>NZ_SMTL01000002.1 GCF_004358025.1 Rhizobium deserti | reverse complement strand
GAGGCCGACGCGGCGGCGCGGGTAATGATGGAAACGATAGCCGGGACAAGCTGACCCCATTGCAGGAGGCCTTGCTGAAAGAAGCTGCGCGGGAGGTCACCATTAGCGGAAATGGCCGCTCCGACACCGTGCGGATGGATGAGGTTGTCACCCGCAAAATGATGCAGATGGCTGCCAATGGTGGGCAACATTCGATCAGCAATGCCATCTACCAGATCAACATGGCGCAACGGCTTAAACAGAAGAAGGTCGATGAAGAGGTGGCCTTCGGGCACAGGTTCAAGGCCCATCAACAGCATCTTCTGGACGAGGCTCGCAAGCGCGGCCAGGATCTCGACACCGTGCTTCCGCACCCCGATGACATCGTCGTGGAGGAGGGGGTGGGTTACGAATTGATTGGCCCGTTCGACGAGACGGATCTGCGTAGGGTAAAAAGAGAGTGCGCTCGGCGAGATGCTGCTATCCTACAGGCAGCATTAGAGGAGCGATTGGGGCCTCGAACACCTGAGGCTGACAAAGAGCCATCGAGCCATCCCGCGGAGGCGTCTGCCCTCTTGGTCGTGCAGGTATTGAACGACGCTTTGCCGAAGCGTTTCCAAAAATCCAGCCTGCAAATCGCCATGGAACTGATGCGGTACGAGGGGGTGACAAAGCGAGAGCTTCTGAAGCGTAGCCATCAGCAATGGGCGGCACTTGGCCAATCAAAGCCGAGAGGTTGGCGGCTTCCTCCCGTCGAGACCGTCATATCGACATTGCAGCGCGTCCTGCCGGCAATGATCGCTCTTTACCCTGAGGCAAAGAGCGGCAAACTGTCGGTGGAAGCCATTGCGATCAAGCTGCAGCGGATGATCGGTCCCGCTCCGATCTGGTAATCAGGCGCTTGGGCAAGCAACCTTATTCCTCGGTCGGCCATACAGCTTTACCCGTGTGGCCAATCGACGGACCCAATGTCGACGCAGTGTGACGCAATGGCTTGAGCCTCATTGGATTAAGCTTGTCACCAGGTCCATCATGTCGCAAATGCCTCCATTTCTTCGCGGCTATCGCCAGGCACTAAGAGACGTCCAGCGAGCAGTTCTGGTCTACCACGAGACAATGACCGGTCATGCATCGGCTCGGGCTGCGGTATCAGCCGCGGCGGACGGCATATCCGTGTCGCTCAGAAGGATACGGGAAGCAGGTGTCGCATGGCGGGATCAAAAGGTACCGGAGCAGGCGGCTGGGACCGCGACCCCACAGGGAGATTTTGCGCAGGGCTACCAAGCAGGTTTCGACGGGGCGGTTGGCATTGTCGCAGACTGGGGGCAAGAAATGAATGACCCTGCTGCGCAAGATGCGATTAGAGAAATCGTCGACTGTTTGCGGCAAGCGCGGCTCCAAATCATCCCCGATGAAAGCGGGAAGATCCAAACTCTATGCACGGTATTAGATTGACTCGAGTGTCTCGGCTTTAAACCGCCTGAGAGTTCCGAAATCAGTAACAGGCCCTACAGGTAACGCAGTCGGCGGTCCATAAGGAAGACTGCACAAGTGCTCGCCGAGGGTCCATCCACGGAGGCAGATCCTCTGGATCATTACGGGCACCCTAATTCGCTATATCGTCGTCCGGATGGTGTCGATGATCAGTTGCGATGACGGCTGATCCGCCTGCGGAACCATGTCCGATGGACGGCATTGGAATCCGTTCTTCATAGGGATCGTAAAGCGTCATGGCCGACAATCTGTCTAAATACCGCGAAAAACGCGACTTCAAGAAGACGGCTGAGCCAAGTGGTGAGGCGCAGGTCAAGGCATCCAACAGACGCCGGTTCGTGATACAGAAGCACGACGCCACGCGCCTTCATTACGACCTCCGGCTCGAACTTGACGGTGTCTTTAAATCCTGGGCGGTAACCAGGGGTCCCTCCCTTGATCCGAAGGACAAGCGTCTTGCGGTTGAAGTCGAGGATCACCCCCTGGACTACGGCGACTTCGAAGGCACGATCCCGAAAGGCCAGTATGGCGGCGGCACGGTCATGTTGTGGGATCGTGGATACTGGGAACCGGAAGGTAGCAGGACGCCAGAAGAAGCGCTGGCAAAAGGCGACTTCAAGTTCACGCTTGAGGGAGAGCGGCTACAGGGCAGTTTCGTGCTCGTTCGCATGCGCCACGACCGGGATGGCGGCAAGCGGACCAATTGGCTGCTGATCAAGCATAAAGACGAGTCTTCCGTTGAAGCGGATGGCGCGGCCATTTTGGAAGCAAAGCCGACTTCCGTCGCCTCCGGCCGGACGATGGAAGCAATCGCGTCCGGGAAGGGCAAGAAGCCAAAACCGTTCATGATGCAGGGTGGCGACGTTCAAGCCGATGCGGTGTGGGACAGTAACCACGGACTGGCTGCCGAGGAACGCGACACTGGGATCAAAGGCCAGAAGCGAGCCAAGCCAGCTCAGCCCCAAAACTCGGCCATGCCGGACTTTGTAGAGCCTCAGCTTTGCGAGACATTGACTCGTCCTCCTTCCACAGCGGGCTGGTTGCACGAGATCAAATTCGACGGCTACCGCATTCAAATGCGGGTAGTCAGCGGCGAAGCAACGCTCAAAACTCGCAAGGGGCTCGACTGGACAAAGAAATATCCAGCCATCGCCGCCTCTGCTTCCAATTTACCTGACGCTATCATCGACGGCGAAATCTGCGCCCTCGATGAAAACGGCGCTCCTGACTTTGCGGCACTTCAGGCAGCCCTTTCTGAAGGCAAGACCGACCAGCTGGTCTTCTTCGCCTTCGACCTCCTGTTCGATGGTGAAGAAGATCTGCGCGAACGACGACTTACCGAGCGGAAAGAGCGTCTGGCGGCACTGCTTTCAGACGCGGGCGAGGATCCGCGTCTTCGCTACGTCGAGCATTTCGAGACTGGGGGCGATGCCGTCCTCAAATCCGCATGCCGGCTGTCATTGGAAGGTATCGTTTCCAAACAAGCCGATGCTCCTTATAAGTCCGGCCGCACCGACACCTGGGCGAAGTCTAAATGTCGCGCCGGGCACGAGGTTGTCATTGGGGCCTATGCGACGACGAACGGGAAGTTTCGGTCGCTGCTGGTGGGAGTGAACCGGGGCGATCACTTTGTCTATGTCGGCCGCGTGGGGACCGGTTATGGTGCCAGCGTCGTCGACAAGCTTCTGCCAAAGCTTCAGGAGATGAAGGCGTCAAAGTCTCCCTTCACCGGCATCAGCGCGCCCAAGAAAAGCCCGGACATTGTTTGGTTGAAGCCGGACTTGGTCGCAGAAATCGAGTTTGCAGGTTGGACCGCGGATGGCCAGGTCCGCCAGGCATCGTTCAAGGGCCTTCGAGAGGACAAGCCAGCGGCGGAGGTCGAAGCTGACTTGCCAGCAGAGCCCGCCGAAGTCGAGGTCCCGGACCCGGAAACAGACAAGCCTAAGGTGCCGAAGCCAAGGAGCTTGCGAAAGGGCGCCAAGGTCGACGTGATGGGCGTCTTGATCTCCAGCCCGGACAAGCCCCTGTGGCCTGACGCTGGCGATGGTGAGCCGGTGACGAAGGTAGATCTGGCGCGATATTATAAAGCTGTAGGACCGTGGGTGATCGACCATATCAAGGGACGACCGTGTTCGATCATCCGCACGCCCGACGGCATTGGTGGCGAGCAGTTCTTCCAGCGTCATGCCATGCAGGGGACATCGAACTTGCTGACGCTGGTCTCGGTTTCCGGAGACAAGAAGCCCTACTTGCAGATCGATCAGGTTGAAGGACTTGCCGCTATCGCTCAGCTTGGCGGAGTGGAGCTACATCCGTGGAACTGCGAGCCATATCAGCCGGAGGTTCCTGGTCGGCTGGTCTTCGATCTTGACCCCGCTCCTGACGTTGATTTTGAGAGAGTGATCGAGGGAGCGCGGGAAGTCCGCGATCGACTTGAAGAGTTGGGCCTCGTGAGCTTCTGCAAGACCACTGGCGGCAAGGGCCTGCATGTGGTGACACCACTGTCCGTTCCGAAAGGAAAGAAACTCGGTTGGGACGAGGGCAAGGCTTTTGCCCATGACGTTTGTCAGGAAATGGCGCGGGACAATCCCGACCTTTATCTGATCAAGATGTCCAAGGCTCAGCGAGAGGGACGAATATTCCTCGATTACCTCCGCAACGACCGGACATCGACGGCCGTTGCTCCTCTGTCTCCTCGGGCAAGGCCTGGGGCACCAGTGTCGATGCCGTTGAACTGGAGCCAGGTGAAGGCAGGGCTTGATCCTAAGCGGTTCACGATCAGGACCGTACCAGGCTTGATCAAGAGCAGCGATGCATGGGAGGACTACTGTGACAGCCAACGCTCTCTCGAACAGGCCATCAAGCGGCTGGCCAAGAAGAGAAAACGTGCTGCGTGATATCGATAGAGGGCGTTCATCCCCGAATGGGTAGCGATTGAGCCAGTTGATACCTGGAGCGGACGAGATCTACCCCCACGAGGCAGGATGGAGCAGGAGCTATCCTTCGGATAACAACCCGTCGAAGACTTCTATAAGGGCCTCGGTAATGGCAGATCCCAGAGCGTTTCCAGCCGTTCGAATAATCTCCTCTTCTCCATCCCGCACAGCCAGCGCAAGGCCTGTCCCCTGTTGACTTACTATCTCCTTGGCGCGTTCGATTGCCCATAATTTATAGTCATTGCGGTTGTCGATTGCGATAGATGTCTCTTCGCTTTGCATGGTGGTTCCTGAAATTGCCTGCCTTCGCGCCAGGTCTTAGAGAGATCTACTGTCCTCTATGAAGAAGCCCATGACCGGAAAACCGAGTTCTTCACCTCACGGTTCCGCTCCCGCATCCATAACCTGAGAATATAGACCTAATTGAACTTCTTGTGAACCGTCTCTTTGTCTGCGCCCGGCGGCCTTGCGAGCACCCAAGGCGCTTCCCACTTCTTCGAGCTAAGGGTGCCAAGCGCAGCATTTAAATGATCACGCTTCACTCGTACTTGCCCGCTAAGGAGTTTTCAATGAAGAAGCCCATTATTCGCATTGCTGCCATTATGCTCGTGTTGGCCTGCGCCGCAGGGTGCGTCAGCCAAACTTATACTCGGGGTGAGCCGGTCGGAGGTATGGTGCAGCAACATGGCGGTGGTCAATCCGAACCGTACCTAGTTCCTGGGAGCTATCGCTGAACCTTCTAAAGGGGCACGCTACTTCAGCGACAGACTCATGCTCAATGGTAGGTCTGAGAAAGCTTTGATTGAAGAGTTGGTCGCTTCGGGGGAATACATGCCCCGTCAGCAGCCGCTGACGGGACTGCTGACAAAGCCATACGGCCCACGCTAACGCCGCGACCAACGTCAACCGTTGGTGTGGGAAGGCTAACTAACGCCTTAGCGTCTTCTTTACTGCTGATCCAGCGCCGCCCGAAGCTTCGTAGCCAGTTCACCGAGCGAGGAAGGCTTCTGCAGAAAAATGACCCCTGGATCGAGAACACCGTTATGGACGACGGCATTGCGAGTGTAGCCGGTGGTGAACACGACCGGAAGCCCTGGTCTGGACGCTCTTGCTTCATCTGCAAGCTTGCGGCCGTTCATCTGGGCCATGACAATGTCTCGGGCAGTTGACGGGCGGGGTGTGCGTCAGGTCAAGGAAAGAATGCCGGACCTGGCGGTCCTGTTCACGTCGGGATACACCGAGAACTCGATCGTGCATGGCGGCCGGCTCGATCCTGGCGTGGAACTCTTGTCAAAGCCTTATTCTCGCGAGGCGATGGCGCGCAAGATCCGGCAGGTCCTAAACAGCGGCAGGCAGACGAAGCAGGCTGAACAGGTAAGGGATCTGTTCGTAAAAACGGCACCTGAACATAATCCCACAACAGTGGGTGCAAAACGGGTCCTGCTTGTAGAGGACAATGTCTTGATCAGAATGTCGACCGCCGACATGTTGCTCGATCTCGGGTGCAAGGTGCTTGAGGCTGGATCTGCTGAGGAGGCCCTCTTACACCTAGAGGAAGAGGCCATCGATATCGTCGTCAGTGACCTTGGGCTTCCTGGGATGGCAGGGGAAGACTTCTGCCGCGAGGTGCGCCACCGCTGGCCGCACATCGACATCGTCTTTGCGACGGGTGCGGGCCATGGTCCAACATTGAACGACGCGTCACCAACGGCGCTGCTGTCGAAACCGCATGGGGTGGAGGAACTGAGGGCTGCTCCGGAGGCGGTCGTGGGACCGTAGATGCTCCCTCGATCTTATGGTACCTTCATTGCAAGGTTCTCAGAAGGACATACATCGTTCAAGCGCATACTGCACTTGGCTATATCAGCGGCAGCCGCTTACCGCTAAGAATGCTTGGCCCGATATTTTCGGACTCGTGCGCTTGTTCCGCATGTCTCGTCCGAACACCAGCGGCGACGCCCGCTCTTGGAATGGTCGATGAACAACCAACCACAGTCTCGCCCTGGACACTCCCCGATTGGGCGGCGGTGTTCACGTGCAATGAAAAGTTCGACCGCAGACGATGCCAGTCTCGCTGTGATTGCGCTTAGGTGGCTGATTTCCTGCGACCAGACAATTGCGCCAGATGGGGATAGGGTAAGCTTTTGGGCTGCCGCCCATCGCTTAGCTCCGTCTTCGATGAGCTTAAGATCAGCGGCATCCGCATCGCTCATCGAAATCTCGCACAGCGCGACGCGGTATATAGCCTCCCGTAACGCCTTAGCTTCGTCCAGCGCCTCCCGTCCTTCTTCTGGATGAGCGCGGGCCAGTTTGGCGAGCCTAATCGAGCAGCCAGCAGATACTAATTCCAGTCTCGACATCCACTCGAGCAGATCGCCGCAGGTCTGTAGCGCATCTGGCCCCCACCGGTCGCGGCGGCTGTCGACCGTGTTTACAAAATCCAACACCGGGTGTCCGCCAAGGAGACGAAGGTCGCGTATCGGTTTGGCTGGGATGATTTCCACTTCACGGGAACCTTACCTGCTCGATGGTGTTGAAACGGTATAAAGCAGTTTTAACCGTTACAGGGCTGCAACGATGTTCCACCGAGATCTGAGCAGCTTCCTGGCACTGTGCCTGATCTGGGGGACCACGTGGATAGGTATCACGATCGGCATCGAACGTGTACCCGCGGTCATGTTTGCTGGGACACGTTTCACGGCGGCCGGGATCCTGCTGATTGTGATACTGTCGTGCCGTGACGGCTTACAGCTTCCCGACCGGCAGAGCGGCGTTAGGCTTGCGATTGTGAGCGTCCTCTCCATTACCTTGTGCTACGGACCAATGTTCTGGGGGATGAACCACGTTTCGTCAGGGACGGCTGCCGTGCTCGAGATGTCCATGACTCCCGTCGCACTACTTTGCTTTGCGATAGGGCTTCGTGAGGAGGCTTGGAGCGCAGCAAGATTTGCAGCCGTGGCCATTGGTGTCGTAGGGCTATCAATCCTGTTTCTTCCCGACACAGTTTCGGCCGGCGAGGAAGGGACGTCATGGCTGCCAATCCTTGGAGCGGCCGCCGTGACCTGGGCCGCCATCTCATCCGCGTTCGGTTCTATCCTTGCCCGTCCGCTTATGGCGGCTCAGTCGTCAGCCTACATAGCTGCTTGGACAAACCTGATCGGGGGCCTCGTCCTGGTTTTAGGGTCTCTGATCTTCGAGGAGGGGGCGGCCGCGTCGCTTACCGAAATCTGGGAATGGGAGGCTTTTGCCGCGTGGGCATATCTTGTCGTGTTCGGCTCCCTTATCGGCTACACGATCTATATGCGCTTGATCCGCGACGTCGGATCAAGAGCGGGAAGCTTCGCCTTTGTGTCGCCGGTCATCGCGGTCACCATTGGCGTCGTTTTCAACAGTGAAACAGTCACCATCCTGGACATCTGCGGGATGATCTTGATGTTGGGGGCGGCTTACTTCTCTATGCGTGGATCGGATGGCGTTACTTTGGAGGGCCCTGCACCGCAGAGCGCCACCAAAATCAGCTCAGAGACTTGACGTGAAGGGATTGCATCGTGCTGTCGAAATACGGCCTCGCCGTCTTTGATGTTCTGCTACCTTTAATCATCTGATCAAACGGCAAGCGACGCGAACAAGACGGCGGTAGAAAGATAGCGAACTAGAAGTTTTTGCTCTCCGTCAGGGGGCAGTAATATCTGGATAAGGTTCATCGGACCTCCCCGAAGTTGATCGAACTATCAGGCGATGGCGAATAGCTGCCTTTGCCATTACGCACGCTAACTGCGAGGTCCTGTCGTCCATCCAGTTTTATTCAGCCTCAGTAGCGGTGATGCGGCTGTCCGGCGAATAAAGTAGAGCCGGACTTCACAGTCGAGCCGTCACTCGTTGATGCAAACCTGCCTCCAGATGAGTGGGTCGGGCACGGACTACATCGCTCTCACGGACCCAGACATTGCCGTCGACATCCTCTCCGCGCCGAATCGCATCTGCAGCAAGTTCGCGGTAGAACTCAGAGTATCGGACCAGTCGTCTCAGCGACTTCTCCGGCGGATTAGCGGTAGCCCTCATCGCTTCACAGGTTACGATGACAAACCATAACTTGGATCGATCCGTCACGACCATCCGACCATTCTCGAAATAGATAGCAGGCGCTGGCTCGCAAAGCGTGATCTCGGTGTCGTCTAGCATGTCAGCCCGCCTTTCGGCCCTTCAGTTCGTCGGAGAGGGACTTCTTCAACGCATCCATGATGTTGATGACGTTCGAAGCCGGCGCAGCCGTCTCCTTGGACTTTGCCGACTTCTTCGCAGGTTTGAGCGCCTTCTTCTTTTCGGCAATGAGCTTCAGCAGGCTTTCCTGGATAGGATCGCTGACCATGTCCGGCGACCAGCGCGCTGATTTCTGTTTGATGAGCGACTGGACGAGCGGAACAAGATCCGGATCGGCCTCGTCATCGATATCCTCGAAGTAGCTCTGCTCCGGCCGGACCTCGTCGCCGAAGCGGAGTGACCACAGCACGATGCCTTCGTCGCGGGGTTCCAGCACGACGGCACGCTCTCGGCGGCCTATGACGAGCTTCGACACGCCGACCACCTTGTCGGCCTTCATCGCATCCCTGATCACTGCATAGGCCTCGTTGCCGACGGCGTTGTCGGGCATCAGGTAATGGGGCTTCTCAAGGTAGACCCACTCGATGCTGTCAGAAGGGACAAACTTCTGGATGTCGATCGTCTTCACCGTGTCCAACACCACGGCGTCGAGATCGTCGTCGGTCAGGATCACGTAGTCGTTCTCGCCGCGGGCGTAGCCTTTTGCCTCGTTCTCGTCTTCGACAGGCTTGCCCGTCACTGAGTCAATATACTGGGAGACGACGCGATTGCCTGTCTCCTTATTAAGGGTATGGAAGCGGACCTTTTCGCTTTCCGAGGTCGCCGGAGTCATGTTGACCGGGCAGGTGACCAGCGAGAGCTTGAGGTAGCCTTTCCAGTAGGGACGTAACGCCATGGTCTATCTCCTAGCTCGCCTTGCGCTGCGGGGCAGCCTTCGAAGAAGCGGTCTTTGCGACAGCCCCGCGCGCGGCGCGTTGCCTGCCTTCGCCCTTGTTGGCATTGGCCGCGGTGCGCTTCGGCTTGTCCTCGGCGGCCTTCGTCATGCCCGCACTCTCACGAAGAGCGGCGAGCAGATCGTTCGGCTTTGAAACCTCGACCGCCTTCCGCTTCGGCAGCGCCTTGCCGTCGATCTTCGCTTTCACCATCTCGGCGAGGGCAGCTTCGTACCGATCATCGAACGAAGCAGGGTCGAACTCGCCCTTCTTCGTGGATATGATGTGCTTGGCAAGATCGAGCATCTCGCCTTCGATCTTCAGCTTCGGCATATCGTCGAAAGCCTTTTTCGACGACCGGACTTCGTAATCGTAGTTCAGGGTGGTGGCGATCAGGCCCTTGCCATGCGGCCGTATCAAGACCGTCCGCATCCTTCGAAACAGCACTGTGCGGGCGATCGCTGCGACCTTGGACTTGCGCATTCCGTCGCGTAACGCGGCGAACGCATCGGATCCCATTTTGTCCGGGGTGAGATAGTACGGCTTGTCGAAGTAGACGTCGTCGACATCAGAGCAGGGTATGAATGCCTCGATCTCGAGCGTCTTGTTGCTCTCGGGTATGGCAGCCGCGACCTCTTCGGGGTCGATGATGATGTACTGGCCGTTCTCAATTTCGAAGCCTTTGGTCTGGGCTTCTTTCGGAACTGGTTCCTCCGTCTCGCTGTCCACGAAGCCGCGATTCACCCTGTTCCCGGTTTCCGTATTAATCGTATTGAACGTGATCCGGTCGGATGTAGATGCCGCCGTGTAGAGAGCTACTCCGGCGGAGACCTCACCGAATTTTATGAAGCCCTTCCACTGTGCACGATGACCTGCCATTACGCTGTACTCCGAATCACTTGACCAGCGACTCAATCGGAATCGAAGTGATTCGTTCCGACTCGAAATGAATCTAATTTCAAGGGTTTAGGAGTTTCGGCTCTTAGGTTGATTCAGGAGTTGCGCGGCCTCAGCAGCTAGGCGTCGCCATGTTCATGACTCTAAAGATGAATCCGCAAGAACGCCTCTTTCGCCTGCTTGCCTTACAGGCCCAGGTCGAACTGCTCACTGGCGACCTCAGGGCCTGATCGCTGAAGCGACGAAAGGGTGACGCCTAACAGCCTAACGCCCTTGGCGCTCGGAAACTCGCTCGCCAGGACCGCCTGGCAGATGTCCTGGATGCTTGCGGCCGAAGAGATCGGCGCAGTTGCCGACCGACTGCGGGTGACCTGCCTGAAGTCGGCATACTTGATCTTGACCGTTACCGTCCGTGGGCGGATGTCGTTGGCGTCGCAGTAGCGCCAGACCTTGTCGATCAGCGGAATGATCTCCGCCTCCGCCGCATCGAGGCTATGGATGTCGTTGCGGAAGGTGTCTTCCGCCCCCACCGACTTGCGGACCCGGTTCGACCGGACCTGGCGCTCGTCGATCCCGCGTGACAGGCCATAGAAGTACGGGCCAGACTTACCGAAGTGCTGGACCAGGAATTCCAGAGACTTTGACCTCAAGTCGGCGCCTGTTTCGACGCCGAGCCGGTGCATCTTCTCGGCTGTTGCTGGTCCCACGCCATGGAACTTCTTGACCGGCAGCGCCTCCATGAACTTGGGCCCGTTCTTTGGTGTGATCACCGCCTGGCCGTTCGGTTTGTTGAGGTCGGAAGCGATCTTGGCGAGGAACTTGCAGTAGGAGATGCCAGCCGACGCATTCAACCCTGTCACTTTTTTGATCCTCGCCCTGATCTCCTGCGCGATCTCGGTCGCGATCTCTTGGCCCTTCAAGTTCTGCGTGACATCAAGATAGGCTTCGTCGAGGGAGAGTGGTTCGATTAGCGTCGTGTATTCGGCAAAGATTTCGCGGATTTGCATCGACACTGCCTTGTAGACGTCGAACCGTGGTCGGACGAAAATGAGGTCCGGGCACTTCCTCAGTGCCGTCACGGATGCCATGGCGGAGTGGACACCGAACTTGCGCGCTTCATAGCTTGCCGCCGCAACGACACCGCGCGCCTCTCCATGCCCAACAGCCACAGGCTTGCCACGAAGTTCGGGATTATCTCGCTGCTCGACGGAGGCGTAAAAAGCATCCATGTCGACATGGATAATCTTCCGGACGCCAACGGCACTTGGCTGTGGCTCCTCGGCTGAATCCTCTTCTCCGTCCATCGCGTCGATCATCGGACTATGCTTTCCCCGTCCAGGCACGGAAAGCGTGTTTGGCAGCGGTCGCCATCGAGGCTCACCAGGCGGTCGCAGCCCATTGCCGCCATCCTGCGCAACCGCGCAAAGGTGACGGCCGCTCCATGCTTCGTCAGGAGAATAGCGCGGTCAAGCTGGCCCGAGCGGCCACAGGCCGCGCATTCAACTGTGATCACGATGTCCCGCACCTGCCGCAGCGTCGCGTTCAGGTCCAAGGGCTTTGGGTTTCTCCTTGTCATGTCCTTCCTCGCATCGGCAATTCAAAAGTCCTCAGTGTCCAAATGAAGACCAGCAAAAAATCTTCTGGAGTCTTGGAGAGCACTGCGGGCCATCTACCAAGCTGATTCAGCAGCATGAATCTTCACGGGCGCTAAAATGCCGAGATAGTGTCCTGTTTGACTCCGCTTGACTCTTCTTTCGTAGCGGAACAGAAACAGAACATCAACATTCTTGGGACATGAAGTCCTGTGCCACGCGAACCTTGAGGAGGGTCGTGAACGATGTCGCATGCCCAGACCTCACGAGTTGTCGAGGAGCTTAGAGACCGGATCGCCCATCTGGAAGGCAGCGTGTCGCGCAAGGCGCTCATCCTGCCCTTCGGTGTGCCCGATATCGATGAGCGTCTGCCAGGCGGCGGGCTTGCCTATGGTGCCTTGCATGAGGTTGCAGGTGGCGGATCAGGGACGGTGGATGGCGCAGCCGCTGCCCTCTTTGCTGCGGGAATAGCGGCGCGGTCAAAGGGCAAGGTGCTGTGGTGCCTGACCCGGCCGGACCTCTTTGCGCCAGCGCTGTCACAGGCAGGGCTTCACCCCGACCGCGTCATCTATTGCGAGGCGGACCGGGAAGAAGACGTGCTCGCTTCCATGGAAGAAGGCCTGTCCTTTGGGGGACTGGCGGCGGTTGTCGGGGAGCTGGTGAGGTTGCCGATGACGGCGTCTCGTCGCCTGCAGCTGGCTGCCGAGAAGACGGGGACGATGGGATTGGTGGTCAGGAGGTGGCGGCGGCAGACGGAGGCCTCCGACTATGGGCAGCCGACAGCCTCCACCACACGCTGGCGCATCAGCGTTCTGCCGTCCGAGGCCTTGCCCGTTGCAGGCGTTGGACGGGCGCGGTGGCTGGCGGAACTGATGCGCGTAAAAGCAGGCGAGTGTGCTGAATTCGAGTTAGGAGCCTGTGATGCCAAGGGTCGTGTCCATCTACTTCCCGTATCTGCCGACGGATCGGATACGTCGGCATGGCGACGGAGCCGGGCCGGTTGACCAGCCGCTGGTGGTGATTGCAAGGAGCGGCTCGAAGCGCTGGATATCGGCGGCCGACACGGCTGCCCGCAAGCTTGGGCTCAAGGTCGGCATGCCCGCCAGCAAGGCGCAGGCCATGGTTGCCAACCTCCAGATGGTCGATGCCGATCCGCTCGCCGATGGCGCAGCCATCGAGCGGCTGGCGCTATGGGCGCTACGTCGGTACTCCCCGGTTGTTGCCGTGGATGGTGTTGATGGCATCGTCATGGATACGGAAGGAGCCGATCACCTGCAGGGCGGCGAAGAACTGCTGATCTCCGGCATCGTCAATGGGTTGCGCGGCAGGGGCCTGACCGCCCGTGCCGCTGTTGCCGACAGCTGGGGCGCAGCCCATGCACTGGCGCGGCTAACAAGCGCCGAGACGGTGGTGGTGCCACGAGGCGACGTGACGAAGGCAGTCATCGGGCTTCCGATCCACTGTCTGCGGCTTGGCCCCGACACGATCCGGGCTTTGCGCGTGCTCGGAGTGGAGACCGTTGGCGAGCTGTCGGCACTGCCGCAAGCGCCACTGACATTGCGCTTTGGTTCAGAAGTCGGTCGCCGCCTCGATCAGCTCTTCGGTCGTCTCGCAGAACCCATTGAGCCACTGCGCACGCCGGAGCTGGTGGAGGTAGCCAGGAACTTCCAGGAGCCCATCGGTGCGGCAGAAACCATTGCCAAATATGTCCGGCGGCTGGTGGCACAACTGACGGCGAAGCTTGAGGAGCGGGGGCTGGGTGTCCGGCGCTCCGATCTCATCATCCACCGTGTTGACAACACCCGCCAATGTCTTCGAGCAGGGCTCGCCAAGCCCGTGCGTGATCCGGCACAGCTGGTAAAGCTGCTCTGCGACCGCATCGAGAAGATCGACCCGGGCTTTGGTATCGAGCGGCTGGTGCTGGTGGCGGTGATCGCTGAGCCGCTGGAAGAAAAGCAGGTCACAAGCGCTCTGGTCGAGGAGGAGGTGGTGGATGTGACGCCGCTTGTCGACATCCTCGGCAACCGGGGACAACGCCTGTATCGCATCGCGCCTCTGGCATCCGACGTTCCCGAACGGTCCATCCAGCGTATTGGCCCGACGGCAATCGAGACCGGTGCTCACTGGGCCGCCAAATGGCCAAGGCCGTCACGCTTGCTGCCTTATCCGGAAGAGATCGAGACCATGGCCGTGCTGCCTGACCAGCCGCCGGTGGTCCTGACCTGGCGAGGCAAGCGCCGCCGCATCGTCCGTGCCGATGGGCCGGAACGTATCTTCGGCGAATGGTGGCTGCGGCCGCGCGAGATGCAGGCGGTGCGCGACTACTTCGTGGTCGAGGACGAGCAGGGTGAGCGGCTCTGGGTCTTTCGCGCTGGCGACGGTGTCGACATCGGGACGGGCTCGCACAAGTGGTTCCTGCACGGCATCTTTGGTTAGGGGCGGATGATGCGCTACGCAGAACTCCAGGTGACGACGCATTTCTCCTTTCTGCGGGGCGCAAGCTCGGCGGAGGAACTGTTTGCCACGGCGGCGGTGCTGGGCATCGAGGCCATCGGCGTCGTCGACCGCAACTCGCTGGCTGGCATCGTTCGCGCGTGGGAGGCAGCCAAGACCACTGGTGTGCGCCTGGTGGTCGGTTGTCGTCTCGACCTCACCCACGGGATGTCTCTGCTCGTCTACCCAACGGACCGGGCCGCCTATTCCAGGCTCACTCGCCTGCTGACGCTCGGCAAAAGCCGTGGCGGCAAGGCCAAATGCATCCTAGACCTCTCCGATGTCGAGACCTACAGCGAAGGCCTAATCGCGATCCTCGTTCCCGATGAAGCCGACGATGTTTATGCAGGCCAGCTCCGCAAACTGGCGGCGATCTTCGGGGATAGGGCCTATGTCTCGCTTTGCCTGCGGCGTCGCCCGAATGACCGGCTGCGCCTCCACAACCTGTCGAACCTGGCGCAGCGCCACAAGGTGAAAACGGTGGTGACCAACGGCGTGCTCTTCCATGAGCCCGGCCGCCGCCAACTCCAGGACATCGTCACCTGCATCCGCAACCGTACTACCATAGACAGCGTCGGCTTCGACCGTGAGCGGCATGCCGATCGTTTCCTCAAAGCGCCTGAAGAGATGCACCGCCTGTTTGCCGACTATCCAGAAGCGCTGGCAAGGACTCGCGAGATCGTCGCGCGCTGTCGCTTCGACATGAGCGAGTTGCAGTATCAGTATCCCGAGGAAGCTATCGTGCCTGGCCTGGATGCCCAGCAGTCGCTCGCTAAGTTTGCCTGGGAGGGAGCCGCCGAGCGGTATCCGGAAGGCATCCCGGACAAGGTTCGTAAGGCGATCCTGCACGAACTCGACCTGATCCGGAAGATGAACTACGCGCCATACTTCCTGACCGTGTACTCCATCGTCCGCTTTGCCCGGTCGAAGAACATCCTTTGTCAGGGCAGGGGCTCAGCGGCAAACTCCGCCGTCTGCTACTGTCTCGGCATCACCTCGATCAATCCGGAGACGGGTGACCTGCTGTTCGAGCGCTTCGTGTCCACCGAGCGCAACGAGCCGCCAGACATCGATGTCGACTTCGAGCACAACCGGCGCGAAGAGGTCATCCAGTGGATATACGAGACCTATGGCCGCTCGCGCTCGGCCCTCTGTTCCACCGTCACCCGCTACCGAACCAAGGGCGCATTGCGGGATGTCGGCAAGGCGCTGGGTTTGCCAGAGGACCTAATCGGTCAACTGACCTCTGGTGTCTGGGGCTGGTCCAAGGATGGTATAGGGGATAAGCAGCTCGCCGAGAACAACATGAACGCGTCCGACTACCGGCTGCGCTTAGCGCTTGACCTTGCCTCGCAACTGATGGGCACGCCACGCCATCTTGGACAGCATCCCGGTGGCTTCGTGCTGACGCAGGACAGGCTGGATGATCTGGTTCCTATTGAGCCCGCCGCCATGGACGACCGCCAGGTGGTGGAATGGGACAAGGACGATATCGACGCGCTGAAGTTCATGAAGGTCGATGTCTTGGCGCTCGGCATGCTGTCCTGCATGGCGCGCTCCTTTGAACTTTTGGCCGAGCACAAGAACGAGCCGATGGGCCTGGTTGATGTTCCGCAGGAGGACCCGAAGACCTATGCGATGATCAGGAAGGCCGACACGCTCGGGACCTTCCAGATCGAGTCCCGCGCCCAGATGGCGATGCTGCCAAGACTTAAACCCCGGACCTTCTATGACCTCGTCGTCCAGGTTGCCATCGTGCGGCCCGGTCCGATTCAGGGTGACATGGTGCATCCTTATCTCCGTCGGCGGGAAGGTAAGGAGAAAGTGGAATATCCGACGCCGGAGCTGGAGGCGGTGCTCGGCAAGACGCTCGGCGTGCCGCTCTTCCAGGAAAGCGCAATGAAGGTCGCGATGGTCTGTGCGGGATTTAGTGCGGGCGAGGCCGACCAGCTTCGGCGTGCCATGGCCACCTTCAAGTTCACAGGCGGGGTCTCCAGGTTCAAGGACAAGCTCGTCGACGGCATGGTCAAAAACGGTTACCGCCAAGACTTTGCTGAGCGCACCTTTACCCAGCTCGAAGGCTTCGGCTCCTACGGCTTCCCCGAAAGCCATGCCGCCTCCTTCGCTCTCATTGCCTATGCAAGTTCCTGGGTGAAGTGCCATCATCCGGATGTGTTTTGCACGGCGCTCCTCAATTCCCAGCCGATGGGCTTTTATTCCATCGCGCAGATAGTCCAGGACGCCAGGAACCACGGCGTCGAGGTGCGGCCCGTTTGTGTCAATCGGTCTCGCTGGGACTGCACGATGGAGGAGACCGGAAGGCCCGGCCGCTTTGCAGTTCGGCTCGGGATGCGGGTCGTGAAGGGGCTGCCGCTCAATGATGCTGCGAGGATCGTTCTTGCCCGAGCCGACCAGCCGTTCGAGAGTGCCGATGACATGTGGCGGCGATCCGGCGTGCCAACGGCGTCGCTCGTCAAGCTCGCGGAGGCTGATGCCTTCTTAGCCTCGTTGAAGCTGGAACGGCGTCAAGCACTCTGGGACATCAAGGCGCTGCGCGACGAGCCGCTCGAACTTTGGGCGGCCGCGGCCGAGCGTGAAGCAAGGGTCGTCGCCGAGATGCAGGAACCCGAAGTGGCGCTTAAGTCGATGACCGAGGGCAGGGAGGTCGTGGAGGACTACTCCCATACCGGTCTCAGCTTAAGGTCACATCCTGTGTCCTTCCTGCGCCCGCAGCTGAAGAAAAAGCGAATTGTTACCTGCACCCAGGCAATGGCGGAGCGCGACGGGCGATGGCTGTGGACGGCAGGCCTCGTCCTCGTCCGACAAAGGCCCGGCAGCGCCAAGGGCGTCATGTTCCTGACACTGGAAGACGAAACGGGCATCGTCAACGCCGTGGTCTGGCCGAGCTTGTTCGAGAAACAGCGGCGGATCGTCATGTCGGCCTCGATGATGGCGATCCATGGCAGGATACAGCGCGAGGGCGAGGTCGTGCATCTCGTCTCCCAGCGCCTATTCGACTTCTCGAGCGACCTCGCAAGCCTCGGCGAGCTAGGCGGCGACTTCCCGCTGCCGCATGGGCGTGGGGATGGGGCGAAGCACGGAAGCGGGCCTGACCCACGCGATAACACGAAGCCCGTGACGCCGACCCGAGACATCTATATCCCTGACCTCCATATCGATAGGCTCAAGGTCAAGTCGAGGAACTTCCATTGACCTGCAACGGGGCAAAGGGCAGCTTGCGCCCTTAAAGTGGACACAGCAACATTGTCAGCGACGATGTCCCGTGTTTTCATAGTGTAGCGTGGCCGCCTCGACCTTGTCGCCATTGGCCGCTGCCCACGCACACAGGGCTTCAAACGGCTCCCGCAGGGAATGGCCTAGCGGAGTAATTGCGTACTCCACGCCGATCGGCTGCGTTGGTAGCACCGTCCTCGTGACAAGACCGTTCCGCTCAAGTCTCTTCAGGGCATCGGCCAGAGCCTTGTGAGTGATGCCATCGAGACGCCGCTTGAGTTCGTTGAAGCGCGCAGGTTTCGGACAGATCACTGTCAGTATCAGGATCGTCCATTTGTCAGCGATCTTGTCGAGCACAGGACGAACCTGCGCCATGTCGCAAAGCGCGCGATGAGAGAGAGTTTCAAGGTCGGTATACTCGTCCATATCTAGGCTATTCCAGGTGCGTAATTGATATCAGATATCCAACGTATATCATAACGAGACCATTCAGTGAAAGGATTTACGATGGCTCGAATGATTAACAAGGTGGCTTTGGTCGTCGGCGGCGCGAAGGGTATCGGCCTGGCTATTGCAGAACGACTTTCTGCCGAAGGCGCACATGTCTTCATCACCAGTCGTAGAGGTGAAGATGCCGAAAAGGCGGCCAAAGACATCGGCAATGGTGTGGTCGGTATTACCGCTGACGCAAGCTCTCCGGAAAACATGGTCGTTGCTGTCGAAAATGTGCGCAAAGCATACGGCCGTATCGACGCACTTGTTCTGAACGCAGGTCTTTCCGAGCCTTCGCAGGTCGCCGAGATTACGACAGAGCACTTCGACCGCCACTTCGACGTCAACGTCCGCGGAATGGTGTTCGGCCTCCAGGCAGCTCTTCCCGCAATGACAGAAGGCGGCTCGGTCGTCCTCGTCGGGTCCATAGCCGGCAACGCGGGTTACGCGGGTTACGGAACCTACTGCGCAACCAAAGCGGCCGTTCGATCCTATGCCAGAACCTGGACAGCAGAACTCGCACCCAAAGGTATTCGGGTGAATGTCGTTGCACCCGGCCCAACGGATACGGACATGATGGCTGCTGTCGCGGAAGACACGCGTGCGGCCATTGTTACTCCGATCCCGATGGGTCGTATGGCGCGGCCTTCAGAAGTAGCTGCGGCCGCCTTGTTCTTGTTGAGCGATGATGCGAGCTACATCGCCGGTGCGGAACTATGCGTCGACGGCGGCTTGCGGCAAGTCTAGGGAGCCGGCGAATTGCTGTACTCGATCTCGAATAGGTCGGGTACAGCAAAACGCACTCGATGACAGACCGACTTTAAATTGAAGCCGTTCAGATCGAAAATGATGCACTGAATACCGAGCACGATCACGTTAACGCATTGTTCTCGACGAGCCCACTCACCTGCCGTGAAACGCCTTGCTCCGAGCTAATATGCGTCTTCCGATCCGCGCCACAGCGGGCATTGTTTTGAGCATTAGCTTCTATATCGAAGGTCACCAAGCAACCTTGTAGCGCTGTAAACCGCTCAATTAACTTCAAGTCGTGTTAGGTGTGTCGAAAGGTCGTTGGTGGTTTGTAGGTCAACTCCTACGCGCAAGCATGTCAACGATATGAGTCACTCGCTCTTTGCGGAGCGCCGCTCTTATCCGACCGTGGCGCTCAAGTTCTGCTAGACCATGAAGGGTAGCCCAGAAGGCTTCGGTCGCGACTTCAGCGTTTGCGCAGAATGGCTCAACGACGGCCATCATGGCCCTGAACGTGTCGCGCAAGGACTGAGGTGTATCGGACTTTGCAAACCGCAGACCGCTCGGAAGGACGAACATGGCTTCGTACAAAGCTGGCCGCTTAAATGCGAATTCCAGATAGGCCATAGCAACGTCCTCCATTGCTTCCGCCGGACTTGCGCCGCGACGGACCGATGCCCGCAGCACCGGCCCTAGCTCCCCAAATCCTTCTAGAGCGACCGCCCCGACAATCGCGTCGCGGTTTTCGAAATGGGCATACAGGACGGGCTGGCTGTATTCGATCTCCTGAGCAAGTCGACGAACGGTCACCGCGGTCCAGCCGTCTTTTTCGGCAAGCATTCTTGCCGCGCCGATGATCCGCTGCTCTCGCTCCGCTTTCTCCCGCTCTTTGCGTTCATTTATGCCCATAGCATCACCTTCGTTCGTCAAAAAGATTAATAGCGGCATAAATACTTTAAGGCAACGAGTGACAATCTAGCGCTGCTAGACTTATTAACATTGCTACTGATGCCGCCCTACTCGCGGGTGTCACCGTTAGGATGTTCAATGATCAACTTCATATCGCTGTCAGTCGGCAATGCTGCGACGCTCCTGGCCGCAGCCGCATTTCTTCTCGGCGCTGTCATCAACGCGTCTGGTCGCAGGGCTGTTCGAGACGAGTTTGTTCGTTACGGATTTCCACCGTGGTGGTGTTGGATCACCGCAATCTTAGAATTCCTGACGGCAGTTTTACTGATCTTGCGGCCAACCTTCGCGATCGGCGTGGCCCTTGGAGCCTGCATCATGGTCACCGCAATCCTCGCTGTCATTAGAGCCCGAGATTTCCGCCATATCCCGCCGCCATCGGTGTTCCTGCTGCTGCTCATCATCGCAGCTATCGTCCAGGTCGCATTATAGCAGCGGGAGGAAACCGCCAGCTTCAATCATCACAACCAACAAATCAGGACCGCACCGACGCCATCGGCGACGCGTATAATCACGGCATAAGGAGCCAGCCATGACGACATTAAATTCCTTCGCAAGCACTGTCATCGTCTACCATTCCGGCTACGGCCATACTCAACGCATGGCCGAGGCCGTCGCAGAAGGTGCTGGCGCAACGCTTCTTGCAATTGACGCCGAGGGCAACCTTTCCGACGACGGATGGGCGGCGTTAGATGCTGCCGACGCCATCATCTTCGGCTCGCCGACTTACATGGGCGGGCCGAGCTGGCAGTTTAAGAAATTCGCAGATGCATCCTCCAAGCCGTGGTTTTCGGCGAAGTGGCAGGACAAGGTCTTTGGCGGCTTCACCAACAGCGCCAGCCTCAATGGCGATAAGCTGAACACGCTGCAGTACTTTGTCCTTCTTTCCGGGCAGCATGGTGGCCTATGGGTGAGCCTGGGTATCAAGCCATCGAACGTGAAAGCGTCTAAACGTGACGATGCCAACCGCATGGGATCATATATTGGCCCGATGGCGCAGTCGGACGCTGACGCGGCTCCAGATGAAATGTCGGTGGGCGATCTCGAAACGGCGCGTCTCTATGGGGCGAGGGTGATGAGCGTTGCTCGAAAGTACAAGCACACGCAGGGTGCATGACGAGGATCGCCCGCCGACCTTCACGTAAAGGCGACATATAAAGCCAAACAATCACCTCCCGCGCATTGATCGCGGGAGGTGATCTGGGATCAGATGTCATCTTCGGGCCGATTCGGGAATGGCGCAGACGTGCTAATAGCCGTCGTACGTCATGAGCATTTCTGCACGGAAAGGCTCATTTGCGCTGGCTTCAGATATGGAAGGGTGGTTCGGACGGCAGAATATCTACGAAGTGATCGATCTTGAGCTGATGGCGGTTTAGTGCGCGTCAGCTCATGATGTCAGCTTAGAGCGCGAGAGGGGACCTACCTCCCGACTTCCGTCACAAGCGCCCGCCCTTCATAACCATAGAGGCCTAGTGGAATGGGCGCACCTCGACTGAAGCTCTGCAAGCTATGACGGCTTTGTTCGCCCAAGTCAGCGCATCGTCGAGGCTGGCAACGTCGAGCACCCAGAACCCACCCACATGTTCTTTGGTATTCAGATACGGGCCTTCGGTGACCAATACTCCGCCGTCAGGCTGGGCGCGGAGTGATAGGGCTTTGCGCGCCGGATGCAGCCCGCCGACGAAAATCCGTACACCAGCCGCAACCATCTCATTGTTGAGCACGTCGATAGCAATCGCCATGGCTTCGTCTTCTGCCACGGCCGGCTGGTAGTCATCGGAACGGTGTATGGCAACGAAATATTGCGGCATGTGACCCTCTTCAAAACGATTTCACAGACTCTTCATCACTTAGATTCGAGCAGACAGCCGCTTCGCGCCTTCATACCGGCCGTTCCGACCGACTCCGAACTTGCCTAAAACGGACGTTTGAACTAGCGCTGCGAGTTGTCCAGCTACAATCCTTCCGATGTGTTTGAGTAGCAGGGTACCGGCCGGCATGTATGTTGGTGCTATCAGTGATTTAGACACACTCACGTAATAGAAGGTTTCCGTGCCAGCTCGGACCCGTTCGCAAAAAATTGGCGACAAAGGCCAGAATCAGGTTCGCGAACAGGTGGATGCGCATCCCCATTGGATGTGTAGATTTCAGGACCTTGACTATGGTGTTGACTTTGAAGCCGAGTATGCGCCAGCCGAAGGCGAAGGACAGCGCCCCGCAGGCAAGCTGTTAAAACTACAGGTTAAGGCGACCGAGTCGGCGGACGTGCGCGGACAGGTGGTCCACGTTGTACTTGAACGATCATTCCTAAGTTACGCGCTGCAGTTCCGGTTGCCCGTCATACTTGTGCATGTGGACGTGACGACGCGTTCGGCTTGGTGGCTTTGGCTCCAGTCCTGGGCGCTGGAACACGAAGAACGCCTTACGTCATCGCCTGACAATGCAACCATCACTGTGCATATACCGCTTCATAGAACGCTCGAAACTGGCCTTGACCACGAACTTATCGACGTCGTATCAGGAAAACACGCGTCAGCCGTGGTGCTCGCTCTAAGGGAGCTGGCGGACGTTGCCGCTAGCGACGGCCAGCAGATCAAATTATTCAGGGGTGTGCTTGCACTACTGGATGATATCGAAGCTCCAAATCGGCTCCGCACAGCAGAGAAGATCATAGAGCTTCTGGTCGGCCTGGGGTCAAACCCCGGCTTGTGGCAAACGTCGCAGCTAATCCCGCAGATCGTTGCGACCGTCGAACGCCTTGGTGACATGTTTAGTCAGGACCAAGTTCTACGCCTGGTCCTGCGGTATGATTCCTACTCGCGGGCCGGCCTCGAAGGTCTAGCAACATTTTACGATTGCTGGCCAGAGCAAGCAAGGGCAATGGATTTGACGTCAGCTTTTCGTGATGCCGACGTAGAGGAAGTGGCATGGTATTGCTCTGCGCGTGAACATTACGCCGACCTCAGTGGCTATCAGCTCGTAATGCGTTTTAGCAACGGCGCCTTACCACAAATTCATTTCGGTAAATTCCAGCTACGAGACGATGATGACTTGTCGTACCGGCTTTTGACAAAATATCCCACACGAGGGAGCTCAATTCTTCTCGACAATCTAATCTGGGCGGAAACCCAGGCGCCGGAAGTCTCTTGCTCGTAGTGTGCCGGCTATACGGTCGTGCCGGCTCATCATGATAGGTCTTATGTGGGCAAATGCGGCTCCGCAGCCGAGAATGACCAATTGACGGACTACGATCTTTGCGACCCCGAATATCACGGGGCGGATTCATGCGCTCTCGCTTACAGGCTCCGGGACTGAGATAGCCGCCGTTCAGGTGGCGGCCGCGCCAAGACGGCAGCGCGCCCTCATTTCGGTTGCTCAACGATCTTTTCAAACTTCTCAGAAAGGGACGTTGCCCGCGCAGCACTTTATGGAGTTTTCCACGTCGGAGCGGCCCTTCAATCTGCAGTTTGACGTTGCTTCGGCGAAGCTGGCATGGGATGCATTCCGCCAAAGGGAAAAATCTAAACATGCTGCAGTACACCTCAGGCCATGAAGCCTATGATCTGGAACCGTTGACCGAACGGTCGGAGCTGGTTTGCTGGACGAAGATGCAGGCCGAGGCAGGGCAGGATCTTGCCACCATCATCGCTCGGAAGGAGCGCGAGCGGCTGGCGGGCAATGGGTTGTTCATGTGGGGCGTGGGCAATGCGCCGTCGTCCATGATCAGCTCGTTGGCGCGTCTTGGTCGGGACGTGCCGGTAGTGTTCTCGCTCATGAAGAGCAAGCCCAAAGCTGTCGACCTGACGCCGTATATCACCTTGGTTTGGCGCCGGTACATTGACCACAGCGGGGGTGAGCGCGATCTCCCCGCCAATGTTCTTGTCACCAGCCGAGGTGATCATGCGGGGTTGAAGAAGCGACATTACGCTTTGATGTGCTTCTCGGAGACGCCTCTTGAGTTCCAGCGCGGGCAGGGGTTTGACCACCACGCATTCCGAAACGCATCGGGAACCGGTGCTCCGGTCGGAGCCTCGCAAGTGACCTCGCTCCTGCGGCGTGTGGACAAAATGTCCGAACAGGCCGATTACGAGGCCAATTTTCAGGCGCGGCTGGTTGGCAGCTATTGGGTGAAAGTCACGGATCCGGCGATGCTCGACGCTGAGAGGATTGGCTTGATGGCCAGCCGTTTCGATGGAGATGCAGCTGATTGGCTTGCTCTAGTGGCTGAGATCCGCGGGGAGCCAACAACACCCGGAGGGGCAAGGCACGAAGGGCTTCTCATCTAGAATCGTCCGTCGTAGCGTCGTGGCTGGGCGCAGCACCGGTGGAGGGCAGTGCGGTGGATCCTGATACATCGAAGCTGATGTCTGAGTTGCGAAAGGCGGGGCTTAGCAAGTCAGCCATTGACGCAGCATGGCCGTCATGGTGGAGCGACGACATCGCTGCCAGTCCATCTGGCAGGACAGAATTGCGGTTTGCGCTCGCACGAAAGCTGGGCCTGGCTCCTAAGGCACTGCTTGGCGAACGCGTCGAATTTGTCTGGAAGGACACTGCGAGGTTCAAGCATCTCGGCACCGAGGATGCCGACCAGCAGAGCATCCTCAATTCGTTTGGAGTATCCGTTGGTCGCCTTGTGCTCAGTGCGACAGCCCCTGGCCCAGGCCTGTCCGAGATGGACGCGTTGGGCCTACGCGAAACGATCCTAGGCAATCGACGCTTCGTAGATCTGACAACCTTGCTGGCAACATGTTGGGGTCTCGGCGTCCCTGTCATTCAGCTCAAAGTGTTTCCTCTAGCGGCGAAGTCCATGCATGCGATGGTGGTCGAGGCCGCCGGGCGACACGCTATCCTCATCGGTCGGCAAGCCAGTTACCCCGCACCCACAGCCTTCACGTTGGCGCACGAAATGGGCCACATCGCAGCCAATCATCTCAAGGGAGTTTCTGCTCTCATCGATATCGAGGACCCGGCTCAGGCGACAGATCGAGACACCGAGGAAAACGAGGCCGATGCCTTTGGGCTCACGGTGCTCACGGGTACCACCGATCCGGACATTCGGACGAATGTCGAGTCCTACAACGCGCCCACGCTGGCCAACGCGGTGATGCAAGCTGCAGATGAGTATCGGGTGGAAGCTGGAACACTGGCGCTGTGCCTTGCCTACCGCAGCAATCGCTGGCGCACTGCAATGTCGGCCCTGAGGTTCATTTACGGCCGCCCTGGCGATGTGGGGTCGTTCATCAACACGATCGCGGAACGCGAGTTGGACTGGAGCCTCATAAATGACGACGCAGCGGACTACCTGCGAAACCTGATGCAGCTAGAAGATGCTTGAAGCGGTCCTTCTCGATAACGACGTCGTCCTCAAGATGTGCAGTTATGCTGCTGCCGGCCGCCTACTCGAGGTGACTTCGCGCGCGACTCCTCCAGCACTGCTGGAAGTGGCGAGCTTTTCCCTACGCCGTCAGGCGCGAAAGAGCAGGGCCATACCAAATCACGAAGTGACCACCGAGCAGCTCGAAGTGCTTCTCGCAAAGGTCCTGCGACTAGAGCCTACCGAAGAGGAGATCGAACTCGCTGCTGAGTTCGAGGACAACGCGTTGCGTCTAGGATTGGAGCTGGATCCGGGCGAAAGTCAATTGGTTGCCATACTCCTTCGACGTGGGGCACCCCTGCTGGTGACCGGCGATAAACGAGCTTTAGTGGCCTTGGCGTCGATCGCGCCGCCCGAGGCAAACGCCCGGATGGCCTGCTTGGAACAGGCAGTTGCCTCGGCTATTGCGGGTGGCTTGGCCAAGATGCGTTCCGGCGTGTGCAGTTGCCGCTCGGTGGACACTGCATTGTCCATGTGCTTCTCATGCTCTTCGACAAGCGTTAGCGAGGAGCAGGTGATGCAGGGGCTACGAAGCTATATCGCTGATCTGCGATCTCGCGCCGGCAGACTCATGATCCCCTCAGACAGCTTGATCCCGATAGCCTCGCAGGAAGACGGCATAAGGGGCGAATAGCTCGGCAACGAGGCTGATTGGACGCTCTTTGACTTCTTCATTGCTTAGGACGGGCTCATCCATCACCTCGAGGCATGCCTTGTCCACTCGGCCCTGAATGTATTTGTTGCCGATCTTACCCTGGCTGCGACCCACTGGAATGCGGGTCTGGTTAAGCGGCAGGGTAAAGTGCTCTTCATGGAGCTTCTTGATGACGAGCGCATACCTTGACCCAACCACGTTTATGGGGGCGGGGATGTCTTGCCAATTGACGCCATCGACAGAGAACTCCTTCGCCGAAGCGGTTTCTGCGAAGTGCTGCGAGTTCATCGCTTCCATGACCAAGTGGATCGGCTTGCCCTGCGCCGCGAAGGATTCGGCGAATGGTTGAACCATGGAACTCGGGTGGCAGGTACTTCCGCCATAACCCCACATGGCGATGCCGGCGTTATCAATCTCCTTGGTTTTTCGCTTGATGATGCTGGCGAGATCTTCGTTGGCGTGCTTGCCGATCTTCATGAAGAGGATGCCGGCGCCTGGCTGGATGATCTGGTTCATGAGTTTGTCTCCAACATCTCCAAAGTATACTCCTCATCGGATGCCATCCCATAGTCCGGTCGCGGCTTCGCACGAACGTAATGCACGGTGGGTGCTTTCCGAGAGCCATAGAAGTGCGCCATGCGTTCTGGCGGGGTGCCGACACTTGGTTCTGCCAGCGGCTGGGCACTGGGCAGCGAACTAAGGAAAAGATTGCAGGATTTGAGGTCCGGGGCGTCGTCGAGATGGTACTCGTGTAGCTTACGCTGCATCTTGGACACGTAGAAGTTTCGGTCGGACGCGAACCGTTGCACGTTGGCCAGTACCTCCTTCGGCCAAGCCAACGTGTCGTCGTCGGCGATGACGACAACGCCGTCACCAATGCCGCCGATTGCCTCCATTCCCCGCTCAACGAAGACGTTGACGCTGTCGCCTCCATTGGACGCTCCCCAAGGGGGATTGGTATAGAAGCAATCGAACTTGTCGTGGGCCGGGAACGGATCCAGGCAATTGTACAGCTGGGCCGTGAGCAGCTCCCCCATGCCCATCAAATCGGCGAAACGAAGAACCGCGTTGACCTGCCGCTCGTCGAAGTCAAACACGGTGATCTGACTGGGTCCAAAATCAAGGATGCCTTTTACCCTGAGGTAGGCGACGCAAACGCTGATGGCGTCCCCATCACCGATGAAGGCCAGCCTTTTGCCGTCCGCCCAATCAGCAACAATCTCCGACTGAACGACCATGTCGCCGGACTTCATGTAGATCTGGTCGAAGTTCCTGATGGGCCGCGGTCGGTTCTGAACCACGTCCGAGACCGCGTTGATTGCGGCCCTCAAATCCACCGGTTGTCGCATGCTCCCCCCTTCTTGCCTGTTTCAGCCTAGCCGCTTTGCCATCCTCTCGGCTTGCGCGCCCGCGTCGACGTTGGAGTCGAAAAAGTAAACTGGTCGACCGGTCAGGATACCATACGCCGTTGCCACGCTGGCTTGGATGGACGTATGTAGGAGAGCCTCATCGAGGCTCGGTGCAGGGCGACCCTGTGCATCGGTACCGATCCTCTCCACAGTCTGGGACGGCGATGCGAACAGCATCCATATCTCATCCGGCTTTAACGCCATGATCTGGTCCAAGGAAAAGGCCGTGACGCGATAGCCGTAACTTTCCTTGGTCACAGGATGGCTGTCGATAATCAGATCGCTTGCACCGCGGTGCTCTTCCACAAAAGAAAGGAGCTGTCGATCGACTGCCAAAATATCGTCCGGCGTGATCATAAGAGAGGATTGGCTTCGCATTATCTGTTGCGAAACGTTCGTCGCTCGGTTGGCTAGGTGTTGCTGCAGCCGCTCGCTGTATGACCACACCAATGTACTCGGGCTCTTCTGCGAGAGCAGATTGACTGCCGTCGTCTTGCCCGCAGCCGGCGCGCCGGTCAAATAAATTGTCTTGTAGGTCACGGTACAATCCTGCGAGAAGCCTGGTGGGCTAAGGATAACCTTCCTTATTTTCGGAGAGTCGTCCAGCACTGGTGTAAGCGAATCACGAGCGTCCAGATGATAATATTACTCATCGTCAGCATTATCCTGATAATTAAATGGGCAGCGGAGGCAGGAGTAGACGGGCTTCTGCATCTCCGAAGCTGACGAGTATCTCAACCTTTGTATGCTGAACGCCGCGTGGCGTTGAAAATCGCACTTGACGATCGGCACTAGCAACTATCCGCAATTTGCTTCTCAAAGCCGACAGTCCGCTTCCGGCCCCAAATCTGCCATTCTAACTCGGCCGATTTTAGCGAGGGTCTGCGTCAGCTATTCCGCTGGACTTGCGGCGCAAAGGAAGCGGTAGTGCTTCTATGGCGAAGCCAACGATTGGCAGATGCCTGAGCCCGAGTTCCGGGCTTCACTCAGTGCAAGGCGGGATATTCCTGGCCTTGAACGAGTGGAGATTAGAATGGCATCGCCGAATTATGAAAATGTTACGGAAGCTCAGACAGCAGCGTCTGCTGGCCTTCGGCCCAAGTTGAACAAGTCGAAGAAGGACCAGCTGCTTGCCCTGGTCACAAAACCTGGTGGTACGCGGATTTCAGTGCTGACCGAGCGGCTGGGCTGGCAGGCGCATACGGTACGGGCCGCCCTATCGGGACTGCGTAAGCAAGGACATCAGATCCTGGCCACCAAGGCGCCGAAGACCGGGGAGGCGGTCTACCAGGTCGTGAAGCCGACGGAGCCGACGGAGCAGACGCTACCGGCCGAAGTCACCTCGCTTGAGGGAGACGCAGCGTGAACATAGCCGCAAGGATCCCGACGGCGCCAACTGTGGCGTCGTTCGAAGCTCTTGATCGCGAGGCCTGCCTTAAGCGCTGGCGCAAGCAGTTCGATCATGAACCACCGCGTTACGTCTCGGTGGAGTTCATGCGCAAGGTGTTTGCTTATGAGGCTCAAGTGGCCGCCTTCGGAGGGCATTCAAAGGCCGTTCGTAACATCCTCAAAGCTCATTTGAAGGAGACCGAGCGAGGTGCAAAACCAAAGGCCGGGGCCAAAGCGGTGCCTTCTCCTGCAACCTTGCGAGCCGGAACCCATCTGGTGCGGGAGTGGAATGGTCGGATCTATCAGGTCGAGGTCACAGCAGACGGCTTCCAGATGGATGGCAAGCATTTTGGTTCGCTAAGCGCTATCGCTCGAAAGATCACCGGGACGCCCTGGTCCGGCCCGCGCTTCTTCGGACTGGCTCGAACATGAAGTCCGTGCGTTGCGCCATCTACACACGCAAATCCTCAGAAGAGGGCTTGGGTCAGGAGTTCAACTCACTGGATGCGCAGCGGGAGGCCTGCGCATCTTACATCGCTAGCCAGAAGCATGAGGGCTGGGTACTGGTCCCGAGTATTTCGATGACGGCGGCATCTCTGGCGGGACTCTGGAGCGGGCGGCATTGAAGCGGCTGTTAAAGGATATCGAAGCGGGCCTGGTCGATCAGATCGTCGTCTACAAGATTGATCGGTTGACGCGGTCGCTGGCAGACTTCGCCAAGCTGGTCGAGCGCCTCGATAAGGCGAATGCCTCCTTCGTCTCGGTGACGCAGTCCTTTAACACGGCCACCAGCATGGGCCGGCTGACCTTGAACGTTCTGCTTTCCTTCGCGCAGTTCGAGCGGGAAGTGACGGCCGAACGTATCCGCGACAAGATCGCCGCTTCCAAGCGAAAGGGCCTTTGGATGGGAGGCCGAGTGCCTCTGGGCTATGAGGCGGATGGTCGGTCTCTCAAGATCGTCGAGGAGGATGCTGAGACGGTCAGGCGAATCTACCAGCTCTATCTCGAGCTGGGATCGATCTACGAGGTAAGGTTGGCAGCAAACGATCTGGGCTTGCGCACCAAAGGACGCGCCAGGCAGGGTGCCAAGAAGTACAAGCACGCTCGCCAAGACAGCGCCGAGAAGCCTCACCTTAAGTCGCTCCGTGGCAGAAAGCCAAGTTCAGGCGATGAAGGTGTTCCAGCAACCATCGACAGCAGCATAACGGCGACAGTCCACGACGCCCTCCCAGCGGGCGTCATCGGACCGGCACCGTTTGGGGTGACCAACATCTACTACATCCTGACCAACCCAGTGTATGCAGGACGCATCCGCCATCGGGCGCAGATCCATGACGGAAATCACCCGGCGATCATCGAGTCTGCCGCCTGGGATCTGGTCCAAGAAAAGCTGACAGAATTTGCCTCGCGCCAGCGTGGCGTCAGCAACATTGCCAAGTTCGCGCCATTGGCTGGAAAGCTCTATGACGACACAGGCGACTATTTTACGCCGAGCCATACGAAGAAGAATGGTGTCCGCCTTAGCTACTATGTCTCTAACCGGGTGATCAGCAGAAAGCAGGTGGACAAGACCACGATGGATCGGGGCTGGAGGCTTCCGGCTAAGATGCTCGAAAGCCAGATTGCACAGGCCATCGTGCGCCACCTCATCGAGAGATTGCCGGTTGATCTGTCGCTCAACAAATCGGTTGCCGAAATCAGCCGTGTCCATCATCACTTGGAAGCGCTGTCAGCGGAACCTGAGAAACATCTTGGCCTCATCCTGAAGTGTCTGGATCAGGCGACCATCATGCAAGGCCAGATCGATCTGGTGCTCATCGACCAATGCATCGCCGAGCTGATCTCGGTTCCGCTGGGATCAATCAACCCGGCCGTTCTTGCATTCGTCACCACCTTCCAGCATCGCAAGCGTGGCGTCGAAACCAAACTGATCATTGGCGCCGCTGTCAACACTTCCCGCGACGAGGTTCTAACCCGCAACATCGCCAAGGCCCAGCAATTCTACGATGCGATCAAACAGGGGCAGAGCTTCGAGAATATCGCCAAGTCCGAAAATCTCTCGACGCGTCGAGTGATGCAGATCATCGATTTGGCCTTCCTAGCACCCGCGATCGTCCAGTCGGTGGTGGTAGGCGAGCAGCCGCTGGGCCTCACCACCAAATGGCTGTCGGGAAATCCAATGCCATCCGACTGGCAGGCACAGCGCCAGATCGTCGCCGCGTTCTGAGCGCAAATCAATTTCCCATCGAATGTGTGATTAGGAGCCGATGCGGCTGTCTCAACCTGTAAGTCTGGAAAAGCCTCTCAGAGACTGCGGCCTCAAGATGGCGCCGATTGGGTCCCAGTAGCAGTCTCTCCAACTCCAGCAAGCGTACAACCCGCTGAATACGCGACGCTATTTGGTGGAGTGTGCTAGCGCGTTTGCAAGATAGGGGAGATTGGCTGGGGAACCTGGATTCGAACCAAGATTAACGGAGTCAGAGTCCGTCGTTCTACCGTTGAACTATTCCCCAACAGAGCGTCCCGGTCCCGGTACGCGAACGGTGTGGCGGGCTTATACCCAAACGCTTCGCTCTTGCAAATACCCTTTGCGAAAAAAATCTGCCGAGCCTGGCGGAGCCTAGTCCTGCAAAAAGCCGTTGGCGAATGACGCCTGCGCTGTTATCTTTGATCCAACGAAACACACAAACGCCAGCGGCATGCCCTCGAAGGCCTTGCGCGGCGAGATGGACATAAAAGTGATGGACCCCGATAGCGGCGAAAAGCCGCCAGAAGGCGGGGCGTCGGCTGTGGGGCGCGGGCAGGGCAAAGCCTCCCGTCGCCGGAAGGCGAAGCGGCACGGGAAGAACCGTAATGCGGCGTCGACATCGCATATAGCGCCGGCCGATATGGCCGGCCCGGCCGAACGCCTCGACAGCAGCAAAGCCGGCGGCCCGGCGCGCAAGCGCAAGCGACGCCGCGCGAAATCTAGGCAGGCCGAAGGTCGCTCCGGTATGGTGGCGCCTTCGGCTGTCTCCGTTGCCGAAGGCGGGCAAGCAACCCAGCCGGCCCAGCCCGCCGGAGCCCGGCCTGCCGACGAGGCCGGCCGGGCTCGCAGCCGCCGCAAGAAAAACCGCGGCGGGCGCGGCCTTCAGGGGCGGCCCCTTGCGCAGTCGAAACTAGCCCAATCCAAACCGGCGCAATCCAAACCGGCGCAGGGAAAGTTTCCGGCACCGACGACAGCCAAGGCGTTGGGCGCACCCCCGGCAGCAGCGAACCGGCCTTTGCGCAGTCGCTCCGGCGAAGATGCCGCGGCCATCTTCGATGCCGGCAGCGACAGGCATGCCCAGCACCGCGACGATCTTTATGCGGCGCTTGACCTCGGCACCAACAATTGCCGCCTGCTGATCGCCCAGCCCGCCAGGCCCGGCCAGTTCCGTGTCGTCGATGCCTTTTCGCGCATCGTCCGCCTCGGCGAGGGACTCGGTGCTAGCGGCAGGCTATCTCCCGACGCCATGGACCGTGCGGTGGAAGCCTTGCGGGTCTGCGCGAGCAAGCTCGCCAACAGGCCGGTTCGGCGCATGCGTCTGATCGCCACCGAAGCCTGCAGAGCTGCCGAAAACGGTGAGGAATTCCTGGCGCGGGTGACGGCGGAAACCGGATTGCAACTGGAAATCATCGATCGGGAAACCGAAGCAAGGCTTGCTGTTTCCGGATGTTCCTCGCTGGTCGGGCGCGAAGCGCGTTCCGTGGTTCTTTTCGATATCGGCGGCGGCTCCTCGGAAATCGCCGTCATCCGCATCGGTGAAAACCGTTCCAGCCGGCTCGCCAACCACATCACGCACTGGACCTCTCTGCCGGTCGGCGTCGTCACCCTGTCCGAGCGGCATGGCGGGCGCGACGTCACGCCGGACGTCTTCGCCGCCATGGTCGACGAGGTCGAGGGCATGTTGGCCAAGTTCCATTGCCCGCCGATCGGCTTTTCGGACGCACCGGACGGGGAAGATTTTCATCTTATCGGCACGTCGGGCACGGTCACGACGCTCGCCGGCGTGCATCTCGATCTTCCCCGCTACGACCGCCGCAAGGTCGATGGCGTCTGGCTTTCCGATGAGGAAGTCACCGCCATGCAGGCCAAGCTTCTGTCCTGGGATTTCGACGACCGGGCCGCCAATGCCTGTATCGGACCCGACCGCGCCGACCTCGTGCTCGCCGGTTGCGCCATCCTGGAAGCCATCCGCCGCCGCTGGCCGAGTTCGCGCATGCGGGTTGCCGATCGCGGCCTGCGCGAAGGACTGCTGACCGACATGATGGCGGATGACGGCGTATGGCGGCGGGTTCGCCCCCGTCGTTTCGGCCCAGCCCAGCTTGAAGAGGCAGGATCAAGGCGATGACCAAACCACCCGTAGGCAGCAATCGCACCGGCCGCAAGCTCGGCCAGAGGGTCAAGAAGGGCAAGCTCAAGGCGTCGTCTCGGCGCTGGCTGGAGCGCCATATCAACGATCCTTATGTGCAGCGGGCAAAGCTCGAGGGTTACCGGGCACGTGCCGCCTTCAAGCTTCTGGAAATCGATGAGAAACACCAAATCCTCAAGGGCGCGCGACGGATCATCGACCTTGGCGCGGCACCGGGAAGCTGGTCGCAGATCGCCGCCAATGTGACCCGCTCCACGGATGAGGATATTCGCGTCGCCGCAATCGACTTCCTGGAAATGGCCCCGCTGCCGGGCGTCACCATCCTGCAGCTGGATTTTCTGGATCCCGATGCGCCGCGTCAGCTGAAGGAGGCGATTGGCGGAAGGCCGGATGTGGTTCTGTCCGACATGGCGTCTCCGACCACCGGGCATCAGAAGACCGACCATCTTCGCACCATGCACTTATGCGAAGTTGCCGCTTACTTCGCCGTCGAGGTGCTGGCCGAAGGCGGGCATTTTCTGGCCAAAACTTTCCAGGGCGGCACGGAACGCGAGCTTCTGACCATGCTGAAGCAGAATTTCCGGCAGGTGATCCACGTCAAGCCGGGTGCTTCGCGCCAGGAATCGGTGGAAATGTTCCTGCTCGCGAAGCACTTCAAGGGACGCAGCGCCACGCCTTCTGACGACCCTGCCGAAGACGGGGTCGAGGCTGAGGTTGAGCTCGAGCCTGCGTCGGAAGCCTGAGGCTATTCGCCCGGCTCCGGTTCCGGCTTCGGGCCGGCCTTGACCGTGCCGCGGCGGCGATAGCCGGACACGGCGGCGCCGGCCATGGGATCGAGCTTTATCAGCGGCAGGATGGAAAACAGCGACAGGGCCGCCACTAGGAAAAAGGCGAGGTGGAAATCGGCAAGCTGCAGATGCGTGCCGGAGATCGCCGAGGAGGCTTCGAGAATGAAGGCTGCGAAGGCAACGCCGAGCGCCAGGCTCACTTGCTGCAGCACTGAGGCGATCGAGGTCGCCTGGCTCGCCTGCGCGTCGCTGATCTCGGAATAGCTGAGCGCGTTCGAACCGGTGAAGAAGAAGGACCGGCAAAGTCCGCCCACCAGCAGGAAAAAGATGATCAGCAGATGCGGCGTCTGCGGCGTGAAGAAGCCGTTGACCACCGTGGTGGCGGCGCCGCAAACGCCCGCTGCGATCAGCGTGAACTTGAAGCCGGTGGCGGCAAAGACCCGTCGGGCGACGAATTTCACCATCAATGCGCCCAGCGCCCCGGCAAAGGTGATCAGACCCGACTGAAACGGGTTGAGGCCGAAGCCGAGCTGCAGCATCAGCGGCATCAGGAAGGGGATGGCCCCGGTCGAAATGCGAAACAGCGTGCCGCCTGTCGTCGCGGCGCGAAAGGCCTTGTCATTGAAGATGTTGAGGTTGAGGATGGGCGCTGGATGCGAGCGCGCATGCCGCAGATAAAGCAGGCAGGCGGCAATGCCGGCAATGGTGGCGCCGATCCCGATCCCGGGCGGCAAGGCCGGAAGTCCTATTACGGAAAGTCCGAAAACCACCCCGGCGGCGGCGATTGCAGTCAAGGCGAAACCGACCCAATCCATTTTCGGCGGGTTGGTCGGCGGAACCTCCGGCAGATAGACGCCCGAAAGGTAGATGCCGAGAATTCCGATCGGCACATTGATGATGAAGATCCAGTGCCAGCTGAAATAGGTGGTGATGAAGCCACCGATCGGCGGTCCGGTCAGGGGGCCGACCAGAGCCGGAATGGTGAGAAGCGCCATGGCGGACACGAGTTCGCTGCGCTGGGTAGTTCGCAAGAGGACGAGCCGGCCGACCGGCGTCATCATGGCCCCGCCCATGCCCTGCAGGAAGCGCGACAACACGAACTGAAGGAGCGATGAGGAGATCGCGCACAGGATCGAACCGATCACGAAGACCATGATCGCCAGCCGGAAGATCTTCTTGGCGCCGAACCGGTCGGACATCCAGCCGCTGAGCGGTATGAACATGGCGAGCGCCACCATGTAGGATGTCAGCGCCAGCTTCAGGGTGATCGGGCTGACGCCCAGGTCAATGGCAATGGTCGGCAGCGCCGTGGCAATCACCGTGGAGTCCATCTGCTCCATGAAGAGCGCGACGGCAAGGATCAGGGGAATGATGCGATTCATGGACAGGCCCGCAATGCGCGAATGGCCCCTCCTAAACCTCTTGCTCCCCCATGCCAATGAATGAATTTCACCTTTCCGACATTCGGGTCACGTCTGCGTGAGCGTGGATTTTCATGGCCGGAGATACGCTATCTTGCGCCCAAGCCACGGTGTGAGGGCTGCACGATCAACGGAGGGAGCTTAAGTCATGACATTATCGGCTATGGGACGAAGGACGCTGCTGGGCACAGCCGGGTTGGGGGTCCTTGCCGCGCCGGCCATTATCAGCGGGCAGGCTATGGCGCAGGAGAACAAGCAGCTGGCAATCGATCGTGTCACGCCGCCGGACATCCACCAGTTCAAGGTGGGCGGGTTCAAGGTGCTGGTCATCAAGGACGGTGCCCGGCCCTCCGGCAAGCCGGGGGAAACCTTTGGCACCAACCAGCCGGCTGAAGCGGTTGGCAGCCTTCTGACGGAAAATTTCCTGCCGCCGGACCAGTTCGTCAACAGCTTCTCGCCGACGCTGATCGACACGGGAAGCGAAGTGGTCCTCTTCGATACCGGCCTTGGGGAAGCGGCCCGCGCGCAAGGGGGAGGTCGGCTGATCGAAGGCCTGGCGGCCGCCGGTTACATGCCTGAGGACATTTCCACCGTCGTCATTACCCATATGCATGGTGACCATATCGGCGGATTGATGGACGGCGGAAAACCGACCTTTGCCAAGGCGCGTTACCTGGCCGGCCAGGTGGAGTATGATTTCTGGACCGATGGCGCCCGTGCCGGCACGCCGGCGGAAGGCAACCAGAAAGCCGTTCTCGCCAACGTCAAGCCGCTGGCTGAGAAGACGACCTTCCTCAAGGACGGCGGCGAAGTGGTGTCCGGCATCACTGCCATGTTGGCGCCGGGGCATACACCGGGGCACCTGATCTTCAACATCGAGTCGCAGGGCAAGCGCCTGGTGCTGACGGCAGATGCCGCCAATCATTATGTCCTGTCGCTGCAGCGTCCGGAATGGGAAGTCCGCTTCGACATGGACAAGGCGCAGGCGGCCGCCACGCGAAAGAAGGTCTTCGACATGATCGCAACCGAAAAAGTGGCTTTCCTTGGTTATCACATGCCGTTCCCGGCTGTCGGCTATGCGGAAAAGCAGCAGACCGGCTACCGCTTCGTGCCCAAGAGCTATCAGTTCGACATCTGATCCGATCGGTGAGACCTATGCAAACCCGGAAGCTCTGGCCTCCGGGTTTTGCTATTCCTTTCCTGTCATGAACGTGTTACCAGCCCTCGCCAACTTCCAAGCAATTATTGCCGGAACGACAGGACCTATCCATCGGCCCTTGAGCGTATCCCGCATTTTCTAGATCGAAGGAATTGGCCATGGCACGCATCATTGAAACGGCAACCGGCGCGGATGCGCTTACCTTCGACGACGTGCTGCTGCAGCCTGGCCATTCGGAAGTCATGCCGGGCCAGACGAACATTTCCACGACGATCGCCCAGGATATCGAACTCAATATCCCGATCATTTCCTCGGCCATGGATACGGTGACGGAAAGCCGCCTGGCGATCGCCATGGCGCAGGCCGGTGGCATCGGGGTCATCCACCGGAACCTGACGCCGGTCGAGCAGGCCGAAGAGGTCCGCCAGGTCAAGAAGTTCGAAAGCGGCATGGTCGTCAATCCGGTCACGATCGGGCCGGACGAGACCTTGGCGGATGCGCTCGGCCTGATGAAGACCTATCGCATTTCCGGCATTCCGGTCGTGGAGAAATCCGGCCGCCTGGTCGGCATCCTGACCAACCGCGACGTGCGCTTTGCCTCGGATCCCAGCCAGAAGATCTACGAACTGATGACGCGGGAAAATCTCGTCACCGTCAAGGAAAGCGTCGATCAGCAGGAAGCCAAGCGGCTCCTGCATGCGCACCGGATCGAAAAGCTGCTCGTGGTGGATGGCGAGGGCCGTTGCGTCGGGCTCATCACCGTCAAGGATATCGAGAAGTCGCAGCTCAACCCGAATGCATCGAAGGATGCCCAGGGCCGCCTGCGGGCCGCGGCTGCGATCAGCGTTGGTGACGATGGCTTCGAACGCGCCGAACGGCTGATCGAGGCCGGCGTTGATCTGCTCGTCGTCGACACCGCCCACGGCCATTCGCAACGGGTGCTCGACGCCGTGACGCGCGTGAAGAAACTGTCCAACTCTGTGCGCATCATGGCTGGCAATGTTGCCACGGCCGATGGCACAAGGGCGCTGATCGATGCAGGTGCCGATGCCGTCAAGGTCGGCATCGGCCCCGGCTCGATCTGCACCACCCGCATTGTCGCCGGCGTCGGCGTGCCGCAGCTCGCCGCCATCATGTCGTCCGTAGAGGCGGCGCGGGCGCAGAATATTCCGGTGATCGCCGATGGCGGCATCAAGTTTTCCGGCGACCTCGCCAAGGCGATCGCGGCCGGCGCTTCAGCGGTCATGATCGGCTCGCTGCTTGCCGGCACCGACGAAAGCCCGGGCGAAGTCTACCTCTACCAGGGCCGCTCCTTCAAAGCCTATCGCGGCATGGGATCGGTCGGCGCCATGGCGCGCGGCTCGGCCGATCGTTATTTCCAGGCGGAAGTGCGCGACACGCTGAAGCTGGTGCCGGAAGGCATCGAAGGACAGGTTCCTTATAAAGGCCCGGTTTCCGGCGTGCTGCATCAGCTGGGCGGCGGCTTGAAGGCGGCCATGGGCTATGTCGGCGGCGCAACGATCAAGGACTTCCAGGAACGCGCCACCTTCGTCCGTATCTCCGGGGCCGGTCTGCGCGAAAGCCATGCGCATGACGTGACGATCACCCGCGAAAGCCCCAATTATCCGGGCGCCGGCCTATAATCAGGCCGGAGACCTGCATGTCATAAAACTTGAATGCCGGGTCGGTCTCGATCCGGCATTTTTCGAGGGGATGGGGAGGATCGATGCTGACCACCGAGGCGATGCTTTGGCCGATGATCGCGCATGCCGCGCTGATCTTCTTTCTTTACTGGCTCTTATCCAAAAGGCGTTTTGCGGCCGTCAGGGCGGGAAGCGCCGAAGCGGGACAGTTCCGCGAAAACAGGCAGGAGCCCCTCGAAAGCCTGCTGGTCCACAACAACCTGAAGAACCAGTTCGAACTGCCGGTGCTTTTTTACGCCGTCTGCCTGGCACTCTACGTTTCGACCGCCGACAATGCCGCAACGATCGCTCTCGCCTGGCTCTTCGTCTTGTCGCGCTATGCCCATTCCTACCTGCACTTGACAAGCAACCGGCTGCGCTACCGCCGTCCTGCCTTTCTGGTGAGTTTTTTCACACTGATGATCATGTGGATCTGGCTCGCCGTCTGGATGGCGTTGAACTAGCGGGAGCAAGGGGTTCTCCCGTCTGCTCACGCACATGTGTAGCCGGCGGGCCGCCGATCACCGAATGTTTCATCTCCGGGTGCCGCTGCTTGGCTATAGTTTCTCTCACACAAAGGAGAGAGGAACTGAGCCATGGACAAGGAAGAGTCGAAGATCACCCAGGCGATGATCAACGCCTATGACGACTACACTCATCTTCATCTCGATCGCCGCCGCTTCATGGAGCGTCTGACCGCGCTGGCCGGCTCCGGCGCGGCAGCGGCTGCCATCGCGCCCATGCTTGCCGCCAGTGGTGCCAGGGCCGACATCATCCCCAGCACCGATGATCGGCTGACCAGCGAGGACGTTGCCTATCCGGGCACCAACGGCGCCACGATGAAGGGTTACCTGGTCCGCCCGAAGACGGCGGCGGGATCCTTAGGCAGCGTCATCGTTATCCATGAAAACCGCGGGCTGAACAGCCACATCAAGGACGTTGCGCGGCGGGTGGCACTTGAAGGCTTCAATGCCCTGGCCGTCGATTTCCTGTCGCCGCAGGGCGGCACACCTGCCGACGAGGATAAGGCCCGCCAGATGTTTTCCGCCGTCAAGCCGGAGGAAGTCGCTGCCAATGGCGAAGCGAGCCGGGTCTATCTGGCGGCGAGGAGCGGCGCCAATGGCAAGGTCGGGGCGATCGGCTTCTGCTGGGGCGGCGGCGCCGTCAATAATCTCGCCGTCAGGTCGCCGGACCTCAGTGCCGGGGTCGCCTATTACGGTGCGCAACCGAAGGCGCAAGACGTGCCGTCCATCAAGGCTCCGCTGATGCTGCATTACGGCGGCCTCGACGAGCGCATCAATGCAGGGATTCCGGCCTATCGTGATGCATTGGAAAAGAACGGCAAGACATTCGAGATCTATATCTACGAAGGTGCCAACCACGCCTTCAACAACGAGACGTCGGCTGCGCGCTACGACAAGGCGGCGGCCGATCTGGCGTGGAACCGCACCACCGCCTTTTTTAAAAAATATCTCGCCTAGTCTGCCTGCACCGGCACGCAAGCCTTGATCGCTTCTGCCAGAGCGGCCATGTCCCCTGGACGGCCGCTCGATTTTCGCCAGACGAGGCCGATCTGGCGGCATGGCGCGGGATCCGCAAAAGGTACAATATTCAGATTGTTGCGGGCGGTCTCGGTGCGGATGGCGATCTCCGGGATCAGCGTCATGCCCATGTCGTGGGACACCATCTGCAGCAGGGTCGCCATGGAAGTGGCGCCGAAATTGACGAGACTGCGTTTGCCGGCCACGCCACATACGGCCAGTGCCTGGTCGCGCAGGCAATGGCCTTCTTCCAGCAGAAGCAGCCGCTCGGCATCCACCTGATGTTCCGCAAGCGGCGACATCAGGACCTCGCTGTCGTTCCTCGCCATTGCCATATAGAAGCGGTCGGTGAACAGGAGCTCGGTTTCGATATTTTCCGCCTCCACCGGCAAGGCGGCGATCACCGCATCGAGCCGGCCGTCGAGAAGCTCGGTGATCATCCGGTCCGTCACCGCTTCCTTCAGCTCGATCTCAATGGCTGGATAATGCTTGCGTAGATGGGGAATGAGGCGGGGCACGAGATAAGGCGCGACGGTCGGGATGATGCCGATCCGGATCAGCCCGGCAAGCGTACCGCGGTCGTGGCGAGCCATCTGCTCCAGCCGCTCCACCTCGCCTAGGATCACCCGGACGCTGGCCAGCACGTCCTCGCCCTTTTTCGTCAGCAGCACGCCGTTGCGGTTGCGCTCGACGAGCTTGACCCCGAGATGCTCCTCCATGTCCATGATCTGCGCCGACAGCGCTGGCTGGCTGATATGTGCCTGTTGGGCAGCGCGGCCAAAATGCCTTGTGGATGCGAGCGCTTCGAAATAGCGCATCTGGCGCAGGGTCACCACGATAATTTTATCCGATCGAGATCTTAAAGAAATACGATTGGAAATTATCGATCTCGAATGGGATGGTCAATCCGTTGAGCCCGCTCGGGCTCCGGGGATTTTTTCCATCGAGGGAGATACTAATGACCGATCGTCCTATTTTGACGACGACCGCCGGTGCGCCTGTACCGGACAACCAGAACACCATGACGGCAGGCCCGCGCGGCGGCGTCATGCTGCAGGATTACCAGCTTCTGGAAAAGCTGGCCCATCAGAACCGCGAGCGCATTCCGGAACGCGTCGTGCATGCCAAGGGCTGGGGCGCCTATGGCACGCTGTCGATCACCGGCGACATCTCCCGTTATACGAAGGCCAAGTGTCTGCAGCCTGGCGCAACCACGCCGATGCTGGCGCGCTTTTCCACCGTTGCCGGCGAACTGGGTGCCGCCGACCATGAACGCGACGTTCGCGGCTTCGCATTGAAGTTCTACACCGAAGAAGGCAATTGGGATCTGGTCGGCAACAACACGCCGGTTTTCTTTATCCGCGATCCCTACAAGTTCCCGGACTTCATCCACACGCAGAAGCGCCACCCGAAGACCAATATGCGCTCCGCAACTGCCATGTGGGATTTCTGGTCCCTGTCGCCTGAATCTCTGCACCAGGTTACCATCCTGATGTCGGACCGCGGCCTGCCGGTCGACCCGATGCATATGAACGGCTACGGCTCGCATACCTATTCGCTTTGGAACGATGCCGGCGAACGCTTCTGGGTGAAATTCCACTTCAAGACCCAGCAGGGCCACCAGCACTATACCAATGCGCGGGGTGAAGAGATCATCGGCAAGACCCGCGAGGGCTATCAGGAAGCGCTGTTCGGCACGATCGACCGCGGCGAGTTCCCGAAGTGGACCGTCCAGGTGCAGATCATGACCGAGGCCCAGGCGGAAGCCACCTCCTTCAATCCCTTCGATCTGACCAAGGTTTGGCCGCATGGCGAATTCCCGGTGATCGAGATTGGCACGATGGAGCTCAACCGCAACGCCGAGAACTATTTTGCGGAAATCGAGCAGGCCGCCTTCTCGCCGTCGAACATCATCCCCGGTATCGGCCATTCGCCGGACAAGGTGCTGCAAGCCCGCGTCTTCTCCTATGCGGATGCGCACCGCTACCGCCTCGGCACCCATTATGAGCATATTCCGGTCAACCAGCCGAAATGCCCGGTTCATCACTATCACCGCGATGGCAGCATGAACATGTATGGCGGTCTGGCAACCGGCAATCCGGATGCCTATTACGAGCCGAATTCCGTCGATGGCCCGGTCGAGCAGCCTTCGGCCAAGGAGCCGCCGCTCAAGATCGACGGCGACATGAGCCGCTACAACCACCGCGACGGCAATGACGACTATTCTCAGCCGCGGGCGCTGTTCAATATGTTCGACGCCGATCAGAAGGGTCGCCTCTTCTCCAACATCGCGGCCGCGATGGGCGGCGTCCCGGGTGTCATCGTCGAGCGCCAGCTCGCCCACTTCAAGATGATCCACGAGGATTACGAGGCAGGCGTCCGTGCAGCTCTCGAAAGCCAGCACGGCTACAAGGTCGACACGATCAGCGCGACGCCGACGGCCGCCGAATAAGCAGCCGTATATGCGACAAGAAAAGCCGGGATTTTGTCCCGGCTTTTTTATTGCGTATGTCCACCGAACGTGTACACTTTTGTATATTATCTACTCCAGTCGGAGCAGCTTGCGGTGGAGTTCGAATGGGACGAGACCAAACGGCAGCAGGTGCTTCGCGAGCGCGGGGTCGATATTCTATATGCGGCTTTGATATTCGAAGGACCGGTGCTGACACGCACAGACGACAGGGCTGATTATGGCGAGATTCGCTATGTTTCGCTCGGCGTAGTTGACGACGAATGCTTCATCGTTGTTACGACCGATCGCAACAATGTCAGGCGACTGATCACCGCATGGAAAGGAAGTCGGAATGACCGATCAAGATATCAGGAAAGCCTCGCTCGCAGAGATCCGGGCGATGAAGGACACAGGTAAGGTGGCATCTCGATCCTCCGCGGTCGAAGCGGAGGATCTCGGCGCCGAATTTTGGGCCAAGGCGGAACTCGTGTCCCCCGAAAAGCGCTCCGTTCATCTCAAGATCGAAAACGAGGTCTTCGACTTCTTCTATGAGGAAACCAACGGTAAGGGGCATCTGACGAAGATGCAGAATGTTCTTCGCGCCTATATGCGTGCGCGCAAAGCCGGGTAACCGCCTATAGCCGCAAATCGTTCACCAGCCCGGCATCACCTGGGTGAGGCGCGGTCGCGACAATCTTGCAAACGCCTTGGAATCGCCGTCGAGATCATCCGGAATGACTGCCGGAGAAATATTGTCGAGGCAGGCGGTGATATGGTCGGTGATCGCGTTCATCAGCGACGGCGACAGGCCGGGGCGCTTCATCAGGCCGATCTGGACCGGCGGCAGCGGCGGGAAACCGTCCGCCGAAGTCAGCACCTTCATGCCGGTTCGCAGAGCCGATTCAGGCAGGACGGAAACCGCCATGCCGGCCAGAACGGCGGACGCGACCACAGTCGACGACCAGCTGGTGAACAGAACCTGATACTCCCGGCCGGATGCATCGAGCGCCGAGCAGGCCAGCTGCCGCCACAGGCAGTCGCGCCGACCGACGGCAAGCGGCACGGGCGCATCATCCTTTAAGGGATGATTGGCCGAGCCAACCCAGCAGAGCGGCTCGGTCCGCATGACGTCGGAAATGCGCTGGCGGGGATTGTGTGTAACGAGGGCGATGTCCAGCTCACCGCGCGCCATTTTCTCGGCAAGGCTCACCGACGGCTCGCAAACGATATAGAGCTCGACATTGGGATGGGTCTTGGCGAACCTGCCGATGATCTCTGGCATATAGCGGTCGGCGTAATCGTCCGGCGTGCCGATGCGTAGCGTGCCTTCCAGGCGGTTGTCGTCGAAGGCCGCAATGGCTTCATTGTTCAGCCGGATAATACGCCGCGCATAGTTCAGCAGCTTTTCACCCTCGGCGGTCAGCCGGTTGCCGCGCCCGTCCTTGGCAAACAGCTGCTTGCCGACGCGCTCTTCCAGGCGGCGCATCTGCATGGACACTGCCGACTGCGTCTTGAACACGCGATCCGCAGCCTTGGTGAAGCTGCCCGTATCCACGATGGCGGCGAAAGTATGCAACTGGTCGATATCAAGTGGCGCGGACATACAAGATCACCCATCAGAGCGTTTGATGCTAACCATTAGAAACATTCGTTGGACTGATCAATAGATTTTCAGCGATAACCGGATTGCAAATCACGATCCACTGCCGGCCGCCGAATATGATGGCCAGAAAGACCGGGAGCCTCTGCCGTCAGACGCGGCAGGGGGCGCCCATACTCGTGCCTGATGAAAGGATAATCCAATGCGCACGACCGAATGCGGAGCCGAACTGAAGCTTCTACACGAACCCTTGGGCGGCACGACCCGTCTCGGCCTCGTGCTGTCGCGAACGAAATCCGTATGGCGTGCCCTTCGAAACCGTGTCAGCGCCAACAGCCTTCACGACATGGATGATCGTCAACTCGACGATATCGGAATTACCCGGTACGATGTTGTCATAGCGCTCGAGCGCAGCGGCCTTCTCGACGATCCGTCACTACTTCTTTCACGCGCAGCCAGGGAACGGTCACGCACGCGCTTTGCACGGCCAGCCAATCGCTGAGCTGCGCCTCACATTTCCCCGCAGGGTGATAGCCAATAGCCCTGCTGCTTGCCCGGCCGGTTGATCCGCGCCGGGCTCTTTTTATTCCGGTTTTACGCCGGCCGCTGCAGGCTTATACCCTGAGCCGCTTCCCATATAGCGGTCGAGAATGGCTTCCATATTCGCCTGATAGCTCTTTTGCACCTCAAGACCGGTATCGAACATGCTGTTCATCATGTCCTGGTAGGGATTGGTTTCGGCTGCCGTCTTGTCTTTGGAAGTGCCGGCAGAGGTCGCCGCCGGCTGCCCTAAGGCAAATCCGCCTCCCATCAAGTCTTGGAATGCCTTGCCGAAGGGATTGTCGACGAAGGACGCCTGGCCCGATGGTTGCGGCTGTTCCGGCTTGTCGAGGCCCCACATGGAGCGCATTGCCTGGGCGAAGGGATTGTCGAGCGGATTGCTTGCCGGTTGCTGCGCTGCCTTGGGCTGCAGACCCAGGCCCTCGAGCCATTGCTGGTTCATCCGTGCCATCGCCGCTGCCATGGCTTCGTTGGAGGCGGGAATCTGGCCCGTCATCTGCTTGAAGAGGCCACCCATCATCGTCCCGGCCAGGACGGGCATCATCTTAGCCAAGATGTCCTGGCTGATGCCGGTCAACTGCTCGGCTTGTGCGGCAATGGCGCGCAAAATCTCCTGCGAACCGAACAGTGTTTGCAACACGGCATTCCCGTCGGACATGCCCTGCGGCATGAAGGATTTCGTTACGTCGTCGAAATACTGGGCATAGCTTCCGGTGAATATCGTGTTCATCAGGGCGCTGAGGTCGTAGGGGTTGGCGCTGGTCCGCTTCAGTCCGGAAGAAAAGGCCGGCATTAGCGCCGCCATAGCCTGCGCCGCCTGCTCCTGCGCCAGACCGAACTGCTTTGCCATGGCCTGCATGCCTTCGCCGTTCTGCGCCTGCAGCATCATGTCGAAGAGTGGCAGCATGGACGCTCCTTCCGGATCTGGTGACGAGGTCACTATATCCGGAAACCGGTCGGCGCAAACGGCCTTTTTCCGCTGCTGCGTTGGTCTCTTCTAATATTGATATTCGTCGAAGACGGGGAGAACCGAGCCGTTCCAGCGCCCGTGATACAGTGCCAGCATGTCTTCCGCCATGGTCGCCTTCTTGGCGAGAACCTCGTCGAGCGGCTGCAGGAATATGCTCTCGTCCTGGCCGTCGCCGTTGAGGCGGTGGCGGCTCTTCAGGCCGGCCTTTGCGATGGCGACAGCGTCGCGGGCAACATCCAGCACCGATCTGCTGCGGATTTCGGCAGCAAGCCCTTTGGTGGGCACGGCGTTGCGCATGGCCGTGACGTCGTCAGCCGTCCAGTCGCGGGTCAGCGCATCGGCATCCGCCAGCGCCGTGTCGTCGTAAAGCAGACCGACCCAGAAGGCGGGCAGGGCGCAGATGCGCCGCCACGGCCCGCCGTCGGCCCCTCGCATTTCCAGGAACCGCTTCAGCCGGACATCGGGAAAGAGCGTCGACAGGTGATTGGTCCAGTCGCCGAGATTGGGTTCCCAATCGGCAAGCTCACCTTTCAGCGCTCCGTTCATGAATTGGCGGAAGGTGACATGCGTGCAGTCGTGATACTTGCCGTCTCGCACCACGAAATACATGGGCACGTCGAGCGCCCATTCCACATAGGAATGAAAGCCGAAATCATTCCCGAACACGAAGGGCAGCACGCCGGATCGGCGGTTGTCCGTGTCGCGCCAGATGTCCCCGCGCCAGGAAAGAAGGCCGTTCGGCTTGCCTTCGGTGAAGGGCGAAGAGGCGAAGAGGGCGGTCGCGATCGACTGCAGCTTCATCGACACCCGCATCTTCGCCGCCATGTCCGCTTCGGAGGAGAAGTCGAGATTAACCTGGATGGTGCAGGTGCGGTACATCATGTCAAGGCCTTTTGTGCCGACCTTCGGCATGTAGCGCGTCATGATCTCGTAGCGGGATTTCGGCATGCGCGGCGTCTGCTCAAGCGTCCATTCCGGGCTGCCGCCGAGGCCCAGGAAGCGGATCCCCATCGGTTCGGCGATCTCCTTCACCAGGGCGAGGTGCCTGTTGGATTCCCGACAGGTCTCGTGAAGGGTTTCCACCGGCGCACCGGACAGTTCGAACTGGCCGCCTGGCTCGATCGAAATGGCGCCCATGCCCGATTGCTCACCGAGACCGATGATATTGCCACGGTCCATGATCGGTTCCCAGCCGAGCTTTTCCTGCATGCCCTTCAGCAGCGCCGAAATGCTGGCATCGCCGAAATAGGGAACGGGACTGTGGTCGGTCCGGAAGAAGGCGAACTTCTCGTGCTCCGTGCCGATGCGGAATTGCTCCTTCGGACGCGAGCCCTGCGCCAGGTAGTCCGAAAGCTCGGATACCGAGGAGAGCGGGGTCTGGTCGGTGGTATCACGGGCCATGAAAGTTACCTTGGTCGAATGCCTGATCTGGACGATTGTCCGGCTGCTTGGACCGGAATGAGCTGCGGTGCAAGTGAATTTCTTTCAAGATCGCTTCAGAAAATAGCGCCTTTCCGGGGCATGGTTCAGCGCCAGTCCCCAACCGTCGCCTGCAGCACGGCCAGTGCCGCGACGGCTGCCGTGTCGGCCCGCAAAATGCGCGGTCCAAGCGGAATGGCGGTGACGAAGGGCAGCGCCCGCAGCATGGCTCTTTCGTCTTCGGAAAAACCACCTTCCGGCCCGACTAGCAGGGCGAGCTTGGTTTCCTTGATGGCGGAAAGGATCGGCAAGGGGTTCTGGCCCTGGTCTCCCTCGTCGCAGAAGACGATGCGCCGGTCTTCGGGCCATGCCTCCAGCAGATCCACGAGCTTCCTGGGCGGCAAGACCTGGGGTACTGAAAGGATGCCGCATTGTTCGGCCGCCTCGATCGCATTGGCCTGTAATCTTTCCAGGCTGGTGATCTTGCCCTGGACGTGTTGCGTCATCACCGGCTGCAGGACGCCGGCTCCCATCTCGACCGCCTTTTGCACCAGATAATCGAGCCGGCCCACCTTCAGCGGCGCAAACAGATAATGCAGGTCGCAAGCGCCGGGCTGCGACCTGACCTGTTCAACCGGCTCCAGCAGGATTTTCTTGCGGCTCGGAAAGGTGAGCCTGGTCTTCCATTCGCCATCTCGACCGTTGAACGCAAGGATTTCGGCGCCTTCCTCCATCCGCAGTACATTGGCGAGATAGTTGAACTGCTCGGCGGAGACTGAGACCTGTTCATCAGGGCCAAGCGGCGCGTCGATGAACAGCCTCTGCATCCGGAAATTGGCGCGCATGGAGCTTCTCTCAAAGGAACAAGGCAAACATAGCCGATGCCAACAGAGCCGCAAGAGCGGCTGCGGCCGGGAGGGTAATCATCCAGGCGGCGATGATGCTCAGGAAATGCGAGCGCCTGACAAGGTAGCGCCGGGTCACTTCCTCGTCATTGCGTTCGAAAGGTTCGGGTGCGTCGATATCCTTGCCGGCCCGCACGCGGATATATTCGTAGCGGCGGCGGGAATGGCGGGTATACCATTCGCGGAAAAAGCCGACGCCGAACACGGCTCCGACGGCAATGTGGGTGGAGGAAACGGGCATGCCGATCCAGGACGCCACGAGAACGGTCATCGCCGTCGACAGGGAGACGCAAAAGGCGCGCATCGGGTTGAGCTTGGTGATTTCCGCGCCGACCAGCGTCACCAGTTTCGGCCCATAGAGCAGCAGGCCGAGCGAAATGCCGACGCCACCCACCACCAGTTCCCACAACGGCACATTGGCACCGGCCCCTGCACCGCGCTGGGCTGCCGCGACGATCGCCGCCAAAGGCCCGATCGCGTTGGAAACGTCGTTGGCGCCATGTGCAAAGGAAAGCAGTGCGGCGGCAAATACCAGAGGAAGCCGGAACAGCTTGCGCAGGGACTGGTTGCGGTTCTCCAGACCCTCGGCTTGGTGCGCGATCAGGGGGATCAGCAGTCGCCAGGAGATCAAGCCGCAGGTGACAGCGATGAGCGTCGCGACCGGTGCCGAGACGGACACAAGCTGTCCAAGTCCAAGCAGCGCGAGATAGCCGGCAAAGGCTCCAGCCATTGCGCCGATCAGGATCGGCACCCATCGACGTGCCGCTGCGATCTTGTCCTCGCGGTAGATGATGGTTTCCTTGATGAGGAAAAGGAAGGCGGCCGCAATCACTGCCCCGAGGATCGGCGAGACGACCCAGCTTGCGGTTATGCCTGCTAGCATCGACCAATTGACAGCAGACAGGCCGGCTGCGGCAATGCCGGCACCCGTGACGCTGCCGACGATCGAATGGGTGGTGGAAATCGGCGCACCGAGCCATGTCGCCACGTTGATGAGCAGCGCTGCGGACAAAAGTGCAGCCATCATCGCCCAGATCATCACATTCGGATCGTCGATGACCGCGCTTTGAACGATACCGTTGGCGATCGTGCTGGCGACGCCACGCCCGGCCAAGACGGCCCCGGCCACTTCGAAGACGGCCGCCAGGCCGAGACCGAAGGCCATGCTCATCGCCCGAGCGCCGACCGCAGCGCCGATATTATTGGTTACGTCATTGGCGCCGATATTCATCGCCATATAGGCAGCGAGCGCGGCCGCGGCGATGACCACGACGGCTCCGGGCTGACCTGTGACATAGGAGGCGGCGAAAATGGCGACCAGGATGATGAACAGCAGCGCCGTTCCCGGAGCAGCGAGGCTGCGCGACGTTTGACGCGTGGCTTCTTCCACGGAAGAAAGCTTTTCCAGATCCTTGTCTAGCGTCGGCTTTGCTAAACGCGGCCGTCTCTGGGGCATGTCTTCGTCCTGCGTGGATCCGAGGCGGACGATCGGCAACCACCGCTTGCCGCCTCATGGGTAGAAGTCTCGGCTCCGCTTACGCGCGCCGAGCCCAGAACGCAATATTGTGGGGATGCAAGGTCAGCTGGCCGCCTTGGCGGGAAGGGCGCGATGGCCGTGCTGCATTCTCTCGGCGAACTGAAGCATCAGCATTTTGAGCTCCGGTTCGTTGACGCGGTTGGCAGCTTCTTCGGGGGAAACCCACTCGATCACTCGAGACCCCTTCTCAGGAAAATTCTTGACGCAGTCATGAACTTCCAGGGCATGCACCTGGACCCGCACCGGAATCTTCAGGCCGCTGTCCAGCGTCTTTCGGTAATTGTAGAAGCCGAGCACGTCCTTTTCGACCTTGCCCTTGACGCCGACTTCCTCGAAGGCTTCCCGCTCCGCGACCTGATGAGCCTTTTTGTCGGTCATCGGCCAGCCTTTCGGGATCACCCAACGGCCAGTATCCCGGCTGGTGGCAACAAGAACTTCAACTTGTCCCTGCTTCTTCTTCATCCGATAGCAGAGCGCGGCGTATTGCTGGCGCGGGGGGCGCTGCAACATCAGCCGAAGATTGCTGCTGACTCGATCCATAAGGCCCAACTTCTGCGGTTCCTCCGTCGATAGTGTATTGCTAATATATAGAGCTTGCGCGAGCATTAACGAGAGACCACGGTCTTTTTTTGCGGAGAATCAACCGGCTGCGCACCATCACAAACCATTCTGAAGGCTGATAGTTGCAGGTCAATCGCTAACTTTGCACAGGTGTTCATTTTTGCTGGGTTACTGCTTCAGTGTGCGTGGTGCTGGTCTAAATGCGACGCCCAAGGAAGAAACGTTGAACAGCCCCGCCGATCATGGGATATGTGAGGTGGAGGATTGGGGAGGAAACATGTCAGAGGCAATTCAGTTTCTGCCGCCGCGGGATTCCGTCATGTCGCGGCGAGCGGCGATCGTGACGGATCTCGCCGAACTCTTGCCGCCGGAATGTCTGGTGCATGAGGCGCGCGAGCTGGTGCCCTTCGAGACCGACGCCTTCGTCTCCTATCGGCGGCTTCCGCTTGCCGTCGCCTTGCCCAAAACGACTGCGCAGGTGGCTGCCGTGCTGAAATACTGTCACCGTTACGGTGTGCCCGTGGTGCCGCGCGGGGCAGGAACATCTCTTTCCGGCGGCGCCATCCCTCAGGAGGATGCGGTGGTCCTGTGCTTGTCGAAGATGGCCCGCATCCTCGAGCTGGATTATGCCAACCGCACCGCCACCGTGCAGGCGGGCGTTACCAATCTGAGCATATCCGAGGCGGTCGGAACAGACGGCTTCTTCTATGCTCCGGACCCGAGCTCGCAGCTGGCCTGTACGATCGGCGGCAATATCGGCATGAATTCCGGCGGTGCTCACTGTCTCAAATACGGCGTTACCACCAACAATCTTCTGGGCGTGAAGATGGTTCTGGTCGATGGTGCGGTGATCGAGCTTGGCGGCAAGCATCTGGATGCTTCAGGCTATGACCTGCTTGGCCTGATCTGCGGCTCGGAAGGACAGCTCGGCATCGTGACCGAGGCGACGGTGCGGCTGATTGCCAAGCCGGAGGGGGCAAGGCCAGTCCTGTTCGGCTTTGAAGCCTCCGAAGCGGCGGGCGCCTGCGTCGCCGATATCATCGCCTCCGGCATCATACCCGTGGCGATCGAATTCATGGACAAGCCGGCAATCGAGATCTGCGAAGCCTTCGCCCATGCCGGCTACCCCCTTGATGTCGCCGCACTGCTGATCGTCGAGGTGGAGGGATCCGAAGCCGAAATGGATGCCATGCTGCAAAGCATTGTCGAGATCGCACGCCGCCACCAGGTCAAGACGGTGCGCGAGTGCCAGTCGGCAACCGAAGCGGCGCTCATCTGGAAAGGCCGCAAATCGGCCTTCGGCGCAACCGGCCGCATTGCCGACTATATCTGCATGGACGGAACCGTGCCGCTCAGCAAGCTGTCCTACGTCCTCAACAAGACGGCCGAGATCGTCGAAAGTTTTGGCTTGCGGGTCGCCAATGTCTTCCATGCGGGCGACGGCAACATGCATCCCTTGATCCTCTTCAATGCTAATGATCCGGCTGACGCCGCCAAGGCGGAGGCAGCGGGCAACGAGATCCTCAAGCTCTGTGTCGACGCGGGCGGCTGCCTGACCGGCGAACACGGCGTCGGCATCGAAAAGCGCGATCTGATGCGCCACCAGTATTCCGAGGTGGATCTTCATCAGCAGATGGCGGTGCGCGCCGCCTTCGACGAAGGCTGGATCATGAACCCGTCCAAGGTCTTTCCGCTGGATGGGAGAGCGTGAACACGATGCAGCCTTATCCTTCAAAAGATAGTGCGATACGGCGGGAAGGTTATGCGGCAAGGGGGCCTGTTTGCTGACCCCTCACACCGAAGCCGATGCAGCCTATGTCATCCGCACCGCCGCAACCGACGGCAAGACGCTCGGGCTTTGCGGCGGCAATACGCGCGCAGGCTTCGGCAATGTCACGGAAACCGCTGAAACAGTCAGTTCCCGCGCACTGTCCGGCATCGTCGATTACGATCCCGCCGAAATGGTCGTGACCGCCCGGTCAGGAACGCCGCTTGCTGAAATCGAGGCGGCACTCGCCGCCAACCGGCAGATGCTCGCCTTCGAGCCCATGGACCATCGCGGCATCATGGGCACCGGCGGCGAACCGACCATAGGCGGCGTATTTGCCGCCAATGTCTCGGGGCCCCGCCGTTTCGTGAGCGGAGCCGCCCGTGACAGCCTGCTCGGCATCCGCTTCATCAACGGAAAAGGCGAAGTGATCCGGGCCGGCGGCAGGGTGATGAAGAATGTCACCGGCCTCGACCTCGTGAAGCTGCTGGCGGGGTCTCATGGCACGCTCGGCTTCCTGACCGAAGTCACCTTCCGGGTGCTGCCTGTGCCGCAGACAGCAGAAACCATCGTCATCTCCGGTCTGGATGATGCCGGCGCCGCCAAGGCCATGGCCGCTGCCCTGGCTCTGCCGGTCGAGGTTTCCGGAGCCGCACATCTGCCGCAGACCGTGCGGCATCGGTTTCTGTCCGGCTCGCTTCCCGATGGAGAGGCGACGGTTCTGCGGCTGGAAGGTCTTGCCGCTTCCGTTTCCGTGCGGAGCGAAAAGCTGGCCGCGGTCATGCAGGCCTTCGGGCCGATTGCCCGGCTGGATGCGGATGAAAGTCGAACGTTGTGGCAGGAAATTCGGGATGTTCATCCCTATGCGGATAACAGTCAGAAGCCGCTCTGGCGGGTTTCCGTGGCGCCGTCTGCCGGCCATCAACTGGTGGCGGCGCTCCGGCTTGAGGCCGGCGTCGACGCCTTCTACGATTGGCAGGGTGGCTTGATCTGGATGCGCATGGAGGCCGATCCGGAAGCGGAGCTGCTGCGGCGCTTTATCCGCGCGCTCGGGGGCGGGCATGCGACGCTGGTCAGGGCGTCGGCGACTGTGCGGACGCAATGTCCTGCCTTTGAGCCGCAGCCGGACGCGGTGGCGCAACTTTCGGCGCGGGTGAAGCAGAAGCTCGACCCAGGCGGCATTTTCAGCCCGGGCAAGATGGGATAACCTGGATGCAGACCAATTTCACCGCCGCTCAGCTGGCAGATCCGCAGGTAGCGGAATCCGAAAAGATCCTGAGGCGCTGCGTCCATTGCGGCTTTTGCACCGCCACCTGTCCCACCTATGTGACGCTCGGAAACGAACTCGACAGTCCGCGCGGCCGCATCTACCTCATCAAGGACATGCTCGAAAACGGCAGGCCGGCGGATGAGCAAGTGGTCACCCATATCGATCGCTGTCTTTCCTGCCTTGCCTGCGTCACCACCTGTCCTTCCGGTGTCGATTACATGCATCTTGTCGATCATGCCCGGATCCATATCGAGAAGACCTATCGCCGACCGCTTGCCGACCGGCTGATCCGCGGCCTGCTGGCAAAAACCCTGCCCTATCCGGGACGCATGAGGGCAGCTTTGACGCTTGCCCGGTTCGGGCGGCCCCTGTCTCCGTTCCTCAAGCGCATCCAGGCCCTGCGTCCGCTGGCGGCCATGCTCGATCTCGCCCCGTCTTCTCCCGCCAGGTCATCAATGGCGGGGCTGGGCATACCGCAAGCATCGGGTGAAAGGCGCGGGCGCGTTGCCATCCTGTCCGGCTGCGCCCAACCGGTGCTCGATCCAGGCATCAATGACGCTGCGCTGCGCTTGCTCGCAAGATTCGGCGTCGAGGTTGTCACGCCGGAAGGAGAAGTCTGCTGCGGCGCCATCGTCCACCATATGGGCAAGGAAGACCAGGCGCTCGATTTCGCCAGGCGGAATGTCGATGTCTGGATCCGCGAATTAGAAACCGGCGGGCTGGACGCGATCATCATCACCGCCTCCGGCTGCGGCACGACCATCAAGGATTATGGCCACATGCTGCGGCTCGATCCCGCCTATCGGGACAAGGCCGCGAAAGTGTCGTCGCTCGCCAAGGATATTACCGAATATCTTGCCGGCCTCGATCTGCCCCGGCTCGATGCGAAGGGCGTTACCGTCGCCTACCATTCGGCCTGCTCAATGCAGCATGGCCAGAAGATCGTCGCCGCCCCGAAAAACCTGCTGAAGACGGCGGGCTTCACCGTCCGGGATCCGGCGGAAGGGCATCTCTGCTGCGGATCGGCCGGCACCTATAATATTCTGCAGCCGGAAATCTCGGGGCAGCTCAAGGCCCGCAAGGTGAAAAACATCGAGGCGACAAAGGCGGATGTGATCGCCACCGGCAATATCGGCTGCATGACCCAGATTGCGACCGGCACAGCAATGCCCATCCTGCACACGGTGGAACTGCTCGACTGGGCCTATGGTGGCCCGAGACCTCAAAAATATAAGCAAAAGGCCGCCTCGTGAGGCGGCCTCGGTCCAGTTCTATTGCTGCAGGCTGAGGATCAACCGCCGAAAATGGTGCGGAAAACGTCCATGCCGCGGTCTTCGAAGGCGACATTGCCCTGCTTGTTGCCGGGGCCGATGACGACGACCTTGGCGCCGACCGCAGCGCGATCGTAAAGATGCTCGACATCCTTATTCATCATGCGGATGCAGCCCGACGACATGTTGAGCCCGATGGTCCAAGGCTGGTTGGTGCCGTGGATGCGGAAGATCGTGTCGCGGCCGCCCTTGTAGAGATACATGGCGCGGGCGCCGAGCGGATTGTTGGGACCACCTTCCTGCACGGCGGGCAGGATCCGACCGGCACGGCGTTCGCGAACCCGCATTTCGGCGGGCGGCGTCCAGGAGGGCCACTCTTCCTTGCGGCCGATCGCGACAACGCCCGACCATCCAAAGCCCTCGCGGCCGACACCGATGCCGTAGCGCGTCGCCTTGCCGGCGCCCTCGATATAGTAGAGGAATTTGTTGTTCGTATCGACGATGATGGTGCCGGGTGCCTCGTTGGTGGTGAAGCGGACGGCGCGCCGCTTGTACCGTTCCGGAACCGCTTTTGAGCGAACCGAAGGCACAGCGTCACTGGCCGTCGTCTGCGGCTTGGCCGCACTCGCCGTCTGCGCCTCGGCCGTCGTGGTGATCAATGCCGCCATCATGCATGCGGTGGCGACCAGCATCTTGCCCGAATTCATCCAAACCCCCGTTGTCGAGTAATTTCGCAAAGTGAGACGAAAATGTCTGGGCTTCCGCCTTCAAGCAAGATCAAGAGCCGCAATACTGTCCGATTGCGGTCCTGATTGTTAAAACTGATCATGATCGTGGCTATCCGGCCACATGATTACATGACGATCACCTTGGTGCCGACAGCGACGCGGCCATAGAGATCGACAACGTCTTCGTTACGCATGCGGATGCAGCCGGATGAGACGGCGCTGCCGATCGTCCACGGGGCGTTGGTGCCGTGGATGCGATACAGCGTGGAGCCGAGATACATGGCGCGGGCGCCGAGCGGATTTTCAGGCCCCCCCTCCATGCGTGCCGGGAGATAATGCCCTTTGGCCGCTTCGCGGCTGATCATTTCGGAAGGCGGGTTCCAGTCCGGCCATTCCGCCTTGCGGGTCACCTTGTGTTCGCCGGCCCATTCGAAGCCGGGCTTGCCCACCCCGACGCCATAGCGACGAGCCTGGCCGTTGGCCATGACCAGGTAGAGAAAGCGGTTGTTGGTGTCGATGACGATGGTGCCCGGCTTTTCCCGACTTTCGTAGGAGACCATCTGCGGCAGGTATTGCGGCTCGATGCGGCTGCGAACCGGTGACGGCCGCATCGCGACATCCTGTACCGGGTCCCGGTCGAATATGCCGCGGCGCTGAACCACCCGTGGCCGATATACGACACGGGGTTGCGCGAACCGGCGGGGATAGGCTTCCGCCCGGCCACCCGGACGCGAAAGCTGCATCACCCAGGGAGCCGCCAGGTCTGGGCTGACCACCACCGGCGGACGCTCGCGGTAACGGTCGTTTGCGGTTGCGGCATGGGACATCGCGGCCGCAAGGCCAAACGCCAGGAGCAGGGTCTTCATCATCGTCGGTTCCACTCGTTACAAATAACCAGCCGGGCTTGAAAGCAATGCCCGTTCGCCGTCATCGTGCGTGCGAGGTGAAAGCGAATGGTAAACGGGTGGCGCGGCAGACGAGGCAAACGGCATAAACCTTTTGGCAGGGTTACCGGCAGGTTTTAAAACATGGTTGACCAGTGATAAAGCATCCGCGCAATGCGGGTAACGGGCAGGCTGGGCAGGCGGAAGCATGGAAAAAGCGGGGATCATCATTGGTGAAGACGGCAGGGGGCGCTGCTTCTGGCATGGCGGGCTTGAAGACTATCGCCGCTATCACGACGAGGAATGGGGAAGGCCGGTGACCGACGATTTTCGGCTGTTCGAAAAGATCTGCCTTGAAGGCTTTCAATCGGGCCTTTCCTGGCTGACGATCCTTAGGAAACGCGAAAACTTCCGGGCTGCCTTTGCCGGCTTCGACTTCAACAAGGTGGCGATGTTCGGAGCGGAGGACGTTGAGCGGCTGATGGCCGATGCCGGCATCATCCGCCACCGCGGCAAGATCGCGTCGACCATCAACAATGCCGCCCGTGCCATCGAACTGCGCAATGAATTCGGTTCCCTGGCAAAGTTCTTCTGGAGCTTCGAGCCGGGGCCGCAGGACCGGCCGGAACTAATGGACCTGGAAACCTTGCGCGCCAACCCGACGACATCGGTGTCCACCAGTCTTTCAAAGGCGCTGAAGAAGCGCGGCTGGACGTTTGTCGGCCCCACTACGGTCTATGCCTTCATGCAGGCCATGGGCATGGTCAATGATCATCTCAACGGCTGCTTCTGTCAGGCGGAAGTCCAGCACTTGCGGCTGAACTTCAAGCGCCCATGATTTCTTCCAGCACCGAAGACAGCTGGCCCAGATGCTCGATCTGGCGGAAGCGCGGCGCGTCGGTCGGGGCCTCCACATGTTCCAGCACCCAGGTCAACGCATGCGGTATGAAAACGCCGTAGGCGCCCGCAGCAATGGCCGGGACGATATCTGATTTCAACGAGTTGCCGATCATCATTGCCCGTTCTGGGCCATCGGCAAGCTTCGAGAATATGCGCCGATAGGTGGTAGCACTCTTGTCGCTCACGATTTCGACGGCGTCGAGATAATCGCCAAGTCCTGATTGGGCCAGCTTGCGCTCCTGGTCGAACAGATCGCCCTTGGTGATAAGCACCAGGAGATATTGGCCATTGAGAGTCTCGAGCGTTTCTTCCACATGCGGCAGGGTCTCAACCGGATGCCGCAACAGGTCCCGCCCCACGTCGAGGATCTCGCCGATTATCTTGGTCGGCACCTTGCCCTCGGTGATTTCAATTGCCGTCTCGATCATCGAAAGGGTAAAGCCCTTGATGCCGAAGCCGTAAAAGGAAAGGTTGCGCTTTTCCGCCTCCAGCAGGCGGGCCGACACATCCGGACCTTCGGCAAAATCCCCCAGCAGCTTCTGGAAATGCTCTTCCGTCAGGCGATAATATTGTTCGTTCTGCCAGAGCGTATCGTCGGCGTCAAAGCCGATCGCGGTAATCGGGCGCATGGTCATGTCTGCCTTCGATCATTTGGAGAATGAGCGTACGGCAGCTCCACCTGCCGCTGCGCATCGTCTATTTTCCCTGCGCCTTCAGCCAGGCCTGCATCTCAGTGATCTCAGCTTCCTGAGCCTTGACGATATCCTCGGCGAGCTTGCGCAGCTTGGCATCATTGCCATGCGCCAGCTCCACTTTCGCCATGGCGATGGCGCCCTTGTGGTGGGCGATCATGCCGCGAACGAAATCGACGTCCGTGTCACCGGAATATTCGATTGTCATGTCCTTGTGCATCTGCGCATTGGCGCCCTGGAAAGCCTTGGTGGAAATGCTCTTGTCTTTCGACATGGAGGAGTGGTCCATGCCCTTCATCTCCTGCGCGGCAAGCGTGCTGGCCAGCGAAAGACAGAGTGTCGTTAAGACGATGGTTTTTCCGAACATGCTTATCCCTTTCTCGTAGCGTCATTCGGCACAAAGCCGTTAAACGGCAATCACGTCGTGGATCGCCTCGCAGTTGCGGTCGAGTTCTCCAAACGGCGCGACCGGCCAGGGCCAGTTGCGTTTTGCCGGCGGAGGCGACAGGCCGCAGAGGAGATCGTCCTCTTCGACAGTCTCGCCTTTTCGATCCAGGACCTTGTAGCTGACGTCGGTGATCAGCACGGTCCTGCAGGGCTGAACTGCCAGCCCCTCCATATGGGCCTGTATCAGCCTGCGCAGAATATCGTCCTTGGCCGGATTGTCCGCAAGCTCCGGCCGGCGTTTTGCGCCGACGCCGATCTGCGACAGGATATTGGCGGAAATGACGAGGTCGAGATAGGGGACCTGGCGCAGAAAGCCGAGCGGCTCGATGGTTTGGCCGGCAAGCGCAGCTTGAAAACCGGAAAGGTCGCGGGAGATCAGCCGCACGTTGGAAAGGCGTTTTGCATTCAGCCACGCCCGCACGCTGGCCAGATGCACCAGATCCACAAGCACAACCGTATCGAAAGCAATGGCGAGCTCCTTGATAGGCACGTCGCGCAACAAACCGGAGCCGAGGACCACGGCGGTGCGCCGCTGTTTGATGCCGGTTACGGTCTCGCGGATGAAGGTCTTGCAGTTTTCCTCATGCGGCGCCCAGGCCTTGGCGCACCGCCCGGCTCGCGACCACAATCCGACGGAGGAGCGGATATACGGTCGGAATTCCGCAGGCGTGACCGGATAGGTGGCGGCATACTGCAAAGCTTCGAGGATCATGGCCTATCGATAGATTTCCCGACAATGGCCGACCTCGACAACCAGAACGACAAGCCGCTGATCCTGGATGTCACAGATAATGCGAAAGTCGTCGACCCTGTAGCGCCAGAGATGGTTGAATTGCTGCCCTTCGAGGGCGCGGCCGAGCGTACGGGGGTCTGCAAGTGGCGCATCATCTCCATATAGGAGATGATGCGCTCGGCATTCTGCTTTCCCATTTTGCCCAGTTGTTTGTGCGCCTTGGCGTCAATTTCAATCGTCCAGGCCAAGTTCGCCTTTCACCTCTTCAAGCGTGTAGGTCCGGCTTTCGCCGCGGCGATGCGCGGCGAGCGTCTCTTCCGCACGTTTCAGAAAATAGGCATCTTCCAGCCGCTCCTCCAAAAGATCGATCACATAAGCATTAGGATCGGTACCCGCTTCCTCTGCAAATTGCAGGATCAGGCGATGCATCTCATCCGGCATTTCGAGCGTGACGCACTTGTTCATGGCGATAATCCCCCAGATGCTGGCAATATACCATTTCACCGCAGTCTTCGCCAGCACGCGCGCTTGCCGCTCAAGTTCTCATCCTCTAAGAAACCGCACACACATCCGGCCTTTCTTTAAGGCCCGCCGGCAATGGAATATCGATCATGAACGACAAGAGCAAAAAGCCACAGAAACTCAAGGCCCGCCTGCCGCGCGGCTTTGTCGATCGCTCGGCCGCCGATATCCATGCCACGAACGAGATGACCGCGAAGATCCGCGAAGTCTACGAGCGCTACGGTTTCGATCCGATCGAGACGCCGCTGTTCGAGTATACCGACGCGCTGGGCAAATTCCTGCCCGACAGCGACCGCCCCAACGAAGGCGTGTTTTCGCTGCAGGACGACGACGAGCAGTGGATGAGCCTGCGCTATGACCTGACCGCACCGCTTGCCCGCCATGTGGCCGAGAACTTCAACGAGATCCAGCTGCCCTTGCGCACCTATCGCGCCGGCTATGTCTTCCGCAACGAGAAGCCCGGCCCCGGCCGTTTCCGACAGTTCATGCAGTTCGACGCCGATACGGTCGGCGCGCCGGGCGTCCAGGCGGATGCCGAAATGTGCATGATGATGGCCGACACGATGGAAGCGCTCGGCATCAAGCGCGGTGATTACGTGATCCGGGTGAACAACCGTAAGGTTCTGGACGGCGTGATGGAGGCGATCGGACTTGGCGGCGCGGACAAGGCGGGCCAGCGGCTGAACGTGCTGCGGGCGTTGGACAAGTATGACAAATTTGGCGTCGAAGGTGTCAAACTCCTATTGGGCCCGGGCCGTAAGGACGAAAGCGGAGATTTCACAAAAGGCGTTGGCCTTGATTCAAGCCAGTCGAGCATGCTGGTGGGATTTCTGCAGTCCAAGCTTTACGTGATAGCAGAGGGTGGAAAAGTAACCTCTCGCTTGGAAAGCCAGGGCCCAGATGCATTCTCTTCGCCGGAATATCAGCCAGGCTCCACCTATCACGAAGGTGTAGATGAACTTGGTCAAATTGCCAGCCTCGCAACCAGCGCCGGCTACGGCCCGGACCGCATCAAGATCGACCCGTCCGTCGTCCGCGGCCTGGAATACTATACCGGCCCTGTCTTCGAAGCCGAACTCACCTTCGATGTCACCAACGAGAAAGGCGAAAAGGTCGTCTTCGGATCGGTCGGCGGCGGTGGCCGTTACGACGGCCTCGTCTCCCGCTTCATGGGCCAGCCGGTTCCGGCGACGGGCTTTTCCATCGGCGTCTCCCGCCTGATGACGGCGTTGAAGAACCTCGGCAAGCTTGGCCAGGACGAGGTGATTGCGCCTGTCCTCGTCACCGTCATGGACGGCGATGTCGAGAGCATGGGGCGCTACCAGCGCTTCACGCAGGCGCTGCGCAACGAAGGCGTCCGCGCCGAAATGTACCAGGGCAACTGGAAGAAATTCGGCAACCAGCTGAAATATGCCGACCGCCGCGGCTGCCCGATCGCTATCATCCAGGGCGGCGACGAGCGCGGCCAGGGCGTCGTGCAGATCAAGGACCTGATCGAAGGCAAGCGCCTCTCTGGCGAGATCGAGGACAATGCCTCCTGGCGCGAAGCGCGCGTCGCGCAGGAAACGGTTGCCGAGGCGGATCTCATTGCCAAGGTCAAGGAAATCCTGGCGGCCCAGGCGGAAGATCGCAGGCGGGCGAAGAATGTCTGATCGGATTTTTCCGGAGGCGCTGACCCCATGCCTCTGATCAACATGCCGGAATTTTCCGGCCGGCTGCTGGATGATTTTGCCGCCCGCGGCGCCATGCGCATCGACACGCCGGTGATCCAGCCGGCTGCGCCCTTTCTCGACATGGCCGGCGAGGATCTGCGCCGCCGCATCTTTTTGACCGAAAGCGAAACTGGCGAAAGCCTTTGCCTGCGGCCTGAATTCACGATCCCCGTCTGTCTGCGACATATCGAGAGCGCGACCGGCACGCCGCGCCGCTATTGCTATCTCGGCGAAGTGTTTCGCCAGCGCCGCGACGGCGACAATGAGTTCTATCAGGCCGGCATCGAGGATCTCGGCGAAACGGCAACCGCCAGCGCCGATGCCCGCGCCGTTACCGATGCCGTGCAGATCCTCGGCCATCTCCTGCCGGGCCGACGCCTTTCCGTGACGCTTGGGGACCAGGCCGTGTTCGAGGCCGTGGTTCGGGCATTGGGCCTGCCCGCAGGCTGGCAGAAGCGCCTCATCCAGGCTTTCGGCAACAGCGAACTGATCAAGCAGATCCTGCTGCGTCTGGCCAGCCCGCAGCCGGTCGCCGGTCTGTCGGCGGACATGGCAAGCCTTGTCCGTCAGGACGAGGCGGCGCTGATCAGCCACATCGACCGGACCATGCAGGACACTGGTTATTCTACCAATGCCAGTCGTTCGCCGCGCGAAATCGCCGCGCGGCTGAAGGAAAAGCTGTCGCTGGCCGAAACCAGGCTCGATGGAACCGCTCTTCTGCTGCTGAGCGAATTCCTGTCCCTGGAACTGCCGCTCGCGGATGCATCCGCAGCGCTTGCGGGCTTTGCCGATGCGGCAGGTCTGTCGCTGGGCTCGGCACTGCACCGGTTCCAGGAGCGGGCGAATGCGCTTGCCGAACTGGGTATCGACCTTTCCCGCATCACTTATCGTGCCGCCTTCGGCCGTCCGCTCGACTATTATACGGGCCTCGTTTTCGAGGTGAGCAAAGCGGGGGACGAGGCCGTACTGGCAGGGGGCGGGCGCTTCGACCGGCTGTTGACGCTGCTCGGTGCTCGGCAAGACATTCCGGCCGTCGGTTTTTCGCTTTGGCTGGACCGGATTGAAAAGGCGAGGGCGCTCTGATGACGATCACCATCGCTCTCCCCTCCAAGGGTCGCATGAAGGATGATGCCGCCGCCGTCTTCGAAAAGGCAGGCCTGCCGATCGTCGCCGTCGGCAACGAACGCTCCTACCGAGGCAAGGTGGAAGGGCGCGACGACATCGAGATCGCCTTCCTGTCCGCTTCGGAGATTGCGCGCGAATTGGGCGCCGGCACTGTCGATTTCGGCGTGACCGGTGAGGACCTCATCCGTGAAGGCCTGGTCGATGCCGACCGACAGGTGGAAATCGCGGCCCGTCTCGGCTTCGGTCGTGCCGACGTGGTCGTCGCGGTTCCGGAAATCTGGCTCGACGTGGAAACCATGGCGGATCTTGGCGATGTCGCAGCCGACTTTCGGTCGCGTCACGGGCGAAGGCTGCAGATCGCTACCAAATACTGGCGGCTCACGCAGCAGTTCTTCTCATCCCAGCATGGGATTCAGCTTTATCGCATCGTCGAAAGCCTGGGCGCCACCGAGGGTGCTCCGGCTGCCGGTCAGGCGGATATCATCGTTGATATCACCTCGACCGGATCGACTGTCAAGGCAAACCACCTGAAAATCCTGTCCGATGGCGTGATCCTCAAATCCGAGGCCTGTCTGGTGCGGGCGAGGAAGGCCGAGCACGACGGAGATCCGCAGATCAAGGGCATCATGGAAGCCGTTCAGATGGCGCTGTGATGGCGGGCGAAGACAAGAACGTCATAGAACTTTACGAGCGTCATGCGCTCGCCTTCGATACCTTGCGTGGCCGAAACCTGTTTGAGAAGCCGTGGCTCGACCGGTTCGCAGCGCTTGTTGCACCGCGGGGTCATATTCTGGATCTTGGATGCGGCTCCGGCGAACCGATCGCGGCAAGTCTGATGCGCAAGTTCCGGTTGACCGGTGTCGACTCGTCGGAAACGATGATCGGCCTATGCCGAAGCCGTTTTCCCGAGCGGTCCTGGATCGTTGCGGACATGCGCGACTTCGACCTGCCGGCTCGTTTCGATGGCATTCTTGCCTGGCACAGCTTCTTTCACCTCGACCGAGACGACCAGCGCAAGATGTTTCCAAGTTTTGCAAAGCTGGCATCCCCCGGCGCGGCTTTGATGTTCACCTCCGGACATTTCGATGGCGTTGCCATGGGCGAGTTTGGCGGTGAGCCGCTTTATCACGCCAGTTTGTCTGCAGAGGAGTATGCCACACTTCTGGCGGAAAATGGCTTTGAGCTGGTGGAGCATGTCTCGCAGGATCCCCAATGCGGCCATGCCACCGTCTGGTTGGCGAGACGCCTGCACGGCTAAGCTTGCTCTATCACCATGAAAAATCCGCCGGATGTGGATATCCGGCGGACTGGATGCGGGGCAGGGAGACTAGAAGTTAGGCAGCAATTGCGACCGAACGGCGGCGGGCATCGACCGAGTAGAGGCCCGGGCCGAAGGTGGCCAGCAGGATATAGGCGCCGGCCAGCGTGACGTTCTTCATCAGCATGATGCCGTTCAGCGTATTGATCCAGCCGAGCGCTGCATCCGGCCAGCCGGGAACGGCAACCGTGCCGGAATGGAACATGACGCCGGTGAACACGCAGAACAGGGCCAGAGCCCAGCCAACGATCCTGGTCTGGAACCCGACGAGCACGGCAATACCGGCAACGAATTCGAACAGGCCAGCCAGATAGGCAAGTGCGGTCGCGGCCGGTAGTCCGGCGCCAGCGATCATGCCGGCTGTGCCGGCAGGATCGGCTAGCTTGCCGAAACCGGAATAGATGAACATGAAGGACAGAAGAATACGGGCGACGAGGATGATGATGTTGCTGCTATTGGACATGTTATTTCTCCGGTTCCTGAGAGGCAATTATGCTGGAACCTATGTGACCTAATTTCCCTGCTTCCGAAAGATGAACAAACGAATACGAATTGTTCATCAAATGAAGACAATCGGTATGCCACGCACCGGCGCGTGCGTCTGCTCTGACAGATCCCGGCATAGCCACTGGCTATGGGTCAAGCAGCCACCAGGCAGGCTCTTCCTGATCGCCCACCTGATGATCCGCAGATCCCGGGTTGCGCATCGTCGCCGTCTGGTTCTGGAAGGCTTGATGCAACCATTCTGGGCTTGTAGCCGTTCAGAGCCACCAAGGTGTTTGTTTCAGATGCCATATTAGCATGTGGAGAATAGAAAAATGAAGAAGATCGTCATCGCAGCCCTGGCCGTTATAGTGGGCTCGGCAATGCCAAGCGTTGCGCAGACCTATCGTAGCGAAGCGCGCGAAAGTCGTCAGGAATATCGCATCTATCGCGGTGCTGCCCGAGGCGATCTGACGCCGCAAGAACTGCGTCAGATCGAACGGCAGCAGCGACACATCGATCGCAGCCAGAGCCGTGCAACACGCGACGGATATATTTCGCCCAAAGAGCGCCGTCGGATAGAGCGCCAGCAGGATCGCGCTTCCCGCAATATCTATCGCAAGAACAATAATGGCCGATACATCGACTGATTATGGCTCAAGTAAAAAAAGGGCGACCCTAGGGCCGCCCTTTCCATAACTGAACCGGTTGGTTCAGATGCGAGACCCAACGGGTCTTACATCATGTCCATGCCGCCTGCTCAGCGCGCTTGACGCGCTGAGCCACTTTGGTGATGGGCGGTTTGATGGACATGAAAAAGGGCGACCCTAGGGCCGCCCTTCCTATAACCGAACCGGTTGGTTCAGATGCGAGACCCAACGGGTCTTACATCATGTCCATGCCGCCCATGCCGCCCATGCCGCCAGGCATGCCGCCGCCAGCTGCTTCCTTCTTCGGAAGCTCGGCGATCATGGCCTCGGTGGTGATCAGCAGCGAAGCAACCGAAGCTGCGTTCTGCAGAGCCGTACGAACGACCTTGAGCGGATCGACGATACCCATGGCGATCATGTCGCCATATTCGCCGGTCTGGGCGTTGTAGCCGAAGTTGTCGGTGTCGCTTTCGAGGATCTTGCCGACCACGATCGAACCTTCGTCGCCCGCATTTTCAGCAATCTGACGAACGAGGGACTGAAGAGCGCGGCGAACGATGGCGATGCCGGCTTCCTGGTCCTGGTTCTCACCCTTGGAGGTGATTTTCACGGAAGAGCGCAGCAGAGCAGTACCGCCGCCGGGAACGATGCCTTCCTGAACGGCAGCGCGCGTCGCGTTGAGCGCGTCGTCGATGCGGTCCTTCTTTTCCTTGACTTCGATCTCTGTGGAACCGCCGACGCGGATCACAGCAACGCCGCCAGCCAGCTTGGCAAGACGTTCCTGAAGCTTTTCGCGGTCGTAGTCCGAAGTGGTTTCTTCGATCTGCGCCTTGATCTGACCGACGCGGCCTTCAATGTCGGTCTTCTGGCCGGCACCGTCGACGATCGTGGTATTTTCCTTGGAGATCGAAACCTTCTTGGAACGGCCGAGCATGTCGAGGGTGACATTTTCGAGCTTGATGCCGAGGTCTTCGGAGATGACAGTGCCGCCCGTCAGGATGGCAATGTCTTCCAGCATGGCCTTGCGGCGATCGCCGAAGCCAGGAGCCTTGACGGCAGCAATCTTCAGGCCACCGCGCAGCTTGTTGACGACGAGCGTTGCAAGAGCTTCACCTTCGACGTCTTCAGCGATGATCAGGAGCGGCTTGCCGGTCTGAACGACGGCTTCGAGAACCGGGAGCATGGCCTGCAGGTTGGAGAGCTTCTTCTCGTGAAGGAGAATGTAAGCGTCGTCGAGGTCAGCAACCATCTTTTCCGGGTTGGTGACGAAGTAGGGCGACAGGTAGCCGCGGTCGAACTGCATGCCTTCGACGACTTCGAGTTCGGTTTCGGCGGTCTTGGCTTCTTCAACCGTGATGACGCCTTCATTGCCGACGCGCTGCATGGCTTCAGCAATGTCGAGACCGACCTGCTTGTCGCCGTTTGCTGAGATCGTGCCGACCTGAGCAACTTCTTCAGACGTGGAGATCTTCTTGGCCTTCGCCTGGAGATCCTTGACGACTTCGGTCACGGCCAGGTCGATGCCGCGCTTCAGGTCCATCGGGTTCATGCCGGCTGCAACCGCCTTGTTGCCTTCGCGAACGATGGCCTGGGCAAGAACGGTAGCAGTCGTGGTGCCGTCGCCGGCGATGTCGTTGGTCTTCGAAGCGACTTCGCGGACCATCTGGGCGCCCATGTTTTCGAACTTGTCTTCAAGTTCGATTTCCTTGGCGACCGAAACGCCGTCCTTGGTGATGCGCGGTGCGCCGAAGGACTTGTCGATAACGACGTTACGACCCTTCGGGCCGAGCGTTACCTTGACTGCGTCAGCGAGAACGTCGACGCCACGCAGCATTTTTTCGCGCGCGGTGCGGCCGAATTTGACTTCTTTGGCTGCCATTGTGAGTACTCCTGAAAAGGGGTGTCAGCGATATTTCGGAACGAGCAGACGGCTAGATCAGCCGATAATGCCCATGATGTCGGATTCCTTCATGATCAGAAGGTCTTCGCCATCAAGCTTGACTTCAGTGCCGGACCACTTGCCGAACAGAACGCGGTCGCCAGCCTTGACGTCGAGAGCAGTGATATTGCCCTTGTCGTCACGGGTGCCGGTGCCGACGGCGACGATTTCGCCTTCCTGGGGCTTTTCCTTGGCGGTATCGGGAATGATGATGCCACCCTTGGTCTTGGCTTCAGACTCGACGCGGCGAACAACGACGCGGTCGTGCAGGGGGCGGAAATTGGTGCTTGCCATTGTCTAATCCCTCGATCAAATGACATGAACGGATACGAGATCCGTGAGACTTGCTGTTAGCACTCTCCCTCGGGGAGTGCTAACGAGGCCGAGATAAGGGTGCCGGCTCGCAGAGTCAAGAACGCTGGAAAAATTTTCGAGACGCTTCTCATGCCGATGCCTGGTTCATCTGAAGCTGCGGATGCTCCGCCTTCGCCCACACTTGGTGAACTGAGCCGTGTGTTCGGCCGGATCGGCCTGCTAAGCTTTGGCGGCCCCGCCGGCCAAATCGGCATGTTGCATCGGGTCGTGGTGGAAGAAAGGCACTGGCTTTCCGAAGAGCGGTTTTTGCACGCCCTGAACTATTGCATGCTCCTGCCGGGGCCCGAGGCCCAGCAGCTTGCCACCTATATCGGCTGGCTCATGCATGGTGTCCGCGGCGGCATCATCGCCGGTCTTCTCTTTGTGCTGCCGGGACTGGCCGTCATCATCGGGCTGTCGTCGGCCTATGCACTCTACCAGGACACGACCTGGCTCGCCGGCCTCTTCTTCGGCCTCAAGGCGGCCGTGCTCGCCATCGTCGTGGAAGCGGTGATCCGGCTTGGGCGCAAGACGCTGAAAAGCCGGTTCCTCGTCGCTGTTGCAGCCCTGGCCTTCGTCGCGCTTTTCGTTTTCAGCCTGCCATTTCCCTGGGTCGTGCTTCTGGCGGCGTTGACGGGTATTTTCCACACGCGCAGCCGGGGCAGCCAAACCCAATTCGAAGCGGCGCCCGCCGACCTCGAGAAGAAGCCGCCTGTGCTGGGCTCCGCCTTGACACTGCTGTTCTGGATATGCGTCTGGCAGGCACCGATTGCCGTTCTTTGGATCGCTTCAGGTCCGCAAAGCCTGATGGCAATGTTCACCTTCTTCTCGAAAATGGCGCTGGTGACCTTTGGCGGTGCCTATGCGGTGCTTGCCTACGTAGCGCAGGTCGCTGTGGAGGATTATGCCTGGCTGAAACCGGGAGAAATGTTGGATGGTTTGGCGCTGGCCGAAACGACGCCCGGGCCACTGGTGCTGGTCCTGTCGTTCATCGGCTTCCTGGTCGGCTTTCGCGAGGCGGCCGGGCTTGGCCCGCTCGCCGGCGGCGTTGTTGGCGCGGTTCTGGTGGCCTGGGCGACCTTCGTGCCGAGCTTCATTTGGATTTTCGCCGGCGCCCCGTTTATCGAGCGCCTGCGCGGTAATCGAGTGTTTTCATCCGCCTTGTCTGCCATCACGGCGGCGGTGGTCGGCGTCATCCTCAATCTGTCGATCTGGTTTAGTCTGCATGTGCTTTTCCGCGATGTGCGGCAGGTGGCGATCTGGCCGGCGCTCGGCCTCGATCTCTCCTGGCCCATATGGGGAAGCCTCGATCCTCTGGCCGTCCTGCTGTTTCTGCTGTCAGCCATCCTCCTGTTTCGGATGAGGGTCGGCATGATCACCGTATTGGGTGTCTGTGCCGTCACGGGTCTCGCCCTCAGATGGGCCGGTCTTGCATGACACGAGGATGAAATCGCTGCCGCTTACGCAAATCTCCTTGCCATGAGATGCGTGCTTTGCGACATCAGCGCCATCAAAACCAGGTGGACAGGCAAGCATGGCAAAGCGCATCGGCAATCTGATCGAAGTGATCGGCGACTACGACGTCGTTCTTTCGGACGCCTGGGGCGTCGTTCATAACGGCGTCGAGGTGTTCCAGCATTCCTGTGCTGCTCTGGCTGCTGCCCGCAATGCCGGTGCAACCGTTGTCCTGATCACCAATTCGCCGCGCCCGGCGCCGGGCGTCATCGAGCAGATGAAAGCACTCGGCGTACCGGACGGGACCTACGACCGGATCGTCACCTCCGGCGATGTCACCCGCAAGCTGATCGCCGAAGGGCCGAACATGGTATTTCTGCTTGGGCCGGAACGCGACATGCCCCTCTTCGACGGCCTGGATGTCCAGGTAGTCGGCGCCGAAAAGGCGGACGCCATCGTTTGCACCGGCTTCTTCGACGACGAAAAGGAAGTGCCGGAAGATTACACGGAGATGCTGAAGGCCTTCGTTGCCCGTGGCGTGCCCTTCATCTGCGCCAATCCGGACCTGGTGGTCGAGCGCGGCCACAAGATTATTCCTTGCGCCGGCGCGGTCGCCGCCTATTACGAACAGCTCGGCGGCAAGACCCGCATTGCCGGCAAGCCCCATAAGCCGATCTATGAGGCAGCACTTGCGGCAGCCCGCGAACAACGCGGCGAATTCCAAAAAGATCAGGTCCTGGCAATCGGCGATGGCATGCCGACCGATGTGCGAGGCGCGCTTTCGCAAGGGCTTGACCTACTTTATATCAGCGACGGCATCCATGTGGCGGAATATGCCGTCAATGGTCAGACGGACGAGGCGATCTTGAAAGCCTGGCTTGCGCAGGAGAATGCGGCGCCCAAATACTGGATGCCGCGCCTGGCTTGATGGCAGTTGGAATTCAGTGATGACGGTATTCCACCGCAACGAGAAGAAAGAGCCGCTGCCTGAGGCGCTGCAGGGCGGCGTGGTGGCGATCGGCAATTTCGACGGCGTGCATCGTGGCCATCGCAGCGTTCTCGAGCGGGCCCTGGCGGTGGCTTCGGAGCGACAGGTGCCGGCCCTGGTTCTGACCTTCGAGCCGCATCCGCGCAGTATCTTCCGTCCTGATGAGCCGGTCTTCCGGCTGACGCCTGCGCCGCTGAAAGCACGGCTGCTCGAAGCCATGGGCTTCCTTTGCGTCATCGAATATCCGTTTGATGCCGATTTCGCCTCCCGGTCGGCGGAAGAATTCATCCAGACCATCCTCGTTGACTGGTTGTCTGCCAGCGCTGTCGTCACCGGTTTCGATTTCCATTTCGGCAAGGGCAGGGAAGGCGGCCCGGCTTTTCTCATGGCCTCCGGTGAAAGGCACGGCTTCACCGTGTCGCTGATGGACGCCTTCCGGGACGAGAATGCCGAAGTCATCTCTTCGAGCCGGATCAGATCGCTCCTGGCTGGAGGCGATGTCGCGGAAGCTGCCGGGCTTCTGGGGTATCGCTATACGGTCGAGGCGGAGGTGATCGGCGGCGAAAAGCTCGGACGGCAGCTCGGCTATCCAACTGCCAATATGCGGCTTCCTGCGGAAACCGAGCTGAAGGCCGGCATCTATGCGGTGCGCTTCCGCCGTCCGGACGGAAGCCTCCACGACGGCGTCGCCAGTTACGGACGCCGCCCGACCGTGACCGAAAACGGCGCGCCGCTTCTGGAAACCTACCTGTTCGATTTTTCCGGCAGTCTTTATGGCGAAACTTGTTCCGTTTCGTTCTTCGGCCATCTGCGCGACGAGTTGAAATTCGACGGCCTCGATCCCCTGGTCGCCCAGATGAAGCGGGACGAGGAGGAAGCGCGGGCGCTTCTGTCCGGCGTCACGCCTCTGGGCGAAGTGGATCAGAATATTGCGTTTTGAGGATTAGCGGAGCAGGCGGCTGTCGAAGGGATAGCGCGCAACGTTTTCGATCACCAGCCGCGTAGCATCTGCATGTTGCGGGTTGATCAGAACATTGGCGGCTTCGGGAAGAATGATCGAAGGTACTTTGAGAAGGCAGGACGACCGGCTCTCCAGCCAGTTGCTTCCCTTCTGCCGAGTAAGATCGATGTTATCGAGATTGGCAGCGTCGATCTCCACCGTTTCGAGCGCAATGTCATCAGGCACTTGGATTTTCAACAGCTGGAATTGCAAAGGCAGCTCATCCACATCCAAGTGGACTAGGATCTCAAGAAGAGCAGTCGAGGGATGGTCACAGCAGTAGACAATGGCAAAGCCCTGTCTGTGCCATCGACCGGGCGCGATCAGTCCACCTTTCCCGGCAAGATCGGCGTAGTTCGAAATACGCCACAGGATCATGGCTAGACGTAAATCCCGTGGTCGATCTGATGCAGGGCTTGTTCGACAAGGACGGCGCCGCTTTCCGCTTCCAACAGGTCGATCGGTACGATGCCCTGCATGCCGCGATTGGGTTTGCGCAGCCACTTCTGGGCTCGGCCAATATCTCCAAAGACACGCTCGGCCAATTTCATGACCCTCGCTACACGCAGGGCGCCGTCATTTTCGCCGATCGTCAACGGTTCGCCGTTGGCGATACGCCGGGCAAGCGTGCGGCGAGGAGCAACGAAACGGTGCAGCTCTTCCACTGAGAAGCCAAGCTTCGTCAGCTCCAGAACCGTTGTTCCATTATAGCTGTGAATCTGCCCGTGCGAGGCGACTTCAAGGCGTTGGCGAATGGGCATGTTGGCAGACGTGCGCATCGGAATCTCCTTTGTGCCGTATGCCCTCAAATATATGCGCAAGTGGCACCAGAATCAAATCCAGTTTTGAGCGGCCTGCTAATTGGGAATCCCCTTCCTTTCCAGCGTAAAAACCCTTAAAGAACCGCCACCATGAGAAAATTTCGGCTGGCCCAGATCATACGAATTATCGGCCCGGCCTTCCGCGCTGCTTGAAAGTAAGCGGGAGGGTCCGGGTTTCCGCGCGATAATCACGCGCTTTCCGCCAGCCGATTTCATCGACATGCGCCATCGAACGGCGCCAGAGACGATTGCCCCACATGACCGATACCGACCAGAAGCTCGACTACTCGAAGACCCTCTATCTGCCCGAGACGGATTTCCCCATGCGCGCCGGCCTGCCGCAGAAGGAGCCGGAACTGGTTGCCCGCTGGCGTGAGATGGACCTCTACAAGAAGCTCCGCGCCTCCGCCGCCGGCCGCGAAAAATTCGTGCTGCATGATGGCCCGCCCTATGCCAACGGCAACATCCATATCGGCCACGCGCTCAACAAAATCCTCAAGGACGTCATCACCCGCTCCTTCCAGATGCGCGGCTATGACTCGAACTATGTTCCGGGCTGGGATTGCCATGGCCTGCCGATCGAGTGGAAGATCGAGGAAGAAAATTATCGCGCCAAGGGCAAAGCCAAGCCTGACTTGAAGCAGCCGGACGCGATGATCGAATTCCGCAAGGAATGCCGCGCCTATGCGGAAAAGTGGATCAAGATCCAGGGCGACGAGTTCAAGCGCCTCGGCATCGTCGGCGATTTCGACAATCCTTACCTCACGATGAACTTCCATGCCGAAAGCCGCATCGCTGGCGAACTGTTGAAGATCGCCATGAGCGGCCAGCTTTATCGCGGCTCGAAGCCGATCATGTGGTCGGTGGTCGAGCGCACGGCGCTGGCGGAAGCCGAGGTCGAGTATCACGACTACGAGAGCGACACGATCTGGGTACCCTTCCCCGTCGTCCGCAAGGATGCGCCCGGCGCCCGCCTGGAATCCGGCGCGGCCTACCGCGATGCCATCGTCCGACAGAATGCCGATGAGACGGGCACGCTGGGCGAGCTTCAGGGCGCCTCCATCGTCATCTGGACCACGACGCCCTGGACCATCCCAGGCAACCGCGCCATCGCCTATTCGCCGAAGGTCGCCTACGGACTTTACAAAGTGACGGCGGCTGAGAACGATTTCGGTCCGAAGCCGGGCACCAAGCTCATCTTTGCCGATGCTTTGGCGGATGAAGCCTTTAAGAAGGCCAAGCTGGAATATATACGTCTTCAGGATGTTTCCGCCGACGATCTTGCCGAAATCACCTGCGGCCATCCTCTGCGCGATCTCGGTTATGACTTTCCCGTCCCGCTTCTCGCCGGCGACCATGTCACCGACGATGCCGGTACTGGTTTCGTGCACACTGCCCCCAGCCACGGCCGCGAGGACTTTGACGCCTGGACGTCGATGGTCCGCGAGCTGGAAGCGCGCGGCATCGACACGCGGATCCCTTTCCCGGTCGATGATGCCGGCTTCTACACCGCCGATGCGCCGGGCTTCGAGGGCGGCCGCGTGATGGATGACAATGGCAAAAAAGGCGATGCCAATGACCGCGTCATCAAGGCGCTGATCGAGCGCAATATGCTGTTTGCCCGCGGCCGGCTGAAGCATCAATACCCGCATTCCTGGCGCTCCAAGAAGCCGATCATCTTCCGCAACACGCCGCAATGGTTCGTCTACATGGACAAGGACCTAGCCGACGGCAGTACGCTGCGGACTCGCGCCCTGAAAGCGATCGACGATACGCGCTTTGTTCCGGCTGCCGGCCAGAACCGCCTGCGCGCCATGATCGAGCAGCGCCCTGACTGGGTCCTGTCGCGCCAACGTGCCTGGGGCGTGCCGATCTGCGTATTTGCCGACGAACAGGGTAATGTCCTGCAGGACGAGGCAGTCAACAAGCGCATCCTGGAAGCTTTTGACGCAGAAGGCGCCGACGCCTGGTTTGCCGAAGGCGCACGCGAGCGGTTCCTCGGGGGGCGCTCCAACGAGCCCTGGACCCAGGTCATGGACATTCTTGACGTTTGGTTCGATTCAGGGTCGACCCACACATTTACGCTGGAAGATCGTCCCGACCTGAAATGGCCGGCCGACGTTTATCTTGAAGGATCAGATCAGCATCGCGGCTGGTTCCATTCCTCGCTGCTGGAATCGGCCGCCACCCGCGGCCGCGCACCCTATGACACGGTCGTCACCCATGGCTTCACCATGGATGAAAAGGGCCAGAAGATGTCCAAGTCGCTCGGCAATGTCGTAGCGCCTCAGGATGTCATGAAGGATGCCGGCGCCGACATTCTGCGCCTCTGGGTGATGACCACGGATTACTGGGAAGACCAGCGGCTCGGCAAGACGATCATTCAGACCAATGTCGATGCCTATCGCAAGCTCAGGAATACGATCCGCTGGATGCTTGGCACGCTCGCCCATGACGAGGGCGAGGAAATCGCCTATGCCAATCTGCCGGAGCTCGAAAAGCTCATGCTGCATCGTCTCACCGAGATCGATAAGATCGTGCGCGAAGGTTATGACGCTTTCGAGTTCAAGAAGATCGCCCGCGCGCTGATCGATTTCGCCAATATCGAACTGTCGGCCTTCTACTTCGACATCCGCAAGGATGCGCTTTATTGTGATGCCCCGTCGTCGCTTCGCCGCCGTTCGGCGCTGGCGGTGATCCGCAAGATCTTCGACTGCATGGTTCTTTGGCTTGCGCCCATGCTGCCCTTCACAACGGAAGAAGCCTGGCTGTCGCGTCAGCCCGACGCGGTCTCGGTGCATCTGGAGCAGTTCCCGGCCATCCCTGCGGACTGGCGCAATGACGCGCTCGATGAAAAATGGGTGAAGATCCGCAAGGTTCGTTCGGTTGTCACCGGCGCGCTCGAAATCGAGCGCAAGGACAAACGGATCGGCTCCTCTCTCGAGGCGGCTCCGACTGTCTATATCGCTGATGCCGAATTGATGAAGGTGCTGGAAGGCCAGGATTTCGAGGAAACCTGCATCACTTCCCACATCTCCGTAATCTCCGGCGTGGGACCGGATGGCGCGTTCCGCCTCCCGGAGGTGGCAGGCGTCGCCGTCGAGCCGAAGCTCGCCGAAGGTGTCAAATGTGCAAGGTCCTGGCGGGTCACCAAGGATGTTGGGTCGGATCCCGCCTATCCGGACGTCTCGGCACGCGATGCCGCGGCGCTTCGGGAGCTCGCTGCTCTTGGACGTCTGGCCTGAACCAAGCTTAGCTGATCATTGCGCTTTTGCGCATGATCCGGTATTTCTGCCTGAAATCGGCCGGATTTTTCCGGCAGGGGGTTGTAAAGTATATCTCGCAGGCGCCGGGACGGGCGCTGCTGGAAGGGTTTAGATGAAAACGACATCTGCGTTTCGTGTCGCAATCGGCGCGGCAGGCATCCTGGCCGCGACATTGACCCTTTCCGGGTGCATGGGTAGCCCAACCTATGGCACGGACAAGACTGCCATGGAGCATCTTGTCGACGACTTGGGATCTTCTGTCGCGATCGCCCCCAAGAACCAGGACGCCAAACGCAACCTCAAATACAATCCGCGGCCTTCGCTGGTGGTCGCCACCAAGCAGCAGGGCGCCGAACTGCCGCCGCCGCAGGCTTCTCTGGCCAATCGGGAGAACAATGCGAATTGGGTCGAGTCACCGGAAGAAACGCGCGCGCGGCTGCGTGAAGAGGCGGACGAGAACCAGGGCAATGCAGGTTACCGCTCGCCGCTGCTGACCGGCAAGGGCCAAGCCGGGCAGCTGACCGAGAGCCAGAAATGGGAAGCCTTCCGCAAGGCCAAGGCCGATGCGGAAAACGTCGATATCGCCGGTACGCCGCGTCGCTCGCTGGCCGAGCCGCCGACCCAGTATCGCCAGGCGGATGCTGCCGTGCTTGCGGATGTCGGCGAGCCCGAAAGCCAGAAGGAAAAGCGGCGCAAGAAGGAAGCCGCCGCTGCCGGCAAGAATTCAAGCTGGTGGCAGCCCTTCCAGTAAGCGCTAGTCGTCTTGGCGCTTTGACCTGAAGAAGGTGGTGAGCAGGCTTGCTGCCGCTGTTTCGCCCAGCCCGGAGTAGACCTCCGGAGCATGATGGCAGGTCGGCTGGGCAAAGAAGCGTACGCCGTTGTCGACAGCCCCTCCCTTGGGATCTTCTGCGCCGTAGTAAAGCCGCCTTATCCGCGCAAATGAGATCGCCGCAGCGCACATGGTGCAGGGTTCCAGCGTCACGTAAAGATCGGCACCAAGCAGGCGCTCCTGGCCGAGGCTTTGAGATGCATTGCGAATGACGGCTATTTCCGCATGCGCCGTCACGTCATTGGCAAGCCGGGTGCGGTTTCCCGAGCGGGCAATGATCTTGCCGTCCAGCACCAGAACGGCACCCACCGGAACCTCCCCGATCCTCGCCGCTTCCGTCGCTTCGGCAAGTGCTGCTGCCATGAAACTTTCGCTATTAGCCATTCCCGGCGATTTCCTCTTAACCCGGATCGCGCGAACTGGTAGGAAGCATCCAACTGGACGTCCGGTTACCGGGCGCGAATCCGTCTCAGTCAACACGAACAAGAATGTCCGGATCATTCCGTAGACATCTGGCTTCAGGCAAACAACAAATGAATTCCAAAGACAAGCCGAAGCGCGGCGAGGCCAAGACCTTCGTTCGCGAAACCAAACCCAGAGCCGCTGCCAAGTCCGGAGCCGCCGGCAAGACAGGATTTTCCGCCAAGTCCGGCCTCGGCCCGAGAAAGGGCGCGGAAGCCAGGGGCGCCGGCGAAAAGGCCGGCAAGCCCGAGCGCAAGCTGCCTCCGTCACCCGCGACCATGGAAGCCGAAGGCAAGCCTGAGCGTATTTCCAAGATCCTCGCGCGCGTCGGCGTGGCTTCGCGCCGCGACATCGAGCGGATGATCATGGAAGGCCGTGTCAACCTGAACGGCAAGGTGCTTGACACGCCGGTGGTCAATGTCACCATGGCCGACAAGATCGAAGTGGACGGCCTGCCGATCCGCGGCATTGAGCGGACGCGCCTGTGGCTCTACCACAAGCGGGCCGGTCTGGTGACCACCAATTCCGATCCGGAAGGCCGCCCGACCGTGTTCGACAACCTGCCGGAAGGGCTTCCGCGGGTGCTGTCGATCGGCCGACTGGACATCAATACCGAAGGCCTGCTGCTGCTCACCAATGATGGCGGCCTGTCTCGCGTTCTCGAATTGCCGACCACCGGATGGCTGCGGCGCTACCGCGTTCGCGCCCATGGCGAGGTCAAGCAGGAAGATCTGGACAAGCTGAAGGATGGCATGGCGGTCGACGGCGTGCTCTACGGCTCGATCGAAGCGACGCTCGACCGCAGCCAGGGCCACAATGTGTGGATCACCATGGGCCTGCGGGAAGGCAAGAACCGCGAGATCAAGAACGTGCTCGGCGCGCTCGGCCTGGAGGTCAACCGGCTGATCCGCATCTCCTACGGCCCGTTCCAGCTCGGCGACCTGCCTGAAGGCGAAGTGGTCGAAGTCCGTGGCCGCACCTTGCGGGACCAACTCGGTCCCCGCCTGATCGACGAAGCCAAGGCCAATTTCGACGCGCCGATCTACAATGACAGCGATGCCGAGGACGAAAAGCCTGTCCGCGCCGAGCGCTCCGCCTGGTCCGAAAAGCCGCAGAAGAGCGAGCGCCCGCGGGCCGACAAACCCGAAGACCGGCGCGAAAAGGCGCTCGGCCGCCTCGACACCAAGCCGGGCGCCCGCAAGACTGCCAAAAAACCTCGCGGCAGCAAGCCTTTCCCCAGCAAGCCTTTCGGCAGCCGGGATCAGGAAGCCGACGATCGTCCGAAGAAGCGGCCGCCCATGGGCACCAGCCGCACCGCCAATGTCTGGATGGCGCCGGGAGCACGGCCGACCACCGATGACAGGGCAGGCAAGTCTTCGGCGCGAGCCGAAGCCGAAAGGCTGTTCGACAAGCCGAAGCCCGTCAACGATCGCCCTGTTGTCGTCAAGCGCGCCGATGACGATGCTGACTGGATCCGTGCCGATTCGCCGCCCGAGCCGGAACGTGGTGATTTCGGCCGCAAGCGTTCTTCCGGTGATCGTCCGGATCGCGGCGAGCGCTCTTTCGGCGACAAGCCGCGCGGTGATCGCAAGCCCCGAGAAGATGGCGACCGTCCGGCAAGGTCCGTCGACAAGCCCCGAGGTGAACGCTCCTTCGGAGACAAGCCTCGCGGTGACCGTCCGTTCGGCGACCGTCCCGCCCGTCCGCGTAGCGACAGGCCTTTCGGAGATCGTCCATCCCGCGGCGATCGTCCCTTCGCCGATAAGCCGCGTGGCGAACGTTCGTTTGGCGACAAGCCACGTGGCGACCGCCCAATCAGTGACAGGAAGCCACGCGAGGAGGGCGATCGCCCTGCACGGTCCTATTCTGCCGGCGACAGCCGTTCGGAACGGCCGCGTGGGGAGCGTGCATTTGGCGACCGTCCGCCCCGCACCGACCGGCCTACAGGTGACCGGCCTGCAGGTGACAGGCCCCGCAGTGCTCGCCCCGCTGGTGACCGTCCGTTCGGTGACAAGCCGCGCGGCGCAAGGCCTGCTGGCAAATCCTTCGGCGGCAAGCCTGCCGGTGGGCAGCCTTCCGGAGGACGCGGCAAGCCGGGTGGTGGCAAGCCGGGCGGTGGCAGGCCTAGTGGAACTGGCCGTCCGGGCGGCGCAAGGAGCGGCGGCAAGCCGCGCGCACCGAGAGGGTAAGCGGTCTTGCGTATTGTCGGTGGTGAGTTTCGCGGCCGCGCCTTGGCCACGCCTAAAACCAGTGTGATCCGGCCGACCATCGACCGGACGCGGGAAAGCCTGTTCAACATTATAGGTCACGTTTATCCCCAAGCGCTGGACGGAACGCGGGTCCTCGATCTTTTCGCCGGCACCGGCGCTGTCGGTCTGGAGGCCGTGTCGCGCGGGTGCCGTCAGGCGCTCTTCGTCGAAAACGGCGTCGAAGGCCGCGCTCTTCTCTGGGAAAATATCGATGCGCTTGGCCTGCACGGACGCGCCAGGATCCTGCGGCGGGACGCTACCTCGCTTGGCGATCCGGGCACGATCGAGCCCTTTCATTTCGTTTTCGCCGATCCGCCCTATGGCCAGGGACTCGGCGAAAAAGCCATTCGCGCGGCGCATACGGGTGGATGGATCGTGGCCGACGCTCTGGTCGTTCTGGAGGAGCGGGCAGATGTCACGGTTTCGCTGGATGTGGCCTTCAAGCTTTTGGAATCCCGGAATTTCGGCGACACGCGGATCGATTTCTTCCGCTACCAGCCGCTTTGAGCGAGATGAAGGAGGAAACGGATGAGCACGAGGCTTGCGCTTTCCGACCTTGAAATCCCCAAGCGCAGCGGCGGGCCGACTTTTGCTATCGCTTTCGGCGGCGGCGGCGCGAGAGGAATTTCCCACATCCACGCCATCGAGGCGCTGGATGAGCTCGGCATCCGCCCGGTTGCCATTTCCGGCTCATCGATCGGCGCCATCATGGGCGCCGGCATGGCGTCCGGCATGAGCGGCAAGGAAATTGCCGAATACACCGTTGAGACGGTGGGCAGTCGGGGCAAGCTGTTCAACCGGCTGTTGAGCCTCGGGTCTGCCACGATGCGCGACAAGCTCGGCGGCTTCCGCTTCGGTCATTTCAACCTTGAACTCATCATCGATGCCTTCCTGCCGCCGCAGGTGCCGCGTGAGTTCGAGGATCTTGTCGTCCCGTTGAAGATCTCTGCGACCGACTATTACGGCCAGGCGGAGGTCGTGCTGGAAAGCGGCGAACTGCGCACGGCTATAGCGGCCTCGGCGGCAATTCCCGGTCTTTTCATGCCGGTCTGGGTCAATGGCCGGATCATGATCGACGGCGGCGTCTTCAATCCTGTGCCTTACGAGCACCTGATGGATCTGGCCGATATCGTCATCGGCATCGATGTGGTCGGCGCGCCGGAAGGAGACGGAACGCATCCTCCGAACCGCATCGACAGTGTCTTCGGCGCCAGCCAGCTGACCATGCAGGCAAGCATTGCCCTGAAGCTGAAGCTCCACCCGCCGCATATCTTCCTGCGGCCAAGCGTAAACCGCTTCGGAGTGCTGGATTTCCTGAAAGCGCGAGAAATCCTTCAGGAATCCGAGACCGTCAAGGACGAGCTGAAGCGCGCCATCGAGGCGCTTCACACGGCGGTGGACGCCTGATCCGCCTCGGCTCGCAATGACTCCGGCGCCATATCCTCGATGATCACCGGTCGCTTCGGCTTGATCAGCGGTTCCGGCCGGACCGGGCTGTTGAAGAGTTTTTCGCGACCGGCGCCAAGGCCCTGGACGGCCTGGATCTGCAAGCGCTCCTCGTCACGCTGCCGGATATCCTCGCCGATCTCATAGGCCGCGTTCTCGCTCATGCCGAGCGATTCTAGCGTCCGCCGCCCGAACAGAAGCCCCGATTCCAGCGTCTCGCGCAGTTCATAATCGACGGACTTGTTGCGAAGTGCCAAAGAGTGGATGCGGTCGTAGGAGCGCACGAATAGGCGGACGGAGGGGAATTCCGAGTTGATCAGATCAACGATGCGGTCGGTCGTATCCCGTTTTTGCGTGCATACCGCGACGATCTTGGCGCGTTCGATCCCAGACGCAATGAGCACGTCGCGCCGCGTTCCGTCGCCGAAATAGATCCGGAAGCCGAAATTGGCAGCCTGCCGAATACGATCAGGAGAATCGTCGATCACCGTCACCGAACTGCCGCCGGCAAGCAGGATCTGCGCAGCGATCTGGCCGAAACGGGAGAAGCCGATCATCAGCACGTCGGCCCCGGCGCCGTCGAAATCCTCTTCCAGCTCCTCGCGCTTTTCTCCGTGCAGCAGGCGTTTTGAAAGCGCAGCGCCCAAAGGCGTCAAGGCCATGGAAAGCGTAACGGCAGCGATCAAAAGCGAAGCGGTTGCAGACGAAAGCAGGCCCGCCGCCGTAGCGGTGGTGAAGAGCACGAAGCCGAATTCTCCGCCCTGCGGCAGCAGGAAGGCGATCCGAACCGCATCATTGTGCGGTGACCCCCATACGCGGCAAAGCACGTAAAGAACTGCCGTCTTGACGATCATGAATGCCAGAACGGCGGGCACGATGAAGAGCAGGTTGTCGGCAATCGCCTCGACGTCCAGCGAAAGGCCGACGGCTACGAAGAAGAGCGCCAGCAGCAGGCCGCGGAAAGGCTCGATATCCGCCTCAAGCTCATGGCGGTAGGATGACTCGGCGAGCATCACGCCGGCCAGGAACGAGCCCATGGCCATGGACAGACCGACCGCCTGCATGGCGGCGGCGGATCCGAGCACGACAAGAAGTGCCGCGGCGATCATGACTTCCCGTGCGCCGGTGCGGGCAATGATCTGGAACATCGGCGTCAGCAGATAGCGACCAGCGACGATCATCGCCCCGACGGCGGCAATGGCAATGCCGAAATCCATGAGCGGCGTGGCCGCGGCCTCTTTGGTGCCGGGAGCCAGAATGGTGATGAGGGCCAGAAGCGGCACGATCGCCAGGTCCTGGAAGAGCAGCACTGAAAAGGACCGCTGACCATAGCGGCTGTTGATCTCGCCGGCGTCGTTTAGGATCTGAAGGGCAAAGGCGGTGGAGGAAAGCGCCAGGCCGAAGCCGATCATCAGACTGCCGCGCCAGTCCGACATCGCGGCCGCATAAGCAAGGCCGCTCAGTGCCGCGCCGCTGACGACGACCTGCATCGGGCCGAGCCCGAACACATCGCCGCGCATCTGCCACAGGCGCGAGGGCTTGAGCTCCAGTCCGATGATGAAAAGCAGGAAGACGACGCCGAATTCGGCAACATGCAGTACTTCCTCCGTATCGCTGACCTGCTGCAGCACGGGTCCGATAATCACGCCGGCGGCAAGATATCCAAGCACTGTGCCGAGGCCGAGTTTGCGGAACAATGGGGCGGCGACCACTGCGCCTGCCAGCAGCAGGAGCAGTTCGGCGAAAAGGGAGTTCTGGTCAATCATGCCAGTAGTTTCGGATGCCGGGTGATGGGGGTCAACCCGGAATCGCAGAGCTGCCCTTGATGCTTAGGCCTGTGCACAATAAATGGAAGGGGAATGAAAGGCTTGCAAATATGACTTCCGAAATTGATTCTGCGTCGCTCCTTGCTCGTGCCGGCGAGCTCATCGATCTGGCCAAGGCCGCAGGCGCCGATCAGGCGGATGCCGTCGTCGTGCGCTCCCGTTCGCGCTCGGTCAGCGTCCGGCTCGGCAAAGTCGAAGGTACGGAAGCTTCCGAAAGCGATGACTTTGCCTTGCGCGTCTTCATCGGCCAGAAGGTTGCAAGTGTCTCGGCCAATCCGGGCTTCGACATGAAGACCTTGGCCGAGCGCGCGGTTGCCATGGCCAGGGTTTCTCCCGAAGATCCTTTCGCCTGCCTTGCGAATGAACAGGATCTCACCCGGAACTATCCGGATCTCGATCTGTTCGACGCCACCGAAGTGCCGACCAATGCGCTTCGTGAGGCCGCGCTTGAAATGGAACAGGCGGCGCTGGATGTTTCCGGCGTCACGAATTCATCCGGCGCCGGTACGTCCGCCGGCTTTGGCGGGCTGGTGCTCGTCACGTCGCACGGCTTTTCCGGCAGCTATGTCGCAAGCCGGTTCGGTCGTTCAGTCAGCGTCATTGCCGGCGAAGGCACGAAGATGGAGCGAGACTACGATTTCGACAGCCGCCTTTTTGCGGCCGATCTCGACGATCCGAAACTGATCGGCCGGCGCGCCGGGGAGCGGGTGGTGAAGCGGATCAACCCACGCCAGGTGGATACGGGCAGCAATGTCACCGTCGTCTTCGATCCCCGCATCGCCCGCGGCTTCGTCGGCCATATTGCCGGCGCCATCAATGGTGCCTCCGTGGCCCGCAAGACGAGCTTCCTGCGCGACCGGATGGGCCAGCAGGTGCTCAAAGCTGGGCTGCACATCACCGATGACCCGCTGATCGTGCGCGGCTCCTCCTCCCGGCCCTTCGACGGCGAAGGGGTTGCCGGCGAGCGTCTGGTGATGATCGAGGACGGTGTGCTAAAGCATTGGTTCCTGTCCACCTCCACCGGCCGCGAACTCGGGCTCGGAACCAACGGCCGTGGTGTTCGCGGCGGCAATTCGGTGACCCCGTCTTCCACCAATCTGGCGCTGGAGCCGGGCGATGTTTCGCCGGAAGAGCTGATCCGCTCGGTCGGCAACGGCTTCTATGTGACCGAACTGATCGGCCAGGGCGTCAACATGCTGACGGGCGAATACAGCCGCGGCGCCACCGGCTTCTGGATCGAAAACGGCGAGCTGGCCTATCCCGTGTCCGAGGTGACGATCGCGTCCAATCTCAAGGACATGTTTATGCGCATCACGCCCGCAAACGACATTGACCGGAAATATGGCGTGGCCTCGCCGACGATTGCCATCGAGGGCATGACGCTGGCGGGATGCTGATTGATGGCGGGCGCGGTGAGCGATCAATGGCAGGACGATCTCGACCTGATCTTGGATGCTGCCCGCCAGGCTGGCGAAATCGCCTATGGCTTCTTCGGCCAATCACCGGAAGTGTGGTGGAAGAATGAGGGAAGCTCGCCCGTCAGCGCTGCGGATTTCGCGGCCAATGACCGGCTGCAGTCCGTGCTCTTGAAGGCCCGGCCAAACTATGGCTGGCTGTCGGAGGAAACCGATGACGACGCAGCCAGGCTGTCCTGCCAGACCGTCTTCGTCATCGACCCGATCGATGGAACGCGTGCCTTCATCAACGGCGAAAAGACCTGGTGCGTGTCCGTCGCGGTTGTCGACCGCGGCCGGCCGGTGGCCGGTGTACTGGTTGCGCCGGCGCTGGATGAGGAGTTTTCCGCCGTTGCCGGCGGTCAGGCTTTCAAGAACGGCCAGTCGATCGTCGTCAACGCGGAGCAAGGCGGGCAACTGGTGTTGGCCGCAGACGAAAGCCTCGTCAAGAAGTTCGAGCCGGCTTTCCGGGAACGAGTGCACCGGGTTCGCCACGTGCCGTCGCTGGCCTACCGGCTGGCCATGGTCGCCGACGGCCGTATCGACGGCACAGTGGTCAAGCGCAATTCCCATGACTGGGATCTGGCGGCCGCCGACCTGATCCTGGAACGAGCCGGTGGACGCCTGACCGATCTGCGGCGCGAGCCGCTGGCCTACAACCGTGAAACGGTTAGTCATGACGTGCTGGTTGCCGGGGCGGACCACGCTGTCGCGAGCCTTCTGCCGCATCTGCTGGACCGCCCGCCGGGTTGACCTTTTCGGGATTATGCAGCAGAGGAGGGTCCCGGGAGGACGGAACGCGGGAATAAACAGATGACGGATACAAGCGAAAAGAAACAACTCCTCCACTTGGTTTTCGGCGGCGAGCTGGAAAGCCTGGACGGTGTCCAGTTCAAGGACCTGTCAGGCCTCGACATCGTCGGCATTTTTCCGGACTATGCTTCGGCATTGGTGGCCTGGAGGTCAAAGGCCCAGCAGACGGTCGATAACGCTCAGATGCGCTATTTCATCGTCCACATGCACCGGCTGCTCGAGCCCGAAATGAAGTCCGTCTGATCCAAGCTTCGGCCGATTATCCACACCTATTTTCCGTCCCGGCTCCAAAAGGGCCGGGGACCCTTTTTTGACGCATTTGTGAAACAGTAAATTTCAGTTACGGATAGCGGTCGGAGGGCTCATATTTGACAGCGGCCATCATGGATCGGAGACATTGGCGATGAGTGGCGGGGTGGCACGCGTCGCTCTTGCGACCTATCGTCTGGCCGGCATCATGGCCTATCCGCTGGTTGGTCCTTATCTCGCTTATCGCGCCGTAAAGGGCAAGGAAGACGCGTCCCGCCGGCTGGAACGGCTCGGCTATGCAAGCTTGGCGCGGCCTCGTGGTCCGCTGGTCTGGGCTCATGCGGCAAGTGTCGGCGAAACCCTGGCGATCATGCCAATGATCCGCGAGCTGCGCCGCCGCGATATCCATGTCCTCTTGACCACGGGGACGGTGACATCGGCGGCCCTTGTACAGGCTCGCCTTGGGGAGGAGGTGATCCATCAATACGTGCCGCTCGATATCAAATTCCCGATCAAGCGTTTCATCGGCTATTGGCAGCCAGACGCCTGCATCACCGCGGAATCGGAAATTTGGCCGGCGACCGTCGCCGAGCTTGCGCGTCGCGGCATTCCTCAGATCCGCGTCAATGCCCGCATATCCGACCGTTCTTTCCAGCGCTGGAGCCGCCGCAAGGCCATTGCCGAGGCGCTTTTCGATAAGCTGGCCCTGGTGGTCGCTCAATCGGATCTCGATGCCGAGCGTTTCCGCGATCTCGGCGCCTGGCCGGTCATCGTATCCGGCAATCTGAAGACGGATACCGATCCACCGCCCTGCGACGCTGAGCTGCTGGTGCGATACAGCAATGAGATCGGCAGCCGCCAGACCTGGGCGGCCATCTCGACCTTCGAGGGCGAGGAGAAGGTCGCAGCAACCGTGCACCGGACCTTGAAGCCCAAGAACGGCCAGTTGACGATCATCGTGCCGCGCCATCCCGACCGCGCCGATGCTATCGAGGCCATGCTCAAGGAAGAGGGCTTGTCCGTCGCCCGGCGCTCGCGCAACGATCCTGTGACAGCGGAAACGGATGTCCTGCTCGGTGACACGATCGGCGAAATGGGTCTTTATCTGAGGCTGACGGAAGTGGCTTTCGTGGGGCGCTCCCTGACCAATGAAGGCGGCCAGAACCCGCTGGAGCCGGCCATGCTCGGATGCGCCGTGCTGTCAGGCCCGAACATCCAGAACTTCCGGGACGCCTATCAGCACCTTGCCCGCCGGGGTGCGGCGCGCGTCGTGCGCGATGTCGAAATGCTGGCCAAGGCCGTGCATTACCTGCTGATCAACGATCTGGCACGTCGGAAAATGGTCGAGGCTGGGCATGAAGCCATGGAAGACATGCGCGGCGCCCTTGGCAAGACGATCAAGGCGCTGGAGCCTTACGTCAACCCGCTGACGGTCAGTGCCAGGTTGCAGCCCAAGGCCGCAGCCGCGGTGGGCGGCTGATGACTGCAGATTGGCGGCAGATCGCCGGCATCCTGTTCGACAAGGACGGCACACTGCTTCGCTATGACGAGAGCTGGGGGCCCGTGAACCGGGAAGCGGCACGTGTCGCGGCGGCGGGGAATGAAAGTCTTGAGGCGCAACTGCTGTTTGCTGCTGGCATGGATCCCGTTTCCGGCCATACCCGACCCGACAGCCTGTTAGCTGCCGGCAATGCCGCCGAAATCGCTGCTGGCTTCGTGTCCGCAGGCTCGCCGTTGGGTGTTCTGGAACTGACGCAGCTGCTCGATGCGCTGTTCGTGCGGGCTACCGAATATGCAGTTCCGGTGACCGACCTTGGCGGCCTGTTCGGTCGCCTCAAGGCGCGCGGCTTCAAGCTGGGTGTCGCCTCCAGCGACAACGAGCAATCGATCCGTCAGACCGCGATGCGCTTTGGCTTCATCGATTATCTGGATTTTATCGCTGGTTATGACAGCGGCCATGGGGTCAAGCCGGGTCCGGGCATGCTCCTGGCATTCTGCCGTGCTGGCGGGCTCGATCCGTCGCACGTGGCAATGGTCGGAGACAATAATCACGACATGCATATGGGCCAGGCGGCAGGTGCCGGCTTGAAGGTGGCGGTGCTGACCGGAACCGGTTCGCGCGAAACCCTGGCGGCGGCCGCAGACCTTTGTCTGGACGACATCACGCTCCTTGAAGCTCTGCTGCCGCAAAAAGCCGAGATCTGACACCATCTCCACTTGTTTTTTCGTAAGAATAGCCATCTTGCTGCCCAGCCCGCCGGGCCTGAAAGATTAGGAAGTAGAGTATGGTTTCAGAGGCACCGCCGTTTTGGTGGATGAAGGCGGATTGGCGCGCTTGGGCGCTATCGCCGATCTCCTTTGTTTATGGGCGTGTCGCCGGGCGGCGGATGGCGCGAGGCCGGCGGGCTCATATACCGCTGCCGGTGATCTGCGTCGGAAACTTCACGGTAGGCGGGGCCGGCAAGACGCCGACCGCGATCGCGCTTGCCAAGGCTGCCAAGCAGCGCGGGCTGCGGCCGGGTTTCTTGAGCCGCGGTTATGGCGGCTCGCTGGACGTGACGACGCTGGTCGATCCGGACCATCATCGGGCCGAGGCTGTTGGCGACGAGGCTTTGCTACTGGCGCGCGAAGCCCCGACGGTCATTTCCCGCAAAAGGGTGGACGGCGCTCATCGTTTGATCGCTGAGGGGGCAGACCTCATCATCATGGACGACGGCTTCCAGAGCGCGAGGCTGGCACTCGATTTCTCGCTTGTGGTGATCGATACGGTGCGCGGCATCGGCAATGGTCATCTTGTGCCGGGCGGTCCGGTGAGGGCGCCGATCGCCGAGCAGATGCGCCAGCTTTCCGCCATCCTCAAAGTGGGTGACGGTGAGGCGGCCGATCGGCTGGTGCGCAAGGCGGCCCGGGCGGGAAAGCAGATCCATGTGGCGACGCTTCGCCCCCGCCAGCAGCAAACACTTTCCGGCAGCAGCGTGCTCGCCTTTACCGGCATTGCCGATCCGGAAAAGTTCTACCGCACCGTACACCAGGTTAGTGGCCTGATCGCTGTTCACCGGTCTTTTCCGGATCACCATTTCTTCAGCGAGGATGAAATCGTCAGTCTTCTGGAGGATGCCCGCAGCCAAGGGCTGACGCTGGTGACGACGGCAAAGGACGCCGTTCGCCTGGCTGGTCGTCACGGCCCGGCCGAGGACTTGCTGAAAAGCCTCAAGGTGGTGGAGGTCGATATGGTCTTCGACGATCATCAGGCGCCAGCCAAGATCATCGATGCTGCCTTCGCACACTTCCGGGAACGGCGCCTGAAAAGTACAAGCCCTTGCCGACCGTGACGGTCCGGCGCTTCAGGCGCGAACCTGCTGGTTCGGCAACATGCCGGCGCGCTTTTCTGCGTCGAGCGCCGTGGCGCAGTCCACATAGGGCTCCTGCCGGGCAACGCTCCAGTATTTCAGCTCGTCGACCGGGATCTGGGCACCCGTCATCGCGCATATGACATAGGAGCCGGCGCTCAGAATCTGGTAGTCGCCATCGAGATAGCGGATTTTCGCTTCGCGGAAGCCGCTTCCTTCGAACCGGTTCATCTTTCGTCTCCTGCGGAAGATCATAAGCATGCTCTAACGCGGCAGAAACCCGAAGGCCAGCGATTTCAGCTGCGTCCGAACAGCCGCTCAATATCGGAAAGCTTAAGCTCGATAAAGGTGGGCCGCCCGTGGTTGCAGGTCCCGGAGCCTGGGGTGGCCTCCATTTCACGCAGAAGCGCGTTCATTTCCTCGGGCCGCAGCCGGCGACCGGAGCGGACCGAGCCGTGACAGGCCATGGTGGCGGCGACATATTCGATCTTACCCCTCAGCCCACCGGCCGTGTTCCATTCCGAAACCTCGTCCGCAAGGTCGCGCACCAGCGCCGCCGCATCGACTTCACCCAGCATGGCAGGAGTCTCGCGCACGGCCACCGCACCCGGCCCGAAACGCTCCACCGCAAGCCCGAGCCGGTCGAGCTCCTGGGCATGCATCATCAGCCGGTCGCAATCTTCTTCCGGCAGGTCGACGATCTCCGGGATGAGCAGGACCTGGGAAGCGAGCCGCTTCTCGTCGAGCGCCTTGCGCATGGCTTCGAAGACCAGACGCTCATGGGCGGCATGCTGGTCGACAATGACAAGGCCGTCCTGCGTTTGCGCAACGATATAGTTTTCGTGCAATTGCGCCCGTGCTGCGCCCAGGGGATAGCGCGGCCCTTCCTCCGGGAACCGCGCTGTGGCGGGGGAACTGACGGCGTCTGCCCTTGCCGTGGGCATGGTCATCACCTCGAAATCCTGCTGCGGACGCTCGGCGAAAAAGGACGAGGCGGAAGCGTCGAGCGGCCGAGAAGGCGAGGCAGCGGCACTCCACGGCGCCTGCGGTGTGCCGGAAAAGCCCGGCCGAAACGCACGCATCATCCCCGATGTGCCGGTGGTCGAGCCGCGGTCTCCTTCGCGGTGGAGGGCCTGGCGGATAGCGCCGACGATCAGGCCGCGCACCAAACCAGGATCGCGGAAACGCACGTCCGCTTTGGCTGGATGCACGTTGACGTCCACCAGCGCCGGATCGAGCGTGATGGAAAGTACCGCCACGGGATATCGTCCAGACGGTATGCTTTCGGCATAAGCGCCGCGGATCGCCGAAAGGATCAGCTTGTCCTGCACCGGACGACCGTTGACGAAGGCATATTGGTGTGCCGAATTGCCCCGGTTGAAGGTCGGCAGGCCGACATGCCCCGCCAGCCCGACCTCCTCGCGCAGAGCCTCGATCTCGATCGCATTGTCGCGGAAGTCGGGGCCGAGGATCTGGGCCATGCGCACCAGCGGATCGTCGCCCGCGGCGGGGAATTCCAGGGTGGAACGGTCCGAGCCTGACAAAACGAAGCGCACTGCCGGAAAGGCGATCGCCATGCGTTTCACCACCTCGGTGATCGCTCCCGCTTCGGCCTTCTCGGTTTTGAGGAATTTCAGGCGTGCAGGCGTGGCGAAGAAGATGTCGCGCACTTCCACCACCGTGCCGGGATTGGCCGGGGCCGGGCGGACGCCGGAGGTCTTGCCACCGACAAGGGCGACTTGGGCGCCTTCCGTTTCTCCCTGCCGGCGGCTTGTGATCGTCAGCTTTGCAACCGATCCGATCGACGGCAGCGCTTCGCCACGGAAACCCAGGGTGCGGATATCGTCCAGCGTCTCGGAAATCTTGGATGTGCAATGCCTGCGGATTGCCAGGTCCAGGTCGCTCGCCGTCATGCCCGACCCGTTGTCGGTGATGCGGATCAGGCTCTTTCCGCCGCCGGCTGTCGCAATCTCGATCCGGCTGGCCCCTGCATCGATTGCGTTTTCGATGAGTTCCTTGGCGGCGCTGGCGGGTCTTTCGATGACTTCGCCGGCGGCGATCTGGTTGATGAGCGTTTCGGGCAATTGCTTGACTGACATGGCGTCATTCTCCCGGATTCGCGTCTCAATGGGAAGGCTGAGCTCCGATATGTCCCCGCGTTTTACGGGAAAGCTGCATTAATCGCGCCTTAAGATAAAGGCTCTAGTTTCGATTGCGTTAGATTTGGATGAACCAGGGGAAAACTTATTCCCCGCGAGTGATCGATGTGATGGCCGGCTGGGCACCGTCACAACAGGATCGACCACTCGTTGAAAACTTGCAGCCAGCATGTTTCGCTATGCCTTGACCAAATGCGAGAGGGTGAGCGCCGAAAGGCGTCGATCACAAGCAGCCTTCTCGGCGCCGAGCCAAAGAAGCATACGGGGGTCTCATCCTATGAATGATGTAGCGTCGGCGGACGCGAACATTCAAATTGCCATGCTGGAAGTCATCTCCGAAGGGATCTCCGGGGCGATCCTGGTCTATGACAAGAACGACCTGATCGTGTTTGCCAGTCAGCAACTGCTTGCTCTCCTGTCCCTGCCGAAGACTTTTCTGGTTCCGGGGACAAGGCTGCGCGATTTCCTCGGCGCCGTCTACGATGGCGGCGGCCGCTTCTCCGCGGATGCTTCCGGCGCGCGTCGCACGACAAGCCGCGAGGACTGGATCGCCGATCAGATAGCTACCTTGTGGAAGGAACGGGCGGAGATTGTCGAACGGCGCGACAATGATCGCTGGCTGAGCTTTACCAAGCGACGCTTGTCATCGGGCTACGGCATCTGTGTCATCCGCGACGTTTCCGAGCTCAAAAAGCGAGAGGAGCAATGGCGCGCCGACATGGAGCGGGTGCAGATTACCGAGGAAGTGCTCGATAACCTTCCCTTCACAGTGACGGTCAAAGACCGCAGCCATACCTTCGTGGCCGTCAACAAGGCTGCCTGCAAGTTTCACAACCTCTCACCCGAGGCGATCCTTGGCCACAAGGGTGAGGAATTCCAGCCGGTGGAACTGCGTGAGCGGTTGGAAGCCATCAACAATCACGTGCTTGATTCAGGAGAAGAGCTGTCGCTGCCGGAACGCCTGACCCGCGCCGACGGTTCGGAAGTGATTATCGTCGCCAACAAGTATCGGATCGGCAAGCCCGGGCGCTATTTCGTTGTCACGACCATGCAGGATCTAACCCGGTTCATCGGCGTGGACGATGTGAGCCATGATGCGATCGCCTCGATGAATAAACAGGAATTCATCGAATGGAGCTTACGCCGCGGCGAACGCGACAGGCATCTGGACAGCGAAGTATCGAGCTTGGCGAACCGCAAGGTCCTCGTCGTTTCAGCCGATCCGCAAGTGGAAGCCGACGCTCTGACGCTGTTGGGGGAACTCCAGCTGGATGTATCCTCGGTCTGCGCCAAAGAAGAACTGACACTCTTTTTGCAGCTGGCGCGAGAAGCCGACATCCAGGTTGACTTGGTTGTGGTGGACGGGCGGATGAAGGCGGCTTGTGCCGAGATCGCCGCCACGCACGGCATCCCAATGATCGAGATCGATGCAGGGGAAATGAGCGCCGACCTCATATCCGCTGTGTCCAGCCATTTCAGGGGAATGGCCGGTGAGATGCACGGGCGGCAGGACGGCAACTGGCAGATTGTCGAGGAGGATGGGGAGCCGGATCTCGACATTCTGGTTGCGGAAGACAACGAGGTGAACCAGATCGTCTTCTCGCAGATCCTGGAGGGCCTTGGGTATCGCTATGCCATCGCCGCCGATGGCGAAGAAGCGGTAAGCTTGTGGCGGGAGCGGTCACCGCGCCTTGTTCTAATGGATGTGTCTCTCCCCAAGCTCAACGGCTTCGAGGCGAGCTGCGCCATCCGCGCCTTGGAGGGCGAAGAGGCACGCACACCAATCATCGGCGTACTCGCCCAAGCATTTGAGCGCGACCGTGAGCAATGCTTCAGTTCCGGCATGAACGACGTCATCCTCAAGCCGATCAGCCCCGAAGCGCTTGAGACCGTGTTCGAGAAGTTTTTGGGCGAGCCCCAGCAGCGGACGACCTTTGCCGGCTGAAGCGTGCTGGAACATGTAAGGATCCAAGGCGAATTTCTTAATCTTTCTGTCGCATTCTTCGCAAACTTGTGCGTTCAAGCCAGGATTTCGTATGACGTCAGCGGGAAACCCATGGCCCCAGGTCAGCCAGAATGAGCTGCAGGCCATGGCCTATAGCGATCCCCTAACGGGGCTCGGCAATCGCTACCGGCTGCGCGACAAGGTCCGGCTGCTGGCAGCGGAACGTGCCGCCGATCCCGCTCCCTTTACCATCTGCATCGCCAATCTCGACGGCTTCAAGCCGATCAACGACCTGTTCGGCGCCGAAGCGGGTGATGAGATCCTTTGCCAAGTCGCCCACCGTCTCAAGGCCTGCATTCCCGACGGTGCGACGGTGACGCGTCACGACGGTGACGAATTCGCCTTCATCCTGCCGCTGATCTTCGAGCGCAATGGGGCCGAACGCATTGGCCAGATGATGAAGGATGTCCTTTCGGCGCCTTACGACCTCGGCGACCGCAATGTGCGTCTTTCAGCTTCCTTTGGTTTTGCCATCTATCCTTTTGCAGGCGAAGATTTCGAGGAGCTCCTGAAGAGCGCTGAAACCGCACTTTACCGCTCCAAGCGCCGCGGGCGCGGCCAGATCACCGTTTATTCCCGCGAGATTGCGCAGGAGATGAAGCGCGCGACCCAGCTGGAACAGGCTCTCCGGAACGCTATCATCAACGATGCGGTAGATGTGCATTTCCAGCCGATCGTCAGGCTCAGCGACGGTGCGCCGCTCGGCTTCGAGGCTTTGGCCAGATGGGTCGATGCCGACCTCGGTTTCGTATCGCCGGCCGTCTTCGTACCGCTCGCAGAAGAGCGCGGCTTCATCGACGCGCTATCCGAAACCCTACTGCGCAAGGCGGCGGAAGCGGCGCTGGCCTGGCCACGCGATCTATTCCTGTCCTTCAACCTGTCTTCCGCGCAGCTGATGGATCCGGGCACGACCGAAACGACGCTTGCAGCACTTGCCCGCGTTGGGCTCGACCCGCACCGCCTCGAGCTCGAAATTACAGAGACTGCGGTCATGACGTCGGCGGACACCGCGCACCGCATCGTCACCGACCTGCGCAAAGCCGGCGTGCGCATCTCGCTGGACGATTTCGGCACCGGTCAGTCGAGCCTCGGCCGGCTGCGCGATTTCACCTTCGACAAGGTGAAGATCGACCGTGCCTTCGTGTCCCGCATCACCAGCGATCGTGCTTCCGAGCATATCGTCAAGGCGATCATCGCCATGTGCCAGGGCCTCGACCTGGATGTCGTGGCCGAGGGCATCGAGGAGAAGGCGGATGCGGACAAGCTGAAATTCCTTGGTTGCGGCATGGGCCAGGGCTATTATTACGGCAGACCGGCGGACAGTGCCGCCACGTTGCGGTACCTGCAGGACCAGTACCGCGACTTCCTGACGATCGAGCGGGCCTGACGATCGAGCGGCCTGAAGACGACGCTGTGCGGACAGTGTGCGGCGCGTCTGGTCGTCGTCATCTTTGCTTTGCTGCGCAATGATGGTCTTTCCTCCAGAGGCCGGAGACCGCCATGTCCGTTTCCAACGATCCCCTCCTGCAGCCCTTTCAGCTCAAGCACCTGACGCTGAAGAACAGGCTCATGTCGACAGCTCACGAGCCGGCTTATTCCGAAGACGGCATGCCCAAGGACCGTTATCGGCTCTACCATCGGGAAAAGGCCAAGGGCGGCATTGCGCTGACGATGACGGCGGGCTCGGCGATCGTTTCGCAGGATAGCCCGCCGGCTTTCGGCAACCTGCATGCTTATCGCGACGAGATCGTCCCCTGGCTGAAGAAGCTGGCGGACGACTGTCATGACTACGGCGCTGCCGTCATGATCCAGCTTACCCATCTCGGACGTCGCACCGGTTGGAACAAGGGTGCCTGGCTGCCGGTTCTTGCGCCGTCGCCTATTCGCGAGCCAGCACACCGCGCTTTTCCCAAGGAGATCGAGGACTGGGACATCGAGCGCATCATCAGCGATTATGCTTCGGCGGCGGCGCGCATGCAGGCGGCCGGTCTGGATGGCATTGAGTTCGAGGCCTACGGTCACCTGATGGATCAGTTCTGGTCTCCCGCCACCAATCGGCGGGAAGACGAGTTTGGCGGATCGCTCGACAACCGCATGCGTTTCGCGATGCTGGTGACGCAGGCGGTCCGGAACGCCGTCGGTCCCGATTTCATCGTCGGCATACGGATGGTGGCCGACGAGGATTGGAGCAGCGGCCTGTCCAAGCAGGAGGGAATCGAAATCGCTCAGCGGTTCGCGCGATCGGGCCACATCGATTTCCTCAATATCATCCGCGGCCATATCGACCATGATGCGAGCCTCAACGAGGTGATCCCGATCCAGGGCATGCGCAGCGCCCCGCATCTCGATTTTGCCGGCGAGGTGAGGGAGGCGACGCGGATTCCTGTCTTCCATGCGGCTCGCATCGCTGACGTGGCGACGGCCCGTCACGCCATAGCCACCGGCAAGCTCGACATGATCGGCATGACGCGCGCTCATATTGCCGATCCGCATATCGGCGCCAAGATCGCCCGCGGCGAGGAGCATCTTATCCGTCCCTGCGTCGGCGCCACCTACTGCCTCGACAGGATCTATGAAGGCGGCGAAGCGCTGTGCATCCACAATGCTTCGACCGGCCGGGAGGCAGAGCTTTCGCATGCCGTTGCCGAGGCGGAGATTCGCCGAAAAACCGTCGTCATCGGTGCCGGGCCGGCCGGGCTGGAGGCGGCAAGGGTGCTCGCCGAGCGGGGCCACGCCGTTACCGTGTTGGAGGCTGCCGGAGAGGCCGGCGGCCAGGTCAATCTTCTTGTCCGTAATCCGCGCCGCAAGGAAATGATCGGCATTATCGACTGGCGCCTGGCGGAACTGGAGCGGCTTGGCGTGGAGATCCGCTATGGCGTCTTCGCCGAAGCGGAGGATGTGCTCTCGCTGACGCCGGATTTGGTCGTTGTTGCCACCGGCGGCATTGCCCAGGCTCCCGAGCTGGAGGCGGGAGGCGAGCTGCTGACCTCAAGCTGGGATATTATGGCCGGCGGGGTCAAGCCGGCCGGCCCCGTCCTGTTGTTCGACGACAATGGCGGACATCCGGGAATGAGTGCCGCCGAGGTGATTGCGCTAAGCGGTGCTGAGCTGGAACTCGTCTCACCGGAACGGTTCTTCGCGCCGGAAATGGGCGGGATGAACCACGTTCCTTACGCCAAGACCTTTGCAGAGCGCGGCGTACGGGTCACCATCAACAGTCGCCTGAAATCCGTGCGGCGCGACGGCAATGCGCTCATCGCGGTTCTTGGTTCGGATTTCTCGGATCAGGTCTTGGAGGAGCGGCGCGTTGCGCAGGTCGTGGTCGAGCACGGCACGGCTGCCAATGCGGAGCTCTACATGAGGCTGAAGCCGCTTTCGCGAAATGGCGGTGCCGTGGATTACGCCGCGCTGATCGCCAGGAGACAACCTTTGCCGGTTAAGCAGGTAGCGTCCGGTTTCGACCTGATCCGGATCGGCGATGCAGTGGCCAGCCGCAATATTCATGCGGCGATCTATGATGCATCGAGATACTGTTCGCTCCTCTGAAATAATGCGCGCGAGGCACAACAAAAGGGCGGCATCCGCGTGATGCCGCCCTTCCGATTGTCAGCGACGTGTCGCCCGTTCCAGGCTCCGGCCGATTACTTTGCAGGAGCCGTCGACGGGTTGGTGGCGCCGCCGGTAGCAGGCATGGTCGAGGACGTCGTGGTCCTGTCGGTTTCAGCCTGCTGATCTTCCATGGTCTTGAATTCCGGGGCGGCCTTCAGGGCCTCCGCCGTCTCAGTGGTTGTCAGCCGCGTTTCGTTATTGTTGTCGGCTTCGCGGGTCATGGTGATCCTGTCGACCGGCACGGCGACATCCTTTTCGCCGATGCCGAGGAACCCGCCGACGCCGATCACGGCTGCGACGATGGCACCCTTGTCTTCGAAGATAAGATCGTTGACGTCGCCAATGCTCTCATTGTTGGCGTTGTAGACGGGCTTGCCGATGTAGTCATTGGCGCTGATCTGGTTCTGGGCTTGCTCCGTCAGATACGAACCCGAAGATGCGGCCGTGGTGCCGGTGCTTGCAGCCGGGGTCGCGGCACTATCCGCGGGCTTAGCGGCCGGATCTACCGGAGCGCCCGGCGCTGCCGGAGTGTTAGGAGCTGCCGGGCTGGTCTGAGCAAATACCGGAGCGATGGCGGTGGATGCCATCAGAACTGCTGCGGCTGCCATTGTGCTGAGGGTCTTTTTCATAACTGTCCTGCCTTCCCTATGTTGATTTTGGGTTGACGAGTGGGCGACATGCGCCCGGGCCGACGGCTTCGTTGCGCCGTCGGTGTCGACAGGAAAATGATGACCAAAAGGAATGGTTCCGGAAAGGATGCCGATATTCAGCCTCGCCTGGCCAGATTTCAAGCACGTTCCGGTTCAGTCCTCACTTAAAGCCGGTAAAAGGGCTCGTGCTGCGATTCGATCGGCACGAGGATCTCGAAAAGCGCTCCTGCCAATGGGTCTTCGGCCCGTGCACCATCGTCGAGCCCTTGCCAGGCAGAGGTGACGGCAATCCGTCCATTGGCGATGAAGGCAGGGCAGGTCGTCTGCTTGGCAGGCAGCAGATAGCGTCCGAGATGAGCGCCGTCCGGCCCGAAACGGTCGATTGCGCCCAGCCCCCATCGGGCGTTCCAGATCGTTCCGTCGCTGTCGCAGATCGACCCGTCAATTCCGCCCGGCTGGCCCTTCTGGTCGACCAGAACCTGCGGTTCACCCTTCGGCAATCCGGTGTTTGGGTCGAGCGGCACCCGCATCAGCCGGTTGATCTTGGTGTCCACATAATATCCGATCGACCCGTCCGGCGAGAAGCAGATCGAATTGGGGATGCCCACGCCTTCGAACAGCCGGGTAACGACGCCTCGTGCGACATGATAAACGGCACCGGCGCCGTGGTCGCCAGTCTTGCTCATCGTTCCGATCCACAGGCTGCCGGACGGATGAACGCGGCCGTCGTTCGAGCGATTGGCTGGCTTGCCCGGCTCGATCTCGCAATAAGGAGACAACCTCCCGCTCGACCGGTCGCGAATGAAAAGCCCCTTTTCGCTGGCAATCAACTGCCGGTCTGCATCGATGGACGCAACTACGCTCGCCATGAACGGAAGCGCATGTACGGTTTCGCGCGCGGTGGCTACGTGAAGTTCGTGCAGGGCCTTGCCGACGATGTCAAACCACCACAGGGTTCCCGTCTCAGCTTCAAAGCTTGGTCCCTCGCCAAGCTCGCACAGCGAGGATGACAAAATGATTCCACTGAACTCGTGGATAGGCGTCATGCGGCAACTCCCAAACAATGTTTCAAGGCGATATCTAGAACAACAGAACCAGGATGTCGAAGGTGAAGAGACATTTGCGCCATGGTGGAGAAAAATCCAACGCCGGGCGGCACGAAATGCGCTCGGGCCCGATTGGCAATGTGACCAATTATCAGCATCATCAGTGTGGTGATTTGACAATACGCAACGATTTGACCCTGACTTGGATATTTATAATAGAGTTAGAAGCCTTCGGACACGTCAGGCGCGAAAGCCTGCAGCAAGCCTCGACGCTTACTGCCGGTAGGGTGACGCTACGCTGAGCAAGCATTTTAATGACCGGTGCAGATGAGATCCTCATTGCAGGCGACCGGTGAGCGAAGAGCAAGACATGTCAAAGACAGAAAAAGCTGCCGATATTCCGATCTTCGACGGTGACCCCAGCGAGATTGCCGGTCTCGGCACGCAGTTTGACGTGATCCGGTTCATGAAGCGGCTTGCACAAGCCTATGACTGCCGAAACTTCATGGTCCTTTATCTTCCGGCCACCACCTCCCGCGAACTTTCTTCCAATACGATCATCACCAACTGGCCGGCGGAGATGATGTCGCTGTTCGATCGCGAAGGCCTGATGCAGACGAGCCTGGTGCTTCGTCGGTTGCGCGATTCGACTACCCCTTTCAGTTTCGATCTCGACACGCTCTCCACGGACCGGGTGAAGCCGCAGGTCAGGGATCTGTTCACCCGATTCGGGATCATTCGTGGCGCCTATTTCCCGGTGCATGACGTGTCGGGTGTCCGGGGCGCTGTAGCACTGACCGGTTCGGGCCGGTCTTTCAGCCATCAGCAGATGATGGAACTGATGTATATCTCCATCCATGTCTTCCAGCGGCTGGCGGAGATACGCAATCTCGATATCCGGCCCGCAGACCTGTTGACGGACCGTGAAACCGACTGCCTCACCTGGACCGCGGCCGGAAAGACCAGCGCCGAGATTGCTGATATCCTCGGTCTCTCCGAACATACGATCAATCACTACCTGAATCGGGCGGCTAAGAAGATGGACTCGGTCAATCGAACCCAGGCCGTCGCCAAGGCCCTTCGCATGGGGCTGATCAAGTAGAAACTGATCAACCGATCACGCAAAGCCTTTAAGCACCTAATCATTCGCAAACATGATGCTGATGCCTTCTTGGGCGCCTGGCCGAAGATCTTGCTTGGTTATTTGGCAAAACACTTTCGAAACCCTGGCAATCTTGATGTTTGCATCTGGCATGATTTGTGCTTTGCCAAGTCAGGTCCAGAGGGGACCGCCAGCGCCCTCAAGAGGCGCGACTAAGAAAAACCGTCGCTCGAGCGTGGCGCCATGCGGCTGCCCGATCGAGCGACGGCCTCAAGCTTCTTGCTCCGGCACCGCTGCAACTCCTATATACAGTCGATATGCACCAGCGCCGCGTGATCGGCGCTGAGGATCGAGGAGTTTAAAATGTCGGAAGTGACGAAAGATCAGGTCCTGACGGTGCTGGCCAAGGTTCGTGGGCCGGATCTGCAGGGTGACATCGTCTCGCTCGGCATGGTGTCCGACGTCTTCATATCCGATGCCAAGGTTTATTTCTCGATCACTGTTCCGGCCGACCGGGCCCGCGACCTCGAGCCGTTGCGCCAGGCGGCTGAAAAGTCGGTGAAGGCGATGCCGGGGGTGAAGGGGGCGCTGGTCACCTTGACAGCGGACCGCAAGGCGGGTGCGGCGCCGGCGCCCCGACCACAGCCCGCCGCAGCCCAGGGACATGCCCATCCCCACCCGCCCCAGGGACAGGCCCGGGAAAAAATAGGCGTGCCAGGCATCGGCGCCATTATTGCGGTTGCTTCGGGCAAGGGCGGGGTCGGCAAATCGACCACGGCGGTCAACTTTGCGCTTGGCCTTCAGGCGAATGGCTTGCGGGTCGGCATTCTCGATGCGGACATCTATGGCCCTTCCGTCCCGCGTCTCCTCAAGATTTCCGGCCGGCCGCAGCAGATCGAAAACCGCATCATCAAGCCCATGGAGAACTACGGCCTGAAGGCCATGTCCATGGGCTTCCTCGTGGATGAAGAAACGGCGATGATCTGGCGCGGCCCGATGGTCCAGTCCGCCTTGCTGCAAATGCTGCGTGAAGTCGCCTGGGGCGATCTCGACGTGCTGGTCGTCGACATGCCGCCGGGTACCGGTGACGTGCAGTTGACCATGGCGCAGCAGGTGCCGCTCGCCGGCGCCATCATCGTGTCCACACCGCAGGACCTCGCGCTGATCGACGCCCGCAAGGGCATTGCCATGTTCAAGAAGGTCGAGGTGCCGCTGCTCGGCATTGTCGAAAACATGAGCTACTTCCTCGCCCCGGACACAGGCACGCGCTACGACATTTTTGGCCATGGCGGCGCGCGGGATGAGGCGGCCCGTATCGGCGTGCCTTTCCTCGGCGAAGTACCGCTGACGATCGATATCCGCGAACGCTCCGATGCAGGTACGCCGGTGGTTGTTTCCGATCCGGGCAGCACTACAGCGCAGATCTACCGGCAGATCGCCGCAAGGGCTTGGGCGGAGTTGGGAGCACTGAGCCCACGGCCGGCGCCGGCCATCGTGTTCGAATAAATCGCTGCAGGCTAGGATTTACCGGCTGGCAAAACCCGCCGTTTATCCGATGAATCCCGTTTCGCCTTAACCGGCTTGTTTATTGCCGATGCCGGAGTCATGTTGCGGCGCAAACGGGATCTTCCATGCGGCTCTTGATTTCGGCCCTACCTGTGTTTATAGGCGCCTCCCGCGAGAGGCCATCGCAGGACGCTGCCGTTTTGGGGACCATGTCTCCGCTTTCCATTCAAGGCCGAGCCAGTTCGGCCGGAGACCAAGCTTGATCAATGCTTATAGCGCCAACGGCACCATAACGACGCTTGCGCCGGCCGACGCCCTGCAGCAATTGCCCGAGAACATTGTCTGGATCGACCTCGTTCATCCAACTGCGCAAGAGGATTCCTATGTCGAGGGTCTGCTCGGCATCCAGGTCCCGACCCGCGACGATCTCAAGGACATCGAGCCGTCAAGCCGCCTATATATAGAGAAGGGCGCGGTCTTTATGACGGCATCGCTCGTCTGGCGTGCCGACAGCAACAGTCCGGAACTGACCGACATCGCCTTTATCCTGGCCGGCAGCCGCCTCGTCACCGTGCGTTATGCCGAGCCGAAGAGCTTCCAGCTGTTTATCGCAGCGCTTGGCCGCAATTCCGATGATCTACGCGACGGCCCGACAATGCTCGCCAGGCTTCTGGAAACCATTGCCGACCGCACCGCAGAAGTCCTCGAACATGCTGTCGATCATATCGACAAGCTGTCGATCGATATCTTTCGGGACCGTGGAAAACGGCGTCCGCCGCAGTTTCTCGAAGGCAAGCTTGCAGACATTGCCGAATTCCACAGGCTGGTCAGCAAGGTGCGCGACAGCTTGAATTCCCTGTCTCGGCTGCTGGCATTCTTGATGAATGTGCCGCTTATCCACGACGACATGAGCGACAAGAACCTTTGCCAGACGGTTGCCCATGACGTGACGACCTTGTCGGAACACGCAGCCTTCATCGCCAGCAACATCGCCTTCCTGCTTGATGCCTCCCTTGGGCTTATCAATGTCGAGCAGAATTCGATTATCAAGATATTTTCCATTGCCTCGGTGGTCTTCTTGCCTCCGACGCTCGTCGCCTCCATCTATGGCATGAACTTCAAATACATGCCTGAACTGGATTGGCACCTGGGTTACCCGCTTGCCATCCTCGGCATGTTGCTGTCTGCCATCATCCCCTTCTTCTTTTTCCGTTGGAAAGGTTGGCTGTAACAGGCCAGATGCTACATGGGTCATCCCGCAGAACATCACGCCGCGGAGAAATCCAAGGTTCAAGGGCTCTTCGCCCTGGCGCTTGGATCCGTCGGCGTCGTTTATGGCGATATCGGCACGAGCCCGCTTTATGCCTTCCGAGAGGCCCTCAAGCCCATAGCGCATGACGGTGTCACCGAAACCGAGATCATCGGGTTGATATCGCTGATGATCTGGACGCTGACAGTCATTGTCACGCTGAAATATGTCCTGTTCCTGCTGCGGGCAGATAATGACGGCGAGGGCGGAACCCTGTCGCTGCTTGCCTTGCTCACCAAGGCGGCAGCCGGCCAGCGCGCCATGCTGATGCTTCTCGGCTTGATCGGTGCGGCGCTGTTTCTCGGCGACGCCATGATCACGCCCGCCCTTTCGGTCATGTCGGCGGTCGAAGGCCTGAAGCTGGTCGCGCCGTCCATGGAAGGTGCGGTTCTGCCGATCTCGGTCTGCATGCTGATCGCCCTGTTTGCCATCCAATCAAAGGGCACCGGCTTGGTCGCACGCTTCTTCGGCCCGATCACGGCGGTCTGGTTCTTGGTCATGGGGGCAGGGGGAATTGCGCATCTCTTCGACGATCTAAGCATTCTGGCGGCCTTCAATCCCTGGTACGCTGTTCAGTTCATGCTGCGCGAAGGCTATGTCGGCATTGTCGTGCTGGGGGCCGTCTTCCTGACCGTTACCGGTGCCGAAGCGCTCTATGCGGATCTCGGCCATTTCGGTCGCAGGCCCATCCAGTGGGCGTGGTTCGTGCTGGTCTTCCCGGCCCTGACGCTGAACTATCTCGGCCAGGGCGCGCTCGTGCTGAAGCGGCCGGAAGCCATGTCGGATCCCTTCTATCTGATGTTCCCGCAATGGGCGCTGCTGCCGGTCGTCATTCTGGCCACCGCCGCCACCATCATTGCCAGCCAGGCCGTCATTACGGGCGCTTTTTCGCTGGTTCGCCAGGCGATCCATCTCGGCTATCTGCCGCGCATGCAGATCCTCTTCACCTCCGAAACCAATACGGGACAGATCTTTCTACCGGGCGTCAACACCCTGCTTCTGGTTGGTGTGATCGCTCTCGTGCTGGGTTTCGAAAGCTCCGAAGCGCTTGCTACCGCCTACGGGATCTCGGTGACCGGGGCCATGGTCGTCACCACCCTGATGGCATTCGAGTTCGTCAGGCTCAAATGGCGCTGGCCGCAGACCTTTGCGATTGCGGTGCTGGCTCCGCTTCTGGCGCTTGAAGTGGTGTTTCTCGGTGCCAACCTGCTGAAGATCCATGACGGCGGCTGGGTGCCGGTGATGATGGCGATCATTTTCACCATCGTCATGTGGACCTGGAAGCGCGGTGCCGGGATCCTGTTCGAAAAGACCCGGCGCATTGACGTGCCGCTCGGCACCTTCATCCCGATGGTGGAAAAGAAGAGTGATCACTCGCCCGTTTCAGTGCCCGGCATCGCCATCTTCCTGACCGGCGACCCGGAAACCGCACCGGCGGCGCTGTTGCACAACATCAAGCACAACCACGTTCTGCACGAAAAGAACGTCGTGCTAACGATTACCACCGTCAACAAGCCGCGTGTCTCCGTTGAAGAGCGGTTCCGCATCGAAAAGCTGTCCGATCGCTTCACCCTGATCGAGCTGCGCTTCGGCTTCATGCAATCGCACAATGTTTCCCAGGCGCTCGCTTATCTGCGCAAGACAGGCTTCAAGTTCGATATCATGTCGACATCCTTCTATCTCGGCCGCCGCAAGCTGGTGCCGGACGCGGCCTCGGGAATGCCCATGTGGCAGGACCGGCTGTTTATCGCCATGGCCAATGCCGCGACCGACCCGTCTGACTATTTCCATCTGCCGGCCAATCGCGTCGTCGAGCTCGGATCGCATGTGATCATCTGATGCTGCGATCGGTTCGGCACGGGGCGCTGGAGATGGCAGGGCGCGGGCCGCGCCGTGACATTTATGCGAGACTACTGAAATACCCGGGTCTTCAACGACCTCGGCCGGCCCACGTTAACGGCTCATCAAGGTTAATGATTCATCTTCACCGCATTGATTTGCCTTGTGGAGTGACCGGTTTTGCGTCCGAAGAGCGTTATGCGTCGCAAGTCCTCGTCCCGTCGGGACGGATGGATTTCCCCGGCCGTGTTCGGCCTTGCCTCATGGCTGATATTTCCGTCCGTTCCGGCCCAGGGTGATCTCGCTGATCTATTTGCGGGCGCCAACCGCAGCAACGATCAGTGGCGGATGGTGATCACCAACTCGCCGGCCGGCTCCCTTCATGCCGCCTCGCTGAGCTTTCCCGGCGCCGGCGAAGCGCTGGGCGGAGACGCGGGCTTGATCCTGCCCGACGGACGCAAGGTTGCGCTTGCCGGGCAACAGAAGTCTGCCGACGGCAGCCCCGACGAAGATCGCGTCAACCGCTCGGACAAGAAAGGCCGCATCGTCGCTGTCGAACTAATGCAGCCGCCAAAGGCATTTTCGGCAGGCTCCGTGCTGCAGCGTTCCAGCAGCCTGACGGCACCGGTGGAACAAAAGGAAGAAATGACCGCCTTCGTCAAGGCGGATCGCGACGAGCAGCCGGTGGAATTGGCCGCCTTTTATTTCCGCAAGGACGAGACGGAGCCGGGCAACGAGCTGCCGCCGATGATCGCCAGCCTCTTTACCAATGATCAGGCAGATGTTCTGGCCACCGCCTATGCACCCGCCAAGCCGGATTTCTCCAAGCAGTCGCCCTTTGATGCGATCCTCAAGGACAAGCCCGAAGCTGGCCGTTTCATCCCGCCGATCGGCCCGGACGACCATGCCTGGGCAGCGACGGCGCTGCCGGCAGAGGCATTTTCCCCGCAGCAGCAACAGTGCCTGGCATCCGGCATCTATTTCGAGGCACGCGGCGAATCGGTCCGTGGCCAGGCGGCCGTTGCCCAGGTTATCCTCAACCGGGTGCGCAATCCCTCCTATCCGAAAACCATCTGCGACGTCGTTTATCAGAACGAAGACTGGCGTAACCGCTGCCAGTTCTCCTTCGCCTGCGATAACATCAAGGACCGGATCCGTTCGCAAGAGCACTGGGATACGGCCCGCGAAGTGGCCATGGCCGTCACCGCCGGCAAGATCTGGCTGACGGAAGTTGGCTCAGCGACGCATTATCATGCGGTTTACGTCCGTCCGAACTGGGCGAAGACCATGAAAAAGGTCGGCCGCATCGGCTTGCATGTCTTCTACCGTACCTATGGTGGTGGCTGGAGCTGAGACTCCGGCCCTAAGGCATGCAGATTCCCGTGGAAGTTTTGTCCCGCCTGATGCGTTTCAGCCGTAAGCGATTGATTTCCGACTATTAATTTCCTCTGAATGAACCGTCCCCCATGCCTTGACTATAGGGGCGCCCAAAACTATGTTGCGCGCGACTTGAAAACGGGCCGGAAGGCGCGAAATCCCCCGCTTGCTGCATGTTGCAGCCGGCCGGCACCCTGGGGTCAGCCGATAAGGGAGGACGCGAATGACGGACAACCGTGACGATGGCCTGGAAGAGCGCCGGAAGCGTTTGTCTGCGGAATTGGCAGGCAAGCGTGCAGAGGACGCGGCAGAAGCGAAGAGGGACGCCCAGTCTGAGGAAAGCCGTAAAGGCATGGCCCTCGGCTTGAAGATTTCCTCCGAGTTCATTGCAGCGGTCGCAGTTGGCGCGGTTCTGGGTTATCTGCTAGGGCTTGCATGGCCGGCGTCGAAACCATGGGGGTTGATCATCCTCCTCCTGCTTGGTTTCTGTGCCGGGGTCTTGAATGTCCTCCGCGCCGTGGGAATGGTGGCTCCGCCGACCAGCCTCACGGAGGGGCGCGACAAGAATGGGAAGGGAAGCTGGCGCTGAGCCGGTTTCCGAATTGAATGGTGTCGCCAAGGCGGCAAAGCAAAGAGGTAGACGGTGGCAAACGATCCGATCCATCAGTTTCAGATCAGCAAGATCGTTCCGATCGAGATCGGCGGCCTCGATTTCTCGTTCACCAACGCTTCCCTGTTCATGGTCGCCACCGTGGCCTGCGCTGCCGGCTTCCTGTATTTCGCCACCTCGAAGCGCAGCCTCATTCCCGGTCGCGGCCAGTCGGTTGCCGAAATGTCCTATGAATTCATCGCCAATATGCTGCGCGAAGGCGCCGGCAACAGCGGCATGAAGTTCTTCCCGCTGGTCTTCTCGCTGTTCATGTTCATCCTGACGGCGAACCTGCTCGGCATGTTCCCTTATTTCTTTACCGTGACAAGCCAGATCATTGTGACCTTCGCGCTGTCGCTGCTCGTCATCGGCACGGTTCTGGTCTACGGTTTCTACAAGCACGGCCTGCATTTCTTGCAGCTCTTCGTGCCGAGCGGCGTCCCCGGCGCGCTTCTGCCGCTGGTCGTCGCCATTGAAATCATTTCCTTCCTGTCGCGCCCGGTCTCGCTTTCCGTTCGTCTCTTCGCGAACATGCTGGCGGGCCATATCACACTCAAGGTGTTCGCAGGCTTCGTTGCCTCGCTTGGAGCCCTTGGCGCACTTGGCATCGGTGGTGCCATCCTGCCCCTCATCATGACCGTCGCCCTGACCGGTCTCGAATTCCTCGTCGCCTTCCTCCAGGCCTATGTCTTTGCGGTGCTCACTTGCATGTACCTCAATGATGCGGTCCATCCGGGCGGGCACTAAGGATAACGACATTGGCGTCCTGAGGCGTCAGTCATCAGCCGCAACAACAATTTCAAGGAGTTTCTCATGGAAGCGGAAGCAGCAAAGTTCATCGGTGCAGGTCTGGCTTGCTTTGGCATGGCCGGCACGGCTCTCGGCCTCGGCAACATCTTCGGCAACTACCTCTCGGGCGCCCTGCGCAACCCGTCTGCCGCTGACAGCCAGTTCGGCCGTCTGGTATTCGGCTTCGCCGTTACGGAAGCTCTGGGCATCTTCTCGCTGCTCATCGCTCTCCTGCTGCTCTACGCAGTCTGAGACCTGACCAGGATTGGGATCGCGGCGCGCTTTCGCGAGCGTGCCGTGATCCTTTGCATTCGGAATACACCTGGAGGTGATGATGTTCGTGACCTCGGCACATGCGCAAACCGCGCCGGCCGCTCCTGAAACCCCTGCAGCGCCGGGCACTGCCCCAGCAGGGGATACGCATGCCGCGCCGGCAGGCGAAACGCATACCGAAACCGGCGTCGCCCATGGCGACGAACACGGCGGCGGCACCTTTCCGCCCTTCGACGCGACCTACTATCCGTCGATGCTGCTGTGGCTCGTCATCACCTTCGGTCTCTTCTATTTCCTTATCAAGAACGTCATCGTTCCGCGCGTCGGCGGCATCATCGAGAACCGCCAGGGCCGTATCGCCCAGGATCTCAACGAAGCATCACGCCTGAAGGCGGAAGCCGATGCGGCTGTCGCAGCCTATGAAAAGGAACTGGCGACCGCCCGTTCCAAGGGGCATAAGATCGCCGAAACTGCCCGCGAAGCAGCCAAGACCAAGGCTGCCGCCGACCGCGCCGTCATCGAGGCGGAACTCGGCGAAAAGCTGGCTGCTGCGGAAATCCGTATCGGTGAAATCAAAAGGCAGGCTTTTGCAGAAGTCGGCCAGATCGCCGAGGAAACTGCTGCGGCGATTGTCGATCAGCTGATCGGTGCCAAGGCGAACAACGACGACATCAAGGCTGCCGTTGCAGCCGCGAAGACGGGGGCCTGATCCCATGGCATTCGATGCAACATTCTTTGCCTTTGTCGGCCTCGTCCTCTTCATCGCGCTGATTGCCTATCTTAAGGTTCCGGGCATGATGGCGAAGTCGCTCGATGAGCGCGCCCAGAATATCCGCGATGAACTCGACGAAGCCAAGCGCCTGCGCGAAGAGGCTCAGCAGCTGCTGGGCGAATATCAGCGCAAGCGCAAGGAAGCCGAAGCGGAAGCCGCCCAGATCGTGGCATCTGCGGAACGTGAGGCCGCGGCTTTGACCGAGGAAGCGCGTCAGAAGACCGAGGAGTTCGTTGCCCGCCGCAATGCGCTGTCTGAGCAGAAGATCAAGCAGGCCGAATCGGACGCCATTGCTGCGGTTCGTTCCGCTGCCGTGGATCTCGCGATTGCCGCTGCCGAGAGTGTCATCGCCCGCAAGGCCGATGCCTCCACCCAGGAAGCACTCTTCAAAGATGCTGTCGGCACGGTGCAGACCCGCCTGAACTGAACCGACGTAAATTGACATTTGACGAAGGCCGGGTGAAAGCCCGGCCTTTTTCGTTGCTTGTCAGCGAAGCAGCCGGCCCATCCACACTGTCCGAGCGCTTTGAGCCAGTGGCGGCGCGAGCTCGGTGAAGCCCTGCTGGGCCCAAAACCTGAGAGCTCTGCTATTCTGCCGATTGACGCCGACATGGACCCCTTCAGGCGAAGCGGCAGCAATCACTTCAAGCCATCCGTCCAGCAGGCGGGAGCCGATCCCGACGCCTTGGGCATGCGGCATTAGATTGAGGTGGATGTGGGCCGGGTAGCGATCCTTTATCTCCGCCGGGACGGGAGTGGGATGATGGATCATGTGAACGCGGCGCTGGTCCAGCGTCCATTCAGGTTGTGGGACAGGACCGGGATCGGCATAGACTGATCGCAACAACGGCCACCATTCGGTTTCGAGCCGGTTCTCCCATGCATCGGTATCAACAGCACCAAGCACGAAGCCCAGCGGACCGGTCTCGTCCAGCGCCAGTTGGACAAGGCTTGGCTCGAGCGCAGCATAGGGCGCGGAATATATAAGGCCCATCAGCTCTGAATTCTCATAAAGGTGAGACGCATCGCCTCCTATATGGCCGGTTGCCAGTGATATGGAAAAGAGCGCCCCGATGTACTGCGGGTCGAACGCTTCTATCTTGATCATACCACCTCCGTCCAAGGTAGCCATTAACCGACCGGCACTTCATCCTTGCGCAAGGGCCGGAAGCTCATGCGGTGGAGCGAGCAGGGGCCGTGCGCCTCGATGCCGGCGCGGTGCTGCGGCGTGCCATAGCCGGCATGATTGGCAAAGCCATACACGGGATAGACGTGGTGGGCGCGGGTCATCATCCGGTCACGCGTCACCTTGGCGATAATAGAGGCGGCGGCGATGGACACGGACCGGGCGTCGCCCTGGATGACTGCCTTGCCGGCGCAGCACAACCCCTGCGGCACGTCGCGGCCATCGGCCAGCACATAGGCGGGCGTCACCGAAAGGCCGGAAACGGCCCGGCGCATCGCATCGAGGCTGGCCCGCAGAATATTGCGTTCGTCGATATGGCGCGGTCCCGAAGCCGCAATCGAAACTTCCGCCGTGGCCATGATCGCCTCGAACAGCGTTTCCCGCTGCTTCAGCGTCAGTTGTTTGGAATCGTTGAGGCCCGGCGGGATATTGTCGGGATCGAGAATAACCGCGGCTGCCACGACCGGGCCGGCCAGCGGTCCCCGTCCGGCCTCGTCCGTTCCGGCAACCGGCCAGTGGCCCGCCTGGCGCGCCACGAGTTCCAGGCTGAAATCCGGAAGCAGCGGCGGCGCGTCAAAAAGCATCGGAGAATCGGGCGGCGTGCGAAGCAACATGGCGGCAACCTCGCATGCCGTCCCGATCTCCTGCAACCCCCGGGGAAGCGATGCGGCGTCGCTTTCCACCATTGCCATGTCGAGGGGCAGAGGTGGATCGGGGGTATTCCGGCACGAGACGGAGGCGGGGACGCGTGCCGAAAACCAAATTCAATGGCCTAGACTCAAGGCTTAGAGCAATGACAACTGTATGCCGGAGCCATTCGGCCGCACGAACAGATCGTCGCGCAGCGGCAAGCCCCTCTTGACCATGCCGAGCCGTTTGGTCGCCATTTCGAAGCGACGGCCGATCTGCCAGGCATAAGGACCGGCGCCTTTCATTCGTTTGCCAAATTCGGCATCGTAATCCTTGCCGCCGCGCATGGAGCGCACAAGCGACATGACGTGCCGGTAGCGGTTCGGATAGTTCTGCAACAGCCAGTCCCGGAAGAGCGGGCTGACCTCCAAAGGCAGGCGCAGGAGTACATAAGTGGCTTCGGCGGCCCCGGCTGCATGGCCGGCATCCAGGATACGCTCGATTTCGTGGTCGTTCAGCGCCGGGATGACGGGTGCCACCATGATCGCAGTCGGGATACCCGCACCGGTCAGGGCCCTGATCGCCTCCAGCCGCTTGGCTGGCGTTGAGGCGCGCGGCTCCATGCTGCGGGCCAGCTTGCGGTCCAGCGTCGTCACCGATATGCCCACCTTGGCCAGGCCCCTGACCGCCATGTCCGACAAGATGTCGATGTCACGGGTAATCAGGGCGGATTTGGTGACCACCGCCACTGGATGGTTCGCTTTGTTGAGCACTTCGAGGATCTGCCGCATGATCCGCCATTCGCGCTCAATCGGCTGATAGGGATCGGTATTGGTGCCGATGGCGATGGCGCGGACCTTGTAATCGGGTTTGCTCAGCTCCCGCTCCAGCAGCTTGGGAAGATCCGGTTTGGCAAACAATTTCGCTTCGAAATCGAGGCCCGGAGACAGTCCCATGAAGCTGTGGGTCGGGCGGGCGAAGCAATAGATGCAGCCATGTTCGCAGCCCCGGTAGGGGTTGATCGAACGATCGAAGGAAATATCGGGAGATTCGTTGCGGGTGATCGCGGTGCGCGGCTTTTCCACCTGCACCTCAGTCTTGAAAGCATCCAGCTCCTCGATCGTCTGCCAGCCGTCGTCGAAGCTCTCACGGCGCTCGTCCTCGAAGCGTCCGCTCGGATTAAGGCCAGCCCCGCGGCCCCGCCGCCGGTCGATGTCGATGCGCAGACCTGAAGTCTTCACCAAGGCGTCGGCAATATCAGCCGTATGAGCAGGCGCAAAAGCAGCCTGCCGCAAATGGGACAGCTCTGTCATGAGGCACTCCTGCGGGAAGGCTTCCCGTTTCGATGAATAGATTCCTAGCTCAGGGATGAGAACAATGCAAGAACAAAGTGAGACGTGTTGTTCTGGCAATTCCCTGAGCAATGGGCTAAACCTCGATCATGCTCACTGTCTTGATGGAATGCCACGACCAGGAGGCCGAACTGGCGCAAACGCTTTCAGTGCTGGTATCGGCTGCCGTTGAAGGGCTGGTCAGCGATGTCATCGTTCTGGATCATGGATCGCAGGACGGTTCCTCGCGTGTCGCCGATGCCGCCGGCTGCCGCTTCCACCAGAATTGGAGTATCAAGGATGTGCTGCTTTCGGCCCGCGGCGACTGGCTGCTGCTGATCGAGCCGGGTGCCCGGCTCCAGGCCGGCTGGGTCGACGAAGTCATGGAATTCATCGCCTTGAACAGGCAGGCGGGGCGATTTGCGCCGGCGCGGAACTACCGGCGCCCGTTGTTGAGGCGGCTCACCCGCCCCGTGCCGCCCCTGGAGCACGGGCTTCTTCTGCCGAAACTGCAGGCGGTAACGCTTGCCGGTCCGGGAACGGATCTCGAGGCGCTGGCACGAGGGCAGAAGCCGCTCAGACTTTCAAGCGAGATCATACCGGCCTGGGTGGCCAGCTCGGTGCGCTAGCCAGAAGCGGTATACATGGCCTTCATGGCTTGCCGCCACGCTTTAGATGCTCGTCCAGCCTTGGCATGATCTCGATGAAGTTGCAGGGCATGTGGCGGTAATCGAGCTGCGCCTTCAATATGCCGTCCCAGGCATCCTTGCAGGCGCCTGGCGAGCCCGGCAGCACGAAGATGAAGGTTGCATTAGCAACGCCGCCGGTGGCCCTGGATTGAATGGTCGAGGTGCCGATCTTGTCATAGGAGATGCGGTGAAACACTTCCGAAAAGCCGTCCATGCGTTTTTCGAATAGCGGCTCAAGCGCCTCGGGCGTCACATCGCGGCCGGTAAAGCCCGTTCCGCCGGTGGTGATGACGACATCGATCTCGGGATCGCGTGTCCAAGCCTGGACCTGACCGGCAATGGCCTCCCTGTCGTCCGCCACAATGGCGCGCGCTTTCAGGTGATGGCCCGCCTCTGCGATCCGCGCCGCCAGCGTATCGCCGGATTTGTCGTTCTCCAGCGTGCGGGTATCGGAAACGGTCAGTACGGCAATGCCGACAGCTACGAAGGGGCGGGTCTCGTCGATCCGGCTCATGATGTTTCTCCAGATTTGCGGCCCACGGTCTGTACCGCCTGAAAATACCAATCCGGCTTCTGGCCGCAAAGGTTGGCGGCTGCCGTCTGCGCCATATCAGCCGACGGAAAAATGCCGAAACAGGTTGCGCCGGAACCGGACATACGGGTCAACAGGGCGCCTTCGCCACCAATCATATTCGATATCTGATCGATTTCCCTCACCAGTGAACGTGCGGGAGGCTCCAGGTCATTGCGCAGTGTCTTGAGGAGCGGCATCCAGTCTTTGGCCGCGATCTGTCCGATCGGGGCATTATCCTTGGTGGCCAGGCGGCGAAATATGTCCGGCGTCGCAACGCCGACCAGCGGATTGCCGAGAACCAGCGCCAGCGAAGGAAGCTCCGGCAAGGGCGTGATGTCCTCACCTATGCCTGTCGCCATCAAGGCTTCGCCCTTCAGGCACATGGGTACATCGGCGCCCAGTTTCAGGGCGAGGGCGAGGAGCTCGGCCTCCGCAATCTCTGCCTGCCAGAGGCGCAAAAGGCCCCGCAAGGTCGCTGCAGCATCGGCGGAACCGCCGCCGATCCCGGCAGCCACCGGCAGGTTCTTTTCCAGGTGAATGGCGACCGGCGGAGCGGGCTGGCTGCTTTTCAACAGGCAGTCGCGCAGCAGATCGCGTGCCCGCAGCACCAGATTGTCAACCTCCACGCCTACCGAAAGAGCCGGCGCGAAAGGACCGGAAACCATCAATGAATCCTCGTCCGCCAGGCAAAAGCTCAGCTCGTCACCCATATCCGCGAATGTCACCAGGCTTTCAAGCAGATGATAACCGTCGGCCCGCTGTCCGACCACATGCAGGGCGAGGTTGATCTTCGCAGGTGCCAATTCGAAAAGACCCGCCGATGAGGCGGGTCTTTCGTGGGCAAAGGTGTCTAAAGGCATCAGGACTTCTTGTCCGGATTTTCCGGTGCTGGCGCCGGGGGCACGGGAGCGGCGGGTTCGGGGGTGCTCCGGTCGGCTGTCGTGGAATTCGGATCGATCGGCGGCAGGCCCTTCTCGACCTTGTCCTTGATGTGATCGCGGTTAACGTCGTCGCCCTCCGAGATCAGCGCCCGGTTCCACTGGTAGACGGCTTCCAACTGGCGGCCCACCCTCCAGTAGGCGTCGCCGAGATGATCGTTTATCGTAGCGTCGCCGGCACGCAACTGCACCGCCCGCTCAAGCTCGGTCACCGACTCTTCGAACTTGCCTAGGCGGAAATAGGCCCAGCCGAGTGAATCGACGATGTAACCGTCGTCCGGCTTGGCATCGACCGCCTTCTTGATCATGTCGAGTCCCTCGTCGAGGTTGATGTTCATGTCAACCAGCGAATAGCCGAGATAGTTAAGGACCTGCGCCTGATTGGGGTTGAGCTCCAGCGCCTTGCGGAAGCTCGGCTCGGCCTTGTCCCACTGCTTCAGCCGCTCATAGGCGATGCCGCGCTGGAAGAAGACAGTCCAGTCGGCCGGTCGCGGCACGGGGCCGATCACTTCCACAGCCTTGTCATAGTTTTCCGCCATGGCCTTGTAGTCCTTGGCCTCGGAAAGCACGCTGCCATAGGCGATATAGCTGCGGATGTCGGCAGGATCGGATTCGATCAGCGCCTTGAGGTGCTGCTTTGCCTCTTCCACCTTGCCGGTGTCGGAAAGGGTTACACCCAGCTGCAGCTCGGAAATGCGCCGCATCGGCGAATCGGCCGGCACCTGTCGATACAAGGCGATGGCGCGCTGCGGATTTTCGAGCTTCTCGGCAATGCCGCCCAGCATGATCAGCGTGTCCGCGCTTTTGGGGTCCATGGCATGCGCGACCTGCAGATACAGAGCCACCATGTCCTCGGCACCCTGGCGGTTCAAAGCACCGCCGATCGAAAACAGCACGCCTGCGGCCCCCTCGGCTGCATTGGTAACCTGCTGGACCGGCTTCTCGCCCTTTTCGATGCTCTGGCGCAATGCCTTCAAGGGCGCGTAATTGCTGATCAGCTCGTCGCCGACCGAAATGGCATCGAGCGCCTTCTGCTTATTGCCGGCTGACGCCTCCAGGCGCGCCAGCGCCATGACGGCGCGCATGAACGTATCGGGTGCGGTGGCAACCGCGTCGCGATTGGTCACCGCATTGTTGAGAGACTTGCGGGCGGCGTTGACGTCGCCGGCCACCAGCGCCATGGCGCCAAGGTGGTAGTCGGTGAACACCTTGAACCAGTCCGGGCCCTTGAGCCCGCTGATCGTCGCCATCGCCTGCTTGCCCTTGCCGCCGCCGACTTCCGCCCATGCCGCCAGAAGTTGATGGGTCAGCCGGTCGAGGTCGTTGGGGCCGTCATAGGCGAGGATCTTGCGCGCCGAATCGAATTTTCCGTCGCGGATGGCATCGAGCCCCCGTACGATGCGAGTGATGCGTTCGACCGCTGCATCCCCCTTCAAGGCGTCGGCTTCCTTCAGCCCGCTCTCGAATTCGCCATTGAGGAGCAGCGAGATCATCAGCCGCTCACGGATTTCCAGATTGGCGGGGTCGAAGATCAGCGCCTTGCGGTAAAGCGAGATGGCGCTGGCATAATCATGGTCCACATCGGCCGTCCGGGCGGCGAGGAAGGCACCGGAAAACGAGTTGGCGTCATCGGCCTCAAATTTGACCGCGTCTTCTGTCGCCGGCTTTGGCTCGGCCGTCGCAGCCTGCGCGAAACCGCTCAGCGTCAGGGCGGTGGCGAGCGCAACGCCGGAAAGCAGAAGAAGGCGTAATTTCTGCCGCATAAAGAATGCCTTTCGTAAGAGCATGATTCGGCGGCATGGCGCCGCCCGATCTTGCGCCGATTGATTCATGACAGAATGGCTTTTTTGAAGCGGGTCGGCAAGAAATGTCGACCCGAGGCCCTGTCCCAGATTAAGTTCAGTTGACCCGCTGGATCGAGAAGTCGATGACCTCGAGAAGCGCCGCCTTGAGCAGAGAAGCCGGCAGGGGAGCAAGCGCATCGCGAGCCATGGTGCCGTAATGCAAGGCTCTGCCGATCGTGTCGTTCAGGGCGCCATACTTATTGATAAGGCCGAGCGCCTTTTCGAGGTTTTCTTCACTGCTCTCGCCGTTCTCGATCGCCTCGCGCCAGAAGGCGCGCTCGCCTTCGGTGCCGCGGCGATAGGCGAGGATGACCGGCAGGGTGATCTTGCCCTCGCGAAAATCGTCGCCGACATTCTTGCCGAGGTCGGCGGCCTTGCCGCCGTAGTCCAGCGCATCATCGACCAGTTGGAAGGCGAGCCCGAGATTCATCCCGTACGACCTCAGCGCCGAGCGGCTGGACTTGTCCGCATTGGCGATGATCGGCCCGACTTCGGCGGCAGCGGCAAAAAGGGCTGCGGTCTTGGCGCGAATGACGGAAAGATAGTCATCCTCCGTCGTTTCCATGTTCTTGGCGACGGAGAGCTGCAGCACTTCGCCTTCGGCAATCACCGAAGCTGCGGCCGAAAGCACGTCGAGTGCTTCCATCGAGCCCACATCCACCATCATTCGGAATGCCTGGCCGAGAAGGAAGTCGCCGACAAGCACGCTGGCTTGGTTGCCCCAGATCATCCGTGCCGTCGACTTGCCGCGCCTCAGGTCGCTTTCATCCACCACGTCGTCATGCAGCAGCGTCGCCGTATGCATGAACTCGACGCTGGTAGCCAGCTTGACATGGTGGTCGCCCTGATAGCCGAACAGCGAGGCCGAAGCGAGCGTCAGCATCGGGCGCAGCCGCTTTCCGCCCGATGAAATCAGGTGGTTGGCGACTTCCGGGATCATTTGCACGTCGGATCCGGCCTTGGACAGGATCAACTGGTTCACCCGTTCCATGTCCGCTTTTGTCAGATCCACCAGCGGCTTGACGGACGCAGGTTTGTTTTTGCCTTCTTCAAGCGGTATGACGACGCCCAATGACCAGGCCTCCCTATCGAAATCTTTCAAAGCACAATAGAAAGAGGCAGATAGTGCGGCAAGCGCAAAACGCATCACGCTTCGTTTAACAAGGGTATTTCGCCATCATGCAGGAGATCATCCGCACGAACGACCTGGTGATCCTGTCGCTGGCGGAAAGCCTGATGAAGGAAGCCGGCATTCACTGCATGATCGCCGATCAGTCGATGAGCGTGCTGGAGGGGTCGCTCGGGCTTCTGCCGCGCCGCTTTCTCGTCGAGAGCGATCGGGCCGATGAGGCTCGGCGCATTTTCAAGGATGCGGGGTTGGAAGCGGAGCTCAAGGCGTGAAGCCTGCTTCGGAAGATAATGCCTCGGGCACAGCCATCGGCGTGGCGGCCGCCGAGATGTCGTATACGGTCGATGCGTTCCATCGCGGTCGGTTTCATGTGGTTCAGCCGAAGGGGGAGGGGCATCGCTCAGGGGTGGATGCCATGCTGCTCGCCTCGCTCGTTGCCGCAGATGGTCCCGTAAGCGTTGCCGATCTCGGCGCCGGTGCCGGTGCCGCTGGTCTTGCGGTGGCAGCGCGTCTTCCTTTGGCAAAGGTCTTGCTGGTCGAAAAGTCACAGCTGATGGCGGACTATGCGCGGCGCTCCCTGGCGCTTGAGGAAAACCGCTTCCTCGCCCACCGCGTCGAGGTTGTGGAGGCGGATGTCACCTTGACCGGTAAGGCACGCCTTGCAGCTGGCCTTCAGGACGAGGTTCATGACCATGTGATCATGAACCCGCCGTTCAATCATTCCGGTGACCGGCGCACGCCCGATGCCCTGAAGGCGCAAGCGCATGCGATGACCGAAGAGCTGTTCGAGACGTGGATACGGACAGCCGGCGCCATCATGAAGCCTGGCGGCCAGCTATCGCTGATAGCCCGGCCGCAATCCGTAGCCGAGATCATCGCGGCCTGCGGCAGGCGTTTCGGCGGGCTTGAGATCACGGCTCTGCATCCGCGTCCGGGAGAAGACGCCACCCGTGTTCTGGTCACTGCCATCAAGGGGTCGAGGGCGAGGCTTGCACTGCGGGCGCCCCTGGTCGTCCACGAAGGCCCCGGTCATTCCTTTGCGAGCCTGGTCGATGACCTCAATAACGGACGAGTGGCTTATGCTCGAACAAGGCGCTGAACCGGGGATTTTTCAAGCGCAACCATTGTGTTCCCGCTGCCGTTACTTACATCACGCAAGCTCTAATATTTGCAAAAGCAGGATCAAAGATGGATTTTCTGACGCGCCTGACGCCGAAACGGTTCCGCAAGAAGGGGATGGTGATCCCCGTGGTCCGGCTGAGCGGCGCGATCATGACGGGCGGCAACCAGTTCAAGCCGACGCTCAATCTTGCCACCGTTGCGCCCATGCTGGAAAAGGCATTCGCGAAGAAGGCGTCGCCGGTCGTTGTCATATCCATCAACTCGCCGGGCGGATCACCCGTGCAATCGCGATTGATATTCCAGCGCATTCGGGCGCTGGCTGAGGAAAAAGATAAGAAGGTGCTGGTCTTCGTCGAGGACGTCGCGGCATCCGGCGGCTACATGATCGCGCTGGCCGGCGACGAGATCTTTGCCGATCCGACCTCGATCGTCGGCTCGATCGGCGTCGTTTCGGGCGGCTTCGGCTTCCCAGAACTGCTGCGCAAGATCGGTGTCGAGCGCCGGGTCTACACGGCCGGTGAAAACAAGGTCATCCTTGACCCCTTCCAGCCTGAAAAAGAAGGCGATGTGGAATATCTGAAGACGCTGCAGCTCGAGATCCACAAGGTCTTCATCGAAATGGTGAAAATGCGCCGCGGTGAGCGGCTTGCAGATGATCCGACCATTTTTTCCGGTCTCTTCTGGACCGGCCTGCGCGGACTTGAACTCGGCCTGATCGACGGCCTCGGCGAGATGCGCGGCGTCGTCAAGCGCCGCTTCGGCAAGGACGCCAAGCTCGAACTCATCGGTGGTACCCGCAGCCTTTTCGGTCGCCGCGTGCCGGGCGTGCTATCGCGAGGCCTGGGCCTTGGCGAAATTGCCGGGAGTGCCGGTGCGGGTCTTGCCGAAGGCATCGAGGAAAGGGCATTGTGGAGCCGTTACGGGCTCTGAAGTCCGGACGAGGGGGATGAATGGCGCAGCTCATATTCTTGATCGTCGTGATTTGCGGCGGCTGGATGCTTTACAAGCGTTTCATCATGGACGCCCAGCGGCTTTCCAGCCGCAAGCGTCGTGAGGAACAGGAACGCCGCACCGGCGCGGTCGCGACCTTGGAAAAGGACCCGGTTTCTGGCGAATACCGGATCAAGCGCGACGAGGAATAGACGCTAGCTCCGCTCTTTCACCCGCGACGCCCAGTCGGAACCCGCATAGCTGATACAGATGATGAAGACGGTCAGACTCGCGTCATCGACCGTGAAGCAGACGACGGCTTTTTCGGCTGCCGGAATGGCGCGCAGACCCGGCAGTATATCGCTGCGGATCGAACCGATTTTCGGGAAGCTTGAAAGGTTCGATATGAAGCGGGTGATTTCGCTGGTTTTGGACTTCCCAATCGTTAAACCCGCATAGGACGAGACCATATCCGTGATGTCAAACAGGTCGCTTTCAACAAGCGGGTGATTGATGATGCGATAGATCATCCTTGCTTATTGTATTTCTTGTCAAGCTTCGCCTTGATCCTGTCGGCCACTGCCTCGCCGTCCCAGGGGATCCACTGATCCCTCGGCAGTTCCATCCTTCGGCGGATCTCGTCTGCCATGCCCATCACCGCCTCGTTCTGTTCCGGCGTCAGATCGTCGGACCGCAGCAGTTCGTCGATGCCTGCTTCGACGACCTTTTCGATCGACGAGAATTGGCCGTCTTCCACCATCTGTTCGGCGCGCCGCATGTAGCGGTCGGAAAGCGTGATCGTGTTCTTGACGTTCATTTCGGCCTCCGGAAAACTGATCGCAGCTTATCACGGATCGCCCCGCGCCGGCAAAGCCGCTATGCCGCGAGGTGCATAAATCCTTGACCCCTGCCGCCCTGCATGGCACTCGTCCGGAAAAATCAATCATCTGGCGATATTCCCATGACTGATCTGCCCGACCATATGTCTCCGACCCGCTCCTTCCAGGGGCTGATCCTCGCGCTCCACCATTATTGGGCCGACAAGGGCTGCGCCGTGTTGCAGCCCTACGACATGGAGGTGGGAGCCGGCACTTTCCATCCGGCCACGACGCTGCGTGCGCTGGGACCTAAGCCCTGGAAGGCGGCCTATGTGCAGCCCTCAAGGCGTCCTTCGGATGGTCGCTACGGCGAGAACCCGAACCGTCTTCAGCATTATTATCAATATCAGGTCATTTTGAAGCCGAACCCGTCCAACCTGCAGGAGCTCTATCTGGGCTCGCTCGAGGCGATCGGTCTCGACCCCCTGCTGCATGATGTCCGCTTCGTCGAGGACGACTGGGAAAGCCCGACGCTTGGCGCTTGGGGTCTTGGCTGGGAATGCTGGTGCGACGGCATGGAGGTGTCGCAGTTCACCTATTTCCAGCAGGTCTGCGGCATCGAGGTTTCGCCGGTCGCCGGCGAGCTGACCTATGGCCTGGAGCGCCTGGCCATGTATGTTCAGGGCGTCGACAATGTCTACGACCTGAACTTCAACGGTCGCGAGGGCGACGAAAAGATCTCCTACGGCGATGTCTTTCTGCAGGCGGAGCAGGAATATTCGCGGCACAATTTCGAATTCGCCAATACCGACATGCTGCACCAGCATTTCATCGATGCCGAAAAGGAATGCCAGGCTCTGCTCGCAGCCGGTGCTCCGGGCAATCACGCCAACCAGGCGCTCCATAAATGCGTCTTCCCCGCCTATGATCAGTGCATCAAAGCATCCCACGTCTTCAACCTGCTGGATGCCCGCGGAGTCATTTCGGTGACGGAACGCCAGAGCTACATCCTGCGGGTTCGGACTTTGGCAAAGGCTTGCGGCGAGGCCTTCCTGCTGACGGATGCCGGTGGTGCCAATTTTGGTAAGGACGCGGCCTAACCTCTTCTTTCTTAGTGACAATCTCTATTTGCCGACTTAGTGTCCGCTCGGGGTTAGCTTATCCTGGGGGATTAAAAGCTTGTATATTGTACTTGGACTAGTCGTTCTCGTCGGCCTTTACGTTGTTCTAATGTATAACGGCCTCGTCAAAGCTCGCCAGATGGCGGAAGAGGCCTGGTCGGGCATCGACGTTCAGTTGAAGCGGCGTGCCGATCTCATCCCGAGCCTGGTCGAAACCGTCAAGGGTTACGCGGCGCACGAAAAGGGCACTTTTGAGGAAGTCGTCAAGCTGCGCAACCAGGCGCAGGCGGTGCCGGCAGGGGATGTCGCGGGCCGCGCCCAGGTGGAAGGTCTGCTCGGTCAGGCACTCGGCAAGATCATTGCGCTTGCAGAAGCCTATCCGGAACTGAAGGCCAACCAAAACTTTTCCGAGCTGCAGGCATCTCTGGAAACCATCGAAGGCGAGCTGCAGATGTCACGGCGTTATTATAACGGCGCCGCCCGCGATTTGAACGTCAAGGTCGAGAGCTTTCCGTCCAACCTCATTGCTGGTCAGTTCGGCTTTTCGAAGCGCCCATATTTCGAGATCACCAATAAAGCGGATCGCGCCGTGCCGACCGTCAAGTTCTGAAACGGCGCGTCCCATGCTGATCCGTTTCGCGCTTGCGCTTCTCCTCGCCTTTTCCGCGGCGCTTCCAGCCGTTGCCGAGGAATATATCCGCTCCTACCATTCCGAGGTTGCGGTTGCCGGAAGCGGTGAGCTGACAGTCTCGGAAACCATAAGCGTCAATGCTGAAGGCGACAGGATCAAACGGGGTATTTTCCGCGATTTTCCTTTGACCATGCAGGACGAAAGCGGCCGCACGGTGAGGGTCGATTTCGAGATGGTTTCCGTCACCCGCGATGGCGAGGATGAGCCGTGGCACACGGAGGCGGTAACCGGCGGGATCAGGATCTATGCGGGATCGGCGGATGTTCTGCTGGACGACGGCGAGCATACTTACGTCTTCACCTACAAGACGAGCCGCCAGATCCGCTATTTTGACGATCACGACGAGCTTTACTGGAATGCCACCGGCAATGGCTGGCAGTTCCGGATTGCTCGGGCCTCGGCCCGCGTGACGCTTCCGGACGAGGCGCAGGTCGTCAAGGTGGCGGCCTTCACCGGTCCGGTCGGGTCGACCGACCAGAACGCCCGCATGTCGGGAAATGGCGATACGGCAACCTTCGCCACGACGAGGCCACTTGCGGAGCAGGAAGGCTTGACCATTGTCATAGGCATTCCGAAAGGCGCCGTCGCGCCGCCCTCGGCCGAACAGCAGCGTGCCTGGTGGTGGCGCGATCACATGGCGGCAATCCTTGGTCTCGGCGGACTGGTTCTCGTCGGGCTCTACTACGGCCGCAACTGGACGAAGGTCGGCCGTGATCCGCAAGGTGGCGTGGTCGTCCCGCGCTGGGATCCACCGGAGGGCATATCGCCGGCCTTGGTCAACTATATCGACAACAAGGGGTTTTCCGGCGAAGGCTGGACCGCCTTGGCTGCAAGTGCGCTCGATCTGGCGGTCAGGGGCTATGTGGTACTCGACGACCTGCAGAACTCGATCACCATCCGCCGAACCGAAAAGAAGGTGGATGCAAAAAGCCTGTCTGCAGGGCAAGACGCGCTGCTCGCCGCGATTGGTCCGGCAGACACACTCGTCATCGACAAGGCCAATGGCAGCCGCGTGCAGAGCGTCGGCGCGAGCTTCCGCCAGTCGATCGAAAGGGAACATCGCGGCAAATATTACAAGGCGAATATCGGCTACATCATCGGCGGCGTGGTCGTGAGCCTTGCAGTGATCGCTGCCATCCTGGTGTTTGGCAATCTGGAGCCGGACCTGATGGTGGTGCTGATCGTGCCGGCTTTCTTTGCCGTCGTCTTCGCTTTCCTGGCGGTCGGCTTCGCCAAGAGCTTCCGGCGCGGACGCTCGCTGTTTTCAAGAATTGCGGCGGCCGTGGTTTTCGGCTTGATCGGGCTGGTGGCGCTGTCGATCCTGTCGACCATCCTGGTCGCTATGCTATCGGAACTGACGGGAGGCGATCATTGGCCGGTTCTGGTGGCGGTAGGCGGCATCGTCCTGATCAACGCCGTGTTCTTCTTCCTGATGAGTGCGCCGACGCCGCTCGGCCGCAAGCTGATGGATGGCATCGAGGGCCTGAAGATCTACCTTGATCTGGCTGAAAAGGACCGGATGAACATGGCCGGGGCGCCGACCATGTCGCCACAGCATTTCGAAAAGCTGCTGCCTTATGCGGTAGCGCTCGGCCTCGAAAAGCCCTGGAGCCGGTCCTTCGAGACCTGGCTTGCCACAGCTGCTGCGGGGGCCGCTGCAGCCTCCTACCAACCTTCCTGGTATCACGGCAATTACGGCGGCTTCGGCGAGCGCATTGGCGGCTTCTCGTCTTCCATGGCGTCTACCATCGCCTCGACCATACCTACGCCGCCACCGAGCTCTTCACCCTCCTCGTCGGGATTCTCCGGCGGTTCGTCCGGCGGCGGTGGAGGCGGCGGAGGTGGCGGCGGATGGTGAGCCTTTCGCCAATCCGGCTCGTGACTTTTGCTGCCTGGCTTGCTAAGTCCGCCGCGACTTGGTCCTGAAAGCAAAGATATCATCATGCCTGATCTGCTTCTTGAACTCCGCTCGGAGGAAATCCCGGCCCGCATGCAGCGCAAGGCCGCAGGAGACCTGAAAAAGCTCGTCACCGACGCGCTGGTGGAAGCCGGTCTGACCTATGAGGGGGCGCGCGAATATTGGACGCCGCGACGCCTGACGCTCGACATCCGCGGCCTGGTGGCCCGCTCCGCCGACCAGCGCGAGGAAATCAAGGGTCCTTCCACCAAGGCTCCGGAACAGGCGGTAGCCGGTTTCCTGCGCAAGGCCGGGCTATCTTCCGCCTCCGAAGCAACGGTCGTCAGCGATCCGAAAAAGGGTGATTTCTACGTCGCCGTGATCTCCAGGCCCGGACGTGCAGCCGAAAGCATCATTGCCGATGTCATGCCGGGCATCATCCGCAATTTCCCTTGGCCGAAGCCGATGCGCTGGGGAGCCGCCTCCATGCCGAAAGGCACGAGCTTCGGCGGCATAGAAGGCCAGGGCTCAGAGAGCCTGCGCTGGGTGCGGCCGCTTCAGTCGATCGTCTGCGTGTTCGGTCCCGAACATGACGAGACTCAGGTCATCCCGTTCGAGATCGACGGACTGACGGCCGGCAACGTCACCTATGGCCACCGTTTCCATGCGCCGGTAGCCATCACCGTGCGCCGTTTCGATGACTATGTCTCGAGCCTGGACAAAGCGAAGGTCATGCTCGACGCCGACCGGCGCAAGGACATGATCCTTCACGACGCGCGCGATCTCGCTTTCGCCAATGGGCTTGATCTGGTGGAAGACGAAGGCCTGTTGGAGGAAGTGTCCGGCCTCGTCGAATGGCCGCATGTGCTGATCGGCGAGTTCGAGCCGGAATACCTGGAAATTCCGGCCGAAATCATCCGGCTGACCATCAAGACCAATCAGAAATGCTTCGTGACCCGGCCGCAGGGTGCGCAGGAGGGGCTATCCAACCGCTTCATCCTCATCTCGAATATCGAGGCCAAGGACGGCGGCAAGGAAATCATCCACGGCAACGGCAAGGTCGTACGTGCCCGTCTGTCCGACGCCAAGCATTTCTGGACGCGGGATCAGGGCAACCTGCCGGATCTCGAAACCCTGCAAGACGCTGCGCAGAGATTTGGCCTCGACCTTGCAAAGCCGCTCGACCAGCGCATGGCCAAGCTCGACGCGCTGAACGTCACATTCCATGCCAAGCTCGGCAGCCAGGGCAAACGTGTTTCGCGCATTCGCGCCCTGGCGGCAAAGCTCGCCCCGCTCGTCGGCGCCGATGCCGCTCTGGTGGATCGGGCTGCCGTGCTGGCCAAGGCGGATCTACGCACGGAAGCGGTGGGTGAATTCCCGGAACTGCAAGGGCAGATGGGTCGCCGCTATGCGCTGCTTCAGGGCGAGGATGCCTCTGTTGCTGCCGCCGTCGAGGAACACTGGAAGCCGCAGGGCCCGACGGACATAGTGCCGACGGACAGGGTTTCGCTGACGGTGGCGCTCGCCGACAAACTCGACACGCTCGTCGGCTTCTGGGCGATCGACGAAAAACCGACCGGCTCAAAGGATCCTTATGCCTTGCGGCGTGCGGCGCTCGGGGTCGTGCGCATCCTGCTGGAGCGGCGGGTGAGGCTGAACCTTCTCGATGTGTTCGCCCAGGCCATGCCTGATCGGCAGGCTGCTCCGGTCGTGTCGTCTTCGGACGAGGAAGGGCAGGTCGCTCAGGCGCTTTCGGACAACAGCTATATCAACGAAACCTTCCCGGTGGTGTCCGTCGAGCCGCAGATTGCTGCCGATCTGCTCGCCTTCTTCCACGACCGCCTGAAGGTCTATCTGCGGGATCTTGGTGCTCGGCACGACATCATCGATGCGGTTCTGACATCCGAAGCAGACGACCTGCTGATGGTCGCCCGACGGGCTGAAGCGCTGACGGCATTCATCACCTCCGAAGACGGCAGGAACCTGCTCGCCGGCACGAAGCGCGCCGTGCAGCTGCTGGCTGCCGAGGAGAAGAAGGGCACGGTCGTTGCCGACGGCGTTTCGGATGAACTGCTGAGGCTGGACGCGGAAAAAACGCTTTGGGCAGCCATCACCGCCGCTTCCAGGGAAGCCTCCGCTGCGATCGGCAAGGAGGACTTCCGGTCAGCCATGGAAGCGCTGTCGAAGCTGCGCGCGCCGGTAGATCGCTTTTTCGAAGACGTGCTCGTCAATGACGAAGACGTGGTCATTCGCGCCAACCGCCTGGCCTTGCTCAAGGCGATCCGTGAAGCGACCGGCACAGTGGCCGATTTCTCTAGGATTGTGTCCTAAGTTTTTATGGAAAAGCCGCCGGATCTTTCGATCCGACGGCTCCCACCCGCCCCCGCGTGTTGTGCTTTTGCCGTTAGCTCGCCCTGCGCATCTTGTGCGCCATGTGGTGAAGCTCGCCAGCGTCCTGACCCTGGTTGCCGACCCGGAAGCTGCGGATCAAGTTGAGCAATTCGTCCGTATCCGTCGCCAGAGCCTCTGCGGAAGCGGTCGTTTCCTCCGCCATGGCAGCATTGTGCTGGGTGGCGGCGTCGAGCTGGTTCAGCGAAGAGGAAATCGAGCGAAGCGTCGTATCTTGCTCGGACGCGGAATGGGCGATCTTGCCGACGATGTCGCTGGCGGCACGCACCTGGCTGGAGATACGCTTCAGCGCTTCGCCGGCCTCGCCGACCAGACGGACGCCGTTCTGGACCTGGCCCGAGGAGCGGGCGATCTGGTCCTTGATTTCCTTGGCTGCGGCGGCTGATCGCTGCGCAAGCTCGCGCACCTCCTGCGCCACGACAGCAAAGCCCTTGCCGGATTCGCCGGCACGGGCGGCCTCGACGCCGGCATTCAGCGCCAGAAGATTGGTCTGGAAGGCGATTTCGTCGATGACGCCGATGATCTTGGAGATTTCGCCGGAAGAATGCTCAATACCACCCATGGCTTGGATGGCCTGCGCCACGATCTCGTCCGACCGCGTCGCTTCGGTGCTGACGGACGTAACCCGCTGGGCCGCCTCGTGGGCACCTTCTGCCGTATGGCGAACAGCGACGGCAAGCTCGTCGAGCGCTGCCGAGGTTTCTTCCAGATTGGCCGCCTGGCGCTCGGTGCGCTGCGACAGTTCGTTGGATGCGCGGCGGATTTCTTCCTTGGAGCCGCCGATGTCCAGACCCTTGGCATTGACCTTGGACATGGCCGCTTCGAGATGCGAGATTGCCTCGTTGAAGTTGTGGCGCAATTCTTCGTAGCGTGGGCCGAGATCATCGCAGCGGACGGTCAGGTCACCCGTCGCCAAGGTTTCCAGTGCGTGGCCGATAGCGGCCACGACATGGGCCTGCGCCGCCGCTTCCTGCTGTTGCATGTCCTGATTTTGCCGGCGCTCGCGCTCAATTGCCTGGTTCTGGCTCGCTTCGCGCTCGGACATGGCATGTCTTTCGCGGATTTTTTCCTGCAGAGCCTGGGTCGCCTTGGCCATCATGCCGATTTCGTTCGACATGCCCGTATGCGGGATCTTGATGGCCACATCCTCGTCCGCAACGGCCTGCAGCGACTTGTGGATGGCAGCGAGAGGCTTGGTAATGCCGCGGATCACGAAATAGGCGGCAACAAGGGTGAGGGCCAGGATGAGGACACCGGTACCGACCGCGCGCAGGATCATCTGGCGGATCTCGGCCTGCAGATCGTCCATGTAGACGCCGGTGGCGAGCACGATCTGCCAGGGCTCGAAAGCCTTGGCATAGGATGTCTTCAGGTAATCCCCTTCAGGCAGTCCCGGCTTGCTGCTGCTGTAGTAGTTGACAACACCGCCCCCGGCTTTGCCCACCGCGACCATCTCGTCTCGAAACAGCTTCCCTGCAGAGTCCGCCTTGCCCTTGCCAGGCTCGCCGACCTTCTTGGGGTCGGGATGCAGGCGCATGATCACATCATAGTCATAGGCAAAGAGATAGCCGTCCGGCTGAAAGCTCATGGAGGCGACGACGGCGAAAGCCTGCTTCTGGGCGTCTTCACGGGTCAGTTCGCCGGCCGCTTCACGCTGCTGGAACTTCTTGAGAATGCCGAGACCGGACTCCACCTGCGTCCTCAGCATGCCATACCGTTCGGCATAGATGGCTCGTGTCGCGGATTGCAGTTCGAAATAGGTAACGACGGCAAAGCCGACAATCAGCGCCGATACCAGCAGCACAAGCTGCTGTGAGATCTTGAGGTTCTTCATCTTCGACTCAAAGGTATAGCCAGCCGAACCTCTCGAACTGAGAGTTGAAGCGGGACAGATTTGTGGGGAGAAGCGCATCCTGCGCCTGGACGGATGCTGGTCATCGCATCCGCCGAAACAATGACAATAATATTTGAAGGAAAATTTAAATAATGCCGCGCAACTACTGTGCGACGGTAAAGAAACCGTCCGTCATTTCTTGGGTGCTCTGCATCTTCTGCGGAGCTTCTTTTGAGAACGCCACGAAGACGTTAGTAAGCAGGCCCTAATCTAGTTGCCGTTGGGCAGCCGCAATTCGAAGTTTGTCAGCGCCAGTGGCGTCGGCGCGGCTGCCTGGGCAATCTCTGGTGCCTGCAGGGCGCTGGTTGTGGCTTCAAGGTCAATGCCGTCGCCCGGCGCGATTACAGCCTCTATTCCCGTTTCCGTGGAGCCGTCGGAGGAGGGCGAGAGCGTGGCAATTGCCTTGTCGTTCTTCAGCCATTCGGGCAGCTTGCTGACATGAATGACGGGCGACCCGCCGAGCCATGCCTCGGTGCGGGCCAGCCTTTTTTCGCCGTTGATTTCGACGATCTCCATTTTTTGCGTCCCGGATTTCAGAACCGGAACGTGATAGCTCGACGTATCGGCCTTCGGCGCACCGGCTTGGCAGTCGGAGCAGTGTTTCTCGACGAGGCTCGGGCTCGGCACCGCCGTCCCGCCCATGACAGTGATGGATGAGCCGAAGGCGGTGCCGCTTATCAGCACCAGAGCTGTGGTCAGAACGAGACGCATTACCGGACTCCACGATTATCGCGGTTCATCCTAGCTTCGCTTCGTTTCCATCCCGTCAGGAGAATTGGTAAATATTGAATCAACCCTGACGGCTGGCGGCCTGCTCGCGCTCGACGGCCCGCCAGCCGATGTCCCGCCGGCAAAAGCCGTTGTCCCAGGTTACCTGGTCGACGAGCCGATAGGCGGCGGCCTTTGCCTCGCCTGCGGACTGGCCCGTTGCCGTCACGCTCAGCACGCGCCCGCCGGTTGCGACCAGCAGGCCGTTCTGCAGCGTCGTGCCGGCATGGAAGATCTTTTCGCCTGCAGCCGTGTCCGGCAGATCTGCAATCGGGGTCGCCTTTTCATACGGCTCCGGATAGCCTTTCGACGCCATGACCACCGTCAGTGCCACCTCATCGCTCCATTCGGCGGAGACCTGATCGAGAGAGCCGGTGGCAGCCGCATAAAGAAGCTGAAGCAGGTCGCTTTTCAGCCGCATCATCAGAACCTGGCATTCAGGATCGCCGAAACGGACGTTGTACTCGATCAGTTCGGGTCCCTTGGCGGTGATCATCAATCCGGCGAAGAAGACGCCCGTGAACGGAAAGCCGCTTTCGGCCATGCCACGGATCGTCGGCTCAATGATCTCCTTTATGGTGCGCTCCACCATGTCCGGCGTCATGACCGGGGCAGGTGAATAAGCGCCCATGCCGCCCGTATTGGGGCCCGTATCGCCGTCGCCGACGCGCTTATGGTCCTGCGCAGTGGCAAGCGCGAGAGCCGTCTTGCCATCCGATAGGCAGAAGAAGCTGGCTTCCTCCCCGTCAAGAAAAGCCTCCACCACCACTTCAGCGCCGGCGCTGCCGAAGGCGCCATCGAAGCAATCGTCGATAGCGGCCAGGGCTTCCTCTACGGTCATAGCGACCGTCACGCCTTTGCCGGCCGCCAGTCCGTCTGCCTTGACGACGATCGGTGCGCCTTGCTCGCTCACATAGGCCTTGGCCTCATCGGCAGAGGTAAAGCGCTTGTAAGCACCAGTGGGAATTCCGTAGCGGGCGCAGATATCCTTGGTGAAACCCTTGGAGCCTTCTAACTGCGCTGCAGCCTTGGAAGGGCCGAAAACGGTTACGCCGTTGCTGCGCAACAGATCGGCAAGGCCGGCGACCAGCGGTCCTTCCGGCCCGACCACCACGAAGTCGATGGCTTGCGCCTTGCAGACGTCGAGAATGGCAGCCTGATCGTCTATGTCCAAAGGCAGGAGTTCTGCATGCTCGGCAATGCCGGGATTGCCGGGGGCAGCATAAAGCTTCGTCAAGAGTGGCGACTGAGCCAGTTTCCATGCCAGCGCATGTTCGCGCCCGCCCGAGCCTATCAACAGAACCTTCATATGCCGCCCTCGCTTTCATAGCTTTCCGGCGGTTAAGGCGAGGGACCCGAAAGGTCAAGGCCCGCGCCCTTCTTACCCCTCGCTTAAGGTGATCCGGGTGCCGCACTTCAACAAGCCGGCCCGCGGGTTCATCAAACGCCCTCAGTCGCCTTCGCGGCGCGGCGCAATTTCAAAGTCGTCTCAAATATAACTTTATTACGGTAGGATAAAAAAGGCACTGGTTCGTTTCTGAATTCGGCCTCCTGCAGCTTTCGGCTGAGATAGAAAATTGCAGCTTCCAGCTCCTCGGAGCCGACTGCATCGTCTGCAGCCAGCACCTGGGCGATCTTCTTAGGCATTCATACCTCCATGCTGCCGTGTCATTCGGCACCGGGATTATAGGTGGGGCATCAAATCCGAGAAGCTGTCACGTCTTTATCCACTGCTCTGGGGTTAACAACCGCCTTAGGAGATCCTGAAACGAAACATGCCAAGCCCAGCTTGTGGAACCGGGCGGCACGCTGTTGCCTTGCCGCAAAGTTTGACTATGGTCGCGCCTCCGATTTGAACGAGGACATGATGGCCGCCGATATCCGCTTCCTTGCCGCCGCAATCGCTGCCGAGATCAACGCCCGCCCGGAGCAGGCTGCGGCTGCCATCGGGCTGATCGACGAGGGTGCGACCGTGCCCTTCATCGCCCGCTACCGCAAGGAAGTGACAGGCGGGCTCGATGATACGCAGCTGCGCAATCTGTCGGAGCGGCTCGTTTATCTGCGCGAACTGGAGGCGCGGCGTTCTTCCATCGTCGACTCCATCCAAGGCCAGGGGAGGATGACCGACGAGCTGGCTGCCAGAATCCGCAAGGCGACCACCAAGGCCGAACTGGAAGACCTTTATCTGCCGTACAAGCCGAAACGCCGCACCCGTGCAGAAATCGCCCGGGAACGGGGCCTTGGTCCGCTCGCCGAAGCGATTTGGGCGGATCGCGCAGCCGATCCCGCCAAGCTTGCGCAGGCCTACGTCACCGGCGACGTTACCGACATCAAGACAGCGCTGGACGGCGCCCGCGATATCGTCGCCGAAACCATTTCCGAAAATGCCGACCTGCTCGGCAAGCTGCGCCAGCATATGAGAAACGGGGCTGTGCTGAAGGCCAAGGTCGTCGATGGCAAACAGGAGGCCGGCGCCAAGTTCTCCGATTATTTCGACCACTCCGAACGCTGGGCAAAGGTAGCCGGTCATCGGGCACTGGCCATGCTGCGCGGCTGGAACGAGGAATTCCTGACGCTCAACATCGAGGTCGATCAGGATGACCCGTCACCGATCAAGCCGGCCCAGCGGATCATTGCTGCCGCCTTTGAGATCAGGGATCGCGGCGCCGCCGATCGCTGGCTGATGGAAGCGGCCGGCTGGACCTGGCGCGTCAAGCTGTCCGTGTCGCTGTCGCTGGATCTGATGCGCGAACTGCGCGAGCGGGCCGAGGAAGAAGCGATCCACGTTTTCGCCCGCAACCTCAAGGATCTGCTGCTCGCCGCACCTGCGGGATCGCGCACCACCATGGGCCTCGACCCCGGTATCCGCACCGGCGTCAAGGTCGCAGTGGTCGATGGTACGGGCAAGCTTCTGGAAACCTCGACCGTTTATCCGTTCCAGCCCAGGAACGATATCCATGGCAGCCAGACCGAACTTGCATCGCTGGTGCGCAAACACAATGTCGAGCTGATCGCCATCGGCAATGGCACCGGCAGCCGCGAAACGGAGAAGCTGGTGGCCGACATGCTGGCCAACTTGCCGGGGCAGAAGCCCACCAAAGTCATCGTTTCCGAAGCCGGAGCCTCGGTCTATTCCGCTTCCGAAGCTGCGGCTCAAGAATTCCCCGGTCTCGACGTGTCGCTCCGTGGTGCCGTTTCGATTGCCCGGCGCCTTCAGGATCCTCTGGCGGAACTGGTGAAGATCGAGCCGAAGTCGATCGGCGTCGGCCAGTACCAGCATGACGTCGATCAGAACAAGCTGTCCCGCTCACTGGACGCGGTAGTGGAGGATGCCGTGAATGCTGTCGGCGTTGACCTCAACATGGCCTCCGCTCCGCTGCTCGCGCGGGTTTCCGGCCTGAGCCGCTCGATTGCCGAAGCCATTGTGACCCATCGCGACCAGAACGGCCCGTTCCAGAGCCGCAAGGAGCTCTTGAAGGTGGCGCGTCTCGGCAACCGCACCTTCGAACAGGCAGCCGGCTTCCTGAGGATTCCAAACGGCAAGGAGCCTCTCGATGCATCCGCCGTTCACCCGGAAGCCTATGGGATCGCCAAGAAGATCGTGGCCGCATGCGGGCGCGACCTGCGTTCGTTGATGGGCGACAGTGCCGCCTTGAAGGCGCTCGACCCGCGCCAGTTCATCGACGAGCATTTCGGTCTGCCGACGGTGAAGGATATCATTTCCGAACTCGAAAAGCCGGGCCGCGACCCGCGCCCGAGCTTCAAGACCGCGACTTTCGCGGAAGGCATCGACGAGATCAGCGATTTGAAGCCGGGAATGATGCTCGAAGGCACGGTGACCAATGTGGCTGCCTTCGGCGCCTTTGTGGACATCGGCGTCCACCAGGATGGGCTTGTGCATGTGTCGCAACTGGCCGACCGCTTCATCAAGGATTCGCATGAAGTGGTGAAAGCGGGCGACGTGGTGAAGGTTCGGGTCGTCGAAGTTGACGTCAAGCGCAAGCGCATCGCGCTGACCATGCGCAAGGACGGCGGTGAGGCCGCCCCGGTTTCGCGGACAGCCGATCGTGGCAAGCCGGTTAACCCGAAGTTCGCCAACACGGACAAGAGCTCATCGCAGGGCGCTTTTGGTGCAGCCTTCGCGGAAGCGCTCAAGAAGAAATAGGATCCCCTCGAAAGGGGCTCTGCTTCTAGGGCACGAGGCCAAGCCGGCCGCGCGTAGCGGCCTGCTTGACCGTCCGCTTTGGCCAAGGCTAGAACCGGCTATGACCCAAGCCGATCATTTCAGCGGCCGGGTGGCCGACGCGCCATCCAGCAATTTCGTTTACCGCCTGCTGCCGCGGGGCGCCTGGCCCTACGCGCAGCTTGCCCGGTGGGACCGGCCGATCGGCTGGCAGCTGCTGATGTGGCCGTGCTTCTGGTCGGCGGCGCTTGCCGCAAATGCAGCCGACGACATAGGGCTGTTCTCGCCGAAACTCTTCCTGTTTCACCTTTTCCTGTTTTTCATAGGATCGGTCGCCATGCGAGGCGCCGGCTGCACCTATAACGATCTGGTGGACCACGAGATCGACATGGAAGTGGCCCGCACTCGCTCGCGACCCTTACCCTCCGGCCGCGTGTCCCGCTTCGGGGCAAAGGTCTTCCTCGTCGCGCAGGCGCTGATCGGCTTTCTCGTGCTGATCCAGCTCAATCCCTTCGCGATCTTCCTTGGCATCCTGTCGCTTGCCACCGTCGCCATCTATCCCTTCGCCAAAAAGTTCACGGATTGGCCGCAGTTTTTTCTGGGCCTGGCCTTTTCCTGGGGCGCGCTGATGGGCTGGGCGGCTACCTTCGGCAGCCTGTCGTGGCCGGCGATCTGGCTATATGCCGCAGCGATTGTATGGACGATCGGCTATGACACGATCTACGCGCATCAGGACAAGGAGGATGACGAACTGATCGGCGTCCGCTCCACGGCTCGCCTGTTCGGCGACAACACAAAGCCTTGGCTGGCCGGCCTTTACGGTTTGGCGCTGCTTTTTCTGCTCTTTGCTTTTGCAGGCGCCGGCGTCGACCTGCTTGCCTATCTGGGTCTGCTTCTGGCGGCCGTGATGTTCGCCTGGCAGATCTTTATCCTCGATATTTCCAATGGCGACCAGTGCCTCAGGCTCTTCAAGTTCAATAGCCGCGTCGGTGCCATCCTGTTCATAGGCCTCGTCTTGTCCCTGGTGATCTAACGAAAGAAGCCCGGCCTTTGCGGTCGGGCTTCTTCTTCATCGCGCGCTGTTTCGGACCAAGGGACAAGCCTAGCGGCGCGCAATGATCTCCTTGCCCTCGATCTTCATCATCACGCCAAGGCTGCCGGTGGTACGGCGGACCAGGAAGCGCGGGCGGCGGGCGGCAAAATAGGAGTGGCGGCGGCGCGGCTTGGCGGCATGGGCGCGGATGCTGCCGACATGGTTTTCCAACGGACGGGCAATGCCGTCAGCCTCAACCATCAGCATGGGAATGCGGAAGGCGTCGGACCAGCTGCGCCAGTCCGCGGCAATATCGCAAAGGTCATGAGCGACAAGCAGTGGAATGCACAGTTCGGGATCGTCGTGATGCAGCTCGAGCGTGACGGTCACTTCCCCGTCGCCATGATCGATGGCGCGGGCGGCAACACCCTTGAAGGCACGCGCCGGCAGGGCGAAAGACATCGGCAGGCCGCTGCCGGGCAGGATCTTACGCATGACTGCGCCGCGATCGTCGAGGGTGATGGTGACATCTCCTGATGTCTCTTGCAGCCGGTAAGTGACCTGCTGCGGGAAACGAGACGGATCGATCCTCAGTGTCGACCCTGCCCAAACGGGCTTCAGAACGGTTTTGCTCATCGTGTATGCTACCCTTGTTTTACCTGAGAGCCTCTTCCGGTTTTCCGGTCGGTGTTCTCTGCGGGACTTTTGTCCTCTGATAGCCAAAGCATAGGGCGCGCCCCTTCGAGACTACTTAAAAATCGCGGTTAAGGAAGGTTTGCCGAAGGGAATGGTTAGCGAAACAGCACGTTCCACGGTTTCCGAAGCGTGAATCCGGCAATTCTGTTCAAAGCCTGAACAGTCCTGTTCCGACGCGGGAAGGGAGACCTGAATCCTGTCGCGCGGGCTGAGCGAAGAAGAGACAGGTGTTCCGAAATGCGCCAGCAAGGGCGAGGCATTCTCGACCACCTACGCGGGCCCCGTTAGGCCGGCCGGTGTGGCCGCGAACCTGCAATCGTGTCTTTAATCTTTCTTTTCGCCCGGGTGAAAATCCGGGTCCGTATGAACGGCCAGCCAGTCCAGGTCGGCCTGCGTCGCATCGCGGACCATCTGGTTCATCCGCCGGTAGCGGGAAAGCAGTTCCTGGCCGAACTCCGTCAGTCCGGCTCCGCCGCCGCTCTTGCCGCCGTGACGCGTGAAAATCGACGGCTGGCGGAACATCCGGTTGATCTCGTCGCCCAGCAGCCAGGCACGCCGGTAGGACATGCCGATCGATGCACCTGCGGCCCGGATGGAGCCGTGCTCCTCGATGAGGGCCAGAAGTTGCGCCTTGCCAGGGCCCAGTCGCACGCCGTTTTCGAGATCGATGCGGATCGTCGTTTCCGGCCGGCTGGTCATGGAAGCGTCACGACCTTGCCCGGGTTCATGATGCCGGCCGGATCGAAGGCGCGCTTGATGCGGTACATCAGCTCCATCTCGATCGGCGAGCGGATATGCGCCAGCTCGTCCCGTTTCAGCTGACCGATGCCGTGTTCGGCCGAAATCGATCCGCCGGCCGAAAGCACTACGCCGTGAACGATCTCGTTGACCTCGCGCCAGCGGCCGATGAAGGCTGCCTTGTCGGCACCGATCGGCTGGGAAATGTTATAATGGATATTACCGTCGCCCAGATGTCCGAAGGCACAGATGCGCGCGCCCGGCACGGCCTTCAGCACCGCATCTCCGGCTTCCGCCATGAAGGCGGGGATCTTCGAGACCGGCACCGAAACGTCATGCTTGATCGAGCCGCCCTCCGGCTTTTGCGCATCAGAAAGGCTTTCGCGCATATGCCAGAGCGCCTTTTGCTGCGCGACCGAAGAAGCGATGACGGCGTCGCGCACCAGTTCCGCCTCGACGCCCTGTTCCAGCAGCGACTGGATCATGATCTCAGCCGTTTCGGCCGTGTCGGATGTGGAGATGTCGATCAACACATACCAGGGATGCGGCTCGGAAAGCGGGTCCCGCACGCCGTCGATATGGCGGGTGGTGAATTCCACCCCGATGCGCGGCATCAGCTCGAACCCGGTGAGGGCCGGGCCGCAAAGGTTGGACGCGCGTTCGAAAAGCCGTAACGCATCTTCGGGCGAACCAATCCCTGCCAAGGCGACCTGGTGTCCCGCCGGCTGCGGGTAAAGCTTCAGGACTGCGCCGGTAATGATGCCGAGCGTGCCTTCGGCACCGATGAAAAGGTCGCGCAGGTCGTAGCCCGTATTGTCCTTCTTGAGGCGCCTTAGGCCGTCCCAGATCTCGCCGGTCGGCAGCACGACTTCCAGGCCGAGGCAGAGCTGGCGCATATTGCCATAGGCAAGCACGGCAGTTCCGCCGGCATTGGTGGATAGGTTGCCGCCGATGCGGCATGAGCCTTCCGAGCCGAGCGACAGCGGAAAAAGACGTCCCACGGCTTCCGCGGCTTGTTGCACGTCGGCAAGAATGGCCCCGCCATCGGCCACCAGAACATTGGCGACGGGATCGACATCGCGAATGCGGTTCATGCGCTCGAGCGAAAGGATGACGTCATTGCCGCCTTCACGCGGCGTCTGGCCGCCGACCAGCCCGGTATTGCCCGTCTGCGGCACGATGGCCGTGCCGGTTTCGCTGGCCAGTGCCAGTATGGCCGAAACTTCCTGCGTCGATCCCGGCTTCAGCAGCAGGGGAGAGGCGCCGCGGTAAAGGCCGCGCCCTTCCACAAGCCGTGGCGCCAGTTCCGCTGCGTCGCGTATGGCATGGCTGTCACCGACAATGGCCGCAAAGCGCGCAAGAAGTTCCGGCTTTAGTGCGGATAGATCCATGCGTTTTACCTCCCTTTCGGCTTATTCCCGCGGAGCTGCAGCGCGAGTCAGCCTGTCATTGATTGCCTCGCCGAGGTCGGTTTGCGGAACAGACGCCACTGCGATTCGGGCAGCACCGGTGGCATCCGCCCGCTTCAGGTAATCAAACAGATTTGCGGCTGCTTCCGCAAGATCGCCGGTCGGGCTGAGGTCGAAAACGGCGACTGCGTGTTCCGCGCCCTTGATCGGCGCTGCGCCAAAGGTAATCAGCGCTTCGCCGGCTTCAACCTCTGTCGCATTCAGCCGCACGGCGGCGCCCGGTGCGTAGTGGGAGGCTAGCATGCCGGGTGCCTCGATGATCGCGGTTGGCCCTTGCGGCCGGATCACCGGCTGCCCAGTCGCCGCCTCGATAGCTTCGGCCGAGATCCCGCCCGGCCTTAAAAGCCTGATCTGCCCGTCCTCGACACGAAGAATGGTGGATTCGACGCCGACGGGTGCAGCACCGTTATCGAGGATCAGTGTTAGCTTCTCGCCCAGGTCCTCCACCACATGACGGGCGCTTGTCGGGCTGACCTTACCGGATGTATTCGCGCTCGGCGCGGCAAGCGGCCGGTCGAACTGGCGGATGAGCTCGGATGCAAAGCCGGCCGGTACCCGCACGCCCACCGTGTCGAGGCCGGCGGTTGCCAGCGGATGAATGCCGCTGTCGGGCTTCAGCGGCAGGATTAGGGTCAGCGGCCCTGGCCAGAACGTCTCCGCCAGGCGGCGCGACAGGGCGTCGAAGCTGGCATAACGTTCCGCCATGGCCAAGTCCGCCATGTGGCAGATCAGCGGATTGAAGCGCGGCCGGCCCTTGGTCTCGTAGATCCTGGCGATGGCGGCCGGATTTGTGGCGTCGGCGGCAAGCCCGTAGACAGTCTCGGTCGGCAAGGCGACCGGAAAGCCATCGGAAAGCACTGCCTCGGCTTGCTTGAGCGCGGCTTCCGGTTCGCGTCGGATATCGATGATTGTTGCCGTCATATCCGCGTCAATACCGCGGACTTCCGTTGCTTCAAAGCTTTTTGATGATGTCGCGCGCAGTGTGGTCGGGGGCGCCGAGCATGAGCACGTTCTTCATCGCTTCCTTGGGATCGCGGGTCTTGAACAGCAGGCCATTGCCGCGCACCGTGCGGTTGATCTGGATGTCCTTGCCTGGCTCGCCTTTGATGGCCACCGCAAAATACATGCGGGAATATTGCGCATTGATCCGCTCGAAGAAGATCTCGCCATCGCCGATCTCGGAAAAGAAGTTGGCAATGTAGAAGGACCAACTGACCCGCGATTCGGGCGTGAAGAAGGTGCTGGCCGCCGTGACGTGGCAATAGCCGAGATGCGGGCTTCCGTCGAGCGTCCGGTGAAAGAGGATCTTCGGGAACTGGATCGTGCGATGGAAGCCGTTGATCCTGCCATGGGTGACGTCGCCGGCGGCTTCGAGCTTCTGCCCGGTGCGCCTCGCCACTTCGTCATAGCTCATGTAAAGGCGTTCGGCGGGCATCCAGATCGGGTTAGGTCTGGAAATCTTGCCGGTGCGCAGAAATTCGGAATGCGCGACCTGCTTGTTGGTCGGCGCAACCGGCGGCTTCTGGCCGCGAGCTTCGTAGTAGCGGAGCTTACCTGTCGTCTGCATCGGCCGGTCCTTTTGATAGGACGATTCTAGACGCGAGCCTTTAACAGTCGGTTTCCTCGTCCAGTCAAAATCGCACCACTACCGTCGTCAATGCAGTTGCCGATGTCGCAATGTTGCCTATGCGACAAGCTCGGGCGATGTTTATATCCGCGAAAGCTCAAGGTGCCGCCTCGCTAGGGAAGGCGGAGAATTGGGAAGCCGGCAGGCTCTGGCCGATCCGGCGCTGCCCCCGCAACGGTGGTGGAGTACAAAGCATGGCGGAAAGCCACTGGGCAAGAGCCGCAAAGGCCGCCCGGGAAGGTGCCATGCAGTCCTTTCGGGACGGCTCCTTAGCCCGGAAACCAGCCTTGAGCCGATGAAGGACCGATCGCGGCGGGCGTTCGGGGCAGGAGCTGACGGCTGGCGCCGAACCCATCTCCATGTCCTCCCGCACAATGTTGACGAGGAAGGCATATGGATATTCATAATCAGGTCCTGCGGCAATTGAAGAACCGCCGCGAAGGTTTCAGCCTCGAACAACCCTTTTACATCGACCCGGACTATTACAAGCTCGATCTGGAAATGATCTGGTATCGCGACTGGCTGTTCATCGGCCACGACTGCGAAGTGGCAAAGCCCGGCAATTATTTTACGCTTCAGATCGGTGACTACCCCGTCCTCGTGATCCGCGGTCGCGACGGTGAAATCCGTGCCTTCCACAATACCTGCCGCCACCGAGGCCACCGCGTCTGCACCAAGGAAAGCGGTTCGGCCGTGCGCCTCGTCTGTCCTTATCACCAGTGGACCTACCAGCATGACGGCTCGCTGATGGCGGCGCGTCACATGGGCGAAAACTTCGATAAGAGCCAGTATGGGCTCAAGAAGGTCCATTGCGAAACCGTCGCTGGCTATATCTTCATCTGCCTCGCCAACGAGGCGCCCGATTTCGCTCCGGTCCGTGCCATGATCGAGCCCTACATGGCGCCGCACCGCCTTTCCGAAGCCAAGGTCGCGCATCAGAACACCATCATCGAGAAGGGCAACTGGAAGCTGGTCTGGGAAAACAACCGGGAATGCTATCACTGCGCCGGCAATCATCCGGAACTCTGCCGCACCTATCCGGAAGCGCCGACCGCAACCGGCGTCCAGGGTGCAGGTGACGATCCGCTGATCGCCGAGCACTGGGCCCGCTGCGAGGGTTCAGGCCTGCCCAGCACTTTCACCATGTCGACCGACGGTCAGTTCCGGGTTGCCCGCATGCCCTTGATCGAAGGCGCGGAAAGCTACACGATGAACGGCCAGCGCGCGGTCCACCGCCCGCTCTCGGACGACGTCACCATTCCACAGATCGGTACCATGCTGCTTTTCCATTATCCGAGCAGCTGGAACCATATGCTCGGCGACCACGCCATCTCGTTTCGCGTCACGCCGCTGGGGCCGGAGGAAACCGCAGTGACCACGAAATGGCTGGTCCACAAGGATGCGGTCGAAGGCGTGGATTACAACCTGGAAGAACTGACCCATGTCTGGGACATGACCAACGACCAGGATCGCCAGATCGTCGAGGAAAACGCCTTCGGCATCCGCTCCCCGGCCTATGAGCCCGGACCCTATTCCGAGGCTCATGAAGGGGGTGTCATGCAGTTCGTCGAATGGTATTCGAACTTCATGATGGGCCGCCTGCAAGGCGAACAAAGCAAGCTGTCCGTCGTCGCCTGAAGGCATCCGGGACTTAAGTCCCGGGGAACTAAGTCATGGCATTTCCTGTTATATGCTAAACTTGTAACAAACAGGAAATGCCCAGATGAATGCCTTCCGTCTTCGCCTGACAACTGCCGCTGTTGCGCTAGCCGTTGCAGTCGGCAGCTTCGTGCCTGCCCAGGCCATGCAATTGCCCGCCGCCCCGCAGCTTTCCGATGCCGCCGCCGTCACGGATGTCCAGGACGTCCAGTACCGCCGTCATTACGATCGCCGCGACCGCCGAGATTGGCACAATGGTCATCGCGGCTATCGTGACCGTCGTCCTGGCTATCGCTATCACAACGGCCTCTGGTTCCCGCTGGCAGCCTTCGGTGCCGGCGCGATCATCGGCGGTGCCGTCGCTTCGGATCGTGGCAGCTACAGCAGCCGGCATGTTGCCTGGTGCGAGAGCCGTTACCGGACCTACCGTGCATCCGACAATAGCTATGTTGCGAGCGGTGGCGTTCGCCGCTCCTGCAATTCGCCTTATTGAGGCATCACGGCGCCTGGCTGATAAGCCGGGCGCCGCATGTTCAGCGTTAATGGTCAGTTCAGGTCGGAAGTCCTAAGCTTTCGGATTGCGGCGATGACCTCACCTGATACGCATCGCCAGGCAAAGGGTGACATTCAACCAGGGGAATGGAGATCTCGAGATGAAGCTTTTCAAGAAGTTTGCCGTCGCCGCGCTATCGGCGACATTTGTGCTTGGGGCACTGGCACCGGCTGAAGCCATGCCGCTGCCCGCCGCGCCGACCGCCCAGCCGGCAAATAGCGACGTCACAACCGTGCAGTACCGTCATTACGGTCGCGGTGGTTATTACGGCCGCGGCGGCTATTATGGTGGCTATCGCGGTCACCGTGGTTATCGGTCAGGCTATCGCCACCACAACGGCTATTGGTATCCGCTGGCGGCCTTCGGCGCCGGCGCTTTGATCGGCGGCGCGATTGCATCGCAGCCGCGTTACGTCGAGCCGGCTCCTGTTTACAGCGGCGGCAGCGGCATCAATCCGCGCCATTATGAATATTGCTCGGCGCGCTACCGGTCCTATGACACCTATTCCAACACCTTCCAGCCCTATAACGGGCCGCGGCAGGTCTGCACGTCGCCCTATTATTGATCGACGTCATCCATTGGAAGCCCGACCGTTGCAAAACGGCCGGGCTTTTGTCGTCAGAAGATGCCGGTGCGCCTCAACAGCCACCAGGCGATCGCGACCGACAGCGCCATGAAGCCGAATGCGAGCAGGGTTCCATGCGCGCCCTCGGCAAAGGGAAGGGCGGAGGTGTTCATCCCGAAAAAGCCGGTGACCAAGGATGGCGGCAGCAGAAAGGCCGTCATGATCGACAATATGTAGAGATGTCGGTTGGTTTCGGACGAAAGCTTGGAATCGATCTCTTCGTGGAGCAGACGGGCACGCTCCTGCAAGGCATACACGTCGTGGTCGACGGCCTCGAGACGGGCGATCAGTCGCCCCGCAACGTCGTCGAAGCCGGGCGGCATCTCGTCGTCATCGGCCGCCGCGGCCCGACGCATTAATGTCAGCACGGTGCGCAAATGCCGGTGCAGCCGCACCACTGTCCGACGTACAGGCGCTAACCTTCGCCGCTCGTCGCGCGGTGCATTGTCGTAGACGAAGTCCTCGATCAGGTTCAATTCTTCGGTGAACTCCATCACCAGGGTGATCATTGTCCGCTGAAACTCCGCCACCAGCGTCTCGAAAACGTCGATCGGCCGCCGGTATCGCGTGCCGTTCTTCTCGACCGCCGACCGCACCCGGTCGATTGACCGGAGCGGCTGCAGCCGCGTGGTGATGATGATGCGGTCCGATACAAAGAAATGCAGCCAGCCGATGTCGCGCGTGTCATTGTCGAAGTCCCGCTGGAAATCGACGAGCGTGCCAAAGGCAAGCTGCTCGTCCAGGGTCACGGCTGCATGCGTTTCATGGGTCGTCAGCGCTGTGATCGCCGCCGGCGTCAGTCCGGGAAGTGATTCCAGAAAGCCAGCCACCCGCATGTCGGCGAGGTTGAGGTGCAGCCACAGGAACCCTTCATCCACATCGAGGTCGCTACGCGCGGCTTCGAGCGGCAAGGCAGTGCAGCGCCGGGCGTTGGAGTGGAAGTGATAGGCCCAGACGAGGCCTGGAACGGCAGGGGTGATGGAAGCAAGGGACGTGGAATCTGGAAGCATGGGTACTCCTTACGCCCGCAATATAACGCCGGTTCAACAGGATCGCTGATCGTATCCGCTCGTTTCCCTCGGCGCCACCACCTTTCGGTTATCGATTTTCCTAGGCCACTGCTTTCTCTTGCCGCCTCCGTTGTGATCTTCCTTGTCGTCACGCTTATCTTCTCGCCGACGGCAGCGCGTCGTCGTTGACAAGCTCATTTACGTTTACGTAAAAAGCATATGGAGAAGGCGCTGTTCGGATCGGATGCGGCGCCAGCGGGGAGGAGCATCACCATGTATCGGGCACCTGTGGAAGAAATCGCCTTCACGCTCAATTATGTCGCGGGTCTTGCTCGTGCGCTTGAGGACAACCGTCTGGGAGACCTCTCCTCTGATCTCGTTGATGCCATCCTGGAAGAGGCGGGGCGGTTTGCCGGCAATGAAATGGCGCCGCTCGGAGAGGTTGGCGACAAGCAGGGTGCGCGGCTGACGGACGGCGAGGTGAAGACGCCCGATGGCTGGCCGGAGCTTTATCGCCATTGGCGCGAAGGTGGCTGGAACGGCCTGACCGCGCCGGAAGAATTCGGCGGCCAGAACCTGCCGCATATGTTGAATGTCGCAGCGCTCGAAATGTGGAATTCGGCCTCCATGGCCTTTGCGCTCGCGCCGACGCTGACGATGGGAGCAATCGAGGCGCTGGTTGCCCACGGCAGCGACAGCCTCAAGGCGACATACCTCGAAAAAATGGTGTCCGGCGAATGGACCGGCACGATGAACCTGACCGAGCCGCATGCCGGTTCGGATCTCGGTGTCCTCAAGGCACGCGCCGAACGGGCCGGGGAGGGCACTTACCGGATCTTCGGCCAGAAAATCTACATCACCTGGGGCGAGCATGACGCCGCCGACAACATCATCCACCTGGTGCTCGCCCGGCTGCCGGACGCGCCGGCCGGCACCCGCGGTATCTCGCTCTTCCTCGTGCCGAAATTCCTGGTCAATGACGACGGCTCGCTCGGGGCCCGCAACGACGTCTTCTGCCATTCCATCGAACACAAGCTTGGCATCCACGGCTCGCCCACCTGCACGATGATCTATGGCGACGGCAAGTTCGGGAACGACAAGGGCGCGATCGGCTGGCTGATCGGCGAGGAAAACAAGGGCCTTGCTTGCATGTTCACGATGATGAACAACGCCCGTCTGGCGGTCGGCATGCAGGGCGTCGCGATCGCCGAAGCAGCCACCCAGAAGGCCGTAAGCTTTGCGCGGGAACGGACCCAAGGCAAGGCGCCGGGCTGGAATGCCGTCGACGGGCAGGCCATGAGCCCGATCATCGAGCATCCGGATATTGCCCGCACGCTGATCACCATGAAGGCGCTGACGCAAGGCTCCCGTGCCATTTGCTACGCCTGCGCCCATGCCATCGACATGTCGCATCATACGCAGGGCGATGAGGCTCGTCACTGGACGGAGCGGGCCGCCTTGCTGACGCCGATCGCCAAGTCCTTTGCGACGGATGCCGGCGTCGATGTCGCCTCGCTGGGTATCCAGGTGCATGGCGGCATGGGCTTTATCGAGGAAACCGGAGCCGCCCGCTACCTGCGCGATGCCCGCATTGCGCCGATCTACGAGGGCACCAACGGCATCCAGGCCATTGACCTTGTGCTGCGCAAGCTGCCGCTCTCTTCGGGCGCGCAGGTGCAGGGTTTTATGGCGGAACTGAAGATCATCGCAGGTGACGTGGCGGCCTCGAACAAGCCGGCCTTTGGGGAAACAGCAGAACGGCTTGGCAGGGCGATCACCGATCTCGAAGACGCGACCCGGTGGCTGCTCGAAGCGCAAGCCAGCGGACGAACCGCGGAAGCGCTAGCCGGCGCGACGCCTTACCAGCGGCTCTTCGGCCTCGTCCTAACAGGCGCCTACTTGGCGAAAGGGGCGCTTGCCGATACCGGCGATGGGCACGCCGATAGGCGCGTAAGCCTCTGCCGCTTCGCAGCCGAAAACATGCTTGCCGAGACCGCTGCCCTTAAAGACCGCGTTATCTGCGGCGCCGCCAGCCTTGAAGCCGCCCGCGCCGTTCTCGGCTGAAGGAGATGCTTGTGACCGAAAACTTTGTTCTCGTCGAGCGGCCAGATGCCTATCCGGGCGTCATGGCCATCCGCTTCAATCGGCCTGAAAAGAAAAACGCCATTACCTCTTCCATGTATCAACGCATGACCGCGGCTCTGGAAGAGGCAAACGGCGATGACGCGGTCCGCTGCGTCGCATTTCTCGGAACCGCGGGCTGCTTCTCGGCCGGCAATGATATGGGCGATTTTCTCGCCTATGCCATGTCGGCATCCAAGGATGCGCCAGCGGCGGCAGTCTTCATCAAGGCGCTGGCGCTTGCCGAAAAGCCGCTCGTCTCAGGCGTCGACGGGTTGGCGATCGGGATCGGCACGACGTTGAACCTGCATTGCGACATGACGATTGCTTCTGGCCGCAGCCTGTTCAAGACGCCGTTCGTCGATCTGGCGCTGGTGCCCGAGGCTGCCGCAAGCCTTCTGGCACCAAGGATCATGGGCCATCAACGCGCCTTCGCCATGCTGGTGGCCGGAGAGGGCTTTTCCGCTCAGGCTGCACTCGACGCCGGGCTGATCTGGAAGCTTGTCGAGCCGCAGGAGGTGGAAGTGCAAACACTGGCGTTGGCCGCCAGCCTAGCTGCCAAGCCGCCGCAGGCGCTGAGGATCGCCCGGGACCTAGTGCGGGGCACCCGAGATGAAGTGCTTGCGCGCATGGACGAGGAACTGGTGCATTTTTCGGCGCAGCTGCGGAGCGCCGAAGCGCGGGCTGCCTTCGAGGCCTTCATGCGCCGTTAACGCTGCCGGCCGGGAAGCTGCGGGAGCGTCTTCTTTCAGGGTCAGCAAGCCACTAGGATGTTCTTTGATATGGAGGACATGATGCGCCAAATTCTTTCGGCCTTGGCCCTGACGCTTTTTTCCGCAGCCGCAGCCGCAGCGGATGCAGGTGCCGGCTCCCTGACAGCTATCGGCGAGCAACCAGGCCTTCATCTGGTGCAAAGCCCGGCAGTCACTATCGGCCCGAACGGTGTCATCCTGCGGCCGGGCAGCGAAGACTATCAGACGGATCGGCCAAGGGATCGCGACCGGGACCGATTTCAGCGCTATGTTTGCGTCGTGCCGCCGCCGCAAAGCTCGGACCGCAGGCGGCCCTATATCTGCAATGCCGATGAAGGCCGTATCGGCGGCCGCTGCCGCTGCCCTGGCACGGTAGGCAACGGCAGGCTTGATTTCGCGCGGTAACTATTGCGCCGGTTCGAGCTTCTCCGCCGGTGTGCCTGCCATGGTCCTTGGTTGAAACGGCCCGGTGCCGATGGGGTTTGCCTCCCCGACGAAGGCGATCAGATCGGCCATGGTGAACTGGCCGGGTGTCTTGCCGAGATGCGGCTGCCAGTTCGAGCGCCGATACAGAAATGACTGCTTGTCCCCATGCACCATGCCAAGGAAAGTCTCGGCAATGATGGCGGAGGCCATTGGGCCAAGCCTTTCGCCTTTGCCGTGATGATGAGCTTCACAGAGGACATAGTACCAAAGAGGTGTCTCTTTGTGGAGGTCATGCTTTGCGGCCACTTCACCCGCCGGACAGTCGGCGATTTCCTTAGCGGTCATAGGCTCCATGCCCATTGCGCGGCAGACAGCTTGCCCGGACGGAAGGCCGAGTTGCACACCGCGTCGAAGGTTGCGGAAGGGCAGAACGAATTCACGCCGCTCTTTTTCCGGCATCTCCGGCGTCAGGCCAGGCAATGTATGCAGTGCCGGCGCCATTAACGGGTCCAGTCTGCGTGAATGATTGAAAGCAAAGCCTTCATCATCCGTCGGCAGGTCGAGTTCGAAAAAGCGGCGCCAGTCAATCACCCAGTTGGACGGCAAAGTGGCCTGAGGTGCTGGTGGTTTTTGCGCCGGCGTCGGCGCAAGTTCGCCGATGATAAAACCCGATTTTCCGGTAAACAGGAAAAGCAGGGGCAATGTGCCGTTGGCAATTTTCTGGCCATCGCCCGGCCGGAACAGCCGGTTGTGGCTATACGTTTCGCGGACCATGGAATGGCCAAGCCGGTAGCAGGCAGCTGCAAACTCGGCCGGCATGAATGGCACATCGGGGAAACGAAAGATATTCCGGCCATTTTCCTTGATCTTGTTGATGATGCCGGGTTCCGTCAGCCGTTCCACGAAGTCGAAAAGCACGATCCACTGATAATGCCAGGTCACGATACGGCGCGCTTCAGCAAACAACGCCATCCCGGTGAGACTTGGCTTCGTTTCTTCTAAGTGATCGACCACGGCATTGTGAAACTTCAGCATTAACAAGTGGAATTGCGCGACCAACAGATTCTCGTCATTGCGCTCGTCGAAGATCAAGGCATGCCCGACCTGGTTGCGTGGTAAATCATTGTCGAGCTTTGGCACCATGATTGGTGGCTTTGGCTCTTCGACAGGCTGGACGTCATCGGACTCGGCTGCGTGGCCGATCAGCATCCGCTCCGTCACGCGGAAGGTCTTACCGTCCCGCGCATAAAGGTAGGGATGGATCCCTGGGCCATCACCATAGAGCGAATCGAGATCCAGCGCTGGTGTTCGAAAGTTTTTCGTCGCGTTTGCATCGGCTTTCTGCTTATCGAGCGGCGTCGTGTCAAGCGTAATGTCATGGTCGACGAACTGGCCAAGGTAGGTGTAGCCCGCTGGTATTTTCGGATTGTCTCCCTTCGGATCGGGATCTTTCCCCGCCTCCCCGTCCTTCATTGCTTCTGCAAGTTCGAACAGCGCGTCGTCCTCAACGAAAAGCGGCAAAAGACCGCGGAACAGGCGACCAAATTTTCCCGGATCACCGTTTTCTGCAATCTTATCCAGACTGTCGCGGCTCATTCCGCGCACGCCATGGCCGTGCATTGCGATTTCTGTCATGGTCCTTCCTCCAAAGACATTGCCGCAAACCGCTTGCGGCCAATGGTTGCGGAGGAAGCATGACATTAAAACCCTAAGATGCATACTAACCGTATGCACTTTCAGGTTGTACCCGTATTGCGCGCGTTACTTCTCCAATAGCGCCACTGTTTCCACATGCGTGGACCACAGAAACTGGTCGATCGGCGTGACGGACCTGATGCGGTAACCGGCATCCACGAGGATCCGCAGATCGCGTGCGAGCGTCAGGGGATTGCAGCTCACCGCGGCGATCTTCTTGATGCCCGAGCGAGCCAGTTCCTTCACCTGCACTTCGGCGCCGGCCCTTGGCGGATCGAAGACGGCTGCGTCATAAGTCTTCAGCTCCTGAACCGTCATCGGACGACGGAAAAGATCGCGTTTTTCGACGGTCACCGGTTTCAGCCCTTGCGTATTGCGGGCGGCATGATCGAGTGCCTTGAGCGGCTTGTCTTCGCTTTCCACCGCATGCACCCGGCCCAGGCGTGCCAGCCGAAGCGAGAATGTGCCGGAGCCGGCAAACAGGTCGATGATTCGTTTCGCCTTACCGATATGGCCCATGACCAGTTCCGCCATTGCCTCTTCGGCGGGTTTGGTCGCCTGGACGAAACCGCCCGGCGGCGGCGAGACCCGGACAATCCCGAAGTCGATTACCGGCTTCTGCGGCTCGATGACGATTTCGCCATTCACCGAGACGCGGGCAATTCCCTTCAAGGAAAGCACCGTCTCGGTCACCGTCCGGCGTTGCTTGTCGGAAAGCGGCTTCAGTCCTTCGGCGGCAAGATCGAGTCCCGACAGGGTCTCCAGCACCGCAATCCGGAAAGTCTCGGCGCCTGTCGCAAGCGAACGTCCGACGGCCCGTATCGCATCGAACCGTGCCACAATGCCGGGCACGGTGATGGGACATTCCTGGATGGAGAAGATCTGGTTGGTTTCGGCTCGGTTGAGGCCGAGCAGGAATTCCTTTTCCGTCAGCTTGGCGGAAAAGACCATGCGACGGCGCTCGGCCGGACGGGCAATGACGAGATCGCCCACATCGGGGACAAGGCCCTTGGATTTGAGCGCTTCGACGACCAGGCTGCGCTTAAAGGCGTGATAAGGTGCATCGGCCAGGTGCTGCAGCGAGCAGCCGCCGCAGGCATCGCTGTCGGGACCGAAGTGCCGGCAGGGTGGCGTCACCCGATCCGGCGAAATGTTCGCGGTCGACATGACCGTGCCGTGATCGCCGTTGCGGGCAATGGCAAGCGTCTCGCCCGGCAGGGCGTAGGGTACGTAGACGGGACCGTCGGGTCCGTTGCCGATGCCGTGCCCTTGCGCGCCCAGCCTGTTGATGGTGATCGTCACCGTACTCATTGCGGCTTGCGTCCGGCCAGCAGAAATTCCTCGTTACCGTCGCCGCCGGAAATCGGCGAGGGGATCATCCCGAGGCTTTTCCAGCCGATGTCTTCGACAAGCCAGCGCTCCAGTTCGGCGGCCACGGCCGGTGCCGTTTCCGGTTCCTTCAACAGCCCCGCCTTGCTGATTGCATCGCGGCCGGCCTCGAATTGCGGCTTGACGAGCAGCACGCAATGGGCACCCGGCTCGGCAAGCTCGAGCGCTGGAACCAGCGCCAGCTTCAGCGAGATGAAGGAGACATCCGAGACGATGAAGGTGATTTCGCGATTATCGTAATCGTCCGCCGTCAGGTAGCGGGCATTGACCCCTTCGATATTCGTGACGCGATCATCGGCAATCAGCCGCGGATGCATCTGCCCGTGGCCGACGTCGATCGAGGTGACATGTTCGGCGCCGCGCATCACCAGGACCTCGGTAAAGCCGCCGGTGGAGGCGCCGATATCGAGACAGTCGTGGCCAGCCGGATCGAGCTTGAAGTGATCAAGGGCGGCCACCAGCTTCAGCGCCGCCCGCGAAACATAATCCTGGGCCGGATCGTCGATGCTGATGTCGGCATCGGCGGCAAAGGTAAGGCTCGGCTTGGTGACGACTCGGCCGTTGACGGTGACTGTGCCGCGCGAAATGGCGTCGCGTGCACGGGCGCGGCTTGCAACAAGATCACGCGTTACCAGAAGCTGGTCGAGGCGTTGGTCTTCGGAATTGGAGGTCATGGTGGCAGTCAATGCCTGCCAATCCCCTGCCATGCAAGCTTTTCCTGTTCAATCGCGTGTCGCGATGCTTCTCTGCTGCCGGATATACATCTATGTTATGGCCTTCCGGGGCAGGGGGGTGAAGACATGCGTCGCATGACGGTGATGGCTGGTATTTTGCTGGCGGCGGGGCAGTGCTTCGCCAATGACACGACGGCCAAACTCACCACCGGCGGCCTCGTTTATGTCCAGACCTCCGACGTGTCGATGGAGGAGGAGGCGCTTTACCTGTCGCGCGAAGAGGTGCTGGTCGACTATGTCTTCCGCAATGGCAGCGACAAAGACATTGAGAGCATTATCGCGTTTCCGATGCCGGATGTCGTCGGCGGCTCGCAAAGCGATATCGCTTTCGGCGACACTGAGAATGACAATTTCCTCGGCTTTTCGGTGGTCCAGGACAGCCGGCAGATCAAGCCGGAGCTGCAGCAGCGGGCGATCGCCACGGGCATAGACTGGACGGACGATCTGGTGGCGCAAAAGGTGCCGCTGCTGCCCTATAGCGACAAGACGCTTGCGGCGCTGAAGCAGCTTCCGGAAGCCGTCAAGGCGGAATGGGTGGCGCGGGGCCTCCTTTTCGTCAACCGCTACGATGCCGGCAATGGCTGGCAGGAAGAGCTGACGCCGGCTTGGACATTGCGCTCGGCCTATTGGTGGAAGACGACATTTCCGCCCGGCGAACCGGTCCGCGTCAGCCATCGATACAAGCCGAGCGTGGGCGGTACCGTTGCCATGAGTTTCATCGAAAACGGCAAGCCGGCCATGGACTATCGCAGCTATGCGGAGCGCTACTGCATTGACGATGCCTTCATGAAGACGGCCGCCAAGCTGGAAGCGGCAGCCGGCAAATCCGGGCCGCATTATACCGAGCAGTGGATTTCCTACATCCTGACGACCGGCGCCAATTGGAGCGGGCCGATCAAGAAGTTCAAGCTGACGATCGACAAAGGCAAGCCTCAGGACTACGTCAGCTTCTGCGGCAGCGGCGTCAAGAAGGTCGGACCGACGACCTTCGAGATGACGGCCGAAGATTTCACCCCCGAGAAGGATCTTCACATCCTGTTTCTGACGGCAGCGGACTGGTAGCCGCTGCGGACATGCGCATAGACGAGAAAGCTTGTCGCTGACGCTTTCGAAACCGCTTCACCCGGCAGCACCAACGCCGATCTGCGTCTTCCCCAGCGCGCCGAACACGGTCGACACGATGCCGGCGCGGTCCAGGCCTGCCTTGGCATACATGGTGTCCGGATTGGCCTGTTCCATCCAGATATCCGGCAGCACCAGGGAGCGGATCTTCAGGCCGTTATCAAGCAGGCCTTCGACGCTCAGGAACTGCATGACGTGACTGCCGAAGCCGCCCACGGCGCCTTCTTCGACCGTAATCAGCACCTCGTGATGGCGTGCCAGTTGGCGGATCAGGTCATGGTCCAGCGGCTTGGCGAAACGCGCATCGGCCACGGTCGTCGACAGGCCCGCCGCATCGAGGTCTTCTGCCGCCAGCAGACATTCCTTGAGACGCGTGCCGAAGCAAAGCACAGCCACTTTGGCGCCCTGCTTCATCACCCGGCCCTTGCCGATTTCGAGGATTGTGCCCCGTTCCGGCAGCTCTACACCGACGCCTTCACCGCGCGGATAGCGGAATGAGATCGGGCCTTCGTTATAGGCAGCGGCCGTGCGCACCATATGCTTCAGTTCCGCCTCGTCGGCGGCCGCCATCACCACCATGCCGGGTAGGGCGGCGAGGAAGGTCGTGTCGAAGGAACCGGCATGGGTCGGCCCGTCGGCACCGACGAAACCGGCTCGGTCGATCGGGAAGCGGACCGGCAGCTTCTGGATTGCCACGTCATGCACGACCTGATCGTAGCCGCGCTGCAGGAAGGTGGAGTAGAGCGCGCAGAAGGGCTTGAAACCTTCAGTCGCGAGACCTGCGGCAAAGGTCACCGCATGCTGCTCGGCAATCCCCACGTCGAAGGTGCGGGCGGGGAAAATCTCCGCGAGCTTGTCTATGCCCGTGCCGTTTGGCATGGCGGCGGTAATACCGACGATCTTCTCGTCGATTGTCGCTTCCTGGACGAGCGCATCGCCGAAGACGCTGGTATAGCTTGGGGCATTCGGCTTCGACTTCGCTTGGGCTCCGGTGATGACGTCGAATTTGTTGACGCCGTGATACTTGTCGGCGGCCGCTTCCGCCGGCGGGTAGCCCTTGCCCTTCTGCGTCACCACATGGATCAGCACCGGCCCGCGGCCATTGTCGCGCACATTGCGCAGCACGGGCAGGAGGTGGTCGAAGGAATGCCCGTCGATCGGGCCGATATGATAGAAACCCATTTCCTCGAACATGGTGCCACCGGTCACGTAGCCGCGCGCATGCTCGACGGCGCGGGTTATGGCCCGGTCGATGCCGCGGCCGAGATAGGCGGTCAGCTTCTTGCCCAGTTCCCGCACGCCCATATAGGCCCGGCCCGAGGCAAGCCGCGCCAGATAGGCACTCATCGCGCCGGTCGGCGGGGCGATCGACATGTCGTTGTCGTTGAGAATGACGATCAGCCGCGCATCGAGCGCGCCCGCATTGTTGAGCGCCTCATAAGCCATACCGGCTGACATGGCGCCGTCGCCGATGATCGAAATCACATTGCGCTTCGAGCCCGACAGGTCGGCGGCCACGGCCATGCCAAGGCCCGCCGAAATCGATGTGGAGGAATGCGCGGCACCGAACGGGTCATATTCGCTCTCGGCGCGGCGGGTGAAACCGGAAAGCCCGTTTTCCTGGCGCAAGGTGCGGATCCGGTCGCGGCGGCCGGTCAGGATCTTGTGCGGATAGCATTGATGCCCGACATCGAAGATCAGCCGGTCGTCCGGCGTATTGAAAACCTTGTGGATGGCGATCGTCAGTTCGACAACGCCGAGACCCGCGCCCAGATGGCCGCCGGTCTTCGACACCGCATCGATCATTTCGTCGCGCACTTCACGAGCAAGCTGCGGCAGGTCACGGTCCTCGATCTGGCGAAGATCAGCGGGAAGCTTGACCTTGTCGAGCAACGGCGTCGTGGGGAGGGATGTCACAGAGGCTGCCTTCTCTCATCTTGTTCGCAAGCGCGTGCCTTCACAAGATGAGAAGAAAACGGGCTTTTTCAAGTTGTCGCGGTGCCGGTTTCTAATCGATTTTAGCCGGTGGGCAAGGGTACAAACTCTTCCTCGTCTCCCGGCACGATATCGAAGCGACCAGTCCGCCATTCTTCCTTGGCCTTCTCGATCCGCTCCTTTGAGGAGGACACGAAATTCCACCAGATATAGCGCTTTGAAGTCAGCGCCGCCCCTCCGAACATCATGACGTGACAGCCGGCCTGCCCGGCCTCGATGGTGATCTCGTCGCCGGGGCGAAACACCAGCAACCGATCCGCGGCAAACCGGTCGCCTGAAACAACCAGCTCCCCGGACAGGATGTAGACGGCCCGCTCTTCATGGGCGGCGGAAAACGGAAAGCGCCGGCCTGGCTTGAGCCGGACATCCACATAAAGCGTATCGGTCAACGTCGAAACCGGCGATGCAAGACCGTCGAAAGAGCCGATGACGACGCGGCCGCTTGCTCCGTCGGCGTCGATGACCGGCATGGCATCTCTGCCAGTATGCGAGAAGGCTGGGTCTGTTTCTTCACGGTCCTCGGGCAAGGCAAGCCACGTCTGCAGGCCGGAAACAGATGTCGGATGGCCGCGGAGGTTTTCCGGCGTCCGTTCGGAATGGACGATGCCGCGCCCGGCTGTCATCAGGTTGATGTCGCCGGGCTTGATGACGAGTTCGGTTCCCAGGCTGTCGCGATGCTTGATTTCACCGTCGAACAGGTAGGTGACGGTCGAAAGGCCAATGTGTGGATGCGGCTTGACGTCGAGAGCCTGATCGGCGCGCAGCAGAGCCAGGCCCATCCGGTCGAAGAAGATGAAGGGTCGACCAGCCGCCGCTGCCGCGTCGGTAAGGCACGCCGCACCAGGAAACCGCCGATATCGCTGGAGCGCGGGATGATCAGGTTCTCGATGGCATCGCAGGCCAAGGCATCGCCGGCGGCAGGGTCGATTCCGGGAAAGAAGGACATGGCGGCTCGCTAGAGTGTTTCCTGGTCGTCCGGATACTGCCCCAGGAATGTGTTCAGTTCAACGAGAAGCGGCGGGAGGCGATCTGTAACGATCATCCAGACCACCTCATCGAGAATATCCTCGTACCCGTGCCGAAGTACGTTTCCGACGCCCCTGATATTGCGCCAGTCGTGAGCGGGGAAAAGCTCTTCTGCCGTTGGTCCAAGCTTGATACTTGCTTCCGATAGTCTCGCGAGGCATCTTTCGGAAGCATCGCGTGTGATCGAGCTTTGCAGGTAAGCCTCGAAGTCCATTCCGCGCGTATATTGCAGAATGGCTTGTCCATTCTCGACGATGTCACGGATCCGGATCAAAGGGCGCTTAGTAGGCAACGGCTCGATCCCGTTCGACGCTTCTGCGGAAGCGTTCTTTGCGGAGAGGTTCGGGCACGATGTCAACGCTGCTCGCACCGGTGATGCCGATAATCAAAGCGCGCAAATCTTCGATCGCGCTGAAGTAACCCCAGCCCGAATGAAGCAGCGGTTCGGCAAATTTGACGAGGACATCAAGGTCGGACTCGTCCGTCGCTTCGCCGCGCGCAACCGAGCCAAAGATCGACACATGCTCCGCACCCGCGGCGCGCAGTTCCTGCTCGTGCTCTCTTAGCTTGGCGATGACCTGGTCCTTGTCCATGGCCGATAATATAGTCGAGCCCGTGATTTTGGTCGATAGCCGTCGACCTGGCCCTCAGGCTCTCGCCGGAGACCGTCCAAAAGAAAGGCGGCAGAAGCGTTCGGTAAGCTTATTCGCTGTCCAGCGGCTCGACACCCTGGGGGTTGCCGGAACGGTCCAGGCGGATCTTCTCGATGCGGTTTTCCGCCGCCGTCAGCAGCTTTTCGCAGTGCTTCTTCAAGGCTTCGCCGCGCTCGTAGATGGAGATGGATTCATCCAGAGCCACGTCACCGCGCTCCAGCCGCGCCACGATGCTTTCCAGCTCGGCCACAGCCTTTTCAAAGGAATAGCCGCTCACATCGATGGTTTCGCTGTTGTCGGTCATTCCTTACCCTCTCATCAGTCTGCAAATATGCAAGCCGGCCGACTCGGCCAATCCTTCAAGATCATAACCGCCCTCAAGCAAGCTGACGACCCGGTTGCCGGCGTATTTGCCGGCGATCTCCATCACCCGCCCGGTTGCCCAATCGAAATCGTCACCGACCAGATTGATCTGCGCCAGGGGGTCGCGGTGATGCGCATCAAAACCGGCCGAAATGATGATGAAGTCAGGACGGAAATTCTTGAGCGCCGGCAGGACGCGGGACTTGAAGGCTTCGCGAAAATGCTCGCTGCCGTCATTCGGGGAAAGAGGAGCGTTAACAATATTGTTCTTCGTGCCTGTCTCGTCCTTGGCGCCAGTGCCCGGATAAAGCGGCATCTGATGCGTCGAGGCAAAGAGCACCGACGGGTCGTTCCAGAAGATGTCCTGGGTGCCATTGCCGTGATGCACGTCCCAATCGACGACCGCCACACGCTCGACACCGTATTTCTGCTGGGCGTGACGGGCGGCGATTGCGGCATTGTTGAACAGGCAGAAGCCCATCGCCTTCATTTTCTCGGCGTGATGGCCAGGCGGGCGGGAGGCGACAAAGGCATTGTCCACCTGGCCCGTCAGCACGTCGTCGACCGCTGCCATGGCGCCGCCGATTCCGGTCAAGGCTGCCTGCAGGCTCTTTGGCCCCACATAAGTATCCGCCTCGATCTGGTGGATCTCGTCCTCTTCCGGGATTTCGCGCATGACGGCGCGTAAATGCTCTTCCGGATGGGCGAGCAGGACGGCATCCTCATTGGCCTGCGGAGCCTGCTTGCGGTCGAGCTTGTCGAAATTCGGGTGCTGCAGGGCAATCGCCAGGGAGCGCAGCCGGTCGGCCCGCTCGGGGTGGCCTTCCGGCGTCTTGTGCTCGAGAAAGAGATCGTGTTCGTAAAGGCGCGTGGTCATTGGGCGGCCTCATGTGTGAGCATCCGGATGGCGTGCCACTCGACATGGCGCAGATGTGGCATATTTTCAAGCGGGAGCCTTGCGGGCCGCCGTTCGGCTTGAAAGAGTGAACTCGACGAAGACGTCAGCCAGAGGGTGCCGTGGCCAAGGAAACTGTCAAACCGCCGGAATTTCGCGTGCCTTTTCGCGATGTCGACATGAACGGAGAAATGTTCCGCTCCGCCTATGTTTCGCGTGCCGAAGAAGCGGTCACCGATTTCTGGCGCCGCCGCAAGGCATTGAAGGGAGATCCCTTCTTCGCGGTCTGCAAGGTCACCTGCAGCTTTCACAAGCCCTTGAAGCTCGGTGATCTGGTGCGCATGGAGGTGGGCGTCAGCAAGATCGGCGGCAAGACGGCCGGTTTTCTCGTGCGCATGACCCGTGGAGCCGAGGCGGTGGCGGAAGCCGAAGTTGTGTGGGCTGCTTGCGATCCGGAGGACCGCGAGCCAGTCGCGCTGCCGGAAGAGCTGCGCGACTGGCTTTATCAGTTTCTCGACTAGGCGCGCTGCGGCAGCAGAGGATAGCCGGCCATCACTGCACGACCGGCGAGCGCCGCAACGACCGCCTTCAGGACATCCCCGGGAATGAAGGCCAGCGAGCCGAGGAACGCCTTCGACAATCCCATGCCGGTAACAAGCGCCAAATAGGTGATGCCGAATGCATAAAGCACCACCACGCCGCCGATCAGCGCTGCAATGAAGAAGCTGACGCCTTGAACAAGGCCTGCCTGCTCCCGGTTGACGAGTCTTTCGCACAGGAAGCCGGTGACGAAGGCGGCAGCCACCCAACCGATTAGATAGCCGGTCGTCGGTGCCGCAAACACGGCAAGGCCGCCGCGACCGCCCGACAGGACCGGCATGCCGATCGCAGCAATCAACAGCACCAGCAGCACCGCGATCATGCCGCGCTTGGCGCCCAGCACAACGCCAGCCAGCATAACCCCCAGCGATTGCGCCGTGATCGGCACGGGAATGAAGCCCAGCATGATGGACGGCAGAAGCCCCAGCACGATGATGATGGCAGCGAAAAGAGCGGCCAGAACAAGATCGCGGGTGACCATGGTTTGGTATTCCTTAGTGGTGACGATGCCTCACTTCTGCCCTCTCAAGCCACGCGCGTCAATCGCAGCTGCAATCTCGTCGGCGCTGCGCAGGGTCAGGATGATCATCGGCACGGCAAGCGTCAGCGGCCGCGGCTTCAGCCCGCGGGCATAGTGGGCGTCGCGAATGGAAATGTAACGAAGAAGCACTTCCGGCACGAAACGGATGACAAGTCCGACCGACAGGCCAATATCGGACGCCTTCATCAGACCCAGCCGCTCCAGGGGGAGGGCAAGCCAGGTGATCTCGTCGATAAAGGCGCCGATTCCGGTCGTCGCCGTGATTGCAGCCGCCAGCAGCATCAGGCTCGTAAGCCTGAGGAGAACCGTAGCGGCCTGCACGGGTGTGTCGACGAGCAGCGTGAACAGCGCAACGATGACGATGGTCAGCAGGATTGGCCGCAGGCGTTGCCAGGAATCCCGCAAGGACAGGCCAAGCATCGCGTAGAGACCGGCGCTGCAGACAGCCATGATGCCGAGCAGGGGCAGGGAACTCACCACAAACAGTGCCACGCTGGCACCTGCAAGCAATAGGAGCTTCAGGCGCGGCGAGAGCCGGTGCAGCAGGCTGTCGCCCTGGACATAAAGCGTCCTCATGCGGCGATCTCCCTGTAGCGGGAAATGACATCCGAGGCATTGCCGTCTGCTGCAAGCCGGCCCTGGTGGAAGAGCAGGAGCCGGTCGAAATCCGCCACCAGGTCGAGGTCGTGGCTGATGACGATGACGCTCTCCTCAAGCCCATCGATCGTGAACTGAACTAGGTTGCGGTTCCTGAGATCCAGTTGGTTGGTCGGCTCGTCCATGATCAGGATGCCGGGCTTGCTGACCAGAACGGAAGCAAGCGCCGCCAGCTGCAGTTCGCCGCCGGAAAGCTCATGCGCACGCCGGTCCGCAAGATGGGCGATGCCGAAGCGGGACAGCACCGCCTCCACGGCGGCATCCGTCAGCTCACGGGAAAGCTTGCGGCTCTTGAGCCCGAGCGCGATATCCTCTTTGAGGATCGGCAGGATGATCTGGTTTTGCGGGTTCTGAAAGATGAAGCCTGTTTCGGCCCGCACCCGGTCGGCATCCTTGATCGTATCGAAGCCGTTGACACTGACCCGGCCGCTCGACGGTGTCACCAGTCCGTTGATCATCCGTACGAAGGTCGTCTTGCCGGAGCCATTGAGGCCGATCACGCCAATCCGGCGCTCGCTCAGCGACAGCGTCAGCGGATGCAGGATCAGGCGCTTCTCGAAACGTGCTTCTGCTTCTTCGAACCGGATATCCAAGCCTGTTCCCCCGTCTTCGGGCGGTCTATAAACGAGATAGTCGGGGAGGGGAATTCGGAACTGAAGGTGAACATTGAAACCGGCACCGGGGCCGCCTACTGTAACCCATGGCGATTCTGATACCCAACGAGCAAGCCCGCAGAATATTCATGGAAAGGCAGCAGCTTTCGCTGCCGCCCGGGCGCGCCCTCACCAAGGCTGGTCTGCTGCAGCTGATCGACGACCTCGGTTTCGTTCAGGTGGACAGTATCGCGACGGTCGAGCGGGCCCATAACATGATCCTGTTTTCGCGCAACCAGACCTACCGGAGGGAGCACCTGACGGCGCTTCTGGAAAAGGACCGCGAGCTTTTCGAACACTGGACGCACGACGCCTCGATTATCCCGGCGCGCTTCTTCCGGTACTGGAAGCATCGCTTCCGGCGCCGCGAGCCGATCATCGCCGAACGCTGGAAGAAATGGCACGGCGAAGATTTCGATGCGGCTTTTGCAGAAACCCTCCAGCACATATGCGAGAACGGTGCGATCATGTCCCGAGACATGAAGGCGGAGGAGCACAAGTCGGGCGGCTGGTGGAACTGGCATCCGAACAAGACAGCGCTGGAATATTTCTGGCATACGGGCAAGCTCGCCATTGGCGGGCGCGTCAATTTCCAGAAGATTTATGACCTGACGGAGCGGGTCATCCCGCCGCATCATTACCAGCCGGAGGTGAGCGAGGCGGAGTTTACCGACTGGGCCTGCCGCAACGCTTTGCAGAAACTCGGCTTTGCCACTTCGGGAGAAATTGCCGCCTTCTGGGATATCGTTACGCCCGAAGAGGCGAAGAATTGGGTCAGGCAGCACCGCGATGAACTGGTCGAGGTGCTGATCGAAACGGCAGACGGCAGCAAGCCGCGTCTTTCTTTCGCATTTGCCGGATTCATCCAAACCCTTGCCGACCTTCCCGAGCCGCCGGCACGCGTGCGGGTGCTGAGCCCCTTCGACCCTCTTCTGCGCAACCGCGACCGGGCCGAGCGGCTGTTCAACTTCTTCTACCGGATCGAGGTCTTCGTACCGGAGCCGAAGCGGCAATACGGCTATTACGTCTTCCCGCTGCTCGAAGGCGATCGGATGATCGGCCGTATCGACATGAAGGCGGACCGCAAGTCGGGCACGCTCGAGGTGCGCAAGCTATGGCTCGAAAGGGGCATACGGTCGTCAGCCGGCCGCCTCGAAAAGCTCGAGGCGGAATTGCTGCGGGTCGGCCGTTTTGCCGGTGTAAGCAAGATCACCTACCAGAGCGACTGGCGCAGTGCTTAGTGCCGGTTAGGCTCTCCAGCGCAAAAAGACGGTGGCAAGCGGCGGCAGGGTGAGCAGGATCGATGACGCCCTGCCATGCGCCGGATGCGGTTCCGTCCAGGCTTCGCTCTGACCCAGATTGCCGCCGCCGTAAATGCCGGCATCGGTGTTTAAGACCACTTCCCAGCGCCCTTCAAAAGGCACGCCCATGCGGTAACCTTCGCGCGGCACCGGCGTCATGTTGGACGCGATCAGCATGGCCGAGGAACGGTCCTGAGCGCTGCGGAGCATGCCGTAGACGCAATTTTCGGCGTCGTCGGACACCGCCCATTCAAAGCCTTCCGGGTGCAGATCGCTGAACTGCAGGGCAGGCTCCTGGACATAAAGCTTGTTCAGGTCGCCGATTAATCGCTGCACGCCTGCATGGTCGGGCTGGTCGAGCAGGTCCCAAACGATTGAGCCGTCGTGGTTCCATTCCGTTTCCTGGCCCAGTTCGCAGCCCATGAACAGGAGCTTCTTGCCCGGATGGCCCCACATAAATCCGAAATAGGCCCGCAGATTGGCCATTTTCTGCCAGTGGTCGCCCGGCATCTTGCCGAAAAGCGAGCCCTTGCCGTGTACCACCTCGTCATGGCTGATCGGCAGCATGAACCGCTCTGAGTAGGCGTAGACCATACCGAAGGTCATGCCGCCATGATGGTATTTCCGGTAGATCGGGTCGTCCTCGATGTAGTGCAGGGTGTCGTGCATCCATCCCATATTCCACTTAAAGTCGAAGCCTAGGCCGCCCTCTTCCGGCGGCTTGGTAACGCCCGGCCACGCGGTGGATTCCTCCGCCACGGTAAAGGCATGCGGGCAGCGCTCATGGACGATGCTGTTCAGGTGCTTGAAGAACTCGACGGATTCGAGGTTTTCGCGACCGCCATACTTGTTGGGGATCCATTCGCCTGCATCGCGGCTATAGTCGCGGTAGAGCATGGAGGCCACCGCATCGACGCGCAGAGCATCCACATGGTAATGCTCCAGCCATTCCAGCGCGCTGGCGATCAGGAAGCCTTTCACCTCGTTGCGTCCGAGATTGTAGATCAGCGTGTTCCAGTCCTTGTGGAAGCCTTCGCGCGGATCCGCATGTTCGTAGAGGGCCGTTCCGTCGAAATTGGCAAGGCCCCAAACATCGGTCGGAAAATGCGCCGGCACCCAGTCAAGGATGACGCCGATGCCCGCGGCATGGCAGCGGTCGATGAAATAGGCGAAATCCTCGGGCGTGCCGTAGCGGCCGGTCGGTGCAAAGAGGCCGAGCGGCTGATAGCCCCAGGAGCCACCAAAGGGATGCTCCATGATCGGCAGCATTTCGATATGGGTGAAACCCAGTTCCTTGACATAGGGCACCAGCCGCTGGCTGAGTTCCACCCAGTCGAGCGACCGATTGTCTTCTTCCGGAACGCGGATCCAGGACCCGAGGTGAACTTCATAGACCGAGATGGCAGCTTCGCCGGAGCGGTCGGCCCGTTTGGCGCGCATCCATTCCTCGTCGCTCCACCGGAAGGGCTTCGAAGAGGCGATGATCGATGCTGTCGAGGGTGCAGCCTCGCTGGCACGCGCAACCGGATCTGCCTTTTGCGGAAGCAGGTTGCCGTGAGCATCGATGATCTCGAACTTGTACCGCTCGCCATGCGTCAGCCGCGGGATAAACAATTCCCATATGCCAGCCTGGGGCCGAAGCCGCATCGGGTAGCGCCGCCCGTCCCAGGCGCAGAAATCGCCGACCACCGACACGCGCCGCGCATTCGGCGCCCATACTGCGAAGCGGACCCCCTGCACGCCATCCTGTTCCACTGGAATGGCGCCAAGCGTGCGTCCGAGATCGTAATGGGTGCCTTGGCCGATCAGGTGCAGGTCGAGATCGCCGAGCAGCATGCCGAAGGAATAGGGATCCTCCATTTCCTGGACCGCATCGGGCCAATGGATCCTGAAGCGATAGGGTGCCATGCTCCCGGTGAGGCCCGCAAACAGGCCGCCTTCATGAATGGGCTCCAGTTCAGCCAGAACCTTGCCTGTCTCGGCTTCTATTACTTCCACGGTCAGGGCGCCGGGCAAAAGGGCTCGCACCACTATAAGCTCGCCGTATTGGTGACGCCCAAGGATGGAAAAGGGATCACCGTGCCGGCCGTCGACCAAGGCCTGTAAGCCTTCCTGGACCGTACCGGTCATCAAATCGGTGCGCTCGTATCTCATGACACATTCTCCAGAAGTCGTGATGCGATCGCCGAGAAGCCGGCAAGCGGAAGAGGAAGCCATTGCGGACGGTTGCGCACTTCGTAGGCGATTTCGTAGGCGGCTTTTTCCAGAAGGAAAAGGTCGAGGATCTTGCTGCGCGCCTCATCAGCGATGCGCAGTTCTTCCGACCCTTGCGTCGCGTCGAAATAGGCTTGCAGGAAGGCCGGTTCCGCCATGTCGATGAAGCGCTGGATCAACTGCTTGTGGCGCGCATCGTCCACTTCGCTGATCACGTCGCGGTCGAGATCGGCCGAGGCGGCGAGATAGCTCAGCGACCGCAACAGGCCGGCGACATCGCGCAACGGGTTGGTCTTGGCACGCCGCTCCGCAAGGTCGCGGGCCGGCTCGCCTTCGAAATCGATGATATAGGCATCGCTTTCGGCCACCAGGATCTGCCCGAGGTGGAAGTCGCCGTGGTTGCGTGTCATCAATGTGTCTTCGGCCGCACGGGCGAAATGATCAGCGAGGCTCAGCAATTGCTCCTGCTTGTCGAGCAGTTCCTTGGCCTGATTTCCTGGCTCGCCCTCCAGCTCGCCTGCCATGCTTTCGAGCATGCCAAGGCTGGATGAGATCTGTTCCTTGACGGCACCCACCCATTTATCGACATCGCCTGCACCGGCACGCACAGGCTTGAAGTCTTCGTCCTCGGTTGGTTGCGCGAGTGCCACATGCAGTTCGCCCAGCCGCTTGCCGATGGTTGCCGCAAACTCGACGAGAGGCTTGAAATGTTCGTCAGCCGCCTCGGTATCGAGATCGGTCACGGCGATCTCGTCGATCGAGCGGCGAAGATTGCTGAGCATCCAGTTCCAGGCGTCGCCCTGGTTGCGGATAGCGCCCTGAACGATGACCAAAGTATAGCGGTTGCCGTCCGGAGCGGTGCGGGCAACTTCGCCCAGGAGCTGAGCCGTGTTTTTGTAGCCGACATTGGTCAGGTAGCGGGTCATCTCCACTTCCGGATGGATGCCCGGGAAAATGTGGCGGATGAGCTTCACCATGGCCAGATCGCCAAGGATCAGCGAGCTGTTGGATTGCTCGGCGGACAGCCAGTGGACATGCATGTCGTCGTTGAGCGTCATGCAGTCTAGCTTGTCGGTGCCGATGAATTCCAGCGTTCCGGCACGACCGGAAATCACAGAACGTTCGCACAGGCCGCGGATGACGCCGCGGGCAAGGCCCTCCATGGCAAAGCCATCGGTGAGGAAGCCGACGCGGCGGCCCTGCCGGATACGGGCCAGGGCCAGCTGCTGGGCGAGCGCGGTAGGCTGGGTTTCGTCCCACGAAATCGCCAGCGGCAGCAGGTAGGTATCGAGCTTGCCACCCACATCCACTTCCAGCTCGCCCAGAAGTATATTATGGGCAAATGCAATCGGGGTTGCCGAAACCAGACGGGCGGAATTGAGCGCCGACCCCTTGGCTCCGAACCAGCGGCGCTTGCCGAGATAGGTTGGCAGGATCTCGTTCGACAGCGTATTGGCGAGCCGTGGCTGATCCACCAGTTCCTGAAGATCGCGCCGCACGACCATGGTCCCCATGTCCTGCATCTGCTCGGGCGGTTCCGTCCGCCAGGCCGGTCCGTCCGATTCCGCCATCAGCTGGAACCAGAAGAAGCCGTAGGGCGGCAGGGTCAACAGATAGGTCAGCTGTCCGATCGGCGGGAAGGGCGACATGCCGGTGAGCTCGATCGGCACCCGGCCCTCGAACTTGGAAAGATCCAGCTCGACCGCCTGCGGCAGCCGCGACAGGTTTGCGACGCACAGGATCGTTTCGCCTTCATATTCGCGCAGGTAGCAAAGGATCTTGCGGTTGCCAGGCGTGAGGAAGCGTTGTGAGCCTCGGCCAAAGGCATTGTGCTTGTTGCGTAGCGCCAGCATTCGCCGGGTCCAGTTGAGAAGCGAGTGAGCATCGTCGCTCTGCGCTTCCACGTTGACAGCCTGGTAGCCGTAGAGCGGATCCATGACCGGCGGCAGAACCAATCTTGCAGGATCAGCCTTGGAGAAGCCAGCATTGCGGTCCGGGGACCACTGCATGGGCGTGCGGACACCGTCCCGGTCGCCGAGATAGATGTTGTCGCCCATGCCGATTTCGTCGCCATAGTAGAGAACCGGGGTGCCGGGCATGGAGAGAAGCAGCGCGTTCATCAATTCGATGCGCCGGCGGTCGCGCTCCATCAGCGGCGCAAGGCGCCGGCGAATACCGAGATTGATACGCGCACGCCGGTCCGCAGCATAAGTGTTCCAAAGGTAGTCGCGCTCTTCGTCGGTCACCATTTCGAGCGTCAGCTCGTCATGGTTGCGCAGGAAGATGGCCCATTGGCAGTTTTCTGGAATCTCCGGCGTCTGGCGCATGATGTCGGTAATCGGAAAACGGTCTTCTTTGGCAATTGCCATGTACATGCGCGGCATCAGCGGGAAGTGGAATGCCATATTGCATTCGTCGCCGTCGCCGAAATATTCGCTCGTATCCTCCGGCCACTGGTTGGCCTCGGCGAGAAGCATCTTGCCCGGGTGGCTGGTATCGAGAGACGCGCGGATCTTCTTGAGGATATCGTGCGTTTCCGGGAGGTTCTCATTGTTGGTGCCTTCGCGCTCCACCAGATAGGGGATGGCGTCGAGCCGGAAACCGTCGACGCCGGTATCGGCCCAGAAGCGCATGACTTCCAGCAATTCGTCCAGCACGGCCGGATTGTCGAAGTTGAGGTCCGGCTGGTGGGAATAGAAGCGGTGCCAGTAATAGCTGCCAGCCACAGGATCCCAGGTCCAGTTCGACTTTTCCGTATCGAGAAAGATGATCCGAGTTTCAGGAAATTTCTGATCGCTGTCGGACCAGACATAGAAGTCGCGCTCAGGAGAGCCGGCCGGCGCATGCCGGGCGCGCTGGAACCAGGGATGCTGGTCGGATGTGTGGTTGATGACCAGTTCGATGATTACCCTCAAGCCGCGCTGGTGGGCTGCGTCCACGAAGCTGCGGAACTCTTCCATCGTGCCGTAGTCGGGGCTGACGTTGGTATAGTCGGCAATATCATATCCATCATCGCGACGCGGAGACGGGAAGAAAGGCAGGAGCCATATCGTGTTGGCGCCGAGAGACGCGATATAATCCAGCTTCTCGTGCAGCCCCTTGAAGTCGCCTATGCCGTCACCATTGGCATCGTGGAAGGACTTGATGTGAAGCTGGTAGATTACAGCATCCTTGTACCAGAGGGGATCGGAATCCTGGAAAGAGGCCTGTCCCTGAACCTGGCTGCGGCCGGTGGTCACCATATCCATAGTCTTCTTCCTCCCTTATCGGACACGCCAGATTGCGAACGGCAGGCCGTTCTGTGGATCGAGCCTGATTCTTTGTGTCTTTCCGGACAAGGTAAATCGGTTGCCGGTAACAAGATCTTCGACATCAAGCGCGCCATTGTCGGGGAGGTTCCATGACCAAAGCGGTATTTCCACATCCGCCTCTTGGGCATTGTAGGGATCGAGGCTGATGGCGATCAGCAGGGCGTTTTCGCGTCCCGGATTCGACTTCTCGAAGAACATGACATTGTCGTTCCAGGCGGTCAGAAGCTGAAGCCCGAGATGTGAATGCAGAGCCGGGTTTTCCCGCCGGATCCGGTTGAGCAGCCCGATCTCACCCTTGATATTGCCGGGGCGATCGTGGTCCCAGGCGCGGATCTCATACTTCTCGGAATCCGCATATTCCTTGCGCTTGGCATCCGGCCGGCCCTCGCAGAGCTCGAACCCGTTGTAGACGCCCCAAAGGCCAGACAGAGTCGCGGCAAGTGCTGCCCGGATGAGGTAGGCGGGACGCGGCGCGTTTTGCAGGAAGTCCGGGTTGATGTCATGGGTGTTGACGAAGAAATGCGGACGGAAGAACTCCTTCGGCTCTTCCGTGGTGATCTCGCGCATATATTCCTCGAGTTCCCACTTGGCATTGCGCCAGGTGAAATAGGTATAAGACTGCGAGAAACCGACCTTAGCCAGTCGGTACATGACCTTCGGCTTGGTAAAGGCTTCCGAGAGGAAGGCAACCTCGGGATGGCGCGATCGTATGTCAGCGATCAGCCACTCCCAGAACGGAAACGGCTTGGTATGCGGGTTGTCGACCCGGAACAGCTTGACGCCATTGTCAACCCATTTCTGGACAATGTCGCGCAGTTCCACCCACAGCGACGGGATTGCGTCCTTGGCGTAGAAGTCCACGTTGACGATGTCTTCGTATTTCTTCGGCGGATTTTCGGCATAACGGATGGTGCCGTCCGGGCGCCAGTCGAACCAGCCCGGATGCTGCTTCAACCAAGGATGGTCGGGCGACGCCTGAATAGCCAAGTCGAGCGCAATCTCCAGTCCGTGATCCTTGGCCGCATCCACCAGTCGACGGAAATCGTCGAGTGTGCCGAGTTCGGGATGAATGGCGTCATGGCCGCCAGCTTCTGAACCTATCGCGTAAGGGCTCCCGGGATCCTCGGGCGCTGCATGCAGGCTGTTGTTCTTGCCCTTGCGGTTCTTCAGGCCGATCGGGTGAATGGGTGTGAAGTAGAGAACGTCGAAGCCCATCTCGGCTACCCGAGGAAGCTGCGTGATGACGTCGTCGAAGGTGCCGTGGCGGTGCGGGTCGCCGCTCTGCGAGCGCGGAAACACACAATACCAGCTGGCGAAGGTGGCGGCAGAACGTTCGGCATCCACCAGAATTGACTGTGAGCGCAGGCGGTGGGGCCGCCGGTCCGCCAGCGCCATCAGTTCGGCGGTCTCGCTGGCCAGCAGAATTTCAGTACGCTGTGGATCCTGAGCCGCCGTCAACGTGTCGAACAGGGTCTGAAGGCGGGTCTTGATGTCGCCTGCTGCATGCTCGAGCGCATCGAGCACCAGATTAATCCCTTCCTGGATTTCCAGGCGAAGGTCGAGCCGGGCTTCGTGCTTCTTGGTCAGTTCGTAACGGAAGATCTGGTAGGGATTGCGCCAGGCCTCGATCGCAAATTCATGGCGGCCCATGCGCTTCAGCGTGAATTCCGTATTCCAGCGATCGTTGGAGATCAACTGCATTGGCACTTCGGTCCATTCCGCCTCGTCAGCGGCCCGCCACAGCAGGACTGCCGAGAGCGGATCATGGCCGTCGCCGAAGATATCAGCCTCAACCTTGACGGTTTCGCCGACGACGCGTTTGACCGGGAACCGGCCGTCATCCACCGAAGGCGTGATCTTCTCGATCGCAAGCCGCGGCGATGCTGCAGCTTCCTCGGCGGTCCCGACCGAAATTGCGTTGACAATCGGCGATGAGGCGCGGCCCTCGAAGATGCGGAGTTCGCCGGGCTTCAGCTTCAACTGAGCGTCAAAAACTTCGCCCTCGCCGTCAATTGCAGTCAAAGGCAAGAAAGGCGAAGCCGCTTCGCGCAGCACGTTGAAGGGTGCAGCAACGGCGCGGCGAAGGTCACGGTTCAGAACGACGATCCGTACCTTCTCCGAAACGCGAATATCCGCCTTGTCCGTCTGCAACAGGGCCACAGCAGGGGTCTGACTGGTTGATATGACCCTTAGCGGCTGGCGGGCGAAACCCGCCGTGGTTTTGTTGGTGGCTGCATTGATCTGCCGGATATCGGCAGACAGGTCGAAGGAACCCTGCTCGCGCAGGCCACGCAGCCCCAGCCCGTCGCCATGCAGCGGATCGAGCGGGGTGGTTGCTCCAAATTCGAAGCCCATTGGCACCATCAGGCCGCTGGCAAAGGTGGACGCGAGTTTCAAGGCCCGCACCGCCTTGCGCTGCAGCACCTCACAGCTTTCCGTGCCATGCGCCAAGCGCTTGGCAAATGGCGCTTCGGGGAAGGTAACCTGATAGCCGATCTCCCGCTGAACCTGGTATTCATCCATGATCCAGCGTTCTTCAAGGTTCCACCAGGCAAGCGAGGAAAAGCTTCCGTCAAAGCCTGCGCCTTCAATCGCCCTGCGGTCCTCGAATGTTGTGCCGGGTGTCCAGGCGAGAAATACCGTGTCGGACGCAGAGCTGCGGGTCGCGGCGATGAGATCGTACCAGGCTTCAGCGGCGAGGCGACCGATGCCGAGGCAGCGGAAACCGGCAATGCCAAGCGCCGTAAGTCGGCTGATGCGCTCCCGCCAGGCCTCTATATGGTGGGTCTCGTGCATGAAGTCGATGCGCCGACTGCAGCTTTCGAGCGGCGCCGCGCGCGGATCTGCGACGGCCGGCCCGTTCCGTTCCGCGCCGGCAGCAACCTTGTCTATCACAAGATCGAGCATCAGCTTGATACCGTTTTCGCGGGCCGCTTCCATCAGCGTGCGGATGCCGTCCTCAAGGCTTTGCCCAAGGCCGAGTTCCGGGTCGAGTTGATCAAAATTTGCCGTTACGAAAACGCTCGCATTGTGCCCGCGCTCAAACAGCGGCGCGCTGAGCACAGTATCGAAGCCGAGATCCTTTGCGTGGGCGAAAACCTCCCGCCAGGCCTCTATCCCCCTCAGCATCAAGGGGTGCACATAATAGATCTGTGGCGGCACTTGAGAGAGCGAAGTCCGCGTGTCGAACTGGGGGCGCGTGTTCATCGTTTCACCTTGCCGTAGAGTTTCGCATCTAACTGCTGGGCCATGCCCGTGGTTCCGGTCAATCTAAGTGATTGCAATGAATAGGTGTAGCCGCAGTGCGGCCTTCAGCCGTTCCAGAAGCGCGGCAGAGAGCCGCCCGCACCTTCGAGTGGATCGGTCCGCGGGCGGGCCAGCGCCTCGATTTTTGCTCGTTGCGCTTCGCTGGGGGCCGTCGTGCAAATGTCCGCTTCCTGTCCGGGCGGATAAGCGCCGATCACCAGAAAATCGCGGCTGGCATCGATGCGCATGTGGCCGGTTCCGGCGGGAAGCACGAGGCAGTCTCCAGCATTGACGCTGATCTCCTGGCCGGAAGGGCCTCCGAGCATCAGCCGGCCGCGACCGGCCGCAATGCCCAGCACTTCATGGGCGCCGGTATGATAATGATGATAATCGAATACGCCGTCGCGCCAGATGCCTTGCCAGCCATGGCGGCCGAAGCTGGCCTCGAACTGGCGGGCCGCATCCGGTTCGTGTTCGAGAGCATGCCGGTAAATGAGTACTGGCAGCTTGCTATTGTTGGGCACCCAGTCGCTTGACCCGAAGAAGAGCGGTTCAACGGTAAGGCTGCTGGCCGGGCGGCTTGAATCCAGGCTTGGCGGGATAATCTGGACGCTTCGGTTCACATGCCACTCCTCGTTCGTGCCGAGCCGTATCAACCGGCGGTTTGAACGAAGGTTCCGCTTTCAGAGGCAGAAGATGAGGTCAGCTCCGGTTTGCAACCGAGGAGAAACTCCTAGCAGATCACCGTTTGGGCGATCTTGATGCCGAAGCCTTCAAGGCCGACGTAATGCCGCTCGCTACGCGTCAGAAGCTTGATGGAACTGACGCTGAGATCTTTCAAAATCTGGGCGCCAAGGCCGATTTCGAGCCACTCGCTTTCCCGCACCTTGGCTTCCGCATGGGCTTCCTGACCCTGGCGCACTTTACGGCCAGTTTCGGTCTGGCCGACCCCAACGGACCCTTCCCGCAAATAGATGATCACCCCGCGGCCTTCTTCTGCGATCTTCGCCATGTAGCGCTCAATCGCACGATCGACGCCGAATACGTCCTGCGCCACGTTTTCCAGATGCAGGCGGACCGGGATATCGACGCCGTCGCGGATATCGCCGAAGATGACCGCCACGTGCTGCATTGGATCCCAGGGTAGCGAATAAGCGTGCGCCTTGGCCTTTCCATGGGGCGTTTGCACGTCAAAGCTGGATTGCAGTTCGATGAGGGTTTCCTTGCGCTGCCGATAGGCGATCAGATCGGCAACTGACAATTGCTTCAGTTCGTGCTTGACCGCAAATTCGGCGACTTGCTGCCCGCGCATCACGGTTCCGTCGTCGTTGACGAGTTCGGAGATGACCCCGATCAGCGGCAGGTTTGCCAGCTTGCACAGATCGACAGCGGCTTCCGTATGGCCCGAGCGCATCAGCACCCCGCCTTCGCGTGAGATCAGCGGAAAGATATGGCCCGGACGCACAAAATCGGTGGCGCCGACATTGGGATTGGCTAGGTTTCTCACGGTAAGCGTCCGGTCGTCAGCGGAAATGCCCGTTGTCGTCCCGTGCTTGAAATCGACGCTGACGGTGAAGGCCGTCGTATGGGCGCTGTCGTTTTCCGCCACCATGGCGTTAAGATTGAGGCGCTTGGCTTCCTCGCGTGGCATGGGTGCGCAAACGATGCCGGATGTGTGGCGCACGATAAAGGCCATCTTTTCCGGCGTGCAGTGCACGGCGGCGACGATCAGGTCGCCCTCGTTTTCACGATCGTCGTCATCGGTGACGACAACGATTTCGCCAGCTTCGAAAGCACGCAGGGCTTCAACAATGCGCTTCTGGTCATAGGGCATGGGGAGCAATCCTTAAGAACGGCCGCCGGTCTGGGCTCGGTCGCGAAGATAGTGGTCAGCAATCGCGCAGGCGATCATGGCTTCACCGATCGGAACAGCGCGGATGCCGACGCAGGGGTCATGACGGCCCTTGGTGCGGACATCGACATTGCGTCCGTCTGCATCGATCGACTGCCTTTCGCTGAGGATGGACGAGGTCGGCTTGATAGCGAAACGCGCAACCACAGGCTCACCGGTCGCGATCCCGCCGAGAATCCCGCCCGAATGGTTGGACAGGAAGATCGGCTTGCCGTCATTGCCCATGCGCATCTCGTCGGCATTTTCCTCGCCGGAAAGCTCTGCCGATGCGAAGCCGTCGCCGATCTCGACGCCCTTGACGGCATTGATCGACATCAGCAGAGACGCAATATCCTGGTCAAGCTTGGCGTAGATGGGCGCACCGATGCCGGCCGGAACGCCTTCGGCGACCACTTCCACCACGGCGCCGATGGACGAGCCCGCCTTACGGATCTGGTCGAGATAGTCTTCCCAGACGGGAACCATGGCCGCATCCGGGCAGAAGAATGGGTTCTGATCGACCTGGTCCCAATCCCAGTTCGCGCGGTTGATCTTGTGCTTACCGATCTGGATCAGCGCGCCGCGAACCTTCAGGCCCGGCACGACCTTGCGCGCCAGCGCACCGGCTGCGACGCGGGCCGCCGTTTCCCGAGCCGAGGACCGGCCGCCGCCGCGATAGTCGCGGATCCCGTATTTGACGTCATAGGCATAATCTGCGTGGCCGGGACGATAGCTGCGGGCGATCTCGCCGTAATCCTTGGAACGCTGGTCGGTATTTTCGATCAGCATGGAGATTGGCGTGCCGGTGGAGATCATCGTCTCGCCGTCCTCGTCCGTCATTACCCCGGATAGAAGCTTGACGACGTCGTCTTCGCGACGCTGAGTGACGAAGCGCGACTGGCCCGGCTTGCGCTTGTCCATCAAAGCCTGGATTTCCGCATGGGTGAAGCGGATGCCCGGAGGGCAGCCATCCACGACGCAGCCGAGGGCCGGCCCATGGCTTTCGCCCCAGGTGGTGACGCGGAAAAGGTGACCGAAGGTATTATGCGACATCGAAAACCGACCGGCTTTGGCGGAGGAGGTCTCCGGCAACTTCTGACGCGGTTGTCATATGGAAAAGGCTGCCGGGCGACAAGTCCTTCTTGCAGCCTGCACCAGTCGCCCTGGTGAACACTGCGGTCGTCAGGCTGCGATCCTTTGCCAGCCGCCGCGGGCGGCCGCGTGGAAGTCGCCAAAGGTCAACGGCCGTGCAAAGGCATAGCCCTGCAGGTGGTCGCATCCCAGTTCCCGCAAAAGGTCGGCGTGCTGCATGGTTTCCACGCCTTCCGCTACCGTTTCGACGCCGAGCGAACGGGCAATCTCGATGATCGAGCGGACCAGCGCGCGTTCCTGCGGTGACTTGGTGATCGGCATAACCAGTTGCCGGTCGATCTTCAGGCGCTTCGGCTTGAGCTTCAGCAGCGACACGATCGATGTATGGCCTGTGCCGAAGTCATCGATTTCGATATCGATGCCAAGAGCCTTGATGCGGTCGAGATTGCTTGCCGCGGAATCTTCACTTTCGTCCAGGAAGATCGATTCCACCAATTCAAATGAAATTTCGCCAGTAGGGATGTTCAGCCGGGTCAGCGTATCGATCAGCCCATCGTCATGCAGTCGCTTCGACGAAACGTTGACGGAGACTTTCGGCACTTTCAAGCCGCCCGCCAGCCAGCGGAGCTTGTCTTTCAAGACAGTTTCCAGAACGATCTGATCGAGGACCGCAGACACATTGAGATCTTCGGCAATCTTCAGGAACCGCCCAGGCGCAAGCACGCCATGATGCGGATGGTTCCAGCGGATCAGCGCCTCAACGCCGGAAATCTCGTTGGTCCGGGCGCAGAATTGCGGCTGGTACCAGGTGGTGAATTCGTTATTGTCGATGCCGGCGAGTACTTCGTCGGCGGTACGCTTGTGGTTGATGATCTCCGCCTGCAGGTTCTGGGTGAAGAATTCGTAGCGGCTTCGGCCGAGACCTTTTGCCCGATAGAGCGCGATATCGGCATTGACCAGCACCCGCCGAGCGTCGATGTTCATGCCGCTCGCCTGGGCTATGCCGATCGAAACGCCGCAGCGGCAGGAAAAGCCTTCGAAATCGATTGGCTGGTGGAATTCGCCGATGATCCGCTGCGACAGCTGTGCCATCTCCTCGGCGCTGGAACTGCCGGTCGCGACGATGACAAACTCGTCTCCGCCAATCCGCGCCACTAGATCCATGCCACGGACATTGCGGGCCAGGATGCGCGATGCATGCACCAGCATGGCATCGCCCGCCGCATGACCAAGCGTATCGTTGATCTGCTTGAACCGGTCGAGGTCCAGATGCAGGATCGAGAATTTTTGCCGCTCGGACTGGCTCGAGCGCGAAAGCGCGTCAAGTTGCATATCGAGCTTGCGGCGGTTGGCGAGCATGGTCAGCGGATCGTGCAGGGAATTGTGCTCAATTCGCGTCTTTGCCAGTTCGAGCTCCGCGTTTTTCGCGTCCGCCTCATCCTTGGCTGCCTTCAGTTCGGCGGTGAGCACCGCATCCTTGGTCACATCGACGGCAATGCCGATCAGCTTGCGCGATCCGTCGCGTGCTGTCTGAACCTGTCCGACTGAGCGGATATAGCGCAATGTGCCGTCCGCTTGCGGCACGCGCACCAGCAGAGCCTCGTCGGTCTCTCCATGAATATAGGTTGTCGATGCCTTTAGTGCCGCCTCACGGTCTTCGGGCAGCATGAGGTCCAGCCACGTCCTCTGCTCCATTCGCCCATCGGTATAGGGAATGCCGTAAAGCTGGCACATGCGCTCGTCCCAGGTCTCAAGACCTGTGGCAGGGTTGAATTCCCAGATGCCGCAGCCGTAGGAAGCCAAAGCGAGGTCAAGCTTGTTGGAAAGCAGTTCGAGCTCCTGCTCCCGCTGCGAGAGCTCGTCCAGCGCAAGCTCCAGCTCGGCATTTTTGATATCGGTGTTTTCCTTGGCGTCGCGCAGCGTCTGCGTCATCATCACGTCGCCGGTCACGTCCCAGACGATGCCAGTCGTGCGGCGACTGCCGGCCTCGTTCTTGTAATTGGCACCCGCCGACCGAAGATAACGAAGGCTGCCATCCGCCAGTCTGACACGGTAAACCTCAGAACAGGGGCTGTCGGTGCAGGTGCAGTTGAAGAAATGAGCTTCGGCCGCAGCACGATCTTCGGGCAGAACACAATCCAGCCAGTCGTTCAGCCGGCTTGCCGTTCCGCCCACTGGCTGGCCGTGAAGTCCGGCCGCACGCGAATCCCAGAAAAGATGGTCGCCACCCTGGGTTACCTCCCATATGCCGATATTGGACGCTTCCATGGCGAGATTAAAGCGCTTTGAAAGCTCCAGGAGATTGGTTTCGCGGGCCTTGAGGGCTGCGATATTGCGGTTGCGTTCACCGACCAGGGAACTGGTGATGAGGACCGGGATGATGATCGCCAGGCCACCGAGCAGGAGTGCCATGCGGAAATGCAGCCGGTTAGGTGCCATGATGTCCCAGCCGGAACGCGGTGCGATCAGGAGGCGCCAATTTGCCCCTTTGATCGGCAGGGTCCAGCTCATGGGCGACATGTCCTCGACTCTGTCATCCCCGAAAAAGGCCAGATGATCGGGCTTGTCGGCATCGCGTATTGCGATTGCCAGCCAGTCGAGACTGATCTGGCCGGCTTTGGCCGGGGAATTTCCGGAGAAAGAGACACCGGAGGCTTCCAACATTGCCTTTTCGTTGACGACGAGGGCAAGCGCGCCCGAAGCAAGGTTGCTTCTTTCACCTTCGGGCCAAACAGGGATAACCAGGGTGAGGTGACCTTCCTGTGAGCCGCTGAGGATCGAGACCCGGTTGCGGCCGTCGACGGTCTTGAGATCGGTGGCTAGGTGAGACATCCGGATACCGTCCTCCGTGGTCTCAACGGAATCACGGGACAGACCTTTGCGGGTGAATGTCGCGCCGAGCTCGAACTTGGGCGCAAGCGCCACCAGAGAGACATGGGGATTGTCTCTCAGCACCTCGTCAACGGGGCCTTTCAGGCGTTCGGCTGTGAAGCCGGTGTCGCCGGACAGCGTATGGGCCAGATATTCCCCGGTGAGGAAGTCCCGTTCGGCCCGCATCGTCAGCCGCCGCGACAGGAAGCCGCCCGTACTTTCCGTTGCCGCCTTCAGTTCATTGCGAGCCGCTTCCGTATTCCTTCGGTCGAGCACGAAGCCGGTCGCGACAATTGCCAGACAGATGACTGCTGCCACCAACGCGGGGGCGTCGGCCTTGCTCAGACGCGTAAATTTTGAGAACGGAAGCCAGACACTCAATACAGATACCTTTTCCCGTTAACTCCTGTGACGCCGAACAATTCCTATTGGATGCAAGTTAATTTCCACTTTCAGCAGACCCCATGATGTTAATGGGGAAAACTTGTTGGATAATACTTGGCTAACAGAAAATCTATATGGTGAATCGCCTAGTCAAGCCGCGCCGAACGCTTGAAGATGGTTAACAATCAAGCCATTAGTCGTGCCGAAAATGTCATGGTGGCGGGCAAATTTCGCCACATTCGACAGGCTATCTTTGCCCCGAAACAGGACATCACCGACCTCTTCAAGGGCTTAGACCATGCGTATTCTGATCGCTGCGTTGCTTGCGACCGCGAGCATATTCTCGCCCCTCAACACATGGGCACAGAGTGCCGACGTGGAGGCGACCATCAAGGCCATAGACGTCAAGTCGCTCATCCTGACGCTCGATGACGGCAAGACCTACAAAGTGCCGGAGGAGTTCAACTTCCAGGGGCTCAAGGCGGGCGTCAAGGTTCTGATCTTCTTCACCGTTGTGGACGGCAACCGGATCGTCGACGATCTGGAAATCGTTCAATAGCACGAGGCGGATTTAGGCACAGATCGCGGGGCAGGGGCGATCAGACCCAGTCCATCCGGCCGGCGCCGACATCGACAACGAGAATGCGGTCCTGAGGGATCGGCAGCCCGGCGGCTTCGGCTTCGTCCACTCCACCGATCAACCGGAAAAGTGAGCGTATGACCCCGCCATGGCTGACGCTGACGGTCGGACCTTCGAGTGACTGCAGCCATGCCCCCACACGCCAGCAGAGGATCTCGTAGCTTTCGGCGGCCAGTCCCGGGGGAATAAAGCTCCACTTGTCGGCATCGCGGGCCAGCAGTTTTTCCGGCGCGATCTGTCGCACCTCCTTCAGCGTATGCCCTTCCCAGTCGCCGAACGAGAGTTCTCTCAACCGTTCGTCGGTTCGGTAGCCAAGCGGATCCAGGCCCATCGCCTGCCGCAGCCTTTCCATTGTTTCGCGTGTACGCGACAGGGGGCTGGCGACAAACGCAAATCGCTCCGCCTTGCCCAGCATGCTCTTCAAGGTTTCGCCATTCTGGCTTGCCTGGGCGCGCCCGACATCGTTCAGCGGAATGTCCTTCTGCCCCTGTAGTCGACGCTCCGCGTTCCAGTCGGTCTGGCCGTGACGGATCACATAGAGCTGCACTGGATCCGCCTTATGCTGCTTCAATCCTTGACGACTGAAATGTCGGGAGCATCCACCGCCTTCATGCCGACTACATGGTAGCCGCTGTCGGCGTGGTGCACTTCGCCGGTGACGGAGCGCGACAGGTCGGACAGCATGTAGAGCCCGACATCGCCGACTTCCTCGATGGTCACGGTGCGGCGCAACGGGGCGTTATACTCGTTCCACTTGAGGATATAGCGAAAGTCGCCGATGCCGGATGCGGCCAATGTCTTGATCGGGCCTGCCGATATGGCATTGACGCGGATGTTCTTCGGGCCGAGGTCAACGGCAAGATATTTGACGCTGGCTTCAAGTGCGGCCTTGGCAACGCCCATAACATTATAGTTCGGCATGACCTTTTCGGCACCATAGTAAGTGAGCGTCAGCATGGAGCCGCCGTCGGTCATCAGCTTCTCGGCCCGCCGGGCGACCGAAGTGAAGGAGTAGACGGAAATCCGCATCGTTTTGTCGAAATTGTCCGCCGTGGTGTCGACATAACGGCCGGTTAGTTCGTCCTTGTCGGAAAAGCCGATGGCGTGGACGAGGAAGTCGATCTTGCCCCACTGCTTTTCGATGTTTTCGAAGACGGCATCTACGGTGGCTTCGTCGGAAACGTCGCAATGACCAGCCATCGACGCACCGATCTCGGCGGCAAGCGGCTCGACCCGCTTCTTCAGCGCGTCACCCTGATAGGTGAGGGCGACTTCGCCCCCTTGGTTGTGAATGGCCTTGGCAATGCCCCATGCGATCGAGCGGTTGTTGGCGACACCCATGATGACACCACGTTTGCCTGCCATGAGGCCGGAAGCCTGTACCATTCTTTGTCCCCTGACACGCTGGATAGAGGTTGCCTATCGCATAGGCGGACCAAGGGTTCAAGCTGGCACGGATCATCTCGTGTAAGTGCGCGTAACAAAGGGTGCTCAGCCGACCCTTAGACGCGCAAGTTTGACAGCGCTGGTTTCTGCAATCAGAGATAAAGGCCATGGCGCATGTGGCGCATCAAGTCGGTCACTTTCTCGTCTGGCTTTTCCCAAAGCACGATCCTGAGCTCGGCCACCAAATCGCCACGGCGGCCGGTCTCGTCCATCAGCCCCAGTTCCTCGACCCGCACCACCTGATCCGAGCCGGACCAGGGAGCCACTGCCACGGTGCGCGGTCCCTCCGGCGTCTCGACCGATACTTCGGTGCCAAGGACCGCGTCTTCAAGCGAAATCGGCAGAACCGCGTGGATGTCGTATCCTTCGACCCGGAAATTGGGGTCCTTGGCAAGCTTGACGGTCACCAGCAGGTCGCCCTGCTTCATGTTCGGAAGCTTGAGGCCCTGGCCCTTGAGCCGCGCCACATGCCCATCCGTCATGCCCCGCTCAAGCGGGAAACGAACGTCGCGCTCGTCGGAAAGATGAACGGCTACCCAGCTCTGCTTGAGCAGTTCGCCGATCGTCACGGTTACATCCACCGAAAGGTCCGGCGCCTTTTCCATCACCGGTGCCGTGCCGCGGATCCGGCGGACCAAACCTGCAATAAGATCCACCGCCAGCAGCGGCAGTGTCGGCTTGATGTCGCCCGCAGTCTCTCCGCGCTCCCCGGCTTCTGTTGCGGCAGTCGGGCCCGCAGGGCCCGGTTCCCCACTGCGCGGCTGCGGATTTTCCGGTGGAGCAGCATCGGTGCCAGTGCCGAAGATGCGCTCGACCATGTCCTCGGGGCTTTCGCCCGCCTGTGCGGATGGCCCGTTTGCTCGCGCTTGCCCTTCTGTTGCCTGGGCCTGCGCCTGGGCATTGGCCTGGGCCTGGGCATTGGACTGAGCTTGCGCATTGGCTTGGGCGCGCTGCGCCTTGGCGCGAGCCAATTCTTCCATGACTTTCTCGGCATTGGCCTGCGCTGTCTTGGCGCGTTCGGCCGCCTGTCTGGCTGCTTCGCGCTGCTGGGCGATCGTCTGGTGCATCTCGGCCGCTCGATCGTAACGCTTGCGGCGATCCGGATCCTTCAGCAGTTCATAGGCCTGACCGACTTCGGCAAAGCGGCTGCCGGCGTTCGGATCGTCCTGATTGTGGTCCGGATGAATGCTTTTGGCCTTTGAGCGCCAAGCGGCCTTGATCTCGTCTGAGTCGGCATTCCGCTTGACGCCGAGAAGGGAATAGGGATCACGCATAATGAGGCCACCGGTAACGCTTTGGCGGCAAATGCCCCGATCATCGGGCCGCCGTCATATCAACAGGATTCTCAACGGCCTCTCGCAGGTTCGTCATGCCCCGGCGAAGGACTCGATCACGTGTCTCAACGCTAAGTGCGAGTCCTGAATCAGTGGTTACAAAGGGGAAAGCAGCACCCGTCAGGGTTAACGAAAGCTTGCTACTGCCGATCGAAAGCCGTCAGCAGCCAGTCGCCGCCTTCCGTCATGCAGGCCTGGCCCGAAAACATGGCAATGCCTTCGTAGGAATGGCGGGTCGTCGTGAAGTCGCGGCACAAACGGCCTTGGTTCCGGTCTTCGCGGATGGTGGAAACGACCCCGGCGCTGCCGGTCGAGGTGTTCGCCCAAGGAACGGAACTGGTTGCGACCTTTGATAGGTCGGCCGAAGTCACCGCATTGCGTACGGTCATTTCGTCCGACAAGGCTGTACCGGAGCGGGCCTTGCCGGCAACGGTTCCGGTGGAAATCGTCCGATCCACCTTTTCGCCACCGAACAGGTCTAGGCTGCTGGTGCAGCCGGTCACGCAAAGACCGGCAACGGCAATGGCGAGCAGGTTAATGCCCGGCAAACGCGACCTCTTTGTATGGCTATTCGACTTTGCTATCACTACCACTTATGTCCTGTCCGGCAAGAATCACGGGCATCGTTCATGAGGCTGGGAGTATTTGTGTCAATATGGCTGCAACCGGGTTAACAAGTGGTGACTTCACCGAGGAAAGCGAGCCGTTCGGCCTGTTCGGCGCTTGGCTAAAGGATGCCGAAGGCAGCGAGATCAACGATCCGAATGCGGTCGCGCTGGCGACCGTGGATGAGCATGGCATGCCCAATCTACGCATGGTCCTGCTCAAGGGATATGACGAACAGGGCTTTGTCTTTTACACCAATTTCGAGAGCCAGAAGGGACGCGAAATCCTCGGCCAGAAGAAGGCTGCCATGTGCTTCCACTGGAAGTCACTGCGTCGCCAGGTGCGCCTGCGCGGCGAAGTCGAAGTCGTCAGCGATGCGGAGGCGGATGCCTATTATGCGACCCGGCCGCGCGGCAGCCGCATCGGTGCCTGGGCTTCCAAACAGTCGCGGCCGCTCGAAGGCCGCTTCGCGCTGGAAAAATCCGTCGCCGAATACACGGCCAAATATGCGCTCGGCGACATCCCGCGGCCGGCACACTGGTCGGGCTTCCGCATCAAGCCGGTATCGATCGAGTTCTGGCACGACCGGCCGTTCCGGCTGCATGACCGCGTGGAATTCCGGCGCGAAACGCCGGATGGTCCCTGGGAAAAGGTCAGGATGTATCCCTGACGCCAGTTACCGGACGAGCGCGAAGGGTATTCCGGAGGCAAGCGCCGAAACATAGCGGGACTGCTGGTAAAAGCCGTTGAGCGAGATCCGCGGCAGCCCGGTCAGCTGCTTCATATGTCGGTCGCCGAGCGTTCCAGGCTGGGTGGTCACGGCAACGGCAAAGCCAAGCTCCTGCGCAATCGCGTAATCGCGCTCTCCGATGGCCCGGCGGGTGCCATAAGGGTAGGCCATCGAGGTCGGCCGCGTGCCGGTCAGCGTTTGCACATAGTCAGCCGAATGAAGCATTTCTGTCCGCGCGTCCTCCGGCGAAAGCCGGCTCAGGGCGCGGTGACTGATCGTGTGCGCGCCAAGCGAAACCAGCGGATTTTGCGCAAGCGCCTTCAGTTCCGCGGCGTCCATGGTGAGATCGGCAGTAATCTGCAGCGGCTCTACGCCATGGCGTCTTGCCGTTGCGTTGATGCGCGACACGGCGCTCGCTTCATCCGTCGCGCCGACATGATCGGCAAAGCGGTCGAATGCATCGAATTTTCGCGCTTCCGAGGTCAGGTCGATCACTTCGGGCCCGCTGCCGAAATCGAAGGTCAGCTCCGCCTGCTGGCTCAGCAGATCGCCAAGCGTTTCCCACCACAGGGAATGGGTTCGCTCGGCAAAGCCGCGCGTCACGAAGATGGTGAATGGCACGCCATAGCGGGCGAAGACCGGAAGCGCGTGTTCGGCGTTGTTGCGATAGCCGTCGTCCAGCGTGAAGGCGGCGAAGGGCTGCTTTGCCTGCGAGGCGAGGCGGGCGGGCACTTCAGCAAGCGAGATGAACTCGTAGCCTTCGGCAGCCAGGCGTTCGATCGCCTGTGCCAGAAAATCCGGCGTCACTTCCAGATGGCCGCTCGGCTGAAGCGGGCGTGGCTGCTTCGGCCTGACATGGTGGAGCGTGAAGATCGCTCCGCGGCCGCGGGCGTTCACCATCATTCCGGCACGCGCCAGTGCCGCGGCCATGTCAAGACCGCCCGCCATAAGGCGGCGTCTGATGTCGCGGCGCCAGAGTGCCTGAAGTCTCGCTTTCGTATTCCCCACTACGATCACGTCCATGTTACCAGAATGGGCTGACCCTACTCGCGATCGGTTAAACCTTGCTGAATGGAAGCAGGGGTAAATTGCTACCTATGGGCGCAGACTGTCGAAGAGCGGCAGGCCGATCAGGGCGGCTGCTGCGATCAGGCTGAAGCAGATCCGCCGGAACGTTCTTTCGCTGGCCAGACCGAACAGCCGGGAGCCGAAAAACAGGCCGAGCCCGTAAGCCGGGCCGACCAGTATTGAAAGAGCGAGAACCTGCGCCGTCAGGATGCCGCCGATGAGATAGCTCGTGGCCGAGATCAGTGTGGACAGAGCGAAATAAAGTACGAGATTGGCGCGCACCGTCTGCGGCGCAATGGCGCCTCCGAGCCAGTAGGCGACGATCGGCGGACCGGACATCTGGGCCGCGCCTCCAAACAAGCCGGCCAGGGCTCCGACGCCGACCGTCAGCGGCGTCTTAGGCGTTCGATGATAACGCCAGCCGGAAATCAGGAAAAGGAGCAGGCAGAGGACGAGCACCGAAATCATCCAGCGCAAGGTGGTTGATGGCATCAGCGCCAGCAGAGCTGTTCCGGCCGGAACGCCGAACAGGGCACCGGCCAGCATGGTCGCCACTTCCCGCCGGTTGGCGCGGCGAAACCCGTCCGGCACCATGCCGAGGGTGAGGAGGCCATCGATGACGAGCAGCAAGCCGGAAGCGATCTTCGGGTTGGTAGCAGCTCCTGCCAGTGGCACGAAGATCAAGGCGCCGCCGAAGCCGGAAAAGCCGCGTGCCAGTCCGGCAACGAGCGCCGCACCAAATACAAAGGCGAGCTGCGGCAGGCTGAAGTCAGGCAGCCAGGCGTCCAGCAAAGGCCAGCTTGCTGGGAAAGGGAAGTCGTTACCGGGAGCCATGTGTCACTCCACTGAGCGCAGACTCGTCTGCTCGTATGCTGCAGCCTATGGCCGACGGCAACAGCGCTCAAGCTGCGTCTCAGCCTTCTACGGATTTGCGCGGCCGCCCGCCCTTGGCACCATTCCTGCGCGCCGCTGCCGCCTTGGCCGGTGATTTGCTTTGCCCGGCTATGCGGGCCATGTAGGCGCGCGTGCCGAAAATACCTGAAAGCAGACCCAGAACGGAAACATCTACATCCCGCTCTTCCCAATGAAGACCGAATCCACTGCCGAGGATCTCGACTTCTGCCAGTTCTTCGTCGGATGCCTCCTCTAGTCCTTGGATCAGATGGGGCGGGAAGGCGAAAGTACAGCCATTCGTCAGGTCAAGGATCATTCGGCGCAAGTGCTGGTCATAGCGCGCATCTGCTGCGCGCGGTTCCGTTCTCTCCAAAACATTGCCACGCTCGAGGGCGGCATCGATTTGCGCGTCTGTCAGGTCAGCCATGAATGTCCCTCCAGCGGCTGAGGATTTCTTTTTGCCGCTCTTCTACAATCCTCACCGCTTTGCGAATATCGGCGCGCGTAAAACCGTGCGCCCACACGAGTTCCGGCCGACCGTCTTGCCCGACAATATTTATCTTGGCCTGTCCGTCGGCCATCACATGAACATGTGCCGGTTCACGGTCATCGACGAAGATAACGAAATTCAAGCCGCCGCTGCGGAAGATCGTGACCATGAGCCACGATAACCCATCGCGATGGGTTTATCAACCGACGCTAAGCCTTCGTTCCGCCCACCGTGACTTGGTCCATGCGCAGATGCGGCTGGCCGACGCCGACTGGAACCCACTGGCCGCCCTTGCCGCAATTGCCGATGCCGGTATCGAGCTTCATGTCGTTGCCGACCATGGAAACGCGGCGCATGGCTTCAGGCCCGTTGCCGATCAGCATCGCACCCTTGATGGCCGGGCCGATCCTGCCGTCCTCGATCATATACGCTTCGGTGCAGCCGAAAACGAACTTGCCGGAGGTAATGTCCACCTGGCCGCCGCCGAAGGAGACAGCGTAGATGCCCTTCTTCACGGAAGCGATGATCTCTTCCGGGCTTTTGTCGCCGCCGAGCATGTAAGTATTGGTCATGCGCGGCATCGGCGTGTGGGCATAGCCCTGGCGGCGTCCGTTGCCGGTCGGCGCGACACCCATCAGCCGGGCGTTCTGGCGGTCCTGCATGTAGCCGACCAGCCTGCCGTTCTCGATCAGCACATTGTAGGCGGAAGGCGTGCCCTCGTCGTCGATGGTGATCGATCCGCGGCGGTTGTCGATCGTTCCGTCGTCGACGACGGTGACGCCGGGAGCGGCCACCATTTCACCCATGAGCCCGGCAAAGGCGGATGTCTTCTTGCGGTTGAAGTCGCCTTCCAGCCCGTGGCCGACAGCCTCGTGCAGCATCACGCCGGGCCAGCCGGAGCCGAGCACCACATCCATGGTGCCGGCCGGCGCGTCGATTGCTTGGAGATTGACGAGCGCCTGGCGCAGCGCCTCGTCGGCGCCGTTTTGCCAATTGCCCTGCGTGACGAAATCGCCGAAGCCGATGCGGCCGCCGGTTCCGAAGGAGCCCGATTCCTGGCGGTCGCCGTCGCCAACGACGACGGAAATATTGATGCGCGTCATCGGCCGGATGTCCTGCACCCGGTGGCCGTCGGCGCGCAGGATATCGACGACCTGCCAGCTTGCGCCGACCGTTGCCGTCACCTGGCGGACCTTGCCGTCCTTGTTGCGCAGATAGGCGTCGATTTCGGTCAGCAGCTTCACCTTCTCCTCGAAGCTCGGGGAACCGATCGGGTTCTCGTCGCCGTAGTATTTTTTGTTGGTGCGCTGCGGGGCGGCCGCATAGGAACCTGAATGGCCGGCGGTGACCGCCCGCACCGCGTCCGATGCCCGCGACAGGGCGGATGCGGAAAGCTCGCCCGCATGTGCGTAGCCAACGGCTTCCCCCGCCACCGCACGAAGTCCGAAACCCTGGTCGGTGTTGAAGGAGCCGCCCTTCAGCCGCCCATTGTCGAAGGTCAGCGATTCCGCTTGGGCATGCTCGATGAAAAGCTCTCCGTCGTCGGCGCCGGAAAGCGCTTCCAACAGGATCGAGCGCAATCTTGCCTCGTCGCAATCGAAAAGGTTCAACAGGTCGGTGTTCATGGAAAACTCCTTGGCGCCGCGGAAGGATTGCTGGCGGTGTTGCGACCGATGTAGGTCCGCCGGTGCGGCGAAGCAAGACTAAGCTTGATCGGGACCTTGCTGGACCGGCCGCGTCCGCAGATAGGCCTGGACCTCCTGCGGCATGGTTTCGCGCGGCAGTGTGTGGAACTCGCCGGCACCGCTGAACACCATAAAGGCCCGCGGCCGTTCCCAGATTTCGGTAACGTCGCGCCAGATCATCTTGCCGCTGCCGAGGTCCGAAACGACGTCGATACCGTCGGCGTCGACGGTCACATTTGCTTTCGGGTCGCCCATGCACTTGTAGCGGCCGAAGGTGTTGGCGTGGTGAGCACGCCATGTGAAGGCGACGAAAATCAGCGGCAGAAGCGAAACGGTCAACATCACGCCGGCAAGCCAGCCGGCATCGCCCCAGATCAGGAAATAGAACGAGGATGCCGCAAGCAGGACGGAGGTCAGCCAAATGGTCAGCTGCTCGACAATCACCCGCCGCCAAACGAAGGTGCGCACCGCGTCGCGTACGATCTCATCATCATAACGGACGGTGAAGCTGTGGCTGCGGGTCAGATCGGTCAAGGAAGCGCGTCGTAGCCGGGCCCGAACCCGGTCAGCTCGATCGGGATGCCGACGCGGTCCTGGTCGGCCGACTCGCGCAAGGCGAACACGGCGGCCTTGCCGGCCCGCAGGATGCGCATCAGCTCGTCGTCGATTTCCACTTCCACGTAACAGCCTTCGGAAAAGCAGCGGGTGAAATAGGCGCGGCCGATATTGTTGTTGTCGACGTAAAGCTCCATGCCGTCCTTCAGGAGGACGCCGAGCGGCGCAAGAATGCGCAGGATCTTGGCCCGGCGATCGGCGGTCTTGAGAACCACGACGGACAGGCCGACTTCCGGCCGGTCCTCGGCGATGACGTTCTGCATCAGCGCGCACTGGTCGGCCGAAGCGCCGGCCGGCCTGTCGCAGATGATCGACCAGGCGCCGTGGCTTTCCTTGACATTGCCGGCCGGTGGCGTGGCAGGCTGGGGTGCCTGCTGGGCGTTCTGGCCGGTCTTGGGGGCCGCCCGCGGAGCGGTCTGCTGCGGTGCCGGCGATTGTGAGGCTGGCGGCTGCGGAGCCGGCTGCGCCGCATTGGGGGTCGGCTGCGGCCCGGGCTGCTGCGCATATGCCGGAAGCGACAGGGTTGCCGCAAGCATGATGGCAAGGCAGGCGCTGAAACGGGACGAAAGACCCATGGAAACCTCAAGATGGACGAATCGGAGCGGCCATTCTTGTCGCTGGGGAGGCGAATGGAAAGGCCTTGCCCTCTTTCCAGCCGAGTGCGGCGAAAATGGGACTGGCAAAACAACCGCCTGAATTCGAAATCTCTAAAATTCTCTCGCGCTTTGCGGCGTCGATCGGCCTATGCTTCTTAAAGTTCCGCCGAGTCGCGAGACATAAGGCTTGTGGGTGGCATGTCGCGGTGCCGGGAGAGCCGTGAAAAAAGCGTCTGGCCGCGTGGCGCAAAATGCCGCATCAGCCCTTGCTTGCAGATATTGCGGCGGCAGGCAAACTGTGATTGAAGCAGACGATAAAGCTAGGATTCTGCGTTCGGCTTTATCGCGATCAGACGTATGGGGAGAAATGTCGTGATGAACAGAGCTTATGCAGTGATGATCGCCCTCATCTGTCTGCTCTTTACTTCCGTGGCACATGCCGACCAGCCGCGCCCGTGGCAGATGGATCTTCAGGCCCCGGCCTCGCTGATCATGGAGCAGATCCGCTGGTTCGAGCATTACAGCCTGTGGTTCATCGTTCCGGTCACGCTTCTCGTTCTCGTGCTTCTGGTGATCGTCGTCCTCAAGTTCCGGGCGAGCGTCAATCCGGTGCCGTCGCGCACCAGCCACAACACGGTGATCGAGATCATCTGGACCGTGGCGCCAGTGCTCATCCTGTTCTTTCTCGCCATCCCGTCGTTCAACCTTCTCAACGCGCAGCTCCAGCTTCCCGAAGCGGACATGACCGTCAAGGCGACCGCCACCCAGTGGCAGTGGAACTACGAATACCAGGTGGGTGAAAACACGGTGGCCTTCGATTCTTACCTTCTGAAGGATCAGGATCGTGCTGCCGCCGGCAAGGAAGACAGGGGCGTTTATCCGCGGCTGCTGGCCGTCGACAATGAAATGGTTATTCCCGTCAAGAAGACGGTCCGGGTGCTGGCCACGGCGGCCCCCACCGATGTTATCCATGCCTTTGCCATGCCTGCTTTCGGTATCAAGATCGACGCCGTTCCCGGTCGCCTCAATGAGACCTGGTTCCGGGCGGAGACTGAAGGCCTTTATTACGGCCAGTGTTCGGAACTCTGCGGCAAGGACCATGCCTTCATGCCGATCGCCATCCGCGTCGTCTCGGAGGAGAGATACAATACCTGGCTCGCGCAGGCGGCCAATGATCTGCCTGGCGCTTACAAGGCTCTGATGGCCTCCGCCGATCAGCCCGCCGGCAATCTCGCCGTCGCCGCGAACCTGTCTAAGTAAAGGAGGAGTGAGGACAATGGCTGGCCATTCCGCTCAAGACGATTACGCACACGCCCGCGCCGCTTCTCACGACGATGCGCATGTTCACGACGACCATCACGGCCACACGCCCGGATTTGCCGCCCGCTGGTTCTTCTCGACCAACCACAAGGACATCGGCACGCTTTACCTGATCTTCGCGATCATGGCGGGTATCGTCGGCGGCCTGATGTCGGTCGCCATGCGCATGGAACTACAGGAACCCGGCATCCAGATCTTCCACGGCCTGGCTTCCATGGTCTACGGTTATCAGGGCGATGCCTCGATCGACGCCGGCAAGCACATGTACAATGTCTTCACGACGGCGCACGCACTGATCATGATCTTCTTCATGGTCATGCCGGCGATGATCGGCGGCTTTGCCAACTGGATGGTGCCGATCATGATCGGCGCGCCGGACATGGCCTTCCCGCGCCTCAACAACATTTCCTTCTGGCTCATCGTGCCGGCCTTCCTGCTCCTTGTCCTGTCGATGTTCGTCGAAGGCCCGGCAGGCGCCTATGGTGCCGGCGGCGGCTGGACCATGTATCCGCCGCTGTCTACGGCCGGCCATCCTGGCCCGGCGGTAGATCTCGCCATCTTCGCGCTGCACATTGCCGGTGCGTCCTCCATTCTGGGCGCCATCAACTTCATCACCACCATTCTCAACATGCGCGCCCCAGGCATGACGCTTCACAAGATGCCGCTGTTTGCCTGGGCCGTTTTGATCACCGCCTTCCTCCTGCTTCTGTCGCTGCCGGTCCTGGCCGGTGCCATCACCATGGCACTGACGGACCGCAATTTCGGCACCACTTTCTTTGCACCGGAAGGCGGCGGCGATCCGATCCTCTACCAGCACCTGTTCTGGTTCTTCGGTCACCCGGAAGTCTACATCCTGATCCTGCCCGGCTTCGGCATTGTCAGCCACATCGTTTCCACTTTTTCGCGCAAGCCGGTCTTCGGCTATCTCGGCATGGCTTATGCCATGGTGGCGATCGGTGCGGTCGGCTTCATCGTCTGGGCTCACCACATGTATACGGTCGGCCTGTCGCTCGATGCGCAGCGCTATTTTGTCTTCGCGACCATGGTCATCGCGGTTCCGACCGGGATCAAGATCTTTTCCTGGATCGCCACCATGTGGGGCGGCTCGCTGAGCTTCCGCACGCCGATGATCTGGGCGATCGGCTTCATCTTCCTGTTCACGGTCGGTGGCGTCACGGGCGTACAGCTTGCCAATGCCGGCCTCGACCGCGCACTGCATGACACCTATTACGTCGTGGCCCACTTCCACTACGTTCTGTCGCTCGGCGCCGTCTTCGCGATCTTCGCGGCCTGGTACTATTGGTTCCCGAAAATGTTCGGCTACATGTATAGCGAAGCGATCGGCAACCTGCATTTCTGGGTGATGTTCATCGGCGTCAACCTGGTCTTCTTCCCGCAGCACTTCCTGGGGCTGGCCGGCATGCCGCGCCGCTATATCGACTATCCGGATGCCTATGCGGGCTGGAACTACGTTTCCTCGATCGGTTCGTATATTTCCTTCGTCGGCGTCCTGATCTTCCTTTATGGTGTGTGGGAAGCCTTCGCCAAGAAGCGGATCGCCGGAGACAATCCCTGGGGCGAAGGCGCCAGCACGCTGGAATGGCAGCTGTCTTCGCCGCCGCCTTACCACCAGTGGGAACAGCTACCGCGCATCCGATAAGCGATGCATTTGCGAAAGAGGCGGCGCGACTGGCGCCGTCTTTGGCAAGATAGGACGGTTCAATGACAGTTATCGACAATCACGACGCTCTCGGCACCGATGCAGGCCTTCGCCTCTCGGAAGCCGGCGCACGCGATTTCTTCGAACTGTTGAAGCCGCGGGTCATGTCTCTGGTGGTCTTCACCGCCTTTGCTGGCCTGGTGCTCGCCCCCGGTCATATCAACCCGGTTCTCGGCGCCGTCGCCATCCTGTGCATTGCCGTGGGTGCCGGTGCGTCCGGCGCGCTCAACATGTGGTATGATGCCGATATCGACGCGGTGATGAGCCGGACGGCCAAGCGTCCCATTCCCGATGGCCGCATCCTTCCTCAGGAGGCGCTGGCCTTCGGGCTGATGCTGTCCGCCTTCTCGGTCGTTATCCTCGGCCTGGCCGTCAACTGGTTTGCCGCCGGCCTGCTTGCCTTCACCATCTTCTTTTATGCTGTGGTTTATACGATGTGGCTGAAGCGCTCGACGCCGCAGAACATCGTCATCGGCGGCGCATCGGGTGCATTTCCGCCGATGATCGGTTGGGCCTGCGTCACCGGCGGCGTGTCGCTCGACAGTATCGTGCTCTTCCTCATCATCTTCCTGTGGACGCCGGCCCATTTCTGGGCACTGGCACTGTTCAAGATGCGCGATTACGGATCGGTCGGCGTGCCAATGATGCCGAACGTCGCCGGTGAAGCGTCCACGAAGAACCAGATGCTGGTCTATGCCGTCACAACCGCGATCATCGCCGTCGTGCCGAGCTTCACCGGGCTTGCAAGCCTCGGCTACGGCCTGTTCGCCGGCGTGCTCGGCATCATATTCGTCGGCTGTTCCATCGCCGTTCGGCGGATGCCGGATGGCGACGAGAAGATGCTGCCGGCAAAGAAGATGTTCGCCTATTCTGTCTTCTACCTGTTCGCGGTCTTTTCCGCGCTGCTGGCGGACCATTTTGCGGCGCGCCTGGTCAGCCTTGCTGGAGGCGTTCTGTGATCGAAACCGTCAAGCTCAACGAGGCTCAAAGAAAATCCCGCCGCAACCGCAATGTCGCGCTGGGGCTGGTGCTGGCCGGCCTGGTCGTGCTCTTCTACGTGACGACGCTGGCCAAGGTCGGCGGGTTCTGGAACTAGGGAGCGCGGTTATGGCGGAGGTGGCGCAGAACGGTCAGGCAAAGCGAGCTAGCAACGGGGCCATCTTCGGCGGATGCGCCGTCTTCGTCGTCGCCATGGTGGGCATGGCCTATGCCTCGGTTCCGCTTTATCGCCTGTTTTGCCAGGCCACCGGCTATAATGGGACGACCCAACGCGTCGAGCAGTATTCCGACACCGTGATCAACAAAACGGTGCAGGTGACGTTCGACGCCAATATTTCTCCCGGCCTGAACTGGGATTTCAAGCCGGCGCACAGCGTCACCCCGAAGATCGGCGAAACCGTACAGATCGAATACACGGCGACCAACCGCTCGCCGCATGCCACAACCGGAACGGCCGTCTTCAACGTGACGCCGATGGAAGCGGCGGTCTACTTCAACAAGGTTCAGTGCTTCTGCTTCACGGAGCAGACTCTGCAGCCTGGACAGTCGGTAAAGATGCCCGTGGTTTTCTTTGTCGATCCGGAAATGGCCAAGGCCGAGGAAACCAGGAATATCAAGACGATCACCTTGTCTTACAGCTTTTATCCAAGCCAGCCGGCCAAGCCGGTTGCAGCTCTGCCGGAAGGCGCAAAAGCCAAGGACACGAAACTTTAAGAGGGTTCGCCGGTTTCCGGCGAAGAGGCATCATTCGGGGGATTCTGACATGGCCGAAGCGCATCAGAAAAATCACGACTACCACATTATCGATCCCAGCCCCTGGCCGCTTCTGGCGTCCATCGGCGCTTTCGTCATGGCCTTCGGCGCCGTCGGATACATGCGCTACGTCAAGGGCGGCGAATTCCACATTTTCGGCCTGAACCTTGCCAATCCGTGGATCTTCTTCATCGGCCTGGCCATCATCATCTACACCATGATCGGCTGGTGGTCGGACACGATCAAGGAAGGCCGGGCCGGCGCCCATACCCGCGTCGTATCGCTGCATCTGCGCTATGGCATGATCATGTTCATCGCCTCCGAGGTGATGTTCTTCGTTGCCTGGTTCTGGGCCTTCTTCGACGCCAGCCTTTACGCCAACGAGGCGATTCAGGCATCGCGCGTCCAGGCACTGGGCGGTCAGTGGCCGCCGAAGGGCATCGAAGTGCTCGATCCCTGGCACCTGCCGATTTACAACACGGTGATCCTGCTGCTTTCGGGCACTTGCGTCACCTGGGCGCACCATGCCCTGCTTCACAACGACCGCAAGGGCATGATCACCGGCCTGGCGCTGACGGTGGCGCTTGGCGTACTGTTTTCCTTCGTCCAGGCTTATGAATACATGCACGCGCCTTTCGAATTCGCGAATTCGATCTATGGTGCGACCTTCTTCATGGCGACGGGCTTCCATGGCTTCCACGTTCTCGTCGGAACGATTTTCCTGCTGGTCTGCCTCATCCGGGCGATCAATGGCGGCTTCAGCCCGACGCAGCATTTTGGCTTCGAAGCGGCGGCCTGGTACTGGCATTTCGTCGACGTGGTCTGGCTCTTCCTGTTCTTCGCCATCTACATCTGGGGCGGCTGGGGCGCACCCTTGGCCGAAGGCTGATCCGGCGCTTTCAATCAACTCCGGTAAGGGCGGCGTCAGCCGCCCTTCTGCTTTCTGAGGACCAGGCATGACCACCAAAACCCCCATTCCAGACGCTGCTGGCCACCCCTTGCCGCCGCGCCGTCGAGGCCGCATCCTTGCGACGGCGCTCCTGGTTATGGCGGCAATGGCCATCCTGCTGACGCTCGGCACCTGGCAGGTCGAGCGTCTGCATTGGAAGGAAAAACTGCTGGCCGACATCGCCGAGCGCCGTTCGGCAGAGCCGGTTCCCCTGGCGCAGATCGTTTCCCTGACGGCGAGCGGTGGCGATATCGAATACCGGCGGGTGTTGGTTTCTGGCACCTTCGATCATGCCAAGGAGCGGCATTTCTTTGCCACTTTTGAAGGCCGGACCGGCTTTTATGTCTACACGCCGATGCGCCTTGCAGATGGCCATGTGCTGTTCGTCAACCGCGGCTTCGTGCCCTATGAAATGAAGGCGCCGGAAACCCGGATGGCCGGAGAGACGGCAGGCGAGCAGGCCCTGACCGGTTATGCGCGAACCCGGCTTGCCGAAAAGCCGTCCTCCATTGTGCCCGACAATGATCTGGCCAAGAATATTTTCTACTGGAAGGATCTCGATGCGATGGCGGCGAGCACCCGCCTTTCTGCAGCAAGCGTGCTGCCCTTCTTTGTCGATGCCGATGCGTCCGTTAAAAATCCCGGAGGCTGGCCGAGGGGCGGCGTCACGCAATTCGATCTGCCTAACAGCCATCTGCAATATGCGGTGACATGGTACGGACTTGCCTTGGCGCTCGCAGCCGTGGTTCTCGGCGCCTTGATCAAGCGCCGTCGCGCCTGACCGCCCATAGCCAGCCGGAGCGGCGGCAGCTAAGCTTCAGTTCTGCCCGAGGAGAGGGGGAACATGGTCTTGATGTCGAACCTGTTCGTGGCGCTGACCGCGCTGCTTCATATCGGCTTTCTAATCTTGGAAATGTTTCTTTGGACCGGGCCGACGGGCCGAAAGGTGTTCCGCATGTCGGAAGGACAGGCGGAGGCGACCCGGATCCTTGCCGCCAACCAGGGGCTCTACAACGGCTTCCTGGCTGCCGGTCTTTTCTGGTCGCTGCTCAATGGGGATCCGGTCTTTGCCCTGCAGTTGAAGCTCTTCTTTCTTGTATGCGTCACTATTGCCGCTATATATGGCGCGTGGTCGGTCAAGCCGCGTATCCTGCTCATCCAGGGCGGTCCGGCCATACTCGCTCTCGTCCTGACTTTGCTGGCGTCCTGATTTGATGAATTTGGCCTTATCCGTGAAAAGCCCGCTGTCGATCCGCCTTTGCGGACCGCGCGGCTTCTGCGCCGGTGTCGACCGGGCAATCCAGATCGTCGTGCTGGCCTTGAAGGCGTATGGCGCACCGGTCTATGTCCGCCACGAGATCGTCCATAACCGCTACGTGGTCGAAGGCCTGGAGGCCAAGGGCGCCGTCTTCGTTGAGGAACTCGACGAGATCCCGGCGGAACATCGCCAGCAGCCCGTCGTGTTTTCCGCTCATGGTGTGCCGAAATCGGTTCCGGAAGACGCAACGGCTCGCAACCTCTTCTATCTCGACGCGACCTGCCCCTTGGTCTCGAAGGTTCACAAGCAGGCCATGCGGCATCAGCGGCTCGGCCGTCACGTCGTCCTGATCGGTCATGCGGGACATCCGGAAGTCATCGGGACCATGGGCCAATTGCCGCCCGGCACGGTGTCGCTGGTCGAGACGATCGAGGACGCGCAGGTCTATGTCCCGCAGGATCCCGATAATCTCGGCTATGTGACGCAGACGACGCTTTCCGTCGATGATACGGCCGGCGTCATCGCCAAGCTGCAGGAGCGTTTTCCCAATCTCATGGCGCCAGCAGCCGATTCAATCTGCTATGCCACGACGAACCGCCAGGAGGCGGTCAAGCACGCGGCGCCCGGCTGCGATCTCTTCATCGTCGTCGGCGCGCCCAATTCGTCCAATTCCAAGCGCTTGGTCGAAGTGGCGCTGCGGGCGGGCGCGAAACGCTCCATTTTGGTGCAGCGCGCCGATGAACTGGATTGGGCCGAAATCGGCCAGATCCGCACGCTCGGCCTGTCCGCCGGCGCATCGGCACCGGAAGTGATCGTTGACGAAATCATTGCCGCCTTCAAGCACCGCTTCGACGCGACGATCGATCTTGCCATCACCGCAGAAGAAACCGAAAACTTCCTCGTCAACCGCGAGCTGCGCAATGTGCCGCTGACGGTCGAGGATATGGCCTGGGTGAATGGCTCGAGAAGCGTTTCGGCTTGAACCCGAAATTATCTCTGTGAATTGATAGCCGTCCTAGTCCCTGCCGGCTCTAGCGAAGGGCAGGGCGAGCGGCTAGGAAGAGCTGCAACGCATCCGCTCGGGCTCCATCACAGCAGGAACAGGTTTTGGCCGTTTATACTGACATCACCGAAGACGATTTGAAGCGGTTCCTCGACCAGTATGACGTCGGCGAGCTCACCTCGTACAAAGGGATTGCGGAAGGGGTCGAAAATTCCAACTTCCTGCTACACACGACGCGCGACCCGCTGATCCTGACGCTCTACGAAAAGCGGGTCGAGAAATCGGATCTGCCCTTCTTTCTGGGGCTGATGCAGCATCTGGCGGCGGGCGGACTGTCCTGCCCGCTGCCCTTGCCGCGCAAGGATGGCGCGCTGCTCGGCGAATTGTCCAAGCGTCCCGCCGCCCTTATCTCCTTTCTCGAAGGCATGTGGCTGAGAAAGCCCGAGGCAAAGCATTGCCGGGAGGTTGGCCAGGCGCTGGCGGAACTTCATCTCGCCGGCGACGGGTTTCCGCTGACGCGGCCGAACGCGCTTTCGCTCGACGGCTGGACGCTGCTTTGGGAAAAATCCGCAGACCGCGTGGACGAGGTGGAGACGGGGCTGCAGGACGAAATCTCCTCCGAGCTCGAATTTCTGTCTGCCCATTGGCCGAAAGATCTGCCGGCCGGTGTCATCCACGCCGATCTCTTCCAGGACAATGTCTTCTTCCTCGGCGACGAGCTCTCCGGCCTGATCGACTTCTATTTCGCCTGCAACGATCTGCTCGCTTATGACGTCTCGATCTGCCTCAATGCCTGGTGCTTCGAAAAGGACGGCGCCTACAATATCACCAAGGGCATGGCCCTCCTGGAAGGTTATCGGGCGGTGCGCCCCTTGTCGGATGAAGAGATGGCTGCCCTGCCGGTGCTGGCTCGTGGCTCGGCCTTGCGCTTTTTCCTGACGCGGCTCTACGACTGGCTGACGACCCCGGCCGGGGCGATGGTCGTCAAGAAGGATCCGCTCGAATATCTGCACAAGCTGCGCTTCCACCGGCAGATCGCATCGGTTGCAGAATACGGGATTTCCTCATGAAGCAGGTCCAAATCTTCACGGACGGCGCCTGTTCCGGCAATCCCGGCCCCGGCGGCTGGGGCGCCATCCTGCGCTATGGGGAGACGCAGAAGGAATTGTTCGGCGGCGAAGCGGAAACCACCAACAACCGGATGGAGCTGATGGCGGCGATCAGTGCCTTGAATGCGCTGAAAACGCCTTGCGAAGTCGATCTCCATACCGACAGCAAATATGTCATGGACGGCATATCCAAGTGGATCTTCGGCTGGAAGAAGAACGGCTGGAAGACGGCCGACAAGAAGCCGGTCAAGAACGGCGAACTCTGGCAGCAGCTCGACGCAGCCAACCAGCGCCACAAGGTCAAGTGGAACTGGGTCAAGGGTCACGCCGGCCATCCGGAAAACGAGCGCGCCGACGAACTGGCGCGGCTCGGCATGGCGCCGTTCAAGAAGCGGTAAGATGAGAAGGCGCCGCGAACAGTCTCGGCGGCGTAGCAGCTGTGCCTCGCTCTGTGGTGAGGGCAGAGAGGAACCAATCGGTCCTTCCGCAAACCGTGGATATCCTGCGCTGCTGCGGGAAATCGCCTGACGCTGGTTGCGCTTCCGGCGCAAGCCACTATCCTGCCCGCAAAATCAAAGAGAGGCTATTCATGATCCTGCATTGCGTCTTCGTTCGCTTCAAGGCTGCTACCCAGCCGGCCGATAAGCAGGCAATCTACGAGGCGGTTGGCGCTCTGAAGAACGTCACGCCCGGTATTCTTGATATCAAATATGGGCCGAACATTTCGCCGGAAGGGCTGAATGGCGGCTTCCTGGACGGGTTCGCAGTGACCTTCGAAAGCCCGGAAGCGCGCGATGCCTATCTTGCCCATCCCGAGCATATTGCGGTCGGCGAGCGGATCGTCGCAGCAAGCGATGGCGGCCTGTCCGGTCTACTGGTCTTCGATATGGCCGTATGACAGGCTGCGGGCTCCGGCCCCGCCGCCTGTTTCCGATGTCGTCGTCAGACGCTAAGGCCAGTCGCGTCTGAGAACGATCAGAGCTGTTCCATCATGGCTGCGGCGCCGGATACGGTCGCCTGGCCTGGGCTTTCTTCGACGGCGAGGGATTTGACGACGCCGTTTTCGACCAGCATGGAATAGCGCTTCGAGCGCACGCCGAGGCCGCCGGCGGAAAGATCGGCATCGAGCCCGAGAGCCTTGGTGAACGCACCATCCCAGTCGGCCAGGAAGTGAATCTTGCCCATGCCGCCGGTCTGCTGTGCCCAGGCGCCCATCACATGCCAGTCGTTGACGGCGACAACCGCAATGTCATCGACGCCCTTGGCCAGGATCGTGTCGCGGTTTTCCAGATAGCCGGGCAGGTGGTTGAGCGTGCAGGTGGGCGTGAAAGCACCCGGAACCGCAAAGAGAACGACCTTCTTGCCCTCGAACAGCTGCCGTGTGGTGATTTCCACGGGACCATCAGCGGTCTTTTCCTTGAACGTAGCTTCCGGCAGTTTTTCGCCAATGGCAATCGTCATGCATCTCTCCTCTTGATAACAGGTCCTGTGCCGCCTGCTTGACGCGCACTATAGACTCGGGTCGAGCGAACACAAGCTGAGCGAACATAGGTCAGCCTTGGAGGCTGAGCGGGGAGGCGGCTAGTCGAAGGCGAGAGAGGTTTCCATGGCCCGGCCGCCGGCGATCGCCAATATGCCCCAGCGCTTGCCTTTGAAGTCATAGCCCTTGGGCAGTTTTCCGACCGGCATGTCGAGAGAATAGCGGTCGCCGTTGCGCTGGCCGTTGACGCCGTCGAACAGGGCATGCCCTTCCGGTCCGGTGACGATGACCTGCGGCGTTCCGCTTGCTTCATCGGGAAGACGCAGCGTCAGGCTCAGCACGTCGCCACCTTGCGTCATGACATATTGGGTCACGGCAAACGTATCCGAAGGCGCTTCCGGCAGCTTGCTCTGGGCATCGGCAAGAATCATCGCCTCCTCCACCGGCGTGCCCTTCAAAGGCTGAAGCGCCAGCGAAAACTCCGCTTGGAAGGGTATGCAGATATTGCGGCACAAGCCGACAAAGGCGGAGGCATTGAGGCTGAGCGGCGAGCCGGTCTTCTGAGCGGTCAGCTCGAACGGGAATGCCACGGCGCCGTCATAACCGATATCACGCAGCGTGCCGTTGTCGATCCGCTTTGGAATAGGATAGGATACCTTGTCGAGCGTCACGCTGCCCGTCTTCGAAAACACGATCTGCGGCGGTATCCCGGCATCGCCCGGTTCTCTCCAATAGGTGATCCAGCCGGGCTTGGGCTCGATCTGCAACGCACCGCGCACCTTGCCGTCCGCCTCCGGCGGCATGACGACGATGCGCATGCGGCCGCCTTCATTGGCCGCCCAGGGTGTGATCTCGGCGCAAGCGCCGCCGGCCGCTGTCAACCCCATTCCTATGAACAGGCCGGCTGCAAGCCTGGCTGAGCATTTACGGGCGAAAATTTGAAACTTCTTCATAGACAAGTATTTAACCGGTCCCGGCTGCCGTCACCAGTTGAATGGACCACAAACCCGTTCATTTTCGGTTGATTGATAGGGGACACTGCCCCATCTTCTCCATGACAAGGCAATTGCGGGCAGGCTTCCCATCGTGGGCAGGCGCCGAGCTGGAGGCAGGATGGCTCTCTCAACCCTCAGGGATAAGCGCGAACGCGGCTTTCTGGATGGGCAGCTGCTGATCGCCATGCCGGGCATGCAGGATGGCAATTTTGCGCGTAGCGTCGTTTATGTCTGCGCTCACTCTGCGGCTGGTGCCATGGGCTTCATCATCAATCGCCCACAGCAGATAACTTTCACCGAGGTCCTGCAGCACCTCAAGCTTTTCGACCAGGCGGATATCATCATGCTGCCGGGCCAGACGCGGGAATTGCCGATCCTTTCCGGCGGTCCCGTAGAATCCGGGCGCGGCTTCGTGCTGCATTCGGACGACTTCCGTAGTGACTCCTCCATCCCCGTCAGCGACGACATTTCACTGACCGCGACACTCGATATCATCCGGGCGATCTGCGACGGTCGCGGGCCGGTGCGAGCGACCATGATGCTCGGCTATGCGGGCTGGGGCCCGGGCCAGTTGGAGCTGGAGATTTCCAGCAATGGCTGGCTCAATTGTCCGGCCAGTGAGGAGCTGATTTTCGACCGTGATATCGACGGCAAATATGATCGGGCATTGGCTTCCATGGGCATTTCCCCTGAAATGCTGTCGAGCGAAGCCGGTCACGCCTGAAACTTATCGGAACGAACCTGCGCTCCATGCGTTTTCTCTGCAGCAGGACAAAATGTCCGCAACAAGGAGAAGTACAATGAGTAGCACCAGTGACAAGATGGCCGGCAAGGGCAACGAAATCGCCGGCAAGCTCAAGCAGGCTGCAGGCGATGTGACCGATAACGACAGATTGCGTGCGGAAGGCTCTGCTCAGGAAGTCAAGGGCGACGCGCAGCAGGCTAAAGGCAAGGTCAAGGATGCCGCCAAGGGCTTTGTTGACCGCGTCTAATACCTGGCACAACCTCCAAGTCAAAAAACCTGTTCCGACATTTGCCGGGGCAGGTTTTCTTTATGTGCTCCCGGACTGATTGGAAAGCCGATGCGCCTTTACGACTGTGATCATTGTGGACAAACGATCCATTTCGACAACCGCACTTGCGTCAACTGCGGTCACAGGCTGGCCTTCGTGCCGGAGCGCCTGGCCATGCATGCGCTGGAGGAGGAGGGCACGGACGGGACCTGGCACCTGATTGCCAAGCCGGACCACAAGGTTCGGCTTTGCGCCAACGCGGCCATGGATATCTGCAACTGGACTGTGCTTGCGGACGACCCGGAGCCGTTCTGCCCGGCTTGCCGCCACAACCGTCTTGTGCCCGATGCCTCCACGGAAGCCGGGCTTAACCAGTGGCGCAGCATCAGCCAAGCGCAGCGGCATCTGTTTTACTCCCTGATGCGGTGGAACCTGCCGCGCACCAACCGCCAAGAAGATCCGCAGGGCGGCCTGGTCTTCGATTTCCTGGTGGACGAGATCAAGCCAGACGGAACGGTGGTTCCGGCCATGACCGGTCACGAGGATGGGCTGATCGCCATTCGCGCTGCGGAGGCTGACGACGTCACCCGCGAGCAGGTTCGCGTTTCCATGAACGAGCCCTACCGCACCATGCTCGGGCATTTCCGGCACGAGACCGGTCATTATATCTGGGACAAGCTGGTGCGCGACGGCGGCATGACCGACGCTTTCCGTGCCGTCTTCGGCGACGAGACGATCGACTACGGGGAGGCGCTGAAGCGCAATTACGAGCAGGGACCGCCGCCCAACTGGCAGGACTTCTTCATCTCGACCTATGCCAGCACCCATCCATGGGAAGATTTCGCGGAATGCTTCGCCCATTACCTGCACATCGTCGACACGCTGGAAACTGCGCGTGCCTATGGCATGACGATCGAGCCGAGGCGGCACGAGGAACTCGCCGCCGAAGTAGCTTTCAATCCTTATAATGCGGAAAGCGCCGAACAGATCGTTTCGGCCTGGATACCCTTCAGCGTGGCGCTCAACAGCGTCCACCGCTCCATGGGCGTGCCGGATCTTTACCCGTTCATCCTTAGTCCGGCCGTGGTGACCAAGCTGCAGTTCATTCACGAACTCATTCACAACAACCAGCGACAGAGGCTGCAGGCATCGATCACGCCGGCGGGATCTGTGGCGTTCAGCGGCTAAGTGGAGCTGCTTCAGGCGCGCTTGGTGAGCGGGAAGCGTTCCTTCAGCAATCGCAGCACCGCATCCGCCGCCGCAGGCGGGCCGAACAGGTAGCTCTGGCCGAAGTGGCAACCCATTTTTGCGAGCTCGGTCGCGTCCTCGTCGGTCTCGACGCCTTCGGCGACCACGTCCATGTCCAGAGCGCGGGCCATGGCGATCACCGATCTCAGCAGCACCGCCCGCTTTTCAGTCGCGTTGCGCACCAGGGCTTGATCGAGCTTGATCGTATCAAAGGGGAACTGCGTCAGGTAGCCGAGCGAGGAATAGCCTGTTCCGAAATCGTCGAGCGCCAGGCTGAGGCCTATTTCCTTGAGCTTGGCGAGCACCAGCCGCGCCTGTTCCGGGTTTTCCATCATCATGGATTCGCGCAGTTCCAGCTTCAGCTGTCCGGCATTGATCTGCGTCCTTTGCAGCAGCGACCGCATGTCGTTGTAAAGGTCGGCGTTCAGAAGCTGGGCGCTGGGCAGGTTGACCGACACGAAGACCGGAAGCTCGCCAGTCTGCCTTTGCCAGCCGATCAGGTCTGAGGCCGCCCGGTCCATGGCAAACATGCCAAGCGGCCCGATGAGGTCGGACATTTCTGCGATTGGGATGAATTCCGATGGCGGAATGGTGCCGCGCTTGGGGTGTTCCCAGCGCATCAGCGCTTCGAAACCGGCAATCTCGCCATCCCGCAGCCGAATGATCGGCTGATAGGCAAGCGACAGTTCCTTGCGCTCGATGGCACGTCGCAGATCGGTCTCGATCTGCAGGCGATCGGTGCCCGACGAACGGAAGACGGGGCGGAAGGGCTCCACCTTGTTGCCGCCGGCGCGCTTGGCACGGTACATGGCCAGTTCCGCATCGGCTAGCAATCCGGCAGCGCTTTCCTGCTGGTCCACCCAGGAGGCGAGCCCGATCGAGGCCGTCAGGATGATCTCGCGATTGGCGAAATTGATCGGCACCATGATCGCCTTGGAAACCGCATCGGCGAAATCGGCCACTTTAGCGGGGTCGCGCTCGGAAACGAGGATCAGTCCGAACTGGTCGCCCGCTAGCCGCGCCAGCGTGTCCTGCGGCTTCAAAAGCCTGCGCAAGCGGCGGGTCAGCGCGATCAGGATGTTGTCGCCAGCAGCAATGCCAAGCGAATCATTGACCTGCTTGTAGCGATCGATGTCGATGGTCATCACCGTTGGGCGCACCATGTCGCCGCCCGGCGCCAGCGTCAGCACGGCTTGCAGGCGGTCGAGAAAGACCTGGCGGTTCGGAAGGCCGGTGAGATTGTCATGCAGCGCATCCTGCAGCAGCCGCTCCACCGAATTCTTCTGCTCCGTCACATCGATGATCGTGCCGACGCAGCGGATGATCTCCCCATTCGAGCCGAGAACCGGCCGGGCGCGGATCTGCAGCCAGTGGAAATGGCCGTCCTCGGCGCGAATGCGGAATTCGTGATTGAGCCGGCCGCGGCGGTGCTCCAGGAGCACGTCCAGCGTCGCCCGGAAGCGGTCGCGGTCGTCCGGATGCAGGCGCGGCAGCCAGTTGCGGACAGGTCCATGCATAGCGCCGGCATCCAGCCCGAGGCGGGTGGAAATATCGGGCGTGGTGACCAGCCGGTCGCGCGCCACGTCCCAATCCCAGACCGTGTCGCCGCTGCCCGTCAGGGCCAGCGACTGGCGCTCAAGGTCGGAAAACAGGCCTTGCTGGTAGGCGCCGCCGGCAAAGGCATGCTGCATGACCGTAAAGCCGATCAGCAGCACAATGAGCACGAGCCCGCCGCCGAGTGCCGGCTGGATGATGTCGTTGTCGAGCCGGCCGGTGACCGTCAGCCAGCCGCCGAACAGCCAGACGAGGATGAGCGCCCAGGTGGGCACCAGCAGGATCGCCCGGTCGTAGCGGTTGAGGCCGAGATAGATGATCAGCAGGATGCCGACCGTCGCCGTCAGTGCAAAGGAAAGCCGTGCAATGCCGGCTGCGACCGATGGATCGTAGATGGCGACGCCGCCGAGCAGCAGCAGGCCGACAACCCAGGCAAGCGTCGCATAGCCGAGATGCACATGCCAGCGATTGAGATTGAGATAGGTAAACAGGAAGATGACCATGGAGGAGGCAAGCGCCACTTCAGCCGCTGCCCGCCAGATCCGCTGGTCGCTCGAGGTGATGGTGATCAGCTTGTCGAGGAAGCCAAAGTCGACGCAGATATAGGCAAGCACGGCCCAGGCAAGGGCCGCTGCGGCCGGCAGCATCGAGGTGCCCTTGACCACGAAGAGGATCGTCAGGAACACGGCCAGAAGCCCGGCAATGCCGAGCACGATGCCGCGGTAGAGCGTGAAGGAATTGACCGTGTCCTTGTAGGCGTCCGGCACCCAAAGGTAGATCTGCGGCAGCGAGGGCGTCGCTAGTTCCGCAACGAAGGTGATGGTCGAGCCCGGGTTGAGGGTGATGCGGAAGACGTCGGCATCGGGGCTGGGAATGCGGTCGAGGGCAAAACCTTCCGACGGTGTGATCGAGATGATGCGCTGCGAGCCGAGATCCGGCCAGAACATCTGCGAATTGACCAGCCGGAAATGCGGCGCGACGATCACCCGCTCGAGCTGTTCCTCCGAAACATTGGCCAGTGCAAAGACGGCCCAGTCGCCCTGGTGCCCCGGCGAACTGGCCCGCACTTCGATGCGGCGGCGGATGCCGTCGGCGCCGGCGGCGGTGGAAACCTGGAAGGCCTCGCCCTGATTGGTATAGATTTCGGTGGTCTTGGTCAGGTCCAGCGCCGTGTCGTCACGGGAAATCTTCACGGGTTCGGCAGAACGGGCGTCCTGTGCAGGTATGAGAACGACGAAGAACAAGGCGATCAGCGTGACAAGCCAGCCGATCGGGGACGCAATACGCGGGATACGAAGGTTCATGATTTCATCAGCTTCCCGAACTCGCCGTCGTCCGGCAACCGGGAAAACATCACGTGGTCGCGCCATTCCCCGTTAATTTTCAGATATTTGCGCAAAAGACCTTCCCGCTCGAAGCCGGCTTTTTCGAGAAGCCGCATGCTTTTCCAGTTTTCTGGAATACAGGCTGCCTCAATTCGGTGCAACTGAAGTCCGCCATAGATATACGGGATAGCCACCTTCAATGCGGCCAACATGTGGCCTTGGCCGGCATGCTTCTCGCCCATCCAGTAACCGATCATGCAGCTTTGCGCCGCCCCCCGGCGGATATAGCCGATGGTGAGGCCGCCCAGCAGGGCGGAGTCATCCCTGCGAAACAGCAGGAGGGGAACCGCAAGACCCGAGGAACACTCCTGGCCGGCCCGCAACACACGGGCTCGGAATGAGGCTTCTGTCAGTTCGTCCGAGCGCCATGTCGGCTCCCACGGCTGCAGAAAGCTTCGGCTGTCGGAGCGCAGCCTGTACCATTCGCGGTAATCGGAATTGCGCGGCAGCCGTAAAAGATGATCTTGCCCGTAAAGCTCCGGCGTATCCGGCTGTCGTGACAGGAACCGAAACACCGACTTGGTCATTCTGCTGCTCCGGGCAGTGCGGTGGCCTAGGAACGAGGCCTAGCCAACCGCCTTTTGCGTCTTAGCCGCCGGCGAGGAAAGCGCTGCGGAAATGTCGCTGATCGGCGCGAGCTGCTCGATCGGGCCGACAGCCGACAAGGTCGGGACGGTGTCGAAGAACAGCCGTCCGGCAAGATCCGTCAGGCGCTCCGTGGTAATGCCTTCCAGCCGTTCCATCATTTCCGGATTGGGGATCGGGCGGCCGTAAAGCATCATCTGGCGGGCGATCTGGCCGGCACGCGCTGCAGGGCTCTCCTGTCCCATCAGCAACTGTGCGCGGATCTGCGCCCGGGCCCGGTCGATTTCCTGCTGATGGATGGTTTCCGACGACTTGCGCAGCTCGTCGATCACCACCGGCAGCAGGTTCGGCAGTTCGCTGCCGCTTGTGGCCGCGTGCACGCCGAAAATGCCAGTGTCGGAAAAGCCCCAGTGGAAGGCATAGACCGAATAGCAGAGGCCGCGATGCTCGCGCACTTCCTGAAACAAGCGCGAGGACATACCGCCGCCCAGGATGTTGGCGAGGATCTGCGAACAGTAGAAGTCGCGCATGTGATAGGCCTTGCCTTCAAAGCCGATCAGCAGCTGGGCATCCATCAAGTCCCGGTCTTCGCGAACGTCGCCCCCAATATAGCGGGCGGGCTCCAGCACAGGCGGGCTGCTCGGGGCGGTCGGCAGGCTGGCAAAGCGCTCTTCGACCTGCTTGACGAACGTCTGGTGGTCAACCGCGCCGGCTGCCACGACGAACATCCGGTCCGTCGTGTAATTGCGGGAAAGATAGCCGCGGATCTGGCCGGGGGTGAAGCTGTTGACCTTGTCCGGCGTGCCGAGGATCGGCCGTCCGATCGTTTGGCCGCGATAGGCGACTTCGGAAAACTTGTCGAAGACCACGTCGTCGGGCGTGTCGTTGGCCGCGCCGATTTCCTGCAGGATGACGTGCTTTTCACGCCGCAGCTCTTCCTCGTCGAATTCCGACTCCGTCAGGATGTCGGCGAGGATATCCACCGCCAGCGGAACGTGATCCTTGAGCACGCGGGCATAATAGGAGGTCGTTTCGGTGGAGGTGGCAGCATTCAGTTCGCCGCCGACATTTTCGATTTCTTCGGCAATGTCGCGCGCACTGCGCCGCTTGGTGCCCTTGAAGGCCATGTGCTCCAGAAGATGAGCGATGCCATGTTCTTCGGTGGTTTCGTTACGCGATCCGGACTTGATCCACACACCGAGCGCGACGCTCTCCAGGTGGGGCATTGTCTCGGTCACGACAGTCAGCCCGGAGGAAAGCCGGGTGGTCTCAACATTCATATTCAAGTCTTTCTGGCGCTGCCGTCACTTGGCGCGGGCATGCTGGCCAATGAAGGTTTCAATGGCCTTAAGCTCCGGTTCCAAGGTTTCGAAGCGCTCCTCCCTTTGCATCAGATCAGCGAGCCATGATGGAAGCGCCGGGTCAATTCCGCAAGCGGATTTTACCGCGGCCGGAAATTTGGCGGGATGGGCGGTCGCCAAAGTGACCATTGGACTGGTTGGTTTCATGTTCTTTTTGGCCACGAAAACGCCGCTCGCCGTGTGCGGATCGAGGAGGTATCCCGTGTCGGAGAGCGTGTCGCGAATGGTCGCCGCAACCTGTGCCTCGGTGGCTCGACCGGCGCGGAATTCGCGGCGGATCGCCTTCAAAGCCTCGGGGTTGATCTCGAAGGCACCCGACTGTTTCAATCCTGCCATGGCCGTGCGTACGGCGGTGGCATCGCGGCCATAGGCTTCGAACAGCAGGCGCTCGAAATTGGACGAAATCTGAATATCCATGGAAGGCGAGGTGGTTGCCTTGACGCCGCGCATTTCGTAGCGACCGGTCTTCAGGGTTCGTGCCAGGATGTCGTTGTCGTTGGTGGCGATCACCAGCCGGTCGATCGGCAGGCCCATCTTCTTGGCGACATAGGCGGCGAAGATATCACCGAAATTGCCAGTCGGTACGGTGAAGGAAATTTTCCGGTCCGGCCCCCCGAGCGACAAAGCGGATGTGAAATAGTAGACCACCTGCGCCATGATCCGGGCCCAGTTGATCGAATTGACGCCGGACAGCCGGACACGATCGCGGAAGGCCACGTCGTTGAACATTTCCTTGATGAGGTTCTGGCAGTCGTCGAAATTGCCGTCGATCGCCATGGCATGGACGTTTTCGGCGGCTGAACTCGTCATCTGTCGCTGCTGCACCGGCGATACCTTGCCGCGCGGGAAAAGGATGAAGATGTCGGTGCGTTCGCGGCCGGCAAAAGCGTCGATCGCCGCGCCGCCCGTGTCGCCGGAGGTGGCGCCGACAATGGTGGCGCGTTCTCCGCGTTCGGCCAGCACATGATCCATCAGCCGGGCGAGCAACTGCATCGCCACGTCCTTGAAGGCGAGCGTCGTGCCGTGGAAGAGTTCGAGCACGAAATCATTGGGGCCGGTCTGCACGAGCGGCACGACGGCCGGATGGCGGAACGTTGCATAGGCTTCCGCGATCATCTCCTTCAGCTTGTCGTCAGGAATTTCTCCGTCGACGAAATGCTTGAGGACTTCGAACGCCACCTCTTGATAGGACTTGCCGCGCAGGGCGCGGATCTCTCTTTTGGAAAGGCTCGGCCATTCGCGGGGCACGTAAAGTCCGCCATCGCGGGCAAGGCCGGCAAGCAAGGCCTCGCGGAAGCCGAGGGCAGGCGCTTCGCCACGGGTAGAAATGTAGTCCACGGGCGTCAATCCCCAATCGATTTTTGTTTGCGCCGCTGATATAGACCAGGAAAATGAGCGGTGAAAGAGCGGAAAGCGCACTGCGATCCGTCATGGAAACTGAACGGCAAAGGGTTGAGTATCGTGTTAGGCAAGTTTTCGCGCGGTTTTCTGGCTTTATCGGCAATCGCCCTGCTGGGCGGTTGCAATTCCACCGGGGATGCGCCCAATCCCTTTGGACGCGCGCGCGGTTCGGCGCCCGTCGAGATGATGCGGCCCCAGAGCCAGCCAACCGGCCCGGTGACGCCGGTCGTTCAAGCCTATTGCCCTCAGGTCGTGATGCGCGAGCAGGATGCGGTCTACCGCGCCTACGCCAAGGGCGGCCAGGACATTGCCGAAAAGCTGCTCTACCAGGCGTCGCTCGCAGAGGCGACGCGCCAATGCACCGCCAATGAAACCACCATCACCATCAATGTGGTTGCTCAGGGGCGGATTGTCGAAGGTCCGGCGGGCGCATCGGGCAAAACCACCTTGCCGGTTCTGGTGGAGGTTCTCGACGGCGACAAGGTGCTTTACTCGCAGAAGGTGGCCTTCCCGGTCGACATCCCGAGCGGCGGCACCCAGTTCATCTTCAGCAAGCCTGATGTGCAGATTCCCAACGCCGTGGGCGGTGCATCACGCTTTACCCGCGTGCGCCTCGGCTTCGACACGGTTACCGTCAAGAAGCCCGGCCGCCGCGGCTGAGATCTGCTGTGCCGGCTCGCTGCCTAAAGCGCGCCGGCCCATTCGCCAAGCGCCGCGATCACGGCAGGCAGGTCCACCATCCGCGAGATCACTGTTTCGGCGCCCGCATCGGTCAGCCGGTCGGCATGGCTCAGATAGGTGTGGGATGCACCCGTGAAGCCGACGACGCGCATGCCGGCGGCGCGCGCTCCGTGAACGCCGTGGACGGAATCCTCGATCACCAGGCACTTGTCCGGCGAGACCTTGAACTGCTGCGCCGCGTGCAGAAAAATGTCCGGCTTCGGCTTGACCCGGTCCGGTCCCAGATCCTTCGCCGAAAAGATATGTGGCGCGAAATAAGGCTTCAGCCCTACCTTTTCGAGCATCATGTCGAGGCGCTGGCTGCTGGAATTGGAGCAGATGCAGTGCGGTGTCGTGATCCGTGACAGCGCGAATTTCACGCCTTCGATGATCTTCACTTCACGCGCAAGACGGGCGTCGAGAAGCTGCTCCGACTTGTCGAGCAGGGAGGCGGACAGCGGAATATCGGCTTCTTTTTCGATCGCCAAGAGGATGTTCTTCCAGGTCATGCCAGCAAAGCGTTCGCCCATTTCCTCGACGCTGATCGGATAACCGGCATCGGTCAGAAGCTTGGATTCGACCCTCGCCGCGATGATCTCGGAATCGACGAGCACGCCGTCGCAGTCGAAAATGATGAGGTCGAAACCGCTCATGGAAAAATACCTTTTCGGGAGATGAGCCGGCCTTCTATAACAGGCGGCCCGAAAGCTCAACCGGCGCTCCTGCATGGCAGGCGCCAGAGCAGCGGGCAGCTCGGCTTTCTTCTAGAGCGGAAACCGGGACATGAATTTACGCTCCCCTTCCGGCGTAAACACCATCGCCCGGCTATCGGGACTGCGCCGAGCCCAGCCATTTTCCAGAAAGTGCTGCAGCAGAGCCTTGCCGAGCGTGCCGGCAAGATGGGTGCGCCTCTCGCTCCAGTCCAGGCAGGACTTGCAGAGCGGACGCTTGGAGGATTGCAGCGCGACGATATCGAGCCCGAAATCAGCAAAGCGCGTCTCGCCTTCGGCTGTGACCGCAAGCGCTTCCCCGTCGATCCGGATGCTGCCTGCTCGGATGAGGCTGTCGAGCATGCGCACGCCATAATCGCCCGCTAGGTGATCGTAACAGACGCGGGCCTTGCGCAAGGCCGGATCCTTCGGCCCCGGCCGATATCGGACATGGCCGCGGCTTGCGGCAAAGCCCATAATGCTTTCCAGAAGCGATCCGGCCGCCGCATCGGCAAGCGCGTAATAGCGGTGCCGGCCCTGCTTTCGCTGCAGGATCAACCCGCCGTCTTCCAACTTGGCGAGGTGCGAACTCGCGGTCTGCAGCGTCACGCCGGCCGTCTGCGAAAGCTCCGTCGCCGTCAGCGCCTGGCCGCCCAGCAGGGCCGTCAGCATGTTCGCGCGGGCCGGATCGCCGATCAGCATGCCGATCCGGGCTATGTCTGGTCCTTCTTTCATACTTCGATGGTAACCGAAGCATTGTCCGCCGGCAATATGGCAAATCTGTCATGGCAGAAAAGGAGAAAGCCATGATCACCTGTTTCATCCGCTACGAGATCGACCCGTTTTCTCAAGACAAGTTCGCCGAATACGCCCGTAACTGGGGCGAGGCGATACCGCGCAATGGCGTAGACCTGATCGGCTATTTCGGCCCGCACGAAGGATCCGCGACGACCGCTTACGGTGTCTACAATATCGAAAGTCTCTCCGCCTACGAGGGGTATCGCGCCCGGCTCGCTGCGGATCCGCTCGGCCGCCAGAACTACGAGTTTGCCAGGCGCGAGCGCTTCATCCTCAAGGAAGACCGCGTGTTTCTGAAAAATGTGTCGCTGCCGCATGGAGGCTTGGTAAAGCCATGATTGCCGTGATCTTCGAGGTCGTGCCTTTCATGGGCGAGCGGCACAGGTATCTCGATCTCGCTGGAGATCTGCGCGCCGAGCTGGACCAGATCGACGGGTTCATTTCCATCGAACGCTTCGAGAGCCTGACCATGCGCGGCAAGATCCTCTCGCTGTCCTTCTGGCGTGACGAGCAGGCCGTCAAGGCTTGGCGCAATCTGGAAGCCCATCGTGCCGCACAAAGGGCGGGGCGCAACGGCATCTTCGCCGATTACCGGCTGCGCATCGGCCATGTGCTGCGCGACTACGGCATGTTCGAGCGTGAACAAGCCCCGCCCGACAGCCGCGAGGTGCATGCGGTTTAAACCTTACGGGCGGTTGTTCCGCAATTGCTCGCGCATGGTCAAAATAGCCTCTTTCAGAGGCGGCAGATCGTGTTGGATGACGTCCCAAATAACGTCATCTGCTATGCGGTGATATTCATGTCTCAGAATATTGCCCATTCCTCGGACCGATTTCCAAGGGATTTGCGGTGCCTGCTGGAGAAGTTCTTCTGGAATATGCTTGCTCGCTTCCGAGATGATCTCGATTGCACGCTGTATCGCAAGCCGCAGCAGATCTTGACTATCGATAGCAGCACGGGTTTTTCCGGCAACGGCACTCTCGACCACCGAAATCATACCGAGCACATCATCGAAGATCAGGTCCACATCCCGTGCCATCAGAAGATCCGGATCGCCGAGTGTTCGATTTTATCCTTTATACGCGGATGCAGGCTGTTGCGTGTTGTGACATCAACTTCGGTGGACAATGTCTCGTCGAGAAACAGCTTGATGCCAGTCAAATCGACAAGAGAAAACTTTTTTGCCGGGTCGTAATCGATGAACAAGTCCAGATCGCTGGCCGGACCGGCCTCATCCCGCGCCACCGATCCAAAAAGATATAGGGAGGTAGCGCCGAGCGCCCGGATGGCGTCGGCCTGGCTCTTGAGCTTCTCGATGGCTTCGATCTTTCTCATAGTGCTATCCTAGCGCAGAAATGGCTATATTTCCATGCCCGCCGTTTTTCCCGAAATCGTCCGCTGCTTCAGCTTTTGGTAACTAAAATGGGTAACCATAACAGTCAGTAAATTCGTTTGAGTACAGCGTAGCGAGTATCCGATGGCAGCAGTTCTTCCGCTGGCCGACCTGAAGCGTCAGGTTGCGCCGGACACCTGGATCAACAGCATTATCAAGGGCGATTGCGTCGCGGCGCTGGAGGCCCTGCCGGATCATTCGGTGGATGCCATCTTCGCCGATCCGCCCTATAACCTGCAGCTGGGCGGTAACCTGCACCGTCCGGACCAGTCGCTGGTGGATGCGGTCGACGACGATTGGGACCAGTTTGCCTCCTTCGAAGCTTATGACGTTTTCACCCGCGCCTGGCTCCTGGCCTGCCGCCGCGTGCTGAAGCCGAACGGCACGATCTGGGTTATCGGCTCCTACCACAATATCTTCCGCGTCGGCGCCATGATGCAGGATCTGAACTTCTGGCTGCTCAACGACATCGTTTGGCGCAAGACCAATCCGATGCCGAACTTCAAGGGTCGCCGGTTCCAGAACGCCCATGAGACGATGATCTGGGCGAGCCGCGATGCCAAGGCAAAGTCCTATACCTTCAATTACGATGCCTTGAAGGCTTCCAACGACGACGTGCAGATGCGGTCCGACTGGCTGTTTCCGATCTGCTCAGGCGGCGAACGCCTGAAGGGCGAGGACGGCAAGAAAGTGCACCCGACGCAGAAGCCCGAACCGCTGCTGGCCCGTGTCATCATGGCATCGACCAAGCCGGGCGACGTCATCCTCGACCCGTTCTTCGGCACCGGCACGACCGGCGCGGTCGCCAAGCGGCTTGGTCGCAACTTCGTCGGCATCGAGCGCGAGCAGGATTACATCGACGCGGCATCCGCCCGCATCGCAGCCGTCGAGCCGCTCGGCAAGGCTGAACTGACGGTGATGACTGGCAAGAAGCAGGAGCCGCGGGTTGCTTTCAACACGCTCGTCGAGAGCGGACTCGTCAAGCCGGGTCAGGTGCTGAGCGATGCAAAGCGCCGGGTCAGCGCCATCATTCGTGCCGATGGAACGCTGGCCGCCAATGGCGAGGCCGGTTCCATCCACCGCCTTGGCGCGAAAGTGCAGGGGCTCGATGCCTGCAACGGCTGGACCTTCTGGCATTACGACGACGGGAAAACCCTTCGCCCGATCGATGAATTGAGATCCGTCATCCGAAGCGGCATGGCAAAGTTGGACTGATCCACCGGTCCCGCCACACACGCCAAACGATGATGACGCATTCCTTGTCCGGTTTTGTACCTCTAGTCCCGGACGAGGAGAGTTGGCGCCCGGGAAACCTGCCCGGGCGCCATTTTCTTTAATCGCTCCAGCGTCTCGCCTGATGCCCGTCAGAAGAAGCGGGTTCGCCGCAGCCGGACGCGGTCCGAAAGCAGCGACCGAAATGAACTGATAAAGATGCCGCCCTCGGCCGCAGTGATTGTTATCGCCCCGTCAGCCTCGAAAGCCTCATCTGTGTGATCGCTGAGCGCATCATCCTGGTAGCGGATGTTCACCACCAAGCCTCGCCCCTTGCGCCTCACCTGGACCGTCTTCGCCAGGCCGTCCTCGACCTCGAACGTGAATTCTTGTTCGAAATCCTCCGATGAAATCTCGAAATCTTCAGGCCGTGAGCCTTGGGCGGACATATGGATGCTTTATCCTTCAAGGTTAGAGCACGAGGTGATCTATCGCCGGACGTGCAGCGATCTCCTTGACTTTTCTGTAGCCGGCCTATGCAATGTCTATTGCAGGTTGTGCTCAGATGTTTGGCAGCTGGCTCGGCCTATTGAAGTGCCGCCATCGTTGCGATTGTAGTCCAAATAAATTCACCTGTAAATTGTATTCAGGATTTCGGATCTGGGTTCTGAAGATGAACGTAACCGGCCAGCAGGCGCGCAGAATTCTGTCCAAGCTGAAGAAGTTCTCACGTAGCTGGGAGACATTGGACGACGGCAGGCGCTCCGTCGCCATCAAGGTTGTCGTTCTTTGTGAGCTGCTGGAGGGACGGGGGCGTGCCGCAGAGCTTCTGGACGTTGCCGATAACACGGTCGACAATTACCGCCATGGGAGCCGCGAGCCCCGTCATATCTTCTTGCAGAACATGGCCCAGCGTGCAGGGCTCCCGGTAAGCCTGCTGAACGGTCGGTGGGTCTACGAAAATGGCGCGTTTCAGGTGGAGGATCTGACTGGGCAGACCGTTTTCGAACTTGATGCCACGTCCGCCAGCCCGGCGGAACCTCGCATCGATATGCCGCCCATTCCCTTTGCCCCCGGCTATGACCAGATAATGCAGCCTCAGGGTTTCGCAGAAGAGCAGGGCGGCTCCCGGATCGGCATCCCTTCCAGCTACTGGCATGGCTTGCAGGTCGATCCGAAGCATGTCATGGTGCTGATCGCCAGCGGCGATAGGATGGAACCGACAATTGCCGATGGCGCGCCCGTCTTCATAGATGTCAGCGACCGGGCGCTGAGCGACGGTCGCATCTACGTTTTCCAGTCAGGGGACGAGTTCCTGATCCGGCGTGTCCGGACTCTGGCCGATGGCGGTGTGGAACTGGTCTGCGACAATGCCGCAGCTTACGCGCCGCAACGGATCAGCAAGACCGGATTATCGCAGCTGCAGGTCGTCGGCAGGGTTCGCTCCAGCAATTCGCCTGTCTGATAGGGACGGTGACGCAATCGACCCTGTCGCCTAAAGATCAATGCCGTGGGCCATGAGGTCGCTTCGCAGCCTTTCCGCATCGATGAACTGCACGGCCTGCCAACCCGCGGCGCGGGCACCTTCAACATTGGCAAGCGAATCGTCGATGAAGATGGTCGCCTCCGGCACTAAGCCGAAGTCGCGAGCGTGCTTCTGGTAGATTTCCACCTCCGGCTTGATGAGGCCGATCTCGCCCGACACCGTGACGCCGCGCGGCTTGTTGAGGAACGGGAAAATCTTGCGCGCCTCGGTGAATGTATCGGCGGCAAAATTGGTGAGCATGGTCACGTCGCGGCCCTGGTCGATCAGCGCCTCCATGATCGAGACGGAACCGTCATAGGCGTGCGATACCATTTCGTGCCAGTGCCTGCGGAAGGCGCGGATCTGGTCGGCGCGCTCCGGATATTGCGCCACCAGCAGCGCTTCCGCCTCGCTCCACTGGCGGCCGCGGTCCTGTTCCAGGTTCCATTCATGGGTGCAGACATTGAGGAAGAACCAATCGCGTTCCGCCTGATCCGGAATGATGCGGCTATAAGGAATATGCGGGTCGTAGTGGATCAGCACCTTGCCGATGTCGAAGACGATATGGTCGATTTTCGCAGTCATGACGGTTCCTGAAGTCTCGGATGCTGGGTTTCGCTTCAGCGTGGAGCGAAGGCGAGCGGGATGGCTTGGCTGATCGCCTTTTTCATCACGGTCGGCAAGGCTTGGCGTTCAAGATTTTCGACCGGCTCCCACCAACCGACCGTCGACTGCTTGTCTGTCCTATTCGTTTTGGCCCGGAAAATCGACAGGCGCAGCTCAAAATGCGTGAAGACATGCACCACCAGGCCGCATGGCTCCCAGTCGGCGTCGAATGGAGCATGGGCCGCCGTAGCGCCGCCGTCCACGCGCGATGTCCAGGCGGTGGTGGGAACTTCCGTCATGCCGCCCAGAAGGCCGCTTTCCTCGCGACGCCGCAGGAGGATCTCGCCTTCCGGGGTCACGGCGATGAAGGCCGCGCCCAGCCGCACCGGCTTTTCCTTCTTTGCTGCTTTGACCGGAAAGCGCTCCGGATCGTGTTCGGCAAAGGCGAGACAATCGTCCCGCAGGGGACAGATTGCGCAGGCCGGACGCTTCGGCGTGCAGATCGTCGCGCCGAGATCCATCATCGCCTGGGCGAAATCGCCGGGCCGCGCGGCCGGCGTCAGAGCGGTGACCTTGGCCTTCATCAGCGACTTGGAGCCCGGCAGCGGCGCGTCGATGGCGTAAAGCCGCGAGATCACCCGCTCCACATTGCCGTCCATCACTGCCGCCTGCCGGTTGAAGGCGATCGCCGCGACGGCCGCCGAGGTATAGTCGCCGATCCCCGGAAGCGCCCGCAGCCCTTGTTCCGTGTCGGGAAAGGCGCCGCCATGCTCCGTCGCCACCGCCTCTGCGCATTTCTTCAGGTTGCGGGCGCGGGCGTAGTAGCCGAGACCCGCCCAGGCCGCCATGACATCCTCGACCGGGGCCGCGGCAAGATCGGTGACCTTCGGCCAGAGCCCCAGAAATTTCCAGAAATAGGGTTTGACCGCCTGCACGGTCGTCTGCTGGAGCATCACTTCCGACAGCCATATATGGTAGGGATCGGCACGTTTTCCGGCAGCTGCCGCCGCGGGGCTGACCCGCCAGGGCAGGTCCCGGTGGTGGCGGTCATACCAGGTGAGCAGGGCGTCCGGCAGGTTCCGGGCAGGCGTTTGGGTGGACGTCTGGAGCATGATTTGCCGTTGAGGGATGAGATGCCCTATACTTGGACGATGAATGCGCCGGCATCAAGAACGGCGTGTCGTAAGGACAGCGGCAGAATGGCTCTTCCCAAAAAAGCAGCGATCAGAAAAGGTGCGCTTCAGATTTCCGAAGTGGCGAACGGCATCATCGATCCGGTGCTTGCCCGGCGTGCCGGAATTTCCACAGCCCTCCTCGGATCCTGGGACGAGATCGCCGGCGAGGACTTCGCCGATTGCACGCGACCGGAAAAAATCGCCTGGCCGCGCAGCGACGGCTATAGCGAGGGCGGTCATCAGCCGGGTGTGCTGACGATTGCCTGCGAAGGTGCCCGAGCATTGTTCTTGAGCCATGCTCAGGGTGAACTGATTGCCCGCATCAACGGTTTCTTCGGGTTTCCGGCCGTGCGCCAGATCCGCATCGTGCAGAAACCGGTTGCACAGACCTTCAAGCATCCGCGCAAGCCGCAACCCTTGAAGGGGGAGGCGGCAAAGCGTCTCGAAACCATGATGGAGGGGATCGAAAGCGATGCCTTGAAGAAGGCCGTCGAAAGGCTCGGCACGGCGGTTCTGCAGAAGAAACGCAAAGCCTGACGCAAAGATTTGCGCCGCTCTTGATGTCGCCCCAATCTGTCACAATTCTTTGAAGAGATTTGCGGGTCGACGGCTTGTTCCTCCACGGAGGCCGCGATACGGAATGTCGAACTCTAATTCATCTCTCGCACACGGGTGTTTCATGCTGCTGAACGATATGACTTTGACCAGGCGCGCGCTTCTCGGCGGGGTTGCCGTCACCGCTGTCAGCCTGGCCTTGCCGCTCGGCATTTCGCAGGCATTCGCGCAGGAAGAACCTGAAGCGCAAGGTGATGTGGACATGGCCGAGGTGCTGAAGCCCGGCCCGTTGCCGGAAATGGTGCTTGGCGATGCGAATGCCAAGGTGGTGATCGTCGAATACATGTCGATGACCTGCCCGCATTGCGCCCATTTTCACAACACTACATTCGATACGATCAAGACCAAGTACATCGATACGGGCAAGGCGCGCTTCGTCATCCGCGAATTTCCCTTCGATCCCGTCGCAACGGCAGCCTTTATGCTCGCCCGCTGCAGCCCGCAGGACCCGAAGGCTCTGGCGACGCCGGCCCAGTATTTCCCGATGGTCTCCATGCTCTTCAAGCAGCAGCGCTCCTGGGCTTCACCGCAGGACGGCAATGTTCGCGCCGCGCTTCTCCAGACGGTCAAACTGGCCGGTTACTCACAGGAGAGTTTCGAAGCCTGCTTGACGAACCAGAAGCTTCTCGATGAAGTGAATGCCGTCGTGAAGAGGGGGACCGCGGACTTCGGCGTCAACTCCACCCCAACCTTCTTCATCGGCGGAAAGAAATATTCCGGGGACATGTCGGTTGAATCCATGTCGAAGCTCATCGACGGACTGCTCTAAACGGCATGGCCCTCTTCGCAAGGAGAGGGCGCCATGAAGTTCAACAAGCTGCGGCTTGTCGGCTTCAAGTCCTTCGTCGAGCCGACGGAATTCTTCATCGAGCGCGGGCTGACCGGCGTGGTTGGCCCGAATGGCTGCGGCAAGTCCAATCTTGTTGAAGCGCTGCGCTGGGTGATGGGGGAGAACTCCTACAAGAACATGCGTGCGTCCGGCATGGACGACGTGATCTTCTCCGGCTCCGGCAATCGCCCCGCCCGCAACACGGCCGAAGTCGGCCTCTACCTCGACAATTCCGATCACACCGCCCCGGCCGGCTTCAACGACGCGGATGAAATCCAGGTCACCCGGCGGATCGAGCGGGAATCCGGCTCCATTTACCGCATCAATGGCAAGGAAGCGCGCGCCAAGGATGTTCAGCTTCTGTTTGCCGACGCCTCGACCGGCGCCCGCTCGCCCTCCATGGTGGGGCAGGGGCGGATCGGCGAGCTGATCCAGGCAAAGCCGCAGGCAAGGCGGCAGCTTCTGGAAGAGGCGGCCGGCATTTCTGGCCTCCATTCCCGCCGTCACGAGGCTGAGCTGCGCCTGCGGGGCGCGGAAGGCAATCTTGAGCGGCTGGAAGATGTCGTTGCCCAGCTGGAAAGCCAGATAGAAAGCCTGAAGCGCCAGGCCCGCCAGGCCAACCGGTTCAAGATGCTGTCGGCCGATATCCGCGCCCGCGAGGCGATGCTTTTGCATATCCGTTTCGTGCAAGCGCGGGACGCGGAAGCCGAGGCGGCAACGGCGCTCAATCAGGCCACCAACATCGTCGCTGAAAAGGCGCAGGTACAGATGCAGGCCGCCAAGGACCAGGCGATCGCCAGCCTGAAACTGCCGGAACTGCGCGAGGAGGAGGCCAGGGCAGGCGCTGCACTGCAGCGGCTACAGATCGCCCAGGGGCAGCTGGAGGAAGAAGCAAACCGGCTGTTGAAGCGCCGCGACGAACTGACCCGCCGGCTTGCCCAGCTTTCCGAAGACATCCGCCGCGAGGAGCGGCTGGCCGCCGACAACACGGCCTTCCTGGACCGCCTTGCGCAGGAAGAGGCGGAGATCAGCGACATGCTGACCGATTCCGGCTCGGAGGGGGAAGAGCTTCGCGAAGCCTTCAAAGCCGCCGCGGCCGCGTTGTCGGAGAGCGAAAGATCTTTTGCATCCCTCACGGCCGAGAAGGCCGAAGCGGCTGCCGGTCGCAATCAGCTCGAACGCCAGATCCGCGACTTGGCCGAGCGCCGTCAACGTCTGGACCGGCAGCTGGCGGATGCGACAGCAGAACGGGACGCCGTCAACGAGCGGCTGGAGCGTCTGGATGATCCGGCGGAAAAGCGGGAAGCAGTCGAAGCGGCGGAAATGGCTGTGGAAGACGCAGCGGTCGCAGCCGAGGATGCCGAAGCGGGGCTTGCCTCAGCGAGGGCCGGCGAACTGGCCGCCCGTGGTCCGGTGGAGTCCGCCCGCTCGGCACTGAACGGCTTCGAAACGGAAGCGCGAACGATTTCCCGCATGCTCGCCGCCGGCGCCGCATCCGGCGCCTTTCCGCCTGTCGCCGATATGATCCGCGTCGATCGGGGATTCGAGGCAGCGCTGGGTGCCGCACTTGGCGACGACCTGGAAACGCCTGTGGATCCCGCGGCTCCGGCTTACTGGGCGCTCAACGGAGACGGCAGCGGCGACCCGCAACTCCCCGAGGGCGTCGAGCCGCTGATCGATCGGGTGACGGCGCCGCCGGAACTTCGCCGCCGCCTGGCGCAGATCGGCGTGGTCGGCGGGGCATCCGAAGCGGAAGCACTGATGCCGCGGCTGCTGCCGGGCCAGAGGCTGGTCACCAGGGAGGGCGCGGTCTATCGGTGGGACGGCCATATGACGGGCTCGGAGGCGCCGGGTGCGGCAGCCTTGCGTCTTTCGCAGAAGAACCGCCTGTCGGAGCTGGAAGGCGAGATCGACGAGGCCCGCATCATGCTCTCGGAAGCGCAGGCGGTGCTCTCCGAAGCGGCAGCCGAGATTGCCGCGCAGGAGAAGCAACTTGCCGATCTGCGCGATCGCGGCCGGTTTGCCGCCCGCCAGCTCGCGGAAGCACGCGACGCATTGGCCGCCGCCGAGCGTGCCGCTGGCGACCTCACCCGCCGGCGGGACGTGGTTGCAGAAGCGATGAGCCAGTTGCAGGGGCAGATCGAGGATCTCGGCCTGCAGGAGGAAAATGCCCGCGCGGAACTTGAGGAGGCGCCGGACATATCTGCCCTCGAGACCCGGCTGCAGCAACAGCAGGCCGTAGTGGCGACCGATAGGGGCCTGCTCGCAGAAGCCCGCGCCCGCTATGAAGGGCTCAGCCGCGAGACGGAAGCCCGCCGCCGGCGCCTGTCGGCCATTGCCCAGGAGCGTGCCTCCTGGACGGCCCGTGCCGCCAGCGCCGCGGATCACATAGCCAGCCTGCGCGAACGGGAGGAAGAGGCGCGCGGGGAGATCATGGATCTCGAGGTCGCGCCGGAGGAGTTCGACGACAAGCGCCGTGCCCTGTTGAGCGAGCTGCAGAAGGCAGAAGCCAGCCGTCGTGCCGCCAGCGACAGGCTGGTGGAAGCCGAAACGCGCCAGCGGGATGCGGACCGGCTGGCGGCGACTGCCCTGTCGGAACTCGCCGAAGCTCGCGAAAAGCGCGGGCGGGCTGAGGAGCGCCTCGTTTCGGCCGCTGAAAAGCGTCACGAGGGCGAAAATCGCATCCGCGAGGCGCTCGGCGTCGAACCGCATGAGGTGCTTCGGCTGGCCGGCCTCGTGCCTGGCGCGCCTTTGCCCGACATGCGCGAGATCGAACGGGAGGTCGACCGCCTGAAGATAGAACGTGAGCGGCTCGGCGCCGTCAATCTGCGGGCGGACGAGGAGCAGAAGGAGTTGTCAGACAAGCTGGCTACGCTGATCCGTGAGCGCGACGACGTCATCGATGCCATCCGCAAACTGCGCGGCGCGATCCAGAGCCTCAATCGCGAAGGCCGCGAGCGGCTTCTTGCCGCCTTCGGCATCGTCAATGGGCAGTTCCAGCGGCTCTTTACCCATCTCTTTGGTGGCGGCACGGCGGAGTTGCAGTTGATCGAGTCCGACGATCCGCTTGAGGCGGGGCTGGAAATCCTGGCGCGTCCTCCCGGCAAGAAGCCGCAGACCATGACCCTGCTTTCGGGCGGCGAGCAGGCACTGACGGCCATGGCGCTGATCTTTGCCGTATTCCTCACCAATCCGGCGCCGATTTGCGTGCTGGACGAGGTCGATGCACCGCTCGACGACCACAATGTCGAGCGCTATTGCAACCTGATGGACGAAATGGCCGCCTCCACCGAGACCCGCTTCGTCATCATAACCCACAATCCCATCACCATGGCACGCATGAACCGCCTGTTCGGGGTCACCATGGCAGAGCAGGGCGTGTCGCAGCTGGTCTCGGTCGATCTGCAGGCTGCCGAACTGCTGCGCGAGGCCAGCTGAGGCCTGGCTGATTTGCCGTAGCCGCTACGTCGAACGACGCATGTCACCAATAATGGTGCAAAGCCGGCCTATGCAACCGCGTGAAGATGTCGCATTATTGGACAGTGCAATGTGGTGCTGGAATACTTCATTCTCAGGGGCTTGAGCCCGTCACCGAACCCCCCGCACGGGTTTCCTGTCCTGTGCGGAAAAGCTTTGCCGGGCCGCTGTGATCCGGCCCGGCAAAGCTTCTTTCCTTCGCCGTTTTGCTGCGCTGCAACATAATCCTGCCTTCATAGATTTCCAAACTGACACAAACGCTGTAAATGCTGAGAGTACAGCTGCGTTGGGTGGAGAGCAGGCATGTCAAAATGGGTCTATCGCTTCGGCGGTGGCGAGGCGGAGGGTCGTGCCGCGGATGTGGAACGACTGGGGGGCAAGGGAGCGCATCTGGCTGAAATGGCGAGCCTCGGCCTGCCGGTACCTCCGGGTCTGACGATCATCTGCGACGCCTGCACGCATTACTTCCACAACCAGAAAACGCTGCCGGAGGATCTCAAGCCGGAAGTGCTGCAGGGCATAGCGGCAATGGAACAGCTGACGGGACGCGTCTTCGGCGGCCGGTCCCGCCCGCTGCTTCTGTCGGTTCGCTCCGGCGCTCGCGCTTCCATGCCGGGCATGATGGATACGGTGCTCAATCTCGGCCTCAATGACGAGACGGTCCAGGCGCTCGGCCATGATGCCGGCGATGCCCGCTTTGCCTGGGACAGCTATCGCCGCTTCATCCAGATGTACGCCGATGTGGTGATGGGCCTTGATCACGAAATCTTCGAGGAAATCCTTGAGGATGAAAAGGCAAGGCTCGGCCATGACTACGATACGGAACTCTCCGCCGTCGAATGGCAGCATGTGGTCGGCCTCTACAAGCAGATGATCAAGGAGGAACTGGGGGAGGGCTTTCCGCAGGATCCGCATGTGCAATTGTGGAAGGCGATCGCCGCCGTGTTTTCCAGCTGGATGAACCACCGCGCCATCACCTTCCGCATGCTCCACCGCATTCCCGAAGAATGGGGTACGGCCGTCAATGTGCAGGCCATGGTCTTCGGCAATCTCGGCTCCTCCTCGGCCACCGGCGTCGCCTTCACCCGCAATCCCTCCACCGGGGACAAGTCTCTTTACGGGGAATTTCTGGTCAACGCGCAGGGGGAGGATGTCGTGGCCGGCATCCGCACGCCGCAGTCGATCACGGAAGAAGGTCGGCTTGCATCCGGGTCCGACAAGCCGTCCATGGAAAAGCTGATGCCTGAAACCTTTAAGGAATTCAGGCAAATCTGCGAGCGGCTGGAAGCCCATTACCGGGACATGCAGGACGTCGAATTCACCGTCCAGCAGGGCAAGCTTTGGATGCTCCAGACCCGTTGCGGCAAGAGAACCACCCGCGCCGCCCTGAAGGTTGCGGTTGACATGGTGGAGGAAGGGCTGATCAGCCAGGAGGAGGCGGTCTGCCGCATAGAACCGGCATCGCTCGACCAGCTTCTGCATCCGACCATCGATCCGCGGGTCGAGCGGCATGTGCTCGGCGCCGGCCTGCCCGCGTCTCCGGGTGCGGCGACGGGGGAGATTGTCTTCACACCGGAACAGGCGGTCGATGCGGAAGAGGAGGGCCGCAAGGTCATCCTGGTGCGGATCGAGACCAGTCCCGAAGACATTCACGGCATGCATGCCGCGCAAGGAATCCTCACCACCCGCGGCGGCATGACCAGCCATGCGGCCGTAGTCGCCCGCGGCATGGGCATTCCTTGCGTGGTCGGTGCCGGTTCCATGCGTGTTGATCTGCGCAACGAGGTGCTGACCGGGGTCGGCGGCGTGACCCTTCGACGCGGCGATGTCATCACTATCGACGGCTCCTCGGGACAGGTGCTGAAGGGCGCCGTGTCGATGATCCAGCCGGCGCTTTCGGGTGATTTCGGCAAGCTGATGGTCTGGGCCGACGGGACCCGCCGCATGGCGGTGCGCACCAATGCCGACACGCCGCAGGATGCCCGCGCGGCGCGCTCCTTCGGCGCCGAAGGCATAGGCCTTTGCCGCACGGAGCATATGTTCTTCGAGGGCGAGCGGATCCACGCCATGCGGGAAATGATCCTCGCCGAGGATGAAACAGGTCGCCGCGCCGCGCTTGCCAAGCTGCTGCCGTTTCAGCGCTCGGACTTCACCGAAATCTTTTCGATCATGCACGGCCTACCGGTAACGATCCGGCTTCTCGATCCGCCTTTGCACGAATTCCTGCCGAAGACCGAGGCGGAAATTGCCGATGTCGCGCGCGCCATGGACATGCCGCCGGCCTTTCTCGCCCGCCGCATCGACGCGCTGCACGAGTTCAACCCCATGCTCGGTCATCGCGGATGCCGGCTGGCCATTTCCTATCCGGAAATCGCCGAAATTCAGGCCCGAGCGATCTTCGAGGCCGCGGTCGCTGCCGCTAAGGAAACGGGGGAACCGGTCGAGCTGGAAATCCTGGTGCCGCTGGTCGGGCTGCGGGCGGAACTCGATTACGTGAAAGGTGTCATCGACCGGGTCGCCGACCAGGTGACTCAAGAGACCGGCCGTAACATCGCCTATCAGGCCGGCACCATGATCGAACTGCCGCGGGCAGCACTTCGCGCTCATGTGATTGCCGAAACGGCGGAATTCTTTTCCTTCGGCACCAATGACCTGACCCAGACCACCTTCGGAATCTCCCGTGACGATGCCGCCTCCTTCATCCCGACCTATCAGAGGAAAGGCATTATCGAGCACGATCCCTTCGTTTCGCTCGATTTCGACGGTGTCGGCGAATTGATCCAGATCGCCGCCGAGCGCGGGCGGCGCACCCGCAAGGATCTCAAGCTGGGTATCTGCGGCGAACACGGCGGGGATCCGGCGTCGATCCGCTTTTGCGAGCATGCGGATCTCGATTATGTCTCATGCTCGCCGTTCCGGGTGCCGATCGCCCGGCTTGCGGCAGCCCAGGCAGCTATTGAACGCAGGAAGACATGACCGCGCCGACCGTCCTGACCGTTCCCGTCTTCAGCATGCTGTGCAACGAAGGCTTCCGGCTGCGCCGCGAGGTGTTCATCCTGGAGCAGAATGTACCGCCGGAGGAGGAGTTCGATGCCGACGATTTCACCGCCTTCCACGTAGTCGCCATCCAGGCGGGCGAAGTGGCCGGTGCGCTGCGGATCATCTACGCGGAAGAGTATGTTAAGATCGGCCGCGTCGTCGTTGGCATGGCTTGGCGCGGCAAGGGCATTGCCAGCGCCATGTTGTGCTATGCGATGGACGCGCATCGGGAGGCTCGCGGCAATCGCTTTCACCTTGCCGCCCAGAGCGACAAGATGGGTCTTTATGAGCGTTTCGGCTTTAAGGCCTATGGCGACGAGTTCCTCGACGTCGCCATTCCCCATTTCAACATGAAGAATTTCTGAGCCGCGCAGGGCGGCGTTCGCTTGTTCTTGGCGGCCGCGTCTCAAATGGACGATTTCCTTCCCCCTCAAGCTGCTTTAGAAAGAAGCAAAGCCTTCGCCTGGAGCCAGATCCGATTCGATGACCGTCCGTTTCGTCCGGCCAGTTTCCCAGTCCGCCTTTGCCGGTCGCCGGCTCGCCTTTGCAGCGCTCCTACTGGCGGCGATCGCCAGCCTGGCACATCGCTTCGGGCCCTTGACCGAGCCGGACTTCCTGGCGCTGCTTTTCCTGGCGGCGGCAATTGCCGCAGCCTCTTTGCCGCTTTCCCTGGTCGGCCTGATGCGGCTCTGGCAGGTGGGGGCGGAAGGTGGCTTGGCTGCGGCCAAGGGCATTGTTTATGCGGCCATACCGCTTACCACGGTTGCCGCCGGTGCCTTTCAGTATTTCACGCTGCCAGCGCTCTACGACATTTCCACCGATCTTGCCGATCCGCCCTCCTGGGTTGCGCAACCGGATGCAAGGCAGCAATGGCTGCCGCGTCCATCCAGCGTGACGCCCGCGGACCGCCGTGCCCAGTTCGCCGCCTATCCGGCGCTGACCGGGCGGCGCTACGAAGGGGCGCTCGATCGCGTTTATCTGGGCATACAGAAGGCGGTGGCCTCGGCGCGTATCACCATCACCAAGCGGGAAGGCATGGAGCTGGTCGAGCCGGACATTTCGAGCCGCGCGGCGCCTCGCGACGAGCAGGCAGCTGTGCCTGATGTAGCGCCGATACCGCTGCCGCGGCCGGAACTCTCCGTGACGCCGGCATTCGGCAATGCCGGCGACGTCCTCCTGCAGGGCGAGACCCGCACGCTGATCCTCGGCCTGCGCTTCGATATCGTCATCCGGTTGCGCGAAGATGCCGAGACCACCTCCGTTGATATCCGGGTGGCGTCGCGCTACGGGTCGCATGATCTCGGCCTGGGTGAGGAAATTGCTCAGGATTTTCTCGATCGCCTCGATGCCGAGCTTCTCGGGATTGCCGGCGGCTAGGCCGGAAAATAGATGCCGGACAGCGACGGAGGACCTTCGGTCAGAACCCGGCCCTTATCGACCAGATCTTCCAGATGGGCGAGCACCGACAGCGCCGCAGCCCCATGCAAACGCGGGTCGGTTCTCGCGTAGATCGCCTTCACCATGTCCGCAATCAGCCGGTCGCCGGCCTTGATGCGCTCCAGCACCGCCCGTTCGCGCATGCGCCGGTGGGTGCGCAGCCCGCGCAGGAAGGAGGCTGGTTCCGTCACCGGCCCGCCATGGCCGGGCAGAAAAAGCCGGTCGTCGCGGGCAAGCAGTCTTTCGATCGAGGCCATGAAATCCGCCATGGACCCGTCCGGCGGAGCAACGATGGTTGTCGCCCAGGCCATGACATGGTCGGCGGAAAACAGGATGCCGCTGTCCTCCAATCCAAAGGTGCAGTGATTAGCCGTATGGCCGGGGGTATGGACCGCCGAGATCGCCCAGCCGTCGCCTTCGATGACGGCGCCATCGGCAATGGCGACATCGGGGACGAAGCCGCTGTCGGCACTTTCGGCAAACGGATTGATCTCGCCCGCATGCAGGAGGCGGGCGGGGCGGTGTGGACCTTCGGCAACGGTGACCGCGCCCGTTTCAGCCTTCAGCCGGGCGGCCAGGGGAGAATGGTCGCGATGGGTATGGCTGACGAAGATATGCGTGACTTTGCGCCCGGCAAGAGCTGCCATCAGCGCCTGGAAATGTGGCTCGTCATCCGGGCCCGGATCGATCACCGCAACCGAAGAAGCACCGACGATATAGCTGTTGGTGCCGTGGAAGGTGAAGGGCGACGGATTGTTGACCGTCAGCCGCTGGACGCGCTCGGCCACCGGCACCGGCATTCCATAAGCGGGCGAAAATTCGAGATCGAAGGCGATGTCATCGGCCATTTCGGTTTCGCCTCGGCTTTCGATCGGCAGGCGATGCAGTGTACGGAGTGCCGTCTAACGAAAAGCCTGCCTTGGCGGACAGGCTTTTCGCGTGGTTGGAACGCTTGCTTTAAGCGGCGGTCAGCAGTTCCGTGCAATAGCTCGGGCCATTGGCGCCCGGACGGTCGGAAATGATCTCGATGTCGCGGATCACATAGTCCTGCGAGACGGTGATCTTTGCCGTGCAACTGACGCGCGCCGTGCTGCCGTTCTGGAGCTTGATGCGGTTATAGCCGCCGCGCCAGTTGTAGACTGTCGTGGAGCCGCTGTCGGTATCACTGAGCGGCGGGCTGTATTTCGCAAAAAATTCCCCGGCGGAGTGGCCGACCCAGCGCGATGCAATCGGGCTCTGGCTCACGCTCACCGTGGTGCAGGCCGAAAGGGCAAGGGCGAAAATGGCGGTCGATGCGATGACGCGGCGGTTCATTGTTCTGACAGGTCCTTGTGTCTTGGGTCATGCCTGAAGGCATATTTCCCTATGGCACTAGCAGATTTCGCAGGCTCTGCGAGGCTACAGCGCACCGGTTCGGCGCAATTTTTGTTCGCGCCGCTTTTTTGCCACGCTTGCGCGCCGCGACAGGGCTGCTACCGACAAAAGCCAGCGCGCAGGCTCGCATCCGCATGGCGTCAAAATTTTGATTTTGGGCGCTTGTGGAACGTCAACTGCTGTTCTATAGACCAGCCACTGGTCACGGAGTGTAGCGCAGTCTGGTAGCGCACCACGTTCGGGACGTGGGGGTCGGAGGTTCGAATCCTCTCACTCCGACCAGTTAATCTCCTAAAAATCCGCTGCTCGTTGCTGGTATGACCCACATCGGCTGCTGCATCATCCTCGCGCGTTGATCAAGTCGCTGATGATGCGGGCTGTCTGCCTTGCGCCGTCCAGCGAAAGAGCGGGAGCCCGGTCCAGTGTCATGGCCATGGCCCGTTGGGCGGCGGCCGCCAGCGTCTCGCCCGTAAGCTCGGTTTCCACGACGACTTCCGCAAGGCCCAGCTCCGCGAGCTTTTCGGCGCGCACCGTTTGTTCGGTTTCGCCGCCCGCCGCAAAAGGAACGAGAACGGAGCGGCATCGGGCGCGCAGCAGGTCGCAGACCGTGTTGTAGCCTGCCTGGGAAATCGACAGTTCAGCGCCGGTGAGAAGCGCGGGCAGGTCGGGCCGGAACCGGACGATCGTGACGTTCGGCGGCGTGTCGTGGTTGAGCCGATCGAATTCATCGATGGGCAGGTTGGGTCCGGTGATGACGCACCAGCTGCGCTGGTCGCCGAGCCTCTGCTGTGCTTCGAGCGCCGCGCCGATCAACTGCGCACCGACAGCGCCGCCGCCCGCCGAGACCACAACGTCGAAACGTTCCGTCGGAGGGCTGGGTTCGCCCGGCGCGACAAGCCCGGTATAGTGGATCTTGCCGGCAAATTCCGTAGCGCGCGGGAAAGTCTCCTCCAGGCGCACGAAGCCCGCATCGCCATGCACCAGAATGCCGTCGAAGTGGTCGTTGACGAGCCGGATCGTTTCCTCGTCGCGGCCCGCCTTGCGGTTTTCCTGCAGGATGTCGCGCACCGACGACAAAAGCAGCGGCCTTTTAGGAGCTGTCTTCACCGCCTGCAGCAGCGGCAGCAGCTCGAAGCGCATCTGCCGGCGGCCAAACGGAAAAGCCTCGATGATCACCACATCCGGCTCAGCCTGCTGGAAGGCTTCCAGCAGCAGCGCTGCCCGATGCACCTCGAAGGCCTTGTCGACTGGATGGCCTTGCTGATCGGCCAGCGCCGAAAAGCCGCTATTGGAGGCAAGCACTGCGGGCAGCTGCACCTGTCTGATACCCGGCGGCGGAAATCCCTGTACCATGCTGCCGCCGGTCACCAGCGTCACCTCGAAGCCGGCATGCTTTAGGGCTTCGGCAACCCGGCTGGCGCGCACGATATGGCCGATGCCGAGCAGGTGCTGCACATAGAAAAAGACACGGGAGCGCCGTCCCATTATGGTGGCGTCCGTCATTGGCGGAGATCTCCAGAACCGGGCACGACATCTGCGCCACCTGCCGAAAACAGCCGTTTCAGGTCGCCGATGCTGCTGTGATAATCGAAATCGCGGCGCACCCGTTCTTCGGCCGTTTTTCCGAGACGCTGGCGCAAGGCCGGCTCTCGGATCATCCGCTCCAGAGCAGCCGCCAGCGCGCCGACATCCTCGGACGCAACCAGCAGGCCGTTTTCCTCCGTCTTGAACAGCTCGGCTATGCCGGAAATTTCTGTGGAGATGATCGGCAGCGCCTGGCTGGAAGCTTCCACCAGAACATTCGGCAGACCGTCCCGGTCACCATCGGCGGTAATGCGGCAGGCCAGCGCGAACACATCGCTGTTCCTGTAGGCCAGCAGGATTTCGCGCTGGTCGAGCGCGCCCTTCCAGGTGATGCGCTCGGCAATTCCGAGGTTTTGCGCCTGCGCCTTCAGGCCGGCAAGCTCGTCGCCGCCGCCGATATGGGTGAAGCTCCAGGCAAGCCCGGCGGGAAGCTTGGCCAGTGCTTCGAGGAGAACGTCATAGCCCTTTTTCTTCACCGCCCGGCCGACGCTGAGGATGCGGACGGGGTCGGCGGGATTGCTGCCGTCTCGCGGCGGGCGCAGAGCGTCGAAATGCGGAAAGCGGTTAAGGTCGAGGCCATGATAGCTCAGATGAACATTGGGCCGTTCCGCCAGTTCGTTAAGGCGGTCGAAGCCGGCGCGGGTGCAGGTGACGGTCCAGCGGGCGGCAGCGAGCTTGTCCTTGAGATCCCAGGCTTTGGAGGTCCAGATATCCTTGGCATGCGCCGAGACCGACCAGGGAATGCGGCCGATCAGGCTGGCATACCGGCCGACGGAAGCGGGTGTGTGAATGAAATGCACATGCAGCCAGGCCGCCTGGCTCGGCCATTCCGCAGCCAGAACGGCTGCCTGGCCGAAACGACGGAAGCGGTTGCGGGAAAAGTCGCGCGTCAGGTCGCGGAAAAAAGCCTTGGCCGCTTGACGAAAGCCTGGCTTCGCCGCAACCTTAAAGAGCGCCTTGAGGACCCGCATCGGCTCTTCGTGCAGATATTCCGGCAGATAATGCACCGGGGCCTTGATCTCGTCATGGACCGGATGGCGCTTCTTGTCCGTCGGGCGGCGCATGGATACAAGCTCAAGCCGGAAGCCGGCTCTTTCGAGGCCCAGCAGTTCCTGCGCGATAAAGGTTTCCGAAAGCCGCGGATAGCCCTTCAGCAGCACGACGATGGTCTTTGGTGTCATGGCGGATGCTAGCCTTGCGCCACGGCAAGGTGAAGGCCCTTGTGTTTCAGCCAGTCCTCGACGATCTCGCAAATGTGCGGCAGGCCTTCCAGATGCAGGTCGGGCGCGCTGATCGACGGCGGGTCGCGCTTCAAAAGGTCCTTGATGGCGGCGGAGAATTTGGCGCTGTCGGAGGATTCTTCCGCGGCCAGCATGCTGACCAGCCCCAGTTCCTCCGCCCTTGTGGCGCGGATCAGCTGCTCCTCGCGCGGCTGGGTGCGGGGAACGATCAGGGCCGGTTTGTCGAAGGAGAGGATTTCGCAATAGGTATTGTAGCCGCCCATGGCGATCACAGCCTTGGCGCCGGCAATGCGGTCCTCCATGCGATTGTCGAATTCCAGCACTTCCAGATAAGGATGACCCTTGCAGGCTTCGGTATAGGCGTTTCGCTGCTCGGCCGGCATATAAGGTCCGAGCACGATGACGGCCTTGTGGGTCAGGGTCGGGTCGTCACTATAGGCGGCGATCACGTCGCGCACGAGATCGGCGCCATCGCCGCCGCCGCCGGTCGTCACCAGGATGTAATCCTCTTCGGACGGGTTTTCCGCCTGCGGATCGACAGATGCCTTGCGTTGCAGGAAGCCGACGAATTTCATCTTGGCGCGCACTGCAGGCGGCACATCCATGCCGCCTAAGGGATCGTAGAATTCCGGCGGGCCGTAAACCCAGACATCGTCATAAAGCTGGCCGATCTTGCGCAGCACGTCGTTGCGCTGCCATTCCGCCTGCAGAAGATGTGGCGCATCCATGACGTCGCGCAGGCCAAGTACGGTCGTCGTACCTCGAGTTTTCAGGTAGACGAGGGTTTCCTCGACCTCGCCGCGAAGGCCAAGCGGCTCCTTGTCGATGATGAAGATATCCGGCTCGAAGCTTTCCGCCGTATGGCGGATGATCGACTGGCGCATCTTCATGGTTTCATGAAGATCCATGTGCCGGTCCATCGATGTGTATTCGCCGTTGCGCAGCTTGATCACGCTCGGGATCTTCACGAAATCGACGCGCGTCCGGTAGTCGAAGGCGCCGGCAATGGTCGCCCCGGAAATGATCAGCACCTGAACGCCACGATAGTTTTCGACCAACGAATGGGCTATCGTCCGACAGCGGCGCAGATGACCGAGGCCGAACGTATCGTGGCTGTACATGAGGATGCGGGCGTTTCCAAGATGTCTCGACATGCCCTATCTTCTCCTAACACGTCGAAACGCCGGACCGCGCTTCCCGCCCGATTTACGCTTATCGATACGGGTCAGCTGCATCTCTAAGACCATCGCCAAGGAAATTGAAAGCAAGAATAACGAAAATAACCGGCAGAACCGGGAAGAGCAGCCAGGGATAAAGCGCCACGATGCTGACGCTGCGTGCTTCCGTCAGCAGCACGCCCCAGCTGGTGATGGGTGGCCGCAGCCCAAGGCCGAGAAAGCTCAGCGTCGTCTCGCCGAGGATCATGCCGGGAATGGTCAGCGTGGCACTGGCGATGAGGTGCGACATAAAGCCTGGGATCAGGTGACGCCCGATGATGCGGGCGCTGCCGGCCCCCATCAGCTGCGCTGCCAGAACATAATCCTCTTCGCGCAGCGACAGGAGTTTGGAGCGCACCGCTCGGGCAAGCCCCGTCCAGTCGAGCAGGCCGAGAATGAAGGTGATGCCGAGATAGATCAGCAGCGGGCTCCAGTCGGCCGGCATGATGGCCGCCAGCGCCAGCCAGAGCGGAATGCTCGGAATGGACTGCAGCACCTCGATGACGCGCTGGACCACCAGGTCGAACCAGCCGCCCCAATAGCCGGCGATACCGCCGATCACGATGCCGAGAATGAAGCTGGTGGCAACGCCGAGCAGGCCGATCGTCAGCGAGATCCGGGCGCCGTAGAGGATGCGGGACAGCACGTCGCGGCCCAGCCGGTCGGTGCCGAGAAGATAGAGCTGGCCGTTTTCAGCCGGGCAGACGAAGTGAAGATTGCCTTCCGCCATGCCCCAGAAGCGATAGGTTTCGCCGTGGCAGAAGAAGCGCAGTTTCTGTACGTCGGCACGGTCGTCCGTATAGACCCGCTGCAGGTTGACCATGTCGAGCGTCATTTTGCGGCCGTAAACGAACGGTCCGACGAATTCGCCTTCGTGGAAAAGATGCACGGCCTGCGGCGGCGCGTAGATGAAGTCCACATTGCGCGTGTGGACCTGGTAAGGCGCCAGAAACTCCACGACGACGATCATCAGATAGGCGATCAGCAGCAGGATGCCGGAGATCAGCGCCAGCCTGTGCTGCTTGAACCGCAGCCACATCAGCCGCAGCTGCGAAGCCTGGTTAATCAGCGATCCCTCGCTGCCTTTTTCGAGCGCGTAGGGGTCGAAATGTCCCTGATGGACGTAATGCGGAAGATCCGTTTGCGGGGGTAGCGTTGAGGTCACCTGGTTCTCCCGCCGCGCAGCCGGATTCTCGGGTCGAAGAGGGCCAGCGCAATGTCAGATATCAGCACGCCGATCACGGTCAGGAAGCTGAGGAACATGAGGAAGGAGCCAGCCAGGTACATGTCCTGGCTCTGCAGCGCGCGGATCAGCATCGGGCCGGTGGTTTCGAGCGACAGGACGACGGCCGTGATCTCGGCGCCGGAAATGACCGCGGGCAGAATTGAGCCGATGTCCGAAATGAAGAAGTTGAGCGACATCCTCAGCGGATATTTGACGAGAACGCGGAAGGGGTGCAAGCCCTTGGCGCGCGCCGTCATCACATATTGCTTGTTGAGTTCGTCAAGCAGATTGGCCCTCAGACGCCGCACCATGCCCGCCGTTCCGGCCGTGCCGATGATGATGACCGGGATCCAGATATGTTCCAGAATGGATTTCACCTTCGCCCAGCTCATCGGCTCGGAAAGATATTGCTGGTCCATCAGGTGACCGATCGAGGTGCCGAACCAGATATTGGCAAAATACATCAACACTAGCGCCAGCACGAAATTCGGCACGGCCAGGCCGATCAGTCCGAGCAGGGTGAGGCCATAGTCGCCCCAACTGTATTGATGGGTCGCCGAGTAGACGCCGATCGGAAAGGCGAGAAGCCAGGTGACGATGATGGTCACGGTCGAGACGAGGATGGTCAGCCAGACGCGGTCGCCCACCACATCGGTCACCGGCATGCGGTATTCGAAGGAATATCCAAAATCGCCCGTCACCATGCCGCTGACCCAGTTGAGGTAGCGCACCGGCTCGGACTTGTCGAAGCCGTAGCGGGCGCGCAGGTCCTCGATTTCCTGCATGTCGGCCTTTTCGCCGATCGCCTTCAGCTGCTCCACATAGCTTTCGAAATAGTCGCCGGGCGGCAGCTCGATGATCGTGAAGATCAGCAGCGAGATCATCACCAGCGTCGGGATCATCACCATGATGCGCCACAGGATATAGCGGAGCATATCAGGCCCTTTCCTCGTACCAGAAGGTATCCGGCAGATAGACCCCGAGATAGGAGGTCGGATCGAAGCCGTAGAGCGCCTCGGCCGGCATGTTTCTGAGATGGGTAGAGCGCACCACGGGCTGCAGGGTCGAATTGACGATGCCGATGGTGAAGACCTGATCGGTGAAGAGGCTCAGCATCTTGTGCCATGCCTCGGCACGCTGAGGCATATCCACGGCGGCCCGCCATTCGCCCATCAGTTCGAGAAGCTTCATTGCCTCCGGCAGGTCCGGCGGTCGCCCGTCATGGCCGCCGGACAGGGCATGCAGCCCCCAGAGCGGCCATTGCAACTGGTCGTCGCTGGTCGGCGCAAGCTCCTTGGGCGACATGTCCGGCGTCGGCACGCCATTGTCCAGGCCCTGGCCGACGGACATGATCGTGTCGCCGCTCTTCACTCTGCGGCGCAGCAGCTCGCGCTGGGCGACATGCAGGAAGATCTTAATGCCGACCTGCCGCCATTGATCGGTCAGCAGTTCCAGCACGTCCGTCTCGAAGGCATATTCGCCGGTGCTCTCGACGATGATCGTCGCCGGGCGGCCGTCCGGCAGCAGCCGCGTTCCGGTTTCCTCGTCCATGGGGAGGCCCGCCTCGTCCAGCAGCGCCTTTGCCCGCGCCAGGTCAAAGGCAGACCAGGAGTCCCGGTATTCCGGCTTGAACAGCGGGCTGTCCGGCAGGATCGAATTGGCGCTCTCCTTAGCGAGGCCGTAGAACACGGCCTTGTTGATCTCGCCCCGGTTGATGGCGAGCGACAGGGCACGGCGGACGCGGACATCCTGCAGCACCTTGCGCCAGACCTCATCCTTGCAGTTGAGGTTGGGGATGAGCGCGATGCGCGAGCCGCGCGTCTGCTTCCAAAGGTCGACCTTGATCGGGTAGCGCTGCTCGGCATTCTTCAGGAATGTATAATCTGCGAAGTCCAGATTGGTGACCTGAAGATCGCTTTCGCCAGTCCCAGTCTTAGCCGCGATCAGATCCGAAGAGCTGACGCCGAGCAGGATCCTATCCACATAGGGAAGCTGCTGGCCCGTTTCGTCGATCCGGTGGTAATAGGGGTTACGCTCGAAAAGGTATTGCTCCGACGGCGGTGTGGTGCGGTTGCGCCAGGCATCGAGCGTCGGCAGATCCGGATTCTCCGGCCGAACCGTGCGCGACACGGTCTGGTGCAGCGCGCCCCAGTTCTGCACGCGGTATTTGGCGATATACTGGTCGAGAAGCGCCTTTGTCTGATATTTGGCGTGGAACTGCTTGAGATAAGCCGACGGGAACATCAGCCGGGTCGGCGAAGGAGAGGCCTGGTCGGTCAGGAAATCCGGGTTCGGGTCGTCCCAGCTATAGCGCACGGTGCGCTCGTTGATCACCTCGAAACGGGGGTGCTTGCCGTTGACGAGAAGGGAAGCAGGCGGGCCGCCGCGGGCCAGGTCCTTGACGTGGAAAACGTCCTCCCAGACATACCGGAAATCTTCGGCGGTGAACGGGCTGCCGTCGGACCAGCGATGACCTTCCCGAAGATGGAAGGTGAAGACGCGCTCGTCCTCCACCTCGAAACCCTCCAGGATATCCGCTTCGAGCTTCAGGTCCCGGTCATAGCCGACAAGCCGGCTATAGCTGAAGATCGGCATGTAACGAATGTCGCGCTGGCCTCCGATCAGCATCCGCACCGTGCCGCCATAGCGGCCGGGCGCCAGTCCCTTTTCTTTGAGATTGATCACCCGCGGCACCTTCGGCAACCGTTGATCCACCGGTGGCAGCGGCTGCTTGGGCGACATTTTCCCAACGAAGTCGGACTGGCTGTAGGCGGCAAGCGCTGGGCGGGCAACCAGCGCCCCTCCGAGCAGGGCAAGCACATGCCGGCGCAGCATCATGGCACCAGCTCCCGCGCATCGACATTGCTGCGGGCGAGCACCATATGGCCATTTCCGAGGTCGATATGCGTCAGATCGCCCGCCGCCCTGTCCTCCAGGAACTGCTTGCCCCAGATCTTGCGTGCCGAGGCGCTCGAAACGCCGGCCGTGTTGAAGTCGAGCTTGTGGTCGAGATTGGGCAGCGGCACCGCGGCGAGAAGCTTCTTGGTATAGGGATGCACCGGCTGGCGCATGATCGTTTCGCAGGAGCCGATCTCGACGATGCGCCCGGCATACATGACCGCAACCCTGTCGGCCATGTAATTGACGACCGCCAGATTGTGGGAAATGAACAGATAGGTCAGGCCAAGCTCGCTCTTCAGGTCCTTCATCAGGTTGAGGATCTGCGCCTGGATGGAAACGTCGAGGGCCGATACCGGCTCGTCGAGGATAAGCAGGTCGGGACCGAGCGCGAGGGACCTTGCTATGCCGATACGCTGCCGCTGGCCCCCGGAGAAGCTGTGCGGGTAGCGTACCAGCGCGCTGTCGGGCAAACCGACCGCATGGATCAGCTTGCGGATGATGGCTTGGCGCTTCTTCCGGTCGCCGCGCTTGTGGATGTCGAGCGGCTCGCGGACGATATTGCGCACGGTCATGCGCGGGGAGAGAGAAGAAACCGGGTCCTGGAAGACCATCTGGATCTTCGTGTGCAGGTCCTGCAGGGCATCGCCGCGGGCGCCCAGCACGTCGATCGGACCGGCTTCGCCGTTATAGATCACCTCGCCTTGGTCCGCCTTCAGCCCGCGCATCAAAAGCTTGCTGAGCGTTGTCTTGCCGCATCCGCTTTCGCCCACCAGGCCCAGCGTTTCGCCCCGCATGATGTCGAAGCTGACATCGTTGACGGCGATCGTTTTTTGCGTCGCGCCGAAGCCGAAATTGCCGGACTGCTTGGTGGCGAAGGATTTGCTGACATGCTGGACGGACAGCACGACCTCGGGCAGCACCTTTTCCGATTTGCGCTTGTCCATCAGCCCGGCCGTGTCGACCTGGATCTCCCGCAGCGGCTTCAGCCGCTCGCTGCGGGGGCGGTCGAAATCCGGAACGGCGGCCATGAGGCCTTGCGTATAGGGATGCTGCGGATGGCGGAAAATGTCGGATGCCGTGCCGGCTTCCATCACTTCGCCGCGATACATGACGACCACTTCATCGGCCATGCTCGCCACGACGCCCAGATCATGGGTAATAAGAAGCATGGCCATGCCGAGCTGCGACTGGAGCTCCTGCAGAAGCTTGAGGATTTGCGCCTGGATCGTGACGTCAAGCGCCGTCGTCGGCTCGTCGGCGATCAGCAGCGCCGGACGGCAGATCAGCGCCATGGCGATCATCGCCCTTTGCCGCATGCCGCCGGACAGCTCGAACGGATACATGTCGAACACCCGTTGCGGCTCTTCGAAGCCGACGAGCTTCAGCATTTCCTCGCAGCTTTCGCGGCGTTCCGACACTGAGAGCGGCTTGTGGATGCGCAGAGTCTCCTCGATCTGATTGCCGACCGTGTGGATCGGCGAAAACGAGGTCATCGGCTCCTGGAAGATCATGCCGATCCGGCCGCCGCGTATGGCGCGGATCTTTCGCCCGTCGCGCGGCAGCTTGATGAGATCCAGGTTTTCGCCGGTTGCGTGGTCGTTGAACATGGCGCAGCCGGTGATGCGGGCGATCTTGGTTTCGATGCCCATCACGGCGCGGCCAAGCGCCGATTTACCGGATCCGGACTCGCCGACAAGTGCGGTGACCTTGCCCGGCCTGATCCGCATGCCGAAATCCTTGACGGCGTGGATGGCGCCACCCAGTACAGGAAAGGAAACGTTCAGACCTTCGATGTGGAGGAGTTCTGGACGCTCATTCATGCATAGTCATTCCGGCTCATTTTTTCGGGAAGTTGGAAGGAGAGAATGGATCAGGATCGCAGCCTAGCCCAGCCATTGGCACCTGTCCATGAAGAACAAATGCCGGAGCGGGGACAATCAGTGGGCCGATCTACATCAGTCTTCATTGCAGCAGGATGACAGTTGCTGTTTAACACTTGGCGCCGCAGATGGCTGCGGAGGTCTTGGGGGGCGGACGCGGTTGAGCCACGGGAAGGGCGAACAAGCATTGGCATCGGAAACATCGGTGAGGGCGATTTATCGCGACCGATTGCGCCAGGCGCGCGATCTGATCGCCGCGGGAAATCACGCGGAAGCACGTCGCGCGCTGGACGCCTTGAAGGCCGATGAAGTGGTCGCCGCCAACCGGCTGCTCGGCGAAACGACGGTGCTCGGACTGCCCCGCCAGCTGCATTCCGCTTACCTGAAGCTCGCCAAGGCGGAAAAGAACCTGGTCGAGCGGATCGGCCTGCAGCACAGCCTGGTGCCGGACCCGGCGCTGCTGGAGCGCTTCACGGCGTTTGGCATTGATGAGATCCGGGAGATGACGAGGCTGAGCCGCGAGGCGGTGCCGCGCGTCATCCACCAGATATGGCTCGGCAGCCTCGCCGTTCCGGGATCGACGAAGCGCTGGGCGGTGCATGCCGCCAGAACCGGTTTCGAATACCGGCTGTGGCGCGAAAGCGATCTGGAAGCGCTGGGCGTGTCGCGCCATCCCGCCTATCTGCGCATGCTGGAGGAGGGCGATTATCCTGGCGCCGTCGATGTGGCGCGCTATTTCGTACTGCATGCGCTGGGCGGCGTTTATATCGACTGCGACTGGTACCCGACCCGCGACGATCTCGGCTTGGCGGATCTTCTGCCTCTGGTCGGATTGATGGCTCTGCCGGAAGAGACGCCGCGCGAAACGGGCAAAGGCAGCCTGCTGCTCACCAATTCGCTGATTGCCGCGCCGCTGGCGCATCCCGTTTTTGCCCGATTGCTGCAGGTCCTGCCGGAGGTGATGGCCGCCTTGCCGGAAGCGCCGGCCTGGTGGTCGACGGGGCCGCTGATCATGACCGTCGTCTTCCGCAGCACGAATGTCTCGGTTCCCGATGCAGGCCTCGTCGCTGCCAATCTTCGCCGCGGCGCGCCTTTCTCTGAGGTTGAGGCGGCTTGCGCGGCGGCCGTCGCCCAAGGTCACGGCCTGCTGGTCGGCTGGAAATCCTGGTAGGCTAAAAGCCAGGCACTGTGCGGGCGCTGGTCCATCGGCACGCCGCATGTCCCGCTGTGGCCGCAAACAGGCGCTCCAGGAAGCCCCAGGCATTCTCGTCATGCACGAGATGATGGGTGAGGATGCCGACCACCTCCGGGCAGTCGGGGCTGGCAAGCAGCTCCGCCAGTTCGCGAAAGACCACGTCCGGCTCGCGCCCGCCGCGCACGCCATGCCAGTTCATGATGTCCACATGGGTGTTGAGCAGTGCCAGCGATGCCGGCGTCTCGCGGCCGAAAACCGAAAGCGCGCGAAAGCCGAGGGCAGGCAGGGCGCCGACCAGATCCGGCGAGATACGGTTCCACGGCGGCACCAGCATGGGGATGAAGGCCTCCGGGTAAAGCGCCGAAAGCTTGTCGAAACCGGCCAGCAATTCGTTGGCCACCCTATCGAGCGGCCGGTGCGCGCCGAGTTCCTGCTTCTTTTCCCCGGGCCCGGCATGGTTGATATGCGACCAGCCATGCACCGCGACCGTGATATCGTCATGCTTGTCGACGCGCTCGGCAAGCTCGCGCCCGGTATGTTGCGGAATGACCGCCAGCGTCAGCGGCACGGCAAAGCTGCGCGCCAGGTCCAGAAGCCGGTCGAGTGGACGTGTCGGCTCCACCGCATCGTCGTCGCGAAGCCAGAAGCGCACCTGGCGACCGGTCCGGCTCAAATCCTCCAATATCCTGGTCAGGTCCGCTTGGCTCACGATCGGTCTTTCCTGCATGACGTGATGATCTGGTCGAGACGTGCAGAGGCGGCACTGATATCCCGTTCCGCCGCGACGAAGGCACGTGCACCTCGCGCCAGCCGCTGCCGTTCCTGCGCATCCTTTAGGAGCAAGGCGATAGCCTGCGCATAAGCATATTGATCGCCGGGGGGTGTCAGAAGACCACTGCGGCCATTCGCGACAGCTTCCGGAACGCCGGCAACTGACTCGGCGACAACCGGCAGGCCGGCCGCCTGTGCTTCCAGATAGGCCAGTCCATAGGCTTCCCCATGCCCCGGCCAGACATAGATGCTGGCGGTGGACAGAAGTGCGGCGATCTCGTCCTGGTTTTTCTGCCCCAGCCATTCCACCCGCCCGGCAATCTCGGCGCCGAACAGGCGCTCCACCTCCGTTCTGGCCGGACCGTCGCCGATCACGCTCAGCGTCCAGGGTAGGTCGGCGATCTCGTGCAGGGCTGCGGCCAGGGCCGCATAACTGCTGAGTTTGTCACCGCTGCGCATCATCGCGACGGTAATCAGCCGGCCGGGCTGCGGCGCAGGCCTTCTCGTCAGATAGGGATCAGCCTGGATGAAGGGCGCCAGGCGGAACAGCCGGTCTTTCGGAATGTATGGTTCAAGCCCCTGCAGGTCCCGCTCGGTCAAGCAGATACTGGCGGCGGCCATCCGCGCGCCCTCGAGCACAAGATCCTGCGCCTGCGCCCATTGTCCAAGATTGCGGCGGGAGGAATAGGAGGTTTCGACGGTCACGTAAGGAATGGCGAAGCGACGGCAGAGAGCGATGCCGATCAGGTCGGGCGCCTTGTAATAGGGGTGGTAGCAGATCCACATATCCGGCTTGCCGGCCCCCTCCCAACCGGTCGAGATCCTTTCCGCCTCTTCCGTGGCTTTGCCATCGCGTTCGCCGACCGGGCTGTCGGCGGCCGGAAGAAAGGAACGGAACTCGGACACGACTGTGACGGAATGGCCGGCAAGTTCGAGTGCGGCGATCAACTGCCGCGCCATCAGCCGGTCCCCGGAGGGGACAGGATGGCTTGGCGATTTCAGCGGCGCATAGAAGGCAATATCCATGGCTGCCGATAAGCCGCATTGCGGGCACGTCTTGCAAGAGCCGTGCTCGCATTATTTGCGGCGGATGAAGCGGCTGCAATCGCCCGCAAGCCTACCCCAGCGGCCCTCGTCTCTTGACAGCAGATGCCATTCATCACACCTGAGGGCCGTTATAAGCATAGCAGGTGGAGTCACTTCCTTTGAGCCAGCAACAGGAAAAGGCGGCAGAGCTTCTGTCGGCCATAGAGGCAAAGCGCGCGCTGATCGGCGTGATCGGCCTTGGATATGTGGGCCTGCCTCTGGCCATGACCGCGTCGCGCGCCGGCTTCACCGTGCTCGGTTTCGATGTCGATCCCGACAAGATCACCGCCATCGATGCCGGCAGAAGCTATATCGACGCGGTTCCCGACGCGGTGCTATCCTCCGAACGGCAGGCGCAGCGATTTTTTGCGACAAGCCAATTCGAGCGGCTCGGCGAATGCGACGTGATCGCCATCTGCGTGCCGACGCCGCTCACCCGCCATCGCGAACCCGACCTTTCCTTCGTCAGCAATACCTGCCAGCAGATCGTCCGCACGCTTCGGCGCGGCCAGTTGATCGTTCTCGAATCGACTACCTATCCCGGAACGACCGAGGAGGTGATGAAGCCGATCCTCGAAACCAGCGGATTGGTCGGCGGGCAGGACTTCTTCCTCGGCTACTCGCCGGAGCGCGAGGATCCCGGAAATCGCGATTTCGAAACCTCGACCATTCCCAAAGTGGTGGCCGGCGACGGCGAGGCGGCTTCCGCCCTTGTGTCCGCCTTCTACGGGGCTGTCGTCAAGACGGTCGTCCCGGTTTCCAGCACCCGCACGGCCGAGGCCGTGAAGCTGACGGAAAACGTCTTTCGGGCGGTCAATATTGCCCTCGTCAACGAATTGAAGCTCGTCTACGAGCGCATGGGCATCGATATCTGGGAGGTCATCAACGCCGCCAAGACCAAGCCCTTCGGGTATATGCCTTTCTATCCGGGTCCCGGCCTCGGCGGTCACTGCATCCCGATCGATCCCTTCTATCTCACCTGGAAGTCGCGCGAATACGACCAGCCGACGCGCTTCATCGAGCTTGCCGGCGAAATCAACACGGCCATGCCCCGCTATGTCGTCGATCGGCTTGCGGAAGCGCTGGACCGCAGGCTCGGCAAGGCCTTGAGCCGCTCGCGCATCCTCATCCTGGGTCTTGCCTACAAGAAGAATGTGCCCGACATCCGCGAAAGCCCGTCCTTGCGCTTAATGGAACTCCTTCTGGAGCGCGGCGCCGATGTCGCGTATCACGATCCCTTCATCGCGGAAGTGCCGCGGACCCGTGAATATGGCCACCTCAAGGGCAGGCGGTCGGTGTCCTGCCAACCTGACGAGATTTCCGGCTTCGACGCTGCCATCCTCGCAACCGATCATGATGCCTTCGATTACCAGGCCATTGCACGGCATGTTCCGCTGGTGGTCGATACCCGCAACGCCTTTGCTGCGCGCGGCATCACGGCGGATGGCATCGTCAAGGCCTGAGACTGAACGAGCCGTCTTCGGGACGGCCGACCAATATAATGGACAAGGATAGCCTTACACATGAGCAGACTGGACAGCTTCATCAGCCGCATGACGGCGCAGCGCGACATCCTCAATCACATTGAAGGCACGCTTGGCTTGCCGGCAGAGGGCGATATTTTCGAGGTGGGCCTGGGGAACGGGCGGACCCACAGCCATTTGCGGCAACTCTTTCCCCATCGACGCATCCTGGCCTTCGATCGTCATATGGGCGCCCACAAGACCGAAGCGCCGGAGCCGCAGGATGTGGTGCTGGGCGAGATCAAGGAAACCGGCCTCGACTATGTTGGCCGCAATGCCGCACTTGTGCATGCCGATATCGGCCAAGGCTACCCGGAAAAGGATGCCATCACGCTGACCTGGCTGCCGCAGATGGTCGCCGGCATGCTCGCCAAGGGCTCCTATGCGGTGAGCGGCCTGCCGCTCGACCACCCGGAGCTTGAAGAGCTTCCGCGTCTGCCCTCGGTGGAAGAAGGGCGCTACTTCTATTACCGGAAACGTTGAACAGTAGTCTTTGGTCCTGCCGATAATCGGGCTGTAACGGCGGATGCCCGCGAAAATGAGGGGCATCCGCCGTCGCCAAAATGGGCATTACCGATGGGCTAGAGAACGTGGTGGTCGATGCGGTTCGTGCCGTCGTAACGCGAGCCGCGAAGGTTTTCCGCCAGCGTCCGGCTGATTTCCAAGCTCATGCGCGGATTGTCGGCAATCACCTTGAAGAAGGTGTCCTTGGTAATGCGCAGCGCCTCGACCTCGGTGGCCGCCCGGGCGGTGACCGCCTGCAGCGAATTGGAGATCAAACACATCTCACCAATGATTGAATTGCATCCGGCCTCGCCGATCTTTAGATCTTCTCCCGAAGACCGGGTCAGAAGATCCACTGTCCCATGCAGAATGACATAGGCAGCATCGCTGCTCTCACCCTGGGTGAACAGCACTTGACCGGGCTCGTACAGGACGCGATCCGACGTGAAGGCAAGCAGCTTCAGCTTGCAGGGATCGACCCGGCAAAAGTATGGGACCTTGCGTAGCAACTGCACTTCGTCGTTAAGCAGCATGGGTGCACCATCTGGTCGTTCTGTAGTGGCTGTCTATTATGCCACTAGAGATCTAAATATACCACTCTTCTCGTCCAGAGTCTCGTACGATCCGTCCTCGACCACTGAACCCCGGTCGAATACTATCACTCGATGAAACAAACGTGACAGGGATGTGTTCGACAGAACCCAGATCACGGATGGATTATTATCCTGCTGCTGCAGGAATTGAAGCACGTTCTTAACAATTTCCTCTTGGTCCCGTCGATCGAGCCCCGGAAGCGGCTTGTTGAAGACGTAATAGTTGGATCGCCGCACCAAAGCCCTCGCAAGGCTGAGCTTGTGGCGCTGAACCGGCGTCAGGCGGCGCCCGCTCGCGCCCACGTCATAGCTTAGTCCCAGCCCGATAAAGCTCTCGTAGAGACCCATTTCGCGCACCACCCGTGACGCCACCTTGCGGATCTTGGCCGGGGCATCGGGGCTTCGATGCGAGAGCTTGCCGAACAGGATGTTTTCGCGCAGCGTCGCGGCCCCCATATAGCGATGCGGATCGTAGCGCTCAATGCGGTCGCGCAATTCCACTGGGAGATTGGCATAGAAGAGATCGCGGGCAGCCACGATCTGGTCCATGATATCCTTGGTGAGAACACCGAAGCGGTAGCGGGGCTCGATATAGTAGAGGCTCAACTTGACGATGGCGCGGCGGTCGCTCTCGGTGATCTCGTAATTGCGGCGACGACGCGTTCTCTGCATGAAATGCTGGTAGAAGGCGATATCGTCTGCCGTGATATGTTCCAGCTGCTGGAAGAGCGGATGTTCCGGCGGCAGGCCGGCAAAGATTTCGACGACGTTTTCGGCGACCGTCAGCCCCATATTGTAGAGCAGGTCGAAGAGCTTGGCCGTCTTTAGTACCTCGAAGACATATTCGCCTTCGGCAAGGTCGGTATTCCAGGTTGGAGCCTGTCGCGTTGCGGCAAACAGCAGGTTTTCGCGGACCGTTGCTTCCTTGTTGTAGCTGCTGAAGTCGAAATGCGATACGATGTTAGCAATGCCTTCCTTGGCCAGTTCCTCGCGAAGCGCAAACCGCATTTCCACCACGCGCTCGGTCAGCGTCGGATTCTCCTTCGGATCGACAAAGGAATGCAGGGCCAGTTCCATCACGTCGGAGGTCAGCTGCACCGCATCCAGCGCGCCGATAATGGATTGCTTGAGATCCTCGCTCGATCCGCTCGAGATGGAAGTCGAGCGCCGGTCGATCCAGTCGGCGTCCGGATGGTGAGTGGAATTGCCCGCCTTCACGGCCTCGTCGATCGCCCAGCGGCGGCTCGGCGAATCGTCCTCCTCGTTCTTGTCGCCTTCGACCGGTGCGTGCTTGAGGCCGTAAAGCAGGTTGTCCTTGAGGGTTCCGTGGAAGAAATAGCTGTCGGAGGAAGCATAGGTGATCTGCCGTCCGGTCACCGCCTCGGGCAGTTCGAGAAGATCGACTTCCCCGAGCGTCACTTTTCCGGAAGACGGCCAGGCGACGCGGCCAAAGGCTTCCGCTATGGCTTCGGCGCCATTGCCGGCGTTGTCGACGATTGCGACTGTTTCTCCGGTTTCGATCTTCAGCGTGACGTTTTCGGCAACATGCGCGCCGCTTCCGTCGGTGATCGTCACATTCAGCGCGGCAAGCGGGCTCTGCACATGTTCGGGGACATTGGCGGAAAGGGCATGCAGCGAGGCTTCGATCAGTTGCGGCGGTTCGAACTGTTCGCGGACCTGCTCGTATTTGACCTGGACGTCCTGGCGCGCCTGGTCCCAGTCGATCAACTCCTTCAATGGGCCCGGCAGATCCTTGTAGGCATTGATCACCGCCACCAGCTGGCCGACATCCAGCGTGCCGCGCAGGGCGAAATAGCCGCCGATGGAATAGAAAAGGAAGGGCGTCAGCTGCGACAGGAAGTTGTTGACGAACTTCACCAGGAATTTCCAACGGTAAAGCTCGTAGCGGATCTTGTAGATCTGGCCGAGGCGATAAGCGACATCGGCCCGTTCCAGGTTGGTGGTATCATAGGTGTGGATCGTGTCGATGCCCTCGACGATCTCTCCGACCTTGCCCGCCAGGTGCCGCGCGGTGAGCTGCCGCTGGCGGCCAAGCTCGATCAGCCGGCGCCGCATCTTGGGAATAATGCCCACCTGGATGCCGACCATGAAGGCGGCGATCAGCCCCAGCCACAGGTTCTGGAGGATGATGAAGAAGAGCGCTGCCGCCGCCTGGCCGCCGAGCATGGCCGGCTGCACGAAGGCGTCCCCGGTAAAGCCGCCGAACGGCTCCACCTCGTCCTTGACCATGCTCGAGACTTCAGCTGCCCGTACCTGCCTCATGGTGCTGGGCGGAAAGCGCAGGAGGCGGTCGACGAGCTCGTAGCGGATACGGCGCAGCAGCCGCTCGCCAAGCTTGCCCTTGTAATTGTTGATGTAGAACTTGAAGAGGCCGTTGATGATGACGAGCACCAGGAAGACGCCGCTCAGGGCCATCAGCATGGCCATGCGGTTGAGCTCGAAGCCGGCGAAGCCGAAGGTCCAGTCTGTCCAGGGGATAGTATAGGAAAAGTCCAGAAAGGGCTGGGTTTCGCCCGGATTTTCGAATCCGCCGCCCTGGATCGGCCCGTTGATGATCTGCTTGGGCAGGTCGAAGGCCATGAAATAGGGGATCATCGAGATCATCACGATGATGAGGATGAACACCTGCTGCGGACGCGTGTGGTTCCAGATGTAGCGAAGTAGGTGTTTTTCCATCAGCATAGATCTTCGATCTCGGGGTGGCGGCCCAAATACGCCAATGGCCCAACGGTTCAAGGAATTATGATATAGGTGTTTGCCGCCGCCATGCAAACCGATTGAATGGCGGGCCGGATCACCACTTCGTTGTGTGCCTTTTCGGCGCGAAGCGGCAGCGTTTACCCCTAATTCGAAACCTGTGCCTTGCCGGATTTCGCATAGCTGCCACGCAAAGTTGATCGCCTATAGCGGGCCTGTGCCTGCCCCTGCGCAGCAATTTGATGATCGCCAAGGCCATCATCGAAGCCGGCGTGTGGAAGAGCCGTCCACCACTCACGAAAAAAGGGGCCTTGTGGCCCCTTTTTCATGATCCGATCTCGGATCAGATGTCGCTTGCCGCATCCGAAAACAGTTCGGCGGCCTGGGCTGCCGTCATGTGGCGGATCTCCGCTTCGTCACGGCGGTTGGCGAAGAGCTCGCTCGCCATGATCTGCTCAGCCAGATCGGCCGGCAGCGAGAGAATGACCCGTTGGCCTTCGTGGCGGACCTCGATGCTGCCGAGGTCGCTTCGCTTTGCGGTGACCATGCCACCGGCCACGGTGTTGAGCGTATCCGGATCGATCAGGATGAAGGCGCCCGTCGAGCGGTTCTGGTCGTAAGGGTCGAAGATCGCCTGTTCCTCGAAGGAAAGGCGCACCTTGCCGATGGCGTTCATCTGCAGTGTCGAGGCATGCGGCAGCCACGTCCCCGTCGCAAGCTCCAGCTGCGAAATCGGCTCGACGCTCACCCGCTGGCGCCGCGAGCCGCTTTTCAGCCAGTAGCGTTTGCCCGGCTCTATGCCGCTCGGCTGCAGGGAAACGAGCTGGGCCTCGAAATCCTTGCCGGTCATCGGCTGGGCGTCGATCGAAACGATCATGTCGCCGCGTGCCACATCCACCTGCCGGTCGAGAACCAGCGTAATGGCGTCTCCGGCGACCGCAGCGTTGCGTACCAGATCGAAGGTGACGATCTGCTTCACATTGGCGACCGTGCCCGACGGCAGGATGACGACGCTGTCGCCCGGCTTCACCGAGCCGCCCGAAACCGTGCCCTGATAGCCGCGGAAGCTTTCCCCGGGCCGCACGACGCGTTGCACCGGCAAACGAAAGCCGCCTGCCTGGGTGGAGCGGACGGTAGCAAGCTCAAGCGCTTCGACGAGGGTCGGGCCCTGATACCAGGGCATGGCGGCATCGGCGCGGTAGACGACATTCTCGCCCTTCAGCGCCGACATCGGGATAGCGGTGATCTGGCGCACGCCAAGAGACATGGCGAGCTCGCGGAAGTCCTGGGAGATCCCGTCGAAGATCGCCCTGTCATAATGGACTAGGTCGAATTTGTTGACGGCCAGCACGAACTGGCGAATGCCCATCAGGGCTGCGATGGTCGCATGCCGGCGCGTCTGCTCGAGCAGGCCGGTGCGGGCATCGGCAAGCAGGATGGCAAGATCCGCCGTCGAGGCGCCGGTCGCCATGTTGCGGGTATATTGCTCGTGCCCGGGCGTGTCGGCAACGATGAAGGCGCGTCGGTCGGTGGCGAAATAGCGATAGGCGACATCGATGGTGATGCCCTGTTCGCGTTCGGCCTGCAGGCCGTCCAACAGAAGCGCGAAATCCGGAAGGCCGAGATCATTCTGGCCGCCGCTGTCGCGGGCAAGCGTGACGGCCTGATCTTCCTTGACCGCCTTGGTGTCCCAGAGCAGGCGGCCGATCAGCGTGGACTTGCCGTCGTCAACCGAGCCGCAGGTAATCAGCCGCAACGGTTTCGTGTCGCGGCTGCCCTTCAAGGGCTCGGCGAAAGGCAGGATGGTCGCCGAAGCGGCCGGCGTCGGCGCGGATTGAGCGGAAACGGTCATCTCAGAAATATCCTTCGCGCTTCTTCTTTTCCATCGAGCCCGACTGGTCGCGGTCGATGGCGCGACCCTGGCGTTCGGAAACCGTGGCGATCTCCAGTTCGGCAATGACCTCATCAAGGTTCGATGCCGTCGAACGGATCGCACCGGTGAGCGGGAAGCAGCCGAGCGTGCGAAAGCGGATCATGCCGCGCTGGACCTCTTCGCCCGGCTTCAGTTCCAGGCGCGGATCCTCGGCAAGGATCATCATGCCGTCGCGTTCCACATAGGGGCGCTCGGCGGCGTAGTAGAGCGGCACGAGCGGAATGTCTTCCGCCTGGATGTAGCGCCAGATATCGACTTCCGTCCAGTTGGAGAGCGGGAATGCGCGTACGCTCTCGCCTTGCCTGATCATGCCGTTATAGATGTTCCACAGTTCAGGGCGTTGGTTGCGCGGGTCCCATCTGTGGTCCGGCGTGCGGAAGGAATAGATGCGTTCCTTGGCCCGCGAGGCTTCTTCGTCTCGGCGTGCGCCGCCGAAGGCCGCATCATAGCCCCCGGCATCCAGCGCCTGGCGCAGAGCCTCGGTCTTCATGATATCCGTGTAGAAGGCCGAGGCATGAGTGAAGGGGGTGATGTTCTCGGCCTTGCCACGCGGATTGGTATGAACCACGAGGTCGAGATCGTATTTCTGCGCAATCTCGTCGCGAAACTCGATCATCTCCTTGAACTTCCAGGTCGTGTCGACATGCAGAAGCGGGAAGGGAACCCGGCCGGGATGGAAGGCTTTGCGGGCGAGGTGCAGGAGAACCGAGGAGTCCTTCCCGACCGAATACAACATGACCGGTTTTTCAAATTCGGCCGCCACTTCGCGGAAGATGTGGATGGCTTCGTTTTCGAGAGCCTTCAAATGCGGATCGAGCGGCGGGCGGGAAACGGGCGGATTCTTCACTTCCGTTTCCTGTACTGACAAGGGCATTTCGGTCTCCGGGTAGTCTAGAAACAAACACAAAAGTTAGCGGGCAATCTGGCTCGCTTGCGGGATTTGTTGAGCGGCGTTGTCCGGCACATGCAGGCCGCATTCGCGCTTTTCATCGTTTTCCCACCACCAGCGTCCGGCGCGCTCAGGCTCGCCGGGCTTGATGGCGCGGGTGCAGGGTTCGCAGCCGATCGACGGATAGCCGCGGGCATGCAGCGCGTTGACCGGAATGTCCTCGGCTGCCACATGGGCGCAGATGGTTTCGATGTCCCAGTCGGCCAGCGGGTTGATCTTCAAGAGGTTGCGCTCGACGTCATATTCGGCAAACGGCGTCGCGGCCCGGTTGCCGGATTGCCCGCGGCGAAGCCCTGTGATCCACACATCCGCGCCGGCAAGCGCCTTGGCGAGCGGCACGAGCTTGCGGACATGGCAGCAGGCATGGCGGGCTTCGACGCTCTCGTAGAAGCCGTTGGCGCCATATTTCGCGGCATAGGCATCGACATCGTCCTGCTCGGGGCGGAAGCGCCGGATCGAGAGGCCATAGCGCTCCTCCGTTTCCGTGATCAGGTCCGAGGTCTGCGCAAACAGCCGGCCGGTATCGAGAGTCGATACCTCGATCGGCAGGCGATGCGTTCCGATAGCGGCGGTAATTACCTGGTCCTCTATGCCCAGGCTGGTGGTGAAGACGGCGTGACCGAGTTCAGCGGCCAGGGCCAGCCGGCCGGCAAGGTCGAGGTTATGAAGCTTGACGTCGAGGCTGGCGGCGAGGCCGGAACGGTCCGGCGCCAAGGGATCATGCACGGTCATGGGTCTTCTTTCTTTTCGTTCGGCGATTATCCCGGCTGAGCCTGTGAAAAGCCAGGAAAAGCCGTTTCTTCGCCTGCTCCGGGAGAGCAAATATCTCTCCAAACATGCATGCACACAGAAAACCTGCCGCCTTAACCAAAACCGAGTGTTTTTCTCCACTCGAACCGGCGCATTGGTTTGTATTATCTCGTGAATTAGGTTAGTCCGATAACATGCCTGCAGTCCAGTTTTTAAGGCTTGCGGACATGCACCCCTGAGCACCGGTTCCGGCGCCCTGCGGATGCCCAAAAGGAAGCCGATTGAGCGGCGCTGTGAGACCATTCCGGCCTCGCGGCGGCGTTACTTGTTTTGATGGTTGCGTGATGATTTCCCAGAAAGCCAAATATGCGCTGAGGGCGCTGGCTGCCTTGGCGCAGGCCGATCCCGCCGAGCCCATGCTGATCTCGGAGATCGCTCTTCAGCAGAGCATCCCGAAGAAGTTTCTGGAGCAGATCCTGCTCGACCTGAAGCGCTCTGGCATGGTTGTCAGCCGCCGCGGCAAACAGGGCGGCTATCTTCTCCTCAAGCCCGCCGATGCCATCACCTTCGGCGAAGTGCTGCGCCTCGTGGACGGACCCATCGCACCGCTGCCCTGCCTTTCCCAGACCGCCTACCGCAAATGCGAAGACTGCGACGGCGAGCATCTTTGCGAAATCCGGCATGTCTTTGCCCGGGTTGCCGAAGCCACGCGCGACGTATTGTTCAACACGACCATTGCTGATGCGGTCGAGGGTGCCGGCGAGCCCGTAAATGCGCCTGTCCGCGAATTGCTGACCGCCTGAGATCTGTTATCGGGCGCTGCGTCGCTGCGGCCCGATTGCCGCCCGCTGTCAGATCGCCGTCAGATAATCGCGACGCGCTCGCCAAACGGCGTGTTTTCGTCGAAGTTTTGGGTGCCGATCCGCTCGCTTTCCCCGGAAAACAATGGATGCTCCTCGATCGTCCCTGCGTCTTCTGCCGCCGTCCCCTCGAACCTGCTGTGCGGGTGCCGATCGTCCGGCGATACCGGCGGATCATCCGCATCCCTTTGCCGGTCCTCTCCTTCGTCATCCTCCCGTTCCGCCGCGTCCTTCAGCGCATCCAGATCGGCGGTGATGTGCGACTGGCGCGCCGCCACCCATGCATTCTCGGCCTCGGACGTGATTGAGACGCTGCTGCCGATCTTCGTGGCGGAAGACGGGGACGTGGCGAAAATGGGCGTGATGGGGTCGACCATGAATTCTGTCCTGCAGATTGCCATGGTCAAACCTAGTGCTCTTCCTGTCCCTCCGCAATGAGGGCCGGATCCCGCCACGGCTGAAAGGCGCACCTCTCCCCATGCTGCTATCTGCCGCAAAAACATGATCGGCGCCGGATTGCGTTTTCGCCAACGGTTGCTTTGCCGATGCTGACATTCTTCCACCTTCGTGCGGGCCAGTGCTTTCCTTGTCGCCCCGGGCGGCCAAAGCGGAACAGTTTTGCCATCTTTTCGCCATCGATTGACTAAGACGACTGAACGGATAGAGTTTCCAGCAGAACCACTGGAGGGAACCTCATGATCAAACTTGCCAAGGCATTGGCGGCAGCTGCGCTGACCGTGGCTGTAACTGCCGGCGCCATTGCGCCGGCGTTCGCCGATGCACAGCTTCTCAATGTTTCCTACGATCCGACCCGCGAGCTCTATAAGGATTTTAACGCTGCCTTCGCCAAACACTGGAAGACGCAGGGTGGGGAAGACGTGTCGGTCCGCCAGTCGCATGGGGGGTCGGGGGCGCAGGCCCGTTCAGTGATCGATGGTCTTGAGGCCGATGTGGTGACGCTGGCGCTCGAAAGCGACATCAACGCCATCGAGAAGACCGGCAAGATCAAGGCAGGCTGGCGCGATCGGCTTCCCAATCATTCATCGCCCTATACTTCAACCATCGTATTCCTCGTCCGCAAGGGCAATCCCAAAAATATCAAGAACTGGGGCGACCTGGTAAAGGGCGACGTGCAGATCGTCACGCCCAACCCGAAGACTTCGGGCGGTGCACGCTGGAACTATCTGGCGGCTTGGGCCTGGGCCAATGAGGAGTTCAAGGGCGACCAGGCAAAGATCAAGGCCTATGTTGGCGAACTCTACAAGCGGGCACCGGTGCTCGATACGGGTGCTCGCGGCTCCACAGTCACCTTCGCTCAGCGCCAGATAGGCGACGTGCTGCTTGCCTGGGAAAACGAGGCCTATCTGGCAGGGGCAGAATTCGGCAAGGATTCGTTTGATATTGTCGTGCCGCCGATTTCGATCCTGGCTGAACCGCCTGTCGCGGTGGTCGATGCTACGGTGGATGCCAAAGGCACCCGCAAAGTGGCCGAAGCCTATCTGCAATATCTTTATTCCGACGAAGGCCAGAACATCGCGGCCAAGCACTTTTATCGCCCTTCAAAGCCGGAAGTGGTAAAAGCGGATCTCTTGAAGGCCCTGCCGGACATCAAGCTCGTGACGATCGACGATCCGATTTTCGGCGGTTGGAAGAAGGCGCAGCCGGAACACTTCGGTGAAGGCGGCGTATTCGACCAGATCTACAAGCCCGGTAGCAAATGAACGCCGGTATAAATAACCGATCGTCGGAATATTAGATGACCAATATCACTGCGGCTTCGACGCGGTGGCGACTGAAACAGCCGAGCATCATCCCGGGTTTTGGGTTGACGCTCGGCTTTTCGCTTGCCTACTTGTCGCTGATCATTCTCATACCTGTAGCCGGCTTGCTGTGGCGGAGCGCAGCCCTGGGCTGGAGCGGGTTTTTGGCAATCCTTGCAGATGAGCGCACCCTGCGAGCACTTTATGTGTCGTTCGGTACCGCCTTTGTGGCGGCACTCGTCAACGTCGTCTTTGGCACCATGCTCGCCTGGGTTCTGACGCGCTACCGGTTTCCAGGTCGGCGGCTGATTGATGCGCTGGTCGATCTGCCATTCGCACTGCCAACGGCGGTGGCCGGCATTGCATTCGCATCGCTTTATGCTCCCAATGGCTGGATCGGCTCACTCTTCATGCCATTGCGCATTGGATATACGCCCTATGGCATCGTTATCGCGCTGATCTTCATCGGTCTGCCTTTCGTTGTGCGCACCGTGCAGCCTCTGATGGAGGAAATCGACCGGGAGGTGGAGGAAGCAGCAGCGACGCTAGGGGCAAACCGCTTCCAGACGATCCTGCAAGTATTGCTGCCGGCGCTGACGCCAGCCATCCTCACTGGCTTCGCCCTGGCCTTCGCCAGGGGCGTCGGTGAATACGGCTCCGTCATCTTTATCGCCGGTAATATTCCTTATGTGTCGGAAATTGCACCACTTCTCATCGTCATTCGCCTGGAGGAGTTCAATTATGCGGGCGCCACTGCGATTGCGACCATCATGCTGTTGATTTCCTTCGCTATGCTGCTGGTCATCAACCTCATCCAGGCCTGGAGCCGCAAGAGGTATGGCAATGTCTGACAATGCCTGTGCCAGAAAGACCGCTTTCCGCAATCCGGCTGACGAGAGCTTTACCACAAAGGCGCTACTGGTCGCCGTGTCGCTTGTCTTCCTGACCTTCTTCCTGTTCCTGCCGCTCGTCTCGGTCTTCGTCGAAGCCTTTCGCGAAGGCTGGGGGAGCTATCAGGAGGCTTTGGTGGAACCCGATGCCTGGGCGGCCATCCGGCTGACGCTGCTTGTGGCGGCGATCGCCGTGCCGCTCAATCTCGTCTTCGGCGTCGCCGCGGCCTGGGCGATCGCCAAATTCGAGTTCAAAGGCAAGGCATTCCTGATTACGTTGATCGACCTGCCGTTCTCGATCTCGCCGGTCATCTCCGGTCTCGTTTATGTGCTCCTGTTCGGAAGCCGGAGCCTGCTCGGGCCATTCCTCAAGAGTTACGGCATCGAGATATTGTTCGCGGTACCCGGGATCGTGCTTGCCACCATATTCGTCACTTTTCCCTTTGTCGCGCGTGAGCTTATTCCGCTGATGCAGGACCAGGGCACTGGAGACGAGGAGGCAGCCCTGTCGCTTGGTGCATCGGGCTGGCAGACTTTCTGGCATGTGACGCTGCCCAATATAAAGTGGGGCCTGCTCTATGGCGTACTGCTCTGCAACGCTCGCGCCATGGGCGAGTTCGGCGCCGTGTCCGTCGTGTCAGGCCGTATCCGCGGGCTGACCAACACCATGCCGCTGCATGTGGAGATACTCTATAATGAGTATAACATGGTTGCAGCCTTCGCAGTGGCCTCGCTTCTGGCGCTTCTGGCGCTCGTGACGCTCGCGTTGAAAACAATTCTCGAACTTCGGTTCGGTGCCGGCATTGCCGGCGGCAGGCATTAGAAGGTTCAGCCTTTATGGAAGTCACCATCACTAATATCCGCAAGGAATTCGATCGCTTCCCGGCGCTCAACGACGTGTCGTTGAAGATCGCCTCGGGCGAGTTGATCGCGCTGCTCGGTCCTTCCGGCTCCGGCAAGACGACGCTGTTGCGGCTGATCGCCGGGCTCGATTTCCCGACAGCCGGCCAGATCTTCTTCGGCGAAGAAGACGCCTCCCACCATTCGGTGCAGGAGCGCAATGTCGGCTTTGTTTTCCAGCACTATGCGCTCTTTCGGCACATGACCGTTGCCGAAAATATCGGCTTCGGGCTCAAGGTCCGGCCGAAAGCGACGCGTCCGGCAAAGGCAGAAATTGGGCGCCGCGTCTCGGAGCTTCTCGACATGGTCCAGCTCGGCGGGCTTGAAAAGCGTTATCCGAACCAGCTGTCCGGCGGCCAGCGCCAGCGCGTCGCATTGGCCCGTGCCATGGCCATCGAACCGCGCATCCTGCTGCTCGACGAGCCCTTCGGAGCCCTCGATGCCAAGGTACGCAAGGAATTACGCCGCTGGCTGCGCGAGTTCCATGACCGTACCGGCCATACGACCGTCTTCGTCACCCATGACCAGGAAGAGGCGCTGGAGCTTGCCGATCGGGTCGTCGTCATGAGCCAGGGCAAGATCGAGCAGGTGGGTTCGGCCGATGACGTCTATGACCGGCCGGGCTCGCCCTTTGTCTTCTCCTTTATCGGCGAATCTTCCCATCTGCCGGTCGAGGTCAAGCAGGGGACGGCGCTCTTCCAGGGGCAGCCAATTGGAATTCCCGAAGCACAGGACGGGGCGGCCGACCTGTTCTTCCGCCCGGAGGATGTGGCGCTCGTCGACGCATCGGACACGCTGTTCGGCAAGGTCATCGCCTGTCGCCGGCTGGCCGGCACCCGCATTGCCGAGATCGACATCGCCAACGAGGGCCATGCGCCCTATCATGTGGAGATCGAGGTGCCGCTGCATGCGCCGGTCGAGATCGGCAGCGACATCCGTTTTCGACCGACCCGCTGGACACTGTTCCGTCACTAGAGGCGGCAGACCGGCAATCTGACGCTTCCGCCCGCCAGCCACGGCGGCGTCTGGAGGCGTCTACCCGCCAATCCGATCTTTCATCCACACGATCTGCTACCTTGGCGTTTGATAATCGTCAGTTTAGAAGCCGGTTTAACCGCTTTACATCCTGCGCGCGTAAGTTTCGGTAAATGAAAAACAGCTAAAAGGATGTCAGTCTAAGTTTTGGTAACAGGTATTCCATGGCAGATTTTGCCCACGAAACCGACAGCAGCTTGTTGTCGGAAGATGCGACTGTGCGCCCGAGCAATGCTTTTGCCGCCATCTGGCAGGCCGTTGTCGATCGTCTCACCCCCGATCGCAGCACTCTCCTGTTCCTCGGCGTGGTGAGCCTGACCGCTTTGCTTTCGCTTTACGTCTTCCTTGAAGAACAGCTGGTCAGCATTGTTTGGCGCTTCGTCCTGGCCGACAGCAGCATCCATGCCTCGGCGGCGTTTGCCTTGTGCCTGGCCATGGGCACTGTGGCTGCCGGAAGACTTGCACGGATATCTAAGCCTGCCGCGCCGCAAGCGCCATCCAGCGACGATATGGCCCAGGCCATTGCCATCCTTTCGGCCCAGCCCAATGCGAGCGCCGGGCTGGTGCGCCTAGGCGACAAGAAGATCCTGTTTTCCGATTGCCGCACCGCCTTCATCATGTATGCACGCTCCGGCCGATCCTGGGCAGCGCTGTTCGATCCGGTCGGCTGCCCCAAGGCCTGGCCCGGCCTTGTCATGAAATTCATGAGTGCGGCCCGCCGGGACGGCTGCCGGGCCGTCTTCTATCAGGTCTCTCCGGACTTTCTCCCCTGCGCCGTTGAGGCTGGGCTGAAGCCCTACAAGCTCGGCGAACAGGCCGTCGTCGATCTGACCAGGTTCGACCTCAAGGGCGGTGCCTGGCTGAAGCTTCGCCGCTCGATCAATCGGGCGGAACGCGACGGACTGCAGTTTTCCATGCTGACAGCGGATGAAGTGCCGGGCGTGCTCGATGAACTTCTGACGGTGTCCAAGACCTGGCTCGAAGCGCAGAATGCTTCAGAGAAAGGCTTCTCCCTCGGTACCTTCCAGCCTCAGTATGTCGCAGCCGGTCCGGTCGCGGTAATTCGCCTGGAAGGCCGGATCGTTGCCTTTGCCAATATCCTGTCGACCAGCTCGAAGGGCGATGCCTTCATCGACCTCATGCGCCATGTGCCCAATACGCATCGCGGCATGATGGACCTGCTCTTCGTGCGCATCATGGAACATGCCAAGGCCCAGGGCTTCCAGACCCTCAATCTGGGAATGGCACCGCTTGCGGGCCTGTCGACGCACCGCAAGGCGCCCTTGTGGAACCATATCGGCAAGCACGTCTTCAACAATGGCGAGCGTTTCTACAATTTCCGCGGCGTTCTGGCGTTCAAATCGAAATTTGATCCCGAATGGCAGCCTCGCTATCTCGCCGTCAGCGGGCGAGGCATGCCGGTTGCTCCACTCTTCGACATCACCATGCTGATCGGCGGAGGACTGAAAGGCGTGCTGCGCCGATGAAGCTTCTGCCCCTCATCGTGGCCGGCTTGACGCTCCTGTCCGCCATCGTCCAGGTGGTGAAGGACCCGGAGCTGACCACGCAGAGCCTGCCGACCTCCCGGATTTCCTATCCCGAAGGCGAGGCAAGAGGGGTAATCGTCCTCTTATCGGGCGGGCAGGGCTGGTCCGGCAATGACGAGCGTAGTACCGAAAAGCTGACGGCGGAAGGCGCCATCGTTATCGGTGTCGACCTGCCGGCCTATTACGCCCGCCTGGAAGAACAGAAGGGCGATTGCCTTTACCTGGTTTCCGACATCGAGGATCTCAGCCGCCAGCTGCACCGCCAGGCCGACATCGTCGGTTACCATCCGCCGATCGTTGCTGGGATCGGCGAGGGGGCAACCCTGGCTCTGGCGATCGCGGCGCAGACACCCAATTCAACCATTTCCGCTACAGTGGCCGTCGATCCAGATGCGGTCATTCCCTTGTCCACCGTGCTTTGCACGCCTGCAAAGAAAGTGCCGGTAGCCGGCGGCATCATCTACGGCCTGACGGCTGGAGACCTTCCCAATCCCGTGCAGGTCTTGTTCAGCAACCGCGCGGATGCCTTAGGGCGGCGTCATGCAGAGCAACTGCGGCAGGGGCATCCGGCAGTCGAGCTCGCTGAGGCGCCGGGCGATCCAGATACTGTTTTGTTCCAGCATCTGTCGGCACAGCTGCGAAAGCTGGAGCGGTCAACCTCCTCGCTCAACCTGCCGATCGTGCCGATCGACGCCGTGGCCAGGCACAATGCCATGGCGGTCGTTTATTCCGGCGACGGCGGCTGGCGAGATATCGACCAGAAGCTCGCCGCTTACCTGAAGGAGGATGGCATCCCCGTGGTCGGCGTGGATGCCCTGCGTTACTTCTGGAACGAGAAGACGCCAGAGGAAACCGCCCAAGACCTGTCGCGCATGATTGCCACCTATCGGCAGCGCTGGAAGGTCGGGCATGTCATCCTGATCGGTTATTCCTTCGGTGCCAATATCCTGCCGGCGACCTATCGGCGCCTTCCGGAAACTGATCGCCAGGCAGTCTCGCTTATCTCGCTTCTGGCCTTGTCGCACCAGGCCGATTTCGAGATCGACGTTTCCGGCTGGCTCGGCTTTGCCGGAGCCGGAAAATACGGCGATCCGATCGAGGATCTGCGGGAAATCGAGCCGCGCAAGATCCAGTGCATCTATGGCCTGGCCGAAGAGGACAGCGCCTGTCCGCAGGTGGAGGAGATCCGTGGTGCCGAGGTCCAGTCGCGCCAGGGCGGCCATCATTTCGATGGCGATTACCGTGCCCTCAACCGGCTGATCGTCGAGCGGATGAAGGCGGTAATGGCGAGCCACTGACGGTCAATTCGATGTGAAGCCTCTGGTCGTTTCCACCGCCTCCCACATCTCCTGGTTCATGCGCCGGCAACCTGAGGAGAGCTGTCATGACCCCGACTTCAATCACCCGCACCTTGGCCGTCGCCGGGGTGGCGGGCATGCTTGCTGGCACTGCCGTCGCCCACCATGGATTTTCCTGGGCGGAGGCTGACCAGATCGATCTCAAGGGCACGATCGTGTCGATCTCCTTTGCTCCACCGCATCCGGCCATGGATGTCCGGGCACAGGACGGCGTCTGGCGCGTTGAGCTCAGCAATCCCAACCAGACGCAGCGTTCCGGCTTCGTGGAAGGCCAGGCGAAGGTCGGCGACGAGATTACCGCCACCGGCCATCGATCGCAGGACCCGAACGAGAAGCGCATGAAGGCCGTGCGCATTGTCGTTGGCGGCAAGACATTCGATATCTATCCGGATCGCATCAAAACCAACTGACGCAAGGGTCGGCCGCCCCGATGGAGTTTCTCGCACCGCTTGCCGAATCCATGCTGGCGCGGGCGCTGATCGTGTCGCCGACGCTCTATCTGTTTATCAACGCCGCGCATATCCTCGGGATCGCCATCCTGTTCGGCGCGATCCTGGCGCTTGATCTGCGAATTCTCGGCCTTGGCCAAGCCATACCGCTGGCGGCCGCGATGCCGTATCTCTCGAAGCTCGCCGGAAGCGGCTTGCTGATTGCCGTCCTCACCGGACTTTGCCTGTTCTCTGTCCGCCCTGTCGAATACGCGGGCAACCCGGCCTTTCTGGTCAAGCTTGGCCTTATAGCGCTAGGGCTCCTGAATGTGGCCGTTCAGCATTCCAGCGGTACCAGGCAGGCGATATCTGCCGACCAGGTACCCGCGGCCGCACGCCTCTCTGCCATACTTTCCATTGTGATCTGGATTAGCGCGGTGATCGGGGGCCGCTGGATCGGCTTCATCTAAGAATTGTTGCAGCCGACAGGATTTTCATCCATGATGCATCGCAATTGCAACGCATGAGGTGATGCCATGAAGACCGCGACCATTCCCTCCCTTCGCGTCGACCCGGAACTGCGCGCCGCTGCTGAGAGCGTGCTGAAGGAGGGCGAGACGCTTTCGGCGTTCATGGAAGATTCGCTCCGCCGCCAGGTGGAATACCGACGGACGCAAGCGGAGTTTATCGCGCGTGGATTGGCTGCACGGGAAGAAGGCGAGCGTACTGGCTTTTACTACAGTTCAGAAGACGTACTCGCCATGATGAGGCGAAAGCTTGAAGCGGTGAAAGCCGCGCAATCCGAATGACCGTTCGCACACTTCGCTATGCGCGGCAATTCTATGAGGACCTGGAGCGATACTACACTCATCTTGCTCAGTTGGACCCAAGTCTCGGGGAGCGCGCCTATGAAGCTATCCATAAGGCGATGCGAGTCCTTGAAGATTTCCCGTTCATCGGACGAAAGGCAATAGAAGGCGATGCCTTAGCGCGTGAGCTTCTGGTCCCATTCGGGTCATCGGGCTACGTCATTCTTTACGACATAAATGACGACGTGACGGTCACTATCCTTGCCATCCGCCACCAGCGGGAAGACGACTACCACTGATCCTAACGATCGCTCATCATCGCCCGCGGATTTACCCAGGGCTCCTGGTTGGAGCGGGGCAATGGCTGACGCCCAAGGATGTGATCGGCCGCCTTCTCGCCGGTCATGATCGAGGGACCGTTGAGATTGCCGTAAGTGACATGCGGAAAGATCGATGAATCCGCCACCCGCAAGGCCTCGATGCCGATCACCCGGCATTCCGGATCCACTACGGCCATGGGATCATCGGCACGGCCCATGCGGCAGGTGCCGCACGGATGGTAGGCGCTCTCGAGATGTTGGCGCAGGAAGGCGTCGATCTCCTCGTCCGACTGCACATTTTCGCCCGGCTGGATTTCCGGGCCGCGAAAATCGTCGAATGCCTTTTGTGCAAAGATTTCGCGGGTCAGCCGCACGCAGTGGCGAAATTTTTCCCAATCTTTCGGGTGGCTCATGTAATTGAAGCGAATCACCGGCTCGGCCTTCGGATCGGCGGAACGCAGGGTCACGCTGCCGCGCGATTTCGACAGGTTATATCCGACATGCACCTGGAAGCCATGGCTTTTCGCCGCCGCCTTGCCATCGTAGGAAATCGCCACCGGCAGGAAATGATACTGGATGTCCGGCTGCTTCAGCCCCGGCTGGGAGCGCAGGAAGGCGCAGGCTTCGAACTGGTTGGAAGCGCCAAGTCCGCCCTTGGACAGCAGCCATTGGGCGCCGGCCACACCCTGCCAGAACCAGGGCAGCCAGGAATAAAGCGAGACCGGCTTGGTGGAGACCTGCTGGAAATAGAATTCCATGTGGTCCTGCAGGTTGGCGCCAACGCCCGGCCGGTCGGCCAGCACCTCAATGCCCATCGACCTCAGGTGCTTGGCAGGCCCGACGCCGGACAGCATCAGCAGCTTCGGCGAGTTGAAGGCGGAGGCGGCGACGATGACCTCGCGGTTGGCCCTGATCGTCTCGACGATCCCCTTGCGCTCGATCTCGACCCCCACCGCGCGGCTGTTTTCGATGACGACCCTGTTTGCAAAACCGTAGACGATCTGAACATTCGGCCGCTTCAGCGCCGGACGAAGATAGGCATTGGCGGCCGACCAGCGGCGGCCTTTGTAAATGGTCTGCTCCATCAGCCCGAAGCCTTCCTGCTTCGATCCGTTGTAATCCTCCGTCGTCTCGAAACCCGCCTGCACGCCGGCCTGGATGAAGGCGTGGAACAGCGGGTTGTTCACCGGACCCCGCTGCACATGCAGCGGACCATCGGTCCCGCGCCAGCCCTGCTCGCCGCCGTGGGCATGCTCCATGCGCTTGAAATAGGGCAGCACGTCCGCATAGGCCCAGCCGTTGGCGCCGAGTTCCTCCCAGCGGTTGTAGTCTTCCGCATGGCCGCGGACATAAACGAGACCGTTGATCGACGATGATCCGCCGATGACCTTTCCGCGCGGTGCGGTGATGCGGCGGTTGTTGAGGTTTGGTTCCGGCTCAGAAAGATAACCCCAGTTATAGCGCTTCATGCTCATCGGCCAGGCCAGCGCCCCCGGCATCTGGATGAACGGCCCGAAATCGGACCCGCCAGCCTCGATGACGATCACCGAATGCTTGCCATCCTCCGACAGCCGATAGGCCATGGCCGAGCCTGCCGAACCGGAACCGATGATGACGAAATCTGCCTGCATGGCAATCACACCTTGTCGCTAGAACGTCTGGACCTGAGGATGAATATAGCTTAAAGCTATGAAGGCCGGTATGGCTGACGGATAAAGGCGGCGGCGTTGAAAGAGCTCACCTACACTCGGGAAGCCGGCAAGAGCCTTCGTCAGATGCAACCCAAGCGCAGGGCCGCGATCATCGCCAAGCTCGAAGCTTACGCCCGTGGCGAGCGGGTTGACATCAGGAAGATGACTGGAAAGCCGCACTTTCGCATCCGTGTCGGCCAGGACCGCGTGGTAATCGACGACCTTGGCAGGGTCGTCATGGTCATCGATGCTGGTCCGCGCGGCGGCATCTACAAGGAGTAAATCAGCATGGGTGATATCCAAAAGCTCGTCATTGACGGAAAGAGCTATGTTCTTCTCAGCGAAGAAGACTTCGAAGACCTGATCGATGGCCTCAAGGCCGACGCCATCATGGCACGAGTTGCCGCAGGCGAGGAGACCTTTCCGCATGAACTGATCAAGGAACTTTCCGAGTCGGATAATCCGATGAGGATCTACCGCAAATACCGTGGAATGACAGTTGCGCAGCTGGCCGAGGCTGTCGGTATATCGCAGCCGCATCTTTCCGACATCGAGAACAACAAGAAGGCCGGCTCGGTCGATGTGCTGATGCGCATCGCTAAGACACTCAGAGTCGATTTGGACGATCTCGTGGTCTGGAACCAGGAGGATGACTAGGCCACTTTTGGAGCCCATCAATACGGCGCCTCGACAGGTGCCATGCCGACATAGACCGTCTTCAGCTCCGAATAATGCTCCAGCGCGGCCAAGGAATTTTCGCGCCCGAACCCGGATTGTTTCGAGCCGCCGAATGGGATTTCCACCGGGCAGAGATTATAGGTGTTGATCCACAACGTACCGGCCTCCAGATGGTCGGCGACCCGGTGGCCGCGCGCAAGATCGGCGGTGAAGACGCCGGCCGACAGGCCAAACTCAGTGGCATTGGCGCGGGCAATCACTTCTGCCTCGTCGTCGAAATCCAGCACGCACATGACCGGTCCAAAAATCTCTTCGCGGGCGATGGTCATCTCGTCGGTGACGTCGGAAAACACGGTCGGCTGGATGTAATAGCCTTCGCCGGTCACGTGGTTCGGCAGGCCGCCGCCGGTCAGAAGCGTGGCGCCCTCGGCCTTGCCCTTGTCGATATAGAACAGAACCTTCTGGCGCTGGTCGAAGGAGACCATCGGTCCCATCTGCGTCGCTTCGTCGAGCGGATCGCCGATGACGATGTTTTCGGTGCGCGCCTTGAGCCGCTCCAGGAACTGGTCCTTGATACGGCGCTGCACGAAAACGCGTGTGCCGTTGGAGCAGACCTGACCCGTCGAATAGAAATTGCCGAGCATGGCGCCGCCGATGGCGCTATCGATATCTGCATCGTCGAAGACGATCAGGGGCGACTTGCCGCCCAGTTCCATCGTCACATGCTTCAAGGTACCGGCAGCGGCGGCGGCCACCTTGCGGCCGGTCGGCACCGAGCCGGTCAGCGACACCTTGGCAACATCGGGATGATTGACGAGCAGCGGCCCGGTTGACCGGTCGCCCTGGATGACGTTGTAGAGCCCCTTGGGCAAGCCGGCCTCGTGCAGGATCTCGGCGATCTTCAATGCCCCGAGCGGCGTGTTTTCCGACGGCTTGAACACCATCGCATTGCCAGCGGCAAGCGCCGGCGCACCTTTCCAGCAGGCGATCTGCTGCGGATAGTTCCAGGCGCCGATGCCGACGCAGACGCCGATCGGCACCCGTTTCGTGTAAGCAAAATCGCCGCCGAGCGGGATATATTGCCCGTTCATGCCGGCAGCGATCACACCGCCGAAGAATTCGAAACTGTCCGCACCCGAGGTTGGATCGGCGACGATGGTTTCCTGGATCGGCTTGCCCGTATCGAGCGTTTCGAGTTCCGAAAGCTCGCGATTGCGCGCACGGATGATCTCGGCGGCCCGCTTGAGGATGCGGCCGCGCGCCGTCGGGCTCATGGCGGCCCAGGCGGGCTGTGCGCGCTTGGCCGCTGCGATCGCCTTCTCGACGATCGCGGGCGTTGCCGCATGCACGCGGGCAATCACTTCACCGGTGGCCGGGTAGAGACTTTCGATAACGCTGCCTTCGGTATCCTCGACATATTCGCCATCGATAAAGTGGCTGGCGATCGGCTGGGCTTTCATCGTCATTCTCCGCCTTGTTCGCCCCTGGGATAGCGCTTGGATTCTTCGAGGACGTTGAGGTCCATGTGGTTGCGCATGTAGCGCTCGGACGCCTTCTGCAAGGGCTGGTGATCCCAGGGATAATAGGCGCCGTTGCGCAGCGCCTCATAGACCACCCAGCGCCGCGCCTGGCTTTCGCGCACGGCGGCGTCGAAGGCGCCCATGTCCCAACGTTCCTCGCGTTTGCGGCGGAACATCGTCACGACCTCTTCGAAATCGGGATCCATGGCGAGATTGCTGAGCTCGAGCGGATCGGTTTCAAGATCAAACAGCTGGTCCGGGTCGAGCATGCAGTGGACATATTTCCACCGGCCCTCGCGAATGCCGACAAGCGGCGAATAGGAGCCCTCGGCTGCATATTCCATCAGGACAGGGCTGGTGCGTTCGCCCCCGTCGATCACCGGCCGCAGGCTATCGCCGTCGGTCCAGGGCATGATCTCCTCCATGGAGATGCCGGCTAGATCGCAAAGCGTCGGCGTCACGTCGAGATTGGAAACGGGCGCCTCGTGCAGGGCAGGGCGGATGCCGGGCCCGGCGATCATCAGCGGCACCCGGGCCGAGCCCTCGAAGAAGTTCATCTTGAACCAGAGCCCGCGTTCGCCCAGCATGTCGCCATGGTCGGAGCAGAACAGGATGAGGGTCTCGTCCAGCATCCGCGTGCGCGTCAGCGTGTCGATCAGCTCGCCGACCTTCTCGTCGATATAGGATATGTTGGCGAAATAGGCCCGCCGCGAGCGGCGGATGTCTTCATCGGTGACGTTGAAGTTGACGTAGTCGCAGGAATGGATGATCCGCTTGGAATGCGGATCCTGGTCCTCGTCGGCAAGCCTTCCGACCTCGGGCAACAGATGCTCGCAATCCTCGTAGAGATCCCAGAACTTCTTGCGTGCGACATAAGGGTCGTGCGGATGGGTGAAGGACACCGTCAGCGCCCAGGGCCGGCGGGCCGCATCGTCGTTTTCCCGAGCGAGATGGTAGAGCTTCTGGTTGGCGAGGAAAGCGACCTCGTCGTCATATTCCATCTGGTTGGTGATCTCGGCAACGCCCGCACCAGTCACCGAGCCGAGATTGTGGTACCACCAGTCGATCCGCTCGCCCGGCTTGCGGTAATCGGGCGTCCAGCCGAAATCCGCCGGGTAGATATCGGTGGTCAGCCGTTCCTCGAAACCGTGCAACTGGTCCGGCCCGACGAAATGCATCTTACCCGACAGCGCCGTGTAATAGCCGGCGCGGCGCAGGTGATGCGCATAGGTCGGGATCGAGGATACATATTCGGCGGCGTTGTCGTAGACCCGCGTCCGGCTCGGCAGTTGCCCGGCCATGAACGAGGCGCGGGCCGGCGCGCAAAGAGGCGAGGATGTGTAGTTGTTCTGGAACCGCGCCGAGCGGGCGGCGAGCGCCGTCAGGTGCGGCGCATGCAGCCAGTCGGCCGGCCCGTCCGGAAACAGCTTGCCGTTCAGCTGGTCGACCATGATGATGAGGATGTTCGGGCGGGACATGGTCGGAATCGGCTCTCATGACGGATTGACGTCCATCTGAGTTATTTTTGATTGGCAGCGCAATCAAGAAGGGATTGCGAACCCCGCTATCCCAAAAGCGCGCTAGATCTTTCCGAAGCACCGACAGAGCGTGAGGGTGTGCCCGATGGTAACTTCTCAAACGGCGATCGCAAACGTAAGCAATTGTAATCAAACGCGGAAGACGTGTCATAGAAGTTTCATCGAACTGTCATTCTCGTGAAAGGGATTATTGAGGATTGGCGGACAATCTGCAGCGCATATTTGATGCCATTGCGCAGTGGAGTAGTGAATATGTCGTCTGCGGCCATTCTCGAACCGGGGGTCTTCCGCCGGTATGCCAATGATCAGCTTGTCACGCTGGCCAAGCTTGTTCTCGAAAATGCCCTGCAGCCGATTGTCGAAGTCGGCACCGGTTCCGTTTTCGGATATGAGTCGCTGATGAGGGGCCAGGAAAGGATCGGCTTTTCCTCCCCCGTCGAACTGCTCGACCAGGCGTATGAAACCGGCCAGCTTCTGGCGCTCGAACAGATGATGGCCGCACGGGCGCTGGCAAAATTCGCCACTCTGCCCGCCTTCTCCTCGACCACTCTTTTTCTTAATCTTGATGTCCGGCTGATCCCGCACGGGGAATATTTCCTCGAAAAGCTCGTGCAGCATCTGCGCAAGGCCAATATCGCTCCGTCCTCGGTGTGCTTCGAATTTTCCGAGCGCTTCGACAATACCACCGTTCCGGAGTTCGCCGATCTCGTGGTCGAGATGCGCAAGGCGGGCTTCAAGCTCGCCATCGATGATTTCGGCGTCGGCCACGGCGAAATGAAGCTGCTCTGCGATTATCCGGTCGATTATCTGAAGATCGACCGGCATTTCGTCACCGGCATCGACAAGAACCCGCGCAAGCGGCACCTGGTCAAGAACATCGTCAACATCGCCCACGTGCTGGGTATTCGCGTCATCGCCGAAGGCCTGGAAACGGAGGCCGAATTCCTGGTCTGCCGCGAATATGGGGTGGACCTCGTCCAGGGCTGGTTCATCGCCCGGCCCACGACCTTTCTGGCGGAACTGCAGCCGTCCTTTCCCTATCTTGCCGATATCGGTCGCTCACGCCGCTCCAGCCAGTCGCTCGACGAAATCCTCATCCGCAAGCAGATCGAGCATCTGCCGGCCGTCTATGAAAACGAGAGCATCGACAATGTCTTCGATCTCTTCCGCCGCAATCCGCGCCAGGCCTTCTTTCCAGTCCTCAACGCCAATGGCGAGCCGCGCGGTGTCATCAACGAATACCATCTCAAGGAATACATCTATCAGCCGTTCGGCCGCGATTTGCTGAAGAACAAGGAATACGAACGGTCGATCTCGCATTTCGTCGAGCGTGCGCCGATTGTCGGGCTGGACGCGGAAGCGGAAGAACTGATGAGCCTGTTCGCCAACATGGAAAACAGCGCCTGCGTCATCCTGACGGAGAACATGCGCTATGCCGGCGTCGTCTCGGCCGCTTCGCTCATCAAGGTCGTCAACGAAAAGCAGTTGAAGATCGCCCAGGACCAGAATCCGCTGACGAGCCTGCCGGGCAATCGCGCGATACGCGACTTCATGCAGGAAACGGGCCGCGACGACGACCAGAGCCGCTATTACTGCTATTGCGACTTCGACAATTTCAAGCCCTTCAACGATCATTACGGCTTCCATCTCGGCGACCACGCCATCTCGTTGTTTGCCGCCCTGATGAAGCGCTATTTCTTTTCGGAAGAGCATTTCCTCGGCCATGTCGGAGGCGACGATTTCTTTATCGGCGTGCGCGACTGGACGCGCGACGAGCTCACTGAAATCCTCGGGCGCCTGCTGTCCGATTTCCATGATGATGTGATCGAACTCTATTCGGAGGAAGACAGGGCTGCCGGCAAGATCCGCGGCCATGACCGGTCCGGCATCGAGCGGGACTTCCCGCTGCTGCGCTGCTCGATCGGCGTGGTGGAACTGCCCCAAGGACTGGTGCTCGACGATGTCGGACGAATCGGCACCGAAATCGCCGCCGTCAAGGCGGAGGCCAAGGACAGCGAGGCCGGCCTGGTATTTGCGACTTTCGGTGAGGCCGCGGCCCACGATCCAGCTTTCGGCGAAGCAAAATGACATCGCGACGCAAGGTCGCCTTTTTCTTGAGGCCGGACTGTCCTAAGTCTGTCGCCGGTCCCTGATCTCATCAGTGGCCTCCGATTGATGAGGAGAGACCTTATGCCGCTTCCGACTGAAATGCGCTTTGTCGACCTGCCTTCGTTCGGCGAGCCGGAAGTGATGACCATCGTCACCGGACCTGTGCCGGGTCCCCGCGCCGGCGAAATCCTGGTGAAGGTGGAGGCGGCCGGGATCAACCGCCCCGACGTGCAGCAGCGCAAGGGCGCCTATCCGCCGCCGAAGGATGCAAGCCCGATACTCGGGCTCGAAATTGCCGGCGAGGTCGTCGCGGTTGCAGAGGGCGTCGATGAGTTCAAGATCGGCGACAAGGTCTGCGCCCTGGCGAATGGCGGCGGCTATGCGCAATATTGCGCCGTACCCGCGGGGCAGGCTCTGCCATGGCCAAGGGGATATGACGCCGTCAAGGCGGCCGCCGTTCCGGAAACCTTTTTCACCGTCTGGGCCAATCTTTTCCAGATGGCTGTGTTGACGGAAGGCGAGAGCGTGCTGATCCACGGCGGCTCGAGCGGCATCGGCACGACGGCCATCCAGCTTGCCAAGGCATTCGGCGCTTCGGCAATCTTTGCGACGGCGGGTTCGAAGGAGAAATGCGAGGCCTGCGAAAAGCTCGGCGCCACGCGCGGCATCGATTACCGGACGGAGGATTTTGCCGCGGTCGTCAAGACCGAAACCGGCGGGAAGGGCGTAGATGTCGTGCTCGACATGATCGGCGCCAGCTATCTGGAGAAGAACCTGGAAAGCCTCGCCAAGGACGGCTGCCTGTCGATCATCGCCTTCCTCGGCGGCAATGTTGCGGAGAAGGTGAACCTGACGCCGGTCATGGTGAAGCGGCTGACGGTCACCGGCTCGACGATGCGTCCCCGCACGGCAGAAGAAAAACGCGCCATCCGCGACGACCTCGTCGCCCAGGTCTGGCCGCTTCTGGAGGAAGGCACGATTGCTCCTGTGATCCACGCCGTACTGCCCTTCGAGGACATCGTCGAAGCGCACCGGCTGATGGAAACCAGCAGCCATATCGGCAAGATCGTTGTGACACTCGGCTGATATTGTCTTTTATATCGGTTTTGATATAGATAGCCGCAATGATGAAGCCGCTGGTTTTTCTTGGTGATGCTTTAGATCGTTTGCGGGATTTTCCCGAGACGGCTCGCAAAGAAGCGGGTGTCCAGCTTCACAAGATCCAGCTCGGGCTCGAACCGAGCGACTGGAAGCCGATGACGACAGTTGGAACGGGTGTCCGGGAAGTTCGTATCCGCGATGAGATGGGCGCCTTTCGTATCATCTACGTAACCAGAATAGAGGATGCCATTTTCGTTCTGCATGTCTTTCACAAGAAGACTCAGCAGACGGCGAAGCGGGATATGGACATTGCCGCGTCGCGACTGCGGCAGATCTAAATGGAGCAAAATATGGAACGCCAGAGTTTTGTAAATGTCTGGGAGGCTTTGGAAGACACTCCAGCAGAGGCCGCGAATATGTCGATGCGGTCAGCTCTTCTAATTGCCATTGAGCAGAAGGTACGAAGCTGGAAAGTCACCCAGACAGAGGCCGCCGCTCGCCTTGGCCTCACGCAACCTCGACTGAGCGATTTGCTGCGGGGCAGGATTGCTAATTTCAGTCTGGATGCGCTTGTTGAACTGGCTGCAAAGGTAGGTCTTTCCGTCAGACTGGATATCGCCGACGCAGCCTGATTTCCCGAACTCATCGTCCCGTGACGTGATGGCTGTAGCAGACAGGTCGTTTCGATGCTGGCCTTGAGTATGCTCTTCGAGCCAAAGCTCACGAATGCTAAGGCTGCACGGCTCGCAACGCAATTCAATTAAATTCGCAATTATTCATATAACGTGCCTTGCGGAAGGCAAATCCGCCCCCTATCTTCCCATCATGTTCAACGTAACGAAAGGAAGGTGATCCAATGTCTAGTGGGATTTCGGTCTGCGTAGCGGACAATGGAAAGGTGTCGGTCTTGACGGGGCAGCCCTCGGCCTGAACCTCATCTTCCTTCGGACCGTTTCGAAAACGGCCCGGGTTCGCTCAACCGGACCAAACTCATGGAAGGGTCGCCTCGTGCGGCCCTTTTCCGTTTTTACTCACCGTCTATAAGTTTATGAGTTTTTCCCTAATAAGCTCCAGGATTATCCATGTGTCTGCTGCATGGGTGGCCTGCCGATTGCGCGCTTTGCGTGCATCCGTATGGGGACTATAAAGGGGTCAACGAAGCGGAAGAAAGCGCCAGGCACTGGCCGCCGGCTTCGAAAATCCCGGGAAAGGGGACCATCATGAACGTAGCACGCACTTTGAACAACTGGCGCAAATACCGTCAGACGGTTGCCGAACTGGGCCGCATGAGCCCGCGCGAACTGAACGACCTCGGCATTGCCCAGGGCGATATCCGCCGGGTCGCACGTCAGGCCGTCGGCTTCTGATCGCCATCTGACAGTCATGTATATCAAGCGCCCGCCGTTTGCGGGCGTTTTGCTGTCTGCACGAAGGTCCGTGGTCAGATGCCGAGGCGACCGAGCGCCGGAACCTTGAGCCCGGGCGCCGCCAGATCGAGGCCTGCCACCAAGCCCAGAAAATGCAATTCGAAACCGCTGCGGGCACCGACCGAGACGCCGATCAGGCCTCGCAGGGTCATATGCACGTCCTTCCAGTCGTCATCGATATGCAGGAATTCGCCATTCGGCAAATAATCACGGCCAACCGCATGCGGCGGCAGCACGGCGCCGAGTTCCGGAACGGTACGCAGCACATAGGCCACGAACGTATTGGAGTTCGGGCCGGGCCAGATCGTATAGCCGCCGGGTTCCGCATAAGGATAGGCGGCAATCGCACCCTCGATCTTGGGGATCAGCAGTTCCGCCTTGGCACCTGTGATGGAAGTCACCAGTTGCGGCGGGTTCGAATACCAGAAGGCATCCGGGTCGCGGTGGTTGCGGCGGATCGGATTGCCCCAGCCGACCTTGTCGTAGCGCGTATAGGCCTTGGCGCCTTTTTCCTTGAAGACGATCCAGGCATGGCTGGCCACGGCGCCCTTCAGGCCGCCGGTCATGGCTGAGAAGACATAGATCGCCGCATCCTGGCTCTCTTCCGGTTTAGGCAAAATACCGGCCGAGGACCAGCGGGCATCACTCCAGCGCAAAGGCCTATCCTTCATCGCCCAGAGACCTGCGGACGCAAAGGTTGGTAAAAGGAAGATGATGAAGATGAACAGAAACAGCCGCTTAACTGTTTTCATGCTAGTTCCCGATGAAAATCCCGCCGGCTCGGGTTAAGAGCAGCCCGACAGCCCAATGCCATAGGCCTTCCAAAAGCAGCAATTTCAGGACGCGTCATGCAAAACCCCGTTACCGTTGAAGTCACCCGAGGCAATCTGGTCGAGAGCCGCCATCGCGGCCTGGGCGTGGTGGTCGATGGCGACGGCAAGGTGGTCTTTTCGTTCGGCGACGTCGATGCGGGGGTTTTCCCGCGTTCTGCCTGCAAGGCGATGCAGGCCCTGCCGCTGATGGAAAGCGGCGCCGCCGACGCCTATGGCTTCGGCAACAAGGAGCTGGCCTTCTCCTGCGCCTCCCATTCAGGCGAAGATGCGCATGCGGCCATGGCCGCTTCCATGCTGGCCAAGGCAGGTCGCGACGTGTCGGCACTGGAATGCGGCGCGCACTGGGCCTCCGAACAGAGCGTGCTGATCCATCAGGCCCGCACCATCGACAAGCCGAGCGCGCTTCACAACAATTGCTCCGGCAAGCATTCCGGCTTTGTTTGTGCCTGCGTTCATTCAGGCACGGAACTGCGCGGCTATGTGAATTACGAGCATCCGCTGCAGGCTGAAATCCGCGGCATCATGGAAAACCTGACGGGCGCAGTGCTTGGTGAGGACAATTGCGGCACCGACGGCTGCTCGATTCCGACCTATGCGGTGCCGCTCAAGGGCTTGGCGCACGGATTTGCAAAAATGCTGACGGGCAACGGCCTTGCACCCGAGCGCGCCAAGGCCTCGCGCCGGCTGATGGAAGCCTGCATGGCAGAGCCTTTCTATGTAGCCGGCACCAACCGCGCCTGCACGAAACTGATGGAAGTGGCGCCGGGCAAGATCTTTGCGAAAACCGGAGCCGAGGGCGTCTTCGTCGCAGCTCTTCCGGACCGGGGCCTTGCCATGGCGGTCAAATGCGAGGACGGCACGACGCGCGCCGCCGAAGCGATGATCTTTGCGCTGATCGCCCGCTATCTCGAAAACGGTGGCGAGGTACAGACCAAGCTGATGTCCATGGCCAACAGGTCCATGAAGAACTGGAACGGCATCCATGTGGGCGATGTCCGCGTGACCGATGCGATGTTCAGTTGATCGTGCTAAGCCTTGCCGTACCACCGGAATAACCGAGCTTTGAAGGGCTGACCATGCTCACTTTGTTTTTCTCGCCGAATGCCTGCTCGCTCGCCAGCCACATTGCGCTGGCGGAATCCGGCCTTCCCTATGAACTGAGGCGGCTGAAATTTGCAGAAAACGAGCAGCGTTCGCCTGAGTATCTGAAGCTTAATCCGCATGGGCGGGTGCCGGCCCTGGTGACCGAGCGCGGCACGCTGACGGAGACCGTCGCGATCCTCGCCTTCATTGCCCAGTCGGCGCCGGAAGCAAGGCTTGCGCCGCTGGACGATCCCTTCCGGTTCGCCAAGATGCAGGGCTTCAACACGTTTATCGCGGCAACGGTGCATGTCGCCTATGCCCATAAGCGCCGGAGCTACCGTTGGGCCGACAACCAGTCCTCGTTCGAGGACATGGCGGCCAAGATGCCGAAGAATATGCATGACTGCTTCACGCTGATCGAAAACGACTTCCTGGCCGGACCCTTCGTGCTTGGCGAAGACTATTCGGTTGCCGATCCCTATCTCTTCACCATGTCGGATTGGCTGGAAGGTGCCGGTGTCGACATTGGCGATTTTCCGCGGGTGCAGGATCACTACCAGCGCATGAGGCAACGCCCGGCGGTTGTCCGAGCCCTGAGCGAGCAGGAAATGGCGGCCTAGAGCCGAAGGCTGATCTTCTTCCTGATGCTTCGCAGGGCCTTGACCCCGCGAAATATCAAGGCAGGAGGATGTGCGCTCCTTACGCCGGTTCTGCGTTGCGCTTTTCCCACATGGCTTGGAAGCCGGGGCGTGCCTGGCAGTTTTGGAGCCATGCCTCGAGGGCAGGGCGGTCGGCAAACAGCGCGGCGTGTCCCTGGGCGTAACGCAGAATTTCGGCGACATTGATATCCGCCACCGTGAACCGGCCGCCGACCATGTGGCTATGGGCGGAAAGGTGCTTTTCGAGCACGTCGAAAGGCCGCTTCAGCAGCCGCGCCGCGACATCGATGTCCGCCTTGCCTTCATCGGAATCGGCCTTGGTCTGCTGGATCTTCAGCGCCGGCGTTTCCACGCTGGTGGCGGCAAACAGCGACCACTGCAGCATCAGTCCTTCTTCGGCGATATCCTTGGGGCCGAGATCGCCGCCATATTTGCGGGCAAGGTAGAGCGTCATCGCCAGCGATTCGTGCAGCACGAAGCCGTCATCGTCCATGGACGGGATCGATCCCATCGGGTTGACCGCCAGGAATTCCCGCGACAGCGTGTTGACCGGGGCGCCGGCCGCCATCGGCTCGGGCAGGCGGTAAGCCTGGATGACCGGCACCAGATCGAAGGGAGTTCCCATCTCCTCCAGGAGCCAGAGCGGGCGCGTCGCGCGCGAGCGATAGACACCATAAATCTTCAGCATTCGTGTGTTTCTCCTGAATTCTGCCGCAAGCTATGGCCTCGGTCATCAAAACGGAAGATCAATCCACGTTGGACGCCCATGAAAGTTTTAGATAGAATTTCAACGTGTCGACCGCCGAGGAGCCAGGCATGCGCAGCACCCAGTCACTCAGCATCACGCTACCCTCCGAAATGGCCGAAATGGTCAAGTCCAAGGTCGCTTCGGGCGAATACGCTACCGAAAGCGAGGTGATCAGCGAAGGCCTGCGCACCCTGCTGGACTACGACGCGGCCATCGAGACGTGGTTGGTGGAGGAGGTGGTGCCGACGCTGGAGGAGATGGAGGCACATCCGGAGAGGCTGTTGACGCCCCAGGAGGTTGCTAGGCGGCTCGACGCCCGCGCGGCGGATCTTCTCAAGCAAAGCGGCAAATGAACTATCATGTTGTTTTCGCACCTGCCGCCAGCCAAGATTTGGAGAACCTCCTGATCTACCTCGCTGCCCGGATGGGTGCGGAAAGGGCGAGGCTTTATGTAGGCGAGATCCAGGCCTATTGCCTGAACTTCTCGACATTCCCAAAGCGGGGAATGAGGCGCAGCGATCTGCGTCCGGGCTTGCGCCTCGTCGGATACCGCCGGCGCGCGACGATCGCGTTCGAAGTCAGTGGAGATGCCGTGATCATTGCGCGAATCTTCCACCGCGGCCGTCATGTGGACCTGGATGACGAGGCGGGTGATCCGGACTAAACAACCCTGTTGTTCTCGATCGTCAGATGCGCCAGGCGGGCCGCCTCGTTGCCGCCGCGGGCAAGTTCGCCGGTGGCGGGTGCCTTCCACCGATAGCCGATCACGCCGCCGTCTTGCATGCCCTGGAACAGGTTGCCGCTGATCAGCGCTGCACCGGCCCCTTCGACAACAGTCACGGCGCAGCCGACCTTTGCCTGCCGTACGATATTGCCCGTGGCGATGACATTGCGAAGATAGTTGCCGAAGCCGAGTGCCATGCCCCAGAGCGGCACGCCTTCGATGACATTGCCGGTGATCGCCGTATCCGCCTCGGCGCTGATTCCGACGCCGAAGATCGCTTCTTCCAGATCGTAGGGTCCTTTGGCAGACAGGTTGCGAACAAGATTGTTGGAAATCACCGCCAGGCGGCCGCCTTCATTGAAGTTGACGACCGAAATCCCATTGGCGGCTCCGTCGACGATATTGCCGGAGATCGCCGCACCCTCGAAGGTAAACTCGGAATAGATCGCCGTTTCGCCGGAACCGAGGCAATGGTTATTGGCGATCTGCACATTCGAGGCGCTGTTGGCGCGTATGGCCGAGAAAGCCGATTGCGAGATCTGGTTGCCCGTCACCATGACATTGTCGGCGCGGAAAAGATTGACCGCATTGCCGTATTGGCCGGTGCCGCCGTTTACGGCGCCGATCCTGTAGAGGCGGTTACCGGAAACCAGCGTGCCATCGTTCCCCTTGCTGCGGCGGTGGATCAGGATGCCGCCATTGCCGCAGTCGAAGACAATATTGCCGGAAACCGCAAGCCCTACGCTGTCCAGCGCATATAGCCCGTAATCAGAGGCGGCGGAGATCCGGCTGCGTTCGATCCGCCCGCCGCATTGCTCCAGTTGCAGGGCAGACTTGGACGAGCCGATGATCTGGCAATTGTCGATCGCAAGGTCAGCGACGCGGTGCAGGTGGACGAGCGCCGGCGTCTCATCGCCAAGCCGCCGGTTTGCGCCGTCGATGACGAGGTTGGACAGCGCCACATGTCCCACGCCGTCGGCCCGCAGCAGGAAGCCGCTGCCGGCATAAACAAGCCGGGAAGCGCGGGCCACGCCCGTGATGCGGCTGCCATGCGGTAGGACGAGGTCGGAAACCTGATAATCCCCCGGCGGCAGGAAGAGCGGCACGTTCTGGCTCGCCGCCCTGGCGATAAGTTCGCCCAGCTTGCGACTCATCTTATCGCCGCCGCCGGGCCTTATCCCTTGCGCCCCAGCATCGATCGAGCCCCGCATGCCGAGTTGAAGATCGATGGCCGGGGCCGGACGGGCGGCGGCAGGAAGCAGGGCGGTGCTGGCTCCCGTTGCCATGAGGCGGAGTGCGCTTCGTCTCGAAATCATCCAACCATCCCTTCCGTCGTCAACAGCCTGTTGTTCATGCCAGTGTTTCCGCCTTGCCGTCAGGTCGCTTGCTGGTCGATCATAGCTTTCAAGGTCCGATCTTTGAATCAACATGACAATTTCATGATGTTCTTAAGCAAGGATAAGCAAATCTACTGCATGCTATGAGGACTTGAGCGCGGGTCTGCGAGCATTTTGAAGGGGAGGGGGTTCATGGTAAACCCCGTAATGCAGGTTATGCCGGCGATGCCTTCGCGGGAACCTCTTGAAGAGCTGTGCAGCCGCCTGCTTCGCATATCCACGGGCGAGAACATCGACGTCGATATGGCCCGGGTGACGTTCGAGCTTGAGACAAAGATCCTGCTCGATCAACTGCCGGACTTCATCTATGTCAAGGATCGCCGCGGCCGCTTCGTGTTCGCCAATGCCGCCGCCGGTCACAACAGCAAGTTCCGCGATGCAGCCGATCTCATCGGCAAGACCGATTTCGACATTCTCGACGGAGAAACCGCGGGCCGTCTGTTTCTGGTCGAGCAGGAGGTCATGTCAACTGGCGTCGCCGTCAACGGGCTTGAGGAGCGGATACGGCTTCCAGACGGCCGCATCCTGTGGCTGATGACCTCAAAAACGCCCCTGCGGGACAGCCTCGGGTTCATCGTCGGGCTGATCGGCATTTCACGCGATATCACGGAGCGAAAGCGGCAGGACGACCTTCGCCACGGCCATGCACGTCTCTTGGAAATGATTGCCCGCGGCCAGCCGGCCACGGCAGTTCTCGATGCTCTCGTGGCCCTGGTGGAAGCGGAGCTGTCCGATATCATGGCATCCGTTCTCCTGATGGACGAGGCGGGAGAGCGGCTGCACAGCGCATCCTCGCCTAAGCTTCCGCAAGCCTATGTGAAGCTGATAGACGGTTTCGAGATCGGCCCGAAGCGTGGTTCCTGCGGCACGGCTGCATGGCGGCGCTCGCCCGTGATCGTTAAAGACGTAACCGAGGATCCGCTCTGGGAGGATTTCCGCGAACTGGCCATCATGTTCGGTTTTCGCTCCTGCTGGTCCACACCGATTCTCGGTCCCGATGGCCGGGTTCTCGGCACATTCGCGCTTTACTCCGCTCATGTGCGCGAACCGACGACACTTGAAATGGAGCTGACGGCCATGGCGACGGATATCGCCGGCATTGCCATCGAGCGGGCGCACACCGAGGCGCGCATTCAGCACATGGCCCATCATGATCCGCTGACCGGGCTGCCCAACCGCGCGCTGTTCTGGACGCAGTTCAGCCGGACGCTGCACGAAGCGCATCGGGAAGCCCGCAAGGTGACGATCGCCTATATCGATCTCGATAATTTCAAGGGGATCAACGATACGCTCGGGCATGCGGCCGGAGACGAGGTGCTGCGCGCGCTTTCTGCTCGCATCACCAATTGTATCCGCGCCAGCGATCTGGCGGTGCGCCTCGGAGGGGATGAATTCGCCGTCGTTTTCAGCAATCCCGACCATCGGGAAATGGGCGTCATCCGCCGCCTGCAGGAATTAAGGGCCGCCATAGCCCGCCCGGTCGTGATCGACGAGACGAGCGTGGTTGCGACCTGCAGCATGGGCATCGCCTTTTTCCCGCAGGACGGCGACACGCCCGAAGCGCTTCTGGCACGGGCGGACTGCGCCATGTACGAGGCAAAGGCCATGGGCCGAGACAGGCTCCGGACCACCGCCGGCGACGCCTGACCTACGCCGCCTTCAGCGTGGATGCGACGACGCTTCCGTCACGTCGCCGTCCGCAGCCCTGGCTGCCTTCATGTAGACGGCTTCGAAGCCCGCGACGAACCGTTCGAACTGCCGGGAGAAAAGGTCCAGCTCCTGTTCGTCCCAATTTTCCAGCACATTCATAAGCAGAGAGCGCTTGACGGAGCGGATTTCGGCCAGCAGCCGGTCTCCTAGTTCCGTCCGCACCAGCAGCGAACGGCGGCCGTCCTCCTGCGACGCATCCCGGCGCAGCACGCCGCGCGCTACCAAGTCGGCAACCAGCCTGCTGCCGCGCGACGGGTCGATCCGCATGGCCTCGGCAATGGCGCCGACGGTGACCTCACCGTCGATGCGCCGCATGACATCCAATGCATCGAGATGGGAGATTTCCAGGCCCGGGACGGTATTGGCGATTGCCGTACGGGCGATCACGCGCCGGCCAATCAGCATACGCAGCCGCGCCAGCGTGTCGCTGATGCGCACAAAGTCTTCCGCGTGGACTGGCCCAGGTTCCGGGCCGGGGAGAGAGGTTGCTGCTGTCATGCTTCGATCATAGCAGACTGCTGGCGGGGTATTCAAGCGCACCCTTGATGTGTGCACAAAATTGACATTGACATTTATATGCTAGAGGCACATAAATCCCTAATTGCTTTTTGGATGTTGATCTCATGGATATTGCCCGCCCGGCGCCCCTGCCGCTTGTCACCAGTCCGCGGCTGCGCCTGGCGATCTTCTGCTTTCTGATGGCGGCCCTGTTCATGGCAACGCTGGACAATCAAATCGTGTCCACCGCGCTGCCGACCATTGTCGGCGAGTTCGGCGATATGGAAAGGTTCGGCTGGGTCAGCTCCGCTTTTCTGCTGGCCACCAGTGCGGTCATGCCGATCTATGGCAAGCTTGGCGATCTGTTCGGCCGCAAATACGTCATGCTGGCGGCGATCATTCTCTTCACGCTCGGCTCGGTCGCCTGCGGCTTTGCCTGGTCGATGGATTCGCTGATCGCCGCCCGCGTCTTCCAGGGCTTGGGCGGAGGCGGCATCATGGTGTCGATCTTCTCGATCAATGCAGACCTTTTCGAGCCGCGCGAGCGCGCCAAATATCAGAGCTATTCGAGCCTGATGATCATGGCATCCGGCAGTCTCGGCCCGGTCCTCGGCGGCACGATGAGCGACCTGTTCGGCTGGCGGTCGATCTTCCTGATCAATGTGCCGATCGGCGTGGTCGTCGTCACCGGCATATTCCTTCTCCTGCCCAACCGGCGTCCGACCCGCAAGCCGCGGATCGACTATGCCGGAGCGATCGTGCTCGCCACGACCATTGCCTGCGTCGTCGCATGGGCCGACAGCAAGCAGATCTTCGGCTCCATGGTTGCAGCCTCGTCTCTGGCGCTGCTGGTCTTCGGCCTCGCCTGTGCCGCCCTCTGGGTCTGGATCGAAGGTCGGGTGGCCGAGCCGATCGTGCCCCTGCGGCTGTTCCGCGACTCGACCTTTTGGCTCTTCCTGATCGTCACCATGTGCTCCGGTGCCGTCGGCATCGGCATGGTCAACTATTATTCGCTCCTGCTGCAGACCACGACCGGGCTGACGCCATCCATGTCCGGCCTCTTCTTTATCGGTCTGACCGGCGGCATGGTCGTCGGCTCGATCTCCAGCGGTCGGCTGATCTCCCTGACCGGGCGGTACAAGCCGTTTTCCGTCCTCGGCCTCAGCCTCAGCCTCGTTGCCTTGCTGCTGTTTTCGCAGATCGGCCAGGCCACGCCGCTCGCAGTCGTCGCCTTGCTGATGACGCTGCAGGGATTCGCGATCGGCTGCGGCCAGCAGGCGCCGATCATCGGCGTCCAGAATTCCGCGCCGCGCGAGGATGTCGGGGCTGCCACAGGCGCTGTGACTCTGATGCGGATGGGTGGCGCCTCCATCGCCATCTCCATCTATGGCGCCATCGTCGCCTCGGCACTCAAGGATGTCGCAGCGCCGATCGCCGGCATCAGCGATATCGGCGCGCTGACACCGAAAATGCTGGCTGAGCTTCCGCAGGCGTCTCGCGATGCGGTAGCCGGCGTCTACTACCACGCCTTCACGCCGCTTTTCCTGACGGCCGCCTTCATCGTCGCCATCGGCCTAGTTGCGGCCCTTTTCGTCAAGCCGAAGCGCCTGCCGACCGTGCGTTCCACCGAAGCGCCTGCAGAAAACAAGGCGGCGGCGGCCTGAGGCCTTTCCAGCGCCGGGTGCTGGCCTATCTTCTTGCGCATGAAACCCGAGGCGCTGCTTCATCCCACCCCGGCCGGGCTGTTCTGTCCCATCGGCCGTTTCCATGTCGATCCGGTGCGCCCCGTCGAGCGGGCATTGATCACCCATGGCCATTCGGATCATGCCCGCGCCGGCCACGGACACGTGCTGGCGACCCGGCAAACGCTGGATATCATGCGTATCCGCTATGGTGAGGACTTCTGCGGCTCCGAACAGGCGGCAGGTTTTGGCGAGCCACTTGATGTCGACGGGGTCAAGGTCAGCTTCCATCCGGCGGGACACGTGCTGGGCTCGGCGCAGATCGCCATCGAGAAGGACGAGCTGCGGATCGTCGTGTCGGGCGACTACAAGCGCGGCGTCGATCCAACCTGCGCGCCCTTCGTGCCGGTCGCGTGCGACGTCTTCATCACCGAGGCAACCTTTGGCCTGCCGGTCTTCCACCATCCGGATCCCAAGGAGGAAGTGGCCAAGCTGCTGACCTCACTCAAGCAGTTCCCCGAGCGCAGCCATCTGATCGGCGCCTATGCGCTTGGCAAGGCGCAACGCGTCATCCGCCTGATCCGCGATTGCGGATACAGCGACCCAATCTTCATCCATGGCGCGCTGGCCAGGCTCTGCGACTATTATACCAGCCAGGGCATCGAGCTTGGCGATATCCGTCCCGCCACGCTTGAAAAGAAGGATCCGAATGCCTTCAAGGGCGCGGTCGTCGTCGGCCCGCCCTCGGCCTTCCAGGACCGCTGGGCCCGTCGTTTCAACGAGCCGCTGATTGCCTTTGCCTCCGGCTGGATGATGGTGCGCCAGCGCGCCAAGCAGGGCGGCGTCGAACTGCCGCTGGTGATCTCCGACCATTGCGACTGGCCGGAGCTTCTGGCCACCATCAACGAGATCGGCCCTTCGGAAGTCTGGGTCACGCATGGGCGCGAAGAGGCGCTGGTGCGCTGGTGCGAGCTGAAAGGCATCCCGGCCCGGCCGCTGCATCTCGTCGGCTACGAGGACGAGGGGGATTGATGTTGGGGATCAGCCCATGAAAGCCTTTGCCACATTGCTCGACCGCCTCGTTCTCACTCCGTCGCGCAACGGCAAGCTGAAGCTGCTTGCAGACTATTTCCGCGATACGCCCGATCCCGACCGCGGTTATGGCCTGGCAGCGCTGGCCGGCGGGCTGGACCTTAAAAGCGTCAAGCCGGCCATGCTGCGCGATCTCGTCCTGGAGCGCATGGACCCGGTCCTCTTCCAGTATTCCTATGATTATGTGGGCGATCTGGCGGAAACCATAGCCCTGGTCTGGGACGGCGGCGAGAAGGACGACACGACCGATGCGGAACAGCCGCGGCTCGGCGAAGTCGTCACGCTGATGAATTCGCTAGGCCGCACCGAAGTGCGCTCCGCCGTCCGCGATCTTCTGAACCACCTCGATCCGTCGAGCCGCTTCGCCTTCCTGAAGCTTGTCACCGGCTCGCTGCGCATCGGCGTTTCCGCCCGGCTCGCCAAGCAGGCCCTGGCGGACATGAGCGCCCATCCAGGACCGGACGGCTCCGACAACAAGCGGGACGTGACCGAGATCGAGACGCTTTGGCACGGTCTTGCGCCACCCTATGAGGCTTTGTTTGCCTGGCTGGAGGGCAAGGCGGACAAGCCGGTGCTGGCGACGCCGGCCATCTTCCATTCCGTCATGCTCGCCAATCCCGTCGAGCCTGGCGATACCGACAAGCTCGACCCGACCGATTACGCTGCCGAATGGAAATGGGACGGCATCCGGGTGCAGATGTCGAGCTATGGGGGCACCAGGAAACTGTATTCCCGCTCCGGCGACGATATTTCCGGCGCCTTCCCGGATATTGTCGAGGCGATCAATTTCGAGGGCGTCATCGACGGCGAGCTGCTGGTGGGCGGCACCATGCGCTCCAACAGTCCGACCCGCACCTTTTCCGACCTGCAGCAGCGGCTGAACCGCAAGACAGTGAGCGCCAAGATGACGGAAGATTATCCGGCCTTTGTGCGCAGCTACGACCTTCTGTTCGATGGCGACGCCGACATTCGCGCCAGAACTTTCCTGGAGCGGCGCGAGCGGCTCGGCGAGGTGATCGAGCAGGCGCCGCATGATCGCTTCGATCTGTCGGCCCTGGTACCGTTTTCGAGTTGGGAGGAACTTGACCGGCTGCGCATTGCCCCGCCCGATCCGGTGATCGAAGGGGTGATGATCAAGCGCAAGGACAGCCCCTATCAGGCAGGCCGAATGAAAGGTCCGTGGTTCAAATGGAAGCGCGACCCCTACAATATCGACGCGGTGATGCTCTATGCCCAGCGCGGCCATGGCAAGCGGTCGAGCTATTATTCGGACTTCACCTTCGGCGTCTGGACAGAAACGCCGGATGGCGATCAGCTGGTGCCGGTCGGCAAGGCTTATTTCGGCTTCACCGATGCGGAACTCGAAGTGCTCGACAAGTTCGTGCGCGACAACACGGTCGAGCGGTTCGGTCCGGTTCGGGCGGTGCGGGCCCAGCCGGATTTCGGTTTCGTGTTGGAAGTGGCCTTCGAGGGGATCGCCCGTTCGACCCGCCACAAATCCGGCGTTGCCATGCGCTTCCCTCGCATTGCACGGCTGCGGCAGGACAAGCAGCCGCGCGATGCCGACCGGCTGTCCACATTGATGGCCATGGTAGAAGCGAAGGCGGCGTGAAAGAAGCGTTCGCGAATGCTTGAATGGACAGCGCGGCGGTGCGGTGCTGATATCGGCCCGGCTAGCAGAAAAGGCTCCAGGACTATGGTAGACCGTAATTTTCTTTCTTTGAACCCGAGCTTGGAGGCCGGCGGCATCCAGCGCCGCAAGCTGCTGGCGGCAGCGGCAGGCTTCTCCGTGGCTGCGCTGATGTCGAGGCCCGCTAGCGCAGCCTTTCCGGTGCCCGAAGTTTTGCCACTCGAAAAGGAGGACTATGGCGAGGCAAGGCGGCACTTCCAGACCCGGCTGCTTTACAAGGGACCGGCGCCGGAGCAGTCGCAGCCGCTCGGCACGCCGCCCGGAGCAAAACGTGTCACCTATCGCGGCGGTCCCGACGGATCGCTGGAGCTGATCGCCTGGCTGTCGCATTACGAGCCGAGCGCGACCCCGAAGCCGGCAGTGCTTTTCCTGCACGGCGGCAATGCCACCGGCGAAGGGCATTGGGAAATGATGAAGCCCTATTGGGAAGCCGGTTTCGTGGTCATGCATCCGTCCTTCCGGGGCGAGAACGGCCAGGAAGGAAATTTCTCCGGCTTCTACGACGAAACCTCGGACGCGCTGGCCGCGGCCGCCTATCTGGAAAACCTTCCGGGCATCGACAAGAACCGCTTCTTCCTGGCCGGCCACAGCAATGGCGGCACGCTGTCGCTGCTCGCCGCCATGACACGCAAGTTCCGCGCTGCCGCGCCGATTTCCGCCGGGGTCAATTCATGGCGCTTCTTCAGCCGCTATGATCGCGACATCCGCTTCGATGCGAGCGATCCCAAAGAATTCGTCATGCGCTCGTCGGCCTGTTTCGGCCCGAGCCTCAAATGCCCGACGCTTTTGCTGCGCGGTACGCAGGAGCGGCCCTTCGACAAGGACCACGAACTCTTGATGGAGCGGGCCCGCTCGGCGGGCGTGTCGATCGAGGCGAAGCTGCTGCCCGGAACCCATAACGGCGTCGTGCCCGGAGCGGTGCATGAAAGCATCCGCTTCTTCAACCAGGTCGCCGCCTGACGCGCTGCTATGCCTCGGCTTTGCGGAACACCAGCGACTGGTGCGCTGCGACGCCGGCGACGTTGCCATCGCCGACCGCCAGCGCTACCGAGCCGGCAGGCCTTGCCGCATCTCCGCAAGCAAAGACGCCGGATACGGTTGTTTCCTTGGTGAAACCGGTCTTGATGCAGGGATAAAGCGCGTCATCCTCCAGTTCGCAGCCCAGCTGTTCGGCAAGCGGGGTGGCAATGCTTGGCTGCGGCAGCACGAAGAGGCCGGCAAAGCTCAGGGTCCTGCCATCGGCGAAGGTGATGTCGGCATGGCTGGTAATTGCCTGGACCTGTCTCGGCTCGATGGTGACGCCGCGATCTTGCAGCTGCTGCAACTGCTCCTGGTCGGGAGTGAAGCAGCCGTTCAGCATCAGGGTCGTCTTGCCCCAGTCGGGCAGCATCAAAGCCTGGTGCATGGAATGATGCGAGCTGGCGATCACGGCGATATCGCCCTGGTCCAGCTCGTATCCATGGCAATAGGGGCAGTGGAAAATGCTGCGTCCCCATCTTTCGGTCAGCCCTGCAATCGACGGGAGGTCGTCGGTCACGCCAAGCGCCAGCACCAGCCGGCGGGCCGAAAGCTCGCCATGGGCGGCGGTCGTTACGGTGAAATCGTCCTCCGTGCCCCCAGCCTGCTGGGCGCGGTCCTCCAGCCATTCCACCGTCGGATAACGCAGCAGCTCCGCCTTGGCGTCACTAGCGATCGCGTCCGGTGCCCGGCCGTCCTGGCCAAGAAAGCCATGCGATGCGGCGGCGAAACGATTGCGGCGCTGCCCCTCGTCGATCACCAGGATGCGGCGGCGGGCGCGGGCCAGCTGCATGGCGGCGGAAAGGCCGGCATAACTGCCGCCGATGATGATGGCGTCATAGGGTATGGCGTCATGGGACATGGGCGGGCTCTTCCTCGTCAGCTCTTCAACATTGTCAGGATCCTGTAGCGGGGGTGGTAACCAAGGTTCCTGCCAATGGTTCCTGCCCGACGTGCAGGGAAGCCATCTGGCAAAACAAAAGGCGGGGCTTGTGGCCCCGCCTTTTCATGTTTGCTGCTAATGCTGGGATCAGAATTCTTCCCAGCTGTCGGCGGCGGCCGATGGCGCGGCGGCGGCACTTGAGCGGCCGGTAAAGGCCTGGGCGATCTTGCCGACCATGCTGCGGGCTGGCGAAGCGGCAGGCCTGGACTGCGGCGAGGCAGCCATGACCTGCGCCGTGCGGCGCAGCTGGTTGGACTGCGACAGGCTTGCACCGGCACCAAGATCGAACCGGCCGATCAGTTCTCGCAGGCGGGCGGCTTCATTGGCAAGCGTTGCACCGGCGGCATTGGCTTCCTCGACCATGGCGGCGTTCTGCTGCGTCACCTGGTCCATCTGGTTGACGGCGGTGTTGACTTCCGACAGGCCGACCGACTGCTCGCGCGCCGAGGTGGCGATCGAGTCCATGTGCTGGTTGATGGTGACGATATAGCCTTCGATCGTCTTCAGGGCATCGCCGGTCTCGCTGACCAGCTTGACGCCGCTTTCCACGTCGACGGAAGAATTGCGGATCAGGTCCTTGATCTCCTTGGCCGCCTTGGCGGACCGCTGGGCCAGTTCGCGCACTTCCTGGGCAACCACCGCAAAGCCCTTGCCGGCTTCGCCTGCACGCGCCGCTTCGACGCCGGCATTCAGCGCGAGAAGGTTGGTCTGGAAGGCGATCTCGTCGATCACCGAGATGATCGAGGAGATCTGGCTGGAGGACTGCTCGATCTTCCCCATGGCATCGACGGCATTGGCCACGACGGCACCGGAATGGCGGGCGCTTTCATTGGCCTGGATGGCCACCGTGCGGGCCTCTTCGGCACGCTTGGAGGAGTTCGACACATTGGCGGTGATCTCGTCGAGAGCCGCTGCGGTCTGTTCGAGCGAGGCGGCCTGCTGTTCGGTGCGCTTGGCCAGATCGTCGGCGCTCTGGCTGACTTCGCGCGAACCACTGTCGATCGAGCTGGTCGCCTGGGAAACGGCACCGAGCGTGCCGCGCAGCTGTTCCACGGCCGTGTTGAAGTCGGCGCGCAGGCTTTCGAAATCGGCGGCGAAGGGCTGGCTGAGCTGGAAGCTGAGATTGCCGGCGGACAGCTGCTTCAGGCCATCGGCGAGACCGCTTGTTGCCTGCGCCATGGCTTCGGCGCGAACACGATCCTGCTCGGCTGCACGACGCTGCTGTTCTTCCGACTGATGACGCTGGGCAGAGGTCTCCTGCTCAAGGCGGCGATTGTCGAGCGCATTGCTGCGGAAGACCCCCACAGCGGCAGCCATTTCGCCGATTTCATCCTGGCGGCCCGGATAGGGGATGGCGCTTTCGGCGTCGCCGCCGGCCAGGTTCTTCATCGACTGGGTGATATTCTCGATAGGCTTGGCAATGCCTGAAAGAGCAAACCAGATGGCGCCGACGATCGCCAGCATCAGGGCAACGACCGAAACGATTGCAACGGTAAATGTGCGGTCATAGGCCTGGCCGGCTTCGGCAAAGGCTTCCGCCGCCGTGACCCGCGACAGTTCCAGCATGCGGTCGAGAGCAGCTCTTGCAGCATCCGACGTTTTTGCCATGACATTGCGCAGAATGTCGTTTGCTTCGTCGAGCTTTCCTGCAGTCGAAAACTCGAGAACCTTTGTGCCGGCGGCCGTATATTCTGCAAGGCTCTTGTCGAAACCATCGATCAATCGGGCTTCTTCGTCGATCGGACCAAGAGCGCGATAGGCAGCCTCGTCCTTTTTCAAGCTGGCGATGGCAGTCTCGATGCTCTTGGCCGCATTCGCCTTGCCTTCCGCATCGGAACGGAGGATGTGGCTGCGATAAGCGACGCGCATTTCCGCCAGCTGGACCTGCATGTCCTTCACCGCATCCAGGGTGGGCATGTTGTCCTGGTAAATCTGCGAGACGTTTTCGTTGATGGCGCTCAGCCGGTTCAGGGCAAAGCCAGCGAACATGACGAATGCGAGGGCGAGGCCTACCATGATGGAGGCGAGGACAGTTTTGATTTTTGGACGAGACATAGGCAAACCGCGAGCTTGAGTAAGGGTCGACCCCGGCAAGCTCGGGATCAGCGCATCGAGGCTAGATCCTGCCGCGGATGGTTTACCAAATAGAAACGAGTGGAAACCTGATTTTTCATCTACGAGAATTCGAATATTAGGTAATAGCGATTGAAGGAGTTGCTCAGCCGATCATGCCATCTCTTCGGCTGGCGCAGACAGGCATGTTCACAATCGCGGTATCGTCGGCAAAGTGCGCGATGAGCGCCAGCTTCGCGCCAGCCGCGTCTGCCATGCAGGAGCCGATATCATCTGCCGGAAGCGGGTCCCCATGCTGCAGTCAAACAGATCCTTGCACCGAACTCTTGGTTTTTCCCTCGCGCTGTCCGCAGGCGTGACGCTCGCCGGCTGCACCGTGCCCTTCGTCACCGATACGACGCGCACTGACCCGGCTGTCTTCGTGCAGGAAACGCGTCCGGTCTTCTACGTGCCGCCGTATCAGGATCCGCCGTCGAACCAGCCGCCTCCGACGCCGGGAGCGATCCCGCAAAAGCGGCAGATCATCCCCACCACCTTCCACCAGACCTATGGCATGCCGGTTTCCAGTCCGGTGCACCGGATCATGTATGACGTGATCCGCGACGATGGCCATACGCTGCCGGCCATTCCTTATTCCCGCATCGATTCCCGCTTCCTCCGCCAGGAGGTTGATTATGCCACCCGCGAGCCGGTCGGCGCGATCGTTGTCGATACGCGCGCTAATTTTCTTTACCTGGTGCAGCCGGGCGGCAGGGCCATTCGTTACGGTGTGGGCCTTGGCAAGGCCGGCTTCTCCTGGCAGGGCAGGGGCGTGATCCAGCGCAAGGCCAAGTGGCCGCGGTGGACGCCGCCCGATGACATGGTCTCGCGCCAGCCGGAACTGCGGCAGTTTGCGGCGGCCGAAGGCGGCGCCATGCCGGGGCTCAACAATCCGCTCGGCGCGCGCGCTCTCTACATCTTCAAGGATGGCAAGGACACGCTCTACCGTGTCCACGGCACGCCGGATTGGCAGTCGGTCGGCCACGCCACCTCTTCGGGCTGCGTCCGGATGCTCAACCAGGACGTCATCGACCTCTTCGAGCGGGTACCCTCCGGCACCCCCATCGTCGTTCTCTAAGGCAAACGCGCGATCGCACTCCTCTCGAGGCGAGGTCCCAAGGCTCTTGTCGTCTCTCGTCGCGGTGGAGTGATCGGCCGTGTGGCCGTCGTGAATAGTTGATTTATTGTCACAGGCCTATGGTCACGGCCGGTCAGGCGAGTCGGAACCTTTTGACTTTCCTCCCGTTGAAGTGGACTTGTGCACGAGATGCGTTTTTTCTGGGGTGGTCCTGCCTGACATGATGAATACTAGTTTTTCCCGCCGAGGCTTTTTGTCTCTCCTGGGCGCGGGGACGGCGTCTCTCGCCGGCTGCGCTTCGACCGGCCCGGCCCCGAGCGGTTCTGTGATTACCTATCGCGACGGCGTAAGCTTCCGGTCACCCGATGCCATGGCTGATGGTCCGTCTGATCTCGAACAGATGTATGGCACTGTGGTCGACAACGGGTTTGTCGTCCCGGCCATCCCCTACCAGCAGATCAATCCGCGCTATTACCGCCAGCGGGTCGTCGATCCGACCGGCGAACGTCCCGGCACGATCGTCGTCGATACGCCGTCGCGCTTCCTTTATCTGGTAGAGCCAGGCGGATCGGCCATGCGCTACGGCGTCGGCATCGGCCGCGAAGGCTTTTCCTGGAGCGGCGAAGGCGTGATCCAATGGCGGCAGAAATGGCCGAAATGGACGCCGCCGGATGAAATGGTCGCGCGTCAGCCGGAGCTGGTCAAATATTCCGCCAAGAATGGCGGCATGCCGCCGGGCCTGACCAACCCGCTCGGTGCCCGCGCCCTTTATATCTTCCAGAACGGCCAAGACACGCTTTATCGCTTGCACGGCTCCCCGGAATGGAACTCAATTGGCAAGGCCGTGTCATCAGGCTGCGTGCGCCTGATGAACCAGGACATTATCGATCTTTACGAGCGCGTGCCGGAAAAGGCGCGCGTGCTGGTCTGGCAGTAACCGGCTCGACAAATGCCAAGCCTTTCCGGATCTTTCCGGAAGGGCTCATTGTCCGGCTTTCAGCAGCCTCTTCTTCAGCGCTATCAAGTCGTCGCGCAAGGCCTCGACCTCCTCGCGGCCGCAGCCGAGCGCTTGGCCGATCGCCGCCCTGACGCCTGCCGCGTTGCTCTTGAGATCCTGGCCCTTCTGCGTCAGGCTGATGCGCACCTGGCGCTCGTCGTCACGGTCTCGCTGTCGCGACACGAGGCCCGATTGTTCCAGCCGTTTCAGCAGCGGCGAAAGCGTGCCGGAATCGAGCCCCAGCCTGTCACCGATCGCCTTGACCGGCTGCCCGTCCTCTTCCCACAGGGCGATCATCACCAGATATTGCGGATAAGTTAGGCCGAGCGGTTCAAGAAGCGGCTTGTAGGTCCGCGTAAACGCGTGGGCTGCTCCGTAAAGAGCAAAGCACAGCTGCGCATCCAGACGGATGTCCGCAGCTTCATTGGCGGGGCGGGAGCTTTTTGCCATGGCAGGTCCTGACTTCAACATCTCATGCGCTATCTGCTTTTCAGCAAGCCTGCATCTTTTTTCCGTTTGGCATTGTCGCAGGCTTGACGCCGCTTTGCAATGCGCGTAATTAGATTGTGCGCAATTGAGTTGCGAGCGACATTTTAACTGGACGACGTTCAAAGGAGTTCGAAACATGGCTATTCTTTACACCACCAAGGGTTCCGCAACCGGCGGCCGCGCAGGCCACGGCGCTTCTGAAAACGGCGTCCTCGATGTGACGCTGACCGTGCCAAAGGAACTCGGCGGCGACGGCGCCACCGGTACCAACCCAGAGCAGCTCTTTGCAGTCGGTTATTCAGCCTGCTTCCTCGGCGCGCTGAAGGCCGTCGCCGGCAAGGAAAAGGTCAAGATCCCGGAAGATGCCAAGGTGACCGCGACCGTCGGTATCGGCCCGCGGGAAGACGGCACCGGCTTCGGCATCGAAGTGTCGCTATCGGTTGACATTCCGGGCATGGACAAGGCGCAGGCGGAAGATCTGGTCGCCAAGGCGCATATCGTTTGCCCCTACAGCCACGCCATGCGCACCTCGACCGAAGTGCCGGTCACGGTTGCCTAATTTACGATGACGCTGGCCCGCCTCGAGGGCGGACCTTTCGCACACCACAAGAAGGCTGGAGCCCGAAACGGCATCCGGCCTTTTTCATGTCTTCTGCAGGGCGAGATGGGTTCCGAGAGCGATCAGCAACGTGCCGCCGGCGCGCTGCATCAGCCTTTGCGTCCGCGAGGACCGTTTCAGACGACCGATCACCGCGCCCGCCATGGCAACGCAGACGATATCCGCCGAAGAGAAGATCAGGTTGACGATCGTGCCGAGCACGAGAAACTGCATCCAGACTGGAAAGCTCGCCGCCGGATCGATGAACTGCGGCAGGAAGGCCATGAAGAAAAGGGCGGTCTTCGGGTTGAGCACTTCGACCGTAATGCTTTCGAAAAAAGCGCGCCGGGCGGATTTCTGCGGCGCAGGCGCTGAGCTCTTGCCATCTTCGGTCCGGGCGCGGAACAGCGAAATGCCGAGCCAGATGAGATAGGCGGCACCGACCAGCTTCACGGCCGAATATAAAATCGGCACGGCGTGGAAGAGCAGCGAAAGGCCAGCTGCCGCACTGACAACATGCACATAGCAGCCAAGATGGATGCCGAGCGAGGCCATCAGGCCCGCCCGCCGCCCACCCGCCAGCGTCTGCGCCGCCGCATACAGCATGGCCGGCCCCGGGATATAGGCGAACAGCGCCGTGGTGATGAAGAAGGTGACCAGAAGCTCAAAGGACGGCATGCACGGCCTCGCAACAGGATGAAAAACGCAAAGAACGAGAATTTATCGCTGCCCGAACCGGTCAGGCGCCCGGCTCCTGCCAGTGGGGATAGGTGACATAGGCGGTGACGGCGCCTTCGGCATGGGAGCGGATGGTGACCTTCTCGCCCTTCGGCATGTAAACGATCTCGCCTGGACCGGCGGTCACCGAGCCTGCGTCGCTCGACACCGTCAGGCGCCCTTCCAGGATCACCATCGTATCATGAACCGCCATCGTCTCCTCAAGACTTTGATCCGCCCCATAGCGGCCGAACCCGACCGTGACCGGGCCGCCGTCGCGTTGATCCACCATGTTTGCGGTGTAGATTTCACCATTTTGGCCCGGCGAGCGCTCGAAGGACGCGTCGTTCAAGGCAAATTTGCGAACTTCCATGAACTGGTTCTCCCTTTGATCAACCGCGCTATGGCCGAAGGCACGAGCCCGATCTTGTTCCATTGCCTCAAGACTACAGGAGATTCTCGCCATTGGCACCGGCGCTCCTGCGGCATTCAACGCGCTTCAACCAATTGCCGTCAATTGCAGGCGCAGCCCCTCCGCGCCACCTTCGCCCAGCGCCTCTTGCAGTTCCGCATGCACGCGCGTCCAAATCGGCAGGGCGGCCGTCAGCGCCGCCATTCCCGCATCCGTCAGCTTCAGCAGCCGTCCGCGACGGTCGCTCGGATCGGTCGAGTTTTCAACAAGACCGCGCCGTTCCAGAACCTTGAGTGCAGCCGTCAGGGTCGTCCGGTCCATGGCAAGCAGGTGGGCGACGGACGTCATGGTCGCCGGCTTCGGGCGGTTCAGCGACATCAGCAGCGAGAATTGCCCGTTCGTCAGCCCGACAGGCTTCATCGCATTGTCGAAGCGCCGGGCAAGGGCGCGGGCGGCACGCTGGACATGAAGACAAAGGCAGGTGTCGCGAACATGCAGCGTGGTCGAGAAAGGAATCGAATCGGCGTTTGACAGCATCCAACGATTATGTTGATATCAACGCAATCTGTCAAGGAAAGCGCTACGACGAATACGAGCAGAAGCCTGAGCCGGCGGCATCCTGCTGCCATTGAACCGCACGAAATCGTTGACTGGGGAGGAGACGACAATGGGAATGCAATTGCCGAAGCCGCAGATGGAGCACAGCTTTCTCCAGCGGATGGTGGGGGCCTGGGAAGTTCACGCCCCTGAAATGAGCGATGGAGCGCCGTGGACGGAGGTTTGCCGCTCGCTGCAGGGCATCTGGTTCGTCGCCGAAGGCAGCGGCCAGATGCCGGGAGGCGGGGCCGCCACCACGATCCTTACCCTCGGATATGATCCTGCCAAGAATAAATATGTCGGCAGCTGGATCGGCTCGATGATGAACCACATCTGGGTTTATGAGGGAGAGGTATCGGAAGATGGCACAACCCTCAGTCTCTACACCGTGGGGCCGGATATGGCTGAGCCCGACAAAACTTGTGACTACCGCGAACAGATCATCTTTACCGACGACAATCACCGCATCTTCAATTCCAGCGCGCGGCAGCCGGACGGTTCCTGGAAGCAGTTCATGGAAGCCCACTACACACGCAAGGGCTGAACAGCGGAGTGCCGGACATCTTGGACCGCAATAGTCCTTAGGAGGAGACGACGATGCTGCAGACAGCAACCGGAAGCCAGACTGAAGTGGATAATGAAATCCACGGCAAGTTCATCTGGTGCGAACTGATGACGCCCGACACCAGGGCCGCAGGCGAATTTTATACTGCGGTCATCGGCTGGAATGTCAGGGAACTCAAAATGGACGGCATGCCATCCTATTTCCTGTTCGAAATGGGCGAGGGCGAGAATTGCCCCGGCATCGGCGGCATGATGAGCTTTCCGCCGGAACTCGAAGGCCAGGTGCCGCCGAACTGGACCGGTTACGTCGCCGTCGACGATGTCGACGAAAGCGCCAGGCAGTTTACATCGCTCGGCGGAAGCGTTCGGCGCCCGCCAGAGGATATTCCGGGCATCGGCCGCTTCGCCGTCGTGGCCGATCCGCATGGCGCGGTAATCTGCATCATGACGCCTTTGCCGCCGGAAAATCCGCCGCAGCAACTGCCGCCCGAGGCGCCCGGCAATGTCGGCTGGTACGAGCTTTATGCCGGTGACTGTGAGGAAGCATTTCGGTTCTATGCGCAGGTCTTCGGCTGGACCCTGGATCACGACATGGACATGGGGCCGATGGGCGTCTACCGGATTTTTGCTCATCGGGGGAGGGTAATCGGCGGCATGATGACCCGCCCGTCGACGGTTCCGCTTGCGTGCTGGGCCTATTATTTCAATGTGAATGCGATCGATGCCGCCATCGACCGGCTCGCGGCCGGCGGCGGCACCGTGGTGCATGGCCCGATGGAAGTGCCCGGCGGTTCCTGGATCGTCCAAGCCAAGGACCCGCAGGGCGCCTTCTTTTCGCTGGTGGGGCCCAAGAGGTAATCGCAGACCATCGGACGGCGGATCGCTAACACCGGCCCTGTCTTGAAGCGCCTCGGACCGGCTCTATCTCCAGCGCATGGTCACACCCCCTCCATCCGCCTCGCTGCCCTTCCGGATGCGCAAGAGCCTGCAGCGGCTTGAACAAGGGCGCGACCAATGGGCGCTGCGCTGGCAGGTGCTGCTGGCCGTCATCGACCTCGCCATCCTCGCCTTCTTCCTGCTGGGGCCCTATCTGCGAACCGGCCCCACCTATCTCGTCATCGACTATATCGTCGCCATCTGGATTTTCGGGGAAATGCTGGCGCGCGCCCTGTCGGCGCCGAGCCTGCGGGTCTGGATCAGCCGGGCTATGACCTGGATCGACATCGTTATCCTGGCGACGCTGTTGTTTCCGGACCTGCTCTACAACTTCGCCTTCCTGCGCATCATGCGGCTCTGGGCGATCGGCAATAGCCCGCTCTTGCGGGAGGGCCTGAGGCGGGCCGGATATGCGCATCTGCTGGACGTCATCAAGGCGGTGCTGAACTTCCTGGTCTTCCTGTTCGTCATCACCGGCTTTGTTTACACGAGCTTCTTCTATAACCGCGAGGGCGGCGAAGGCTTCGTAGACGCCCTGTATTTCACGGTCGCCACCGTCACCACCACCGGCTTCGGCGATATCACGCTCCCCGGTACGCTGGGAAAGCTGACTTCCGTGGTAACGATGATTGTCGGCATCTCGCTGTTCGTCCGGCTTGCCCAGTCGGTCGTGCGGCCGTTCAAGGTTACCTTTCCGTGTCCCACCTGCGGGCTGCAGCGACACGATCTCGACGCGGTGCATTGCAAGGCCTGCGGCGAAACCCTGAAGATCCCCAACGACGACAGCTGACGAAGACCTTGTGCTTGGCCACGGCGGGTGTGAAGTCCGCCGCAAGCCCTAGCCCGAAAGCTGCTGTCGATTGTCCCCGCCGGCTAATGCTGCTGGGAATTGAGGCGACCGAAGACCGCATCGAAATTGCCGCTCTCGCTGGCATAGCGCAAAGGCTTGCAGCGCTCGACGATGACTTCCCGGACATCTGGCTGGTCGGTGAGGATCTGCATCACTTCCGAGATGAAATCGGCAAGCGGCATGGCGTTCGGATCGCTCGCCTGGCGCTCGCCCATCAGCTCGGTCTGCACATAGGGGGGTGCAATTTCCACCACCTTCACCGAGGTTTCCTTCAGCTGCTCGCGGATCGCCATGGAATAGGAATGGATGCCGGCCTTGGTGGCCGAATAGGTGGGCGTGATCACCAGCGGCACGAAGGACAGTCCGGAAGAAACGGTGACGACCGTGGCGTCGGCCTGGCTCTTCAGATGCGGCAGCAGCGCCGCCGTCAGACGGATCGGTCCGACCAGGTTGGTGGCGATCGTATCTTCCGCCGTCTTCAGATAATCGGGCGCTTCGGCAATGGTTTCCGGGACCATGATGCCGGCATTGTTGATGACGACGTTGAGTTCGGGATGCTTGCCGGTGACCTCGGCGGCAAACGCCTTGACGGCTTCGGCATTTGTGACATCCAGCACCATGGCCTCGATGCCCGGATTGGCCGCCGTCATTTCGTCGAGCGCGGCGCGCCGCCGACCGGTGACGATGACCTTGTTGCCGAGTTGATGAAATGCCTGAGCAAGCGCCTTGCCGATGCCGGAGCCGCCGCCGGTGATGAGGATCGTATTGCCGTTCATTTTCATAGTCTTCGCCTTTGCTGTTTGCGTGAGGGCAAAATAGGCCTATCAATCTCTTTCGGTAAGAAGGCACCCGGAAGATTTATAGGCACCCAAAGGAGAGCGTCGATGAGCCAGCCTGTTCTTGCTGCAAGAACCGCAGCTTCGGGTAAACAGGTTCCCGCGGAAATTGACCCGGCGCTGGAGGAATTGGTGACCGGCATTATCGGACAGGTTGCCGATAAATGGACGATGCTGATCCTCGAGGTTCTCGAAGAGCACGGCACCTTGCGCTTCAAGGAGGTCGGCCGGCTGACGACCGGGATCAGCCAGAAAATGCTGACCCAGACGCTGCGGGCCATGGAGCGCGACGGCTTCGTGTCGCGCAAGGTTTACCCGGTCATCCCGCCCAAGGTGGAATACAGCCTGACCGAGCTTGGCCGAAGCCTCGGCGAAGCCTTCTGCAGCGTCTGGGTATGGGCCGAATCCCGCCACGCGGAAATCGAGGCCGCCCGCCAGCGGTTCAAGGAGAGGGAGGAGAAGTAGGCCCCCCGCTCACCAAGGCACCTGGCTCTGCTCGAAGTAAAAGCCTCCGGTAGGACCGGACGAATCCTGATTGGCCAGCCAGACGATCCCGGCTGCAGCCTGCTCCACGGTCCGGTAGCCGGAATGGTCGTTGAAGTCTGTTGCGGTATAACCCGGATCGGCAGAGTTGACCTTAACGCCGGCTTCGGCAAGCTCCTTGGCAAAGGATACGGTGACCGCATTAAGCGCAGACTTGGAGCTGTTATAGCCAAGTATGTTGACGCCGAAGAACTGGTTGGTGGGATCGGAAAGCCAACCAAGGGAACCCAGACCGCTGCTCACCATGACGACATTGGCGTGGCCCGCGGCTTTGAGCAGCGGCAAAAACGTCTGCGTCACGCGGATGGCTCCAAATACATTGGTCTCATAGACTTCGCGGATTTCGTCGACTGGCTGCTGACTTGGCACGGTCGGCTGTCCACCAAGGATCCCTGCATTGTTGATCAGCACATTGAGCTTTCCGTCTTCCGAGCGCACAAGCGATTCAGCCGCCTGAACGCTTTCGTCACTGGTCACGTCAATGGCGAGCACCCGTATATCATAACCTTCGTTTCGCAGCTGTGCCGCGGCAACCGAGCCTCGTTCGATGTCTCGGCTTCCGAGCCAGACACGGTAGCCGAGGGCGCCGAGTTGGCGGGCTGTTTCAAGGCCGATACTTTTATTGGCACCAGTAATGAGAACGGTCTTGCTGGTCATATGTTTGCCTCTCAATCGCGGAACAACCGCCTGCCTTGAACCTATGTTGTCTGTCGCTGATTGATAATAAGCCTAAGTCGAAATAGACTGATCGCTATGGCGAACAATGGCTCGAGCCCTATTTGAAGAGCGGCGAACTGCAGGCCGTATTGCCGCAATGGTGGCCCGAATTCGAAGGGCCGCGGCTTTACTTCTCGAAACGGTTCATGCCCGCGCCGTTGAGAGCATTCGTCGATCTTGTCGCCCGGGAGCGAGCGGCATCCGTCGCTCCACCATCCGGAAGAACGTAAAGACGGCCTTGCCCGACTGTCACTTGCTCCGGTCCGCCCGGCTGTATAAGCCGGCAACGGGCCACTGAACGGTTCCAGGAGATACTGCCATGGCAGCCGACAACGATGATTACGTTTACGACGAGGCGACCGGCGAATGGCGTCCGGCCTCCGAAATGGCGGCGGCCGCCGCAGCGGGTGCCGAGGTCCGCGACGCCTCCGGAACCGTGCTCAAGGATGGCGATTCCGTCACGCTGATCAAGGATCTCAAGGTCAAGGGCGCCGGGCAGACGCTGAAGCAGGGCACGGTGATCAAGTCGATCCGGCTCACCGACAATCCGGAAGAGATCGACTGCCGCCATGACGCCATCAAGGGCCTCGTCCTGCGCACCGAATTCGTCCGCAAGCGGTGAGGGTGGTGCAGGGCAGTGGCTGACGGGCCGGCAGGTCAGGCCGTGATATGCTGCATCTCGCGTTTGGCTGCTCTTGCCAGGAAGCCCGAGCGGGTCAGGCCCTGCGCTTCCGCGAAGGCGTCAATCTCCTTCAGGACGTCTTCCGGCAGGGTGATGTTGACCCGAACCGCCTTCTTGCTCTCCATGCGCAGCGACACGAGGATGGCGACGGCGTCGCGGCTGTCGGGATGGGCCATGACGGCTTCCAGCGCAGACGGTTCCGGTATCGCGTCTCCATCTTCGACCATCCCCTCGACATGCAGCGCCAAGGCTTCCTCAGCCATGCGGCGGGCGTCGTCGAGATCGGTGCCGGCGGTCACCATGCCGGGAAAATCGGGAAACGAGACGCCGTAATTGCTATCGGTGTCCTTGTGGATCAGTGCGATATAATTACGCATGCGCTTACCTCAGTTTCGATCCGGCCTGGCTTTCAATGCTTTTAAGCGTACCAATCGGGATATAGCGTTCGGCGTTAGCATCGAGCCGACCGACAGCCATTCCGCTTAGCGCTTCAGGCTCCCCAATATGCCGCGTACCAGTGCCCTGCCGATCTGGGTGGCAACGGTGCGGGTGACGCTTTTGATGGCCGCTTCGACAACCGTTTCCCGCTGGTAGCCGGAACGGCCGCGCGTCGGTTTGCGCTCATCGCCATCGTCATCCGCCTTGTCGCCGAAGCCGGGCAGGGTCCAGCCGGAGGTTTCGCCGGAACCCGCCGGCGGCGATGGCTCCAGTTCGTCCTGCGCCTTTTTTGCCGCAGCCTGGTCTGCCGCCTGTTTAGCGCGTGCGGCAAGAATTTCGAAGGCGGAATCGCGATCCAGATCCTCGTCATAAACGCCGAGCACCGGGCTGCGGTCCATTACCGCCTGCCGTTCCTGATCTGTCAGCGGGCCGATGCGGCCGGATGGCGGGCGGATCAGCGTGCGCTCGACCACGGACGGCACGCCCTTGGCCTCAAGTGTCGAAACCAGCGCCTCGCCGGTGGAAAGCTGGGTGATCGCGGTGGCGCAATCGAAGGCGGGGTTGGGGCGGAACGTATCGGCCGCCGTCTTCACCGCCTTCTGTTCGCGCGGCGTATAGGCGCGAAGCGCGTGCTGGATACGGTTGCCGAGCTGGGCAAGCACGGATTCCGGCACGTCGAGCGGGTTCTGGGTGACGAAATAAACGCCGACGCCCTTGGAGCGGATCAGTCGCACCACCTGCTCGACCCGTTCCAGCAGAACTTTCGGGGCATCGTTGAACAGCAGGTGCGCCTCGTCGAAGAAGAAGACCAGCTTAGGCTTGTCGGGATCGCCGACTTCCGGCAGTTCCTCGAACAGTTCCGACAGCAGCCAGAGCAGGAAGGTCGCATAGAGCCTCGGATTCATCATCAGCTTATCGGCGGCGAGAACCGAAATCTGGCCATAGCCATTGTTCGGGTTGATGCGCATGATGTCGGTGATCTTCAGCGCCGGCTCGCCGAAGAAATGCTCTGCCCCCTGCTGTTCCAGCACCAGCAGTGCCCGCTGGATGGACGCAACGGATGCCTTGGAGATCAGCCCGAACTGCGTGGAGAGCTCGCTGGCATTCTCGGCCATGTAGTTCAGAAGGGCGGTGAGGTCCTTGAGGTCAAGCAGCGGCAGGCCAGCCTTGTCGGCCAGCTTGAAGGCGATGTTGAGGACACCTTCCTGCGGCTCCGACGCATCCATCAGCCGGGCGAGCAGCAGCGGCCCCATTTCAGCTACGGTGGTGCGCACCCGGTGGCCTTTTTCGCCAAATATATCCCAGAAGATCACCGGGAACTGCTCGCTTTCGTAATCGGCGAAATGAATGTCCTCGGCCCGCTTCTGCAGGAAATCCTTCATCTCGCCCTTGGCCGCGATGCCCGAAAGGTCGCCCTTGATGTCGGCCGCGAAGACCGGCACGCCGGCCTTTGAAAAGCCTTCGGCCAACACTTGCAGCGTCACCGTCTTGCCGGTGCCGGTCGCTCCAGTGATCAGCCCGTGGCGATTGCCGAACTTCAGATCCAGGTATTCGGATTTCCCGAAAGATTCGTCGGGGTTGCGGCTGCCGCCGATGAAAAGTTTTCCCGCGTCTTCCATGCAACTATGCACTCCCTGTCGGCGTTTTGGCGATCAGGTATAGGCTGTGCCGCGGGAGCGGGCAACGGGTTCGCCGTCGCCGTCGCTGCCCATAGCACTGGAGGCTGGGTGCGACATGACGATGAGCGATGCAACAATTCCCATGGATGGAGAACGCGGGCGGGAGGCGGAAAGGCCGAGCGAAATCCCCGCCCGCGGATTGAAGGATGTCTTCTGGCGCATTTTCCAGGGCGTCAACGACGACCGGGTCATGCTGATTGCCGCCGGCGTCACCTATTATCTGCTGCTCGCTCTTTTCCCGGCCATCAGTGCGCTGGTTTCGCTCTACGGCTTCTTTTCGGATCCGGCCGCCATTGCCGACAAGGTCTCCTTCCTGTCGACGATCATGCCGGCCGATGCCTTGAATATTTTTCTCGACCAGTTGCGGGCCTTGGCTTCTGCCGGCGGCACGACCCTGTCGATCGGGCTAATTGCCGGTTTCCTGCTGGCCCTGTGGAGCGCCAATAACGGCATGAAGGCGCTGTTCGATGCCATGAACGTCGCCTATGGCGAAAACGAGAAACGCAGTCTGGTGCGCCTCAACCTCATTTCGCTCGGCTTCACGCTCGGCGCACTGGTGCTTGCCATCGTCATCATGATCGCCATGGGGGTTGTGCCGGCCGTGTTGAAATTCCTGTGGCTGGATCGCTGGGCGGAACGGATCATCAGCTTTGCCCGCTGGCCGGCCATGATGCTGTTCGTCGGCGCCGGTATCATGATCCTGTACCGTTTCGGTCCCAGCCGGGAGCCGGCAAAACTGCGCTGGATTACCTGGGGCGCGGTGTTTGCCACGGTCTTCTGGCTGGCGGCATCGCTTGGCGTGTCCTTCTACCTTTCCAATTTCGCCGATTACAATGCCACCTATGGCACGCTCGGCGCCCTGATCGGCTTCATGGTCTGGACCTGGGTGTCAGTCATCATCATCATCGTCGGGGCAGAAATCAATGCCGAACTGGAGCACCAGACGACACGCGACTCGACCACCGGCGAGCCGAAGGAACTGGGCGCCCGCGGTGCCTATATGGCCGATACGGTCGGCAAGGCGAGCGATTGAACTTGCCACTCGAAACTGCTTTTCGTCGCGGTGACGCCATCCGCGGCGCTGGCCTCGCACGACAAGAGCGTGTATTACCTTGACGTCAACGTCAAATTCCGAGGAGAATCTCCCCATGAACGAACTGGTTTCCCGCGTCGCCGACAAGGTCGGCATCGCTCCCGACGTCTCAGAAAAGGCGATCGGCATGATGCTGGGCTTTCTCCAGCGCGAAGCCGATGAAGCGGCCGTCGCCAAAATGATCACGGCGATCCCGGGCGCACCGGAACTGGTGGCCAAGTTCAATGGCGAAGGCGCCGGCGGTGGCGGTCTTCTGGGTGGGCTTATGTCGAGCTTCGGTGGCGGCGTCATGGCGCTTGGCCAACAGCTGATGAGCCAGGGGCTCGGCATGGGAGAGATTACCGGCCTTGCCAAGGAAACCATGGCCGTTGCCCGCGAACATGCCGGCGACGAAACCGTCGACACGGTCGTCGGCTCGGTTCCGGGTCTCAGCCAGTTCGTCTGATTGTTTCGCTGATAGTTTGGGATGGAGCCGCTGGTCGTGCAGGCCGGCGGCTTTCGTTTGGCGCCTAGTGCAGCACGTTTCTCAGGCGCGGAGCTGCAAAATCGAGAAAGCGGCGCATCTTCAGCGGCATCTGCCCGCGCGCCACGTGCACGAGGCTGACCGGCACCGGTTCCGGCTCGAAATCTTCAAGGATGATCTGCAACTCTCCTGCGGCAACGGCATCGGCGGCCTGGTAAAACAAAAGCCGGGTTGCGCCGACATGCCGAAGCGCTGCCCGCACGGCCGCCTCCGCTGTGGTCACCGACAGGCGCGGGACGGGCCGGAACAGGGCCGTCGCCTTCGTCCGCGGATCGACAAATCTCCATTCCGACACCGGTGCCGGACCCTCGAAAGTGATCAAAGGCAGCCGTTGAAGCACATCGAGCGTAAGCAGCCTGTCGGCGAGGCAGCCATGCGCGGCCAGGAATGTTGGGCTGGCGCAGACGACGGTGCGCATGGAGCCGACAGCCGTCGCCATCATCGTGCTGTCGGGCAGGCTGCCGATCCGCACGGCCATATCCACGTGCCCTTCCAGCATCTGGACATTGCGGTCGATGAGGAGAAGCCGGACATTGATCTCGGGGAACAGATCAAGGAAATCGGCGATGATCGGCAGGACGTGCAACTGGCCGAACTGCACCGGAGCGGTGATCACCAGTTCTCCCTTCGGCGTCTTGAACTCTCCGGCAACCTCACGCTCGGCCTCGTCCACCTCGTTGATGATCCGCCGTGCCGCTTCCAGATAGGCCGCGCCTGCTTCGGTCAAAGTGAGCTTGCGGGTACTACGCACCAGAAGCGTTGCGCCGAGCAGATTTTCCAAGTCCGTAATCTTGCGGCTGATCGTCGTCAGCGGCATGCCGAGCCTTCGGGCCGCAGCGGAAAAGCTGCCGCTTTCCACCACCTTGATCAGCAATGACATGGCTTCCAGTCGATCCATTAGCCTTGCCAGATTTCGGAGAGGTCATGTCCACTTCTAGCCTATTATTCCGGCTTGCGGAAGGATCCATATGGATGCCACGGCAACGAAAGGTCGAGGCACGATCATGTCTTACGGGTTTCTGGATATTGCGATCACACCGAGCGTACGGGCGGCGCAGGCCGAAATGGGAGCCGATGAAATCTGGACTGATTTCCGCGGCCACCGGGAGTTCGATAGCTTCACCGACAATGAGAGCGCCTTTATTGCTGAACGGGACAGTTTCTACATTGCCTCCGTTTCCGAAACCGGCTGGCCCTATGTCCAGCACAGGGGTGGGCCGCGCGGCTTCCTCAAGCAGGTGGATGACCGGACGCTGGCCTTTGCCGACTATCGCGGCAACCGGCAATATATCAGCACCGGAAACTGGGCGGCCAATGATCGCGCCTGCCTGTTTCTCATGGATTACCCGCGGCGCGCCCGGCTGAAGATCTATGCCCATGTGGAAAAGCTCGGCGTCGACGAAAATCCGGCGCTGACGGCGCTGGTGACGGACGGGGATTACAAGGCAAAGATCGAGCGCATCTTCCGCCTGCGGCTGGCCAGCTTCGACTGGAACTGCCAGCAGCACATCACCCCGCGCTTTACGGAGGAGGAAGTCGTCTCGGCCATCAATCCCATGCGTGAACGCCTCGGGCAACTGGAAAAGGAAAACGCCGAGCTGAGGGCACGCCTGGAAGGCCGCGCCTAGACCGCAAAGGCTCGGGCGCAGGTGTTGACATTCGCGCCTTTTAGGCACATTTCAATCGGCGAAGGAGCACCTGTTCAGGCAGCTCTATTTCAAAGGACAACAGAGATGAACCCCGACAGTCGAAGTTCGACGTCATACAGACCTGTTTCTCTGCGCCCCTGATCCTTGTGCGGTCTGCGGCTCCGGGAGATGGATGATCCCAAGGAGCCGTCATGCTGCGTATTCATGCCTATGATGTCGACCGTCTCGTTTCGGCTGCGCTGGAGCTTCCGCTCGACGGCGCGCCGGCCATTGTCTGGTACGATCTCGTCAACCCGACGGCCGAGGAGGAGCGGCTTGTCGGCGAACGGCTGGGCATTCTCGTTCCGACCATGGACGAGATGGAGGATATCGAGCTGTCGGCCCGCCTTTATCAGGAAGATGGCGCCGAGTTCATGACCATGACGGTGCTGACCCGGCCGCATGCGGGCACGCCACAAAAGGTGCCGGTCACCTTCATCATCAAGGGCCAGGTTCTGGTCACGGTACGCCATGCCGAACCGCGGCCCTTCGACGCCTTTCTGGCGCGTGCCCGCAAGGCAAATGGCGGCAGCATCCACGCTGCTTCCGGCGAGCTGATCTTCACCGGGCTGATCGAGGCGATCATCGACCGCATGGCGGATACGCTGGAGCGGCTCGGCAATGACATCGATCAGATTTCCCAGGAAGTGTTCAGCGCCAAGAGCGCCAAGGTGAACAAGAAGACGCGCGACCTGCAGGAACTGATCCGGTCCATCGGCCAGAAGGGCGAGTTCATCACCGTAACGCGGGAAAGCCTTGTCAGCGTCAGCCGCGTTGTCGCCTATTATGGAGCCCTCGATGGCGTGGACCGCAAGCTTTCCAAGGAATTGCGTCAGCGCCTGAAGCTCCTGCAGCGGGATGCGACGTCACTCGGCGATCACTCGGCCTTCCTGTCGGGCAAGATCAATTTCCTGCTCGACGCGACGCTCGGGCTGATCAACCTGGAGCAGAACCAGATCATCAAGATCTTTTCGGTCGCCTCGGTGGCTTTCCTGCCGCCGACCCTGGTCGCCTCGATCTACGGAATGAACTTTGCCTACCAGCCGGAACTGCAATGGCATTACGGCTATCATGTCGCGATCGGCATGATGATCTTTTCGATGGTCATGCCTTATCTGTATTTCCGGCGGCGCGGCTGGCTTTGACCGGACTGCCGGGGATAGCCAAACCTTCTACGGTCCGGGTCACCGCCGATCAGGACGTGCCTTGCTTGGCGCTCCGAGCTTTCGATAACAGGGCGACCAGCTTCTTCGGATCGCATGGCTTGGAAAGCAGCGGCACATCGGACAGCCTAGTCTTGAATTCAGGCAATTCCGCATATCCGCTACAAACGATGACCGGCAGGCCGCGGTCTTTCAGGGCTTCGATAACGGGAAAGGACATTTCGCCATTGAGGTTGAGATCGACCACGGCGCCATCGACGCTGATCTCTTCGATTGCGCCGAGCGCTTCCGAAACTTTGCCAAAGGGCCCGATCACCTCATAGCCGCTGCCGAGCAAGTGATCTTCCATATCCATCGCAAGAAGAACATCGTCTTCAAGCACGAGGATCTTACGCTTTACATCTTGATTATACTTATTCATGCCCACGTCCGAAGTATCCGCCCATCATGAACCGATGAAGTAAATATTCGTTCCGAGGCTGAGCAGATTTTTATCGCAGGTTTGCAGCGGCAAGACCATCATTGCCATATCGGGGCAATTTCGGGCATGGGTGCTTTTGGATAGCAGAAAACAAAAACGCGGCTTGGCACGATGGGGAGCGACTGGTGAAAAGGCTCGTATTGCAACATTATACCGGTACGCCAGGTGAGCTGGAGCGCCGGTCGATTGCCGATATCCAGGCCTTCGCGGATCGGGAAAAGGCCGATTACCGGTTTTTGGAAGGCAATGTGTTTTCGGAGCAACTATCGGCGCCGATGCAGAAGCTGGTCATGCTCGATGAGATGTTCGACGACTATGACACGGTCGTCATGCTCGACACGGACATGTTCGTGCGCAAGGGATCGCGCGAAAGCTTGTTTGAACAACCCGGCATTGGAGTGTCCGGACCCTTCCAGCGCCGATTGAAATGGGCCTTCATCCGCAAGATGAAAGGTCTTGTGCATTGGCGCTATCCCTATTGGAACGGCTCGCTGTGGAAGCTCGATCGCTCGCACCGGCAGATGTTTCGTGCCAAGCTGCCGCTCGTCGATCTTCTTAAATATTCAAATGGCCGCCTTGAAGACGAGGGCGTGATGCATCAGCTGGCCCGCCATAGCGGCTTTACCGGCGGCATTCTTCCCGGCGGCGACAAATGGGCTATGTCGAGCTGGCATGAGGACCTGGCGAATTCCGCCATGATCCATATCCGCCCGCGGATCACCCGCAACAGCAAGGCCAAGCGCCCGAAAATAGAAACCCTGCACGAACTGGTCCGGCAGGGTTTCATCGAAGGCTGAAACCGTCAGGCCACTGCGACCGGCGCCCGCGCGTTCCGCACTTATCGCTCCGACAGCTGCGGCTTGAAATCTGCCAGTTTAGCGGCTTGCCAGCCACTGACGAAGGACCTCGTTGATGCGTGACTGCCATCCAGGCCCCCCCGACCTGAAGGCTTGCACGATCTCGGGATCGAGCCGGATGGTTGTCGAAACCTTGTTGCGCAGGCTCTTGGGCCGCCCGCGCGTCACCCGGGCTGCAGACAGTCGCTCCAGCCAAGGGCTTTCTGTGAGATCGGGGGCCTCGTCTTCATTGGTCGGCAAGTCGGCCGCCAAACGCTTTTTGCTCTCGGTCATTGGCTTTCCTCATGCTGATAATTCTTTGATCGTCTCCTCGCGGCGTCCAAACAACCACGACCATCCGGCCAGCCAGAAGGCCGACAGTGAAGTATCGGGTCTCAGCGTAGTCGGTGTGGTCATCTTCGATGGTCAGATGCGGCCCATCGAACACCTCACCAGCATGGACGAAGTCGAGACCCTCGACTGGAGGGTCGAAAGCCGTTTCGCCGGATCAAAAACAATCGCCATTAATTGTTACTACAAAAACAAACGCCGCGCCATCGTCAGTATTTGCGTTATCTTGATCCTTTGCAAAAAAAATGCGCCAGTGAGAGCTGGCGCACTTCGATGTCCAATCGCGATGGAGCCTATTGGTCCCATTCCGGCGCCAGGTGGCCGGGGCTGACGATGCGGCCGTCTGGCCGGGCCAGCTTATGGATTGCAGCCATCTCTTCCTCGGAAAGCTCGAAGTCGAAGATCTCGAAATTCTCCGGCAAGCGGCTTTCGGTCGCCGTCTTCGACAGCGCGATGACGTCTTTCTGCTGCACGGCCCAGCGCAGTACGACCTGTGCGGCCGTCTTGCCATGCGTGGCACCGATATCCTTCAGCGCCTCGTCCTTCGGCACGGCGCCATCGGCCATCAGGTAATAGGCGGTCACCGACACGCCGGTCCTGGAGGCCTCGCCCAGCACTTTGGTCTGATCCAGATAGGGGTGATATTCGATCTGGTTGTTGACGATCGGCGCATCGGAAAGCTTAACCGCTTCGGCCATCAAGGCAGTCGAGAAGTTGGAAATGCCGATGTTCTTGACCTTGCCGGCCTGGCGAAGCTCGTTCAGCGCGCCGATCCGGTCGGCGAGCGGCATCTCGCTCTGTGGCCAGTGGAGCAGCAGAAGGTCGACGTGATCCGTCTTCAGCTTCTGCAGGCTCTCGTCCACCGAAGCGATGAAGGCCTGGTGGCCGACGCGGTCGACCCAGACCTTGGTGGTCAAAAAGATGTCGGAGCGGGCAATGCCCGAATTGGCGATGACGTCGCCGACTGCGGCCTCGTTCTTGTAGATCTGCGCCGTATCGACATGGCGGAAGCCGAGCTTCAGGGCCTGCGGCAAGATGCGGTGGACATCGGCATCCGGCATGCGGAAGGTGCCGAAGCCGAGCGCCGGGATGTTTGCGCCATTGGCGCTGACATTATGCATGAATTACTCCTAGATATGCGCCCGAACGGGCAAAAGAGGCCCATGCTAGATGGGCCTTTTACGGTTGCGGTCAACCTTCTGCGTAATGCGGCAGCTTTACCCGGCAAGCGGCGGGTTGAGGCGGGCAAAGCCCTCCTGCCGCCGGTAGGGGAAATGCGGGTAGGGCGCCGTTACTGCGCTGGCCGCATCCAGCCGGGCGATTTGGCCATCGGTCAGCGACCAGCCGACGGCGCCGAGATTCTGGCGCAACTGCTCCTCGTTGCGGGCGCCGATGATGACGGAAGAAACGGTCGGACGCGAGGTGAGCCAGTTGATCGCCACCTGCGGCACCGTCTTGCTGGTCTCTCCAGAAATCTCCTGCAGCGCATCGACCACCCGGTAAAGAAGCTCGTCCTCCACCGGCGGTCCGAAATCCGCCGTCTCGTGCAAGCGGCTGCCTTCCGGAAGAGGCTTGCCGCGGCTCACTTTGCCGGTCAGGCGGCCCCAACCGAGCGGGCTCCAGACCAGCGCGCCGAGCCCCTGGTCCTGTCCCAATGGCATCAGGTCCCATTCATAGTCGCGTCCGATCAGCGAATAATAGACCTGGTTGGCAACATAGCGCGTCCAACCGTGCTTTTCGGCGGCAGCCAGCGATTTCATGATCTGCCAGCCGGAAAAATTTGAAACGCCGATATAGCGCAACTTGCCCTCATTCACGAGCTGGTCCAGCGTCGAGACTACTTCTTCCACCGGCGTCGAGGCATCGAAGGCATGCAGCTGGAAGATGTCGATATGGTCGGTGCCGAGCCGCTTCAGCGCCTTTTCCACGGCGCCGATCAGCCGCGAGCGCGACGAGCCCCAGTCGTTGGCGCCGTCTCCGGTCGGCAGGCTGGCCTTGGTGGAAATGAGCACTGCGTCGCGCCGGCCCTTGATCGCCTGGCCGAGCACTTCTTCCGAGGCGCCGTTCGAGTAAACGTCGGCGGTATCGAACAGGTTGACGCCGGCTTCGAGGCAGATGTCCACCAGCCGCCGCGCTTCCTCGACATCGGTCGTACCCCAATGGCTGAACAGCGGGCCGGAGCCGCCGAATGTGCCGGCACCGAAGGAAAGAACGGGGACCTTGAGGCCCGACTGGCCAAGACTGCGGTATTCCATGATCATTGTCCTTCAACTGGCTTTAATGGGCGGAGACGGCAGGCTGGCGGCTTTCGCGTTCGCCCCGCATGGCAATTAGAGCGATGACCAAGGCGGCGGCCGGGAAGATGACCGAAACATAGGGCACCGCGCCGAGGCCCGGCCCGTGGTCGATCGTATAGCCGCCGGCCCAGGCGCCGAGCGCATTGCCGAGGTTGAAGGCGGCGATGTTGAAGGAGGAGGCAAGCTGTTCGCCGGCGCCCTGCGCCTTGCCGAGTACCCACATCTGCAAGGGAGCGACGGTCGCAAAGGCGGTTAGGCCCAGCAGGCCGACGAAGATGATGGTGCCGACCTGGCTCAGGAGGGCGGTCGGGAAAAGCACGAGCGTCACGCCGAGCGCCACCAGCGTGCCGAGCACGGTCATGCGCAGGTTGCGGTCCGCCAGTCGGCCGCCGAGGATGTTGCCGGCAATCAGGCCGCCGCCGAAGACCAGCAGGATGGGCGAAACCCATGTCTGCGGCATGTGGGCGATATCGGTCAGCAGCGGCGCGATATAGGTGAAGACGGCGAACACGCCGGCATAGCCGAGCACCGTCGTCAGCAGTCCGAGGACGACCGGCAGGCGCGAGATGGCCGCAAGATCGGCGCGCCAGTCGGAGGCTTCCGGGGCCTGGGCATCTTTCGGAAGCAGCAGCGCAATCACCGCAAGAGCCAGGATGCCGACCAGCGACACGGCCCAGAAGGTGGCACGCCAGCCGTAGTTCTGGCCGAGCCAGGTGCCGAAGGGAACGCCCAGAATATTGGCGACCGTCAGGCCGGTGAACATGACGGCGATTGCCGATGCGCGTTTGTCGGGGGCGACCATCTTCGTGGCGACCACCGAGCCGACGCCGAAGAATGTGCCATGCGCCAGGGCGGTGACGACGCGGGCGGCCATCAGGATCGTGTAGTCGGAGGCGAGCGCGCAGATGGCATTGCCGATGATGAAGATCAGCATCAGGCCGATCAGCACGGTCTTGCGGGGCAGGCGACCGGTCAGCACGGTCAGCACCGGAGCGCCGACGACGACGCCGAGCGCATAGCCGGAAATCAGCAGGCCGGCGGTGGCGATCGAGACGCCGATATCGGAAGCGACCTGCGGCAGCAGGCCCATGATGACGAATTCGGTGACGCCGATACCGAAGGCGCCGGCAGTCAATGCATAAAGAGCGAGAGGCATAGGAGGATTCCAATCCGAATAAAGTGGACTTGATGCAGTGCAATATCTGCCTGGATCGCTTGCCTGTGTAGCTGCACAAGCGGATAATGATTTGTGAAGTAAAGTCACAGGTAAGCGGATGGACAATCGCGCCGGAGAAATGGAAGTGTTTGTGCTGGCGGCGGAGCTGAAGAGTTTTTCAGCCGCAGGGCGAAAGATGAAGCTGTCGCCGTCGGCGGTCAGCAAGCTGGTGACGCGGCTGGAGGACCGGCTGGGCACGCGGCTGGTTGTCCGCTCCACCCGCACCCTGCAGCTGACGCCTGAGGGCGAAACCTATCTGGCTCGGGCCAGCCGCATCCTTGCCGAGATCGCCGACACGGAGCAGATCGTTGCCGGCGGCGGGCGGATGCTGCCGCGCGGGCCGCTCTCGGTCAACGCCTCCGTCGGCTTCGGCGAGCGCTATATCCTGCCGCTGGCGGGAGAATTCCTTGAAGCCTTCCCGGATGTCCAGCTGGACGTCACCTTGACGGACGATATGGTGGACGTGATCCGCGACCGGGTCGACATTGCCATCCGCCATGGACCGATGCGCGATTCCTCGCTGATGGCACGCCGGCTGGGACAAAGCCGCCAGGTGGTGATCGCTTCGCCGGATTATGTCGCGCGCCACGGCATGCCAAAGATGCCGACCGATCTTCTCAACCACAATTGCATCAACTTCAATTTCCGCCGCTCGCGCGAAGGCTGGGCTTTTCGCGATCCGCAAACAGGCCTGGTGGAACTGCTGCCGGTTTCCGGCAATCTAAAGGGCTCGAGCGGCTCGATCATCCGGCAATGGTGCATGGATGGCCTTGGCATCGGTCGCGTCGGACGCTTCCACGTGGAGCCGGATATTGAGGCGGGCCATCTCCTGCCGCTGCTGGAGGATTACAATCCCGAGGATATAGAGGAAATCCACGCGGTCTATGCGGGCCATGATCATCTGGCGGTGCGCATTCGCGCCTTTATCGAATTTCTAGCCGCACGGATTTGAAGCCAGAAAGATCTTGCCTGCGAGGCTTAGTAGAAACGCTTGCGCGCCCAGCAATTGTCTTGCGGCGCAGGTCAACACAAACACAACCTTAGATAACTATAACTGATAGATTTCCCGTGATGAGATAGGCTCATCCTCAAGGGAGATCATACCATGAATGAAATCGTCACCAATCCCGCCCCAGCCCATGCTTCACGCCCTCAGCTTCGCAGTCTGACCGGCAAACGCAGCCCGATTGTCTTTCTTCAGGCTGCGGTCGACCAGAAGGAGCAGTACCAGGAGATCATGGCGCTCGACGACATCGACTATGTCACACAGGCACTCGGTATCGGAGCCTTGCTCAATGGCGCCATCGACACGGCGACCGGCCGTTTCGATGCGGGCAGGGCGCGCCAGCTGATCGTCGATTTCAACCAGGCGCTGCCGCCGGCCGACAGCAAATACAAGCTGGCCATCATGAACAGCTACCAGTCGACCGTATCGCAAGAAAACTCGGTCGTCTCCGGCATGATCGACAAGATCCTCGATGTTCTCAAGACGGCAATCGGCGTGGCGCTCGGCCAGAAGTCGATCGACCAGATCACTGCCGCCGTGACCGATGCCTTCACCAATTTGAAATCGCAGGACGGCGATGCCTGGATCTTCTGGCAAAAGCGGGAGGCCCATAAGACCGTGTATTCTTACGCCATCCTCTTTGCCGTCCAGGACGAGTCGACCGGTCGCGTCATGCTCGCCTTTCCCATGTCACTGGAAATCGAAGTCAATGTGGAATTCGAGAAGGTCCTCTGGATCACCGTCAAGGACAGCCACAATTATTCGGTCAAGGTGGATGCGATGAAGATCGCCCAGCTGCTTTTCCCCAAGGCGCCAGGCAGTCAGACGCTGCAGTCGATCGCCTCCGCCCCTCGGCTTCGGGGCCTGGCAGACGTCGAGTACCAGACCCGAGCTAGCGACATCACGGATATCACGGTCACCAACTGGTCGCAGTCCACGCTCTTCGCCCGGGCCGCCAAGGGCAGCCTTGTGACCGCTGGCTCGTTGCAGCAGATCATGGCCTTTGAACCAGCCATCGATATTCCGCTCGAACCGGAAAACCATTATCTCGTTCACTACAAGCTAAATGGGGAGGCCAAGCAGATCGGGATGATCTTCAATGATTATCTCCCTGACAGCACACTCTGGTTCGTCAGCCGATAATCGGCATCAGCGGCGATCCGGGTGTTCCGCCACCTGGATCGCTTCGGCCAGGGCGGACATGGCGTTTATCACCGTGTCCGGCAGTTGGGCTGTTGCCTTCTGGAGCCGATCCCTTGGGCCGGTGTTTGCTGGCGGGCGATGGCCTTCCATCGTGCCACGGCCCAGAAGCAGCCAGTCCAAAGAAATATCCAGGACCTCGCAGACGCGGATGGTATTGGCGAGAGACAGTCCATTGCCCCGCTGCCAGCGGCTGACGACGCTTTCGCTAACTCCAATCTCCGAAGCGAATGCCATCTGCTTGCTGAACCCCCTGAGCCTCATCGCAAGCCTTAGGCGCTCTCCTACCTGCTTCATTCGGCCAGAAATTCCCGGTGTAAAGCGAAACGATGAATGTTGGGCCAGTACAGCGATTAAAGCCTTTTGGGCGGAATTGAAACCGGCCCCGCACGCGGACCTTCGCCGCAACGCCGGCATTGCGGAACGGTGAAGTCGCAATCACTTGGAAGGCTTCAATCCCGATCGGGTGCGCCAAGCGGAAAGAATGTCCGGTAGGGCCGGGCCTCATCGACGGCGCGGGCAAAGGAGGGACGCGCCAGCAGCCGCTGCCGGTAGGCCGCAACATTCGCGAAACGGTCCCCGATTGGGTGGCTCCAGTCCGCATAAAACAGCGAAGGCGCGGCGGCGCAATCCGCCAGGCTGAAGCCGTCGCCGGCCGCCCATTCGCGGCTTGCCATCCACCCGTCGAGCCAGCCATAGGCGGCATCCAGCATGTCGCGCGCCTCCTGCACGCCATAGGCATCCCGGCTGTCTTCCGGCCGGATGGCGTTGAAGACGAGCTTCTGCTGCGGCGTGGAAATATAGTTGTCGAAGAAGCGATCGAGCATGCGCACTTCCAGCGCCGCATCCATATCGACAGGGATCAGCGGCACCGGGCCGGGATATTTGAGGTGCAGATATTCGATGATGATCGAAGCCTCGAAGACCGGCTTGCCCTGGTCCATCAGCATCGGAAAGCGCTTGACGGGCCAGATCGACGTCAGTTCCCGATAGGCGTGCGGATCGTCCGGCCCCAGCATGCGGGTATCGAATTCAGTGTCGTTTTCGTAAAGCGCGATCAGCACCTTCTGGCAATAGGACGAGAATGGGTGCGAATAAAGGATCGGACGCATGCCTGGCCTCCCAACCGGTTGCGGAAACCATCGGTAACGGCTTGGTTGATCGCAGACAAGCAAGGCTAGCCAAGCGTTTTCCCGTCGCTCTCTCTGGCCCCCGCCCGGTCTTCGTGCAGCGCCCGGATTTCCCTGGCCACCATGTCCTGCAGCCGCCACAGATTACGGTCGCGTATGCCAAACTCGGCAAGATGCACCACGGTATTGTAAAGATATTCGGCGCAGGAGCCGCGATGGCCGCAGGCCCGCGCCAGGACCGGCGCCACCTCCTCGAGAGGCAGGACGGGGCGCAGGATCCGCGGGCTGTTTCCGCCGACCCAGAAGGTCAGGGCGCGGACGGTTTCGCCCTCCGTCGTGCGTACCGGCAGCCAGCGGAACGTGCTGAGGCTGTCCTGGTGGCTGACCTCGCGGCGCAGCGCCTTTTCGATCTGGTTGCGCTTGTCCTCATCGGCGACGCGGTAGATGACCCCGTCGCAGCGCCCGCCGCGCGACAGCATCATCATCAGACCCGGTTGATCGGGCGAGCCGCGGCCGCGCTCGATCCGCAGCGAAAACGAGCGGTGCCATCCATAGGCGGTGGCGCGCCGGGACGCGATGGAATCGAAGCCCGGCTTCCAGATCAGAGAGCCATAGGCGAAGATCCACAAGGGCTCATCGCCGATCTCCATCACCAGCCGCTCGGTGATCGCAGCATAATCGGCATCGCTGAGCGGCTGCCAGCCGGAGGGCAGGCCGGGATCGATCTCTTCGCGAAAGCAAAGGTCGACCAGTTCCTGGGTAAGCGACATGGCAGACATGGGCATGACTTGATCGGCAGGCGGGAAGGGTGAATGACAAGGGCAAAGTGGCGCCGCTGCGCCAACCTGTCAATCCGGCTGCGGGACGTTTGCTGCCCGTTTGCTGCCTTGCCGCATCCTCGCCCCACTATTCTGTTCAAAGGCGCCCGTTAAAGCTGAACGGAAACCATTCCCGGCGGGGGAATGGAATATGGGGAGCCCTTTGTGATGCGTTGGTTGTTCGTGATTCTGCTCGTATTCTTGCTCGGCTGCGTTCTGAGCCTCGTATGGCTGAACGATACAAGCCGCTGGCCGCTGGGCGACAGCCGCATGCAGCCCGGCACCGCACAACCCTCCGACCCGAATGTCATGCCGGCGCCTGCCCAGTGACGGCGGATACCGATTTGCGCCGGAACAGGCCGCAACGGACGGGTTGGATGACGGAACAAAGCCCTTTGTGACGAAGTTCCTCCCTCTCAACTGAAGAGGAAGTTTATCATGCGAGCTTTATTCGCGGCAGCCACGGCCTGTGCCCTGTCCATCTCCTCGGGCGTCTTTGCGGCGGAAGAGGATTTCCTGAAGTCCATAGAAGGGCAATGGACGGGCGGTGGAAAAGTGCTGACCAGCATCGGCGGCAAGAATGTCAACGTATCGTGCAAGATGCAGTCCGATGCCGAGGCCGCCAGCTTTTCCATGAACGGCACCTGCCGGGCCTTGGCCGTCGTGTCGCGCAGCTTCAATGCCGAGGTTAAGACGGCCGGAAACTCCTATTCCGGCAATTATGTCGGCGTGTCCGGCAAGCCTTCCAAGCTTGTCGGCAGCCGCGCCGGCAATACCATTGCCTTCAACGTGACCTGGGCTCAGCCGGAATATGGCGACCGCGATGCGAAGATGACCATCCAGAAAGTCGGCGAGGACGGCTTGCGCATTCGCACCATCGACCAGGATCCGAAGTCGGGCAAATCCGTCGTCACCACCCAGCTGGATTTGAAGCGGCAGTAGGTTTTTTGGGCCGAGGGGGCGGCCAGCCCCCGCCATCCACCGCCTATGGTCGGCGGTAGACGCTTTCCTATACTCGGCGCCGCATCGGCTTGACATCTTAGCGAGCACTCGTCCGCATCAGCCTACTAAGACAACCGGTCGGGCTGCAGCTGGTTACAGATGATGACCTGACTACGCACGAATCATCAAATTTGTGATGTCTCATCTCGGATTCTCGCTTGACCTAGCGCGGCGGCGGGTCCTTCACTCCTGCGCGTTTATGGCATTCAAGGAGAACATCATGCCCGTCGATACATCCCCCCGCAGCACCACCTGGACTTATGTGGATGGCGAATGGATGGAGGGCAATCCCAAGCTGATCGGGCCGACATCGCATGCCATGTGGCTGGGTTCGACCGTGTTCGACGGCGCCCGCTGGTTCGACGGCCTGTCGCCGGACCTCGACCTGCACTGCCAGCGCGTCAACCGCTCGGCCACCAACATGGGCATGGACCCGGTGATGAAGGCGCAGGAGATCGAGGGCCTGGCCCTCGAAGGCGTCAAGAAGTTCGACGGCAAGACGGCGATCTACATCAAGCCCATGTACTGGGTGGAACACGGCATGCCCTTCAGCGTTGTGACGCCCGATCCTGAATCGACCCGATTTGCTCTTTGCCTTTTCGAAGCGCCGATGCACACGGCCAAGCCCTCTTCGCTTACCGTTTCACCTTATCGCCGCCCCAATCCGGAAGTGGCGATGACCGGCGCCAAGACCGGCAGCCTTTACCCCAATAGCGGCCGCATGATCCTCGAAGCGCGCAACCGCGGCTTCGACAATGCGCTCGCCCGCGACATGAACGGCAATGTCGCCGAGACCGCATCCTCCAACATCTTCCTGGTTAAGGACGGCGTAGTGATGACACCGGTCCCGAACGGCACATTCCTCGCCGGCATCACCCGTTCACGCCTGATCGGCCTGCTCCGCCAGGCCGGCTTCGATGTCCGCGAAACGACGCTGACCGTCGAGGATTTCGCCGATGCCGACGAGATCTTCACCTCCGGCAATTATTCCAAGATCGTCCCCGTCACCAAGTTCGAGGATCGGTCGCTGCAGGAAGGCCAGGTGGCCCGCAAGGCGCTGGAAGTCTACATGGACTGGGCCCGGTCCGGCGGCCGAAACGACGCCTGAGGCACAACCATCTTGCGTCTCGTCCCCGCCGCATTAAGAATGCCGAAGCAAACCGGCAGGGGACGAGAGTGCAGGAAAAGATCGAGGCGTTCATCGCCCGCTGGCAGGGCCAGGAAGGCGGCCAGGAGCGGGCCAATTACGGCATGTTCCTCGTCGAACTCTGCGACCTGCTCGGACTGCCCCATCCCGATACGGCCGGCGCCAGCCATGAGCATAACGATTATGTCTTCGAGCGGGTGGTGAAGGAAGCCGCCCGCGACGGCACCGCATCCTCCAAGCGCATCGACCTCTACAAGCGCGACTGCTTCGTGCTCGAAGCCAAGCAGAGCCGCATTGTCGGCGACAAGAAAATGGCCGACGTGCCGCAGCTTCCGGGCATGGAAAGCGCGCCTCGCGGGCGCCGTGCCAGCGCCAACCGCGCCTGGGACGTGCTGATGATGAATGCCCGCGCGCAGGCCGAGAACTATGTACGCCTTCTGCCGGCCGCCCATGAGCCGCCGCCCTTTGTGCTGGTCTGCGATGTGGGCCATGCGATCGAGGTCTATTCCAATTTCCGCCGCGACGGGAAGGCTTACGACCAATTTCCCGACCGCCGCTCCTTCCGCATCTACCTGGAAGACCTGCGACAAAAGGAGGTGCGCGACCGCCTCGTCGCCATCTGGACCGATCCGTTGTCGCTCGATCCGTCGCGCCACGCCGCAAGGGTGACGCGCGAGATCGCCGCCCGTATTGCCAAGGTCAGCCAGGCGCTGGAAAAATCGGGCTATGCGACCGAAGAAGTGGCCATGTTCCTCATGCGCATGCTCTTCACCATGTTCGCCGAGGATGTCGAGCTTCTGCCGAAGGACAGTTTCAAGGCGCTGCTCAAGGATTGCGCCGAAAAGCCGGAAATCTTTCCCGGCATGATGGAGGATCTCTGGAAGGCCATGGACGAGGGCGGCTTTACCGCCACGATCCGCGAAAAGGTGAAAAAGTTCAACGGCGAGTTCTTCAAGAACCGCCGGACCTTGAAGCTCGCGAAGGAGGAGATCGGCGAACTTGCGGCTGCCGCCAATTACGATTGGCGCGACGTGGAGCCGGCAATCTTCGGCACTTTTCTGGAACAGGCGCTCGACCCGACCGACCGACGCCGGCTGGGCGCCCATTACACGCCGCGCGCCTATGTGGAGCGGCTGGTGATCGCCACCGTTATCGATCCATTGCGCGTTGAATGGGACAAAACGCGTTCCACCGCCGACCGGCAGAAATCGGAGGGCAAGGCCGAGGCTGCCATCTCCACAGTGCAAGCCTTCCACGACAAGCTCTGCGACATCCGGGTGCTGGATCCGGCCTGCGGCACCGGCAACTTCCTGTATGTTTCCCTTGAGCTGATGAAGCGGCTGGAAGGCGAGGTGCTGGAGGCGCTGGTCGATCTCGGCGGCCAGGAACGGCTGGGGCTCGAAAGCCATACGGTCGATCCGCACCAGTTCTTGGGCCTGGAGCTCAATCCGCGCGCTGCGGCGATTGCCGAACTGGTGCTGTGGATCGGCCATCTGCAATGGCATTTCCGCAACCGCGGCGTCGCCCCGTCGGAACCGATCCTCAAGGCGTTCAAGAACATCCAAAGCATGGATGCGGTGCTGAAATGGGATGGATACCCTCTGCCGAAGGTGGAGGAGGGGGTGGAAACCTATCCCAACCCGCGCCGGCCGGACTGGCCGCAGGCCGATTACATCGTCGGCAACCCGCCTTTCATCGGCGGCAAGGATTTGCGCGCCCGTCTTGGCGGGGCCAAAGCTGAAGCCCTGTGGAAGGCCCACAAGCACATGAACGAAAGCGCCGATTTCGTCATGTACTGGTGGGACCGCGCAGCGGAAAGCCTCCTGAAGCCCAAGAGCAGGCTGAAGCGCTTCGGCTTCGTCACCACCAATTCCATCAGCCAGGTGTTCCAGCGACGCGTCATGGAGCCGCATCTTTCCGCCAAGAAGCCGCTCTCGCTGGTCATGGCCATCCCCGACCACCCCTGGACCAAGGTGACGCGCGATAGCGCGGCCGTGCGCATCGCCATGACGGTGGCTGAGGCCGGCAAGCAGGATGGCCGCCTGCTGGAGGTGACGGCGGAAGAGGCGGTGGAGACCGACAGCCCGGTGATCCTGTTTGAGGAGACGCGCGGGAAGATCAACTCGGATCTGACGGTGGGGGTGGATTTAGCGTCTGTTACAGAACTCATTTCCAACGATGGCATCGCTTCGCGGGGAGTGGTCCTTCATGGCGCAGGCTTTATTGTTTCACCGCAAGTGGCTTGGAACTTGGGCCTTGGACGAGTTCTAGACTTGCAGAGATACATTAAGGCGTATCGCAACGGTCGTGATCTGATGGACCGGCCTCGCGGTGTGATGGTCATTGACTTGTTCGGTCTTGGGGCAGAAGAAGTCCGCCAGAAGTTTCCGGAGGTTTACCAGCACGTCAAGTTGGAGGTGAAGGAGAAGATCACCATCAACAAGAAAGGTGAACAGGAGCTCGTAGGCCGCGACTGGAACAATCGTGAGTACAGAAAGCTCAACTGGTGGCTCTTTGGCGAAAACGTTCCTGAGCTAAGGAAGTGCGTCGTCAACCTCCCCCGTTACATCGCCACGGTCGAAACTGCCAAGCACCGCGTCTTTCAGTTCCTCGACGCCTCGATCCTGCCGGACAACATGCTAGTTGCTATCGGCCTTAGCGGTAGCTATCCACTAGGCGTCCTCTCGTCGCGCTTCCACGTCACTTGGGCATTGCGTGCAGGCGGCTGGCTCGGCATGGGCAACGATCCCCGCTATTCCAAATCCCGCTGCTTCGACCCTTTCCCATTCCCCGCCGCCACCGACGAGCAAAAACACACCATCGGCGGCATCGCCGAAGAGCTCGATGCGCACCGCAAGCGGGTGCTGGAAGACCATCCACACCTGACCTTGACCGGCCTCTACAACGTGCTCGAGCGGCTCAAAGCCGGGGTGTGGCCGGACGATCTCGAGCCCAAGGAGCGCCGCATCTTCGATGACGGCCTCGTGCTGATCATCAAGGAATTGCACGAAAAGCTCGATCAGGCTGTAGCCGATGCCTATGGCTGGCCGGTCGATTTGCCCGAGGAAGAAGTGTTGGCAAACCTTGTCGCCTTGAACAAGGAGCGGGCAAAGGAAGAAAAGCGCGGCCTGGTGCGCTGGCTGCGGCCCGATTACCAGATCCCGCGCTTCGGTTCGGACAAGGAGAAGGCCGAGCAGCTGGAAGCGGATTTCGGCCTGGCCGAAACGGTGGCTGCCAAGAGTGCCAAGCCGAGTTTCCCGGCCGGCGATTCGGAACAAACGGCGCTGGTCATCGACGCGCTGATCGAGGCGGGAGGCTTTGCCGATGCGTCGGCCATTGCCGCGCGGTTTAAACAGGGCCAGAAGATGCGCCCGGCCGTCGCCGCCGTGCTTGCCTCGCTTTATCGCATGGGTCTCGTCTCGACCGCCGACGGCCGCAGTTTCGCCTGGCGGCGGGCGGCCTGAGCCGAAAGCGTCACACGAACCGCACGGCCGCCGTGCCGATGATGATCAGCGACACCATGATCATCAGCGGCTTGACCGGCAGGTGCTTGACGATGATCGCCCCGACCGGCGCGGCCAGGATGCCGCCGAGAATGAGCCCCAGCGCCGAGGACAGTTCCGACCAGCCGAGCGCGATGATGAAGGTGATGGAGATCACCGTGGTGACGGCGAATTCCGTCAGGTTGGTGGAGCCGATCACCTTGCGCGGATCATGGCCGCGGCCGAGCAGCGAACTCGTGACGATCGGCCCCCAGCCGCCGCCGCCCATGGCGTCCAGCAGGCCGCCGGCGCCGCCCACATAGGGCACGATCCAGTCATGCACGTCGCGCGGCCATTTCGGCCGAAAGGCCTTGTAGAGAATGAACAGACCCACGCCGATCAGATAAACGGACACGAAAGGCTCGATCGCCTTGCCGTCGATATTGGACAGGAGATAGGCACCCACGGCGCCGCCGATCATGCCCGCCGGCGCCAGCCGCGCGACGAGGCGCCAGTCGACATTGCGCTGGTAGAGATGCGACAGGCCGGACGCGGCGGTGGTGAAGCATTCCGTCACATGGGTCATGGCGCTCGCCGTGGACGGAGCAATGCCGACCATCAGCAGGCTCGTCGTGGTCAGCACGCCAAACGCCATGCCGAGCGCACCGTCGATGATCTGAGCCGCAAAGCCGATGGCGACGAAGGTCAGGAAGTCGGAGCTCAGGAAGTCTAACACGGTGCGGGCTCCTTCGGATTGGCGTCAGGCAGCGCTAAACCGCCGCGGCCCGACAAGGTTCCGGCACGTGAAGACCGAGCGCCTTACCGGCCGGCCTTGACCGTCAGCCTGTCTGCCGCGATTTCGCCGCCGATCTCCACTCGTTTGGTCTTTTTGTCGAAGACGCAGATGGCGCTGATCGTCGTCTTGGCCCCCTTGGTCTTCGCACCCTTGGCCCCGCCGGTGACGATCGCCAGCCCGTAGTGCTCGCTGCCGAAGGGATCGACCAGCACGTTACCCTTTTCGATCAGTCCGGCCGCGGCTGCCAGGCAGGCCCTGGAAACCTCGGTCTGGAAGTCGGACCAGGCATCGTCCGAGGATGCCTGTGCCACCGAGGCACCGGCAAGGCCGACGACAAGCGAGAGAACAAGGGCAGTCTTCATGCAGTAGCTCCCGAATCGATATCCTGACCGTTCCTTGTAGAGCCTTCGGCGCGCAAGGTCTTGGCGCCTGTGCCGGTGTTTTTGGCAAGATCACCGTTGCCTCTTGGGCCTGCCGCTCCTATGTTCCCGCACGAGCTTTCACCCGAAGTGTTTGCCAAGAGGAGTAGACCAATGGCTTTCGAACTTCCTGAACTTCCCTACGACTACGAAGCGCTGCAGCCCTTCATGTCGAAGGAAACGCTGGAATTCCACCACGACAAGCACCACAAGGCTTATGTCGACATGGGCAACAAGCTCGCAGCCGAAGCCGGCATGGGCGATCTGTCGGTCGAGGAAGTGGTTAAGAAGTCTTTCGGCACGCACCAGACCCTCTTCAACAATGCTGCCCAGCACTACAACCACATCCATTTCTGGAAGTGGATGAAGAAGGGCGGCGGCGGCACGTCGCTGCCGGGCAAGCTCGCCACCGCCATCGACAGCGATCTGGGCGGTTATGACAAGTTCAAGGCGGACCTGATCGCCGCCGGCACCACCCAGTTCGGCTCCGGCTGGGCCTGGGTTTCGGTCAAGGACGGCAAGCTCGTCATTTCGAAAACCCCGAACGGCGAGAACCCGCTGGTTCACGGCGCGGAGCCGATCCTCGGCGTCGATGTCTGGGAACATTCCTATTACATCGACTACCGCAATGCCCGCCCGAAATATCTGGAAGCCTTCGTCGACAGCCTGATCAACTGGGATTACGTGCTGGAACGCTACGAAGCCGCAACCAAGTAATTTCGGCAGCACCTCATTCGATTTGAAAACACCCGGTGCCGCGATGGCGCCGGGTGTTTTGCTCTGCACCAGGGTACTTCTTCACCGCCGATCCACCTGCTAGGATCTCGGCAATTGGGGTGAGGGGGAAATGGATGCGCTTATATATGGCCGGCTTGGCTTTTGCCGCCGCAATTTTCCTTGCCCGCGCTGCCCTGGCTGAGGATACCGACATGCCGCCTGTCGATTATCCCGCCATTCCGGCCAAAGTCGGCGACCGTGCGCAGCTTGTGCCGCCCGGTTGGACATTGGAAGTCGAGGCGAAAGGCGACCTCGACGGCGACAAACGGCCCGATCTGGCGCTGATCATCCAGTCCGAGAAGCCCGATATCGCCTATTCAGGTGAGCCGACGGTCGGGCCTCGCATGCTCGTCATCGGGTTTGCGTCGGGCAAGGGCTATGACCGGATCATCACGAACCACAGGCTCATTCCCCGCCAGGAGAGCACCAACGTGACCGGTTATCTCGCCGAAAGCGGGCCGCTGGAGATCAAGCGCGGCAGGCTTGTCGTGACGCTCAACCTGTTCATGACCGCCGGCGGCTGGAACACCTGGACCAATAGTTTCAGTTTCGTCATGCAAAAGGGGAAGCTGAGGCTGGTTCGCTTCGAGAGCAACAACTGGCATAGGCGCACCGGCGAAACAACGCTGACAGTCGCCGATTATCGGGCGCGGACCTTGAGGATAACCCGCGGGTCGATGCAGAACGAGCGTAAGAAGACGGAAAGCTCGAAATTGACCGGGCCGGCCCGCCTGACGCTCGACCAGATCGGCAACGGCTTGCAGTTCGATCCCGCGCCCAAGTCCTCCAACCATGACTAACCATTTGTAGGCATCTTCGTCATCGCCAGAAAGAGGAAATTGAACCGTCGCCGGGGAGGTTGGTGCTTGAGCCAGCGTGGAGGTCGTGCGTGCCCTTGAAGAGCACGCACGACCTCAACAATCAACGAAAACCGCCACTTGCAATGATGTGATCGCCGGTCAGCCAGCCGGCGTCATCGGAAGCGAGGAAAACTGCGACCTTGGCAATGTCCTCCGGCTGACCGATGCGGCCGAGCGGGGTCTGGGCGACTGCATTGTGCTGGAGGTCCGAGCCGACGATGCCGGCCGTGTGCGTACCCTCCGTTTCCACCATGCCGGGGAGAATGGCGTTGACCCGGATCTTGCGAGGACCAAGCTCCTTGGCAAGCACGCTGGTAATGGCGTCCACCGCGGCCTTGGTGCCGGTATAGACCGACGAGGCTGGGGGAGCCAGGCTGCTTACGACCGATGAGATATTGATGACGCTGCCGCCTTCGCCGAGATGTTTGACCGCGGCCTTGGTCACCAGCAGGACGCCCAGAACGTTGACGTCGAACATGCGATGATAGTGTTCCTCGGTAATGTCTTCGATCGCGCTGAATTCGTAGACGCCGGAATTGTTGACCAGCACGTCGAGACGGCCGAATTCCTGGACCGCAGCTTCAACCAAACGGTTCGCTTGCTCGGCTTTCGAAACATCGCCCTGGACCGCGATCGCTTTGCCGCCGGTCGCGGTGATCGCCTGCACAACGGCGTCCGCTCCTGCCTGGCTAGAAGCATAATTCACGACGATCTGCGCACCTTCTGCGGCAAGTGCTTTGGCAATCGCAGCGCCGATACCTTTGGAGGCGCCTGTGACGATAGCGACTTTTCCTGCGAGCTTAGACATGTTTGTTCCTTTCGATCCGGCAGCCGTCGGGAGTGACGGCCTTGTTCCGTAGTTCAGAAATTCAGAACTATTGATCGAGATTTCAAGAGCGCCTATATAAAATAGATGAGACCATTGTTTCACCCAGCGATCGAGGACCTGCGGCCGGAGGCTATCCTCTATGCTCTGTCTGATCCGGAGCGAGCGGCGATCTTCGCACAGATTGCCGGTGTGGGCTCAAGCGGGACATGTTCTGCGCTCGCCTGTCTGGGCGAGAGGATCATTCCGAAATCATCCCTGTCACAGCATTTCAAGGTGCTGCGGGAAGCAGGTCTTATCCGGTCCGAGCGGCATGGCGTGGTGATGAGCAATCATTCGCGTTGCTCCGAGATCGATAAGCGCTTTCCCGGGCTTATCCTGGCCATCCTGACTGCCTATGGACGGCTCCCAGTGGAGAGGAACGAGACTTTGGAAACCCAATGACGTGTCGCTGGGAGCCTGAGCAAAGCAGAGATGCGGAAGCTACATGTCGCCGGCAGGCTACCGGTCGGCGCTGGCTCAAATGGTGTCATATCGCTGTCATGTAATGCGCCTAAGGCCGCGCAATGCCCTCCCACAAGCCCCGGATCCGCTTCGGTATCATAGCCGATCCGCAATATGCCGATGCTCCGCCATGGCTCGACATGAACCGCTACTATGCCAATAGCCTGGACAAGCTGCGCCAGGCGATCGGGCTGTTGAATGGCGAGGATCTCGCTTTCGTCGTGACGCTCGGCGACCTGATCGACCGCGGCTGGGAAAACTTCGGGCCAGCTCTTTCGATTTATCAGGGCCTGCGGCATGAAGCGATCATGCTTCCGGGAAACCATGATTTTTCCGTCGCTCCGGATCGCCTGGAAGCCGTGCACCAGCGGCTCGGCATGCCGGCCGCCTGGCACGATTTTGCACGAAACGGCATTCGCTTCGTCGTCATCGACGGCAATGAGATCAGCCTTTTCTCAAGCCCGGAGGGCGATCCGCGCCACCGGCTGGCAGTGGAGCGGCTGGGGGCTCTGGCGGCCACCGGCGCGCCCAATGCACATCCCTGGAACGGCGGCATCGGCGAGGCGCAATTCGCTTGGCTGGAAGCGGTGCTGGAGCAGGCGAGGGCGGCGGGGGAGAAGGTCGTGGTTTTCGGCCATTATCCGCTCTTTCCGGCAAACGATCATAATCTTTGGGACTGCGAACGGCTGACGGCGCTTTTTGAACGCTCCGGCAATGTCATCGCCTATCTCAATGGCCACAACCATGCCGGCAATCTCGGACGTGACGGCGCGACCTGGTATGTCAACTTCAAGGGCATGGTCGACACCGAGAAGGACAATGCCTTCGCCGTCGTGGAACTCTATGGCAACCGCATCGGGATCATCGGCCATGGCCGCGAGGACAGCCGCAGCCTTCCGCTTCAGGAGGCCGCCGCGGTCGCCTCGCCTGTCCAGCCCTCGACCCAGAGCTTTCGCAATCCTTCACCCTGAGCGATGAAGAAATCCTCCAGCGGTTCGCAATGCTCGACCCGGTCCGCCCGGAAATTGCGGATCGCCCGGCGCATTTCACACCAGGCGACGATATTGGCGGTCTGCGAATAATAGATGAGGGCGATCGGCCGGATCACCCGCTCCGTCGCCCGGGCAAGCTCGTCGCGATAATCCAGCGCCAGCTTGCGCTCCTCGCGGATCGCCCGGCGCACCATGGAAAGGTCCACCGCATCCGGCACGGGGGCGACGCTGCCCCAGGCATGCAGAGCATTGTCGGAAAATATCGCCGACAGCGGCGGCGGTACCGAGGCTGCAATCTTGCGGGTCACCTGTTTTGCGGCCTGCTTCAATCCCGTGTCGCCGGTGCGCTCCAGGAGCGCCAGCGCCAGGACGATCGCCTCGGTTTCCTCGAGCGACAGCATCAGCGGCGGCAGGGTAAAGCCCGGCCGCAGGATATAGCCTATGCCGCGCCCGCCTTCGATCGGCACCCGCATGGCCTGCAGCGCGGCGATATCCCGGTAGATCGAGCGCACGGTCACTTCCATCTGCACGGCCATTTCGGCAGCGGTGACCGGCTTGCGGGCAAGCCGTAGGATCTGGATGATCTCGAAAAGGCGTGATGCCTTGCGCATGAAAACTCCTTGGCCGCCGCTCCTCCTGACACCACGCTGTCAGTTGGGCTCGCCTATAGAGCCGCAGATCACCTGCAAAAACAAGGCGTCCCGCTCGGCGAGCGCGCCGCTCTCGAAGGGGCCAACTGACATGACCTATACCGAAAATCTCGGCTCTTCTTCACGCTGCTGTTCGGCATCATCATCGTGCCGGGCATGGACATGGTGTTCGTGCTTGCCAATGCGCTGACCCGCGGGCGCAGCGCCGGCCTTGCCGCCACCGCCGGCATCATGGCCGGCGGGCTGGTGCATTCGCTTTACGGCGCGCTCGGCGTCGGCCTTCTCGCCAGCCTCGTGCCCGTGCTGTTCAGGCCCCTGCTGATCGCTGGGGCGCTGTACATGGGCTGGATCGGCATCGCGCTGATGCGAAGCTCGATCACGGTCGATCATGTCGGACCGGCGGAAGCAGGATCCAATGGGCAGGCCTTTCGCCGGGGAATGATCACCTGCCTGATCAATCCGAAAGCCTATCTCTTCATGCTGGCCATCTATCCGCAGTTCCTGCGTCCCGATTTCGGGCCGCTGGCGCCGCAGGCCGCTGTCATGGCGGCGATGACGGCGGCAACCCAGCTGGCCGTCTATGGCGGGCTGGCGCTTGCCGCCGGGCGCGCCCGTTCGGCTCTTGTCGGCAATAGGCGGGCCACCATCTGGGTGGGACGGACTGCCGGCGCGCTTCTGGTCCTCGTTTCGGCCTTCACCTTGTGGGAGGGGATTAGCGGTTGACGGGCAGACTTTCTAGCCATCGCCGCTGTCGCATTTCCGTCATCCAACAAGCCGGGTGAGGCTCCCCGGCATCTGACGAAAACGTGACTTTTTTCAAGCCTATAAGCTTGCCATCATCGCGGTGCGAAAGCGTCGCCGGTCAAGCTGGCTCAAAGGGGAGAATTTCATGATGAAGTTGAAAACGGTTGCCGCCGCCACGGCCATTCTCTGTCTTGGCTTTACGGCCGTCACTGCCCAGGAAACGCCGGTGGCAAAGCGCGAACAGATGATGAAGCAGATCGGCGGCGCCGTCGGCGCCATGGGTGCCATCGCCAAGGGCGAGAAGCCCTATGACAAGGCCGTGGTCGAGAAGTCGCTGACGACCATCAGCACCAATATCAAGGCTTTCCCGGACCAGTTCCCCGAGGGCTCGCAGGCCAATTCTTCCGCCGCTCCGGCGATCTGGGAAAACAATGCCGATTTCCGCGCCAAGGCCGCCAAGCTCGGCAGCGATGCCGATACGATCCTCGCTTCCATGCCGGCCGATCAGGCTGCCGTTGGCAAGGCCATGCAGACGCTCGGCGCAAGCTGCGGCGGCTGCCACCAGACCTATCGCCTGAAGAAGTAAGGCTGAGCGTGCAGGCGTGAGCGGCCGCACAAGGAGCGGCCGTTTTGCATGCGGTTCGTGAACAGGAGGAAGGCAATGGCCTCGAACTGGTCGAAACTCTTCGGCGCCAGCCTGGTCGTGATTGCCGCCGGGGCCGCCATTGCCTGGTTCGCGACCAAGCCCGCGCCGCATCCGGCCAGCCACCGGGCCGGTCTGGGTGCGCCGGATCTCGCCAAGGGCGAACAGCTCTTTTGGGCCGGCGGCTGTGCCAGCTGCCATGCGGCGACCGGTGCGAGCGGCGATGCCGCCAAGCTGCTGTCGGGCGGCCGCGCCCTGCAGAGCCCTTTCGGCACGTTCCATATCCCCAATATCTCATCTGATCCTAAGGTCGGTATCGGCAGCTGGACGCTGGCCCAGTTCGGCAATGCCATGACCCGCGGTGTCGGGCCGGACGGGGAGCACCTTTATCCGTCCTTCCCCTATGGCTCCTATACAAGGCTGTCGGCGGCCGACATCAACAACCTGTTCGGTTACCTGAGGACCCTGCCGGCCAGCGACAATGTGGCGCCGCCGCATGAACTGGGCTTCCCCTTCAATATCCGCATGGCGGTGGGTGGCTGGAAATTGCTGTATTTCAACGATCAGCCAAGGGTGCAGCTGACGAGCGCTGACGACAGGATCAGGCGCGGCCAGTTTCTGGTTGAAGGGCCCGGCCATTGCGGCGAATGTCACACCCCGCGCGACGCGCTTGGCGGCTTCGTCAAGGACCGCTGGCTGGCTGGCGGCCCCAATCCGGAAGGCAAGGGCTCCATCCCCAACATCACGCCGGGCGGTGAGAGCGGCGCGTGGAGCGAAAGCGATCTCGTCAACTATTTTCAGACCGGCTTCACGCCCGAATATGATTCGGCCGGCGGCCAGATGGCCGAGGTGCAGCAGAACCTTGCCCATCTGCCACAGGCCGATCTCGAAGCCATCGCCGCTTATCTGAAGGCCGTGCCTGCGGTGAAATGATTGCAGAAAATGCTAGCACATGTTAGCTTATGGAATGAACAGCAAGCACCGCAAGACGCTTGAAGCAGTCTTCCGAGATCCGGCCTTGAGGACGCTCGAATGGGCGGCAGTCGAGAGCTTGTTGATTGCAGTAGGATGCCAAATTGTCGAGGGAAGCGGCTCCCGCGTCCGCTTCGAAAAGGATGGAAAGGTCGAAACGTTTCATCGGCCACATCCTGCTAAGGAGGCCAAGCAGTATCAAGTGCGCGCCGCACGTGCCTACCTGATCAGACTGGGATTTATGCCATGACCAATGCGATGACCTACAACGGCTATTCTGCTCGTGTCGAATATGATGACGAAGATGGTATTTTCTTCGGACGCCTGGCTGGGATCAGCGACGGCGTGGGGTTCCATGCAGATAATGTGGAAGACTTGCGCATCGCCTTTCGTGAAGCCGTGGATGACTACATCGAGACCTGCAACAAGCTGGGTAAGCAGCCGGAAAAGCCTTATTCCGGAAAAGTGATGTTCCGGATCGATCCGGAGGTCCACGCGCGCGCCGCGAAGGCTGCCGAACTGGCCGGGAAAAGCCTCAATGAATGGGCGGGAGAAGTCCTGGCCAAGGCTGCCGGTTAGCCTTGGCCCGTCGACGGGCCTGTTCAGCCAAGCGCCTGCATATAGCGCATCCCAGTCACCGGGCGTGGCTTGAAATCCATCTGTTCATAGAAGCGATGCGCGGCAGAATTGCCGGTAGCGGCGCTGACCGAAAGATAGCCGCAGCCGGCATTGCGGGCGACCTCGCGGGCGCGCGACACGAGATGCTGGCCGATGCCGTGGCCGCGATGCCCGTCACGCACGAAGAGATGATGCAGGTCCATGCCGCGCTGGCCTTCCTGCGCCCGGTAGAGCGGCACCAGGATCGCGTAGCCAATCAGCCCGATGTCGGCCTCGGCCACCAGTGCCGTGATCCAGGGCATGGGACCGAACAGGTCGCGCTCCAGCGCCTCTGGGGTGATGGCGGCCGGATCGTTGTGATGGGCGGCAAGCGCTGCGATCATCTCCTTGAGGTCCGGCAGGTCATGCGGCTTGGCGCTGCGGATGGTGACCACCGGCGGCCGTGGCAGGGAGATTTTGCTGTCTTCTATTGTATCTGGGCTCATGTCCGGCATCCTTTTTCGGTCTTTTTTCGCCGTCAGGTGCCGTTTGAAACAACAAAGCCGCCTGACGGCGGCTTGTTGACAAGGTGATCTGTCGAGCCGCCCTTTACAGGTAGGCCCAAAAATACGAGCAGGTGGTGATGGTGCGCGTGTCGATCATGCTGCATTCCATGCGCCCGATCCCGGTCGCTGTCAAGCCGGGTCGGCCGTCTTCCTCAGCCAGGTGTCATCCCAGTCTTGGCCGGCATCTCCGTAAAGCAGAACCAGCTGCAGCTTATGCCTCATCTCCAATGCATTTGCTCATGTATCTTCATGGAATCTAAAATAGATCCTGCCACTATACTTGCCAGCGCGGGGGGATGCGCGAGGGGGAAACAGAATGATGATCTTGTTGGGATCTTTGTTGGTGGTTGGCTGCGGGCTGATCTTGTTTGTTGCACGGGCTTTGCCGAATATCATGGCGAACCTGCACGACCTGCAGCACTACCAGTATCTCGAATAGGCTGCCATCGGTTCAACGGCAAATCGTCCCGCTGAGGGACGAAGGCTCCGCCACCGCCTCAGTGTTCGCTTTCGCAAAGCCCGTGGTCGGACAGGGCCCGGATCACATAGCACTCTTCAACCGAATGGCCGCCGTCGCAATGGGAAAGGATGCGCGCAAGCTCCTGTTCCAGCTTCTTCAGCTTGTCGATCTTGATTCTCACTGCAGCCAGATGCTCGGCGGCAATCCGGTCAGCATGCGCACACGGCTCTGTCGGGTGCTGGCTGAGCGCGATCAGCTCGCGGATCGCCGGAAGGTCGAGACCGAGGTCACGCGCGTGCCGGATGAAGGCGAGGCGCTCGAGATCCTGCTTTTCGTAGCGACGCTGGTTGCCTTGCGAGCGCTCGGCCGCATCGATCAGCCCCATCTGCTCGTAATAGCGTATGGTCGGCACCTTGACGCCGGTCCGTCTTGACAGATCTCCGATGGACAGCATGTTCAGCATCCTCTTGTCGTGGCTCCTATGTAAGAGGCGTTCCGGACCGCGGCAAGTCGACCGGGCGCCTTGCCTGCCGAGCCTGGCTTCCGCACACGTTCGCTAAGACAGCGGCGGCGGACGAATTGGCCGAAGTTGTGCGAACCTATATCCGCTGATCTGGTTCGGCACTCGAAAGGAGAGGCAGAATGGCAAGCACGATCGAGAGCTTCAAGCACGACCATGTTTTCCTCGGCGAACACCACGAGCGCAACGAGCGCAAGGTCTGGCTGGTGGTCGCCTTGACGGCGACGATGATGGTGGCGGAGATTATCGCCGGATCGCTGTTCGGTTCGATGGCCCTGACGGCGGACGGCTGGCATATGTCCACCCATGCCGGCGCCATGCTGATCGCAGCCCTTGCCTATCTTTATGCGCGGCGCCAAGCCCGCAATCCCCGCTATACCTTCGGCACCGGCAAGCTCGGCGATCTGGCGGGATTTGCAAGCGCCGTTGTTCTGGCGCTGATCGCGCTTTTGATCGGCTGGGAAAGCCTGCTGCGGCTCGCAAGCCCCGTGCCAATCGATTTCGACCAAGCTATCGTCGTTGCCCTCCTCGGCCTTGCCGTCAATCTCGTTTCCGCCTGGCTGCTGCGCGACGATCATCATCACCACGATCACGGCCACCACGATCACGGCCACCACCACGCAGGCCATCACGAGAGCCATGACGGTCATCACGGCGGCCACGATCATGCCCATGGCCGAGGGCACGGCCGTGCCGGCAAGGACAACAATCTGCGTGCCGCCTATCTGCATGTGCTGGCCGACGCCCTGACGTCGGTTCTGGCGATCCTCGCCCTCATCCTGGGGCGTCTGTATGGCTGGAATGCGCTCGATCCGCTGATGGGCGTGGTCGGCGGCCTGGTTATTGCCCGCTGGTCATGGGGCCTGATCCGCGTGACCGCCGCCGTTCTCCTCGATGCCCAGCCGGATCACGAGGATCTGGCGGCGCAGATCCGCACGCAGGTGGAAACGGCGGAGGATCGGATTTCGGATCTGCATGTCTGGCAACTGGGCCCGGGCCATCATGCCGCGATCGTCGCCCTGGTCGCGCAAAAGCCGCACCCGCCGTCCTTTTACAAGGACAAGCTGCGCGGCATCGACAGTCTTTCGCATGTGACGGTGGAAGTCACGCCGTCTGGCGTGGCATGAAGTGTTAATTGAATTCCTGATAAACCTCTTGCACCCAGTCCTGTGAAAGGGGCGGCATCTGGTCAATGGCGGCTGAGGCTGCCGCATCACCGCTTTCCATGACCCAGAGAGCGTTGGAGAGCGAGCTGGAGAGAAAGGTGCTGCTTCCGGTCATCGCGTCGGGGAAGCGAGACGTCGAAGCCACTTCGCGAGGCGCCGCTTCTTCGGTGTTGCGCTCTATCTCGGGCGTCCGGTTCTGGTAGTAATAGCCGTTGAGGCCGCTATCGATCTTCATGGCGTTAAGCCCAGCTTCAGGATGGTTAATCGAGAGTTAATCCCTGAAGCTTGCGCGAAGCTTGCGTCGCCGCATTCTCTCCGAATTATGGGGGCTTGACATAGTTCCGCATTCGGCACTTAGCGCCTTGGTGGTTTCCGATGCGAGGGGAGGGCTGCCATGCCGATAAGGCTTGCCGCCTGACGTTCGGGCGCGGCAGGAGCGGCAAGGGCTGTCGGTTTTGCTACCGTTGGCGGACTGCCGCAGGCGAAAGACCCGCTACGGCAGTAAATTCACGAAAGCGGCCTGATCAGGCCTGCATCTTGCCGGCGACTTTAATGGCGAAAGCGTATTCGAAGGCAATTTCTTCCAGCCGCTGGAAACGCCCTGACTTGCCGCCATGGCCGGCGGCCATATTGGTTTTCAACAGGATCGGCGCCGTGCCGGTCGTATGTTCGCGCAGCTTCGCCACCCATTTCGTCGGCTCCCAATAGGTGACTCGCGGATCGGTGAGGCCGGAAATTGCCAGGATCGGCGGATAAGGCTTGGCCGCCACATTGTCATAGGGGCTATAGGCCGCGATCCACTGATATTCTTCCAGGCTGTCGATGGGATTGCCCCATTCCGGCCATTCGGGCGGCGTCAGCGGCAGCCTATCGTCGAGCATGGTGTTGAGGACGTCGACAAAGGGCACGGCGGCGATGATGCCGGCGAATTTTTCAGGCGCCATATTGGCAATGCCGCCCATCAGCATGCCGCCCGCCGATCCGCCCTCGGCGATGATGTTCTCGTAGGAAGTGAAGCCTTCCGCCACCAGATGGTCGGCCGCGGCGATGAAGTCTTTGAACGTGTTCGGCTTCATCTCCATCTTGCCGTTTTCGTACCAGGCAAAGCCCTTGTCCTTGCCGCCGCGGATATGAGCGATGGCATAAACGAAGCCGCGGTCGGCAAGCGACAGGTTGTTGGTGGAAAAGCCGGCCGGAATGGTGATGCCATAGGCGCCATATCCGTAGAGAAGACAGGGAGCGGAGCCGTCGTGAGGCGTGTCCTTGCGGTAAAGCAGCGACACCGGCACCAGTTCGCCGTCATGTGCCGTCGCCATGACCCGTCGGGTCACATAGTCTTCCGGATCGTGGCCTGAGGGCACTTCCTGGGTCTTGAGGAGCACGCGTTCGCGTGTCGCCATATTGTAGTCGAACAATTGACCGGGCGTGGTCATGGAGGAGTAGGAGAAGCGGATGGTATCGGTGTCGTATTCCGCCGCACCCTGCAGGCCGAGCGAATAGGCTTCTTCCGCAAAGGCAATGGCATGTTCCTCGCCGGTCCTGCGGTCGCGGATGACGATCTGCGGCAGGCCTTGGCTGCGCTGCAGCCAGACCAGGTGGCGGGCAAAGGCCATGTGGGAGATGATCAGCCGGCCCGGCTCGTGCGCCACCACCTCGCGCCAGTTCTCCTTGCCCGGCGCCGTCACCGGCGCCTCGACGATCTTGAAATCCTTGGCGTCGCCGTCATTGGTGAGAATGTAGAAGACGTCGCCGCCTTCGGTCAGCGAATATTCGATGCCTTCCACCCGCTCGGACACCAGCATCGGCTCCGCATGCAGGTCCTTGGTGGACAGCAGCCGGTATTCGGACGTCTCGTGATCATGAATGTCGAGATAGATGAAGTCATCGAGCAGCGAGCCGCCGACCCCCACAAAGAAGCCCGGATCCTCTTCCTCATAAACCAGCCGGTCGGTCGATTGCGGCGTACCGACTACGTGGTGGTAAACCTTGGAGGGCCGGTGGTTCTCGTCCTGCAAGGTGTAAAAGAAGCTCTTGCCGTCGGGCGCCCAGACGCCGCCGCCGCCGGTATTCTCGATCACGTCGGCGAGATCGTCGCCGGCCGCCAGATCGCGGATGCGCAGGGTGAAATATTCCGAACCCTTGTCGTCATAGCCCCAGATGCCCAGCGTATGATCGCTCGTGTGATCGATGCCGGACAGGCGGAAATAATCTTTGCCCATGGCCTCCTTGTCGCCGTCGAGCAGTGTCTCCTTGTCGCCGCCGTCGCGGGCCGTGCGGAAATAATGCGGCTGCTCGCCGCCGGTGACGAACAGCGATCCGTAGGCGTAGGGACCGTCCTTCATCGGCACCGAGCTGTCATCTTCCTTGATGCGACCGCGCATCTCGTTGAACAAGGTCTTCTGAAGTGCAGCCGTATCCCCCATGGCCGCTTCCATATAGGCATTTTCCGCTTCCAGATGCTTGCGGATCTGCGGGTCGAGGATAGAGGGATCCTTGAACATGGCCTGCCAGTTGTCGGCGCGGAACCAGGCATAGTCGTCGGTGCGGGTGATGCCGTGGCGGGTATCGGAAACGGGCTTCTTGGCCGCAACGGGCGGAGCGGGAAGATCGGCGAACAGGGATTTAAGGGAGGTGGCCAAGGAAGCACTCCGGATGCAGGGCGGGAGTGCCAGAGATAGGGGGCTGGGCAGCCGGAGGCAAGCCGGGAAGGGGTTACTTCTTGTTCTTGTTCGGACGCAGGTCGCGCTCGTTCTGCCACCAGACGAGGGCGGCAATAAGCGAAAGGCCACCCACAGGCATCAGAATCAGGATCAGTTGCTCGAATGTCATTTGCTCAGTCCTCTGAGGATCAGGATGCCTACCAAAGGTAGTCCTCCCCCCACCGAAAAGCAAATCATCATGGTTGCGGCGACCGAAATCAGATCGCCGGAAATAACGGCCGGCTCGTACATTGAGCGTATGATCGGCGTGAATACGCCCACCAGGATCACGCCGATCCCGATATTGTTCAAGAAGGTGGCGCGCAGCCTGATCTGCTCCTTCCCGGCATCGGAAAGCTCGGCTCCTTCTTCCCCGCTCTCCGGCACTCTCTGATCCCCGCTTGATCACATCACCCTATTTCGCGTCCCGGTAGGTGGTCAACCACGTGTCCATCTTCTAGTTTCCGCGCCGTCCGAACCAATTTGGATGGGAATGCCATGAAGATAAGCCTGCCACTTGCAGCAATCGCGCTGCTCTGTGCCTTGCCGGCCCACGCTCTGGACGATCGAACCATCAAGCAACTCAATGCTCTTGCTCCCGATGAACGTCGGGAACAGCGTTGCGACATGGAAGCGATGGACCGCATCCGCAAGGATGCCGATTTCAAGCCGGACAAGGTGATTGCCTACACGTTCGAAAGTCCGGTCGAACAAGGAAATGCCATTCGCGCACCGGGCGCCGTCTTTCGCAGCGGCGGTGACTGGTATCGCCTGAAATACAAATGCGAAACCGGCGAACAAGGCCTGGAGATCACCTCCTTCGACTACAAGATAGGGTCAAAGATCCCGCGCGAAGAATGGGAAAAGCTCTACCTTTATGAATGATACGGAAAGGGCCGCGCCGCAGTCGGAAGTTGCGGGGCGGCCTTCGCCGTTCGACTGTGGCTTGGTCAGCCCGGCAGGTGCGGCACCGTCTTTCGTTCGGGGAAAAGTTCGGCGAGCACGGTCATCATGATCAGCGACAGGGGGAGGGCAAGCATGGCGCCGACCGCCCCCCACAGCCACGTCCAGAACAGGATGGCAATAAAGACAACGAAGGGATTGATCTCCCACTGGCGTCCCATGATGGCCGGGAACAGCAGGTTCTCCATGATCAGGTGCACCGTGAAGAAGATCACCGCCGGAAGCAGAGCGAAGACCAGCCCGTCATGGGTGAGGATGCCGGCAATCGCCACCGAGAGGGTCATCACGGTGATGCCGAGAAAGGGGATGAAGCTCGACAGGAATGCGAACAGACCCCAAAGTACCGGCATGCTCAGTCCGCCGAAATAGGCGATCAGCGTCATCACCACGCCAAGCCCAAGATAGCAGAGGCTGGCGGTCGCAAAGTAATAGCCGAGCACCTGGTCGATCGAGTTCAGCACCCGGATGGTCATCAGCCGCTGGCGGCGCTTGGGAAAGGCCATGATAATGGTCCGGCGCAGCCTCAGGCGGCCGTAAAGGAACAGCAGCAGCGCCGCAAAAAAGATCAGCCCCTGGACGATGGCCGGCGTCAGGTTGGAGGTCAGCACACCCAATATATTGCCGGAATTCTCGATCAGCGATTGCATCGACATCGGGCCGGTCTCGAACGTGGCCGGCGAGATGTTGAGCCAATGCTGCTGTTCGAGGATCGGCATGAACCGGTTGATCGTCCGCTCCGCAAAATTCGGGCCTTCCTGCAGCAAGGTTGCCACCGGTTCGGCGAGCGAATTGATGATCAGGAAGAGCGCCGCAAAGACCAGCGTCGACAGCATCAGCGCAATGCCGAAGCGCGGAACGCCGGCGCGGCCCAGCCGGTCCGCCACCAGTCCGAGGATCAGTCCGACGACGATGGCGAGCGTCACCGGGATCAGGATCAACGACATGTAATGGACGATGGCGAAGAAGACGATGCCGAAAATGCCGATCACCGCCCAGGCACTGGCGACTTCCAGCGCCTCGCGACCGAGCACCAGCGGCTCGGATTCCATGTCATCCTCCAGATAGGAGGTGGTCGCCTCCCGGCGCGGGGGGATGTCCATAACGTTCTTCTTCGGCTTGCCGCCGCGGGCGATTGACATGGCCATGACTTGTGGATCCCCTTGCAGCCCATAGAACGCGGCTCGGGGACTTCGGTTCCGGCGCCTGCAGGGCGGGCGAAAGACGGCGTAAGACCTTAAGCCGCAAGCGTTATTCCTATACCCCACGGATCGGTCAGCGACCAGCCTTCGGCCGTCTTCCTGGCCTCGATTTCCTGGGCCTGAAGTGCCGCCAGCGCCGATTGAAGGGCGGCCGGATCGTTGAAACGAACGGTATAGTCGGAAAGCCCGCTCATATTGCCTTCCCGCTTGCGGGCTCCGCGGCTGTTCCAGATGTTGGCGGCGATATGATGATGGTAATTGCCGGTGGCAAAGAAGCTGGCGCCGGGATAGCGCGCCATGATCTTCAGGCCCAGCACGTCGCGGTAAAATGCGTCCGCCTCCGGCAGGTCGCCCACCTGCAGGTGGATATGGCCGATCGCCGTGCCTTGTGCCATGCCGGCCCATGTCCTGTCGGGCGCGCTGTCATGGAGCTGCCTAAGGTCCAGCCGTTCGGTCGCCATGGCGACTGTCCCGTCGCTTTTGTAGTTCCATTCCTGCGGGCTGCGGTCGCGATAGATCTCGATGCCGTTGCCTTCCGGATCGGAAAGATAAAGCGCCTCGCTGACGAGATGGTCGGAGGCGCCGTCGAGGCTGATGTTGTTTTTCGCTGCATGCACCAGCCATTGCGCGAGCTCTGCCCGGCCCGGCACCAGAAAGGCTGTGTGGAAGAGCCCGGCGGCATTGCGCGGCGCCTGGGCAACGGCATTGCCGGTCGTCAGCGTCAGGAGCGATTTGCCTTCTACGCCGAGAACCTCGCCGCTCGGCGTCCTCTCGATCACCGAAAGGCCGACGATCTTCTGGTAGAAGTCGGACACGAGCCGCAGGTCGCTGACGAGGAGATGAGCATGGCCGACATGCGCCGGACGGGACAGTGCGAAGGGTTGAGCATCGGCATGCATTTTGAGGATCCTCACGGAAACGGGCCAAGGGCCCTTATCATCCTCACTATGTCGTCTTGTCACTGTTCATGAAAGCCGCGAGGGCGGCGATAGATCGTCGTCATGGTGTTGACAATCTCTTCCTTAACAGCGCGCCGGGCGGCCGCAATAGCGGGCTTGCCGAGGGTGTCCCGGCCAAGATGACGTGCTGAAACGGAAATTGACCTGGCGCCTCTTGCCTTCATGCGGCGGTGCAACCATTCTTCAGCCAAAGCGAGGAGACATATGAGCGATTTATTCCATTTCGGGCGGCGGTATGATCTCCGCGAGATTGTCGTGGATGGCATCATCAACGGCATCGGCATGGTCTTTGCTCTGATCGGCGCGACGGCACTGATCTTCTATGCCACCACGTGGGCGAGCTACGGCGAAATCGCCGCCGCCTGGATCTATGGCCTCGGCCTCGTCCTCTGCCTGTCGATCTCCTTCACCTATAATATCTGGCCCTATTCGCGCACCAAATGGCTGCTGCGACGCTTCGATCACTCGGCGATTTTCGTGCTGATTGCCGCCACTTATACGCCCTTCCTGCAGCGCGGCGCCGAAGATATGCTGATCTTCGTCATGCTTCTGGCCATCTGGGCAACGGCGATAGTCGGGATCTTGCTGAAATGCGTGTTTCCCGGCCGCTACGATAAGCTCGCGATCCTGCTTTACCTGGGCATGGGCTGGAGCGGCGTCATGGTCATGGAGCCGGTGTCGTCATATCTTCCGCCGGTCACCGTCTGGCTCATCGTCATCGGCGGAATGATCTATTCGCTCGGCGTTATCTTCCACGTTTGGGAAAGGCTGCGCTATCAAAACGCCATCTGGCATGGCTTTGTGGTTGCCGCTGCCGCTGTGCATTACAGCGCCGTTCTCACCTGCTTCAGCCTGTCGGGCAGCGGCCTTTAGCGCTTCAGCTTTCGCTTCGCGGAGCATCTGAGCGCCTTCGGTGCAGCCGAAAAGCACCTTCCGGTCACAAGGATCGTCTGCTAAAGTGGACGGATGAACACGATAGTAGACAAAACGATGGCAGGTCGACCCGAAATCCGCGACGCGGCCGAAGCCGATCTCGTCGGCATCATGGACATCTATAACGACGCTGTTGCCAATACCACGGCCATCTGGAACGAGACATTGGTCGACCTTGCCAACCGCAAGGAATGGTTTGCCGCCCGCATGGCCCGCGGTTTCCCGGTCATCGTCGCCACGGTAGACGGCGGCCTTGCCGGCTATGCTTCCTATGGCGACTGGCGCGCCTTCGAAGGGTTTCGCCACACGGTGGAGCATTCGGTTTATGTGCATCGCGACTTCCGGGGCGGCGGCATCGGCCGCATCCTGATGCAGGAGTTGATCACCCGGGCCGCCTCCAATGGCGTGCATGTGATGATCGCGGCGATCGAAGCGGAAAATGCCGCTTCGATCCGCCTTCACGAAAAGCTTGGTTTCCGGATTGCCGGAAAATTCTCCGAAGTCGGCATCAAGTTCGGCCGCTGGCTCGACCTCACCTGCATGGAACTGAAACTGTCCCCTTGAGCGCGGACCTGGCTGGCCCTTACGTAAAACTGTCGCTGAACGCGCCTAAAATGCATTAGTCGAGGCCGCGCCTTGATGGGCGGGCCGCTGTCCACCGGGAGCCAGGGGAGGGGCATATGGTGAACTATGCAGGCATGCGTTATGCGCTGCGGGACGAAGAAGGTGCTGCGCAACGTTGCGCCAAGCGTCTTCTCGCCATCCGCAAGACACTCGAGCCGATCCGGGCGCGCAAGAGCGACCGGTCGCTGCTTCTCGCCACCTGGAATATCCGCGACTTCGATTCCAACAAATTCGGCTTCGGCCCGCGCCTGCCGGAAACCTTCTATTACATCGCCGAAATGATGTCCTGCTTCGACCTCGTGGCCGTGCAGGAGGTCAACCGCGATCTGTCCGCGCTGGAAAAGGTCATGAAGATCCTCGGGCGCGAATGGGATTATATCGCCACCGACACGACGGCCGGTCTGGGTGGCAATAGCGAGCGCATGGCCTTTGTCTACAACACCGAAAAGGTCTGGTTCCGCAAGATCGCCGGCGAGGTGGTGCTGCCGGATGGCCAGCTGGTCGTGTCGCGCAAGAAGGCCAAGGCCGCCAAGGATCAGCCGGATATCGAGCCGAAATCTGACGAGATGAAGCAGCAGTTTGCCCGCACGCCCTTTCTCGTGGCCTTTCAATCGGGCTGGTTCCGCTTCAGCCTCTGCACCGTGCATATCTATTTCGGCGAGGATTCCGGTGAAAAACTGGAACGGCGTATTTCCGAGATCAAGCGGCTGATGAAATTCTTTGCCGACCGTCAGGACGAGGAAAGCAAGCAGGAGCGCGACCGCGCCGGCCAGGTGGAGAACTACATCCTGCTCGGCGATTTTAACGTCGTTTCGCCGGAGCACAAGACCATGCAGGCCCTGACCAGCGAAGGTTTCAAGGTGCCGCCGGAAATCGACGGCACGCATCTGCCGAACCGGGATCATTTCTACGATCAGATTGCCGTGCGCGTAAAGGACAAGCGCTTCAAGGTGCTCGGCGGCGGCATCGTCGACATGTTCGCGGATGTCTTCCGCAGCAATGCCGAGGACATGCAGCTTTATGGAGAATATGTGCCCGCCGAGGATCCCGAAAAGAACAAGAAATACAAGGCGACGACGCCCGAGGCCCGTTACGAGAAATGGCGCACCTGGCAGATGTCCGACCATGCGCCGCTGTGGATGGAGATCCAGACCGATTTCACCGAAAGCTATCTGGAAGATATCGCCGAGGGAGACTCGCGGCGGTAAAAATCGATCCGGGTCATTGAATGGCAGTTCTTCTGCACCAAGCTAGAAGGAAGCTTTCCGCTGCAAAGGAGCCGCGCATGCCGAACCAGATCACCCGCATTGCCAACGAATATGTGACCGTGGAGCTTTCCTCGCTCGGCGCGGAGATGCAGACGCTGGTCACGGCGGACGGCCGATCCTGGCTATGGCACGGCGATCCGGCTTTCTGGGCCGGCCGCGCGCCGGTGCTCTTCCCGATGGTCGGCAAGGCGCCCGACAACCGCATCCGCATCGATGGCACGCCCTATGAGATGGCGCAGCACGGCTTTGCCCGGCGCAGCGAATTTGTCCTGGCGCAATCGACGCCCAGCACCTGCCGTTACGAATTGACGGCATCTGACGCAACACGGGCTGTTTATCCGTTCGAATTCCTGCTTTCGGTGGAATATGCGCTGGAAGGCGCCCGGCTGACGGTTGCGGCAGAGGTGGAAAATCGTGACGGCAAGCCCATGCCCTTCGGCTTCGGATTTCATCCGGCCTTCGTTTGGCCGCTGCCCGGCGCCGATGGCCAGCCGCACACGGTGACGCTGCATAACGGCGCCGAGCCGGCGCTCGCACGGCTGGAAGAGGGGCTTCTCGGACCGAAAGCGCTGCCTTCGCCCTTCAAGGCCGGCACGCTGACGCTCGATCATTCCCTGTTCGAGGCGGATGCGATGATCTTCCTGCAGGGCGCCGGCGACGGGCTTGCCTATGCGGCGCAGGACGGCCCGGCCTTGAACTTCTCCTTTGAAAACCTGCCCAATCTGGCGCTCTGGACCAAGCCCGGCACGGTGCCGGATGCGCCCTTCCTTTGCGTCGAGCCTTGGCACGGAACGGCGGCCGCGCTCGGCAGTTCCGGCGAGCTTTCGGAGCGACCCTTTAGCCTCATCCTGCAGCACTGGGAAAAGAGCCGCTTCGCCTTTGCGGTGGAATTGCCGGCTTGATGTGACCAGTCACCGGCGCAACATAATCGTTCAGCCTACGAGAAATTCTATTGACGGCTGCGCTTTTCCTGCCACACGGCAAGCAGTATGAAAAGAAAGTAGACCACCTGCATAACAAGCAGCGACAAGAGAGCCAGGCCAAGACAGGCGCCGATACCATAGGCGTAGTAATGTGCCACCACGCCGACCATGATCGCAATAACGATCATGCGCAGGAAAGCACAGGGTACCCGCAATTGACTGCAAAGCTTTTGCATGTCGTCTCGCCGCCGGATGAGATGCGTTAACGCAATGTAAACTAAGCCATCACGCCATCAATGTGGCCTGCGAGTCTAGAAAAAAGAGCGGGTAACCTTAAAATACAGCGTTAAGCGCCGGCGCGTCCTGTGGATGGCCGTGCGAAGAAATCTTCAGGAAATAGACGACTGCATCGATCTGCTTGTCGAACAGCCGTTCCGTTGCCAGTCCTTCACCGGAATGGCTGATCGCGACCCGCCACATCTCGCCGGACTTGCCGATCGTCGCATGCAGGACGCCCTGCCTGGTACCGCCCATGTCTTTCCCCGCCCACTGCTTCTCATATCGGACCGGTCCGCCCCAGCGTACGTGAAACCAGCCAATGCCGCCTTCTCTTTCATGTGGCGACGGTAGGGTGATACCGGGACAAGCTTGCCTGGAGATGGGCGGTGAAGAGGTGTTCAGCGATCAGTGAAGCTGATCAGCCTGGCGGAATGGAGAGTTCGCGGATCAGGCTGATATAGATGGCGATGACGCGCTCGATCTCCTCAATCAGATTCGCATTCGGCGCCACATCGGTCCAGAAGCCGGTGTCGCGAAGCCAATCCACATCCTCCTTGAGGCGCGCAATGGTTTCCTCGTGGCGTTTGATCCTGTCGTCCGGCGTCATGCTATTCTCCATTGTCTCGGCTGGAGATAGGTCCAAGCGGCGGGTGAACAAGAGTTGTTTCACGCCATCATTTGCGGGATACCGGAATCTCTCGTGAAGAGCGGGCTACGGCAAGGCCTCGTAATGACGGTTCTCCCGTCTCTTCAACGCGCTTTCAAACGGGAAAGACAGGCTCGGCTGGGGCAGCTGAGGCATGAAGCGGGCCATGTTCGGACGTCGAGGCCACAAAAACAGCTAGTAGGTGCACATGGTCAGGTCAGCTGCCACCCAGGACCGGATACAGCGACACCGTCAACGATTTAACGTTTTGTCATAGCGCAGCGTAGCGGCATCGACCTTGTCGCCGTTGGCTGCTGCCCATAAGCACAATGCTTCAAACGGCTGCCGCAGCGAATGGCCAAGGGGTGTGATTGCATATTCTACCCCGACCGGCTGAGTCGGGAGCACGGTTCTCGTGACAAGACCGTTTCGCTCAAGCCTCTTCAAGGCGTCGGCGAGAGCCTTGTGCGTGATCCCATCAAGACGCCGCTTGATCTCGTTGAAGCGTGCGGGTTTTGGACAAATCACCGTCAATATCAGGATCGTCCATTTATCGGCGATCTTGTCGAGCACCGGGCGAACCTGCGCCATGTCGCAAAGGGCGCGATGAGAGAGGGCTTCCAGGTCGGTATACTCGTTCATATCTAGTCTATTCCAGGTGCGTAATTGATATCAGATATCCACGGTATATCATGGTGAGACCATTCAGTGAAAGGATTTACGATGGCTCGAATGAATAACAAGGTGGCTCTGATCGTCGGCGGCGCGAAAGGTATCGGCCTGGCGATTGCGGAACGACTTTCCGCCGAAGGCGCACATGTCTTCGTCACCAGTCGTAGAGGTGAAGATGCTGAAATCGTGGCCGAGAAAATCGGCAATGGTGCCGTCGGTATTGCCGCTGACGCAGGCTCTCCGGAAGACATGGTCATGGCCGTCGACAAAGTTCGCACAGCTTACGGTCGTATCGACTCGCTTGTTTTGAACGCAGGTCTTTCCGAGCCGTCTCAGATCGCCGAGATGACGCCGGAGCACTTCGACCGCCACTTCGACGTCAACGTGCGAGGCATGGTGTTCGGTTTCCAGGCCGCTCTTCCCGCAATGGGAGAAGGCGGCTCGGTTGTTCTCGTGGGGTCCATAGCCGGAAATGCGGGCTACGCCGGTTACGGAACCTACTGTGCAACCAAAGCGGCCGTTCGATCCTATGCCAGAACCTGGACCGCGGAACTCGCACCCAAGGGTATTCGTGTCAATGTCGTTGCACCCGGCCCCACCGATACGGACATGATGGCTGCCGTCGCGGAAGACACGCGCGCAGCCATTGTTGCTCCCATTCCGATGGGTCGTATGGCGCGGCCTTCAGAAGTCGCTGCGGCCGCCTTGTTCTTGTTGAGCGACGACGCGAGCTACATCGCCGGCGCCGAACTATGCGTCGACGGCGGCTTGCGGCAGGTCTAGGGAGCCGCCAAAACGCTGTACCCGATCTCAACAGGTCGGGTACGGTCTGCACGCGGCTCATATTTGAATTGTACCGAGCGGACATTGCAGGGCGGAAAGCTTTATCACCCTCTTTGATCAAAAAGAGGGCAAGAAGGCAGACGGGGTAGGGACGGATGTGGCTAGGCTGTTCGCGCGAAAACGCCCGGCGTGACGCCTACATGCCGCGTGAAGGCGACGCTGAACGCGCTGGCCGAAGCATAACCGATCCGTGTTGCGATCTCGACCAGCGGCGCCTCCCTCCGGATCAACAGGTCCTTTGCAAGAGCCATGCGCCAACCCGTCACATATTCCATTGGAGGGACGCCTACCTCCCTTCGGAAACGGTCGAAAAATGCCGACCTCGACATTGCGGAGGTCTCTGCCAGTTCCTCGACGGACACGCCTCCGCTCGGGTCCTGATGAATGCGTCGCAGCGCTGGAGCCAGGCGGATGTCGGAAAGTCCACGCAACAGGCCGGGAGATGTCTCTGCCCCTCCTGCACTCCGCAGAGCGTCGATGAAGAGAACTTCCAGCAACCGGCTCAGTATCATGTCCCGGGCCGACAAACTGCCGACCATCTCGGTGTGGATCATTCTCACGAGATCCATGAGCCGGCGCTCACCTCTGGCATGAACGATGTCCGGCAGCAGCGAGCTCAGCAACTGCTTGTCGTTCGCCAAGACGGAACAGTGACCGACCATTGCCGTGACGTCGGCCGGTGCGTCTGGATTGCCGAGGCGGAAGACGCCCGGATTGGTCTCCAGCCGTCGCGGTAACGTGCCTGGCGGAGGCGGTTGAAAGCTGCTCATGGTGAATGCATGGATTTGCGGCACGAGAACGAAATCTCCAGCCTCGAGGATGATCGGCGATCTGCCGGCGATCGTAAGCAGGCAGCGTCCTTCCACAATCGCACAATAAAACGGACTGCCGAGCTCATGACGCTCGACCCACCACGCCCCTCCGGCTGTAACCAGCTTTGCGATCGAAGGCACGGGCTTGAGCAGCGAGACGATCTCGGCGAGTGGATCGGACATGTCCGGACTTTCGCTAAATATGTATGGACGTTCAAATATAGATAATCCTGGTCTGTCTGTCCATCTTGGCGGTGCACAAGGAGACCCACAATGACCACCAACAATCTTATCGATACCGCGCGCAATATCCCCACGCCGCACGGAGATCTCACAATTGCCTACTCGCCGATCCGCCTCGACATGGACGGGCGGCCACCTCTGGAATTGCGTCTGACGGCACCGGCAACAGGCGATCGCCTCCCTATTGTCATTCTGTCACATGGATTCGGACCGTCATTCTACCTTCCTTCGAAGGACGGCTACGCGCACATGGCAAACTTCTGGGCAGAGCGCGGCTTTGCTGTCATCCAGCCGACCCACGCAAGCTCCCGCGTCGGCGGACTTCCTGAAGACGCCGAAGGCGCGCCCTTCTTCTGGCGTGAGCGCGTCACTGAAATTCGGACAGTCATCGACCGGCTGTCAGAGATCGAGGAGCGCGCTCCCGCCGTCTCTGGCCGGCTGGACCATGACCGCATCGCGGCGGCCGGGCATTCTTTAGGTGGCCATACCGTAAGCCTGCTATTGGGTGCACGACTTCACGGAGAAACGTTTGGCGATCCGCGCGTCAAGGCTGGGATTCTTCTCACCGCTCCCGGAAGAGGTGGCAAGGATCTGACAGAAGAGAACGCCGCGCGCTTTCCATTCTTTGACCTCGACTTCTCACACCTGTCGACGCCGAGCTTGGTCGTTTGCGGGGCAGACGACAATCCGCGTTTCACGCCCCGTGGTCCGGAGTGGCACGCCGATGCCTACCATGACGCGGTTGGTGCGCATGCGCTTCTTACGCTTCACGGCGTAGGCCATGGCCTTGGCGGCATTGCCGGCCTTGACGCCAAGGAGACCGAGGTCGAAGCCCCGGATGCGCTCGAGGCGACCAAGCGCATGACCCTGGCTTGGTTGAGAACGGCCCTCGGCGATGACGCCAATGCCTGGTTCTTGGCATGTACGGCGTTGAAGGGCCCGGCGAGCAGCCTTGGAACCGTCGTGGAGAAGTAACCGATAGGTCCGACTGCGTAATCGGATACGCTTCGGCATGTATCGATAGGTCATCGGGGCGGAAGCTAGACCTTGCCTCCGCTTCGGAGCTCCCCGCGACGCCGTTCTGTAGAACAGCCTCACCAATGTCACGGCGTGGAATGTCAGGACGTCAGTCAGCAATGACTGCAATGGACCGAAAGCTGCCTAGTCAGAAAAGCCGCAGTACCGGGCGTTCAAGGAGCATCGAAAAGTTTAGTGTGCACTCGTTTGACAGATTCCCCAGTGCGGGATCATCTGCCATTAGTGCTTAGCGTGAGGCTGCTAAGTGGAGCGAGTTCGTGATGATCTTCACCATCATTTGGCTGGCTTCCTATTTCTTGCCCTTCCTCCTGATCATCCTGAGCTGGAGCGTTCGCTCCTTTTTCATGATTTCTGGAGCCATCGCTGCCTTGCTCGCATGTCTGCTTTACAAACACGTCACAGTACCCATCGAGGATCAGCAATTCGCTAATTCTCTCGGCGACGTCCTCCTGCTCTTCATCTTCGTTGGGACGATGGCGGGAATATTATCGAGAGCGATTGTGCTGGTGCAGGGTTGGAGGCAGTTCGGGTACCCGAGCATAGCGGCGTATCTACTGACCGTTGCAGCTCCTCCTATCGGTCTCACCATGATTGCGGTATCGGTCTGAGGCTCCACATGGCGGCTTTGGCCGACAGCCGTCATGGCCGTGAAGCGCCAATTGCGGTCATTGCCTCGGTGCACCGCTCCCTTATAATTTGGTGCATGACAGCGCGAAGGGTGAGCTGAATGTCGGATAACTCAGATTTCATGCAGGCTATCGCCGAAGGGGTCGCCCGATACCTGAATGCCGAGCCGATCGGCTGGGAAGAGTTTTCTGTAGTCGTCGAGATCGATGATCAGGGTTACGTTAGTGGAACCTACGGATACGCCTATACCACCACTGGCGATCCCAGCGCGTTTGCTCCCGATATCGACGATATAGAAGATGCTGTTCACGCATATTGGGAATCGCTAAGGCCCGCCAATGACAAGGGCTTTATCAAGATGCTCTTTCAAGCCAATCGTCATACAGGGAAAGTAAACGCGGATTTCGAGTACGACAACAGTGCAAGATGGGCCGTAACGCCAGCCAATATTGATGACATCATTAGCCTGCTGCGACCTAACCTAAAATCTATAAGCTCGATAAACGACCATGGCGCGGAACTGCTGGGAGAGTATGCAGTACCCAATGTCCGCAAAGGGCCGGAAGGCGACCTTGACCGCTAAAGGCCGATAGGCGACATAACAGTGATACAGCCGCAAGCTGACAACATGGGAAGAATATGGCGGCTGGCCGGATCAGGCGGCCACGCCGCTTCGACCTTGCCGCTTCGTTTTCAAGCTCCGTACTTACTCGCGCCAGTGGTCCGCGACCCACGGCGTGGGAAGAATATAATGGCGGAGATATTTAAGGGGCGATTTGCCGCGGCGGCTGGGGGCGTCGAAGACGCGGGAAATGTGCTTGAGCGGCGTCGCCGGACGGCTTTTCAGGCCGAACTGGCCTTCCACCGCATGCTGCGGATGGAAATTGCGGGGAAAAAGGATGATGCGCGCATCAGGGGGCAGTTTTGGTGCCAGGAAATAGTTCAGCGGGATCGGCCAGCAGCAATCCTGCTTGAAATGCAGCACCCAGCGGCGCGGCAGGAATGTGACGCCGCCCGGCGCATTGCGGGTGACGAAGCGCTGCTCGAAGCGATATTCGTCCGCCACGCCCTGCGGATCGGCCCGGAATTTCTCCTGCAGCGGCACCAGCTTGCCGACCGGAAAGCGGAAAACGGATGTCTGGCCGAGACGCTCGAAGGGTGTCGTCTGGTTGCGGGCGATCACTACGTCGTCGGGCCCGCCGACGGTGAAAAGGTCGTCGAGCGATCCGACGATCACCAGATCGAGGTCCAGGAAAAGCACCGGCCCCTTGAGCTGGCCGAGGGTTGGTCCCCATAGCCGCGCCTTCGGCCAGATCCCCTTCGTATTGACCGGCATCTGGACGTCGAGGGGCGGCAGATCCTCGCAGAGGATTTCCGGGTTCAGCCCAATCCGGCTGTCGGTAAAGCAGGTGAAGGTGAAGGGCGGCGTAATATTGCGCTTCACCATGGCATACAGGCGATTGATGAAGGGCGGCCCGTATTTGTCGCCCCAGCTGATGCAGATGACCTGCTTTACACCGCCGCTGGCTGCCAAAATCTCTGTCATGGAACTCGAATCGAGGAGTTGAAACGAGGAACGCTTCCGTGTCCCCGGCATGGCGCTACACATGGAATAGTGCAGCGGCCAATGCAAGAGCCTCTCGCAAGAGCGACGGCCGGAGTAGCCGAAGCAGCGCCGGCCAGGGGACCGGCGCCGTCTTCGGTTAATTCGATTCCCTCACTTCAAGGGCTCGAAGGTCATGGCATGGCCGTTGATGCAGTAGCGCAGGCCGGTCGGCGGAGGACCGTCCGGAAACACATGGCCGAGATGGCCGCCGCAATGGCTGCAGCGGACTTCGGTGCGCACCATGCCATGGCTGGTATCCTTGATCTCCGTGATGGCGTCGGCGCTCACCGCCTCGAAATAGCTCGGCCAGCCGCAGCCGGAATCGAACTTGGTGTCGGAGATGAACAGCGGCTCATGGCAGGCGGCGCAGCTGTAAAGACCTTTTTCCTTGCTGTCCCAGAAGGGGCCTGTGAAGGGCCGCTCGGTACCGGCCTGGCGCAAAATCCGGTATTGTTCTGGCGAAAGCTGCTCGCGCCATTCCGCATCGCTCTTCTGGACCTTGGGTGTAACGACGTCTGACATCGCATCTTCCTTTCGTTTCCCCTTAGATAGGTTGGCAAGGCGCAAGGGAAAAGGCACCTATCTGTGTGTTTTTGCCGCTTTTACTTGAGGCGGCGGGATCTTTCCCCTAGAAACTGGAGGGATAATGCCGGGCAGATGAAGGCATCGGGCGGGGGAGACGACATGGCTGCCATGGGGCCGGCGCTGACATTTTGCGCCCTCTTCTTGCCTTTCGTCGGCGCCCTGGCGGCACCTTTCGCCATCACCCGCTTCGGTGATCGCGGCGCCTGGCTGCTGGCGCTCTTTCCGGCTCTGGCCTTTATGCATTTCTGCGGCTTCCTGCCGGAAATTGCCGCCGGCGAAGTGGCGACCGGCGGCTATGCCTGGGCGCCGAGCTTCAACCTGTCCTTTTCCTGGTTCCTCGACGGCCTGTCGCTGACCTTCTCGCTGCTGATCACCGGCATCGGCACGCTGATCGTCATCTATTCCGGCGCCTATATGAACGGGCATCCGCAGCAGGGCCGCTTCCTGTCCTTTATCCTCCTTTTCATGGGCGCCATGCTCGGTCTCGTCGTGTCGGACAGTTTCCTGATGCTCTTTATCTACTGGGAGCTGACCTCCGTTTCGTCCTTCCTGCTGATCGGCTTCGATCACGAGCGGGAAGCGGCGCGGCGCGCTGCGCTGCAGGCACTGATCGTCACCGGCGGGGGAGGGCTCTGCCTGCTTGCCGGCCTGGTGTTTCTGTGGAACATCACCGGCGTCACGCAGCTGTCCCTGCTGGTTCATCTCGGCGATGCCCTGCGCCAGAGCCCCTTCTATCTGGCGGCGCTGCTTCTGGTGCTGGCCGGCGCCTTCACCAAATCGGCGCAGTTCCCCTTCCATTTCTGGCTGCCGAACGCCATGGAAGCGCCGGCGCCGGTCTCCGCCTATCTGCATTCGGCGACTATGGTGAAGGCGGGCGTTTATCTCCTGATGCGCCTCAACCCGGTCATGGGCGATACGCCCGCCTGGGAAATCCTGCTTCCCTTCTTCGGCGGCCTGACGCTTCTGACCGGCACCATGCTGGGACTTCGCCAAACGGACATGAAGCTGATCCTCGCCTATACGACGGTTGCCTCGCTTGGCCTGCTGGTTATGCTGACCGGCTTCGGTTCGCCCCATGCGATCCAGGCGGCGGTGCTCTATCTGCTTGCCCATTCGCTGTTCAAGGGCGCGCTCTTCATGGTCGCAGGCGCTGTCGACCACGAGACGGGCATGCGAGACGTGACCCGGCTTGCCGGCCTGCGCACCGCCATGCCGGTCACCTTTCTCGCCGCACTGCTGGCTGCGCTGTCCATGGGCGGCCTGCCGCTGTTCTTCGGCTTCCTAGCCAAGGAGGAGATCTATCTGGCGCTCTGGTCCGGCAATCCGCGGGCCGTATTCTTCACCCTGTTGGCAGTGATCGGCAATGCGCTGATGTTCGCGCTCGCATTTGCCGTTGCCTTGAAACCCTTCATCGGACGCAGGGCCGCAGCCACGGCGGGCGTCCATGAAGGGCCGCTCATGCTGCTGCTGGGGCCGGTCCTGCTGGCCGTGCTCGGCCTCGTCGCCGCCCTCGCACCCGGCCTGTCGCACCGCTATATTTCTTCGCCCATGGCGAGCGCCATCACCGACGAGAAGACCGTCATCGACATCACCACCATGCCGCATTGGGGCATGCCGCTTCTTCTGTCGGTGCTGACGGTCCTCCTCGGCCTCCTGGTCTACTGGCGCATCGATGCGGCGCGGGCCGGCATGCTGCGGGTGCTGGAAAGTCTCGGCCCCGGCCCGGATCGCGGCTTCGATATCCTGGTCGCGGGGCTTATCCGTTTTTCAGTCCTGGTGACGCGCCTGCTGCAGCCGGGACGCCTGGAAATCTATGTCACCGCCACCTTCATCATGCTGGCGGTGGCGCTGCTCGTGCCGCTCTTTGTCTTCGGGGAAATGCCGGCCCTGCCAGCCTGGCCGCGCGACATGCTGATCCAGGAAGCGGCTTTCCTCGCCATTGCGCTGATCGGCATCATCGCCGTTCTGCGCGCAAAGGACCGGTTGACGGCAATCGTTTCGCTCGGCATCCAGGGCTTTGCGGTCGCGGTCATCTTCCTGCTCTTCGGCGCCCCCGACCTTTCCTTCACGCAGTTCATGGTGGAAACCCTGTCGGTGGTCATCCTTACCCTGGTGATGACGAGGCTGCGGCTCGATCCCTCCGATCACCGGCCGCTCGGCCAGATGCTACCCGATGCGGTGATTGCCATCGCCTGCGGGCTGGGCTTCACGCTGCTGCTGCTCCGGTCGCTCGAAGTACCCTTCGACATGCGCCTGACGGAGTTCTTCAACGCCTATTCCAAGGTGATCGCCCACGGAGCCAATGTCGTCAACGTCATCATCGTCGACTTTCGCGGCACCGATACGCTCGGCGAAATCTCGGTGGTGATGATCACCGGGCTTGCCGTTCTGGCACTGATCCGGGTGCGGGCCGGGAGGCGCGCGCCATGAACACGCTGATCCTGCGCACCGTCGCCCCGGGCCTCACCGCCCTGATGCTGCTGTTTTCGATCTTCGTCCTGCTGCGCGGCCACAATGAGCCAGGCGGCGGCTTTATCGGCGGGCTGATTGCCGCATCGGCGCTCGCCATTTACGGGATAGCGTTCGGGGTAGGCGCCGTCAGGCGCGCCATGCGCTTCCATCCAATGACGATCGCCGGCGCCGGGCTGTTCATGTCGACGATTTCCGGGTTGGTTTCCATCCTGTTCGGCGTGCCGTTCATGACCGGGTTGTGGATCTACCCGTCCTTCCTCGGCGCAGAAGTGCCGCTGTCCACCGTCATGTCCTTCGATCTCGGCGTCTACCTGGTCGTGCTCGGCTCGATCGTCTCGATCGCGCTGGCGCTGGAACAGGATTCCGAGCCGGAGGAGCAGGCAGTTGCACCTTTACCTTCTCCTGCGGAACTGCGGCCCGAGGTCAAGAAGCGCCGGGACCCGCGGCGCAGGGCGAAGGAGAGCCGCTGATGGAAGTCCTGTTCGCCGTCCTGATCGGCTGTTTCTTTGGCGCCGCCATTTACCTGATGCTGTCCAAGCATACAGTTCGCATCCTTCTCGGCGTGGCTCTGCTCGGTAACGGGGTCAATCTTCTTCTGTTCACCACCGGCCGGCTGGTGCGCGAAGTGCCGCCGATCATTCCGGCGGGCCTCGACACCTTGGCGCCGGGAACGGCCAATCCGCTGCCGCAGGCGCTGATCTTGACCGCAATCGTCATCTCGTTTTCCTTCTTCGCCTTCCTGCTGGTCCTGACCTACCGCGCCTACCAGGAGCTCGGAACCGACGATAGCGATGACATGCGCTTGGCCGAGCCGCGCGACGAGCCGCTGCCGCCGATGGGATATTGACCGCATGGCAACCGCTCAATCCGTTCCGGTCGATCTTTCCGCCGCCCTCGTGCTTTCGCCGCCGCCGCTCGGCGACTGGCTGGTCGTGGCGCCCGTCGTGCTGATGATCGGGCTTGGCGCATTGTTAATGATGGTCCGCAAATCCGTGCGGCTGCACGGCGCGATTGCGGTTGCGGGTCTCGCCGCCCTCGTTGTTGTCGATGCCGCGCTTCTGTGGCGGGTCAGCACCCATGGTCCGGTCACCATGGTCATGGGACGCTGGCTGCCGCCCTTTGGCATTGCCTTCACCGCCGACATTCTCGGATCGGTTATGGCGCTCGTCTCGGCGATCGTCGGGCTGGCGGCCGGCTTTTTCGGGCTGCGTGACATAGACGCAGCGGGCAGGCGCTATGGCTTCTTCCCCTTCCTCATGTTGTTGATGGCGGGCGTCAGCGGAGCTTTCCTGACCGGCGACATCTTCAACCTCTACGTCTGGTTCGAAGTGCTGCTGATCTCATCCTTCGGCCTGCTGATCCTCGGCTCGGAGCCGGAGCAGATCGAGGGGGCGATGAAATATGCGCTGCTCAACCTGATCGGCACGACGCTTTTCCTGATCGCCGTCGGCTATCTTTATGCGATCTTCGGCACGCTCAACATGGCCGATCTCGTGGGCCGGGCGACGCTGATGTCCGAGCGTGCGCCGCTGACCACGCTGACGGCGCTGTTTATTCTGGCCTTCGCCATGAAGGCGGCGGCCTTTCCCGTTAATTTCTGGCTGCCGGCCTCCTATCACACGCCGCGCATCGTCGTGTCGGCGCTGTTCGGCGGCCTGCTGACCAAGGTCGGCATTTATTCGCTGCTCCGTGTCGCCATCATGCTTCTGCCCGTCGAGCGGGAGCAGTTGAGCATCGCCATTGCCGTATCAGCGGTGCTGACCATGATGGTGGGTGCGCTGGGTGCACTCGCCCAAAGCGACACGCGCCGCCTGGTCGGCTATGTGGTGATTGCCGGCATCGGCAATATGATGGCAGGCATTGCCATCGGCACGCCGGCGGCGGTCAGCGGCGCCGTGCTTTACGCCGTGCATTCCATGGTCACCATGACCGCGCTTTATCTGGTTGTCGGCGAGGCGGCCCGGCTTGGGGGCTCCTGGTCACTGGCCACACTGGGCGGACTTTACCGCCGGTCCCCATGGTTCGCCTCTGCTTCCTTTCTGCTGATGCTGGCTGCTGCCGGCCTGCCGCCAATGTCCGGCCTCTGGCCGAAGGTGGCGCTGTTGAAGGCGGCCATCGACATCGGCGCCTGGTGGCTCGCCGGCGCCATTCTCGGCTCGGCCTTCATCCTGACGCTGGCGCTGGCGCGTGTTCTCCTGCTTGCTTATTGGCGGCCCCGGCCGCAAACTCGCATCGACGCCCCGACGGCTGTGGTCGCCCCAGCTGCCGACTGGCGGATCATCCTGCCGCTGGGCGGGTTGACGGTGCTGACGCTCGGCTTCGGCTTGTTCCCCGAGCCGCTGCTGCAGCTGGCCCAGGCGGCGGCAGAGGGTCTGGCCAATCCGCAGGCCTATATCCACTCGGTCTTTCCAGGAGGTGCCGCGCCATGATCACCTTCCTCCTGTCGCTCATCTTCGCGGTCATTTGGGTTGCCGTCACCGGCAGTGCCTCCGTCCAGAACCTCATCCTCGGCTTCGCGCTTTCCACCTTTGCCCTGTGGATCGTGAGGGAGGAGGCGAGCGGCCAGGCCTATATGCGGCGCGTTTGGCGCATTTTCTCGCTTCTCATGCTGTTCTTCAAGGAACTTGCTCTCTCCGCCTGGAAAGTTGCAGTCCTGGTAGCAAGCCCGCGCATGCCGTTAAAGCCCGGCATATTCGCCTTTCCGCTGACCGTGGACCGGGATTTCGAAATCACCCTTCTTGCCAGCCTGATCACCCTGACGCCCGGTACCTTGTCCGTGGATGTATCGGCTGACCGGAAGCTGCTTTTCGTGCACGCGCTGGACTGCTCCAATGTCGACGCGACCAAGCGCGATATTGCCCAAGGCTTCGAGAAAAAGATCATCGAGGCCTTCCGATGACCCCAGCTGCCATGATCCTGTCTTCGGCCATCTGGATAGCCCTCGTCGTGCTGGGGCTGGCCTTCCTGCTGACCGTGCGGCGGGTGGTCATTGGTCCGACGCTTCCCGACAGGGTCGTTGCGCTCGACATGCTGGTCGGCATCGTCATCGGCTTTATCGCGCTGATCGCCATCCGCACCGGCTTCACGCTTTATATCGATATCGCCATATCGCTCGGCCTTGTCGGCTTCCTGGCCACTGTTGCCTTTGCCCGCTTCATCCTGGCGCGTGGCGGCCGCGCACCAGCTCCTCCGCAGCCTGCCGACTTTGTGCCTGCTGGCTTGGTGCCCACCGCACAGTCCCCCAAGCCGTCAGGCAAGCGCAAGGCCGAGCCTCCCGCGCCGCCGCGCCGAAAGAAGAGCCGATGATCGAACTGGTGCTCGCAATCTTGATTGCCACCCTCATCCTGGTTGGCGCCGCATTTGCCCTGGTGGCGGCGATCGGCCTCAATCGCCTTCCGGACGTTTATACCCGCATGCATGCCGCCTCTAAGGCGGGAACGGTCGGCTCCGGACTGATGCTGATTGCCGTCGGCCTCCACGCGGGGGACGTGGCGACGCTGGCACGCGCTCTGGCGGGCTTCTTCTTTTTCGTACTGACTGCCCCGATTTCGGCGCATCTCCTAGCCATGGCTGCGCTCAAGATGGGGTACCCGCTTGCATCGCACACCGTCCGTGACGAAATGCAGAATCACCGGGAAGCAATATAGTCCAGCTGAGGAAGGCTATAACCTTGTCACAATTGAGGAAATTCTGTCCTCTTTGCCAGTAAAGGTAGCGTTGTACCGATATAGGGCACGAAGAAGTCCGGCGTTACTAAATTTCGCACTTTGACTTTTCGAATCTGGATGCTACTTCAGGGGCAGTAGAGCACTGATATTGGTCCAAATCTAGCGTTTCCCGTACATAGCCGCATGAAATCTCGATCCGAGACGTGGCTGAATGCGCGAAAAGCTTTGTTTTTGAACAATATCCGGTGTTTGTTTCGCCTTTCTGCCGCAGGAAACTTAGGGGTAAGTTTCCGTCCATGGACGCTGCGGCGAATGCGAGAAAGCCACGAAGGCTCTACAGGGACGAGCGTCGCGGAGGTCGCGGAACTCGTCATCCAATGATGACAGGAGAACGAATATGACAGAAATCGCATTGGGCAAGAGCCCGGATCTGCTGGTGGAACTCACCGCGGACATCGTGGCGGCCTATGTGAGCAACCATGTTGTCCAAGTTGGAGATCTTTCCCATCTTATCGCCGATGTCCATTCGGCGCTGAGCAGCACGTCGTCGCCTGCTCCGGCTGCGATCAACATCGAAAAGCCCAAGCCTCCGGTGCCGATCAAGAAGTCCATCGAGGATGATTACCTGATCTGCCTCGAAGACGGCATGAAGTTCAAGTCGCTGAAGCGCCACCTCATGACCCACTACAACATGACGCCGGAAGAATATCGCGAGAAATGGGGCCTGCCGGCCGACTACCCGATGGTGGCTCCCGCTTATGCGGAAGCCCGTTCCAGGCTGGCCAAGGAAATGGGTCTCGGCCAGCGCCGCAAGCGCGGCAAGGCCTGATCCAGGAAACGGGTTTTCCTGCCACTCGGCCACGAATTGACGTCAAAACAGCGGATGTAAAAGAACCGGGCCCCTGCGCCCGGTTTTTTGTGTGAGGATAGAAAGAGGAAAAAAATCCCAGTTGTTTTCAGGGAGATGTAAGAAAGTGGAGAAGAAACAGGGTAAAAACACACTCCTGTGGCTTATGGCATCCCCATACATGCGTTAAGGTGTGTGAATTAATTCCTATTCATTGAGGAGTTGTCATGCCCTATATTGATTATCCGGAGCCTCCCCTGCCAGGTCCGAATTTCGAGCGTGCCGCTGCGGCGGCTCACATTACGAGGCTTCCCGCCAGCCTGCCGCTGAGAACGGTCTGCCGCATCGTTCGCCAAGTGATCGGCGAATTGGTCTGCCTGTTTGCGGATCGGGTGATGCTGCGCCGTGATCGCCGCCGGCTTGCCTGCCATGTCAGGCAGATTTCCATGTATGTCTGCCATGTGGCGCTGCAGATCCCCATGCAGGATATCGGCGAGGCCCTCGGCCGTGACCGTACCACGGTCGCTCATGCCTGCCATGTGGTCGAGGATCGCCGCGACGACCCGACCTTCGACGAATTCCTGTCCGCCGCAGAACGCATGGTGACCGCTGTTTTCGGCAATTCGGAGGTTCATGTCCATGACTAAGCACAAGCCTGCCAAAATCACCGAAAATCCGTCGCGCAAGCCTTTGCTCCGGCTGGTGCGTCTGCTGCTGCGCGGCGCATGTGACATGACGGAGGCGACCGACGGCATGCTGCTGCTCGGCGGAACCGAAGGCCCGGCCTTTGCTCAGGATGTCGTGCGACAAGCCCAGTCGCTGGGCCTTGCCCGGTGCTTCGACAACCGGCTTGCCGCAACCGATGCCGCCGCAGGCTTCCTGCGCCGCGCTCTGGTGGATGGGGAGGAGGCATTCGGCCACCAGCATCGGGACATGGTAGACGCCGTCGTGGAGGTGGAGAAGCGGCGCCAGCCGGTGCGTCACAATCTTTCCGAATCGCCGCTTGGCGCAATCGCCCGTATGAAGGACCGGCAGGGCAATGCCTTTCTGCCGCCGGAAGCGGTGGAAGCGGGCGAGAAACTTCTTTCGGATTTCACCCGCGGGCAGATGCAGCCGCGCATCACGGCGTCCTGGGAGCCGAGACTGTCCGGCCGCGGCAAGGGTAACGCGGGCGGCCAGGCGGAGATTGCCGACAGCGCCATGGCGGCGCGTGACCGTTTTTCCAAAGCAACGGATGCCATGGGGCCCGAACTTGCGGGCGTCGCCGTCGACGTCTGCTGCTTTTCCAAGGGGCTCGAAGCGGTGGAGCGCGAACGCCAGTGGCCGGCACGCTCGGCCAAGCTGATGCTGCGCACGGCGCTGCTGGCGCTGGCCCGCCATTATGCGCCGCCTGCCGCCGTCAATCCGAGGCGCAGGCATGTCTGGGGTGCCGAGGATTACCGTCCGCGGATGTGACGAACCGGAATGGCGTTGGGGTCGGCCGGCCCTTCACGCCGCCGTGCGCAGCCGAGCTTCCTCGCGGATGCGATTGACCATGGAGCGAAGCCCATTGGCACGCTGCGACGAAAGATGCTCCACCAGGCCGATGCGGTCGAAGATCTCGATCGCATCGGTCGCAGCAATCTCGGAGGCATGCTTACCGGAATAAACGGCCAGCACGATGGCTACCAGGCCACGCACGATATGGGCGTCCGAATCGCCGTCGAAGCTCATCACCGGATCGGTACTCTGGGTGCCCGCATGGCTCACCAGCCAGACCTGGCTGGCGCAGCCCTGCACTTTGTGTTCCGCCGTCTTTTCCGAATCCGGCAGGTCGGGCAACTGCTTGCCGAGCTCGATCACATAGCGGTAGCGGTCTTCCCATTCCTCGAGGAAGGCAAAATCATCCAGGATCTGTTGAAGGTTCGCCATGCGTGCTCCGCTGTCGTATGCGCCGGATATAGGGATTTGCGCCGGCAATAAAAGCAAAAAAATCGCCGTGAGGAACGCATTCCTCACGGCGTCAGCAAGTGCTGATGGACAGGCGGGCAGTCCGGCGCCGGGAACCGTGGCTTGTGGGCCCGGCGCAAGATTTCGTCAAAGGCAGGATCGGCAGGCGGCGCAAAGGCGCCCGGCGCTTGATCCTGGCCGGATCATCTGGATCCTCCGGTCCTTATCGGGCCGGGCGCTTCTGCGGCAAGGGAACAGTGCCGGTGAAGACCTGGTCGGATACGGCGGCAACCGTGGCAGGCTTTTCGGGCAGTGGAGCCGGATCGGGGTCGGCAATCTCGGCCACCGCCGTCTGGGGACTGCCGAACTGCTTGTCGAGAAGCTCGAAGGCCACCCGTGCCCCTTCGGTTGCCCGCACGCCGAGGGCCGACAGGGTTTCGCCGCCCTTTTCGCAGACATCCGGCTTTTCGGTGCAGATCGCGCTGACATATTGATAGGCCTGGGTGGCCGCCGTAAAGGCGTCGCTCACCTCAAGGGCGGAAACGCCCTGGATTTCATTGGCCGGCTTGCTGCTGAAGTAGGAGAGCACGACCAGCACGGCTGCAAACCACACACTTCCCTTGATCAGAAACCACATCGTCTTGTCCACCTGTTTTGCCCGCTTGGCGTTTGCTAGGGGCTGCCGGTCTGTTCCGGTCTTGAGCATGACTGTACCGATCGGAAGCGAACACGCCTTTGACGGGCTCGCTCGGATTTTCCGAAAATTTGTGTAAAATGCGATCTATTCCGCCTCGTCCCTGCCGGTCTCTGCGCCTTTGGATAAAACTTTAACGGCCCCGGTTAAGCATAAATGCGGCGCGGGGCCGTAAAGCTCCACGGTTTTCGCGGCCTGGGCTGCCACAGAAGTTAACGTCTCAGGAAAAATCAAAGCAAATCCGTCGCTTACATCCCGTTAACCACAACCGGAAAAGCGTCGCCGGAACTGTCCCAAAGGGGGAAAAGGGGGCCTCCGACGGGGTGCCGGATGCCATCTTTTATTGTTTCCTTAAGCCGCCAAAGCCTATGGTGGCCCTCGTGAAGAAGAGTATTGCGTCAGGGTTTTGCGTGAGCGTAGTGAGTGACATTGCCGGTAAGGCGGTGCTGTTGGTCGATGAAACGGCCGGCCGCTGGCTGACCCGGCTAGGCGAAACAGATGCCGGTCGGGCGGGCGCTGCTGCCCGTGCCGTCGAAGTCGTGATGCTGCGCCGCCTGGCCTTTGCTGCCGCCCTGTCGTTTCCGGCCGTGCCGCTGCTTCTGACCACCGTGCTGGCACCCTCGCTGGCTCTGCCGGTCGGCGTCGCGCTGGTGCTCGGCGTCTTCCTGATCCTTGCGGCACTCGCCTTCCTCATGCCGCGGCGTCCTGCCGCGCCGCTTGTTTCCGTCGCTTCCGAAGACATGGCCTTTGATGCCTGCGCCGGTCTGTCGATGATCATCGACCCGCATGGCCTGGTGGTGAAAGTCGGCGGCCGCGATCGGCTTGCCTTTCCCGCCACCCTGCGCGACAGCGCCGGCGAGGCGCTGGCCGAGTTGGTGCATGTCTCCGACCGCATCGCGCTTGTGCAGGCGGTCGATACGCTTCGCCAGGGCAGCTGCAGTTCTGCCGCCGATATCCGCATTGAGCGTCCCTTTTCTGCCGCCAATGGTCGGCAATTTCTGCATGTCCGCCTCGATATGACGGCCATACGCGACCCCGAAGGGGAACTGGTGCAAATCTTCGCCCAGGCCCGCGACTGGTCGGAAGAGGAAACGCTGCGCGCCGAAGCCGCCAGCCGCACGGCCGAAGCGCAATCGGCCCATGAAGCCAAGTCGCGTTTCCTGGCAGCCGTCAGCCATGAGCTGCGCACGCCGCTGAATGCCATACTCGGCTTTTCGGACGTGCTTGCCGGCGAATATTTCGGGCAGCTGGAAAACGACCGCCAGCGCGAATATGTCGGGCTGATCCGCCAGTCTGGCGCCCATCTCCTGTCCGTGGTCAACACCATGCTCGACATGTCGAAGATCGAGGCCGGCCGTTACGAGCTGCTGACCGAACCCTTTGCCATCGACGAGGCCTTGGAGGCCTGCCGCGCCATGCTCGATCATTCGGCGCGGGAAAAGGGCGTTACCCTCACCACCCGCACGCCGCGCGGGCTTGGCGAGGTTGTGGCCGACCGCCGGGCGATCCAGCAGGTACTCATCAACCTCGCCGGCAATGCCATCAAGTTCACGGGTTCCGGCGGCGTGGTCTCCATCGACGCGGCGCTGCAAGCCGACGACCTGGTGATCACCGTCAGCGATACCGGCATCGGCATCGCATCCGACAAACTGGCCTCGATCGGCCAGCCCTTCATGCAGGTCCAGAACGATTACACGCGCCACTACGAAGGCACGGGCCTCGGCCTTTCCCTGGTCAAGGGCCTCGTCGCCCTGCATGGCGGACGCTTCGCCATCGACAGCCGGCCGGGCGAGGGGACCGTCGTCACGATCGCTCTGCCGGCGGACGGTTCCGGCGTGCACGACGGACTGGACGATGCGCAGGAGGAAAGGGTAGAATTCCCGCCGCGGCTCAAATTTGCCCGGCAGACGGCCATGATGGACCAACAGGATTTTGCAGATGAGCGGGCGGAAGCAAAAATCGCCTGACGCAGGGCGGGAAATGAGACGGACTGATGCCGGCCGGAACCAGGCACGACGTCCCGGCAAGGGGCGGAGCGTCAAGGAGCCGGGCCTTGCCTCGCGCCTGCTCATGGCCGCCGGCAGCACTGCCGCGCGCCACCCGAAACCGCTGTTCGGCTTTGCCGGCTTTGCCGTGCTCTTCAGCTTCGTGGCCGCCAACGCGCTCTGGTACCAGCCGAACGGCCATCCATCGCCTTTCCTTGCCACCCGCGATCCTGACGATCCCAACCGCATTGCCGGTTACCGGCCGCTGAAGCGCACCGCGCCGGCCGATGTCACGACCTTCCGCATTGAGCGCGCGCCCGAGCCGCCGCCGCCCGCTTTGGCGCAGCCTTCACAATCGGCGGACGATGCGCCGGCACTGCCGCAAACCCATCATGCCGTGCCACAGCCTGCCGTGCCACAGCCGGAGCAGGCTGCAGCCGTCGCGCCTGCGCATGACGCGGCTGTTCCTGCACAGGTGGCCGCGCCTTTGCCAAAACCCGCCATGCCGCAAACCGCGCGCAGCCAGCCGCAGAAGTCCGTCCAGCCGCAATCAGGTCAAGTCCAGCGCAATCCGGCTGCTGCGGGGCAGAACGCATCCGCGCATCCGGCATCCGCGCAGCCCACCAAGGGGCCTGCGGGCAACCGGCCTGCGGAAAATGTCAGCATGCGCGCCGAAGACCCGATCGCAGCCGCCATACGGTCGGCCGAACGCAATCCGGCCATGACGCCGCCGGCCGATATTCCCGGTACCGGCTGGAAGAACACGACGGCTGCCGCCAACGCCGGTCCTGCCCGGTCTCAGGCATCCGTACCAGCTTCCAACATGGTTCTGCAGATCCAGAAGGGACTTGCCAACATCGCCTATACGGATGTGGAGGTGGACGGGGTTGCCGGCAGCCAGACCAAGGCCGCGATCCGTCGTTTCGAAAAGCACTACCGCCTGCCGGAAACCGGCGAGCCGAACGACATGGTGCTGAAAAAGCTGAAGGCGATCGGCGCTCTCTGAGGACTGCCGAAGCGATGGGAGTGGTCGTCGACCGACATCCCTCTAGCATAAGGCCTGCGCCGCGGGGGGCGGCACAGGCTTGGTTCAGATCAGAATACGGCGAGATATTTCAGCATCGAGATGATGCCGATGATGATCACGATGATCTGCACGATCTGCTTGACACGGCCATCGATCGGCAGGCGCGCGACGAGATAAAGAATAAGCACGATCACCAGGAAGGTGATGAGAATGCTGATCAAAACGGAAGTACCCATAGCCCCAACTCCTTTTCACAAATGCCAGACGGCATTCCCCCTAATTATGGGGGGCGGGAACAAAGGAAAGGGCACGGCATCCGTCCGGCAGCATTTTCTGTGCAAAATCGCCATAATTGCTGCGGTTAAGCTGATTTGAAGCGGCTAGGCGGCTGATGGCCCGGCGCGCGGCCGTCAGATTGAGTTTGCGCAGCCGAGCCGAAGCGGCATAGAAGCACCCATGCGTCTCAAATCGGAAATCTTCGTTGCTGCCCTGACCCGCCGTGTCTTCGGAATGGGTGGCTTTGCTGCGGTCGAGCATCGCGGCGCGGAAGAAGCGGGCGCCGTCTTCATTCGCCAGCGCCACCGGGACGGTCTGGAAACGCTTTATGCGCCGGCGCCGCAGAACTTCTTCGCCCAAGATGATGGGGATGAGGGCGGGCGAAAGTTCGAAACCCGGCTGGAAAAGGCCGAACCGGAGGCGGTGCGTGACATGCTGGTCCGCGAGCTGCGCTTCGACCCGGATCTCTGGCTGGTCGAATTCGAAATCGATGACGTCGCCGGTCTTCTGGACCTGGTAAAACCCGAAAAGTAGATTTTCAGCGAGAACGCTGGCCGGCAACGCTCCTGCGGACGGTGGCCGACGTGCGCAGCGGGCGGGAAATCTTCTCGCGCATGTCCTGATCCTGCCGGCTCGCCGGCATTGCCGCTTCAGTCGTGGCCGGTGGAGGGACCTGCCGCTGGGGCTGGCCGTAGGTATAACCGTCGGCCCGCCGCCAAGCCTCGACCCTTCCACCGCATTCCTCGGCGTCCAGAGAGGCCCAAAGGGTCTCGGCCCGGCTCTCGCCCGTTCCTGCCTCTCCCAGATGGCCGTAGAACCGCGTCAGGACAAACAGGGCGTCCGGTATTTCGAGGCCGAGACCCTTCAGCGTCGTCGCCAGTTGCTGGCCGGAAATATCGAGCATGATCCGCTCGGAAAGCCACCGGCTGGCAGACAGCGCATCGGCGAGGACGCTGGCGAAAAGACCGGCTTCCCGGCTGCGGGCAAAGCGCACTAGCAGTGCCGCCTGGATAGTCGATATGCTCCGCAAGCCAAGCCGGTCGTTTTCCGCCCGTTCCACATGACCGGCGAGAAGCTTGATGCGCCGGCGAAGCTGATCTTCGCGCGACTGCCGTTCGGTTTCGCCGGCGGACGGCGCCGCAACCTCAACCGCAGGCGGCTCGGCAGCTGCTTGTTGATCGGTGGGATCGGCGCGCCGGATACTCTGGTCGTACCGGAGCCCGACCAGCGCGTCGACGACGATGGGCGAAAGCGATTCGCGGCGGGCGATGGCATGCGCATGGTCGATGCCCTGGCTGCGGGCAATTGTGATCAGCGCCTCGTTGGACAGGCAGGGCGAGGAAATCAGGAAGGGTGCCGCAACGGCAATCGGCTGGCTGGCAATGAAGAAGGCAACCGCGGGCGGCACGTTCCGAGACTGCGATAGGGCTGCAACCGCCTGGCGTCGGGCTTCCTCGGAGGATGCATTAAAGAGCGGCGCGAAAAGCTCGGCGAACTGTCGAAGCTCCGACCGCGACGGATGCGGAAGACCTTCGAAACTCGTCACCGTGGCCATCAGCACCACATCCTTCTTGCGCATGGCCTGCGGCCTTTCAAGGTCTCGGAACTCGTTCATTACGGACAACTCACAATACGCAAAACAAGTTTGGGATGCCGGAAGGAGCCGGATTGGCGGAACGCCGACCGATGCCTTCATCATACCTCGACCTGGGAAACTCCCGGCAGCGAAACGACAGCTGGCAAGCGCTACGCTTCACACCGTCGACGTCGCTTTTGGTTTAACCGGATGCTAACCCTTGGAAGGTTAATGCTTGGTGAAAACGAAGCGTTTTGACACGCCGATGATTTCTTGCAGGTCACTGTGTTTCATTAAGAAACTACAACCTGCCGGAGCAGCGGCGTGGACTGCACAGTCTTCAACGTCCCTGCGTTTTGCGGACGGATACCAACAAGTATCAATGGCAAGTTGTATATTAGAATTAGTGAATTGTTAACTCTGCTCTGGCTGAATTGTCCAGGTAAACCGGTGCGTATCTGCCGGATGTTCAGTACCGGATGGTTCAGCGTTTGAGCCATCCGGCCCCGACCAGTCCGAATGTACCGTAGTGAATGCGAAATGTCGCTGCGCTTTGCGAAGAAAGCGCTGACGAGAAAAGCGCGAATGCCCCCGGTTTGAGCCCGAGGGACGCGCCAGCCCATTTGAAAAGGGCAGGGTGAGATCGATCCGTCTTCATCCGTCTCGAATTCGTTCAACGGAGACGAGCATGGCAGAGATAGTTGTTTTGAATAAATGGCGCGATCAGCGTTCCCGCAAGCCGCAGGTGCGGCTGGGTGAAAAAGCCGCGGAAACCGGCGAGATCGTTTTCTTCACCGGCGTGCGCTATGAACGCTATGGCGAGCCCATGGATCGTCAGCCGGAAAGCCAGGCGGTCTAAGCGTCGTCGTCGTGCTGAAGGTCAGAACCGGCTGCGGGATCGCCATTCGAATGGCGTGCAGGTCGACTGACCGAGAAACTGCGACACGCCTTCCACGAAGCTGCGCTGCGGCGCCAAGCCGCGAAGCACGACATAGCCCTGTGCCGCCGCGCTTTCCACGAGAATGGATTTGGCGATCGGTGCCGGCAGGTTCTTGCGCATCAGGGTCAGCTGCATCGGCGTCGCGATCACTACGTCCAGGGCGCCTCCCGCCGATGTGCGGTCATTGATGCTGAAAACCTCATTGGATGAGCTGTCATAGACGCCGATCGACCAGAAAGGCACACCGGCGCTGGCGCCTAAAAGCCTCACCGGGCTTTCGCTGAGGTCGAAGGCGCAGACCGCCACTTCCACGAAGGGGTCGTCCTTGACGAGGCCGGCTCGGTCCGGTGTCTCCCCGAGCCGGTAGAAGCGGTGGATTTCCCCTTCGGCCAGAACCCGCGTATAGGCGTCGCGCTCGCTGAACTGCGGCAGCAGAAGGACGATCACGAGATGCAGCAGTGCTGCCCCGATCAGCCCGATGACGACGGCCATGAGGATCTGCAGCGCGTAACGTCTAGACATTGCCGCATCCGGTCTTCGTGATGCTCGGCATCGAGAGATCGATCAGCCCCGAACTGCCGGCGGTCGGCGTGTCGAGAAGCGTCAGCGTCAGCCGGAAGGTACTCTCATCGGGGACGGCCAGCCAGTTCCCGGCAATCGCATTTCGTCCAAGCCCGATCCGGAAACCGCCATCGGCATCGTGAAGCACGGTGCGGGAGTTGACAGCCGTCGGCAGGTCCGACTGGATCGACGGTGCCGGGGCGCCTGGACCTGCGGCAAACAGCGTCCAGAAGCGGGCCGGCGGCGTATGGCCGGTGATCGTATAGGTGCAGTTGCCGAAAAGCCTTTCACCCGTATCGTCGACCGTTGCGGTAAAGGCCAACCCTTCCGCATTGGCATAAAGCAGCCTTCCGGCATTGGCGCGGTGCGATTTGGCGTAAGGGTCGGCAATCGCCGTCTGGGCGTCCGGAAAAGCCTCCCAGGCGCCGAGCTTGATGGCGCCGAAGCCGGTCGTGGCGTTGAGGGCTGCAAGCGTCGACCAGATCCCGCCGCCAAAGGCGATCACAAGGGCGATGGCGATGAGAAGGGGAACACGGAACACGGTAGGCTTTGGCCTTCGGCAATAGAGATAGCGACGATTACCATTGATTCCCGCGAGAAGGAACGGGCTCAGGACGGAAACTGGCAACCCATTGCTGGCTATAACGGATGGCGTTATAGTTAGACATGATCAGAGGTTTTGCCGATCGAGAGGCTGAGCGGATATGGTCCGGTCAGCGAAGCCGCAAGCTTCCGGCGGATATTCAGCCCGTGGCGCTGCGAAAGCTCAGAATGCTCAATCAGGCTCGCACGCCCGCCGATCTCAGAGTGCCGCCCGCGAACCGGCTTGAAGCGCTGAAGGGAGGGCGGAGCGGGCAGCTCTCGATCCGCATAAACGATCAGTGGCGTATTTGTTTTATCTCGACCGATGGAGGCCCCGCTCATGTCGAAATCGTCGACTATCACGACTGAGCCAGACTGGCTCCCCAACCCCCATCCAGGCGAGATCCTGATGGAGGAGTTTCTCCGTCCCCTGGGGCTGACCCAGAACGGCCTGGCACGCGCGCTGAGCGTGCCGCCGCGCCGTATCAACGAGATCGTGCTGGGCAAACGCGCCATCACCGCAGATACCGACTTGCGGCTGGCCCGCTATTTCAACCTGTCCGAGGGCTTCTTCCTGGGGCTGCAGGCGGATTACGATCTCCTCCAACGCCGTCGCGAGCTCGGCGAGGAACTCGATCGGATCCAGCCGCGCGCCGCCTGAGCCTTCGGACAGGGGGACGCCTTAGCGTCTCGCCTCGTTTCTGACCGGCACGACCACTGCATTGGGTTCGGCTGCGCTCACAGTTTGGCTGTCGGCCTCCGTAATGGTCGCCTGAGCGATCTTCGGGGCGGGCACCGGCAGCGCTCCGGCATTTTTAAGCTTTTCCGCCACCTGCTTGAGAAGCCGCGTCGACTCGGCAGACAGGGAACGCGGCCGCACCGGTGCGGCAATTAGGTTGTCGCCGCCTTCCTTCTTCTGGGCGACGACGTCGCCGGTCTTGGGGGCCGTTTTCGGACCCGTCTTGGGATCGCCCGGCAGCGGGTTCTCGATCCCTGGAATGGCCCGCAGCTCGATCCCCTGATGGGCGTAATCCATCAGCGGCTTGAAGGTCATGGCCGGCAGCGCCCCGCCGGTCATGTTGTCCATGGACGTGAAGTCGTCATTGCCGAACCAGACGGCGGTCGTGTAATTGCCGGTAAAGCCGATGAACCAGGCATCGCGGTAGCTCTGCGACGTGCCGGTCTTGCCGCCGGTAACGATGCCGTGGTCGAGCGCCGCCTTCTTGGCCGTACCGATCACCGGGATCTGCGTCAGGATGCGGTTCATCGACGACGTCGCCTGTTCCGAAAGCACCCGCTTGGCCGGCAGTTCGTCGCGGTTGAAATCGTAAAGCACCTCGCCGCCATAGCCGAGCACCTGTTCGACGCCGTGGCGGCGCGACTGCAGCCCGCCCGCCGGCATGACCGCATAGGCGGTCGCCTGGTCCATGACGGTCACTTCCGATGTGCCGAGCGGGATTGTCTTGTCGCTCCTGAGCGGCGTTTCGACCCCGAAAGCCTTGGCGGTCTTGACGATCACGTCGGTGCCCAGAACATCCTTGGCAAGCCGCACCGGCACGGTGTTGAGCGACTGGGCCATGGCGGACAGCAGCGTCACCTTGCCCTTGTAGGAGCGGGCATAATTCTGCGGCGACCAGCCGCGCCAAGTGATCGGCGCATCGGAAATCGTCGTTTCCGGCTTCATGCCATGCTCCATGGCGGCGGCATAGGTATAAAGCTTGAAGGACGAGCCCGGCTGGCGCAGCGCCTTCGTGGCACGGTTGAACTGGCTTTCGCCATAGTCCCGGCCGCCGACCATGGCACGCACGCCGCCGCCGTTCTCGATCATCACGATCGATCCCTGCTTGACCTTGTAGGTTTCGCCATATTCCCGCAAGCTGGTTTCCATGGCTGATTCCGCCGCCTGCTGCAGGCCCATGTCGATCGTGGTGCGCACTACGACGGAATGATCGCGGAACTTGCCGGCCAATGCCAGCCGCTGCACTTCGTCAAAGGCCCAGTCGAGGAAATAGTCGGGTGCCTTGACCTCGGCGCGGTCGACCACGGTTGCCGGATTGCGGCGCGCGGCGATCACCTGGCCTTCCGACATCAGATTGCTTTGCACCAGATTGGTCAACACTTCATTGGCACGCGCGCGGGCCGCCGGCAGGTTGACATGCGGGGCATATTTCGCCGGCGCCTTGAATAGGCCGGCCAGCATGGCGGATTCGGCGAGGTTCACTTCAGAAATATTCTTGCCGAAATAGAATTGCGCCGCCGCCGCCGCCCCGAACGTGCCCCCGCCCATATAGGCGCGGTCGAGATAAAGCGACAGGATTTCCTTTTTCGACAGGTTGGCTTCCAGCCAGACGGCGAGGAAGGCCTCCTTGATCTTGCGTTCGATCGACCGCTCGTTGGACAGGAACAGGTTCTTGGCGAGCTGCTGGGTCAGCGTCGAGCCGCCCTGGACGACGCCGCCGGCCTTGGCGTTTTCGCTCATGGCGCGCACCAGGCCGAGGAAATCGATGCCGAAATGGTCGAAGAAGCGCCGGTCTTCGGTCGCCAGCACGGCCTTGATGAGATGGTCCGGCAATTGATCGATCGGCACCGAATCCTCGTGGATGATGCCCCTGTGGCCGATCACATTGCCATAGCGATCCAGGAAGGTGACGGCGAAGTCGCCACGATTGCGCCAATCTTCTTTGGTTGCCTCAAAGGAAGGCAGGGCGAGCGCCAGAAGCAGGACGAAACCGGCCGTGCCCAATGTCATCGCTTCGCCGGCGATCTCGAAGCCCAGCCTTTTCCAGCCGCGGACGCGGAACCTGCGGAAGAAGATGGTGATGTCTTCCCAGATTTCGGCGAGCCGGAAACCCAGGTTCCAGATGGTCGAATCGATCCAGGAATCGACCCGCAGCAAGATGTGGCGCTTCCGGCGCTGCCGCCCCGGAGGCCGGTCGTCGGATGGATGGGGCTCGTCCTGCAACGCTGAATTCCCTTTGTCCACTGGTGGGGATATAGTTGACGCCGATCCGCGAAAGGATCAAGAGCCTGAATCCCACCGTTATTCAGCATTAGCTGACAAATGGTTGAAGTGCGATCCCTAAATCGCGAGAGATACAATGCGGCTTGGACGATGGGTTTCAAGGTGCCGCAGAAGTGATACGGAATAATGACCGACGAACCTTTCTGGAAGACCAAGCGGCTCGACGAGATGAGCCCGACGGAATGGGAAAGCCTGTGCGACGGCTGCGGCCTCTGCTGCCTGAACAAGCTCGAGGACTGGGACAGCGGCGAGGTGGTCTTTACGTCGGTGGCCTGCCGGCTGCTCGATGGTACGAGCTGTCGCTGCACGGATTATCCCAACCGTCAGGCGATCGTGCCCGACTGCATCCAGCTGACGCCTGCCGAGGTGAACGACATCGGCTGGCTGCCGCCGACCTGCGGCTACCGTCTCGTGCGCGATGGCGTGGACCTGTACTGGTGGCATCCGCTGGTCTCGGGCAGTCCGGAGACCGTGCACCAGGCGGGCATTTCGGCCCGGGGCCGCACCGTCAGCGAGACGGAAGTGGATGTCGAGGATTTCGAGGATTATCTGGTCGACTGGCCGCTGCGGGTCGGCGAGGTGCGGCGCTAGGCTTGGCTGCGGGCGGGCCTTGGTGCTATAGTTTAAGGCGTCGGAGATTTGGTAATGTTGGCTTTAAATTTGCCGCAGGAAATTGAACAGCGCCTGGACGATCTTGCTAAGTTGACGGGACGGAGCAAGAGCTTCTATGCCCGCGAGGCGATACTCGCCCATCTTGACGACCTTGAGGATTATTATCTGGCGGAGCAGCGTCTCGACAGCTTGCAACGCGGCGAGAGCGACACGATCCCACTTGCTGATGTCATGAAAAAATATGGCCTGGAAGATTGAGCTGCAGCGGGAGGCGGAGCGCGATCTCTCCAGGCTGAGCAGTGAGAATTCCAAGCGCGTATTGAAATTTCTCCATGAGCGACTTGGCAAGCTCGACGATCCGCGATCGCTCGGCGAGGCGCTGCATGGGCCGGTGTTCGGAAAGTTTTTGGAAATATCGCGTCGGAGACTGGCGTATTGTGGCTGACATCCAGGACGACGTGGTCCGGATCCTGATCGTCAGGATCGGAAACCGCCGAGAAGTCTATCGGTAAACTCGCTCGTGCCCTTGACCTTCCCATGGTGGGAAGCCCTACATGAGGCGGGAAAGCGAGATCCTGCCATGAACGAGACGCTGAAAATTTCGGGTGAGGACACGGTCCAACTGACCATTCCCGTTGAGGGCATGACCTGCGCCTCCTGCGTGCGCCGCGTTGAAATGGGGGCTGCAAAGCTCGCTGGAGTGAAAAGCAGCGCGGTCAATTTCGCCACAAAGAAGCTGACCGTGGAAAGCGGCACGGAATTCGATCCGGAAGCTCTGGAAAAGACTATCCGGAAGCTCGGCTACGAGATCCCGCAAGGTGCGATGCAGAATGCGCTGCGCGACGCCGGCATGACCTCTTCTGCCGCCCCTCCGGTTGATGATCATGCGCGGGCCGATGAGGTCACGGAGCCTGCCGCTAACGGTTGGCTACACAGCCAGCATGCCGTGGATGACGCCCACTCCCATAACCATCAGAGCCCGTATATGCACAGCCATGCCGACGAGGAACGGGTGCTGAAGCACGATCTCGCTATTGCCGCTATGCTGACCCTGCCGCTCCTGGTGCTGGAAATGACCGGCCACGTCTATGCGCCGTTCCACCACTGGCTGATGGCGCGCGTCGCGCCGCAGAACCTCTATTATCTCTATTTTCTGCTGGCGACGGCAGTGATCTTCTGGCCCGGCCGGCGCTTCCTCAAGGCTGGCCTGCCGGCCCTGCTGCGTGGCCACCCCGAAATGAACTCCCTGGTGGCGGTCGGCGTCCTCGCCTCCTACGGCTATTCGCTGGTGACGACCTTCTTGCCGCATCTCCTGCCGGAAACGGCTCGTTTCGTGTATTACGAGGCGGCCTCGGTCATCGTTGTGCTGGTCCTCTTCGGGCGGCTCATGGAAGCCCGCGCCACGGGACGCACCGGCGAGGCGATCCAGAAACTGGCCGGCCTGCAGGCAAAGACGGCGCGGGTGGAGCGCGATGGAAAGGTGATCGACCTGCCAATCGAGCAGGTCTTGGCCGGCGATATTATCGTCATTCGCCCGGGTGAACGGATCCCGGTCGATGGCAGGCTGCTCGACGGCCAGTCCCATGTCGACGAATCGATGATTTCCGGCGAGCCCCTGCCGGTCGAGAAGCGTTCCGAGGCCACTGTTATCGGCGGCACGATCAATGGCACCGGCTCCTTTCGTTTTCGCGCCGAAAAGGTCGGCCGCGATACCATGCTTGCCGGCATCATTCGCATGGTGGAGCAGGCGCAGGGGGCAAAGCTGCCGATCCAGACATTGGTTGATCGGGTCACGGCTTGGTTCGTGCCGGCGGTGCTCGTGCTTGCCGTCATAACCTTTGGCGTTTGGTATCTGGTTGGACCAGAGCCGCGGCTCAGCCATGCGCTGGTCAATGCGGTGGCGGTGCTGATTATTGCCTGCCCCTGCGCAATGGGGCTTGCGGTTCCCGTCTCGATTGTCGTCGGCGCCGGCCGCGCCGCCGAGCTTGGCGTCCTGCTTCGGCAGGGGGCGGCCCTGCAGAGCCTGTCCGATGTCGATTTGGTGGTGGTCGACAAGACCGGCACCGTGACCCAGGGCCGGGCCGAACTCACCGATTTCCATGTGGCGGACGGTTTTGTCGAAACGGATGTGCTGGCATGGGTCGCAAGCGTCGAGGCGCAGTCGGAGCACCCGATAGCCCGAGCTATCGTCAAGGCCGCAGAGGCGAGGGGGCTGGATGTGTCGAAGGCGGAAGCGTTTGACTCCGTCACCGGCTACGGGACCGAAGCCATGGTGGAGGGCCGCAAGCTTGCTGTGGGGTCTGAGCGCTTCATGCACAAGCTCGGCCTTTCGGTCGACGTCTTTGCCGGAGCCGCAAGCCGGCTGGCCGACGAAGGCAAGACGCCGTTATACGCAGCCGTCGACGGCAGGCTGGCGGCGGTGATCGCCGTGGCGGATCCCCTTAAACCTTCCAGCCGGCAGGCGATCGGCGTGCTGAGGGCGATGGGCATCCAGATCGCCATGGTAACGGGCGACAATCGCCGCACGGCAGAGGCGGTCGCCAGCCAGGTCGGTATCGCCGATGTGGTGGCCGAAGTGCTGCCGGAAGGAAAATTGCAGGCGATCCGGGACTTTCACAAGAGCGGCAGGAAGATCGCCTTTGTCGGCGATGGCATCAATGACGCACCGGCATTGGCTGAAGCGGATGTCGGCATTGCCATCGGCACGGGCATCGATGTAGCGATCGAAAGCGCCGATGTGGTTCTGGTCGGCGGAGAATTGACCGGCGTCGTTTCGGCCATTGCCGTCAGCCGTGCCACCATGCGCAATATCAGGCAGAACCTGTTCTGGGCCTTCGGCTACAACGTCGCCTTGATCCCGGTGGCGGCCGGCATGCTTTATCCGGGCTTCGGCCTTTCGCTATCGCCGATGATCGGCGCCGGCGCCATGGCCTTGTCGAGTGTCTTCGTGCTCGGCAATGCCCTGAGGCTGAAGCGGATGAAGGTAGGAGCAAGCTTGTCATGAATATCGGCCAGGCATCCGAGGCGTCCGGCGTTTCGGCCAAGATGATTCGTTATTACGAAGAAATCGGGCTGATCCGACCCGCCGCCCGCACCGGCAACAATTACCGCGTCTATGGCGAGGCGGAAGTGCATGTGCTGCGGTTCATCAAGCGGGCCCGCTCGCTCGGCTTTTCGCTGGAGGAAACCGAAACGCTGCTGAAGCTGTGGCAGGACAAGAGCCGCGAGAGCGCCGCCGTCAGGCGCGTGGCGACGGCCCATATCGGCGACTTGGAACGGCGGATCGCCGAAATGCAGGGCATGGTAAAGACTCTCAAGCATCTCGCCCATTGCTGCAGCGGCAATGAAAGGCCGGACTGCCCGATCCTCGATGATCTAGCGGGCGACAGCTCCGCCGCGGGCGCTTCTTGAACGATCATTGGCCGGTCGCGCTCTGACCGGTTACACAAAACGAAAGAAGGAGACTGACATGACAGCCATATTCGACGTGACCGACATGACCTGCGGCCATTGCGAAAAGACCATCCGCATGGCGCTCGAAGAAGCCTTGCCGGGCGCGGCCGTCACGGTCGATCTTGCCGCCCATCGGGTGACGGTCGAGGGTGACGCCGCCAAGGCGGAAGAGGCGATCCGCGAGGCGGGCTACAGCCCGGAGCGAACGGCCGCCTGACCGTCTTCAGCCCCACTCTGGCTTTGGCCGCTCCAGGCCCGACCAATATAGAATTCGATCAGGCGGCGCCCGTCGGCTTCCACTTCGGCTGCCAGATCCGGCCGGTCCTGATCAAGGCTGCGGATCGCCTTCAAGGTGTAAAGAAGCAGCCAGGCCTGGGCTTCCATGGAGGTTGAGGCAGGCGCCGGGCTGCGGGCCTTCAGGATGGCCGTCAGCCGCGCGATCATGTCTGTCTGTAGGGCCAAGCGAATGGCGGATCCGTTCTTCTGCACTCCGATCAGTGCCAGTGCGGCGGCTCTTTCATGCTTGAGGTCGCGCATCAGGCTGACGACGGCATCCGCCACCTGGGCGGCCGTCATGCCCTCGACCCCCGCCACGACCTGGTCGAGTGCGCCAATTAACAGGGTGCCGTAGCGATCGAGAATGGCAGCCGCGAGCGCTTCCTTGGTGGGAAAGAAGCGGTACAGGGAGCCGATTGCGGTTGCCGATCGTGCTGCGATTTCCGTCATGGTCACGGTGGCATAGTCGCGTTCGGCAAACAGCGTGATGCCGGTATTGAGGATGGCCTCAACCCGATCGAAGCCACGCCGGCGCTTCGGAAGCACGGCTTTGATCGAAGATACCATTGACATCTGCGAGGACATCCTCAAGTAAGTTTTGCGAGGCATCCCTCGCATATTGACATTGAAGCCGCAAGCGCCGCTCTGGCGCCCATTTCAAGCACGGGTATTTTTCCGATGATCTCACTGGATTGCAAGAAGACCGCATTGGTTCTGATAGACCTCCAGAACGGTATTCTGTCGATGGATACGGCCCCTTATTCCACCACGCAGGTGCTGCAGACAGGCAGCTCGCTCGCCGCCTGGTTTCGCGCCGCGGGTGCAGTTGTGGTGCTTGTCAATGTCGATTTCGGTGCGGATTTCGGCGATGCGCCCCGGGGGCAGGTGGATGCCGCTATGCCGCGAGGCGAGCGCCCCGACGATTGGGCGGATCTGGCGGAAGGCCTGGTCGAGCCGGGCGACCTGCTGGTAACCAAGCATCAATGGGGTGCCTTCCACGGCACCGACCTCGATGTGAAGCTGCGCCGGCGCGGCATCGACACGATCGTACTGGGCGGCATCGCCACCAATTTCGGAGTGGAATCAACGCTGCGCAGCGGCTGGGAGCATGGCTATAACATGATCGTTGTGGAAGACGCCTGCACCAGCGTCTCGGAGGACCTGCACCAGATGGCTATCAACAAGGTCTTTCCGCGGATTTCCCGCATTGTTCGGGCGGGAGAACTGAATTTTGGCTGAACAATCCCCGGAGCCTGGATCAGGCTTCCTGTCGTCGCAGCCGGTCTGGCTGCGGTGGATCGGCCTGGTCATTGGCTCGTTTATCCTGGCGGCGGCGCTGGAATGGCTGCATCTGCCGGCAGCCCTGCTGCTCGGACCGATGGCGGTGGCGGTTCTCATGGCTGTCGCCGGGGGCAGCGTCGCGACGCCCAGGTCGGGCTTCATCATCGCCCAGGGTGTCGTGGGGCTGATGATCTCCACGAGCCTGCCGCCCACGGTGTTCCAGGAGATTGCCGAACAATGGCCGATCTTCGTGGTCGGTGTATTGTCGACTGCTATCGCCGCCGCAGCTCTGGGATGGCTGATGGCGCGCGCCAACATCTTTCCCGGCACGACGGCGATCTGGGGCTCGTCACCAGGCGCCGCCTCGGTCATGGTGCTGATGTCGGAATCCTATGGCGGCGACATGCGCCTCGTTGCCTTCATGCAATATATCCGCGTCGTCTGCTGTGCGCTCGCCGCGACGCTGGTGGCGCGCATCATGGGTGTGACGCCGAGCGAGGCGGCATCGCAGATCGTCTGGTTTCCGGAGGTTTCCTGGCTGGCCGTGTCGGCGACCGTCGCCATTGCGGTTGCCGTATCGCTGCTCGGTGCGGCGCTGAAGATCCCCGGCGGCCCGATGCTTTTGCCGCTTGCCGTCGGGCTGGCGCTCAAGCTCTCCGGCATCATGCCGATCGTTCTGCCGCCATGGCTTCTGGCCATCAGCTATGCGGTGATCGGCTGGGGGATCGGCATGCGCTTCACGCCCGATGTCATCGCCCATGCAGCAAGCACCCTGCCGCGGGTGCTGATCTCGGTTCTCAGCCTGATCGGCATATGCGGTATCTTTGCCGTCGTGCTCGTCGTGTTCGCCGGGGTCGACCCGCTCTCGGCTTATCTCGCCACCAGCCCTGGCGGCGCCGATTCGGTGGCGATCATTGCGGCCTCCACCAAGGTCGATGTGCCTTTCGTGATGACGATGCAGATCGCCCGCTTCCTGTTCGTGGTGGCGACCGGCCCGGCCACAGCGCGGCTGCTGTCGCGGGCCGCCCGGCATGCGTGACCTATTCCGCCGGGTTCGGAACGCCAGGGCGGGACGGGGTGGCGCTGACGATTTGGTTGCGGCCGGAAGACTTGGCGCGGTAAAGCGCTTCGTCCGCTTGCGCAAACAGTGCCTGCGCGGTGATCGCGGAACCGGTCTGAGCCGCAACCGTAGCCAGCCCGATGCTGACTGTCATCCGGCCGGATGGCGGGTTTTTCTCATGAGCAAGGGCGAGCCCCTCCACCCGGGCGCGAATGTTTTCAGCGACCGCGGCCGCGCCCTGTTCATCCGTATCGGCCAGAAGCACGGCCAGTTCCTCGCCGCCGTAGCGGGCCGCGACATCGCCCGGCCGTCGCACGCAATCGCGGATCACCGCCGCGATCTGTCTGAGGCAATCGTCGCCGGCCGCATGGCCATAGGTATCGTTGAAGAGCTTGAACCGGTCGGCATCGATCATCAGCAGTGTGAGCGGCGTGGCATTGCGGCGGGCCCGCTGCACCATCTCCTCGAACCGCGTGTTGAAGAAGCGCCGATTGGCCAGACGCGTCAGTTCGTCCGTATTGGCCAATACGTCCAGCTCGTCCTGCATGTTCTTGTGGCGGCTGACATCCCGGGTGATCGCCACGACCCGAGTGGCTGAGGCGTCACGGCTGGCCGGCAGCTTGCTGAGTGCCGTTTCCAGCCATACGTGTTCGCCGTCCGGTTTGGTGTGCCTGATGAGCAGTTTCTCCTGGGTCGAGCCGTTCCTCAGTCGCTCTGCCGCATCCCGCACCAGCGTTTCGGTCAGCTTGTCCATGCCCGCATAAACGCTTCTTCCAACCAGCCTTTCCGGTTCCAGCCCAAGAATCTCCATTGCCGATGGCGAGACATATTCACGGATGCCGTTTTCATCGAAGCGCGAGATGACGTCACTGGACGATTCCGCCAGTAGCCGGAATTCCGCTTCGCGCGCCGCCAGCAGCGCTTCGCTTTCACGCCGTAGGCGGGCCTGGCGCTGCCAGAGAAGGGCGGCCACCAGGGCAAGGCCCAGAAGAATGCAGGCATAGAACCAGCGGGTTCTGGCTGTGTCCACCCAGGCGCGAAAAACCTCCTGCTCGGAGGCAGAGGCAAGCACGACAATGCCGGTCCGCGTGCTCTGGTAATAGCCGCCGGACCTCGCGGTCTGGTCGACCGGCGACGTGTAATGATAGGCGCCGACTGTTTGGCGCTTCAGGTAACGGCTGAACAATTCACCGGCAGCGAGACTGGTGCCGAGCATACTTTCCTGGATCGGGCCGCGAACCAGAACGATCCCGTCGCCCCGTGCCAGCAGGAAAGCGCCATCGCTTCCGACATCGAAACCGCGGAAGAAATTGATGAAGTGGTTGACCCGGATAGTCGAAACAACGGTACCGGCAAAGGAACCGTCCTGCAGCAGGACCTTTTGGGTAATGGGAATGACCCAAAGATTGGACAGCCGGCTCTTGATCGGCTTACCGACGACGGGCAGCCGAAACGGGTTTTCCTTATGGAAACGGAAATAATCACGGTCCGCGTAGTTCATGCCGGGCGGCGCATTGTTCGAGGAGGTCGCCACCATCTGCCCGGCCGCATCGATATAGGAGAGTGTGTCGAGGGTCGGAGAGGCCTTCATCTGGCGGGTGATCAGGGCCTTGATCTTGGTGGGCATTTCCGGATGCCCGACCTCGTCGTTGATCTCGGCAATCAAGCCCGCTAGGGGCAGGCGCGACATTTCGATAACGTCGTCCGTATGCTGGGCGATCGCCTCGGCGGTCTGCTTGAGGCTGCCCTCGACGCGCGCCACCTGCGCATTCCAGGCGGAGTACTCGGCCCAGCTTAGCAAGGCGATAAAAGCGCAGAAGCCGAATATGACGGCGATCGTCGTCGCGACAGATCGTAACGCTGGTATCCGCATGCGACCCCTTCCTCACAGCAATCGCCTTAGCATTACCGCGAAATCTTAGGGAAGGTTGAAGGTGGCGCCCTCAAAATTAGGGCGTTCCTCAAAGTGGTTTTGCGATCATGTCCCAAGGGACAAAGGCCGCGGTACGATTTGGGAAGGTAAGCCTTAAGCTCACCTTCCCAAGGATTTCACACCTTCCGTCTCTCCTCCGTGGAGAGTGGAGCATGCGGATCAGAATTTTACTGCCATGCCGACATTGACGATGTGCTGGTCGAAATCTGTATCGAAGCCAGCCAGGTTGCCGTCGCTGTAGTCGTTATAGCGGTATTCGACCCGGCCGAAGACATTGTCGGTAAAGGCATAATCGAGGCCGCCACCGATCGTCCAGCCATGCAGCGTGTCGTCGTCGCTGACCGGTCCGTCGAGGCTGACATTGGTGGCAGTCCAGCCGCCGGCCGCATAGATGAGCGCCCGGTCGAAGGCAAAGCCGACACGGCCGCGAACGGAGCCGGAAAAGCCGGTCTCGGCCTCGAAGCCGCCGCCAAGGCTGTTTTCGTTCCAATCGTAGTTCACGTCGCCTTCGACACCGGCAACGAACCCGTTGGCAAACTGCCAGTTATAACCGACAAAGCCGCCGAACCGGCCGCCGTCGAAATCGTCCGACAGGCTGAAGCCGCCGGCCGAAGCCTCGCCTTCGCCCCAGGAATAGCCGCCATGCACACCGACATAGGGGCCGCTCCAGGTGAAGACGGAAGCGGTTTCTACTGCAACCGGCGCTGTCGGAATTTCTTCGACTGCGTCAGCGGCAAAGGCACCGGAAGCAACCGTCATGGCAGCGGTTGCGGCGAAAACGAAAAGTGACTTCATGACACTTACTCCATAGATTGATGAGGCTTAGATAGGGTGCCGCCATAAAAAAGCTGTAGCTAAAATGCAACAAGCACAGAAAACGAAGGCATGATGCCTTGATCAACCCGCGCAGCTGATCTGGACCGGGTTGACCTCCATGAGCCGGGAGGCCGGCGCAACAAACGCGGCTTTGGCTTGTTGGGGTGGTAAGTCATCCCATATTCCGGAAAGGCCGCAAGCGAAGAACCGGCCAAGGAGTTGTTTCCGTGTTCCATTTCGACAATAGCTATGCCCGCCTGCCGGACCGTTTTTATGCTTCGGTTTATCCCGAACCCGTCGAAGGGCCGGTGCTGCTCAAATTCAACGAAGCGTTGGCCAGGGAACTGGGCGTCGAAGCCGATTATTCCGATCCCGCCAGGCTTGCCGCCATCTTCGCCGGCAATGTCGTACCCAGCGGTGCCATGCCGCTGGCCATGGCCTATGCCGGCCACCAGTTCGGCAATTTCGTGCCGCAACTCGGCGATGGGCGCGCCATCCTGCTCGGTGAAGTCGTCGACAACCAGGGGCGCCGCCGCGACATCCAGCTCAAGGGCGCCGGACCGACGCCCTTTTCCCGCCGTGGCGACGGCCGCGCAGCGCTTGGCCCGGTTCTGCGCGAATATATCGTGTCGGAAGCCATGCATGCGCTGAATATCCCGGCGACGCGCGCCCTGGCCGCAGTAGCGACCGGCGAGGCGGTGCAGCGCGAACAGGTGATGCCCGGCGCGGTTTTCGTGCGGGTGGCAGCAAGCCATGTGCGTGTCGGCACATTCCAGTATTTTGCGGCGCGCGGCGACAATGACGGCGTCAGGACATTGGCGGACTACGTTATCGAACGGCATTATCCGCAGCTGAAGGACGAGGCCAATCCCTATGCGGCGCTTCTGCAGGCGGTCGCATCGCGTCAGGCGGAACTGATTGCCGGCTGGATGGGGATCGGCTTCATCCACGGCGTGATGAACACCGATAATATGACCATTTCCGGCGAAACCATCGATTTCGGCCCCTGCGCCTTCCTGGACGAATACGATCCGATGAAGGTATTCTCGTCGATCGACCAGATGGGCCGCTATGCTTATCGCAACCAGCCAGGCATCGGCCAATGGAACATGGCGCGGCTGGCCGAATGCCTGCTGCCGTTGCTCGACGCGGACGAGGAAAAGGCGGTGGAAGTCGCCAATACCGTTCTCAAAACCTTCGGCGAGCGCTTCCAGGCAGCTTGGATCAGCGTGTTCCGGCAGAAGATCGGCCTGAGGACCGAGGCTGAAGGCGATGGCGACCTGGTGCAGGAGCTGCTGGGCGTCATGAAGGACGGCGGGGCAGATTTCACGCTTGCCTTCCTCAGGCTAGCCGATTGCGCCGAGGGCCGCACGGCGGCTTTCCTTGACCTTTTTGCCGATCCCGTTGCGGCTGCCGGATGGCTGGCAAAATGGCGCGAAAGGCTGGCCGTGGAAGAGGGCCCGGAAAAAGAGCGGGCAGCCGCCATGCGCCTGGTGAACCCGGCGGTCATCCCCCGCAACCACCGCATCGAGGAGGCGATTTCAGCGGCGCTGGTGGGCGATCTCAGCCTCTTTCAGCGGCTGCTGCAGGCGCTGGAAAAGCCTTTCGAGGAGCGGCCGGAATTTGCCGTCTACACGGATCCGCCGAAGATGGACCAAAGGGTGACGCAGACGTTCTGCGGCACGTAAGCTTCAGCCTTCCAGCGCCGCGATCGCTGCCTCCAGCGCCGGCATGATGTCGGACGACAGCGGCAGCAGCGGGCGAGGGGGCTTGGCATGGAGGAGCTTCAGATGTTCCGCCGCGGCATAGACGACGCGCAGGCTTCCATAGGTCTTGAACAGATCCCAGAGCGGCATAAAAGGCGCATCCAGCCGCGCCGCTTCCGCCGCATCGCCCTGCATTGCCGCCTTGGTGAGTGCCGCGGCGGGCTTTGCGAACAGGCCGGCAACCACGCTGTACCAGCAGTCGGCGCCGGCAAGCAGCGCGTCGCTGCAGCCCCAGTCGCCGCTATAGCCGATCGCAAAGCCATCCGGCAGGTTCGGCTTCAGGCGCGACAGCTCGGCGGCGAATTCCATGTTCTTCGGCAGCGGCATCTTCACAGCCTTGATATTGGCCACTGAGGCGAGGCGCTGAAGCAGCCCGTCGCTGAAGGCGAAATGGGTGGTCGACGGGTTGTTGTAGATGCAGAGCGGCAGGTCGGTCGCAGTGGCAACCGCCTCGAAATGGCGAAAAGCCTCCTCTTCCGTCAGCGGCGTGTAGGAAACCGGTGCAAGAAGCAGCGCATCGGCGCCGGCTGCCGCCGCATCTTGGGCCAGCGCCTCGGCCTCGTCGGTGCGCAGCGTGCCGACGCCGACAATCACTGGAACGCGGCCTTGCACGCATTCGACGGCCGCCGTCACCGCCCGGAGCCGCTCCTCACGCGACAGATACATATAGGTGCCGGTGCTGCCGAGGAGGCCGATGGATTGGACATCCGCCTCGACCAGCCGGGCGAGGAGGCGCTGCAGCCCTTCGACATCGACGCGCCCCGCCTCGTCGGCCGGCGTCAGCGGGAAGGCGGAAAGGCCGGCAAAGATCGGCTGTGGCATGAAGGGCTCCGGGAAAGATGAGGAACCGAGGCAGTATGAGCAATAGCGGGTCCCGAGCAAGCCATTCCTGATATGGGCCGTGATCCGGGTCGGCCGATGTGAAAAAGCGCTGCCCGGGAACGGACAGCGCTTGCTATAGCCGCAATAGCGGTCGGTGGAATCAGTGACGGGCTACTTGCGAAGACTGGCCCGCCGATGCCGCTGCCCCATGCTCGAAGGGACAGGTCATCGGCTCAGTGACCGGCGTCTGGTTGCGCTGCGACCGGAAGGCGGCCGAGCGCTGGTAGGCGAGCTTGCGCAGGCGCATGATCGAGCCAAGGGGCTGGTGGACGACAAGGCCGTTCCAGGGCGAGAAATGCATCCCGTCATCCGCCGTCTGCGAGCGCTCCTCGCTCCAGGCGGTTTGCGGGCCGGCGGTGATGCGGGCAACGGTGACGAAGGGGCTTTTGTTTTCGTCCCAGGCCTCGACGCTTTCCACCGGCATGCTTTCGAGGTCGGCGCAGAGCTGCACCTGCAGGTGCCAGACCGCCGTTTGATCCTCGAAGAAATCATCGGTTGCATGACGGATGGCGTCGTGATCGTTCGATGTATCGACCGTGATATTCTTCAATGCCGTGAGGTTGTCGGAGGCGGGGACAACGGCGATCTTGGCGATGTAATCGCCGTAGCGCAGGGGAAGCTGGCCGAAAAAGCTTTCGCCGAGAATATGGGTGGGGGGATTGCCGCCCATGGACTTCAGCGTCGCACTTTCGCGGCCGACTGCCTCGAGTGCCGCTTCAACACCGCGAAACGCCTTTGACAGCAATTCCTTGGCACCCTCCATGCGGTCGGTCGTGGCCGCCAGCATTTTCAGGTTCTTGAGGAAAGCCTTGCCGCTCGGCGAGTTGAACTCCTTGCCGTTGACCAGGATGAAATCCTGGCTGCGGGAATTTTCCGAACCGGGCAGGCGGGAGCCGGCGACATCCATGATCTTGATGGCCATTCCACGCGGGGTCGACACGCTGTCATGCAAAATGTCGCCGGGCGTGGTCGACAGGCGCAGCACCGCCCCGTAGGCGCCGGGCTCGGCAAACAGCCCTTGGGCATATTCCGGCGGCAGATCCTCCAGAACCTCCAAGCGTGCTTCCAGCAGGCCGTGGCTCTTGGCATGCACCGAACGAATGGCGTGGCCGGAATTGGCATAGGTCTGTTCGGAGATCGACAGCATGGTTTCGGCGAGCGCGCGGGCGGTTTCCGGCTCGTCCGGCTCGATCGTTTCGACATTGGGCGAATAGCGGAAGGGCTTGATATCGATGCGGTTGATCATTGCACTGTCTCGCTTTCGAGGAGGTTGTCGGCCAGGATCTTGTCGAGAGTGATGGGGAAGGAGCGGATGCGGCTTCCCGTGGCGTGGAAGATCGCGTTGGACACGGCGGCCGCGACGCCGACAATGCCGATTTCGCCAAGACCCTTGACGCCGATCGGGCTCGCCTTGTCATCGTCCTCCTCGATGAAGATCACCTCGATATCCTCGACATCCGCATGGGCGGGGACGTGATATTCGGCGATGTTCGGGTTCATGATGCGGCCGATGCGGTGATCGGCAAGGCCTTCCTCGTAGAGAGCCATGCCCAGCCCCATGACGACGCCGCCGAGGATCTGGCTGCGGGCCGTCTTCGGGTTGAGGATCTTGCCGGCCGCGACGGCGATCACCACGCGCGTAACACGCGGACGACAGAGTTCTTCGTCCACCTTCACCTCGACGAAGACACCGGAATGGGTATAGGCGGAAAACTTCTTCTGGATCGACGGATCCGGTTCGACCTTGCCGTTCTCCTCGATAAAGGTGACGCCGGCTGCGTCCATGATGTCGGAAATAGCCACCCCCACCTGATGATTGGCTTCCAGCACCAGGCGGCCGTCGGCCACCTCGACCTGTTCTTCGGTGGCCTTGGCGAGCGGCGAATTCTCCATCTTCTGGGCATGCCTGAGGAGCGTCGCAATCACCATTCTCGATGCGACCTGCACGGCCGAGCCGGAGGAGGCCGCCGTCCAGGAACCGCCTTGGACGGCCGTCTTGGGCAGGGTGGATTGGCCGATCTTCACGCTCACCGCGTGGAGCGGCAGGTCGAAGGCATCCGCGCCGATCTGGCCGAGGATGGTATAAGTGCCGGTGCCGATATCGGAGGCGGCGGCGGACACCACGACCTTGCCGTCGGAAGACAGGCGCACCCGGGCTTCGGCCGGTGACAGCTGGGCTTCCCAGACCCCGGTCGCCATGCCCCAGCCGACCAGATCATTGCCGTCGCGCATCGAACGCGGCTGCATCACCCGCTCCGACCAGCCGAAGCGGGCCGCGCCTTCGCGGTAGCAGGCATGCAGGGCCTTGGAGGTGATCTCCTTGTCCTGGTTCTGGTCGCGGTGGATGAAATTGCGGATGCGCAGCTCGACCGGATCCAAGCCGACCTCGTAGGCCAGTTCGTCCATGGCCGTTTCGAGCGCCGTGACGCCGGTCGCCGCACCCGGTGCGCGCATGTCGCCAGGCGTGGAGACGTCGAGCTTGGTGATCTCGTAGGTGATCTTGACGTTGTCGCATTTGTAGAGGAGGCCCGACCAGTTGGCGACATTCTCCTGGTAGTCCTCGTATTGCGACGTGGCATGCATAGCATGATGCATGACGGATTGCAGCCGGCCTTCCGCATCGGCGGCCAGCGACAGGTTCTGGATGCTGGTTGGACGCCAGGTAAGGTAGAACATTTCGCGCCGGCTCATCTCCACCTTGACCGAGCGTTTCATGTCGAGGCTGGCCATGACCGCGAAGAAGAGCTGGTATTTCGGACGCAGGCCCGAACCGAAGGCGCCGCCGACGAATTCGTTATGCGCCACCACCTTTTCAGGATCGAGCCCGAAGATCTTGCAGACCGTGTCATGGCTGTTCTGCGACCCTTGCGACTTGTCGTAGATGGTCAGCTCGCCATCCTGGCCGAAAATCACCGTCGTGCCGAACAGCTCCATGGGATTGTGATATTCGCCTTCCAGCGAATAGGTGGCGGAGATCTGATGCGGCGCCTGGGCGAAGGCGCCTTCCGGATTGCCGCGCGGCGGCGGCGGCGCCATCTGCTTGTCGCGCGGCACCGGCGGCACATAGCTATTGTCCTGCTCGCGCTTCAGATCCGTATGCGGCTCGCCGGCCTCGTAGCGGACGCGGATGATAGAGGTCGCATCGCGGGCGGCTTCGAAACTGTCGGCAACGACAAGTGCGATCGGCTGGCCGTCGTAAAGCACGCGGTCGTTTTCAAGCGGCCGGAAGGGGTGGCCGGGAACCGCGACCTCATCCTTCCATTGCTCGTCCTTTTTAGCGGCCGGCGGGCGGTTCTCATGGGTATAAACCTTGACGACGCCGGGGAAGCGCTCCGCCTCGCTCGTATCGATCTCGGCGATGCGGCCGGTGGCAATGGTGGAAAACAGCACATAGCCCTGCAGCATGCCAGGGCCGAAATGTTCGGCGGCATATTTGGCGCGGCCGGTGACCTTCAGCGGTCCGTCTATGCGCGACAGCGGCAGGCCGACGACCTTGGAGGAATTCAGCATGGTCGATCTCCTTCTACTGGATGGCCTTGACGCTCTGGTCCTGCGGGCGCCCGGAGGCCGCCTGCTTCAGGGCGCGGATGATCGATCGTTCGGCGAGCGGGATCTTGAAATCGTTCTCGCCCTGGCCCTTGGCGCCGGCGAGCAGCCGCCGTGCGACCTGCCGGAACGTTTCCTCATTGGCCGGCTGGCCGGCAAATTCCGCTTCCGCCAGCTTGTCGCGCCAGGGCTTGTGGGCGACGCCACCGAGCGCCACGCGCAGATCGACGATGGCGCCATCGGAGGAAACCTCCATGGCGGCTGCCACCGACACCAGCGCAAAGGCGTAAGACAGCCGGTCGCGCAGCTTCAGATAGGTGTAATGGCTGGCGAAATGATTGCCTTCGAGGCGGATGGCGGTGACCATTTCGCCGCGCGCCATGGTGTTGTCGCTCTCCGGCCGGTCGCCTGGCAGGCGATGGAATTCGGTGAAAGGGATGTCCCGCTTGCCGTCGGGACCCTCGACCTCGACCACGGCATCCAGCGCCGCAAGTGCCACGCACATGTCCGAAGGATGCACGGCGATGCACTTGTCGCTGGCGCCGAGAATGGCTTGAATGCGATTGACGCCCCCGATGGCGCCGCAGCCGGAGCCGGGCTCCCGCTTGTTGCAGGGCGTCGAGGGGTCGTAGAAATAATAGCAGCGGGTACGCTGCAGGATGTTTCCGCCGGTTGTTGCGGCATTGCGCAGCTGCGCCGATGCACCGGCAAGGACGGCGCTGGACAGCAGCGGATAGCGCTCCTGGACGCGCGGATCGTAAGCGACTGCGGAATTGCTGGCGAGCGCGCCAATGCGCAGGCCACCATTCGGCAGATCCTCGATCTCCTTCAAGGGCAGGCGGTTGATATCGACGATCGCGCCGGGGCGGGTGACATTGTACTTCATCAGGTCGACAAGGTTGGTGCCGCCGGCCAGCAGCTGGGCTTCCGGATTGGAGGCAAGCGCTGCGACGGCGTCCGACACGGTTTCGGCGCGGCTATAGGAAAATTGTCTCATTCTGCGGCCTCCTTGTTGGATTTCGCGGCTTCGGCGCCCATGACCTCCTCGATCGCATCGGCGATATTGGTATAGGCGCCGCATCGACAGAGATTGCCGCTCATCAGTTCGCGGATCTCGGCGCGGTTATGGGCGTGGCCTTCCCCAACGAGGCCGACGGCGGAACAGATCTGCCCGGGCGTGCAATATCCACACTGATAGGCATCGTGCTCCAGAAAGGCCTTCTGCATCGGATGCATGTTTTCCGGCGAGCCAAGACCTTCAATCGTGGTGATTTCCGACCCATCCAGCGATACGGCGAGTTTCAGGCAGGAATTAACCCGCTGGCCGTCGACGAGAACGGTGCAGGCGCCGCATTGACCGTGATCGCAGCCCTTCTTGGTGCCGGTGAGTTCGAGCGGCCCGCGCAGAAGATCGAGCAGCGACACCCAGGGGTGCAGCTCAAGATCATGCTTTTGGCCGTTGATGGACAGGGAAACGGAACAGGTGGGAAGGCTGGAGGTCTGGGAGCTGAGATCCATGCGGAAGCCCTTTCGCTGAGATGGATCGTTAACCGTTGGCCAACCGGCTTTGTTCCGCCGGCTGCAGCGCCGGCGGATATGGTCGAAGAAGAAAACGTCTGGAGATAGGAAAATAATCCTTGACGGCGTGACGGTGGTTTGATAGGTTTAAGTCACAGTCGGAGAAGTGCGGGGCGGATAGGCCCGCTGGATAGTGCAAGGCACAGGCTTCGAACCGGCAGCTCGACCAACGGGCTCAACGTCATCACATCATCATCAGCGGCGCCTCTTGATCCGGACGACGGATCGAGGGCCGCATTCGCACGGGTGCCATCATGGACGATTTTGCCACATTCGACCCAGGCCTTTTCGAGATCTGGACCGACGGCAGCCCTTATCGGGGGCATACGGCGGAAGAGGACCGGAGACTGGCCGAAGAAGCGCGCAGCCTGGTTCTGGAGATCAAGTCCGCCGAGAGCGCCGTGCTGCCCGCCGAAGCCTTGCGGCGCCTGCTCAATGAGATGACGGTGGAAATGCGCGACCAGTTTGCTGCGTTCAGGCGGATGCGCACGGCTGCCGAACTGGTGCTGGCGGATGGCGACGAAGCGGCGGGCAAGCTCGCCCGCGCCGATGTGAAAGCCGCAACGGATGCCATGTCGCTGATCGTCCGCACTCTGGAAAAGGTCGACAGCCTGCAGCGCCAGCTTGCCCGCGACCGGGAGCTCGAGGCCGAGCAGACGGCGGACGAGGGTGGATATGAAGAGGCCAAGGCGCGCCTCCTGCAATTGATCGAGGACCGGGCGAATGAAAAGGCCACTGCCATCTTCGATCGCTGGAAGCGCGACGGCGCTCCTAACGATCGTGCAGATGACGACCAGCCCGGTGCAGGTCCGGCGCGAGGTTCGGGGTGAGCGACGGGTTGGGATTTCCGATGCGAGGCGGTTCAAGAAGCAGACGACGAAGCTCAAAGGCTCCCACGAGCGGCAGATGAGCGCAATGGATCGCAAGCACGAGGCCGATCGCATGCCGGTCAAGGAAACCGCTGCCGGACGCATTTTGGCGCGGACGCACCGCGGTGAGCCGGAAGCGGCCAAGGATGTGGTGAAGGATGGTTCAGTTGACGAGATCGAGGTCGGTGACATCCGCTTCAAGGCGGGCTTTGTCGGCCGCTTCGAACGGGCATGGGATTTTAACGGCCGGCGCGAGCAGAAGCCCCCGGCCGGCGACTGGCGGACCTGGCTGATCATGGGCGGCCGCGGATCGGGCAAGACCCGGGCAGGGGCCGAATGGGTACAGGCGCTGGCATCGGACGGCGATCGGTCGGATCTGAGGATCGCACTGGTGGCGGAAAGCCTCGGCGATGCCCGCGAAGTGATGATCGACGGTGTCTCCGGCATTTGTCGGATTGCCCGCACCAGGCGGCCAGAGTTCGAGATTTCGCGGCGACGGCTGGTCTGGCCGAATGGCGCGGTGGCGCAGATCTTTTCCTCGGAAGATCCGGAAAGCCTGCGCGGGCCGCAGTTTCATTTCGCCTGGTGCGACGAATTGGCCAAATGGAAGCATGCGCAGGAGACCTTCGACATGCTGCAGTTCGGGCTGCGGCTCGGCGTCGACCCGCGCCAGCTGGTGACGACCACGCCGCGGCCGGTGCCGATCCTGAAGCGCCTGATCGCCGATCCGGGCACCCGGCTGGTGAAGATTGCCACGAAGGGCAATGCCGGCAATCTTTCGCCGGGATATATCGAGGCGCTGGAAGCCCGCTATGGCGGCACCCGGCTGGGACGCCAGGAACTGGCCGGCGAACTGATCGAGGACCGCGAAGACGCTTTGTGGAGGCGGGCCGATCTGGAAGCCTGCACGATCCGGTTTGCCGGCGCCCTTCGGCGCATTGTCGTGGCGGTTGATCCGCCAGCCGGTTCGGGCGAGGCATCCTGCTGCGGCATTGTCGTTGCCGGGGTGGAGCCCAATGGACGAGCGGTGGTTCTGGCCGATTGTACGATCGGGGGCGCAAGTCCGGCCGGCTGGGCGCAGGCGGTCGCCAGGGCCTATCAAAGGTTTCAGGCCGACCGGGTGGTGGCGGAGGTCAACCAGGGCGGCGACATGGTTTCAGCCATGCTGAAAAGCGTGGATGCCAATCTGCCGATCACCATGGTGCGGGCGACGCGCGGCAAATTCCTGCGCGCCGAGCCGGTGGCGGCGCTCTACGAACAGGGGCGGGTGGCGCATGCCGGGCGGTTTACGGAGCTGGAAGACCAGATGTGCGATTTCGGCCCGGACGGGCTCTCATCGGGGCGCTCGCCCGACCGGCTCGACGCGCTGGTCTGGGCGCTGACGGCGCTGATGCTGGAAGGTTCGGGCGAGCCACGCGTGCGAGGGATCTGACGCGGCTCGCCTCAGAAGTTCAGCCTTGCTTGCGCGGCTGCGGGGCACTGTCGCGGATCTGCTTCCATTCGGATTCGAGACGCTCAACGACATGCTGCGGGATCGACTTGGAAGGAACGGCCTGCACCGGCTGCTGCATCATCATGATCTCCTGTTTCACTGAAGAAAGCCGACAAAAACGTCGCGCAATGCCGTTGGTTCCACAGCCTTACGGAAAAGTAAACAGCCGCCTAACCGCCTAAAACGATTCAATTTTTCCTAAACCGATTGAAAACGTTCCAGCGCTGCGGTCGGCCTTGATGAAGGGATGTCTAAGATGATGATCGACCGGGTTGTCCTGTTCCGCATCCTGCGCCCTAAGCTGTTCAAGGGCAGGATGACGGCGCTGCAGGTGGAAGGTGTGGAGGCGATCCTGAAGGGCTGGGAGGAGCGGCTGCCAGAGGGACAAAGACAGGCGCTGGCCTATGTGCTGGCCACGGCCTTGCATGAAACGGCGGCGACCATGCAGCCGGTGCGCGAAACCCTGGCGAATACCGACGCGGCAGCGGTGGCAAGGCTGGATGCAGCCTTTGCCGCAGGACGGCTCCCCAGCGTCAGCACGCCTTATTGGCGTTTCGACGGGAGCGGCAAAACCTGGCTGGGACGCGGCCTGGTGCAACTGACCCACAAGCGCAATTACCAGGCGATGTCGAAGCTGACTGGGGTGGATCTGGTCGCCGATCCGGCGCGCGCCATGCTGATGGATGTTGCGGTGGCGATCCTGATCGAAGGCATGCGGGCCGGCAGCTTTACCGGCCGCAGGCTCGACGACTATTTCGCGACGGGCAAGACAAACTGGCTGGGCGCACGCCGGATCATCAACGGCACGGACCGGGCGGCGCTGGTGGCGGGCTATGCCAAGCTGTTCGACGAGGCGCTGGCGGCTTCGGCCGCTTCCGTCGTCATCGAGCCGCCGCTGCACGGGAAAAGCCTCGCAAGCCAAGCCTGAAGGCGCCGAAGGACCCGAAGGACCGAGACCACCGCCGTCACCGATCTGCCGAGACAGCGGTCATTCACAAGGATATCGTCATGAGATTTCCATTCCGGCGACCGTGGCTCGCCTCGGGCGGGCGCAAGGCCATGCCCGCCGAAACGGCGCTCGAAAGCAAGACGGGCACGGCCTTGGCGCAAGGCTTTGCGATCGTGGCCGCCGAAGGCGCTGCGCACTGGTCCGGCCGCTCCTATGCGGCGCTGTCGCGCACCGGCTTCATGAAGAACCCGATCGCACACCGTGCCATCCGCATGGTGGCCGAGGCCGCCGCATCCGTGCCCTGGCTAGCTTACAGCGGTACGGTCGAAATGGCCGATCATCCGGCGCTGGCGCTGCTGGCCCGGCCGAATGCGCGCCAGGGCGGGCCGGACTTTTTCGAAATGCTTTACGGCCATCTTCTGCTGTCGGGCAATGCTTATGTAGAGCCGCTGGTGTTGGGCGAGGAGCTGCGCGAACTGCATCTGCTGCGGCCCGACCGGGTGAGCATTGTCGAAGCGCGCGACGGCTGGATCGCCGGCTACGATTACCGCGCCGGCGGGGTGACGCGGCGTCTGGCGGCCGAAACAGAAGGGCCTGGCCTGCTGCATCTGAAGCTTTTTCACCCGCTCGACGACCATTGCGGTTTTTCGCCGCTCGGCGCGGCCGGCGCGGCACTCGACCTGCACAATGCCGCGGCGCAATGGAACAAGGCGCTGCTCGACAATTCCGCACGGCCATCCGGCGCGCTGGTCTACCAGCCGAAGGATGGCGGCAATTTATCCGCCGACCAGTACGAGCGGCTGAAGGAGGAGCTGGAGGCCGGCTATGCCGGCGCCGTCAATGCCGGCCGGCCGCTGCTGCTGGAAGGCGGCCTGGACTGGAAATCCATGGGGCTTTCGCCAAAGGACATGGATTTCATCGAGGCCAAGAACGCTGCGGCGCGCGACATCGCGCTCGGTCTCGGCGTGCCGCCCATGCTGATCGGCATACCGGGCGATAATACCTATGCCAATTACCAGGAGGCGAACCGGGCCTTTTACCGGCTGACCGTGCTGCCGCTGATGGCCCGCACGGCGGCCAGTTTTTCCAGCTGGCTTTCGGACGGCTATGGCGAGGCGCTGCGGCTGGAGCCGGATCTCGACAGGATTGCCGGCCTGGCATCGGAGCGCGAAGCGCTCTGGGCAAGGGTCGGCGCGGCGACTTTCCTCAGCGACGACGAGAAGCGCGAGGCGGTGGGGTATTGATCGAGACACGGATGCGGCGCATCCTGTAATACGCCGTATTACAAAGGAGGCGCCAATGGCCGATAAGAAGACCGACGACAAGCCCGGGCTTTCCGATCCGATCACCCTGCGCCTGCCGGTGGATATTCTCGCCGATATCGAAAAGATTGCCGAAACGGCCGACCGCAGCCGATCCTGGGTGATCGTCCGGGCGCTGAAATATTACCTGATCAATGAGGGAAGCGATCTGCTGGAGATTCGGCAGGGCCTGGAGGATGTAAAGGCTGGCCGCGTCCATGATGCCGAGGAAGTCTTTGCAGAGCTTGAACGTCTGTCGCGCGAAGATGCCGCTTAAATGAAGATCCGGCTTTCTGACCGAGCGTTGGATTTCTTGAAACGGGAGCAGGGTTATCTTGCAAAGTTCGACAAGCGGGTCGCCCTTGCTGTTGTTCAACAGATCCGAGCTGCGATCAAGCTCGTCGGCGAATACCCTCAGGTCGGGCCCGCTGTCGATGGTGCCCAAGCCGTAAGACGCTATGTCGCGGCTCCCTATCAGATCGACTATCAGTTAGACGATGCTGGCATAATCATCGTGGCCATTCGCCATGGGCGTCAGGCCCCGAGAGAGATGGAAGCTGATTACCCGCCATCCGACATGGAATGACCGGCGCTGACGGGGTTCTAGCAAGACGCTGCCCAGCATCAGCGCGTTGACTCAGTTTCTCAGGCTGCAGAAGAAACCTGCTAAAGCTGCCTCTTAATGCATTGAAATGTATAGAAAACGGTCTCGTCCCGCTCTAGCGGGATACGAATCCGTGACCAGCGCGATGAGGCTCATGTCGCGGCAAGGCGTGCCGCTCCATATGGGAAAGCCTCCGCACGTCCATTCCATCATCATAAACAAGAGACATTAACAATGGCTGACCTCGGCAACGATCCCGGCGCCATGCTCGGCGTGTGGGCGGCGAAGATGTTCGGCGCGACGGCGGGAGCGGGTATTTCGTTGATCTATCTGCTGCCGAGAAGCCGTCGCGAGGCGGCCAGCCGGTTCATGACCGGCATCAGCTGCGGACTGATCTTCGGTGCGCCGACCGGCCTGTGGCTCGAGGCGCGGCTCGGCATTGCCGGCCTTTTGTCCGGCCCCGAAATGATGCTGGCAGGCTCGGCTTGCGCCAGCCTCTGCGCCTGGTGGGCGCTGGGCGTGCTCGCACGGCTGGCACATCGTTATGGCGCCCGCCCGTCCAACGGCGGCTGAGCCGGCGCCTTTCCTTTGCAATTCAGGAGAAGACTTGATGCACGCTTACCGCGGGCCGCGCCCGGCCTTGACCCCGAACGGGCGCAAATTTGCCAATCTGGAACTTTCGGGCGTCACCGGCGACGGGGTGTTTTCAGGCTATGCCAGCGTGTTCGGCGAGGTGGACCTCGGCAAGGACAGAATCGAGCGCGGCGCCTTTTTGAACTCGCTCACCGGTCGCGGTGCCCCCGGCGTGCGGATGCTCTACCAGCACGACCCCAACGAGCCGATCGGCGCCTGGAAGACGATCCGCGAGGATGCGCGCGGGCTTTATGTCGAGGGCGTGCTGTCGCCCGGCGTGGCCCGCTCCCGCGAGGTCCTGGCGCTGATGAAATCCGGCGCCCTCGACGGGCTGTCGATCGGCTTCAGGACGGTCAAGGCGCGCACGGATGCCAAGACCGGCGTGCGGCGGATCCTCGAAGCCGACCTCTGGGAGATTTCGGTGGTAACCTTTCCAATGCTGCCATCCGCCCGGGTCTCCGATGTCAAGAATGCGAGGTTCTTCCGGGACCGAGAAACCGAGCTTGTCCGCCAGATGCGACGGGCGGCGAAGATGATGATCAGGTCAACCTTCAAAGGAAAAGCGATATGACGCAGCAAATGGCAGGCATGAGCAGCGCGGCGCCGGACGTGCAGCCGGCAAAGAACAAGGCCCCGGAGCTCAAGGCGGTCCCGGAAACGGTGACGGCGGCCTTCGACGAGTTCATGGAGGCCTTCGAGGCCTTCAAGGACGTCAATGACCAAAGGCTTGGCGAAATCGAGCAGAAGCTTTCCGCCGACGTGGTGACGCGCGACAAGATGGACCGCATCAACCGCGCCGTCGACGAGCAGAAGAAGGTGCTCGACCAGATAGTGCTGAAGAAGGCCCGGCCGCGGCTTGGATCCGATGCAGGCCGGAGCGGTGGCGGCGGCGAGCTTTCCCCGGAGGCCGTCGAGCACAAGACCGCTTTCGATGCCTATGTGCGGCGCGGTGACGAGGCAGGACTGCGCGAGCTGGAGGCGAAGGCATTTTCGGCGGGCTCCGGGACAGACGGCGGTTATCTGGTGCCGCCGGAAACCGATACCGAGATCGGCCGGCGCATTTCGGTGATTTCGCCGATGCGGGCGCTTTCCACCGTACGGACCGTATCTTCGGCCGTGCTGAAGAAGCCGTTTGCGACAACGGGTCTGGCGACCGGCTGGGTGGCCGAAACGGCAGCTCGGCCGCAGACCAGCTCGGCGCAGCTGGCGGAACTCGCCTTTCCGACCATGGAACTCTACGCCATGCCTGCGGCGACGCAGGCGCTGCTCGACGATGCGGCGGTCGACATCGAGGCCTGGATTGCCGGCGAAGTGGACCTGGTTTTTGCCGAACAGGAGGGCGATGCCTTTATCCGCGGCGACGGGGTGGCCAAGCCCAAGGGTTTCCTCTCCTATCCCGCAGTCGCCGACAGCGCCTGGAGCTGGGGCAATCTCGGCTATATTGCCACCGGTGCGGCCGGCGCCTGGAAGGCGAGCGGTCCGTCCGACACGCTGATCGAGGCGATCTATGCGCTGAAGGCCGGCCATCGCCAGAACGGCACCTTCATGATGAACCGCAAGACGCAGGCCGACATCCGCAAGTTCAAGGATGCCGACGGCAATTATCTGTGGCGTCCGCCGGCAACCGCCGGCCAATCCGCATCGCTGATGGGCTTTCCGATCGCCGAGGCGGAAGAAATGCCGGATGTGGCGGTCAATTCGCTGTCGCTGGCCTTCGGCGATTTCCGCACCGGCTATCTCGTCGTCGACCGGGCTGGCGTCCGCATCCTGCGCGATCCCTATACCGCCAAGCCCTATGTGCTTTTCTATACGACCAAGCGGGTCGGCGGCGGCGTTCAGAATTTCGAGGCGATCAAGCTGGTGAAGTTCGCGGCCAGCTAGGCCGCATCATCTCTTCCTAAAATAGAGCAAGAAGCCGTCATTCCCGCGACGAAGAGGAGTGACGGCTGCAGATTGCCGCTGCGAAAGGATCCCCATGACCTATGCCATGATCACTCCGCCTTTTGCGGAGCCGCTAACGCTTGCCGAAGCGAGGGCGCATCTGCGCCTCGACCAGAGCGCGGAAGACGAGCTTCTCGCGTCGCTCATCAAGACGGCCCGCGAGCATCTGGAACGGGAAACCGGGCTCTGCCTGATCCGGCAGACCTGGCGGCTTTATCTCGACCGCTGGCCACGGGACGGCATCATCCGGATCTCCAAGTCTCCGGTGCAAGCGATTCAGACTGTTACCACTTATGAAGCGGACGGCACCGCTGTTGAAGTTTCACTGGAAGATCATCTGCTCGATGGACAGGGCCGCCCGGCACGGCTGTGGTTGCAACATGCGCCACAGCCAGGTCAGGCGGTAAACGGCATCGAGATCGACTTCGAGGCCGGTTACGGCGAGGCGGGCGCCGACGTGCCGGATACGTTGAAGCGGGCCATGCTGCTTCATGTCGGCCATATGTTCGCCTTCCGCGGCGTCGTCTCGCCTGATCAGCAGCCGGCCGGCATTCCCGATGGGTATGAGCGGCTGATCGCGCCGTTCAGGATGCGGAGGCTTTGATGGTGACCTTCTTCGATCCCGGCCAGATGACTGCACGGCTCGACCTGGAAGCGCCGCAGCTCCTGCCGGACGGACAGGGCGGCGGCACGGTGACCTGGGAGGTGGTCGCATCGCTCTGGGCGCGGATCGAGCCGGTGTCCTTCGTGGTGGCGGAACAGGCGGCGGCCGAAACGGGCCGGATCACGCACCGGATCTGGCTTGCCCATCGCCCGGAGATCGCCGCCGGCCGGCGCCTGCGCAAGGGGGCGAGGATTTTTACGATCAAGCTGGTGCGCGATCCCGACGAAACGGCGCGCTATCTGGTGTGCCAATGCGAGGAGGAAGCCCGATGACGGCGGCAGCCAAAGCGCTTCTGAAGGCGCTCCACCAGCGGCTGTCGGGCGACCCGGCGCTGTCGGCGATCATCGGCCCGGATGGCGTGCGCGACCGGTTGCTGCCGCGCCCGCAATTGCCGGCCATCACCTTCGGCGATCTCGACACACGCGATTATTCCACCGACGGCGACGGGCGCGCGGAGCATCTGCTGACGCTGGAGATCTGGTCCGACGGCGAGGGCAGGCGTCAGGGGCAGGAGACTGCCGGGCTCGTGCATGACCTGCTGCACGATGTAAGCTTCGATCTAGGCAGCGTAGTGCTGGTCAGTTTGCTGGTGACCGGCATGCGCAGCCGGCGCGAGCCGAAGACGAAGTTCTATCTGGTCGAGATGCGGCTGAGGGCGGTGACCGAATAGGTTCAGGCCTCGCGCGCCTGCGCTTTTCTGACCAACGCAGCCAGCATCAGCACCAGGCCGAGCGAGAAGGCCGAAAGGGCGGCGCCGGTGACGAGGGCAGCGATGGGGCCAAGCCGATCGATGATCGCCGTAAAGATAACCGGGGCAGCAGCATTGGCCAGGTACTGCGGCAGCAGAAGGCGCGCCGATTGCAGCCCGTACTCCTTGGCCGGAAACAGCGACAGCGGCAGCAGGGCGCGGGCAACCGAGACGACGCCGGAGCCGAAACTGAAGAGAACCACGAAGATGATCAGCACGGCGGCAGAAGACGCAAGCGAGGCGGCAAACACAAAGCTCGCCAGCGTCATGACCGTTCCAATGATCGTGGTGACGAGCGCATTGCCTCGCCGCCCGAGCAGCATGTCGACGAAACGCGCCGAGACGCCGATGGCGCCGCGGGCAGAGCCGAGCTGCAGCGCCAGCGCCGGTGAGGCACCTGCCGCCTGCAGGAGACCCAGCAGCGACGGCGACAGGCCGAACCCGATAAAGGAACTGGTCGTGGTCGCTGCAGCGACGAGGAAGAACGCCTTGCGGCGTTCTGGCTGGGTGAACGGCACCGGCAAGATCTCAGCTGCATCCAGTTTTTCCGTGCTTTGGACCGGCTTCGGCAGGCCGAAGAGAATAAGCGGCAGGCAGACGAAGATCTGCAGCGCGGCGCAGACGACGAAGGTCATGCGCCAGCCGACAAGCTCGTTCAGGAGCGCGAGGATGGGCCAGAAGACCGTGGCGGAAAAGCCGGTAAACAGCATCATGATGGCGATGACGCGTTTGCCGTTCAGGCCTTCGCGCTCGACCACCGCCGTATAGGCGGGCGCCGACAGACCGAGTGCGCCTGCAATGCCGATGATGATCCAGGCGGCAGCATAGAGAAGCAGACCGTCGGCTGCGGCAAGAAGCAGAAGCCCGACAGCGAAGATGACCGAGGCCACGGCCATGACCTTTGCCGCCCCGTGACGGGCCAGCAGCCTGCCGGTGGCCGGTCCGGCCAGGGCGATTACGAGCATCATGATCGTCAGGCCGAAGAAGATCACTTCATTGGCAAGCCCGAGCTCCGGAGCAATGACGCGACCCATGACGCCCAGCATGTCGAAGCTTGATCCCCAGGAGATGATCTGGGTGATCGACAGCACGGCGATCGTCCGGGCCGAGCGCAGGGAACATGTGTCGGGCATGCAGCAAATAGCTTTTTGAAAATCGAGCGGCTTTTCCAACCTCTAGCATCCGCTGGCAGAGCGCGACAGCCGCATGCCGGCAACAGGAAAGGATTTCATCATGGTGGCGCAAAAGGGCAGGGACCTGCTGCTGAAGATCGACGGCGGCAATGGCTTGGTGACGGTTGCGGGGCTTCGCTCGAAGCGACTGGCCTTCAACGCCGAAACGGTCGACATCACCGATGCGGAAAGCGCTGGGCGGTGGCGCGAACTTCTGGGCGGCGCCGGCGTGCAGCGGGCATCTCTGACGGGCGACGGCATTTTTAAAGACCAGGCGAGCGATGTCGCGGTGCGGACGGCCTTCTTTGCCGGCAGCATCCTGGCCTGGCAGATCGTTCTGCCCGCCTTCGGCACCGTGACCGGCCCGTTCCAGATTACCGCGCTGGAATATTCCGGCGAGCATAATGGCGAGATCCGCTTCGAGCTGGCGCTGGAATCGGCCGGCAGCCTCGGCTTCGGGAGCTTGTGATGCGGGCGGCGAGCGGCGCAAGGGCCAACCGCCGGCGCGGCGAAATCGAGGCGGTGATCGATGGCGAGCGGCGGATCCTCTGCCTGACGCTCGGCGCGCTGGCCGAACTGGAAACCGCCTTTGCAGCCGGCGACCTCAACGGGCTCGCCGAGCGGTTTTCATCCGGACGGCTCAAGGCGGCCGACATGATCCGCATCATCGGCGCGGGGCTTCGCGGCGGCGGCAATCTTTTCTGCGACGACGATGTTGCGGCCATGTCAATTGACGACGGGGTCGCCGGTTATGCCCGCATCGTCGGCGAGCTGATGGAGGCGACCTTTGCGCCGCCAGGCGGCGAGGTGCCGCAAAACCCTTGAGCGCCGCAGCGGGCGCGATGCCCGGTATCATGCCCTTTCCCTGGGAGATGGTGATGCATACGGGCCTGTGCCTGCTGCGGCTGCCACCGCACGCGTTCTGGGCGCTGACGCCCTTCGAATTCTTCATCATGACGGGCGGTCTGAAACCTGCCGCGGACAGGCTGCCGCGGGCGGAACTCGACCGGCTGATGGACGCCTATCCCGACAAAGGAGACGAAGATGGATGCGGACGAGAATGACTTCGACGCGAGCCTGTCCGGCGCAACGGCGCTGTCTGGCGTCATGGCCGATCTCGAGGCCCGGTCGCAGCGATTCGGCTCTGCCCTGACTGGCGCCCTGCGCTCTGCGACGACCGGCAGCAAGGGTCTCGAAGACGTGCTGAAAGGGCTTGGCAACCGCCTGACGGACATTGCGCTTGCAGCGGGGTTGAAACCGCTGGAAAGCATGCTGGGAAAGGCGGTTGGCGGGATTCTCGCTCCGGTGACGGCCTTTGCCGATGGCGGCGTGGTGCGCAGCCCCAGCTATTTTTCCATGGCCGGCGGCACGGGTCTGATGGGAGAGGCCGGCGCAGAAGCGATCCTGCCGCTGCAACGCGGAGCGGACGGGTCGCTCGGCGTTGCGGCGGCCGGCGGCGCTTCCACCCCGCCGATTGTCTTCAACGTCACGGCCAGCGATGCGGCGAGCTTCCGCAAGAGCGAAGGGCAGATTTCCGCCATGCTGGCCCGCAGCGTCGCGCGCGGCCGAAGGGGGCTTTGAGGATGAGCGGATTTCACGATGTGCGCTTTCCGCTGCGGTTGGCGCTGGGTGCCACTGGTGGGCCGGTGCGGCGCACGGATGTCGTCAACCTTTCGAACGGACGCGAGAGCCGCAACCAGCGCTGGCGGGATTCGCGCCGCAGTTACGATGCCGGATCCGGGGTGAAGTCGGCCGCCGATCTTTATGCCGTGATGGAATTCTTCGAGGCGCGCCGCGGCCAGTTGCACGGTTTCCGCTTTCGCGATCCGATCGACTGGAAATCTTGCGGCCCGGTAGATCTGCCGACCGCTGCCGATCAGCGCATCGGCACCGGCGACGGCGGAACGGCAGCCTTTCAATTGGTGAAGACTTATGGCGACGGCCATGGCAGCTGGATCCGGCGGATCACCAAACCGGTCGCCGGCAGCGTGACCGTTTCAATCGATGGCGAGGCGCAGCCGGCCGACGCTTTCGTTGTCGATCCGGCGACCGGGATCCTTACCTTCGCGCCGGGGCAGGTTCCCGCGATCGGCGCCGATATCCGTGCCGGCTTCGAGTTCGACGTGCCGGTGCGCTTCGATATCGACAGGATCGAAGTGGACCTGGCGCATTTCAATGCCGGGCGCATTCCCAGCATTCCGCTGACGGAGATTCTCACATGAGACAGGTTCCCGCGGCGCTGGCCGCTCATCTGGCCGAAGAGGCCACGACGACCTGCCATTGCTGGCGGGTGACGCGACGGGACGGAACGGTTCTCGGTTTCACCGAACACGATCACGACCTGACGTTCTCGGGTACGCACTTCCTGGCCGCCAGCGGATTTTCGGCGAGCGAGGCCGAAGCGGCGGCAGGGCTTTCTGCCAGTGCAGACGAAGTTGCCGGCGGTTTTTCGAGCGTGGCGATCCATGAAGAGGATCTGGCCGCCGGTCGCTATGACGGCGCGCGCGTGGAGCTTTTCCTCGTCAACTGGGTACAGCCTGACCAGCACCTGCTGCTAAATGTGCGGGAGATCGGCGAGGTATCGCGGGCGGGCGGGCAGTTTCGTGCCGAGCTACGCAGCCTTGCGCATCGGCTGAGCCAGCCGCAGGGACGACTCTACAATCGCCGCTGTGACGCGAGTTTCGGCGACAGCCGTTGCGGCGTCGACCTATCCGCCTGGCGCGGCCACGGCGTCGTGGTTGCGGTTATCGACGAGAGCCGGCTTGTCGTGTCGGGCCTGGCAGGCTCCGGGAGCGGTTTCTTTCGACAAGGCAACCTGACTTTCGCAGACGGACTGACGGCCGACGTGGAGGCGCATGAAAACCGTCCGGACGGATTGGCGGAGCTGAGAATGTGGCTGCCGCTCGACCAGGCGGTCGCGGTGGGTGCGAGTTTTACCGTGACGGCCGGTTGCGACAAGAGCTTTGCGACCTGCAGGACGCAGTTCGCCAACCATCTGCAGTTTCGCGGCTTTCCGCATGTGCCGGGCGCCGACTTTGCTTATTCTTACGCGGATGGGGAGCGCGTCCATGACGGCGGTCCAATCTTCGAATGACGGCCTCGGGTGAACGGATCATCGCAATCGCCGAGAGCTGGATCGGCACGCCCTATCGTCATCAGGGCGCCACGAAGGGCGTCGGCTGTGACTGCATCGGCTTGGTCCGAGGCATTTGGCGCGAGCTTTACGGCGGGGAACCGGAGCCGGTGCCGGCTTATGCGGCCGATTGGGCCGAGCGAGGCGGCAATGACCGGCTGATGGAGGCTGCGCAAAGGCTGTTCGTGCCGCTGGGAGCACTGCAGGACGGGCAGCCGGGAGATCTGCTGCTGTTCCGCTGGCGGCCCGACTGCGCCGCCAAACATGCGGGCATCCTGGTGGGACCGGACCGTTTTATCCATGCCTACGAACAATCGGCCCTAACCCGTTCCGTGCTGGTGCCCGCATGGCGGCGCAAAATTGCCGGCGTGTTTCGGTTTCCCGCGTCAGCTTGAAGAAAATTGGGTTCTGAGCTATGTTCTGGAGTGGTGAGCGAGGCTGTCACCCCGCCCACCGTTTGCTAAGCTTTGAAGTAGACCCGGGCGGTCACTGACCAGCCCGTCCGGGTTATCCTCAAGATCAGCGTAATGCCAATTGGCCTGAGCCGGATAACATTACCTCCATTTTCGAGAGCAAGGCCCTTGCCGAGGCCGGTGGGGCTTATCCTCACCCGGTCGCGCCGGCTGGCGCGGCGCATTCTGCTTCTGCTCCCGAACATTCCGACGCTAACATAATCTGAGCGCGCATCCATTGGCATCCGCCATGCTTGCGTTGAGGGGTTCCCATGGCCACACTTCTTTTCCAGGCGGCGGGTGCGGCGCTTGGCGGTGTATTCGGACCTCTGGGCGCGATTGTCGGCCGCGCGGCCGGTGCCCTTGCTGGCAGCATGGTCGACCGCGCCCTGATCAACGGCGGCACGACGATCTCCGGCGCAAGGCTTGCCACTGCACGTATTCCGGGAGCCGACGAGGGGACGGCTGTGACGCGCGTTTATGGCACGGCCCGCATCGGTGGGACGCTGATCTGGGCGACCCGCTTTGAGGAAGAGGTGACCCGCGAGCGTTCCGGTTCCAAGGCGGCGGGTCCGAGGGTCGAGAGTTTTCGCTACTTCGCCAGTCTGGCGATCGGGCTCTGCGAAGGGCCGATCGGTCATATCAGGCGGGTCTGGGCGGATGGGCGCGAGCTCGATCTGACGGGCCTGGAAATACGCGTCTACCGCGGCGACGAGCAACAATTGCCCGATCCGCTGATCGAGGCGAAGCAGGGGGAAGGGCGGGCGCCGGCCTATCGCGGGCTCGCCTATGTGGTTTTCGAGCGGCTGCCGCTCGACTCCTTCGGCAATCGTATCCCGGTGCTGCAGTTCGAGGTGCTTCGGCCAGTCGGTACCCTGGAGCAGCAGATCCGCGCGGTAACCATTATTCCCGGCGCCACCGAACACGGCTATTCGACCGTTCCGGTCAGTGAAACAACCGGCAAGGGCAGCGCCCGGATCCTCAACCGCAACACGATGGTGGCTGCAACCGACTGGCAGGCATCGCTGGACGAGCTGCAGGCACTTTGCCCCAATCTGGGGCGGGTGGCGCTTGTGGTTTCCTGGTTCGGCACCGACCTGCGCGCCGGCCATTGCCGCATCGTGCCGGGGGTGGAGGTCGTGAGCCGGGAGGATGAATCGGCTGAATGGTCGGTGGCCGGCATCGACCGAAACGGCGCGCATCTGGTGAGCCGGCAAGGGGGTGGCCCGGCCTATGGCGGGACGCCGAGCGATGCCAGCGTCCGCCAGGCGATCATCGACCTCAAGGCGCGCGGCCTGAAAGTGTATCTTTATCCCTTCGTGATGATGGATATCGCTCCCGGGAACGACCTGCCGGATCCCTATGGCGGGGCGGAACAGGCGTCCTATCCCTGGCGCGGGCGCATCACCTGTCATCCGGCACCAGGACAGCCTGCGACGGCCGACAAAAGCGCCGCGGCGCGGGCGCAGGTGGAGGCGTTCAGCAATGGCGCGGAAGGCTATCGCCGCATGGTCATGCATTATGCGGCGCTCGTTCAGCAAGCCGGCGGCGTCGACGGCTTCATCCTCGGATCGGAGCTGCAGGGGCTTACCCAGCTTCGCGACGAGGAAGGCCACTTCCCCTTCGTGGAGCAGTTGATCGCGCTTGCCGGGGATGTCAGGGCTGTCGTCGGGCCGGGCACGAAGCTGACCTATGGCGCCGACTGGAGTGAATATTTCGGATATCATCCGCAGGACGGCTCGGGCAACGTCTTCTTTCATCTCGACCCACTCTGGGCCTCGCCGGACATCGATGCGGTCGGCATCGACAATTACATGCCGCTCGCCGACTGGCGCGACGACGATCTGGCGGCACCAAATCCCGACGGCTTCATAGGGCCCGACGACAGCCGCGCCATGGCGGGCCAGGTCGCTGCCGGCGAGGGTTTCAGCTGGTATTATGCCAGCGAAGCCGACCGCCTTTCGCGGACCCGCTCACCGATCAGCGACGGCCTCGCCGGCAAGCCCTGGGTGTTCCGCCACAAGGATCTGGCCGGCTGGTGGTCCAACCGGCATCATGACCGAACGAGCGGGGCGGAAGCCTCGGCTCCAACGGCGTGGATGCCAGGCATGAAGCCGATCTGGTTTACCGAACTCGGCTGCCCGGCCGTGGACAAGGGCGCCAATCAGCCAAATGTCTTTGTGGATCCGAAATCGGCGGAAAGCAGTCTTCCCCATTTTTCTTGCGGGGCTCGATCCGACAGCATGCAGCGCCGTTTCCTCGAAGCCCATCACAACCGGTGGCAGGGAGAGGATGCGCCTTCGGGAATGGTGGACCCGTCGCACATCTTCGTTTGGACCTGGGATGCCCGGCCGTCTCCAGCCTTTCCCGACGATCTTTCCATCTGGAGTGACGGCGACAATTGGCGCAGCGGCCATTGGCTGAACGGCCGGCTGGGCGGAGCGACGCTTGCCGATGTCATTGCGGCAATCTTGACGGATCATGGCTTTGACGATTTCGACGTGGGGGCGGTGAGCGGCGATCTTCTCGGCTATGTCCAGGCCGATCTCAACTCGGCGCGCTCGCTGCTGGAGCCGCTGCTGCAGGTCTTTCAAGTGGATGTCTCGGAGGAGGGCGGCCGATTGCGGTTCCGCTCGCGGTTGACCAGCAGCCTTGCGCCGAAGCAGGTCACGGTGGTGGCGGATCTCGAGGATGAACCGCTGTGGTCCGAAACCCGCGGCCACGACAGCGACTTTCCGGCAGAAGCAGTGCTGACCTCCTGCAACCCCGTTCTCGATTATGAGCAGGCCAGCGTTCGATCGCACCGGGTGAAGGCGGCAAGCCAGAGGGTTCTGAGCTTCGATCTGCCGGCGACGCTGAGCGAAGAGACCGCATTGGCGGGCGTCGAAAACTTGCTTCGCACAGAACGGATGGCCCGGCAAATGCTGACCTTTTCCCTAGGCGCCGGCGAGATCGAAATCGAGCCCGGCGACGCGGTCACTCTGGTTCTGCCGGAGGCCGCGCTGGTCGGGGGGACGTTCATCGTCGACCGCGTCGAGGAAGGCGCGGTGCGTCGCATCGAAGCACGTCGACATGCGTCGCTTTCGCCGAGGATGTATGACGGCACGCTGCAGCTCAGAAACGGCGGCGGGGGAACGGCGTCGGACGGTTTCTCGCCGATCCTGCATTTCCTCGATCTCCCGCAGTTTGGCTCCGGCAACGCGGCTGATTTGGCCCGCATTGCTGGCTTCTGCCGACCATGGCGGCGCATGCTGGTATCCTCCTCCAGCAGCAGCGAAGGTTACCGCGCCCGCACCGCAATCGACAGGCCTGCAAGGATAGGTGCGCTGACCGCGCCGCTGGTGCCGGGCGTGCTTGGCCGTTTCGACCGTGGTGGGATTGTCGAGCTCGACCTTTACTTCGGCGGTGTGTCTTCCGCCTCGCAGCAGGACGTGCTGAACGGCGCTAACCGGCTTGCCGTACGGGCCGAGAACGGCATCTGGGAGGTGATCGGCTTTGCATCGGCGGCTGAGATTGCCGTCGGTCGCTGGCGTTTGACGGACCTGTTGCGCGGTCTCTTTGGCACGGAGGATGCCATGGCTTCCGGTGCTGCGGCGGGCGCGGCGGTGGTGGTTCTCGACGAGGCGGTGGTTCCGCTCGGCCTCAACGGCGACGAGCGCGGCCTCAGCCTCAACTGGCTGGTGGAAAGCGCTGCAAGTGCCGGCGGACGGGCGGGACCTTTTGCCTTTGCAGGTGGGAAGCGGGCGCAAACGCCCCTCGCGCCGGTGCATGTTCGGGGTTCTCGCCTGGCCAATGGCGATGTTTCGCTAAGCTGGGTCAGGCGGGGACGGCTGCAGGCCGATGACTGGGATGCCGCTGACATTCCCCTCGACGAGCCGCAGGAGCGCTACAGGCTCAAATTTCTGGATGGTGAGGACGTCCGACGGTCGCTGGAGGTTGCCGGATCCGCCTTCACCTATGCCGCCGCCGACGAAATCAGCGACTTCGGCAGCCCGAGAGGGCAGATCAGGCTGCGCATCCGGCAAATAGGACATTCGGTCCCGCTCGGCATCGCCGCAACCCTTGCTGTCAACCTTTGACCCATGAAGGAGATATGAAAATGGACAGTTCCAAAACCTGGTACCAATCGAAGACCGTCTGGGGCGGGCTGATCGCCATCCTTGCATCTGTGCTGCAGGCAACCGGCGTGGAACTTGGAGCGGAAACGCAAAGCGAGCTTGTCGATATCGCCGTGACGCTTTCGGGCGCTGCGGGCGGGTTGCTGGCGATCTATGGCCGCCTGACCGCCACGACCAGCATCGAGGCTATCGGGGGAAAAACCACCGGCTGACGGAGCATTACCCAGCATTCATTTGCCATTCAGCCGCCTTTGCATACATAATCCATCACATGCTTTGGACATGATCCTTTTCGTCTTGTGAGTGGAAACTTGTAACCATGGCGCGATTGCCGATCATCGCGATACTGGCCGCCGGCCTCTCCGGTTTCGCGGGCCTGCAGACGCCTGTGGCGCCTACACGCGATCATCTCGTGCTGGTTGCGGGGGATTGCGGTTCGGCGGCTTCCCGCGTGGTGCGCGAGACCGGGGGGCAGCTGCTTTCCGCTCAGCCATCCTCCGATGGCCAAACCTGCATCGTCACCGTCCTGGTGCAGGGCAGCGGCAGCGAGCGGCCACGCAAGGTGACCGTCCGGGTGCCGATGTAAAAGGCGAGGCGACTCCTCCCGCCGCCAAAACGTGTCAAAGGACTTTCAATGCGCATCCTCGTGGTCGAAGACGACATCAACCTCAACCGGCAGCTTTCGGATGCGCTGAAGGAGGCCGGCTATGTGGTGGACCAGGCCTTCGACGGCGAGGAGGGGCACTATCTCGGCGATAACGAGCCCTATGATGCGGTGATCCTCGACATCGGCCTGCCGGTGGTGGACGGGATTACCGTGGTTGAAAAATGGCGCGCCAGTGGCAAGGGCATGCCGGTGCTGATGCTGACAGCCCGCGACCGGTGGAGCGACAAGGTGGCGGGCATCGACGCCGGCGCCGACGATTATGTCGCCAAGCCCTTTCATGTCGAGGAAGTGCTTGCGCGGGTGCGGGCCCTGATCCGGCGCGCGGCCGGACATTCCTCCTCCGAAATCGTCTGCGGCCCGGTTCGTCTCGATACCAAGGCCTCAAAAGCAAGCGTCGACGGCATGCCGCTGAAGCTCACCTCCCACGAATTCCGGCTTCTTTCCTATCTCATGCATCACATGGGGCAGGTGGTGTCCCGCACGGAACTGGTAGAGCACATGTACGACCAGGATTTCGACCGCGATTCCAATACGATCGAGGTTTTCGTCGGCCGGCTGCGCAAGAAGCTCGGCGTCGACCTGATCGAAACGGTGCGGGGCCTGGGCTACCGAATGCAAGCGCCCGCCGATATGCGCTAGGGACTCAAGATGATCGGTCCAAGATCGCTGACTGCCCGCGTGTTGATGCTGGCGACGCTCTGGTCGGCATTTGCCCTGGTGGTGATCGCGATCGTCATTTCGCAGCTCTACCGGCAATCGGCGGAGCGCGCCTTCACAGACCTGCTTCGGGCGCAGCTTTATAATGTCATCAACTCGATCACGATCGGCGACGACAACAAGCTTTCCGGCAGCCCGCAGCTCGGCGACCTGCGATTTTCGCAGCCCGAAACCGGGTGGTACTGGATCATCGAGCCGCTCGGTACATTCGCGGCGACGCCGCTTTCCTCATCCTCGCTCGGCACATCCAACATCAGCGTTCCTTCCATTCTGACAGTGCCCTTCAACAACCGCTATGAGCGGTTCTATCCGGCCACCGATGCGTTCAAGAACCATGTCCTGGTTGCCGAAACGGAAGTGGTGCTCGACGGCGAGGGACGGGCAGCACGTTTCCGGGTTTCCGGTAATCTTTCCGTCGTCGAGGACGATATCCAGGCATTCTCGCGCAATCTTTATATTGCGCTGGCGGTGTTCGGTTTCGGGAGCCTGGCGGTGAACGGGCTTGCCATTCTTTACGGACTGCAGCCGCTCGACGCCGCGCGCCGGTCGCTGGACAAGGTCAGGCGCGGCGATGCCGAAAGGCTGGAAGGTGAATTCCCGCGCGAGATCATGCCTCTTGCCAACGACATCAACGCGCTGATCGAAAGCAATCGGCGCATCGTCGAGCGAGCCCGCATGCAGGTGGGCAACCTGGCCCATTCATTGAAGACCCCGATCGCCGTGCTGCTCAACGAAGCGCGCATGCTGGACAAGGTGCAATCCGACCTGGTGCGTTCGCAGGCCGAGGCGATGCAGGCGCAGGTGCAATCCTATCTCAACCGGGCGCGCATTGCCGCCCAGCGGGAATCGCTGCTGGCCCGTACCGAGGTCGAGCCGGTCCTGGAGCGGCTGGTGCGGGTGATCCGCCGCCTCAATCCGGACAAGGAGTTTCACCTCACGGTTTTTCCTGCCATCGTGGCGCTCGCCATGGAGCAGCAGGACGTGGAAGAAACCATCGGCAATCTCCTGGAAAACGCCAGCCGGTTCTGCAAGACCGGTGTCTGGATCACGGCAACGCCGGCCTCGGCCCCCTCGGGAGACGAGACGGAGGCAGCCCGGCGCTACTGGATCGAAATGACCATCGAGGATGACGGTCCAGGTCTCGAGCCGGACCAGATCCGGGAAGCCTTGAAGCGTGGCCGCAGGCTCGACGAAAGCAAGCCCGGTGCCGGCCTCGGCCTGTCGATCGTGCGCGAAATCACCACCGAATACCAAGGCCAGCTGGAACTGGGGCGCGGCACGCATGGCGGGTTGAGGGCAAAGCTGCTGCTGCCCGGACTGGCCAAGGATGCGGCGTGACATGTGTGGCTGATGGGCAACGGACGCACACTTGCTGCGGCAGATGCTGGACTGGTGCATCGCCTGCTATATCTTCCATATCTAAATCGATATTAGCCGGACGAGCGGATACAAGGAGATGAAACGATTGCTGCATTTCTATCTTCTGAGCGTGGCGCCATAATGATGCCACTCCTCAAGGCGAGCTCTGCCGGTAGGACATTTTATACCTTCCGCCCGAAACCGGTTCGAGCCACCATGCGATTTGCCAGCTTCCGGAACACTACCTGCCTGCTGCTTGCCGCGCATGTGCTGGCGAGCTGCAATACGGCTTCTGGTGCCGCAGGAGGATCGCGCAGCCTCATCTCGCCTCGCCCGTCCGCCTCGGCCGCCTACATTACGGCGCTGCAGGGCGGCATTGTCGGGCGCAGCGGCGCCGAGCTTACGAGCAGCGACCGTTCGCGGGCGCTCGAAGCGGAATACCGGGCGCTCGAAGCGACGGCCGGAGGACAGGCGATTTCCTGGAAGGGCAATGATGCCGGCGGCGAGGTCATTGCCAATGCGCCTTTCCAGGTGGGGGCCCAGAACTGCCGGCAATATCGTCACACGGTAACCGTCAAGGGCAAGGACATGATCGCCCGCGGCGCGGCCTGCCGCAATCCCGACGGCACATGGACCCCGCTCACCTGAGACGCGGCAGCGGCGGCACTTGCGGCCAAACGCCTCAAATTCGCGTCAACACCGGCTCGACAGTTGGAAAGCGCGGCCCAGTGAAGTAATGGGACCTATGGTATTATGGATTATCCTTGCGCTCCTGACGGCGGCCGTTGCGGCCAGCCTCCTCGTGCCTTTGGCGCGACGGTCGCAAGCGGCCTCGGGAAAGCGTGCCGGTGAGGTCGAAGTCTACCGGGACCAGCTCAAGGAACTGCAGCGGGACCGGGCGCAGGGCCTGATCGGCGCGGAAGAGGCCGAATATGCGCGCGCCGAGATCGGCCGCCGGCTGATCGCGGCCGCGGCTGGCGACGGGGGCGATCCGACGTCCGTACAGGGGCCGGTGCGGCATCGGATCGCGACGGCAATCGTCACCCTGCTGCCGCCGGCGCTGGGGCTCTGTCTTTACTTGGGACTGGGCAATCCAGGTCTGCCGGACCAGCCGCTCGAAGCGCGTCTGGCCGATCCCGGCAGCAATCTGGCACTTCTGGTGGCCAAGGCGGAACGGCATCTGGCCGAAGACCCGAACGACGGTGGCGGATGGGACCTGCTGGCCCCGATCTATTTCCGCACCTCGCGCTTCGGCGATGCCGAAATGGCGTTCCGCAACGCGATCCGCATCCTCGGCCCCAATGCTGCGCGCCAGTCCGGTCTTGGCGAGACGCTGGTGACCTTGAACGACGGGATCGTGACGGAGGAGGCGCGCGCCTCGTTCGAACAGGCGGCAAAGCTCGATCCCGACAATCCGCGCCCCCGCTTCTACCTCGGACTGGGGCTGGAACAGGCGGGAAGAGCCGCGGAGGCCAAGGCGGTTTTTGAGGAAATCGCCGGGAAATCGCCGCCCGATGCGCCGTGGATGCCGCTCCTCAACGAGCATATTGCCAAGAATGGCGGCGAGACCAAACCGGCCGACGCGCCGTCCCGGGCACCCGGCAACCCGACCTCGCAGGACGTTGCCGCGGCGCAGGACATGTCGCAGGGCGACCGTCAGACGATGATCCGCGGCATGGTGGAAAGCCTTGCGGCGCGCCTGAAGGAAGATCCCGACAATCTGGAAGGCTGGCTGCGGCTGGTGCGCTCCTATTCGGTGCTGGGCGACAAGCCGAAAGCGCAGGAGGCGCTCGATCAAGGCCTTGCCCGCTTCCCCGCCGCCGGCCGCGAAGGGCAGCAGCTCGTTGCCCTGGCGACGGAGATGGGACTTGCCGTCAAAGGCGCCGATCGCGAGGGAGTGACCCAATGACCCGCAAACAGAAGCGCCTGGCGGTGATCGGCGGCGGCATGAGCTTCATCATTGCGGCGGTGCTGCTGGTCATGTTTGCCTTCAGCCAATCGGTCGCCTATTTCTTCATGCCGGCCGATATCGCCAAGGCCGATCTCAAGCCCGGGACGCGCATCAGGCTGGGCGGGCTGGTGGCGGAAGGTTCGGTCAAACGCGGCCAGGGTTCGACGGTCAGCTTCACCGTGACCGACGGGACTGGCAATGTTCCGGTGACCTATACGGGCATTCTCCCCGACCTATTCCGTGAAGGGCAGGGCGTCGTTACCGAAGGTGCCTTCGATGCCGCGACGCACGGCTTTGTGGCCGACAGCGTGCTGGCCAAGCATGACGAGAACTATATGCCCAAGGAAGTCGCCGACCGGCTGAAGAAGGATGGCGTCTGGAAGGAAGGCCAAGGGCCTCAGGGCAATCAGGACAAGGGAGTGGCGACGCGATGATCATCGAGATCGGCCATTATGCCCTGGTGCTGGCGCTGGCGACGGCGCTGATCGTGTCGGTCATGCCGATGATCGGTGCTCGGCGGGGCGACATGGCCCTGATGACGCTCGCGACGACCGGCTCGCTCACCTTGTTTCTGCTGGTCACCTTGTCCTTCGGCGCACTCACCTGGGCCTATGCGGTCTCGGATTTCTCGGTGATGAATGTCTGGGAAAACTCCCATTCGCTGATGCCGATGATCTACAAATATTCCGGCGTCTGGGGCAATCACGAAGGCTCTATGATGCTCTGGCTGCTGATCCTGACGTTTTTCAGCGCTCTGGTCGCCGTTTTCGGGCGAAACCTTCCTGAAACCCTGAAGGCGAATGTGCTTGCCGTGCAGGCCTGGATCGCCACGGCTTTTCTGTTTTTCATCCTCCTGACGTCCAACCCCTTCCTGCGCCTCAACCCGGCGCCGGCCGAAGGGCAGGATCTCAATCCTGTGCTGCAGGACCTGGGCCTCGCCATCCACCCGCCGCTGCTTTATCTCGGCTATGTCGGCTTTTCGGTGTCATTTTCCTTTGCCGTGGCGGCCCTGATCGATGGGCGCATCGATGCCGCCTGGGCGCGCTGGGTGCGGCCATGGACGCTCGCCGCCTGGACTTGCCTCACCGCCGGCATCGCCATGGGCTCCTACTGGGCCTATTACGAGCTCGGCTGGGGCGGATGGTGGTTCTGGGACCCCGTCGAGAACGCCTCCTTCATGCCCTGGCTTGCCGGCACAGCGCTCCTGCACTCGGCGCTGGTGATGGAAAAACGCGAGGCGCTGAAGATCTGGACCGTGCTGCTCGCCATCATGACCTTCTCGCTGTCGCTGCTCGGCACCTTCCTGGTGCGCTCCGGCGTCCTGACCTCCGTGCACGCTTTCGCAACCGATCCGACGCGCGGCATCTTCATTTTATGCATCCTTGCCCTGTTCATCGGCGGCGCCTTCGCCCTGTTTGCCTGGCGAGCGCCGATGCTGAAGGCGGGCGGCATCTTCGCGCCGATCTCACGCGAAGGCGCGCTGGTGCTCAACAACCTGATCCTGACGGTGGCGACCGCGACCGTGCTGACGGGCACGCTTTATCCGCTGGTGCTGGAAACGCTGACCGGCGAGAAGATCTCCGTCGGCGCGCCCTTCTTCAACATGACCTTCGGACTGCTGATGCTGCCGCTTCTCGTCGTCGTGCCGTTTGGCCCGATGCTCGCCTGGAAGCGTGGCGACCTTCTGGGCGCCTTTCAGCGTCTCTATGCATTTGCAGGACTTGCGCTGCTGGCCGGGCTCGCCTTCTATTACGCCCAGCATGGCGGCCCGGTCATGGCGATCTTCGGGCTGGCGCTCGGCTTCTGGGGCATGTTCGGTGCGCTCGCCGATCTTTGGCATCGCGGCGGTTTCGGCAAGGCGAAGTTTTCGGTCGCGGTGAGACGCCTGGCTGGCCTGCCGCGCTCCGCCTTCGGCGCAGCCATCGGTCATTTCGGACTGGGGGTCACGGTGCTTGGGATCGTCTCCGCCACCACGTTCGGCACCGAGACGGTGGTGGAAATGAAGCCTGGCGCCTCCGTCGATGCGGGCGGTTATTCGCTGACCTTCGATGGCATGCGCGATGCGGTGGGGCCGAACTATACCGAAAGCCGCGGCCATTTCACCGTGGCCCGAGGCGGCGTGACGGTTGCCGACGTCTGGTCGGCGAAGCGGCTCTATACGGCGCGCCGCATGCCGACGACCGAGGCTGGCATACTGAGCTTCGGCGCAAGCCAGCTCTACGTTTCGCTGGGTGACGCGATGGATGGCGGCGGCATTGTTGTTCGCATCTGGTGGAAGCCCTTCATCCTGTGCATATGGGGCGGTGCGCTCGTCATGATGTTCGGCGGCTTTGTTTCGCTGTCGGACCGGCGGCTGAGAGTCGGCGCACCGAGCCGTCGGGCGAAGGCTGCACGGCCAAGGCTGGAGGCTGCGGAATGACGGGAGGAGAAGCAAGGCCTGCCTTGGCAAATCCCGGCCTTCTGGCGACGTTGCTGCTTGTTCTTTTCGTGTTCCTTGGGCCCCTTCCGGCCTTCGCGGTCAACCCAAACGAGGTCCTGGCTGACCCGGCGCTCGAGCAGAGGGCGCGCGCAATTTCGGCGCAGCTGCGCTGCATGGTCTGCCAGAACCAGTCGATCGACGACAGCAATGCGGATCTTGCCCGCGACCTACGGATTCTCGTGCGCGAGCGGATCACCAATGGCGACACGGATCGGCAGGTCATCGACTATGTCGTATCCCGCTACGGTGAGTTCGTGCTTCTCAATCCTCGCCTCGGCGCCAAAACGATCGTCCTATGGGCGGCGCCTGGTTTGCTGCTGCTGATCGGTGCAGGCGCAATTATCGTCTTCATCCGCACCCGGCCGAGCCAGCGCACGGTGGCGGCCCTGAGCGCCGAGGAACAGGCGCGTATCGACGAGCTTCTGAGGAAATAGCCGGGCAACGGCTCCTTCGGCAAATATTACCAAGAATTCATCCGTCCGCCACCTGCAGTTAACGTGCAGCTCCCTATATCTCTCTCATCCACCGCCCGCCGGCCGATCCGGCCCATGAGTGACGAAGAGAAGAAGGTAGCTTGAACATGAGCACAATTGGACGTCCTTCCCTGAAGACGGTCTTGAAGACCTCCACCGTGGCTGGCCTTGCGGCCGTCATGCTTTTCGCCGGCATTCCCGGCCAGGTCATGTCCTCCTTTGCTGAACCGGTCAGGGTTACAGCGCCACAGGCTCCGAGCTTTGCCGATGTTGTTTCGGCCGTGTCGCCTGCCGTGGTTTCGGTCCGCGTGCAATCCGACGCCCAACCGGTTTCCGACGACAACAGCAATTTCTCGTTCAATTTTGGCGGTCGCGGCTTCGATGAACTGCCTGACGATCATCCGCTGAAGCGCTTCTTCAAGGAGTTCGGCGGCCAGATCCCCGGTGGTCCGAACGGCCAGAGCGGTCCCAACCGCAATCAGGATCGCGCCGACCGCGGTAAAGGTCAAACCGACGGCCGGCCGCATCATCTGCGTCCGACCGCCCAGGGCTCCGGCTTCTTTATCTCCGAAGACGGCTATCTGGTGACCAATAACCACGTCGTTTCCGACGGTCAGGCGTATACCGTTGTCCTGAACGACGGCACCGAGCTCGACGCCAAGCTTGTCGGCAAGGATACCCGCACCGATCTGGCGCTCCTCAAGGTGGATGCCACCAGCCGCAAGTTCACCTATGTCGGCTTTGCCGATGATTCCAAGGTTCGCGTCGGCGACTGGGTCGTTGCCGTGGGCAATCCTTTCGGCCTTGGCGGCACGGTGACCGCCGGCATCGTTTCGGCCCGTGGCCGCGATATCGGCTCCGGACCCTATGACGATTACATCCAGGTCGATGCTGCCGTGAACCGCGGCAATTCGGGTGGCCCGACCTTCGACCTCAACGGCCAGGTGGTCGGCATCAACACCGCCATCTTCTCACCGTCCGGCGGCAATGTCGGCATCGCCTTCGCCATCCCCGCTTCGACGGCCAAGGAAGTCATCGAGGACCTCAAGAAGGACGGCAAGGTCGAACGCGGCTGGCTCGGCGTACAGATCCAGCCCGTCAACAAGGACATTGCCGATTCGCTCGGCCTCAAGGAAGCCTCCGGTGCGCTGGTCGTCGCTCCGCAGGAAGGTTCGCCGGGCCAGAAGGCCGGCATCAAGGAAGGCGATGTGATCACGGCCGTCAATGGGCAGCCGATCAAGGATGCCCGAGACCTTGCCAAGCGTGTTGCCGGCTTTGGCCCCAACACCAAGGTGGACGTCGATCTGTGGCGTGACGGCAAGCAGCAGACGCTGCCCGTGACGCTTGGCAATCTGGCAAGCGATGAGGCCGCATCTGCGGAAACCCGCCAGCCCGATGCGCCGGCTCCGTCGACCGACAAGGCGCTTGCCAGCCTCGGTATCACCGTGGCTCCGGCCGAAGACGGCTCCGGCCTTGCCGTGACTGACGTCGATCCGGACTCCGAGGCCGCAGCCCGCGGGCTCAAGAACGGCGAAAAGATCGTTTCGGTCAACAACCGTAAGGTGGAAACTGCAGCCGACGTGGGCAAGGTGCTCGAACAGGCTCGTAAAGATGGACGCACCCGCGCCCTGTTCCAGGTCGAGGCGAACGGATCCAGCCGCTTCGTGGCTCTGCCGATCAACGAGGGCTGAACCCCTCGCGACGAAGGCTGAGCCTCCTCGCCATGATCCGAAGGGCGCCGCCGGCAACGGTCGGCGCCCTTCGCATTCAATGGAGTGACAGATGCAGATGATTTCTCCGCATTCACCCGGCACCGATGATTCCGCTGGTGCAAAAAAGCCCGCCGAGGCTATTGTCCCGCGCATGAAGATTCTGGTGATTGAAGACGACCTCGAGGCTGCGGCCTATATGACCAAGGCTTTCCGGGAGGCCGGCATTGTCGTCGACCATGCAAGCGATGGCGAGAGCGGCCTCTTCATGGGAAGCGAGAACACCTATGACGTGATGGTCATCGACCGCATGTTGCCGCGCCGCGACGGCCTGTCGGTGATCAGCGAACTGAGGAAGCGCGGCGTCAATGCGCCGGTTCTGATCCTGTCCGCGCTCGGTCAGGTCGACGACCGGGTGACCGGCCTGCGCGCCGGCGGCGACGATTATCTTCCCAAGCCCTACGCATTTTCCGAGCTGCTTGCCCGGGTCGAAGTGCTCGGCCGGCGCAAGGGAACGCCGGAGCAGGACATGGTCTACCGCGTCGGCGACCTGGAGCTCGACCGACTTTCCCACGAGGTGCGGCGGGCCGGCAAGGAGATCCTGCTGCAGCCTCGCGAATTTCGCCTGCTCGAATATCTGATGAAGAACGCCGGACAGGTGGTGACGCGTACCATGCTGCTCGAACATGTCTGGGACTACCACTTCGATCCACAGACCAATGTCATCGACGTGCATGTCTCCCGTTTGCGCTCGAAGATCGAAAAGGACTTCGACAAGCCGCTCCTGAAGACCATTCGCGGCGCAGGCTATATGATCAAGGACGAGGGGTAATTCCGCTTGCTGTCCCGCCTCTTCAGGCGCTCTCGACTGATGTTCCGGTCTACGGCCGTTCGGCTGTCGGCGCTCTACATGCTGCTTTTTGCGCTCTGCGCAGCCTTTCTCGTTTTCTACGTGACGGCCATGTCCGAACGACTGCTGTCGCAGCAGACGCGTCAGGCGGTTCAGGAAGAGGTCGTTGATATCCAGCGCGCTTATGAGCGCGGCGGCATCAATCTTCTGCTGCGGATGATGGAGCGGCGCGCCCGACAGCCCGGCGCCAATCTGTATGTGATCGCCAGCCCCAACGGCGAGATTCTTGCCGGCAACGTTGCTTCCGTGCAGCCGGGCGTGCTGAACGAGGAGGGATGGACGAATGTCCCCTTCCGCTATGAGCCGTTTGCCGAAGTCGGCGGACCACGTTTTCATCTGGCGACGGCCAATGTCCTGAAGCTGGATAACGGTTTACGAATCATGGTCGGACGCGATCTCGGTGATCCTGGCCGTTTCCGCGGCATCGTTCGCCGAGCCCTGATGGTGGCGCTGGCGATCATGGGGCTTGGTGCGCTGATCATCTGGTTCGGGATCGGCCGCAACGCGCTGAAACGCATCGATCGCATGTCGGCAGCCAGCCAGAAGATCATGGCCGGCGATCTCTCGCAGCGCCTGCCGGTCGGCCGTTCCGGCGACGAGTTCGACCGCCTGTCCGATTCGCTGAACGCAATGCTTGGCCGCATCGAGAAGCTCAATGAGGGGTTGCGTCAGGTCTCCGACAACATCGCGCATGACCTCAAGACGCCCCTGACGCGGTTGCGCAACAAGGCCGCCGATGCGATTGCCGAAACGCGCGATGATGCGCGGCGCAACGCGCTGGAAGGAATCATCGCCGAGTCGGACCAGTTGATTCGCACTTTTAACGCGCTTCTGATGATTTCACGCGTCGAGGCGGGGTCGATTGCCGCCGAGATGTCGGAGGTCGATCTTTCGGCCATTTCCTCCGACAGCGCCGAGCTTTACGAGCCGGTGGCGGAAGAAGCGGGCTTGGCACTGGTGACCGAGATCGAGCCCGGTCTGATCGTGCAGGGCAATCGCGAGCTGGTCGGCCAGGCGATCTTCAACCTGCTCGACAATGCCATCAAATATTCGGTTGAAAGCAATGGCGACCCGAAGATCGTCGTCAAGCTTTCGAGAAGCGGCGGCACGTTTCGGCTTTCCATCTGCGACAACGGGCCGGGCGTACCGGCGCACAAGCGCGTCGAAGTGGTTAAGCGGTTCGTCCGGCTCGACGAGAGCCGCTCCAAGCCTGGCACCGGCCTAGGGCTGTCCTTGGTCGAAGCCGTCATGGAACTGCATGGCGGCTCGCTGGAACTTTCCGCCACGGATGAGGCCAATGCCGAGGCACCCGGACTGACGGTCACCATGGTCTTTCCCGGCCGCAAGCCCTAATTGCTATCGGGAGAAGCAGGGAGGAATTTGGTGTGTCGGAGGCAGTCGGGCGGCTCGATGCGGTAAGGGCGGATGTGATACGCCCCTTGAACCAGGCGGAAGCGCGCATCGCCGCGGCCGCATTGAAGGAGATTGCCGGTTCCGAACCAGATGTCGCAGCTCTGCTGAAGACGGAAAGTCCGCTCAAGCAATTCCTCCTCGCCGCCTTCAGTCTTTCCCCCTTTCTGCGGGACGCGGCCACCGTGCGCCCCACGCTGCTTTCCTTCGCGATCAATGAGCCGCTAGAGCCTGCCTTGCAGGCGCTGGTCGTCGACGCACGCAATGCCTGGCGCCCGGTGGATGACAGGATACCGACCGAAGGCGAAGTGATGACGAAGCTGAGGACCGCAAAGCGAGCCCTCGGATTTCTTCTTGCCCTGGCCGACCTTGCGCGTCTGTTTTCCGCCCGCCAAACCACCCATTGGCTAAGCCTGTTCGCCGAAGCCTGCGCCGCCTCGGCCATCGATCATCTCCTGCTGGCTGCGTCTGAAAGCGGCAAGCTGAGATTGGTTGACCCTGCCGAGCCGAGCTGCGGCTCCGGCCTGATCGTGCTCGGCATGGGCAAGCTCGGCGGGCGGGAGCTCAACTATTCCTCCGATATTGATATCGTCGTGTTCTACGATCCCGAAACGGGCATCCTGAGCGATCCTGTCGATGCTTCCGAAACCTATGGCCGGATGATGCGGCGGCTCATCCGCATCCTGCAGGACCGCACGGCTGACGGCTATGTCTTCCGCACAGATCTGCGTCTACGCCCGGATCCCGGTTCGACGCCACTGGCTGTTTCGGTGGATGCCGCCCTGGTCTATTACGAGGGGCGGGGCCAGAATTGGGAGCGCGCCGCTTATATCAAGGCGCGGCCGGTGGCCGGCGATATGGCGGCGGGCGAAAACTTCATGCGCCTGATGACCCCCTTCGTGTTCCGTAAATATTTGGATTACGCGGCGATTGCAGACATCCACTCAATCAAGCGGCAGATCCACTCCCATAAAGGCCATGGTGCGATCGCAATCAAGGGCCACGATATCAAGCTCGGGCGTGGCGGCATTCGAGAAATCGAGTTCTTTGCGCAGACCCAGCAGTTGATTGCCGGCGGGCGCATGCTGCCCCTGCGGGCGCGCGAAACCGAAGCGGCGCTGGCCGCGCTGGCTCAGGCCAACTGGATCAGTGCCGACATCGCCGCGGAACTCACCGGCGCCTATTGGTTTTTGCGGGATGTGGAACACCGGATCCAGATGGTGCATGACGAGCAGACGCACAGCCTGCCGACGACCGATGCCGAGCTCAAGCGCATCGCGCTGATGATGGGCTTTGTCGACATCCAGGGTTTTTCGGCAAGGCTGGAAAGCGTGCTGAAGACGGTGGAAAAGCGGTATGCCCGTCTCTTCGAGCAGGAAACCAAGCTCTCTTCCGGAACCGGCAATCTCGTCTTCACCGGCCAGCAGGACGATCCAGACACCTTGAAGACGCTGGCGCAGCTGGGCTTTCAGCGCCCAGCCGACATGTCGCGCCTGATCAGGACCTGGCATTACGGCCGCTATCGCGCCACCCAATCTGCCGAGGCACGCGAAAGGCTGACGGAACTGACGCCGGAACTGTTGAAGGCCTTTGGGCAGAGCAAGCGGGCCGACGAAGCGCTGCTGCGGTTCGACAGTTTCCTCAAAGGCCTGCCGGCCGGCATCCAGCTGTTCTCTCTGATCGCCAACAACCCGCCCTTGCTCGCGCTGATCGTGACCATCATGTCGTCTGCCCCGAGGCTGGCTGACATCGTCGCTTCCAAGCCGCATGTATTCGACGGCATGCTGGATCCCGGCCTGATGGTGGAGCTGCCGACGCGGGACTATCTCTTCTTTCGGCTGACCAGCTTTCTCGGCTCTGCCAGATATTACGAGGAGCGGCTGGATCGCCTGCGCATTTTTGCCGCCGAGCAGCGTTTCCTGATCGGCGTCCGGCTTTTGACCGGCGCCATCTCCGGTGAGCAGGCGGGCAGGGCATTGACCCATCTTGCCGACTTGCTGATCGAGGCAGCCTTCAAAGCCGTAACGGAGGAAATCGAGGCGGCGCACGGACCATATCCGGGCGGGCGCGTCGTGGTCATGGGCATGGGAAAGCTCGGCAGCTTCGAACTGACGGCTGGGTCCGATGTAGACCTCATCCTGCTCTACGACTACGATGAAGACGTCGTTGAAAGCCTAGGCCCGAAGCCGCTCGACGTGCAGCGCTATTTCACACGGGTAACTCAGCGGCTGATCGCGGCGCTTTCGGCGCCGATGGCCGAAGGCACCGTCTTCGAGGTGGACATGCGGCTCCGGCCGTCGGGCAACAAGGGTCCGGTCGCGACGCGCATCAACGCCTTCCGCAAATATCAGCAGGAAGAAGCGTGGACCTGGGAGCATATGGCGCTGACGCGGGCGCGGCTGATCTGCGGCGAGCCGAGCCTGATGGCGGAAGCGCGCCACGTGATCGATGCCGTGCTGGCGACTGAGCCGGATAGGGGCAAGATCGCCGCCGACGTCGGTGAGATGCGGGCGCTGATCGACAAGGAAAAACCGCCTCGCGACATCTGGGATTTGAAGCTCATTCCGGGCGGCCTGATCGACATCGAATTCATCGCGCAATATCTGCGCCTGATCGCCCCGACCAAAGGACCGGTGCCGCAAACCTACGGCGCCACCACCAAAGAGGTGATCGATCTGCTTGGTGGTGTGATGATGGCGCCCAGCGACCGCGACACCGTTCTTCAAGCGCTGCGTTTGTTCAGCGAACTGTCGCAGATCATCCGGCTTTGTGTCGATGGTCCTTTCGACCCGGCGGACGCCCCAGCCGGTCTTATCGAGCGGCTTTGCCGGGCCGGAGACTGCCCCGATATCCGAACGCTTCAGGGGGAGGTGAAGCGGCTCTCGAAGGCCGTCCGGTCGGTGTTCGACAAGACGATCAAAGCCGGCCTAGCGGCCGGCTGACCTTTCAAGCGGCGCGTTTGTCCGCAGCCGTCGCGGGGATGTCGTGAATTGGCATGTCGGGGATATGCAGAGACACGACCGTTCCCTCGCCGACCTTCGAGCGTATCCGCATCGTGCCGCCATGCAGCGCGATCAGGGAGCGTGAAATGGCAAGGCCGAGACCCGAGCCGCCCTTGCTCTTGGCATATTGGCTTTGCACCTGTTCGAAGGGCTGGCCGATCTTCGAAAGCGATGCCTTTGGAATGCCGATGCCGGTATCGGCAATCGTGAGGACGAGCCCGTTCGGCAGCCGCTTGGCGCGCAGTTCGATATTCCCGCCCTGGTTGGTGAACTTGACGGCGTTGGAAAGGATGTTCAGCAGCACCTGTTTCAGCGCCCTGCGGTCGCCGGCGATTTCCAGCGCATCGGTCATCTTCTGGTGGATCGAGATCGACTTTTCTTCCGCGGCGACGGAGGTGAGGCGCAAGCTCTCATCGATCAGCGGCGTCAGGTCAACCGGCTCGCATTGGATGCGCATATGGCCGGCCTCGATCTTCGACATGTCGAGAATGTCGTTGATGACGTTGAGGAGATGCTTGCCGCTGTCGTGGATGTCCCTGGCATATTCGCTGTATTTGCCGGAACCGAGTGGGCCGAACATGCCGTTGACCAGGATTTCCGAGAAGCCAAGGATGGCGTTGAGCGGTGTGCGCAGTTCGTGCGACATATTGGCGAGAAATTCAGACTTGGCCTTGTTGGCGGCCTCGGCGCGATCCTTTTCCACCTGATAATTAGTGTTGGCGATGGAAAGCTCGGACTTTTGACGCTCCAGCTTCTTTTGCGAAGCCGACAGGTCGCCGATGGTTGCCATCAGCCGCCGTTCGCTTTCGCGCAGGCGCTCCTGGTGGCGCTTCAAAAGAGAAATGTCCGTTCCTACCGAGACCGTTCCGCCGTCGCGGGTTCGGCGCTCGTTGATCTGCAGCCAGCGCTCGTCCGCAAGCTGCACCTCGGTGGTGCGGGAATGCCCGCTGCCGTCCGGATCGGCAACGCGGCGCTCGATCACAGGCCGGGCGGAGGCGGCGGTGACAACGGCGCGTTCGGTGCCAGGAACCAGCACATTATCCGGAAGACCGTAGGCCTGCTGGAAATGCGCATTGCACATCACGAGGCGGTCGTTCTTGTCCCACAGCACGAAGGCTTCCGACGTGCATTCGATGGCATCAGCCAGCCGCTGGTCGGCTTCCGCATAGCGCTGCGCCAGACGGTGCTGCTCGGTCACGTCCATAGCGATGCCGATGACATGAGTGCGGCCGTTGGCGGTTCGCACCACCTGGGCGCGGGCTCGCATCCAGACATAGTGACCGGCCGCGTGGCGCATGCGGAAGACCTGATCGACCTGTTTGGCATTGCCGCGGCTGATGGCGCGCGCCAGCGCGTAGATATTGGCATCGGTGGGATGCATCATCCGAGCGGCATCGGAAAAGGAGATGATGTTGCCGGCCGGGGGCAGGCCGAGCATTTCGTACATGGATCCGGACCAGAAGAGGCGCCGGTTGTGAACGTCGAAATCCCAAAGGCCGCAGCGGCCGCGCGACAATGCCGTCTCGATCCGCAGATTGGACTCGACGAAGATGTCGTCGGCGTCACGGGCCCGCTTCACCTGCATGTAATAAGCGTAGAGGATCACCAGAAGAATGCCGGAAATGCCGGTAAAGATGGTGACGTTGAGCGACACTTCCCGGCGCAGAAAGCTGTTGGTCATGTCGAGCGAATGCGCCGCGACGATCAATCCGCCGTCATTGCCGATCGGCCGAATGGCGGCATAATGAGCCGTGTCTTCCAGATAGGTTTCGATCACGCCGCTGTCGCCATCGAAGCTGCGCAGGGCTGCCGTTTCCGGCAGAAGCGAGGCGAGGCGGCGCCCGACATAAGCGGATGCATCGCGCGAGCCGCCGAAAATATGCCCGCCGCTGTCGACGAGCAGCAGGACGGTACCGGCGCCGAGCCGGCTCTCAGGCAGAAAAACAGAAAGGCGGGTCTCCGCCGCGCTCCGGTCTGCCCGGACGAAGAGATCCTCCTGCTGCGACAAGGCGGCTGCCGCCGTCGCGGCCATGAGCGAGGTGGACTGGCGAGCGGCGTCTTCCATCCGGTCATGTTCACCGAGAATGCCGAGGACGCGGGACGCGGCGACCACCATCAGGAATGCGATGATCAGGAGAGGGATAGCACGTTTTAGGACCAGCTCGACCCGTGGCACCTGCCGGGAGATCGGCTTTACGGAAATTTGCGTTTCCGTCGGAGTAGCGTTTTTCAGGCTGGCAAAACTCGGAAATCTAAAGCGCAGCCGTCCTCCGGCAGCGGCTTGCCGCTGCACGTCCGATATCGTGTTCATCTGGTCCCTCGTGATGATTCGACGCGCCGCTCGCCCGAATCTGACCTAATGAATCATTAGTGATTCTCTGTGTCCAGAGGGTCGGTAAGGTTTTTTTAACCGATTGATTCCGAAGCTGATTCGAGGCTGACCAAAACGGCCTCAGAGGTCGCGGCGGGGCGCCTGCTAAATCAACGGTGCCCTGCTCGTCAAGCCTGTTGTGCCTGTTGTCACAGATATTGCGCCAGGAGCGCTGTGACGACCGGCCGGGATGAAAATGGCGCCGGCGGAAGAACCGGCGCCGTCAGTCGCATCTTGCGCCGATCAGCTCTTCAGCATCCGCTCGACAATGTCGCGCACATCGGCCGACAGGCCCGGCGCCCGCTCGATCGTCATCAGCGCCGCATGGGCGTGATCGGCGCGCTGTGGTTCCAGCGAACGCCAGGAGCGCATGGAGGTGAGGATGCGAGCCGCCAGCTGCGGGTTCTTGGGATCGATCGCCAGGATCTGCTCGGCGAGGAACCGGTAGGCTTCTCCGTCCGGGCGGTTGAAGCCGGTGGGGTTGGAGAAGGCAAAGGCACCGATCAGCGAGCGCACACGGTTGGGATTGTTGGCGACGAAACGGGGATGGTCCATCAGCGCCTTGATACGCGCAAGCGCTCCGGCGCCTGGAATCATGGCCTGGATCGAGAACCACTTGTCGATAACGAGGGCATTGTTGTCGAAGCGGGCCTGGAAAGTCGCCAGGGCATCGCTCGTCTCGGCCTTGTCCGGAAAGCGATGGGCAAGCAGCGTCAACGCCTGCGCCATATCCGTCATATTGTCGGCATCCGCAAAGGCTGCTGCAAGACGAGCCGGCGTTTCTTCCGCATAGGTCAGGTAGGAAAGCGCGATATTGCGCAGTGACCGTTTGCCGGCGCTTGCCGCGTCGGGAAGATAGGGGCCCGAAATTGCCATCTCGCCGATCAAGTGCAGAAAGGTTTCTTCTCCTGCCTTGGCAATCGCCGTCAGCACGGCTTGCCGGGCGGCGTGGATGGCGTCGGGGTCGTTGTTGCTGCCCAGTTCGCGGGCAATGTCGGCTTCACTCGGCAGGGTCAGGGCCTGGGCCCGGAAGGCCGGTTCCAGCGTCTCGTCGCCGGCCGCCTCGAGAAGCGCGGAGGTCAGCACCGGATCGCAGGTGACGGCTTTGCCTTCGCGCACATCGCGCGCCGCCTGGGTCAGGTTGCCGATGGCAAGATCGGTCAGCGCCTGCCAGCGGGCGAAAAGATCGGTGTCGTGGCGGGCGATATGCGCAAGATCGGCGGGTGCCTGGTCGAAGTGCAGGTTGATCGGCGCCGAGAAGGAACGGTTGAGCGACAGGACCGGTCGCGAGGAAATACCGGAAAAGGTGAAGATCTGGTTGCGCGTGGTGAGGTGCAGGACGTCGCCCGTCACTTCGCCGCCCTTGACCTCCGCCGGAGCCGCAATCGATCCAGTGTCCGAGATCAGCGCGAAGGAGAGTGGGATATGCATCGGCTCCTTGTTCGGCTGCGCGGGCGTCGCCGGGATCATCTGCTCCAGCGACAGGGTAAAGGTTGCATTGGTCTGGTCGTAGCTGCCGGAGGCGGTGACCAGCGGCGTGCCGGCCTGGTGGTACCACAGCGAGAACTGCGTGAGGTCGCGGCCGGTGGCATCCTCGAAGCACTTGACGAAATCCTCGACCGTCACGGCCTGGCCGTCATGGCGCTCGAAATACAGATCCATGCCGGATTTGAAATGATCGGCGCCCAGCAGGGTAGCGATCATGCGGGTGACTTCGGAGCCCTTTTCATAGACTGTGGTCGTATAGAAGTTGTTGATCTCGCGGTACTTCGTCGGACGGACGGGATGGGCGAGGGGGCCGGCATCGTCGGGGAACTGTTCCGATTTCAGATGCCGCACCTCGGCGATCCGCTTCACGGCGCGCGAGCGCATGTCAGCGGAAAATTCGTGGTCGCGATAAACCGTCAGGCCCTCTTTCAGGCAGAGCTGGAACCAGTCGCGGCAGGTGATGCGGTTGCCCGTCCAGTTGTGGAAATATTCGTGGGCGATGATCGCCTCGATATTAGCATAGTCCTGGTCAGTCGCGGTTTCCGGATCGGCCAGCACGTATTTGTCGTTGAAGACGTTGAGGCCCTTGTTCTCCATGGCGCCCATGTTGAAGTCGGACACAGCGACGATCTGGAAGATGTTGAGATCGTATTCGCGGCCGAAGCGCTCCTCGTCCCACTTCATCGAACGCTTCAGCGCATCCATAGCATAGGCCGCGCGCGCTTCCTTTCCATGCTCCACATAGATCTTCAACGTGACTTCGTTGCCGGACATCGTCTCGAATGTGTCTTCGACGACACCGAGATCGCCGGCGACGAGCGCGAACAGATAGCTCGGCTTCGGATGCGGGTCGAACCAGGCAGCAAAGGCGCGGCCTTCATCATAGCCGGCTCCGCCGAGGAAATTGCCGTTCGACAGCATGACCGGATTGGCGGCCTTGTCGCCGATAATGGTGATCGTGTAGGGCGCCAGCACATCCGGCCGGTCCGGGAAATAGCTGATGCGCCGGAAACCTTCGGCTTCGCACTGCGTGCAGTAAATGCCGTTGGTGCGGTAAAGGCCCATCAACTGGGTATTGGCTTCCGGGTTGATGAAGGTGGTGATGGTCAGCTCGAACGGCGTCTCGGCCGGCAGATCGCGGACGGTGAGGCTTTCCCCCGTCTCGTCATACTGGCTGGCCGGCACTTCGCGCTGGTCCAGCAGGAGGCCCGACAGCGTCAGTTCGTCGCCGTCCAAGACCAGTGGCACAGATGCATCGACGCCTTCGCGGCGGTGGAATATGAGGCGCGACTCGACCTTTGTATTGGTTGGATCGAGCTCGAATGTCAGGTCGACGCGTTCCAGAACGAAATCGGTGGGGCGGTAATCTGCCAGATGAACAATCTGGCCCGTATCTGTGCGCATGAGGGCTTCCTGAACCGGCTCTTCAATATATGGTATCGGGAGCACAAACATGCTCCATCCAGATCGACATCTGGCCGTTACCGCGGGGCAGATAATTGCATTCAAAGCTAAACGATTGTTGAACTCGGGCTAAAATAGACCTTTTCATTGCCGAGCACCAACTAAGTATTTTCCCTCACTGATATTGATGGGTGTATCAGCAGTTTTGATCCCGCCAGCACCGCAAATCCACTAGGCTCGGACCATCTGCTACCGCTTCGATATCTTCTTTTTCGTTGGCGCTGCCCGCGGAATGCCGCTTTCATGACGAGCTTGCAATGGCCGCCGATGCCCCCAATCCCCTCCGGGGGATCCTGTTCAAAGTCCTTTCCGTCCTCGTCTTCGTGATGATGCAGACCTGCATCAAGGCTGCCGGTCCGGATGTCCCGGCCGGCCAGATTACATTCTTCCGCTCCGCTTTCGCGCTCGTGCCGATCATGACCTATCTGGCATTCCAGCGGCAATTGAAGCATGGCTTCTACACCGAGAGCTTCCCCGGGCACCTGAAGCGCGGCTTTCTCGGCATCTTGTCAATGGTCTGCGGGTTCTATGGCCTGGTGCATCTGCCCATGCCGGACGCGATCGCCATCGGCTATTCCTCGCCGCTGTTGGCGGTGGTGTTTGCGGCAATTTTCCTGAAAGAATCGGTGCGTGTCTACCGCTGGACGGCGGTGGTCGTCGGCATGCTCGGCGTGGTGATCATTTCCTGGCCGAAGCTGAGCATGTTCGAGCAAGGCGGCATGGCATCTGAACAGGCGGTAGGAGCGGCTTCGCTGCTTCTTGCAGCGGTCCTAGCCGGCTTTGCCATGATCCAGACGCGCCAACTGGTTCGCACCGAGAAGACGGCGACGATCGTGCTGTATTTCTCGCTGACGGCGGCAGTCTTTTCGCTTGCCAGCCTGCCATTCGGATGGACGGCTCTTTCGGGCGAGGAAGCCTTATTCCTGATCGGCGCAGGCTTTTGCGGCGGGCTGGGGCAGATATGGCTGACGGAGGCCTATCGCAATGCCGATGTCTCTACCGTGGCTCCCTTTGAGTACACGTCGATCCTGCTTGGGATCGTCATCGCCTATATGCTGTTTGGCGACGTCCCGACGTCCAACATGCTACTGGGAACTGCGATTACCGTGTCGGCAGGGATCTTCATCATCTACCGCGAGCACCAGCTTGGGCTGGAGCGCAAGGCGGCGCGCAAGGCTTCGCCGCTCGGATGATACCGAATGCAATGAAATTTAAAGCGGGATGCTCGCGCAGGCCGGGTTGAGCGGCTGATTGTCCGATGTGCGGCCGGCGCGGTTATATTCGCGCGACGCATTCACGGCAGCACCGATCTGCTGCAGGCTGTCGCGCAGGGCGCGGATCGGGTGAAGAATGGTTGTCATAAAAGAGCCCTCGATCAACGTTCACGGAAATCGGCAAACACCGCCGTCGGACGGCTGACGCCGGCAGGACGCGCCATGGCGCGCGACGTGATCTGCTCGTTCGTGGCAGACCCGAAATGATGGTAACCCTGGGTCGAACGCGGCGAAAGGCCGGCGACCCGGAGGGTTTCGAAGCCCGAATGGATAGGGCGGAAGCGCATAGTCATGGCCTTGGTTCCTTGAGCCTGGTTCCTCCCAAGACACAGCGTTAATATTGCACCGCAACATAGATTGCGCAATGCAGCGGAATGCCGCGCTGCCATGCGCGGCGCGCATAGCGATCTTCATATTTTCGTAACCTTGCCGATTCTTTTCGGGAAATGCTCAGAAATTGGGCGCTAAGACGCCAGAAGTTTGTTCCTGAAGGCTAGCAGGTCCTGCCAGGCAAGAGCCTTGTTTCCCGGCGCGGCCAGGAGTTCCTGAGGATGTAGGGTAGCGATAGCTGGTATATTCAGGCCGCCGCAAGACGTGTCGCGCCATTGGCCCCGCACGGAGTGGATCGTCGCCGTGCCGCCAAAGAAGAAGCGGGCCGGGAAATTGCCGAGCAGCAGCATCAGTTTCGGCTCGGCCAGCGCGATCTGCCGCTCGAGAAACGGTCGGCAGATATCCAGTTCCGCGGGCGAGGGCATGCGATTGCCCGGCGGCCTCCAGGGAATGATGTTGGTGAGCAGGACTGCGTCGCGCGAAAGCCCGATGGCGCCGAGCATGCGGTCCAGCAACTGACCCTGGCGCCCGGAAAAGGGAATGCCGTCGCGGTCGTCGTCGGCGTTCGGCATGGGGCCGACCACGATTATCCCGGCAGCCGGGTCGCCACTGGCAAATACGGTCGAGCGGGCGCCGTTCTTCAGATTGCAGCCGTTGAAGGCTTCCAGCGCCGTCCTCAGTTCCAAAAGCGAGCGAGCGCTGTCTGCCGCAAAGCGGGCGGCGGCGACCGCCTCGCCATCGGGAACGAAGACGGGTGCAGAAGGTGCCGGCGCAGCGGTTCTGGCGGCGGGGGCGGATCGCCCGGTGGTCGGGGTGACAGCCGGGTTCGACAATGGGTTGGCGGCCTGCGAACCGGGTTGCGACGGCTGGCGTTCCACTGCTGGCCTTACCTCGGCCTGTGCCGCCCTTTGCGCAGTGAACTGCGCAAAGCGGTCAATAGGCTCTTCCTCGACAAGCCATTCCACGCCCGCATCCGCATAGAAATGCAAAAGCGCGGCAAGCTCCTGGGCATCAAGGTCGTTGGCGGCGTTCATCAGATCAATCTATCGAAGGGCGCCCGTCGAAGGAAGCGCAGAAGCCGCCAAAGTTACGCTGCCCAAACTGTTACGCCGCCCATTGTGCGACATCATCACTTTCACCAATCAGTGCCAGACCATGGGCGATCGACAGCAGTTCGCCGCCGCTTTCGATCTTGGATTGGTCAAACCGGCGGGTGAAGATCTGCCGCACGGCCGGCACGAAGGAGGTGCCGCCGGTGAGGAACACCTTGTCGATCTGCGACGCGGATGTGCTCGTCTTTTCCAGTACGTCGTCGAGAGCTCCTTCGATGCGACCGAGATCGTCGGCAATCCAGGTTTCGAAATCGGCGCGCTTCACCATTTTGCGGCCAGCCTTACCGAGCGGAGCGAAATCAAATTCCGCTTCTTCGGCGCCGGACAATGCCAATTTGGTGGCTGAAACAGCCTGATAAAGCGGATAGCCCTCGTCATGCTCGACGAGGTCGATGAACAATTCAAGCTTGTCGGGGTCGAGCGACGCGCGCACCAGCGATTTCAGGTCGGTGAATTCCCGCGTCGTCTTGAAGATCGATAGCTGGTTCCAGCGGGAAAAGTTCGCGAAATAGCCCGACGGGACTTCGAGAAGCTTGTCGAAGCTTTTGAAGTATGTGCCCTTGCCGATTTCTGGCGCGACGAGATGGTCGATCATCTTGGCATCGAAATGGTCGCCGGCCACGCCGACGCCGGAATGGCCGAGCGGCGTCGCCTTCAGCTTGCCCGCCACCCGCTCGAAGCGGATCAGCGAATAATCGGTCGTGCCGCCGCCGAAATCCGCCACCAGTACGGTGGCATCGTTTTTCAGCGTCTGGGCAAAATAATAGGCGGCCGCGACCGGTTCATAAACGTAATGGATTTCCGGAAAGCCGAGCCGTGTCAGCGCTTCGTTGTAGCGCTTCGTGGCAAGCTCTGGGTCCGGATTGGCGCCGGCAAAATGCACCGGACGACCGGCAACCAGCCGCGAAACCTCGCCCGGCCAATTGCCATCCGCATAGGTCTTGAGACGCTTCAGGAAGATTTCCATCAGGTCTTCGAAGGCGTGCCGACGGGCAAAGATCAGCGTACCCTGGAAGAGCGCGCTGGCGGCAAAGGTCTTGATCGATTGCAGGAAGCGCGCGTCGCCGGGATTGTCGATGAACTGGCGGATCGCCGCCTGTCCGGCCTCGACCTTCAGCGCCTGGGCGCCAAGCTGTGCATCCTTCATGAAGGACAGCGCCGTGCGCATGGAATCGGTGATGCCGGCACTGCTTTCAAACCGCATGGAATGCGTCGTATTGCTGCCGTCGGCCAAAGCCAGAACCGTATTGGTCGTGCCGAAATCAAGCCCGAGCGCCCGTGCCATGGCCGTTTTCCTTTTTAGATTGCGCCGAAGATGAAAACCGGAAGCGCCGCTTCCAAAGGCAACGGAACGCAAAACGCGCCCCCGCTTCAAAGAGGGCGCGTGATGGCACAGGGCTTTGCGAATGGCAAGGGGATCGGCCACGATCGGCGGCAGGACAGCAGATAGAGGACGGGTTGTCGTCACCCACCATCTAAGGATCACGCTTCCTGGTAAAGCTTCTCCGTCAGCGATGTCGATCTCGACTCCGAAGACGAGGTCTTGTCTCTGGACCCGAACAAGGAGACGACGTTCGGGCTCTGCTTTGAAACGATGCCATCCAGCATCTGGCTCACGACCAGGCTTTGGACGACTTCCGCCGCTCGGTCGCGCAACTGCTTCTGCTCGTCGGAATTGGTGTTGCCGATCCGCGCCTGGATCCTGGCGATCTGGTCAAGGAAATCCGCGACGTGATCGGCGGCCTTGGCATCCGAGCTGGGGGAAGCCTTTGTTGTAGGGATGGTTGCCCCGCTGCTGGAGGACGTCGGCACTGTAGCGGCCTCATCGGCAGCGGCCGGTGAAGTGGTAGACTTATCCACCTGTGTGGTATCGGCGGAATTACCTGAGCCTGCATTGCCAGTGGTCGCCGGTGCAGCTCCGGTTTCCGTTGTGGTCGGGGTTTGCGTCGAAGCGGCGCTGTCCGAAGACGATTCGTTGGTCGAAGGCGCCGTGGCAGCTGCTGACTCTGCCGGAGCCGAATTGTCACCCGTTGCAGTGCTGTCGGTTTCGTCGGTTCCGGTCGCTGCAGGAGGCGTGGTGACTGCGGTTTCACTTGCGCCCGGCTCTTCCACCGTTTCGTTGCTCACGTCCGTCTCGTCCACCACCGGCTCGGCCTCTGCCGTTTCGTTGGTCTCGGTCGCTGCGGGAGGTACTGCCGCCGAAGTCTCGTCGGTATCTGCCTCGTCTATGGCTTGCTCGTCCTCTGCCGTCTCGGCAGTGGATGTTGGCGGAGTGGCAGAGTAGATGCCGTCGTCAGAATTATCGACGCTGGCGCCGTCCTCGGTGCTGTCTGCCGGCGCAGTGGACACCGCGTTGTTGTTCGTTGGGGTAGCGGCCGGCGTGGAACTGCTGGATGTCGACCCGCTGGCCGAACTGCTGGACGTTGCGCTGTTCGAAGACTGCGTTTGCGCCGGTGAGGAGCTGTGTGAACTCCCAAATAGTGCCTCAAGCACGTTGTTCTCCATGAATAAACTAATACAGCATGGCCTGTAACAGTGGCGCCTTGATACGATGTCAAAACTAGCGCGCCAAATAAACTCAATATTTACACATTGCTGATCGACGCCCGTGTTTTGGTATGACTATGAATGCTAAATCATTGTAATGATATTAATTTTTCTCTTGTTGGGAGAAGGCGAGGCGGCTGCCCTCGGTGAAAATCTTTTCCTGCTGACGCGTCTCAGCGGCCATTTCTGCAAGCCAGGCTGAAAATATCTCCATGGCGGGCGTCACCGATCGCGACTTCAGGCGGGTCAGCCAGTAGCTGCCTTTTGAAATACAAACAGGGAAGGGCTGCTGCAGCGCGTCTGCCGCCAGTTGACGAGAAAACATCAGCGGCGGGGCCAGTGCCACGCCGCCACCCTGCAGCGCCGCCTCGACCATCAACACCGAACTGTCGAACACCAGTCCGCGGATCTGCGGCGGGGCCACTTCGGCCTCCGCAAACCAGCTCGGCCATTCATCTGCCCTGTAAGAGCGCAGCAGCGTCTGGTGCGCCACGTCTTCCGGCGTCTTCAGCTGCCGTGCGATCGCCGGGACGCAAAGCACCGAAAGCGGGGCCTCGAACAGCGCCTCCGCCTCTATGTCGTGCCAGGCGCCGTTGCCGAACTTGATCGCATAGTCGAGGCCTTCGGCGGCAATGTCGACGCGGTTGTTATTGGTCGACAGCCGCAGATCAACGAATGGATACCTTTGCCGGAAATCCGCCAGCCGCGGCACCAGCCAGCCGACGGCAAGCGTGCCGACCGTGCCGAGTTTCAACACCTGGCGCACATGCCCGCCTTCGAAGCGATCGAGCATTTCGGCCATCCGGTCAAAACTGTCCTGAAGCGCCGGAAGCAGCGCCAGCCCTTCCTCGGTAATCATCAATCCGCGTGGCAGGCGCCGGAAAAGCGTTGCTCCGAGCCTTTGCTCGAGAAGTTTGACCTGGTGGCTGACAGCGGCCTGGGTAACGCAAAGCTCGATGGCCGCGCGGGTAAAGCTCAGGTGGCGGGCCGCGGCCTCAAAGGCACGCAGGGCGTTCAGCGGCAGATGCGGTCGAACCAATGTGATGCCCTAGCTTAGCTAATGTCAGCCAGCAGATATCATTGTTTGATGCGGCTCGCAAGCCGGCCTAGAACAATGATCTCTAGACCGAACGGAGCGGGCCAGTGGCTTTCAAACATCTACGTCTTTTTGCTGTTTCTTTTGCGATTGCAGCAGGTTCTATGGGCGCTTCTGCGGTTCGGGCAGCCGAGGTTTTGCGCTGCACGGTCCTCATGGATGAGCAGAGCGGCGAGATGCTCTATCGCCAGGGCAGCTGCGCCGAGGCAGTCTATCCACAATCGACCTTCAAACTGCCTTTGGCCATGATGGGCTATGACGTCGGCATACTTAGGAACGAACACGAGCCCCTGTGGAAATACCAGCCGACGTTCAACCGTTCCGTTCGCGAGCAGAAGGACACCGATCCGGTGATCTGGGAGCGGGATTCGATCGTCTGGTATTCGCAGGAACTAACCCGCAAGCTCGGGACTAAAAAATTCGCCGATTACGTCCAACGCTTCGGCTATGGCAATCGTGATATTTCCGGCGGCCCCGGCGGCACGGACGGACTGACCGAAGCATGGCTGATGTCGTCCCTGAAGATTTCCCCGGACGAGCAGGTAAAATTCCTGCGCCGTTTCCTGAACGGTGAACTGCCGATTTCTGCGCACGCCGTGGATCTGACCCTCGCCATCGTGCCGCATTTCGAAGGGGCGGACGGCTGGGACATCCAGGGCAAGACCGGTTCTGGTTCGATGCGCGACAAGGCCGGCAAGGCAGATGGCAGCCGTCCGATCGGCTGGTTCGTCGGCTGGGCCAGGAAGGGCGACCGCCGCCTGGTCTTCGCCCGGCTGCTGGTCGACACGAAGCGTTATAACGAGACGCCGATCAGCTATGTGGTCCGCGACAGCCTGATTGCCGATCTCCCCAAGCTGGCCGAAGGCTTCTAGTCCTTCCGGTCTGCGCGACCTTTGCGCAAGACAGCCGCTTGCCTCCTTTCCTTAGAAGCCTCCGGAACCTCCCATAAGCCTTTCGTCAAGCAAACTGCGCATGGCCGTGCTCTTCGGCGGCCGCTCTGCCGAACACGAGGTCTCGGTGCTCTCGGCCACCAATGTCATGGCCGCCCTGGATCCTGCCAAATACGAGGCCGTGCCGATCTTCGTTACACGCCAAGGCCGGTGGTTGCTGAGCGGCTTTGGCGAAGGCGTGCTTGCACAACCCTCGGCCGGCACGCAGCTTTGTCTTGTCCCCGGCGGGGGAGGGCAGATGATCGCGATCTCGCCAAATGGCGACTTGAGCGATGCCGGTCGGATCGACATCCTTTTCCCGGTGCTGCACGGGCTGCATGGCGAGGACGGCTCCGTCCAGGGTCTGGCGGAGGTTGCCAGAGTGCCGCTTGCCGGCTGTGGTATCCTCGGATCAGCCGCCGCCTTGGACAAGCACATCGCCAAGCAAACACTAAGAGCTGCAGGACTGCCGGTTGCCCGCGGGGTCACCATCCAACGAGACGATGTTCCCACATTCGCCGAACTGGAAGCCGAGCTCGGACTGCCGTTCTTCCTCAAGCCGGCCCGCCAGGGCTCGTCGGTCGGGGTCAGCAAAGTGTCCGGAAGCCAGGAATTCGCGTCCGCACTTGCCGCCGCCTTCGAGCACGATGACAAGCTGCTGGCGGAGGAATTCATCGCCGGCCGCGAGATCGAATGCAGCGTGCTGGAAGACAGCCGGGGTGGTCTTTTCGTTTCCCGTCCCGGCGAGATCGCGCCGGCCGAGAGCCACGGGTTCTACAGTTACAATGCCAAATATATCGACGAGGACGGCGCCGCCATCAAAGTGCCGGCGGACCTGCCGGACGATGTGGAACGCAAGATCCAAGATAAGGCGGGCCTGGCCTTCCGTGCGCTCGGCTGCGACGGCATGGCGCGCGTCGACTTCTTCCTTTCGGCAGACATGAGCTTCGTGGTCAACGAGATCAATACCATACCGGGCTTCACCGATATCAGCATGTATGCCAAAGCAATGGCAGCCAGCGGCGTGAGCTACCCGGAGGTGATCGACCGGCTTGTGGAACACGGCTTGGCGCGGGCCCGCCGGTCACATTGAAGGCAATAAGGGAAATTCAGATGGAACGTGCCACAAGCGGGTTGATCAACGGGATCATCGGCGTCGTGATTTTCAGCGCCTCGCTGCCCGCGACGCGGATCGCCGTCCTGCAGTTCGACCCGCTGTTCCTCACCGTTGCTCGGGCTGCCATTGCCGGAATCCTGGCCTTGTGCCTGCTGCTTCTGTTCAGGCAGAAGCGACCGTCGCGCAGCGACATCATCTCCTTGATTGTCGTGGCGCTTGGCGTCGTCGTCGGCTTTCCCCTGCTGACCGCTCTTGCCTTGCAGCACGTCACCTCCGCCCATTCGATCGTATTCATCGGCCTTCTGCCCCTGGCGACGGCGATCTTCGGCGTGCTGCGTGGCGGCGAGCGGCCGCGGCCGGCCTTCTGGATCTTTTCGGCACTCGGCAGCGCGCTGGTTGCCGGCTTTGCCCTGGTGCAGGACTTGGCCGCCTCTCCGGTCGGCGATGCGCTGATGCTTGCAGCCGTCGTCGTCTGCGGGCTCGGCTATGCCGAGGGCGCCCGGCTGTCGCGCACGCTGGGCGGCTGGCAGGTCATATGCTGGGCCCTCGTCCTGTCGCTGCCGGTGATGGTGCTTCTCTGCTTTATAGCCATGCCGCCATCCTTTGCCGGCATTGGTGCACCTGCCTGGCTCGGTCTCGCCTATGTCTCGCTGTTCAGCATGCTGATAGGCTTTGTCTTCTGGTATCGCGGTCTGGCTCAGGGCGGCATTGCCGTGGTCGGCCAGCTGCAATTGCTGCAGCCCTTCTTCGGCCTGGCTCTTGCGGCGCTGCTCCTGCACGAGCCGGTCACCTGGATGATGCTGCTGGTCACCGTTGCCGTCATCCTTTGCGTTTTCGGCGCGCGGAAGTTTGCTCGGTAAGCAGCTTGGAGGAGGGCCGCCCATCGAGCTTGGCTTCAGGCTTAGCGGATGAACCGGCGGCCTGCCCAAAGCATTGCGAGCCCTGCTATCGCCACGACAGCGCCGCGCAGGATCCATGGTGACTGGTTGATCATGAAACTGGAGGCCGGATAAGGAAACAAGCCGGTGCCCTGGCCGATCCACAACAGGCCGACGAGGATTGCAAGCAAGCCAAGAGCGGAAACCGCCATCCGTGCAACGACCATGATCTTCTCCAGCCGGCCCATCCGACGGTGTTGACGATAAACAAGCCGCAGGGGCGAAGCGAAACGCAATTGCGTGATCCGCTCAGGCCTCGTCGTAAAGCGTCGCGAAAAAGGATTGGCTGGCGGCTTGATCGTCTGCGGCATAGAAGCCACCCGCCACCCGGAGCTCCGAAGAAAGGCTGTCGAGCATGTTGCGCGCGGCAATGTCCTCTGCTGCCCTGCGGGCGCTTAAGGTTGAGGTCTCGGCTTCCACCGCAGGCTCTGCCGAAGGCGCCGTCCCGGCTTCAGCCTGCACCGTCGCCAAGCTCCATCCGTCCGGCGAAACCGTGCGCCTCGTGGCGGATGCGCCAAAATACTCCGTGGCTCTGGCGGAAGAGGGAGCCGCGGTGGCTGCCGATATGCGTTCAATCATGCCGGCAGTCCATCAAGATCCGGGGGGTGGCTCTTCCTAGCGGAGGAATGTTGCGATCCGGCAAATGCCGGCATGGCAATTTGAAGCAAATCTTAACGATCTACCGGCCGGGTCATATGGAGCGCGAGGCACCGCCATCCACCCGCAGCATCGTGCCGGTGACATAGCTTGCCGGCTGCGAACACAGGAAGGCACCGGCGGCGGCAAATTCCTCCACCTTGCCGAGGCGGCCGGCTGGGATGGTCTTCAGCGACGCGGCCCGGATTTCTTCCACGCTCTTGTTCTGGCGCTTCGCATTTGCCCCGTCCAGTTCGTCGATCCGATCCGTATGGATGCGGCCCGGCAGAAGCATATTGGCGGTGATGCCAAAACCGGCCACTTCGGCCGCGAGCGTCTTGTTCCAGCCGACGAGTGCCGCACGCAGCGTGTTGGAAAGGGCGAGGTTGGGAATGGGTTCGAAGACGCCGGAAGACGCGACGGTGAGGATGCGGCCCCAGCCCTGCTCCTTCATCTGCGGCAGCAGGGCGTTGGTCAGCGTAATGACCCGCAAAACCATGGACTGGAAGAAGGTGTCCAGTTTTTCGGCCGTCATGTCGCCAACGGTGCCTGGCGTCGGTCCACCGGTATTGTTGACCAGGACGTCGATGCCGCCGAGCTTTTCCTTGACCGCTTCAACCATGGCGGTGACGAAATTCTCTTCGGCAAGATCTCCCCATACCCAATCGGCCTTGCCCTTACCTTCGGCATTGATGGCCTGGCAATTTTCCGAAAGCTGGTCTCCTGAACGGCCGACGAGAAGCACATTGGCGCCTTCGCTTGCCAGCGCCTTGGCAATGCCGAGGCCGAGCCCGCGTGACGAAGCGAGTACGAGGGCGCGTTTTCCGGTGAGGCCGAGATCCATGATTGTCATTCCTTTCGATTGCCGTGCTGAGCCGCTTTATAGCAGCGGTCGGACGCGGCGAAAGGACGAACTTGATTTCCTAGTAAGGCAAATGATAAATGACGTGCACGTAAACGTAAGCCATTATGGCAGTGTCGTTTGCGTGGATGGCAAGCTGGAAGGCGCTTTCCCGGCTCGACAAGGCCGGTGGCTTTTGCCAAGACAGTTTGCCTCGGATAATAAGCCGGAAGGGGCCGGCGATCGGAGTAGGACATGAGCGAACAAGAGCTTCCCGCCCACCAATTGCCAGAACGCGAAGCGATGGAATTCGACGTGGTAATCGTAGGCGCAGGACCGGCCGGCCTTTCGGCGGCGATCCGCCTCAAGCAGGTCAATCCGGACCTGACGGTGGTCGTGCTCGAAAAGGGTGCGGAAGTCGGGGCGCATATCCTGTCCGGCGCCGTGGTCGATCCGTCCGGCATGGACAAGCTTCTGCCGGGCTGGCGGGAAGAGGAAGGGCATCCCTTCAAGCAGCCAGTGACCGCCGACCATTTCATGTTCCTTGGACCCGCCGGTTCGGTCCGGCTGCCCAACGTCCTGATGCCGCCGCTGATGAACAATCACGGCAATTACATCGTCTCGCTCGGCAATGTCTGTCGATGGCTGGCCGAAAAGGCGGAAGCCCTCGGTGTCGAAATCTATCCCGGCTTTGCGGCGACCGAGGTGCTCTACAACGAAGCCGGCGCCGTCATCGGCGTCGCCACCGGCGACATGGGCGTCGAGCGCAATGGCCAACCGGGGCCAGCCTTCACCCGCGGCATGGAGCTGCACGGCAAATATGTGCTGATCGGCGAGGGCGTGCGCGGATCTCTCGCCAAGCAGCTGATCGCAAGATTCGACCTGCAGAAGGATCGCGAGCCGCAGAAATACGGCATCGGCCTCAAGGAACTCTGGCAGGTGAAGCCGGAGAACCATCGCCCGGGCCTGGTGCAGCACTCCTTCGGCTGGCCGCTCAGCCTGTCGACCGGTGGCGGCTCCTTCCTTTATCACCTGGAGGACAATCTCGTCGCCGTCGGCTTCGTGGTGCACCTCAATTACAAGAACCCCTATCTTTACCCCTTCGAGGAATTTCAGCGCTTCAAGACCCATGACGCCATTCGCGGCACGTTCGAAGGTGGCAAGCGCCTGTCCTATGGCGCCCGCGCGATCGCCGAAGGCGGCTACCAGTCGGTGCCGAAGCTGAGTTTCCCGGGCGGCGCGCTGATCGGCTGTTCCGCCGGCCTCGTCAATGTGCCGCGCATCAAGGGCAGCCACAATGCCGTCCATTCCGGCATGCTGGCGGCCGATAATATCGCTGCGGCGATCGCGGCCGGCCGTGCCAATGACGAAGTGATCGAGATCGAGGACCAGTGGCGTTCGAGTGCCATCGGCACGGACCTGAAACGGGTCCGCAACGTCAAGCCGCTCTGGTCGAAGCTCGGCACGGGCATCGGCGTGGCGCTCGGCGGCCTCGACATGTGGACCAACCAGCTGCTCGGCTTTTCCTTCTTCGGCACGCTGAAGCACGGCAAGACCGACGCCCAGTCCCTGGAGCCCGCAGCCAAGCACAGGAAGATCGATTATCCGAGGCCCGATGGCGTCCTCACCTTCGACCGCCTATCTTCCGTGTTCCTGTCCAATACCAACCACGAGGAGAACCAGCCGGTCCATCTGCAGGTGAGGGACATGGATCTGCAGAAGCGCTCGGAGTTGGAAGTCTATGGTGGCCCCTCGACGCGCTACTGTCCCGCCGGCGTCTACGAGTGGGTCGAGAAAGACGGCGAAGAGGTCTATGTGATCAACGCGCAGAACTGCGTGCACTGCAAGACCTGCGACATCAAGGATCCCAACCAGAACATCAACTGGGTGCCTCCGCAGGGTGGCGAAGGGCCTGTTTATCCGAATATGTGATCGGCCGTCTGCAGCTTTTAGCCGCGTCCAGCGCCCTCTCAACCGAGGCGGGCAGGGCGGGGCGCTGAGTTCGGCGCAAAGATTTGCCCGCCTATCGTCTTGACTTCGGTCGTGGCTGCCAAAGTTTACCTCTTCTGGTAGTACGCGAGATCGACGATCAGACGGGGGAAAGCAAGATGGGTGGATGGAATGTAGTGGCGGCGCTGGCCCTGGCCGGCATTATGTTCAGTCTCGGTTCGCATATTCCGCTGCCAGGGATTGATGCGGCTGTTTTCGCCGGCCAGCTTGGCAGGCACGGCAACGGTTCGACCGCCCGCATGTCCATCTTTGCGCTCGGACTGACGCCGATCTATACTGCATTCACTTTAGCGGAGATCGGCCGGTTGCTCGCCTACCGCCGCCAATCGCCGCAGCGGCAGCCGAATATTGCTGCGGCGATCTTCGTGCGACTGATCGCTTTCGCTGTGACGGCCCTTCAAGGATACGGCATTGCAGCTGGTTTGCGCAGCTCCAACTTGATTGATCCGTCCTTCGAAGAAAGCCTTGTTCTTCTTATCATCGCCGCTTTCATGGGCGCCACGGCGGTCATGTTCCTGCTGATAGACCGTCTGCCTGTCCCCGGTCTCCGCAACGGTTTTTGGGCCTTGTGGACAATACCTGGTCTTATTCAGCTTCCCGGTGCATTGACCAATATGCTCGAGATGACGCGGCAAGGTGTGATCTCGACGCAGCAATGGGTGCCGGCTCTTGGCTACTCCATTCTGTCGGTCGCCGCAGTCGTCGCTATGGCCCTGCTGTGGCGGACGACATGGCATCGCGACGGCGCAGCCGCTGGACAGGCTGTCACAGTCGAGCCGCGGGAGATTTTGATCTGGCCGCCGGTCTTGGCGCTCTCCATTTCAAGCTATCTTCTCACCGCGGTTATCATATTACTCCCGGACGGGCTTAACATGATGGATCAGCGGATCTTGCAGATAGCGGCTCTGGCAACCGCTGCACTGTTCATCCCAGCCGTCGTCTACGGTTACGCGCGGCAATACTCCGCCGCTGTTCCAGACGGGGCACCGCTAGCCTTCAGTGCAACGGTTATTGCAGCCATTCAGATTTTGGTCTTCACTTCAGCGGCGATGATCAACACTTTTACGGATTTGCCCGTCGTGATCAGCGGTTTGACTGCAATTGCGCTGACTCTGACAGCACTGGGCTTGCGGGAAGGAGCGACATTCAGGGCGGAGCAAGGTCTGCCCGCATCAAAGGGCGCCGCTTCGGTCTGAAAAGGCACAGGTACGGTGAAGCGAATTGCTCAGGAAAGGGTGGAACCAGCTTCGTCGCCCCGTCCGCTTATCATTTCATTAACCATAAAAATTTACTCCTTGATCATCTCTCGACGCATCAAGGACGTAGTGAATGTCGATTTCCCGCCGCGGTTTTCTTGCCGGCCTGCCGCTCATGCTGGCCGGCTGCGCTTCCAGTTATAATGAACAATCCAATTATGCCGCTGTGCCCAGTGAGGAATTCCCGCTGCGCCAGGTGCCGATCGACAGGATCAAGCCGGAACTGCGCCGCACCGAAGTGGCCTATGCGACCACCAGCCCGGCTGGCACGGTGATCGTCAACACGCCGGAGCGGCGCGCCTATTACATCCTCGGCGATGGCCGGGCGATCCGCTATGGCGTCGGCGTCGGCCGCGAGGGATTGGCGTTGTCGGGTGATGCTTATGTCGGACGCAAAGCGGAATGGCCGACCTGGACGCCGACGGCCAATATGATGCGCCGCGAACCGCGTTACCGGGAGCTGGCAGGCGGCATGCCCGGCGGCCCGATGAACCCGCTCGGCGCCCGCGCCATGTATCTCTACCGTGGCGGCAATGATACCCATTTCCGCATTCACGGTACCAATCAGCCGGAATCGATCGGTCACGCCATGTCGAGTGGCTGCATCCGCATGATGAACCACGACGTGATCGACCTTTACAACCGCGTCAATGTCGGTGCCAAGGTCATCGTCATCCAAGCCTGAGACGAGAATGCCCGCCGTTCAGCCACGGCGGGCTTTGCGTCACCGCGATTTCCAGGCGACGACCATCAATCCGCCGATCACGGTTATATGCTCCATCGCCACATGGAATTCCATCGTCCGGAACGGCTCTTCCATGGTCCAGAAATGATGCACGAGTGGAATGGTCAAGGCGGTGAAGACGCCGAGCGCGCCCGCACCGAGCCATGTCCATCGGTTGAGGATGACGAGCGCCGAGCCGCCGAGTTGGGTGATGATCGTCGCAATGTTGAAGGCGACGGCGGGTTCCAGTCCAAAATGCGTCATCTCGGCGACGCCGCCCTGAAAGTCGATGAGCTTCGACAGGCCGCTCCCCCAAAAGCCAAAGGTCAAAACGATCCGCGCAAGATAGCCGAACCAGGTCGTGCCGGTCAGTATCTCGATCGGATTGCCGAATGTCGTTGTTTGCGTAGTTGCCATGATAGTCCCCACAATGTTGCCCCAGCCCCATCATAGCGGCAATCGCCCCGCTGTTAAGGTGTAGCAGGCGAGATTACACCTATCAGGCGAAGTGCCTGTTTAACGCGCGCCTCAGACCAGATGTTAGAAGCCGGAAAGCACCAACTTCCCCTTTGTCCGGTTGCTTTCGATTACTGCATGCGCTTTTTTCAGATTGGCGGCATTGATAGACCCGATGACGTGCGCGAGCGTCGTGCGGATCTTCTTGGCATCGACGAGTTCGGCTACGTGGTTCAGCAGCTTGTGCTGCTCTATCATGTCGGCAGTCTGGAAGAGCGAGCGAGTAAACATCAGTTCCCAATGCACGGACAGCGCCTTGCTCTTGAACGGGCGGATGTCCATCGGCTCCTTCGGGTCGTCGATCAGCGAGAAGCGGCCCTGCGGCGCGATCAGCTCGATGATGTCGGCGACATGCTGTTCCGTCTGGGTGGTCGAGAAGACGAAGGCCGGTTGGCCGATCGCCATCTGGTTCAGCTGCGGTGCCATGGGCTTGGAATGGTCGAGCACATGATGGGCGCCGAGTTCCCGGATCCAGTCCTGCGTTTCTGGCCGTGAGCCGGTGCCGATCACGGTGACGTCGGAAAGCTGGCGCAGCAGCTGGATGGCGATCGAGCCGACGCCACCGGCACCGCCAATCACCACAACCGCATTCCAGGCGCCGGGCACCTTGTCCTGCACCTTCAAGCGCTGAAACAGGGCCTCGTAGGCGGTGATCGCCGTCAGCGGCAGGGCGGCGGCTTCCTCGAAATTCAGGCTCTTTGGCTTGAAGCCGACCAGCCGCTCGTCGACCAGGTGATATTCGGCATTGGTGCCCGGGCGGTTGATCGCCCCAGCATAGTAAACCTCGTCACCCGGCTTGAAGAGCTTGACGTCCGGGCCGACCGCCGTGACGATCCCGGCCGCGTCATAGCCGAGAATGCGGTGCTGGCCGGCTTCCACGGCTGCCGAAGCGCGGACCTTGGTATCGACGGGATTGACCGAAACGGCCTTGATTTCCACCAGCAGATCACGGCCCTTGGCTTCCGGCATGGGAAGCTCGATGTCGATCAGCGAGGTTTCGGCAGTGATGGGCTGGGGCATGTTGAAGCCGACGGCGCGCATTTCAGTCTCCTTTGCTTAGGTTGCGTGAGGTCTAGATGACGCCTATGTTTGGACTTCGCAAGAATGCACATTTTTGGCCTATAGGACCAAAAAGGATACCGTGAGGAAGACGATGTCGAAGCCGCGCGCCAAGCTCACCCTTCATTTTCCCGGCTGCCCCGTCGAATCGACGTTGAGCTTCCTGGACGGGAAATGGAAAGGCGTCATCCTCCATCATCTGCTGGAGGAGGGCACGCTGCGGTTCAACGAGCTCCGCCGCCGCATCCCCTCGGTGACGCAGCGGATGCTGACCAAGCAGCTGCGCGAACTGGAAGAAGCGGGGCTTCTGCAGCGAACGGTGTTTGCCATCGTGCCGCCGCGGGTCGATTACAACCTGACACCGCTCGGGCAGAGCCTTGAGCCGGTTGTGGCGGCACTGCGTGCCTGGGGACAGCAACACGTGGTCTGCGAAGGACGGAAATCCGTGGTTCTGCCGCAGGCCGAGACGTCTTCGAGGGCAGCAGCCTGAGCCGTGTCAGGCTGTGGCCTGGCGTTTTTCCAGGCTGACCGAAACAGCAAACACGCCAAGCCCGAGCAGTGACAGCAGAGCTCCGACATAGCCGGTGGCGGCAAAGCCCCAGCCCCAGGTGATCACCAGCCCGCCCAGCCAGGCGCCGAGCGCATTGGCAATATTGAAGGCGGAATGGTTGGAAGCAGCCGCCAGCGTCTGCGCATCGGCGGCCACGTCCATCAGTCGGGTCTGAAGCGCGGGGCCGGGCGCAAAGCCACAGCCGACCAGGAAGACGGTGATATAAAGCGCAATCGGGTATTGCGCGAAATTGGCAAAAGCCAGCATGACGACGATGTAGAAGACCATCGAGCCGCCGATCGTGCCCTTCAGCGACCAGTCTGCCAGTCGAGACCCGACGATATTGCCGACATTCATGCCGATGCCGAACAGGGCGAGCACGATCGAGACCATGCCGACCGGCAGCTGCGCCGTCTGGGTCGTGGTGGAGGCGATATAGCTGAACACGGAAAACATGCCGCCGAAGCCGATTGCGGCAATCGCGAGCGTCAGCCAGACCTGTGTGCGTCCAAAAGCGCTGAGTTCGCGCCGGATGCTCGCCCCTTCCTGCACCTTGTCGAGCGGCAGGAAATACCAGAGCAAGCCGACAGTCAGCGCGCCGATGCCGCCGACCAGGAAGAAGGCAGCCCGCCAGTTGAGCATCTGGCCCATGAAGGTCGCCAGTGGCGTGCCGGCAAGGGTCGCGATCGTCAGTCCAAGCATGACGCGCCCGACGGCCCTGGCGCGCTTGTTCGGCGGCACCATGGAGGCGGCAACCAGCGATGCCACGCCGAAATAAGCACCGTGCGGCAGGCCGGTGATGAAGCGCAGCGCCGTGAAGCTGGCAAAGCTCGGTGCCAGCGCGCTGAGGATATTGCCGAGCGCGAACAGACCCATCAGGCAGAGAAGCAGGGTGCGGCGCGGCAGCCTGGCGGAAAGCGCTGCGATGATTGGCGCACCGATGACTACCCCGAGCGCATAGGCGCTGATCACGTAACCGGCGCTTGGAATGCTCACCTCGAAGGTCGAGGCCACATCCGGCAGCAATCCCATGATGACGAATTCCCCGGTGCCGATCCCAAAGCCGCCGACCGCCAGCGCCACCTCGATCAATGCGATCGCAAGCGGTGACAGGGAGGTTGTTGGAGTGGAAGAGCCCGTCTCGGCTTCAATCGTATCTGTAGGCCGCGGGGAATCGAAAGGAACTGCGTTATCGGTCATCGCATAAAAATCTATGGAAATGTTCGATTGGAAAAAAGAAGCGGGTAGCGCGTCAATGGCGCCGACCCGCCCTGGAGGAAGTTGGTCGTCGAAACGGCCTGTCATCAACCTATCATGTTCTTGTGCGTTGCGGTAGGTCTGTGGGTATTTTCCGCTTGCTTTCACGGCAATGTGTCTGCGAATCGGCATTCTGTCGCAGCGCTTGTTGATAAGCGGGTGCGGCGCAACCATTTCACCGGATGATCCGTTGTAAGGCCTCATACCGCTTTAGGGCTTGATGCGATGAACCTGTTTGCCGTCTTCAACCGCGATGGCGGTACCTTCAAGACCACCGACATGAGCGAATATTGCGCCCGTGCGACGCAAACCTTCGAGGCGGCCGGTCACCAGATTGATTGCCATATCGTGTCCGGCGACAAGGTGGTTGAAACCATGGAAAAGGCGGCCACGACGGCCGGCGTTGAAGGGCTGATTGCCGGCGGAGGCGACGGCACCATTTCGGCGGCCGCCGGGATTGCCTGGAAGGGCGGCATTGCCCTCGGCGTTGTCCCGGCCGGTACCATGAACCTTTTCGCCCGCTCGCTGAAACTGCCGCTTGATATCTGGGAGGTGCTCGATGCGCTGGCCTATGCGAGGCCGGAAAATATCGATATTGCCAGTGCCAACGGCCGCAGCTTCGTGCACCAGTTTTCCGCTGGACTGCATGCGCGCATGGTGCGCTACCGCAACTCGATGAATTTCGCGTCCCGCCTGGGCAAGATGCGGGCAAGCACGCGGGCGGCCATCGGCGTCATGCTCAATCCGCCGGAATTCGAGGTGGAATTTTCCGCCGAGGGCCAGAGCGGCCTTCGCAAGGTGTCGGCCATCTCGGTCTCAAACAACGAGTTTGGCAGCGACCCGCTGATGTTTGCCGATAGCCTGACGCGCGGCCATCTCGGCTTCTATATCGCCGATCCGCTGACACCAGCGGGCGTCGCAAGACTCACCTTTGATATCCTGCGCGGCAGGTTGAAGGAGAATGCGGCGGTAACGGCGATGACGGCGACGGAGCTCGACCTGCATTTCCCGCGCCACCGCCACGACGTGCGCTGCGTCATAGACGGAGAGCTTCTGCCGATGAAGCGCGATGTGCATCTGCAGATCCATGCGGGCGAGTTGAAGGTGCTCGTCAACGAGCCGCAGCCGCGCGAACTAGATAATCAGGCCGGCAGCGGTATCTAGATCCGCGGCAGATAGGTTCGGTAGTCGAAATCCGAAACAGTCTGCAGATAGGCAACCGCTTCCTTGCGCTTGGTGTCGCCGTAGAGCTTCTGATAGCGGGCGCCGAAGACGTCGGCGATAAAAGGCGAGGCGGAGAAATCTTCGACCGCCGTCAGGAAATCATGCGTCAGGCGCCTGGTGCCGGCCGGCGGTTCCTGGCCCGGTTCGGTCGCTGGGCCGGGATCAAGGGTCGCGTCGAGCCCGAGCAGCATGCCGCCGAGGATGGCACTCAGCAGCAGATAGGGGTTGGCATCGGCCCCGGCGACCCGGTGTTCGATGCGTGCGGCGGCACCGTTCACATCGGGAATGCGGATTGCCGTGCCGCGATGTCCGAAGCCCCAGTCTATATCCACCGGCGCGAAGGAACCGGGCTGGAAGCGCCGGTAGGAATTGGCAAACGGCGCGAAGATTAGCTGCGCATCGCGCATGGTCTGCAGCATGCCGGCGATGACTGATTTCAGCCGCACCGGGTCTCCGCCCTTGGAATCCAGCACATTGTTTCCGTCGTAGTCGATCACGCTCACATGCACATGCAGGCCGGATCCCGCATGCTCGCTATAGGGCTTGGCCATGCAGGTGGATTTCAGCCCGTACTTGCGCGCTGCCTGTTCGGCAATGCGCTTCAGGTAGATGCAGTCGTCGGCCGCCGCCAAGGCATCGGGACGGTGCAGCAGGTTGATCTCGAACTGGCCGGGACCGAATTCGGCCGTTGTCGCATCGGCCGGCAGGTCTTGCGCTCTGGCCCATGTCCGCAGCGTCTGCAGATAATCGTCCAGCGCATCGACTGCGCTCATGTCGTAGAGCTGGAAGCCGTTCGGCTCGCCGCGATAGGTCAGTCGGGCCGGTGGTCGGGGTTGGCCCGTTTCGCGCCAGTCATCCTCGACAACGTAGAATTCCAGCTCGGTTGCGACAACCGGCGTCAACCCGCGCTCCTCGTAGCGCTTCAGAACCGAGGCAAGGATGGCGCGCGGGTCCATGAAGCTCGGCGAGCCGTCCATTTCGTGCATGGTGGCGAGCACCTGGCGCGACCCTTCCGGCGCCCAGGGCATAGGGACCAGGCTGCGCCGGTCGGGAAGGCAAAGCCCGTCCGGGTCGCCGATCGACAGCGATAGACCGGTGATGTCGTCATTGTCATCGCCCCAGATGTCCAGCGACTGGGTCGATGAGGGCAGACGCACCGTGCCGTCCCAGACCTTGTTTTCCGCCTCGATCGGGATCTGCTTGCCGCGCAGGTCGCCGTTCATGCCGACAAGCAGGATTTCGATGCGGGGCAGGGCGGTGTCGACGGCCATGAAGGATGTGTTCCTGGTTGCGGAATTCCGTTGGTAACCGATAAGAATTGGCCACACAACTTGAGGCCGGGAGACTTGCATGAACGACGCACCAGTGCTTTCCAATCTCGCCGTCATCGATGCCGCCCACCACATTCATCCCTTTTCGGACATGAAGGAGCTGAACGCCAAGGGGACGCGCATCATCGAGCGGGCCGAGGGCGTCTTCATCTACGATTCGACCGGCAAGAAATATCTCGACGCCTTTGCCGGCCTCTGGTGCGTCAATGTCGGCTATGGCCGCAAGTCGATCGCCGAAGCCGCCTACGCCCAAATGCAGGAACTGCCTTATTACAACAGCTTCTTCGGCACGACCACGCCGCCGGCGACCCTGCTTGCCCAGAAGATCGCCGCCCATACGGGTGGCAATCTCAACCGCGTTTTCTTCACCAATTCCGGCTCGGAGGCGACCGACACCTGGTTCCGCATAGCGCGGGTCTACTGGAAGGCGCTCGGCAAGATGGAAAAGACGCAAGTGATCGCCCGCAGGAACGGCTATCACGGCTCGACCGTCGCCGGCGCCTCGCTCGGCGGCATGAAGCTGATGCACGAACAGGGCAACCTGCCGATCCAAGGCGTCCACCATATCGGCCAGCCCTACTGGTATGCCGAGGGCGGTGATCTCTCGCCGGCCGAATTCGGCCTCAAGGTCGCCCGTGAGCTGGAAGCGAAGATCGACGAGCTCGGCGAAGACCGGGTCGCCGCCTTTGTGGCTGAGCCGATCCAAGGGGCAGGCGGCGTCATCATCCCCCCGGAAACCTACTGGCCGGAAATTTCCCGCATCTGCAAGGCGCGCAATATTCTGCTCGTGTCCGACGAGGTGATCTGCGGCTTTGGCCGTCTGGGCAACTGGTTCGGCTATCAGCATTACGGCGTCGAGCCGGATCTCGCGCCGATCGCCAAGGGCCTGTCCTCCGGTTACCTGCCGATCGGCGGCGTGCTGGTTTCCGACCGCGTCGCGGAGGTGATGCTCGACGAAGTCGGCGAATTTTTCCACGGCTTCACCTATTCCGGTCATCCGGTCTGCGCCGCCGCAGCACTGGAAAACATCCGGATCATCGAGGAAGAGGGGCTGGTCGAGCGGGTGCGCGACGACATCGGTCCGTATTTTGCCCAAGCCTGGAAAAGCCTGGAGGGTCACGAAGTGGTCGGCCAGGCGGAAAGCGTCGGGCTGATTGGCGGCCTGCAGCTGGCCGCCGACAAGTCGACGCGCCGCCGCTATGCCAAGCCGGATGATATCGGCACCCTGGTGCGCAATCACTGCGTCGAGAACGGCCTGATCATGCGTGCCACCGGCGATCGCATGCTCGCCTCGCCGGCCTTGACGATCAGCCATGCCGAAGTGGACGAGGTGATCGGCAAGCTGCGCCAGGCGCTCGATCACCTGCGAGACACCGTCAGGGAATGACCGCTCTTATTTTGGCAGGTCGAGAACGGCTAGACCGAACTGGTACTGGTCGCCCGGCTTGCCCCAGGCATAGCCGTAGCTCAGGATGGCCGGCTGCGCCCGTGATGGCGCAATGCCTTCGTCCTGTAGATATCCCCCGAACACCCCGTTGAAACTCTGCGGCGTCGTGCCTTCCGATCGCCGCCACACGAAGATCGCCCGGTCGAAGGAAGACAAGGGAAGAGCCCCGGTGCCCGTCGGCGGCGCTGTCAGCATGACCGGCATGGACGGCAGGTTGAAGCGCATATTGCCGGCCAGCTGCCCGTCGGATGCGACGATAACGGACTTTGTGCCCTCGGTTTTCGCGGCAATTTCCTGCGCGAGACGGTCGAAGGGAATGGCGGGGTAAGGGTAGTCACCCGTCAGCCGTGCCGAGGCTACCCGGCCGAAAAGCACGCCGGGCACGATGACCATGATGACCGCCACCACCATCCACAGCCGCTTGATGCCCGGCTGCAGGCTCAGTCTCGCCGCGTCGATCTTGAGGCTCAGATAAAGCGGCGTGATCAGAAGCACCGGCGTCAGCCACCGGTCCCGCACCTTTTCCACACCGCCGAACAGGATCATCAACACGATCAGTGCCAGCGAGATCACCAGGATCCGGCCCGTGAACCGCGTCCAGGGGCTTTCTGCCTTGAGGATGGCAACAACCCGTTCCCGGTAGCAGGCGCCGATGATCACGATCGTCAGGGCTGCAAAGCCGATCGCCGCCAATGCCAGCGAGCCCAGCCCGCGGACCATGCCGAGCGCTATATTGGCGTCGCTGCCGACCATCTTGCGCATGGTATGGCTGCTCGCCGCTTGAAAATTGTCGAGCAGCCACAGCGCATGCGGCGAGACGATGGCCAGTGCGATGACAGCGCTGACGATCAGCCGCCAGTCGAGAAGCTTTATCCGCAGATCGCGGTCGCTGACGATAGCCAGCAGTGCCGCCACCGGCACCAGCGCGAAATTATACTTGGTAATGGCACCGATGCCGAGTGCTGCGCCGAGCAGCGCAAAGGCAGCAAGCGAGGGTGCGGCAAGCGCTCGCAGCAGCGCATAAAGAAACAGCGAAGTCCCGAAGATGGCCGCAACCGTATGGCTGAGGTCGCGCTGCGCTTCGAAGGCGACCTGCGGAATGGTAAGGAGCCCGAGCGCTGCGATCACCGCCAGCCGTTTGTCGCTGATGACCTGCCGGGCAGCGAGCCAGGAGAACAGATAGGAGCAAAACAGCAGCACGTTCTTCAGCAGCGCCAGGGTCGCCAGCGACATGCCGAACAGTTGCACGGTCCCGTATTGCAGCCAGTTGTAGAAAGGCGGCTGCGAATTATAGCCGGCCAGCAGCCACTGCGAAAAATAGGTCTGCTCCGCCTCGTCGAGCTCCAGCCCGTGCGGCAGGCAAAGTCTCAGCACCACCTGCGCCAGGAAATAGATGGCGAGCACGGTGAACAGGCTCTGCCCGCGCGTCATCCAGCTTTGCTCATCCAGGGATGTCTTATGCTGCGGCAATGCGGGTCTCCGAAGGTTGGTGAAGCCGATGAGCGGGCATGTCAGCTTGCGCCGATCCAGGCATAGCCGAAGGACGCTTTGTCCCTGCCGCCGGAGAAGAGATAGGGGACAGTCAGCACCGCCGGCAGCAATCCCACGGATGGAAGGCCTAGGGCAGCGAGGAATGTTCGCACTGATTCCGGTAGCTCCGCCTTGTCGGGTTCCGCCTTCCATATCACCAGGCCTTGCGCCTTGGCGGTGGATGCCTCGAGCGGCGGAGCCTGGGTGAAGGATGGCAGCACGATGCGAGCCTCCGGTGCTGCGAGCCGCGCTGCGGCCGCCAGCGCCGGGTCTGCGGCAATGATATAGGCGGGTTCAGCGCCGAGGCCGCGTTCCGCCAGCACTTGGCGGATAAATGGCACGCTCGGCAGGTTCTCCTTGGGTTGGCGGCCGATCAGCGGTCCGACCAGATTGCCCAGCGCAAGGTAGAGCACGAAGCCGAAGGCCAGCAGCGACACCGGCCATGCCAGCCGAGCTGTGGGGCGCGCTGTTTCGGCACCGGCAGCATCGAGCTTGAGGCAGAGGTAAAGCGGCAGCAGCAGAAGGAAGGGCGACAGCCATTTCTGGCTGATCGTCGTCGCCCCGAAACCGATGCCGATCAGCCCGACCAGCACGAGGCTCATAAGCAGGGCGCGTCCGATGACGCGGGTCCAAAGCGTTTCGGTCTTCCAGGCCTGAATGAGGTCACGACGGAAGGCGATGAGGAAGAAAGCCAGGATCGGCAGCGCGCTTTCGAGCGCCGCAACGAGCAGCATGAAAAGCCCGGTCAGGCGGTCGAGCATGGGATTGCCGGTGGCGTCCGCGCGCATGGCGTCGATCGTGCCGGACGTGGCAGTCGAAACATTCTGCAGCACCCAGAGCATATGCGGCACGCATATGGCGGCGGCAAGGACGAGGGCCGGGATCAGCCGCCAGTCGAACAGCCGCTTCCGCAGCTCGGTTTCTGGCAGGATGGCGAGCAGGGCCGCCAGCGGCACGATGACGAAATTATATTTCGAGATCACCCCGATCCCGACGGCCATGCCAGTCAGCAGATAGCTCCAAAGGCTCGGTCGCGTCAGTGTCAGCAGATAGGCGTAGAAGAACAGCGACACTGCGAACATGGTCGCGACCGCATGGCTGAGATCGCGTTGCGCCAGCACGGATATCGCTGGCAGGGCCACAACGCCTAGCATGGCGGCAAACGGCAGGGCGGTATCCTTGAGAACAAGTCGGGCCGCCAGCCCGTAGAACAGGCAGCACAGCAAGAGCAGCAGGTTCTTGACGAGCGACAGCGCGAAGATCGACGGACCGAGGACATGGATCGCGCCATACTGCAGCCAGTTGTAGAAAGGCGGCTGGCGGCCATAACCCATCAGCAGGAACTGCGACTGGAAAAGCTGCTCGCCCTCGTCGGTCTGCAGCCCCTCGGAGCGAAGCACACGGGCAACGACCGCGACGACATAATAGGCCGCGATCAGCCAGAAAACGACGTCCGGGCGGCGGCTCAGCGCGTCAGTAATGCGCCGCATCGCCCTCATACACTTCCCTGACGATATAGCTGACAGCCGTGTCTTCGCGGTAATAGGTCCGGGCAATCATCTCGGCGAGGATGCCCGTCGTGATCATCTGCACGGCCGACAGGAACAGCATGACGCCAATCATGAACAGCGGCCGCGTCCCGATATCATTGCCCATGATGAACTTGTCGATGAACAGGTAGAACAGGATCACCGCGGACAGCGCGCCAATCCCAAGGCCGAGCGAACCGAAGAAGTGACCTGGCCGCGCCTTGAAGCGCATGAAGAACATCACCGACAGGAGGTCGAGGATGACGCGGAACGTGCGCGAAATGCCGTATTTCGAGACGCCGTGCTGGCGTGCATGATGGGTCACCGGCATTTCGCCGATCCGCGAGCTGGGCACCACGCCTGCCACCCAGGCCGGGATGAAGCGGTGCATTTCGCCCATCAGCTTGACCTGCTTGATGATAGAGCTGCGGTAGATCTTCAGCGAGCAGCCATAGTCGTGCAGGCGCACGCCGGTGATCCGGCCGATCAGCCGGTTGGCGATAAACGAAGGGACCTTGCGCAGCAGCAGCCCGTCCTGTCGGTTTTTGCGCCAGCCGACCAGCAGATCGAGTTCGCGTCGCTCCAGCTCCGCCACCATGGACGGGATGTCCTTGGGATCGTTCTGCAGGTCGCCGTCGAGCGTCGCGATCAACCGCCCCCGCGCATGGGTAATGCCGGCCTGCATGGCCGCCGTCTGGCCGAAATTGCGCTGCAGCGCGACGATCTTCAGGTCGAGGCCTGGCCGGTTCAAGGCTTCGCGGGCGTTGATGACGGTTGCATCGGTGCTGCCGTCATCGACCAAGATCAGTTCCCAGGCCGATGAATATCCTGCCATGGCGGCGCAAATCCGCTCGATCAGCGGCCGCACGCTTTCCTCTTCGTTGAAGAGCGGCACGACGAGGGACAGTTCGATCGGTTCGGCCGTCTCGATGAGGCCGGTCACCGACTCTGCTGTTGTACGCACCTTGTGTTTCTCCTAAACCACGGGCTCCATGAGGCCGCCATCATGGCCCCCGAAACCCGGAATTTGTCCAAAATCCCAGATGAGGCACCCTAGTATATGAAGAATTATCCCGGTGCCAGCCGCAGCGCATGGATAATTCGCCACGCTATGACGCTCGCAACCGTCGCCATCATCCTGCTCTACGCCGCCTTCATCCAGTGGGTCTGGGGCTGGAAAAGCGTGATCTCGCTGTGGAGTTCGGCGGGCTGGGGCTCGGCCATCATCGCCATGCTGCTGCTGCTTGTCACCTACGTGCTGCGCACCTGGCGGATCTACGACTACTTCCCCAAGGAGACGGCCGGACATTTCGGCATCCTGCTGCGGCTCGTGCAGGTCCATAACCTTCTCAATATCATGCTGCCCTTCCGCACTGGCGAGGTCAGCTTTCCGCTGCTGATGAAACGTGAATTCGGCTTGTCGGTAGCCCGCGGCACCGCGGCACTTTTCGTCATGCGGCTGTTCGACCTGCATGCACTCCTGGCGGCTGCCGGCACCGGCCTGGTGCTGCAGAACGGCAAAGCCTGGGCATGGGCGCTTTGGCTCGCCTTCCTGGTGCTGCCCGCACTTGCCTTCGCGCTTCGCCGCCATGTTCTGCGGATGGCGGCAAGCATATTACCGTCCAAAGCCCGCAAGCTGCTGGACGAAGTGGAAGCCGGGCTGCCGCTCAATGGCAGTGCTTTTGCCCGCGCCTGGGCCGTGACGCTCGTCAACTGGTTCACCAAGATCGCGGTGCTTGCCTGGGTGCTCGGCCTGCTCGGGGATCTATCGTTGGGCTCCAGCTTCGGCGGCGCCTTGGGCGGTGAACTATCCTCGGTCCTGCCGGTGCATGCGCCGGCCGGCGTCGGCACCTATCCGGCCGGCATCACCGCCGGCGCCGTCGCTTTCGGCGCCGACACGGCAAAGCCGATGCTCGAGGCGCTCGGCCAGGCGGCCGTCAACACGCACCTGCTGGTGATCGTGTCGTCGCTGATGGGAACCGCGCTGTCGCTGTTTTCAGCGAGGGGGAAGGCGCGGGGTTGATTCAGGCGAGCTTGAGGCCGAGATGATCGGCCATCGGCATGTAGTCCTTGTCCCGCTGTAGAAGGCTGTAGCCATTTACAATGCAATAGGTGCCGATGATGAGGTCAGGTGTCTTGCTAAGTGTTCTACCGCGCTCCCGCAGAATGCGGTAGTTACGCGCAGCTTCCACCGCCAAATTGGGAGACAGCATTGATACCGGCGCAAAATCCTGCAGCTTGCGGCGAACGTTCTCAGCATTCTTGTCATCACGAGTGCCACGCAGGATTTCGAGCAGAACGATGTCTCCGAGGATTATGTCATCGAGGTCTTCGATCTCGTCGAATTTTTGAGTTTCCGGTGTCACGACGTTATGCAGTCTGGATATCCAGACCGAACTATCGACAACGATCATTCGGCAGCATCTTTATGATGATCAGGCAGCAGTGGCTCGTTGGGATCTATATCCCGGCGCATTTCATCAAGATCGCCTTCCCAACCTAGGCCTCGCAATTCTTCCCAGGCTTTTTTACGTCTGTGATGCCGCACAAAATGCTGCAGGGCCTTTTCGACGACTGCCTTCTTCGTTTGCAGGCCGCCCAACTTCATGGCTTCAGCCAATAGGCCATTATCGATATCGATATTGGTGCGCATATTCGCCTCTGGGTGTATGATTAACCTCAATCATACACCCATGCATCGCGCTATACAATGTCACTGAAACGCTGTCTCGTAGAAGCTGCGGAGTTTCCGCGAATGCAGCGTTTCGGTGGGCATAGCCGCCAGCTTTTGCACTGCACGGATGCCGATCTGCAGATGCTGGCTGACCTGGGTCCGGTAGAAGGCAGTTGCCATTCCGGGCAGTTTCAGCTCGCCGTGTAACGGCCGGTCGGAAACGCATAGAAGCGTCCCATAAGGTACCCGGAAGCGGAAGCCGTTGGCGGCGATCGTCGCGGATTCCATGTCGAGCGCCACCGCGCGTGACTGCGAAAGCCGCTTCACCGGCCCGCGCTGATCGCGCAGTTCCCAGTTGCGGTTGTCGATCGTCGCCACCGTGCCGGTGCGCATGATCCGCTTCAGCTCGAAGCCTTCATAACCGGTGACTTCCTCGACAGCGCTTTCCAGCGCCTGCTGCACCTCGGCCAGCGCCGGGATGGGCACCCAGACGGGAAGGTCGTCGTCGAGCACGTGATCTTCCCGGACATAGGCATGGGCAAGCACATAGTCGCCAAGCCTCTGGCTGTTGCGAAGCCCGGCGCAATGGCCGACCATCAGCCAGGCATGCGGGCGCAGCACCGCCACGTGGTCGGTAATCGTTTTGGCATTGGACGGGCCGACGCCGATATTGATGAGCGTGATTCCCGCGTGGCCTTCCTTCTTCAAATGATAGGCCGGCATTTGCGGCATGCGCGTGATCAGCGGCGTTTCCGGCTTGTCGCTTCCGGCAGGCGTCATGACATTGCCGGGCTCCACGAAGGACGTATAGCCTTCGCCGCCATTGGCCATCATCGCCCGCGCCCAGGCGGCGAATTCGTCGATATAGAACTGGTAATTGGTAAACAAAACGAAGTTCTGGAAATGCTCCGCATTGGTCGCCGTGTAATGGCTCAGCCGGGCCAGCGAATAATCGATACGTTGCGCCGTAAAAGGCGCAAGCGGCGCAGGCTCGCCGGGCGACTGTTCATATTCGCCATTTGCGATCAAGTCGTCCGTATTGTTGAGGTCGGGAGTATCGAACAGGTCGCGCAGCGGCACGTCGGAAAGCGCCGCCGCAGAGCCTTCTAAATGGGCGCCTTCGCTGAACGCGAAATGCAGCGGGATCGGCGTCGTTGATTCGGATACCGTCACCGGCACGCCGTGGTTGCGCATCAGAAGATCGAGCTGCTCGATCAGGTAATGGCGGAAGAGCTTCGGCCGGGTGATCGTCGTCGTGTAGATGCCGGGGGATGTCACGTGTCCGTAGGACAGCCGCGAATCCGCATGCCCGAAGGAGGTCGTCTCGATGCTGACCTGTGGATAGCAGGCGCGGTAGCGCGCCGTAACCGGGGCGCCCTTGGCAAGCGAACCGAAGGCGCCGATCAGGAACTGCGTATTGCGTTCGTAAAGCGCGTCTAGCGCGTCGACGGCTTCAACCGCATCGTTGAAGACCTGCGGGGCGCTCGGACTGGGGCTGATGGAGGAAAGTGGGGATAAGGAAAAGATTCGTGTGTTCATGCGCCATTATAGAGAGAACTCTATGACAATCAAACGGCGTGCAATGGCGTCTTATCCTCGTCGGAAGATTTCAAAGCCATTTCGTGCACCTGCTGCCTTGTGTCTCGGCGCAGAAGGATGAAGGTGCAGCGTTGGCAGGCAAAGCCGACGGCGCTTCCTGTCTGGCAAGAGCTGCAAACAGAATAGCGAAATTGACGAAGACCAATGTGACGATGATGAACCGTGGGATAATGCCCGACATTGCCCTTGCTCCCTTTTCGACTGTTTCAGAATAGGGAGCATGCCTGAACTTCCGCTGAGACGTCAGTTCATCCGCCGTTCATCGAGGTTCAAGGAAGCGGCTGCCCACCGGTGATGGCGGGCAGCCGGATGGCCAAACTGGCTACAGGCGTGACCAGTTCTGGGTCTTGCAAAGCACTTTCATGACGCAACCCCTCATCTTCAGCGAATCGCCGGAAACCGATCCGGAGCCGCTATAGGTCTTGTCATTGGCCGGATCCGTAATCTCGCCGGTATATTCGGCGCCCTTGCCGGAAAGGGTGCCAATCTTTTTGCCTGCATGCTTGCCGGTCTTCAGCGTTACGCAATAGGCGCTGCCGCATTTGGCAATCTGGGCCGTTTCGCCGCTGGCAGTCTTCCAGTTGCCTTCGATCGCCTCGGCGGCCTGGGCTGTGACCGCAATTAGTGAAACGGCGGCTGCGAGCATCAGTCTCGGTATCTTTATCATCAGCTTTCCTCCCTTTGACGCGCTCCTTCGCATGACGAAGTCAGCGTGGCTTGTTCTTCCCGCTCCTCTTGACGGTCAGGCGTAAAGGCTAGCTTACGCGCACGTAAGGTAAACAGGGAAGGGCAGGCGGCAGAAGGTCTTTTGCGACCTTGGCACTTCGGTTTTTCTGCCGGCCGAAAATCAAAGGCTGCACTGATGGTTATCAATGGGTTGAAATGAGGATCTGAAATTTTCGTAAAAATTGAAGCAAAAGCCTTGGTCCTCAGGGCTCGTGATGTTTAACGAAAAGCCAAGTTTACCAGGTGTTTGTACTTTGTTTTCAGCGAATTAATCATGCTTTTTAGGCGTCTTTTGTCAGGTTTGCCTCATAGTGAAGCCATAAGACGAGCGGGAAACACCGCCGGCCGGAAGGATCGAAAAGCCGCTTCAAGACGGTGATCCGAAGGTAGCAAGACAGGGCAGACGACAAACAGTTTAAACAGGGATCAATACCGATGGCACGCTTTGAAATGACGACTTCTGACATGGCCACCATGGGTGGCGAGACTCGCGCCGAAACCTTCTGCGATATGGGGCTCATGTATGCGACCGGGCGCGGCTGCCCCGTCGATCTGGTCTCCGCTCACAAGTGGCTGAACATTGCAGCCATCAAAGGCTCTGACCGGGCTGCCGAACTGCGCGGCGATCTGGCCCAGACGATGACCAAGATGCAGCTTGCGGCAGCCCTGCGCGCCGCTCGCGAATGGATGACGATGCATTGAGTTCCGGTCGCCTCGGCGGTCCGGAGAAACAACAAGACAAGAAGACGCCCTAACAAGAAGACGATCAAGAGGGGACAAAGCGCCGGCGGGGAGTGGAGCCGACGCCAATAGACTAGGTCGCGACCGGCAGGAACAAGGCCGGCGCGGCCGATCTTGTTTCAGGTGATCGCCTTCAGCACCTGCGGCAGCGCTTGTTCGAGAAGCGCCATATCCTGCTCGGGACCGGTGCTGACACGAATGCAACGATTGAGCGGTGCGACGCCAGGCATGCGAATGAACACGCCTTGCTCCATCAGTCCATCGACAATGGCGCGGGCGTAAGCGCCGTCACGGCCGCAGTTGATCGCCACGAAATTCGTGGCCGATGGAAGCGGCTCCAGGCCATTTGCCCGCGCAATAGCAGCTATCCGGTCACGCGAGGCACTGATCCTGGCAATGACCTCGGAAAGATATGCCTGGTCCTGCAGCGCCGCCAGTGCTGCCGCAACACCTATCCTATTCATGCCGAAATGGTTGCGCACCTTGTCAAAGGCCCGGGCCGTTCCCGGCGTGGAAATGGCATAGCCGACCCGCGAGCCGGCAAGTCCGTAGGCTTTGGAGAATGTTCGGGTTCGGATGATGTTCGGGTGGTCGATCAGGGCCTGCAGGCCGGGAGTCGCTCCCGCCGGGCCTGTTTCGCAATAGGCTTCGTCGAGAACCAGCAGGCAGGTCTCGGGTAGTGCCTTGGCAAACGCCACAATGCTGTCGGCATCGCACCAGCTTCCCATCGGATTGTCGGGATTGGCAAAATAGACGAGCGGTGCGTTTTCCCGGCGCACGCAGTCGAGCAGGCCGTCGAGGTCTTCACGGTCGTTGATGTAAGGTGTCGTCACCAGCCGCCCGCCATGCCCGACCACGTGGAAATTGAAGGTGGGGTAGGCGCCAAGCGAGGTAACGACCGGCATGCCCGGATCGATCACCAGCCGCACGATCTGGCCGAGCAGGCTGTCTATGCCTTCGCCGATTGCAAGATTTTCGCCGGCACATCCGAGATGCGCTGCGAGCGCCTGCTTCAGTTCGAAATTTTCCGGATCCGCATATTTCCAGGTGTCTGCCGCTGCTGCGGTGATTGCTGTCATCACCGATGGCGCTGGCCCGAACCCATTCTCATTGGCGCCGATGCGCGCCTTGACGGCAAGGCCCCGGCTCCGCTCGATCGCTTCGGGACCGACAAATGGCACGGTGGAGGGAAGGGCGCTGGCAAGCGGTGTAAAGCGGGAGAATGCGGTCATCATCGGGGTCCGAGCTTCTGAACGCGGACACAATAAGAGCGATTCCCGAGCGCGCAAGGGCACATGTCGGCACTTGAGGCGCCTTGTTGCCGATCTTCAGTGCCCGCGTCAGGATCGAAGCCGGCGGCGAGACCGGAGCCGCGCCGGCCGTCTTTTCGTCAGTGGCTCGTTTCGAAGTTCAGGCGAATCACGTGATGCAGGAATTCTGCATCGATCAGCATGTTGAAGCCAACCGTCACCTTCTCTTCTTCTCGGCGGATCAGCGTGCAGCCGATCTCGTCACGAATGCCGAGAATCTCAAGAAAGAAATTGTTGGGCACCGGCAGATGCGGGCTGATCTCGAATTCGGCGCCGGCAAGCGAAATCTTGCGGATTAGGCAGCGGAACGAGGTCTTCGTGCTGAGATGGTGTCCAACGAAAATGATTTTGCCGGGTCGGTCGATCGAAAATTTCTCGAAGACCCGGTCTGGTAACGAAGCGGCATTCTGGGTGTTCGGGTTGGTGTTCAAGGGCATGTCACCCTCCTTCCTGTCTCCTCTTGATCCCACTTTATAGTCTTTCCGCTGACGCATTCTGAAACAGGTCGATAAAATGCCGCGCATCTGCGCGTTTTCGTCGCTGCGCGAGCAAAGTCCTGGTCGGCAATATCTATTGTCAGGCTCAGGCTGTTGACGGACCGGCAGGGCGGGATTACCCGTGGCAGGCACCCGGCAGGCGAGTTCGGAATGTGGAGCAGGGCGTGGCTGGCAGGTTGGTGATTGTCGGGGCAGGGCAGGCGGGATTTGCGCTTGCTGCCAAGCTCCGTGCTTTGAGGGACGTGCGGCCGATCACGATGATCGGGTCCGAAGAAGTCATCCCCTATCAGCGGCCGCCGCTTTCCAAGAAATACCTGCTCGGCGAGATGGACTTCGACCGGCTCACCTTCCGGCCGGAAAGCTGGTTTGCGGAAAACGACATCGAGATCAGGCTGTCGACCTATGTCGAAGAGATCGACCGGAAGACGAAGCGGCTTCGCATGCAGGACGGATCGACCCTGGACTATCAGACGCTGGCACTGACGACCGGTGCAGCGCCGCGCACGCTGCCGGCCAGCATCGGCGGCGATCTGGATGGCGTCTATACGGTGCGCAGCAAGCGCGACGCCGACAGGCTGGCCGGCGAAATGCGGCCTGGCCGCCGGCTGTTGATCATCGGCGGCGGTTACATCGGCCTGGAGGCCGCCGCCGTTGCCCGCCATCTCGGCCTCGAAGTGACGCTGATCGAAATGGCTGATCGAATCCTGCAGCGGGTCGCCTCCAAGGAAACCGCCGATGTCATGCGGGCCATTCACCATGAGCGGGGCGTCGTCATCCGCGAGAAGACCGGCCTGCACCGGCTGATCGGTGAAAACGGCAAGGTCTGCGTTGCCGAACTTTCGGATGGCAGCAGGATCGACGTCGATTTCGTCATCGTCGGCATCGGCGTGAGCGCCAATGATCAGCTTGCCCAGGATTGCGGCCTGGATGTCGGCAATGGAATCATTGTTGACGAATTTGCCCGCAGTTCGGATCCCTCGATCTTCGCCATGGGCGATTGCGCCATGCTGCCGTGGAAGGGCATGCGGATTCGCCTGGAATCGGTACAGAATGCCGTTGACCAGGCGGAGGCCGCAGCCCTGGTCATGGCCGGGAGCGATACGCCGTATGAGGCGAAGCCCTGGTTCTGGTCGGATCAATATGACGTTAAGCTTCAGATTGCTGGCTTCAATCTCGGCTACGACGAGACGCTGCTGCGTCCCGGCGCCCGTGAGGGCAGTGTCTCGATCTGGTACTTTCGGAACAGGCAGTTGATCGCCGTCGATGCGGTCAATGATGCCAAGGCCTATGTGACGGGAAAAAAATTGTTGGAAACCGGGCGAGAGCCCAATCGGGCTGTGCTTGCCGATCCAGCCGCTGACCTGAAGCAATTGCTGATCTAGAGGACACCGCCATGCCGGCTGCGAAAAATAAATTTAAGGCCGCATTGCAGGGGGGGCTGCCGCAGATCGGTCTCTGGCTGAACATGGCCGAGGCCCTGCCGGCCGAGATTGCCGGTCATGCGGGCTTCGACTGGCTCGTCATCGACGGTGAACATGGTCCCAACGACCTGCGCAGCATCATGTCCCAGCTCCAGGCGCTCTCGGCGTCGCCTTCCGAAATCGTGGTTCGTCCTCCGGTCGGCGAAACCTGGATCATCAAGCAGCTCCTCGATGTCGGCGCCCGCACACTTCTCGTGCCCATGGTTGATTCGGCCGAGCAGGCGCAGGAGCTCGTGCGTGCCGTCCGGTATCCGCCTGCCGGCAAGCGCGGATTGGGTGCAGCCGTCGCGCGCGCCTCGCAATTCAACGCGATTGGCGACTACACGGAAACGGCAGACGACGAGATCTGCCTTCTCGTCCAGGCCGAAACCAGGGCCGCAATCGCGGATCTGGAGCGAATCGCTGCGGTGGAGGGTGTCGATGGCGTCTTTATCGGCCCGGCTGATCTGTCCGCCGACATGGGCTACCGGGGTCGTACCGAAGCGCCGGAAGTGCAGCAGGTGATCGAGACCGCGATTGGGCGAATCATAGCGGCTGGCAAGCCGGCCGGCATTTTGACCTTCAATGAGGCGCTGAATCGGCGCTATATTGATCTCGGCGCCAGTTTTGTCGCCGTCGGCGCCGACGTTACCGAATATGCTGCCGCATTACGGGCCCTTGCCGGCCGCTATGGGCGCGGAATAGGCGCTCCCACCCTTCCTTCCGGCTACTGACCCGAGGCAGGCGCCGCTGGCTTGGCCGAGGTGGAAGCAATCCTTTCCCGCAGGAATTTTGATATTCCGCCAAAAGGCCTTGCCATCCATAACGTTTCGCAATAATCAGGCCGCACCGGAGAGGTGGCCGAGTGGTCGAAGGCGCTCCCCTGCTAAGGGAGTATACCCGAGAGGGTATCGTGGGTTCGAATCCCATCTTCTCCGCCATTCCCGATATTTCCCCTATTCAGCTATAACTACAAAAGTTCATCTGTAACTTCATGTAGTCTTCTGTGTCGGTCCGAATCGCGCCGATGTTTCCGTGCAGTATTGCTGCGCCAGCGCGAGGCATTAAGTCTCTGGCTTATTGAGCGTTTTCTTAACAAAACCTAAATAAAATAGGGCCTTCCAAGCAGACTTTGTGTCCTTTCGGTCACATCATTTGCGGAAGCTGGCACGGCGGGCCACGTTCTTCTCACTTCCAGATTGCAAGCGCTTGGCCGTTTTGTATTTTCACCCTCGGAAGCGAGGCGGTGGATCGTCCTTCTTCCAGCATGGACGGGGATGGGGCAGGGAAAGCTGTCCTTCAGCGAAAAGAACCCAGACCCTTTTTAAACTTTGACTGGAGGTCAACAATGAACATCAAGAGCCTACTTCTCGGCTCCGCTGCAGCTCTTGCTGCAGTATCTGGCGCCCAGGCAGCTGACGCTATCGTTGCTGCTGAGCCTGAGCCAATGGAATACGTTCGCGTTTGCGACGCATTTGGCAAGGGTTACTTCTATATTCCTGGCACCGAAACCTGCCTCAAGATTGGCGGTTACGTCCGTTTCCAGGTTGATTTCGACGACGTTGATGATGTCGTGGCTGGTGCTGGTGGTGCAGTCATCGACATCGACGACGACAACTGGAATGCTCGTACGCGCGCACTCATCAATGTATCTGCTAAGAGCGACACCGAATACGGCGCCCTCAGCTCCTATATCGCGCTCCGCTCCTGGGCAGAAGGCGACTACGTTGGCGACGGCGAAGGTGAGCTGAACGAACTTGAAATCGACGAAGCTTACATCACGCTTGGCGGCTTTAAGGTCGGTTACGCTTACAACTACTGGGATATCGGCCTTTCTGGCGAGACCGATGATCTGGGTTCTAACCGTATCAACCAGATTGGTTATGAATATACGAGTGAGACGATCAAGGCAGGCATCTTCGTCGATGAGTTGACCGGTCACTACACCGAAAATGACTTCGGCGCTGCTCTCGGAACCACCGACGGCTACGGCAATGACGGTGTTGGCATCGAAGCAATGGTTTCCGGCGCATTTGGCCCCATTTCGGCCTCCTTGCTCGGTGGTTACGACTTTGCAGCTGAAGACGGTTCAATCCGCGGCATCGTGTCCGGCAAGATCGGCACCGGTACGCTCAGCGTTGCTGGTATCTATTCGACCGGCGCCAATGCCTACTACGACCTGGCGGAGTGGACTGTTGCTGCCGAATACGCTGTCAAGCTCGGCGACAAGTTCACGATCACCCCGGCCTTCCAGTATTGGGATAGCCTCGACGCCGATCTCTCCGGCGACTTCGGCGGTGACCGCAATGCATGGCGCGCTGGCGTCACCCTCGACTACAAGATCGTCGAAGGTCTGACCTCCAAGGTCAGCCTCCAGTACACCGACATGGACGACGACGGCGACATCAGCGACGACGAGGAAGTGTTCAGCGGCTTCGTCCGTCTGCAGCGCACCTTCTAATCAGCGCTTTCGTTCAAGACAGAAGCCCGGCATGTTTGCCGGGCTTTTCTTGTTTCGGCACGGATGCGCCGGTTGAGATGGACGATGACAGTGCTTTTCCCGTTTACCCTTCGTTTACTTTCACCTGAAAAACGGCGCCTGAAGCCCCAAACTAGTGCAAGTCGGCAACAGGTACCCCCAAATGGCTGGGCGATTGTTTGAGTTTGAGCAGTTAAAGATTGTTGTCATCTGAGCTTCCGGTAAATTGCACTTGTGACGAGGTTAGAATCGTAATCCGCACAGAAGTTTGGGTTGGCGCTGTCGATTTGATGTCATCGCTTAGCCTGGTGCAAAACTTGACTTGGAGGTCAAACATGAACCTGAAGAGCCTTCTCCTTGGCTCCGCTGCGGCCCTCGCAGCAGTGTCCGGCGCTCACGCCGCCGACGCCATCGTAGCCGCTGAGCCGGAGCCGATGGAATATGTGCGCGTTTGCGACGCATTCGGTACCGGCTATTTCTACATCCCCGGCACTGAAACCTGCCTCAAGATCGGCGGTTACGTCCGTTTCGAAGTACAGTTCGACGACGTTGACGACGGTGACAACTGGAACGCACGTACGCGCGCTCTGCTGAACTTCGAAACCAAGAGCGATACGGAATACGGCGCCCTCGGCTCGTACATCGCAATCCGCTCTTGGGCAGAAGGCGACTATGTCGGTGACGGCGAAGGTGAGCGCAACGAGCTTGAGATTGACGAAGCGTACATCACGCTCGGCGGCTTCAAGGTTGGTTACATGTACAACTACTGGGACGTTGATCTCTCGGGTGAAACCGACGACATCGGTTCCAACCGCATCAACTCGATCGGTTACAACTACACTGGCGACACTATCAGCGCTGGCGTATTTATCGACGAGCTGACCGGTCGCTACTCTGAAGTTCAGGATCTTGGCGGCGTCAACGACCGTTATAGCGACAACGATGGCGTTGGTATCGAAGCTCAGATCTCTGGCGCTTTCGGCCCGGTATCTGCTGCATTGCTCGGCGGTTACGACTTCCACGTCAACGACGGCTCGATCCGTGCGATCCTGTCTGCTGACGTTGGTCCTGGCACGCTGAGCGGCGCCGGCATCTACTCCACCGGCGCAAACGCGTACTACGACCGTGCCGAGTGGACTGTTGCCGTTCAGTACGCTGCAAAGCTCGGCGACAAGTTCACGATCACCCCTGGCTTCCAGTACTTCGATACGATCGATTACGATACGGACGGTGACTTCGTTGGCGACCGTGATGCATGGCGCGCTGGCGTGACCCTCGACTACAAGATCACTGACGGTCTGACGTCGAAGGTAAGCCTGCAGTACGACGACCGGGATGACGAAGAAGAGACCTTCAGCGGCTTCGTCCGTCTGCAGCGCTCGTTCTAATCGACCGAACGTTGGTAATTGGAAAAGCCCGGACTTGGTCCGGGCTTTTTCGTTTGGAGCATAAATAGCGGGACTTGCTGTTAAACCAAATGCGCGGCCCTGGTGGGCCAGTGCATTTCCGTTTCCTTCACATCTCCGCTTACGGGCAGTCGGGGTTGATCTTTTCCGACGAAGAGGCAGTCTTGCCTGCAGTGCCGGCACCGGGCGTGCCAGCCGGGCAATCGGCGGAAGTCCCGGAAGCGGAAGTACCGGACGTGCCATCATTGGCGCCGGACGTCGTGCTTTGAGTCGTAGTCGGGTCGGTTGCCATAGAGGAACTGTTGTCCATCGGCTGAGAAGCTGCCGGCGGCATCTGCGTATTAGTGCTGGAATTATCTGAGCCACCCTGCCCGGAAGAGCCGGATGAGTTTTGGGCAAGTGCGGACGAGGCGAGTGCGAGCGAAAATGCTGCTGCGGTTATAAGCTTGTTCATGATCATCCTCCAGGGTTAACGACTTTTCTTGTCTCGGTGACACAAGCAGAACTCGTGGTGGCGGGTGATGTTCCGCAGGACCTACCCAAGGAAAAGGGTGGTACAGGCGTCTTTGGTAGAGAATTAGCTAATATATTGATTTCAAGGGAATATCGAGGCTATAAAGTGACGCGGCTTCTGAGCCTGCGACGCAAAAACGGCCAAACAAGTGCCCCACTTCACACAGCTGTGATCGCCCTATACTGCATAAATTAATCGAACCGGAAGTTTACAGGCGCCCGAAGCGAAGATCAGATTCAATATCGGCTTTCTGCCCGAGCCGTGTTTTATAGACCTGATAGTTTTCCATCACCCGCTGAACGTAGTTTCGCGTTTCCGGAAACGGTATCCGCTCGATCCAGTCGACCACCTCGTCGATGGACTTGCCGCGAGGATCGCCATAACGCTCGATCCAATCATTCACCCGCCGCGGTCCGGCATTATAGGCGATGAAGGTGAGGATATAGGAGCCGCCGAAGGTGTCGATCTGCTCCCCGAGATAATGGGCGCCGAGCGTCGCATTATAAGCGGCATCTGTGGTGAGCTTTTCGGTCTGGAAGCTGATGCCGTGCCGCTTTGCCACTCCCTGCGCCGTGGTCGGCAGGATTTGCAGCAGACCGCGGGCATTGGCGGGTGAAATTGCCGCCGGGTTAAAGGCGCTTTCCTGTCGTGCAATCGCATAAGCCAGGGCCTTGCCGGATCCGGCAATATTAGCGTCGGTCGGAATGACACCAACGGGGAATGCCAGGGCCGCTACGTTCACGCCGCGACCGAAGGCCGTCTTGCCGATTTGCAGCGCCAGCGCGTGGTCGCCCTGAACCTCGGCACGGCTCGCAAGCAGCGCGAGTTCGCCGGGACTGTTCATTTCCTCGGCCAGCGCCCGGTAGAGTGCGGAGGCTCGCCTGTCATGGCCGGCGGCATCCAGCCTCGCAATCGCCTGCACCACTTCGCGCGCCTCGAATTTTTGGCGATCGACAGCACTGGGAGAGGGATAGGTCACGTCCAGGGTGCGGATGTCCATGCGCGTTGCAGCCAGCTGACCGTAGAAGGTGCCAGGATATTGGGCGGCCTTCTTGTAGAAATCATGGGCATTGCCTGGTGCGCCGTCTTCGGCGGCACGGCCGAGCCAGTACCAGGCACGGGAAGCGGAAAGCGGTCGGCTGGAGGCGTCCAGGATCTTGCGGAAATGGGTTTCGGCGCTTGCCGGGTCTTTCAATGCGCGCAGGGCATACCAGCCGGCGTGGAATTCTGCGTCGGCCTTGTCGGGGCCGGACGTCGCCACATGATTGGCGACCGTGCGATAGGCGAGCTTGAAATCGCCCTGGTCCGCCAAACCGCGCGCCACGATGCGCCGCTCGTTCCACCATTCGCCGGTGCTGATCAGCTTGGCCGGGTCGCGAGTCACCCGTTCCAGCAGTTGCGCGGCCTCACGGTACTTCTCCTGCCGTCGCAGATGTTCGATCCTGGCAAAGGCCAAGCCGGGATCGCTCGCCAGCGATCCATCGACTGCCGAAAGAAGCGCCTCGGCATTCTTGGCATTCGCGGTGACGGCGCTCCACGCCATGTAAAGAGAATGAGCCTCGCCCATGTCGGCAAAACGCTTCGCCTGGGCCGTGCGGCCACGATACATCAGGCAGTCCATACGCGCCCGGTGGTCGGCCGGGCTGAATAGCGCCGAAAACTCGCGCAGGATCCTGTCTTCAATGTTCTTGTCCAGCGCTTCGGAAACCCAGATGCCGCGCAGGGTGCGGGAGGCATCGGCTATCTTGCCGCTGGCAACCAAAGCGCGCGCCAGGATGATCGTCCCTTCTGTGGTTTCCGGCTTTGTCGATCCGAACGCCGCCAGCACGTCTAAAGCCGGAGGATTTTCGCGGTACAGCGCCCGTTCCGACTGAGCCCGCAACCCGCTAAGGCCTGGCCACCCTTTAAGCCTTGTTTGAGCTGCAGCAATGTCGCCGGACGGCACACCAGCCAGACCGGAACTGGCGATCGCCCAGGTGAGGATATGGTTGTCGAGCGAACCTTCCGGCAGGCTGTCGCGTGCCGTCAGTGCCGCTGCTGCATTATTGTTGGAAAGCGCGTCAAGGCCGGCCTTCAAAGCGGTTGTCGGGGCAACGCGGTTCATCCGCGGAATGGCACCGGTAATATCGGGTACCGGCATGGCGGTTGGCATCGGCGTGGGGATGGGTGTCGGCGCATCCGGCCGCACGAAGGGCAGGGGCGCGATGCTGTCGGTCGGCGGAGCGGCAAAGCTGAGGCTACTCGCGGCACCCAGCCCCAAGGCAGCAAGGATCAGAACAGGCTTGTTCATCCGGCAACTCGCGACAAAGACACTGATCCCCTATTAGCTGCCGATCGGTTTAACGAAACCTTACCACGTTTATGAAAATGCATGCTTCCTTATATGGAATTCCGCATGGAATCCTGCGCGCTTGCGCTTGTCGCCGCTGTGCCGCCGCTTTATGGTGCCCGACCTTATAGTTGCGGATTGCGGCCGAAGCGTGGACTGCGGCCCAGGGAGTTATGAATGTTCAAGGGATCGATCCCCGCTCTTGTTACCCCTTTCACGAACGGCGGCGCGGTGGATGAAGAGGCCTTTGCCAGCCATGTGGAATGGCAGATCGACGAGGGCAGCAATGGCCTCGTTCCGGTCGGCACGACGGGGGAATCGCCGACGCTGTCGCATGACGAGCACAAGCGCGTCGTCGAGCTCTGCGTCGAAGTGGCCAGGAAGCGTGTTCCGGTGATTGCCGGCGCCGGCTCCAACAATACTCGCGAAGCGATCGAACTGGCACAGCATGCGCAGACGGCTGGTGCCGACGCCATCCTGGTGGTGACCCCCTATTACAACAAGCCGACGCAGAAAGGTCTGTTCGCCCATTTCTCATCAATCGCCGAGGCGGTGGAACTTCCCATCATCATCTACAATATCCCCGGTCGCTCGGTCATCGACATGTCGCCGGAGACCATGGGCGCGCTGGCCAGGGCGCATGACAATATCGCCGGCGTCAAGGACGCGACCGGCAAGATCGAGCGGGTTTCGGAGCAGCGCATCACCTGCGGCACGGATTTCGTCCAGCTTTCCGGCGAGGATGCGACCGCACTTGGCTTCAACGCCCATGGCGGCACCGGCTGCATTTCGGTCACCGCCAATGTGGCACCGCGCCTTTGCGCCGATTTCCAGGCAGCGACGCTTGCCGGCGATTATGCCAAGGCGCTGGAATATCAGGATCGCCTGATGCCGCTTCATAAGGCGATCTTCATGGAGCCCGGTCTTTGCGGTGCGAAATATGGCCTGAACCGGCTGCGCGGCATGAACCGCACCGTTCGCTCGCCGCTGATGTCGAGCCTCGAGCCTGCCACCGAAGCTGCGATCGATGCGGCCCTGGTTCATGCCGGCCTCTTGAACTGAGGGCGGCGAGCCTGCCTCCTTCACTTTCGGCCTGCGTCGCATTACATACACAGTTCCCGCTCATCGCATCCCGCCCTCGGGCGACGGGCGGGAATTTGTTTTTCATGATCATGGTTTCGGGACCACAGGTCTCGAAACGGCAGGGCGGAACGGATTGAAGTTATGGCACCCAGAGGCAGCCAGCGTACGATAAACAAGATTGTCGCGGAAAACCGCAAGGCCCGCTTCAACTACGAGATCATCGACACTTACGAGGCCGGCCTGGTGCTGACCGGCACGGAGGTCAAATCCCTTCGCGAAGGCAAGGCAAATATTGCCGAATCCTACGCTTCCGATGAAGGCGCCGAGATTTGGCTGATCAATTCGCATCTGCCTGAATATCTGCAGGCTAACCGCTTCAATCACGAGCCGCGCCGCCGTCGCAAGCTGCTGCTCTCGAAGCGCGAGATCAACAAGTTGCGGACCGGCATCAACCGCGAGGGCATGACGCTCGTGCCGCTGAAGATCTATTTCAACGAAAAGGGCCGCGCTAAGCTCGAACTGGCCCTCGCCAAGGGCAAGAAGCTGCACGACAAGCGCGAGACCGAGAAGGAACGCGACTGGAACCGCCAGAAGTCGCGGCTCCTGAAGGCGCACTAAAGCGAAAAATCCTGCTTTGGCGGCTGCCTTAGCCAATGGCTTCGGTTGTCTGCTGTCGCAGCTCTGCATCGGGCTCAAGAAACTCCGGCCATTCCTCCTCGTTAGACTAGGAAGCGCAGGAGGCCCTGATGAAGGCGGCAACCAAGAAGATCATCGCCGATGCGATCGGCGACCGTAAAATCCTGAAGCTGCGCTACAAGGATGTGGAGCGCGTCGTGCGGCCGCATATTCTCGGCTATGTGGGCCATGACGATGCGCTGGCGCTGAGCGGCTGGCAGGTGGAAGGCACAGGAACCGGGTGGCGACTGTTTCATCTTGAGGATATCCACGCCATGGCGCCGACAGAGCAGCGCTTTCACCGTACAGCGCCAGGCTATAATCGCAACGATCCGGCGTTTTCGCACATCCTCAATCGGATCTGACAAGCATCAGGAACAAAATTGCAGTCCACTCGTTGCGTTCCATCTTGCAGGCAGGGTGGGCGAAGACAGGGCGGGAAATGACGCGAAAGACGATACTGACCTATGGCATGCTGGTGATCGGCCTCGGTGCTGCCGGCTACCTGCTTTACCAGACTTTTCGCGAGCATAGCTTGTCCGAGATCGTCGAATCCGTCCGGGCTATCCCGACAGTCCACCTGGCGATCGCTCTTCTTTACGCCTTCGGCTCCTATCTGTGCCTCACCGGCTTTGACTGGGCAGGCGTCCGCTACGTCAAGAACGACCTTTCCTACCCGAAGATCGGGCTGGCTTCCTTCATTGCCCTGTCCATCGGCCAGAGTGTTGGCCTGTCCGGCTTGAGCAGCGGCGCACTCCGCTACCGTTACTATGCCCATTGGGGCATGAATACGGAGGATGTCGCGAAGATCGTGCTGCTGTCCGGCGTCACGGTCGGCATCGGCATGGCCATGCTGACCGGCATCATCATGGTGCTCAACCCCAAGGATGCCGCCTCCGTGCTGCGCCTGAGCGAAGGCGTCGTGGTCGGCATCGGCATCGGCTGTCTGGCCGCCACGGCGGGTTATCTGGCGCTGGCAGCCTTCGCCCGCACGCCGGTCAAGATCCGCAAATGGACTTTCCAGATGCCCACATTGAAGATCGCCATTGCCCAGGTGGTGATCGGAACGATCAATTTTGCTCTCGTTTCCGCCTGCCTGCGCGAGGTGATGGCGGCGAGTGCCGATGTGAGCTATCTCAAGGCCGCGACGGCTTTCGTTCTGGCCAATCTCGCCATCCTCATCACCCATGCACCGGGTGGTCTCGGTGTGCTGGAGGCGACAGTGCGCCATGTGATGGGAGATCAGGCTTCGATTGGCTCGCTCGTCGCCTTTCGGGTCATCTACTTCTTCATTCCCTTCTTTATCGGCCTGCCGCTGTCGCTGATCGTCGAGGCGGTGTTCCGCACCCGCAAGGCTCGCAAGGCCGGCCAATCGGGCCTGGAGATGCGAGAGACTGCCTCCGCCTGAGCTGCGTGGAGCCAGCCAAGGATAGCGGGGATACCGGGCAAAAGTCTCATATTGCAAAGCGGCACCGTAACATCCGCTCTCGGATAGGGTTATTCTGCTGCCCATCCTATGGAGCGGAACATGACCAAATTGACGAAAGCTGAAGCGTCCGAGCGTCTTCAAGCAGCGCTCGCAATCCTGGGCGAGGAGGATTGCGACGAGAAGCAATATGACCAGAGGATGAAGTGGGCAAGGATCATGCTGCAGCGGGCGATCCAAGAGCCGTCAGCCATGGCTAACGACGTCGCTAATGATCTGGCTTGAACATCTGAAATCGGCAGACCGTCGAAGGGCAACTGAAGACGAAGGGCTGGAGAATGTGCCTCCTATCGCTGCCTGACTAAGTCGCCCATGACATTTCCCGCCATTCGCCTCTCGTGTTCCAGCAGCCAGCGCTTGCGCCATAGTCCGCCGCCGTAGCCGGTAAGGCTGCCGTCCGCTCCCATGACCCGGTGGCAGGGAATGACGATGGCGATCTGATTGGCGCCGTTTGCGCCGGCAATGGCGCGCGTGGAGGAAGGAAGAGCGAGCTCCGCGGCGACCGAGCCATAGGTGCGCACCGTGCCGACCGGAATTGCGCGCAGCGCCTCCCAGACGCGCCGTTGGAACGGCGATCCATGACCGGCAAGCCGTGTCGAAAAGCCAAGATCCTCACCGGCAAAATAAGTCTTGAGCTCCATCTCGATCTGGTCGATCGGCGCATGCCGGCCCATGACGATGCCGCTGCCGGTGCAGGTCTGCAATTTGCGGATTTCGGCCGGCAATGCCCTGCGTTCGGCAAATTCAAGGAGGTGAAGGCAATGCTGGTCGGCGACGGCAAGCATCGGGCCGATCGGCGTTTCGAGCCAGTCGGCCTTCAGCAGGGTCTTGTCGCGCATGCCGGCGGGCGCCGTTCCGAACAGTCTTGCGATGGCGGATCGAAACCCGCTGTCGGATTCGAAGCCCGCATCCAGTTGCGCATCGATAACGCTGGCGCCCTGCTGCAGCGTTTCTGCCGCCTTGCCCATCCGCCTCAGCCTGGCGATTTCGAGGAAGCTCATGCCGAACTGCCGCTTGAAGGCGCGCCTCGCCGTGGATGGATCCAACCCGAGCGAGACGACGTCATCCTCGTTCCATCGTCGAAGCGGTTCGTCCTCCAGCGCCGCCAGGAGTTTGGTCACCACCGGATCGGTTTCGCCGAATTTCAGCATCGGCCGGCAGCGGTAGCAGGGGCGAAATCCGGCCTCCAGGCATCCCGCAATCGTCTCGTAGAAAATGGTGTTTTCGCGCTTCGGCTTGCGCGCCGGGCAGGTGAGGCGGCAGAAAATGCCGGTGGTCTTCACGGCCACCCAGGCAAAGCCTTCATAAGCGGCGTCGCGCGCCAGCAGCGCGTCGTACAGGATGTCGTCCGAGGGGCGTTCGAAAAGCATGTCACCTTCCTAGCCCGAAACGAAAACAGGCGCCGCCGAAAAACGGGCGCCTATTTTCTCCGTGGGAAACAAGACTAGGCTTCGGCGGTCTCCACCGGCTCCTGCGGTCGGGCCGGACGCTCTGAAGGGTCACGACCGACTTCCGCCTTCAGGGTGATGAGGTCGATGAAATGATCGGCCTGCCGGCGAAGGTCGTCGGCGATCATCGGCGGCTGCGTCGCCATGGTGGACACTACGGAAACCTTGCGTCCCTTGCGCTGCAGCGCTTCCACCAGCGTGGTGAAATCCCCGTCGCCGGAGAAAATCACCAGATGGTCGACGGTCTCGGACTGTTCCATCGCATCGATGGCCAGTTCGATATCCATATTGCCCTTGATCTTGCGGCGCCCGAGCGAGTCGGTGAACTCCTTGGCCGGCTTGGTGACCACCTTGTACCCGTTATAGTCGAGCCAGTCGATCAGCGGCCGAATGGAGGAATATTCCTGATCTTCGATGAGCGCGGTATAATAATAGGCCCTGAGAAGATAACCGCGCTTCTGGAAAGACTTCAGCAGTTTTCTGTAGTCTATATCGAAGCCAAGGCTTTTCGACGCGGCATAAAGATTGGCGCCGTCAATAAAGAGAGCAATCTTCTCTCTTGGGTCAAACATTCTTCCTCCATCCCTTTTTTAAAACCTGCAAAGCAGGAACCGCCGTGAAACGAAAAGTTGCACTGCAGGCCGCAGAATAATCCACTACATTACGAACTATTCATATATCCGTCATTTATGGCAGGATTCGCGATAATCCAAGCAACCCTTCGTTGAATTCGTCACTCCTCTGACGAAGTTCATGGGGCTGCTGGATGCCTGCCGGCAGGAAAAACTTGAATTTCCCCTGCATTGGCTGTATCGGGCGTAGCAATTCCGGAAATCACGACCGTAAAGGACAGGCAATGGCCCGTGTCACAGTAGAAGATTGCATCGACAAAGTCGACAACCGTTTTGAGCTGGTCCTGCTCGCGAGCCACCGCGCACGCCAGATTTCTCAGGGCGCTTCGATCACGATCGACCGCGACAATGACAAGAACCCGGTCGTTGCCCTGCGCGAAATTGCCGACGAGACCCTGTCGCCGGACGACCTGAAGGAAGACCTGATCCATTCGCTGCAGAAGCATGTAGAAGTCGACGAGCCCGAGCCCGATCCGGCTTCGCTGATCGCCGCCGGCGGTGTTTCGGTCGCCGCCGACCAGGAAGACGATGACCAGCCGGAAACCGTCACCTTCGATCAGATGTCGGAAGAGGAACTGCTGGCCGGTATCGAAGGTCTCGTGCCGCCGGAAAAGAGCGACGACTACTAAGCGATATATCGCTTCGGAAATATATCGTTCATTCTCTCGCCCTAATCTGATTGTCTGCATTATGATGGCGGCGCCAATCTGTCGGTTGGCGCGCCATTTTTTATTTTCCTCCAGCAGCATCGAGGGCGTGTTCAAGGATGATGAGGCAGTACGAGCTTGTGGAGCGGGTACAAAAGTACAAACCCGATGCCAATGAAGCTCTTCTCAACAAGGCCTATGTTTATGCCATGCAGAAGCATGGCCAGCAGAAGCGTGCGAGCGGCGATCCCTATATTTCGCATCCGCTCGAAGTGGCCGCCATCCTCACCGACATGCATCTCGACGAGTCGACCATCGCTGTCGCTCTTCTTCACGACACGATCGAGGATACCACCGCCACCCGCGCCGAGATCGACGAATTGTTCGGCGAGGATATCGGCCGGCTGGTCGAGGGCCTCACCAAGCTGAAGCGCCTCGACCTCGTGTCGAAAAAGGCCAAGCAGGCGGAAAACCTGCGCAAGCTGCTGCTCGCCATTTCCGACGACGTACGCGTCCTGCTCGTCAAGCTCGCCGACCGGCTGCACAATATGCGCACGCTGGAGCATATGAAGGCCGAGCAGAAGGCCCGCATTTCCGAAGAAACCATGGAAATCTATGCGCCGCTTGCCGGCCGCATGGGCATGCAGGACATGCGCGACGAACTGGAAGACCTGTCCTTCCGCTACATGAACCCGGAAGCCTACGAGACGGTCACTGGGCGGCTGGACGATCTGTCGGCCCGCAATGAGGGCCTGATCAAGAAGATCGAGGACGAATTACGCGAGCTGCTGGTCGCCAATGGCCTTGTCGACGCGGTCGTCAAAGGGCGGCAGAAGAAACCCTATTCGATCTTCCGCAAGATGCAGTCGAAATCGCTGTCCTTTGAGCAGCTGTCCGACCTTTACGGATTTCGTATCGTGGTGGGCGACATTCCATCCTGTTATCGGGCGCTCGGCATCGTCCATACCCGTTGGCGGGTCGTGCCCGGCCGCTTCAAGGATTACATCTCCAACCCGAAGCAGAACGACTACCGCTCCATCCACACCACCATTGTCGGGCCGTCACGGCAGCGTATCGAAACGCAGATCCGCACCCAGCTGATGCAGGAGATTGCCGAATACGGTATCGCCGCCCATGCGCTCTACAAGGACGGCCAGACCGGCGAAAAGGGTGGCGGCGAGCTTCTGCCGCGCGAATCCAACGCCTATTCCTGGCTGCGCCATACGATTGAATCGCTTGCCGAAGGCGACAATCCGGAAGAATTTCTGGAGCACACCAAGCTCGAACTCTTCCAGGACCAGGTTTTCTGTTTCACGCCGAAGGGCAAGCTGATCGCCTTGCCGCGCGGCGCAACGCCGATCGACTTTGCTTATGCCGTCCATACTAATATTGGCGATACCACGGTCGGCGCCAAGATCAACGGTCGCATCATGCCGTTGGTCACGCGCCTCAACAACGGCGACGAGGTAGAGATCATCCGCTCTGGCGTGCAGGTGCCGCCGGCCGCATGGGAAGAAATCGTCGTCACCGGCAAGGCACGCTCGGCCATTCGGCGCGCGACGAGGGTGGCGATCCGTAAGCAGTATACCGGGCTTGGCCACCGCATCCTGGAGCGCACTTTCGAGCGGGCCGGCAAGATATTTACGCGCGAAAACCTGAAGCCGGCGCTGCATCGGCTAGCTCACAAGGATGTCGAGGACGCGATTGCCGCCGTCGGACGCGGCGAGCTTTCCTCGCTCGACGTGCTGCGTGCCGTGTATCCGGATTATAAGGATGAGCGGATCACGGTAAAGCCGGCCGCCGACGAAGGCTGGTTCAACATGCGCTCGGCAACTGGCATGATGTTCAAGCTGCCCGACCAGCCTAAGGTCGTCCTTCCGGGGGTGGCAGGCGAACGTGACCTCGAACCTCTGCCGATCCGCGGGCTATCGGCCAATATGGAAGTCACCTTCGCGCCCAATGGCGCCGTTCCGGGCGACCGCATCGTCGGCATCATGGAGCGCGAAAAGGGGATCACCATCTATCCCATCCAGGCCTCTGCCCTGCAGCGATACGACGATCAGCCGGAACGTTGGATTGACGTTCGATGGGATCTCGACCAAGCCAACAAGTCGCGCTTTCCCGCGCATATCTTCGTCAATACGCTGAATGAGCCGGGCACCTTGGCGACTGTTGCCCAGACGATTGCGCGGCTCGACATCAATATCCGGCAGATGAGCATGGGAAGCAACCGGGCCGCCGACTTCTCCGAGATCGAGATGGAGCTTGAGGTTTGGGATCTGCGTCAGCTTAACCAGTTGCTGCTGCAGTTGAAGGAACTCGACTGCGTCTCGAATGTAAAACGGGTTTATGATTGATCAGACGCGCTGACGCATGTCGTCGTCTGAAGCTTGACTGAAGTACGAACGGCCGCACCCGGGATGCGGCCGTCTTTAGATTATGAGCGAAGCGCTTAAACCGCCCCGCGCGTCTCGACGTAAAGCGCATAAACAGAATGGCTGCTTGCCATGTAGAGGCGGTTCCTCTTCGGGCCGCCGAAGACCAGATTGGGGCAGCGCTCTGGCAGTTTGATGAAGCCTATTGCCTTGCCTTCCTTGTTGAAGATTTTGACGCCATTCAGGTCCTCGGGCCTGGCGCCGGCAGCACCGTTCGATCCCCAGCCGCACCACAAATTGCCGTCGACGTCCACCTTGAAGCCATCGAGGCCGCCATTATCATCCGCCGTCACAAGCGCCCTCTTGTTCGACAGCTTCACGCCATCGGCGGCCACGTCATAGGACCAGAGGATCCGATAGGGAGTCGCACGGCCTTCCACCACATAGAGCTTCTTCTCGTCTTCAGAAAAAGCGATGCCGTTTGGGCCCTTGAGCTCGTCGGTAACGAGATTGAGCTTTCCGTCCGGCAAGATGCAGTAAACGGAATGAGGAAGCTCGGACTGTGCCTTTTCGCCCTCCCATTCGCCGGCAATTCCGAAGGGCGGATCGGTAAACCAGATCGAGCCATCGGATTTGCAGATGATGTCGTTCGGCGAATTCAGCTTCTTGCCCATGTAATTGTCGGCCAGAATCGTAATGGAGCCGTCATATTCGGTGCGGGTGACGCGGCGGGTCAGGTGCTCGCAGGAAAGCAGCCGGCCCTGGCGGTCGCGGGCATGGCCGTTGGCATAGTTTGAATTGGCGTTGAAGACGCTCCAAGTCTCGTTGGACTCGTCATATTTCATGACACGGTTGTTGGGAATGTCGCTGACGAGCAGGTACCGGCCATCGCCGAACCACACCGGGCCTTCCAGCCAGCGAGCGCCGGTGGCAACCTGTTCCAGCGATGAACTCGCAACCCTGTATTTGGCAAAGCTCGGATCAAGAACCTGGATCGATGGATCAGGGTAGATCGGGCTTGGCGTGAAGCTGATAGCCTGAGCCGAAGCCAGGCCAGGAGCGGCCCCGGCGGCAAGTGCTGCCGCAGACAAGGCCATGAGGTTACGTCGGGAGACATCCACGCGTGAAAATCCTTTACTGGAAAATTATGATTTCATATCGGGCGCCCGCGCAGGCGGGAGAGCGGCAATCATGGCTCATCTCCTCTTACCGGCCGCGCATTTCGCACTGCAATACGAAGCGATGCCCGTTTGACTGCTTGGTTAAGCGTCCGTGACCGGCGGATTACCAGATCAATGTGCCGCGTTTATCGAGTTGACATTGCCGGACCGGCAAGAAGTAACGACCAAGCGTAAGATATTTTTATCGAAAAGCTTCTAGTTATTGTGCAAGGCAAAATGATCGAACCCGATCGCTTGCGCGCATGATGTGCACCGCACCCATTTGCGGTCCTGCCTTCCTCCGGTCTCGCGCACATGACGGCTTTGCCGTTTTCATGAGGTTAATCAATGTTGAAGAATCTGAAGATCAAAACAAAGTTTTTGGCGGCGATCGCCGTCCTTGGTATCATTGCCCTTGCTGGCCTGCTGTTTGTTACTCAGCGGTTCAGCGATGCCAACCAGTCCTATTCGAACTTCTTGCAGAACGAGAGCAGTGCAGCGACGTTCGGCCCGCGCGGCGCCGCCGGCCTGTGGACTTCCACGACCTGGCTCAGCCGCGCCCTGGCTCAGGACGCCAAGTCGGACGCATTCAAGGATCTTTCCAGCCGCTTTGCCAAAGAGATTTCTGGCGCGCGTGATCGTCTCGCCCAAATCCCTGCCATTGTTCCGAGCCGCAAAGCCGCCATCGATGAATTGATCGCCGGGCTTGACGGCATCAAGTTGATCGGCGAGCAACTGCTGCAGGCCCATGCCGCAGCCGATGAAGCCAAGGTCACGTCGCTGTCGGCAGCGCTCGACAAGTCGATTGTGGACCTCTCGCCGAAATTCGGTGCCAACAACGGCGCCATGGCCGAAATCATCAAGAACGGCGCGGAACGTCTGTCTGCCGAAGTCTCGTCAACCATCCAGTTCGCCATCATCGGCATGCTGATCGGCATTGCCATCGCGGTTATCATCGCGCTGACCATCGCCCAGAAGGGCATTACCGGTCCGATGGCTCAGCTGCGTGAACGCATGGCGGCCCTGGCTGCCGGCCAGACCGAAGCGCCGGTAGATGGTCTCGACCGCAAGGACGAAATCGGCCAGATGGCCGAAGCCGTCGCTGTCTTCCGTGACAACGCCCTGGAGCGTGTCCGACTGGAACAGGAGGCCGACGACAATCGCAGCCTGTCCGAGCGCGATCGTATCGAGCGCGAGGCCCAGAAGAGCCGCGATGCCGCCGAAATCAAAGTTGCCGTCGACAATCTCGCTGAAGGCCTGAGCCACTTGTCGGATGGCAATGTCTCCTACCGTATCGAGCAGCCCTTCACGGCATCGCTCGACGGCGTTCGTAACGACTTCAACGCATCTGCTGCCAAGCTTCAGACGGCCCTGGAACAGGTAGCTCAGAACGCCCGTAGCATTGAGGCGGGTTCCGCCGAGATTAAGTCGGCGGCTGACGATCTGGCCAAGCGCACCGAACAGCAGGCAGCTTCCGTCGAGGAAACTGCCGCAGCGCTGGAAGAAATCACCACCACGGTCAAGGATGCCACCAAGCGTGCCCAGGAAGCCGGTGCACTCGTGGCGCGTACCCGCGCCGGTGCCGAGAAGTCCGGTGAAGTCGTGCAGCGCGCGGTTACGGCGATGGAACAGATCGAAAAGTCCTCGGGCGAGATTGGCAATATCATCGGCGTCATCGACGATATCGCCTTCCAGACGAACCTGCTGGCACTGAATGCTGGTGTTGAAGCCGCACGTGCCGGTGAGGCAGGTAAGGGATTTGCTGTTGTTGCACAGGAAGTGCGCGAACTTGCACAGCGGTCCGCAAATGCTGCCAAGGAGATCAAGGCGCTGATCACCACATCCAACGAACAGGTCAATGCCGGCGTTCAGCTGGTTGGCGAAACCGGTCGTGCCCTCAAGACCATCGTGTCTGAGGTCCAGGAAATCAACCGCCATGTCGTCGCCATCGTTGACTCCGCTCAGGAACAGTCTTCTGGCCTCCAGCAGATCAACACTGCCGTCAACACCATGGATCAGGACACCCAGAAGAACGCCGCAATGGTTGAAGAATCAACTGCCGCCAGCCACGGCCTTGCCCGCGACGCCGCATCGTTGAACGAGCTTCTGTCCCAGTTCAAGCTGTCCGGTCAGCGCATAGCGCCGCCCGTTCGTGCAGCTCAGCGGCGTGACGCGCCGGCTCCGTCTCCGGCTCGGGCTCTGGGTCGCAAAGTAGCTAGCGCTTTCGGTGGCGGTTCCGCCGCTGCTGCAGCCGCCAGCAATGAATGGCAGGAATTTTGATCGAGGCTCATCCGCTATCATGCAAGCGCCGAAGCGGCGGAGCGGGTCTCTTAGCCACCCCGCTGCGCTGATCCACAAGGAGAAAGCCGTGCGCCGATAGGTGGTGGATCCGGTAAGATCTTGAGTGCCTTCTACTATAAGCCGCAGCTATCGGTCGATATCTGCGGCTTTGTTATGTCTGGTGGCGTGAACGGTTTATGCCGCTTTCACGGCTAAACTGCCCATTCCAGGTGCGTCGACACCTCATGCCATGCGCCAAGCGCAAGGCTGACCGGCGGTTGTGGCGTTGGTAAAGCATGATGCTTCGTCTTATATTGCTGCAGTGCAATACAGGAACGAAAGACCACCATCATGTTGAACTCGGTACGTAAATTCGCCAAGGCTTTCCGCGTCCCGTCCGTACAGGACCGTGAAATGGCTTATCTCGGTGAAGCCAAGGATCGCATCGATCTCGAATACCGCATGCGCCAGATCGACCGCGGCATGTTCCGCAACTCGTCCTTCTAATCTGCTGTCTGGATAACGGAGCGCGGACCTAGTTCGCGCCTGATGCTGCCGGTCTCGGCGCATCGCTTCTGGCGGCCAGGGCATAGTATCGTCTCCGCTTTTGGGACTGGCCCACTTTCGCCATCATCTTCGGCTTCCGCTATGGGGCGTTTAAACGAAGATATGTGCCGATCATTCCAGATAATGGTCGGCCAAGTAGATGTGCTTGATGCCTTTTTGCCGCCGTACGCCACTTAAGTTTTCCGACAGACTGCGCCATGCGCTGATGCCCAAGAAGGGTTACCGGCGAATTCTTGGCTATTACCGTTTGCGCATCATGCGCATTGGTGGCTCGCCGCATGCGGTGGCTGCCGGTCTGGCTGTCGGCGTCGTCAGCGCCTGGACGCCGTTCCTGGGTCTCCATATTCTCTTTGCCATACCGATCGCCTATGTCCTGGGCGGCAGCATGGTGGCGGCAGCGCTCGGCACGACCTTTGCCAACCCGGTCACCTGTCCGATCATCTGGCCGCTGAGCTGGGAAATCGGTGAATTCCTGTTCGGGCATGACGTCGTCGCCGGCAAATCCATCGATCTCGCCGCGCTTTTCTCGCACTTGGATATCTCGCAGCTTTGGCGGCCAATCCTCGAGCCGATGTTGATCGGCTCGCTGCCGCCCGGCATTGTCAGCGGCATCCTGGTCTATGCAGTGACCTATTGTGGCATCCGCAGTTTTCGCAACCGGCGCCTGCAGCGCTTGACGGCGCGTGCGGGAACCCTCAAGTCAGTGCGAACCGGAGTTGAGGCATAGGAAGAGCGTTATGATCATCGGCATGGGCAGCGACCTTATCGACATCCGGCGGGTTGAGAAATCCATCGAGCGGTTCGGTGAGCGCTTCACGCATCGCTGCTTTACGGAGATCGAGCGCGCTAAATCGGACCGGCGCAAGAACCGGGCGGAATCCTATGCCAAGCGGTTCGCCGCCAAGGAAGCTTGTTCCAAAGCGCTCGGCACCGGGCTTGCGAATGGTGTCTTCTGGAAGGATATGGGCGTCGTCAACCTACCCGGCGGCAAGCCTACCATGGTCCTCACGGGCGGTGCGGGCGAGCGGCTTGCCGAACTGATGCCGGCCGGCCACGACCCGGTCATCCACGTCACCATCACCGACGAATATCCCTATGCCCAGGCCTTCGTCATCATCGAGGGCTTGCCCTCGCCAGCATGACGATTTGGTAATCCGCGAGCCATTGCGGCGGCTTGGCGAAGGGTTTAGAGAAGCGGCATTCCGCCGGATCAAAGAAAGACGTCCAACGTGTCCGATAAAGCCGAGACGAAGCAGCAGAACGCCCTTTGGGAAAATATCAAGGTCATCATTCAGGCATTGCTGTTGGCGATGGTCATCCGCACGGTTCTGTTCCAGCCCTTCACCATCCCCTCGGGCTCGATGATGCCGACGCTGCTGGTCGGCGACTATATCTTCGTCAACAAGTTTGCTTACGGTTATTCGAAATACTCGCTGCCTTTCTCCCCGAACCTGTTTTCCGGGCGCATTCTGGAGCTGAGCGAGCCTGAGCGCGGCGACGTCATCGTTTTCCGTCTGCCGCAGCAGCCGGATATCGACTATATCAAGCGCCTGATCGGCCTCCCGGGCGACAAGATCCAGGTGACCAACGGCATCCTTCTCGTCAATGGCAAGCCGGTTCCCAAGCAGGCTGACGGCACATTCACCTCCGATTATCGACTGGATCCGGGTGCCAATGTGCCGGTCTTTCGCGAAACCCTCGACAATGGCGTCACCTACGACACGCTCGACCAGTCGCCGGTTTCGCGCGGCGACAATACGCCGGAGTTCATCGTTCCGGCCGGCCATTACTTCTTCATGGGCGACAACCGCGACAATTCGCTCGACAGCCGCTTCGATGTCGGCTTCGTACCGGCCGAAAACCTCGTCGGCCGCGCCAGCGTCATCTTCTTCTCGCTCGGCAACGACACCTCATTCCGGGAATTCTGGAAGTGGCCCGCCAACATGCGTTGGGACCGTCTGTTCAAGGGCGTGAAATGACGAAGGGGCGACCGCTTTCTTCGGAGGAAATGGCGGAGCTAGAAAAGGCGATCGGCCATTCTTTTGCGGAAAAGCAATGGCTGGACCGGGCGCTCACTCATGCGAGCGCCGGGCTTGCCAAGGGCGCCAATTACGAGCGGCTGGAATTCTTGGGCGATCGCGTGCTTGGTCTGTGCGTTGCAGAACTCCTGTTCAAGGTCTTCCGTGCAGCCCCGGAAGGCGAGCTTTCGGTGCGCCTGAACCAACTCGTCAGCGCCGAAACCTGTGCTGAAGTGGCAGACGAGATGCAATTGCATCGCTTCATCCGCACCGGCGCCGACGTCAAAAAAATCACCGGCAAGCGGATGATGAACGTGCGCGCGGATGTGGTGGAAAGCCTCATCGCGGCTATCTACCTGGACGGCGGGCTGGACGCGGCTCGCGGCTTCATTCTGCGCCAATGGGAAAGCCGCGCCATCCGTGCCGACGGTGCAAGGCGCGACGCCAAGACTGAACTCCAGGAATGGGCGCATTCCAAATTCGGGTTGACCCCGTCCTACCGCGTCGACGATCGCTCCGGACCGGATCATGAACCTCGCTTTACGGTGACGGTAGAGGTCAAGGGCGTTGCACCGGAAACGGGCGTCGAGCGTTCCAAGCGGGCCGCCGAACAGGTGGCCGCAACCCGGATGCTGGAACGTGAAGGCGTGTGGCAGGCGCAGTCCCTCTGAAGCCTAGCCGCGTGACGTCGCCAAACTCTCTATAATCTGATAGGCTGCAACGAAGACCCGATGCCGGCCTGGCGTCGAAACTGGAATATGCGGCTCGGCCGAATTGAATGGATCCCATGACTGATAACGAGAACATGCCTGATGGCGACAACTCCGCTGTAACGACGGAAGCCGGCGAAAACGACACTGCCGCCACCCGCTCGGGCTTCGTGGCGCTGATCGGTGCCACTAATGCCGGCAAGTCGACGCTGGTGAACCGGCTCGTCGGCGCCAAGGTTTCGATCGTCAGCCACAAGGTACAGACGACCCGCGCCATCGTGCGCGGCATTGCCATCCACAACAGTGCCCAGATCGTTTTCATGGACACGCCCGGTATATTCAAGCCGCGGCGCCGGCTCGACCGCGCCATGGTGACGACCGCCTGGGGCGGCGCCAAGGATGCCGACCTGATCGCGCTGCTGATCGACAGCGAGCGCGGCATCCGCGGCGATGCGGAAGCCATCCTGGAGGGCCTCAAGGAGGTTCACCAGCCGAAACTGCTGCTTTTGAACAAGATCGATCAGGTCAAGCGCGAGGACTTGCTAGCGCTCGCCGCTGCCGCCAATGAAAAAGTCGAATTCGAGCAGACCTTCATGATCTCGGCGACGACCGGCTCGGGCTGCGATGATCTGATGGATTATTTCTCCACCAAACTGCCGGAAGGTCCCTGGTACTATCCGGAGGACCAGATTTCCGACCTGCCGATGCGCCAGCTGGCTGCGGAAATTACCCGTGAAAAGCTCTTCCTGCGCCTGCACCAGGAGCTCCCCTATGCCAGCCACGTGGAAACGGAGAAGTGGGAAGAGCGCAAGGACGGATCGGTGAGGATCGAGCAAGTCATCTATGTGGAGCGCGACAGCCAGAAGAAGATTGCCCTCGGCAAGAACGGTGATGCCATCAAGGCGATCTCGACCGCGTCTCGCAAGGAGCTATCGGAAATCCTTGAACAGCCGGTCCATCTCTTCCTGTTCGTCAAGGTGCGGGAGAACTGGGGTGACGATCCTGAGCGCTTCCGCGAAATGGGCCTCGAATTCCCCCGGGGCTGAACCGATCTCGGGTGTCTCATGCCTATCCGGCTCAGTCATGCCTCAGTCTCTGCCGCGGCATGACGCGTAGGTTGTGTATCTCTCCGCAGAGCACTTGTCGTGGCACATGCTTGCCGGTAATTGATGATTCTCAGCAATCGCTAATGTAATCGAATCGACGATCTGCTGCAGGCGTAACGGAGACTGCAATGACGGGTGCGAATGCCGGACGCGACAGGTCCGGAATTTATGCGGCAGGTGCGCTTGGATTTTACAGCTGGAATGTGCCGGAAAACAGGGTGCACGGAGATGAGGTGATCGCCTTCGTCTTCGGGCTCATGCAAAGGGATCTTGCCGAGGGAGCGCCGATCGAAACGGTAATCAGGCATGTCCAGGAAGACGACAAGAAGCGGGTTGCGAAAGCCATTCATACGGCAATAGTCACCGGTGAGCCTTACCAAGCCGATTACCGGGTCAACCATCCCGCCGGGCGCACGCTGTTCGTGTCCGCCAACGGCTGCTGTCTGCGTGATGCTGCCGGCATGCCGTCGATCTATGCCGGAACGGTAACCCTCCAGCTCGAGGCCCAGACGGAGGCCAAAACGGAAGAAGCCATTACTGGTTCGACCGACCCGCTGGAAGTCCATACGCGGGCGGCGCTCGGCATTGCTACAAAACGCCGTCATGCTCTGGCAGCACGCTACCTGTCTTCGGCCCTCAATGTGATCGGCAAGTAAGGCAGCGTCTGCAGATTGCGGAACCGGCCTACTTCTGCCGGTCCATCAGCGCCTTGACCTCCTCGAAGCGGCGGCGGTTTTCCTGCTCTTGCTCGCCCGGGCCGTAGCAGGTTTCGGAGATGCAGAAGCGCCGCAGCGTCATGGGCTTTGTCGCCTTGTCGAACTCGCAGTCGATCTCGTTGTTGAAATCGGTCGGCTTGGCATCCTCGCGGGTGGAGTAGGTGAGGCGTGCGCCCGGCGGGTCGAGCTCGGGAAAGGACTGCACGATGCCGGTCTTGATCGTTGGCATCAGCAGGAAATTCTTGGCGACGGCAATGCAAGCCTGCTCGAGCTGCGGCGACTGTGCGGCGGCGGGCGAAGCGGTGAGCAAGGCTGCCGGAGTGGCAGCAATAAGCGCGGCGGCGAAAATGGCGTTCTTCATGAAGTCTCCCGAACGGCGTGATTTGCCGGGAAAATCCCGACAGGCCCCAATTTGTTCCAATATGCCTTCCATATAGTCGCATCTTCTTTGGCGGTCGTCGCGGCGAAAAAGCGATTCAGTTGGAAGTGCTTATCCGCTAGTGTTGAATCGGCTTAGAAGGAACCTCATCCACTTATGCAATGGCAGGACGAAGGGATCATCATCGGCGTCAAGCGTCACGGCGAGAACAGCGTCGTTGCCGAGTTGATGACGCGGGAACGCGGGCGCCATATGGGACTGGTGCGCTCCGGCCGTTCGCGCGCCATGCAGCCGGTTCTGCAGCCGGGGAACCGGGTGGAAGTGGTCTGGCGTGCGCGGCTTGACGAGCATCTCGGCGAGTTCAAGCTGGAGCCGGTGCGGCTTCGCGCCGCCAAGCTGATGGAAACCGCAACCGCCGTTTACGGCGTACAGGCCATGGGAGCCCTGCTCAGGCTTCTGCCGGAGCGCGATCCGCACCCGCATCTCTTCGAGGCGCTGGACATCATCCTCGATGCACTGGACGATCCCTCGGAGGCGGGCGAACTCTTCGTCCGCTTCGAACTCGCCGTGCTCAACGATCTCGGCTTCGGCCTCGACCTCAGCGAATGCGCGGCAACCGGGGCAAGGCAGGATCTCGTTTATGTTTCGCCTAAAAGCGGCCGGGCCGTCAGCCGCGCGGCGGGCGCCCCTTACGCGCAGCGCATGCTGGCGCTGCCGTCATTTCTCGGGGAGGGAGCCTCTGCTGCTGCCGACCGGGAAAGCATGCTGGCCGCCTTCCGGCTGACCGGTTTCTTCCTGCACCGGCATGTCTACGAGCCGCGCGGCCTCACCGTAAACGCGGCCCGGGAAGGCTTCATCCAGGCAGCTCTCAAGGCTCTCCTGAACGAGCCGGACAAGGCAACTGTGCCGGTTCCCGTCATTCCGCCGGCTGAATAGACCGAGTCGGCCGGTCGACCGGCTTTTCCTGGATCGGCCAGTGCACGACCGCGGCAAACAGGCCCATGCCTACGCCGAGCCACCAGACTGGATCGTAGGAACCGAAGCGGTCGTAAAGGAAGCCGCCGAGCCAGACGCCCAGGAAGGAGCCGATCTGGTGCGACAGGAAGACCATACCGCCGAGCAGGCCAAGGTGGCGCGTGCCGAACATGATCGCCACCAGGCCATTGGTCGGCGGCACGGTGGACAGCCACATCAGGCCCATGACGATGGCGAACACGATCACCGAGAGCGGTGTTTGCGGCAGAAGCAGGAAGGCGGTGACGGCGATCGAGCGGCCGATATAGATATAGGCGAGGAAATAGGGCTTGGAATAACGCTGTCCGATGACGCCGGCGGCCAGCGAGCCGATGATGTTGAAGAAGCCGATCAGCGCCATGGCGATCACCGCATAGCGCGCTTCAATGCCGATGCCGCCCAGATAGGCCGGGAAATGCGCGGTGATGAAGGCCACCTGGAAACCGCAGACGAAGAAGCCGGTGGTCAGGAGCAGATAGCTCTTGTGGGAAAAGGCCTCCTTCAGCGCTTCGGCGACGGTCTGCTTGAACTGCAGTGCCGACTGGGTTCCCGAGCTGGCATTGCCGCGCAACGGATAGGCGAGCAGCGGCACGACCAGCATGATTGCGCCCATATAAACAAGGCTGTCCGACCAGCCGAAATTCGAGATCAGCGCCTGGCTGAGCGGCGCAAACAGGAACATCCCCGCCGAACCTGCCGCCGTGCCGATACCGAAGGCCATGGAGCGCTGGGCGGGGGTGACGTTGCGGGCAAAGGCCGAAAGGATGACGCTGAACGAGCCTGCACCGATCGCCGTGCCGACCAGCACGCCGCCACCGATATGCAGCCAGATGGGAGCACCCGCATGCGCCATCATCAACAGGCCGGCGGCATAGAGCAGGCCTGACATGACCAGCACTCGCCCGGTGCCGAACTTGTCGGCCGCGGCACCGAAAAACGGCTGCGACACACCCCAGGCAAGATTCTGGATCGCCATGGCGAGCCCGAAGGTGGAGCGGTCCCAGCCGGTATCCTGGAGCATGGGCAGCTGGAAAAAGCCCATGGCCGAGCGCGGCCCGAAGGTCAGCATCGCGATCAGCGCACCGGCGATGATGATTAGCCAGGGCATGGATGTGTGGGTAGGCCGTGCTGCGGAATGCGGGGCGGACAGGCTCATCGAATTTCCTCTGCGAACAAGCATGCACCATAGCTGCCCATCAGGCATTGGTGAAACGACTTTTCCTGACGCCACGTATCACCGCTTTTGATGTTCGACCATCTCGATGGCCAAGTCGCTCAAAGCTCGCCGGGCGGGTCCACCTGGGCCAGCTTGCGGCTGGCGCGCGCCTCGCGCCAGATGGTGAAGATGCCGGCCCCGATGACGATGGCGCAGCCGATCACCATGTTGGCCGTCATCACCTCGTCGAACAGCATCACTCCGATAATGCAGACCAGCACCGACTGCACGTAGAACATCGGCTGCACGGCGACCGCGTCGAGCAACGAATAGGCGCGGATCAGCAGGTAATGGCCGGTCGTGCCGGTGATGCACAGCACCGCCATCCATAGCCAGTCGATCATGGTGATATGCGTCCAATAGAAGGGGCCGATGAAGGTAATCGCCACGGCTCCGGCCACACCGGTGTAAAAGAATGCGGTTTCGGCCGTGTCCGTGCGGCTGGCCAGCCGCGTTATCACCGAATAGAGCGCAAACATCGTCGTGCCGACGACCGGGATAATGATCCTGAAATCGAAGGTCGCATGTAGCGGATTGACGATCATCAGGATGCCGATGAAGCCGATACCGATCGCCGTCCAGCGTCGCCAGCCGACCTTCTCGCCCAGCAGCGGCACTGATAGGCACGCGACGATCAGCGGTGTTGCTGCAAAAATGGTATGGGTCGCAGCCAGTCCCACCCGCGAAAACGAGAAGATCGAAATGACGATCTGTGCAACCAGCAGCACGCCGCGAGCGATCTGCAACCAAAGACGCCGCGCCGAGGCGGCCGCCTTGACCCCGCCGGCCGAGCGGCCCGCAACGGCGATCACGAAGCCGGCAAAGGCCCAATAGCGGATCATGGTGATGAAGATCGGCGGATAGGCGGTGCCAAGATGTTTGGAAATCCCGTCTTGGATCGCAAAGATGGTCACCGCTGTGAGTGCAAAAAGAAGGCCGGTTGCCCGAGATGTCATGGGAAAAGTCTCTTGAGGTCATTCCGGCGGTTGCCGGATTGCGCGAGCTAGCTAAACGGATGGGATGCAGCTGATGACGGTGACATGCGATCTGCACCTTAACGCCGCTCCGGGGGAGGCGAAACCTCAATTCGCCGATTGCCAAGCCGATAGGCTCAAAAACACCGCCCTGGAAGCGTTTGCTGGCACTCGCGGGCGGCCACCCTGGGCAACAACGCCTTGGGCAGCTCGGCGCCCGAGAACCAGCTTCTCGTCAGGCCCGCCGTTTGATCGGCCAGGCCTGACGCTGCCCGGTAATGGTCGCTGCATCGCCAATCCTGATATGGCCGCTCTGGCGCGGCACGGCATTCCAGCCGAACAGCGGGCCCGGCACACGGCGTTCCGCCGACATGCGGATGCGCCCCATGGCCGGCATGGGGTTGGCGCCATCGCGTGAACCTGTCTGCTGGTCCTGGGTGGTCATGATGCAACGTGCGCAGGGCTTGACGAAGTCGAAGCGGATGCCGGCGATTTCGATGCCATCCCATGCGTCCTCGGCAAATGCTTGGTCATGATCGAGGACGATATTGGGCCGGAAGCGTTCCATGCCGATGCTCCCTTCGCCATGCGCCTGCATGTCGGCATTCAGCGCTGCCAGGGATCCGGTCGTGGTGATGAGGACCTGGTAGCCATCGGCAAAGGTGACGGGCGAGCCTTCGCCGGCCCATTCGGCACTGGCGGTGCGCCTCGATTTCTCGTCAAAGAAAACCAGTTGCACCTCCCGTTCGAGCCATTCCGAAAGCTTGCCGTTGACCTCCTTTTCGGCAACCGCAGCACTGACGATCGACCGCCAGACGACGACATCGGTGCGGCGATAGGCCGGAGGCTGCCCGATCCGCATCTCGCCCCTGCCGTCCATGGCAAAGCGAAAGCCCTCTGCGAGGGGACTGACCTCGAGCTGCGCCAGGGACTGCAGGTCTCTCTGGGTGATGAAATGTCCGCCAGGGTCGACCATCATCATCCGCCGGTCGCCGGGAATGCCTTCAAGGCCGATTTCCGTTTCGGTCAAGGCAATGCCGCGACCGCTCTTCAAGGGATAAAGGTGGAGTTCGCTGACATGCACGGGACGTCCCTTTCAGATTTCGTCGAGGAAAAGATCGAGCACCGTCTTCAGCCGCGCATGCCGCTCTTCGGCGAGAGCGCGGCCAGTCGCGGTCTGGAAGCCGTCGGCGAGCTTGAACAGCTTGGCTTCGAAGTGATCGATGGCAAAGGCCTTGTCGTCGAGCGGGCGATGCTGGGCAAGCGGATCCGTCGGGTCGTAAAGGCCCGAGCCCATGCGGCCGGCGATATAAAAGCAGCGGGCCGCGCCGACCATGCCGATCGCATCGAGCCGGTCGGCGTCCTGGAGGATTTTCGCTTCGAGGGTTTCGGGCGCGACATTGGCCGAAAAGCTGTGCGCCGTCACCGCATGCGCCACCGCCCGGATATCCTCATCCGCCCAGCGGAGATCAGCGAGAACCTTGGAAGCCTTTTCGGCAGCCAGGCGCGAGGCTTGGGAGCGCAGAGGCGAATTCTTCTCCACGGCCACGCAGTCATGCAACAGCACGGATGCCGCCAGCACCTGCCCATGGCCGCCTTCCAGATGGTGGATGCGCATGGCATTCTTGAACACTCGCAGGATATGGGCGATGTCGTGACTGCCGTCGTCGCCTTCGCTCGCATGCGGGATGAGCGTGCGGGCGAGATCTTCGAAAGGCGCGAAAGCAGGGGCGAGGCTGGCGGTCAAGGCGAGACTGGCGGTCAAGGTCTGGGTTCCGGGGAATCGGCTGCCAAGTTTTCATCATCCTTCTTCACCAGAATGCGCTGGTAGAAAAGCCCGATGCCGATCAGAACCGCACCAAGGCCGATGAATGACAGCGCCCGCAGAATGCCTTCGAGGTTGGACATGTCGATCAGGAAGACCTTAACCACCGCCACCAGGATGAGCCCGGCTGAAGCAAGCCGCAGGCTGCGGGCATTCATCCGCGAGCCAAGCGCCAGAAGCGCCACGCCGATCAGCAGCCAAACGACCGAATAGGCATAGGTTTCGGCCGGCATGAAGCCCTTCCAGTCGGCAATGTTTTCGCCCTGCCAGAAGCGACGCACGGAAAGGGTTGCCCATAGGAAGCCCAAGACCGCGCCGGCGACGGCCAGCATGGCGACATAGGGCTGCGGCCGTTTTCCGCGCGCGTAGAAGGCGACCAGCCCATAGGCGAGACCCGGCAGCAGGTAGCCGAGCAGCAGCAGGTTGAAGATCGGCCAGCTGCCGGTGTCTTCGCCGCTGAAGAACGGGTTGAGCGCAAAGAGATGCAGCGACAGCACGTTCACCGTCGCGATGATACCGGCGATCATCGACCCCCAGCGGAAGACTGGGCTCGGAGACTTGAGGTCGAGCGTCATCAGCACGCCGGAAAAGCCGATGGTCAGCAGCGTATAGATCGACTGCTCGCCGAGTGTCGGCACGCGTGAATCGAGCACGCCGCCGTTCATTGCATGGCGGATCAGGATCGCCACGGTCATCAGCACCGAAAGGCAGGCAAGCGCCTGCATGATATTGCGCACACGCAGGTCGGTCGAGGTTCTCAGCAAGTAGGCCGCAACCACCGCCAGCACCGTGGGAATGCCGTAGCCGGGCAGCAGCGCGTTGAAGAAAGGCGTCCGACCGAGGCTGTTGACGCCGATGATCGTCGGCTCCCAAGCAATCCGGCCAAAGACCACCAGCGTCGCCGCCGCCATCATCCAGGGCAGCGCCGGCCAGGCGCGCAGGCGCATGCCAAGCAGGTAAAGGAAGCCTAGCACGGACATCAGGATGGTGGTGACCATGCCATTGGTCAACGCATGCAGCGCCAGCGTGAAGCCGGCCAGTGAACCGGCCACCAAGAGATTGGCCGGCCAGTCCATGCCTGCCTGCTCCTGCGGCGGGTCGTTTTCGCTCCCTTTGCGGAACAGCCATTCGGCGCCGCCGAGAAGCGCCATGCCAAGCGCCAGGCCGTAGAGCCCGTGCGTCCAGTCTCCCGACAGCTTGCCGAAATTCAGGAAGCTGATGGTGGCCAGCGTCACCGGAACGGCCGACATCAGCACGCTCCAGAGCATGGAGAACTCTGGTTCGCTTCTGTGGAAGCGCCGCAGGCAGGCAAAGCCCAGCAGGGTGAAGATGGCGCCGAGCAACAGGCAGACGGCGATCTGCAAGGTAAAACTCATGACGGGTGCCAACTGGCCGGCAATCGGCGTCGGGGGCACGAAGTCGAGCCAGGTGAGGGCGGTGGACGTGACCAGCAGCACCGCTCCCGTCGCGGCGATTAGCGCCGCCCAAACTCCATAGGGGCGGACCGCGCCGAGCGCTGCGAGCGCTGCCATGACCGCGGCCGAGGCAAACAGCGGATCCATGTCGGCGGCGGCGGGAACAAGCAGCATGGTCAGCGCCGCGAGCATGGTCATCAGCGAGACCGACAGGATGATCTTCAGTGGCGGCCGTCCGAGAAGACCACGCCAGCCGGGCTTCGACGGTCCGCTCGGCGCATATCCGGCGCCGGGCCAGAAGAAAGCCGTTCCGGCAATCATCACCATCAACGTCAGGGTTGGCGGCATGGTCTCGAAGATCGCGGCGCCGAGCGTATAGACCATGGCCCAAAGAGCGGTGCCGATGTTGGCCAGCATCGGAACCAGGGTCCAGCGGCGGAAGCGCGATGCAAGGTTTGCCGCCAGCCATGTGATCGACAGGAAGACGAAGAGGCCGGGGGCGTAAGGCTGGTCGGTCGCCACCAGCGCCGGCGTCAGCAGCGAGCCCAGAAGCCCAAGCCCCGCCAGTGCCTGCCCATGCAGCAGGGACAGGCCGATCGTTGCCAGCGATACGGCCGCCAGCAGCAGGAAGGCCGTTGTTGGCCCGACATAACCATAAATGCCATAGCCGGCATAGATGACGCCGAGCAGGGTCACGGCGCCGGCCGCCGTCAGGGCTCCGGGGATCATCGCATTGCTGTAGCGCTCCGAGATCTGCGGCATGCCCCGGCGGCGCAGCAACTCGCCGCCCAGCAACAGGGCAAAGCCGAAAAGGCAGGCGAGCGTCAGCCGGGCGGCCGGGCCGAGCAGCCCGGCCTCGATCGAATAGCGGACCAGGAAGATGCCGCCGAGAGCCAGTGCCACGCCGCCGACCCAGACCGGCCAGCGGGCACCAAGATAACTTTCCAAACTGTCGCGGCTCTTCGACGAAGGTGCGGGCTGTGGCGAGGCGGGAACGGCCGCACCGGGCTGCAGGATGTCCTGGCCGGTGCCGATATCCTCTGCTGACGTCGTGGCGATGTAATTTTGCTCAGGTCCGAGCTCCTCCGTCGCCTCGCGCGCCGCCAGTTCCACCGGCGAGACCACCTCTTCGGCAAGCGATTCGTTCGGCGCTGTCTCGCTCACTGCAAGCGGCAACGAAGCCGGTTGACGCCGCGACAGTTCCGCCTTCACCGCCTCGACTTCCTGCTCCAGCAGAGCGACGCGTCCCGCCGTTTTGCGGTCGAGCCCGATCATCAGGATGACCAGGAGCAGCAGGAGGAGTTCGATCATCGGCACGCTCGCAGGCTAAGAGATAGGTAGGCGGTTATACAATCGGCCGGCAAAGAAAGGAAAGGGCGTGCGGGAAGACCAGTGTCATCGGCGGGAAAGTACATTTGCGGGTTATGCCTGCATCTAAAGGACGGCGCGGCAAGATATTCGCGGCGGATCCGGTCTCTTCGAAAGACCTGATCCGCCGCTTCCTTCCATCAGGTCAGTGGCGCTTCGTTTTTGCTACCGCAGACAATGCGGCAGGTCCGCCAGGTTCGAATGCGTCACGCCTGGATTGCCTGAGGATCTGGAACTTCGGGCTTCTTGTCGAAGGCAAGCTTGACCGCCTTCGTCAGGTCGCGGCTCGTCTGCCACCAGTCGCTGCTGATCGACCAGTAGCGCAAGCTGATCTTGACGCTGCCGGCGTCGAAATCGGCGACGTAAGTGGAGGGCGGCGGATCCTTGACGATACGATCGTCCGCCTCGGCAATGCGGATGAGCTTGGCCTGAGCCTCATCGAGATCGTCGTCGGAGCCGATGGTGATGGTGATCTCGTGCCGCCGCGTGCGCAGCCGGCTGTAATTGGTGATCGGCACGTTCCACAGGGTCGAATTGGGCGCGAGCCGGTAAACGCCGTCGGAGGTGCGCAGCTCGGTCGCGAAAAGCCCGACATCAACGATCGTCCCGCTGATGCTGCCCGTCTCGATGCTTTCTCCCACCCGGAACGGCCGCAAGACAAGAAGCATGATGCCGGCAGCGATATTCTGGAGCGTTCCTTGCAATGCGAGACCTATGGCGAGGCCCGCCGCGCCAAGTGCCGCAAGCACCGATGCCGTCTGCACGCCGAACTGGCCGAGCACCATGACGATCACCAGGATCAACAAGGCATAGCGGATGGCGTTTGAGAAGAATTGCGCGAGCGTCGCGTCGATCCCGTGAATGCGCAACAGGCCGTTATGGGCCCAGCGGCTGATCAGCCCGGCGACCACCCAGCCGATCACAAGGAGAACGATCGCGCCGACGACCGAAAATGAATATTGGACCGCGATTGCCGTCAGTTGAGCCAGCGCCGCACGGGTTGCGACAACAAAACTGGATGCCTGTTCCATGCCTGCCTTCTCGATTCGAATGAGCGGGGTAATTGGAGCGTCGTCAGGCGAGGTCAAGGCAAAAAAGCCGACCGAACAATGCTGAAAGATCGCTTCGAAGACCGCCTTGCGGCTAGGATGCCGCTCTCAGCGGCAGCACAAAGGATGCCCTGCCATCGGCTTCCGCGCCGCGTCCTATGCTCTTGACAGCGGCAATGAGCCGGCCGTCGCGGGAAAGCATTCGGTCGCCGATCTCGATCAGCCGAGTATTCGGCGTCGCATGCGGAGCAACCCCGCGCAGCCGCGCGGCAAGCGCGAAATCGTCTTCCTGCGGATCAAGCGAAAGTGCCGCAATCAGCGCGGCGGCCGGCGAGCGGGACACGCCCATCCAGCAATGAATAACGATCGGCGCCTGCCGGTCCCATTGCCGCACAAAGGCGATCAGGCGTTCCACATGCGCCTCGCTCGGCGCGATCAGATCGCCAGTGCCGGCAAAGGTAATGTCGTTCATTGCGAGCTTCAGGTGCCGGTCCGCGGCGATAAGCCCCGGCCGGTGAAAATCCTGGCGCTCGGCGATCAAGCTGACCATGTGCCGCGCGCCGTGGCGCACGGCTATCTCGGCAATATCGGCAAGCGGGCAGACGACAATGGCGGTCATGGCTTGCGGCTCGCGGCGCGGTCCGCCTCGATTGCGTGGAAGCGATCCAGAAAACGCTGCTGCGCTTCCAGCGCCGGCATGGGGTCGAGCGGCAGCATGTCGCGGGTGATCCCACGTGGCTGGCCGAAGAACTTCCGGGCCTCGGCCACCGAAAAACCGGCCAGCTCCGTCGCCTCGAAGAAGGCTGCCACCGTGTCGGCCTTCTTGATCAGCGCCTTCAGCTCCCGGTTCGGATGGGGCGGCAAGGAGAAACGCAGGTGGATGGCGGCTTCCAGCCGCTGCTCGACGGCCTTGTAGCCGCCGCCGACCACGGATTTGAACGGCGATATCATGTCGCCGATCACATATTCCGGTGCATCATGCAGCAGGGTCATCTGCAATGCTTCGGGCGTCGACTCATTGCAGCGGCGGAATACTTCTTCGACCACGAGGCAATGCTGTGCGACGGAAAAGGCATGGTCGCCGCGGGTCTGGCCGTTCCAGCGTGCGACGCGGGCAAGGCCATGGGCGATGTCGGCAATCTCGACGTCCAGAGGCGAGGGATCGAGCAGATCGAGCCGGCGGCCCGAAAGCATGCGCTGCCAAGCACGTGTACCGGTCGTGGACGCGGCGGCAGGGCTCACGTTTCAACCTCTTGCGCCTCGCGCGGGAAGCTCAGGCCAGTCCATGAGGGAAGTGCGACTTCCACCTGCCGATCGCCGGCCAGCAACGGCAGGCCACGCGCCTGGGCATCGCCGACCCGGTCGATGCGCAGGATCGCAAGCCCATTCTTTCCTTCAACTGATCCGAGCGTGCCGACCGGCTTTCCGCCGGCGGTCATTTCCGTGCCGGTATCCGGCAATCCGCCCTCGGCGGTGACGACTGCGACGCGCCGGCGGGCGGTGCCCCGATGCTGCATGCGCGACACCACTTCCTGGCCCACATAGCAGCCCTTGCGGAAGGAGAGGCCACCGTTCTTGTCGAGGAGAACGTCATGCGGAAAGGCGTCCTGAAGCGCAAAGTCGCGGCCTGAGAGAGCAAGCCCACAGGCAATGCGCAGCGCCTCGTAGTCACTTTCCGGGCCTTCTGCAGCCGGACCCGGCGATCGGGAAAGACTGATGCCGGCCGTTGCAAAAGCGGCATCGGTCACGCTGCCGCGGGCGGCATCATCGCCCCAGAAAACGGCCACTCCATCCTCGCCGGCAGCCATGTCGACGGCGGCCCGCAGCTTGTACATGGTCAGGCGGCGGATCAGGGCGTCGCGCTGGGAAAGGTCGGTCTCGAGGGTGAATCCGTCCCCGCCGTCACGCCAGACGAGGAAATCGAACAGGATCTTGCCCTGCGGCGTCAGCAGCGCACCCGGCCTTGCTTCCGTTGGCAGCAGCCCATCGACATCGGTGGTGATCAGGTTCTGCAGAAAGTCCTGGGCATCCTTACCGGAAATGCGGATCAGGCTTCGCGAAGGAAGATAGGCGGCGGGCATGGTGCTGCGTCCCACTGGTTCAGGATCTTGAGAATTAGGTTGTCTCGGCGCTTCGAACAAGACGTCTGGTGAGCGGCGGGACGGGATCCCGTCTCAATCGCCGCCGGCCAGGAATTTCCACTGGCCGTCCGGCGTGATGCCAACCCGGTAGAAATTGTAATTGCCGCTCTCTTCCATGCCGATCAGGTCGCCGGCGGTGACGATGCGCAGGAGGTCAACCCGCTCCGGCGGTGTCAGCGAGGCGAGCGTTTTGCCGGTGAAATAGGGCCAGACATAGACCTCGTCGGGCTTGCCTGCATCGAAACGGGCCGCTCCGGTAGACAGGATGTCGATCAGGATGGCGAGGATTTCCTGGCCGTCTGGGTCACCCGAAAAGCCTTTTACTGTGTCAATCGGATCGTCGCTGTCGGTGCCCATGATCTGGGTGCGGTTGGCACCGGTGCCGACCAAGGCTCGCAGCCGCTCCACATCGCCGGAGGCCGCAGCCTCCACCAATTGCTCGCGCATCCGCTTGATCGGTGCGGGCAGCGTCGACATGTCGCGAATGATCTCGGCCGGAGCGTCAGATCCATCCGGCAGCGCCGTGGCGGCGCTGGGATCCACCGGCTTTGCGGGAGCAGCCTGGACACCTGGAGTGCCCGACCTGTCGATCATCGGGCTGGGCGGCGGCAGCGTTCCTTCGAATGCCTGCAGGACGCCGGTATCGCGCTTTTGGGAAGGAGCTGATTCGTTCTGCTGGATGGCGGTCGCTGGTGAAGCGGAGGCCGATCCGACATACCCAGCGGGCAGCCACAGCAGGGCCGCAGCCGCCAGGCGCAATCCCGCAAGCGGCTTCGATGAACTCTGTTCCGCTGTTTGCCGCATGGAAAGGCCTCGATTGCTTATTGAACTGTACGCTCTGGAGAGAACTCGCCGGCCAGCATACGCTCCTTGAGCGATTCGAGCATGGCTTCCGCGCCGAGTTCGCCATGAACACGTATGGTTTCGCGCATGGCAAAGGCAATGGCGGCGTCGGCGATGATTTCGGGCTCGATTCCATCGGCCCGGCCGTCGGCCCAGGCGTCGTTCTGGTACTCTAAGGCAGCCTGCATCTTTTCATGCACAATCATGTCATCGATGTCGTTGCGGCCTGACTGCATACTATCTTCCTCGGTGCTCGTTTGATTACTAGCCCATTAAGAACTTTATCAGCCTTTTATCAAAACGACACGGCCTCATGGGAAAAGAGGTAAATAATCCTCTAATTTCCGAACCGGCTGGTAATTTCCGCTGCGAGTGTTGCCCCTTCGTTACGGTAACGCTCGGCTGCGGTCAGCGCCGCATTGGTGCAAGCGGTGTGAACTGCTGCAAAGGAGCGATAACCGCGGTTGAAGGCCGCGGTCAACCTTTCGCGACGCTTCGGCTCGTTGGCCGTGTCCGAATCAAGCAGTTTACCCATGCCGGCGCGCCAATCTTCCTGCGGCGCCCCGCATAGGGCACGCAGGTAGCTAATCGACCCCAGCACTTCGGCGAGCCGGATCAACTGACCGTCATAGGGAGCCGGCTTTTCTTCAGCGGGCGGCGGCGGGGCGGGTTGCGCTGCGGGTGCCGGCTGTTTCGGTGCCGTCTGCTTAGACGACTGCGCGGCGCCCGGTGATGCGGCCAGCAGCACAAGAAGACACAGAAATGCAGGATAAAACGAAAATCTCATGTGCAGGGTCTCGATGCGGGCCACCGGCCTCTCTTAGCGGCCATCGCGTTCCGCCGCCAGCCTTTCGGCGCATTCGAGCACGCTTGGCGGTGTGGGCAACTTACGGATCTCGTCGACCGTATACCAGCCTGCATCGGCCGCATCGTCGGCCGCGATCGCTTGCGTGACGACATCCGCTTCCACCCGGAAGACGGACAGAAAGAAATGCCGGCTGTCGTCCGTGTCGCCGTTGAGGTCATAGGTGGCGAAGAGAACAGGGTTGCGCACCGGTATGCCGGTTTCCTCGAAAAACTCCCGGACAGCAGTCTGGTCCGGCGTTTCTCCCGGTTCGGCCCGCCCGCCCGGAAAGGCAAAGAGATCCGCAGACGGAGGGTTGATCCGGCGAATCAGCAGGAACCGACCATTGCGCTCGAGAATGGCCGAGGACGCAGCTTGCGGGGCAGGGGGCATGGGCGTGTCTTTCCCTTGGCTGCAGCGGGAGCCTCAGGCGGCACCTAGTGTCGGAATGTTGCTGACGTCCACCTCGCGTTCCGCATGCCAGGCATCGTAAGCGGCCTGCATGCGCAACCAGATCGCTGCTCCGTCTCCAAACATCTTGCCAAGCCGGGCTGCAACATTTGGCGAAACCGGCTTGCGTTCACGCAGGATGTCATAGAGTTGCTGGCGCGAAATTCCCAGCAGGGCGGCAATCTCCACCTTCGACTTGCCCGTCGCCGGAATAATGTCCTCAAGCAGCCCGCCAGGATGAGTTGGACAACGCTCGATCGGCCTCTTCACTTGGTATTCCGACATGTCGTTCTCCTGTATCTTTCCGTTCAATGGTACTGCTCGAAATCAACTCGGACGGCATCCTTGCCATCAAATTCGAAAGTGATGCACCAGGGGCCATTGACATGGACGGTATATCGGGTGGGATCGAACCCGTGCAGCGCATGAAAATCGAAACCTGGCAGTCGCATATCTTCCGGCCTTTCGGCGGCATCGAGACGATCGAGACGAATGAGGATACGCTTGTGCATCTTCGAATCAATCCGTGACGTCCGGCCGCTCTCAAACAGATCGGCAAGCGCCTTGTTCCGGAACGATTTGATCATCAGAAATGTAAGCATTTTGCTTACATCTCGTCAAGGCTTTACACTTACTGGCCGCTCCGAAAAGTGTGTCCCGAAATGCGTGTGCCATGAAAACCTATGCCCTCTACGCCCTTGCTGCACTTGCCGAGATTGCCGGCTGCTTCGCCTTCTGGTCCTGGTGGCGGCTGGACAAGCCGCTCTGGTGGCTGGCACCGGGGCTGCTGTCGCTCGTGCTCTTCGCCTGGGCGCTTGCGCTGGTGCCGGGCGAGGCTGCCGGCCGGACCTATGCCGCCTATGGAAGCATCTATATCCTTGCCTCGATCCTATGGCTCTGGAGCGTCGAGGCGCGGGTGCCCGACCGCTGGGACATGATCGGGCTTGCCCTTTGCCTTGCCGGCGGGGCCGTTATCCTTTTCGGACCGAGAAGTGCCTGACCTCCACCTGCCCATCCGCTTGACCCATTTGCGGCCTGATGCAATGACAGCCGCATGTGTGGACGCTATGCCCTGACGGCGATGCCGGACGAAATCCTCAACTTCGTCAGCGTCGCGGATTTCGAAGAGGACTTTCCGGCCCGGTTCAACATCGCGCCGACCCAGCCGATTCTCGTGGTCATGGCGTCGGAACGGCGTCAGCCGGGAAGCAATCTGCCGCAGAGGCGGGCCTTCCTGGCCCGTTGGGGGCTGATCCCGGGCTGGGTCAAGGATCCCAAGGATTTTCCGCTGCTGATCAATGCGAGAGCCGAAACGGCCGTCGGCAAGGCATCGTTCAAGGCGGCCATGCGCCATCGTCGCATTCTAGTTCCGGCAACGGGTTTTTATGAATGGCGCCGGCCGCCCAGGGAAAGCGGCGTCCAGCCGCAGGCCTATTGGATCCGGCCGAAGCAAGGCGGCGTCATCGCCTTTGCGGGCCTGATGGAAACCTGGTCTTCCGCCGACGGTTCGGATGTCGATACGGCCGCGATCATGACCACGCCGGCAAATGCCGCCCTCCGGCAGGTGCATGACCGCATGCCCGTGGTCATCGCTCCGGAGGATTTCGAGCGTTGGCTGGAATGCAAGACGCAGGAGCCGCGCGACGTCGCGGATCTGATGCGGGCGGCGGACGAGGATTTTTTTGAGGCGGTGCCGGTGTCCGATCTCGTCAACAAGGTTTCCAATATGGGGCCGGATCTGCAAAAGCCGGTCGCTGTGGCGGTGCCGGAGGAAAAGCCGCCGAAGCGCGACACGGATTCCCAGATGTCGCTGTTCTGATCCTCATCGTCTTCACCGGACCCGTCTCATGAACCTCGTCTCCGCCGGTATTTCCGGCTTCGCATTGGGTGGCTCGCTGATCATCGCGATCGGCGCCCAGAATGCCTTCATCCTGCGCCAGGGCCTGATTCGCAGTCATGTCTTCATTTTGTGCCTGATCTGCGCCCTGGCGGATGCGGTTCTCATTGCAGCCGGCGTCGGGGGGCTCGGCACGATCGTCTCGCAATCGCCTGTGCTGATTTCGGTGGTGACGATCGGCGGTGCGATCTTCCTCGGCACCTATGCGGTGATGGCTTTTCGCCGTGCCTTGAACCCGGCTGCAATGGTCGCCGGCGCGCCCGAAGGAATGGCGCTGAAGCCGGCCGTGTTGACCTGTCTCGCCTTTACCTTCCTCAACCCGCATGTCTATCTGGACACGGTCGTGCTGCTCGGCAGCCTGTCGGCCGCCTTCGAAGGGGCGGAACGGACGGCTTACGGGGCAGGCGCCGCGACTGCGTCCTTCGTCTGGTTCTTCGGGCTGGGATATGGCGCCCGCTTCCTGGCGCCCTTGTTCGGCAGACCCGCCGCCTGGCGGGTGCTGGATGTCCTGATCGGCGTGGTCATGAGCCTGCTCGCACTAGGGCTGGTGGTCAGCTTCCTGCGCGGCCAGTGACAGACGGGAGCCAGATGTTCAGCGCGCCGGGGTAAGCTTCGGCTTGCGCAGCATCAAGGCTGCTGCAGCGACGGCCTTGAGGCCGAGCGGCCGGTAAGGCGTGTTCAATTCAGGCGTTGCCGGGGTCAGTCTGGCTGTTTTGTCGTTGCTCATGATGTCTCCTCTCAGATGCGATTCGTATGATGTGCCGTCTGCCATCCAGGCTCTCCCCGGAAAAGCGGGCAGAATCGTGACTGTCGCAGCGGCATCGTCACATGCTCTTCATAGAACCGTCATCTTGCGGGAAACTGTTGCGCGGAAGTTGCAATTCAGTTCATTTGTAGCGCTTTACACATGCGTACTGTCATCCTCGATTGTAATCGTGCCGAAGCGCCGATGCCAGGCGCGGGCGCTCAAGGGCAGCACGACGAGATAGCCAATGACCGTGACCGAGAGAATTTCCCAGGTATAGCTCATCAACAGCGCCACGTAGAGAACGACGACGAGGATGATGGGCAGCATCAGGTCGCGCCGGATGCGGCTCGACTTGCCGGACCAGACCGGCAGGCGCGACACCAGCAGGTAGCCGATCAGCACGGTATAGGCGACGCTCAGGTAAACGAAAACCGGCGACGGCTCCAGGCCGAGAAACCCGAGATAGACCGGCAGCAGCATCAGCATGGCCCCCATCGGCGCCGGCACGCCGACGAAGAATTCCGATTGCCACGGTGCTTTGACGTCGCGTTCGGCCATGACGTTGAAGCGGGCAAGCCGCAGCCCTGCGGCGATCGCATAGAGGAGCGCTGCAATCCAACCGATCGACTTGGCGTCGTGCAGCAGGAAGGCATAGGAGACCAGCGCCGGCGCCACGCCGAAATTGATGATGTCGGCAAGCGAATCCATCTGCACGCCGAAGCTGGACGTTGCCTTCAGCAAACGCGCGACGCGGCCGTCGATGCCGTCCAGGAAGGCAGCGAGCAGCACCATGGCGACAGCCAGTTCATACCTGCCTTCGAAGGCGAGCCGGATGCCCGTCAGGCCGGCACAGATGGCCAGAACCGTGATCAGGTTGGGGATCATCAGCCGCAGTGGGATTTCGCGAAGCCGCGGACCGCGGGCCTCGTCCGTGGAACGGATCGGTTCGGGGGCGGGGTCGCTCGTCTCCATGGTGCTCTCTTTCTGCCTCAGCTGCGGCGGCTGACTGTCGGGCCCTTGGCGGCGCCGAATTCTGCAAGCACGGTTTCACCGCCGATGGCAAGCTGGCCGACGGAAACGCGCGGCTCCCCCCCGTGCGGCACGAAGACGTCGAGACGCGAGCCGAAGCGGATGAGGCCGAAGCGTTCGCCCGCGTTCAGGGGCTCGGTAGGCTTCACCCAGCAGACGATGCGGCGGGCAACGAGACCGGCGATCTGCACCACACCCACCCTGCCGTGGCGGCTTTCGATGACGAGGCCATTGCGCTCGTTGTCGGAGCTTGCCTTGTCGAGTTCAGCATTGACGAACTGGCCAGCCCGATATTCGATCCGGGTCACCTGACCGCGCACCGGCGAGCGGTTGATGTGGCAGTCGAAGACGTTCATGAACACCGATATGCGCAGCATCGGCTCAAGCCCAAGTTCCAGTTCCGGCGGCGGGACGACCATGGCGACATGACTGATGCGCCCGTCGGCCGGGCTGAGGATCAGGTCGTCGTCCTGCGGTACGACCCGCTCGGGGTCGCGGAAGAAATAGGCACACCAGAGCGTCAGCACGAGGCCGATCCAGAACAGCGGTTCGGCAAAATAGCCGAGGATCAGCGAGACGATGAAGAAGATCGCAACAAAGACATAGCCTTCCTTGTGGATCGGCACGAGCGTGTTGCGGATGGTGTCGAAAAGATTGATCAACCGTGTTCTCCTGGATGTCAGTGGTGACTGACTACAAGGAAACCACTTTTGCGGCAATGCGGTTCCGTCCGCGCAGGTTGAAGCTTCTGGCCATGCTCGTCTGTGCTCGGATCGGAGTTTCCGGCTCGGTGCTGGAGCGCCAGCCTGCCCCGCAAGGGAACTGCGGCGGTCCCCAAAAGTTGGGCGGAAACAGAGAGTGGAGAGAGCCATGGCCACCAATGACCGCGATCCGATTCAAAAGCCCGGAACATCCCCCGAACACCGGGAAAAGCAGCTGAAAGGCGGACGCATCGGCATTTCGATCATCGCCGGCGTCGCGATCCTTGCGTTCCTGCTCTATGCCGGCATCGTCCTATGGGCCGCTGTCGGCGGTTGAACGGCCGCTTGTCGATATGAACTGGGACGGCATCGCCAATCATCCACCGACAGGCTCAACGGATGAACAGCGGCCAACGAGGCAGTTCAGACATCGTTCAGCAACGGCGGCCTAGGGTGCTTCTACCTTTTATGGAGGGTTGAAGAAATGAAGCACCTGATTGTAGCCGCTGCGATCACCATCAGCGGATTTATCGCCGGCAGCGCCCAGGCCATGCCGATGGCATCGTCGCCCGCACCGGACGGCGTGGTTGCCGGACAAGTGGTCACCGTGGATTACCCTTGCGGCCGCGGCCTGCACCTGAACCGCCGGGGCCGCTGCGTTCCCAACGACAGGTGGGACCATCGTCCGTCGCGCTGGCACCGTCCTCCGCCGCGCTGGGACCGCCCGCACCATTGGGACGGACCGCGCCAGCATTCGCACCGCCCGCCACCGCCCGGCTACTGGCGCTACTGACGGCACGGATTCGCTTGTGAATCATCGGCCGCGGAAGCTTCCTTCCGCGGCCGATCTGTTCCTGGTGATCAGATCTTGCTGCGACCACCAAACGAGGCTGCCTAGCGCCAGCCGAGTGCCGGCGCCACATGCTTCAAGATGCTGTCGATCACATGCACGTTGTAATCCACGCCGAGCTGGTTCGGCACGGTGAGCAGCAGCGTATCAGCTTCGGCAATGGCTTCATCGGCCTTCAACTGTTCGATCAGCTTATCCGGCTCCGCCGCATAGGAGCGGCCAAAGATCGCCTGCGTCTGCGGGTCGATATAGCCGACCTGATCCGAGCCTTCGCCGCTCTGTCCGAAATAGGCGCGGTCCATGTCGTTGGTCAGCGCAAAAATGCTGCGGCTGACGGAGACGCGCGGTTCCCGGCTATGGCCGGCTTGTTTCCAGGCTTCCCGATAAATGCGGATCTGCTCGGCCTGCTGCACGTGGAAAGGCTCGTTGCTCTCGTTTTCCTTGAGTGTCGAACTTTGCAGGTTCATGCCGAGCTTGGCGGCCCAGACGGCGGTCGCATTCGAGCTTGACCCCCACCAGATCCGCTCGCGCAGGCCGTCCGAATGCGGTTCGAGGCGCAAAAGTCCGGGCGGGTTCGGGAACATCGGCCGTGGATTTGGTTTGGCGAAGCCCTGGCCGCGGATCACGTCGTAGAAGAGTTCCGCATGACGCCGGCCCATATCCGCATCGCTTTCGCCTTCGGCGGGTGCATAGCCGAAATGCCGGAAGCCATCGATCACCTGCTCGGGCGAACCACGGCTGATGCCGAGCTGCAGGCGTCCGCCGGAGATGATGTCTGCAGCGCCGGCATCCTCCGCCATGTAAAGCGGGTTTTCATAGCGCATGTCGATAACGCCGGTGCCGATCTCGATGCGCTTGGTTCTGGCGCCGACGGCGGCCAAAAGCGGGAAAGGCGAGGCGAGCTGCCGGGCGAAATGATGAACCCGGAAATAGGCGCCGTCGAGGCCGAGCTCTTCGGCTGCGACAGCCAGATCGATGGATTGCAGGAGGACGTCAGATGCCGAGCGCGCCTGCGATTGCGGCGAGGGGTTCCAATGCCCGAAGGACAGGAAGCCGATTTTTTTCATGATGTCACCGTTGTTCCATGTTGCGTGTTGCCCCCTAGATGGCATGGCGACCGCCGCGCCGACAGATGCGAACCTGTGAACGAAGCGTCCTCGCTAGCATCTGCCTCGGCGGATTATCGCGGCAGTTGAAGAATCGCTTCGGAACGGCTCTACTGCAAACCGAGAGATGCAATGGGAGCGCCAGATGGCAGAGGTCGAAATCACAAAGGGTCCTTCAACCTGGCGCATCGTGCTTGCCGCCATACTGGATTTTTTCACCGCATTCTGGGTCTTTGGACTTCTGGTTGCCTCCATCTTCGGAGGCACGACCGAAGGCGGCTTCAATCTTCAGGGCGGACCGGCCTTGCTGTTGTTTGCCCTGATCGTCGCCTATTTCGTCGTCTGCAACAAATTCCTTGGCGGAACGATCTGGAAGCGTATTTTGCGCGCCCAACGCTGAAGCCGCCGGAGCGGCCGCCAGCTGCTGGCAATCACCGGACCACCTGCGGGTCGACCCAGCCCATCCAGGTGGTGAAGGCGAGCAGCGGCGAGCCGAAGAAGATCAGCACCAGCATGTAGGCGAGCGCGATGCCGCCCAGAATCATCATGCGCTTGTTGAAATATCTTTTCACGGCCGGATCCACTTTCTGTTCTTATTCCGCTGCCGGCTCGCCACGCAGAACAACGCCGAGATCGTCGCTTTCGCGCACCTTGCGAAGCTGCTCCTCGGCCTGGGTCGCCTCGCGCTGACGGTTCCACATGGAGGCGTAAAGGCCCTCTTTCTCCAGAAGCGCCACATGCGTGCCGCGCTCGGCGATCTGGCCGTCGCGCAGCACGATGATCTCGTCGGCGGAGATTACCGTCGAAAGGCGGTGGGCAATGACCAGGGTCGTGCGGTTCTTCGACACCACATCCAGCGCCGACTGGATGTCGTGTTCGGTGGTCGTGTCGAGCGCCGATGTCGCTTCGTCGAGGATGAGGATCGGCGGGCTTTTGAGGATGGTGCGGGCGATCGCGACGCGCTGCTTTTCGCCGCCGGAGAGTTTCAACCCGCGTTCGCCGACCTTGGTGTCGAAACCGTCCGGCAGGGTGCGGATGAAATGCTTGATCTGCGCCACTTCGGCAGCCGCATGGACCTCCGCTTCCGTCGCCGAAGGCCGGCCATAGCGGATGTTGTAGGCGACCGTGTCGTTGAACAGCACCGTATCCTGCGGCACCATGCCGATCACCCGGCGGAGCGATGCCTGGGTCACTTCGCGCAGGTCCTGGCCGTCGATGGTGATGGCGCCGCCCTGGATGTCGTAGAAGCGGTAAAGCAGCCTCGAAATGGTGGACTTGCCGGCGCCGGAGGGACCGACGATCGCCACCGTCTTGCCGGCCGGCACGTCAAACGAGATGCCCTTGAGTATGGGCCGCTCCGGATCATAGGCGAAATGCACGTCCTTGAAGGCGATGGCACCCCGGGCAATGACGAGTTCCCTGGCGCCCGGCTTGTCGACCACTTCCGGTTCCACTTCCAGAAGCTCGAACATCTGCTCGATATCGGTGAGGCCCTGACGAATTTCGCGGTAAACGAAGCCGATGAAATTGAGCGGCACGGAAAGCTGCAGCAGCAGGGCATTGACGAAGACGAAGTCGCCGATCGTTTGCTCGCCGCGCTGCACGGCCAGCGCCGACATCACCATCATGACAGTCGTGCCCAGCCCGAAAATGACGCCCTGGCCGAAGTTCAGCCAGCCGAGCGAGGTCCAGACATCCGTCGCCGCCTTTTCGTAGCGGGCCATGGAGGCATCGAAGCGCTTGGCTTCCATGTCCTCGTTGCCGAAATACTTGACCGTCTCGAAATTCAAGAGCGAATCGATCGCCTTGGTGTTGGCGTCCGTATCGCTGTCGTTCATCGAGCGGCGGATCGAGATGCGCCAGTCGCTCGCCTTGATGGTAAACCAGATATAGAGCCAGACGGTGACGGCGGTGACGAGCACATACCAGAAGCCGTAGCTGATCCAGAAGATGATCGCCGTCAGCAGGAATTCCAGCAGCGTCGGCACCGTATTGAGGATGGTGAAGCGGACGATCGTTTCTATGCCCTTGGTGCCGCGCTCGATGATGCGCGAAAGCCCGCCGGTCTTGCGCTCCAGATGAAAGCGGAGCGAGAGCTGGTGCATGTGCACGAAGGTCTTGTAGGCGAGCTGGCGCACAGCATATTGGCCGACAGATGCAAACAGCGCGTCACGCAGCTGGTTCAGCCCGACCTGCAGCAGGCGGGTGAAATTCAGCGCGATGACCAGCACGACGGCACCGAGCAGGAAGGCGGGAAGCAGGCCCGCCATGTCCAGCTTGCCGTTCAAGGCGTCGGTTGCCCATTTGAAGAAGTAGGGGACGGTCAGCAGCACGAATTTGGCGAGAAACAGAAAGAAGGTCGCCCAGACGACGCGCGCCTTGAGGTCGGCACGGCCCTGCGGCCACATATAGGGCCACAGGTTGACGAGCGTGCCCAGCGGATTGCTGGCATCCGCCGATATGGTCTTCTTCTTGGCGGCCATGAATGTCTCCGGGCGAGGCGCTTCGCGCGCCCTCGCCACATAGGGTCCGGCGGCAATTCTTGCAATGACGGGTAAGACGAAACTTGGCGCAGCAGAGCATTGATACAGAGGCCCGCTTCTTCTTAATCGCCCTGTCTGCGAAAGGGGGCGCCATGAGAAAAGGAATTACACATCTCCCTATCGGGGCCAGGTTCTACTTGCTCTGGGTTGCGGGCTTCTCCCTAAGCACTTTCCCCGGCTGGCCACTTCATAAACTAAAAACTAATATACCGAGTTCAACATAGCATCTTCGCTCCAGTGAAAGTCGCGGCGCATGACTGCAGGTACGGTAACGGCACGCTCGGTACTTCTTGTCGAGGACGATGCGCTGATACGCCTCGACGCTGAAGAAATATTGACCTCCGAAGGTTTCGAAGTCTTGGCTGTCGATAGCGGCAAACAGGCCGTCGCAGAACTTGATACGGACGGCGGGCGATTTGACGCCGTGGTCACCGACATCCGCCTGGGTGACGGGCCGAGCGGTTGGGATGTCGGACGCCATGCACGCGAGTTGGTGGCGACCATACCGGTCATCTACATGACGGCCGACAGCGCCAAGGCTTGGTCTTCGCAAGGCGTACCGAATAGCGTCCTCCTGCAGAAGCCCTTCGTTCCCGCCCAGCTGATCACCGCCCTCAGCACGCTGCTGAACCAGAATGCGACGAACAATCTCGGCTGATCGATACCGGCTGTTGCTCAAAGAAAAGGCCGCAATCTGTTGAACGCGGCGAAACCGTCCACTTAGCGCTCTGTCTCGGAGGTAGGCTGAGGGTGGCTTCTGACAGCGATCAAGTCGCTGCGCATGCTCATGCAGCGGTCGTCCGCGCCGCAGGTGCAAAAAGGCCGGAGCTGGACATGAAGGCTGCCATGGCTCCCAGCCGATCGGGATCGGTCAGCCCCTTCCTGTAGTAGCGGAAAACGATCCAGGCGAGTTGCTCACCTTGGATCGGGTCAGGGGCATCTATTTGTTCTTCGGCAAGGCGAAGCGCTTCCCGCATGGCATCCAAGTCATGCATCGTCATCGCATGCGGAAAGAACCTCCATTCATTGGTCATAGGTCTTCTCCTGTACTGGAACAGCTAAAGGTAGAGCCTACATCAAATTCACGAGATGTCTTGGCGCGTACCAAACCGTACCAAGTGAAAGGGAATTTTGCCCGAAGCCGGGGGCTTGCAGCCAAATCCTGCCACCGCGTCAACCGAAGCCGCAAGGCCGACGATCATCACGATCTTTCGTAATTCCATCAAAGACATCGATCGAGACGTGAGAAGCAGTATTTCTCGATCAAACTCCCCATCTGGTCAGGATGCAGCCTGCTTATCTTCGGCGAGGGTATGGGCGACGATCGCATTAGCATGGCCGTGGCCCATGCCGTGCTCGCTCTTCAGCATGGCGACAAGCTCCATGTGCTTTGCAGGATAATGCTTTCGCACCAGCTCCTGCCATTCAGCGACCGGGCGGCCGTATGTCTTCTCGATGGACGGAAAATAGGAGGCAGGTCCCTTGATCTTTTCGGTCTTCATGGCGCTATCGTCCCTTTTGGGCCGCCTCGATGGCAGCAATATCGATCTTCTTCATCGTCATCATGGCGTCAAAGACGCGTTTCGCCTGATCGCCGCCTGCCGCTAGGGCTTCCATGAGAACGCGAGGGGTGATCTGCCAGGAAATGCCCCATCTGTCCCTGCACCAGCCGCATTCGCTTTCCTGGCCCCCATTGCCGACGATGGCGTTCCAGTAGCGATCGGTTTCTTCCTGATCCTCGGTGGAAATCTGGAAGGAGAACGCTTCGCTATGCTGGAAGGTCGGACCGCCATTCAGGCCGATGCAGGGCAGGCCGGCCACCGTGAACTCGACCACCAGCACGTCTCCCTCCTGTCCATCGGGGAAGTCGCCGGGCGCGCGGATCACGGCTCCCACAGCGCTGTCGGGGAATGTTTCGGCGTAAAACTGCGCCGCATCTTGCGCGTCGCCGTTGTACCAAAGGCAGATTGTGTTCTTCGGCATGCTGATCTCCTCCCGGCTGGCTGGTCTGCGCTGGCTCGCTGCGCCAGCTGACGATAGCATGACGTTCAAGCCGAGGACGATCCGACACGGCGCTTGCGAAAATCTTTGCTGGCAGGTGGTAGCCGAGTGGCTGCCGTCAGGCAGGCAGGAGCAGTCAAACCTGGTCATCGGGAAGAGCAAGTAACATCCGGTTTCGGGAGGCTCAGCCTGTAAGGGTCGCAAGGTGTTCACCGGCCAAGGCGGCCATCACGGCTGACCCCAATCGGAAACACTGCCTGCGACGGCTTCGCCGCAAGCGCTGCCTTGTCGCCAGTGGATGCCTGCCTCAGCCCTTGCGGTGCTGCAGGCGCTGGCGGTGCAGTTCTTCGGCATCCGGGCGGAATTCCTCCGGTACGCCAAAGATCTGGCCGGGCTGGATGACGTCCGGATTGTTGATCTGGTCCTCGTTGGCAAGGTAGATCGTCGTATAGCGAACGCCTTGGCCGTAAACGCGGCGGGAAATCTGCCACAGCGTATCGCCGCGGCGGATGATCACCGCGCCGCGGTCGCTCTGGGTGAGCGGCGCCTGCTGGATCGTCCTGGCACCGTCGGCATTGACGGCGGGAGCAGGCTCTGCGGCGGCAACCTGCTCGGTGCCTTCGATCTGCTGGGCAACGACCGGCCCGACGGCACGGGCGACGAGGCGGCTCATCTCCTTGAGCGCAAGTCCGACGGAGGCGACGTCAGGGGCGAGTGCATCAAGGGCGGCGACGGCGGTGCCGGCATCCCTCGTCGTGGTCTCGGCCAGCATCCGGGCAGAAACCGAGGCGCCGGCCGGAAGCCGGTATTCGGAAAGCGATTTCAGGGCGATGCTGGTGGCGGACCGGGCGGCCACCATTTCTTCCAGCGAAGGCAGCTTGCCGCTGGCATAAAGCCTCTGGAGGATGTTGAAGGCGCGCACCGTGTCATTGCGCAGTGTGTCGAAGCTGCCGCCATCGACGGCGGCCATCGGCGTTGAAACGACGGGCGCGGCGACCGCAGCCACCTGTTCGCCGGCCGGCCGGTTGAAGGGCACCTCGACGCGCACCAGCGCCTGACTGGCGCCGTTCAGCGATTCGACGCTGATCCGGTGGTCGCCGATGGTGAGGTCGGCGGTTCCCTCGATCACGAAATGGCCGTCGCTACCGGTCTGAGTCTGGCCGATCGGCTTGCCATCGGCGAGGCCGCGTACTGCCGTGCCACGCTTCGAAACGCCGGCGATAAAGATCTTGCTGCCTTCCAGCTCCACGGCCGTGACCTGCAGCTCGGCGGCACCGGCAGCCGCAGGGGCTCCGGCAGCCCCAGCACCTGTTGCGGGCGTTGTGGTCGGCGCCGATGACGATGCCGCGGCGACATTGGGTGCCGCTGAGGCGATGTCCGCGGAGCCTGCAGGAGGTGAAACGGCTGGCCCGGCCTGTGCCGGTGCGGCCGACTGGTCGGCGCCGGCTGCGGCAGTCGTCGGGGTCGGCGTGGCGATCAGCCGACTCGCCTTGCCCGGCGTGGTGACCATGGCGAGCAGCTTGCCGCTCTTCTGGTTGACGGGAACCGAAACCGTGGCGGTTTCCTCCGATGTCGTGCTCTTGCCGTCCTTGGCCGTCGCCTTCAGCACCAGCTGGTGATCGCCGGGCGGCAGGGGGTTGTCGAGAACGGCGGCGAAATCGCCGCTCGGACCGACATCCACCTTGGCGACAACCGAATTGCCGTCGGTCACTTCCAGCGTCGAATGGGGTGAAGCGCGGCCGGCAATCACCGTCGAGCCGTCCGGCTCGACCCGCAACACGTCGAAGGATGGCGTCAGAGGTGCGCCCTGGGCAGTATTCTGCGCGGCCGCCTGGCTTGCACCGCTTTGCGTTGCGGCAGCTTGCGGCTGGCCCGGGCTTGCTGAAGATTGGCTGGCTGAAGATTGGCTGGTTGAAGAAGGGTTGGCTGGCGACGGGGTCTGCTGAGCGATAGCTGGCTGCGCTGCCGATGGCTGCGGCGCAGCCGGCTGGTCCTGCGATGGCGCCGGGCTGACGGCAGCCTGTTCGCGTGTTTCTGGCTGGTTTGATCCGGGCTGGGCAGTTTTGGGCGCCTCGGCTGATTGCGTCGCCTGCTTGCCCTCGTTGACGGCATCCTTGACCGCATCACCGGCGGCGTTGATCGCCTCGCCGAGTGGTTTGCTACCCTGGTTGATCCTCGGCATCACGAAGAACACCATCAGCAGGGATGCGATGGCGAGTACGATCAGAGCCAGCCAGCCGGCGCGGTTTTTCATCATCAATGCCTCTCACGGCGGTGCCTGCCGCCCTCATTCCGGATTAGCCTTTTCCTCCTGCATTCACAAGCTTTTCGCCGTATAAAGCCTTGCTCTTACGGGCATTTCCCGTCAATTTTGGCGGGATGGGCGTGAACGCGCCCTGCATCTGAATGCCTTCAGGAGAAAACTGTGCCGATTCGATCCATCTGCGTTTACTGCGGCTCTCAGCCGGGACGCGATCCGGCCTATATGGCGGCCGGCCGCGCGCTCGGAAAATCCATTGCCGCCCACGGGCTTCGGCTGGTCTATGGCGGCGGTACCAAGGGCATCATGGGCGCAGTCGCAGCCGGCGTCCTGTCGAACGGCGGTCAGGTCACCGGCATCATTCCGGAATTCCTCGTCGACATGGAAGCCACGCGCCATTCGCTCGGCCAGCTCGACGAGCTGATTGTGACCGAGGACATGCATGCACGCAAGCACAAGATGTTCGAGCGCTCTGACGCTTTCGTGACGCTGCCGGGCGGCATAGGCACGCTGGAGGAAATCGTCGAGATCATGACCTGGGGCCAGCTCGGCCGCCATGAAAAGCCGATGGTCTTTGCCAATATCGGCGGCTTCTGGGATCCGATGCTCAGCCTTGTCAGCCATATGCGCGAGCAGGGTTTTATCCACCGCGCCCATCTCGTCCAGCCGCTGGTGATCGCCGATGTGGACGACATCATTCCCACCATTCTCGAACATGGCGAAGGCCGTGGACCGTCCGGCGGCGAGGATGCGGTGATTTCCAGGCTCTGAAGAAGACTGGCGATATGTGGCCTGCGCCGAGCGTTCTAGTCGACGATGAAGAGCCGGGCGCCGGTCTCGGTCGATGAGCGGTGCGGCTCGGCATTGTCGGCCACCTGGTAGCTCATGCCAGGCTTCAGCACGAAGCGGCGCCCGTCGGCCAGTTCCGTGACCAGCTCGCCTTCGAGGCACAGCAGGATATGACCTTTGACGCACCAGTGGTCGGCAAGGTAGCCGGGCGCATAGTCGACCATGCGCACCCGGATCGGCCCGAAGTTCCGGGTCTGCCAGGTGGCGGAGCCGGTTTCACCGCTATGTTGCGTCTTCGGTACCTGCGCCCAGTCGGTGGTGCCGAAAGGGATGTCGGTGATCTGCATGAGATACTAGGTCCTTGGCGGTTTCGAGCCTCAACGGTTGCGGGCCTGGCGGATCATCGGCCAGGAATAAACGAGAAGTGCTACCCAGATCAGCCCGAAGGCGGCGAGGCGCGTGGTATTGAGCGGCTCGTGGAAGGCGAAGATGGCGATGAGGAAGATCATCGTCGGCGCCAGATATTGCATCAGCCCGATGGTCGATAGCCTCAGCAGCTTGGCGCCATTGGCATAAAGGATCAGCGGCACGGCCGTTACCACGCCGCTCAAGACGAGCAGCAGGCTGTCGGAAAGACCGGTCCGCATCAGGTGGCCCTGGCCGCTGGTTTCCAGGTAAACGACATAGGCGAGACAGGGCAGGGTGAGGATCAAGACCTCAAGGAAGAAGCCTTGGTTGGGACCGACGGGAAGCGTCTTGCGAAAGAAGGCGTAAAAGCCCCAGGTGACGGTCAGGACCAGCGCGACCCAAGGCACGCCGCCCGCATCTACGGTGATGATGCCGACCGCAACGACCACCAGGGCAATGGCGGCAAGCTGCAGGGGCGACGGTTTTTCCTTCAAGAGCACGGCGGCCAGAAAGATGCTGAACAGCGGATTGATGAAATAGCCGAGCGCCGTATCGAGCGCCCGCCCGACGCTGATCGCCCAGATATAGGTCGTCCAGTTGATGGTGATGAAGATCGCCGTCACTGCCGCCATCATCAGCGTCCGCGGCGAGCGGAGCGCCTCCTTGATCTCGCCTATGCCGCCGACCGCGACAAGCACGAGGCCGGCGACCGGAAGCGACCACAGGACGCGATGCGCCAGCACCTCGGTAGCCGGGATGTGACCGACCGCCTTCATGTAGAAGGGCAGGAAGCCCCAAAAGAAATAGGCCGCCAGCGCAAAGAGGAAGCCACGCGGCGTGTCTTCGCTCTTGGCGCCCGGCGACATGCGGTCGGTGGCCATCGATGTTTCCTCGGATTGTTCTGGTTTTTCCACAAGCTCTAGATCAAGCTTGAGGGGCCGACCAATTCATTTCCGTGAACAATCGATGCGCCGTGACGATCACTGCAGCCGACCGGTCCCCAAGTGGGCTGTGTGACAAGTCTTGCGCATCGCAGCTCTGTCGTCCCTGAATGGCGCTCGCTCCTGCGATGACTTAAACGGGGAACTTGTTTTCCGTACCGAGGTTGGGCATGGACTAGCTCTACATGCTGAAGGATATGCACATGGCTGAAGGTCGCAAGGCTGCTCCCAAACAACCGCCGGCCGGAGGTTGGGGCGCTCTCAACGCCGTGGAGCAGCATCTGGGCAAGCAGCAGATCCTGTTGAAGGGCAATCGCGCCCTGCTGTCCATGAACAAGCCGGGAGGTTTCGATTGCCCCAGCTGTGCCTGGCCCGATCCGGGCAAACCGCATATCGCCGAATATTGCGAGAACGGTGCCAAGGCAGTTGCCTGGGAAGCGACCAAGAAGCGCACCGGTCCGGATTTCCTGGCCGAGCACCGTGTCGAAGAGCTGAAGACATGGACGGATCACGAACTCGAGGATCACGGGCGGCTGACCCACCCGATGCGCTATGATGCGGCAACGGACACCTATCGCGCCGTCGACTGGCAGACCGCGCTGACTGAGATTGGCGAGACGGTCGCACAGCTCGATCCGAAGCGGGTGGAGCTTTATACGTCCGGGCGCACCTCCAACGAGGCGGCTTTCCTGTGGCAGCTCTATGGGCGGCTGCTGGGTACCAATAATTTCCCAGACTGCTCCGACATGTGCCATGCGACAACCACCGTTGCCCTGCCGGAAAGCATCGGTGTCGGCAAGGGAACGGTGACGCTCGAGGACTGGGAGCATTGCGATGCGCTCTTCATCATCGGCCAGAACCCGGGCACCAACAGCCCGCGGATGATGACCTATCTGCACCAAATGGCCAAGCGTGGCGTGCCGATCGTCACCTTCAATCCGCTGAAGGAAAGGGCTCTGCTACGCTTCACCGACCCGCAAAGCCCGGTCGAGATGCTGACCGGCCGCGGCCAGACGATCAGTTCCAGCTATTTCCAGGTGCGCACCGGTGGCGACATCATGGCCATGCAGGGCATTTGCAAGGCGGTGATCGCTGCCGACGACGAGGCACGGGCGCGGGGCGAGAAGCGCATCCTCGACGTGGACTTCCTGCGCGATCACACCGATGGCTTCGAAGCCTTCGCCGCCTTTGCGCGTGATCTGAGCTGGGAGGAGATCGAGCACTACACGGCGCTCAGCCGGGCGCAGATCGAACAGGCCGCCAATATATACATGAAAGCGGAGCGGGTGATCGCCTGCTGGGGAATGGGGATTACCCAGCACAAGCATGGCGGCGACGCCATGCAGCAGATCCTCAACATGCTGTTCCTGCGCGGCAATATCGGACGCCTCGGCGCCGGCGCCTGCCCGATCCGCGGCCATTCCAACGTTCAGGGCGACAGGACGGTTGGCATCAACAAGACGCCGACCGAGACCTTTCTGGCCCAGCTCGACAAGGCCTTCGATTTCACCAGCCCGCGCGAGCATGGACATGATACGGCCGAATGCTGCGAGGCGATCCTGCGGGGCGACGTGGATGCCTTCCTTGCCATGGGCGGTAATTTTTTCCGCGCCATTCCCGACATAGAACGGGTAGGGGAAAAGGTGCCGCAGATCGGCCTCACCGTTCAGGTCGCCACCAAGCTCAACCGCAGCCACCTGATCCACGGCAAGCGCGCCTATATCCTGCCGGCGCTCGGGCGCACCGAGCTCGACCTGCAGAACGGTGTGCCCCAGACCGTGACGGTCGAGGACAGCTTTTCCATGGTGCACGGCTCGACCGGACGGCTGGAGCCGGCCAGCGAACACTGCCGCTCCGAGCCTTGGATTATCGCCAACCTGGCCAAGGCGACGCTGGCCGGACGGGTGGCGATCGATTGGGATGCGCTGGTCGCTGACTATGGCCGCATCCGCGACAAGATCGAGGAAGTCTTTCCCGACCAGTTCGGCAAGTACAACCGCAGGATCGGCCTGCCCGGAGGGTTCCGGCTTCCGAACGGCGCCAGCGAACGGGTCTGGAACACGCCGACCGGAAAGGCGAATTTCCTGTTTGATCCTGATCTCAAGGATCAGAATGACGAGGCGCCGGAAGACGCGCATCTGCAATTGATGACGCTGCGCAGCCACGACCAGTTCAACACCACGGTTTATTCCAACAACGATCGCTATCGCGGCGTATCCGGCGAACGGATGGTGGTCTTCATGAACGAGAGCGATATGGCAGAACTCGGCCTCAGCGAAGGAACGGTGGTCGATTTCGCATCCGCTGCGGGGGACGGGATCAAGCGGCAGGCGGGCGGCTTCAAAGTGGTTGCCTATGACGTACCGAAAGGCTGCTGCGCGGCCTATTATCCGGAAACCAATGCACTTCTGGCGCTGTCCCATCGCGACAAGCGCAGCAATACGCCGGCCGCCAAATCCGTGCCCGTCGTGATTTCCAGGGCACGGCCCGGCGAGCCCGCTTCCAGCAAGCCGGAGGTGGCGGAGCAATATCCGACCACGCCCAACCTGACCGTGCCGGCCGCCTAGCGGCGGTGGCAGGCGAGGGAGGCGGCGTGATCGGACTGCCGGATCGTCGGGCTATTCCGCCGCGACCCGGCCGGCCAGTTCACGGTTCTTCATCAGCTTGTAGATGACCGAATCCATCAGCGCCTGGAACGAGGCGTCGATGATGTTTTCCGATACGCCGACCGTCCACCAGCGCACGCCGCTGCCGTCTGTCGATTCGATCAGCACGCGGGTGATCGCCTCGGTGCCGCCATTGAGGATGCGCACCTTGAAGTCGGCCAGGACGAGGTCGTCGATCTCGTGCTGGTATTTGCCGAAGTCCTTGCGCAGCGCCAGGTCGAGCGCGTTTACCGGGCCGTCGCCCTCGGCAACCGACATCAAGGTTTCGCCGTCGATGACGATCTTCACAACCGCTTCGGAAACGATCTTGATGCGGCCAAAATTGTCGAAGCGGCGCTCGACCATCACCCGAAAACCTTCGACCGAGAAGAATTCCGGGATGGTGCCGAGTGTGCGGCGGGCGAGCAGCTCGAAGCTTGCATCCGCGCCCTCATAGGCATAGCCGGTCGCTTCCCGCTCCTTGACGATCGAGATCAACTGGTCGAGCTTCGGATCGTCCTTGGCGACCTCGATGCCGCGCCGCTTCAGCGCGTTGATGAAATTCGACTTGCCGCCTTGGTCCGACACCATCACCTTGCGGAAATTGCCGACGCTTTCCGGCGTCACATGCTCATAGGTGCGCGGGTCCTTGAGCAGCGCCGAGGCATGGATGCCGGCCTTGGTGGCGAAGGCAGAAGCGCCGACATAAGGCGCTTGATGGTTTGGCGAACGGTTCAGCAACTCGTCAAACGCATGGGAGAGCCGGGTGAGACCGGTCAACCGCTCCGGGTCGATCGCCGTCTCGAACCGGCTCGAATAGGCGTCTTTGAGACAGAGCGTGGCGATCAGAGTGACGAGATTGGCATTGCCGCAGCGCTCGCCGATGCCATTCAGCGTGCCCTGGATCTGCCGACAGCCCGCCTCGACCGCCGCTAGCGAATTGGCGACTGCCTGGCCAGTATCGTCATGCGCATGGATGCCAAGCGCGGCGCCGGGAATGCCGGATGCGATGACCGCTTTGACGATGGCGCGGATCTCCTCCGGCTGCGTCCCGCCATTGGTGTCGCAGAGCACCACCCAGCGAGCCCCGGCCTCATATGCGGTTTTTGCGCAGGCGAGTGCATAGTCCGGATTGGCCTTATAGCCGTCAAAGAAGTGCTCGCAGTCGACCATCGCCTCCTTGCCGGCCTTGAGGGCAACTCCGACGCTGTCGCGGATGGCTTCCAGGTTTTCCTCATTGGTGCAGCCGAGCGCGACCCGGACATGATAATCCCAGGCCTTGGCGACGAAACACACGACATCGCTCTTGGCCTGCAGCAGGACCGCGAGCCCTGGATCGTTGGAAGCGGAAATACCGGCGCGCTTGGTCATGCCAAAGGCGACGAACTTTGCTCGCCGCGTCCGTTTCTCGGTAAAGAAGGCAGTGTCTGTCGGGTTGGCGCCGGGATAGCCGCCCTCGACATAGTCAAAGCCGAATTCGTCCAGCATTTGCGAGATCGCGATCTTGTCCTCGACCGAAAAATCGACGCCCGGCGTCTGCTGCCCGTCGCGCAGGGTGGTGTCAAAGAGAGTGACGCGTTGGCGTGTCATGGCTGCTCCTCCTGGAGCATTGTTACATCATACTCGGCGACCCCCCTCTGGCCTGCGGAGGGGTAGCCACGCGTTATATGGGGATCACACCTTCCCGGCGAACCGGTCCGTGGCCCGGATCAGCTGGTCGGTAATGCCGGGTTCGGAAACGGCGTGGCCGGCGCCTTCGATGATGTGGAAATCGGCATCCGTCCACACCTTGGACAATTGCCAGGCATATTTGAGCGGGCAGGGCATGTCGTAGCGCCCATGCACGATGACGCCGGGAATGCCCTTGAGCTTGACCGCATCGCGCAGCAGCTGGCCTTCATCAAGCCAGCCGGCATGTACGAAGAAATGGTTCTCGATACGCGCGAAGGCGATCGCATAATGATCCTCGCCAAAGCCCGCAGTGAGCTCTGGATCCGGAAGGAGGGTGATCGTCGAGCCTTCCCAGGTGCTCCAGGCCTTGGCGGCGGCAAGCTGCTCGGCCTTGTCAGAGCCGGTCAGGCGGCGGTAATAGGCCTGCATCATCTCGTGGCGTTCATCTTCGGGAATAGGCGCAACGAAGGCCTCCCATTTGTCGGGAAACATTTCCGAGACGCCGAACTGGTAATACCAGTCGAGCTCAGCCTTGGTCAGGGTGTAGATGCCGCGTACCAGAAGTTCGGAGACCCGTTGCGGATAGGTTTCCGCATAGGCGAGCGCCAGGGTGGACCCCCAGGAGCCGCCGAAGACCTGCCATTTCTCGACACCGGCGATTTTACGCAGCCGCTCGATATCCGCGACCAGATGCCAGGTCGTATTGGCGTCAAGGCTGGCATTCGGCGTTGAGCGGCCGCAGCCCCGCTGGTCGAACAGGATGACGTCGTAGAGTTCCGGATTAAACAGCCGGCGCTGCCCGGGATTGCATCCGCCGCCCGGCCCGCCGTGCAGGAAGACAGCGGGTTTTGCGCCCTTGGTTCCGACCCGCTCCCAGTAGATCGAATGGCCGTCGCCGACATCGAGATGGCCGCTCTCATAGGGCTCGATTTCCGGATAAAGCGTCCGCAGAACTTCAGTCATAGATGGAGACCCTTTGCCGGCCAGTGTTCGGTGTCGTGATCCGGGTGCTGGAAGGAGATGATCTGCTCCTGCTTGACCGCGTCCTCGCCGGTATCGCGCACCGGCTGGTCGAAGATCGTCGTCACCCATGGAATATGCGAGGCGTAGTTCACCTGGATCTGCGGTGCCAGATCGTCTCGCTCGTCGAAGGCGCCGATCGCCAGCTCCAGTCCGCCGGGATAGCGATAGGTGAGCGGCGTGCCGCAATTCTCGCAGAAGCCACGGTCGATATTGACGGACGACTGGAAATATTTCGGCTCGCCGCGGGTCCATTCGACGCCGCCCTCCGGCGCGCTGACCAGCGGCCCGAAAAAGCCGCCAAATGCCTTTTGGCACATGCGGCAATGGCAGATCGAGGCGCGTCCCAGTTCGCCATGGATGCGGAAACGAACGGCGCCACACTGGCAGCCGCCTGTTCTAACGGTTTCGCTCATTGCTTTTCCTTTGGTGGCCATTGCTCTGTATCGTGGTCGGGATGCTGATAGGAAACCAGGTCGGCGAGAAAGGGAGCTTCGTCCAGATCGTCCATCGTGTGGCGCGCGGGCAGGTCGCTCAGGCTGTCAACGAAGGCAAGCTTGCCTTCCAAGCCGTACTGGATGACCGGCGGCAGGCCTGACGGGTCATCGAAGGCGCCGGCCGAAATCGCGACCCCGTCCGACGCTTCATAGGTCAAAGGCGTGCCGCAGCTTTCGCAGAAACCACGCCGGACGTGGTTTGACGACTGGAAGTATTTGGGGTTTCCCCGCGTCCAGGCGAACGCGGCCCCCCGAGTCGAAACCAGCGGCGCATAATAAGCGCCCAAGGCCTTCTGGCACATGCGGCAATGGCAGATGGAGGATTGCCCCGGCTCGCCGTCGATCCGGAAGCGGACAGCGCCGCATTGGCAGCCGCCGCTATGGGTGAGGGTCATCTGTCAGCCTCCAGCCAGTTTTCGACTTTAAGTTCGGGAACGCGAGAGAATTCGCGGACGTTGGCTGTCACCAGGGTGAGGTCGAGGGACCGAGCGTGGGCGGCGATGAAAAGATCCACTGGACCAATGAGGACGCCTTTGCGGGTGAGGTCGCTGCGGATGGCCGCGTAGTACATCGTCGAAACATCTTCATAAGGCACGACCGTTAGCCGGTGGATCATTTCCTCAACGAGCGTCTCCAAGCGCGATGAAGCTTTCTTGGCCACGCCATAACGCAATTCGGACGCAACAAGCGCACTGATGCAGCAGGCGGAAGTGCCAACAGAGGCGATCCGAACCGCCACCTTTCCGTTGGGAAAACGGATCAGATCCGAAGCTATATTGGTGTCAAGCATGTAGCGCCAGTCGCTCACCGGCCGTTGCCCGGGAAAAGGTCGACCTCCTCCGAGGGCGGCTGATCTTCGTCGACATCAGGGAATTCCTCTTCCCAGGGCTCGATCGTCGCGAGCCATTCCAAGAGATCAGTCTTTCTGACCGGCTCAATCACCAGTCGGTCACCCTCCTTGCGCATGATTGCCTCCTCACCTGCCATTTCGAATTCTGCGGGGATAACCACGGCCTGTTCTTTGCCATTGCGGAAAAACTTCACGTGATGTTCTGCACCCATGTCTTCCTCCTTGGCTGAAAGCGCAGCCTATGCCTCCGACCGAGAGGCGGCAAGCTACCGCTTCACCTCCCAGGTCGTCACCCGTTCGCCGGTGGCGGGATCCTTGCCGTCCTTCAACTGGATGCCCTTGTCCGCCAGCTCGTTGCGGATCTTGTCGGCTTCGGCGAAGTTCTTGGCCTTCAGCATTTCCAGCCGCATGGCGACCAGCGCGTCGACGGCGGAGGCCAGCGCCTCATCCACTTCGACCCGCTTCGGAACGACGCCGAGCAGTGCGGCACTGGCGGCAAACATCGGCAGCAGCGTCCTGTCGGCATTGGCTTCCTGGGCCAGTGCATGCAGCGCCTGCACGGCCGCCACGGTGTTGAGGTCGTCGGCAAGTGCACTCATCATCGTTTCGCACGGGTCGGCATCACTCGCATCGACGGGTGGCCACTTGGCGATCAGACGCTCGGCCTCTTCAAGCCGCTTGACCGAAAAGTCGATTGGCTCGCGGTAATGGGTCATCAGCATGGCCAGCCGCAGCACGTCGCCGGGCCATTGGCGTCCGCCGAACGTCTGCGTGTGCAGCAGGTCGTAGATCGTGGTGAAATTGCCTTCGGACTTCGACATCTTGCGGCCCTCGACCTGCACGAAGCCGTTATGCATCCAGACATTCGCCATCACTTGCGTGCCATGGGCGCAGCGCGACTGGGCGATCTCGTTTTCGTGGTGGGGGAAAATCAGGTCCAGCCCGCCGCCGTGGATGTCGAACACCTCGCCCAGATACCGCTCGCTCATCGCCGAGCACTCGATATGCCAGCCCGGCCGGCCACGGCCCCAGGGGCTTTCCCAGCCGGGCTCGTTCTGCGAGGAAAGCTTCCACAAGACGAAATCGCCCGGGTTCTTCTTATGCGCATCGACGGCTACGCGGGCACCGGCCTGCTGCTCGTCGAGCGGCCGCTTCGACAACTGGCCGTATTCAAGCATGGATTTCGTGTCGAACAGGACCTCGCCTTGCGCCACATAAGCGTGGCCGTTGGCGATCAGCTTTTCGATGATCTCGACCATCTGCGGGATGTTGTCGGTAGCGCGCGGCTCGACCGTCGGCTCAAGGCAGCCGAGCGCCGCCACGTCCGCATGATACTGTGTTTCCGTCTTTTCCGTCACCTGCCGGATCGCCTCGTTGAGCGGCAGGCCGGGATGGTCTCGCAAGGCGCGCGCATTGATCTTGTCGTCCACATCGGTGATGTTGCGGGCATAGGTCACGTGATCTACGCCGTACACGTGCCGCAGCAGCCGGAACAGCACGTCGAAGACGATGGCCGGGCGGGCATTGCCGATATGGGCATAGTCATAAACTGTCGGGCCGCAGACGTAGAGGCGGACATTATCGGCATCGATTGGCTCGAACGCCGTCTTTTCGCGAGTGAGCGTATTATAGAGCTTGAGCGAAAAGCTCATCGAAAGTTCTCCCAAAGTCTTGCAGACGATCGGCACCGGTTCCGGACCGAGGCGTTTGTCTTCAAGGCTTTTCGAGAGACGAGAACGGCCGGACCAGCGCAAACGCTAGCGAATAATGATCCCGCAGATGGAAATCGCCGTTTTCATGGCCGAGTTTATGGCGCGGACGAGACTGTTGGTCAAGCCCATCAAGGAATGACGTGCCCTTGTAAGACAATGTCCGGAAAAGATTTATGCCGGCGTATTGAAGTCCACGAACCTGTTGTCGCGCACCACGAAGAGACGGCCGGTGTCGGTCATGTCGGGGGAGGCGAGGAAGAGCATGCGGTCGGCCACCTCAGATGGATGCGGCAGCGTGTCCGGGTCCTCGCCGGGCACGGCCTGAGCGCGCATCGCGGTCCGGGTGGCGCCTGGGTTGACAATGTTGACCTTGAGCGGGGTGTGATCGTTTTCGGCGGCCCAGATGCGCCCCATCGTTTCAACGGCTGCCTTCGACATGGCATAGGCACCCCAGAAGGCGCGCGGATTGCTGGCGACGCCGGAAGACAGCAGAAGCGCGCGGCCCGCATCGGAACGCAGAAGCAGCGGCTCGACCGAACGGATCAGCCGCCAGGTGGAAGTGACATTGGTCAGCATGACCTTGTCGAAGACCTTGGCCTCGATATGGGCGATCGGCGAGATGACGCCGAGAATGCCGGCATTGGCGACGAGAATGTCCAGCTTGCCCCAGCGCTCATAGATCGAGGCGCCGAGCCGGTCGATCGCTTCCATGTCGGTCAGGTCGAATGGCACCAGGGTCGCGGTGCCGCCTTCCGCCTTGATCGCGTCGTCCAGCTCCTCCAGTCCCCCAACGGTGCGAGCCGTGGCGATGACATGCGCACCGGCCCTGGCAAGGGCAAGCGCGGTGAAATAGCCGATGCCCCGCGAGGCGCCGGTTACCAGCGCAATCCTGCCTTTGAGATCGATCGTCATTGTTTCTTCCCGCTGCGCAAAGCATCATGTTCGCATCATCCGTGACCGGATTTGTCGGCGAGGATTGTCACAGAGGTTTGTGCCGCGCAAGTGCCTGCTTCGTCCCTCGGTGAGGATGGCTGGAACGCGCTCAAACGAGTTGCACAGCCCCGTAGCGAACGTAAACCTTTAGCGGCGTCGGTTGCTCCGCTTAGTGCCGTCGTAAAAGCCCGGCGGCTTCTTTGCGACCCAGGCAGCGAATTTGCGGATTTCCGGATGTTCCAGAAGCGCATCCATGGTCGGGAATGATTTCTCGATCTCCGCTTCGCTGAAGAGTGCGTGGATTTGCCTGTGGCAGATGCGGTGGAGAGACTGGGTTTGGCGCCCGCCCCGGCTCTTCGGGACGAGATGGTGCTCATCCCGCTGGTCTTGCGGAATGTCGCGGCCGCAGAGCGGGCAGATTTCCGGCTCCGGCTGCTCGTACCAGGAAACCACGTCGTACCTGGGCTTGCGTGTCATGCCTTAACCGAAGCGCGAGCCCAGGCTCAGCCGTTGCTGGCAAGCAGCGACACCTTGCGGCCCATGGTCTCGCCGTCCTTGTCGAGCAGGCGGGTCGGATAGTCACCGGTGAAATAGTGGTCGGTGAATTGCGGCCGCGCATCGTTGCGATCTTCGCCGCCAACCGCCCGGTAAAGGCCGTTGATCGACAGGAACTCCAACGAATCGGCGCCGATATACCGGCACATGGCTTCCAGGCTGTCATACTGGTTGGCGATCAGCTTTTCGGCGTCTGGCGTATCGATCCCATAGAAGTCCGGATAATAGATCATCGGGCTTGCAACGCGCAGATGCACTTCCTTGGCGCCGGCGTCGCGGATCATCTGGACGATCTTCAGCGAGGTCGTGCCGCGCACCACCGAATCGTCGACCAGTACGACACGCTTGCCTTCGATCATCGCCCGGTTGGCGGAATGCTTCAGCTTGACGCCGAAGGCGCGGATCTGCTGGGTCGGCTCGATGAAGGTACGCCCGACATAATGGTTGCGGATGATCCCGTATTCGAATGGTATGCCGCTTTCCTGCGCATAGCCGAGAGCTGCCGGCGTGCCGCCATCGGGAACCGGAACCACGACATCGGCCGCGACCGGAGCTTCCTTGGCGAGGTTGATGCCCATGTTCTTGCGGGCAACATAAACACTGCGTCCGCCGACAACGGAGTCAGGGCGGGCGAAATAAACATATTCGAACAGGCAGAGGCGCTCCGGCTGGCCGTTGCCGGCCTTGCGGCTATCGATTGAGATCGAGCCATCGGACTGCATTTCGCAGATGATGACCTCGCCATTCTCCACGTCGCGGATGAACTTGGCGCCGATAATGTCGAGCGCGCAGGTTTCCGAGGCAAAGATCGGCTTGCCGTCGAGCTCGCCCATGACAAGCGGACGAATGCCGGTGGGATCGCGCGCGGCGATCAGCTTGGTGCGGGTCATGGCCAGCATGGAATAGCCGCCCTCCATCTGCCGGATCGCATCGATGAAGCGATCGGCTGTGGAGGAATAGCGGGAACGGGCGATGAGATGCAGCACGACTTCGGTATCGGACGTCGACTGACAGATGGCGCCACCGGCGATCAACTGGCGGCGCAGGGTGAGGCCGTTGGTGAAATTGCCGTTATGGGCAATGGCAATGCCGCCGACTTCCAGTTCCGCAAACAGCGGCTGTACGTTGCGCAGCGCCACTTCACCCGTCGTCGAATAGCGGACATGGCCGATGGAAATATTGCCGGGGAGCCGGGCAAGAGTCGCCGGATCGGTATAATGGTCGCCGACCAGCCCCATGCGCCGTTCCGAATGAAAGCGCAGCCCGTCGAAGCAAACGATGCCGGCCGCTTCCTGGCCTCGGTGCTGCAGGGCGTGCAGACCGAGCGCTGTCAGCGTCGCCGCGTCGGGATGCCCGAGAATGCCAAACACGCCGCACTCTTCGTGGAGCGTGTCGCCGTCCAGTTCATCATCGCTGTTGGGGCCAAATGTCTGCGATACCGGCTCATTCATCTTGGGCCTCGTCCTTTCGGAAAAAATGGAAAACCCGGCCCGGGAATGCCTCCTAGGCCGAGCTTACGTCACTTCAAAACGGGTTATAGCACAGATGGTGACGGTGTGCGCTGCATCAAGCGCAACACAGCGTCAATTATTTGTCACAGGTGCGTCTTCTGCCGGCGGCTGTTCCTGGCCGGGCGCGCCTTCGGTTTGAGCCGGATCCTGTCCGAGGATGCGAGCGCGGATCTGCGGCTCGATATCGTCTGGCAGGACGGTCTCGAGGCGGGCGACCAGCGTATCCAAGAAGGGCTTGGACTTTGCCTGGGTGACCCAGACCGGCTGGCGGTCCGGGGCGACCAGCCAGTTGAAGAAGGCGACCGCGACGACGAGAAGCAGGACGCCGCGGGCGGCGCCGAACAGGAAGCCGAGCGTGCGGTCCAGCGCACCGATGCGGCTATCGATGATGAAATCGGCGATTCGCGTGGTGATGAAGGAGATGATGATCAGCGCGATCAGGAAGATCAGGCCGGCCGAAGCGGCAAGCGCGATGCGGTCGTCCGATATATAATTCTTCGCATAGGGCAGGACGAGCGGATAAAGATAATAGGCTGCGGCAATCGAGCCGGCCCAGCTTGCGATCGACAGCACCTCACGCGAAAAACCGCGGACCATGGCCAGCACCGCTGAAAACAACGTCACGGCGATGACGATGCCGTCGAAAATCGTAATGGGCATTTGTTACTCCAAGACTTGCCGTTTGCTGGCCGGTTCCGAGCCGGTTCGGCCGGTGCGCGATCCCAATGAGGCAGCGTCATACAACAGAGGTTCCCTTAACGGAAGATCAATCATCTTCAGAGGATTTCCCCAGTTTCCTGGCGGAGCCGGCGATCCGCGACACCAGATCGGGAAGGTCCTCGATTTCCGTCCACCGGCTATTGCCACCCTTGGGCACTTCGGCGGAACTGACCGGCAGCATGGCCCGGGCAAAGCCAAGCTTTTCGGCTTCCTTCAGGCGCTGGCCCGTCTGAGAGACTGGGCGCACCGCGCCGGAAAGGCTGATTTCACCGAAATAAACGCAGTCTGCCGGAAGCGCCACTCCGGCAAGCGAGGAGACCAGGGCGGAGGCGACGGCGAGATCGGCGGCTGGTTCGGATATCCTGTAGCCGCCGGCGACATTCAGATACACGTCGTGCTGGCCGAGCTTGACGCCGCAATGGGCTTCGAGAACGGCCAGAATCATCGACAGCCGCGAGGAATCCCAGCCGACGACGGCGCGGCGCGGCGTGCCGAGCGATGTCTGCGCCACCAGCGCCTGCACCTCGACCAGGACCGGCCTTGTGCCCTCCATGCCGGCAAAGACCGCAGCACCGGGCGACTTGGCATTGCGCTCTCCAAGAAACAGCTCGGATGGATTGGAGACTTCCCGCAAGCCTTTGTCGGACATTTCGAAGACACCGATCTCGTCGGTTGGCCCGAAGCGGTTCTTCACCGTGCGCAGGATTCGGTAGTGGTGGCCACGGTCGCCTTCGAAATAAAGAACCGCATCGACCATGTGCTCGACGACGCGCGGGCCGGCGATCTGGCCCTCCTTGGTGACATGCCCGACCAGCACCATGGCGGCGCCCGTCTGCTTGGCATAACGGATCATCGCCTGCACGCCGGTGCGCACCTGCGTGACGGTGCCGGGCGCCGAATCGGCCGTGTCGCTCCACAGCGTCTGGATCGAATCGATGATCACAAGGTCCGGCCGCTTGCCCTCGGAAATGGTCGCCAGGATGTCCTCGACATTGGTTTCCGCTGCCAGCAGGACTTCGGTATTGGCGGCGTCGAGGCGCTGGGCCCGCAGCCGGACTTGGGCGACGGCTTCTTCGCCCGAAACATAGATAATTCGGTGACCGCGCCGCGACAGAGCCGCCGCGGCCTGCATCAGCAGCGTCGATTTGCCGATGCCCGGGTCGCCGCCGATCAGCACGGCAGAACCGCGCACGAAGCCGCCGCCGGTGGCACGGTCGAGCTCGGAAATGCCGGTGAAGATACGCGGGGCTTCTTCGGTTTCGCCCGATAGCGTGGTCAGCGCCACGGCGCGACCCTTCTTCGGCACCTTGCCGGGGCCACCACCGATGCCACCCATCTGGTCGTCTTCAATAATGGTGTTCCATTCGCCGCAGCCGTCGCATTTGCCGGCCCAGCGGTTATGGACGGTGCCGCAGTTCTGGCACACGAATTGGGTCCTGGTTTTCGCCATGGAATGCTTGCCGCCTCTGGGATGTCAGCGTCCGCAAGAACAAAGGCGGAACATCGTTCTTGTAATCCAGAACATGCTGCGATGGCAAGGCACGGCAGATTACTCTTCCGGATAGATGTAGCGGCGCTCGTAGCGCAGGCCGAGGCTGGTCAGCATTTCATAGCCGATCGTGCCGGCGGCGCGCGCCACTTCGGCAAGCGGCATGTCCGGTCCGAACAGCTGGATATAATCTCCCGCGCGCACCGCCCGTTCCGGCACGTCGGTTACATCGAAGATTGTCAGGTCCATGGTGACGCGGCCGATGATCGGCACCCGGTGCCCGTCGATATAGCCGTAGGCGCCAGACGTGCCTCCCGCCCGGAGCGGCACGCCGGAACCGGAAAGGGCGCGCAGATACCCGTCTGCATAGCCGACGGAAACGACCGCGAGCCGGCTGCGGCGTGACAACTGATGGGTGGCGCCGTAGCTGACAGTCGAGCCGGCTGCAGCCTCGCGGATCTGCAGGATGCGCGCTTCAGCCTTGGCCACCGGCCGCAGCGGCTGCATGCCGTTGACAGATTCGCCGCCGTAAAGCGCAATGCCGGGACGGGTCAGGTCGAAATGGTATTCGGGCCCGAGAAAAATCCCCGCAGAGGCTGAGAGGCTGGTTTCGATCCCGTCGAAAGCGGCGCTGACTTCCTGAAAGGCATCGAGCTGCGCCTTGTTCAAAGGAGAGGATGGCGTGTCGCCGCTGTGCAGATGCGACAGCACCAGCACCGGCGAGAAACTCGCCGGACGAGAAACATCCTTGGCAAGTGCCAGCGCGTCGGCAAACGGTAGGCCGAGGCGGTTGAAGCCGGTATCGACGTGAAGGGCGCAAGGGTGATCGCCGCCTTCGGCAAGCAATGACATCCAGAAGGCAAGTTGCTCCTCCGAAGCGATGACCGGCACAAGATCGTGTTCGAAGAACAGGCTTTCTTGGCCGGGCCAGATGCCGGACAGTACAAAGATGCGGGCATCCGGCGCATAAGTGCGCAGCGTCACGCCTTCCTGAACCACAGCCACAAAGAAGTCGCGCGCGCCGGCCTCGTAAAGTGCGGTTCCGCAATCCTCCAGTCCCAGCCCATAGGCATCTGCCTTGACCACGGCGGCGGCCCGGGCTTTCCCGGATCGTCGCACCATGTCCCGCCAATTGTCCGCCAGGGCGCCGAGATCGACGGTCAGCCTGACCGGCGCAATATCGAACTCGTCGGGAGCGGGCAGGGTGTCGTCGAAATCCGTCATCTAATCTGTTTCCTCACGCAAAACCATGTGGCTGCCGGTTGCCTCAGGCTATCACTTTTGTTCAAGACGGACATGCTGCTCTCGGCTATTCTCATTCTATGCACAATGTTTCGCAGGAGAAGGTCGAACGGGCGCTGTCAACGGTGCCGCCGGCAGCGGGCACTGACGCTGGGGCTGCGGCAGATCTCCGGCGGCGAAGACATGCCGCTCATGCAAGGCCGCCTTGGACGTTAGCAAGCAGGCGATGCCCCCCTGCAACCGAAGCGTGGCATTCCCGTCACGTATGCTCCCGTTAATACCGGCTGCTCAGGCTTTCGTGCCTGCTGCGCCATTGAAATCCGCTTCCGCGGTTACAAGTGCTACTCATTTGATCTCGTTGTCCGGAGATGAATACGATGCGCAATTTCGCCAAATCTGTGATCGTCATGGCGCTGGCCTTGTTCATGCAGGCGCCGAGTGCAGCTGTTATCGGCAGTTCGCCAGCTTGGGCCCAATCGCTCTTCGACGAGGATGCGACGGATGCGTCGATCGTCAAGATGAACGCCTATGTTGAATTCCTCAACAGCGCCATGCGCGCTTCAGAGTCGCTGCAGCGCTATGAAAGCTGGGTCGACATGAAGAAGGGACCGACCGGCAAAGAAAAGATCATCTACGGGCTTTATTCGCTCTACGACACGCGCAGCCAGATCGAAGCGGTTGCGACGGCTGCCAAGACCGAGCCTCGCATGCCGGATCTCGATGCAGCCATGCTGGCTTACTTGGAAACCTATCAGCAGCTCGCGCCGGTTCTCGAAAGGGCCAACAAGTACTATGAGCGGCAGGATTACAAGGCGGACAAGATGGAGGGCGGCAAGGCCTTCCACAAGGAGATCGCCGCTCTCGCAACAGTCCATGATGAACGACGCAAGAAGGTCGATAACGCTCTGCGCCAGGAAAAGGTCAAGATCGATCTTGCCTCCTTACAGGGACTGGAAAAGGCCGAAGGCAGGAAGTCGCGCTGGCATGTCCGCAATGTGATGTTCCATGCCGAGGCGATCATGGATCTCATGCCCACCAATGACAGTCCGGTTGTCGATATGCCTGCATTCGGCAAGGCTTTGGACGCTTACGCCGTCGCAGTGCGCGATTTTGACGACTACGGGCTACAGCATCCGAGTTCCTTTTCTGCCTTCGAATCCAGTCCGGCATCGCTTTTGTCCAAGCTGCGCGACCTCGACGAGACGCTGCAGAAGGTCAAGGGCGACGCCCGAAAGGGCGGCGGCGACGATCTCGACTTGCTCGTTTCGGACTACAATAACATGGTGACGACGTCGCAGACTGCGACTACCTTCGCCAAGGACTGAGCTAGGCAGAACCGGTGACTGCCTTTTGCTCTGACGGCGCAGAGCAGATCTCAGTGCTCTTCGTATTGCGTGAAGCTGGGGTCGGCGAGATCGGCGAAGCGCGTATATTCCGACTGGAAGGCGAGCTTGACGGTGCCGGTCGGACCGTGGCGCTGCTTGGCGATGATCACGTCGGCCGTGCCCTTCACCTTGTCCATCAGCACTTCCCATTCCGGATATTTCGGATCGGAAATGTCGCGCGGCTCCATGTTCTTCACGTAGTATTCCTCGCGGAACACGAACAGCACCACGTCGGCGTCCTGCTCGATCGAACCTGATTCGCGAAGGTCGGAAAGCTGCGGCCGCTTGTCTTCGCGGCTTTCCACCTGGCGCGACAGCTGCGACAGCGCGATGATCGGCACGTTCAGCTCCTTACCGAGCGCCTTGAGGCCCGTGGTGATCTGGGTGATTTCCTGAACGCGGTTCTCGCCGGATTTTCCTGACCCGGTCATTAACTGGATATAGTCGACCACCAGGCAATCGAGGCCGCGCTGGCGTTTCAGGCGGCGTGCGCGCGCAGACAGCTGAGCGATCGAGATGCCGCCGGTCTGGTCGATGAACAGCGGCACTTTCTGCATCATCTGGGAGCAGGCTACGAGCTTTTCGAAATCTGCTTCGGTAATGTCACCGCGGCGGATTTTCGAGGACGAGACTTCCGTCTGCTCGGAAATAATACGGGTGGCGAGCTGTTCGGCCGACATTTCCAGCGAATAGAATCCGACGACGCCACCATTCTTGGCCTTCATTGAGCCATCGGGCTGCACTTCCGGCTCATAGGACGCGGCGATATTATAGGCGATATTGGTGGCAAGCGAGGTCTTGCCCATGCCGGGACGCCCTGCCAACACGATCAAGTCGGAGCGCTGCAATCCGCCCATCTTGCTGTCGAGCGACATGATGCCGGTCGAGATACCGGACAGATGCCCGTCACGCTCGAAGGCCTGGCCGGCCATGTCGATGGCCAGCGCCACCGCATCGTTGAAGGACTGGAAGCCGCCGTCATAGCGGCCGTTTTCGGCAAGCTCGAACAGCCGGCGCTCGGTGTCTTCGATCTGCGTTTGCGGCGGCATGTCGAGTGGAGCGTCATAGGCGATGTTGACGACGTCCTCGCCGATCTGGATCAGCGCCCGGCGCAGCGCCAGGTCGTAGATCGCCCGGCCATAGTCTTCGGCATTGATGATCGACACGGCCTCGGAAGCGAGGCGCGCCAGATATTGCGCCACCGTCAGGTCGCCGACCTTGTCGTCGGCGGGCAAGAAGGTCTTGATGGTGACCGGATTGGCAGTCTTGCCCATGCGGATGATGTCGCCGGCCACTTCAAAAATCTTGCGATGCAGCGGCTCGTAGAGATGAACGGGCTTCAGAAAGTCGGAAACGCGGTAATAGGCGTCGTTGTTGACCAGGACCGCGCCGAGAAGAGCCTGTTCGGCTTCGATATTGTTCGGAGCTTCGCGGTAATGCGGCTCGGCCGGCTGGATATTGGCGAGCTTGCGCACGGCATCGTTCATGGTCTTCTTATCCGTCCTGTCCGTTCAAGGGCATCGTTCTAGGGACTAGCCACGCCAAGCGAAATACCAGACCGGGTAGAAATAAGATTCCCACAGCTATCCACAGCGCTCGTCGGATCAGCAAAACAAAAAGCGCAATGAAGCGAGGAATCCGGTTGACCGGTTTAAGCGCGACTCAAAGCCCTGCGCATCATTCTACACCCGAAAAAGACGAAAAAACGCCCGGGCCGTGTGACCCGGGCGTTTTCAGGAACTGAATGCGAGAACCTATTATTCTTCGTCTTCGTCGCGATCGGCATCCGGATCGAAGAAATCTTCCGGACGCAGTGCATCTTCGTCGACGCCGTAGATCGCGTCAGCCGAGGTGAGGCTTTCGCCCTTGGCCTGGCGCTCGGCTTCTTCTGCAGAGCGGGCGACGTTCAGTTCGATCGAGACTTCGACTTCCGAATGCAGGTGCAGGGTGACCTGGTGCAAACCGATTTCCTTGATCGGCGTGTTGAGGTCAACCTGGTTGCGGCCCACATTGAAGCCTTCGGCAGCCAGAACCTCGACGATGTCGCGGGCGGCAACCGAACCGTAGAGCTGGCCGGTTTCGCCAGCCGAACGAACGACGATGAAGGACTTGCCGGAAAGCGCGTCGGCAACCGTCTGGGCTTCGCCCTTGCGCTCGAGGTTACGGGCTTCGAGCGTCGCACGCTCGGATTCGAAGCGCTTCTTGTTGGCTTCGTTGGCGCGCATCGCCTTGCCCTGCGGCAGCAGGAAGTTACGAGCAAAGCCGTCGCGAACCTTGACGGTTTCGCCCATCTGGCCAAGCTTGGCAACGCGTTCAAGCAGAATGACTTGCATGGTGGGTTTCCTTTCTTTCAGTCAATTCTTGTTGTCGGGTGTCTTGTTGTTAGGTGTATTGTCACCGGTGGTCGTGCTTTCACCGAAATTCTTGCCGGCTTTCACCGGGGTCAGTGCGATCGTCCGCCGCGTATCCATGAGCCCCAGCACGATGAGGGCGATTGCCGGCAGAAGAAGCATGCAGGAAAGGTAGGAAAGGACGAGGCCGGGCAGGCGCCAGTCCCTGTCCTTGCTGCGGAAGTGCAGAGAGGCGAAGCCGGACATCAGGAAGCCGGCGCCGAACGTGCCGCAGATGGTGGCTCCGATCATTGCCGGGATGCCGCCGGCAAAGCACAGCAGGACGCCCGCGAGGAAGATGAAGATGGCGTGCCGGTTCATGCGCAGCGCAGACGGCATGTCTTCGCGCGGCCGCAGAGCCCGGCCCGAGCGCGACACGATCCTGACCGCAATATAGAAGGCTGCAAACAGCAGCATGACCCAGATCCCGCCCTGGAACATCGGCAGCATCAGCACGATCATGCTCTTCGTCTGCGCAAGGCCGGAAGCATCCGGCGCAAAGGCGGGCTCCTGCGTCTGCAGTGCAGCCGTCATCGCATCGACCATCTGGTCGGTCATTTCCGGTCCATAGCCGATCACCACACCCAGCGCGATGACCGCGACCGTGACCAGCCCGCACAGATGCAGGAGGATGTCCGAAATCGGGTACCAGGCAACGAGATGATCCGGTCCGCCGAGTTCGGAGGCCGGGCGGGCGAGATTGGCCAGGTGCGAGAGCCAGCCGGCGGGAATGAGGGTGATAATCGCAGTGGCAACCGCAAACAGCGGCGACACCAGGACGGCGGCCAGCACTGCCGCCGTGATGACACCGGCAATGGCGGCGCGGTTGCCCCAGCCGAGGCCGGCAATCAGAATGGGAAGGGCCGAGGCCGCATAAAGGAGCGACGCAAAAGACAGCTGCGCATTGGCACCCAGGACAAGCAGGGTGGCGACAATGCCGGCGAGGATGCCGATCGGCAGTATGGTCTGGTTCTTGCGTATCACTTGTCTCGCTGTCCTGCTTGTGCAAGCAGTTAGAGGATAGCTCTCGAGCCATGGCTCAGAGACTTCATCCCCAACATGGGTTTTCCCGAGATCCGATCCGCGCCCATCGCGGAAGGGAGGCCAGACCCGCCGACCTGAGGCCGGCGGGTCGTAGACTGGACGATTAGGTCAGTACGTAAGGCAGCAGGCCGAGGAAGCGGGCGCGCTTGATCGCCTGAGCGAGTTCGCGCTGCTTCTTCTGCGAAACAGCCGTGATACGGGAAGGAACGATCTTGCCGCGCTCGGAAATGTAGCGCTGCAGAAGGCGTACGTCCTTGTAGTCGATCCGCGGTGCATTGGCGCCCGAGAAGGGGCAGGTCTTGCGGCGGCGATGGAAGGGACGACGTGCCTGCGAGGAGGATGTGTCAGCCATTGTCTTTTCTCCTTGAGGCTCGGATTACGCGCGGTCTTCGCGCGGACCACGGTCCGGACGCGGAGCGCGCTGGAACTCGCCGTCACGGCGCGGCGGACGGTCGCCGAATTCGCGGCGCGGCGGACGGTCGTCGCCATCACGGCGCGGACGGTCGTCGCGGTCGCGCTTCTGCATCATGGCAGACGGGCCTTCTTCGTGCTTCTCGACGGCGATCGTCATGTAGCGAAGAACGTCTTCGTTGATGCGCATCTGACGTTCCATCTCGTGCACGGCCGGGGCCGGAGCGTCGATGTCCATCAGGGCGTAATGAGCCTTGCGGTTCTTGTTGATGCGGTAGGTCAGGGACTTGAGGCCCCAGTTTTCTACGCGCCCGACTTTGCCGCCATTAGCTTCGATGACGCCCTTGTACTGTTCGACGAGGGCATCAACCTGCTGAGCGGACATATCCTGCCGGGCAAGGAATACGTGTTCGTAAAGAGCCATGTAAGCTTTGCCTTTTCTTGCGGTTGTCATACCCGGACCTCGGCGGCTAAGCCTCAACGACTGCTCCTGAACGGGCGAACCCAGGCAAGAAAAGTGTTGTATCGAGACGGTCGAGAGCGGAGACACGGGAGGCCGGACAACCTTGGCGGTCCATGCGGTTCCGTTGCCGGAACCAGCCCTCCGTTCAGCCACCAGCCAGAAGACCGGGTGTTGCGAACAGCCGGGCTTATACGGATTTCTGCCGATAACGCAAGGGGTGGCGCCGGATTAGCGCGATCAACGCCGCACCGGCCAATCCACCGATCAACGCAGTTCGTCTTTCACCGCATTTCTCAGCGTATCGGGAACGGCGGATTCAGGCACCTCGATCGTGCGGGCGCCCTGTTCGGTTTCCCAGGTGATACGGTAGCGGAACATGTCCGCCGCCCCGGCGGGATCGGATGGAGCGCCGGTCTGAAACAGGGATTCCACCGATCGCCGATCATTGTCCGACAGCTGCGTTGAAGACAGCGCTCCGGTACTGCGAAGCGCGGAATTCGCGCCGCCGAAACCACCCATGCCGCCCAGTCGTTCCAGATGAATATCGTCCATGCCACTATCCTATACCAGCAAACGTGGCGGCACCAGCGCAAGAATAAGCAGGCGCGATGTACAGGATCCTTGCATCTGGACTAAAGGCCGACCTCGCGCCACGCTTCGTCCACGGCATCATGAACCGAGACATCACCCGGATAAAGAGCCCCCGCGGAATCGCGGATCGCGTTGGCAAAGGCGCTCATGGTCATCGTCGGATCGGATCCGTGATTGGCAAACACGTCGTACCAGATCTGCCCGGTCTTTTCCCAGCTCTTGCCGCCAACCGCCTTCGCGGCCAGATAGAAGGCTAGGTTGGGAACGCCGCTGCTGTTATGCGGGTCCATCCTGTTCACATACTGGCGAAAGCTGGTGATCTGCGGCGCAAGGCAATGAGCGGCATCGGGAGCCGCCATATCTCTGAGGCAGGTATAGCCCTTTTCCTTTGCAAGGCTGCCCATGATGTCAGCGCCGATCAACCAGTCCGCATCCACCACCGTCTGGTTGCGGCGCCACTGCTTGAACATGGAGCCGAACACGTCCGACATGCTTTCGTTGAGGCCCCCGGACTCGTTCTGGTATTCGAGCTGCAGGGTATATTGCGTCACACCATGCGTTAGTTCATGGGCGATCACGTCATCGCCGCGGTAGAAGCCGGTAAAGATCTCGCCGTCGCCGTCTCCATAGGCCATCTGTGTGCCGTTCCAGAAGGCATTGTTGTAATTCAGGCCGTAATGGGCGGAGGATTGCAGCGCCATGCCGGCACCATCCAGCGAATTGCGGCCAAACACTTCCTTGAAGAATTCCGCGACCTTCGTCGTCGTTTCGAAAATGGTCTTGATCGTTACATCCGTTGAAGACGCCGGCTTGCTGACCGCTGCGCCAGGCAGGGAAGTTCCGTTGTTGCAATCATAAACAGTGATGGCAGGTGGCTTCGTGTTGATCAGTGGCAGTCCGAGCAGCGATACCGCTTGCATGGTAAAATGCTGCGTCTGATCGCGAAGAAGTCGCATCTGATGATCGAGCTGCGCCGTGGTGCGAAAGGCTTCGCGGGTATGATTCTCGACGTCTTCGTCTCGTGCGAGACGCAGCAGGACATCGCTTGGCACTATCATGCAATATCTGCACATGGCTTATCCCTCAGATTGCCCTCACCTAGACCACAGGTGGTTGTCCGGGATGAATACAATCTTAGGTTATCAAAGTCAATAACCAAAATCTTAGGTTGTGTCGTTGCTCGTGTTGAGCCTTTGTTGGGTTCGCTCGCTTTACATCGAAATCCGGAAATGTGTGGTTCGGCTCATGTCGGCAGATGGAACCGAGTTCCGTCTCAGCATGCCGAGGTTCTGTGCGACGGGAAGGAAGGGGCGGCCAGTGGAGAGGGAGCAAGGCAAGAGATCGCGATGCGGCATGCACGGCATCGACGCCGCGCGGATGCGACTGAAAACCAGTCGCTCCAGCGCAGCGTGCGGCTCTGGTTCTGCTAGAGGTGCAGCGTCAATGGCGGGATCTGCGGAGCTTTGTCGATGACGACGACGCCACGCAGGAATTTCAGCCCAGCGATCGATTTGGCCAGTTCTATTGCGGTGTATTCTGTCCGGCTTCCCGGGATATTGAGGGAGAAGTCGTTATAGGTGTAGTCCTCATAAATACTGTTTTGGACGTCGATCAGCATTTTGAAGAAATCAACGGAGGTCGTGGGGGCATCGCGGAAGGCGTCGGTATGACCCCAATACATGCATTCCAGATCTTCAACGAGATAAACGCCGTTGTCTTTCAGGCCGGCCATAAACAGTCCATTGAAGGACGCGATCTGATGCGAGGCGATATGGCTGCCGTCATCGATGATGATGTCGAAGGGACCATATTTCTCGACGATCGATTGCAGGAAGGCCGGATCGCTTTGATCGCCAATTTCAACGAAGATATTCTGTTCCGGTTGGCTGAACCCAGCGCAGTTCGGATCGATGTCGATGCCGACGACCTGCACACCTTCGCCGAAGAACTGTTGCCACAGGAGAAGGGAGGCTCCCTTGTAAACGCCAATCTCCAGAATGCGAGGGCTCGTCCCGCGAAAGCGTCCGAATTCGCGGTCGTAGATCGGGAAATAGCCAAGCCATTTGTGACCGCCGGGAATGCCTGCCCAGATCCTGCCGGATAGTGTGCGCTCCACATCGTTGAACGGCGGGCTCTTCGCCGCCTGCCATGGAGTCTTGGCACGCATATCCGGTGCCAACATATTGTATAGACTTCTGTTTGTCATGGAGCTCTCGACAGGTTTATTGGAAATTCGACGTATCGTTGGGCGGCACGATAGATGATTTCCACGTTCAGCTTGTGTGGACCTGTCCCTTAAGGAGCTGTATTATGAACGATGGTCTCACGAGCATGGTTCTGCTGACGAAGCTCTACATCTTGCTTGGGAACGGAGCCTCGACTGTCCTTTGGCTCTGCTGCAGAAGGTGGCCTCTGGTTACCCACGGCCACCGAACTTCGCAGCGGATCAGATCGGCATCGGAAACTGCCGGTGCACCTTGGCAATATCCGCCAGGACCTCCTCCGTCAGCGTCACATTGGCGGCGCCGATATTCGTCGTCAACTGCTCCATGGAGGTCGCGCCGATGATAACGGAAGCCATGAAGGGCCGGGTGAGGCAGAAGGCCAGCGCCATCTGCGCCAGGTCGAGCCCGTGCTTGGCGGCGATCTCCGCATAGGCCTTGACCGCCGGTTCCTGATGCGGCTGCAGACGGCCGCCGAGATCCTTGTTGATGGTCGCCCGCGAGCCTTCCGGCCGGCTGCCGTCCTGGTATTTGCCTGAAAGAATGCCGGCAGCGAGCGGCGAATAGGCCAGCAGCCCGACATCCTCGTGATGGGCGACTTCGGCAAGGTCGAGATCGAAGGTGCGGTACAGAAAATTGTATTCGTTCTGGATCGAGGCGACGCGAGGCAGGCTCTTCTCCTCGGCGATGCGCAGATATTGCAGCGTGCCCCAGGCGGTCTCGTTGGACAGGCCGATCGCCCGGATCTTGCCGGCCGAAACCAGTTCACCGGCCGTCTCCATAATTTCGGCAATTTCGGTCGCTGCCTTGTCGCGGTCCTGCGTCGTGGCGTCGAAGGTCCAGGAGCCACGGAAATGGTAGTGGCCACGGTTCGGCCAGTGGATCTGATAAAGGTCGATGTAATCCGTCTGCAGCCGTGCCAGGCTGGCATCGACCGCTTCGCGTATGGTTGCCGGGCTGATCTCGCGTCCCTGGCGGATATGCGGACGGCCGCTGCCGGCGATCTTGGTGGCGAGCACCATATCCTTGCGCCTGCCGCTCTTCTTCAGCCATGTGCCGATATATTCCTCGGTACGGCCATAGGTTTCGGCGCTGACCGGCGTCGTCGGATAGAGTTCAGCCGTGTCGAAGAAGTTGATGCCTTGCTCGACGGCATAGTCCATCTGCGCATGGGCTTCCACTTCCGTGTTCTGCGTGCCCCAGGTCATGGTGCCGAGGCAGATTTCGGACACGGAAAGTTCGGTTCGGCCAAGCTTGCGATATTTCATCAATTGAAGTCCCATCATGAAAATTCGGCCGGACTGTAAGCGCGATTTGCTGCGACGCAAGAGGCTATGGCCCGGTTTCTGGGCCGCTTCGGACGGTGCTTTGGCTTGACTCTGCCGGACGGAATGTGAATGGAGGGAGCAAAAACAGGTTGAGGAAACATCCCATGAGCATTGCATTCACGTTTCCCGGGCAGGGCAGCCAGTCCGTGGGCATGGGCAAGGATCTGGCGGAAGCCTTTCCGGAAGCCCGAGCCGTTTTCGACGAAGTCGATGAGGCGCTCGGCCAGAAGCTCTCCGATGTCATGTGGGACGGGCCGGAAGAAACGCTGACCCTGACCGCCAATGCGCAGCCGGCGCTGATGGCGGTTTCCGTCGCGGCGATCCGCGTCATGGAAGCGCGCGGCCTCAACCTCGCAGACAAGGTGGCCTTCGTTGCCGGTCACTCGCTCGGCGAATATTCCGCCCTTTGTGCAGCCGACACCTTTTCTCTGGCCGATACAGCACGGCTGCTGCGCATTCGCGGCGATGCCATGCAGTCAGCGGTGGCGGTCGGTCAGGGCGCCATGGCGGCGATCATCGGCCTGGAACACAGCGATGTGGACGCTGTCTGTGCAGCGGCCCGTGACGCCGGCATCTGCCAGATCGCCAATGACAATGGCGGCGGCCAGCTGGTGATTTCCGGCTCCAAGGCGGCAGTGGAAAAGGCCGCGGCACTGGCCACCGAAAAAGGCGCCAAGCGCGCGATCATGCTTCCGGTTTCTGCACCTTTCCACAGCGATCTGATGGCGCCGGCCGCAGACGCCATGCGTCACGCGCTGGACAAGGTGGAAAAGAAAAATCCAATCGTGCCGGTCATCGCCAATGTGCGCGCGGCGCCGGTCTACGATGCCGAAGAGATCGCCAAGCTGCTGGTCACCCAGGTGACCGGTCAGGTCCGCTGGCGCGAGACGGTGGAATGGTTCGGTGCCAACGGCGTCACGAGCCTATACGAGATCGGCGCTGGCAAGGTGCTGACGGGGCTTGCCCGGCGCATCGACAAGAATATCTCCGGCACTGCCGTCAACACGCCGGCCGATATCGAGGCGGCGCTTGCAGCCATCCTCGGTTGATCTGGCTGCAAAAGAACATCGAAGGAACAGGATCATGTTTGACTTGACCGGCCGTAAGGCATTGGTGACCGGGGCGACCGGCGGGCTGGGCGAAGAGATTGCCCGTCTGCTGCACGAGCAGGGCGCAACGCTCGGCCTGCATGGCACGCGTGTCGAAAAGCTCGAAGCGCTGGCGGCAGAGCTCGGCGAGCGCGTTCATATCTTCCCGGCCAATCTGTCCGATCGTGCCGAGGTCAAAGCGCTGGGTGAGAAGGCGGAAGCTGAACTGGGTGGCGTCGACATTCTCGTCAACAATGCCGGCATCACCAAGGACGGCCTTTTCGTGCGCATGAGCGATGAAGACTGGGACGCGGTTCTTGAGGTCAATTTGACCTCTGCCTTCCGCCTGACTCGCGAGCTGACGCATCCGATGATGCGCCGGCGTCATGGCCGGATCATCAACATCACCTCGGTTGTCGCTGTGACGGGCAATCCGGGGCAAGCCAATTACTGCGCCTCGAAGGCCGGCATGATCGGCTTCTCCAAATCGCTGGCGCAGGAAATTGCCAGCCGCAATGTGACGGTCAATTGCGTCGCGCCGGGCTTTATCGACAGCGCCATGACTGGCAAACTCAATGACAAGCAGAAGGATGCCATTCTCGGCGCCATTCCGATGAAGCGCATGGGCGCCGGATCGGATATTGCCGCTGCCGTTCTCTATCTGGCTTCGAACGAGGCGGGTTACGTCACTGGGCAAACAATTCATGTCAACGGCGGAATGGCCATGATCTGAGTCGGCGGCCAAGCCGAGAGACGTGCCGCTGCAATCGCCTGTTGGCGGCTGCGTTGCGGAACAAATTCTGGCTTTGCGGAACAGTCAAAGCATGTTAAGCGGCAGATGACTGTGTATAGTCACCCTCAAATGCAGGCCGTTATAATGCGTGAAAGCCTTATGACGGGAACTGGCAAGGGGCTAACGGGTTTGCCTGCATCGCGGCTTTTCGGCGGCGGTTGCAGGTTGTAACAGGGTCGGATGCCACAGGCGCATCCGGAGAGAAAAGGTCGAGGAAACCGACATGAGCGATATCGCAGAACGCGTGAAGAAAATTGTTGTTGACCATCTCGGCGTCGATGCCGACAAAGTTGTCGAAGGCGCGAGCTTCATCGACGATCTGGGCGCGGACTCGCTTGATACCGTCGAACTGGTCATGGCCTTCGAAGAAGAATTCGGCGTTGAAATCCCCGACGATGCAGCCGATTCCATTCTGACCGTCGGCGATGCCGTGAAGTTCATCGAGAAGGCCCAGGCCTAATCGATCGACAGACATTCGGGATAAGCCGCAAGGCAGGTCCCCGTCACGGCCCGCTTGTTCGGGCCGTTTCAGCAATTAGAACATGAGAAAATATAGGGTGGGGCGCTGGCGATGAGACGAGTCGTTATCACCGGTACCGGCATGGTATCTCCTTTGGGATGCGGAACGGAAATAAGCTGGTCGCGGCTGCTTGCCGGCGAAAACACAGCCCGCGTCGTGACCGAATTCGAAGTTTCCGACCTTCCGGCGAAAATTGCCTGTCGCATACCGGTCGGCGACGGCTCCGACGGCACGTTCAATGTCGATCAGTGGATGGAGCCGAAGGAACAGCGCAAGGTCGATCCCTTCATCATCTATGGCGTCGCGGCTGCCGACATGGCGCTCGAGGATGCCGGATGGCACCCGAAGACCGACGAGGACCAGATCGCCACCGGCGTACTGATCGGCTCCGGCATCGGCGGTCTCGACGGTATTGTCGAGGCTGGCTACACGCTGCGCGACAAGGGTCCGCGCCGCATCTCGCCCTTCTTTATTCCTGGCCGCCTGATCAACCTGGTCTCCGGCCACGTATCGATCCGCCACAAGCTGCGCGGACCCAATCATTCTGTCGTGACGGCCTGTTCCACCGGCTCGCATGCGATCGGTGACGCAGCCCGTCTGATCGCGCTCGGCGATGCCGAGGTCATGGTCGCCGGCGGTGCCGAATCGCCGATCTGCCGCATCGCTCTTGCCGGCTTTGCTGCCTGCAAGGCGCTGTCGACCCAGCACAATGACGAGCCGCACAAGGCGTCCCGCCCCTATGACCGCGACCGCGATGGCTTCGTCATGGGCGAGGGGGCTGGCATGGTCGTGCTGGAGGAACTGGAACACGCCAAGGCGCGCGGCGCCAAGATTTATGCGGAAGTCGTCGGCTATGGCCTATCCGGCGACGCCTTCCACATTACCGCGCCGTCGGAAGATGGCGACGGTGCCTTCCGCTGCATGTCTTCGGCGCTGAAGCGTGCCGGTCTGGCACCGGCCGATATCGACTATATCAACGCGCATGGCACGTCGACCATGGCGGACACGATCGAGCTCGGTGCCGTCGAGCGTCTCGTCGGCAATGCCGCCTCGAAGATATCCATGTCGTCGACCAAGTCGGCGATCGGCCATCTTCTCGGGGCGGCGGGCGCCGTGGAAGCGATATTCTCAGCGCTCGCGATCCGCGACAATATCGCCCCGCCGACGTTGAACCTCGACAATCCCGATGTGGAGACGGCTATCGATCTCGTGCCGCATACGGCTCGCAAGCGCGAGATCAATGTCGCACTCTCGAATTCCTTCGGTTTCGGTGGCACCAACGCTTCTCTCGTCTTGCGCCGCTACGACGCCTAACGGCTGGGCGCGGGCCTTCGGATAAGACCGACGGCCCGGCTCATTTCATCTTCCGGACTGTTTTTTGCCGTATTGCATGGTCAAACAGCAGGCGACGTTTTGAGTGACTAAGGGGGGTGCGGAGTGAGCAATTCCAACCACATAAGCGAGCTTCCACCCGGTAACGGCCGTGGCCCGATCATTCCGAAATCGCCCAACGAGGCCTTGAAGCCCGAGCGTGTTCCCGAGCCGCCGCGACGCTCGAAGAAAGCCCGCAGCCAGGTCATCATCTTTCTCAACTTCGTGATGACCATGGTTGTGGCGATCTGCGTCGTCGCAGTCGCCGCCTTCTACTACATGATCCGCAGCTTCCAGCAGCCGGGGCCGCTCGAAACCAATACCCATTTCATGGTGCGCCAGGGCAATGGCCTGGCGGAAATCGCCTCCAATCTGGAGCGCAACGGCATCATCGCCGACGGCCGCATCTTCCGCTATGTAACCGCAACCTATCTGCGCAAGGGCGAGACGCTGAAGGCAGGGGAGTATGAGATCAAGGCCGGCGCATCGATGAAGGACGTCATGGAGACGCTGGAATCGGGCAAATCCATCCTTTACTCGGTCGTGCTGCCGGAAGGCCTGACTGTACGCCAGATGATGCTGAAGCTAGCCGAGGATCCGGTGCTCGAAGGCGATCTGCCGGCCGAACTGCCGCCGGAAGGCAGCCTGCGCCCCGATACCTACAAATTCTCGCGCGGCACCAAGCGGGGCGAAATCCTGTCCCAGATGCGCGCCGCCCAGCAGAAGATGGTCGACCAGATCTGGGAACGACGTGATCCGGATCTGCCGGTGAAGAGCAAGGAGGATTTCGTCGTCCTTGCTTCGATCGTTGAAAGGGAAACTGGCAAGGAGGACGAGCGGGCGCATGTCGCCTCTGTCTTCATCAACCGTCTCCAGAAGGGGATGCGGCTGCAATCCGACCCGACCATCGTCTACGGCCTGTTCGGCGGCGACGGCAAGCCGTCCGACCGGCCTATCTACAAATCAGACCTTTCCAAGCAGACGCCCTATAACACCTACCAGATCAAGGGCCTGCCGCCGACGCCGATCGCCAATCCGGGCCGTGCCGCGCTGGAAGCGGTTGCCAATCCCTGGCGCACCAACGACCTCTATTTCGTGGCCGACGGCACCGGCGGGCACGTCTTTGCGCCAACCCTCGAAGAACACAATGCCAATGTCCGGCGCTGGCGCAAGGTCGAAGGCGAGCGGGCCAGCGGAGCCGGAGCGGCCGAAGTGGTCGACGGCCAGCCAGATGGCGAAGAGGCGGAAAAGCCGCCGAAAACCAACTGACGGCTTACATTCCTGGAGACGCCGATGACCTTGCAGTCGATGACCGGTTTTGCCCGCGCAGAAGGATCGAGCGGGCGAAACCGTTTCGTCTGGGAATTGCGCTCCGTCAATGGCAAGGGCCTCGATATCAGGCTGCGCCTGCCGTCCGGCCTGGAACGATTGGAGCCGGACGTCCGACGCCTGATCGGCGAACGGTTTTCACGCGGCAATCTGCAGGTCAGCCTCAATGTCACGGTCAGCGAGCCGGCGGTAGAGGCGGTGCTCAACCGGGATGCGCTGGCGGCGGTCCTGGCTTTGCGTGCTGAGCTTGGTGACCTTGTCGATCCATCGCCCCTCCGGCTCGATACGCTGCTCGGCATTCGCGGGCTCGTGGACATCCGCGAGGCGCAGGAGGATGCGCAAACAATCGCTGCCCGTGACGCGACCATCATGGCCGGCCTGCAGCAGGCGGTGGAGGAACTCGGCCAGATGCGGCGCAGCGAGGGGGCAGCGCTGTTCGATGTCCTGATGCAGCAGGTTGCCCGCATCGCCGACCTCACGGCCACGATCGAGATCGACCCGTTCCGGTCATCGGAGCAGATCACCCAGCGGCTTTCGGCCCAGCTTGCATTGCTGCTGCAGGACGCACCTTCGCTCGATCGCGACCGGCTTTATGCGGAAGTGGCGCTTCTGGCGACGAGGGCGGATCTGCGCGAAGAGATCGACCGGCTGAAGGCGCATGTCGTGGCAGCGGTGGATCTTCTGGCCAAAGGCGGACCGGTTGGACGCAAGCTCGACTTCCTTGCACAGGAATTTAACCGGGAATCGAATACCATCTGTTCCAAATCCAATTCCGCTGCTGTAACGGCGGCTGGAATCGAATTGAAAGTGGTGATCGACCAGTTCCGCGAACAGGTCCAGAATCTGGAGTAGTCTATGAGCCCGGTCCCGTCGTCCCAGGGCAATGCGTCCTCATCCGTCAAGATCGCCCGGCGCGGCCTGATGCTGGTGCTGTCATCGCCCTCCGGCGCCGGCAAATCGACGATTGCCCGTAACCTGCTCGATCTGGACCGCAGCCTCGAGATTTCCGTCAGCGTCACGACCCGGGCTAAGCGCCCGAGCGAGATCGCCGACAAGCACTATCACTTCATCACCGTGGCGCAGTTCGAGAAGATGCGCGACGCTGGCGATCTTCTGGAATGGGCAGAAGTGCACGGCAATTTCTACGGCACGCCGCGCGAGCCGGTCGAGGCTGCCATGGGCGAGGGCCGCGACATGCTGTTCGACATCGACTGGCAGGGCGCCCTCCAGCTGCAGGAAAAGATGAAGGCCGACGTTGTCTCGATCTTCGTGCTGCCGCCGACCATGACCGAGCTGCAGTCGCGCCTGCATCGCCGGGCTGAAGACAGCGAGGAGGTCATCCGCACGCGGCTCCTCAATTCCCGCTCCGAGATCGAGCATTGGCGGGAATACGACTATGTCATCGTCAACGACGATCTCGACGAGGCTTTCGGGCATGTCAGCTGCATCGTCAATGCAGAGCGCATCCGCCGCGACCGGCGCCATGGCCTGTTCGACTTCGTCGATCGCCTGCTGACGGAAGAGCCGAAGCTCTGAGGCAAGGCTGGCGAGGCAGGACGCTTCTTTCAGCCCCGCAAAATGCCGGCTTCCTGTGCCGCCCTGACAAAGGCGGCTTGAGCCTGCCGGTGGTCGACCTTTCCAGTCAACGACTGAAGACAGGCCTTGCGTGCCGCGGCAAACGAGGCTCCACTTTTGGCGGGCCAGCAGGTCGACAGGCATTCCATCGCCTCGCGGCTATTGCTCACGCAGCGAAAGTGATCGGAGTTCTCGATCATCAGTTCGACTCGGTTGTCCCATAGATCGGCGCCCATTCTCGGACCTCCATATGCTAGTTATTACCAGACCCTGATCCATGCCGGGTCTTCGATAGTGACAACGCCGGCGGCGGTGACTTGCTCCCGGCGTTTGCTTGATCGCCGATCAATCGTCGATTTCGGCCCGAAGCTGATCGATTTTGCCCTCGGCGGTTCCGACGCCCAAGACAGCCTTGCCATAGGCGAGCGTCTCGTCGTCGATAGGCGCGCCGGTAAATTTACCCAAGGCGTCGCGTAGCGCGTCATCTCCCAAAGCTGGATCGCTCGCCGAGGGCGCCATGCCTGTATCAGCTTCGTACTGCGCATAGGCTTTTGCATAGGCCGACACAGCCGCCATCTTCGGATCATTGCTGTTGAGATAGGCGCGGTAATTGCGGTTCAGCGAATTCAGACCCTTGGGTTCGGATGGAGACGGGAGGCTGGTTGCAGCCTTTCTCGGCCTTTCGTTTTCCGCGCTGGCGGAAGTTTGCTTTTCCACATTATTTCGCTTGGCTGCCGATCCTCGCTCACGACTCCTCTCCGCCTGGTTCGAGTTGCCGCTATTGGACTTGCCTTGTCCGCCGCTATTGCCGTTGCCGTTGCCGCCACCATTGCCTCCGCCATTGCCTTCCTTGGCCGAGGCGGTGACGGTAAAACCGGTGAAACTAGGCGGCGTCATCGTTGACGCCAGCAGAGCTGTAAGGGCCGTGACCTTCAGGATGGTTTCCATCGTCATCGCTATTCTCCATGTTCATTGCGCCGTATTGGCTTGGGGAATAGCTTTGTGAGGAGGCGCTAAATATCCAGAACTCTAGGACCAATGCGGCGCGGCATCGGTCCATGGTCCCGCTGCCGGGTGACAAGAAGGTCCCTGTATGCCGGATTAGGCGGAGAATTTCGAGCAGGCGGAGGGGCGCTATCTCGATATCCGGGAAAGCGACGAGCTCGATGAGGCGCTGCTTGCAGACTGGATTGTCCAGGCTGCGCGTTTGCCGGGCCAGACGCTGTAACCGACCTTACAGCAGACGGCATCGCCTCAGAGGCTGTTCGCCAGTGCCACGAATTCGTCCACTGAAAGCGTTTCGGCGCGTCGGGCAGGATCGATGCCCACTTTGTTGAGGAGAGCCTCGCCACCGAGCGACTTGACGCTCTGGCGGAGCATCTTGCGGCGCTGACCGAAGGCTGCCTGCGTTACCCGCTCCAGCTTCCCCACATCGCAGGGCAGGGGATTTTGCCGCGGCGTCAGATGCACCACGGTGGAGGTTACTTTGGGGGGCGGCGTGAAGGCCTGAGGCGGCACGTCGAACACCATATGCGCATCCGTGCGCCAGCCGGCGAGCACGCCCAGCCGTCCGTAATGATCGTCTTCCTCGTCGGCGACGATACGCAGTCCGACTTCCTTCTGGAACATTAGCGTCAGGCTTTCCCAGAAGGGCGGCCACTGGCCGTCGGCCGGCATCAGCCAGTTGATCAGCAATTGGGTACCCACGTTGTAGGGCAGATTGGCGATGATTTTCACCGGGCCGCCATCCGCCTTTTCGACGGCGAGGGCGGCGAAATCGGTCTTCAGCGCGTCCCCTTCGATCACCTCCAGTCGGTCGGGATAATAGCTGCCGATTTCCGCCAAGGCCGGCAGACAGCGGCTGTCGCGCTCCACCGCGATCACCTTCTTGGCACCAAGCGACAGGATGGCGCGGGTCAGGCCACCTGGCCCGGGGCCGACTTCGAAGACGGTCACGCCGTCGAGCGGGCCGGCGCTGCGGGCAATCTTCTGGGTGAGGTTGAGGTCGAGCAGGAAGTTCTGGCCGAGAGCCTTGCGGGCATCGAGCCCGAAGCGCTGGATGACGTCGCGCAGCGGCGGCAGCCCGTCAAGCGTGGCCATCAGGCAGCGGCCTTCAGGGCGAGGTCGGCTGCCAGGCGGAGCGCCTCGACCAGGCTCGTGTCGCGCGCAATGCCTTGCCCGGCAATCCCGAAGGCCGTGCCGTGGTCGGGCGATGTCCGGATAAAGGGCAGGCCAAGGGTGACATTGACGGACGTGTCGAAGCCAAGAGCCTTGGCCGGAATGAGCGCCTGATCATGATACATGCAGATCGCCACGTCATAGCGGCCGCGCGCCTCGTCATGGAACATGGTGTCGGCCGGCAGCGGACCGAACACGTTGATCCCTTCGGCGCGCAGCTTGATGACGGCCGGATGGATGATGTCCTGATCTTCGCGGCCGATGGCACCGTCCTCACCCGCATGCGGATTAAGGCCTGCCACGGCAAGCCGCGGCTGCGCGATCCCGTAACGCGTCTTCAGATCGTGATGGGCGATGCGGCAGGTATCGACGATCAAGTCTTCGCTCAGGACCGACGGTACCTGGTTGATGGGGATATGGATGGTGACCGGAATGGCGCGCAACTTCGGCCCGGCCAGCATCATCACCGGCAAGACCTTGGCGCCGGTGGCGCGTTCAGCCAGATCGGCGAGAAATTCCGTATGCCCGGGAAAGCCGAATCCGGCCTGGTAAAGAACCGACTTGGCAATCGGATTGGTGACGACGGCGGCCGCCTTGCCGTCGAAGCAGAGCGCTACGGCCGATTCAATGGCGGCAATCGTGCCCTTGGCGGTGGCCACATGCGGTTGGCCAGGCGACACCTCGGCGCCGCTCGCAATGGGAAACACCGGAAGCGCATCGGCAAATACAGAAAGGGCGGTGTCGCTATCCGCTTCACGAATGGCGATGTCCAGCCCAAGCAAAGCTGCCCGGGCGGCAAGCACGGCCGGATCGCCGAGAAACAGGAAGGGCGGAAGATTCAGTTCCCGCCGTGCCGACCATGCGGCCAGTGTGATATCTGGTCCAATACCGGCCGGATCGCCCTGGGTCAGCGCAAGAGGACGATCGAGATTCATATGCACTCCGGGCAATGGTCAGAGATAGTCGATCTGAGCCTTGCTGCGCAGCTCGTCCAGATACTTCTTGGCGTTCGGATCCTCGCCGCCTTTTTTCTCCTTGCCGAGATCCTCGGCGCGGAACACCGCTTCGGCAGCAACGTCGTCGGACACCTGACGCTGGTTGCAGATGGCCAGGAATTCGACGCCACGCTCGGTGACACGGGTACCCGTCGTGCCGCCGGAAGCTTTCTCGATCAGCGGCTTCCAGTCTTCAGGCAGTTCCGGCGCCAGCACGCGACCAAGGTCACGGACCGACACATCAAGCATGGTGGCGGCAAATTCCTTGGACTGGTCGCAGCCCGGGAATTTCGAGCGCGACGCTTCGGCCTCCGCCTTGCGCTTGTTCAGGATGGCGTTGCGCTTGGCGGCCGGCACCACGAAGACGATCTGCTTCAGAAAATATTCGGTGGTTACCGGCTTCTGCTTGTTCTCCATCATCCGGGTGACAAGCTCCTGGTTCGACATCTTGCCGCGGCTGCCGCCGAAGCGGGCGTTGACGAGGCGCGGCCAGCTCATCTGAACGGCGATGTAGGACTTAAAATGGTCTGCACCGACGCCGGCCTGTTCCAGGATCTTCGTCAGCTGTTCCGCCGTCAGCTTGTTGCCGCTGGCAAATCGGGCAAACGCCTTGTCGACGTCGTCGGTGCTGACCGACATCTTGACGCGGGCGATCTCCTGGCGCTTCAGGGACTCCTCGACGAGCTGCTCGCGCGCCGTCTTGGTGTCCGCCTTCTGGTGCTGCAGCTTGAGGAAGGCAACCCGGTGGGCCACGTCGGAACTGGTGATGGCGGTCTTGTTCACGACGGCGGCGACTTCGCTGGCGGCCTGCGCCGGCGCAAAGCCCGGTGCGATCGCGGCCGAGGCGGCAAGTACGGCGAGCGCCAGCGCCATTCTGCGCATTGCGGTCACTGCAAACATTAATCTCATCCCTTTCCGATCCGAATTCTCCGTCCGGACGGTTATACTAAGCTATTCTTGCCCGCTTGCACAATCGTTGCGGCAAAACCGTGACGAAAGCTCCAGCGCCGGCTAGTTACGGAAACTTTCATCATAGTCTGACGTCGAGCCGATATTGATATCGCCCAGCGTCCGGAAACTAAGGCGCGCGCTGACCGTCCAGTCATTGGCATCGGTGCTCGACGGCTTGTCCGTATAGGCGAGCGTGAAGATCGTGCATTCATCTGCATAACTGATGCCGACGCCGCGCCGCAGGATTTCGTTATCGGTGAAATCCCAGCTGGCGGATCCGGCCAGCGACCAGTTCTCGTTGATCCGAAGGTTCATCGAGTTCTTCAGCACTTCCGTCCGATCGTCATCGCCATATTCTGGCTGTGCATCCACCTGCGTATAGACCAGCTTTCCGCTGATGCGAGGTGTCGTATAGCCAAACGAGACGTCGGTGCGCTTGACGTCGAAGCTCTTCTCGTCAAATCGCGTGTTGAGCGCCAGGTTGAAGCCCTGCGGAAGGTCGATGGCGGCCATGGAGACATAATCGGAACGTTTTGTTTCCAGTCCCGACTCCGCGCCTGCCTGAACAAGGTCTTCGGTAGCGAACGAGTTCTGGCCGCCAAGCTGGTAGGACTGGCCGAAAATGCCGCGCAACCCGATGCCGTTGTCGAGCGAGCCGGTATACCGGAAGCCGACATTGGCACGAGTGCCGCCTTCGACGCGGTCGAAGCCGGAGAATTTGTCGCGCTCGAAAAGGCTGGTCGCGTCGAAGACGAAGCTCTGAGCATCTTCGTTCGGCAGGCCGCCGGCCATCTGTTCGTCCGGGCGCGCGTAAACCTGCGCGATCGGCTCGATGATGTGGCTGCCACCGGCCCCGCTGATGAGGATGGGATAGCGCGCTTCCAGGCCAGCCGTGAGCATGTAGCGGCCGTTCGTGCCGTCGGGCTCCAGATCGCCTTCGTAAGCTGCACCGAGATCGGACATGGAATGGTGCAGGCCGTCCGCGCGGGCAGCGAGGATCGGTGTCAGCAGCAGTCCACCGGAGGTGGTAAAGGTGCGCTTCCATTCGGCTTCGGTGGTGAAGCGGCTGTAGTCGCCTTCGAGGCCGGGGAAGCGAACGCTGGTTCCCTCAAAATAGGAGTCCTCTTCACGGCGCGAGAGATTGGTCAGATTGGCGGTGATGGACAATTGGCCGCCGGCGACCGGCTCGGGCGCGTAGTACTCATAGTCGAGGACCGGATAAACGACTGCCTGCTGCCGTTCCAGCGAGTTGTTGACGTCATTGTCCTGCACGTCGAAGTAATAGGCGTGCAGGTCAAAATAATTCCGCCGGCCAAGACCTGTCAGGTAGAGATCGTTGGTGAAGGTGTCCTTGTCGAGGTCCTTGATGTCATAGGTGCGCGCGAAATTGTTGTCGCTCTGCGCCATGACGTTCCAGCCGAAGGTCCAGCGCGGATTGATCTGGAAATCGGCCTTGGATGCGACCAGAAGACGCCCGTCTTCCGCGCGGTCGCTGGAACCGACGTCGAAATTGTCGGGCTGCCGCTGGTTGATGCCGGCAAAGCGGAACGTGTGCTCGCCGTTTTCGAACCTGTTGCGGACTTCCCCTTCGACCAGCAGTCCCTGGCTGCTGTAGAAGGTCGGCGTGATCGTCGCATCCATGCTCGGCGAAAAGACATGGTAATAGGGAACGCTGACGCCGAAGCCAAGATTGTCGCTGGCGCTGAACCTGGGAAACAGAAGGCCCGACTTGCGTTCGACCGTTTCGTCCGGCACTTCGATCGCGAAGGGCAACTGTCCGAGCGACAGGCCAAACAGTTCGAACTGAGCCCGCTCCAGGCGGATCGTATGGGTCTGGCCGTTACGCACCACGCGCTGCGCCTTCACCTGCCACAGTGGCGCCTTGCCGGGCGTCTCGGCGCAGGGAAGGCAGGCGGTGTAGACGGTGTTGTTGAGGACCATCACGTCGCCCGGCTGGCGCTCCGCACTTTCGGCAGCCAGTCGGGTATTGTCGGTAGTCTCAACGCGCAAGGAGTTCAGGAAGCCCTGGCCGAAATCGTCCGTGACGTCGAGTTCTTCGGCGTAAACGCGGTTGCCGCTCGGTTCGATGAATTCGATATTGCCGGTCGCCATGACGCGGCCGGTTTCCTGATCGTATTCGACCCGCTGCGCCACCATGCGGTAGCGGTTATAGTAGATCTGCACGCCACCGGTGGCGGTGACGCGCTTGCTGTCCTGATTGTAGACAAGCTCGTTCGCCCGCAGCAGCATCTTGGCGTCGCTATCGGCCGACGGCAGGAGATTCTGCGCATGCGAATAGGTCGCGGTAACGCCGATTACGCAGAAAACAGACACACCTGTCAGCAGGGCGGCGGCGAGCCGTCTAATATTCTTGCGGTCACTTACCGCCACTAGCCATCCTCCTGATGAAGCAGAATTGTAGCGCCCAACGCACTTGCGACGATGACTGGAATCCAGACCGCCACAAAAGGAGGAATCGCCCCGCTGCTCCCGAATGCCTTCACAAGCACTGTCACGACATAAAGCACGAAGCCGGAAACTATTCCACCCAGAATCATCGAGCGAGACTGGGCGAAGCGGCTGAATTTTAACGATACTGTTGCAGCAATGAGCGTCATCGCGACGAGCAGGACCGGCAGCGAAAGCAGCGAATGGAACTGAGTCTCGAGCGGCTTCGTAGAGATCCCGAAGGATTTGCCGATCTCGATCTTCCGGGAAAGATCAAAGAACGCAACGGTTTCCGGCTGCGATAGGCTTTCCTGGATATATTCCTGTCTCAGGTTGGTACGGACCTGCACGCTTTCGCGACGAGCCGGAATCTCGCCGGGGCGATTCTCCAGAACCTCGTTAAGCTGCCAGTAACCATCTTCCAACTTCGCCGTCTTAGCGTCCTGCCGCATCGTCACGGCGCCGTCCTTGTCGAAGTGGAAAAGGACGACGTCGATCAGCTCGGTTCCGCTGCTGCGATAGCTCTTGGCGCCGATGATGGTGTCCTCGTCGCCGCTGATCTGCCGGATCCATGGGACGAAGTTTGAAGGCTTGGCCCGGCCGCTTGCCTGCCGCCAGCTGCTTTCCAGCGAGATCGATTCGCGCTGTCCCCAGGCGGCCAGCGGATTGATGATCAGCAGGGTGGCAAGCCCGATCAGCAGGGCGCCGATCGCAAAGGGCATGACGAACTGCCAGACCGAAATGCCGGCGGCGCGCGTCACCACCAGTTCGTAACGTCGGTTGAGTGCGATCAGCACGGTCATGCCGATGAACAGGCTGAGCGTCGGGATCGTCTGCTGCAGGATGAGCGGCACCCGCATCGCCGTCATCGCCAGGGCGCCGGCAACCGTGTAGCCGGAAAAACCGGAAAGGCGGCGGCTGGTTTCGCTGAAATCGGCAAGGAAGATGATGGCGCTGACGCCAAGCAGGAACCACAGCGCGGTGACGATGTAGCGGCGGAAGAAATAGCGCCCGAGAGTCGAGAAGATCATGCCGCACCTCCACCGGACTTGGGCGAAGAAGCAAAGCGGCTGCGCAGCAGGTCTCCGGTTCTCGTCAGGCTGCGGCTGATGGCGCGCGGCATTTGCAGCTGCCTGTTGGTGGCCAGCATATAGCCGGCAATCGCACAGCTGACGAGCGGAACGGCATAAACGAGCGGGCTATAGGCACCGTTCCGCTCGGTCGCATTAGTGACCGAAAAGCCCACCCAGCGCAGCAGGAAGGCGCAGGCGAGGGCATAGACCATCGGGTGCAGGCGCGTCTGGCGGTGCGACCGCGTATTGCCGGCCACCACCAGGGAAATCAGTGCAAAGGCGATCGGGAACATCCAGTCGGATAGCCGGCGGTTCAGCTCACTGCGGAAAGCACCTGGTGACTTGGCGTAAACGGGATCGGTGGGGTCAGGATTGAGAAGGAATCCGAGGCTGCGGTCGCCCGAATAAAGCGGCAGCCCGCCTTCCGACTTAGTCATGGCCGACAGGTCGAAAGCATAGGAGGCGAATTTGACGATCGAAATCCGCCCATCCGGCGCCTTGCGGTGCACTTCGCCGTCACGCATGGTCAGCGACGTGCCGCCCGGATCCACCGATCCTTCGCGGGCATAATAGATCAGGTCGAAGTTCGGGTCCCGGTAGTCGACAATGAACAGGCCGCGCAGGACCCGTCCGGAATGCCGCTCCGAGATCTGCACGTAAAGGCCGTCCTCGATGCTGCGGAAAGTCTTTTCTTCGATAACCGAAGACAGAAGGTCCGCATAGGCGGCGGCCACCATCTGGCGCGCGCCAAGCCGCGATTCCGGCTCAACGAAATTGGTGATCACGAAGGATCCGAGGCCGAGGGCGACGGCCAGAAGGATGACCGGTCGATAGATGATGCTACGGCCCGAGCCTGCAGCGTCGATGACAGGCAGTTCCGAATCGTTGTTCATCGCCGTCAGGGTCTGGGTAATGCCGATGACCAGCGCGAAGGGGAGGACGACGGGAATGATGGTCGGCAGGATGTAAGTGGCGAGCAGCATGAACGAGCCCATCGACTGGCCCGTATCGGTAACCAGGTTGATGCGCCCGAGCACCTGTATCGTCCAGATGATGGTGAGGACCGGAAGGAGCGTCACCAGGAACATCTGAAAAATGCGGCGCAGTATGTAGATTTCGAGAAGCTTCATTCCCGCCCGATGTCTTGCCCGTCCTGCCATCCCGCGATGACCGTCGCGCCTATCTAAGCGATTGGTGCGGCCATTGCGACAGTCCATATGTCACAAAAATGTTGGCGGCACCCGTTTTCTTTGCCGTTGTGACATTTCGAAATATTACGCGCCACGGCCGCGCCGCCGGCGCCGGCCACGAACAGCCTGAAAGCGAGGTTGCGCTTGTTGCGACGAAGCCTTCGGACGCGCAGGCATCGGCGATACGCCTCGATTGCACATCTCGCCCTTGCGTTCAGGCTCGAAACGGGGATGATCGACGCTCGTTGTTTGCCGAAAATGCCTGGAGCCGTTATGTCCGTGAAACTTGATATTGCCTTCGCCGCCTCTGCCCGCATTGACGGAGGACTGGTGATCCAGCTGAAGCTGGCCGGCGACGCAATCGCGGCCGGCGCAGCGGAAGCCGACCCCGCCAATGTCGCGGTTCGGGCAGCGGAAATCTCGAAATTCTCGGGTAAAGCGATGAAGACCTTGGACATCATCGCGCCGCAGGGCTCTCCGGCGGATCGTCTGGTCGTATTGGGGCTGGGAAAGGCCGAAGCGATAACCGCTTACGATTGGATCCGTGCCGGCGGCGCGGCGGCTGCAACCGTCAAGGCGATGAACAGGGTCACGATCTTTGTTGACGCGCCCGGCCTCCATGTCGGCAGTCGAGAGGCTGCCGACTTTGCGCTCGGCATGCTGTTGCGCGCCTATAGCTTCGATACCTACAAGACGAAGAAGGCTGACGACGAGGACAAGGTTTCCAAAAAGGTCCAGGTGACGATCGTCACTGCCGATGCGGCAGCAGCCGAGATTGCGTTCTCCAATTCGGAGGCGGTGGCCGGCGGCGTCAACCTTGCCCGCGACCTCGTCAACCTGCCGCCGAACGTGCTGGGGCCCGTAGAATTTGCCGACAAGGCGAAGGAGCTGGAAAAGCTCGGCGTAGATGTGGAGATTCTCACGGAAAAGGACATGAAGAAGCTCGGCATGGGCGCGCTGCTGGGCGTCGCCCAGGGCTCGGTGCGCCCGCCGCGACTGGCCGTGATGCAGTGGAAGGGAGCCAAGGGCAAGGAAGCGCCGATCGCCTTTGTCGGCAAGGGCGTGGTCTTCGATTCGGGCGGCATTTCCATCAAGCCCGGCGCCGGCATGGAGGATATGAAGGGCGATATGGGCGGCGCCGCTGCGGTGACCGGGCTCATGCATGTGCTCGCCGCCCGCAAGGCGAAGGTCAATGTGGTCGGCATCATCGGTCTCGTCGAGAACATGCCGGACGGCAATGCCCAGCGTCCGGGCGACATCGTCACCTCCATGTCCGGCCAGACGATCGAGATCATCAACACCGATGCGGAAGGGCGCCTCGTTCTGGGTGACGCGCTCTGGTACTGTAACGATCGGTTCAAGCCGAAATTCATGGTCAATCTGGCGACATTGACCGGAGCCATCATGGTGGCACTCGGCAATGTCCATGCCGGACTGTTCTCCAATGACGATGTGCTGGCTGGCCATCTGAGCGCGGCCGGACAGGCAACGGGCGAGAAGCTTTGGCGCATGCCCCTCGGCAAGGAATACGACAAGATGATCGACTCCAAGTTCGCCGACATGAAGAATACCGGCGGACGGCACGGCGGATCGATCACGGCTGCGCAGTTCCTCAAGCGCTTCGTCGGCGATACGCCTTGGGCGCATCTCGACATTGCCGCCACGGCCCTAAATTCTCCGGCCAACGAGATCAATCAGTCCTGGGGCTCGGGTTTTGGCGTGCGGCTTCTCGACGAGCTCGTTCGTGCGCATTATGAAGGCTGATGACGGAAATCCTGTTCTATCACCTGACCGAATCCAAGCTCGAAGAGGCTCTGCCGGCGCTTTTGGAGAAAAGCGTCGAGCGGGGCTGGAAGGTCGTCGTGCAGACCAATGCGGAGGCGCGGCGGGACATGCTCGACGCCCATCTCTGGATCTTTCGCGACGACAGTTTCCTGCCGCACGGCACCGATGAGGCGCCCATGTCCGACGCGCAGCCTGTGCTTTTGACGGCGACAAACGAGAACCGCAACCAGGCAAGCGTGCGCTTCGTCGTCGACGGTGCGGATCCGCCGCCGCTTGGCGATTATACGCGCGTCGTGTTCATGTTCGACGGTCATGATCAGATACAGCTCGAAACTGCCCGCGCTCAGTGGAAAAACCTCAAGGGCGAGGGACATGCGCTGACCTATTGGCAGCAATCGGAAGAAGGGCGTTGGGTGAAGAAGGCCTGACGCTTAAGCTAAATCGGTCCGCGCGAAGTCTTCGCCGACATACAGGAGTGGAGCGTCCGCGGCTTTTGCACCGGCATAGGAGAAGCAATCGCCGAAATTCAGCCTGGCCGGATGACGGCCCTTGCCGTAGCGGGCAAAGGCCTCGATAGCTGCCGAAGCGGTTTGATCGTCAATCGATACAACGGCAATATCCATGGCGCCCAGCAGGGACCGGACGAGCCTTTCGGCTTCCGTTACGGAAAAATTTTCCTTTCCGGCAAGCACGACTGCCGCCTCGTAGATCACCATGGGATTGGTCGAGTGTGGTCCGTTGGCATCCTGGAGCTTTGCAAGGAGTTCCGATGCCTTCGGGCCATCGAGCAGAAATTCCATGATCGCCGACGTGTCGAAGAACATCAGATTTCCCACATCTCGTCGAGAAACGCCTTGTCGTCGAAATCCGGATTTGGTCGCCCAAGTCGCTTGACCTCATCCTGGATAGCCTTCAGCCTTTCTGCCAAAGTCGGCTCGGATTTCTCTTCATGAGACGCCGGCGGCTCCTGCACCACCACACGCTCCAGCGCCTGCCGGATGGCGTCGGTCTTGGTCGGGGCCTTGAGGATCTTGCGGGCCTGTTCGGCCAGCTGGTTGACGCGCTCGTCGCGAACGTAAAGGGGCATGGCGGCACCTCGTGAATATACAGGTGAAGGTAGTGTATATTCACGAGGCAGACAAGCGATCGGCGCGTTCAGTCGCGGATGATCGACTGGCGCAGGAAGCTATAGCCCATGGCGGTGCGGGCTGCCTGTTCGGACGAGTTGCCGCTACCGCCGTGGCCGCCAGAACCGAACTCCTGAAAAAGCGGCCGGTGACCCACGTCCTCCAGCCGCTTGGCAAAGCGCCGGGCATGCGATGGATGCACCCGGTCGTCGTTGGACGAGCTTTCGATATAGACCGGCGGATAGTCGACTTCCGCCGCCGGCTTGACCTGGTGCAGCGGTGAATAGGCGAGGAGGAAATCCAGATCGGCCGGCTCGTCCGGGTTGCCGTATTCGTCCATCCAGGCCTTTCCGGCAGGGAAGAGATGGAAGCGCGCCATGTCGATGACGGGCACCCGGGTCCAGACGGCGCCGAAATCCTCAGGGTAGCGCGTCAGCATGACGGCCGTCAGCAGCCCGCCATTGCTGCCGCCGGTGCAGGCGATGCGCGACGGATTGGTGTAGCCGCGCGCCACCAGGTCACGGGCGACGGCGACGAAATCCTCGAATGCTTTATACCGGCCGTTGCGCTTGGCGACCCGGTGCCAGTCCGGTCCGAACTCGCCGCCGCCGCGGATATAGGCCTGCACGAAGGCGCCGCCATGGCTGAGCCAAAGCCCGTTAACCCCGGAATAATAGGGCGACAATGGCGATTCGAAACCGCCATAGCCATATTCCAGCACCGGTAGCTCGCCGGGCACCCAGCTCTTCGGCAGGACAATATGATAGGGAACCTTGGTGCCGTCCGCGGAGGTGGCTTCGAGAAGCTCCGAGCGCATGCCCTCGGCATCGAAATAGGAGGGCGCCGTATCGAGGCGTTGCAGCTGCGGTGGGTGGCTCCGATCGTCCAGCGCCAGAAGGTAGCGCGTCTGCGGCTGCAGGAAACCCTGGCCGACGAGCTGCAGCGTCTGTTCGCCGAGCGTGAGATCGGCATCGAGCAGCCGGAACGAGACCGACTGGAGCTCGGGCGGCAAAGGCAGCTCTTCCGGGAGCACTGCAGGCTTGGCGAGATCCAAAAGGAACAGCCGCGGTTTCAGGCGGTCGCTGACGATGAATACGCACCAGTCGCGCAGCAAGCTGAACTGCTGGATGGACTGCCCCTCCTGCGGTGAAAACAGGATGCGCTCCGGCTTCTGGAGCGGAATGGCCGCCGAAGGATCGCAGCCCTGCAGGATGAGCGTGCCGCTCGGAAAGCGCTCGTCGGTCTTGGCCCGCCAAAGGGCGTGATCGTGGTTGATCGAAAGGTCGATGTCGACCGGCAGGTCCAGCCGGGTGAGGGCACCGTCCGCCTGGGTCACGAAGGCGCTCATCTTGCCGATCTCGTGGCCGGCAAAGAATAGGGTGATCTGCTTCTCGCTAGGCGAGCCCCTCCAGAACAGCGGATCGATGAGCATGGCGGCGCCGTAGACGTCGTTTTCGCCCGCCTCGTAGAGGATGGCGGCGTCTTCCGGCTTCTGGCCGCGCTTCAGGCGACGGCCGACCCGCGGCCAGCCGGACCGGGTTGCGGAATACGTATCGATCGAGCCGAAATAACAGATCTCGTCACGGTTCAGCCAGTTGGCATGGGCGCGCACGGCAGGCGTATCGAAGCCGCCCTCGACGAACGCCTTGGCTTCTGCATCGAACTCGACAAGGCGCAGGAGGTCGGAACCGCCGTCGGACAGCTGCAGCAGAACGCGGGTCGGTTCGAACGGAGAGGTGAGGGCGCCCCGAAAGATCCAGCGCTTGCCTTCGCTCTCGCAGAAGGCGTCGAGATTGAATACCGGTTCCCAGGGGGCATCGGACCGAGGCTCCTGATCAGCCGGCAGGCGCCGCCAGATCCCGAGCGGATTGTCGCGGCTCTGGTGGAAGTCGAAAAGCCATCTGCCCCGACGGCTGGGGACGATCAGCCTGTCTTCTCGCTCGATCATTGCCTTGATGGCATCACGATCAGCCTCGAATTCCGGCGTCGACAGCGTCTGCTGCGCTGCCAGATTGCGCTCTGCAACAAACTCCAGCGTCTGGGGGTCGTTGTCGGTCTCGAGAAAAAGGTCCATGTCTGCCTCCGTTCAAGGAGGTCGATACCTAGTCATCAATCGGCTTGTCGGCAATGCCGATGGAGACCGAATGTCAGGACGCCATGGCCTCTTCATATTCCGACGACAGCATCAGCCAATCTTCCTCGGCGGCGGATAGCTTTGCCGCCGCTTCGCCGCGTTCCTTGACCTTCTGGGCGGCTTTGGCCGGCGCCTTTTCGTAGAGCTGCGGATCCGCAAGCTCTTTATCAAGCGCCTGAATCAGCTTCTCCAGTTTCGCGGTCAAGGCCTCGATTTCGTTGATCTTCTTCTTCAAGGGCGCCAGTGTCGCGCGCTTTTCAGCATTCGCCTTGCGCTGGTCCGCCTTGGAGGAAGGATCATCGGTCAGTTCAATTTTTTCTTCTTTTTTTTTACCGGAGCTGACGATCAGGTTGCGGTATTCCTCGAGGTCGCCCTCGAAGGTTTTGACCGTGCCCTCGTTGACGAGCCAGAGGCGGTCGACGGTCGCCTCGATCAGGTGGCGATCGTGGGAAATCAGGATGACGGCGCCGTCATAATCGTTGAGCGCTTCGATCAGCGCCCGGCGGCTGTCGATGTCCAGATGGTTGGTCGGTTCGTCGAGGATCAGCAGGTTCGGCGCGTGGAAGGAGGCGAGCCCCATCAGCAGGCGTGCCTTTTCGCCGCCGGAAAGATCCTTGGCGGCGGTGGCCATCTTTTCGGTCGCCAGTCCCATCTGGGCGACGCGGGCGCGCACCTTGGCTTCGGGTGCTGCCGGCATCAGCCGGCGCACATGCTCGACGGGAGAATCGCCGGGAACCAGGTCGTCCAGCTGGTGCTGGGCGAAAAAGCCGATCTTCAGGCTCGGCGCCAGCTTGATGTTGCCGCTTTCGGCCGCAAGCCGTCCGGAGATGAATTTGGCGAAGGTCGACTTGCCGTTGCCGTTCGACCCGAGCAGCGCGATGCGGTCGTCATTGTCGATGCGCAACGTGATGTTCTTGAGGATCGGCTTGCCCGGCTCGTATCCGACCGAACCGTTTTCCACCGCGATGATTGGCGAGGCGGGCTGCTTTTCCGGTTCCGGAAAGGTAATCGGCTGAACGTGGTCCTCGATGACCGAGGCGACAGTGCCCATGCGCTCCAGCGCCTTGACGCGGCTCTGTGCCTGCTTAGCCTTGGAAGCCTTGGCCTTGAAGCGGTCGATGAAGGTCTGCAGGTGTTTGCGGGCCGCGTCGTTCTTCGCCTTGGCCTTAGTCTGCAGCTCGTCGTTCTCGGCCTTCTGCCGCTCGAACTGGTCGTAGCCGCCGCGGTAGAAGGTCAGCTTCTTCTGATCGAGATGGACGATCGAATTGACCGCATTGTTCAAAAGGTCACGGTCGTGGCTGATGATGATGACGGTGTGCGGATAGCGGCGGATATAGTCCTCCAGCCACAGCGTGCCTTCGAGATCGAGATAATTGGTCGGCTCATCGAGCAGCAGCAGGTCCGGTTCCGCAAACAGTACGGAGGCGAGCGCGACGCGCATGCGCCAGCCGCCCGAAAATGACGAGGCGGGCCGAGACTGTGCTTCCTGCGAAAAACCGAGGCCGGCAAGAATGCTGGCGGCGCGCGCTTCCGCCGAATGGGCGTCGATGTCGACGAGGCGCATCTGGATGTCGGCAATGCGATGGGGATCGGTGGCAGTCTCCGATTCCGCCATCAGCGCGGCGCGCTCCTTGTCAGCGGCGAGCACGATCGAGATCAGCGAATCCTCGGTGCCCGGTGCCTCCTGCGCCACCTGGCCGAGCCTGGCGCTCTTCGGATAGGAGACAGAACCCGTTTCCGATCCCATCTCGCCGGTGATGAGCTTGAACAGGGTGGATTTGCCGGCGCCATTGCGGCCCACGAGGCCCGCCTTCGTGCCCGCCGGAAGCGTCACGCTGGCATTGTCGAGGAGGAGGCGCCCGGCAATTCGAGCGGAAAGATCCGTAATTGTAATCATGGCGGCGGTTTTGGCGCAAAGCCGACCGGATGACAAGGGTTGTTGCCGGCGGCGGGCGCATGAGTGCGAGGTCTCGCCGCCACCACCGCCGCCTGTACCGCGCGAAACAGAACAGAATTGCCCGCGGGGGTAGTATGGCTCTGACAATACGCCTTTGCCTTTGTCTGACTACAACCCATGTGGAGGATCTGAAAGATGATGAATATGCGCGCAATAGCGGTCTTGGCGGTCTCGATACCGGCACTGATGAACTCTTCCGTCGCCGAAACTGCCGACTACACGTGCTGGAATCCGTCAGGTACGCAGATGACGGCGGCCCCGACGGAATATTGGACGGCGGAACGGCTTGCCAATGCGGTTCCCGATGGCGAATCTCTTGCGCCTGAGAAAAGGAACCTCAGCCCGCAGCTGAAGGGCTTGCTGGGAGCCGTAGCCGAGCGTGCTCCAGTAGACCAGGCGCCCTACAAATACGGTGGGAAGCTGTTCTTTACCCGCGGCGGCATTGACTACTCGGCAAGTGCGCAGTTCGTGGCGGATGACAACATCGTGCTCGCTGCCGGCCACAGCATGTGGAAAAACGGCTCAGCCAGCAATATTCGTTTTTATCCTGGTTATGCCGGGGCGGCGGTTCCGTTTCACACCATAGACAAGGCCGCGGTGCTGACCGCATGGCTGCCCGTTGCCGAAGATCCCCCGAGCCTGGGCCGGTCGCAATACGATTATTCGATGCTGCGGACCACGACCCCCTCCACCGTCGGCAACTACCAGCTCGGCATAAACACCGCCAATCTCGACGACGACGTGACGATCACTGGCTATCCAGGCCGGCTGGAGGGCGGCGAGTATATGTACCGTGAAACGGCGCGCATCGTCGTCAAGGCAGGCAATGCTTTCGATGCTCAGCCGCACCCCATGTATGGCGGCGGTGCGAGCGGCGGTGCCTGGTTCCTGCCCACCGATACAACGAAAGTCGTCAGCGTTGTTTCCGGAGGTGCGCCTGATCACGTTTACGGCGCAAGTTTTACGGATGTCACGACGGCCATGGTCGCCTATGTCAAGGGTGGCTGCCAATAGCGACGGAAAAGCGGGGCGGCAGGTGCTCGTCGCTCCGCTTCCGGCTCCTGTGGCGAAGGCCGCGCCTCAGCAGATGGCATCGGAACGGCGTGAGATGATCTCCAGAGACCGCTTGTTCATGATGACGATCTTGTGCTGGCTTATGCCGATCAGCTGCTCACTCTTCCAAGCCTGCAGCTGCGCATTGATCCGCGGCCTGCTGGCGTTGATGAGCTGTCCCATCCGGCTCTGGGAAATCGCCTTTTCGATCAGGATGCCGCCATGGACGGATCTCCCATGGGCGGCGCCAAGGCTGAGAAGCAGGCGCGCCAGCCGGGTTTCCAGCGGATAAAGAGCCATGCCTTCCGCAAAGGCCGTTGTTTGGTGAAGCTTGCGAGCGACTGCACGGATCAGGAAGGACGAGATCTGCGGAACCTTTGCTAGTTCCCTGAAGGTCTTCCGGTCGATCTCGAGCAATCTTGTCTTGCCGCAGACCACGGCATTGAACGAGTGCCGGCAGTCGAGCGTCATTTCGACTTCGCCGAGCACATCCCCTGATTGCATTTCTGAGAAGATGACTTCAGCGCCTTCTTGCGATGCGAAGTGCAGCTGCACGCCGCCGGAAATGATGATTTGGAGATGAAGACACTCGTCCCCCGAAAAGAACAAGGCGTGACCGTCCCGATAGGCGCTGACATGGGATTTCTCGATCAATAACTTGAAGATAGCGGGGTCGATCTGCTTGAAGATTTCAACGCTCCTGATTTCTTCGATGATTTTTTGACTGCTGATCGGTCTCATTCAACTGGCCATCCGCGGTTCCAACCATGCCCAAGTGCAGGGTCCATTTTTTATCACCGACGCAAACATAAGTTGTCACTCACGGAACATATTCCAGAAAATAAGTATCCTAGGTTGTGGTTGCGGCGGGTGAATACCACGCCGAACGGGCATCGCCCGGCACGGACCAGGTCCGCATAGTGCGGTCGGCCGGTTACAATCGAGGAGTGGGAACATGACACTACTGATGGGACAAGCTCTCATAAGCGCACAGCTGGCGGCGCCGATGGGCCAGCCTTATTCACTGACGGTGCTGAACGAGAACGCCAAGTTTCAGCAGTTCGCACTGTTCCAGACCATACCCGATATCGTTGGTCCGTCGATCGACCCGGTATCACTGGCCTGGATGATCGGCGGAGCGGCCTCCGGCAGCCCCGACAATCCGAGCACCTCACAATTCAAGTGGACGATCGATTATGCGGTAACCGCGGGCTACATCCAGAACCTCGGAACGACGCTGAATCCCCGCTCGTTTCAGACGGCGAGCAAGGTCGATGTCCTGATCAATGACCACAATGCGGTCAACGTCACCTATCAGGGGCCGTTTCCGAACGGAGCGCCCGGTTTCCCAACCAATCCCACGAGCGGCACACCTGGTTTGATTCTTGCTCAGGCCGACAACACCATTCCCAGCACCGTCCAGCAGGCCAGCCTGCAGATGAGCGTCAATGTCGGTATCGCAATGGCGGGCAGGGCGGCCGTCGCCGTTCAGCTGGAGCCGAACCTTCTTTACCAGTTCACGCCGAAGCCGAAATATTACATCATCGCTGGTTCCTTCATCCAGGGACAGGTGATCGATACGGCCATTTCGTCCTCTGCCTTCGAAGTCGCGTTCGCCGGCGTGACCGATATCCAGGTCCGCTTCACACAGCAGAACCAGTTCGTGGAAGCCTGAGGGTCCGAGGGGAGGGAGCGGAGGAATGCCGGCGTCCGGACGCCGGCATTCCTTTTGAGCGTGTTCAAGGTTGAACTTCGTGGAAATCATGCATGATCACGGCTTCGCTCTATTTTGTTGATGCGGGCGATCGATTTTATTGACTGGATTCCCGGGCGCCTTGCGCCAACTGTCCTGATTCAGACGCAATTGAAGAAGGACGCCATCATGACCCGTATCCTCTATTCGCTGTGTGGCGCCGACGAAAGCCGGCCGTTTTCACCGCATTGCTGGAAAGTGGTGCAGGCCCTGGCCCACAAGCAGCTGGATTTCACCGAGCGTCCTATGCCCTTTACCGAGATCCCCACGATTGAGGGCGGCTTTTCCAAAACCGTGCCGATCCTGCGGGACGGCAACGAGCTCATCCGCGACAGCTTTGAGATTGCGCTGTATCTGGAGCAGACCTATCCGGATCGGCCGACCTTGTTCGGCGGCGAGGGCGGCAAGGCGCTCGCCCGCTTTGTCGAAGGCTTTTCCCAGATGGTGGTGCATTCCGCCATCGCCCGGATTGCCGTCAAGGACATCCATGACATGCTCGGCGAAAAGGATCAGGTCGATTTTCGCCGGAGCCGCGAAGCCCTTTTCGGCAGAACGCTGGAAGAGATAGACGCTGCCCGCCAAGCCGAAATCGACGGCTTTGCCGAAAAGCTGAAGCCCATCCGCCATACGCTACAATATCAGGACTTCATCGGCGGAGAGACGCCCTTGTTTGCCGATTACATTCTGTTCGGCGCGCTGCAATGGATGCGGATCACCGCAGGTGCCAAGGTGTTTTCCGAGGATGATCCGGTCGCACTATGGTTCGAACGCTGCCTCGACCTGCACAATGGCATAGGACGTCATGTGACAGCGGCGTGAATTTGGCCAAACCCCCTTGTTTCCACTGAATGGGGCGGGTAAACACCGCCCACTTTCCCTGCGAAATAAAGGATAAAGACATGGCGATTGAACGCACGTTTTCGATGATCAAGCCCGATGCCACCAAGCGCAACCTCACCGGTGCGATCACCAAGATGCTCGAGGACGCCGGCCTGCGCGTCATCGCGTCGAAGCGCGTCTGGATGAGCAAGCGCGAAGCCGAAGGCTTCTACGCCGTTCACAAGGAGCGCCCCTTCTTCGGCGAACTGGTTGAAGGCATGACCTCCGGCCCGACCGTTGTTCAGGTCCTGGAAGGCGAAGGCGCCATCCTCAAGAACCGCGAAATCATGGGTGCCACGAACCCGGCTAATGCCGACGAAGGCACGATCCGCAAGACCCACGCCCTGTCGATCGGCGAGAATTCGGTACACGGCTCGGACGCTCCGGAAACCGCTGCCCAGGAAATCGCCTACTGGTTCTCGGAAACTGAAATCGTCGGCTGATTACTCCGATATCAAGCAAAGAGGCCGGGATGAAAGTCCCGGCTTTTTTCATGCGCGCAGGGCTTTAGCGAGAAACTTCCGCGAGGCTTGTCGACACATCACCGCCACTTGTCGCGGGCGGTATCATCGGCATCCTTTGCGGCCACCCAGTCCCGGGCGGTGCCGTCCTGCGCATGCTCCTTCTTCCAGAAGGGCGCAGATGTCTTGAGGAAGTCCATCACAAAATTGGCGCCGTCGAAGGCGGCCTGGCGATGCGGGGAGGCAGCGATGACGAGGACGATGTTTTCCCCGGGCAGGATCTTTCCGTAGCGGTGGATGGCGGTCAGACCCATTAGCGAAAACCGCTCCAGGGCAAGCCTGCCGATGCGCTGCATTTCTGCTTCCGCCATGCCCGGATAATGCTCGAGTTCCAAGGCGGAAAGCGCACCCTGTTCGTCACGGCAGAGACCGGTAAAGGTCACCACGGCGCCGATGTCACGACGCCCGGCGGTCAAGGCCGAGATCTCCTCCTGCAGGTCGAAGTCGCGGGATTGGACACGGATGGTCGGGACGACGCTCACCGCTTCACCCACCCGTCATGGGCGGGAATATGCCGATTTCCCTTGCCCCAGCGATCTTTTCCGAATGCTCCACATGCTCCTGGTTAACCGCGACCCGGATCACCTCGGGATATTGCAGGGCGTTCTCATATTCCTCACCCAGGGTCTTCAGGTGATGGAGCAGGTCTCGGGCCGTGACGACGCTGTCCGGCAGCTCGATCTCTTCTTCCCCTTTGCCGATCCGCTCGCGCACCCAGGCGAAATAAACGAGTTTGACACTCATTCCTCGTCCACCAGATGTTTGACGCCGGCGCGGAAATAGTCGTAGCCGGAGTAGAATGTCAGGATGGCGGCGATCCAAAGAAGGCCGATGCCGATCTGCGTCGTGTGCGGCAGCACTTGATCGCCCGCCGGACCGGCCAGCAAAAAGGCGATCGCCACCATCTGAATGGTCGTCTTCCACTTGGCGATCCGCGTCACCGGGACCGAAACCTTCAGCGCCGCCAGATATTCGCGCAGGCCGGAAACGAGAATTTCGCGGCAAAGAATGGTGATCGCTGCCCAGAGCGACCAGCCGGCAATCGTCTGGTCGGCTGCTAGCAACAGTAGCACGGCTGCGACGAGGAGCTTGTCGGCGATCGGATCGAGCATGCGGCCGATATTGGACGTCTGGTTCCAGATCCGCGCCAGGTAGCCGTCGAGGTAATCGGTGATCGAGGCAACGGCGAAGATCCAGAAGCCCGCCCATCGGGCGAAATCGGAGCTTTCCAGCTTCCCTTCCACGAAGAAGCACAGGACGATGACCGGCACGGCCAGAATGCGGGCATAGGTGAGCAGATTGGGGATATTGTATGCGCGCGATGCCATGGCAGACCTGTACTTGCGTTTGCCTCTAGTTGAGGCCTGGAAGGGCGAGCGTCAACATGCACGCGCGGCTTTTTTGCGAGCTTGGCTCGGCAAATGCCTAGCCGGCCCGATTCTCATGGAAATGGTTATAGATCTGCTTGGCAACGGCCTCGGAAATGCCTTCCACCGCCATGAGATCATTGAGGCCGGCGCGTGACACGGCCTTGGCCGTGCCGAAATGCTGCAGCAGCTTGCGCTTGCGGCCGGGACCGATGCCGGAAATCTCGTCGAGCGGGTTGCGGATCATCTCCTTCTTGCGGCGCGCCCGGTGGGAACCGATCGCGAACCGATGGGCCTCGTCGCGCATGCGCTGGACGAAATAAAGAACCGGGTCGCGCGGCGGCAGCGAAAAGTCGCTGCGCCCGTCAGCAAAGAAGCGTTCACGACCCGCGTCGCGGTCGACGCCCTTGGCGACGCCTATGGCGGTCACCACGTTTCGGATACCGAGTTCATCGAGTATGCCGCGCACAGCCGTCATCTGCCCTTGGCCCCCGTCGATCAGGATCACATCCGGCCAGGAAGGAAAGGCAGCGTCCGCAGCATCCTCGGAATTAAGGGCAGCGCCGGCACTGCGATCCGGAATGCCCTCTTCCTTCAGGAGGCGGGAAAAGCGGCGGGTCATCACCTCGCGCATCATGCCAAAATCGTCGCCGGGGGTGATCTCGGTCGATTTGATGTTGAACTTGCGGTACTGGTTCTTCAGGAAGCCTTCCGGCCCGGCCACGACCATGCCGCCGACGGCGTTGGTGCCCATGATGTGGGAATTGTCGTAGATTTCGATGCGGCGCGGCACGTAGGGAAGCGAAAAGGTCTCGGCCATGCCCTGCAGCAGGCGCGCCTGAGAGGCTGTTTCGGCCAGCTTACGGCCATGCGCTTCGCGGGCATTGGCCAGCACATGCTCAACCAGATCCTTCTTCTCGCCCCGCTGCGGCACGGAAATCGTCACCTTGTGGCCGGCCTTTTCGCAAAAAGCCGTGGCCATCAGGTCCTGCTCCTCGACCTGTTCCGAAAGGAGGATCTGCCGCGGCACGGGCTTGTCGTCGTAAAACTGCGCCAGAAACGCGTTCAGAACCTCGGCGCCCGTCAGCTGCGGGTCGGCCTTCGGGAAATAGGCGCGGTTGCCCCAGTTCTGCCCGGTGCGGAAAAAGAAGACCTGGATGCAGGACAGCCCGCCCTGATGCTGGATAGCGAACACATCCGCCTCGTCGACGCCTGCCGGGTTGATGCCCTGGTGGCTCTGCACATGGGACAAGGCGGAAAGCCGGTCGCGGTAGATCGCAGCCCGCTCGAAATCGAGATCCTCGGAAGCCTCCGCCATCTGGCTGGCAATGGTGGCCTTGACCGCCTGACTCTTGCCGGACAGGAAATCTTGCGCCTCGCTCACCAGCTCCGCATAGCCTTCGTCGCTGATTTCGCGAGTGCAGGGGCCGGAACAGCGCTTGATCTGGTAGAGCAGGCAGGGGCGGGTGCGGGCTTCGAAGACACTGTCGGTACAGGTGCGCAACAGAAAGGCGCGCTGCAGCGAGTTGATGGTGCGGCCGACGGCGCTGGCGGAAGCAAAGGGGCCGAAATAGGATCCCTTGCGGGCGCGCGCGCCGCGATGCTTGAAGATGGCCGGTGCGCGGTGATCGCCGGTGATCATGATGTAGGGAAAAGACTTGTCGTCACGCAAAAGCACATTGTAGCGCGGCCGCAGGCGCTTGATGAGGTTGGCCTCGAGCAGCAGCGCTTCGGTTTCCGTCCGCGTCGTGACGAATTCCATATGCGTGGTTTCGCGCACCATCTTGGCGAGACGGTTTGAGTGAAGCCGACCCTGGGCATAGTTGCTGACGCGCTTCTTGAGGCTGCGAGCCTTGCCGACATAAAGCACGTCGTCGGCGTCGTTGAACATGCGATAAACGCCCGGCGCATTCGGCAGGTGCTTGACGAACTCCGCGATGAGTTCGGCACCCTTCAGGCCGCTCTCGTTCCGGAGCGCTTCGTTCCACTCGATGGACGAAGCAGTACCGGGACTAGGCTCGGGTAAAAGAGCCTCGTCGTCATCATCTTCCATCTCGTCGTAAAGAACGCCGCCGTCGGGCAGCTTCGTTCCATTCATTCCAATCACTCTCCACCAGATACCGAGCGCCCGCGGGTCCGGTCTTTGCGCGCCATCGGTTCGGGTCCCGGACAGGGCCGGGATGTCAGCCGAGGCGAATCGCGCCAGGATATATTTCAAGAGAGATAATGATTGCGACCCTAGTTTGGAAGCGTCGGCCACTGATGCCCGATAGGCGGCGGCGACGCTGCGGAGCTGTGGGGCGGCAAGTTCGGCTGGTCAGAGAAACGAAAATTGGGCAGAAGTTTACCGCCTTGGCACCCGGATTGTGGGGTCGTTGCTGGCGACTCGAAGTTAGATCCTTGTGCAAAGGTGGCCAGCCGCGGCGTTCATCTAAGCCAATAAGATCAACTCGAAGCGCCTGCGGCCAGTCTCCAGCTTTTAGCAGTCGGATTGACCTAGTTTTGCTTCGATGGTAAGAAGTATTTAAGCAATGTAAAAAGGTTAATGCTTCCGTTAGTAGTTTAGTAAGGTTAATGATATACATGTTGCGGCGGAGCAACATCCAGATTTAGCCGTCACGTGGCCACAATCAATTCACATTTCGGCTCTTTCAAATCCTCAATTGGCAGCCAAATTCACTTTCAGCGGGCAGGGAACAAAGCCGTCGCCAATATGTTTTTGCGACGAGTTCCCGGCACAGCAGTAAAAGGAGAAATTTGTATGCGTATCCTCATCGCTACCCTTCTGGCCTCGGCTGCCAGCTTTATCGCGATCTCCGCGGCCAATGCCGCTGATGCCGTTGATCAGATTCCTCAGGCTCCGGTCGCGGTCGAAGAAGCAGCTCCGGCTGCAACATGGCAGGGCTTCTACCTCGGTGGTTACGGCGCTTATGACTGGGGTCGTTTCGGCGGCGCCGGCGACCGCGACGGCGCGCTTGGCGGAGGTGCCTTCACCGGTTACAACTGGCAGTCTGGTCAGATCGTTTACGGTATCGAAGCCGATGTCGGCTATAACGGCAACGAAAACACCACGATCGAAGGCTACCGCGGCGAAGCCGGCGCAAACGGCTCGGTCCGTGGTCGCATCGGTTACGACATGAACCCCTTCATGATCTACGGTACGGCCGGTGTCGCTCTTCAGGACAACGAGCTCAAGGACGGCACTTCGTCCGACAGCAACACCTCGGTCGGTTACACGGTTGGCGTTGGTGCGGAAGCTTTCGTCACCAGCAACATCACGGCACGTGTCGAATACCGTTACACCGACTTCGGCACCGATCGTTACGACCTCGACTCCGGTTCGGTTTCCAAGGGCTTCGACGATCACAGCGTCAAGGTTGGTATCGGCGTGAAGTTTTAAGCCTCGCACGGTTTCGAAAAACAAGCCCGGATTTCGATCCGGGCTTTTTTTGTTCGCAAGGTCAGGCTGCAGCTTTCATTGAAGCATAGTCGGCAAAATGCTTGGCAAAGGCATCCGGCCAGGACGCAAGTTCGGGACGGCCTTCCGCCCATTGTCCGTTGAAACGCAGGTCGAGATAGCCGATCATCGCCGCCAACGCGAAATGCCCGCCATGCAGCTTTTTGCCGGTCTTGGGAAGCTTGGCCTCCAGATGATCCAGCCCGCGGACAACCTTGTCCCACTGCCTGTCGATCCAGGGCTGATGGATCTTTTCCTCCGGCCGGAACCGGCGCTCATAGACGATGGCCAGCAGGCTGTCCATGATGCCGTCGCAGAGCGCTTCAAGCACTTCCGCCTGGGTTCGCTTGTCGTCCTTTGCAGGATAGAGCCTGCCGCCCGATTTCCGGTCCAGGAAGTGCATGATGGCAATGCTGTCATAGATCGGCGAATCACCATCGCGGATCAGCACCGGGATCTTGGCCAGCGGATTGTTGTTCAGCAGTTCCGGCGGTGCATTGGTGGTGTCCGTCTTCACTTCGGCGATCTCGATGCCGAGATGACGTGCGGCCATGCGCACCTTGGCCGAATAAGGGGAGGCGGGGGAATAAAGCAACTTCATCAAATCATCCTCATGCGTAATCTTCAGCGAGCCGGAGGCAGGGTCACCGATCCGGCAGAGCAACTATCCTTGTTGACTTCGGCGCATTCGCGAAACTGCAGGTCCTTGGTGAGGCAGATCCTGACTTCGGCAAACTGGCGGCCCCGGCAGCTTGTCGACATGCCGGCGCGGCTGAGGCCGGCATTGGCGGCCACGAACTTATCCTCGATCTCGTCAGGCGACAGCGTCAAAGCGCTCTTGCTCTGATCGAGGTCCGCAGGAATCCGCACCTTCTGCTGGGCTTTTCTCACCAGCGCAAAATAATCCTGTTGGCTGAGCCCGGTGCAGGTGCCGTGCTTGCGCCATTCATTGCCGATCAGGCCCATCGAGGGCATGATGTCGAAAAGCGTGCGGCCGAGCTCCGCCGGAACCCGCTTCGGCTCCTTAGTTTCGCAAAAGTCGGGATAGCCCTTTTCCTTCTGCGGCCAAAGACCATGGACGATGAACCGGAAATCCTTGTCAGCCCCGCATTGCTGCGTGTTTTTTCCGCCGTTTCCGGAGCTGCAGAATGTCGGCGACCAGGAAAGGGAGAGGAGGTAGAAGTCGAAATCACCGGGCCGCTCCAGTCGGCGCTCCTGCGCAGATGCCGCGGCGGCAAGGAATGAGAAAAACAAGGCTGCAATAAGCTGTTTCATGGTGCTCACCTCCGATGCGCGCACCATGGTCGGGAAGCCCAGTCGGGTCAAGACGCCACGCGGATTACTCTTCGGCAGGGGCCTGTTCGCCGGTCAGCCAGACGGCGCGGCTCGAAGCAAAGCGATCCTGCGCCAGAACGGCCTTCAACGCCGGCAGCAGCGTATGCAATTCGTCTTTCAGCGTGAACGGCGGGTTGACGACGATCAGGCCGGAACCGCTGAGCCCGGTTTCCCGGTCGCTTTTGACGGAGAGTTCGGCGCACAGCATTTTCGGGATCTGCAGGGCCTGCAACTGTTCATGGAAAGCCTTGATCGGCGCGCCCTTCTTGATCGGGTACCAGAGGCAGTAGGTTCCGCCCGGAAACCGGCGATAGGCAGTCGCGAGGCCTTGGGCGAGACGGCGATATTCGTCCTCCTCCTCGAACGGCGGATCGACTAGGATGACGCCGCGCTTTTCCTTTGGCGGCAGATGCGCGCCGAGCGCCAGCCAGCCGTCAAGCTCGGTGGCGCGAACCTGAAAGTCGCCTTCAAAGAGATTGTGCAGCCGGTTGAAGTCCTCCGGATGCAGTTCCATCGCCGACAGCCTGTCCTGCGGACGAAGCAGCATGCGCACGAGTTTCGGCGACCCGGGATAGAGCCTGATCTGGCCTTCTGGGTTCAAATCCCGAACAGCCGTCAGATAGGGTTCGAGCAGGTCTGCTACCTTCGGCGGCAGCTCCGCCTCCAACAGCCGCCCGATGCCTTCGCGCCATTCCCCGGTTTTCTGTGCTTCTTCCGACGACAGGTCGTAGAGCCCGGTGCCCGCATGGGTATCCAGCACCCGGAAAGCCTTGTCCTTGTTCTGCGCGTAGCGGACCAGCCGCGCCAGAACGGCATGCTTCAGAACATCGGCGAAATTGCCTGCATGATAGATGTGCCGGTAGTTCATGGTCGCTGCTGTCTCGCGTGAAATAAATTGATGCGCTGCAAATCGCACTTTTTGTCGCCTATTGCATGCCATATAGAAAAGCCATGAACGTTGCGACCCCCATCACCGCCAAGACCGCCGCCACGACAGCTCTTGGACACAATCCCGTTGGACATACCGTCTGTCCTCATGATTGCCCGTCCGCCTGCGCGCTGGACGTCGACCTGACCGCCGACGGCCGCATTGGCCGGGTTCGCGGCGCCCCCGACAATAGCTATACGGCCGGCGTCATCTGCGCCAAGGTCGCGCGTTATTCGGAGCGCCTTTATCATCCGGGCCGGCTGATGGTGCCGAAACGCCGCATGGGCGCCAAGGGCGAGGGAACATGGCAGGAAATCTCATGGGATGTGGCGCTGGATGAAGTCGCCGAAGCCTTCGTCAAGGCCGAGGCGGCGCATGGCTCGGAAGCCGTCTGGCCCTATTTTTACGCCGGCACGATGGGCCAGGTGCAGCGCGATTCCATCGAGCGGCTGCGGCATGCCAAAAAATATTCCGGCTTCTTCGGCACGATCTGCACCAATATGGCCTGGACCGGCTATGTGATGGGCACCGGCGCGCTGCGTGGTCCAGATCCGCGAGAGATGGCGAAATCCGATTGCGTGGTGATCTGGGGGACCAATGCCGTCTCCACCCAAGTCAACGTCATGACCCACGCGATCAAGGCGCGCAAGGAGCGGGGTGCGAAGATCGTCGTCATCGACATCTACGACAATCCGACGATGAAGCAGGCCGACATGGCGCTGACCGTGCGGCCGGGAACTGATGCGGCACTCGCCTGCGCCGTCATGCATATCGCCTTTCGCGATGGCTATGCGGACCGCAGCTATATGGACCTGTATGCAGACGATCCGGCAGGGCTGGAAGCGCATCTGAAGACGCGAACGCCGAAATGGGCGTCAGCCATCACCGGCCTTTCTGTCAACGAGATCGAGACGTTTGCGCGTCTGGTCGGCACGACCAAGAGAAGTTTCTTCCGGCTCGGTTATGGCTTTGCCCGTCAGCGCAACGGCACGGCGGCTATGCATGCGGCCTTGTCAATCGCCACCGTGCTGGGCTCCTGGCAATATGAGGGGGGCGGCGCCTTCCACAACAATGGTGAAATCTTCCGGCTCAACAAGTCCGAGCTGATGGGAACGGCCTATGCCGATCCGCAGATCCGCCAGCTTGACCAGTCGCAGATCGGCCGGGTGCTGACCGGCGATCCGGAAGCGCTGAGACAGGGCGGGCCGGTGACCGCCCTGCTGATCCAGAACACCAACCCGATGAACGTCGCGCCGGAACAGCGACTGGTACGCCAAGGGTTCATGCGCGATGATCTTTTCGTCGCGGTCCATGAGCAGTTCATGACGGATACGGCAGAGGTTGCGGACATCGTTCTGCCGGCCACTATGTTTGTCGAGCACGACGATCTTTATCGCTCGGGCGGCCAGAACCACATCCTGCTCGGTCCCAAACTTGTGGATCCGCCGCCAACGGTCCGCACCAATCTCTTCGTTATCGAGGAACTGGCCAAGCGTCTCGGCGTCGATCATTTCCCGGGCTTTCGCCTGGATGAGCGCCAGCATATCGACCGCATCCTGAAGGCCAGCGGCTGGGGCTCCTATGACGACCTTGCCCGCGACAAATGGATCGATGCGCAGCCGGACTTCGAAACGGCCCACTACATCAAGGGCTTCGGCTATCCGGATGGAAAATTCCGCTTCAGCCCGGACTGGGCCAATGGTCCATCGCCGGACAAGCCGCCGGCCAATGTCGGTCCGCAGGGACCGGTGGCGCAATTACCGAAGTTTCCGGACCAGGTGGACGTGATCGAGTCCGCCGATGCGGAACATCCCTTCCGGCTCGCGACCTCGCCGGCCCGCAGTTTTTTGAATTCCTCCTTTACCGAAACCAATAGCTCCTATGAGCGTGAAGGGCGGCCGGAGGTGATGATCGAGCCGGGCGATGCAGCCCGCCTTGGAATTGCCGATGGCGATGTGGTGCGGCTTGGTAACCGCCGCGGCGAGATCCGCCTGCATGCCAAGCTGGCTGCGGGCGCCCGCCCAGGCGTGCTGATTGCGGAAGGCTTATGGCCGAACAGCAAGCACCTGGATGGCGAAGGGATCAATGTGCTGACGGGTGCGGATGCGGTGGCGCCCTATGGCGGAGCGGCCTTCCACGACAATAAGGTTTGGCTTTGCAGGGACATGGCATGACGCATGACAACGAGCGGGTGAAGATCGTCAGCGAAAAGACGCTGTCGCAGGGTTGGACCCGGCTTTCCACTTACGAGCTTGATTACATCGATCGTGACGGCAAGCATCAGCGGATGCAGCGCGAGATTTACCATCGCGGCGAAGCGGCAGCGATCCTGCTCTATGATGCAAAGCGCGACGTGGTCGTACTTGTGAAGCAGTTCCGGCTTCCAGCCTACCTGACTGATCAGCCGGCTTGGATGGCCGAAGTGCCTGCAGGTTTGCTGGACGAGGATCATCCCGAAGAGGCGATCCGCCGCGAGGCTATGGAGGAGACCGGATACCGGCTGCGCGACGTCCGCTTCCTGTTCAAGGCTTTCATGTCGCCTGGTGCAATCACCGAGATCATCCACTTCTTCTATGCCCCAATCGACATGTCCGACCGGATCGAGAAAGGCGGCGGGCTGGAAGAGGAGCATGAAGACATCGAGGTTCTGGAGATCCGGCTGAACGACGCTCTCGCCATGATCGAGACGGGCGAAATCTGCGACGGCAAGACGATCATGCTGCTGCAGTGGGCGGCGCTCAACCGCGCATCGATTGCCGCCTGACAGGGCGGCCATCAGCGGCTATGCAGTAAACGGCCAATCGCTTCATATGATTGTCACGATCAAAGCCTATGCGCAGCTTTTATTCAATCTTGCACAGTTCAGGAGAAAGCCATGTGGCTCACCAATTTCACCCTCGTTTTGCCGAACGAGGTGGTGGGCAAAGGCTCGGTGCGGCTCGAAGACGGCTTGATTGCTGAAATCCGCGATGAGCTGGTTGCCGGCGCCGCCATGGATGGTGAAGGCCGGCTGCTGATGCCGGGCTTCGTCGATCTGCATGGCGACATGGTGGAACGCGAGATCGCGCCACGGCCGAATGCGCAGATGCCGATCGATTTCGGCATCCACGAGCTGGACAAGAAGCTCGCGGCCGCCGGCGTCACCACCGCCTATGCCGCCGTCTCCTTCGCCACCGAAAGCGTTTACGGCACGGTGCGATCGCTCGAAACGACCTCGGCGCTGATCGAGGGCATCAACCGTCTGCGTGACAACCTGCTGATCGACCATCGTGTCCATGCCCGCTACGAGATCACCAATATCGGTGCCGCGCCGACGCTTGAAAGATTGCTGGAGGCGGGCGAGGTCGACATGGTCTCCCTGACCGACCACACGCCTGGCCAAGGCCAGTACAACAATGTGGAAGCCTATATCGCCAGCATTTCCGAGCGGCGCGCAATTTCGGTGGAGATGGCTGCCGAGATGGTCCAAAAGCGTATCGCCATGCGTGACAACCCGCAGATCGAGGCAAAGCTGAAAGACGTCGTGGCGCTGGCCCTCAGGCACAGGCTGTCGCTGGCATCCCACGATGATGATAGCGCCGAAAAGGTGGCCGACATGGCGGCTCTCGGCGTGACCATCAGCGAATTCCCGGTAACGGCGCCGGCCGCTGCCGAAGCGCGCCGCCGAGGCCTCTGGACGCTGATGGGGGCACCGAATGCCCTGCGCGGCCAATCCATGTCCGGCAATCTCAGTGCGCTGGATGCAGCCGAGGCCGGCCTTCTGTCTATCATCGCCGCGGATTATCATCCTGCCGCCTTCGTACCGGGAATCTTCAAGCTGGCGGATGTCGCAGCCGGAGGCTTGCCGCAGGCGGTCGCCATTGCCACCTCCCACGCGGCCCGGGCAGCGGGTCTTGGCGACCGCGGCGAGATCGCTGTTGGCCAGCGCGCCGATCTGGTGGTGGTGGAGAAGGGCAGCGTGCACCGCATCCGCGCGACGTTCCGCGCCGGCCGCTTTGTTTACAGCGACGGAAGCCTGCATGGACTGCAGGCAGCGGCCGCCTGAAACCGCATAGGGATCAGCGAAGTTCTTCCACACCTTCACGCGCGGCAGCCTCCGCCGGCCGCTTGTCCAGCGTCGCAAGCGGCAGCTTCGCCTCTATCGCGAGTGCCAGATAAGCTGCGTCGTAGGCCGTCGGCCGATGCCGTTCCGCAAGGTCGAGGATGAGGGATGAATCGAATACCGAAACAGTATCAAGTGCCAGCTGAGTGAGGCGTGTCATCGATTGGTCGACCTCGGCGCGCGAGATACGTTGCCGTCGACAGGCCGCGATCAGCACGTTCCGCATCTCATGCCAGAACAGGTCCGGCACGACTGCACGCTCGCCGCTAAGTCGCCGCAACACTGCATCAGCCACCGGGCTCTCTTCATCCGGGAGAAACCAGACGAGCGCGACGGAGGCATCCACGATTAGGGCCATCAGCGTCGCCCGATGGCCTTCCATTCAGCGATTTCCGCCTGCGTCACCCGATGTCGCCCTGAGCGCTCAAGGAGGATTGTTTCAATCAGGTCTTTTCTTGCCACTGGTGCCGTTACTGCAGAAAGTCGCGTCACCGAGATGCCGTCGCGCATAAGCACGACATCTTCGCCGGCTTCCACTTTGGCCATCAAGTCGGCAAGGTCAGCATCGCCGATATTGACTTTGATTGTCATGGCTGTGCTCCTTAGGACCAGCCGCTATCATGCCGCGACCTGCGCGACGCGTCAATGAGCCGTCACGCGCAGATCAGCGACAGAGCTACGTCCGCCGGAGATTCCGTGGCTCTCACGGCCTTGCCGTTCTCCATGCGCACCTTGCCTTCCGCCAGAAGTTTGAGCGCCAGCGGATAAAGTCTGTGCTCCACGGTCAGCACCCGGGCTGCCAGTGTGTCCGCCGTGTCCTCGGGCAACAGAGGGACCACGCCTTGCGCGACGATCGGGCCTTCATCCATGCCCTCGGTAACGAAATGCACGCTGCAGCCGGCGATTTTCATGCCCGCATCTATGGCGCGCTGATGGGTATGGAGGCCGGCAAACAGCGGTAGCAGGGAAGGGTGGATGTTGAGCATCCGGCCTTCGTAGCGGCTGATGAAGTCGCCGGAAATCAGCCGCATATAGCCTGCAAGGCAGATGATGTCCGGCTGGATCTCGTCGAGTGCGGCAAGGATTGCCGCTTCGTGTTCGGCCTTTCCGGCAAAATCCTTGCGCTCCAAGACGAGCGTCTTCAGGCCGCGCGCTACAGCCTTGGCAATGCCGCCAGCCGTCGCCTTGTCGGAAACAACCGCAACCACTTCCGCCGGGAAATCCTCAGCCGCGCAGGCATCGGCAAGCGAAAGCATGTTGGAGCCGCCGCCGGAAATGAAGACGGCGACGCGCTTGCGTTGCGCTCCGGCCGAGGCTCCGCTCATAGACCGAGATTGCTCTGATAGATGACGCCAGGGCCGCCTTCGGCACGCTCCACCATGCGGCCGAGCGGCACGACGATCTCACCTTCGGTGGTGAGAATCTCGCTGACCGTTTGGGCATTCTCGGCTGAAACCACGATGATCATGCCAATGCCGCAGTTGAAGGTCCGCAGCATTTCTTTGGGCTCGACGCCGCCGACTTTGGCCAGCCAGGAGAAGACGGGTGGCACAGGAATGGAATCGAGATTGATTTCGGCTGCGAGGTTCTTCGGCAGCACACGCGGAATGTTTTCCGGAAAACCGCCGCCGGTGATATGGGCCAGCGCCTTCAGCGCGGCCGTTTGCCGGATCGCCTTCAAGAGCGGCTTCACATAGATGCGGGTCGGCGTCAGCAGGGCTTTGCCCAGCGTGGCGCCTTCGCGGAAGGGGGCCGGCGCATCCCAGGCAAGCCCCGATAGGTCAACGATCTTGCGCACCAGCGAAAAGCCGTTCGAGTGGACGCCCGACGAGGTAAGGCCGAGGATGACGTCGCCGGAAGCAATATCACCGACCGGCAGCAACTGACCGCGCTCCGCCGCGCCGACGGCAAAGCCGGCAAGGTCATAGTCGCCGTCGGAATACATGCCGGGCATTTCGGCCGTTTCGCCGCCGATCAGTGCGCAGCCTGCCTCACGGCATCCGGCGGCAATGCCGGAAACGATCGCCGCCCCCTGGTCGGGGTCCAGCTTGCCGGTGGCGAAATAATCGAGGAAGAGCAGCGGTTCAGCGCCCTGCACGACAAGATCGTTGACGCACATGGCGACGAGGTCGATCCCGACCGTATCGTGGAAATTTGCATCGATGGCGATCTTCAGCTTGGTGCCTACGCCGTCATTGGCGGCAACCAGAATGGGGTCGGTAAAGCCTGCAGCCTTGAGATCGAACAGCCCGCCAAAGCCGCCGATCTCGCCATCGGCGCCGGGGCGGCGGGTGGAGCGCACGGCCGGCTTGATCTTTTCCACCATCAGATTGCCTGCATCGATATCGACACCGGCATCGCTATAGGTGAGACCGTTTTTGCCCGCCTCGCTCATCGCATATCTCCAAAGGGATCCAATAGCGGCCCGCAATTGCACGGCGCGCCTTGATATGCAAGCGTTGCGGCGGCTTTTGAAGGCTTTTCACAGGCCTTACAGCTGCTCAAAATGCAGCCTTGACCTGACCTGCGCCGCCGCTCATATGCGCTGATGCTGCAGCAGAGAAAACACAGGAGCAGAAATGCCATACCATATCAGTGGTGCGAGCTTGCGACGCCATATCCTGTTTTGGGTCGGCGTGCTCCTCGTCTTCGTCCTGTTTCTCTGGTTCTTCCGCACCATTCTCCTACCCTTCGTGGCCGGCATGGCGCTTGCTTATTTTCTCGATCCGGTGGCCGACTGGCTGGAGCGCCGCGGCCTCAGCCGGATCATGGCGACGGTGGTCATCCTCGTTTGCTTCGTGCTCGTCTTCGCCCTGTCGCTGATGCTGGTGATCCCGATCATCGTCAACCAGTTCACCCAGTTCGCAGCCGCACTTCCCGGCTATATCTCGCAGCTCCAGCAGATCATATCGAGCCCGCAGAATTCGTTCCTGCCGGGATGGGTCAGCGCCCAGATCGAGACCGTCAAGCAGAACTTTTCCGACGTGCTGAGCCAGGGCGCCGGCTTCATCGGCACCCTGTTTGCGCAGATCTGGAATTCCGGCAAGGCAATCCTCGACGTCGTGTCGCTGTTGATCGTCACGCCTGTCGTCGCCTTCTACCTCCTGCTTGATTGGGACCGGATGGTCGCCAAGGTCGATAGCTGGGTGCCGCGCGATCAGGTCGTCGTCGTGCGGGAAATCGCCCGGGAGATGGATGGCTCCGTTGCCGGCTTTATCCGCGGCCAGGGCTCGCTCTGCCTCATCCTCGGCATCTATTACGCCGTCGGCCTTTCGCTGGTCGGGCTGAATTTCGGCCTGCTGATCGGCTTTGTCAGCGGCATGATCAGCTTCATTCCTTATATCGGCTCCACGGTTGGGCTGGTGCTTTCGGTCGGCATTGCGCTGGTGCAGTTCTGGCCGGACTATGGCTGGATCATTGCAGTCGCTTGCGTCTTCTTTTCCGGCCAGTTCATCGAAGGCAATATTCTTCAGCCGAAGCTGGTGGGCGAAAGTGTCGGGCTTCATCCGGTCTGGCTGATGTTTGCCTTGTTTGCTTTCGGCGCCATGTTCGGCTTCGTTGGGCTTCTTGTCGCAGTTCCAGCGGCGGCGGTCGTCGGGGTGCTGGTCCGCTTTGCGATCTCCAGATATCTCGACAGCGACATCTATTACGGCCGCTCCGTCGATCTCCCGTGGGAGGATCAGGCTGTGCCCGGGCTGGAGCACAGCCAAGCGCGACCGGCGATTACTTCGCGGACGGAGCAATGACCGGACCCAACGAGCGCGAGCGGCGAAAGAACGAACAACTGCCGCTGCAATTTACCCACGATGCCGCCAAGGGCCGCGATGACCTGCTGGTCTCGGCGCGGCTCGCCGCTGCCGTCGCAATCGTTGATGATTGGCCGTCCTGGCCATCGCCGATCGTGGTGCTGGCGGGTCCGGTCGGCTCTGGCAAATCGCATCTCGCGCATATCTGGCGGGAGCGGGCAGGGGCCACCGATATCCACCCGCTCGCGGGCGGGCAGGCGTCGGCGCTTGCGGCGGCGGGGCCGGTCCTGTTCGAGGATGCGGAGCGTCGAGGGTTTGACGAGACCGAGCTGTTTCACGTCATCAACAGCGTCCGCCAGCACGGCCATAGCCTGCTGATGACATCGCGGCTTTGGCCGATGTCCTGGCCGGTCGGCCTTCCGGATCTCAAGTCCCGGCTGAAGGCGGCAACGGTTGTGGAAATCGGCGAGCCGGACGAGGAACTGCTGGCGCAGGTCATCGTCAAGCTCTTTTCAGACCGCCAACTTTATATTGATGACAAACTTGTCTTCTACATCGTCAACCGCATGGAGCGGTCGCTCGGTGCCGCGCAGACCATTGTCGACCGGCTGGACCGGCTGGCGCTGGCACGCGGCACGCGGATCACCCGAGCTTTGGCCGCCGAGGTTCTGAACGACGTCGGAACCGCTGGAACCGCTGGAACCGAGGATTGACGACAGCCGTTTCGTGGTCGAGCTTGTGGTTCCGCTTCCATAGGTTACAAGGATCTGATGAGGAGCTCAGAGGTGGATGAAATGGACACGATGACGACGGAAGCCCCGCAGACGCTGCCGGTTCCGGTCGAGGCTGCCGAGGATTTGCTGACGAGTCCGGACCGGTTCATCAACCGGGAATTCTCCTGGCTGCAGTTCAACCGCCGGGTTCTCGAAGAAACCTTGAATGTCGCGCACCCATTGCTGGAGCGCGTCCGCTTCCTGTCCATTTCGGCCACCAATCTCGATGAATTCTTCATGGTGCGTGTGGCCGGCCTTGAGGGTCAGGTCCGTCAGGGCATTGTCGTGCGCAGCCCTGATGGCAAGACGCCGGCCGAGCAGCTCGATTTCATTCTCCAGGAGATCGACAACCTGCAGATGGAACAGCAGGCGTCGCTGGCCGTGCTGCAGCAATATATGGCGCAGGAGGATATCCTCATCGTTCGTCCAGCGGCTTTGTCGGCCGAGGACAAGCACTGGCTGGCCGGTGCCTTTGAAGATGAGCTTTTTCCGGTCCTGACGCCGCTGTCGATTGATCCTGCACACCCGTTCCCCTTCATCCCCAACCTCGGCTTCTCCATGGGGCTGCAGCTTCACAGCAAGCATGGCAAGGAGCCGATGACCGGCCTGTTGCGCCTGCCGACGACGCTCGACCGCTTCATCCGCCTTCCGGATGAAGGCAATACGATCCGTTATGTGACGCTGGAAGACGTGGTCGGCATGTTCACCGACCGGCTCTTCCCCGGATATGAGGTGAGGGGTGCCGGTACCTTCCGGATCATCCGCGACAGCGATATCGAAGTCGAGGAAGAGGCCGAAGACCTGGTGCGCTTCTTTGAGACGGCGTTGAAGCGGCGTCGACGCGGTAAAGTCATCCGAATCGAGACGGATTCGGAAATGCCTGCCTCGCTTCGCCAGTTCGTGGTGCAGGAACTAGGCGTTCCGGATAACCGCGTCGCAGTTCTGCCCGGACTGCTCGCCCTCAACACGCTGTCCGAGATTGCCAAGGCGCCGCGGGACGATTTGCGATTCGAAAGTTACAATGCCCGCTTTCCGGAGCGCGTTCGCGAACATGCCGGCGATTGCCTTGCCGCTATCCGCGAAAAAGACATGGTGGTCCACCATCCGTATGAGAGTTTCGACGTGGTGGTGCAATTCCTGATCCAGGCGGCCCGCGACCCGGATGTGCTGGCGATCAAGCAGACGCTTTACAGAACCTCGAACGACAGCCCGATCGTCCGGGCGTTGATCGATGCGGCCGAAATGGGCAAGTCGGTGACGGCCCTCGTGGAGCTCAAGGCACGGTTCGACGAGGAAGCCAATATCCGCTGGGCACGCGATCTGGAACGGGCCGGCGTGCAGGTGGTCTTCGGCTTCATCGAATTGAAGACGCATGCCAAGATGTCCATGGTCGTGCGTCGCGAGGACGGCAAGCTGCGGACCTATTGCCACCTTGGCACCGGCAACTACCATCCAGTCACCGCGAAGATTTATACCGACCTGTCCTTCTTCACCTGCAATCCGAAGATCGCCCATGATATGGCGAACATCTTCAACTTCATCACCGGCTATGGCGAACCAACCGAGAGCATGAAGCTGGCAGTTTCCCCCTATACGTTGCGGCCGCGCATCCTGCGCCACATCGAGGAAGAAACCTGCCACGCCCAGAACGGCAAGCCTGCGGCGATCTGGATGAAGATGAATTCGCTGGTAGACCCGGAGATCATCGATGCGCTTTATCGGGCCAGCCGGGCCGGCGTCGAGATCGATCTGGTTGTGCGCGGCATCTGCTGCCTGCGGCCGCAGGTGGCTGGGCTTTCCGACAATATCCGGGTCAAGTCGATCGTCGGCCGCTTCCTCGAGCACAGCCGCATATTCTGCTTTGGCAACGGCTACGGCCTCCCGTCGGATAAATCGCTTCTTTACATCGGTTCGGCCGACATGATGCCCCGCAACCTCGACCGGCGGGTGGAAACCCTTGTGCCGCTGATGAACCCGACGGTGCATGAGCAGGTGGTATCCCAGATTATGCTGGGCAACTTGATTGACAACCAGCAGAGCTACGAGATATTGGCCGACGGCACATCCAGGCGCATGGAGGTGCGCAAAGGCGAGGAACCGTTCAACGCGCAACATTATTTCATGACCAATCCGAGCCTGTCCGGCCGCGGAGAAGCCTTGAAATCGAGCGCTCCGAAGCTGATTGCGGGCGTGATGTCCGGACGCAAGAAATAGCCAGTCAAGAAATAGGCAATATGGTACGATCTGAAGCCCAGGGGCGCCTTCCGGGAATAGCTCCTGTCTCCGTCATCGATATTGGCTCGAACTCCGTCCGGGTGGTCATCTACGAAGGCCTGTCGCGCGCGTCGACCGTGCTTTTTAACGAGAAGGTCTTGTGCGGGCTCGGAAAGGGCCTTGGCTCCAATGGGCGGATGGACGACGAAGCGGTGGAACGGGCGCTTGCCGCCTTGAAGCGGTTCCGGGCGCTGTCGATCCAGGCGCGCGCCGGCGAGGTCTATGTGCTCGCCACCGCTGCCGCGCGTGAAGCCTCCAACGGTCCGGAATTCATCCGCGCTGTCGAGCAAATCCTCGGCCAAAAGCCTCAGGTCCTATCCGGCGAGGAGGAAGCCCGCTATTCGGCTCTCGGCGTCATCAGCGGTTTCCACGATGTCGACGGCATTGCCGGCGACCTGGGTGGTGGCTCGCTTGAACTCATCGACATTCGCGGCAAGGAATTCGGGCGCGGCATCACGCTGCCGCTCGGCGGTTTGCGGCTATCGGAATCCTCCGGAAACTCGGTGTCGAAGGCGCGCACCTTCGCCCGCAAGCACGTGAACACCGCACGCTTTCTGGAACAGGGGGCTGGCCGCACGTTTTATGCCGTCGGCGGCACCTGGCGCAACATCGCCAAGCTTCACATGGAGATCACCAAATATCCGCTGCACATGATGCAGGGCTACGAAATGCCGCTCGACGAGATGCAGAAATTCCTCGACGACGTGATCGCCGCAAAGGATTCCAAGGACCCTGCGTGGCAGGCGGTCTCCAAGAGCCGTCGCCTGCTGCTGCCCTTTGGCGCGGTCGCGATGCAGGAGGTCCTGAGCGTGATGAAGCCGGCCAAGGTGACCTTCTCCGCCCAAGGCGTTCGCGAAGGCTATCTTTACTCGCTGCTCCCGCAGGAGGAGCGCGACAGCGACCCGCTTCTCGTCGCGGCAGACCAGCTCGCCATTCTGCGGGCCCGCTCGCCCGAACATGCGCGCGAACTAGCCGACTGGACGGGTCGCATGGTGGCGGTGTTTGGTATTTCAGAGACAGAAGAGGAAAGCCGCTACCGGCAAGCAGCTTGCCTGCTTGCTGATATCAGCTGGCGCGCGCATCCGGATTACCGTGCAATGCAGGCCCTCAATGTCATTGCCCACTCGTCCTTCGTGGGGATCACCCATGCGGGCCGGGCCTATCTGGCGCTTGCCAACTATTACCGCTTCGAGGGTTTGAGCGACGACGGCGCGACGGGGCAGCTTGCAACGATCGCCACACCGCGTCTGCTCGATCTCGCCAAACTTCTGGGCGGCCTTCTGCGCGTCGTGTATCTGTTTTCTGCCTCTATGCCTGGCATCGTCAACAATCTGAGCTTCCGCCCGTCTGCCGATCCCGATCTCGATCTGGAATTCGTGGTGCCGCCTGCTTATCGGGATTTCGAGGGCGAACGGCTGGAGGGGCGGTTGCAGCAGCTGGCGAAACTAACCGGCAAGCGTCTGGCCTTCAGGTTCGAATAGACGGTCGGCCGTTGTCGCTGCTCCCGGGATGAGATGGCGGCCATTGTTCATAAAAGCGGAACGCTGCGGTCACCTTTGTTTGGTTGCAGAGAAGCGGCGCCGTGACCATCTTGGGGATAAGCCGGACGTGATACCGGCTGTCAAATCCCAAGGAATATGATCATGAAAAAGGTTATTGCCGCTGCCGTTCTGGCAGCGCTTGCCGGTGCGCCTGCAGCGTTTGCCATCGAACCCATTCCCGGTAGCATCACCTATGGCGGTCAGCCGCGAACGAAACTGCAGAAGGCGCCAGTTGGCAGCCCCGTCTTCCACCAGTTCTACAGCGGTGGCTACGATTACCGGGAAATCTACAGGATCCAGCCGGACCGCAGCCTCAAGCTTCTCGATCGCCACATCATCCAGGTGCCGAACGACAGGTAGCCCAAAAAAAGCCCCGGCCAAATACCGGGGCTTTTGCTTATTGAGAACGGTCTTCTTCTACTTTGCCGACAGGAATTCGCCGGCTTCGATCAGGCTGAACTCGTTGTTGTCCGCCTTGTCCACGGCGCGTCCGGCCGAGAAAGGCAGGTTGTTGTCATTGCCGATGATCAGGTGCGTAGCATCGACCTGATCGACATTCTCAATCGTCACGAAGGGCATGTCATAGACGCCGTCCTTGGAGCCCGCCTTCTTCTTGTTGTCCGGATCCTGGATGTTGAGAAGATCGATATAACCGATCTTGCGCACCGCCTTGCCGACATTTGCATCGTTGAACTCGATCTTGTAGACCCGCTTCAGTTCGGCAGGGGCGTCGAAGCAATCCGCCTTCGGCTGTTTGGGATCGGCGCAAGCCCTGTCCTTGGTGCCGGCACCATTGTCGCGTTCGATGACGAGCGCCGTCGTCGCGTCGATCATGTTGAAGTCGCCGATCGCCACGCCCTTTTCCGCGAACGGATAGAGCCAGGAGCGGCCGGTCCACTTCTTGGCAGCCACGTCAAATTCTATGACACGGATAGCGGTGCGGCCGTCGGCCTGCTCCATCTTGCCATCGTCGCCGTAAAGCGCGCCTTCCAGCAGGCCGTAGAGCTTGGAGCCGTCCTTGGACATGGCCATGCCTTCAAAGCCGCCCGAGCGCTTCAGGTTGAAGACCGGCATTTTGGCAGCCGGATTGGCGGGCAGCTGGATCAGTGGATTGTCCGGAGAGGTGACCGGCTTGCCGTCCACGGTGGTGGCCACCACGTCAGTCAGCTGACCGAGCGCGTTCACCTTGATGAGGTAAGGACCGAATTCATCGCCGAGCCAGAAGCCCTCATCGACGGGTTGGATAGATTCGATATCGAAATCGGCACCGGTCAGGTAACGGGTTTCCGTGCCTTCCATGGCGATCGGGAAGGGCGCAATCTTGTTCGGGTCGGACAGGAAGATGTTCTTGACGACATCCACCTTGTTGCCTGCCCAATCGATCTTCACCTGGTGAAGGAAAAGCATGGCGTCGGAAGAATTGGCCTTGGAGCCGAAGCCATTGTCCGACAAGGTCCAGAATGTACCGTCCGCCATCAGCTTGATGCCGGAAAAGCCCTGCACCGGCTGGCCGTCGAGCGGCAGCTTGACGTCGGTCACGCGAGCGCCGTCCTTGCCGTCGACAGTGCCGAGTTTTTCACTGCGCTTGCGGTCGGGCGTGCTGAATTTGCCGGAGGTCTTCAGGAAAGCCGGGGCATCGACCGGCGCGGGAACGACCGTATTGGCAGGCAGGATCGCCTGGCCCGCAAGCTTGGCCGGAAACATCTGGTCGTCGGCGGAAGCGGAGCCGGCAAACAGCGCCACGAGCGCCACGGAAGCAAACAATAATCTCGTCATCAAGTCACCTGTGGGTTGGCATGCCTTGGTCGTCGGCACGTATGGGACGCCAACCGCTTAGGCGGATCAGATGACGGCTGGTTGATGGAAGCTTGAAGCTTGGATGAAGCTTTGATGATGAAAATTTGACACGCTAATGAAGCCGTTAGACGGCTTTCGTCAGTGCCATCCAGCGGCCAGGGGGCATGCCGAAGGTCTTCTTGAAGTGGCGGGTGAAGTGCGCCTGATCGGCAAAGCCTGCATCCGCGGCGACGTCGGCAAGGCTGCTGCCGGCTGCCATCAACGCCTTGCTGCGGTCAAGCCGGCGCATGAGGAGATAGCGATGCGGGCTGGTTCCGAGAAGCCTCCGGAACTGCCTTGCCGTCGTATACCGGTCGAGCCCGCTCACCGCTTCCAGCTCTTGCGAGGAAACCAGCCGCGAGCAGTTGTCCTGCAGATAGTCACGACAGCGCAGCACAGCTTCGCGGGCAAGGCTGCTACTGCTGGCGGGGTCACGAACGTCCGCATGCCGCCAAATGCTGCTGGATAGCCGAGCGATGAGGTCGTCCATCAGCAGGTCTTGAGGTTCGGCCTCGAGATCGTCGAGCGCTTCGGCCAGGCATTGTCGGAATTCGTCGTCGGCCAGCACCGGATCGCGCACGAAGGGCAGGCTGGCACTGCCGGTTGCCTCGATCAGCCGTTCCGGCGGCAGGTAGAGCATGCGGTAGCGAAGCCCATCGTCCGTGCCTGCCGATCCGTCGTGCAATTCGTCCGGATGCAGCACGATCACCTTGCCGGGCAGGCTGGCGCGGGTAGAGCCTCGATAATGAAAGGTTTGGACCCCCGCCAGCGTCACGCCGATTGCATAGGTGTCGTGCCGGTGCGGCTCGAAGCCCTGACCGTGAAAGCGGGCTTCGATCCGCTCGATACTCGAGGTGGCCGGCGCCTGAACAATTCCGTCAGTTGCGGCGGCCTCGCAAGAACGTTCAAGACCAGCAGGGGTGGCTGCCTTTATGCCACGTGTTCCCGCATAACCCTGGATGGAGTTTTTCTTCATGTTCGACACCAAGATCGCGATCGTTCTTCGCGATGACCTTGCTCCTTGGCAGGAGCTGAACGTCACCGCCTTCCTGACAAGCGGCATTATCGCCGGCAATCCGGCCATTGTCGGCCAACCATATCGGGATGCAGCCGGCAATGTCTATCATCCGATGACGATCCAGCCCATCGTGGTTCTGTCTGCCGATCAGGAAACGCTGCGCACCATCCACCGGCGCTCGCTTGAGCGTCAGGTGACGAGTTCAGCCTATATCGAAGAAATGTTTTCGACCGGCCATGACGCCGCTAATCGCGACGTGTTCGCGCAGTTTTCGCCGGATGATGCGAAGCTGGTGGGCATTGCCCTGCGGGCGGACAAGAAGATCGCCGACAAGATTACTAAGGGCGCCAGAATGCACGCCTGACCGGTGCTACGCCTCCAGCGCCAGCACGGCAAAACTCGCCAGCCAATGCTCGCCCATATAATCTCCAGCCACATGGGGTAATGCGCTTTCCAGGTGATCCGCTGCGGCTTTCTCCATAACGGCTCGCCGCGGATCCGTTTCCGGCAGCGCCTTGGCAAGCGATCGCCAGCACCAGGCCCGAGAAAAACTGAGCCCGTCGAGATGGGCGATCTTGCCGTCCGATCGATCCGAAACCGAAGCGGGCACGAAGAGCGTTTCCGGCTTCTGCGCCATGATCTCGGGCAGGAAGCGATCGAACCATGGGGGGAAGCTTTCCGCTGGCATCAGCCTGCGCATGCATTCCGCTTCGATCAGCGTCGACGACAGGAAATCGTCTCCGGATGGTTCGCCCCAGGCGGGGCAGGCTTCGTCCTTGCCATACCAGCAAAGGCATGTGTCTGTCAGCAATGCCATCAGGCGCTCATCGTCCGTAGCCTCGGCATAGTCAGCCGCGAGCCGGGTCGCGAAGGCGGTGTTGTAATGGGTGCCGACGCGAACCGGATAGGTGGCAATGGGAAGAAACTCCATGAAGCGGTCAACGAAGATATCCGTAAGCGGCTGAAGGTTGGCGAACCAGCGTCCGCCTTCCAGGTCTTTGAGCTCCGACGCCAGCTTCAACAGCCAGCCCCAGCCATAGGGGCGCTCGAAGCCACGCTCCAGCGGATGAGCCAGCATGGCGCATTCGCCGGCAACCTTGTCCGCCACCAGCATCTCGTCGAGTAATTTTCGGATCGAAGGAGCGGCTTCCATGGCGGGGAAGTTCCGCAGAAGACGCGCCAGCATCCAATAACCGTGCACGCAGGAATGCCAATCGAAGCTGCCGTGAAAGATCGGGTGAAGCTGGCTCGGCGTCCTGGCATGTTCGGGTCCCGCCAGGACATGGCCCGGCTTGTAGGGATATTCCCGCCTCACATGGCCGAGCGCGATCATTGCGAAATGCTGGGCGGTCTCAGGCGTCAGGGCATTGTGCATGAAGGAACTCGCGTTGAAAACGGGACGGGCAGGACGTATCATTCTCGGCGAGACTAGCAGATCGGAGATGCGATGATGAATGCCATCACGATACGAAATCTGTCCGATGAAGCCAGCCGTGCACTCGAGGCGCGTGCGGCCGAACATGGGACCACCGCAGAGGTAGAGGCGCAGCATATTTTGCAGGATGCTTTGACTGTCGCGGAAGCTGGCAAGGCGGGTGGGCAGAAGACGAAGCCGACGGTCGGCTTGGGAACGGCTTTGCGTCAGCTCAGGGATCAGTATCCGGAACTAGAGGATATCGATTTCTCTCGCGACCAGACGCTGGCAAGAGGCCCTTCTTTCGAATGATACTCGTCGACACGAATGTCATTTCTGAATTGATGAAGGATGATCGTCACCGAGCTGTAGAAGATTGGCTGGATCTTCAGGTTAAGGAGAGGCTGTACGCGCCGGCCATCAGTTTGGGCGAAATTGTCTACGGCATCGAGAAGCTGCCTGAAGGCAACCGCAAGTCCCGGCTCCGATTGCTTATGAAAGACATTTTCGCCTATCAGTTCACCGACCGTGTCCTTCCTTTCGACGAACAAGCAGCCTATGCCTACGGCCGCATTGTTGCCGCGGCTCGCGCCAGAGGAAAGTCTATCCTAATTGCCGACGGCCAGATCGCAGCGATCGCTGAAGTCAACGGGCTGACCGTCGCCACCCGCGATACCGCGCCATTCGAAGCGGCCGGAGTCCCGGTTATCGATCCGTGGAAACTGTGAAGCGCTAAAGCTCGACCGCTTCCACCTTCTTGTTGACGAAGCGCAGCGCCACGCCGCCGCCGATCAGCTTCAGGGCCGTGTCGCCGAACAGGTCGCGACGCCAGCCGGACAAGGCTGCCACTTCTGCGCTTTCGCCTTCTGCGGCAATCCTTTCGAGATCGTCGGTATTGGCGATGACCTTTGCGGCTACACCTTCCTTGTCCGAAATCAGCTTCAGCAGCACTTTCAGGAGTTCGACGGCGGCAGCCGTTCCTTCCGGTACATGCACGTGCTTGGGCGCTTGCGGCATGTCCGCCTTGGGAAGCGCCAGGGCTGCATTGACCGCTTCGATGATCGCCGCACCGGAGGCGGAACGCTCCCATCCTTTCGGCACGGTTCTCAGGCGTCCCATGGCTTCCGTATCCTTGGGCTGCTGCTGAGCAATTTCATAGATCGCATCGTCCTTCAGCACGCGTGAACGGGGCACGTTGCGGCTGCGCGCTTCGCGTTCGCGCCACGCGGCGACCGTCTTCAAAACGGCAAGCTCCTGTGGCTTCCTCAGCCGCGATCTCAACCGCAGCCAGGCATCGTCAGGATGCATGTCATAGGTTTGGGGCGATTCCAGCACCGCCATTTCTTCCGTCAGCCACAGGGCTCGGCCTTCCTCTTCCAGCTTCTGCTTGAGGAACAGGTAGACGTCCCGCAAATGGGTCACGTCGGCGAGCGCATAGTCCAGCTGCTTGTCGGACAGCGGCCGGTGGCTCCAGTCGGTAAAACGCGAGGATTTGTCGATCTGGACATTCTTGATGCGGCTGACGAGCTGGTCGTAGGATACCGAATCCCCGAAACCGCAGACCATGGCGGCAACCTGCGTGTCGAAGATCGGATGCGGCACCAGATTGCCGAGATGGTAGACGATCTCGATATCCTGGCGCGCGGCATGAAAGACCTTGATCACTGCCGGGTTCGCCATCAACTCGAAGAAAGGCGTCAGGTCCAGGCCCTTGGCCAAGGGATCAACCAAGACTTCGACGGTCGGGCTCGCCATCTGGATCAGGCAGAGCTGAGGCCAGAAGGTGGTTTCCCGAAGGAATTCCGTATCGATAGTGATGAAGTCTGATTGAGCGAGCTTGATGCAGGCTTCTTCGAGTGCGGCGGTCGTTTGGATCATTGTGTCATTCACGTGGAGGTAATCAACCTTCCTTCTCCTTCCCGCCGCATAAGTCAATATGCCGCAAGCGGGCTTTCACTTGGCATCGTCCTTATCCGCCGGTGCGGCAAGCCGGTTGAAATAGGCGGAAGTGCGCAGCAGCGGGCGAAAACGCCATTTGCGTTGCGCCGGCGGAACCGAGGCACGCGCCTTCATCCGGTGGATCGTGAAGAGCAGGAAGCCGGCAAAGATGAACGAGGTATAAAGGAAGAAGGCGCGGGGGCCGTAATATTCGAGCAGCGTGGAGGCAAGCAGCGGACCGGCGGTGGCTCCTACCGACCAGAAGAACAGCAGGCCTGCCGAGACAAGCGCATGTTCTCCCGGCTTTGCATAATCATTGCCGTGCGCCGAGCATAGCGAATAGAGCGGCATGGAAAAGGCGCCGAACAGGAAAACGCCGACGATATTGGCGGTCTCGCTGGTGCCGGCGCCGAAGGTGAGATAGGCGCCGGTGACGATCGAGCCGACCGTCGTCCACAGGATGACGCGGCGGCGGTCGAGCTTGTCGGAATAGATGCCCAGCGGATATTGCAGCACGACCCCGCCGATAATGCCGGCGCTCATGAAGGTGGCGATCGAGGTAATGCTCATGCCGAGTTCCTTGGCATAGATCGGCCCGATATTGCGGAAAGCGGCCATGCTGAGACCGACCGCCACGACGCCGACCACCGCCAGCGGCGAAATCCGCCACACGGCCCTCAGATCGAAGGCGATGGCTTCCGGCGGCGCAGGACTCGACTTGTCGGCAACCGAGATCGGCACCAGCGACAGCGTCAGGGCAATCGCGATGATGTTGAAGATGATCGGTCCCTCGATGCCGACGGTCGGAATGATGTATTGCGCGACGGTCACCGAGCCCAGGTCGACGAAGCGATAAATGGAGAGCGCGCGCGCGGTTGGCATTGGTGACCTTGGCATTGATCCAGCTTTCCACCGTGGCAAATAGACTTGCGATGGCAATGCCGATCACAAAGCGCATGGCGAACCAGAAGGTCGGATCGACGATCATCGACATGCCGATCGATGCCGATGCGCTGACGGCAGCCATTGTCGAGAACGTCCGGATATGTCCGATGCGCCGCAGGAGGCGTGTCACATAAATGCAGCCGATGGCAAAACCGACGCTGTAGCCCGCGCCGATCATGCCGATGACGGAGGGCGAAAATCCTTCCGATGAGCCGCGCAATGCAATGTAGGTGCCCTGGAGGCCGTTGCCGCCGATCAGGATGCCGGCCGTAACGAGAAGGGGAATCAGTAGGCGGATATGGCTCATCGTAACTTCGCGGATGCACGAGGATGCTGTGCCGCCGGAGAAGGCGGCATGTGTTTAAGAAGCTCTACGCGCAAAAACCATCGAAAGGGAGCCGTCGATGCGACAAACCGCGACAAGTCTTGACAAAGCAGGCCCGTCATGCGCTTTTCGCGCCGATTTTGCTTGAGCCGGCCGGCACCTGTTTGCGTGCGGCGGGCCGCAACAGGCACCCCAGTTCAGGATACCAAAATGCATCTTTACCGCAGCCACACCTGTGCCGCCCTTCGCAAGTCCGATGTCGGCTCGACCGTCCGCCTGTCCGGCTGGGTGCACCGCGTACGAGATCACGGCGGCGTGCTTTTCATCGACCTGCGCGACCATTACGGTATGACGCAAGTGGTTGCCGATCCGGACAGCCCCGCCTTCAAGGTTGCCGAAACGGTGCGCGGCGAGTGGGTGATCCGCATCGACGGGCGCGTCAAGGCCCGTTCGGAAGAGACGGTCAACAAAGCCATGGCGACCGGTGAGATCGAGCTCTACGCGCTGGAGATCGAGGTCCTGTCCGAGGCGAAGGAACTTCCGCTGCCGGTCTTCGGCGAGCCGGAATATCCCGAAGACATTCGCCTGCGCTACCGCTTCCTCGATCTGCGCCGCGACACGCTGCACAAGAACATCGTCAAGCGCACCCAGGTCATCTCGGCCATGCGCCGCGAAATGGGCAGTGCCGGCTTTACGGAATATTCGACGCCGATCCTGACGGCTTCCTCGCCGGAAGGCGCCCGCGACTTCCTGGTGCCGAGCCGTATCCATCCCGGCAAGTTCTTTGCGCTGCCGCAGGCGCCGCAGCAGTACAAGCAGCTTCTCATGGTCGCCGGTTTTGACCGCTATTTCCAGATCGCCCCCTGCTTCCGCGACGAAGATCCGCGTGCCGACCGCCTGCCGGGCGAATTCTATCAGCTCGACCTCGAAATGAGCTTCGTCACCCAGGAAGACGTCTGGGATACGATGGGGCCGATGATGACCTCGATCTTCGAGGAATTCGCCGAGGGCAAGCCGGTCACCAAGGAATGGCCGCGCATTCCCTATGACGAAGCGATCCGCAAATACGGCTCCGACAAGCCAGACCTGCGCAACCCGATCGTCATGCAGCCCGTGACCGAGCATTTCGCCGGTTCCGGCTTCAAGGTCTTCGCGGGCATGATCGCCTCCAATCCGAAGGTCGAAGTCTGGGCGATCCCGGCCAAGACCGGTGGGTCACGTGCCTTCTGCGACCGGATGAATGCTTGGGCTCAAAGTCTCGGTCAGCCGGGCCTGGGCTATATCTTCTGGAAGGAAGAAGACGGCAAGGTCGGCGGTTCCGGCCCGCTTGCCAAGAACATCGGTGAAGAACGCACTGAAGCCCTGCGCGTGCAGCTTGGCCTTGAAGCGGGCGACGCCGCCTTCTTCGTCGCCGGCGAGCCGGTCAAGTTCTACAAGTTCGCAGGCGAAGCACGCACCAAGGCAGGCGAAGACCTGGATCTTGTCGATCGCGATCGGTTCGAACTGTGCTGGATCATCGACTTCCCGTTCTACGAATGGAGCGAAGAAGACAAGAAGATCGATTTCGCCCACAACCCCTTCTCCATGCCGCAGGGCGGCCTGGAGGCGCTGCAGAGCCAGGATCCGCTGTCGCTCAAGGCTTACCAGTATGATGCCGTCTGCAACGGCTTCGAGATCGCTTCCGGCTCGATCCGGAACCAGTCACCGGAAGCCATGGTCAAGGCGTTTGAGTTGGTGGGCCTCAGCCAGGCGGATGTCGAGGAACGCTTCGGCGGCATGTACCGCGCCTTCCAATATGGCGCGCCTCCGCATGGCGGCTGCGCCTTCGGCGTCGACCGGATCGTCATGCTGCTGACCGGTGCCAAGAACCTGCGCGAGATCACGCTCTTCCCGATGAACCAGCAGGCGCAGGATCTCCTCATGGGCGCACCTTCCGAGGCGACCCCGACGCAGCTGCGCGAGCTTGCCATCCGTCCGATCCCGCCGGTCAAGAAGGACTGACAGTAGCGCCTACGGGTTCCGGTCTGCCTTCTTTGCGAGAAGCGGCCCGGAACCATCTTCTTCCGCTTGTGTTGTTAGGGCAGCAAAGCATAGGGAGAAATTTTATGCGTAAGACACTACTGGCCGCTTCGGCCGCTTTCATCGCCCTTTCGGGCGCGGCCTTGGCGCAGAGCACGGTGATCGTGCAGGAGCCGGCTCCCGTGGTCAGCGGTACAACTGTCGTCATGCCGGGCCAGGTTCGCACCTATGTCATGCAGCAGCAGGTTCCGTCCGTCGCCTACCAGGGCGATGTTGTCGTCGGCGCCACCCTGCCGGAAACAGTTGAGGTCCGCACGGTCGACGGTTACAACGACTATGCCTACACGGTCGTCAACGAGCGCCGGGTGATCGTCAACCCGCAGACTCGTGCCGTGATCCAGGTTCTGGATTGATTTGATCGGCAGCAGTTTAAAAGCCCGGGCTTGAGTTCAAGCCCGGGCTTTTTCGTGGCCGCTATTGCGGCGTCGCCAAGGTGCGGCTAGACCAAGCCATCACAAGGACTCGGGTGCGACTCCCGGGTGGCTCTTCCGGCCGCCGATCCGCCGGACAACGCAAAGCATCAGCCCATTCCACACCTGGATAAGATCCCGGCGATGCGATTCCTTTTGCGAAAATCCCAATGAACGCTTTTTCCATTTACCGCCGTGAATGGTTTTCCAACATTCGCGGTGACCTCTTGTCCGGCATTGTCGTTGCCCTTGCGCTTATTCCCGAAGCCGTCGGCTTTTCCATCATTGCCGGTGTCGATCCCAAGGTCGGGCTGTTTGCGTCGGTGGCGATTGCCTGCGTGACCGCATTCACCGGCGGGCGTCCGGCCATGATTTCCGCCGCCACCGCCGCCACAGCCGTGCTGATGGGGCCACTGGTGCGCGATCACGGCATCCAGTACCTGTTTGCGGCCACCATCCTGATGGGCTTCATCCAGATCATCGCTGGGGCCCTGAAGCTCGGCCGGGTCATGCGCTTTGTCTCGAAGTCGGTGATGACCGGCTTCGTCAACTCGCTCGCCATCCTCATCTTCGTGGCGCAGATCCCGCAGCTGACAAACGTGCCTTCGGTAACCTATGCGCTGATCGCCCTGGCGCTGGCGGTGATCTATCTGTTTCCCTACCTGACAAGGATCGTCCCTTCGCCCCTGGTGGCCATCGTTGTGGTCACAGGCGTCGCCCTGGTGTTTCAACTCGACATCAAGACGGTTGCGGATCTGGGCGAAATGCCGACGGCGCTGCCGATCTTCAGCCTGCCGGACATACCGCTGACCTTCGAGACATTGCGGATCATCTTTCCTTATTCCCTGGCGCTTGCTGCGGTCGGGCTGCTGGAATCGCTTCTGACGGCGAAGATCGTCGACGAGATGACCGACACGACGAGCAGCAAAAGCCGGGAATGCTTTGGCCAGGGAACCGGCAATATCGTTTCGGCGCTGTTTGGCGGCATGGGCGGCTGCGCCATGATCGGGCAGTCGGTGATCAATGTCACGTCCGGCGGGCGCGGCCGCTTGTCCACCTTTACCGCGGGCGCTTTTCTGCTCGTCCTGCTTCTGGTGCTGGACGATATTTTGAGGATCGTTCCGGTTGCGGCCTTGGTGGCGATCATGATCATGGTGTCGATCGGTACGTTTTCGTGGAAATCGATCGTGGATATCAAGCGCAATCCGGGCACCTCGTCGATCGTCATGCTGGCAACCGTTGCCACGGTTCTCGCTACCCAGGATCTTTCAAAAGGTGTGATTGTCGGCGTGCTACTTTCCGGTGTTTTCTTTGCTGGAAAAGTGGCAAGGCTGTTCAACGTGACCTCGAGCCTCGACGACGAGGGCAGGGCGAGGACCTATCAGGTCGAAGGCCAGATCTTCTTTGCTTCGGCGGAAAGCTTCATCGGCTCGTTTGATTTTGCGGAACAGCTGGAGCGCGTAACGATCGACGTCAGCCGGGCTCATCTTTGGGATATTTCGGCGGTTGGCGCGCTCGATCAGGTGGTTATGAAATTCCGCCGCCACGGGATGGAGGTCTTTGTACTTGGTGCCAACGCGGCGAGCGCCAGCATGATCGACCGCTTCGCCCTGCACGACAAGAGCGAAGCAGACCCGCCCGGCATTCAGAAGCATTAGAATGTAAAAATGCCCCGGCAGTTGCTGCCGGGGCATTTTTAACGGGTGGCAGTCAGTCGTTCGCCTTGACCTTGACGCCGAGAACGGTCGGCAAGGTGTTCGGCGCGCCCATGGCGGCACCCATGATCATCGGGAAAGGCACGCCCTTTTCCGGCTGGGCCGTAAAGGTCAGGTTTTCCGGCTTGTCCAGATAGGTGTTGACGGCGGCGCTGAGCATGTTCTGCAGTTCGGGGATGTTGTATTGCGATAGGACCATCGGCGTCATGGCCTTCAGCATCTGCGCCATCTGCTCGCCGGACGTGCCCTGCTGCTTGCCGGCATAATCGAGGGCCCGCTTGGTGATGCCGGCATCGTCGAAGCGGATCTGCGCGCTGTTGAAGGTCAGGCGCTGCAACAGGCCGAGCATGGCGAGGTTGGCCGCCTGCTGTGCTTCTTCCTTGTTGGCATTGGCTTCCATCGCCTTGGCGGTTTCATTGGCCGAGCGAACGAAGTCAAGCGTATAGCCGGACAGGCTGAATGCCATGTCCAGCTTGCCGACATTGGCGAAGTCGAGAGCATATTCCTCGACCGCGATCGTGCCCGATCCGAGCTCCCAGTTGCCGACCATGCTGATCTTGCCGTCGACATTGGTGAGGTTGAGCTGCTGCAGACTGTCCTTGGCTGCCGGATCCTCGATCATCGAGAGATCCGCCTTGATGCCGTTGACCTTGACGTCGAAGCCGACGGACGCATTGTCGTCGGCGACTTCGGAGGTCATGTTCACGTCGTCGATGGAAAACGCCTGCTTGCCTTCGACCGTGGCGACCACCTTGCCCACATGGGCTTCGTCGTAGAGCATCACGGCATCGAGCGTGTCGCCATTCGGATTGGCGGGGATGACGAGGCCGCTGATCGAAATGTCCGAGGCGGAGAAATTGGCCTTCTCGTCCTTCATCTGGACATTGTCGAAGGTCACCGTTTCCACAGTATAGCCGCCATTGTTTTCGGCCACATCGTCAAGCTTGATATTGCCGAGCGGAATGGTGAACTCGCCGGCATCGGCCGACAGCTTGGCATTCTTCAGCATCACGTCCGAACCGTCGACCGAGACGGCTTCTGCGCTCAGCTTGGCGCCGCCCTGCGAACTCATGGCGTTGTTGATCTTGGCAACGACGTCATTGCCGTCCAGGGCAAAAGCCGGACCGGTGACCAATGAAAGTGCTGCGCCGGCGAGCAGCAGCCGGGCCTTGGTGGAATAGTGCATCGTCTTCCTCCTGGCGGGCAAGCTCGCGCCCGCGTGTCGATCTCTTCGGCTGCATTTATAGGCAGGGACGCGCAAACGTCCATGGCCTTGTTCCACGTTTCCCTTGGCATAATTGCGGCAAGGGTATTGCTTGTGGATCAAGCTCGCAGCCGCAGGAGAACAAGTTCATCCACAGGCTGGAAGGCGGTCTTTCTTGCCGGGAATCAGGCTTTCCGGTAGTCAAGACCCATGGGACAAAATCTGACACCACCCTCCGGCGACGGAGGCGACCACATTCTTCCGGTGGACCTGAAGGCAGCGCTCGAGGAACGCTATCTCGCCTATGCGCTTTCGACCATCATGCATCGGGCGCTTCCGGACGTGCGCGACGGGTTGAAGCCGGTGCATCGGCGCATCATCCACGCCATGAGCGAGATGGGCATCCGCCCCAACTCGGCCTTTAAGAAATGCGCCCGCATCGTCGGTGACGTGATCGGTAAGTTCCACCCGCATGGCGACCAGTCGGTCTACGATGCGCTGGTGCGTCTGGCTCAGGACTTCTCGCAACGCTATCCGCTGGTCGACGGCCAAGGCAATTTCGGCAATATCGACGGCGATAACGCCGCCGCCTACCGTTATACGGAAGCTCGGATGACCGACGTGGCGGCCCTGCTGCTCGAGGGGATCGACCAAGACGCCGTCGACTTCCGCCCCACCTATAACGAAGAGGACGACGAGCCGGTCGTCATGCCGGGGGCCTTTCCCAATCTTCTGGCAAATGGCACATCCGGCATCGCGGTCGGCATGGCGACCTCCATTCCGCCGCACAATGCCCATGAGCTCTGCGACGCGGCGCTGCATCTCATCAAGCATCCCGATGCGACGATCGAGAAGCTGGTCGATTTCATTCCAGGACCGGACCTGCCGACCGGCGGTATCATCATCGACAACCGCGAAAGCATTATCGAAGCCTACAAGACAGGCCGCGGCGGCTTTCGCGTGCGGGCGAAATGGGAAACGGAAGATCTGGGGCGCGGCGGCTATCAGATCATCGTCACCGAAATCCCCTTCCAGGTGCAGAAGTCGCGCCTGATCGAGAAGATCGCCGAATTGCTGATCGCCCGTAAGCTGCCTTTGCTCGAAGACGTGCGCGACGAATCGGCCGAAGACGTGCGGATGGTTCTGGTTCCCAAGAACCGAACGGTCGATGCGACGCTGTTGATGGAATCGCTGTTCCGGCTGACGGAACTCGAAAACCGCTTTCCCCTCAACATGAACGTGCTGTCCATGGGGCGCGTGCCGAAGGTGATGAGCCTCAAGGACGTGCTGACCGAATGGCTGGCGCATCGCAAGGATGTCCTGGTTCGCCGCTCGCGCTTCCGGCTGGCGGCGATCGATCGCCGCCTGGAAATCCTTGGCGGCCTGTTGGTCGCCTATCTCAATATCGACGAGGTCATCCGCATCATTCGTGAGGAGGACGAGCCCAAGCCCGTGATGATGGAGCGCTGGTCGCTCACCGACATCCAGGTGGAAGCCATCCTCAACATGCGGCTGCGTGCTTTGCGCAAGCTCGAAGAATTCGAGATCCGCACCGAGCATGAAAATCTCAGCAAGGAAAAGGCCGAAATCGAGGCGCTGCTCGCGTCCGACGAGATGCAATGGAAAACGGTGGCCTGGGAAATCCAGGAGGTGAAAAAGAAGTTCGCCAAGGCGACGCCGCTCGGCCGCCGTCGCACCCAGTTTGCCGAAGCGCCTGACGCGGATGTCGAGGCGATCCAGCAGGCGATGATCGAAAAGGAGCCGGTGACGATCGTCGTGTCGCAGAAGGGCTGGATCCGCGCCCTGAAGGGACATATCTCCGACACCTCGACGCTGACCTTCAAGGAAGGCGACGGGCCGAAGATCGCTTTTCTGGCGCAAACTACCGACAAGCTTCTGCTTGTGACAACCGGCGGCAAAGTGTTCACGCTCGGCGCCGACAAGCTGCCGGGAGGCCGCGGACATGGCGAACCGATCCGCATCATGGTGGACATGGAGAACGACCAGGATATTCTGACCGCCTTCGTCCATGATCCGCAGCGCAAGCTGATCCTCGCCTCGACGGCCGGCTATGGCTTCGTGGTTGCAGAACCGGAAATGGTCGCCAATACCCGCAAGGGCAAGCAGATCATGAATGTCGCGATGCCAGACGAGACAAAGCTCGTGGTGCCAGCGACCGGCGATCATGTGGCGATCGTCGGTGAGAACCGCAAGATGCTGGTCTTCCCGCTGGCGCAGCTTCCCGAGATGAGCCGCGGCAAGGGCGTGCGCCTGCAGCGCTACAAGGATGGCGGCATTTCCGACATCAAATGCTTTGCGATGGACACCGGGCTTTCCTGGGAAGACAGCGCCGGCCGCTCGTTCACCAGGAACAAGGATGAGCTGCTGGAATGGCTGGGCGACCGAGCAACCGCCGGCCGCGCCGTTCCAAAGGGCTTTCCACGCAGCGGCAAATTCGCGGGTTGATCAGGTTTTAGCGAGCGCGCTTAGCGCGACATGATATTTCCTCATTGCCACCTTCGCAGCGAGGAGCTGACGATGGAAATCCTCGTCGGATATCTTGTTTGGATCAAAGAGCTCAATTCCCGTATCATCGGTATGAAGCTCCAGAACCTGGCCTTCTTTCCACCCCAGGCGGGTCCAGAACGTCCTGCGGGAAAATGATACAATGATCTTCGCCGATCTTTTGAATCGCAACTTTCGTGAACATGGCTTCCACCTTTAGAAGCCATGAATGCTACCATAGGTAAAGTTGCGATTGAAGCTAAAGCTTTTGAGAAGTGAGCCGCTCGCCTCGCCGCATCTGCCATAGCGAATAGCCGACCAGCGCCGCCACGAGGATCGTGCCCCCGAGAAGGGTGCGGAGCGATGGGACTTCGGTGAAGATCATCCACACCCAGAGCGGTGCTAGCACGGTCTCCAGCAGGTAGAACATGCCGACTTCCGGGCCCGTCAGGTATTTCGGCCCGGTCGCGAGGCACCAGAAGGCGAGGGGGATCATAACCGCGCCGTCGAACACGACCCAGAACGGTTGCTCGACGGAAAAGCCGCTCGACCATACGATCCACAATCCGATCACGGCAGGCAGTATGGTGGCCACAAGCGGTACAAAGCCCATGTCGATGCGGGTGGCATGGCCGACAGTAATGGCGCAGGCAAGCAGAAGGGCAGTGCCGACCGCCAGCACATCACCCAGAACATGGCCTCCGGCCAAGCCGCCCGACACGATGATGCCGACGCCTGCGACCATGACCACCATGGCGATGAAGGTCGATGCCGAAGGTCGTTGCTTCAGCACCAGCCAATCCAGCAAACCGGCAAACATTGGCGTGAAAGCAACGATGAACACGACATTAGCGGTTGCCGTATGAAAGACCGCAGCCAGAAAGGTCATTGTCGACAAGCCGTAACATAAGCCGGCGAACAGGCCCGCCCTGCCGGGCACGAGCGTTGGCCTCTCTGAGGTGAAGCGACGGATGAGCAGCCAGAGGACCAGCGTAGTGACAAAGGTCGTCGTGCTACGCAGGAAGATGGTGGACCAAAGCTCCCCTTGACCGAGCCGCACCAAGGGCACGTCGAAGGACAGCGCAAGCCCGCCGATCGTGGTGAGCGCCAGGCCTTTCCTGTGATTGTCCATCGAAGAGCCGTTCAGGCGTCTGTCGAAGGATCGAAGACCTCCCAACCGCGTGCGGTCAGGTGTTCCTGCGGCTGGAAGCGGGTCTTGTAGCCCATTTTAGCCGATCCCTTGACCCAGTAGCCGAGATAAACATGCGGCAGGCCGAGTGCCTTCGTGCGGTTGATGTGGTCGAGGATCATATAGGTGCCGAGCGACCGCTTCTCCAGTTCCGGGTTGAAGAAGGAATATACCATGGACAGCCCGTCGCTCATCATGTCGGTCAGTGCGACGCCGAGCAGTTCTCCCTTCGGCACAACACCGAGACCGGCGCCCGGTTCGCGCCGGCGATACTCGATGATGCGCGTGTTCACATGCGTGTCCTCGACCATGATCGCATAATCGAGCGCCGACATATCGGACATGCCGCCGCGCTGGTGACGGTCGTCCAGGTAACGGCGGAATAGGGAGAACTGTTCTGTGGAGGGCTGTGCCGGGCCGGTGGCGGAAACAATCTCGGCATTGGCCGCGAGTATGCGCTTCATGGAGCGCCCCGGTTCGAATTCATTGGCGAGGATGCGAACCGAAACGCAGGCCCGGCAGGCCTCGCAAGCCGGACGATAGGCTATGTTCTGCGATCGGCGGAAGCCACCTTGGGTGAGCAGGTCGTTCATCTCCGCGGCACGCGGACCCACAAGATGGGTAAAGACCTTCCGCTCCATCTGGCCGGCAAGATAGGGACAAGCTGCCGGGGCCGTCAGGTAGAACTGCGGGGAAGGCGATACCTGAGTATTCATTGTGCCGCGACCGGTCCCGTCGTCTTTGTCGTTGATGTCATAGCATGGCGCATAAACGCAAAACGTCAACCATGTGCTGCAACCCGCCGCACGCGTTGGCGGGCAAGATGCTCGTGATGCCGATGCTTAGGACGTGCGCACCACCACCGTTCCAAGCAGAAGATCATGAACGAGACGCGAGCGTTCGATGAATAGCCCGGCGAGCAGGATCAGCGGCGTCAGAACCGAATTGATCAGCCAGAAAAGCACGGTGTGGACCATGGCGGTCATGAAATCCATCGGCTTGCCGTCCATCCGGGCGACAGCAATGCCCGCCATGCGCATCCCGGGAGACGCCTGGTTGGGGCCGCCGAGCGTCAAGCCGAAATATAAAAGCGCGACGATCACGAAAAGCGCCGGATACAGCATGAAGCCCAGGCCAAGCGTGATGATCCCAAGGAAGAACACCACGACGGCGGCCGGGATGCACAGCAAGAGCACGATCAGGTAATCGAGGATGAAGGCCAGCACCCGGCGGGACAGAACGCCGCTATAAGCGCGCCAGTCGTCCGGTGCGGCAATGGTAGGGTTCTGGTCGAGGCTCATTTGCGTGGGATCTCCGGTTTCGCTTTCAAGATATGGGGAGAACCGGAGCGTCCCACAAGTATCAGCTTTTCGCCAGCTTCTTTGCGGCTTCAATGGCGAAATAGGTCAGGATACCGTCGCAGCCGGCGCGTTTGAAGCAGAGCAGCGTTTCCATCATGATCCGCTCGCCGTCGATCCAGCCGTTCATCGCGGCGGCCTTGATCTGCGTGTATTCGCCGGAAACCTGGTAGGCATAGGTGGGAAGCCCGAAGGCCTCCTTGATGCGCCAACAGATGTCGAGATAGGCGAGCCCCGGTTTGACCATCAGCATGTCGGCGCCTTCCTCGACGTCGAGCGCCGCGTCCCGCAATGCCTCGGTGCCGTTGGCGGGGGAAATGTAATAGCTGTTCTTGTCGCCCTTCAGCAGCCCGCTGGTGTTGATGGCGTCGCGGTAGGGGCCGTAGAATCCGGAGGAAAACTTCGTCGCATAGGACATGATGCCGACATCCTGGTGGCCGCTCGCGTCAAGCCCTCGGCGGATGGCGCCGATGCGCCCGTCCATCATTTCCGACGGCGCAATGATGTCTGCACCGGCATCGGCCTGCATCACCGCCGCTCGCACCACCTGGTCAACCGTCTCGTCGTTGACGATGACCCCTTCGCGCAGGATGCCGTCATGGCCATGGCTGGTAAATGGATCGAGCGCCACGTCCGTGATGATGCCGATATTCGGCACCGCCTTCTTGATTGCCGCCGTCGCCTTGTTGATGAGATTGTCGGCGACCAGGCTTTGGGAGCCCGTCTCGTCGCGCAGGTTCATCTCGATATCCGGGAAGGTGGCGATCGCTGGGATGCCGAGATCGGCCGCCTGCTTTACCGCTTCCACGGCCTTGTCGACGCTCATGCGGCTGACGCCCGGCATGGCGGCGATCGGATCGACGATACCGGTGCCCGGCACGATGAAGATCGGCCAGATCAGGTCGTCAACGGTCAGCCGATTTTCCTGCACCATCCGTCGTGTCCAGTCCGCCTTGCGATTGCGCCGCATGCGGCGGTGGCCGGTGATCTCGTCGACCAGGTGCGTCTTGTCCATGGAAACAGCCTCTACTCTTGTCCGAATGCGCTGCTCCATATCACGGGATGGGGGACCTTGCGAATGCGCGGCATCGCCACAGTTGATCCTAGATCCAGAGATCGTTGAGGGCGGTGCGCTCGCCGCCTTGGGTGCCGGTATTCAGCGTACCGCGCGGTTCGATCAACATCATCTTCACCTCGTTCTGTGCGAACGGCTTGTGCTCGACGCCCTTGGGAACGACGAACATTTCGCCCGGCCCGATCTCGACGAAGCCGTCGCGGAAATCGATCCGCAAAATGCCGTCGAGCACGATAAAGGTCTCGTCTGTTTCCGGATGATCATGCCAGAGGAAGTCACCGTCGATGCGCACGAGCTTGAACTGGTAATCGTTCATTTCCGCCACGACGCGCGGCTGCCAGTGGTCGGGGATCAGATCCAGCTTGGCGGCAAGGTTGATCGGCCGGTAGGAAGAGATGTGGTTGTCCATGCGTGCTCCTTGAATGAGGGGCAAGCTTAGCAGCGACGCGCACCCACCTCTTGAACGATCGTGCATGGGATTTGCCGTCGTTTGGTGCCCTTCGGTACTCGGTACTCGGTACTCGGTACTGGCGGCTGACGACTGGCGCCGCTAGTGTGCCGTTCCATGGAACCTGATTCACCCTATGTGCCAAAGCGCACCCTGACCGAAATCCTGTTTGCCATCTTCCTGCGGGTGATCGCGCTCGCCTGCTTGTGGTTCGGCCTGCAATACTGGGCCATGCTCGTCGGCTATTCCCTGCACGGCATGGCACGCTTCGATCTTCTCAACCTGCCATGGAAGGTGGCCGCTGCGTCGCTTGCGGTTCTCTTTCCGGTCGCCTCGCTCGGCCTCTGGCTCACCGTTTCCTGGGGGGCGGTGTTGTGGACGATCGCCGCCGTCATCCAGGTCCTCATGTATATGGTCTGGCCGGATACCTTCGGCCACAACACGCTCGTGCCACTTCTGCACGGGCTAGTTGCCGCCCTTTACATCGTCTTCCGGCTCTCCTTGTGGCTCGAAGAGCGACGTAAGGCGGAGCAGGTAAGGGTTGATTTACCCTGACTTTAAAGCTTTGAAGCCCCTGTTTTTCCAAAGTTTCCAGGCTAAGTCATTGGTGCCTATAGGTTAAAATTTTCGGTCCAAGTGGGCGACACACGGCCGCCCCAATTCGAAAATCTGCGGCAAGACATTGTTAACTCAATGTTTTAAGTCGAATTTTATGGGCTTTGGATAGTGTCTACCTCAAGGCGGGGATAACAAACACACCGCCAAACGAAACAGTGAGGCAGTCATGTTGAACACCAAAGTAAAGCCGCAGGCAGTCGCAGATACGCAGGAACAGACCATCCGCTCGCTCTACATGGAGTCGCTGCATCTGGTGGAACGCCTCCACCGCCGCCTCCTGGACGTCATCAAGGATGAGTTCGACCGTCAGGGTCGTGACGATGTCAACGCAGTCCAGGCGCTCCTGCTGTTCAACATCGGCAATTCCGAGCTGACCGCCGGCGAACTTCGCTCCCGCGGCTACTATCTCGGCTCCAACGTTTCCTACAATGTCAAGAAGCTCGTCGATCTCGGCTTCATCAACCATCAGCGCTCCCGCATCGACCGCCGCTCGGTCCGCATCAGCCTGACCCCGGAAGGCCAGGAAGTCGCCGAAACCGTGGCCAAGCTCTATGAGCGCCATATCGGCTCGATCGAAAAGGTCGGCGGCATCGGCGAAGGCGAGTTCTCGCAGATGAACAAGCTGCTGCAGCGCCTCGACCGCTTCTGGAACGACTCGATCGCTTATCGCATGTAAGCCCCAAGCTGCGGCATGCTTCATCCACGATCCGTGCCGCGGATCTGAAGACCTCCAAAAAGCGATCGAAGCCGGATGCGTTCCCTGCGCCTCCGGCTTTCGCATGTTTTCGGCGCACCGGGATCACGCGCTCACACGGCTTTGTGACGCCCCGCCACCTGACACGAATTGGCCATATTGCTATGGGACCGGCATTGGTGATGTAGCTGGTGCGAAATGCGCTGCCCGGCAGGGGCCAACCGCCGCTTTGGCTACCCAGCAATGCAAATATGCGCTTTTTTTAACCGTGTTCCTATAGCCGTAGATTTGAGCCGTGGGATCAGATGGGTAGGATTGATGTCGAATAAGATCGGGTCAGAAGTTCTTTCACGCCGTGCGCTTCTGCGTTCGGCGGTTTCAGCGGGCGCCGCAGTTCTGGCGGCACCGGCATTGGCGCAGGCGCCAATCGACGATCTGATCAACGCCCCGCGCCGCGGCACCTGGGATGACCAGTTCGACGCCAAGGTTACGCGTTCAGCCGTCGGCGTGGTGTCCAACAATCCGGTGCTCGGCCCGGCGGGTCCGGCCAATATTCAGCAAGCCATTATGGACTACCAGCGGATCGTTTCCGGCGGCGGCTGGCCGGAAGTCAATGCATCCACCCGCCTGCAGCTCGGCGTGGTCGACCCGTCCGTTCAAGCGCTCCGCAAGCGCCTGATGATCTCCGGCGACCTTGAGGCTTCGGCCGGCATGTCGAGTTCATTCGACTCCTATGTCGATTCAGGGGTCAAGCGGTTCCAGGCGCGGCATGGCCTGCCGTCCGATGGCAAGATGGGCGAATACACGCTTAAGGCTATGAATATTCCCGCCGACGTGCGGCTGCGCCAGCTCGAGACCAACCAGGTCAGGCTGCAGTCGATGTCTGGCGACCTCGGCTCCCGTTATGTCATGGTCAACATTCCGGCAGCCTATGTCGAAGCCGTTGAAAACGACCGTGTCGCATTGCGCACCAATGCCGTGGTTGGCCGGATCGACCGCCCGACCCATGCGATCAACTCGAAGATCTACGAAGTCATCCTCAATCCCTACTGGACCGCGCCGCGTTCGATCGTCGAAAAGGACATCGTGCCGCTGATGCGCAAGGACCCCACTTATCTGACGCGCAACAACATCCGTCTGATCGACGGCCGCGGCCAGGAAGTGGCGCCCGAGACCGTGGACTGGTTCGCACCCAAGGCACCGAACCTGATGTTCCGTCAGGATCCGGGCAAGATCAACGCCATGGCATCGACCAAGATCAACTTCCACAATCCGAACAACGAATACATGCACGACACGCCCCAGCAGGGCCTGTTCAACAAGCTGATGCGGTTCGAATCGTCCGGCTGCATGCGCATCCAGAACGTTCGCGACCTGACGTCGTGGCTGCTGCGCGATACCGCCGGTTGGTCGCGCCAGGAAATCGAGCGGGTCATCGCCGCCCGTCAGAACACGCCGATCAAGCTGGCCCAGGAAGTTCCGGTCTATATCGTTTATATCACCGCCTGGTCGGCCAAGGACCGCGTCGTACAGTTCCGCGACGATATCTACGAGCGCGACGGCAACCAGGAACTGGCGCTGCAGACCACGACCGGTGTCGAGCGCCCGGCTGGCGCGCCCGATGAGGACCTGCTGCCGCAATAAGCTGCCGCGTACATTTGGAAAGCAAAAGCCGCGCCTCCAAAGGGTGCGGCTTTTTCGCGAGCATCCGTGGCTGGACGCGCAAATGTCGTTCCCCGTATTGCCCTACCGCGGCCGGACAGCTAAGACGCCAGACATCGCCTGAACATCCCTTGAGGAGCTTCGTACATGTCGACTACCGACGCCTTCTTCTCCCGTCCGCTGGCCGAATCCGATCCGGAAATCTTTGGCGCGATCGAGAAGGAACTCGGTCGCCAGCGTCATGAGATCGAGCTGATCGCCTCCGAAAACATCGTGTCGCGCGCCGTGCTCGAAGCGCAGGGCTCGATCATGACGAACAAATATGCCGAAGGCTATCCGGGCAAGCGCTATTACGGCGGTTGCCAATTCGTCGATATTGCCGAGGAATTGGCCATCAAGCGCGCCAAGAAACTGTTCGGCGTCAACTTCGTCAACGTGCAGCCGAATTCCGGCAGCCAGATGAACCAGGCCGTCTTCCTGGCGCTGCTGCAGCCGGGCGACACCTTCATGGGTCTCGACCTCAATTCCGGCGGGCATCTCACCCACGGCTCCCCCGTCAACATGTCCGGCAAGTGGTTCAACGTTGTTTCCTACGGTGTGCGCGAAGAGGACCATCTTCTCGACATGGACGCGGTGGCCGAGAAGGCGCGCACGCATAAGCCGAAGCTGATCATCGCCGGCGGCACCGCCTATTCGCGCATCTGGGATTGGAAGCGTTTTCGCGAGATCGCCGACGAGGTCGGCGCCTATCTGATGGTCGACATGGCCCATATCGCCGGCCTGGTGGCCGGCAACCAGCATCCGTCGCCATTCCCGCATTGCCATGTCGCCACCACCACGACCCATAAGTCGCTACGCGGCCCGCGCGGCGGCATGATCCTCACCAATGACGAGGATCTGGCAAAGAAGTTCAATTCGGCCGTATTCCCTGGCCTGCAGGGTGGTCCGCTGATGCATGTCATCGCCGCCAAGGCCGTGGCGCTGGGTGAGGCTCTGCAGCCCGACTTCCAGGACTACGCGGCGCAGATCGTCAAGAATGCCAAGGCGCTGTCGGAAACCCTGGTGGCTGGCGGCCTCGACATCGTCTCGGGCGGTACCGACAACCACCTCATGCTCGTCGATCTTCGTAAGAAGAACGCGACGGGCAAGCGCGCCGAGGCCGCACTCGGCCGCGCCTATGTGACCTGCAACAAGAACGGCATCCCCTTCGATCCGGAAAAGCCTTTCGTCACCTCCGGCGTTCGTCTCGGCACCCCGGCCGGCACGACCCGCGGCTTCAAGGAGGCCGAGTTCCGTGACATCGGCAACCTGATCGTCGAAGTTCTCGACGGCTTGAAGGTTGCCAATTCCGACGAGGGCAATGCGGCTGTGGAAGCGGGCGTGCGCAGCAAGGTCGTTGCTCTGACCGATCGCTTCCCCATGTATCCCTACATGTAAGATCGAGGAAAGCGGATGCGCTGCCCCTATTGCGGTTCGGAAGATACGCAGGTCAAGGACTCGCGGCCGGCGGAGGATTACACCTCCATCCGCCGGCGGCGCATCTGCCCGGATTGCGGTGGCCGTTTCACCACGTTCGAGCGGGTGCAGCTGCGCGAGCTGATGGTCTTGAAGAAGACCGGCCGCAAGGTGCCGTTCGACCGCAACAAGCTCGTCCGTTCGTTTCAGATCGCGCTGCGCAAGCGGCCGGTCGACAATGATCGCATCGAACGCGCGGTCTCGGGTATCGTCCGTCGGCTTGAAAGCTCCGGCGAGACGGAGATCTCGTCCGAAGGGATCGGTCTGCAGGTGCTCGAGGCTTTGAAGAGCCTCGATGACGTCGCCTTCGTACGCTACGCCTCGGTCTACCGGGACTTCTCCCACGCGGAGGATTTCGAAAAGGTGATCCAGGAGATCAACGCCAAGATCGCACGCGATCCCGGCGCGGAGAGCTGAGCATGTCGGCTGCCGAAGATCGGCGGTTCATGGGCGCGGCGCTGCGCCTGTCGCGCTGGCATTCCGGTGCCACCGGCGCAAATCCGTCGGTCGGCTGCCTTGTCGTGAAGGATGGCAAGATCCTCGGGGCTGCCGTCACGGCGATCTGTGGTAGGCCGCATGCCGAAACCCAGGCGCTTGACTTCGCGGGCGAAGAGGCGCCCGGCGCCACTGCCTATGTGACGCTGGAACCCTGTTCCCACTACGGCAAGACACCTCCTTGCGCCAATGCGCTGGTGGACGCAGGCATTGCCCGGGTCGTCGTCTGCCTGACCGATCCCGATGCGCGGGTATCCGGACGCGGACTTTCCATCTTACGCGATGCAGGGATCGCCGTCGACACAGGGGTTTTGGCGGAAGAGGGGCGGCGGATGCTTGCCGGCTACCTGATGCGCAAAACCAAACAGCGCCCTCATGTCACGCTCAAGCTCGCCTTGTCGGCGGACGGCATGCTGGGGCGGCGCGGCGAGGAGGTTTTGATCACCGGTCCGCTGGCGCGGGCGCAGGTGCATGTGCTTCGCGCCGAAAGTGACGCAATCCTTGTCGGCATCGGTACGGTCATGGCCGATGACCCGGAGCTCAACGTCCGGCTTCCCGGCATGAAGCAGCTGTCCCCCATTCGGATCATTCTCGATCGCCGCCTGGAGCTGCCGCTTACTTCCAACCTCGTGCGCTCGGTGCATGACGTGCCGGTAATCGTCGTAACGTCGCGCGCAACGTCCCTGGACCCGTTGTCCGCGACAACCGAAGACCCACGGGAGGCCCGGCGTCGGGCTTTGTCGGATTCCGGTGTGGAAATTCTTGACGTGTCGGATCTGGCCGAGCTTCTTCGGGTTCTGGCCGATCGCGGCATTTCCTCGCTCTTCGTCGAAGGCGGCGCCAATGTTGCAGCGGCCTTCTTCCATGCCGGCCTTGCCGATCGGGTCATCCTTTCCCAAGGACCGGCGACGATCGGGGAGGGTGGGCTTGAATCGCCGCTCAGCCCCACCGACATGCCACAGGACTATCGCATGATCCGCGCAGAGGCTTTCGGTCCGGATCACTGTTTTGAATTTGAAAGGTCGTCCTGATGTTCACCGGAATTGTCACCGATGTCGGCAGCGTTTCCGCAATCGCTCCTCTCGATGAGGGCGTCCGGCTGCGGATTGCCACCAACTATGATCCGCGCACGATCGATATCGGCGCCTCGATCGCCCATGCCGGCGTCTGCCTGACTGTCACCCATCTTCCGGACGGAGACAGCAACGAGCGGTGGTTCGAAGTCGAGGCCTGGGAAGAGGCGCTGCGGCTGACGACGATTTCATCCTGGGGCGAGGGGACAAAGGTCAACCTGGAGCGCGCCCTCAAGATCGGCGACGAACTTGGCGGCCATATCGTGTCGGGCCATGTGGACGGCAAGGCGGAAATCCTTGCGGTCGAGTCGGAAGGCGAAGCGGTGCGGATCACCCTGAGAGCGCCCGCCGATCTTGCCCGTTTCGTGGCGCCGAAAGGCTCGGTTGCCCTGGATGGCACATCACTGACGGTGAACGCAGTCAAGGGTGACGAATTCGACATCCTGCTGATCCGTCACACGCTCGGCGTAACTACATGGGGGGAGCGACAGGCCGGCGACTTCGTTAATTTCGAAGTTGATACGATGGCCCGCTATGCGGCGCGGCTTGCGGAATTCCCGAAGGACTGATCCCCGCCTGCATCGCCAAACCGACGGTGGATCTCTGCAAACTGCGGGGCAATGCGGGTAAAGACCTGGACAAGGCCGGGGTCGAAATGCTGGCCGCTGTCCTTGAGGATTATGTCGACTGCCTGCTCGTGCGGCATCGCCGGCTTGTAGATGCGCTCGGAAACGAGGGCGTCATACACGTCAGCAATCGCCATGATGCGGCCGCCGATCGGGATTTCTTCGCCCTTCAGCCCTTGGGGATAGCCGCTTCCGTTCCACTTCTCGTGATGGGTATAGGCGATTTCCTTCGCCAGGCTGAGGAAGGGCGTGGTCGAGCCCATATAGCGTTCCGCCGTGGCGATGGCGGCCTGGCCGAGTGCGGCATGGCTCTTCATCACTTCGAATTCTTCCGGCTCCAGCTTGCCTGGCTTCAGGAGAATGCTGTCGGGTATGCCGACCTTGCCGATGTCGTGCAGGGGAGCCGACTTATAAAGCAGATCCACTAGTTCATCCGAGAGTTCCCTGGAATAAGGCTCCTGTTCTTTCATCGCCTCGGCCAGCGCGCGCACATAATGCTGGGTGCGGCGGATATGGTTGCCGGTCTCGTGATCGCGCGTTTCGGCAAGCGAAGCCATGGCGAGGATCATCGCGTCGCGCGCCCGGGCCGCTTCTTCCTTGGCCGCCGCCAGCGAATTGATCAGCGCCACATTGGTCATGGCGACGGCCGCCGTGTTGGCCACGCGCTGGAGGCGCTCGATGCTCTCTTCGGTGGGTCTGGATGCTTTTGCCCAGTATCCTCCGATCGCGCCGACCGGATCGTCCTGGCGCACGGGAACCATGACGAGGCTTTTGACGAAGGTGTTGCTGTAAGCGTCGATCGGCACACGGCTGTCGCGATAGATGTCCTCGATGACGACAGTTTCGCCATGGCGCATGGCCCAGCCGGAAATGCAGGCATTGATAGGAAAGCGCTGACCTTTCCAAAGCGGCCCGATCGCGTCCTCATCGGCATAATAGCAGCTGTCCTGATCCCGAAGAACGAAGGTGATCCCATCTGATCCGATCAGGCCACGCGCGGAGTGACGGACGGCTGCAATGATCTCGTCCATGTTGCGCGCCATCGACATCCGCAGGATGAGATCTTCCATGCTATCAGTTGTCGAGGTTGTCATTACCACAGCGTCTCTCTGCTTTTCCCGGATGAAGGGTATATATAGTTGTTCTAATAAAACGCAAAGGAGAAGCTGAAAATTTGATACTCGCTCGCACATTTGCTTTAGGCTCAATGGAGGTCGCTCGCCGGAGGGTGCCTCAACGCGTTCTCTACCAATTTTCAATGCCGTTATTCGCTCGCTGCATCGCAGCACTCCTGCAAAACCGCTTGCCATTCCGGGCGCGTCGTGTTTTGACCGCGGCCTGTTTACGGAGGCCTTGGCGAAACCGGTCCGATGTCAACGTCGATCCCAACGAAGGTGAAACCCATGCCGCGCGAACCCTCACCCCATATCCTGATCGTCGAGGCCCGCTTCTACGACGACATGGCGGACGCTCTTCTGGAAGGCGCGACCGCTGCCCTTCAGGAAGCCGGCGCCACCTATGATGTGGTGACTGTTCCCGGCGCGCTGGAAGTTCCGCCCGCCATCGCCATGGCTTTGGATGCGGCCGAAGGCGGCGGCACGTCCTATGATGGCTTCGTAGCGCTCGGCATGGTCATCCGCGGCGAAACCTATCATTTCGACATTGTGGCCAACGAGTCCTCGCGGGCTCTGATGGATTTGGCCGTATCGGAATCGCTTGCCATCGGCAACGGCATTCTGACGGTCGAGAATGACGAGCAGGCTTGGGCCCGGGCTCGCCGTTCGGACAAGGACAAAGGCGGCTTTGCTGCCCGTGCAGCACTGACCATGATCAAGCTGCGCGAAAAGCTGAACGGTGGTTGATCCCATGGCCAAGGATTTCGAACAGCCGGTAAAGCCGGCAAACCAGCGTGGTGCAGCGCGTCTCGCTGCCGTGCAGGCACTTTACCAGATGGACATCGGCGGCACCGGAGTTCTTGAAGTCGTCGCCGAATACGAGGCGCATCGTCTTGGCCAGGAAGTCGACGGGGACACCTACCTGAAGGCTGACGCCTCCTGGTTCCGGTCGATCGTCGCAGGTGTCGTGCGTGATCAAACAAAGATCGATCCGATCATCCGCTCCTCGCTGCAGGAAGACTGGCCGCTGTCGCGCCTTGATTCCACCCTGCGCGCTATCCTGCGTGCCGGAACTTTTGAGGTTCTGGAGCGCAAGGACGTGCCCATCGCGGTCATCGTGACTGAATATGTCGAGATCGCCCATGCTTTCTTCGGCGAAGAAGAGCCGCGCATCGTCAATGCGGTTCTCGATCGCATCGCCAAGCAGATCCGCGGCGAAGCCAAGAAATAGCAGGAGAGGGGGCAATGGAGGGGACTGCGAGCGGTACCGCGGCTGATATGCGCACCGTCCGCCGCAGTGTTTATCTCTTAGCCGGGGCACAGGCTGTTCTCGGTGCGGCGGCCCCGCTTTCGATCTCCATCGGCTCGCTGGCAGGCTACCAGCTTCTGGCCGACGACAAGTCTCTTGCCACCGCACCGATCACCGGTTTCAACATCGGCACCGCCTGCGGCGCCGTCATCATCGCTGTCCTGTCTCGGTTCCTCGGCCGCAAGGCGGCCTTTATGGCGGGGGCTGTTATCGGAGCAACGGGCGGAGCGCTTGCGGCGATTGCCTTGTTTCGCGGCGATTTCTGGATCTTTGCCTTCGCGCTTCTGTTGATCGGAACCGGTGCCGGCTTCACCCAGAAGATACGTTTTGCTGCGGCCGATGCTTCGCCATCCTCCTACAAGCCCCGGGCGATTTCGTGGATACTTGGCGCCGGCGTCGTGTCTGCCGTAATCGGACCGCAGCTTGCGATTTGGGCCAAGGATCTGTTTGCGCCGGTGACCTTCGCCGGCGCCTTCCTCGCAATCCTGCCGCTCTCGGTTCTGGCGATCGCCATCCTGGCCTTCCTGCCGCCGGTGGCGCCTCGCGGCACGGCAGGCTTCTCCGAACCAGCCCGACCCTTGAAGGAGATCGTCCGCACCCATCGCTTCCTGACCGGCATGGTCTGCGGCATCGGCACCTATGCGCTGATGACCTTCGTGATGACTGGCGCGCCGCTCACCATGGTCGTCGGCTGCGGCTTTTCCACCGAAATGGCAGCGCTCGGCATCCAATGGCATGTGCTTGCCATGTTCGGGCCGAGCTTTTTCACCGGCATGCTGATCTCCCGCTTCGGCGCAGAAAAAGTCGTCGGCGCCGGTCTCCTGACGTTGATGGCCTGTGCCGTCGTCGCTCATATGGGTGTCGAGCTTTGGAATTTCTGGGTGGCGCTCGTGCTTCTCGGCGTCGGCTGGAATTTCGGCTTTATCGGCTCCACGGCGATCGTCGCATCGAGCTACCGCCCTCAGGAAGCAGACAAGGTCCAGGGCTTTCACGATATCGTCCTGTTCGGCACCGTCGCTCTGTCTTCCTTTTCCTCCGGCAAGGTCTTCATCACCTGGGGCTGGTCCTTCATCAACCTCGTCATCTGGCCCGTGACGCTGGTCTGCCTCATTCTTCTGCTCGCCCTGATCTTCCGGCAGCGCCCCGCGCAATCCGCCTGAACTCTTGTTTTTTCTGGGCTTGACGCGGGTTGTTCTCCACCGCAATCTCGCGCCGCTGGGCGACACTGCTTTCTTGGGAGGGGAGGCGGTCGCCACAGGTTGCACAGCCGGAACGGCTTGGCGCTGGACCGGCGATCAGGGAGAGGAAGAATCGCATGACTGTAATATTAGGTGTGATCGTCTGCGGATTGCTGTCGATCATCTATGCCGGGTGGGCGACGCGTTCCGTGCTTGCCGCCGACCAGGGCAATCAGCGTATGCAGGAGATCGCAGGATATATTCGCGAAGGTGCGCAGGCCTATCTGACGCGCCAGTATATGACCATTGCCATTGTCGGTGTTGTGGTGGCCGTCGCCGTCTGGCTGCTGCTCTCGGGCACCGCTGCCCTCGGCTTCATTATCGGTGCCGTTCTGTCGGGTGCCGCCGGCTTTATCGGCATGCATGTGTCGGTGCGGGCCAATGTTCGCACAGCCCAGGCCGCGTCGCACAGCCTTGCAGCAGGCCTAGACATTGCCTTCAAGTCCGGTGCGATCACCGGCATGCTGGTGGCCGGATTGGCGCTTCTGGGCGTATCCATCTATTACATGATCCTGACATCCGGCCTCGGCCATGCCAGCGGCTCACGTGAGGTCATCGATGCGCTTGTGGCGCTTGGCTTCGGTGCGTCCCTCATCTCCATCTTCGCCCGCCTCGGCGGCGGCATCTTCACCAAGGGCGCCGATGTCGGAGGCGATCTCGTCGGCAAGGTCGAAGCCGGCATTCCCGAAGACGACCCGCGCAATCCGGCAACCATTGCCGACAATGTCGGCGATAATGTCGGCGATTGCGCCGGCATGGCGGCCGACCTCTTCGAAACCTATGCGGTGTCTGTGGTCGCCACCATGGTTCTTGCGGCCATCTTCTTTGCTGGTGCACCGGTGCTGGAAAGCGCCATGATCTATCCGCTTGCCATCTGCGGCGCCTGCATCATCACCTCGATCATCGGCACATTCTTCGTCAAACTCGGCGCCAATGGATCGATCATGGGCGCCCTCTACAAGGGCCTGATCGTCACCGGTCTATTGTCGATCGTCGGCCTTGGCCTGGCGACGTCTATGACTATCGGCTGGGGCACGATCGGCACGGTACAGGGTCTGGAAATCACCGGCACCAAGCTGTTCGTCTGCGGCATTCTCGGTCTCGTGGTCACCGCCCTCATCGTGGTGATCACCGAATACTATACGGGCACCAACAAGCGTCCGGTCAATTCCATTGCCCAAGCCTCGGTTACCGGCCACGGCACCAACGTGATCCAGGGGCTGGCGGTATCGCTGGAATCGACGGCCCTGCCGGCCATCGTCATCGTCGGCGGCATTATCGCCACCTACCAGCTCGGCGGCTTGTTCGGCACCGGCATTGCCGTGACGGCCATGCTCGGGCTTGCCGGCATGATCGTTGCGCTCGATGCTTTCGGCCCGGTGACGGACAATGCCGGCGGCATTGCCGAGATGTCGCATCTTCCGCCGGAAGTGCGCAAATCCACCGATGCGCTGGACGCCGTCGGCAATACCACCAAGGCGGTGACCAAGGGCTATGCCATCGGTTCCGCCGGCCTCGGTGCGCTTGTGCTGTTTGCCGCCTATTCAAACGACCTCAAATACTTCGCGGCCAACAGCGCGCAGTATCCTTACTTCGAAGGCATTGGTGAGATCAATTTCGACCTCTCCAACCCTTATGTCGTGGCGGGCCTCATCTTCGGCGGCCTCATTCCCTATCTGTTCGGCGGCATCGCCATGACGGCAGTCGGACGCGCTGCAGGCTCGATCGTGGAGGAAGTCCGTCGGCAGTTCCGGGAAAAGCCGGGCATCATGCAGGGCACCGAGCGTCCGGATTATGGGCGTGCGGTCGACATCCTGACCCGGGCGGCGATCCGGGAAATGATCATCCCGTCGCTCTTGCCGGTTCTGGCCCCGCTCATCGTCTATTTCGGCGTGCTGCTCGTGTCCGGTGGCGACAAGGCATCGGCCTTTGCGGCGCTCGGCGCTTCACTACTCGGCGTGATCGTCAACGGCCTGTTCGTAGCGATTTCCATGACGTCCGGCGGTGGTGCCTGGGACAATGCCAAGAAGAGTTTCGAAGACGGCTTTGTCGACAAGGACGGCATGCGCCACATGAAGGGGTCGGAAGCCCACAAAGCTTCCGTGACCGGCGATACGGTCGGCGATCCCTACAAGGACACGGCGGGACCGGCGGTCAACCCGGCGATCAAGATCACCAATATCGTTGCCCTGCTGCTGCTGGCCATCCTGGCGGGCTGAGCATCGCGCAAAGGCAAAAGAAAACCCGCGGGAAGCTGCTTCCCGCGGGTTTTTTTGTGACCAGTCAGGCTGCTTACTGGCCCATGCTCTGGAACATGCTCTTGACAGCATTGGCGCCGCTGCTTGCAGCACCGGTGCCGCCGGCCAGCAATTGCTGCAGGAAGCTCAGGTCGCGTCCGCCGGTCGGCGTCGTGCGCGAGATCGTGTCGAAGACCTTGCCGTCCTGCATGGTGTAGTTGGCCCGGCGCGCCACGACACCGTCCTTGTCGAAATAGACGGCGAGCACGCTCTGGTCCACCAGGCGCGGCTTCATGAACGCGGCTGCCCGCTGGCGCTTTTGCGAAATGTAGTAGAAGACCTCGGAATCGAAGGTCGCCGTGGTCGACGGGGTGCCCATGGTCAGCAGAACCTGTTCGCGGCTCGATCCGACCGGAATGAGATTGAGAGACTGCTGGTCGACGACGTAGCCGTTATAGACCGTATCGCCGATTTGCATGGAGGTGCAGCCCGAGACGGCTGTAGATGCGACAAGCAATGCCATCGCGGTTTTGTTCAACGCTCTCATCTCGTACCCGAAAATCCGCTTGTTCAACGGCATCCCCCACATATCAACGCGCCGGCTGACGCCGGGAACTCTGCTGCTCATACCATTGTGGCTATTCCGGGGAAGGGACGGGTGATAACCGAGCCAGCGCCAGAGCCATCATCCCCGTGCGCGCGTCGGCGGAACGGCATTGCAATTCGTGTCTGCTTCGGTAAACCAGCTTTCGGTTCCATGCAACATGGCCAAGCGCCGGCAGGTCCTATTCATGGAAGCTAAAGACGGGAAATTTGATGATCTTCAGCTTGTTCAGCAAGAAGAACCGCAACCAGACCATCGTCAACAGGCAGTACACGGCCTTGACATCGGCTGCCCGGGTTCCTTTCTTCTATAGTGATCTGCATGTGCCGGATACGGTCATGGGCCGATTCGAGATGCTGTCGATCGTCATGATCCTGTTTTTCCGCCGAACTGCAGGCTCTGGCGTCAGCGGCCAGGAATTGGCGCAGGAAATCGTCGACGCCTTCTTCCAGGACATCGATCATTCGATCCGGGAACTGGGAATAGGTGACCAGGGCGTGCCCAAGCGCATGAAGAAGCTGGCCGGCATGTTTTACGGTCGACTGGAAAGCTATGCGGCAGCCTTGGAAGCCAGGGATCGTCTTGGGCTCGCAGGCGCGCTCAGGCGAAACATCCATCCGCAGAAGCAAGATGCTCCCGAAATGACGGCGCTTGCTGACTGGATGATTGCGGCCGAGGCCGGTTTGGCGGCCGTTTCGGAAGATGAGATATCCCGCGGACGGGTCCTGCTTCCTTTGCCGGGCCAATAACCTGCGGGTGAGTGAGGTTTGATGAAACACAGTGATGCTTCGGGCGAAAAGCCTGCTTTTTCCTATCCGGTCAAAGTGGGACATGTCTCCACCAACCCGGTCACGGTGCGGCTGGAGGCCAATGATCGCGAACTTCAGGATCTTGCGCAGGTCTGGAAGGTTCTTTCGGTGGAATCGCTGAAGGCGGATCTGCAGATTGCCCGCTGGAAGAAGGACGGCGTCCGCTTCAAGGGCCGCGTGCAGGCGGAGATCACCCAAGCCTGCGTCGTGACTCTGGAGCCGGTCCGCTCGAAGATCGACGAGCAGTTCGAACAGATCTTCGTGCCCGAAGGCTCCAAGCTCGCGCAGGTCGTCACCGGCGAAAGCGCCGAATTGTTTATTGATCCGGATGGGCCCGATCTGCCGGACACGTTTGCCGGCGACACGATCGATGCTGGCCTCGCGGTCAGCGAATTTGCAGCGCTCGCCATCGATCCTTATCCCCGCAAGCCGGGCGTCGAATTTGCCGACCATATTGAAGGCGACGCCGCCGACAAGGGCGGCCGTCCGAATCCCTTTGCAGTCCTCAAAGACTGGAAAAAGGACTGAGAGCGGTTGTAAGCCGAAACAAAAACTATATTTTGGCCACGATTTCGCCGGCTGGGCCCCGCATGAGCAGGGCCTTGTGACGCGAAAGCTGGAACATGGCACGCTTTGAGCTCTGTGATCGGCGGAAGATAAGGATCAGGAACGGGTGATCAGAATTTCTCTTGACGCCATGGGTGGCGATTTTGGTCCCGAGGTCGTCATTCCTGGTGCCGCCAAAGCCTTGGAACGCCATCCGGACGCCAGCTTTCTTATTTTCGGCCTGAAGGCGCAGTGCGAGCCGCTGCTTGCGAAATATCCCAAACTGGGCGACCGGTCTGTCTTCCACGACTGCGAACTCGCCGTCGGCATGGACGAGAAGCCGAGTGCTGCGCTGCGCCGCGGTCGCTACGTGTCCACCATGTGGCGCGCTATTGATGCCGTGAAGGTGGGCGAAGCCGATGTCGTGGTTTCCGCCGGCAATACCGGGGCCCTGATGGCAATGGCGAAATTCTGTCTGCGCACCATGGCCAATGTCGAGCGGCCCGCAATTGCCGGCATCTGGCCCACTCTGAAGGGCGAAAGCATCGTCCTCGACATCGGCGCGACCATCGGCGCCGATGCCCAGCAGTTGCTCGATTTCGCCATCATGGGCGGCGCCATGGCCCGTTCGCTCTTCGAACTGGACCGGCCAACGGTCGGCCTGCTGAATGTCGGTGTCGAGGAGGTGAAGGGCCAGGAAGAGGTCAAGGAGGCCGGTCGCCTGATCCGCGAAGCCAACCTGCCGACGATCTCCTATCACGGCTTCGTCGAAGGAGACGATATCGGCCGCGGCACCGTCGATGTGGTGGTGACCGAAGGCTTTACCGGCAATATTGCCTTGAAGACAGCGGAAGGAACGGCCCGGCAGATTTCGACCCTTCTGCGTGAAGCCATGTCGCGCACCCTGCTTGCCAAGATCGGCTATCTGCTGGCCAAGCCGGCTTTTGACCGGCTGCGCGAGAAGATGGACCCCAACAAGGTGAATGGCGGCGTCTTCCTCGGCTTGAACGGCATCGTCATCAAGAGCCATGGCGGCACGACGGCCGAGGGCTTTGCCGCGGCAATCGACGTCGGCTACGACATGGCCCGCAACGATCTCAATGCCAAGATCGCGCAAGACTTGAAAATCTATCATGCCAAGCGCCAGCCGTCGGCTGGTCCTGAAGCGGCATGAGCACAGGATAGAAATTGACAATGATCCGTTCAGTTGTTCGCGGTTACGGTGCCGCTTTGCCCAAGCGGGTCGTGACGAACCGCGAGTTGGAAGAAACCGTCGAGACATCCGACGAGTGGATCGTCCAGCGCACCGGCATCCGCCAGCGATACATTGCCGGTGAAGGTGAGACCACCGCGTCCCTGGGTGAGCAGGCGGCCCGCGCCGCGCTCGACAATGCCGGCCTGACGCCGGACGACATCGACCTCGTTCTGGTGGCGACCTCGACACCCAACAATACCTTTCCGGCCACGGCCGTCGAAATCCAGAACAGGCTCGGCATGACGCATGGCTATGCCTTCGACATGCAGGCCGTTTGTACCGGCTTCGTTTATGCCATGGCGACGGCCGATCTCCACATCCGCGGCGGAATGGCGAAACGCGCCTTGGTGATCGGAGCCGAGACCTTTTCGCGCATCCTCGACTGGAACGATCGCACCACCTGCGTCCTGTTTGGCGACGGCGCCGGCGCATTGGTGATCGAAGCTGCCGAAGGGGAGGGCACGATTGCCGACCGCGGTGTCCTCACTTCCCATCTGCGCTCGGACGGCTCGCACAAGGACAAGCTTTATGTCGATGGCGGACCGTCGACCACCGGCACCGTCGGCCATCTGCGGATGGAAGGGCGCGAGGTCTTCAAGCACGCCGTGGCGATGATCACAGACGTCATCGAGGGCGCCTTTGCGGCAACCGGCACCACGGCCGAGGATCTCGATTGGCTGGTGCCGCACCAGGCCAATCGCCGCATCATCGACGGCTCGGCCAAGAAGCTCGGCATCCCGTCCGAGAAAGTCGTGGTGACGGTGGATATGCACGGCAATACATCCGCTGCATCGATCCCGCTGGCGCTCTCTGTCGCCTGTGCCGACGGTCGCATCAAGAAAGGCGATCTCGTCATGCTGGAAGCCATGGGCGGCGGCTTCACCTGGGGCGCGCTAATGGTCCGCTGGTAACAGGACACCTCTTACCCAAAACGGAAATAACCTACCTGAGACAGGCGCTTGACCCTTGCGCTCAAGCAAAATACTCTCTCTCGGCTTTGATAAGATCAATTTGAAAATCGGGCGGGGATCATGGCCGGAAAGACAGTGACGCGGGCGGATCTGGCGGAATCGGTATTTCGCAAGGTCGGGCTTTCCCGGACCGAGTCGGCCGAGCTTGTCGAAACGGTGATCGACGAAATCTGCAATGCCATTGTCCGTGGCGAAGTGGTGAAGCTTTCCTCTTTCGCGACATTTCAGGTGCGGGCCAAGAACGAGCGTATCGGCCGCAATCCCAAGACGGGCGAGGAAGTGCCGATCTCGCCGCGCCGGGTGATGACCTTCAAGGCGTCCAACGTGCTGAAGCAGCGCATTCTCAAGTCGCATACGACCCGCAAGGCCAAGCAGAAGGTCGCCAGCCCGGTCAGCTGATCTTCGCGGCACTTGCCTCCAATCCTGTGAACATACTTGAATCTCGCGATGCAAACCGTTGAGATATGTGCGATTCGCTCACATGATCGTGCTGGCCATCAAGGCTGAAGCTGCGTGTGCGCTAATGGTGGTTCGCTGCCTGGAGACCTGAACTTGGACAAGAGCCCGGACGCCTTTCGTACGATCAGCGAGGTCGCAGACGATCTTGACCTGCCGCAGCACGTCCTGCGGTTTTGGGAAACCCGCTTTCTGCAGATCAAGCCGATGAAGCGTGGCGGCGGGCGGCGCTATTACCGCCCCGAGGATGTGGACTTGCTTAAGGGCATCCGCCACCTGCTTTACGACCACGGCTACACGATCAAGGGCGTCCAGAAGCTCCTGAAGACGAACGGCAACAAGTTCGTGGCGGCGATCGCATCAGGTGATATGGCGACCATGGAAGCCATTATGGCGGCCAATGGCGAAAAGCAGGTTGAGCCGAAGGTGGCGACCGCCGAGGAAGATCAGATCGTCGGCCGTCCCAAAGTCAAGCCGAGCGGCCGCTTCTTCGGCTTCGGCGGTGTCGGCGAGGACGAGGTGCCGGAAGTATCGATCGGCAAGTCAAGCGTCGGAAAGGAGGATCGCGCCCTGCTGCAGGAGGCGCTGTTCGACCTGCTCGAATGCAAGCGGCTTCTCGATCAGGTTCGCTAAGGCGGATCATGCCGTTCACCGAAATTTGACCGTTCAGCAATGGTTCAGATCGACGGGTAGAACATTTACTCCTCTGGAAACACCGAAGGAGACAAAAATGAAGAAACTGGCAATCATCGCCGTGTCGCTGATGACGGCGTTCACCGGCGCCTTGCCTGCCCAAGCCTTTCCTGTCGCAAATGCAGTGAAGGTCGAGGCTGCCCAACCGGCCGCGGAACTGCAGCAGGTGCAGTATTGGCGCCATGACCGCCGCTGGAACGGAGACCGTGGTCGCTGGGGCCGTGACCGCCACGATGGCTACCGTGGCCGTTACTATGGCAACCGTTACGACCGCGGCCGCTACTACCGCCACCACCGCGGTTCCAATGCCGGTGCGATCATCGGCGGTCTGGCCGCAGGTGCGATTATCGGTGGCGCTTTGGCGCAACCCCGATATGTGACGCCTCAGCGACGCTATGTCGGTGGCAATTCACATGTCCAGTATTGCGCAAGCCGCTACCGGTCCTACCGGGCCTATGACAATACCTTCCAGCCCAATTACGGCCCACGCCGCCAGTGCGTATCGCCCTATTGAGCCATAAGCCTGCCGCATCCCGGTCCCGGGATGCGGCCCCACTCGCAATTTCGATCTGCAGGTTGACGCCCGATTTTTTCCTTGCGCCGCCGCGGCCATGTGATTATGGAAAGCATGCTTCTCACGAAGCTGGTCGGGGCGTAGCGCAGCCCGGTAGCGCACTTGACTGGGGGTCAAGGGGTCGTCGGTTCAAATCCGGCCGCCCCGACCAAAAAATCCTTGATACGCAAGGGTTTTCCGTTCTCTCCCCCAACGACCCTCTGGTCGAGAAGAGAACGAAGGGGACACAAATCCCCCAAATGTCTCCTGACATCCCACGACTATTCCCACGACTGGATTTTAGCAGTTTTACATAAGGTTTCCGACCGTTTGACATTCTACGCTCCGATGGTGCCCCATGACAAAACCTCGGGGCCCAGCTTGAGCTCCGGTCCGAGGAGAGTGACTAGCTTTTTCCCCGCCCATACGGTCTCGTCGCCTTTATTTTGAAGAATAATGCCGGAGGTAGATCCGTGAAAAATCAATCGAAGCACACAGAGGCTCTCATGGAGCTAATAGCTGGCCTTATCGCCACCAACCCTCACCAGCGGGGCGGCTTCACGTGGGCGATGATAGCGCAGCCAGAAGTTTGCAAGAAGCTTAACATCTCTCTAGCAACGTTGCGGCGGATTATCAGCCAGCCCCCGTTCAGGCGGCAGCAGGCACGCATCGATGGCACCAACTATTCTTTGCTTCGTGTTGCGGTCCCGGGCGAGGTCGTTGCCACGAAAACACCTGAGCATGTAGGCAACATCATGAAGAAGATTTGGCGGGAGTGGCTAAGCTATCGACTAGCTATGATCATCGCGCAGCGTGATGAGCTGACCGCCAATGATGACAAGCTGAACGGGATCGAAAAGGAAGTTAAGCAGCTTAAGCGTCTCCTTCATCATAAGGAACTAAACCATGCCTGGGGCTGCTTCCGCAATCTAGCAGAGCTCTGGCCGGAGGGGCATCAAGTGGAGATCTTCAAGCTTGTGCTCAGAGACTGGCAGAGCTTCATGGCTGGAGTTAAGGTAGAGATCTGGACGCGGGGAAATGGCGTCGAGAAGTTCTTCACCTTCCCGAGCATCTCAGTTTTGCGCGAGTTCTACAAACCAGCCCTTGAGTTGTACGTGATGGAGCAACAGTCTAAGGCCAATAACCTCTCCCCGGAACTTCGCCAATTGAGCGAATGCATCTATGTCCACTGACAATAATAATACGGGATATTCACCGTTTTTCTCATTCAATCCAGGGGACATATATATTCGCTCACATGAGAATAACGGGTGAGGATCTCGGCTCGGCCTCATCCTCACGCAGTTGCAATCAAATTTCGAATATTTCGGGAAGACTAAGGGCTGCGCCCCTAGCCTCCCATCTCCTGTAGGTTCCGCGAGAGGGCATGTCCCGCGACTTTTACAGGGACACAGCTGCCTTGATGCTTTGTCCAAGCAAACCAGTAGGTATCGCGACTGTCGTCACTGGGATTTTGGACAACCTCGTTGCCAAATGTCTTTTTTGGCGGGAAGACCGCTATCACCCTTTACATGACCCGGTCATAGGTCATCGTCTCTATTGGGTACCTAGTCCTGGGCCTCCTAAAGCACACGCAAGGAGGCGGCTAGTTCATGGACCCGAAAGCAATTCAGAAGCAGTGTAACGCGCAGTTGGCGCAAGAAATGATGGACAGGCGCCCAGGGACATCAGAGGTCGCGCCGCTGCCGATCTCACCATGGCTCGCAATGTCGCTCTTGCAGAAGAGTATCCGGCGGAACGAGGTGCGCTTCGCCCTACAAGCCGCTGCAACCCTTCTTTATGTAGATCCCGAGCGCCTCTGGCGCCGTCTAATCTGCGCAGCTTATGAGGACATCGGTTTGGGTGATTTGGACGCCGTTGCGCTTGTGAACGGCGCTATGGCAGGCAAGCTGTTTCGCCGCTCCCTCGGTGGGGACTGGGCCGTTGCATCTTTCCTGGTGAAACGGCTGGCATCAACCCGCAAATGCCGAGCGGCAGACGATCTGCTGATGGCTCTGCAAGTCCACCCGGCCTACGCGGCGGAGCGTCTATCACTACCATACGAGGATACACCGGATCTGATGCAATACGCCAGCGGCGGCGCTGACCTGATCCCCCGTGCCATAGCTGTCTGCTATGCACTCGGCACCGACCGCTGGCGGCCAGAAGGGCTAACGGGGCGTCGGGGGGAACCAACGTATGTCTTCCAGCACATGCTCGATGCAGGCTATCCACACTGCGTCTTGGAGCTCGCCCGGACCGGGTTTAACCGGGTGCGAGAACCGCTCTCCGCTCTTATGTCTTTCGTGTCTCCGACGTTTCCTGGAGGCTCCGAGGCCTATGGACAGGATGATGATATCGCTGCAACGCACATGGTGGGGGTGGTGCCTATCTGGGCATTGGACCAGTATACTCGGGAGGGCAGGGAAGCATTGCGTCGGTTTCTGTATCGGGACGTAGCCATAACCCGGTTCATCGAAAAGAATGTACCACCACGGCAGAGGCTTAGATTTCTCGGTGGTCTACTTTTCCGGAGTGAAGGTGGCCTTCTCAGGCAACGGTTGCAATGGCACGCTGGGCAATCCCTGCGCAACATTATGGAAGTTGAGGCGAATGGATGCGGGGTCGACAACGCGACTGAAGCCCTTTCAATGCTTCGGCAGGATATGAAGCTTTTGGACCAGGAGCGCCAGAATGCACTTTGATCTCAAAGTTCCCCCGGTCATGGCCAGTGAAATCAATTTCACTGGCCATGAGATCAGTACGCCCACTGTTCAAATGCAATGCAGTGACCTGCCTGAGGACGTCCATCAGCTTGTCTCTTCTTCTCTCTCCGAGGCGACCCGCCGCGCCTATGCATCTGATTTGGCGCATTTCGAGGCTTGGGGCGGAACCATCCCAGCCACAGATCGGATGATTGCTGAGTACTTGGCAGTTCAGTCGAAAGTCGCAAAAGCTGCAACGATCTCTCGCAGGCTTGCCGCTCTGTCGAAAGCCCATGCTGCTCTCGGCGTTTCGAACCCGGTGCGGTCGGAATTAGTGCGCGCCACAATGCGAGGCATCCGCCGCACTCTTGGTATTAAACAGCGGGAGGCCAAGCCGCTGTTGAAGGAAGACTTGTTCGATATCCTCGACGGCACCGGGAGCCGTTTGAGAGATGTAAGAGACAGGGCGTTGTTGCTGATTGGCTTCTCGGGCGGCTTTCGTCGCTCCGAGCTAGTCGGTCTTAACGTGGAGGACATCGAGCATGTTAGGCAAGGCATCGTCATCACATTGCGTAGAAGCAAAACTGACCAAGAAAGTAGAGGTCGTAAAATCGGGGTCCCGTTTGGCCGGGGGCGGTGGTGCCCCGTCAGGGCGCTGGAGGAATGGCTTCATGTAGCCAGCATTTCGAGTGGCCCGATCTTTTGCTCGTTAAACAGGCACGGTCATGTGCTGGAGCGGATGTCTGGCGAGGCAGTGTCGCTAATTGTCAAGGAACGTATCGGCAAGACTGGCCAGGATGCTAGCCTCTTCTCGGGCCACTCTCTCCGGGCGGGCTTCGCGACCAGTGCGGCAATCGCGGGTGTCAGTAGTTATTCTATTCGACAGCAGACTGGTCATGCGAGCGATGCAATGCTGGAGCGCTATATCCGGAAGGCTGACATTTTCAGAGATAATGCGGTAGCGGCAATACTTTGATTATCGCTTGTCGCGGTTCAACGCTGCTTCAAGGACTTCCCTGGCCCAAAGCAAATCAGCCTCAGAAAATCCCGCCAAACGAGCTGTTAAATCTGAATAAGCCCTGGACTTCGCTTCGGGCCGCAAGTTCGGGGTAAAGAGCTCGGCGGGATCAATTCGCAGCGCCGTTGCAAGCTTTTCAATCACGCGAAAGCTGGCGCCGGACGCTCCTATCTCGATCTTCGAGACCATGTCTTTACTGATGCCTGCCTGCTCGGCCAGCTGAAATTGGCTCAAGCCGTTCTTCCTGCGATGTGCTGCCACCAGATTACCGAAGCGCCGGTTCAAATCGTTCATGGGACCTCCGTGAACGATGGGGTAGCGGACCTATCGCAAAACGCGACGTAGCGTGTTTACATACTTCCTTTGACTAGTAATTGGATTACTATCAGCTAGTAATCAGCTTCGCTTTAGCCGGAAAATGGAATGACCGATCCAATGGGAAACAACGGCTATGATGGACAGTTGCACGAACTTCGGGTTCAGAGAAAAGCAACTGGGGGTTCCACTCCAAGCGAACGAGCTACGCGCCCAGAGGGTTTACCACGGAAAAATTCGTCCAGGGCGGGGTGGATATATGTCGCTGTTTCCCTCCTCGTTGTCGTTCCAGTCGTAACGGTTGCGGTCGTTACAGTGGCCTGGCTTAACTTTCGGTCCGGCACAACTGCTCCGACCTATTCTGCCAGCGGTGGAGCTTGGTCCGAGCTGCCGACTACTGCCACGCGTTACATTGAGCCGGCGCTCGGGGGGCGCGACATCAAGTTACGCGAGGACTTCAATGAAAGAAGCGGCTGGCCTTTGGAAGGCGCGGTGCTCACTAGCGCAGGATACCCGTTAATAATCGCGCGCAAAGAAGCGCCGGCGTGCGCCAATCCATATCAGGTCAAAGAGGCGCTTGATGCGCTCCGCTCAGCCGATCGTCGCTGGCTGAACGCAATGCCAGGCTGCGAGCTTATAGCTACGGGCACTGTGGCAGAATGGATAACAACTCCATACAAGGGGCTGGAGATCATCACTATGCGCCTGGCCCTTCCGGACGGCTCACGCAAAACCCTATATGCTCCGTCGAACAACCCCGAAGTAGGAATTGAGGCCTGGTTTGGTCATCGTTATTACCAGTAGGCAATGATCCAAGAGACGCCATCTAACTCGCCATAATCCTTACTTATCGGCACTCAATATTGCTCAGCTCATGTTAACGGGATGTGAGGGCATTTTCCTGACAGTACAGCAGCGAGGATCTCTTACCCTTCGGTGCACGGCGTTCATGACTGGTCAGGTTGATACACAAAAACTGGAGGAGCTGATTTCTACTGGCTCTGCCTCTGGCGGTTCAGAGCTTGCGAACTACCAGCTTTTTGTAATCGGGCTGTGTGAGGCGCTGGGGCTCCCTCGCCCTCAGATGGCGCAAGAGCAGAACAATCTGAATGATTATGTTTTTGAACGTCGCGTTGACTTCAAGCATGCCGATGGGACCAGGACAGCGGGTAGGATAGATTGCTACAAGCGAAACTGCTTCATTCTTGAAGCCAAGCAATCCGGCAAACGCACGGCCGTAAAAGTAACTCCTGAGCAGATGCTCCTGATCCCTGAAGATGCTGCTCAACGCAAGCTGGGTCAAGCTAAACGAGGGACACGAAGCTGGGATCATGTGATGCTTGCTGCTAGGAAGCAGGCGGAAGACTATGCGCGGGCGCTTCCGGTTGAGCACGGCTACCCGCCCTTCCTGCTCGTAGTCGATGTCGGTCATGTGATAGAGGTCTATGCGGATTTCTCGGGGCAGGGGAAGAACTATGCGCATTTCCCTGACAGACAGAGCTACCGAATAGGTTCGGATGATTTGCGCGACCCTAAAGTTCAGGCTCGACTTAAAGCGATCTGGGACAATCCATCGTTGCTAGACCCGACCCGGATTTCGGCAGAAGTGACGAAGGATATCGCTGAGCGGCTTGCCAAAATCGCTAAGCGCCTGGAGGGAAGATACGACGCAAAGGACGTGGCAGAGTTCTTGATGAGGTGTCTGTTCACGATGTTTGCCGAGGATGTAGAGCTTATTCCTGAGAAAGGGTTCCACAAGCTCCTCGGCAAAATGAAGGATACACCTGAGAATTTTGTTCCTGCGCTGGAAAGTCTCTGGGAAGCCATGGATCTTGGCCACTACGCGCCGAACCTAAATGCGGTAATGAGAAGGTTCAATGGCGGATTGTTTAAAAAACGGGCCGCGCTCCCGCTCGATCGTGAGGACATTGTCGAGTTGTGGGTTGCGGCCGGGAAAAACTGGTCACAGGTAGAGCCTGCGATATTCGGCACCCTCCTTGAAAGGGCGCTTAATCCGCGCGAGAGGTCAAAACTTGGTGCCCACTATACCCCTCGGACGTATGTCGAACGTCTCGTTATACCAACCATCATTGAGCCGTTGCGCGCGGATTGGGAACTAGTACAGGGACAGGTAAAGGAGCTGCGAGACAAAGGGGATAATGTTGGGGCTCTTGCGGCAGCCAAAGCGTATCATCACAAGCTTTGTACCACTCGAGTGCTTGATCCTGCGTGTGGAACTGGCAACTTCCTCTACGTCAGCCTCGAGTTGATGAAGCGCCTCGAAGGTGAGGTTCTAGAGGCATTAGATGATCTTGGTGAGGATCAGCGTCGTTTTGCGATGGAAGGAGAGACTGTTAGTCCGCGGCAGTTCTATGGCCTAGAACTAAACCCACGAGCCGTGCCCATTGCAGACCTCGTCCTGTGGATTGGTTATCTGAAATGGCAGCTTCGAACGTCAGGCCTTACCTCGATAACAGATCCCGTCCTTCATGCATACGGAACAATAGTACAGCAGGATGCTGTAATTGCCTATCAGGCCCGCGAAGTCGATCGAGATGGATCAGGTGAACCCATAAGGATCTGGGACGGAACCAGCCACGTGTCCTCGCCGGTTACAGGGCAGCTTGTTCCTGATCAAACAGCGAGAATGGAAACTTACAGATATCGCAATCCTACATCGGCGGCCTGGCCAGAGGTTGAGTTCATAGTCGGCAACCCTCCTTTCATCGGCAACAAACTTCTACGCCGCCGTCTAGGCAATGGCTATGTAGATGCTCTTTATGCGGCATATGCTGATATGCCGAACTCTTATGACTTTGTGACGTATTGGTGGGCCAAAGCTGCAAATCTGCTGCAAGAGGGAGCAATCAGACGATTTGGCTTCGTGACGACGAAGACGATAGCGCAGGTTTCCAATAGGAAGGTTTTAAAAGATCTAACGGCCTCAGGAAAATTTGGCATCCTCTTCGCAGTGCCCAATCATCCCTGGTTCAATGACGCCGACACGGCGGCGGTTCGAGTGGCATTCACAGTGGCTGGCGCTGCTGGACCACCAAGCGTGCTGAGCTTGGTAAAATCAGAAAAGCGGAACAAGCGCGGGGAGGCTCCTAGTGTGGACTTGGAAACGCGCACTGGGACAATCAATTCAGATCTGACCACCGGTATCGATGCAACGGATGCTAAGGAACTGCTAGCTAACTCTCAGCTGTCGTTCCAGGGATGCAAGCTTGGTCACGACAATTTCCAAATTGCGGAGGCTCACAGCCTGCTACGTACTTATCGTGGAGAGCTTCCAGTACTGAGAAAGTATATTGGCGGCGACCAGATCAAGGATGGTGCGGAACCGAACTACGTGATCGACTTTTTCGGACTGTCGGAGAGTGCAGCTCGCGAGACAGCACCCGCAGCCTATCAACATTTGCTTGATCATGTGAAGCCACATAAGGACGAGGTAAGACGCGCTTCTCATCGAAATCGATGGTGGTTGTTTGGGGAGCCGAGGCCCGAACTACGGGATGCGCTTCAAGGGCAGACGAGGTATTTGGCGACTGTCGAGGTCTCAAAGCACCGATACTTTGTGCCGGTTACATGGCCTGACGTGCTTGTGGACGGCTCGGTAATTGCAATTGCCCTAGGCGAGCCTGCGAACTCTGCTGTTCTGCATTCACGCCTCCATTGTGTTTGGGCTTTGCGTTTAGGAGGACGAATGGGAGCCGGCAACGATCCTCGGTATCAGAACTCTTTGGTTTTCGATCGCTTCCCTTTTCCCCTGTCCGTTGACCCCAAGCTTATGCCTTCTCATCCTCTTTTCGCGCAGCGAGAGCGGCTTCGTGAGCTTGGTGAGGGCTTACATGCGTTCCGTCGGCAGCGGCTTGCAGAGCATCCCTTTTTGACCATGACGAGCATGTATAACGTCTTGGAACGCATACGTGAGCTTGATAACGGATGCGATGTGCCTCCGCTGACAGACGTCGAACGAGATTTACATCAGGCAGGTCTTATTTCGGTGCTGAAGGATATTCACGACAACATTGATCGCGCTGTACTCAGCGCCTATGGTTGCGAGGACCTGATACCAGAGCTTGTCGGCAAGCCAGGTGCGACTGTGCCGTCGCCGCATAAGGAAGAGACGCAGGAACAAGCAGAACAGGAGTTGTTGACCCGCCTCGTCGCCCTCAATCGGGAACGCGCAGCGGAGGAAAAACGAGGCGTCGTTCGCTGGCTCAGACCCGATTATCAAATACCGAAGCTCGGGGGCAAAGCATCGTCGGACGACGAGCATGTCGGGATGCTGGATGTTCAACTGCCTAGCAATGGAGAGCGCCTTAGATGGCCCTCCGACGGACTTGAGCAGATAAGGCTGGTGCGCGATCTTCTAGCTAAGGCTCCCGCTCCGACGCCTCCGGACGCCATCGCTAGTGTATTCGATGGTAGGAATACAGAAAAACGTAAAGGCCGTGTCGCGGAGGTTCTCGAAACACTGGTCGCGACGGGCATGGCGCGGACCGGCGATGTTGAAGGCCAGCGGCGCTATTTTTTGCCGCGATGAAAAGTACGGTTTGGTTTCAGGAACTCTCAATGGTAATCCTCTCCTAGGCAGCCGATTTATGCCGATCTGCTTGAGGCATGATTAGAATGAACGAGTACAAGTTTCGGATAGCGAATAGCTTCACACCTGAAACGCTGCCAATGGACCGGCTCGCGGAATATATGGCTGCGTATGCGCGCTTGCTTGGTGAAACTAACAGTGTTCATTTCCAAGGTATCGAGACAGGTTCTGCGATTTTGGTCGCTGCGGTGGATGAGCCTGCGCAGCCGAAAGTGCGAGACAGGGTTAAGAGCCTTCGACGTGGGGAAGCTGCCGGCGATGCCTTAAAAGCATTCGACGCTCTTGATGAGATGCTGCGTAGGGATAACGCAACCGGTGAGCTGAGTACGAACGATGGCGGTATTATTCTGCCGTTTCCCGGCCGCACCCGACCGGACCCGCTGCTCTTTGGCCCGATACGGCAGGAAGGTAGCTTTGAAGGGCAAGTGATCCGCGTCGGTGGTAAGGATGAAACTATCCCGGTTCACCTACGCGATGGTGCCGTCATTCACAGCGGCCTCAACGCAAAACCTGATCTCGCACGTAAAATCGCCCAGCATTTGCTCGGCTCAACTTTGCGTGTTTACGGCAGCGGGACGTGGTATCGTGAGCCCAATGGTAGCTGGGTTTTAAAGAGCTTCAAGATTACTGACTTCGAAGTTTTGGACGACGACCCGCTGGAAGACGTGGTATCTTCGTTGCGCAAGATCAAAGGAAGCACCTGGGGTGAGGTTCCCGATCCTGTTCGCGCACTCCTTGAGGATCGTCACGGTGGCGGGGACGCAAATTGATCGTTGCCTTCGACGCCAATATCCTAGTTTATCTCTTTGATGAAAATGCCAACGCGCCGACCAGCAAGGCAACTGGCCAGCAGGTAGAACGTTGCCGGGAGCGCGTCGAGTATCTGATTGCAATGCTCCAACGTGAAAAGGCGAAGATCATCATACCCACTCCCTCACTGGCAGAAAGCCTTGTCAGGGCTCAGGATGGAGCGCCAGAGCGGTTGTCAGTTATCAAGAGAAGCCGACATTTCCGGATCTCGGCCTTCGACGAACGTGCCGCTGTGGAGTATGCCGCGATGCAAATTGAGCGGCAGCGGACCGGGAAGAAATTCGAGGCAATATCAAGAGCAAAGGCAAAGTTCGACGATCAAATAATGGCAATAGCCGCTGTCGAAGGGGCTGCAATCATCTATTCGGACGACGGAGACATCAAAAAAGCCGCAGCCTTAAAATTCGACGTGCTAGGCATTGAAGACTTGCCGTTGCCCCCTGAGAGTAGCCAGACGTCTTTCAATTTTCGCGGAGATCTAGCTGAGGAATGGGATCAAGAGGAAAACGATTAGTTTTCGATCCCGCCTGGAACCTGAAGCTTCTGCAAGGCGCTGTTAACGCACGATTGGTGGGCTGATGGGGACATTTGTTGGCCGTTGCATGTCGTCCAGAAGTGATTTCTTCTCTGAACACAGCCTTAGCTGGACCTTTGTGGCTGAACAACGCCTTATACCGAAAAGTAGAAGATCTGATCCGAACTCATGACGAAGAAGCCACAATCTTCTTGAAAAGGTCGACCGCTGTTTTCAGCCAAGCCATGCCGGGAACCTTCTCATAAATAGCTGCGAGGTTCGTTGCATATCCTAGGATCAGCGTTCCAAAAGAGATCGATACTGCGCTTGAAGCAACTTTGGCAACTTTTGCGAGGCTCTGTGACGTGAACTCATCTGTGAACTTGCTAACATGGGCGAATATACGAATGAACAAGTTCTCCAGCGTGCGCACAAGAGCGAAAGAAACCCGTTTGGTGGCCGTTGCGGGATCAGATACCGCCTCACTGATTGCTCTTAGCGTTCGTGGAACTTCGGGATCAACCTTAGCGGGGATGGCTTCGAACTGGGCGGCAATCTCATTTGCAGCCTGCTGTGAATACTGAATGTCCTCTGCACTCAATTCTACTTCTGAAGCGTTCTCGGCATAGCGTAGCCATTCAGGAAATTGAGCGACATACATTGCTATGTTCGCGCACTGCGCCCTTAGCTTGCCCACTAAAAGGCCTGGAAGCTCAGGTTCGAACTCCTTCCGTTGTTCCTCACAGGCGATATTCAGTATGCCTAACCGGATGATATCCTGTGCGCTCTCTAGCTGCTCTTGGACGGCCACCACATCATCGAGGAACCGCCGGTCACAGTTCGAACGCTGCAACTCCTCAATGATCTTTCTACCGCTCTGGATCAACATTGACCGAGCCTGAAAAACGTTTTGGCTGTCCTCAATGCTTGCTTCTGCGCGATGATGGGTGAGGACTAGCCTTTCGTTCTTGATATCGAAGTGGACCGGCGAGACCTTCTGGTTTGGTACGACGTCACTAAGAAGCGGGAGGTTCCCTTGGATGAACTCGAATTTCTGTTCATCCTGCTCGATTAATTCATTCGGGATGCTTTCCAGAACAACTTTCATTTGTTCTGCTAACGTAAGCCAGCTGTGTTGCTCGTGACCTACTACGGTGCGCCCTTCGACATCTAAAATGTCCCTCTCGATCAGCCTACCGCCGATGTCTGGTTCTATCAACGCAATGAAGCTATCGATCTCTATATCTAGAAGGTCAATTTCTAATTCAGTGAAGTAGGAAGACCGAGTGCTTCTGTTACGTATAATCGTTCGGATTTTGTCGAGGGCAGCAGACAGACGCATTTTTTGCTGCAGGGGTATCTCGAAGGAACGCCGATCTAAGTCTGCACGAAATGTCCGCACGAGAGCGTGAAGTTCCGCGCGTACTTGGGAGGCTGTGAACGGCATGGGGACCCCGGTGCGTCTGAAAACGAAACAGTTTCGTTTTCTACTTCTTGGCGACGATCTTTAGCAGCGCTGCAACCTGATCCTCAAGATCTGTGACACGCTTTTCAAGAGGCTGGCTCCGCTGGTAAGCCAAACGAAATTCGGGCGTGTCGTGCCCGTGCTCCACGTCCCATCCCGTCTCCTGCACGACCGCTCCAGCGGCAATCGAAAACTCCAAACGCGAGACGATTTCGGCGTTCATGGAGCGATGGCTTTTTGCTGCAAGCTCTTGAATTTGCTTTTTAAGCTCAACGGGGAGACGGATGCGGAGGGGCGGGTCTTCTCTGGTCATGACGCACTATGGTCCACGGTGGGCTTGACCGCAAGCAGGTTTCTTCCTAACTCTGTTGTGGTCCACGGTGGGCAAAACGTGAGGCGTAGGAGCTTAAAATGGATAACACGTCTGCATTCAACATCCGAGTACCCGAACCCTTGAAGCAGCAGCTCGTCGCACGGGCAAAGGAGAACGGACGAAGCCTAAATATGGAGATCGTTCAGATCCTCAAGACCGCTGAGCCGGTGGCGATTGAGCCGGAAGCTGATGCACCCGGGCCGAAGAAGCGTGGCCGACCGAAGAAGGAGAAGACGATGACGAAGGCGGAGATGCAGGCGCGATGGCGCGCGAAGAAGAAGCTTGCGCAGCAGACAAAGCAGCAAGTCGCCGCGTAACCATAGAGGAACACTGACATGGCGCTTAAATTGAAAATGCCCGCCAAGCTCATCCCGGCAACGCACATCTCATACTATGACCTAGATGCTGAGATTGCGGATATCACCCTTGCGGCCACCGACCGCATCCACCAGCGCCTACTCAGCGCTAAGATGGACATCGTGGAAATCGGCAAAGACCTGATGACGGTAAAGGAGCGGCTGGCCCACGGCATGTTTGAATGCTGGGTGGATCGCGAGTTCCAGTTCGGGAAGAAGACGGCTGAGAATTATATGAAAGCCGCGCGTCTCGCCTCTGAAACCTCCCCCGAAGTTATCGAGCTTTTGCCGCAGAAGGTTGTCTATGAGCTTGCTGCGAAGAGCACTCCGGTTGCACTCAAGAACGCGATCCTGACACAGGTGGAGGCGACGGGCACACCGCCAGAGACTGCCGATGTCCTAAAGCTCATTGCGGATGCCAAAAAGGCAAAGACCAAAAAGGCGAAGGCTATCAATGTCGTGACGTCCACTCCTGACACGCCCGCGATGGCAGCAGCGAAGATGCTCAAGAAGGCGTTGGGCAGCCATTACGGCAGTTTCCGCGCACTCATGCTTGAGGAAGGCCCACCTGCATTCTGGATGGCACTGGATGAACTGGAGGCCGAACATGGCACTCATTGATCAGCCGCAGGAGGAGCAGTTTGACGGGAAGGAGGCGGCGAAGCGTCTCGGTATCAGCGTTAAGACGCTCATGCGGCACGTGAAGGATGGAGCAATCCGCTACATCAACATCGGTACCAAAGAGCGCAAACGGCTACGCTTCACCCCGTACATCCTCAAGCAGTTCCAGCACAAGCAGCAGAAGCGCGAGAAACCACAATGCCAGTCTACAAGCCCGCAAGCTCCCCTTATTACTATTCCGAATTCCAGCTCCAAGGTCATCGCGTTCACAAGTCTACAAAAGCCAAAACCAAAAAAGAAGCCGAGCTGATCGAACGGCAGTGGAAGGCCCAGATCGAGGAGGACGTGAAACGGGCCCGGATCACCGGGAATGCTCCCATCACCCTCGACGTGGCAGCTGGTCACTTCTGGAGCGACAAGGGACAGTACCACGTCAACAGCGATACCACGTGGACCGATATTCAGAGGCTGATAAGTCATCTTGGTAAAGACAAACGGCTTGATCAACTGACGGACGCTGACGTGGCAGCACTTGTGACTAGACGCCGAAGCGAGACACGCAAGGGCATGAAGGTGACGAAGGACGGGGACCCTGTGCCGACCCTATCGAATGCCACCGTCAACCGATCCTGCACGATCCTCCTCAAAGCAATTTTCAACCACGCTATGACGCTGGGGAACTACTTGCCGAAACCACCGCAGTGGAAGAAGCACATGCTCAAGGAGCCGAAGGAGAGGGTGAGGGAACTCGACACACATGAGGCAGTCGCCTTGGATCGGTCCGTCCGGGACGATTATGCGCTGTGGTTTGAGTTCGCCCGCATGACGGGTCTGAGGCGGCAGGAAACTTTAATCCGGTGGAGCGATGTCAACTGCTTCGCCAAGCGGATTACCACCAAGGGGAAGCAGGGCAAGGATGTGCATATACCCATCACCCCGGTCGTGGCCGCGATCTTAAAGCGATGCGAGGGGCACCACCCTATCTATGTCTTCACGTACATATGCAGGCGTAATCTGCTCGGGTCCTCGCAGGTGAAGGGGCTAAGGTACCCGATCACACCGGAGGGCGCTAAGACGCAGTGGCGACGGCTACGGCAAAGGGCAGGGGTCAAGAACTTCCGCTTCCATGACATCCGCCACGATGTCGGGACCAAGCTTCTGAGGCAGACGGGAAACCTCAAGATTGTGCAGAGGGCCTTGAACCACTCCGATATCAAGACCACCACGAAGTATGCCCACGTGCATGACCATGAAGTGGCGGAAGCTCTTACCAAGCTGCAAAATGCCACGACTATGCCCACGACTGAACAGAAGGCGTCCGCTTAGATGTTGCAATCAATTTCATTTTCGGCGCACGGCCCACGCTCTGGGGGTCAAGGGGTCGTCGGTTCAAATCCGGCCGCCCCGACCAAAAAATCCCTGAATTGCAGGGAGTTCATCGTTCTCTCCCCCAACGACCCTCTGGTCGAGAAGAGAATGCAGCTTTGCCTGCCGTGATAGACAATCCGTTCAGCTGAAGTCATTCACTACCTATATGGCACACGCATCGCATGAAGCGCGTTGAGCTCTTATGGCACAGCGCCATCGGGAAGCGTTGAAATCTCGTAGAGGGCTCTAGTAAGCAGCAGCAGGATTGCCCAGGGCGGCCAGCGCTTCCTGCGCGGCGCGCACTCCGCTTTGAAAGGCTCCGTGGGCCGTTGAAAAATCGGTTCTGTGGGTTGCTTCACCAGCGAAGAAGATCCGGTCTTCCAGCGGCTGCCCCAGGATCAGACGTGCTTCCGCCTGTCCCGGCAGGGCATGGCTGTATCCGCCGCCGATCGATGCCGTGCGCGTCCAGTCAGAGGCGATCAGGGGACGAAGCTGGCTGCGGACCGAATGCCCGAAGAGGCCGGTCAGTTCATCGATCGCCCGTGCGAAAGCCGCATCCGATCCTTCGGCAGCGGCATTTCTGGCGCCCGCCCCACCCAAAAAGCACTCGATGACCGAGCGGCCGAAGGGACGGATGTAATAGCTTCCCGTTGCCGGATCATGCGGATCGCCGACGACATGCGTTTCAGGCTCGAACGGGCTCGGGCCGATGATTTCCAGAAACAGCTTCTCGTTATTGCCGAGCGGCAGGTCGCTTGCTGCCTGCCGCCACGGGTCGAGCGCGGAAGGCCACCTGATTGTTTCCCCCGCCAGCACATTGGTTGATACGGAAATGATGACGGCACGCGGGCGAAGCACGCCATGCTGGGTTTCTAGAACGACGCGTTGTTGGTCGAGCGACAGCGCCTGCAGCGGCATGTTCAGATGAAGTTGCACATCCGTCGGCAGGCTGGCGGCAATCAGCGTTCCATAGCCGGCCGGCAGGCGCCAATTGTCCTCGGTCGAGGCCTCGTGATAAGCGGCATAGTCCCTGGCGGAAATGCGTTCCAGTTCGTCGCCGCTGATATACCCGCTCAGCGCCTGCAGATAGGCTGTCCAGGGACTGTCGGGCTCCGTGGCTTCGGATGCCCGGTCGCTGGCGGGCGGTATTATGGCAAGCCGTTTGCTCCACCGGTCGAAGGCGGACCAGGCTTCCGACTGGTCTGCCTTGGCAAAACCGAGATTGCGGAACTGCCTGCCCCAGGCAGAAGGGCCACGGTTGATCTCGTAGCCGGCCTGTTCGGCCAGCCGGGTCCAGGGATTGCGTCCGCCGGAATGAAGCCAGCCGCAGCCGAGATCCATCGGCCCAACGGGGCTCTGATGGGTCCAACTCCGTCCGCCCGGCCTTTGCAGGGCCTCCAGCATCACGACCGAAAGATTATTGGCTGAAAGCTGCCGAGCAGCGGCTATGCCGGCGGCGCCGGCGCCGATAATGGCGATGTCGGGTTCTGAATCATTCATGGCATGAAGATACCGTCAGGCTCTGCCCATCATCTAGCAGCGTTAGCAGATGGTGCAAGGGCAAGTGCGCATTGCGGCCACGAGGCGTTTGCCGCCGAGGCCCGAAGGTCCTCCCAAATAAGAAAAGGCCCCACTGTGGAGCAGGGCCTTTCGCTGTCAGAATAAACGAAATTACAATTCCGGGCAACCACGGCGGTTGGCGAAGCTGATGCGGTCTGGCCCACGCCGGGTCATGCCTTCCACGGTAACGCTCCGGTCGGTGACTCGCACCACTTCCGGACGACGGAAGCCTGCGTCGCGAGCGGCTTCGCGTGCTTCGCCCGGGCTGCAGCCACGACCGCGGTCACGATCCCGATCGCGGTCACGAATTACCGGACGCACGCCATCTGGCCCGAGCCTAAGTTCGACGTCCTGGGCAGAAGCAACCGAAGCTGAGGCACCGAATGCGCCAACAGTCATGGCCAGTGCAAGCCCAACTTTCGAGATATTCTTCAACATCAAATCCTCCTTGGGCGCCTGCCGATTGACGGCGACGCAATTGATAGACGCCGGATCAACTCCATAAAGGCTTCGATGGTTCCTGCCGAAGAAGTCTCGCAGCGTAAAATTTTATTTATACAAGCTCAGATATTTAGGCGGTCAGACTAAGGTCCAGAGACTTTAGCCCAACGCCCGGCAATACTATCGGAAGCGCGGCGCCCGGCTGGCATTCATCAGTAATTCCTGCTCCGACGCGAAGGAACCGAGCAGCTTGACCAGTCTTGCTTCTTCCTCCTCGTCAAGCCGATAACGCTTGGCGAATTCGTTGACACTCCAGACCTTACGCAGGCCCTTGTTTTCCAGTTCATCCAAGTTGAGATGCGATGACATTGGTTCCCCTTTCCGAGACGGCTGCCGCATGGACGCCTGTGCGTCGTCGGCTTAATTCTGTTCTACTTTGACGCCGTCTTGGCCGATGCTGAGTTCAACGCCTTTCGGCTTCGACTCTTCACGATAAACGTAGAAGCCGAGGCCTATGACAGCCACGAGCAAAGCACCTATGATAAGATAGAGATTGTTGGTTCGTGCCACGCATATACCCCCTTGCACACGATTTGCGCAAACAAACGTGGTGGGGCTCAAAGGGTTCCGGCGTGACCCAAATATTTCAGCCGTCGTTGGCGGAGTTGAGGTTTTGCGGTCGAAGCCCCTCATCATGGGAGACTTGTCGCAACCGAACGCCTATCCCTGCGGCCGGATCGCCGTCACCGGCAGCGACGAAGATGATCCCCTTGGACTCCAGGATCACCCGCAACCGTTCAGTAACCCCTGGCTCGCCGTGCACGGTGGCGGTTTCTGCCCGATCGATGGCGTCAACAGAAAGGCCGGAAGCCGCGGCAAGTTCATCTCTGGTAATACCGGCCAGCGCACGCGCTGCATGAAGTTGGGATGCTGTAATCATGGGGATGATCTGGCGCGCTGCTGAACGAAGTCAAGCTTGGCTGGCATACCGCGGCACGCCTTGCCGCAAGGAGCGCTGGTGGCGGTGCTCGAGCGCCAGGCAGCCCCACAGCATTCCCAGAAGCAGGTAGAAATGCCGCCAATGGTCAGTGTCGATGACGTTGCCGATAATGGCATGACCGAGGATCATCACCCAGGCGATCATCAGGTAGGGCTGCCATGGCCTTTCCCGTAGCAGGTAGCGGAAGCCGAACCACAGGCTGGACCAGATCATGATCTGATAGGTGATCGCGCCGAGCCAGCCATAGGTCGTCAGCGTCTTCAGCCAGATATTGTGCTCGTCCTCGCCGAAGATCTTGCCGAAGGCCATGGGTCCAAGGCCAAGCGGCCGCTCCATAGCCATCAGGAAACCGATCTTGTGGCGTTCGAAACGGCCGAGGCGAGCCCCGTCATAGTCCTGCACCAGCTTGGCGCGGTTCATGAACAGGTCGGAAACCTGCGGAAACTGCAGGGCGATGGCGAGGATCAGAACCAGGAAGGCCGCCGCGCCGATGGAGATCGCCAGGATCTTGAAGCGGAAGGCCGTCGTGCGCTCCTTGAGAAGCATCACAACCACCAGCCCCATGCCGCCGAATATCAGAAGACCCCAGGCAGCGCGGGAAAAGGATAGAAAGATGCCGAGGGCGAGGATCAGGATGCCGGCGATCAGAAGAGGGGCCTTGAGGAGCGGGGCCGTCAGCATGCGGTAAAGCAGATAAAGCAGCGGCGCGACGAGATAGGGACCGAAGACGTTCGGATCCTGGAAGGCGCCCATGGCGCGGTTATAGCGGGTAAAGACATGCGAACCGGGGAAGGCGTTGAAATATCCCAGAATGCCGAGCAGCGCCGTGATGATCGCTGCCGCAATCCAGGCCTTGAAGATCAGCTTCAGCCGGCGGTGGTCGTTTTCAACGATCGCCGCATAGAAAACCGCAGTGAGCGCAAGAAAGGTCGAGACGGCGAAATACATCGGCGCTTCGCTCATGTCCTTCATGACGAACATGGACAGCAGGCCGCTCATGTTGAACAGGAGCAGCATGACCATCAGCAGCGCTGTTGTGCGCGACAGGGTAAGACCGAAGGTGAACCAGAGGGCGATCTGGATCACCATCATCAGTTCGTAAGGGGCGGGCTCGGAAATCACGAAGCCGGACAAAAAGACCCCGAACGCGATCATGCCGGTGGCGGCGAGGCGGAACAGAGCCAGCGTCGTGTCGAATTGCCGAACCTGATCGTGGCCGATGACGCTCAATAGGCATTGTCCGTATTGAGGAGCCGGATCGGCGTCAGGAACAGGATCTTGAGATCGAAAAGCAGCGACCAGTTCTCGATATAGTCGAGATCATAGGCGGTGCGGGCGCGGATCTTCTGATCCGAATCCAGTTCGCCGCGCAAGCCGTTGATCTGCGCCCAGCCGGTGACGCCGGGCTTGACGCGGTGGCGTGCGAAATAGCTGTCGACCACATCCACATATTTCCGCTCGCCCGTTTGGGCGCTGATGGCATGCGGGCGGGGACCGACCAGCGAAAGCTCGCCGCGCAGGACGTTGAAGAGCTGCGGCAATTCGTCGATCGAGGATTTGCGCAGGAAGCGGCCGACCGGCGTCACGCGCGGATCGCCCTTGGTCACCGCCTTGACGGCGGTCTGGTCGCTCATCTCCGTATACATGGAGCGGAATTTCAGGACCTGGACCACTTCGTTGTTGAAGCCATGCCGCTTCTGGCGAAACAGAGCCGGCCCCTTGGAGGTGGCTTTGACGGCGATCGCTGTCGCCAGCATGACCGGCCAGAGCAACACGATGAAAATCACGGAAAACACGAGGTCGAAAATCCGCTTGGCAACGGAGTCCCAGTCGCGGATCGGCTTGTCGAAGATATCGAACATCGGAACCGCGCCGACATGCGAATAGGAGCGCGGACGAAAGCGCAGGCGGTTGGCATGGGCTGCAAGACGTATGTCGACCGGCAGCACCCAAAGCTTGCGCAGAAGCTGCAGGATGCGCTGTTCGGCCGTCGCCGGAAGCGCGATGATCAGCATGTCGATACGGGCAAGCCGGGCAAACTCCACCAGCTCGGCGAATGTGCCGAGCTTTGGATAACCGGCCACCACAGTTGGCGAGCGGTCGGAATTACGGTCGTCGAAAATGCCGCAAATGCGGATATCGTTGTCCGGTTGCTGCTCGAGTTGGCGGACCAAGTATTTGGCCGGTTCGCCGCCGCCGACGATGACGGCACGCCGTTCCATGACGCCGTTGCGGGCCCAGTGCCGGATGCCGAAGGCGGTCAGATGACGCTCAACGAAAAGGAAAGCCGCGCCGGCCGCATACCAGGTGGCAAGGCCGCCGAGCGGGTAAAGCTCGGCTTCCGCCATGTAAACACCCCCGACGGTCAGTGCCAGACCGATCGTCCAGGCGGTCATCACCCGCTTGACCGTCCGCCGCGCCGCCCGCAAGGCGGGAATCTGATAGGTGTCGACGAGTTGCAGGAGAAGAACCGTCATGGCCGCACCGGCGGCGGTCATGACAAAGCGGGGCAGAAGCTCGCCCTGCTCGTTGGACGAGAAGAAGAAGCCCACCAGCAGCCCGATCGCCAGCAGGGATATGAGTTCGAACAGGCGGAACTGGCCGATCAGCAGGGTCGGCGAATAGCTGATGTCGCGGAACTGTTCGGCGATCTGTCGCGCAAAAGGGTTAAGTTCTGTACCGGCTTCGCTGGCTGGCTGGCCGGCACGGATCTCCGAGACCTTGCGGCGCAGGTCGTCTACATCGAACTCTTCGGGCTTTCTGAGCTCATTCATAGCTGGACCCTCGGCTTCCGCCCCGACGGGAAAGGAAGCAATATGATCCAGTAGCAAGAAGATGCTAAAGAAGCCTTTAGCGCTGATCGTTTTTCGCAGCCGCCGCCGTCAGATCCTGGTACAGGTTTAGCATGGAACTGCCCATGACGGAGGCAGAAAAGGTCGATTTCAGCACTTCGGCCCGAGGCATGACCTGATCTTGCCATTCCGGCGTCGTGATCGCCTCGACCATGATGCGGGCGAGGTCTTCTTGGCTTCCGGGAACGGCAAGGGCAAGGCTCGCATCTCCCAGAACCTCCGGTATGCCGCCCACACGCGATGCGATGACGGCCTTTCCGGCGGCGAGCGCTTCCAGAACGATGTAGGGCATGGCTTCCGCTCGCGACGGCACGACGACGGTCCTTGCCATGGCAAATGCCTGGCGGGCCGGCATGGCCGGCATCATCCGCAAACGGTCGCCGAGCCCTCGTTGGACAATCTCGGCCTGGTAGCGGTCACGGTCCGGGCCGTCGCCGACCATCAGCGCCGACAACCGCCGTCCAGCGGCCTGTTCGGCTCGAGCGAAGGCCTCGATGAAGATATCGGGACCCTTGAGGTCCCGCATCATGCCTATGTAGAGGAAATCCACCGCGTCCGGGGCAGGGGGAACGCTCTCGAATTCGGTGTCCTTGATGCCGTTGTAGATGACGCGTGAAACCGTCAGGGGTACGCCCACCTTGGCTTCGAACGTGCGCCTCTCATAGTCGCAGACAAAAACAACGGCATCCCCGAAGCGCTCCTGAAGGCGCTCCAGCCGAAAGACCGCTTGCCCGGAAATGCTTGCTCTGTCGAAATGCAGGCTGCCTCCATGCGGCGAATAAAGGCGGGAAACGCGATACCTGTTAACCCGCAGCACTGAGCCGATCAGCCTGGCAACGGCGCCGCCCTTGGCGCCATGTCCGTGCAGAATATCCGGCTGCAAACTTTTGATATGCTTGTAGCTCCTGTAGAGAGCCGTGAGATCAGCCGGGCTGATCGAGCGGCTCATCGGAAACCTCGTGAGACCCAGCGAAAGCTGCGGCCTGATCTGGTCGAAAAGCCTGTTCTCGTGTTCTCCCCCGGTCGAGCTGTCGCACAATATGCCCACATCATGCCCCGCCGCCCTGTGTTCCTCCACGAGGTCGCGCACGTGGCGGAAGATTCCGCCGACGGGAGACCGGAAGCAATGCAGGATGCGCAGGGGGGAGCTATGCGGCATGCGGCGTCAGAAGAGCCGTTCGCGGACGTAGATCGTGTCGCCTGCCAGAACCGGTGCCGAGATCGTCGTGCGCCCGGTGATGACGCGGTCGTTGATCTTGCGGGTCACGTCGACGTCGCGCTGGTTGCCCCGGGAGGTAAAGCCGCCGGCAATGGCGATGGCGTTCTGTGCGGTCATGCCCGGCACGTAGGAATACTGGCCGGGACGTCCGACTTCGCCCATCACGAAGACGGGCCGGTAGCGGTCCACCTCGATCGTGACATCCGGGTCGCGCAGATAGCCCTGCTTGAGGCGCGAGGCGATGGCTGCTTCGAGCGCCGGCATGGTCTGGCCGCGGGCTGCTACCTGGCCGATCAGTGGGAAGGCGATGTATCCGGCCTGGTCCACGGTATAGCTGTTGGTCAATCCGGGCTGTTCAAAGACGCTGATGCGAAGCCGGTCGCCGGCGTCGAGGCGATAAGGCTGCGTCGCGGCTGCCTGAAAACCCTTCGGGGCAGGCGCATAAGAGGTGCAACCGCCAAGCGCCATTACGGCGCTTACCAAGGCGAGCGTCAGCGCATGTTGAGTTCGGGCGAAGGCCATTTCGCGTCAGGCTCCGGCTGTTCATTCCAATGCAGCCGTTATCCATCTGTTAGGGTTAATGTCCGGTAAAGGAGGGCAGCCAAAGACGCGAATTCACACCTGCGGCGTCATTAACCGCCGAGTTACCATAAGCCTTTACCATCGGCAGCGATCGATCAGTGGAGCGCGTCATGTCGAGCGTAAATAGCGGCCATCAAGATGTGGATATTGACCTGAGGCAGGTGGCTGGTGCCGTGTGGCAGCGGAGGACCAGGATCCTCCTGGTTGGCGTTGCGGCTGCCGCGCTCGCCTTTGTCGGCGCCAGCGTGATCAAGCCCAGCTACAAGGGCGAGGCGAGGCTGCTCATCGAATCCCGGTCGCCCAACTTGTCGGGCGCGGAAGGTGCTCCCTCATCCAATGATCCCGTGCTGGACACGCTGAACGTCACCAGCCAAGCGCAGTTGCTGCAGTCTTCCGACCTGATCAAGCGGGTGGCGCGCGAACTGAACCTTGCCAAGATCAAGGAATTCGATCCCGCGGCGCAATCCTTCCTTCCCGATCCGCTCGTCATGATCGGCCTCAAGCAGGATCCGCTCAAACTCGATCCGGAAGACAGGGTGATTCAGGAATTCCGCGACAAGCTGCAGGTCTATGCGGTCGAGAATTCTCGCGTCATCGCCATCGAATTCTCCTCGCATGATCCGAAGCTGGCAGCCGACATCCCCAACAAGATGGCGCAGATCTACCTTCAGATCCAGAGCGGCGCCAAGCTCGATACCCATTCCGAAACCGCCAAATGGCTGGAGCCGGAAATCGCCAACCTCACCCAGAAGGTCCGCGAGGCAGAACGGAAGGTAGCGGAATATCGCTCTTCCAACGGCCTCTTCCAGTCGACCGAGAACAACAGTTTCTCGACCCAGCAGTTGAACGACATATCCACCGAACTTGCCCGCGTGCGGGCGGAGCGGGCAAATGCCGAAGCGCGGGCCGAGAACGTGCGCTCTGCGCTGAAGGCCGGCCGCCAGTCCGACACCCTGGCCGACGTCGTCGGTTCGCAGGTGATCCAGCGCATGAAGGAGGCGGAAGCCAATCTGCAGGCGCAGATCAACGATCAGTCGACCGCATTGCTCGAAGGTCATCCGCGCCTCAAGGGCCTGCGTGCGCAGCTGAACGGCATCCGCCAGCAAATCGACAGCGAAACCAAGAAGATCCTTGCCAGCCTCGACAATGAGGCAGAAGTCTCGCGGCTGCGCGAGCGCCAGCTGATGGGTCAGCTCGGCGGCCTGAAGGCCGATTCAGCCAGAACAGGCGAAGAAGAGGTGGGCCTGCGGGCGCTGGAACGCGAGGCGGCAGCGCAGCGGCAGCTGCTCGAAACCTATCTGGCCCGTTACCGCGAGGCAAGTTCGCGGCTGGACAGCAATTCCAGCCCCGCCGATGCGCGCATCGTGTCGGGCGCCGTGGAACCGTCCGAACCCTATTTCCCGAAGATCATTCCGATCGTCATTGTCGTGACTTTGGCATCGATGATCATCAACTGCCTGATGATCATTATCGGAGAATTGTTCAGCGGCCGGGCCTTGCGGCCGATCGGCTTGCGCAGAAGCGAGGAGGACGGCGAAGTCGTGCTGGCGCCGGTTGCGGCCGCGCCTTTGGCCGTGCACCAGATGCAGGCGGAAGCGGTTCGCTTCAACCGGGTGGAAACCCCTCACGAGCCGCAAGCCGATGCGGTGTTGGAAACGCAGGCCAACCGGGCCGATGTGGTGCAGGCGGTCGGTGAAGACGCCGACGGTGCCTTCACGCTTGCTTCCGTCGCACATTATCTGCACCGCCGGGCTGTGCCTGTTGCGATCGCCGTGTCTCCGGCCGGTGACGATGGCTCCACTGCAACCGTGATGCTGGCGCGTGCCGTGGCCGAACAGGGCCGCACGGTAGTGCTGGTGGACATGACGGGAACGGCCTGCCCGACCCGGCTCATGGCCCACGACGGCAAGCTGCCGGGGATTACTGACCTGCTTTGCGGCGAGGCGGCGTTTGGCGAAGCCATCCATCGCGACCGGCTGTCGGATGTCCACATCGTTCCCCATGGTGCAGCCGAGCCGGAACGTGCCATGCGCGGTGCCGACCGTCTTGCCATGATCATCGATGCCCTGATCGACGCCTATGATCTCGTTCTGGTGGAATGCGGCCCGGCCGAGATCGGCACACTCAATCGCCTGACGCGCAACGAAGCCGCCGAAATCATCCTGTCGGTTCCACGCATCGGCGATGACGATCTGGCAAGGCTGGTGGTGGATTTCGAGGAGGCTGGCTATCGCAACCTTCTGATCATGACCGACACCGGCGATCAGGGAACACCGCAATCGGGCCGCCGACGGGCTGCCTGATCGCTCAGGCCTCGGACGACGCTGCGGCAGTTTCCGCCGCGCTCTCGCACTTGGCAGCGCGCCTGCGCTGCATCCATGCATAGAGCGTCCGGTTGCGTTTGACGGCAGCTTTGGCTTTGGTCAGGGCAAGCAGCAGCGGCCGCGCCAGCGCCCCCTTCCATGTCGCGGGTATGAGAATGTCGTGCTGAATGGTTTCCACCGTGCACCAGCTTCTCTTGTATGGCTGGTCGCCGACGCCGAAGTCGAAGATCGATGCGCCCCGGTGGCAGGCGTTTTCAATCATCAGCCAGAACAGCAGTTCCCCGGGACTGGCGCCCGGGCAAAGGCTCTCGTCGATGGAGCTGAACTGGCAGAGCACATGGTCGCCCTTCCGTGACACTCCGGCGATTGCAGCGATCTTGCCTTGATGGTCGCCGCGCAGGCGGATCGCGTGCAGCACCAAAGGGGCATCATCGTCGTTCGGCGGCGCGTCGAGCAGGTGATGGAAAAATGTCTGAGTCGAGGCCGCATGAAACACATTCGGCAGGCCGAAGGCCATCAGCCGCTCGCCCTTTTGCCGGAAGAACAGGTCGAGGAGCTCGTGCCGCCCGTCCGCATCGGCGATCACGTGGTCGAACCCGCCGATCGCCTCCAGCCTGCGGCTCTGGGTGCGGAACTTCTTGCGCCGGCTCTTGGCATTGAGCTGCGAAAGCGTCGCTTCGAAATTGGAAAACAACGGAAGCTGAAAGGTGTGGTTCAGGTTTTCGATGCTGGCAAGGCCGGAAAGCGGATGCGCCACACCGCGCCAGACCAGCGGCACATTGTCGAGGACAACAAGATCGGCGACCGCTTTTAGTGCTTGGTTCAGGCCGTAAACGAAATTCTGCAGCTCTTCCGTGTCCGGAAGCGCAAGGGCAGGGTCGAAGAGGCCGGTATTGATGTTGTTGAAGCGTCCGCCCGGCAGGCGGGCAATTTTCAGGCCGCGGTCTGTGACGATCTCGAGCGGCAGAATGAAAAGTATTCTATCGCCGACTGTCCCGCGCAGCATGACGTAGGGATTTTCATGAGAGCGGATCCAGGCGAGGCACCAATCGAAGCCCTGGTGCAGCGAGTTGCGGTTGAACTGCTCGAGCCGTCTCCATTCGTGCTCAATCCCATGGGGATCGGTGACGAGGTCAAGCTCCAGCAAAGCGAAGCGCAACTGCTCTGCCTCCGGCGCAGGCTCCGCCCGGCTCGGCATGTCGTCCTGAAATATTTTTCGCTGGCGCATGGCGAGCCTCGGAAACATCTGGCCCGCAGGTTAGGGAAATGCCTTCAACAATCGGTTTATTGGCGCCCGGCGTGCAAAGAAAGCGTGGCTGCTGGTTAACCGGAAATGAATCGCGCCTCAGCTTTTGCGGCGGGCGCCGGCCATCCACTTGATGATCAGCATGGCCGGCAGGATCCAGAGGAGGCCGGTCAACAGGAAATAGGCAAGATGCACCCACCAGGCCGATGCAGGCAGCAGGAGCGACGCGAAAGTCGTGGCGACCAGCGCGTATACGACGACCAGGATGATGATCAGGATGGTGCCGACAAAGCTTCTGAAACTCGGAACCAAGATCGTTTCCTCCGTCACGGGCCACATGATATGTGGCCTTCCTCCGCGACCGCATGCCGCAAAGCCCCTGGGCTTGTTTTGCATGGGTCGATGGGGCAAAGCAACGTGAAAAGCTTAGGCTGTGCCGGTCCAACGGCACTGTTATAGTCCCAGCACTCCGCCTGTGAGGGCGTGAGCGACAGGAGCGTGACCCATGTCGGCGACCGACGCAGTAATAATTGACGTGTTGAAACAATCGAGACGGCGCGACCGCGATCGCAAGACGGTGCGCATCTGGCTCGGCTTCGTGGTCTTCACGCTCTTCTGTCTCGTGCTGGTGGGTGGCGCGACGCGGCTGACGGGCTCCGGCTTGTCGATCACCGAATGGAAGCCGATCCACGGCATTATTCCGCCGCTTTCGGCGGCCGAATGGGAAGAGGAATTCAGCCTTTACCAGCGCATCCCGCAATATCAGCAGATCAATAGCGGCATGACGGTCGATGAATTCAAGTCGATCTTCTGGTGGGAATGGGCACACCGGTTCCTGGCGCGCTCGATCGGCATCGTGTTTGCACTTCCGCTTCTGTTCTTCTGGCTGACCGGTCGCATCGAAAAGAAGTTGCGCTGGCCGCTCGTCGGCGTGCTGGCGCTCGGCGGCTTTCAGGGCTTCGTCGGCTGGTGGATGGTTTCTTCCGGCCTCACCAAGCTTGTCAGTGTGTCGCAATACCGGCTGGCGACCCACCTGACGATCGCCTGCCTGATCTTTGCCGCCTGCATCTGGATCATGCGCGGCCTGTCGCCGCACAGCAAGGATGCGCCGCCCACGGCAAAATCGAGCTGGGCCGCCGGCGCCATTGCCTTCCTGGTGCTGTTCCAGATCTATCTCGGCGCGCTGGTGGCCGGCCTCGATGCAGGCCTTTCCTACAATACCTGGCCGCTGATGGACGGTGTGCTCGTGCCGGGCGATCTCTTCGTGCAGCAGCCCTGGTGGATCAACCTCTTCGAGAACCCGAAGACGGTGCAGTTCGTCCACCGTTGCGGCGCCTACCTTCTCTGGGCCGCAACACTGCTCCACATGCTCGTATCGCTGCGCCTGGGATCTGGCTCCACCCATGCCCGCCGCTCCGTCCTGCTCTTCTGTCTCGTCACGCTGCAGGCCGCGATCGGCATTTCGACCCTGGTCATGCAGGTGCCGCTGCATCTGGCGCTGACTCATCAGGCAATGGCGCTGGTCGTGCTCGGCTTTGCGATGGCCCACTGGCGCGGCTTCGTCGGCGAATACACACCGGAAACGGCGATCGAAGTCAGGAGCTGAACGTCCCCTCGTCCGTGAGCTTTCTGGCGAGTTTCAGGAAAGCGAAACGCTCGAAGCCATCGCTGCCTTCCGACAAGGGTCTGCCATCTTCCAGCGACCAACTGAGCGACAGGCCGGCATGGGCGATGGCATAACCAAAAATCTTTTCCGGGGAGGTTCCGATCGCCGGAGCGAGAAGTTTCGCCAGCGAAGTAATCCGCACAGGATCGATGATGTCAGGAAAGGCGCCGTCCGGATTGCCGAAGATATTGGCGGCCTCGTAGGCTGGGTCGCCGATCAGCCCCTGTGGATCGATCGCCAGCCAGCCGCGCGCCTTCCCGCAGATGATGTTCTCGTGATGCAGGTCGCCATGCAATGGCCGCACCGCATTCTGCGTGTTCAGGAGCTCGTCGGCGGTCTTGGCGGCCCAGCGAAGCGATTGCTGCAGCTCCGACACAGGCTGTCGCTCGGCCTGCTGGAACAGGGCGCGAAAATGCCGCCTCAGGGGCAGGAGCCCGCAAGGCGGTGAAGCGGTTGAAGCTGATTGCAGGAGACTGATGACACCGGCGATGACACCATTGGCTGCGGCTTCGCCATGCTCCAGCCGCCATGTCCGCAGATCGGTCGTGCCTGCATCCTCCAGCAGGCAGGTGTCGCCCTCCTGATCGATCAGATGCACTGCGCCGGCGCCCGCACGCCAGGCAAGGAAATCCATGCCGGGCCGTTCGTGCTGGCCTTGCGGCTTCAGCAGCTTGACGATGGCAGGCGGGGCGTCCTGCCGCTGAACCCGGTAGACATGGCTGGTGCGGGTATCGGCCAGCAAGACGGAGCCTGTAATGCCCCAGCGCTCTACCAGGTCCCGGGGCAGGGCCGGAGCATCATGATCCATCAGGCCGCCAGGCCCGTCAGGCGGAAAGCATGAGGTCCATGTTCTGGACCGCCGCTCCCGATGCGCCCTTGCCGAGATTGTCGAGCACCGCGACGAGATTGACATGGCCAGTGGCGGGATTGCCAAAAACGAAGAGCTTCATCCTGTCCTGGCCGACCAGCTCTTCCGCATCCACGCGCGGCAAAGCTTTGCTTTCCTCGAGCGGCACGACGATAACGATGTCCTGCCCGGCATAATGATCCACCAGTGCCTGGTGAATGCCCTCGACGGTCGCACCGTGCTTCAACGCGTCAAGGAAAAGCGGGACCTGGACGATCATGCCCTGTGCGAAGCGGCCAACGGACGGCGAAAACAGCGGTGCCCGGCCGAGCTGGCCGTGGATCTGCATTTCCGGCACATGCTTGTGCTTCAGCGTCAGGCCGTACAGGAAGTTGTTGGCGCTGATGGCATCGTCCCTCGACTGATCTTCCATCTGGCCGATCAACTGCTTGCCGCCGCCGGTGTAACCGGAAACAGCGTTCACCGAAACGGGGTAGTTCGGAGGCAGGATCCCGGCGGCCGTCAACGGCCGGAGGAGGGCGATGGCGCCGGTCGGATAGCAGCCCGGATTGGCGACATGCCGTGCCGAGCGGATCTTGTCCGCCTGCATCTTGTCCAATTCGGCAAAGCCATAGGCCCAGGACGGATCCACCCGGTAGGCGGTCGATGTGTCGATCACCCGCACCTGGTTATTGCCGGCGAGCATGGTGACCGCTTCCCGCGATGCGTCGTCCGGCAGACACAGGATGGCGATGTCGGCGCTGTTCAGCAGGTCCTCGCGAATCGCGGCATTGCGCCGCTCGGCTTCGGGAATGGACAGAAGGTCGACGTCGCGGCGGCCGGCCATGCGGGTGCGGATCTGCAGCCCCGTTGTGCCATGTTCGCCGTCGATGAAGATCTTCGCTGTCATTGCCTTATCCTGTCTTTTCAGTCGCTTGATCGGGTTGCCGGATTCAGTCTACCAGTTCGTTGATTCAGATGTTTAACGGCCCTGTCTGACGCTCTGCGCGCAGCCCCAGCATATACATTGCGACCGTGGCTCCGGCAATGGCGGTGATATCGGCATGGTCATAGGCTGGTGCGACCTCGACCACATCGGCGCCGCGCATGTCGAGGGAGCCGAGCTGGCGCAGCACCGACAGGATCTTTGCGCTTGAGGGTCCTCCGGCGACCGGCGTTCCGGTGCCCGGCGCATAGGCCGGGTCGAGGCAATCGATATCGAAGGTGAGGTAGGCGGGCTTGCCGGCGGTCCGTTCGAGAATGGCTCCGGCGATCTCGGCTGCAGACATTTCCTCGACATGGTGACCATACAGCAGCTTGATGCCGAAATCCTCCGGTGCGTGCGTGCGGATCCCGACCTGGATCGAATGGTCCGGATCGATGATGCCGTCGCGCACGGCGCGGGCCACGAAGGAGCCATGGTCGATCCGGGTATTGTCGTCGAACCACGTGTCTTGATGCGCGTCAAACTGCACGAGCGCCAGTGGCCCATGCTGGTCTGCATGCGCCTTCAGCAGCGGCCAGGTGATGAAGTGATCGCCGCCGAGCGTCAGCAGGAAAGCGCCCTCGGCGATGATGTGGCTGGCCTCCTGCTCTATGGTCTCGGGCGTTTTTTGGTGGTTGCCGTAGTCAAGCAGGCAGTCGCCATAATCGATCACCGCCATGTCGGAAAACAGATCCCGCGAAAAAGGATATTGCGGGTCGTTGTCGAAGATGGCCGAAGCCCGCCGGATCGCCTGCGGCCCGAAGCGCGCGCCCGGCCGGTTCGATGTCGCCGCATCGAAGGGTATGCCCCAGACCACCGCATCCACGCCTTCGAGCGATTTGGTGAACCGGCGCCGCATGAAGGACAAGGCGCCCGCAAAGGTCGGATCCGTGGCCGCCGATGTCAGGCTGTTCGACGTAAAGGCGTGATCGATCGTCTTTATCGGCATGGGGCTCTCCGGTGGCGGTGGGGCGCAAGCGAACAAATGATCTAAACGAAAAAAGGCGGAGCCGAAGCCCCGCCTTTTCGAAATCCAAGTCCAAAAAGCGATTAACGCTTGGAGAACTGGAAGGAGCGGCGGGCCTTAGCCTTACCGTACTTCTTACGCTCGACGACGCGGCTGTCGCGGGTCAGGAAGCCACCCTTCTTGAGCACGCCGCGCAGGCCCGGCTCGAAATAGGTCAGCGCCTTGGACAGGCCGTGGCGCACAGCGCCGGCCTGGCCGGAGAGACCGCCGCCGGTCACCGTGGCGACGATATCGAACTGACCGGTACGGGCAGCCGAAACGATTGGCTGCTGCAGGATCATCTGCAGAACCGGGCGTGCGAAATACGTGGAGAAATCACGGCCGTTGATCGTGATCTTGCCGGTGCCGGCCTTGACCCAAACGCGGGCCACGGCATTCTTGCGCTTGCCGGTGGCGTAGGAACGGCCAAGATTGTCGACCTTGCGGACATGAACCGGAGCAGCGGCTTCGGAAGCCGGAGCCAGGTCCTTCAGGGAGGAAAGATCGGCCATTATCAGGCGCTCCTTACGTTCTTCTTGTTCAGCGAAGCCACGTCGAGAGCGACCGGCTGCTGTGCTTCATGGGGATGGTTGGAGCCTGCGTAAACGCGCAGGTTCTTCATCTGGCGACGGCCGAGCGGGCCACGGGGAATCATGCGCTCAACGGCCTTCTCGACGACGCGCTCCGGAAAGCGGCCTTCGATGATCTGGCGCGCGGTGCGCTCCTTGATGCCACCCGGATAGCCGGTGTGCCAGTAATAGGTCTTGTCGGAATACTTCTTGCCGGTCAGGGCAACCTTTTCCGCGTTGATGATGATGACATTGTCGCCGTCATCGACGTGGGGGGTGAAGGTGGCCTTGTGCTTGCCGCGGAGACGGTTGGCAACGATGGTGGCGAGGCGACCGACAACGAGCCCTTCGGCATCGATGATCACCCACTTCTTCTCCACCTCGGCGGGCTTCTGAACGAAGGTTGACATGGTTGTGTTCTTTCATCTGAACCCGAAAACAACCGTGTCCGGCTGTCAGGGCGTTTCTTGTTGCTTGAATTGCCGGTCTGGCCGACAAAAAGAATGCGGGCCCGTGAAGGTCCGCAATCTGAAGCGGCTTATAGCTTTGCTGACTTTGCCGGTCAAGACAGCTATTCTCGAGGACGCGAAAAAATCTTTATAGATATCAATTAGTTAGCATTGTGGTTTCCGGATACCACATCAAAATCGACTTTTTGAACGTCGCTGTTGACGCCGCTGGCCCCGAAGAAGGAGGGCATGCTATCATCTGTCCGTCCTGTCTGTTTTTCGTCGGCAGGCGCCTTGATAAAGCCAGCCGCCGCCGTAGATCAGCCACAAGCCGAATTCTCGCAGTACAAGGGAACTGGCTGGAAGACCGGAGGCTGGAAAGCGGCTTGTGCGGGCAGCGCACAACCGTGAGATGTGGTGCGGTATTCGCCTATTTGTCCCGGTTCTGTTGAAATTGGGATGATTCCAACTTGATCCGATAGTCTTTAAGCCAAAATTTTTTCGTGAATGCCGGTCCGGTCGGACAATTTGCAATTTCCACCAAGATAACAAAACAGCGTGAGCTACAGGTTCTCAATATTAGGTATTCGTAATTAAATTATAAGATGCACCTAATATTGATGAGTACAAAGGAAGAATATTAAGTGAACATGTGTTCTTGTACGGCTGGTTCGATTGGCGAAGCGGCTGTATGGGGATCTGCGTCTGAAGGTTGACCGAGATGAACCACGATTCCTACGAACGCGGCTATATTGCCGACATCCTCAAGACCACCAAGACCATCGCGCTATTGGGTGCGTCACCCAATCCGGATCGCCCGAGCAATGGGGTCATGGGCTTTCTGCTTTCCAAGGGATACCGCGTTTATCCGGTCAATCCGGGCCAGGCCGGCAAGCAGATTCTTGGCCAGACGGTCTATGCCCGGCTGGCGGATGTGCCTCAGCCGGTTGATATGGTGGACGTGTTTCGCGCGGCTGAATATCTCGACGGCGTCGTCGAGGAGGCGCTGGCACTGGATATCCCTCCGAAAGTGATCTGGGGTCAGTTGAGCGTACGTGACGACAAGGCCGCTGCCAAAGCGGAAGCGGCTGGGATCAAGGTAGTCATGGATCGCTGCCCAGCCATTGAATATCCCCGCATCGCTTGATCACAGATCCGGTTCTGCGGGGTGACGCCATGTCCGCAAATATCGCCATTGGATCGTGCCGGTTTCCACCGAAGCTGTGTTCCGTGGAATGAATTGCCTTGATCACCACGCCGCGCCGGGGTCTTTTGGGGCAATAATCGACGTCATTTCAGGGGAGGGCTAGCATGCCGACAATCAATCCGGGATTTTCAACGCTGGCCGTGCATGCCGGCGCCCAGCCCGATCCGGCAACGGGCGCGAGGGCAACTCCAATCTACCAGACCACTTCATTCGTCTTCAACGACGCCGACCATGCTGCTGCGCTGTTCGGCTTGCAGGAATTCGGCAATATCTACACGCGCATCATGAACCCGACCCAGGCCGTGCTCGAAGAAAGGGTTGCGGCACTGGAAGGAGGCACGGCAGCGCTGGCTGTCGCCTCCGGTCACGCCGCCCAGATGCTGGCCTTCCACACCATCATGCAGCCGGGCGATAATTTCGTTGCGGCGCGAAGGCTTTACGGCGGATCGATCAACCAGTTCGGCCATGCGTTCAAGAATTTCGATTGGCATGTTCGTTGGGCCGATACCGCCGAACCGGCCAGTTTCGAAGCCCAGATCGATGAGCGCACCCGCGCGATCTTCATCGAGAGCCTTGCCAATCCCGGCGGCACATTCGTGGACATGGCGGCGATCGCGGATGTGGCGCGCCGCCACGCAATCCCGCTGATCGTCGACAACACCATGGCAAGCCCTTATCTGCTGCGACCGCTGGAACACGGCGCCGACATCGTCATCCACTCGCTGACCAAGTTTCTCGGCGGCCACGGCAATTCCATGGGCGGCATACTCGTGGACGGCGGTACCTTCGACTGGTCCAAGTCCGGCAACTACCCGACCCTGTCGCTGCCCCGTCCCGAATATGGCGGGCTGGTGCTGCACGAGACCTTCGGCAACATCGCCTTCGCCATCGCGGCGCGGGTTCTGGGCCTGCGCGATCTCGGACCTGCCATCTCTCCCTTCAACGCTTTCATGATCCTGACCGGCATTGAAACTCTGCCGCTCCGCATGCAGCGCCATTGCGACAACGCGCTGGCGGTTGCCCAATGGCTGAAGAACCATCCGCAGGTCGACTGGGTGCGTTATGCCGGGCTTGAGGACGATCCGAACCACGCCCTGCAGCAACGCTATTCGCCCAAAGGTGCGGGGGCCGTCTTCACCTTCGGCATCAAGGGTGGCTACGAGGCCGGCAAGAGCTTCGTGGAAGGACTGCAGCTCTTCTCGCATCTCGCCAATATCGGTGATACGCGCTCGCTGGTCATTCATCCTGCCTCGACCACGCACCGACAATTGACCGAGGAACAGCAGAGTGCCGCCGGCGCCGGTCCCGATGTGGTGCGCCTGTCGATCGGCATCGAAGATCCCGCCGATATCATTGCCGATCTCGATCAGGCACTCGCGAGGGGTTGAGCTGAGATGGCATCCTGGTTTGTCTTCGACACGAACGCCGTCCAGCCGGAAGAGGGGGCGCCTGCACCGGACAGGGTCATTGCCGGGCAGCCGACATTCCGCACCTGGAATTTCGAGGAAGCGGATGGCGGCGTCTATGCCGGCATCTGGGAAGCGACGCCGGGCAAGTGGCGGATCGCCTATGAGGAATGGGAGTATTTCCACATCCTGTCCGGCCATTCCATCGTCACGGAAGAGGGCGGCGGGGCGGTCCACCTGCGAGCCGGCGACAGCATGATCCTCAGGCCCGGCTTCAAGGGCAGCTGGGAAGTGCTTGAAACGACTCGCAAGGACTACGTGATCCGCGTCTAGCGTCGTGTCAGGCAATAGCTGTGGACACCGCCCGGACGGCGATGTCATCTTTCATCGTCGACCTGTATGCGGTCCGCCTTTGCAACGGACGAAAGTATCATGATGAAAATTTTGAGGCTGGCGATCATCGTCGTAGTCGTCGTCGTGGTGGTCGGCGGGTTTCGCTGGTATCGCTATGTCAGCAATACGGAAAGCCCCTACCAGGAAATCGGCATCGAGCTGAACAGCCGCATGCCGGCGCCGATCCGCAAATGGGGTTGCGACCGGCTGCACGCGACATTCGGCAACGTGCTGCCGCCATACGGATGCCAGGCTGGCGACGACGGTCGCTCCTGGCTCTGAAGCTAGCTCTTTGTGAATGCTTCGGCAAACTCCGCCGAGGATATCAAGGCAAGCGCCTTTCGCAGTTCCGCCGACTTTTCCTTGCCGAAGGCCTGGTCGAAGCGGGACTGCGCATCTCGCCAGAGCGTCAGAAGCTCCTGCTGCTTGGCCGTGCCCGCTTCCGTCAGCCTGACCCGCTTGACCCGCCGGTCTCGCTCGTCGGGCACCAGTTCCACCATGCCGTCGCGGATCAGCGGCTTCAATGTGTGGCCGAGTGCGGAAAGATCCATCACCATCGCCTCCGCTAGGTTCTTCAGTGTCGGCTCTCCGGAGCGGGCGATCTGCGACATCAGCGAGAACTGCGTGCTCTTCAAATCCGAATCGCCCATGACGTGGCCATAGAGCTGCCCGAGGCGGCGTGAGGCCCGGCGCACCGCGCTGTTGCTGCAATGCAGCCAGATGCCGTCTTCCTGCTGATTCGTCATGTTGTTTCGCACCTTCCTGCCGATCGGAGGGATATGGTCGTTTCGCTTAAAGCTCCACTCCCGCAATATTCCCGCCCGCCTCTTGCAAGAGCAAATACCTCCCACATATTTTGTGGTATATACCAGTAAATAAAGACAGGAGACAGCCATGACGACCACTTCCGGCAAGGGCACCGCCCTTGTGACAGGTGCATCCTCCGGGATCGGTGCCACCTATGCCGATCGCCTCGCCAGGCGCGGCTATGACCTTGTTCTGGTCGCCCGCGACGAGAGCAGGCTGGCGGAGCTGGCCGGAAGGCTTGAGCAGAACTATGGGATAAGCGCGCAAGCCTTTCGCGCGGATCTCGGCGAGCGGGCCGATCTGCGACGGGTCGAGCAGCGGCTGCGCGATGACGAAGGCATCGCCCTCTTCGTCAACAATGCAGGGATCGGGCCGCAGGGACCGCTCCTGACCGCCGATCTCGATTATCTCGACACCATGGTGGACCTCAACGTCTTTGCGGCCAATCGGCTTGCAGTCGCCGCGGCACAGGCCTTTGCGCCCCGTGCAAGCGGCGCCATCATCAATACCGCCTCGGTGGTGGCGCTCGCGCCGCATTTCTTCAACGGCAGCTATGCCGCAAGCAAGGCTTTTGTTCTGTCGCTCACCGAAGCGCTGGCCGGCGAACTCCAGGGCAAGGGCGTGCAGGTCCAGGCGGTTCTGCCGGGCCTGACTCGCACCGAAATCTTCGACCGTGCAGGCGGGTCGATGGAGGCGCTGGATCCGGGCAGGGTCATGGAAGCAGGCGACATGGTGGACGCGGCGCTTGCAGGCTTCGACCAAGGCGAACTGGTGACCATTCCATCGCTGGCGGATGCGGGTCTTTATGACGGCTACATCAAGGCGCGCAGTGCACTCGGCCCCCACCTTTCGCTGAACCGTCCGGCACCCCGCTACGGCGTTGCGGTCTGACGGTTCACATTCGACAATAGTGTCACCAGGCCAGGTCCAGCCGCTCCAGGCCGTGGAAGTGATAAACGTCCTTCACCACCGGCGGGCTGGCGATCCGCATATCCGGAAGGCGGCGGAAGAGGATCGGCAGCACCGTGTTGAGCTCCAGGCGGGCAAGCGGCGCGCCGATGCAGAAATGGATGCCGGCGCCGAAGGACAGGTTCGGCGCTTGCTGCCGGTCCGGCTGGAACGAGAGCGGGTCTGAAAACTTCTGCGGATCGAGATTGGCGGCGGCAAGAATGAGGCTCACTTTGTCGCCGGGCTTCAGGCTGACCCTGTCGACTTCCACGTCTTCCAGCGCCCAGCGTTGGAAGATATGCACCGGCGCGCAGATGCGCAGCGTTTCCTCGACAGTCCGTTCGGTGGCCGCCTCGTCGCGGAACATCACCGCCGGCGGCAGGCCGCTTTCGAGGATCACCCGCACCGAATTGCCGATCTGGTGCACGGTTGCTTCATGGCCGGCATTTAGAAGCACGATGGTCGTCGAGACCAGCTCGTCATCGGTCAGATACTGGCCCTTATGTTCCGTGTGGATCATGTGGCTCAGCAGATCCTCTTGCGGCTTCAGCCTGCGCTCGGCGATCAGCGACTTCACGTAATCGGCGAATTCCTGAGCCGCGCGGTCGGCTGCATATTCGTCCTGCTTCGATCGCTTGAACATATACATGCCCACATAGGCATGACTCCAGGCCAGCAACTGCGGCCCCATTTCATCCGGAATGCCGATCATGCGGGCGATCATGGTGACGGGAATGATGTCGGCAAAGGCGGACAGCAGTTCCGTCGTACCGTTCTTCTCGAAGCGGTCGATCAGGCGTTCCGCCAGTTCGGCGATGTCCGGCCTAAGTTTTTCGATATGGCGGGACACGAAGGCGCGGTTGACGAGCGTTCGCAGCCGCGTGTGCTCCGGCGGCTCCAGCTCCAGAAGCGAATATCGTTCGGCAAGATCGAAATTCTCCAGATGTGGAGCCGGGGCAGGCAGCCCCAGTTCTTCGCGCTCGGCAATATGCAGGATCTGCCGCCCGAAGCGCCGGTCGCGCAGCAGCATGTTGACATGCTCGTAGCCGGTGAAGAACCATTGTTTCTGCTCTTCCCAGTAGAAGGTCGGGCAGTGCTGGTGCAAAATCCCGTAGACCCGGTTCGGATCACCGTAGAAGGCCGGATTGCGGCCATCCAGGCAGACGCGGCGGGTTGCAGGGTCAATACGGAGAAAATCGGGCAGGGCGGTCATCACCGATGCCTAGCCCAATCTTCCCTTGCGTGGAAGCCCGCTAACCGCCGACAGCCAGGCCCTCGCGACGCGGATCGGCGCTGCCGGCAAGCCCGTCCTGACCGATTTCAATGGCCTGCAGGCCGGAGTTCATTTCGCCCGCCTTGATCTCGTAGCCCAGTGCCTTCAAAGGCTCGGCCATCGCCTCGGCCGCGGTGCCCGCTTCGATCTCATACGTGCCGAACCGGTTGATCAGATGCGGCTGCGAAACAATCTGCTCGACCGGCATGTTCCAGTCGATATAGGCGATCAGCGCCTGCGCCACATAGCCGATGATCTGGCTGCCGCCAGGCGAACCGACGGCCAGCAGCGGCTTGCCCTCCTTCATGACGATGGTCGGCGACATGGAGGAGCGGGGGCGTTTGCCCGGTTCGACGCGATTGGCGACCGGCAGGCTGCCGTCATGGGTCTTGAACGAGAAGTCGGTCAGCTCGTTGTTGAGCAGGAAGCCGTTGACCATCAGTCGGGAGCCGAAGCCGTTTTCGATCGTCGTGGTCATCGACACGACATTGCCTTGCCGGTCGACGATGACGAAATGGCTGGTGGACGGCAGTTCGATCGCCGCGTCGCGTCCGTAAAGCATGGCGTGATCCCATTCCGGTTCGCCCGCCTTGACCGCGTCGGCGGCCAGCGCCTTGTTCCCGTCGAGAAGCGCGGCCCGCTTGCTCAGATAATCCTTCTTCAACAGGCCCTTGATCGGCGAAGCAAGGAAATCGCTGTCGGCGAGATAGCGCTCGCGGTCCGCAAAGGCCAGCCGCTGCGCATCGCCGATCAGCCGCCAGGTCTCGGCATTCTGCGGCCCGAGACCGCGGATGTCGAAATTCTCGATCGTGCCTAGCATCTGGCCGATCGCGACGGCCCCGGAAGAGGGCGGTCCCATGCCGCAGACATCCAGTGCCCGGTAATTGAAGCAGACCGGCTCGCGTTCCTTGATGCGGTAATTGGCGAGATCGTCAAGCGACAGCACGCCCGGATTGCCGGCTGCCTCGCGCACGGTCCTGACGATCGCCTCGGCGATCGGTCCGGTGTAGAAGGCGTCCGCGCCGCCTGCCGCAATGGCTTCAAGGGTCTGCGCATAGGCGGGGTTCTTGAGCACCGTGCCGGCTTTCAGCGGTGCGCCTGCCGCGTCGAAGAAATAGCCCGTCGGCCCCTCGTATTTCTTCAGCTTGTCACCTTCTGCCGCCACCAGTGATGCCAGCCGTGGCGAGACCTGGAAACCCTCGGTGGCAAGCGTCCGTGCGCGTTCGAACAGAGCTGGCCATTCCAGCTTGCCGTGCCGCTTGTGGACCTCTTCCAGCAGTCGCACGGTCCCGGGCGTGCCGACGGAACGCCCGCCGACCACCGCATCCATGAATTTGAGCGGCTGGCCCTGGGCATCGAGAAACAGTTTGGGCGTCGCCTGCATTGGCGCCGTTTCGCGACCGTCGAAGGTCGTCAGCTTGCCGGAAGCCGCATCGTAATAAACCAGAAAGGAACCGCCGCCGAGGCCGGAGCTTTGCGGCTCCACAAGGCCGAGCACGGTCTGAACCGCCACCATGGCGTCGATCGCATTGCCGCCCTTTTCAATGACATCGCGTCCGGCTTGGGCCGCCATCGGATTGGCGGCGGCGACCATGAAATTCTTCGCTTCCACCCGCTTGCCCACGGCAAGCCCGGTGGCCCGCTCGGGCGCAACCGTATCGGAGGCCTGCTGGCCATAAGCGCCCGCCGCGGTGAAAAATGAAACCACAAAGCCTGTGAGAAGCCGTTTGCGCATGACACGCCCTCCGCCGTTAGATCCTTTGATGGATCTGGGCCGTTATGGCCCGTTGGCAAGGGGAGGTGGCGCCGCGACAGCCTCAGCTCTTGCCGAGTGCCGCGAGCTTTTTCAGGACGGCCACCTGCTGGTTGGGATCGGCAATGGTGAGCTCCTCCTCATCCGCCGGCCGGTCGGCTGCCGGAACAACGGAAACATCCGGCCCGCTGCAGATCGCCGTGCGGTCGCGGCCGTTCTGCTTTGCGGCATAAAGGCCGCGGTCGGCCTCTGTCAGCAGCAGGTCGAGATCGGCGTCTTCGGCAGTCGAAAGCGCTATGCCCGTGCTGACCGTCAAGCGGATCTCGTGCTCGCCGAACGGGATGGGTTGGCGCTTCAGGGTCATGCGGATGGCTTCCGCAATGCTTGCGGCCTCCACCACGTCGCCGACGCAGACGATGGAAGCAAATTCTTCGCCCCCCATGCGCCCGAATTGGCCCCGCGCCTTCAGCGAGCTTTGGCCGATCCGCGAAAAGGCGATAAGCACCGCATCGCCGGCCTGATGGCCGAAGCGGTCGTTGATGGTCTTGAAACTGTCGAGGTCGAAATGCAGCAGGGCGAGGATCCGGGGTTCCTCGCTCGGTACCTTTTGCAAGGCGTGAAAGGCCTCGATCATGCCGCGCCGGTTGAGGACGCCGGTCAGAGGGTCGGTGACGGCCAAGGCCCTCAACTTTTCCTCCGAACGCTCGGTCAGCAGTTTCGCGCCGCTCATGATCGCCGCAACGAAGCAGAATGCGGAAGGGAAAAGCAGCCACATGGCGTGGCGGGTCGTGCCGAAGGAGGTTGCCTGGGCACTCACGGTCAGAATGCCGGTGAGGCCGCTTGCGCAGAATTGTACGGCAATGAAGCCGGCCAGCACCCGGCGGGTCAGCCGCGACGGCCCTGAGTGCCGCAGAAGCATGCCGATCATGATCGCATAGCCGGTCATCGCGGCGCCGTTATAGAGCGCTGTCCGGAAGGCAAAGCTTTCCCGCACCGGATTGAGGAACATGCCGGCGATCCAGATTAGCGCCGGAATGGCCGCATAGCCTTGTACCGGCTTGCCGTCGAACTGGAGGAAACCGGCAATCCAGGCACCCACGCCGCCAAGGATCATCGTGTTGGCGATCTGGATGGAGACGAAGTCGGGGATCTCGCCACGAAGGACGATCAGGATAATACCAAGGCCATGCAGGCAAAAGCCGGCGCCCCAGCCGAGGTAGAAGTCTTCCCGCTCGTAGAACCAGCGTGACAGCAGGAGGATTGCAAGCGTGATTGCCTCGACCGCCCAGACGGTCAGGCCCGTGAAAATGTCCAAGTTCAAAATCCCCGTGCCGTTCCGGCGCGGTGACTATGGCAAACACTGCTTAAGACGGAGTTGCCGCAACCTGCCGACAAGTGGGGCACATGAAGATCCGCGCCTTCACATGCGCTTTACCCTAAACGGGGAAAAGCCTGTGGCTTGGGTGCCAGGCTTGCCGAAAGCGCACGCGGTTTTGCTATCTGGCTTGTCCGTCAGCCCCGCGCATCCTCCGGCAGTTAAGGATATCGGCCTCTCCGTCTTGAAGTACCGGGCGTTGACACTCTATGTAGGGGAAGACCAATTCCAATGATTCCGGAGCGCATGGCTGTCTTCGGCAAGGCATTTGACAAAGGACGGACATGAGAAATCCAGTTGATACCGCAATGGCCCTTGTGCCGATGGTCGTAGAGCAGACCAACCGCGGTGAGCGCTCCTACGACATTTATTCGCGCCTTCTCAAGGAGCGCATCATCTTCCTGACCGGCCCGGTCGAAGATCACATGGCGTCGCTCGTCTGCGCCCAGCTGCTTTTCCTCGAGGCCGAAAACCCGAAAAAGGAAATCGCGCTTTACATCAATTCGCCGGGCGGCGTCGTCACCGCCGGCATGGCGATCTACGATACGATGCAGTTCATCAAGCCGGCCGTATCGACGCTCTGCGTCGGCCAGGCAGCCTCCATGGGTTCGCTGCTTTTGTGCGCTGGCGAAAAGGGCATGCGCTTTGCGACCCCGAACGCCCGCATCATGGTGCATCAGCCTTCCGGCGGCTTCCAGGGCCAGGCCTCGGACATCGAGCGCCACGCTCGAGACATCATCAAGATGAAGCGCCGCCTGAACGAAGTTTACGTCAAGCATACGGGTCGCACCTACGAGGAAGTTGAAAAGACGCTCGACCGTGACCACTTTATGACTGCGGACGAGGCCCAGGATTGGGGCGTCATCGACAAGATCTTGACATCGCGCCAGGAACTCGAAGGCGGCTCCTCGGATTAAGCGAAAGCAAGGCTCGTGCGGCTCACCCCGATGTGACCAAATTCGGGGGTTTCAAGTCGTACGGAACGCGCTATGAGTAGATATTAAGGCTGTGTTGAGCTTTTATGACATAGTCTTGTGGCTTTAAGGGTTTCGTTGCCGCCGGTCTGGATGTCTGATCCGGATCGGTAGAGTACCCCGGAAGCGAGGCGGGCGCGAAATCATTCGGGCCTGCCGACAGCGGTAGAGTGGACCGCGCACGCCTCAGGCGGAGAGCGGAGTGCTGGAAGGAAAGTGATATGAGCAAGGTCAGCAGCGGCAACGGCGGCGACTCCAAGAACACATTGTACTGCTCGTTCTGCGGAAAGAGCCAGCATGAAGTCCGGAAACTGATCGCCGGGCCGACCGTCTTCATCTGCGATGAATGCGTCGAATTGTGCATGGACATCATCCGCGAAGAGAATAAGTCTTCGATGGTAAAGTCGCGCGACGGGGTTCCGACGCCGCAGGACATCATCAAGGTTCTCGACGAGTATGTCATAGGCCAGAAGCAGGCCAAGCGGATCCTGTCCGTGGCGGTGCATAACCATTACAAGCGGCTCGCGCATGCCTCCAAGGGCGGCGATGTCGAATTGGCGAAGTCCAACATCATGCTGGTCGGCCCGACCGGCTGCGGCAAGACCTATCTTGCCCAGACGCTCGCCCGCATCATCGATGTTCCCTTCACCATGGCCGATGCCACGACGCTCACCGAAGCCGGCTATGTCGGCGAGGACGTCGAAAACATCATCCTCAAGCTGCTTCAGGCAGCCGATTACAATGTCGAGCGCGCCCAGCGCGGCATCGTTTACATCGACGAAGTGGACAAGATTTCCCGCAAGTCGGACAATCCCTCGATCACCCGCGACGTGTCGGGCGAGGGCGTTCAGCAGGCGCTTCTGAAGATCATGGAAGGCACCGTGGCTTCCGTGCCGCCGCAGGGCGGCCGCAAGCATCCGCAGCAGGAATTCCTGCAGGTGGACACGACCAATATCCTGTTCATCTGCGGCGGCGCATTTGCGGGTCTTGACAAGATCATCTCGGCGCGCGGCGAAAAGACCTCGATCGGCTTCGGCGCTTCGGTCAAGTCGCCGGAAGACCGTCGCGTCGGCGAAGTGCTTCGCGAACTGGAGCCGGAAGATCTGGTCAAGTTCGGCCTCATCCCGGAATTCATCGGTCGTCTGCCGGTTCTGGCAACGCTCGAGGATCTCGATGAGGACGCGCTGATCCAGATCCTGTCCGAGCCGAAGAACGCGCTGATCAAGCAGTACCAGCGCCTGTTCGAAATGGAAGACGTCGAACTGACCTTCCACGAGGACGCTCTGCGCGAGATCGCCAAGAAGGCGATCGTCCGCAAGACCGGCGCCCGCGGCCTGCGCTCGATCATGGAAAAGATCCTGCTCGACACCATGTTCGAGCTGCCGACCTTGGAAGGCGTACGCGAAGTGGTCATTTCGGAAGAGGTCGTGCGCGGCACTGCCCGCCCGCTCTACATCTATGCGGACCGGCAGGACGAGAAGGCCAATGTTTCGGCCTGAGCTCGTTTGGGCGGATGATATTGAAGAGGCCCTCGCGGGCCTCTTTTTCTATGTGTGGTGACCTTGTTCTTTTCGATTAATCCACCAGTTTTGCATCCCAAAGAGTTGCACCACATTGTGCTTGCATTAGAGACGGGCAGGGAAGATCATCTTTGTTCGGACTGCTTCGTTATCTGGTATAAGCCGCCGAGAGACCGGAATCACTGCCGGATCTTCCCATGTGCAGCGTAGAGCGTTTGAGTGGGCGCCCTGTAATACCACTGTCACAATCGAGCGCGGCAGCGGACTTGCAAGGCTTGAAATCGGATTTCGAAAACTCCACTTTTAGGGGGAGTGAAGTGCCTGGGTGATCAACTCGGGACATATCCCGGCAACGGGGATGGAAAGGAAATATCATGACGAATTCAACGTCTGCGGCATCCGGCGGCGAAACCTATCCGGTCCTGCCCCTGCGCGACATTGTGGTCTTCCCGCACATGATCGTGCCTCTGTTCGTCGGACGAGAAAAATCCATTCGTGCGCTCGAAGAAGTCATGGGTTCGGACAAGCAGATCATGCTCGTCACCCAGATCAATGCGGGTGACGACGATCCGGAACCTTCGGCCATCTACAAGGTCGGCACGGTTGCCAACGTGCTGCAGCTTCTCAAGCTGCCCGACGGCACGGTCAAGGTTCTGGTGGAAGGCCGTGCGCGCGCCAAGATCGACAGCTACAGTGAACGCGAGGAATTCTACGAAGCCAAGGCCAATGTGCTCGACGAACCTGAAGAGGATCCGGTCGAGGTCGAGGCTCTGTCGCGCTCCGTGGTTTCCGAGTTCGAGAATTACGTGAAGCTCAACAAGAAGATCTCTCCGGAGGTCGTTGGTGCCGCAAGCCAGATCGAGGATTACTCGAAGCTCGCCGATACGGTCGCCTCGCATCTTTCGATCAAGATCACCGAGAAGCAGGAAATGCTCGAAACCGTCAGCGTCAAGCTGCGGCTCGAAAAGGCGCTCGGCTTCATGGAAGGCGAGATCTCCGTTCTGCAGGTGGAAAAGCGTATCCGCTCGCGCGTCAAGCGCCAGATGGAAAAGACCCAGCGCGAATATTACCTCAACGAGCAGATGAAGGCGATCCAGAAGGAGCTCGGCGACGGCGAGGAAGGCCGCGACGAGATGGCCGAGCTGGAAGAGCGTATCGGCAAGACCAAGCTGTCCAAGGAAGCCCGTGAGAAGGCGGATGCGGAGCTGAAGAAGCTGCGCCAGATGAGCCCGATGTCGGCGGAAGCCACCGTCGTGCGCAATTATCTCGACTGGCTGCTGGGCATTCCGTGGAGCAAGAAGTCGAAGATCAAGAGCGATCTTAACAATGCCGAAAAGATCCTGGAACTGGATCATTTCGGCTTGGACAAGGTCAAGGAGCGTATCGTCGAATATCTGGCGGTTCAGGCCCGCGCCACCAAGATCAAGGGACCGATCCTGTGCCTCGTCGGCCCTCCGGGCGTCGGCAAGACCTCGCTCGCCCAGTCGATCGCCAAGGCGACCGGCCGCGAATACGTGCGCATGGCGCTCGGCGGCGTCCGTGACGAGGCCGAGATCCGTGGTCACCGCCGCACCTATATCGGTTCCATGCCCGGCAAGGTCATCCAGTCGATGAAGAAGGCCAAGCGGTCCAACCCGCTCTTCCTGCTCGACGAGATCGACAAGATGGGCCAGGATTTCCGCGGCGATCCGTCTTCGGCTCTGCTGGAAGTGCTCGACCCGGCACAGAACTCGACCTTCATGGATCACTACCTGGAAGTCGAATACGATCTATCGGACGTGATGTTCATCACCACGGCCAACACGTTGAACATCCCGGCGCCGCTGATGGACCGCATGGAAGTGATCCGCATCGCCGGCTACACGGAAGATGAGAAGCGCGAGATTGCCAAGCGTCACCTTCTGCCGAAGGCGATCAAGGAGCACGCCCTGCAGCCGAACGAATTCTCGGTTGCGGACGATGCCCTGATGGCGATCATCCAGCAGTACACCCGCGAAGCCGGTGTCCGTAACTTCGAACGCGAACTGATGAAGCTCGCCCGTAAGGCGGTCACCGAGATCATCAAGGGCAAGACGAAGTCGGTGGCGGTCACGGCCGAAAACATCAACGACTATCTCGGCGTTCCGCGCTTCCGCCACGGCGAAGCAGAACGCGAGGATCAGGTCGGCGTTGTCACCGGTCTCGCCTGGACGGAAGTCGGTGGTGAGCTTCTGACGATCGAAGGCGTCATGATGCCGGGCAAGGGTCGCATGACCGTGACCGGCAACCTGAAGGAAGTGATGAAGGAATCGATCTCGGCAGCGGCCTCCTATGTCCGCTCGCGCGCCGTCGATTTCGGCATCGAGCCGCCGCTTTTCGACAAGTCGGACATCCACGTCCACGTGCCGGAAGGGGCCACTCCGAAGGACGGCCCGTCTGCCGGCGTCGGCATGGCAACCGCGATCGTGTCGATCATGACCGGTATTCCGATCGACAAGAATGTCGCAATGACGGGTGAGATCACCCTTCGCGGCCGCGTCCTGCCGATCGGCGGCCTCAAGGAAAAGCTGCTCGCGGCGCTTCGCGGCGGCATCAAGAAGGTTCTGATCCCGGAAGAAAACGCCAAGGATCTGGCGGAGATTCCGGACAATGTGAAGAACAACATGGAGATCATTCCGGTCTCACGTATGGGCGAAGTCATCAAGCATGCGCTTGTTCGCCAGCCGGAACCGATCGAATGGGATGGTACGGTTGAAACCCCGGTGATCGCGACGGTCGAAGGGGCCGACGATACGGGTGCCACCCTGGCGCATTGATCTCGCCATAGAGGCCTCTATACAGGGGCATGAACAGTGAAAAAGCCGGCTTTATGCCGGCTTTTTTTGTGAAAATACGGCTGGACCCCTTGTTTTTCAGGCGATAGCGGAGCTTTTGGGTTGCCAAGCGCCGAAGCCTTACTATTGTCGGCGCCGAACGAATGAGTCTTCCAAAACCGTTGAAAGGGGTGGAAACATGAACAAGAACGAATTGGTATCCGCAGTGGCCGAAAAAGCCGGTCTCTCCAAGGCTGATGCCACATCTGCAGTGGATGCCGTTTTCGAGACTGTCCAGGCCGAACTGAAGAATGGCGGCGATATCCGCCTTGCTGGTTTCGGCAGCTTCTCTGTTTCCCGTCGTGAGGCTTCCAAGGGACGTAACCCGTCCACGGGCGCCGAAGTTGATATTCCGGCACGTAACGTTCCGAAGTTCTCGGCAGGCAAAGGCCTGAAGGACGCTGTCAACAACAAGTAAAGGCTGCGGCGGTTCGTCCGCTCGGCATGAAAAGGCTCGGCTTCGTCCGGGCCTTTTTTCATGTCTGGAGACGGTAAAAGGCACGCCTTCGCCTGGCGGCGAAACTGTCATCTGCCTGTCATGCGCGTAGCCCAAAAGCCCCCTGTAGTTCCAAGGACTGGAGGGCTCCCATGACATTCCGTATTCAGGCCGCGCTTGCGGCAGCACTTCTCGCATCGGTCGCCATGCCGGCCAATGCAGATCAGGTTTTCAACCGCATCGCATCCTTCCCCGTCGCCGGCAATCTGCCCGCCGGCAAGGACAAGACGACTGCCACCTCCGCCGAAATCGTGACGGCCAGCGAGGACGGCAATACGCTGATCTATTCCGACAGCCCGCTCGGTGCGATCGGCTTCGTCGACATCACCGATCCCAAGGCGCCGAAGGCGCTTGGCGCCGTTACCTTCGAGGGCGAGCCGACCTCCGTGGCAGCTGTCGGATCCAAGGTCCTCGCCGCCGTCAACACGGGCAAGAGCAAGGCCAATCCGACCGGCATGCTCGCCGTCGTCGACATTGCCTCCAGGAAGGTGGAGCTGACCTGCGATCTCGGCGGCCAGCCCGATTCTGTCGCCATTTCCAAGGACAAGAGCTTTGCCGCGATCGCCATCGAAAACGAGCGCGACGAGGACGTCAATGACGGCGCCCTGCCGCAGATGCCGGCCGGCGATCTTGTCATTGTCTCGCTGAAGGACGGTACGGCCGATTGCGGTTCGATCAAGCATGTCGATCTGAAGGGCATTGCCGAAGTGGCGCCGGAGGATCCGGAACCGGAATTCGTGTCCATCAACGACGCGGGCGAAATCGCGGTGACGCTGCAGGAAAACAATCATGTCGTCATCGTCGATGGCAAGACGGCCAAGGTCACCGGGCATTTCTCCGCCGGAAAGGTGGATCTGGAAGGCATAGACACCAAGACGGACGGGCAACTGGCCTTTACCGGCAAGGCGCAGGGTGTGCTGCGCGAACCGGACGCCATCAAGTGGCTGGACAACAACCGCCTCGCGGTTGCCAATGAAGGCGACTGGAAGGGCGGCTCGCGCAGCTTCACCATCTTCGACCGCGCCGGCAAGGTGCTGTTTGAATCCGGCGCTTCGCTGGAACGCGCCGTCGCCCGCCTCGGTCACTTCCCGGAAGGCCGCGCCAAGTCGAAGGGGATCGAGCCCGAAGGCATGGAAACGGCGACCATCAACGGTCAGAAGTACATCTTCATCCTCGCCGAACGCGCTTCGGTCGTTGCCGTCTACAAGGATACCGGCGCCGAACCGCAGCTCGTGCAGATCCTGCCGTCGGGTATTTCTCCGGAAGGCGCCGTCGCCATTCCGGGCCGCAACCTGCTCGCCACCGCCAACGAGGCGGATCTCGGCGAGAAGGGCGGTGCCCGCTCGCATGTGATGATCTTCCAGCTGGCCGAAGGCCAGGCGAACTACCCGATGCTGGTATCCAACGACGTGGACGGCAATGTGCTCGGTTGGGGCGCTCTATCGGGCCTCGTCGGTGACGCGGAAAAGGACGGCGTCCTCTACGCCGTCAGCGACTCGGTCTATGCCATGCAGCCGTCGATCTTTACCATCGACACGACCAGGAAGCCGGCCCAGATCACCAATGTCCTGCGCGTTACCCGCAATGGTCAGGTGGCCCAGAAGCTGGATATCGAAGGCATAGCGCTCGATGGCAAGGGCGGCTACTGGCTGGCGTCGGAAGGCGACTCGGCCAAGCTCGTCGGGCACGGCATCTACAACGTCAACGCCAAGGGCGAGATCAAGTCCGAGATCGGTCTGCCGGCCGAACTGCTTTCGGGTGAGAGCCGCTATGGCTTCGAAGGCATCACCAGCGTTGGCTCAAGCGACGACCTGACGCTTTGGATGGCCATCCAGCGCGAATGGAAGGACGATCCCAAGGGCACCGTCAAGCTCGTCTCCTACAAGCCGAAGTCGAAGGAATGGGGCGCCGTCCGTTACCCGCTCGACAAGACGCAGGCCGGCTGGGTCGGCCTGTCGGAAATCACCGCGCATGGCGACTATGTCTACATTATCGAGCGGGACAACCTGCTGGGCGATGCGGCCAAGCTGAAGAAGCTTTACCGCGTCAAGATCGCCGACCTGAAGCCCGGCAAGATCGGCGGCGAGCTGCCGCTGATCAGCAAGGAGGAAGCCCATGACTTCCTGCCCGACCTGAAGTCGGCCTCCAACGGTTATGTGGTCGACAAGCTCGAAGGCTTCACCTTCGACAAGTCCGGCAAGGCTTTTGCAGTGACGGACAATGACGGCGTCGACGACTCCTCGGGCGAAACGCTGTTCTTCCCGGTCGAGATGAAGGGCACCAACTGAGCCCCGTCGCCCGCTGACGTGGAAAGGCCGGGCATCGCCCGGCCTTTCTTTTTGCTGACTCTAGAGAACCGAGAACTTCAGCGGTGACCTACCAGCGCTGATGCACATGCGGCGCGATCAGCCGCGCATAGATGTCCTGGGCAGCCTTCATCGTGTCGGCAGAAATCGCCGCAAGCTCGGCGGCTTCCGCATTGCCGCGCGCCTGTTCTTCATTGCGTGCCCCGGGAATGACGACCGTGACCGCCTCGTTCATCAGGATCCATTTCAGCGCAAAGGCCGCCATACTGGCGCCTTCGGGCACAAGCCGACGGATTTCCTCCACGGCCTGAAGCCCGACCTCGAAGGGCACGCCGGCGAAGGTCTCGCCCACATCGAAGGCGTCGCCGTTCCGGTTGAAGTTGCGGTGGTCGTCCCTGGCGAAGGCCGTATCGCGGCTGATCTTGCCGGACAGCAGGCCGCTGGCGAGCGGCACGCGAACGATGACGGCGATTTGTCTGCGTTTCGCTTCCTTGAAAAACAGGTCGGCGGGCCGCTGGCGGAACAGGTTGTAGATGATCTGGATGCTCGACACGTTGGGAAATTCGATCGCTTTTAGCGCTTCCTCGACCTTCTCGACGCTGACCCCGTAATTCCTGATCTTGCCGGCCTGGCGCAGGTCGTCCAGCGCACCGAATACGTCCGGCCGGTAGAATACGTCGGTTGGCGGGCAGTGAAGCTGCACCAGATCGAGGCTGTCGACCTGCAGGTTTTCAAGGCTGCGATCGATAAACGATTCAAGGTTGGCCTTGGTATAGCCTTCGGCCAGATGTGGGTTGAGGCGACGGCCGGCCTTGGTGGCTACCATCGGACGGGGTCCGGAACGCGCTCCAAGCGCGCCGGCAATGATTTTCTCCGACCGTCCGTCGCCATAAACGTCGGCGGTGTCGATGAAAGTGACGCCCGCGTCGAGCGCGGCATCGAGCGCGTTGCGACCGTCTGCCTCGCTGACATCGCCCCAGGAGCCGCCGATCTGCCATGCGCCGAAGCCGATTTCGCTGACGGTAAAGGATGTGCGTCCAAACGCGTGCTGTCTCATGGTCTTCCTCCGGATTTGTGATTTTTCCGCCTGTCCACAGGCGATTGATGCGGATGCTTTCGTCCTGCCCGGCATTTGCCTAAAACACATGTTCAGCCTCGGCAACCAAGACAAGCGATTCTATGACCTCCTTCCGTTTCATTCACGCCGCCGATCTGCATCTCGGCAGCCCTTTCCAGGGGCTGGCACTGAAGGATGCGAGCATTGCGGAAATCTTCATCGATGCCAGCCGCAAGGCGCTGTCCACGCTGGTGGATCAGGCGATCGAGCGCAGGGTCGACTTCTTCATCGTCGCGGGCGATGTCTATGACGGCGACTGGAAGGACAACAAGATCGGCCTGTTCTTCAACCGCGAAATGGCGCGGCTGGAGCGTGCCGGCATTCCGGTCTTTCTTCTCAAGGGCAACCACGACGCCGAAAGCGTCATCACCCGCACCATCACCCTGCCGAAGAATGTCAGCGACTTCCCGGTCGCCAGGCCCGGCAGCTTCAAGCTGGAGCATCTGAAGGTGGCGCTGCATGGCCAGGGTTTTGCGGAACGATCGGCAAACGAAAATCTGGCGCTCGCCTATCCGAAACCTGAGCCTGGCTGGTTCAATATCGGCGTGCTGCATACGTCTCTGACGGGGCGTGAACCGCATGCACCCTATGCGCCCTGTTCGGTCGAGGATCTGCGATCGCGCGGCTATGATTACTGGGCGCTCGGCCATGTCCATGATTTCGAGGTGGTTGCAGAAGACCCGCTGGTGGTTTTTCCCGGCAATCTCCAGGGCCGCAGCATTCGCGAGCAGGGCGCCAAAGGCGCCGTTCTGGTAACGGTCGAGGATGGCCGCGTCACCCATGAGAGGATCATCGCCGACAGCGCCCGTTTTGCGGAACTGACCGTGACCGTCGAGCCCGACGAGAATATTCCCGCCATTCTTCGGCGCTTGGAACAGGCGCTGGAAGCCGTTGCCGAACAGATGGAAGGCCGCCCTCTGGCTCTGCGCATCCGGTTGACCGGCAAGAGCGCCCATAGGCATGAACTGGCGGCCCGGGCAGAGGATTTCCGCGACGAGGTGCAGGGTGCCTGTCACCGGTGCCACGCCGATATCTGGCTTGAAAAGCTCGACGTCCGGCTGGTAGCGGCAACATTCGCGGCAGGAGGCGCACAGGATCTGCTGGGCTTCGAAGGTCTGATGCCGATCACGGACTTTCCCCCGGAACTGATTGCCGACGCCCGCTCGAAGATCGCCGAGATCGCTGCGCGCCTACCGGGCGGAATAGGCGCGGGCGATTTGGCGCTCGGCGATGATGCCGAGACGCTGCTGGCCGAGGCCCGCGAGCTCCTGCTTGCCCGCGCCTCTAGGGCAGGCTGAACGAATGCGCTTCAAACGTCTGGACATCCTCCGCTACGGAGCTTTGACCGACCGAGGTCTCGAGTTCCGGCCCGACGCGAAGTTGCACGTGATCTACGGCCCGAATGAAGCCGGCAAGTCTTCCGCTCTTTCGGCCATATCCGACCTGCTGTTCGGTTTTCCGACGGCTGCCGAATACAGTTTCCTTCATGATCCGGCATCGCTGCGGGTCGGTGCGGAAATTTCAGCCCGGGACGGGCAGACGCTGGCCTTTCGGCGTCGGCGCGGGCGAAAGAGCACCCTGCTGTCCAGCGATGATATGGAGCAGGCTTTGCCTGAGGACGCGCTGTCGCCGTTTCTCGGCACCCTCAGCCGCGATGTCTTCCAACGGGCTTTCGGGCTCGACTCGCTGTCCTTGCGTGAGGGGGGCCAGAGCATGTTGAAGAGCGGCGGCGAAATCGGCAGCCTGTTGTTTTCGGCGGCCTCGGGGCTGACGGGCCTTAGCGATCTGCGAAAAACGCTGGAAGCCGAAGCCGACGGTATCTACGCCCAGCGCCGCTCCAAAGATCGGCTCTTCTACCAGGTTCTCGATGCGCATGACGAAGCGCGCAAGGCGGAACGCGACAGCGAGCTGAAATCGGGTGACTGGAAGAAGCTGCTTGCTGAACAGGCGCAGATCGAGGGGGATCTGGCGGCTGTTCAGGCGGAGCGTCAGGACACCAAAAGACGGCTCGAACATCTGCGCCGGCTGTCACGGCTGGAACCGGTGCTGCGGGAAATCGACCGCGAGCGGGAAGCATTGGCGCGTTACGACGCCATCGCGTCGCTTGCTTCCGGGTTCGAAGCCCGCCTGGCCGCGGCCCTCGAGGCCGAGCGCAACAATGCTGCCGCGCTCAAGGCCGCCGAGTCGGACACGGCACGCCTGGCCGACGAGATCGCCGCAGTGCATGTCGAAGAGGCCTTGTTGGAGGCCGCCCCCAGAATCGTCTCGGCGCTGGCGCAAAAGGGCGCCTATCTGAATGCCAGGGAAGACATTGCCAGGGTTCGCCATGAAGTGGATGGCTTTGACATGCGCCTGGGACAGGCCGCCCGCCGGCTCGGCTTTGCAACCCCCGGCGATCTGGAACGCAGTCAGCCAACGGATGCAGATCTTGTTCGCCTGCGCAAGCTGGTCGATGAAGGAGGCGAAATCGACCGCGGCCTGAAGCAGGTCCTCCAGCAGATGGAGAATGCGCAGGAGAGCTTGAGCAGGCTGACCGGCACCGGACAGAGCAGCCGGCTGATCGATCCCAAGCCCTGGACCGAACAACTGGCGGCCTTGCGCCCAGACGTGGACGACCTGGCCAGGCTCGAGGCTGTGCAAGTCCGCCTGTCGCGGGCGGAAGCGGATCTTGCCGCCATGGCTGGCCGTCTCGACCCGCCGGTCAAGGATATCAAGCGACTTCTCTCGTCGCCGCTGCCGGATGTGGCGACGCTCAATACCCACCGTCGGCTGATCGAAACGGCCGAAGCCGAAAGCGCCGAAGCTCGCAAGACGCTGGCTGCGCTGCAGGATCAGGCGAGGGCGGTTGCTTCCGAGATGGACGCACTGCAGGACAAGGGCCGCATCGTTTCGCGTTCGGATATCGAGGCGGCGCGGCTGGCTCGTGGCAAGTCCGTTGAAGCCTTTGCGGAGAAGGCTTCGGCGGAGAGTCTGCGCGAGCTAAAACGCGCCATCGACGATGCAGACCAACTGGCCGATGCCGCGCTCACGGATGCCGAGCGCGTTTCGCGCCATGCACAGCTTTCCCTTCGGCAGCGGGAATTGCAGCAGGCCGTGGCGGCAGCGGAACTGGCGGCAAAGCAAAGCGAGATCGCCGCATCGGATGCGGTCACCGAATTCCAGGATCTTTTCCATGCGGCACCCGTCGTGCCGACCGCTCCGGATCGGATGGTGGAATGGCGTCGGGCAGTGGAAGAGCTCTCCCAGCGCGCCGCAGCTCTCGACCAGGCGAGGGACGAGCTGGAGGCGCTTCGTCTCAAGGAACAGAAGCTGAGCCCCGCGCTTTTGGCGCTTGCCGATGCCATCGGGCTTGCCTCTGCCGGCCTGCCACCGTTGGCCTTGGCCCGCGCCGTCGACCGGCGGCTTGGTGATCTGGCGGAACGTTGGACGGAAAGCCGCTCGCTTGAAGGCAAGCGCCTTGCAGCCGAAGAGGCGTTGCAGCGGCTCGAGCAACAGGAAACCGCGATGCGCCGTCAGGCGGAGCGGTGGCGGGCAGAGTTTTCGCAAGCCGTTGTTCTGGCGAGCCTTGTCGAAGACGCCGGCATGGATATGGCGCTGGCGGCTCTGGAAGTCTGGCGCGTCGTCCCTGACCAATTTTCGGAGCGCGAAAACCGCCAGCGGCGGGTTCGCGGCATGGCCCGTGACATGGAGGAATTCGAAGATGCGATGCAAAAGCTCTGCGCGCAGCTCGCGCCGGAGCTTGTCTCCGTATCCGCCGATGTCGCCGCCACTATGCTGAACGAACGGGTTCTGACGGCCCGCACCGCAGCCCACCAGCGGGCGACGCTGGAAGCTGCCCTGGAGCGGGCCGGGCTCGCCGTCGCGCGCCATGCGCAGGATAAGGATGCGCTGGCCGCCGAGCTCGAAGAACTGGCCGCGGCGGCATCCTGCAAGCCGCAGGAGGCCGAGGCATTGCTGGGCGATCTGCGCGAGCGCGCCCGCCTTCAGGCAGGACTGGCTCAATGCCGCGCCCGTTTCGTCGAACATGCCGATGACATGAGCGAGGAGGAGGCGCGGCACGCCCTTACCGGCTTTGACAAGATATCGGCGGCCCTGGAGATCGAGCGGCTGGAAGCTGAAGACCATCGGCAAGTCGATAGATTGAAGGACCTCGGCATCGCCCAGGCCGACAATGATCGCCGTCGGCGCGAACTGGAAACGGGCATCGGTGCGGAGCGCGCCGTGTTCCAGCGGCTGGGTGCCGAACAGGAGGCGAGGGAGCTTGCGCGGCGCTGGGTTGTGTTGAAGCTTGCCGCCGGCCTGCTTGCCAATTCCATGGAAGCCTACCGAGACCGTCAGGCCGATCCGGTCATGCAGCGCGCCGGCCAGTTGTTTTCGGAGCTGACGGGTGGGCGCTTCTCGCGCCTTCTGCAGGTTTATGACGACAAGGACGAACTGCTTTTGGCCGTCGAGCGCCGCTCCGGCGAACAGGTCCCGCTTCCCGGCCTGAGCGAAGGAACCGGCGATCAGCTCTATCTGGCGCTGCGTCTTGCTTTCCTGGAGGATTATTGCAGCCGCAACGAGCCGGCGCCGCTCATCCTCGACGATATTTTTCAGACCTTCGATGATGAGCGTACATCGGCCGGCATTAGAACCTTGGCCAAGGCGGGTGAGAAATTTCAGACCATCCTGTTCACCCATCAGATGAGCCTCGTGGACGCCGCCAGGAAAGAGCTCGGCGACGGCCTCGATCTTCTCCACCTGGAGCGAGGCTAGGATTGCGGCTTGCCGAGCGTTCCGGGACGCAGCGCCAGGCAGCCTACCGAGAGATGGTAGGTCTGGGCATGGGCCCCGGCGCCCGCAGCCGTCGCGGTGCTGTCGCAGCCGGCGGTCATTGGCCGCGGCAGGATGAGGAGGTTGAAGCGCCGCTCGTCAGTCATTTCACGGCTGAAGGTCATCCGGTAGTTTTCGACAACGGAGTTGAATTCGCGGCGTGCCGGTAGCCTTTCGCTCAGATAAGCACGGCTTTCGGGGCTCAGCGCCAGCCCGAAAAGGTTGACCGATTCCATGGCCGCTTTGACGACAGCCCTGTCTTGAGACGAGTCCGTCAGGCTCAACTTGATCCGGAATGTGCGAAGGTTGTCCGCCTCGCTCCCGCGCGCCTGGATGAACAGCGACGCCGGCTCGGGCGCCGACCCGAATTCCCTGTAGAAGAGGCACTCCCAGTCGCCCTGTACGGATTTGAAACTGGCCTCTTCTTTGCCTGAAGCATCGAGATTGTCGCAGCTTTCGCTCGGGCTGCTGTCCGGCGCGGCAAGGAATGTCGCACCGCGCTCCAGCCGCGGCTGCAGAAGCCGCGAAGGATAGAGCCCCCGCGGCGGGATCTGCCTTTGGCGATCAACCCGCAGCCGCGGCGGTGGCGCGGCCGGGAGAAGATAGTGCTCCAGCCCCGCCTGGCGCACCAGCCGCCGGTAGTTGCGACCGTTGTTGACGGCAAGTACGGTCGCAACGAGGCTGATGAGCACCGTTGCCAGGACCAGGCCGAAGATGAAGACGTTTTTTCTTCGCCGCCGCCGCAGATCGGCGGGCGTTAAAAGCCCGGCTCTTTCTCCTGGCCTCATCGCGTGAATTTCCGGTTGCGGAATGCTTAGCCCTTGATGATCCCGCCTTAACACATCCTTGTCCGGCTTCAACGCCTGGGCCGCATGATTGGTCAACAAAGCGTCTTCTGCTATACCAGAAAATTGCCGCTCCGCGCAGCAGCGGTAGCCGTTAACCAGTTTTCTTAGAGGGCATTTAACTCAAATTTTCTTAACTAGGGTAACGATGAAGCCCGGCGTCCAACTATGGCCTTAAAACCGCACAGGATCTTAATTTTAAGCGCTGAGGTGCAAACCGGCTTGTTGTTCAATGCCCGGTATGCTTTCAGAAGCGGGCGGATTCTAAGCATCGTTCTTGCTGCCGTCGCAGACGCATCGCGTCGGCGCTGAACTGGAGTGTCTGATTTGGTTCGAATGACTGCAATTGTGGTGTGTGCGGCTCTGGCGGGATGTCAGGCTGTACCGGGTGAAGGACCTTTGGCATCGGCCATCAACAAGGATGCCGGGCGTTCGAGCGCTGACATAGGCCGATTGAACGCCGCCGTTTTCGAGATCGTCGATGTCGACAACCGTTCTGCTCATCTGGTCTCGGACTATGTTTCCTCCGCGTTGAAGCGCCGGTTCGGCATTGGAAATGCAGGCGTCGGCCGGGCTGTGATCGGGGTCGGCGATCAGCTGAAGGTGACGGTTTTCGAAGCGGGCTCCGACGGCCTTTTCTCCACCAGCGAATCGAAGCAGACCAGTATCGATATCGTGGTGCAGCCGGATGGCACTGCCGCCATTCCTTATGTGGGCACGGTCAGATTTGCTGGCAGAACTCTTGAAGAAGCCCGCAAGGCTATTCTCGCTGCCTTGGTCAGCAAGGCTGTGGAGCCGGACGTTATCATTGCCACCGGCGATACTCCGTCTCGTTCGGTCACTGTTTCTGGTGCCGTCGGCAAATCCTCGCAGGTATCTTTGAACCTCAGCGGCGAGCAGATCACGGACGTCATTGCCAAGGCGGGCGGTGCTACGGCGCAACCCTATGAAGCCTATGTCACCATCGTTCGCGGAAAGCGGACGGGGACGGCGCTACTGAAGTCGATTATCGAGAACCCGTCGGAAAACATTTATGTGCAGCCTGGGGACCAGGTTTTCGTAACCCGGGACCCGCGCACCTTCACGCTTCTGGGCGCGGTCAAGGGCAATGCACGGGTCGAGTTCGGCGCGAACGACCTCAACCTGCTCGAGGCAGTGGCACTCGGTGGGGGCGGCAACGATTATACCGTAGACACCAAGGGATATTTCCTGTTCCGCTATGAAGAGCCGGAAGTCATTACCGGCCTCGTCGGCCAAGGGCGGTTCAACGAGCTCCTGCGCAAAGGCATGAAGCCGAACCGCGATGGTCGCTACCCGATCGTTTACCGCTTCGACATGACGCACCCGGATAGCCTCGTAGTCGGGCAGACCTTCCCGATCAAGAGCAGGGACGTCATCTATGCGGCACGCCATAAGTCGGTGGACTTCAGCAAGTTCCTGAGCATCATCGGCGCGCCGCTTGGCATTGCTGCGCAAGGCGCAGGAACGGTGTCGGTGGTCGGAAGCGTCGGTAACTAGGCAATTCAACCGGCAATTGTTTGAAAAATACGTAATATTGCTTTTGTGAGCGGCCGTCGCCGGTTGGGCGAAGCGGTGCATGAAGACGCTTTTCTGGTGACAACGGCCTCTAAGTATGTTGTTAAGGTCATTCGAAGACGAGTTTCCGCATCCGCCATTTTAGCTGTGATGAACACAGAGTGACGATGACGATTGAAGTAATTGGCAGAGCCTGCGTAGCACCAGGCGCGAACTCCATCCAGGAACTGCAGAAAGTTCTCAGCAAGGGAAGATGCACGGTCACGCAAATTCCCGCTGACCGCTGGGACCTTGCTCGGTTCTGGCATCCTGTGCCTGGAACGCCTGGCAAGACCTATACCTTTGCCGCCGGCGTCATCGATTCCGTTTACGATTTCGATCCGGCCGTATTCGGTCTTTCGCAGCGCGAAGCCATGCAGATGGATCCGCAGCAAAGGCTGCTCCTGACGCTTGTCTGGCAGGCGCTGGAAGACGCGAGTCTGCCCGTCAGCTCCTTGGCTAAGGAACGTGTCGGCGTTTACGTCGGCGCCTCCAGCCTCGACAGCGGTAATCTGTCGGCAGAAGATCCTGCATCCGGCAGCCCTTACTTCATGACCGGCAATACGCTGTCGATCGTCTCCAACCGTATTTCGCACGTCTTTGGCCTCAATGGGCCGAGCATGACCATCGACACCGCCTGTTCGTCGTCGCTGGTGGCCCTCGATCAGGCGGTCCGCGGCCTGGAGCGCGGCGATATCGATACGGCGATCGTCGGTGGCGTCAATATCCTCGTCCATCCTCTGTCCTTCGTCGGGTTCGCGCAGGCGCGCATGCTGTCGCCGGAAGGCCTATGTCGCGCCTATGACACGAATGGACATGGATATGTGCGGGCGGAAGGTGGCGTCGCCATCGTTCTGCGTCGCAGCGACCGGGCGCGGCAGCAGAACGACCGCAGCTATGCCCGCATCCATGCCACCGGCGTCAATTCCTCCGGCCGCACCAATGGCATCAGCCTGCCCTCGCGTGAGGCCCAGGCCGAACTGCTGCGGTCGATCTATGAGGGCAATGGCATCGATGTGAACCGGGTTGCCTTCATCGAGGGCCACGGCACGGGAACCCGCGTTGGTGATCCTGCCGAGGTTTGGGCGATCGGCAGCATCATCGCCCAGAAGCGGCGGGCGCCGCTGCCGATCGGTTCTATCAAGTCCAATATCGGCCATACCGAGCCTGTGTCCGGGCTTTTCGGTCTGATCAAGGCGATGATCGCGCTCGAAAACGACTTTGTGCCGGCGACCCTGCATATCGAAAAGACCAACGAGGATATCGACTTCTCGGGCCTCAACGTGCGGGTCAATACCTCGGCGATCAAGCTGCTGCGCGGCAAGGAGGCAAGGCTTGCGGGCGTTAATTCCTTCGGCTTCGGCGGAACCAATGCGCATGTGGTGATCGGCGATCCCGAGCCCGTCAGCCAAACGGCGTCGAATGCGAAAGCCGAAAACTCGCTTTTCCTTGCCAGCGCCCACAGCGCGGCTGCCTTGAACAGCCTGCTGCAGGATTACAAGGCGGCTCTTGAACAGGCGGAGCCGGTAAAGGCCCGTCAGGTCGTGGCCGCGTCGACAGCCAATCGCGACCCGATGCGCTACCGCTTTGCCGTGGATGCAAAGGGCGACGACGCGGTCCTCGATGCGATCGCTGCCCATCTAGCCGGCGAGACCTCCGAAGGAGAGCGTGGCGAGGCGCCTTCCAGCACCGGCAAGATCGCATTCGTCTTCTCCGGCAATGGTGCTCAATGGGCCGGGATGGGCGTCGAAGCCTACCGCGAAAATCGCCATTTCCGCCAATGCTTCCAGTCCTTCAGCGCGCTTTTCGAATATCATCTCGGACACAAGCTGACCGATCTGCTGACATCGGCCGATCTCAGCATGCGTCTCGGCGATACGAAGATTGCCCAGCCGCTATTGTTTGCCATCCAGGCGACGCTGTCCGATTGTCTCGCGGCGCTCGGCATCCGGCCGGATGTGGTTTTCGGCCATTCCGTCGGCGAACTAGCGGCAGCCTATGCCGCCAAAACCTTGACGGCGGCCGAGGCGGTGGCGATCGTTGCCAAGCGGTCCAAGTCTCAGGACCTTTTCGCCGGCCAAGGCAAGATGGCGGCCGTCGTCCTAAACGAAGAAGCTGCCTTGGCTTTCGCCAAGTCCTGTGGCCTCACGCGGATCTGTGTTGCCGCTATCAACGCGCCGAACTCGGTCACCATTTCCGGCCCGGTGGAGGAAATCCAGGCCTTCAAGGATGCTGCCCGCAAGGCGCAGATCGTCGCGCACATCCTCGACATCAATTACCCATTCCATCATCCGATCATCGACAGCGCCCGCGACGCGTTCCTGAGCGATCTTCCAACCATCGAGCCGGAAAGCGGTGCCTGCACATTCGTCTCCACCGTCACCGGCGAAGTCTATGACGGACGTGGGCTGGACTCGGAATACTGGTGGCGCAATGTCCGCGATCCGGTGCTCTTCAAGGCGGCTGCCGAAACGGCGATTGGACTGGGCTGCAACCTGTTCATCGAGATCTCGCCGCGGACTATACTGTCGAACTATGTCAGCGAAGTCGCCAAAAGCCTGTCGCAGCCTGCCGTGGTGATCGGCACCCTGCAGCGCGAGGCGCCGGTTGCCGGACACGATCCTGTGGCTCGGTCCTTTGCCCGTGCCGTTGCGCATGGCGCCGCACTGGCTCCGTCGCGGCATGGCGGCAAACGCAATGCCTTCGCAAGCCTGCCGCCGCTCCCCATGGAGCCGGTCACCTTGAGGATGCCCGGCACCAGCGACGAGATCGACGTCTTCGGCCGCGACCGCAAGAGCCCCTATACCCTGCTCGGCTGGCGCAGTGATCCGAATGGTTCCCATTGGAAGAACCATGTGGATGCATTGCTCTTCCCGGATCTTGCCGAACATGTGGTGGATTCTCGTGCCATTCTGCCGGGAAGCGGTTTTGTCGAAATCGCGGTCACGGCCGCACAACTTCATTTCGGCACCGATGAGGTCGAAATCTCCAATATGGAGATTGTCCGGCCCATGGAGCTTCGCCAGGACCGGATGCTTGAGGTATCGACGGTTCTGTCTCCGGAAACCGGCGACATCGAGATCCGCTCCCGCGAGCGTCTGAGCACCGACGACTGGACGGTCCATGCCGTGGCACGCTGCCGCAAGCCGGTCGAAGAAGCGAGCCTGCGGACATGGCATGGCAGCGACGGCGAGGGCGTGACGCTGACGTCGCGCGATGTCTATGACACGGCCGAAAGATTTGGCTTACAATACGGGCCGCGTTTCCGCCTTCTGTCCAAGGCGGTCTCCTTCGGCCGCAATCTGGTCGAGGTGGAGTTAAAGCCTGCCGATGCGCCCGCGCATCCCTTTATCGGCTATAACCTCAACCCCTTCACGGTGGATGCGGTCTTCCACGGCCTGGTCGCGCTGTTCGATCAGCTTTCCGGAAGCGAGGCTGGCTCGCCTTATATTCCGGTTCGATTCGGCTCGGTCCGGGTTGCGGGCAAGGGGTCGGCTATCACCAGGGCGATCATCGAGATCGAACGCTTCAGCGGCTTCTCGATCAAGGTCAATTTCCGCATGTTCGATGCGGATGGCGCACAGGTCGCGAGCTTCGAAGATTGTCGTTTCCGGCGCACGTCGCTGCGTCGCCATCACGGTCTTTCTTCCGTCGCATTCCATTTCGAGGCGGTTCCGGCCTTCCTGCAGGCCGGGCAGGTTCCACTGCAGCTGGGCCAGCATGTTCTCGAACCCGCCGACGCCGATCTCGATCGCGACAATGCGTCCCTGATGCTGGATGCCGCAGTCTACCGGGCCTGTCATGAAATCGCCCTGTCGCTTGCCAACCAGGACGGTTTCGTGTCGCCGCAGCGCTTCGTGGGCGACGATAATTTCCGCGCATTCCTCGCAAGCTGCCTCTACATTCTGGAAGATGCAGGCATTGCCTCCGCGGACGAACCCGGATGGCGGGTGCCCGCCGAATTCAGCTTTCCACCGGTCGGCGAACTCCTGCAGGAGATCTACCGGGAAGATTCCGGCCGCATTGCCGAAGCAGTGCTGATCAACAATGCCTATCGCGACGCGATGGAGCAGCTGTCGCATGTTTCGCTGCGTCCGGAGGTGGATCAGGCCGAAGGCCGCAACAGCAGCGAAGCGACGCTTGATCACGTTCTGGTCCATTCGCCTTTGGGCCGCAAACGCTCGAGCGTTGCGATCGAGATGGTGGAAGACATATGCCGCTTGAATGGCGGAAACGTCCGCCTGATCGTCGAAGCTGGCACGACATCCGTGTCTTTCAGCAGCAGGCTTGCGGCACTGGCCGACGATCAGGGCGCCAAGCTCGTTGTCGTCGAGGCTCGCGAGAGCGTCAGACGCTCGCTCGAGCTGGCATTCGAGAACCGCACCAATGTGTCGGTCCTCGAGCCCAGGAAGTTTGCAAGCGTGAAGTCCGCCGATCTCATTATCGCAGCGGGCCTCGAAAGCCAGCGGCTGCTGGCCAGCGATGAAGATATCCGCGCCGCCGTTCGGACGGCGGCCGCTTCCGGCGCGACCTTAGTCTTTACCGATCGTGCCCCTTCGGCTTTCAACGACTTTGCCTTTGGCCTGTCCGACAGCTGGTTTGCTGCGAGCCAGTTGCCGGAGTTTCCGGTCGGACAGCTTTTGACCGCAGGTCAGGTCGAGGATCTTGTTCTCGGCCTTGGTTTCGTTGCGCCCCAGGTCGAGGAACGAAATTATTCCGAAGGCGGGCTGATCGTCGCGGCAGCCCAGTCGCTCGTAGCAAGTGCTGCCGCTGACACCGGCACGCGTTCCGATCTGATTGTGGTCGCGGAGCAGAAGGGACAGCTTCTCGGCAAGCTGGCGTCCGTGGAGATCGAGGCGAAGTCCGTCGAGCAATCGCTTGATGCGGCGCTCGAAAAGCTCGATGGCAAGGGCGCGCGGCTTGTTTATGTGGCCAACCGTTCGGCCGCAAACCAGGCGTCGGATCTGTCGCAGGCTCGCCTGCAGCGCTTCAAGATCATCGCCGAAACATTGGCGCGCATGTCCGGTGCCGAAAAGCCCCAGCTCGTCATCCTTGCTCCCGGCGGTTCTCCGCTGGCCGGCGCGGGAACCGGTGACGCCAATGCGGGGCTTTGGGTCTTTGCCCGTGTCCTGCAGAATGAATTCGATGCGGTCGATATCCATATGCTGGATGCGGAGGTCGACGGGGGCGAGCTTGCAGCGGTGATTCCGGCTGTCTTTTCGGCCGCGACCGCCAACCGTGAATGGGTGCTGCGCGAGGGCCGTCTGTCCGAACTTCGCGCCGCGTCCGGACCCTTCCCATTGAAGGACGTCGAAAAGGCCGATTTCACCGCTGCCACGATCACCCAGCTGACGACAGGACGGGTCGACAGCATCGTCTGGCAGGCCTGCGATGTGCCGGTGCCGGGTGATGGCGAAGTGGTCATCGCCGTCGAAGCCGCCGGTCTGAATTTCCGTGACGTGATGTGGGCCATGGGCCTGCTTCCGGAAGAAGCCCTGGAGGACGGGTTTGCCGGTGCCACGATCGGCATGGAACTGGCCGGTCGAGTGCTGAGCATCGGTTCCGGCGTGACCGATCTTGCCCCGGGCGACCGGGTCATGGGCATCGGCCCCGCAGCCTTTTCCACGCATGTGCGGGTTCGCCGCGACGGGGTGACGAAATTCCCGGCGCGGTTGGATTTCGCCGCTGCCGCGACCGTCCCGGTCGCCTTCCTGACCGCCTATTATGCGATGATCCAGCTCGGCCATATCGAACCGGGCGAAACCATCCTGATCCACGGTGCCGCCGGTGGCGTGGGGCTCGCGGCTCTGCAGATCGCCAAGCTGAAGGGTGCCGTGGTGATCGCCACGGCCGGAACGGTGGAAAAGCGCCGCTTCCTGGAAGCGCTGGGTGCGGACCATGTCTTCGATTCCCGCTCGCTGGATTTCGTGTCCAGGGTCCGTGGCGTGACGGGGGGCGCGGGCGTCGATCTGGTTCTCAATTCGCTGTTCTCCGAAGCCATGGAACGCAGCCTGGAACTGGTGAAGCCGTTCGGCCGCTTCCTGGAATTGGGCAAGCGCGATTATTATTCCGACCGCAAGATCGGGCTTCGCCCCTTCCGTCGCAATGTTAGCTATTTCGGCATCGACGCCGACCAGTTGCTGGTCAACCTGCCGGCCATCACCAGACGGATCTTCGCCGAGATCGGCGAACTTTTCGAAAAGAGCGATTTGCAGCCGCTGCCTTACCGCGCCTTCGGCTATGACGAGATCGGCAATGCCTTCCGGCTGATGCAGAATGCAGGCCATATCGGCAAGATCGTCGTGCAGCCGCCGGTGATCGGCGAGGACCGCGTCACAGCTGCGGCTGGCAAGCCGCTCCGCTTCGATGCGCAGGGCGTCTTCCTGGTGGCGGGCGGTATCGGCGGCTTCGGGCTCGTGGCCGCCGATTGGCTGGTCGCCAAGGGCGCCCATCGCATCGCGCTCTGCTCCCGTCGCGGGCTTGCCGATGAAGACACGCTGGCAGCGCTGGCGAGATGGGCCGAGAAGGGCGTCACCGCCACGATCCATGCCTGCGACATCACCGATGAAGCGGCGCTGTCCGCTTTGCTAGCGGAATTGCGGACGGAAGGCCCTCTCAAGGGCGTCGTCCACGCCGCCATGGTTCTCGACGACGCGCTGCTGTCGAACCTGACGCCGGAACGCAACCGGCCTGTGGTCGAGGTCAAGGTGAAGGGCGCGCAGCTCCTCGACACGCTGACGGCGGGCGACGAGCTGGAGCTTTTCCTGCTCTTCTCGTCGGCAACCACCATGCTCGGCAATCCGGGCCAGGCGAACTATGTGATCGCCAACGGCTATCTCGAAGGCCTGGCCCGTTCGCGCCGCGCCAAGGGCAAGGCGGGGCTTGCGGTCGGCTTCGGCGCGATTGCCGATACCGGCTTCCTCGCCCGCAATGCCGAGGTCAATGATCTCCTGTCGAAGCGGATCGGCAAGACGGCGATGAAGGCGCGCGACGCGCTGGAACAGGTCGAGCGTTACATGGTCTCCGACACCGGATCGGTGGACGCAGCCGCCGTGATGATCGCCGAGGTGGACTGGTCGGCCGTGCGCATGCTGCCGATCGCCAATGCCTCGATCTTCGAAACGGCGATACGCTCGGCAGGCAGCCAGCAGGCCGCCGCCGACGGCGACCGGATCGACCTCGAAGACCTGATCCGCGGCAAATCGGCCGACGAGTCGCAGCTTCTGCTGCACAAGCTGGTCGCCGCCGAGATCGCCACCATTCTGCGCATCACCGAAGACAGCATCACGCCTGAAAAGATCCTCAAGGATATCGGCCTCGACAGCCTGATGGCGATGGAGCTCGGGATGAGCTTCCAGCAGAAGACGGGCTTTGATATTCCGCTCAGCGGGGTAGGGGAGGACACGACCGTCAGCGACGTCGTGGCGCGTCTGCGCGAACGCGTCGCCAAGCGAAACGGCGAAGAGGAAGCCTTGCCGCAGGACGAGGTCATCGACCGCCTGGTCAAGAGCCACTCCACGCCGCAGCAGAAAGCAGCCGCACAGTGACAAGCGACGATATGCGAGACGGCAAGCCTTCCGAGCCCGGCTCGGAAGGGCGCACTGGTTTTCTGAACCAGATGCGGCAGGCGAGCGAGAATTCCGGGCGAAACCGCGCGGCGCGCCTCAACCGCCAGCCGCAGCAGCCGGTTCGCCAGCCGCTGCGCTTTGATGCCCTGCCGGAATATCAGCGGGTCAACGCGCAGCGCAAGATCGGCGAGTTGATCGGCGTCGACAATCCTTTCTACCGCTCCCACGATATCGCCGCCGGCGCGACGACGGTCATGGGCGGGCGGGAGTTCGCCAATTTCGCCTCCTACGACTATCTCGGCACCAATACGGATCCGAAGGTGACGGAAAGCGCCAAGGCGGCGATCGACCGCTTTGGAATTTCAGCCTCGGCCAGCCGTCTGGTGGCCGGCGAGCGCCCCGTTCACGTTTCGCTCGAAGCTAAGCTGGCGCAGGTTTACGGCGTCGACGCCGCCGTCTGCTTCGTCAGCGGCTATCTGACCAATGTGGCGGCCATCAGCTGTCTGGTGGGCCCCCAGGATCTCGTCGTGCATGACGAGTTCATCCACAACAGCGCGCTGGCCGGAATCAAGCAGTCGGGCGCGACGCGGCGGCTTTTCCGCCACAACGACGTGGAAAACTTGGATACGGTGCTGCGCACGCTCTCGTCGGATTTCCGCCGCGTGCTGGTCATCGTCGAAGGCGTTTATTCCATGGACGGCGACATTGCCGACCTGCCGGCGCTCTTGGAATTGCGCAATCGCTACGGCTTCTGGCTGATGGTCGACGAGGCGCATGCGCTCGGCGTGCTCGGCCGAACCGGGCGCGGCACCTTCGAGCATTTCGATATCGACCCGCGCGAGATCGATATCTGGATGGGCACCCTGTCCAAGACGAGCTCGAGCTGCGGCGGCTATATTGCCGGCAGCCAGGCGCTGGCCGACATCCTCAAGGCCGAGGCCGGCGGTTTCGTTTACAGCGTCGGGCTGGCGCCGGTGCTGGCGGCTGCGGCCGGTGCCGCGCTGGATATCCTGCGATCGGAGCCGGAACGGACGGAAAGGCTGCGCCGCAACGGAACCCTGTTTCTTCAATGCGCCAGGGAGGCCGGGCTCGATACCGGCATCAGCCTCGGCTTTTCGGTCGTACCGGTGCTTGTCGGTGATTCGCTGCGGGCGGTGCAGCTGTCGAACGAGCTTCTGGAAGAAGGCGTCAACGCGCTACCGATCATCCATCCGGCCGTGCCGGAAGGAATGGCGCGCCTGCGCTTCTTCATCACCTGCAACCATACGGAAGAACAAATCCGCCACGCCGTCGCCTCGACTGCGCGGCGCCTGAAGGGTCTGCAGGACCGCAATTTCGGCCTCGGCTCGCTCGACATGGAAAAAATGATGCAGCTGTCGCCGCTGCTCCAGGCAACCGAGCAATCCTGATCACGAGGCCTTGCCATGCATGTGATCGTCACGGGAGGATCGAGCGGCATCGGGCTGGAAGTGGCAAGGATTTATGCGGGCCGTGGCGCCCATCTGTCGCTCATCGCCCGGGATACTCTCCGCCTTGAACAGGCACGCAAGGATCTTGCGGCAGTTGTTGCGGGCTCCGGCAGCTGCATCCGCACCGCCACGGCCGATATAGCGGCTGAAGCCGAGATCACCGCCGCCATTGCCGCCTGCGAGGCGGAACTAGGCCCCTGTGACATTCTCGTGGCCTCTGCCGGCATGGTGGATCCGGGCCTTTTTGACCAGCAGTCGTCGCAAGCCTTTGCGGCCCAGATCCAGACCAACCTGTCCGGCACGGTCAACACGGTTCGCGCCGTTTATCCTTCCATGTGCCGGCGTCGATCCGGCCGGATCATGATCGTCTCGTCCGGTGCAGCCCTGGTCGGCATCCACGGCTACACCGCCTATTGCGCTTCGAAATCCGCGCTTGTCGGCTTTGCCGAGGCGCTGCAGGCGGAAGCCCGTCACCACGGCGTCTTCGTATCGATCTGCTTTCCGCCCGATACGCTGACGCCGCAGTTCGAAAAGGAACTGCCGCAGCGTTCCCCGCAGGCCCGCAAGCTGATGGGCGCGGCCCCGCCCTGGTCGGCACAGGCTGTGGCCAAAAACATCGTCAAAGGGATCGAGCGGCGCAAGCAAAAGGTTTATTTCGGCCTGTCCATCACCGCTCTCGGCTGGCTCGGTCCGCTGATCAAGCCATGTCTGTTCCGGTGGCACGCCTCAAGGCAGGGCAGGTGATCTAAAGAACCGACGCCAATCCGTCCTCGATCTTCAGAACTGTGAGCTTGCCCGAATAGAAGGCGCCGGTATCGATGCCGATCCGCTGTGCACCGAAGCTCGCATCGGTGCTCGGCGTGTGCCCGTGGATCACCAGAAGAGACGGCAGCCGTGGTCCTTCCGTCAGGAACGGCTCGCGGATCCAGATCATGTCCTCGTTGTCTTGGCGGTTGAGGGCGACGCCCGGGCGGATGCCGGCGTGAACGAAGAGCAGCGACCCGATCTTCAAGGACACCGGCAGGTTGAGCAGGAAGTCGCGGTGCGCTTGGGGGACGGCGTGGGCGAGCATCTCCTTCAGCTTGCCGTTGCGGCCCTTCGGGCGGATGCCGACATGGTGGATGTCGATGCCGTAGGACATCAGCGTCTGCTCGCCGCCCAGTGCCAGCCATTCCAGATGCCGGTCGGGATCCGGAATGAAGGCGCTGAAAATGTCGTCGTGATTGCCGCAAAGGCAGACCCGCTTCAGGCCATACGGGCTCGGTGCGATGAGATGATCGATCACCTGCGCCGATGCAGGACCCCGATCGACATAATCGCCGAGGAAGATGACGGGACCGCGGCGGCCGGTTGCCCGGATATCGGCGGCAATCCGTTCTTCCGCGCGCAGCAGGTGGTCGAGACAGCCATGCACGTCGCCGATCGCATAGATCGGGAAGCCCGGCGCTTTTTCGCCAAGGTCGATGCGGCGGCGCAGAGGCGCCGGTTCGGGCGGAGGCGCGTTTCGCCAAAGCCAGCCAGTCAGTCTGCGCATGATCCCAAGCCGGTCTCGCCTCTTTCCGTAAGGTTATCACAATGGAAATGGAGCCTTAAGACAATGTTAAAGATTCATCGCGAATGGCGAATAGACTTGCGGCCTGTTCAATGCGCTCTATTGATGATCCGAGGCTGCCACTGGTGCGCCTTTTCCCGGAGGAGGGTTATGTGATCGCCACAAAAAACAAGATCCTGGGCCTCCTGTCAGCTCAGGACTGCGAGATTATATCTCCCTATCTTGAAAGGACCGAGCTTAAACGGGATCAAGTTCTTTTCGAGCCACTGGAGCCGATCGAATACGTTTATTTCTTCGAAGGCGGACTTTCTTCAGAAATCGTCGTCAATCCAGATGGAAATGGTGTTGAGGTTGGTTGCATCGGTTTTGAAGGATTCGCGGGCGTTCCTGTCGTTCTTGGACTGACGTCTACGCCCCACAAGAGCTTCATGCAGGCAGCCGGACAAGCCTTGCGCATCCGCCCTGATGATCTGCGCCGAGCAATGGCGACAAGTCCTTCGCTCACGTCACTGCTTCTACGCTACGCGCACGTCTTCATGGTTCAAGTCGCTGCAACTGCGCTGATGAACGGGCGCTACCATATCGAGCAGAGGCTGGCTCGATGGCTGTTGATGTGCGACGATCGGCTTGGGGTAGAGCTTCCTCTTACTCATGAGTTTCTGGCGCTCATGCTCGGAGTAAGGAGGCCCAGTGTCACGGACAGTTTGCATGTTCTTGAAGGTCAGCAGTTGATCACGGCCACTCGAGGCCGCATCACGATAAGAAACCGCCGCCGGTTAGAAGAAGCTGCAGGTGAAGCTTATGGTATGTCGGAACGTGAATACCGCCGGATACTCACTGACACTTGGCCAAGCCTGCACTCTCCGCTAATCACGCAGCGTCAGGAGCATCAGTAGGCGCCTTGAGCTTGAGCTTCCCTGACTTCGTGGACAAAGGCGTCGTCTACCGGGATTACGCCCGATATAGCTGCAGCGAGTGTCACCTGTCCGAGCGCGTTGCCTTGATCGTCGGTTATCTCAACGCTTCGCACAAGCAGCTCCTTTCCCGAGAACAAAGCATCGGCAACAAGAGATCTCATTCCTTTGCGGGCCTCCTTGCGGACGGCTTCCAAGTCCCTGAAATCGGCCCCTTCCGGATCTGTGGCTAATCCGTCTGTCGATCTGACGTGAAGGTAGAAATGCGGCATGACGGTTTTCCGTGTTGGCTGATGGCTTACAATAGAAACACAACTAGGATCGGCGACTTCGGTTTCATCTGCAACAGGCAATGCATGCGTTCTTGGTTATCCCATGCGCACCATGCCTCGGCCAGTCCTTCCTCCAGCACCCTGACGCAAAATGACTTGCGAAGATATCCTATTGACTGGCGCCATCGTTCCCAACCGATCTCATAGGCGGTGATGACTGAGGGCTGCTGTGCTCCGGCCTGCCAAACAGGCCGGCGGCAGCAATAGCTGTTCGAGTTCTGTCAACGAATGCCGATGAACTCGATTTGATGGGCCTGCGTACGCCGTTGGCAGGTGGATACGGCGTGCAAAGCTGTTGCCTATTGCACAGCACCAAGCATTTTAGGCCGGAACCACTGAACCCGATGTCCTGCAGGCGCAAACATAACGCAGTCCCTGTTCGCTCTCGTGCACAAGCTGGCGCTTGATGAATTCGAAGCACAGACGGCCTCAGCGAATGAGGTCAGCTTCCCGACGCGCTAATGGTACGGATCAACGCCCGCACCGGCTCTGTGGATGGCTCTCACCAAGGCGGGAAAATCAATCAGCTTGCCTTGGGCTGATATGGTCTCCAATCCGTACCAAACCTCGAGGAAGGCGCGGGTACGCTGGGAAGTCCCTAGCATAGCAAGGGGGGTAGGTGAGGGAGTGGAGAATTTGGTGGGCGATGAGAGACTCGAACTCCCGACATCCTCGGTGTAAACGAGGCGCTCTACCAACTGAGCTAATCGCCCGTCGCAAGTGCGGAGCAAAACGTCCGCCGCGTCGGTGGCCGTGATCTATGCGGATCGCGGAAAAACCGCAAGAGCTTTCAAGATGTTTTTTCGAATTTTTTGTCCGTCCTATGGGTGAAACGGGCAGGGCAGGTGCAAAGCAGTGCCTCGTCATCCTTTTGTCTTGAAACCTGCTTGACACCCGTTCGCGAACCTCTTAGTTAGCCGCTCAACCGGACAGCCAAGGCCATCCGGGAAAGGTCTTCGGACCTTTTGAGAGATGCGCGGGTGTAGCTCAGTTGGTTAGAGTGCCGGCCTGTCACGCCGGAGGTCGCGGGTTCGAGCCCCGTCACTCGCGCCATTCTCTCAAAACATCTTTGTCTTCGAAGGCTCGCGCCGGAAGATGGGGAATGCCTTCATCGGCATTATGCGCGGGTGTAGCTCAGTCGGTTAGAGTGCCGGCCTGTCACGCCGGAGGTCGCGGGTTCGAGCCCCGTCACTCGCGCCATTGCCGCCATCCGCGAAAGGCGGCTCCGGTCTCTTCGAATTTATCAGATTTATCTAAAATAAATCCAGTGCCTGCATTGTGCGGGGTAATGGCTTTTCCTATTTAACCTGTAGGCTGGCTGACGCGTCAAATCTCCTCGCAGGCGAACCCCACATTTCATCATCGGCTTTTCTTATCTGCAGTGTTCGGAAGGGGAGGGCTCTTCTTGGCCGGACTGCCCGCACCACGGATGCCGGAGATGTGGTTCATCGAACCCCGCTATATTTGGAACTGTTCCAAATTGACACGGGAATCGCCGTTCAAAATGCTTGCGTGGGGGCTTCGGCTGCGCTAGTCACGGCTTGTTGCAATGCACGTTCGCTTGCCGCGCATTGATTCCGAGTGCCGCCCGGCGCTCATGGCAAGCAGGGATCGAATATTATGAGTGAACTTCTCACTTCCTATGTCCCGATCGCGATCTTTATTGGCATCTCTCTGGTGATTGGCCTCGCTCTGTTGATTGCGCCTTTCGCCGTAGCCTATAAGGCGCCCGATTCGGAAAAGCTGTCGGCCTACGAATGCGGCTTCAACGCCTTCGATGACGCGCGCATGAAGTTCGATATTCGCTTCTACCTCGTGTCAATTCTTTTCATCATCTTCGATCTGGAAGTAGCTTTCCTTTTCCCCTGGGCCGTGTCCTTCGGCGAAATGGGCTGGTTCGGCTTCTGGTCGATGATGGTTTTTCTCGCCGTTCTGACGATCGGCTTTATTTATGAATGGAAGAAGGGAGCATTGGAATGGGAGTAGTCGATAACGGCGGCACCCTCATTGCGCCGCAACCCAAAGGCCTCGTCGATCCGAGTACCGGCAAGCCGGTCGGCAGCGACGACCGCTTCGTCAGCGAGATCAACAACGAGCTTGCCGACAAGGGTTTTCTGGTCACCTCGACTGATGAGCTGATCAACTGGGCCCGGACCGGCTCGTTGATGTGGATGACCTTTGGTCTCGCCTGCTGCGCCGTCGAGATGATGCAGCTGTCCATGCCGCGCTACGACGTCGAGCGCTTCGGTTTTGCGCCGCGCGCCTCGCCACGCCAGTCCGACGTGATGATCGTGGCCGGCACGCTGACCAACAAGATGGCGCCTGCGCTTCGCAAGGTCTACGACCAGATGCCGGAACCCCGCTATGTCATCTCCATGGGCTCCTGTGCCAATGGCGGCGGCTACTACCATTATTCCTATTCGGTTGTGCGCGGCTGTGACCGCGTCGTGCCGGTCGATATCTACGTACCGGGCTGTCCCCCCACGGCGGAAGCGCTGCTTTACGGCGTGCTTCTGCTGCAGAAGAAGATCCGGCGGACCGGTACGATCGAGCGCTAAGGGCTTGAGGACAAGATCATGATAGAAGCGCTGAACGAGCTTTCGACCTATATTCGCGAAGCGCGCCCTGCTCTTGTAGCGGGCGCGGAGATCGCCTATGGCGACCTGAACCTGGTGGCCGAGCCGGAGGCAATCGTTCCGCTTTTGACCTTTCTGCGGGACGACCCGCGCTGCGCCTTCATCAGCTTCATCGATATCTGCGGCGTCGACTATCCCGCCCGCGAAAAGCGCTTCGACGTCGTCTACCACCTCCTGTCGCCGCGTCATAATCTGCGCATCCGCATCAAGGTGGCGGTCGGAGAAGACGAAGCCGTGCCGTCGGCCTGCGACGTTTATCCCGGCGCCGATTGGTTTGAGCGCGAAGCCTGGGACATGTACGGCATCATCTTCACCGGCCATCCGGACCTGCGCCGCATCCTCACCGATTACGGTTTCGAGGGACATCCGCTGCGCAAGGATTTCCCGACGACCGGTTATGTGGAAGTGCGCTATGACGACAGTGCCAAGCGCGTGGTCTACGAGCCCGTGGAACTGCGCCAGGAATTCCGCAGCTTTGATTTCCTGTCGCCTTGGGAAGGCACCGATTATGTCCTTCCCGGGGATGAAAAGGCGAAAACCTGAGGCGGCGCGTGATCGCCGCCTGAAGGCAGTTCTTTTCCGCTCGGTGCGGCCTGTCCGCCCGGCATGGAGCAAGTAGAATGACTGAACACAACGTCCGCAACTTCAACATCAACTTCGGTCCACAGCACCCGGCGGCGCACGGCGTGTTGCGGCTTGTGCTGGAGCTGGACGGCGAAATCGTCGAGCGGGTCGATCCGCATATCGGCCTGCTGCACCGCGGCACGGAAAAGCTGATCGAAGCCAAGACCTATCTGCAGGCGCTGCCCTATTTTGATCGGCTCGATTACGTGGCGCCGATGAGCCAGGAGCATGCCTACTGTCTGGCGGTCGAAAAGATGCTCGGCCTCGAGATCCCGATCCGCGGCCAGCTCATCCGCGTCCTTTACGCCGAAATCAGCCGTATCCTGTCGCATCTTCTCAACGTCACCACCCAGGCCATGGACGTCGGCGCGCTGACCCCGCCGCTTTGGGGTTTCGAAGAGCGGGAAAAGCTCATGGTGTTTTACGAGCGCGCGTCGGGCTCGCGCATGCATGCCGCCTATTTCCGTCCAGGCGGGGTGCACCAGGATCTCCCGCATGAACTGGTCGAGGATATCGGCCGCTGGTGCGACGAATTCCCGAGCCGTATCGATGATATTGCCGGCCTGATCAGCGACAACCGCATCTTCAAGCAGCGCAATGTCGATATCGGCGTGATCAGCCTCGAAGATGCCTGGGCCTGGGGCTTTTCGGGCGTCATGGTGCGCGGTTCCGGCGCGGCCTGGGATTTGCGCAAGTCCCAGCCCTATGAATGCTATGCAGACATGGAATTCGACATTCCCGTCGGCAAGAATGGCGACTGCTACGACCGCTACGTCATCCGCATGATCGAGATGCATGAGTCGGTGAAGATCATGAAGCAATGCGTCAACCGTCTGCTGGGCGATGCCAAGGTCGGTCCCTTCTCGTCGGCCGACGGCAAGGTCGTGCCGCCGAAGCGCGGCGAGATGAAGCGCTCCATGGAAGCGCTAATTCACCACTTCAAGCTTTACACCGAAGGCTACCACGTGCCGGCCGGCGAGGTTTACGCCACCGTCGAAGCGCCGAAGGGCGAATTCGGCGTCTATATCGTCGCTGACGGCACCAACAAGCCATATCGCTGCAAGGTGCGTGCGCCCGGTTATGCCCATCTGCAGGCCATGGACTTCATGACCCGTGGCCACCAGCTGGCGGACGTTTCGGCCATTCTGGGATCGCTCGATATCGTCTTCGGCGAGGTGGATCGCTGATGCTTCGTCCGGTCGTCCTCGCTGGCTGCCTGTTTGCCGCGCCTGCTGCCTTTGCGCAGTTGGCGACGCAGACGCCGGATGTCGGCGACACGACCGCCGGCGGCGGATCGAAATCAATGAAGGAGCTTTTGGCCAACGGGTACGAGATCAAGTCGTCGACGCCCAATGGTACAAAGTTCATAGTGTTCATGCAGAAAGACAAGTCTGCCTATGCCTGCGAATTCGTGTCGCTGACGCGGTCGCGGTGTGGTGCCATAAACTGATAAGGCCTGGAAAAGAATGTCCGTTCGTCGATTAGCCGAAGACCAGTTTCAGCCGGCAATGTTCGCCTTCAACGAGGAGAACGCCGTTTGGGCCGAGGCAACGATCAGGAAATACCCGGAAGGACGGCAGCAGTCGGCCGTCATCCCGCTGCTGATGCGTGCGCAGGAGCAGGACGGCTGGGTCACCCGCTCCGCCATCGAATACGTCGCCAACAAGCTGGACATGCCCTTTATCCGGGTTCTGGAAGTGGCGACCTTCTATACACAGTTCCAGCTGAAGCCGGTTGGCACCCGCGCCCATATCCAGGTCTGCGGCACGACCCCTTGCATGCTGCGTGGCGCCGAAGATCTCATGGAGGTCTGTCGCCACAAGATCCACCACGACCCCCTCGAGCTCAACGCATCAGGCACCTTGTCCTGGGAAGAGGTGGAATGTCAGGGCGCCTGCGTCAACGCGCCCATGGTCATCGTCTTCAAGGACGCCTATGAGGACCTGACGCCGGAGCGGCTGGAGGAAATCATCGATGCCTTCGAAGCCGGCAAGGGCAGCGAGATCAAGCCGGGCCCGCAGGTCGACCGCGCATTCTCGGCGCCCGAAGGCGGCCCGCTGACGCTGCTCGAAGAGGTCAAGCCGGTGCGCACCAATCTGGAGCCGCAGCGGGGCGCCGAAGAAGCGGCACCCATGCCGCCCACCGATGCCGGCCGCGCCAAGAATGTCGCTCCCGAAGCGGATGCGTCCATCAAGACGCCGGTCACCGACAAGGAAGGCGCCAAGGCGCGCGTCAAGGCGGCTCAGGATATGCCGCTGTCGGCCACCGCCAAGACGGATCCGGATCCGAAGTCTCCCGGCAGCGCCGTCGAAGGCGCGCCGCCGGAGCCGGGTTCCGTGTCGGGCGATTTGAAGCCGAAGCGGAGCCGCAAGAAGGCGGGACCGACGGAAGGCGAGGACAAGTAATGGCGACAATGCTCGCGGTCGAGGGGAAAGCCGTCTATGCTGGCCTTGCCCTGACGGCCTGGCAGGAATAACCGATGGCGGAAGTCACCAACGATCTGATCTATGAAGTCTTGAAACCGATGCAGGGCAGGCTGTCCAACATCGAGCACAGACTTGATGGCATCGATGCCCGGCTGACTTCGCTGACGACGCAGATGAACGCCGTTCACGTGGACGTTTCCAACATTTATCAAACTCTCGGACGTTTGGATCAGCGCGTAACGCGCATCGAAAAGCGCCTCGACATCATCGAAGAACCGGCGGAATAAGCCATGCTGAATGATCAGGATCGCATCTTTACCAATATCTACGGTCTGAAGGACAAGTCCCTGAAGGGCGCGATGAGCCGCGGCCATTGGGATGGCACCAAGACGATCATCGAAAAGGGCAGGGATTGGATCATCAACGAGATGAAGGCGTCCGGCCTGCGTGGTCGCGGCGGCGCCGGCTTCCCGACCGGCCTGAAATGGTCCTTCATGCCGAAGGAAAGCGACGGTCGTCCGCACTATCTCGTGGTCAACGCTGACGAATCGGAGCCGGGCACCTGCAAGGACCGTGACATCATGCGCCACGATCCGCATACGCTGATCGAAGGCTGCGTGATTGCCGGTTTCGCCATGGGCGCCCATACGGCCTATATCTATGTCCGCGGCGAATATATGCGCGAACGCGAAGCGCTGCAGGCGGCGATCGACGAATGCTATGACAACGGCCTTCTCGGCACCAACAACAAGAACGGCTGGGATTTCGACATCTACGTCCACCACGGCGCCGGTGCCTATATCTGCGGCGAAGAAACCGCGCTCTTGGAAAGCCTGGAGGGCAAGAAGGGCCAGCCGCGCCTGAAGCCGCCTTTCCCGGCCAATATGGGCCTTTATGGCTGCCCGACCACGGTCAACAACGTCGAGTCCATCGCCGTTGCCCCGACTATCCTGCGTCGCGGTGGAGCGTGGTTTGCCGGCATCGGCCGCCCGAACAATGTCGGCACCAAGCTGTTCATGATCTCCGGCCACGTCAACAAGCCGTGCACGGTCGAGGAAGCCATGGGCATCCCCTTCCGCGAACTGATCGAAAAGCATGCCGGCGGCATCCGCGGCGGCTGGGATAACCTGCTCGCCGTCATTCCCGGCGGCGCTTCCTGCCCGATCATCCGCGGCGAGGACATGGACGACGCGATCATGGATTTCGACGGCATGCGCGACAAGAAGTCGTCGTTCGGCACGGCGGCGATCATCGTCATGGACAAGTCGACCGACGTCATCAAGGCGATCGCCCGGCTGTCGCAGTTCTTCAAGCATGAAAGCTGCGGCCAGTGCACGCCGTGCCGCGAAGGCACCGGCTGGATGTGGCGCGTCATGGAACGTATGGTCAAGGGCAATGCGCAGAAGCGCGAGATCGACATGCTGCTCCAGGTGTCCAAGCAGATCGAAGGCCACACCATCTGTGCGCTCGGCGATGCGGCTGCCTGGCCGGTCCAGGGTCTGATCCGCAATTTCCGTCCGGAAATCGAAGCGCGCATCGACCAGTATACCTATAAGGCGACCTCGCAGGGCGCCGTCATGGAAGCGGCGGAGTAAGGCTTGTGTCGGAAGCGGGCAGAGAGCGGGATCAGGGGGCGGCGGATTACCCGGCGTTCGATCCTGCGCGCATGCCCGGCTTCTCGGAAGTTTTGGCCCTCAATCCATGGCTGACCCATCCGGCGGCGGCCATGGCGGCGGCAACCGCGATGAGCTTCAGCCTGGCCAGTCAGATGACGGATGCGTTTTTCGGAGCGCTGCAGGGTGCCATGGAAACGGCAAACCGGTTTTCTGCGGCAGAGGATGAGCAGCCCAAGGCGGAACCACCTGAAAAGCCTCCGGTGGCTGCGGCGGCTAAATCCGAAGTCGTGGCACCGAAGCGGACGACCAGAGCCAAGCCGGCGAGCAAGGCCGCAAGAACGATCGGTGCGGCACAGGCATCCGGTGATCTGAGGAAGATAGCCGGTCTCGGGCCGCGGCTCGAAAAGCGGCTGCAGGATATGGGCGTTACGCGCCTCGAGCAGATAGCCGGCTGGACTGAGGCCGATATTGCCCGCGTCGAAAAAGAATTGGGTTTCAACGGACGCATCGGCCGGGACGACTGGGTCGGCAAGGCCAAGGCGCTGTTGAACTAAAACGACTATGGCCCCGGTCTCTCGACCAAGGGGTGAACTAAGGACGTAAGTGATTAAGATGGCAAAGCTGAAGGTAGACGGCAAAGAGATCGAAGTTCCGGATCATTTCACGCTGCTGCAGGCATGCGAGGAAGCCGGCGTCGAGATCCCGCGCTTTTGTTTCCACGAGCGTCTCTCCGTGGCGGGCAATTGCCGCATGTGCCTCATCGAGGTGAAGGGTGGACCGCCGAAGCCGGCGGCGTCCTGCGCCATGGGCGTGCGCGACGTTCGCCCGGGTCCCAATGGCGAGCTTCCGGAAGTCTTCACCAACACGCCGATGGTCAAGAAGGCCCGCGAAGGCGTGATGGAATTCCTGCTGATCAACCATCCGCTGGATTGCCCGATCTGCGACCAGGGCGGCGAATGCGACCTGCAGGACCAGGCCATGGCCTTCGGTATCGACAGTTCGCGCTACACGGAAAACAAGCGCGCCGTCGAGGACAAGTATATCGGCCCGCTCGTCAAGACGGTGATGAACCGCTGCATCCACTGCACGCGCTGCGTCCGCTTCACGACGGAAGTCGGTGGCATTTCCGAGCTCGGCCTGATCGGCCGTGGCGAGGATGCCGAAATCACCACCTATCTCGAACATGCAATGACCTCCGAACTGCAGGGCAATGTCATCGACCTTTGCCCGGTCGGTGCTTTGACGTCGCGGCCCTTCGCCTTCACCGCGCGCCCCTGGGAACTCGGCAAGACCGAATCGATCGACGTCATGGATGCGGTCGGCTCGGCCATCCGCGTCGATACCCGCGGCCGCGAAGTGATGCGCATCATGCCGCGCGTCAACGAGCAGGTGAATGAAGAGTGGATTTCCGACAAGACCCGCTTCATCTGGGACGGTCTGAAGACGCAGCGCCTCGACCGGCCTTACGTCCGCAGGAACGGCCGTCTGGCTGCCGCCACCTGGGGCGAAGCCTTCGGTGCCATCAAGGCCGCCGTTTCGGCGACCTCTGCCAACAAGATCGGTGCGATTGCCGGTGATCTCGCTTCCGTCGAGGAAATGTATGCGCTGAAGGAACTGATCCGTTCGCTTGGCTCCGAAAATCTCGACTGTCGCCAGGACGGGACGGCGCTCGATCCTTCGCTCGGCCGCGCCAGCTACCTGTTCAACCCGACCATCGAGGGCATCGAACAGGCAGGCGCATTGCTGCTCATCGGCGCCAATCCGCGCCTTGAAGCCGCCGTCCTCAATGCCCGTATACGCAAGCGCTTCCGCCGCGGCAACTTCCCGATCGGCGTGATCGGCGAGGCGACCGATCTGCGTTATGCCTACGATTATCTCGGCGCCGGCGTCGATACGCTTTCCGATCTCGCATCCGGCGCGCATAGCTTCGGCGATGTCCTGCGCGGTGCCAAGAACCCGATGATCATCGTCGGGCAGGGGGCTCTCATGCGTCCGGACGGTGCGGCTATTCTTGCCGCCGCTGCCCAGTTCGCCGGTTCGATCGGAGCCCTGAGCGAAGAGTGGAACGGCTTTGGCGTTCTCCACACCGCAGCTGCCCGCGTCGGCGGTCTGGACCTCGGCTTCGTTCCGGGTGCCAATGGCGTCAATGCGGCCGACATGCTGGCTGGCATGGATGTCCTCTTCCTGCTCGGCGCGGACGAACTGGACTTCTCCCGGAAGGGGTCGGGCTTCACCGTTTACATCGGCAGCCACGGCGATGCCGGTGCCCACCATGCGGACGTCATCCTGCCGGGTGCAGCCTATACGGAAAAGTCGGGCACTTGGGTCAATACAGAAGGACGCGTGCAGGTCGGCAACCGCGCCGGCTTTGCGCCGGGCGAAGCCCGTGAAGACTGGGCCATCCTGCGCGCCCTGTCTGACGTACTGGGCTACAAGCTGCCCTTCGATTCGCTGCCGGCGCTGCGGTCCAAACTCTACCAGGCCTATCCGCATTTCGCCGAAATCGACGAGATCGCCGCGGGCTCGGTCAACGATATCGCCACTCTCGGCCAGAGAGCCGGTACCCAAAGGGGCGACCAAAAAGGTGAATTGTCGAAGTCCGGGTTTGCGTCGCCGATCAAAGACTTCTATTTGACGAACCCGATCGCACGCGCGTCGGCTGTGATGGCTGAATGCTCGTCCTTGGCCCGCAACAATTTCCAGGCTGCGGCGGAGTAATATGAACATGGATACGTTCTTTTCGACCTATGCCTGGCCGGCCATCGTCATGATCGGCCAATCGCTGCTGCTTCTGGTCTGCCTGTTGGTCTTCATCGCCTATATCCTGCTGGCGGACCGCAAGATCTGGGCAGCCGTACAGCTGCGCCGCGGCCCCAACGTCGTCGGTCCGTTCGGCCTGTTCCAGTCCTTTGCCGACCTTTTGAAGTTCGTCTTCAAGGAGCCGATCATTCCGGCTGGCGCCAACAAGGGCGTCTTCCTTCTGGCACCGCTGGTTTCGGTGACGCTGGCACTCGCCACCTGGGCGGTGATCCCATTCAACACCAATTGGGTGATCGCCAATATCAATGTCGGCCTGCTTTATGTTTTCGCCATTTCCTCGCTTGAGGTCTACGGCATCATCATGAGCGGCTGGGCGTCCAATTCGAAATACGCCTTCCTCGGCGCGCTACGGTCCGCCGCCCAGATGGTCTCTTACGAAGTCTCGATCGGCTTCGTGATCGTCACCGTCCTGCTGTGCGTCGGTTCCCTGAACCTGTCGGACATCGTCTATGCCCAGAGCACCGGGCTAGGCACCATGCTCGGCATGCCGTCGTCATTCCTCGACTGGCACTTCATCCCGCTCTTCCCCATGTTCATCGTCTTCTTCATTTCGGGACTTGCGGAAACCAACCGCCCGCCCTTCGATCTGCCGGAAGCGGAATCCGAGCTGGTCGCCGGTTATATGGTGGAATATTCCTCAGCGCCCTACATGATGCTGATGCTGGGCGAATATGCCGCCATCCTGCTCATCTGCTCGCTGACGACGATCCTTTTCCTCGGAGGCTGGTTGCCGCCGGTCGATTTCTGGCTGATCAACTGGGTGCCGGGCATTATCTGGTTTATCCTCAAGGTCGGGCTGATCTTCTTCGGCTATGCCATGGTCAAAGCCTTCGTGCCGCGCTACCGCTATGACCAGCTCATGCGCCTCGGCTGGAAGGTCTTCCTGCCCTTGTCGCTGGTCATGGTCATCATCACCGCATTCGTGCTGAAGCTGACGGGATGGGCCTGATCATGGTCCTGTCCGCCTTCGGCAATACTGGAGAATAAAGATGGCAAGTCTTACCCAGACCGTGAACTCGCTCTTCCTCAAGGAGTTCGTGAGCGCGTTCTTCCTGTCGATGCGTTACTTCTTCAAGCAGAAGGCAACCATCAACTACCCGTTCGAAAAGGGGCCGGTTTCGCCGCGCTTCCGCGGCGAGCACGCGCTGCGCCGCTACCCGAACGGCGAAGAGCGCTGCATCGCCTGCAAGCTGTGCGAGGCCATCTGTCCCGCCCAGGCGATCACCATCGAAGCCGGGCCGCGCCGCAATGACGGCACCCGCCGCACGGTGCGCTACGATATCGATATGGTGAAGTGCATTTATTGCGGCTTCTGCCAGGAGGCATGCCCGGTCGATGCGATCGTCGAAGGCCCGAATTTCGAGTTTTCGGTGGAAACGCGAGAAGAGCTCTACTTCGACAAGGCGCGGCTTCTGGAAAACGGCGATCGCTGGGAGCGCGAAATCGCTCGCAACATCGCCATGGATTCGCCCTACCGCTGAGGCCGGGCTCCAGGCACTCCGGCGCGCTTGGCGCCGGCGACATTGAAATGAAAATGCTCGGTGCGATCAACGGCGCCGAGGTCTGACGGGAAAGGGCAGGGCGCCCTTGTCCCGGAGAGGGACGAAAAGGCACCACGATGGGTCTGCAGGCAATCTTCTTTTATCTCTTCGCCTTTGTCGCGGTGGCGTCGGCGTTCATGGTCATATCGGCGAAGAACCCCGTTCATTCGGTGCTGTTCCTCATCCTCGTCTTCTTCAACGCGGCGGGCCTCTTCCTGCTGACGGGCGCAGAATTCCTGGCCATGATCCTGCTGGTCGTTTACATCGGCGCGGTCGCGGTTCTCTTCCTCTTCGTGGTGATGATGCTCGACATCGACTTTGCCGAACTGCGCTCCGGCGTGCTGCAATATGCGCCGGTCGGGGTGTTGATCGGATTGATCGTCGCCGCCGAGCTGATCGTCGTGATCGGCGGCAGCGTGCTGACGCCGCAGGCCTCGCAGGCGATCACCATGCCGATCCCCAATCCGGCACAGCGCACCAATACCGCCGCCCTGGGCGACGTGCTTTACACCAACTACGTTTATTTCTTCCAGATCGCCGGCATGGTCCTGCTGGTGGCGATGATCGGCGCCATCGTGCTGACCCTTCGCCATCGCCAGCACATCAAGCGGCAGGACATCTCCCGACAGGTCGCACGCACGCCGGCGACTGCCGTCGACGTGGTCAAGGTCAAGTCGGGCCAGGGCCTCTGAGAGCGCGGGAACAAGGAACACGGACATGGAAATCGGACTTTCCCACTATCTCACGGTCAGCGCCATCCTGTTTACGCTCGGCGTTTTCGGCATCTTCCTGAACCGCAAGAACGTCATCATCATCCTGATGTCGGTGGAGCTCATCCTGCTCGCCGTCAATCTCAACATGGTGGCCTTCTCCTCCTTCCTGAACGACATTGTCGGGCAGGTCTTTGCATTGTTCATTCTGACCGTGGCTGCCGCCGAAGCCGCCATCGGTCTTGCAATTCTCGTCGTCTTCTACCGAAACCGCGGATCGATCGCGGTCGAAGACGTGAATATGATGAAGGGCTGATCGGGTCATGATCTACAAGGCTATTGTCTTCCTTCCCCTGATCGGCTTCTTGATCGCCGGCCTGTTCGGTCGCTCGATCGGCGCTAAGGCATCCGAATACGTGACGAGCGGCCTGATGCTGATCGCCGCCGTGCTTTCCTGGATCGTCTTCTTCAACGTGGCGATTTCGCACGGTGAAGCGGGCGAGGTGATCAAGGTCCCGGTTCTGCGCTGGATCCAGTCCGGCGGCATCGATGTCGAATGGGCCTTCCGGATCGACACGCTGACAGCGATCATGTTCGTGGTCGTCAACTCGGTGTCGACCCTCGTGCATATCTATTCGATCGGCTACATGCACCACGATCCGCATCGGCCGCGCTTCTTCGCCTATCTGTCTCTGTTCACCTTCGCCATGCTGATGCTCATCACGTCGGACAACCTGGCGCAGATGTTCTTTGGCTGGGAAGGCGTCGGCCTTGCCTCCTATCTGCTGATCGGCTTCTGGTACAAGAAGCCCTCGGCGTCGGCTGCGGCGATGAAGGCCTTTATCGTCAACCGCGTCGGCGACTTCGGCTTCATCCTCGGCATATCCGGCCTGTTCGTGCTGTTCGGCTCGATCAATTTCGAAACCATCTTTGCCGCGGCCGCCAATTACCTGCCGCATGAAGGCGCTGCCGATGCATCGCAGGCGGTCATCAACATTTTCGGCATGCAGCTCGACAAGGCGCATGCGCTGACCGTCGTCTGCCTGCTGCTGTTCATGGGCGCCATGGGCAAGTCGGCGCAGTTCCTGCTGCACACCTGGCTGCCGGACGCCATGGAAGGCCCGACGCCCGTGTCGGCGCTCATCCATGCCGCCACCATGGTCACCGCCGGCGTCTTCCTCGTCGCCCGCATGTCGCCGATTTTCGAACTGTCGCCGGATGCGCTGCTGTTCGTCACCATTATCGGCGCCATCACCGCCTTCTTTGCGGCGACGGTCGGCCTGGTGCAGAACGACATCAAGCGTGTCATCGCTTATTCAACCTGCTCGCAGCTCGGCTACATGTTTGTGGCGCTCGGCGTCGGCGCCTATGGCTCGGCCATCTTCCACCTGTTCACGCATGCCTTCTTCAAGGCTCTGCTGTTCCTTTGCGCCGGCTCGGTCATCCACGCCGTCGATGGCGAACAGGACATGCGCTATATGGGCGGCCTTCGCCCGCATATCAAAATCACCTTCGCCATGATGCTGATCGGCACCTTCGCCATCACCGGCGTCGGCATTCCCTTCACGCCGATCGGCTTTGCCGGCTTCTTCTCCAAGGACGTGATCATCGAGGCGACCTATGCCTCGCATTCGGCGGCCTCGGGCTTTGCCTTCACGCTGCTGGTCATCGCCGCCATGTTCACCAGCTTCTATTCCTGGCGCCTGATCTTCCTCACCTTCTTCGGCAAGCCGCGCGCGAGCCACGAGGTCATGCATCACGTCCACGAATCGCCGAGCGTCATGCTGATCCCGCTTTACGTCCTGGCGGTCGGGGCGGTTCTCGCCGGCGTCGTCTTCGAGGGCATGTTCTACGGTGAGGAATATGCGGAATTCTGGAAGGGCGCTCTGTTCACCTCCGAACACAACGAGCTCCTGCATGAATTCCACCATGTTCCGGTGTGGGTCGCGCTTAGCCCCTTCATCGCCATGGTCATCGGCTTCGTGACAGCCTGGTACTTCTACATCAAATCGCCGGAGACGCCCAAGCGCCTCGCCGCTTCGCAAGCTGGCCTCTACCAGTTCCTGCTCAACAAGTGGTATTTCGACGAGCTCTACGACTTCCTCTTCGTCCGCTCGGCCAAGGCGCTCGGCCGCTTCCTGTGGAAGAAGGGCGATGTCGCGGTCATCGATAACTACGGCCCGAACGGCGTCGCCGCCCGCGTCGTCGACGTCACCAACCGGGTGGTCAAGCTGCAGTCCGGTTACCTTTATCACTACGCGTTCGCGATGCTGCTCGGCATCGCCGCCCTCGTCACCTGGATGATGCTCGGGAGCTCAATGTAATGACCGACTGGCCAATTCTCTCGACGGTCACCTTCCTGCCGCTGGTCGGCGCTCTTCTTCTGCTGTTCACGCGGGAAGAGGGGGCGCATGGCCGCCGCAACATTCTCAACATCTCGCTGTTCACGACGGTCATCACCTTCATCGTGTCGCTGTTCATCTGGATCGGCTTCGACAATTCGAACCCCGGCTTCCAGATGATCGAGAAGCATGCTTGGCTCGGCACCGGCATTTCCTATCATCTCGGCGTCGACGGGATTTCCATGCTGTTCGTCATCCTGACGACCTTCCTGATGCCCTTCTGCGTATTGGCCAGCTGGGATTCGGTCGGCAAGCGCCTGAAGCAGTACATGATCGCCTTCCTGCTCCTGGAAGTGGTGATGACCGGCGTCTTCGTCGCGCTCGACGTGGTTCTCTTCTACGTCTTCTTCGAAGCGACGCTGATCCCGATGTTCGTCATCATCGGCGTCTGGGGCGGCAAGGATCGCGTCTACGCTTCCTACAAGTTCTTCCTTTATACGCTGGCCGGTTCGGTTCTGATGATGCTTGCCATCATGGCCATGTACTGGCAGGCCGGCACGACCGACATTACGGAACTGCTGAAGTTCGGCTTCCCGGCCGGCATGCAGACCTGGCTGTGGCTCGCCTGCTTTGCTGCCTTCTCGGTCAAGATGCCGATGTGGCCCGTCCATACCTGGCTGCCGGATGCCCACGTTCAGGCCCCGACGGCCGGATCCGTCATCCTCGCCGGCGTCATGCTGAAGCTCGGCGGATACGGCATGATCCGTTTGTCGCTGCAGATGTTCCCGCTGGCGTCGGAATATTTCGCACCCATGGTGTTCGCGCTGTCGGTCATTGCCATCATCTACACCTCGCTGGTGGCGATGATGCAGGAGGACATCAAGAAGCTGATCGCCTATTCGTCGGTGGCTCATATGGGCTACGTGACCATGGGGATCTTCGCGGCCAATACCCAGGGCCTACAGGGCGCCATCTTCCAGATGCTGTCGCACGGCATCGTCTCGGGCGCGCTCTTCCTTTGCGTCGGCGTCGTTTACGACCGGCTGCACACCCGCGACATCGCTGCCTATGGCGGCCTCGTCAACAACATGCCGAAATATGCCGTGGCCTTCATGGTCTTCACCATGGCCAATGTCGGCCTGCCCGGCACGTCCGGCTTCATCGGCGAATTCCTGACGATCATCGGCGTCTTCCGCGTCAACACCTGGGTTGCCCTGTTTGCCGCGACCGGCGTCATCCTGTCGGCCTCCTATGCGCTCTGGCTCTATCGCCGGGTGATCTTCGGTGCACTGGACAAGGAAAGCCTCAAGGCGATGCTCGATCTTTCGGGCCGCGAAAAGCTGATCCTTTATCCGCTGGTGGTGCTCACCATATTCTTCGGGGTTTACCCGGCGCCCGTCTTCGATGCGACGGCGGCTTCCGTGGACCTCGTGGTCAACAACTATAGCGCAGCCTTGGCAGCGGCGAAGAACCTTGCACTGAATGTGCACTGAGACGGGAAAAGACTGGATATGACCGCTGAAATTCTCTCACTCAGCCTGCAGCTCTCCATGCCGGAGATCATTCTGGCCGTGGGTGCGCTCGCCCTTCTGATGATCGGCGTCTTCACCGGCGAAAAGTCAGCTCTGCTGATCACCGGCCTTGCGGTCGTGCTCATTGCCGTCGCCGGCGTCTGGCTCTTCTTCTTCACGGGCGAAGGCCAGGCTTTCGGCGGCGCCTTCCTGCTCGATCCCTTTGCCCGTTTCATGAAGGGACTTGCTCTGGCCGGCTCGATCGTCGCCATGGTCATGACCTTCGGCCAGGCTCGCGCCCATCAACTGGACCGGTTCGAATTCCCGGTCCTTCTGGTCATCGCCACGCTCGGCATGATGGTGCTGATCTCGGCCAACGATTTGATCGCCTTCTATCTCGGCCTGGAACTGATGTCGCTGTCGCTCTATGTCGTGGCAGCCTTCAACCGCGACAGCGTCCGCTCGACGGAAGCCGGCCTGAAATACTTCGTCCTCGGCGCGCTCTCCTCGGGCATGATGCTTTACGGCATGTCGCTGGTTTACGGCTTCACGGGCAATACCGGCTTTGACGAGATCGCGGCTGTACTCTCGTCGGAAACGCGCGGCATGGGCCTCGTCTTCGGCATGGTCTTCGTGCTGGCCGGCGCCTGCTTCAAGATTTCGGCCGTGCCATTCCACATGTGGACGCCGGACGTCTACGAAGGCGCGCCGACCCCGGTCACCGCCTTCTTCGCCGCTGGCCCCAAGGTCGCAGCCATGGCCATCCTGGTGCGCATCGTGTCGGAAGCCTTCATGCCGATCATCGCCGACTGGCGCCAGATCATCGTCTTCGTCGCCATCGCTTCCATGCTGCTCGGTTCCTTCGCGGCCATCGGACAGCGCAACATCAAGCGATTGATGGCCTATTCCTCCATCGGCCATATGGGCTTTGCCCTGGTTGGCCTCGCGGCAGGAACCGAGACCGGAATTTCCGGCGTGGTGCTCTACATGACCATCTACATGGTCATGACATTAGGAACCTTTGCCTGCATCATGGCCATGCGTCGCCCCGAGGGTGGCTTTGTGGAAAATGTCGACGATCTCGCCGGTCTTTCCTCCACCAAACCATTCATGGCCCTGGTGCTGACGGCGCTGATGTTCTCCATGGCCGGCATTCCGCCGCTTGCGGGCTTCTTCGCCAAGTATTTCGTCTTCCTCGCCGCCATCGAAGCCAAGCTTTATGCCTTGGCCGTGATCGGCGTGCTGTCTTCGGTCGTCGGTGCCTATTATTACCTGCGCATCGTCAAGCTGATGTGGTTCGATGAAGCCAAGGGCGATTTCGCGCGCATCTCAGGCGAGTTGCGGCTGGTCTTCGGCCTGTCCGGCCTTTTCGTGCTCGCCTATGTACTGATCGGCGGTCCGATCGGATCTGCTGCAAACGCCGCTGCCAAATCGTTCTTCTGAGGATGGCGGGTAAAGGCGGGCGCTTCTTGCTCGACCGATTTCGCCACGAGGCGCTGGACGAGGTCGGTTCCACCAATAGCGAATGTTTCGCCCGCGCTCGCGCGGGCGATCCTGGTTTATTGTGGCTGACGGCGAGCCGTCAGACCGCTGGCCGCGGACGTCGCGGCCGCGCCTGGATGTCCGAGCCAGGAAATCTTTACGCTTCGCTGTTGCTGATCGATGCCGCTCCTTCCGAGCGGGTCGGGTCGCTACCTTTGGCCGTCGCCGTGGCGGTGCATGCGGCATTGAGCGCGGTTCTGCCACCCGGCCATGCGCCGCTCGAAGTCAAATGGCCGAACGATATTCTCATCGGCCGCCGCAAGACCTGCGGCATTCTGTTGGAAGCCGAAGCGCTTGCCGATGGCCGGCGGGCGCTGGTAATCGGCATCGGTATTAACATTCGGCATATGCCGGATGCCGCCCCTTATGGCGTCACGCGGCTTGCCGACCACGGAGTGTCTGCCTCGCCGCAGGAAGTTTTCGCGTATCTTTACAAGGAGATGGCGCAAGTTCTGGAATCATGGAATGAGGGTCTAGGGACGCCGGAGATTACCGACCGCTGGCGCAGGATCGCCTGCGGCATGGGCGAAAATATCCGCGTGAACCTTCCGGACCGCTCGCTTGTTGGGACTTTCGCAGGTATCGATGACAAAGGTTTTCTGATGCTCAAGACCGGACAGGGCGCGCCAATCGCTGTCGCCGCCGGGGATGTATTTTTTCAAGGAATGGAATAAACAAACAAGATGGCAAACCAAGAAGAACTGGTGTTTCTCCCTCTCGGCGGGGTCGGCGAGATTGGCATGAACCTCGCCCTCTACGGCTACGGGACGCCCGAGAAGCGCCAGTGGATCATCGTGGATTGCGGCGTCACCTTTCCCGGCCCGGATCTGCCCGGCGTGGATCTCGTGCTGCCGGACATCCGCTACCTCGCCAAGCAGCGGGCGAACGTCAAGGGGATGATCATCACCCATGCCCATGAGGACCATTACGGCGCCATGAACGACCTGTGGCCGGGCCTCAACGTCCCCGTCTATGCCTCGCCGTTCACGGCCGGCATGCTGGAAGCCAAGCGCGCCTATGAAGGCTCGCGGGCGCAGATCCCGATCAATATCTTCAAGGCCGGCGACCGCATCAATGTCGGTCCCTTCGAGATCGAGGCCGTTGGCGTCAACCACTCGATCCCCGAGCCCATGTCGCTGGTGATCCGCACGCCGCTCGGCAACGTCGTCCATACCGGCGACTGGAAGATCGACCATGCGCCCTCGCTCGGGCCGCTGACCGATGAGGCCCGGTTCCGCAAGCTTGGCGAAGAAGGCGTGCTGGCGCTGATGTGCGACAGCACCAATTCCATGCGCGAAGGCGTCTCGCCATCGGAAGAGGAAGTCTCGGAAGGCCTGCGCAAGATCATCGAGGCGGCAGAGGGCAGGGTGGCGATCACCACCTTCTCGTCGAATGTCGGACGCATCCGCTCCGTCGCCCAGGCCGCCGAAGCGGCCGGGCGCGAAGTGCTGCTGCTCGGTTCGTCGCTGAAGCGGGTCGCCGCCGTCGCCCGCGACATCGGCCTCATGGAAGGCCTCCAGCCGTTTATCGCCGAGGACGAGTTCGGCTATATCCCGCGCGACAAGGTCGTCGTCATCCTGACCGGCAGCCAGGGCGAACCGCGTGCAGCGCTTGCCAAGATCGCCCGTGACGAGATGCGCAATGTCGCCTTCGCTGCAGGCGATACGGTGGTGTTTTCCTCGCGCACGATTCCCGGCAACGAAAAGGCGATCATCGAGATCAAGAACGGCCTGATCGAACAGGGCATCAAGATCGTCACCGATTCCGACGCACTCGTGCACGTGTCAGGCCATCCGCGCCGCAGCGAACTGCTGCAGATGTACGAATGGACACGGCCGCAGATCCTCGTGCCCGTGCATGGCGAGGCCGCCCACCTGATGGCCCAGGCGGAGCTTGGCGCCTCGGCCGGCATCAAGACCATTCCCAAGGTCCGCAATGGCGATATTCTGCGCCTGGCACCCGGTCACGCCGAAGTGGTCGGTCAGGCGCCGCATGGCCGCATCTTTAAGGATGGCAAGCTGATCGGCGACCTTGATGAAATGGGCGTCAGCGACCGGCGCAAGCTTTCCTATGTCGGCCATGTCTCGATCAACGTCCTGCTCGACAGCAAATATGATTTCATGAGCGATCCGGACGTCGTTTGTTTCGGCCTGCCGGAATTCGATATTGAAGGCGAGGACATGGAGGACACGCTGTATGACTCCGTCCTCAACGCCGTCGAAAGCATTCCGCGGGCCCGCCGCAAGGATCTCGACATGCTGCGCGAAGCCATTCGCCGGGCCGTTCGTTCTGCTGCCAACGAAGCCTGGGGCAAGAAGCCGATCGTCACCGTCTTCGTCACCCGGCTCTAATTTCAGCGAGGCGGCTCGATGATCGGACGCGTCAACCATATCGCCATCGCTGTGCCGGACCTTTCCTCCGCCACGGCGACCTACCGCGATACGCTGGGCGCCAAGGTCTCGCAGCCGCAGCCGCTGCGTGAGCATGGCGTCACGGTTGTCTTTGTCGAGCTCGCCAATACCAAGGTGGAATTGCTGGAGCCGCTCGGCGAAACCTCACCGATCGCCGCCTTCCTGGAAAAGAACCCGGCCGGCGGCATGCACCATATCTGCTATGAGGTGGACGACATTCTGGCTGCCCGCGACAGGCTGCAGGCAGCCGGCGCCCGTATCCTCGGCGATGGCACGCCAAAGCTCGGCGCGCACGGCAAGCCTGTCGTCTTCCTTCATCCGAAGGATTTTACCGGGACGCTGGTGGAGCTTGAGCAGGTATAACGCAGCTCTGTCAGGAAGATAGATCCCTTTGCGGAATCAGATCGAGAAGCTGCGGCGTTACGTCCGGCGCATGGGTTTGAGCTTTGCGCCGGTCCGGCCTATAAGGACAGCCTCTGCACAGGAATGCATTCATGTCTCTTCTGACCGTCGCGGCGATCTTCTTCATCCTCTGGTGGACGGTGCTGTTCATGGTGCTGCCGCTTGGGCATCGCAGCCAACAGGATGACGGGGAGGTGGCCCTAGGGACGGTTGCAAGCGCTCCCACACGGTTTCGCGCCGGCCGGGTCCTGCTGCTGACCACCGTCATCTCGATCGCGCTTTACGGCGGATATTACCTGCTGTCGCGGTATTTCGGGATCGGCATTGCCAGCATTCCCAATATCATGCCCGACTTCAAATAGGCCGAACTTCAACGAGACTTGCGATATCCCGACAGGCTGTCATCCGTCTGTCACCTGTTTCGGGCATATGCGGGATACAGGCGGTCGCCGGAACCGGTGCACCACCAGCCGGGCTGCCGCAAAGGCAAAAAAAAACAAGGCCTGAGCCTTGTTCTTTTAGTTTCGCGTGATCCTTCACCGTTGCCGGGGCTGCGACTTGAGCGCGCCTAAGATCTTATCCTCCCAAGACTTGACCGCGAATTGGCAAGAATTTGAACTCCTTGCCTCTTTTGTGAGCTGAAACTAGCTCAAAGGTTGAGCTTTGTCATGCGTTTTTTTTGTATTTTTGCTACACTCGCGTATATTTTTCCAGTTGACAAAAATCTGTCGTGCTTGCCACCAATGATCATAGTCCGCCGGGAGTACCGGGCTCGAAGGGCTGCAGCGACGCGACTGCATGGCGGCGGCGCGGCGGGTTCCCTTGTCGTGGCGGAACCGCTATGAACGCTCGAACCTGACGTCTTGAAGCGGCCGATTCCCGTCACCCGGGAAGGCCGACAACCTCGGAAAACCAGAATGCGCCTTTCCCGCTATTTCATGCCCATCCTGAAGGAAAACCCCAAGGAAGCGGAGATCGTCTCCCACCGGCTGATGCTGCGCGCCGGCATGATCCGCCAGCAGAGCCAGGGCATCTATTCTTGGCTGCCGCTCGGCAAGCGCGTGCTCGACAAGGTCAACAAGATCATCCGCGAAGAGCAGGACCGTTCCGGCGCCATCGAATTGTCCATGCCGACGCTGCAGTCGGCCGAGCTCTGGCAGGAAAGCGGCCGCTACGAGGATTACGGCAAGGAAATGCTGCGCATCAAGGACCGGCAGGACCGGGCCATGCTCTACGGTCCGACCAACGAGGAAATGATCACCGATATTTTCCGCTCTTCGGTCCGCTCCTATAAAAGCCTGCCGCTCAACCTCTACCATATCCAGCTGAAGTTCCGCGACGAGATCCGCCCCCGCTTCGGCACCATGCGTTCGCGCGAATTCCTGATGAAGGATGCCTATTCCTTCGACCTGACGAAGGAAGACGCGATCCATTCCTACAACAAGATGTTCGCCGCCTATCTGCGCACCTTCGATCGTCTCGGCCTGCGCGCCATTCCCATGCGCGCCGATACCGGCCCGATCGGCGGCAATCACAGCCACGAATTCATCATCCTTGCCGAGACCGGCGAATCGGAAGTATTTTCGCACGAGGATTTTGTCCATTTCGACATTCCCGGCGAAGACACGGATTTCGACGATGTCGCCGGCCTGCAGGCGATCTTCGACAAATGGACCTCGGTCTATGCCGCCACGTCGGAAATGCATGACGAGGCAGCCTTCGGCGCCATTCCCGAAACCGACCGGCTTTCGGCGCGCGGCATCGAGGTCGGCCATATCTTCTATTTCGGCACCAAATATTCCGAGCCCATGGGCGCCAAGGTCCAGGGCCCGGACGGCAAGGAACACCTTGTCCATATGGGTTCCTACGGCATCGGCCCGACCCGCCTTGTTCCCGCCATCATCGAAGCCTCGCATGACGAGAACGGAATCATCTGGCCGGCCTCCGTGGCGCCCTTCGATGTCGTGGTGATCAACATGAAGCCCGGCGACGAGGTCTGCGACCGCCTGTGCGAAAGCCTCTATGCGGGCCTCGGCAAAGCGGGCAAGGACGTGCTTTACGACGACACGGACGAACGCGCCGGCACCAAGTTCGCCACGGCGGACCTGATCGGCGTGCCGGTCCAGGTGATCGTCGGCCCCCGGTCTGCCGCCAATGGCGAGGTCGAGGTCAAGGATCGCAAGACCGGCGAGCGCCAGGTGATGACGTCGGGAGCAGCGCTGAACCGTATCGCCGGCTGATCTGCAGCCTGGCTAAAGGTCCGGCGGGCATATCGGGACGCGGCGCGGAGATTGTTTCCGCCGCTCAAGCATTGTGAGGAAGCGTAGATGGCGAGCATTGCTGCGAATGGTGAGGCCGAAAAGGCGGTGCATTCGCCGTCAGCCGGTCCATTCTCCGCCTTTGAGCGCATGGTCGCCTGGCGCTATCTGCGCTCGCGGCGCAAGGAAGCCTTCATCTCCGTCATCGCCGGCTTTTCCTTTGTCGGCATCATGCTCGGCGTTGCGACCCTGATCATCGTCATGGCGGTGATGAACGGTTTCCGCACCGAGCTCATCTCGCGCATTCTCGGCATCAACGGTCACATGATCGTCCAGCCGATCGACGCGCCGTTCAACGATTATGCCGACGTCACCAAACGCTTTGCCGCTGTGCCGGGCGTCAGGATGGCCCTGCCGCTGGTCGAAGGCCAGACGCTCGCATCCGGCCGCGGCGGCGCCGGTTCCGGCGCGCTGGTGCGCGGCGTGCGGGCCGAGGATCTGGAAAAACTCACCGAAGTCTCCTCCAACATCAAGTCCGGCGATATCGTCGGCTTCGCATCCGGCCAGGGCGTGCTCGTGGGCTCCAGGCTCGCCTCGCAGCTTGGCTTGAGTGCCGGCGACCAGATCACCCTGATCTCGCCGGAAGGCGATGTGACGCCGATGGGCATCAATCCGCGCGTCAAGTCCTATCCCGTCTCGGGCATATTCGAGATCGGCATGTCCGAATATGACGCCACCATCATCTATATGCCGCTCGAGGAGAGCCAGGCCTATTTCAATGCCGATGGTCTCGTGCAGTCGATCGAGCTCTTCATCGACAATCCGGACATGGTCGACGAGCTGCGCCCGAAAGTCGAAGCAGCGGCCGGCCGGCAGATTTTCGTTACCGATTGGCGACAACGCAACCAGACCTTCTTCTCCGCGCTGCAGGTCGAGCGCAATGTGATGTTCATGATCCTGACGCTGATCGTGCTGGTTGCGGCGCTCAACATCATTTCCGGCCTGATCATGCTGGTCAAGGACAAGGGCTCGGACATCGCCATCCTGCGCACCATGGGAGCGGGATCGGGCGCCATCATGCGCATCTTCTTCATGACCGGGGCCGCTATCGGCATTGTCGGCACGCTAGCCGGTGTGGCGCTCGGGGTCATCGTCTGTCTCAATATCGAATCCATCCGCCAGTTCTTCTCCTGGCTGTCCGGGACGGTGCTCTTCAATCCGGAACTTTATTTCCTCAGCGAGCTGCCGGCGGAGATGAGCCTCAGCGAAACGCTGTCGGTCGTCGGCATGGCGCTGGTGCTTTCCTTTATCGCCACCATATTCCCGGCCTGGCGGGCGTCGAAGCTCGATCCCGTTCAGGCTCTCAGATACGAATAGGACTTTGCATCCTTCATGGCACCTAAACCCGTCTTGCAGCTCTCGGGCGTCGAACGTCACTACGGCCAGGGCGAGACCACGCTGTCCATCCTCAAGGGCGCCAATTTCGAGCTGAGAAGCGGCGAAATCGTCGCTCTGGTGGCGCCGTCGGGCACCGGCAAGTCGACGCTTCTGCATCTGGCCGGTCTGCTCGAACATCCCGACGACGGCGAGGTCACGATTGGCGGGCGCGCCTGCAATGGCCTCTCCGACGAGGAGCGGACGGCGATCCGCCGCAGCGATATCGGCTTCGTATATCAATTCCATCATCTTCTGCCGGAATTCACGGCACTTGAAAACATCATGATGCCGCAGCTGATCGGCGGCCTCAGCAAGGCCGATTCGCGCGAGCGGGCAGGGCAGCTTCTCGATTACATGCGCATCGGCCATCGCGGCGAGCACCGTCCTTCGGAGCTTTCCGGCGGCGAACAGCAGCGCGTGGCGATTGCCCGGGCGGTCGCCAACGCACCGCGTCTGCTTCTTGCCGACGAACCGACGGGCAATCTCGATCCGAAGACCGCCTCCTATGTCTTCGATGCGCTGGAGGCGCTGGTGCGTCAGTCCGGCCTGGCGGCCCTGATCGCCACCCACAATCATGAACTTGCCGGCCGCATGGACCGCCGCGTGACGATCGAGGGCGGCAAGATCATCGAGTTTTAAGTTGCTCCTGCCGGCTCGCATTTCTTACCGCAGACACGAGTGAGCGTGCACCCGCCACCGCCCTGCATCTACCTCTGATATTGCTCGGCCGACTGGGTGAGTTTCCTTGCCTCACCCTCCGTCATTCCTGTCCTCGGACTTGATCCGGGGATCTGTCACAGGAATCCAGCAGCGCCGCGTCGGCGGCGCAGGGGCTCTCTCGTCACCGTCACGCATAGGCCATGACGTTTCTCGCCGCGCTGACGGGCGGCGGCCGGATCCCGGCTCAAGGCTGGGATGACGAGGTGGTATAGATGGCGCCGTCGCAGGCGGCATGCCTTTCGGCAACCATTCGCGGGGATGTTTTCGTGCAACAGCGTCAAGCCCATCAATCACTTAGCATAAATTTCATCCCCCTTCATCCCCGTCCTCCAAACCTGTGCCTAGAATATCGGCGTCCCGTTTTCGGATACACCGGCAGGCGTGCCGGCGAGGCGGGGCCGGCGCGGGTCGCGAGGGTTGAGACGCAAAACCTCGCAATCCGGGTCCGCGGAAACTGGCTTCCCTCTGGCAAAGCGGGGGAAGCGGGCGGCCTGGACCGGCCCCCGCTTCCAACTCCCGAAAAGCCGGGCGTGCTTGTGCGGCACACAGGGTGGCGGGACCGCGTCGCAGGCGGTTCGCGGGGCTGTTCGCAGCCTTGCTGTCGGCGGCGCAGGTGGAAGATCCTGGCTAGAGGCAGTCATGGCCTGGCCAGGGTGAGCCTGAGGGCGTGCATGACGCTTTCCTTCAAGGGAAAGGCGCGCCACTGTTCCTGCAAATCCCGTCATCGCAGAGGAGCCGAAGTCGCGGATAAAAACAGCCGAACGGGGCGCTGAAAGGTGCCGCATACCCATTTTACCCGAGGCAGCTTCCAACGCCCCGTCCGAACATTTCACAAAACCGGATCGGTATCCCGAGTCCGGCTAAAGCTGTGGGGCCAGGGTTGGAACAGGGCCATGTGTTAATCTTTCGTTCACGACCCGACGGGGCTCCCATATCCTTCTTGTTCTTCCTATGTTCTGCTGTTGACACCTGTACGAAAATAGAACAAAACAAAAACATACAGGAACAAGGGAGACGAACAATGACTGACCTGCTTCGTGACATTGCCGCATTCGCTTCCATCGCCACCTTTGTCGTCAGCATTTCCATGATTATGCTGGTCATGTGAGGACGGCGCGGCCCGAAACCCGTTGACGGAGAAAATGCAAGCTGGACTCTGAGGCTGCCGCGCCGGAAAATAGCCCGATTCATCAGATGGGTATGGCACGGAAATGGCAGCATCGGCAGACGCGATACAGGGCTCGGATGGATTGGGGAAGGCTCCGCAATTCGTGCACCTGCGCGTCCATTCCGCCTTTTCGCTGCTTGAAGGCGCGCTGCCGCTCAAGAAGATCCTCGCCAAGGCCACGTCGGATAATCAGCCGGCCCTGGCGATTACCGATACCAACAACCTGTTCGTCGCGCTGGAATTTGCCCAGAAGGCGATTGGCGAAGGCCTTCAGCCGATCATCGGCTGCCAGCTGTCCATCGACATGGAAGACCAGGCCGAGGAGCGCCGCAACGGCCAGCCGCATCTCGTCAAGCTGCCGGCCATCGTCATGCTTGCCGCCAATGCCGTGGGCTATGAACGGATGGTCGATCTCGTCAGCCGTGCCTATCTGGGCGGCGAGGGCCAGGGTCCTGTGCATATCCGCCGCTCCTGGCTGGAGGAAGGCGGCACGCAGGGTCTGATCGCGCTTACGGGCTCGGTTGGCGGTCCGGTGGACATGCCGCTCAAGGATGGCAATGCGACGATCGCCGAAGCCCGCCTCCTCAAGCTCAAGCACCTGTTCGGCGATCGGCTTTATGTGGAACTGCAGCGCCACGGCACCTATGACCGCCGCCACGAACAGAAGCTGATCAGCCTCGCCTACGAACACGATCTGCCGCTGGTGGCGACCAACGAGGCCTTCTTTCCGACCAAGGCGGATTACGACGCCCATGACGCCCTGATGGCAGTGGCCCATAACGCCATCGTTTCCGATGACAGCCGCTTCCGCCTGACGCCGGATCATTATCTCAAGAGCCAGGCCGAAATGGCCAAGCTGTTTGCCGATCTGCCGGAAGCGCTGGAGAATACGGTGGAGATCGCCCACCGCTGCTCCTTCGTGCTGAAGACCCGCGATCCGATCCTGCCGCGCTTCACCGGCGCGACCGATGATCCGGGCGAGGCGGAACGGGCTGAGTCGTCCGAACTTCGCCGCCAGTCGATCGAGGGGCTTGAAGTCCGCCTGGCGTCGCTCGGCATGACGCCCGGCTATACGGAGCAGGATTACCGCGACCGGCTGGATTTCGAGCTCGGCGTCATCGAGCGCATGAAGTTTCCCGGCTACTTCCTGATCGTTGCGGACTTCATCAAATGGGCCAAGCAGCAGAACATCCCCGTCGGTCCGGGCCGCGGATCGGGCGCAGGCTCGCTCGTCGCCTATGCGCTCACCATTACCGACGTCGATCCGCTGCGTTTCTCGCTTCTCTTCGAGCGCTTCCTCAATCCCGAACGCGTCTCGATGCCCGACTTCGACATCGACTTCTGCCAGGATCGCCGGGAAGAGGTGATCCGCTATGTGCAGCGGAAATATGGCCGCGAGCAGGTGGCGCAGATCATCACATTCGGATCGCTGCAGGCCCGTGCGGCGCTGCGCGACGTCGGCCGCGTGCTGGAAATGCCCTATGGCCAAGTCGACAAGATCTGCAAGCTCGTGCCCAACAATCCGGCCAATCCGACGCCCTTGTCGAAGGCGATCGCCGAAGATCCGAAATTCCAGGAAGAGGCCGACCGGGAGCCGGTGGTGGCGCGCCTTCTCGATATCGCCCAGAAGATCGAGGGGCTCTACCGCCATGCGTCGACCCACGCGGCCGGCATCGTCATCGGGGACCGGCCCTTGTCGAAGCTGGTGCCCATGTATCGCGATCCGCGCTCGGACATGCCGGTCACCCAGTTCAACATGAAATGGGTGGAGCAGGCCGGTCTTGTGAAATTCGACTTCCTTGGCCTGAAGACGCTGACCGTCCTGAAGACGGCGGTGGATTTCTGCGCCAAGCGCGGCATCGAGATCGATCTGGCGACGATACCGCTCGACGATACCAGGACCTACGAAATGCTGTCGCGCGGCGAAACGGTCGGGGTCTTCCAGGTGGAAAGCGCCGGCATGCGCAAGGCGCTGATCGGCATGCGCCCCGACTGCATCGAGGATATCATCGCGCTGGTGGCGCTCTACCGGCCAGGCCCGATGGAAAACATCCCTACCTACAATGCCAGAAAGCACGGCGAGGAGGAGATCGAATCAATCCATCCGATGATCGACTACCTGCTCAAGGAAACGCAGGGCGTCATCGTCTACCAGGAGCAGGTCATGCAGATCGCTCAGGTCCTGTCCGGCTACTCGCTGGGTGAGGCCGACCTTCTGCGCCGCGCCATGGGCAAGAAGATCAAGGAGGAGATGGACAAGCAGCGGGCCCGCTTCGTGGATGGCGCGGTCAAGAACGGCGTCTCCAAGCCGCAGGCCGATAACATTTTCGACCTGCTCGCCAAGTTTGCGAACTACGGCTTCAACAAGAGCCATGCCGCCGCCTATGCCATCGTCTCCTATCAGACGGCCTATATGAAGGCGCATTATCCGGTGGAATTCCTGGCCGCCTCGATGACCTATGACATGGCCAATAGCGAGAAGCTCAACGACTTCCGCGAAGATGCCGGCCGGCTCGGCATCAAGGTCTTCCCGCCCTCCATCCAAACCTCCTTCCGGCATTTCGAGACCGGCGAAAGCCGCATCTATTACGCCTTGGCGGCGCTGAAAGGCGTCGGGGAATCGGCCGTCGAGCACATTACCGAAGTCCGCGGAGACCGGGAATTTGCCAGCATCGAGGATTTCTGCCTGCGCGTCGATCCCAAGCAGATCAACCGCCGCGTCATGGAAAGCCTGATCGTCGCTGGCGCCTTCGATTGCTTCGGCCGCGACCGCGCCGAACTGATCGGCGGCTTGGACCGTATTCTCGGCTATGCGCAGCGTGCCCAGGAAGAAAAGGTCAGCGGCCAGTCGGATTTCTTCGGGTCGTCGGCGAGCGCCGGGCCGGAAAAGCTCGTCCTGCCGGCCTTCAATCCATGGATGCCGTCGGAAAAGCTGATGCGCGAATACCAGGTTCTCGGCTTCTACCTGTCGGCCCATCCGCTCGATACCTATGGGGATGTGCTGGCCAAGATGCGCGTGCAGACCTTTGCGGATTTCTCCGCCGCCGTGCGCCAGGGCGCAACGGCCGGCCGGCTTGCCGGCACGGTCACCAGCCGGCAGGAGCGCAAGACCCGCACCGGCAACAAGATGGGCATTGTCGCCTTCTCCGATTCCTCCGGCCAGTTCGAAGCCGTGCTCTTCTCGGAAGGGCTCACCCAGTACCGCGATCTTCTCGAGCCGGGAAAATCCTTGGTCATCACCGTCCAGGCGGAAGAGCGGCCGGAAGGTATCGGCCTGCGCATCCAGACGGCTCAGTCGCTGGAAGAGCAATCGGTGCGGATGCAGAAGGCACTGCGCGTCTTCGTGCGCGATTCCGGCCCGATGCGGACCGTGGCAAGGCACCTTAATGCGCGCGGCGATGGTCTCGTTTCCTTTGTCGTCATCAAGGATGACGGTCGTCGCGAGATCGAGGTGGAACTGACGGAGAAATATCGCATATCGCCGGAAATCGCCGCGGCGCTGAAGGCAGCGCCCGGCGTTCTGGATGTGGAACTGGTCTAGCGTTTACGGCTCGGCGCCTCAGTAGAGGCCGACCGAGCGATATTTGGTGACCGATCGCGGCTTGGCCGCGCGGGGCGTCGAAGAAATGGTCTCGATCGTGGCCGGGCCGGGCTGCGAATTGGTGATCGTGATGAAGTCGGTGCCGGCACCGGTATCCTGGCCAATGCCCTGGTCGTTGATGCTGATCGAGCTGCCGTCGTTCAATGCGGTTTCGATCCGCTCGCGAATATCGGCCGAAACCTCGATGCGATCGAGGGCCGCCTTGGCCGAATCCGACACGCCCGGCTGATCCGCGACCGTGATCCCGAGCCGCTGCATGGTCTTCGGATTAAGGGCATTCGGCAAGGTCAGCGCGTGCCATTCCGCAGTTTCGGCCTGGCGATCGACCTTGTTCACCGTCAGCAGATGGGTCCCGAGCGCAAGCTCCGGATTGCGGATGCCGACCGCAGCTTCGAACAGGGGCTGAAATTCCTGCCGCACCATGATCTGGCCGGCCGGCGGCTTCGGCTTGTCGGCCGCCTGATACAGCGCCTCGATGAAGTCGCCGCTGATCAGCGGCCCCTTGGTCGACAGGTTTTTCCAGCGCTTAAAGCCGGCAATGGCTTCGCGTGTCATCGGTCCGGCAAAGCCGTCGGATCCGCCTGTCTCGAAGCCCAGCTCCTCGAGCAGCAGCTGCGCATCCCTCAAGGTTTCCCGTTCACCACGGCGGGTGATGAGAATGCGCAACGGCGCCACATCCTTGGCGGCTTCGGCCCTTGGAGGCGCGGTGGTCGTCGCCGGCGCGGAGTCATGGGTGACGGCCGGATTGCCCGGCACGATATTCATTGCCACCTCGACCGGCTTGCGGCCGGCAGTGATCGAGGAGGTTCTGAGATCCGCATCCGAAAGCATCGGACCGGATGGCAGCGGCTTGCGCGGCTGGAAAAGCGCCACATCGTCGATCCGTTGCGGAACGACAGGCTCATCCGTGACGATCACATGCGCGCCCTGCTCGGTCATCTGGTAAAGCGTTTTGGCAAAGGTGCTCGGCATGCGGATGCAGCCGTGCGAAGCGGGGTAATTCGGCACGACGCCTTCATGCAACGCGATGCCCGACCAAGTCAGCCTCTGCATCCACGGCATGGGCGCATTCGAGTAGATGTTGGATTCGTGGTATTTTTCCTTGCCGAGGATCGAGAAGATACCGCTCGGCGTCGTGTGGCCAGCCTTGCCGCTGGAGACTTTCGAGGTCGCGACGACCTGTTCGCCATCATAAACGACAAGCGCCTGCTTGTCTTTCGAAACGATGATCTGCAGTGATCGGGCGCCTTCGGCGAAAGCCCCGTGCGACAGCATGGTCGCAGACAAAAATCCCAATCCGAACACCAGGCGACGCAACATACGGGACCTCATACGCAATACAATCGGTGCATATTGAACGATGAGGTTTAAGGAAGATTTGCCATGGTGCGAATCGAGTTAGCGTGATGGCGGCTGTACATCACGTTTCATTGATCACGGCGCCGATTCCCGAACGTGTAGCCGGTCTCGACGGCAGCCTTGCCGAACTTGTCGCGCAGCCTGTCCATGGCCGCTTCCGCCGCCGCCCGGCGCCCCGCCTGGACATCGACGAGATCCGGTGGATCGGCGAGCGCCGGAGGGCAAAGATCCGTAACTCCGATGCCGAGCAGCCGGAATTTGGTGCCATCCGTTTCGCGCTCCAGCAGCCCCAGCCCTGTGCGGAAAATACGGTCCGCGAGTTGGGTCGGATCTTCCAGGCGGCGATTGCGGGTGCGGCTTTTAAAATCGGCGGTCTTCATCTTGAGCACCACCGTCTGGCCCGCCACGCTCTGCTTCTTCAGGCGTGCCGAAACCTTTCCCGAAAGCCGCCGCAGAATCGGAACCAGATCCTCGTAGCGGGCGATATCATCGAAGAACGTAGTTTCCGCCGACACGCTCTTCGCCGCATCGTTGATATGCACTTCCCGCTCGTCCATGCCGCGGGAAAGCCGGTAGAGCCTCTGGCCCATGGAGCCATAACGGCGCATCAGGTCGCCTTCGTCCATGGTCTGCAACTGACCGACCGTGCGGATGCCGTCCGCTTCCAGCGTCGCGTTGAAGGCCCGACCGACGCCCCAGATGGTGGTGACCGGCCGCGGCGCCAGAAAGGCTAGCGCCTCTTCGCGGCCGATGACCGAAAAGCCTCTCGGCTTGGCGAGATCGGATGCAACCTTGGCCAAAAACTTGCAATAGGAAAGGCCGACCGAAATGCTGATGCCAATCTCGTCTTCGACGCGCTTTGAAAACCGCGCCAGGATCCGCGCCGGAGGGTCGTGATGCAGGCGCTGCGTGCCTGCAAGCTCCAGAAAGGCTTCGTCTATCGACAGGGGCTGCACGAGCGGGGTCAGGTCCTGCATCATGATGCGGACCTGCCGGCCGACGGACGCATATTTCTCCATGTTCGGCGCGATGACGACGGCGTCCGGGCAAAGCTCCAGCGCCTTGAACATCGGCATGGCAGACCGCACGCCGTTGATGCGGGCAATATAGCAGGCGGTGGACACCACGCCGCGCTTGCCACCGCCGATGATCACCGGCTTGTCAACAAGCTCCGGATTGTCCCGCTTTTCGATCGTCGCGTAAAAGGCATCGCAATCAATATGGGCCAGCGTCAAATCATAGAGTTCCTTGTGACGGAGCAGCCGAGGGCTGCCGCAGGCCCGGCAACGGCGCGCCTCCGCCTTCTGCTCGATCAGGCAGTCGCGGCAAAAGAAGGGGACTGGCGGAGTTGCGGAAGTCATGGCCGGAACAAAAGTTGAACGAACCGACACTAGGCTTTAGGCTGGCGAGTCTCTAGAGAGAACCTTCAGACGGGGGGTGAGCCTCCACAATGTCATCCATCCGCTGCCGGTTATGAAGGCTTATTGTTGGATATGGGCGTGGATCAGCTCTGCCGCATGTTGCCAGTCCCTGGCACGAACGACCTCTTTGCCCGGCTTGGGCGCGAGCAAATGGAGCGGCGAGTCCGGCATCATATGGATGAGCAGGCAGTCAGGGACATGGTCACGCACGGATTGAAGATTGTGCACCATATCGTCGATGAAGACGCAAGGGAGCGAAGCGTGGCTGCGCAGTCGCTGCATGATCGGCCCCTTGGCTTCTTCGCTGGCAACCAGAGGGAAGGGCAGCTCAAGGCGGTCCAGCAGCCTGCGCCTGCGATCTCGAAAGCGCGGCGGCATGGCCGTGAGGAATACGACATCGGCGTCGACGGACAGGTCGCAGAGCGTCCGGACCACGAGATCAAAGGGGGTTTGATGAGTTTCCTGAGCCTCGAAGAAGGCATGGATCAGCCGGCGGACATCGGCCGGTTCAATAGCGATCTGGGTATCGATCGAGACGATATTGCCGGTCAGCCGGAAGGAACGCGGCAGGAGTTCATGTCCCTGACCCCGCAGAAAATCCTGGAACGGTGCGGCGAATTGCAAAACGACATCGTCGATATCGCAGACGATCAGCGGCTTGCCGGACAGGCGCACATGCGACAGATCGACGATCTCGGTCATTCAATATTCGCCCGAATCAAGTCCTGGTTTGGAATAATGCCGCCATGCCGCAGCAACCGCTTCCGGCTTGGTTCCCGTCGCATCGCAGAAGGCGAGCAGCGTCGGCTCATGCCCCATCAGGAAGTCGATCATGCCGGCCAGGAATTGCGGATCGTTCACGGCGCTCCGCAGCTGTTGCGGCTGCAATCCTGACAAAGACAGGAAGCGCCCCAGCATGTCCGGCTCGCCTGCCAGCCATCCTAGAATGGCCGCAGCGGTTTCCTCCGACTGGGCTTCTTGCCCTGCCGCGCCATATGCATCACGAGCCATTTCTATGAAATTACCTCTTTTTCAACCAAATCGCCTTACCGTGCTGCAATGCAGTTCTTCGGATTCGGCCTTCCGACGAACTTATATGCTGAAAGCGCACATGCAAGTTGCGATGTAAGGAACGGATCTCCATGCCCAAGCGGGTCATGATTGTCGAAGACAACGAGCTGAACATGAAGCTCTTCCGCGATCTGATCGAGGCGTCGGGATACGAAACGATCCAGACGCGCAACGGCATGGAAGCCCTTGATCTGGCTCGAAAATATCGCCCCGATCTGATCCTCATGGACATTCAGCTACCGGAAGTTTCCGGCCTGGAAGTGACCAAGTGGCTGAAGGAGGACGATGAACTGCACGTCATTCCGGTGATCGCCGTTACCGCCTTCGCCATGAAGGGTGACGAGGAACGTATCCGCCAGGGCGGCTGCGAAGCCTATGTTTCCAAGCCGATTTCCGTGCCGAAGTTCATCGAGACGATCAAGACCTATCTCGGTGACGCGTAAGGATCGAAGCCATGACAGCACGCATCCTGGTGGTCGATGACATTCCTGCAAACCTGAAACTGCTCGAAGTTCGGCTTCTGGCGGAATATTTCGACGTGCTGACGGCCGACGACGGCTACAAGGCGCTGTCCATCTGCGACAGCACCCATGTGGATGTCATCCTTCTCGACATCATGATGCCAGGCATGGACGGGTTCGAAGTCTGCGAGCGCTTGAAGTCCAATCCGAAAACCTCCCATATTCCCGTGGTCATGGTAACCGCCCTCGACCAACCGTCCGACCGCGTGCGCGGACTGAAGGCCGGCGCTGACGACTTCCTGACCAAGCCGGTTAACGATCTGCAGCTCATCTCCAGAGTGAAAAGCCTGGTGCGGCTGAAGACCCTCAGCGACGAGCTGCGCATCCGCGCCGACACGGCGCAGAACCTAGCGCTCGAGGACATTCTGAAGGGCATGGACGGGCGGGAGGAGGCGGGTCACGTTCTCCTGGTGGACAGCCGGGCGAGCTCACAGGAGCGGATCGTTCGGGCGTTGAAGCCGGTTGCCAATGTCACGGCCATGTCGGATCCGCAGGCGGCCCTGTTTGAAGCGGCCGAAAATCCCTTCGATCTCGTCATCGTCAACGCCAACCTCGACAATTACGATCCGCTACGGCTTTGTTCACAGCTACGCTCGCTGGAGCGGACGCGTTTTCTGCCGCTGCTGTTGATTACCGAGCTCGGTGCCGACGAGATCATCGTCCGCGCGCTCGATCTCGGCGTCAACGACTATATTGTCCGTCCGATCGATCCAAACGAGCTGGTGGCCCGCACGCTCACCCAGATCAAGCGCAAGCGCTACAACGACCGCCTGCGCACCAGCGTGCGCCAGACGATTGAGCTGGCAGTGACCGACAGCCTCACCGGCCTTCATAACCGCCGCTATCTGGACAATCATCTAAAGGTGCTCTTCAACCGGGCTGCTGCCAGGTCGCGCGCTCTTTCGGTCTGCATTACCGACATCGACCGCTTCAAGTCGGTCAACGATACCTATGGCCATGACGCAGGCGACGAAGTGCTGCGGGAATTTGCCGCGCGAATCCGCTCCACCGTTAGGGGCGCCGATCTTGCCTGCCGCTACGGCGGCGAAGAGTTCGTGGTGGTGATGCCGGACACGGACGCGGCTGCCGCAGCGTCGATTGCCGAGAGACTGCGCGATATCATCGAGCGGAGCCCGTTTCACTTGAAGAGCACCGGCACTGCGATCAACATCACTGCATCACTCGGCATAGCCTGCAACTCTACCGGAGCGGAGACTCCCGATCAATTGCTGAAGCAGGCCGACCGGGCCCTCTACGAGGCCAAGAATGCCGGACGCAACCGGGTGGTTGCCGCTGCCGCGTAAGCAGAATCGTCTGACAGAACTTGCCGCTATCGCCTCGGCATATGGTCTTTAGAGGCTCGGAAACGCTTGGATATCGGCAATTGCCCGGCGCCGGCACCAATTATGCACCGATAAAAAGCGGGGTTATTAGTCTGTGCCGACGCCAGTCGTGGCGAACTACTGACATGGGACTTCCGGACGCACCGCATGTAACCGTTCTTTGAGCAGGAGCACTTATCAGAAGACTTGCGTGTATCTACGATTACCAGCTCTTGTCCCAAAGTCGCGGCAAGACGTGCAAAGCCACTATGCTTGTAGGTCGGCGCCCGACCGCTGAACATCTCCTGCCGACGATAAAAAAGATCTGAGGAAAACTTCAGATTGTTCATCGATCTTAATAGAAAAACCGGGCTGGCGGCATGGATTTTAACCAATAAAAGAGAACAGCGGCTCTCCTTATTAGGAATCTGTTGATTTTCCTGCTGCATTAGGCAATTTTGGCGCCAACCACAACAAGTCCCGCAAGGGCACCGATACCCCATGATGCTCAGGTCCGCCGCATCTCCTGGGTCGTGGGGTCGGTCGACTGGCAGGCATACCAAAGCGGTTCCTCGTGCCGTGATTGCTGGCTGGTCGACCCCCGTTCGAAGCGCCGTTGCCCTTGGCAGCGGCGCTTTTTCGTTGTGCTTGTGGGGGAGGCGCAGGTTCGGCGGACGGCACAAAAGGAAAAGGCGCCGGCCTTAACGACCCGCGCCCTGCAAACAGCCAAGCATCAAGAATTACTTGATCTTGGTTTCCTTGAACTCGACATGCTTCTTAGCAACCGGGTCATACTTGGTCTTGGTCATCTTGTCCGTCATCGTGCGGCTGTTCTTCGTGGTGACGTAGAAGAAACCCGTATCAGCCGTCGACAGCAGCTTGATCTTGATGGTCGTAGCTTTTGCCATGGTGTTCTGCCTTTAAGAAAAATGAAGCCGCGGACGCGCTCGGTCCACGGCGAAATCTGGCGCGAAATTACAAATCGCGCCCGAAAAGTCAACTGTGTTTTGGGCCAAAAACAAAACGTCCAATCGAAACGGCCACATAGAGGGCAAAGAAAAACGCCAGCGCCCATGCAAATCCGTCATTGCCAGTCAAATCGATGGCCGCGCCTATGCCCTGCGGCCCGGCAACGGTTCCGATCGCGTAGCAGAAGACGAAGGCCGCATTGGCCGCCGCGAGGTCGGAACCGGTGAGTCGGGAGCCGAGATGCGCCAGCCCGACTGTATAAAGGCCGGAAACGCAGCCTCCCCAGAAGAACAGCACGACCGCCATCAGCAGCCAGTTCTCGACGAGAAAGGGAATAGCGAGCGCGCCGATCAATCCGGTCACTGCCATGGCAGTCAGCAGCGGGCGCCGGTCCCGCAGCTTGTCGGAATAGATGCCGATCGGGATCTGGCAGGCCATGTTGCCGAAGCCCATCACCGTCAGCAGAAGTGCGGCCTGTGCTTCGGAAAAGCCCGACCGGCTTGCATAGATCGGAAACAGCGACAGTCCACCGGCCTCGACGGCTCCGAAAACGAAGACCGCAACCGTGGCCGTCGGCACAAGAAAGATGTAGCGCAGGAAATGCCGCTGCGGCTTTTCATCGAGAACCGGGCTCTCGTCGCGGGCAATATAGATCGGGATGGCTGCAACGAGGATCGCCGCGGCGCCAACGAGAAAAGGCAGAATGCCTTCGCTGCCGATTGCCGAAAAGATCAACGGGCCGATGGCGAAGCCGACCGAAAGCACGGTGGCATAGATGCCCAGCACCAGACCGCGGCGCCGGGGAGGGGCTGCCGCATTGATCCAGAATTCCGACAGGATGAAGAGCGTGGTAATGCCGCCGTGGAAAACCACGCGCAGCGGAAACCACATCCAGAAGGCCGGCGCATAATAGAAGCCCAGCGCCGAGACGGCCGATACGACTACAGCCCAAAGCATGGTGGGAGCGACGCCGAAGCGATGGGCGAGTTTGGTGGTGATGGGCGCAGCGGCCATTGCGGCAATGCCGGCCATGGCCGAGTTCAGCCCGATCAAGGTCGAGGAGATGCCGCGCTTTTCGAGGATGATGCTGAGCAGCGGCAAACCGAGGCCGATGGCGATGCCGACGGCACTGATGGCGGAAATGGCGGCGAAAAGCGACGGCCAGTGAATTTCCTCGGGATGCCCGTTGGCGTCAAGCGTCGGCTGGGACATCGAAAAACCTTACAGTCGGCTGCGGACGAAACGTCCATGACGCATGGAATAACAGGACACAGGGGTCCCGAACGGCAGAGATGGGTCGCTTATGAGCAGGGTCTTCACGTCTTCCAACACAGTCTGGGTGATGCGGGGGAGTTTCAGACCCGAAACGACGCGCATGTCAAGCCATTGCAGGTCCTGAAGTTCTGCCGAATCCTGCAGGGCAGCAAGATCCAGGGCCGTTTCATCGGCGAAGGCAAGGAAAAACCGGGTGTCGTAGCGCCGGATATGACCGGGCGGCGTTATGGCGCGCGCGCGCGCCACATAGCGGAGCTTTGCCAGGTCTGCGCGGCCGGTAGAAAAGCCGATGCCGGTTTCTTCTGCGAGTTCCCGCAGCGCCGCAAGAGCCAGTGCGCGAGCCCGCGCAGCATTCGTGCCGGCAGGCGCGTCGGCGAGGAGCTTGTCAAGAACAAGCGGATGAAGGTCCGACGCAAAGGGCAGGGCGTGGTCGCGCGGGTCGCGACGACCGCCCGGAAAAACGTAGACATCCGGCATGAAGACATGGCCGCTGCCGCGCCGTCCGACGAGGACCTGGCTGTAACCGTGGGAGCGGTCGATGAGGAGAAGTGCCGCCGCATCTTGCGGCCTCACGCCCGCGACATGCACCTTCGCCGCCGCGTCGAGAGCGGTCGGCGCAATGTCCTCGCCGATCGCAATCATGCAAGCGGTCCACCCCGGCCGGGATCGGTCGCTTCGTCGTCGTGGTCTCCGAAACCGTGCATCCTATAGGCCCATTGCAGCCCGATCACACCGCCCTTGATGGGCTGGATGGTCAAAAGCGCCGCCAACACCGCAAGCGGTGCCCAAATGGCAAGATGGATCCATGAAGACATGTCGAACATCAAAGCGCTCGACACATAACCTGCCATCAGCACATGTCCGACCACGAAGATGACGAGATAGGCAGGCAGATCGTCGGCGCGGTGGTGATGGATCTCCTCGCCGCAGACGGCGCATTGATCGACCGGCTTCAGGAAGGCGCGGAACAGCTTGCCGGTTCCGCAGGATGGACAGCGGCCAAGCATGCCGCGCTTGATCGAACGGCCTAAGGGCCGCTCAGCCTGTTGCTGGCCGCCAAATTGTGAGGGCTGGTGGCTTTGCGCGTCCATGCTTATCTCCCTCGGCCGCGCGGCGGCCGCGTGCCGGGCTTGCCGCGCCCGGTTGAGCGGTCGCGGCGTCCGGATTTGTGGAAGGAGCGGGTTCCGGCCGGCAGTTTCTTGCCTTCGCTCAGCATCTCGAAGCGGAGTGCGCCGGCAAGCGGAATGGCTTCCACCAGGCGCACCTCGACCGTGTCGCCGATCTGGTAACCGAGCCCGGTTTTTTCGCCGGTAAGCGCCTGATGCGCCTCGTCATAGATGAAGTAGTCGTTGCCGAGAGTCGAGATCGGAATGAAGCCGTCGGCTGCATAAGTGGGGAGCGAAACAAAGAGCCCGGCCTTGGTCACTCCGGACACCCGCCCGTCGAAATCTTCGCCGATCCGGGCGCTCAGGTGGTGGGCGACCAGGCGGTTGACCGTATCGCGCTCCGCGGCCATGGCGCGACGCTCGAAGGTGGAGATTTCGGCGGCGATGTCCTCGAGCTGCGCCTCCTCGTCCGGGGTGATGCCGCCTTCGCCGAGGCCCAGCGAGCCGACGAGCGCCCGGTGGACGATCAGATCCGCATAGCGACGGATCGGCGAGGTGAAATGGGCATATCTCATCAGGTTGAGGCCGAAATGGCCGATATTGTCCGGGCTGTAGATGGCCTGGCTCTGGGACCGCAGCACCATTTCGTTGACCATGACCTGGTGCGGCGTATCCTCTGCCTTGGCAAGAATGCCGTTGAATGAATTCGCCCGCATCTGGCCGCCCTTGGCCATGGGAATGCCCAGCGTCGCCAAGAACTCGCGCAGGGTTTCCTGCTTGGCGAGCGAGGGCGTGTCGTGGACCCGGTAGATGAGCGGCTGGCGCTTTTTTTCCAGTGTTTCAGCGGCGGCCACATTGGCCTGGATCATCATTTCTTCGATGAGCTTGTGAGCATCTAGGCGCTCCGGCACGAAGACGCGGTCCACAGTGCCGTCGGGCTTGAGCACGATCTTGCGCTCCGGCATGTCGAGCTCGAGCGGCTGGCGCCGTTCGCGGCCACGCTTCAGGATGCCATAGGCATGCCAGAGCGGCTTGAGGATCGGGTCGAGCAGTGGGCCGGCCTTGTCATCCGGCCTGCCGTCTATGGCGGCCTGCGCCTGCTGGTAGGAAAGCTTTGCCGCACTCTTCATCATGACGCGGTGGAATGTATGGCTCGCCTTGCGGCCTTCCTTCGAAAACACCATGCGAACCGCAAGCGCCGGGCGGTCCTCCCCTTCGCGCAGCGAGCAGAGATCGTTGGAAATCCGCTCCGGCAGCATGGGCACGACGCGGTCGGGAAAATAAACCGAATTGCCCCGTTTCAGCGCTTCGCGATCGAGCGGCGACTTCGGCCGGATGTACCAGGAGACGTCGGCAATGGCGACGGTAACGATAACGCCCTCCGGATTGTCTGGCGAAGGGTCCATTTCGGCATAGACAGCGTCGTCGTGGTCCTTCGCATCGGCCGGATCGATGGTGATGAGTGGTACGTCGCGCCAGTCCTCGCGCTGCGACATGCTAGCCGGCGCCGCCGCCTCGGCGGCGTCCAGAACCGCCTGCGGAAAGATGTGCGGAATGCCATGCGCATAAATGGCGATCATCGAGATCGCCTTTTCGGATGCGACCGAGCCGATCACCGACAGAACGCGCGCACGCTGCAGGCCGTATCGGCCGGAGCGAACGATCTCCGTTTCCACCAGATCGCCGTCCTTGGCCTCGCCGATGTCCTCGGCTTCGATGACCATTTCCTCGCCGCGCCGCTCGATCGGCAGGAGGCGCAGTTCACCGTCCGCGAGCTTCCTGACGACGCCGAGCGAGGAATTCTGCCGTCGGTCGATCACCTTGATGACGCGGGCGGTATAGGCGGGGCCGGACCTGTCCTTGTTGGCAAAGATCTTGGCGAGCACGCGGTCGTTCAGCCCGGCTGCCGGCGCCTTGCCCTTGCCGCGGTCCTGCGACGACTGGCGTATCAGAACGGCGGGAGCCGCACCGGCGTCCTCCGGCCATTCAGCCGGGCGACCGATCAGGTCTCCCTCCTTGTCGCGGGTGGTGATGTCGAGCACGGTGACCGGCGGCAATGCGCCGGGACGGGTGAGGGACTTGCGGCTCTTCTTCAGAAGACCTTCGTCTTCAAGCGCACGCAGGACATCCTTCAGCTCGACCCGAGTCTCGCCCTTCAGGCCGAAAGCCTTGGCGATCTCACGCTTGGAGGCACGATCCGGATTATCCGCAATGAATTCGAGCAGCACGTCGCGGGGCGGGATAGCCCCGTGGATGATCACCGGCTTGTCGGCAGAGCCGGATCCGTCTTTGCCTTCGTTTCTTGTGTTTAAGCGTCTGCCCGGAGTTCTTGATCTATCGCGCGGTTCTCTCACGTGCCTGTCTTCTTCTCCTTGGGAGCGGTCTTTTTGGCCGTGGAACTAGCCTTCGCCGGTGCCTTTGCTGCGGCCTTGGCCGGAGCCTTGGCTTTCGCAGGCGCCTTGGCCTTGGGAGCCGCCGCCGTCTTGTCGCTGCTGCTCTTGGCGGCGGCTTTCTTTGGCTTGGCCTTGCCGGAAGACGCCTTGCCGCCCTTTTCAACAATAAGCGCGAGGGCTTGTTCCATCGTCACTTGCTGTGGATCCATAGCCTTGGGCAGGGTGGCGTTGATCTTGCCCCAGTTCACATAGGGCCCGTATTTGCCGTCGCGCACGGTGATCGAGCCACCATCGGGATGGGCGCCGAGATCCTTCAATGCCGCGGGCGTGCCACGTCCGCCACCGGGACCCTTGCTCTGCTTTTCCGCAAGCACGGTCACAGCGCGGTTGAGGCCGATCGAGAATACGTCCTCTATCGTCTCCAGGTTGGCATAGGAGCCATCGTGAAGCAGGAATGGCCCGTAGCGGCCAAGCCCGGCCGAGATCATCTTGCCGCTTTCCGGATGCTTGCCGACATCGCGCGGCAAGTTGATCAGCGCCAGTGCCTTTTCATGGTCGATGTCCTCCACCTTCCAGCCCTTCGGCAGCGAGGAGCGCTTCGCTTCCTTGCCTTCGCCGCGCTGGACATAGGGGCCGAATCGGCCTGAACGCACGGTCAGTTGCTCGCCCGTATGCGGATCGGCGCCGAGCTCCTTCGGCTCGTTCAGGCCGGAAGCTTCCGCCTCCGCACCGCCCTCCGACGAGAGTTGCCGGGTGAAGTTACAATCGGGATAATTGGAGCAGCCAACGAAGGCGCCGTACTTGCCCAATTTGAGGGACAGGTTGCCGGTGCCGCAAACCTGACAGATGCGCGGATCGCTGCCGTCTTCCCGCTTAGGAAACACGAGCGGCGCCAGTGCCTCGTTCAGGGCATCCAGCACGTTGGTGACTCGCAATTCCTTTGTGTCTTCGATCTGCCCGAAGAAATCCTGCCAGAACTCGCGAAGCACCTGCTTCCAGTCCAGTTCGCCGGCGGAAATCCGGTCGAGCTTTTCTTCGAGATCGGCCGTGAAATCATATTCCACGTACTTTGTGAAGAAGCTCTCGAGAAAGGCGGTGACCAACCGTCCCTTGGCCTGCGGCACGAGCCTACGCTTGTCGACAGTCACGTAATCGCGGTCGCTCAGCGTTTTCAGCGTAGCGGCATAGGTGGAAGGGCGACCGATGCCGAGCTCTTCCATCTTCTTGATCAGCGACGCTTCCGAATAGCGTGGTGGCGGTTCGGTAAAATGCTGGCTCGCGTCGACTTTCCGCTTGTCCAGTTTTTCGCGCGCGTTGATCTCGGGAAGGCGGCCATCCTCATCGTCGTCGTCGCGTTTTTCGCCTTCCTCGCGCTGGTCCACATAGGCGCCGAGGAAGCCGTCGAAGCGGACAACCGAGCCAACTGCACGCAAGCCCGCTTTTTCACCCTTGTTGTCAGCGAGAATCTCGACCGTCGTCCGCTCGATTTCCGCCGAGGCCATTTGGCTGGCTATGCCGCGCTTCCAGATCAGCTCGTAAAGCCGGACCTGATCCGCATCGAGATAACGGCGAACCTGGTCGGGCGTGCGGTTGAAGTCCGTCGGGCGGATCGCTTCGTGCGCTTCCTGGGCGTTCTTTGCCTTGGTGGAATAGAAGCGGGGCTTTTCCGGAAGGTAGCGGTTGCCGAACTGGTCGACGATGGCGGCGCGCGCAGCCTCGATCGCTTCCGGCGCCATCTGTACGCCGTCGGTTCGCATATAGGTAATAAGACCGACGGTTTCCCCACCGATATCGACGCCTTCGTACAGCTTCTGCGCCACCTGCATAGTGCGCGACGCATTGAAGCCCAGATTGGAAGAGGCCGCCTGCTGCAAGGTGGAGGTAGTGAAGGGCGGCCCGGGATTGCGCTTAACCGGTTTTGCTTCGACGGTATCGACCGCATAGGCCGCACCCTCGAGCAGTGTCTTCAGACGGGTGGCGTCTTCGCCATTCTTGACCGACCGCGCCTGCAGGCGCTTGCCATCGGCCGATACCAGCCGCGCTTCGAACTCATCGCCACGCGGTGTGCGAAGCAGGGCGGAGAGGTTCCAGTATTCTTCCGAAACGAAGCGTTCGATTTCCGATTCGCGGTCGCAGACCAGCCGCAGCGCCACCGACTGTACGCGGCCGGCCGAGCGGGCGCCCGGCAGCTTGCGCCACAACACCGGCGAGAGGTTGAACCCGACCAGATAGTCGAGCGCACGGCGGGCGAGATAGGCATCCACGAGCGGCACGTCGATATCGCGCGGATTGGCCATTGCATCGAGCACGGCCTTTTTGGTGATCGCGTTGAAGACGACGCGCTTGACCGGCTTGTCGCCGATCAGCTTCTTCTTCTTCAACAAATCCAGCACGTGCCAGGAAATCGCTTCACCTTCGCGATCCGGGTCGGTCGCGAGGAACAGGCCGTCCGAGCCCTTCAGGGCGTCGGCGATATCCTTCATGCGCTTTTGGGAGGCGCTATCGACTTCCCACAACATTTCGAAGTCCTGGTCGGGCAGTACGGAACCATCCTTGGCCGGAAGATCGCGCACATGGCCAAACGAGGCGAGAACCTTGTAGCCAGAGCCGAGATACTTATTGATCGTCTTGGCTTTGGCTGGAGATTCTACAACGACAACATTCATCTTGCTTCTCTGCAATAGAGGCTTTGCTCCGAAACAAGCAGTTCGGGAGCAGAAATCTTGACCTCCCGACATGGAGGCCGTTTGACCCGCGGTCAAGAGGCCACGTCAAATTAGCGCCGCAACGGCATGCAACTTGAAGATTAGGCATAATCAGTTGCAATCTGTGATAAAGGAGATATTGTCACTTTTATGGTTGAAAGTGAATTAATATGGACTTCTGTATCCCTCTTTTGACAGGAACGTAAAATGGGCCCGTTGAGCGACACGAAGCCGCGCCGCGAGGAAGCTACAAAGGAAAATATTGCCTACATCCGCCAGATGCTTGCAGAGCTCCGCCAAGTCGCTGTGGGAGAGGGGGCTGACATGCTGTGTTATCTGATCGAGATGGCTTATGTGGAAGCGGGTGACGTTCAGACCGGCCGCCGGCCCCGATCAGTCTTCCATCGCGAGCGAGACAAGCCCACCGGCATGCCGGTGTAGTCTGCCGGCCAAATCGAGTTCCAGGAGGACGAGATAAACAGTGGCGGCAGGCAAGCCCGTGTGTCGCAGGATATCGTCGACATCCACGGGCGTCGGTCCAAGGGCCGACACGATCACAGCACGGTCATCATCGTCCGGCGGCAGGATGTCGCTACCCAGCCTTTCCGGCTCCTCGACGACCTGATCCCCGAAGAGCTCGAGTTGCGAAAGCGGCGCGAGCGCCTCAATGACATCGGCCGATCCGGTGGTGACGATGGCGCCTTGCTTCAAGAGACCGTTGGTGCCGTGGCAGCGCGGGTCGAGCGGCGAACCGGGAACGGCAAAAACAAGACGACCAAAGTCGGTGGCGAGCCGAGCGGTAATAAGAGAGCCCGATCGCTCCGCGGCTTCGACGACGACCACGCCGAGGGAAACGCCGGCAATAAGGCGATTGCGCCGCGGAAAGTCGCGCGCCCGCGGCTCCCACCCGAATGGCATTTCGCTGACGGCCAGACCGGTGCCGTCGGTGATCTCCTTGAGGAGCGGAATGTTTTCGGGCGGGTAGGGCTGGTCGAGGCCGCCTGCCAGGACGGCGATCGTGCCCGTGTCGAGACTGGCCCGATGCGCGGCGGTGTCGATGCCGCGGGCAAGGCCGGAGGTGATCGTGTAGCCGGCGCGACCGCCGTCGCGGGCAATCATGGCTGCGAACTTGGCCCCGGAAATCGAGGCATTGCGCGAGCCGACGATGCCGATGGAAGGACGGGTGGCCGCTACGAGGTCGCCTTTTGCCGCAAGCAGCGGCGGCGCGCCGTCGATCTGCCGCAAGGCGGGCGGGTAGTCCGGCTCGCCGATGCCGATGAAGCGGGCGCCATGCCGCTCGGCTGCCTCCAGTTCGCGTTCCGCTTCCTGCACCGTTGCAATTCGGATGGTGCGCGATGCGCCCCCGCGCCGGGAAAGTTCCGGCAGCATGGCCAGCGCGTTTTCCGCCGAACCGCAGTGATTGATGAGATCTCGAAAGGTGGCGGGGCCGACATTGTCGGAACGGATCAGCCTCAGCCAGGCGATCCTTTGCCTCTCGGTCAGCGCAATTCCTGCTCGCCTTGCGCTGCCCTCCGGCATTCAGTCCCCCGGTCTATCCCTTTTGGCCGATCCTGCTTTCGGTGCCGGCGATCAGCCGCCTGATGTTGGCCTCGTGCTTCCACCAGGAGATCATGGTCATGACCGCCATAACCAGCGCGATCTTCGGCTCACCTAAGAACCACAGCACAACCGGGATGACAAGGGTTGCAACCAGGGCGGAGAGCGAGGAATATTTGCTGATCTTGGCGACGCCGAGCCAGATTGCAGCAAAGACCAGCACCATCCAGGGGGCGACGCCAAGAAGGGTGCCGATATAGGTGGCGACACCCTTGCCGCCCTTGAAGCCGAGCCACACCGGATAAAGATGGCCGAGGAAGGCAGCAAAACCCGCAAGCAGTCCAGCGTCCGGCCCAAACGCATACCAGCCGATCAGCGCTGCTGCGGTTGCCTTCAAGGCATCCAGCAGCAAGGTGGCCGCGGCCAGCTTCTTGTTGCCGGTCCTCAAGACATTGGTGGCGCCGATATTGCCCGAGCCGATCGAGCGGATATCACCAAGGCCTGCCGATCGGGTGAGGATCAGGCCGAAGGGGATCGATCCCAACAGATAACCGAAGACGATTGCCCCCAGGGCGATCGGCAGTGTGATCTGCCAGCTGAAAAGCTCATCCACGTGGCGCCCCCTCTGGAAGTGAAAACACGCATTGGCCTGCAACATAGGTCGCAACGGCGCGACCGGAGAAGCGGGCATCTTCGAACGGCGTGTTCTTTGAGCGGGAGACAATCATATCCTTGGAAACGATCCAAGGCTCATCGAGATCAATGAGCGTGATATCCGCCTTGGCGCCGGGCTTCAGCGTGCCGGCTTCGAGACCGAAGATCTCGGCCGGCCGGGTCGATATGGCGTCGATCAGGCGCATCAGCGGCACCCGACCGCTATGGTGAAGACGCAGCGCCGCGGCCAGCATGGTTTCCAGTCCAATTGCACCATCCTCCGCGTCGCCGAATGGCAGCCGCTTTGTATCGACGTCCTGCGGGTCGTGCGAGGATACGATGATATCGATGGTGCCGTCGGCCAGCGCATCCGCCATGGCGATCCGGTCCTCTTCCGAGCGAAGCGGCGGCGACAGCTTGAAGAAGGTTCGGTATTCGCCGATGTCGTTTTCGTTGAGCGACAGATGGTTGATCGAAACCCCGCATGTGGCCCTGGCGCCGCGGCGCCGAGCAAGGCGGATGGCTTCAGCCGAATCGACCACAGAAATCTGCGCCGCATGATATTTGGCGCCCGTTAGTGCGGCGATCCGCAGGTCACGCTCCAGCGGGATGATTTCCGCCTCTCTTGGAACGCCGGACAGGCCGAGCCAGCTGGCAAACAGGCCCTCGTTCATCACCCCGTTGCCGAGATAGTTCTCGCGCGGTTCGAGCGACACGACCGCGTCGAACTCGCGCGCATAGGTCATGGCGCGACGCAGCAGCAGCGTGTCGGATAGGCCGCGGCGACCATTGGTGAAGGCAACCGCGCCGGATCGCTGCAGTAAGCCGATTTCGGTCATCTCCTTGCCGGCAAGCCCTTTGGTCAGGGCCGCGGCGGGATGGACGTTGACCACCGCCTTGTCGCGGGCCGTCTTCTGGACGAATTCGATCAAGGCGATGTCGTCGAGGACCGGATCGGTGTCGGGCATCATGATAAAGGAGGTGATGCCGCCGGCTGCCGCAGCGCGGCTCGCCGATTCGATGGTTTCGCGGTGTTCGCCGCCCGGCTCGCCCACATGAACGCGCGCATCGACCAGGCCCGGCGTGGCAACGAGACCGGAACAATCTTTAACAATTGCGCCTTCCGGAGCGCCCTGGTTCTGGGCGCCGCTGCCGGCGGCAAGGATCCGCCCGTCAGCGCCGATGACGATGGTGCCGATCTCGTCGAGATTGCGCGACGGATCGATGATGCGCAGGTTCTGGAGGACGGTCGGGTTGGTCGCATTCATGCGCGCTCTCCCTGGTTCTGCGAGACCAGCAGCGTTTCCATGACCGCCATGCGCACAGCCACACCCATTTCCACCTGTTGTTCGATCACGCTTTGCGGCCCATCCGCGACCTCCGAGGCAATCTCGACACCGCGGTTCATCGGGCCCGGATGCATGACGAGCGCGTCTTCCTTGGCCGCTTTCAGCTTTTCCGCATCGAGGCCGTAGAAGCTGAAATATTCCCGCACGGAGGGGACGAAGGCGCCGGCCATGCGCTCGCGCTGCAGGCGCAGCATCATCACCACATCGGCGTCGTTCAAACCTTCCTCCATCGAGTGAAAGACCTCGACACCCATGTCCCGGATGCCGGAGGGCAGCAATGTGGAAGGTGCCACGACGCGCACCCGCGCACCCATGGCATTGAGAAGCAGTATATTGGAGCGGGCGACGCGCGAATGTAGAACGTCGCCGCAGATGGCGACGATAATGCGCGACAACTTGCCCTTGGCGCGGCGGATGGTGAGGGCGTCGAGAAGGGCCTGGGTCGGATGCTCGTGCTGGCCGTCGCCGGCATTGACCACCGAGCAGGCAACCTTCTGCGCGAGCAGGGCTGCGGCACCGGCCGAGGAATGACGCAGCACCAGCACGTCCGGCCGCATGGCATTAAGCGTCATCGCCGTGTCGATCAGCGTCTCGCCTTTTTTGACAGAGGAATTGCCGACCGACATGTTCATGACGTCGGCGCCGAGCCGTTTGCCTGCCAGTTCGAACGAGGACTGGGTGCGGGTCGAGGCCTCAAAGAACAGGTTGATTTGGGTGAGGCCACGCAGCGTAGAGGTCTTCTTTTCGCGCTGCCGGGAAATCTTCACGGCCTCGTCGGCCTTGTCGAGAAGGTAGGAAATATCCTGTTCGGTAAGGCCCTTGATGCCGAGAAGGTGGCGGTGGGGGAAGAAGACCATAAGTCGCGTCTCCGCTTGGGTTCGGCGGTCTATAAGGTCTAGCGGGGAGGGCTGCAAGCGCAGGATGCCTTATCTCACTGCTTGTTTTCGAAGATCGCCGCGTAGTCCCTACCGCGATAAAATACATTGATGATTTCGATTGCTTCGCCATTTAGCCGGTAAAGGATTACTGCCCTTCTTTCGAAGGGTACGACGCGGATGCCCTCGCCGAGATCGGGACGCGGGGTTCCGCCCTTGGGCACATTGCCAATGCTTTCGCAACGTTCATAAATTCTGTCCGTGTAATCGCGTGCTGTGCCAAAGTTCCCGCTCGCCTCCAGAACATAGAGAAAGATGGCTTCGATGTCAGTCACCGCGTCCGGTCGGTACTCAACCAGCAGGCGCTCCACGCCGTTTAGCCTTTGTGGCGGATGTAAAGTGCGTCCAGATGGCTGCGGACCTCATCGCTCCTCAGATTAGGACGAGGATCTTCCAATGATCTCTCCATTCGCCGCCGGATCACATCGAGGCGATGCTCATCTTCTTCGCGTAGGAGGGCGCGAATAGCGGCCAGAATGGCCTCATCTTCAGAGGCATAATGACCGGAGGCCACCCGTGCCGCGATGGCTTCGGCGGCTTCATCGGGAAGCGTGATGTTCAGTCGTCGGTCGCCCATGATCGGCCTTCTCGTAGAGATTTCGATCCTACGATAAAGGCATGGTTTTCGCAAATGCCACCGGCCCCTTCTGTTGGCTCCTCCACTTTTTTTGAGAACGCCGGATTTCATGAAGGGGTGCCGTTTCCACCTCCTGTAACTTCCGCTAGAACCGCTTCATGAACGACATGTCCCGCGACGAAGAAAAATTTGCCGATCTCAACCAGCCGAAGCTCTGGTCCGGTATCAACGCCTATCGGTCGGATCCGCTGGTCGTCGATCTGACCGGGGAATTGCACCGCGCGATTCGCGACGAATACGATCAGCTCGGCAGCTACGTCACGTCCCCGGAAGCCCAGGAACTGGCGCGGATGGCCAATGAGAGCCCGCCGAAGCTCAGGACGCATGGACCGCGGGGCGAACGGATCGATGTGGTGGAATTCCACCCTGCATGGCATGCGCTGACGCGCCGGTCGATGCAGACAGGCCTGCATTCCTCCATCTGGGAGACTATTCCGGAGGCCAAGGGGCGCGAACACAAGGCCCGTGCCACACGCTTCTATCTCACCGCGCAGCTGGAATGCGGACACCTTTGCCCGCTGACGATGACCAGCGCATCGCTTGCTGCCTTGATGGCATCGCCGCGCGTCCAAAAAGAGTGGGCGCCGAAGATCCTGTCGCGCAAATACGACTCCACCAACCGGCCGGCGCTGCAGAAGAATGCTGTGACGCTCGGCATGGGCATGACGGAAAAGCAAGGCGGTACCGACGTTCGCGCAAACCGGTCCACAGCCGAACGGGTTGGCGAAGGCGTTTACCGTCTGTCCGGCCACAAATGGTTCATGTCAGCACCGATGAGCGACGGCTTCGTGATGCTGGCGAAGACCGCAGAAGGCATGGGCTGTTTTCTTGTTCCCAGGCTGCTGGAGGACGGATCCGCCAATGGGCTTCAGTTTCAGCGCCTGAAGGACAAGATCGGCAACCGGTCCAACGCGTCCTCCGAGGTCGAATTCACCGATGCCTTTGGATATCTGCTCGGCGAATCGGGCGGCGGCATCCGCACCATTCTCGATATGGTGACGCTGACGCGGCTGGATTGCGCCCTGGCTTCGGCCGGAATGATGCGCGCTTCGCTGGCCGAAGCGGTCCACCATACGCGCGGACGCAGCGTGTTTGGCAAGAAGCTGATCGATCAGCCCCTGATGACGCGTGTGCTGGCCGACATGGCGCTGGACGTGGCGGCCGCGACGGCATTGGCATTCCGTTTGGCGGATGCCTTCGACCGGGCTGGCGGCAATTCGGCCGATGCCGCCTTTGCGCGGGTCATGACGCCGGTCGTCAAATACTGGAACTGCAAGATCGCCCCGTCGCTGATCTACGAGGCCATGGAGTGCATCGGCGGCAATGGCTATGTGGAGGAACGTCCCATCGCCCGGCATTATCGCGAGGCGCCCGTCAACGCGATATGGGAAGGGTCGGGAAATGTCATGGCGCTCGACGTGCTGCGGGTGCTGTCGCGCGGCCGCGACCTGTTCGAGACGGTGCTTGCCGGCTTCGAGCGGGATCTCGGCCCCGCCGGCAAGAAGACGGTCGAGGTTCTTCGCGCGGCAATGGCACTATGCGAAACCGATGAAGGTGCGGCAAGGCTGCTGGTCGAGCAACTCGCGCTGGCGGCAGCGGCTTCGGAACTCTTCCGGCTGGGTGCCGGCAAGATCGCCGATGCCTTTCTGGAAACACGCCTGGCGGGCGGCTGGCGCTCCACCTACGGCATGCTGGATGCCCGATTCGACGCCCGCTACATTGTCGATCTGCTTTATCCGCCGGTCAACTGATCTCAGGGCGTCACTGCCGACAAGACCGACAGAGAAACCGCTGCCGGTTGATTTCCGGCCCAAGGTAGCCCGTATCCTGTGCATGGCCTGTAAAGCCGCTTGCCGCCAAGCAAGCCCGGCCCTATCGCCGAATCCGAACAGATCAAGCGATTCAGGCGGGCCATGCTTCAAACGGCGGATATTACGACACAGGACGGAGCGGTGGTCAGAGCAAAGAACCGCGCCGGCACCGAGCGGGCCATTTATTTGGCGGCTCGCGACCTTCTGGCCGAGCAAGGGTTTCAGGGCTTCGGCATCAATGCGGTCGCCCGGCGGGCCGGCTGCGACAAGCAGCTCATCTATCGCTATTACGGAGGCCTCGACGGTTTGATCGAGGCCATCGGCGCCGACCTCGGTACCTGGGTCCAGGACAGGATTCCCGAAGACACCGGCGGCGCCTTCCTGTTGACCTATGGCGACCTGATGGAGCGCCTGGCAATCCTTTTCATGGAGGCGCTGAGGGACGATCCGCTGGTCTGCAAGATCGTCGCCTGGGAAGTCTCCAAAGACACGCCGCAGGTGCGCCGCCTTGCCGAAGCCCGCACCAAGGCCCTCTCCAAATGGCTCGACCGGATGCGCGGCACGCTTGCTCCGCCCAAAGGCGTCGATGCGGCGACCACCAACGCCCTGTTGTTTGCGGCCATCCAGCATCTCGTTCTTTCAGCGACGGTCAGCGGCCAGTTTGCCGGCATAAGCCTGCGGGCGGAGAAGGATTGGGACAAGGTAGCCGCGGCGGTGCGGCGCCTTGTGCGCGCCATCTACGGCTAATCAGGTTTTCCACAGCCTGCGCCGAAATTAACCATGCCACCCGGTTTGGGTTGCGGGAATGCCGCTGAGGTCTAAGTTCTGGATTAACGTCTTGTTAACCAGATAACGCCGGATCGCCTCGAGATGGGAACTCTGATCAAAGACCATGCATTGCTGATCGTCATGACGACAATGTTTGCCGTGTTGGCGCTCAACATCTCAGTTCCCGCAGTGGTGCTGAGCCTGATGGCGATCTCGAGGTGGGTGGTATCGCTGGAGTTTGTTCCCGCGGACCTCAAAGAGGAGGCCGCATGAAGTGGTTCCTGATATTATGGGCTGGTCCGGTTGCCTTGTTAATCAGCTGGTACGGGCTCTCCTACTATGACATGAGCTTCGGCTTCTTCATGCTTACCCGCCAGACCCATGATCTGGTCTTCCAGATCTATGGCGGCATTTTGGGAATACCTCCGGAAACCATTCCGCCTCTCGTGGCCCGGGCCATTGCCTTTGACAGCCTGATCGTCTTCTCGATCATCGCATTCCGCAAGCGAAGAGAAATCGCAGCCTGGTGGCGCCGGCGCCATCAATTGTCCGAGCCGGCTTCCTGAGGACTGGCTTCCATGGAGACCATTGCAGTAAGCCGGTCCAGCGCACCCTGAAGGATGAAGCTGGCGGCTGCCGAATCGATCCGATCCGCCCGTTTGGCCCGCGAAACGTCCATCTCAAGAAGAACCCGCTCGGCCGCGACTGTTGACAGCCTCTCGTCCCAGAAGACGAAGGGGAGGGCGGTCTTCTCCCCCATCGAGCGCACGAAGGCACGGGTTGCCTGGACACGTGGCCCGGATGATCCGTCCATGTTGATCGGCAGGCCGATAACGAAAGCGGCGACCTTCTCCTTCGCGGCAAAGGCGAGCAGGACTTCGGCATCCTTTCCGAACTTGATGCGCTTGATGACCGGCCGCGGCGAAGCGAAGCGACGACCGATATCCGACATGGCAAGCCCAATCGTCTTGGTTCCAAGGTCGAGGCCGGCAAGTGCCTGGCCCGGCTCCAGGACTGTCGCAAGTTCTTCTATTGTCAGAACAGGCATCCGGTATACATCTCGATCGCTGGACTTCGCTCAAGCCGGCTTGCTTTTTCGGCCGGCGCGAACACGTCTTTAGCATTCCCGGCGCGTTTTACATCACCCATCGAGGGAGACTTTCATGAAGATCACCTGGCTCGGCCATGCCGCTTTCCGTATTGAAACGGCCAAAGCAAAAATTCTTATCGACCCGTTCCTGACTCATAATGCGAGCTTTGCCGGCCTCGACCGGAAGGATGCTGTCGAAGGTGTCACCCATATCCTGCTGACCCACGGCCATGGTGACCATGTCGGCGATACGGTGGAGATTGCCAAGGAAAAGGGCGCAGTCGTGCTTGCCAATGCGGATCTGGCCTCCTGGCTCGGGAGCAAGGGCGTGGAGAAGCTGGAAATGGGTAATACCGGCGGCACGATCTCGTTCGACGGCTTCACGGCAACCTTCACGCAGGCGCTGCATTCTTCCGGCCAGGTGGACGAAATGGGCGTCGCCCACTCCCTCGGAAGCGCAAATGGCTTGATGATGCACTTCGACGACGACATGTCCGTGCTGCATATGGGCGATACGGACATCTTCACCGATATGGGCCTGACCAACGAGCTGCATCAGCCGGATATCGGTATCGTCCCGATCGGTGACCGCTTCACCATGGGCGGTGCCGTGGCCGCGCTCGCCTGCCAGCGCTTCTTCGACTTCAAGCACGTTATCCCCTGCCACTATGGCACTTTCCCGATCATCGACCAGACGCCGGACAAGTTCGTCAAGGGCATGGAAGGTTTGAAGACCCGCGTCGAGACGCCGGCAGCCGGCACGACGCTCAGCTACTGACATTCCTGCCGGTCCAGCCGCGCGCCTCGCAACCAAATGAGGCGCGCAACCCTGTTGCGAAGGGCGGGCATGGCCATTATAGCGGGGGAAGAAGTCCTATTCCCTCGGAGAATGCCATGTCCGTCGATCTCGCCACCGTTAAGCGCGTCGCGCGCCTCGCCCGCATTGCGGTTACCGAGGACGAGGCCAATCGCATGGTGGGCGAATTGAACGGTATCCTCGGTTTTGTCGAGCAGCTTTCGGAAGTGGACGTCACCGGCATCGAACCGATGACCTCGGTCACGCCGATGACGATGCGCAAGCGCCGCGACGAGGTGACCGATGGCGACAAGGCCGCCGACGTGGTGGCGAACGCGCCTGTCACCGACCACGACTTTTTCCTGGTGCCGAAGGTCGTCGAGTAAACGCACTCCTCAGAGCTGCCTCACCGATCTTTCCACGCATTCGAACATTCCGAAGAGCCCATGACCGAACTCACCAGCCTCACCATTGCCGAAGCCCGCGAAAAGCTGACGGCGAAGGAATTTACCTCGGTCGAGCTGACCCAGGCCTATCTCAACGCGATCGAAGCGGCCAACCAGGTCTTCAACGCCTATATCGCCGTGACGCCTGAAAAGGCACTCGACATGGCAAAAACTTCCGACAAGCGACGGGCAGGAGGCGCCGCCGGTGCGCTGGAAGGCATTCCGCTCGGCATCAAGGATCTGTTCGCCACCCACGACGTCCATACCCAGGCCTGCAGCCACATCCTCGACGGCTTCAAGCCGAAATACGAATCCACCGTCACCCAGAACCTTTGGGACGACGGCGCGGTCATGCTCGGCAAGCTCAACATGGACGAGTTCGCCATGGGCTCTTCCAACGAGACTTCCCATTACGGCGCGGTCGTCAACCCTTGGAAGGCCCAGGGTTCAAACCAGCAACTAGTTCCTGGCGGTTCTTCCGGCGGTTCTGCGGCGGCCGTTGCCGCACATCTCTGCGCCGCTGCCACCGCGACCGATACCGGCGGCTCGATCCGCCAGCCTGGCGCCTTCACCGGCACGGTCGGCATCAAGCCCACCTATGGCCGCTGCTCGCGCTGGGGAACGGTCGCCTTCGCGTCTTCGCTCGACCAGGCCGGCCCGATCGCTCGCGACGTGCGCGACGCTGCCATCATGCTGAAGTCTATGGCCTCGGTCGATGCCAAGGACACGACATCCGTCGATCTGCCGGTGCCGGATTACGAAGCCGCGCTCGGCCAGTCGCTGAAGGGCATGCGCATAGGCATTCCAAAGGAGTACCGGGTCGACGGCATGCCGGACGAGATCGAGAAGCTGTGGAGCCAAGGCATCGCCTGGCTGAAGGATGCCGGGGCCGAGATCGTCGACATCACCCTGCCGCACACGAAATACGCCCTGCCGGCCTATTACATCGTTGCGCCGGCGGAAGCCTCGTCTAATCTCGCCCGCTATGACGGCGTCCGCTACGGTCTGCGCGTTGACGGCAAGGACATTGCCGACATGTACGAGAAGACCCGTGCGGCCGGCTTCGGCACGGAGGTCAAGCGCCGCATCATGATCGGCACCTATGTTCTCTCCGCCGGCTATTACGACGCCTATTACCTGCAGGCGCAGAAGGTCCGCACGCTGATCAAGCGCGACTTCGAGCTCGTCTTCGATGCGGGCGTCGACGCCATCCTGACGCCGGCAACGCCGTCTTCCGCCTTCGGCATCGCCGATCAGGATCTCGCCGCCGATCCGGTGAAAATGTACCTCAACGACATTTTTACGGTGACGGTGAACATGGCCGGCCTGCCGGGCATTGCCGTTCCGGCTGGTTTGGACGCCAAGGGTCTGCCGCTCGGCCTGCAGCTGATCGGCAAGCCGTTCGAGGAGGAAACGCTGTTCAAGACGGCGTATGTCATCGAACAGGCAGCCGGAAGATTCACCCCGAGCAAGTGGTGGTGAGGCAAGGGCTACGCTAGTAGGCAGGGTATCTTCAACTACATGGCCAAGGGTGGTGCGGAGGCAGCGCGACGTGTGGTTGCTCGTCTGTTGCAGGCGATCGCCATGCTGGAACGCTTTTCTTGCTGCGAAGCGCCGGCCGTGTCGCAGGAACTCGAGAATTGTCCATTGTAAGGCTGCCTTATTACACAGTTTATCATCGGGTCAATGAAATTGAGCTTGACGTGAACGCCGTATCGGGCTCGATATCCCGACCTGAGCTTAAGCGCAGTGTCTCTGCCTCTCCACGTCAGACTGGAACCAGACCTCCTCGACCACCCAAGATCTGGGACTCGCCAAAAGCGGCGCCCGGTGCTTAACTGCCTCCGACGCAGGGGAAGACATGGTCACCATTCGCAATGCGCGGGAAGACGAGGCAGATGTCCTCGCAGAGGTGGGTTTCAGGGCCTGGGAAAAGGCCATGACCTCGATCGGCGAAATGACCGACATGCGCGACAGTGCCTGGCAAGCCTTCCGCAACTTCACCAGCTCTTCCTGGCTGACCATCACGGCACTCGAACAGCATGGGGCGGTGGCCGGCTGGGCGGCACGGGAAAAGTTCGACGAACTGATCTCCGATTTCTGGATCGATCCTCAATACCAGGGGCAGGGCCTTGGCGCCGCGCTTCTGAAGGAGGTCGAGGTGGAGATCGTTCACCAGGGCTTTGAGGTGGCACGCGTCGAAACCCATGCCCGCAATGTCGAAGCCGTGGGTTTCTTCGAAAAGCACGGCTATGCGGTCAACTGGCTGACGGTCGCCTATGCCCCGAAGATCGACCGCGACGTCCAGTCCGTAGGCCTGTTGAAGCGTCTGGTTGAAGAAGAGCGCGACACCTATGGTCCGAACTTCTGAGCGCCTGCGAGCCACCGGTTACGCTTGCACCATGGCGCCATTTGCTCTACCTCCAGAATTCTTAACCGAGACTATTTCACGAGCATCAGATGACCCTTGTCGACGTCCGCACGCCCGATCCGAAACGCATGATTCCCGGTGCCACAGGCGATTGGGAAGTGATCATCGGCATGGAAGTGCACGCCCAGGTCCTGTCCAGGTCCAAACTGTTTTCCGGCGCTTCCACCGAATTCGGCAAGCCTGCCAATTCCAACGTTTCGCTCGTCGATGCGGCCATGCCCGGCATGCTTCCCGTGATCAACGAGGAATGCATCAAGCAGGCGGTGCGCACCGGCCTTGGACTCAAGGCGCAGATCAACAAGCGCTCGCTTTTCGACCGCAAGAACTATTTCTATCCGGACCTGCCGCAGGGCTATCAGATCTCTCAGTTCAAGGATCCGATCGTCGGCGAGGGCAAGATCGTCATCTCGCTCGGCCCCGATCGCCAGGGCCACTTCGAGGATTTCGAGATCGGCATCGAGCGGCTGCACCTGGAACAGGATGCCGGAAAGTCGATGCACGACCAGCATCCGACCATGTCCTATGTGGACCTGAACCGTTCCGGCGTGGCGCTGATGGAAATCGTGTCGAAGCCCGATATGCGCTCCTCCGACGAAGCCAAGGCCTATATGACCAAGCTGCGCTCGATCGTGCGCTATCTCGGCACCTGCGACGGCAACATGGACGAGGGTTCGATGCGTGCCGACGTCAACGTTTCGGTGCGCCGCCCGGGCGAAGGTTTTGGCACCCGTTGCGAGATCAAGAACGTCAACTCCATCCGCTTCATCGGCCTGGCGATCGAATATGAGGCACGCCGGCAGATCGCCATCCTCGAGGATGGCGGCTCCATCGACCAGGAAACCCGCCTCTTTGATCCGGGCAAGGGCGAGACGCGCTCCATGCGCTCCAAGGAAGATGCGCATGACTATCGGTATTTTCCCGATCCCGATCTGCTGCCGCTAGAATTCGACGACGCGTTCATCGACGCCTTGCGGGCCGACCTGACCGAACTGCCCGACGAGAAGAAGGCCCGCTTCGTGTCCGAGCTCGGCCTATCGGTTTACGATGCCTCCGTGCTCGTTTCCGAAAAGGCGATCGCTGACTATTTTGAGGCGGTCGCAGAGGGACGCGATGGCAAGACTGCGGCGAACTGGGTTATCAACGATCTTCTGGGCGCCTTGAACAGACTGGGCAAAGATATTGAAGAGACTCCGGTTTCGCCCGCTCAGCTCGGTGGCATCATCGACCTCATCAAGGCGGAAACCATTTCCGGCAAGATCGCCAAAGACCTGTTCGAAATCGTCCTCACCGAGGGCGGCGACCCGACGGAGATCGTCGAGAGCCGAGGCATGAAGCAGGTGACCGATACCGGCGCGATCGAAAAGGCTGTCGACGAAATCATCGCCGCCAACCCTGACCAGGTCGCCAAGGTGAAGGCCAAGCCGACGCTGGCCGGCTGGTTCGTCGGCCAAGTGATGAAGTCGACCGGTGGCAAGGCCAATCCGCAGGCTGTCCAGGCGCTGGTGAAGGCGAAGCTCGGCATCGAAGAGGAGTAAGACCGGATGGTCTACTTCGTCCGCACGGCCGGCCCCAGGGACGTCGATCAGGTGCACAAGCTCCTGATCGAAACTTGGCACTCCAGTTATGACGCCATTTACGGGGTGGAAGCGGTGGACAAACTACTGCGCTCCTGGAATTCGCCTTCCGCCATTAAAGAACGCATTGGTCGCAAGGGCGGTGAATATATCGTGGCCGACAGCGGCAAGGATATCGGCGGCATGGGGTTTGCCGCCATGTATCCGAAAATGGCCAAGACGGCGATGCTGCATCAGCTTTACGTCAGGCCCTCCTGCCAGAACGAAGGCGTTGGGCGCGATATTTTTGCGGAACTGGAGGGCTGCTTCCCGGATGCGGAAATCGTGCGCGTCGAGGTGGCCCTGCCCAATATCCGCGCGCAGTCTTTCTACCAGCGGCTCGGCTTTGTCGAAGTGGACCGGATGGAAGAATGGGGTGCTCCCAATTCCGGCCTGCCCGCCGTGATCATGGAAAAGCGGCTGGCCCTCGTCTGATCATTTACCGGCCGGCGGCTCGAATGTCTTGCCGTCTTCGTCGTAGATCATCACCAGGCTGCATTCCATCAGATCCTGGCGCCGCTTGTCGCTGCAGACGGACCGGGAGGCCTGGATCGCCGTTTCCTTGCTGTCGAAGCCGCAGAAAGTCTCGTGCCAGTGCGGGCCTTCCTTGGACTGGGCGAAGATGTCGATGCTCCAGCCAGCTGGGAAACAGGCGGTGGTTTCAAGGCAGTCCTGGGCTGTGCCGCCTCCCTTGATGCATTTCTTCCTGGCGCAGTCGAGCGCCTTGCGGATCGACGCGGCAAAGCAGACGCCGCTGCTCATCTCCGGCGCCTGGGAAAATCCGACCGCGCCGCGGCCCTCCGCCGAGGCCGCCATCGGCCAGACAGCCAGCGCGAGCGTCATTAAAATCCTCCCTGGTGTCTGTGACAATGCTGCAATCCTCCTAAGCTACAGACCTTCATCATTGCCGATTCCCGGATGAAAGGAAAACAGATGACCGAAAGCCTCATCATACGCCGGGCGCGGGAAGCGGATCTTCCGGCACTGATCGCGCTCTTTGCCTCTGACGAGTTGGGTGGGCATGGTGACACGACTGACGAGCAGGCCCATGGCGACTACCTGCGCGCCTTCCAGGCCATAGACGCCTCACAGAACGAGCACCTTTTTGTGGCGGAGATCGGGGACGATCTCGTTGGCACCTTTCAGCTTCTCTTCAGCCGGACGCTGACGGGCAGGGGATCGCTCTCGATGATCATAGAAGCCGTCCAGACGAGGGCGGACATGCGCGGCCGCGGGATAGGCGGTCAGATGATCGCGCATGCCATCGAGGAAGCCAAGCATCGTGATTGCAGGCTGGTGCAGCTCTCGTCCAACACGGCTCGAACCGACGCGCATCGCTTCTATGAGCGGCTCGGCTTTGCCAAGAGCCATTACGGCTTCAAGATGAAGCTCAAGTGAGTGCATGCTTCAGAAACACTGGACATGACCCTTCGCAAGCGGCATAAGCGGATCAGCCAATCGATGGCCGGATTTGTTTGTCAAGCCGACGGAAAACTCATGAAAAACCTCCTGCTGCAAGTCTTCACCTGGTGGAATGGACAAACGCTTGGTACGCGCTTCTTCACCTGGCGTCATGGCAAGAAGGTGGGCGAGGACGAATTCGGCAACGTGTATTACGAAGGCCCGATGACGAGTTGGGGCAAGCCGAAGCGTTGGGTAATCTACAAGGATTACGCCGAGGCCTCCGCTATTGCATCGGGCTGGCACGGCTGGATGCACTACCGCACCGATGTTGCGCCTTCGCAGGAAGACTACCAGGCTCGGGAATGGCAGAAGCCGCACCGTCCGAACATGACCGGCACGCCGGAAGCCTATCGGCCGAAAGGCTCCATGGCCGGCGCCGGCGAGCGCCCGAGAGTGACGGGCGATTACGACGCCTGGACGCCCGGTAACTGACACCTGTTTTGGCCATAATCGACCTCTAGTGCTCGACGAAGCCATGCGACCGGGACCGGAACGGACAATGACACGAAACATGCGCTTATTACGCAGGACGGTGCTGGGCGCCATGCTTACGGTTGTACCGGCTCTGTCGGCGGGCGGGGTTTCTGCAGCGCGGCTTTCCAATCCAGTCGCCGTCTTTGCCGGGATCGACAAGATTACTGGCCGGATCACCACCTTCGACGTCTATGTCAACGAGACCGTGCAGTATGGCGCGCTGCAGGTGACGCCGAAAGTTTGCTATTCTCGTGACGATACGGAAGCCCAGAAGATCGACGCTTTCGTGGAAGTGGATGAGATCACGCTCGACCGCAAGATCCGCCGCGTGTTTTCCGGCTGGATGTTCGCCGACAGTCCCGGTCTCAATGCCGTCGAGCACGCGATCTATGACGTATGGCTGACCGGCTGCAAGCAGCAGTCGGATGTTCCAGCGCCCAATGTCACGAACTGAATTCTAGAACTCCAGGTGCTGTGAACCAACGGCTGCCTTCAGCAGCGCCAGATATTCGTCCTTGGGGATGTCGGTGGCGCCGAAGGTTTTCAGATGCTCGGTGGTGAACTGCGTGTCGAGGAGGGTGAAGCCCTTCGCCTTCAAGCGTTCCACCAGATGCACCAGGCAGATCTTGGAGGCATTGGTGCGCCGGGAAAACATGCTTTCCCCGAAAAAGGCCGAACCGAGCGATACGCCATAAAGGCCTCCAATCAGTTCGTCGCTTTCCCATGCCTCAACGCTATGGGCGTGGCCCATGCGGTGGAGCTCGGAATAAAGCTTACGGATGGTGGAGTTGATCCAGGTGCTGGGGCGGTCGTCTGCGGGCGCGGCACAGAGCGCCATGACACCTTCGAAATCCGTATCGACCCGCAGATCGAAGGGCTTCTTGCGGATGGCCTTGGCAAGACTATTCGAGACATGGAATTGGTCGAGCGGCAACACGCCGCGCGTTTCCGGCTCCACCCAGAAGATTTCCGGGTCGTCCGCCGATTCCGCCATAGGAAAAAGGCCTATGGAGTAGGCGCGCAGCAAGATGTCCGGAGTAATTGCCGGGTAATATCTGCCGCGCCGCCCTGCCATCTAATTCCTTTAGTTGGTCTTGTCCTTGGCTAGGTAGTTTTCCAGCCAGTGGATGTCATAATCGCCATTGGCTATGTCGGGATTGTCGACAAGGTCCTGGAAGAGGGGCAGCGTCGTCTTGATCCCATCGACGACGAACTCGTCGAGCACGCGCCGCAGCCGCATCATGCATTCGACCCGCGTCCGCCCATGGACGATGAGCTTGCCGATGAGGCTGTCGTAGTAGGGCGGAATCTTGTAGCCCGCATAGGCGCCCGAATCGACGCGGACGCCAAGGCCACCCGGCGCATGGAAATGCGTGATCGTGCCGGGCGAGGGCACGAAGGTGCGCGGATCCTCGGCGTTTATGCGGCATTCGATTGCATGGCCCTGGAAGTTGATGTCTTCCTGCCTCACCGAAAGGCCACCACCGGAGGCGACGCGGATCTGCTCGTGGACCAGATCGATGCCGGTGATGGCTTCGGTGATCGGGTGCTCGACTTGAAGGCGTGTGTTCATTTCGATGAAATAGAACTCGCCGTTCTCGTAAAGGAACTCGATCGTGCCGGCACCGCGATATTTCAGCTTGCGCATGGCGTCGGCGCAGATCTCGCCGATCTTCATGCGCTGCTCGACGTTGAGCGCCGGAGAATTGGCTTCTTCCCAGACCTTCTGGTGACGACGCTGAAGCGAGCAATCGCGTTCGCCCAGATGGATGGCATTGCCTTCGCCGTCACCGACCACCTGGATCTCTATATGCCGCGGCTTGCCGAGGTATTTTTCCATGTAGACTGCGTCATTGCCGAAAGCGGCAAGCGCTTCCGAACGCGCCGTGGAAACGGCCTCATCCAGGTCTTCTTCGGTCTTTGCCACCTTCATGCCCCGCCCACCGCCGCCGGCGGTGGCCTTGATCAGCACGGGGAAGCCGATCGTCCTGGCAATCTCTAAGGCATTTTCGGGCTTCACTTCACCATCGGAGCCGGGAACTACTGGGATGCCGAGTTCCTGGGCCGTCTGCTTGGCAGTGATCTTGTCGCCCATGATGCGGATATGCTCGGCGGTCGGCCCAATAAAGGTAATTCCGTGTGCGTCGAGGATATCAGCGAATTTGGCGTTTTCGGACAGGAAGCCGTAGCCGGGATGGACGGCATCGGCACCGGTGATTTCACAAGCAGCGACGATTTGATGGATGTTCAAATAGCTGTCACGCGATGGCGGGGGCCCGATGCAGACACTTTCGTCGGCAAGGCGGACATGCATGGCATCAGCGTCGGCCGTCGAATGAACCGCAACGGTGGCAATGCCCAGTTCCTTGCAGGCGCGAAGCACGCGAAGCGCGATCTCACCGCGGTTGGCTATGAGGATCTTGGAAATCATGAGATCGCCTTACTCGATAACGACAAGCGGCTGGCCATACTCGACTGGCTGAGCATCGTTGATCAGGATTTCCGTCACCTTGCCGGCGCGCGGCGCAGGGATCTGGTTCATGGTCTTCATGGCTTCGATGATGAGGAGGGTCTGGCCTTCCTTGACCATGGCGCCGACTTCGATGAAGGCGCGGGCGCCCGGAGCGGACGCCATATAAACGGTTCCGACCATGGGGGCAGTGACCGCGTTCTTGTTGTCCTGGACCGCAGGTGCGGCAGCCGGCGCTGCCGCCGCCGGAGCAAAGCTCGGAGCCGCGATCGGGGCCTGGACATATTGCGGCGTTCCGGCGCGCGAGACGCGGATGCGCAGGTCGTCCTGTTCCACTTCGATCTCGGTCAGATCCGTCTCGTTCAGGATGTCCGCAAGGTCACGGATCAATCCTTTGTCGATCCCGGTTTTGTTTTCAGACATGGCAAACCCTATTGTTCTGTTTATCTTGTCAGGCGTTGATGGATTTCAAGGCGTGAAGCGCGAGAATGTAGCTCGCCGGTCCAAAGCCGCAGATGACGCCCTTGCAGGCCGGCGCGATCATCGAGTGGTGGCGGAATTCTTCTCGCGCATGCACATTCGAGATGTGAACCTCAACGACCGGCACCGATATGGCGCGGATCGCGTCATGCAAGGCAATCGACGTATGCGTGTAGGCGCCGGCATTGATCGCCACGCCCATGGCTTGGTCTCCCGCCTCATGCAGCCAATCGACCAGCATACCTTCGTGGTTGCTTTGACGGAAGTCTATCGCGACGCCCAGTTCGGCAGCGACCGCGCGGCAGTCCGCCTCGATATCCTTTAGCGTCTTGCCGCCGTAGATGCCCGGCTCGCGCTTTCCCAGCATGTTGAGGTTGGGGCCGTTGAGGACGAAGATCGTCTTGCTCATCGCTGCTTTTAATGTTCCATCCAGAAGTTAGCGGCCACCTATAGACCGCTGGCGCGGCAAGGGAAAGCCCCCGGCACGCCGAAAGGCGGCGCGTCCACTGCCGGAGAGGAATAGAGGGAAAAAGCGGTCGGTTCGGCTTTAACAGGTCGCCTTGCCGCAGGCCCGGACATTGGCGACCTTTTCCGTGATCGTATCGAGACCGACGGCGCCGAACACCGCCTCGTCGCCGATCACATAGGTCGGCGTGCCGGTAATGCCGATGCTGGTGGCCAACCGATAGGCCTGACGGACCAGATCGTCGTTGGGATTGTCAGCCATGGATTTGCGGATCGCTGTTTCGTTCAATCCGAGCGACGTGGCCACGGCGATGGCGGTGTTTTCCGATGCATGTTCCTGCCCGCCGAGAAGAGTGCGGTGGAACTGCTGATATTTCTCTGGCGCGAGCAGGCGCACCGCATTGGCGACGCGGTGGGCGGCGATCGAATCGGGACCGAGGATCGGGAACTCCTTCAGGACGAAGCGGACGTTCTTGTCCTTGGCGAGGATCTCGTCCATATCGCCGAGCGCGTGCTTGCAGTAGCCGCAATTGTAATCGAAGAACTCGACGATGGTGACGTCGCCCTTGGGATTGCCAAGGCTCACATCGCTCGGCGACGAGAAGATGTCTTTCTTGCTGGCGGCGACAGCCTTGGTCGACTGGTCGACGCGCTGCGCCTGCTGCTTGGCTTCCAGCGCATTCTGGGCCTCGATCAGAACCTCCGGGTTCTGGATCAGGTATTCGCGGATGAAGTCACCCATTTCGCGCTTCTGCTGATCATCGAGAGCGGATGCCGGCAAGGCTGGAGACACCAGGACGGTCAGCATGGCTGCGGCGGCAAGTCTCTTGAACAGGTGGTTCATCCTTATCCTCATCATTCAGCCGGACTGGTCCTGGCCTGATTTGCGCCAACCTAAGCTACCTCGCCTCTTCTAGAAACTGTAAAAATGACAGGATGCCTGGCAAGCGCTTCACAACTGCGTAGGCGATGTAAGCCAGCCGTCGGACAAGCAAAGTCAATGTCTTGAGCTGACAAGCGGAATCTATTTGAGAGCCGGTTGAATCATTTTCTCACCTCGTGAGCTGCGGCTATCCCACCAAAAGAAAACGGCCGCGCAAGGCACGGCCGTTCCAGTTCTCTCGGATGCTTAGCGGCTCAGAAGAAACCGCGGCGCTGCCACCAGCCGGCCTTTTTCGGCTTCGGCGGCTCGCTGTCGTCTTCCGGCTGCGAGGCCGGCTCGGAGCTCTTGAGCACAGCTTCGCTAGATGACGAAATATTGGAGGCGCGGTTGGCGCGGACTGCCTTACCTTCGCCGGCATCGCTTTCATCCGCATCGGACGGAGACACTTCTGCCGCAGGTGCCGCTTCTGCCGGGGAGGCCGGAGCCTCCGCCGGCGCATCGACAGCCGTCGCTGCTTCGGACGGGGCGGAGGCCTCCTGCGGAGCTTGCTCGGCTTCAACTGACGCCGCCGCTGCACTCACCGCATCGGCAGCCGGTTCCGGCTGTGCTTCGTCCGCAGCAGGTGCGGATGCCTTGCCGCGGCGCGAGCGGCGCGGCTTAGCGGTCTTTTCCGCAGCCGGAGCCTCGGTGACTTCGGCAGATTCCGCGGCGGCTTCGATGGCAGGTGCCTCAGTGGTTGGCTCGCTTTCAGCCTCGTCGGAACGGGACGCCTCGGCGTTCTCGCCCTCGGCTTCCGCATTCACCTCGTCACCTTCTTCGCCGTCACGATTACGCCGACCGCCGCGCTTGCCGCGACGGCGCCGCTTGCGTTGGTTGCCTTCATCGCTTTCGGAAGCCGTGGGCGAGGTCGTGCCTTCGGATGCACTGTCCTCTGTGTCGTCATCCTCGTCTTCGTCGCCCGAAGTATCGTCAGTGCCTGCCTGGCCTGCCTGAACTTCGTCATTGCGCTCGCCATTGCGACCGCGACGACGCCGGCGGCGCTTGCGCTTGCGTCCGTTCTGGTCGTCGCCTTGCTGGGCTCGTTCAGGGGAGGGCGAAGCCGCGGTGGCTGCTGCGACCTCTTCCTCTTCTTCCTCGTCCGCTTCGATGATGATGTCGTCATCATCCTCTTCTTCGACCGGCATCGCGGCGAAGGGCATCAGGCTTTCGATCTTGACCGGATTTTCGACAGGCTCGCCGCGGTCGATGGCAAAATGGCTGGCACCGACGCTGACATCCGATTCGATGAAGATCGAGACGCCGAAGCGGCTTTCGTAATCCACCACGGTCTGCCGCTTGTGGTTGAGCAGATACAGCGCGATATCCGGTGTCGTGCGCACCGTGATGTCGTGCGTCGTGTTCTTGAGGAGATATTCCTCCACGCCACGCAGGACATGCAGGCCAACAGACGATTGCGAGCGCACATGGCCGGTGCCGCCGCAATGGGAGCAGACCTGAGTCGTGGATTCGAGAACCGATGCGCGGATGCGCTGGCGGGACATCTCCATCAGGCCGAAATGCGAGATGCGGCCGACCTGGATGCGCGCCCGATCGTTCTTCAGGCAATCCTTCAGCTTCTTTTCAACGGCGCGGTTGTTGCGCTTTTCTTCCATGTCGATGAAGTCGATGACGATCAGGCCGGCAAGGTCGCGCAGACGCAGCTGGCGGGCAACTTCTTCCGCCGCTTCGAGGTTGGTCTGGAGCGCCGTATCCTCGATGGAATGTTCGCGGGTCGAACGGCCAGAGTTGACGTCGATCGCCACCAGAGCTTCCGTCTGGTTCATGATCAGGTAGCCGCCGGACTTCAGCGTCACCTGCGGCTGCAGCATGCGGTCGAGCTGCGCTTCGATGCCGGAGCGTGCAAAGATCGGGTGAATGTCGCGGTAGGGCTGGACCATCTTTGCATGGCTGGGCATGAGCATTTTCATGAAGTCTTTCGCTTCACGATAGCCTTCCTCGCCCGAGACGATGATCTCCGAGATGTCCTTGTTGTACAGATCACGGATTGAACGCTTGATCAGCGAGCCTTCTTCGTAAACGAGGGTAGGCGCAGTCGAGGCAAGCGTCAGGGTGCGGACGTTTTCCCACAGGCGCATCAAATATTCGAAGTCGCGCTTGATCTCGACGCGGGTACGGTTGGCACCGGCAGTCCGTAGGATAACGCCCATGCCCTGCGGCACGTCCAGTTCGCGGGCGACTTCCTTGAGGCGCTTGCGGTCCTGTGGCTGGGTGATCTTGCGGGAAATGCCGCCGCCACGTGCCGTGTTCGGCATCAGCACCGAATAACGGCCGGCAAGCGACAGATAGGTGGTGAGCGCTGCTCCCTTGTTGCCGCGTTCTTCCTTGGCAACCTGAACCAGCAGGATTTGCCGGCGCTTGATGACTTCTTGAATGCGGTACTGCTTGCGCGGGCGGCGCACAACGCGATCCGGAACTTCTTCCATCGCATCTTCGGCGCCGACCGACTCGATCACTTCCTTTTCGCCGTGATCGTCGTCGTCGTCCTCATCGTCGTCTTCGCGGGTGCGGCGGACATCGACTTCTTCCGAGACCGAATCGGTATCGACCATTGCGGCCATTTCGCCGGGCGTCGAACCATCATCATGGCCGTCGTCGGAGGCCGTGTCGGTCTGCTGATCTGCGTCTCCGACCTCGGAAGTGGCGGCAACCTCTTCAGCCGGTGCTTCCACAGGTTTCTTCCGGGAACGGCTGCGCTTCGGCTTCGCCTTGGGCGCTTCGGCTTCGGCAATCACCGGCACTTCGTCAGGGCTTGCTTCAGCAGCTTCGGCGCCGGCTTCGCTGGAAGGCTCATCCGCCGCACTGGAGGCGGGGATGCCGACGTCGGGCTGTTCTTCATGGGCCAGATCGACAACCGGATCAGCGCCTTCCGCTTCGGCGATCTTGCGCTGATCTTCCGCTTCCTGCTGCATCAGTGCCTGACGGTCCGCGAGCGGGATCTGGTAATAATCCGGATGTATTTCGGCAAAGGCCAGGAAGCCGTGGCGATTGCCGCCGTAGTCAACGAACGCAGCCTGAAGCGAAGGTTCGACCCGGGTCACCTTCGCGAGGTAAATATTGCCGCGTATCTGTTTCTTGTGCTGCGATTCGAAATCGAATTCTTCGATACGATTGCCGCGAACGACAACTACGCGCGTCTCCTCTTCGTGAGACGCGTCGATAAGCATTTTGTCTGCCATGGGAATTCTGCTCCTCGGCGCCGCCGGGAGAATGCACAAAAGCCTGCCCAAAGGACAGGCTTGTCACGCATTGCGGTCGTTGCGCCGGATAAAGATGTTCCCGTCGGGTGCGGCTGTGACGGCAACCGCAAAGGTAATGGGTTGTCTTGTCCCCACTGTCTTTCCGGATTTTTGAAATTCTGCCGTGACATCAATGACCAAACGAGAATGACGAAACCATAGGCCCTAAGGGGCCCGATGAATGTGCTCCGCATCAGCGGTGGGTGGCACGCCACCCGGAATGTTCCGGCCACCGCCGGATGATCGAGTATCAGGAAAAAGTGTAACGACGGCGGATGACTGTCGGTCTTCGGCGCCAGGTCCTGAAAAAGGTTGGCCAGCCTATCGGCAGACTATCCCGTCAACACTTTAACCCTCGCATGCTTTGTATGGTTTATCTGTCACATTGGCAAGGGAAAAGCCGGCTTCGCCATAATCTGGATCGAATTAGTTCCCTTATGGAACAGGTGGGACGGAACGTTGATTCGCAAGCTTTTCGGGGTGTAGAGCCTGCTAGACCGGTCTTTGCGTATCTAGCGGAAGTTATAGCCGAACTCGGGCGGCAGACGGCAATCAATAATGGGGCACTAGGTGGGCGTGGCATTTGCAGAGCGTGGCCGGTCGGCAGGCAATGAGCGAATCGGCTGGAAAGCGCTGCTTCTATTCGCTTTCTTCTGCGTATTGGCTTTACCGGCCTTGTCGGCCCAACCATTACTTGCTTTTAGTGCACGGATAGCCGGCGACTCGGCCCGTACCCGAATTGTTTTGGAATTCGAAGCCAAACCGGAATTCTCCATTCATTATGTGGACGCCCCGGAGCGGGTGATCATTGAACTGCCGGCGACCGCCTTCGGGTTTCCCGCCGAGCAGCTTTCGGCCCGCGGCCTTTTCAAGGACATCCGCTACGGCACGATGGGAGAAACCAGCGCTCGTATCGTCTTGACTGCTATAAAGCCCGTCAAGCTTGTTCTTGCCGAGACCCAGCCGATCGAAAGCGGTGGCTATCGTCTTGTGCTCGACGCCGAAATGACCACTAAGGAAGACTATGCGGATCTGGTGAGGCGCCAGAACTGGGGCGTGATCAGCCAAACGGCACCAGAGGTTCTTTCCGCCGCAGCCGAAGATGATGTCTTCACGGTAGCAGTCGATGCGGGCCATGGCGGCATCGATGCCGGCGCGACCGCTGTCACCACTAAGACGCCGGAAAAGACCATCACCTTGGGTTTCGCCCGGACCCTGATGGAGAAGTTGAACAAGCTCGACGGCGTGAAAGCCTTTTTGACCCGCGATGACGATAGCTTCCTGTCGCTTTCGGAGCGCGTGACGATTGCGCGCCAGCACCATGCGGATCTTTTCATTTCCCTGCACGCGGATACGCTGGCACAAAAGGATATCCGCGGCGCAACCGTATATACCCTTTCAGACAAGGCCTCTGATCGCATGGCTGAAAACCTCGCGGCCCGCGAAAACCTTTCCGATCAGTTGGCCGGCTTCACCATCCAGAGCGGCCCACCTGAAGTCGCGGACATTCTTCTGGACTTGACGCGGCGTGAGACGCAGGCTTTTTCGATCGCGCTCGCGGACAATGTCGTCAAGTCGTTTGAAGGCCAGACGGGTCTTATCAACAACCCGCATCGTCAGGCGAGTTTCCAGGTTCTGCGCGCCCCCGATATTCCCTCCGTGCTCCTCGAGCTCGGCTTCCTTTCCAACCCGGAGGACGAGAAACTGCTGCTCGATGATGCGTGGCGCAACAAGTTGGCTGGGCTTATCAGCAATGCCGTCGACCGCTACCGTGCGCGCGCGCTCGCCAACGGTGGCTGATCCCGTTTTTCAGGTGTTCTGCCGTCTGCGCGTGTTGCGCCTGCCACAGGGGTTCGGCCGTTTAGGCCAATCGGCTGAAATCCTGTGGGAAGCCCTATTTTCCTCACATTCAGGCGGTTACTCGGCCATGACTAGGCGCGCCGATAACGGTCGATTGATCCCTCGGATGCCTTGCGCTAGCGCAACGACCGTGCAAAACGCGTCCAACCATGCGATGGTGCGCAAAGCGCGCCGATGGAAAGCTGAACGGTAGCTCAGACATGATCAGACTGATTGGGTACTTCTTTGGGATGGCCTGCGTCCTTTTCCTGGGCGTTGCCGCGGCCGTTGCCATTTATCTGAATGGCGTCACCAAGGATCTGCCCGATTATGCCGTGCTGAGCGCCTATGAGCCGCCGGTTGCAACCCGCGTGCATGCCGGCAATGGCGCCTTGATGTCGGAATATGCGCGCGAGCGGCGCCTGTTCCTGCCGATCCAGGCCATGCCGGACCGCGTCAAGGCCGCTTTTCTGTCGGCCGAAGACAAGAACTTCTACAACCATCCGGGCGTCGACATTTCTGGCCTCGGGCGCGCCATCCTCAACAACCTGCAGAATTTCGGCTCCGGTCGGCGTCCCGAGGGGGCGTCGACGATCACCCAGCAGGTGGCGAAGAACTTCCTTCTCAGCAACGACCAGACGATGGACCGGAAGGTCAAGGAAGCCATTCTTTCATTCCGTATCGAGCAGACCTATTCCAAGGACAAGATCCTCGAGCTTTACCTGAACGAGATCTTCTTTGGCCTTAACGCCTACGGGATTGCTGGTGCGGCACTGACCTACTTCGATAAATCGGTGACCGAACTGACCACGGCGGAAGCTGCCTATCTGGCGGCGCTGCCGAAGGGTCCGAACAATTATCATCCCTTCCGGCACGAAGCTGCCGCCATCGAGCGGCGCAACTGGGTCGTCGATCGAATGGCCGAGAACGGTTACATCACCCAGGCAGATGCCGAAGAGGCCAAGAAGCAGCCGCTCGGCGTCAAGCAGCGCCGCGGCGGCGGGCAGGTGTTTGCCTCGGACTTCTTCTCGGAGGAGGTGCGCCGCCAGTTGATCGAACGCTATGGCGACAAGGCACTCTATGAAGGCGGCCTTTCGGTGCGCACCTCGCTGGATCCCAACCTGCAGATCATCGCCCGCGCCGCGCTCCAGAACGGCCTTATCGAATACGACGAGCGCAGGGGCTTCCACGGGCCGATAACCGCTGTCGATGTTTCGCCGGACTGGGGCGTCTCCTTGGCCAAGGCGATTGCCGACGGCAAGGCCGTTGATCTGCGCGACGTGCCGGAATGGAAGATCGCGGTTGTGCTTAGCGTCTCCACTAAGGCAGTCGAGATCGGTCTCCGTCCCGGCATGGACGGTGCGGGCAAGGTGGATTCCGCGCGGGAAACGGGAACGATTGCCGCCGATGACATGAAATGGGCCTACCGGGACCCGGCCGGTACACGCAAGACGGCAAAGGGCCCCGAAGGCGTCCTCAAGCCGGGCGACGTGATCTATGTGGAGGAGACGGCACCGAAGTCGAAGGCCTACCGCCTGCGGCAGCCGCCGAAGGTGCAGGGCGGCTTCGTCGCCATGGATCCGACCACGGGCCGCGTCCTTGCCATGGTCGGCGGGTTCTCCTATGCGCAGTCCGAATTCAACCGTGCCACCCAGGCCATGCGTCAGCCCGGATCGTCGTTCAAGCCGTTCGTGTATGCGGCCGCTCTCGACAATGGCTACACGCCTGCGTCGGTTATTCTCGACGCGCCGATCGAGATCGTGACCGGCGGCCAGGTCTGGAAGCCGGAAAATTATGGTGGCGAAGCCGGTGGCCCGTCGACCCTGCGCACCGGCATCGAAAAGTCACGCAACCAGATGACCGTGCGTTTGGCCCAGGACATGGGCATGGAACTGGTTGCCGAATATGCCGAACGCTTCGGCATCTACGACAAGATGCTGCCTGTCCTCGCCATGTCGCTCGGATCAGGCGAAACGACAGTGATGCGCATGGTCTCTGCCTATGCTGTCATTGCCAATGGCGGCAAGCAGATCAAGCCGACCGTCATCGACCGCATCCAGGACCGTTATGGCAAGACCATCTTCCGCCACGAAGAGCGTGCCTGCGACGGCTGCAATGCCAACAACTGGAGTAATCAGGAGGAACCGGTCCTGGTTGACAACCGCGAGCAGGTGCTCGACCCGATGACGGCCTACCAGATCACCTCGATGATGCAGGGCGTCGTGCAGCGGGGCACCGCCGCCGGTAAGATCCCCGTCAAGGACCGCGACGTCGCCGGCAAGACGGGCACGACCAATGACGAGAAAGATGCCTGGTTCGTGGGCTTCACCCCCAATCTCGTGGCCGGTCTTTATGTTGGCTATGATACGCCGACGCCGCTTGGTCGTGCCGGCACCGGCAGCGGTCTTGCGGCCCCAATCTTCGGCCAGTTCCTAGCCGAGGCCGCCAAGCTGACACCGGCCGAGAAATTCCATGTTCCGGACGGCATGCAGTTAATCCCCGTCAACCGCAAGACGGGCATGATGGCCATGGATGGCCAGCCGGATACGATCACCGAGGCCTTCAAGCCTGGTACAGGCCCGGCCGATGTCTTCCATATGATCGGTGAGGGCGAATACATGTCCCAGGACCAGATCCTGGAGTCTTCGCCTCAAGCCCAGCAGGCGGTCACGTCAGGAGCCGCCGGTCTCTTCTGAGATCACGTCGACAGCTGGCGGCGGCTCTTTACATCAGCTGCCTGCCCAACTATGTCGACGGCACTTCAAACACGAAAAAGACCGAGAGAAGAACAGGCGCCATGCGTGCGGAAATCATCAATATAGTCGACGAAATCAAGCAGGCCATAAGCCTGCTGAGGAGGCATCTTTGACTGGGACCAGGCGATAAGGCGGCTGGACTGGTTGAACAACAAGGCCGAGGATCCGAACCTCTGGAACGATGCGGCCGAAGCCCAAAAGCTGATGCGCGAGCGCCAGCATCTCGATGACAGCATTAGCAGCGTCAAGGCGATCGACACCCAGCTCAACGACAATATCGAGCTGATCGAACTCGGCGAGGAAGAGGGCGACGAGGCCATCGTCAAGGAGGCCGAAGAGGCGCTGAAGACGTTGAAGGTCGAGGCGGCGCGCCGGCAGGTCGAGGCCATGCTGTCCGGCGAGGCCGACAGCAACGACACCTATGTGGAAGTTCATTCAGGCGCTGGCGGTACCGAAAGCCAAGACTGGGCCAACATGCTTCTGCGCATGTATACCCGCTGGGCCGAGCGCCGGCGCTTCAAGGTCGAGCTTCTCGAAGTACATGACGGCGAAGAAGCCGGCATCAAGTCTGCGACTATCCTGGTCAAGGGCCACAATGCCTTCGGCTGGCTGAAAACGGAATCGGGCGTCCACCGGCTGGTGCGCATCTCGCCCTATGACAGCAATGCCCGCCGCCACACGTCCTTCTCGTCGATCTGGGTTTATCCAGTTGTGGATGAATCCATCAATATTGAGATCAACGAAAGCGATTGCCGCATCGATACCTATCGCTCCTCAGGCGCAGGTGGACAGCACGTCAACACGACCGACTCGGCCGTGCGCATCACCCATATGCCGTCCGGCATCGTCGTTCAGTGCCAGCAGGAACGCTCGCAGCACAAGAACCGCGCCAAGGCCTGGGACATGCTGCGTGCCCGTCTCTATGAAGCGGAACTGATGAAGCGGGAAGCGGCCGCCAATGCGGAAGCGGCATCCAAGAGCGATATTGGATGGGGTCACCAGATCAGGTCCTACGTGCTGCAACCGTACCAGCTGGTGAAGGATCTTCGCACCGGCGTCGAAAGCACGGCTCCCGGCGATGTTCTCGATGGCGAGCTTGACGAGTTTATGGAAGCGGCGCTTGCGCACCGGATCAGCGGCAAGCCGGATGTAGAAGTGACTGACGTGGAATAATCCGGCAGCTTGAACATGCCAAGGAAAAGCGGCGGTTCAACCCGCCGCTTTTTTATTGGCCGGTGCTGGCCCTAGGGTCGGCGGTTAGTTGTTGAACTGTTCGGCCAGGATCCGCTCGGACCAGGAATGGTCAGGGTCGGAAAGAATGCGCGCCGTTAGTTCGGTCGACTGCGCCACGCGCACATGGAGGACCGATTTGACCTCGGCATTGTCGGCCACCGCGTTGACCGGACGCTTGTCGGCCTCGAGGATCTCGATCTCGACGCAAACGTGATTCGGCAGAAGCGCACCTCGCCACCGCCGCGGCCGAAACGCCGAGACGGGCGTCATCGCCAGCAGGGGGGCTTCCAACGGCAGGATCGGTCCATGGGCGGAAAGGTTATAGGCGGTCGAGCCCGCCGGCGTGGCGATCATCAGACCATCGCAGATCAGTTCCTCCAGCCGGACATGGCCGTCAATGATCACCCGCAGCTTGGCCGCCTGATAGGATTGGCGGAAAAGATAAACTTCGTTGATGGCAAGAGCCACGGAAGTCGAGCCATCGGCATTGACGGTCGTCATCCTCAAGGGATGGAACTCGTTCTCGACCGCAGCAAGGATGCGCTCCTGCAGCCCATCGGAACGGTAGTCGTTCATCAGGAAGCCGACCGAGCCGCGGTTCATGCCGTAAACCCGCTTGCCCGTATTGATCGTCTCATGGAGCGTCTGCAGCATGTAGCCGTCGCCGCCGAGGGCGACGACGACATCTGCCTCCGCCATCGGCAGGTTGCCGTAAAGGCCGGCAAGTTCTTCAAGGCCGGCCTGCGCCTCGGGGGCCGGGGAGGCGATAAAAGAAAGCTTGAGTGGGCTGGACGACATGAACAACCTTTGACGAAGCCGCCGCCCTATGGGCACACACGGGACGCTAACTTGATTGACAGGCACGACGGAATGCTGCCGAGGGTGGCAGTTAGGTACAGGAAAAGGCGCCCTGTAAACAAGCACCTTTACGTTCACGAACCGCCGAGTTCATGCCAATCGACGTGTCTTGCATTCCGAATTCAATTTCTTCTTTACAGCAAATGAGAATCTGCTAACTCCCCTGTCACGGTTGCCCTTGTAGCTCAGTTGGTAGAGCACCTGATTTGTAATCAGGGGGTCGCGGGTTCGAACCCTGCCGGGGGCACCATTTTCAAGCACTTAATTTGTGAAGACGTTCCAACGCTGCCTGTGGCGTTCCTATGCCGATGTTCAGCCTTCGTCTTTACCGCAGCGATGCGGAGAGCGGAAAGCAGAGCATCACCTCTCAAGGAACCACGCGGCATGGGTCTTGTTTAGCCTGCGAAGGAGAGCGAGATGCGCGACAATAGAATTCTGATGGGGCTGGCAGTCTTGGTCGTGATTGTCGTCGGCGTCATGTACTTAATGTCGGGGGATGGAAATCCGCCAGAGCAGCAGTCATCGCCGCACGCGCTCGACCAAAACAAATGAGAACTGTCTGAGATGCAAATGGCCGCCATGTAGCGGCCATATCTACAACTGGTCAAAGGAAGCTACCGCCTGCGAATCGGCGTCCGGAGCTTCGCGTCGATCAGACTGCCTTGCCGACGCCGTGATAAGCAAAACCGTGCGCTTCGACTTCTGCGGCGCGATAAACATTGCGGAGGTCGACAAGCACCGGCGAGTTCATCACCGATTTCAACCGGTTGAGGTCGAGCGCCCGAAATGCGTTCCATTCGGTCACCAGGACCGCCACATCGGCGCCTTCGGCCGCCTTGTAGGGGCTGGTGGCGAAATCTATCTCCATCATCTGGCGGGCATTCTCCATGCCTTCGGGATCATAGCCGGAAACGATCGCGCCGGAATCCTTCAGCGCCTGGACAATGGCGATCGACGGGCTGTCGCGCATGTCGTCGGTGTTCGGCTTGAAGGTCAGCCCGAAGACGGCAATCTTTTTGCCGCGCACATCACCGCCGGCAGCTGCGATGACCTTGCGGCCCATTGCGCGCTTGCGGTTGTCGTTGATGGCGATCGTCGTTTCGATAAGGCGGACGGGGCTGTCGTAATCCTGGGCGGTCTTGGCCAGCGCCAATGTGTCTTTGGGAAAGCAGGATCCGCCATAGCCGGGGCCCGCATGCAGGAATTTGCTGCCGATACGACCGTCGAGCCCGATGCCGCGCGACACGTCCTGGACATCGGCGCCGACCTTTTCGCACAGATCGGCGACCTCGTTGATGAAGGTGATCTTCATGGCGAGGAAGGCATTGGCCGCATACTTGATCAATTCGGAGGTGCGCCGGGAGGTGAACAGCAGCGGCGACTGGTTGAGATAAAGCGGTCGGTAGACTTCCGTCATCACCGCACGGGCGCGTTCGTCGGAAAGTCCGACGACGATCCGGTCGGGACGCTTGAAGTCCTCGATCGCCGCCCCTTCGCGCAGGAATTCCGGGTTGGAGACGACGGCAACGTCGGCGCCCGGATTGGTTTCGCGGATGATGCGCTCGACTTCGTCGCCGGTGCCGACCGGCACTGTGGACTTGGTGACGACCACGGTAAAGCCTTTCACGGCTGCGGCGATTTCGGCCGCGGCGGCGTGGACATAGCCCAGATCCGCATGGCCGTCGCCACGACGCGACGGCGTGCCGACGGCGATGAAGACCACGTCCGCCTCGGAGACGGGTCCTGCCAGTTCCGTGGTAAAGGATAGGCGGCCGGCCTCGACGTTGTTCTCGACCAACTGGTCGAGGCCCGGCTCAAAGATCGGGATGACGCCATTCTTCAGCGCCTCGATCTTGTCCTCCGCCTTGTCGACGCACACGACCTCATGGCCGAAATCCGCAAAGCATGCTCCAGAAACAAGGCCGACATAACCCGACCCAACCATCACGATACGCATATTCTACCTCGTAAACGCACTGTATGCGGGCTACCTAGCGTATCCGCGTTTTAATGCAACGCTTGCTTTGGCGACCTCGACCCCTTGGCTCAATCCGCCGATGATGGGCGAGGGCGGGCGCCATAGGCGATGAAGTCGGGATTCTCGAACCGCGTGTCCTGGCTGCAGCCGAGCTTGCCGTATTGCAGCGGAGAGCCGTCTTTGCCCGAAGTCTCGCCGCCTGCCGCCCGTAATACGGCGTCTCCGGCGGCCGTATCCCACTCCATGGTTCGGCTGAAGCGGGGATAGATGTCGGCCTCGCCCTCTGCCAAGAGGCAGAATTTCAGCGAGGAGCCGATGGAGCGGATTTCGGACGCCTGAGACCTAACCAGAAAAGCATCGGTTTCCGTGGTGCGGTGCGATCGGCTGGCGACCGCGATCGGCGGCTGGCGCATAGTAGAGGCGCGGATCGCGGTGCGGCTCACCACCGTGAAATCTTCGGCGATCAGAAGCTTGCAGGCCACGCCGTCAGCACCCCCATAGGCAAGGCCGAGCGCCGGCGCATAGACGAAACCGACGGCAGGTCGACCAGCCTCGATCAGGGCGATGTTCACCGTGAAATCGTCGCGTCCGCCGACGAATTCCTTGGTTCCGTCAAGAGGATCGATGAGAAAGAAGGAGCCGTTCTCGACTGATGGGATGTCGCCGCGGGCAACGGCTTCTTCGGCGATCGCCGGTATGTGTGGATAATGCTTCGTCAGGGCATCGAGGATGATCCGCTCAGCGCGCTCGTCCGCCTCGGTCACCGGCGAGCAGTCGGCCTTGTAGTGTGTCGTCGGACCGGCATCACGGATTTCCAGGATTGCTCTGCCGGCAGAAAGGGCGGCAGCCTCGAATATGTCGAGCATGGACATTAGGAATGCACCTAGCCGTTCTTCGAAAGATGCTGGCGGCTCGCATAAAGCGCAACCGCGGCCGCATTCGAGACATTCAGCGACTTGATTTCGCCTGGCATGTCGAGCCTGGCCAGCGCCGTCACCGTTTCTCGCGTCTTCTGCCGCAAGCCCTTGCCCTCCGAGCCCAATACAAGTGCTATTCGCTCGCCTGCAAAAGTGCCCTCAAGTGGCGCAGGCCCCTCGGAATCGAGGCCGATCGTCTGGAAACCAAGCTTGTGGAGTTCTCCAAGCGCATCGGCGAGATTGGTGACCTGAATATAGGGAATGAGTTCCAGCGCACCGGAAGCCGATTTGGCCAATACGCCGGATTCCGTCGGGCTATGTCTCTGGGTGGTGACGACCGCACCGGCACCGAAGGCGACTGCCGAGCGCATGATGGCACCGACATTGTGCGGGTCTGTCACCTGATCAAGAACCAGAAGAAGTGGGCTGGCCTTCAGCGCCTCGAGCCGACGTGCCGGCAGAGGGCGGGTTTCCAGCATGACACCCTGATGGATTGCCTCCGGCCCCAGCACCTTGTCTATGTCCTGCGGCGAAACGAACTCGACCGGGAACTTCAACGTCTCCGGCTCGCCGATATCGAGGCGTGCAAAAGCATTCTGCGTCACGGACAATTTGATGAGCTTGCGCTGCGGGTTGTCGAGAGCGGCGCGAACCGTATGCAGTCCGTACAGAAAAACCTCATCGGGCTGCAGCTGCGGCGGTTTCCAGTCCTTGTTGGACTTTGGCCGTCTTTGCTGCGGCGTCGGAATTTCTCCTCGCTCGCGCTTTGCGTCACGCACGGCCCGCCTAAGCGTTGCGTAATGGGTGTCGCGGGTGGATTTGTCTTGGTTATCGTCTTTGGCCATGAGGTCTTATAGCGTTTGCCGCCATTCCGGCAAACCCCGCACATCGAAAGGCGCGGGAAGGGGGTTGATTTATTTTCGTCATTTTTGCTTCTTCCTCGTGTTGACAGACGCAGACGAGGCGGTCATATACGCGGCGCAGATTGAGGGGCGGCAAGCTTCAAAATCTGACGAACTTGGTCTAAACGATCCGGACGAAAAACTGGAGAGATGCCCGAGTGGTTAAAGGGGACGGACTGTAAATCCGTTGGCTCAGCCTACGTTGGTTCAAATCCAACTCTCTCCACCATTCGTCTCTGATCGGACCACGCCGCGGGTATAGCTCAATGGTAGAGCAGCAGCCTTCCAAGCTGAATACGCGGGTTCGATTCCCGCTACCCGCTCCACTTTTTCACCTTTACCATTTTCAGCGATTTCATTGTTCGCAAGCATTCCGGCTGCGACAGGTCAGTACATCCGCGCTATGGAAGTGAGCGGCATAAGCCGATTTCATCCTCTGACGGAACCTTCCATGACCAAGATGCTCCTTGCTGCGGCCGCTGCCATTATGCTGCTGCCCTCCGCCTCATTTGCAGAAACACTTACCTTCCCGAGCGATGCGCCCGTTGCCCAGATCACCATACCCGATGCATGGGAGCCGGAGGAGACCGAAAGCGGCATCCAGGCGACGTCCGATGACTCGGCTATTTATCTGTCGATCGACGTCGCGGATGAGAAAAGCACGGACAAGGTGATCGACGACGCCGTCGAGTTTCTGGAAAGCAATGGCGTGAAGATCGACGCATCGACGCAGAAGCAGTCGGAGGACACGTTCAACGGTATGAAGATGGCCAATTTTGATTGGAGCGGCACCGACAAGGACGGCCCTGCCAGCATCGGCCTGTCGCTCGTTTCGCCAAAGCCTGGCAAGCTCCTGGTCATCACCTACTGGGGTACGAAGGGCGAGCAGGAAAAGCACGGCAAGGAATTGATGGCCATCATCAACTCGCTGAAGTCCGCGGGCAAATAAGCAGCCGGTCCTCTTTCAAGCCGGCGAGGATCCCGATTGGGTTTTCGTCGGCTCCTGTCCATCTAGAACTGTCAGTTGCGACGCTGGCAGCAGGGCGCCGGATGGTTTACGGCGAGCCGTGCATTCGGGCGATTTCGCGCCTTCCCCTTGTGCCGGCGCGGTTCGTAATTATGTCTTGCGCATTCTGGTGGAAACCCTTAAACGGCGACACCAAACCCGGTCGCCGGGTCCACCTCTTATGTTCACAGGAAGCATTCAATGGCAAAGAGCAAGTTTGAGCGCAACAAGCCTCACGTCAACATTGGCACGATTGGTCACGTTGACCATGGCAAGACGTCGCTGACGGCTGCGATCACGAAGTATTTCGGCGAGTTCAAGGCCTATGACCAGATCGACGCTGCGCCGGAAGAAAAGGCCCGCGGCATCACCATTTCGACGGCTCACGTCGAATACGAGACGCCGGCCCGCCACTACGCGCACGTCGACTGCCCCGGCCACGCCGACTATGTAAAGAACATGATCACCGGTGCCGCCCAGATGGATGGCGCGATCCTGGTTTGCTCGGCCGCCGACGGCCCGATGCCGCAGACCCGCGAGCACATCCTGCTCGCCCGTCAGGTTGGCGTTCCGGCGATTGTCGTGTTCTTGAACAAGGTCGACCAGGTCGACGACGCCGAGCTTCTGGAGCTCGTCGAGCTGGAAGTTCGCGAACTTCTGTCGTCCTACGACTTCCCGGGCGACGACATTCCGATCGTCAAGGGTTCGGCTCTGGCCGCTCTGGAAGATTCCGACAAGAAGATCGGCGAAGACGCGATCCGCGAACTGATGGCAGCGGTTGACGCTTACATCCCGACGCCTGAGCGTCCGATCGACCAGCCCTTCCTGATGCCGATCGAAGACGTGTTCTCGATCTCGGGCCGTGGTACGGTTGTGACCGGCCGCGTCGAGCGTGGCATTGTCAAGGTTGGCGAAGAAGTCGAAATCGTCGGCATCCGCGCCACCTCCAAGACGACGGTGACCGGCGTTGAAATGTTCCGCAAGCTGCTCGACCAGGGCCAGGCCGGCGACAACATCGGCGCACTGGTTCGCGGTGTGAACCGTGACGGCGTCGAGCGTGGCCAGATCCTTTGCAAGCCCGGTTCGGTCAAGCCGCACAAGAAGTTCATGGCCGAAGCCTACATTCTGACGAAGGAAGAAGGCGGCCGTCATACGCCGTTCTTCACCAACTACCGTCCGCAGTTCTACTTCCGCACCACGGACGTGACCGGCATCGTGTCGCTTCCGGAAGGCACGGAAATGGTTATGCCTGGCGACAACGTCACCGTTGAAGTCGAGCTGATCGTTCCGATCGCGATGGAAGAAAAGCTGCGCTTCGCGATCCGCGAAGGCGGTCGTACCGTCGGCGCCGGCATCGTCGCCTCGATCATCGAGTAACGAGATCGGGCGACGGTGGCGAAAGCTGCCGACGGCACCAAAGTTCATAGATCGCGCCAGCGCGATCTATGGCGGCGCCGGCATCGTCGCCTCGATCATCGGGTAACGAGATCGGGCGACGGCGGCGAAAGCTGCCGACGGCACCAAAGTTCATAGATCGCGCCAGCGCGATCTATGGCGGCGCCGGCACCGTTGCTTCGATCACCGAGTAATCGATCATCGTCTTGGACTAGAAGGAGCCCTGCCGGAAACGGCGGGGCTTTTTGCTTCAAAGACCTTACCCTGAGTCAATCCAGGCAGCTCACCCAGAGTCAGCTTGTCGAAAAGAGTTCGCTCTCGTAGCGGAAAGGTGTCGCGCCGCGCGACCTGCGATAGGCGAGGGGAAGCCGCTCTTCTTCTTCCATTAGGCGCTTTGCCACGTTGTTCACGCCCTGCTTGAGCGCCTCTCGGCCGATAAATCCGCCACGCACCTGCGTTGTCGCTGCCAGAGCGCGCGTGAATTGGTCGAAGAGCGCCATATCGGGACCCGGGGGGGCAACCCAGAAATCGGCAAGCCGCTCCTGCGACGTCAGGCCCGGAATATCGTAGATGGCAGAGCCGAGCGCTATCACCGGTTTGCCGGCAGCAAGCGCCGAAAGCCCGACCGTGGAATTGACCACGACGACGCCCGTGGCCTTGTCGATCAAGTCGTCGGTATTGCCGCCGTCGGCCAGGAAGACGCGATTGGAGACGCCGAGACGTTCGGCCGCATCACCAATCCGTTGAGGCCAGCGGGAAAGTCCGTTGTCGATCGGATGAACCTTGAACAGCAGCCTAGCATCGTCAGGCGCCGATAATGCGAAGGACTGGATGACGCCGTCGACGATCTGAAAAAGGTCGCCGCCGGGGGCATGCCGGATGATCTGGTAGTCGCCGGGCAACTGCAGCGGGAAAAGAAAGCGTGGCGTGGCGTGGCCTGCTTGGCCTAGCCAGGCGGCAATGGCCTTGCCGGCAGCGTTCCGACGGCTCCGCGACGTCAGCGCCTTGCCGATCCAGCCGGCATATTCCACCAGGGGATGGACGGGACCATGGGTTCGATAATGGGGGTGAACGAGCCAGCCGAGCGCCACGTTGGGAATGTGATAGGCGAGGTCGTAAAGCGCATAGGTGAGGAAGCTTGAGCCGAACCTGACGGTCGTCACAGGTGGTGCGCCGTTTGCAAGCGCCCGGATCCTTTCCGGCTCCTGCGGGAAGCGGGAATGGGCTGACATGCCATCAGGCTCAAGTGTCAGCCAATCGGGCCGCAGATAGCCATGCTCGAGGATATGCACCCGGACACCAAGACCGATACCGAGATCAGCCGCAACTGCATGCACCGGCCGGCCGTCGCCCAGCATGACGAGATCTGTGACGTCATTATCTTTCATATAGGCAAGCAGATAATCGTGCCATTGCTCACGCGGCTTTAAGAACCAGTCGCCATTTTTCGGCCACCAGAAGACTGCATCACCCAGGCTGAAGATGATTCGGCGAACCGAAACATTTTGCTCGGTCAGGGCATCGCCAAGAAGCCTAAAAAAAGGTGAGGCCGGTCCCTGCAGGAGGAGGAAGGTACGTGTTTTCATGTCACACCTCCTGAAACATCTGATGCACCGATACATGGTTTGGCATTGACGGGGGAGCTTGATTGGTCGAAATATCAATTGGTCTTTATTGACAAATAGCCGAATACAACCGTTTCGTGACCGATTTTTCGGGGCTTTGATAAGTAAGGTAGCGGCTCTCGTATGACTAAGGTGCTTTTTCTGCAAGGTCCTCCCTCGAGTTTCTGGCGTCAGCTGGCGGACGCTTTCGAGGCCCAGGGCATCGGCACCAAGCGGGTCAATTTCTCATTCGGCGATCTTCTCTACTGGCGCAAGGGCGGTGCCATTAATTACCGCGGGACATTGCGTGCCTGGCCCCGCTATCTGACGGAACTCATTCGCCGCGAAGGCATCACCGACATTCTTTATTATGCGGATCGGCTTCCCTATCATCGCCTTGCGGCGCGGGTGGGACGAAAGCTGGGTGTCCGGTGTTATGCGGTAGAATTCGGATATCTGAGGCCGGACTGGATCACGCTCGAGCGCGACGGCATGGGCCGTTTCTCTCACTTCCCGAACGACCCTGAGCATATCCGCCGGATTGCCGCGAAGGTCGAGGCGCCTGATATGGTGCCGCATTACGCCCATACCTTCAACCAGGAAGCCACCAATGAGGTGGTCTATAATCTCGCTTCCTATTTCGGCCGGCCTTTGTTTCCTTTCTACAAGTCGGACAAATATTACGATCCGCTTCTGGACTACCTGTCCTGGCTGCCGCGCATGACGCGTCGCCGTCACCGGCTTCCGGAAAACTTCTTCTCGGACGATTCGCCGTCGACCTATCTTCTGGCGCTTCAGCTCCAGAGCGATTACCAGATCCGCGGCAATTCGCCCTATCGGCATCTTTCGCAGATGCTCGATCAGGTCATCCAGTCTTTCGCGCGCTATGCGCCCGACCGCAGCCGGCTCCTCGTCAAGCAGCATCCTCTCGACAACGACCTGGAAGCTTGGAGCAAGGTGGTCATGGAGACCGCTGCCAAATACCGCGTCAGGGACCGCGTCGTGTTTATTGAGGAAGGCGAACTCGGCGGCATCCTGAAGCGCTCCGCCGGTGTCGTCGTCGTCAATTCCACGACGGGCATCCAGAGCCTGCGCGCCAATGTGCCGACCATTACGCTGGGGGCTGCCGTCTACGATATTTCGGGCCTGACTCATCAGGGCGGCATCGACAGCTTCTGGCGCCACCCGGAGCCGATCGACAAAAATCTGCTGGCCGACTTCATCAGCGCGCTGGCCGGCGCCATCCAGATCAAGGGTAACTTCTACCATCCCGAAGGCCGCCGGCTTGCTGCCGAAACCATTGCCGCCCGCGTGATGGGTCAGCTCGTCAACGAGCCTGATGCCTACGTCGCCGTCCCGCCGCGGCTGGCCTGGAAAAGGCTTCCCGTGCCGCAGGAGCGCCGGCATCCGATTACCGGTCTCCTGCCCACGAGCATAGACCTGCCCGGCAAGGAGATGCTGGTCGGCCCTTCCGAACCCGCACTCTCGACAATCCGTGTGGGGGAAGTTTCCGACCGGCTTAGCGGCAAATTCAGATAGATAGGGGATCTGCAAAAACGCACTTGCCAAGTGCGACGCGTCGCCTTAAAGGGAGCGGCAGCCGGCGACGCGAGGACGATCACAAGATTGAACCGCGGCTTGTCGAAGGCGAAGGGGTATAGCTCAGTTGGTAGAGCGGCGGTCTCCAAAACCGCAGGTCGTCGGTTCAAGCCCGGCTGCCCCTGCCATTTCCTGATAGAACTTGCGTGCTCTGCGTGAGGCTGTTTGGAGGAGGCGCCGCTCATGTCGGCGAAAGTTCATCGAACACTGTTTTTCCTCTTGTGTAAAGGGAATCGGGTGTTTATGTAGGGTAAAACAGACACGCGGTGCGTGGGGCTGAGTGAGTTCGGCTTTACGCGCCGTAATTGCGTGGGCAATAGATGGCATCCAAAACCAATCCGATGACGTTCTTTCGGCAGGTTCGCTCCGAAGCATCGAAGATAACTTGGCCGTCTCGTCGCGAGACGACGATTTCGACGGCTATGGTGCTTGTCATGGTTGTCTTTGCCGCCCTGTTTTTCTTCGCTGCCGACCAGCTGATTGGCTGGTTGATACGTTTGGTACTGAACGTCAGCGTTTGATTCTGGAGAATGAAAATGGCGGCGCGCTGGTACATCGTCCACGCATATTCGAATTTTGAGAAGAAGGTTGCCGAGGACATCGAAAACAAGGCTCGCCAGAAAGGGCTTGAGCATCTTTTCGAGAAGATCCTGGTTCCCACCGAAAAGGTTGTGGAAGTCCGTCGCGGCCGCAAGGTCGATTCGGAGCGCAAGTTCTTCCCGGGTTACGTCATGGTGCGGGCAAACCTCACCGACGAGGCTTACCACCTGATCAAGAACACGCCGAAGGTGACCGGCTTCCTCGGTTCGGACAACAAGCCGGTGCCGATCCCGGATTTCGAAGCCGAGCGCATCCTGGGCCAGGTCCAGGAAGGCGTCGAGCGGCCGAAATCCTCGATCTCGTTTGAGATCGGCGAGCAGGTTCGGGTTTCCGACGGCCCATTCGCCTCGTTCAACGGCACCGTCCAGGATGTCGACGAGGAGCGCTCCCGCCTCAAGGTGGAAGTGTCGATCTTCGGCCGCGCGACGCCGGTCGAGTTGGAATATGCTCAGGTCGAGAAGGTCTGATGTTTTAGAATGGGGCTGCCGCTGATGCGGCTGCCTCGTGCGGCATTTGCCGCAGCCGCGTGGGAGGAAGGCATCTTTAGCCGGATGTTTCGACCGAACCACGCAACCGCAGCCGCCGGCATGTCCGGCATAGCAGGGCCGATTGATCGGTCCGTCATGAAAGGCAGAGAGATATGGCTAAGAAGGTAGCAGGCCAGCTCAAGCTTCAGGTCAAGGCAGGATCGGCAAACCCGTCCCCGCCGATCGGCCCGGCGCTTGGTCAGCGTGGCATCAACATCATGGAATTCTGCAAGGCGTTCAATGCCGCCACGCAGGAAATGGAAAAGGGCATGCCGATCCCGGTCGTCATCACCTATTTCCAGGACAAGTCCTTCACCTTCGCTATGAAGCAGCCTCCGGTTAGCTACTGGCTGAAGAAGGAAGCGAAGATCACCTCGGGTTCCAAGACCCCGGGCAAGGGCGCAACTGCAGGCAAGCTCACCAAGGCTCAGATCAAGACGATCGCCGAAGCCAAGATGAAGGACCTGAACGCTGCCGATATCGAAGGCGCAATGGCCATGATCGAGGGCTCTGCCCGCGCCATGGGTCTGGAAGTGGTGGCGTAACATGGCAAAGCTTGCAAAGCGTATTCAGAAGATCCGCGAAGGCGTCGATCCGACAAAGCTGATCGCTCTCCCGGAAGCCATTTCGATGGTCAAGGAACGGGCAACTGCCAAGTTTGACGAAACCGTTGAGATTTCGATGAACCTCGGCGTCGATCCGCGTCATGCCGACCAGATGGTCCGTGGCGTCGTCAACCTGCCGAACGGCACCGGCCGTGACGTTCGCGTTGCCGTTTTCGCACGTGGCGCCAAGGCTGACGAAGCCAAGGCAGCCGGTGCAGACATCGTCGGCGCTGAGGATCTCGTCGAAATCGTCCAGGGCGGCAAGATCGATTTCGATCGCTGCATTGCGACACCCGACATGATGCCGCTCGTCGGTCGCCTCGGCAAGGTTCTCGGCCCGCGTGGCATGATGCCGAACCCGAAGGTTGGCACGGTCACGATGGATGTCACGGGAGCGGTCAAGGCTTCCAAGGGTGGCGCTGTCGAATTCCGCGTCGAAAAGGCGGGTATCGTTCATGCCGGTATCGGCAAGGCTTCCTTCGAGGCCAAGGCTCTCGAAGAAAACATCAAGGCTTTTGCCGATGCCGTCATCAAGGCGAAGCCGGCTGGCGCCAAGGGCAATTACGTCAAGCGCGTTGCGATCTCGTCCACCATGGGTCCGGGCGTGAAGATCGATCCGTCGAGCGTGACAGCCTGATTCGAAATTCGGCCGGAGCCTTCGGGCTCCGGCCTTCATGAATTCCTGGTCCCTTGGGACCGGGGATTTTTCAGGGAAACCTGGAAATTCCTGTCCGAGATTGCAGGCGGTCCAATGTCCTTTATTTGGGCCTTAATCGCTAAGCCTGCATGAGACGGGTAAGACCCGAGATTTTTTAAGGCGCCTTGCGCGTCTTTGGAATTCGGTTCGAGCCTAGTGTGCCTTGTGCCTGGAGCCCCTGTGGCGACAGAGCGAGGGGACAGGATCCTCAAGCGTCGCTTGGGGTCCTACACATGGATCCCTTGAGGCAAAGGCAAACCGATGGGGCCTGCAGGATTGCGGTCCCGTCAACTGGAGACAGACAGTGGAAAGAGCGGAAAAACGCGAATTTGTCACGGAGCTGAGCGAAGTCTTCAAGGCTTCTGGTTCGGTTGTCGTGGCCCACTATGCTGGTGTCACAGTTGCGCAGATGAACGATTTTCGTTCAAAAATGCGTGCTGCTGGCGGCACCGTCAAAGTCGCGAAAAACCGCCTGGCCAAGATCGCTCTTCAGGGTACGGAGTCGGAAGGGATGTCAAATCTCTTCAAGGGTCAGACGCTGATCGCATACAGCGAAGACCCGGTAACGGCTCCCAAGGTCGTCATGGATTTCGCCAAGACCAACGACAAGGTCGTTGTTCTGGGCGGCGCCATGGGTGCAACCACGCTCACAGCAGATGCAGTCAAGTCGCTTGCGACCCTGCCTTCGCTGGACGAGCTTCGCGGCAAGCTGCTGGGCCTCTTGAACGCCCCGGCTACCCGCGTTGCTACGGTTGTCGCCGCACCGGCAAGCCAGCTTGCCCGCGTGTTCGCGGCCTACGCCAAGAAGGACGAAGAAGCCGCTTAAGGTGGTTTTTTGCTGTTCATATCAAACCAGATCGAACCGAATATAAGGAATATCAAAATGGCTGATCTCGCAAAGATCGTTGAAGACCTCTCCGCTCTGACCGTCCTGGAAGCTGCTGAGCTTTCCAAGATGCTCGAAGAAAAGTGGGGCGTTTCTGCCGCTGCTCCGGTTGCTGTTGCTGCCGCTGGCGGTGGTGCTGCTCCGGCTGCTGCCGAAGAAGAAAAGACCGAGTTCGACGTCATCCTCGCTGAAGCCGGTGCCAACAAGATCAACGTCATCAAGGAAGTCCGCGCCATCACCGGCCTGGGCCTCAAGGAAGCCAAGGATCTCGTTGAAGCCGCTCCTAAGGCTGTCAAGGAAGGCGTTTCCAAGGCTGAAGCCGCCGACCTCAAGAAGAAGCTTGAAGACGCCGGCGCTAAGGTCGACGTTAAGTAATATCGGAATGCGGCGGGTGAGGGGATCTCTCCTCTCCCGCCGATTTCCTCCGAACAGATTACCCAGGAACCGTGAAAACGGTCCCTGGGTAATGGGTTCTCAAGAGGATGGTCTCGAACTCAACCGAAAAGGCAATCCGGCCTGGCGCGTTGGGGAAGTGGGACGAGATTGAGAATACCATGATCGACGGGAGATCGACTGGCCAGCGAACCCCGTCCGTTGCAGGCCCGGATGCAATTTTGAAGGAGCGACGATGGCTCAGACCCTTTCGTTTAATGGTCGTAGGCGCGTACGCAAGTTTTTTGGTAAAATCCCTGAAGTCACGGAAATGCCGAACCTCATCGAGGTTCAGAAGGCTTCCTATGACCAGTTCCTGATGGTTGACGAACCCAAGGGCGGCCGCCCGGACGAAGGTCTGAACGCCGTCTTCCGGTCCGTCTTCCCGATCACCGACTTTTCCGGCGCTTCCATGCTGGAATTCGTATCCTACGAGTTCGAGCAGCCGAAGTTCGACGTTGAGGAATGCCGGCAGCGCGACCTGACCTATGCTGCGCCCTTGAAGGTGACGCTGCGCCTCATCGTGTTCGATATCGATGAAGATACGGGCGCCAAGTCCATCAAGGACATCAAGGAACAGTCCGTCTACATGGGCGACATGCCGCTGATGACCGACAACGGTACGTTCATCGTGAACGGCACCGAACGCGTCATCGTATCCCAGATGCACCGTTCGCCGGGCGTTTTCTTCGACCACGACAAGGGCAAGAGCCATTCTTCCGGTAAGCTTCTGTTTGCCGCTCGCGTCATTCCTTACCGTGGTTCCTGGCTCGACATCGAATTCGACGCCAAGGACATCGTGTTCGCGCGTATCGACCGTCGCCGCAAGATCCACGTGACCTCGCTGCTGATGGCGCTCGGCATGGACGGCGAAGACATCCTGTCGACCTTCTACTCGAAGTCCATCTACAAGCGCGACGGCAACGGCTGGCGCATTCCCTTCCAGCCGGAAACGCTGAAGGGCACGAAGGCCCTGTCCGACATGATCGACGCCGACACCGGCGAAGTCGTGGTTGAATCGGGCAAGAAGCTGACGCCGCGTCTCCTGAAGCAGCTGACCGAAAAGGGCGTCAAGGCTCTTCGGGCCAGCGACGAGGACTTGGTCGGCAACTTCATCGCCGAAGATCTCGTCAATCCGGAAACGGGTGAAGTCTACCTGGAAGCCGGCGACGAACTTGACATGACGCTGGATGCCAAAAGCGGCGAGCGCAAGGGCAGCCTGATCGACATCATCAAGCTCGGCTTCGACGAAATCCCCGTCCTCGGCATCGACCACATCAATGTCGGCGCCTATATCCGCAACACGCTTGCGGCCGACAAGAACGAGAACCGCCAGGAAGCCCTGTTTGACATCTACCGCGTCATGCGGCCAGGTGAACCGCCGACCATGGAATCCGCGGAAGCCATGTTCAACTCGCTGTTCTTCGATGCGGAGCGTTATGACCTTTCCGCCGTTGGCCGCGTCAAGATGAACATGCGCCTCGACCTTGAGGTCGCCGACACCGTCCGCACGCTGCGCAAGGACGACATCCTGGCTGTCGTCCGGATGCTGGTCGAACTGCGCGACGGCAAGGGTGAAATCGACGACATCGACAATCTCGGCAACCGCCGTGTTCGTTCGGTCGGTGAATTGATGGAGAACCAGTACCGTTTGGGTCTCCTGCGCATGGAGCGCGCCATCAAGGAGCGGATGTCGTCGATCGAGATCGACACCGTCATGCCGCAGGACCTGATCAACGCCAAGCCTGCAGCCGCAGCTGTTCGCGAATTCTTCGGCTCGTCGCAGCTGTCGCAGTTCATGGACCAGGTGAACCCTCTCTCGGAAATCACCCATAAGCGCCGTCTTTCGGCTCTTGGACCGGGTGGTCTGACCCGCGAGCGCGCCGGCTTCGAAGTCCGCGACGTGCATCCGACCCACTATGGCCGTATTTGCCCGATCGAAACGCCGGAAGGTCCGAACATCGGTCTGATCAACAGCCTTGCGACCTTTGCGCGTGTCAACAAGTATGGCTTCATCGAAAGCCCGTACCGCAAGATTGTCGACGGCGTTGTCACCAAGGAAGTGCTTTATCTCTCCGCAATGGAAGAGGCGAAGTACTACGTGGCGCAGGCCAATTCGGAGCTGACGCCGGAAGGCAACTTCGTCGAAGAGTTCGTTGTTTGCCGTCACGCCGGCGAAGTCATGCTGTCGCCGCGCGACACCATCAACCTGATGGACGTTTCGCCCAAGCAGTTGGTTTCAGTAGCAGCGGCTCTCATCCCGTTCCTCGAGAACGACGACGCGAACCGCGCTCTGATGGGCTCCAACATGCAGCGTCAGGCCGTGCCTCTGGTACGGGCGGAAGCGCCGTTCGTTGGCACCGGCATGGAACCGGTCGTTGCCCGCGATTCCGGTGCAGCGATTGCTGCCCGTCGTGGCGGCGTAGTCGACCAGGTGGATGCGACGCGTATCGTTATCCGCGCAACGGAAGATCTCGATCCGTCGAAGTCCGGCGTCGATATCTATCGCCTGCAGAAGTTCCAGCGTTCCAACCAGAACACCTGCGTCAACCAGCGTCCGCTGGTCGCCGTCGGTGACATCCTGAACAAGGGCGACATCATTGCCGACGGTCCTTCTACGGACCTGGGCGATCTGGCGCTTGGACGCAACGCGCTCGTCGCGTTCATGCCCTGGAACGGCTACAACTACGAAGACTCGATCCTGCTCTCCGAGCGTATCGTTTCCGACGACGTCTTCACCTCCATCCACATCGAAGAATTCGAAGTGATGGCGCGTGACACCAAGCTTGGTCCTGAAGAAATCACGCGCGACATTCCGAACGTGTCGGAAGAAGCGCTGAAGAACCTCGACGAAGCGGGCATCGTCTATATCGGCGCCGAAGTCCAGCCGGGCGACATCCTGGTTGGCAAGATCACGCCGAAGGGCGAAAGCCCGATGACGCCGGAAGAAAAGCTTCTGCGCGCCATCTTCGGTGAAAAGGCCTCAGACGTTCGCGACACGTCCATGCGCATGCCTCCGGGCACGTTCGGCACGGTCGTCGAAGTTCGCGTCTTCAACCGTCACGGCGTCGAGAAGGACGAACGTGCGATGGCGATCGAGCGCGAGGAAATCGAACGGCTGGCCAAGGACCGCGACGACGAGCAGTCAATTCTTGACCGCAACGTCTATAGCCGTCTGCTCGACATGCTGCGCGGCCAGGTCTCGGTTGCCGGTCCGAAGGGCTTCAAAAAGGGCGTCGAATTGACCAACGCCATCGTCTCCGAATATCCCCGCTCGCAGTGGTGGATGTTCGCCGTCGAGGACGAAAAGGTCCAGGGCGAGATCGAAGCTCTGCGTGGCCAGTACGATGAGTCCAAGTCGCGCCTCGAACAGCGCTTCATGGACAAGGTCGAAAAGGTCCAGCGCGGCGACGAAATGCCTCCGGGCGTCATGAAGATGGTCAAGGTCTTTGTCGCTGTGAAGCGCAAGATCCAGCCAGGCGACAAGATGGCTGGCCGTCACGGCAACAAGGGCGTCGTGTCGCGCATTGTACCGGTCGAGGACATGCCGTTCCTCGAAGACGGCACGCATGTCGACATCGTTCTGAACCCGCTCGGCGTGCCTTCGCGCATGAATGTCGGTCAGATCCTCGAGACCCACCTTGCATGGGCTTGCGCCGGAATGGGCAAGCGCATCGGGGCCATGCTCGAAGAGTACAGGAAGTCGAACGACATCACCGACCTGAAGAAGGAACTGACGGAGGCGTACGAGAGCCAGGCCAATAACGAGGTTTCGACCTTCGACGACGAGTCGCTCGTTCGTCTGGCGGAACAGTCGAAGCGTGGCCTGTCCATCGCGACGCCGGTTTTCGACGGTGCCCATGAGCCGGACGTGGCAGCGATGCTCACCAAGGCCGGGCTCAACCCGTCGGGTCAGTCGGTTCTGTATGATGGCCGTACCGGCGAACAGTTCGACCGCCAGGTGACTGTCGGCTACATGTACATGATCAAGCTGAACCACCTCGTGGACGACAAGATCCACGCGCGTTCGATCGGTCCGTACTCGCTCGTCACCCAGCAGCCGCTCGGTGGTAAGGCGCAGTTTGGCGGCCAGCGCTTCGGGGAAATGGAAGTCTGGGCTCTGGAAGCCTACGGCGCAGCCTATACCCTGCAGGAAATGCTGACCGTGAAGTCGGACGACGTCGCCGGCCGCACCAAGGTCTACGAAGCTATCGTCCGTGGCGACGATACTTTCGAAGCGGGCATTCCAGAGAGCTTCAACGTTCTCGTCAAGGAAATGCGCTCACTGGGCCTGTCGGTGGAGCTCGAGAATTCCAAGCTCGAGACGGCGGAAGCCGGCCAGCTGCCCGACGCAGCAGAATAAGCTCAGAACGACGCGCGCCTGAAAAGGGCGCGCGTCACGCCCGCCGCCGGTTCCCGCCGGCAGTGACGGGAAACTTTTGCCGCATTTCGCGGCTATAACGATTTTGAGCGTCGGACTGTCCTTCCCGGGAATTGGGACGGTACCGATAGCAAGCCGAGGGCTTCCGCCCCTAAAGGAGACAGGCATGAACCAAGAGGTCATGAACCTTTTCAACCCGACAGTGCCCGCACAGCACTTCGATTCGATCCGGATTTCAATTGCGAGCCCGGAAAAAATCCTGTCGTGGTCCTACGGCGAGATCAAGAAGCCGGAAACCATCAACTACCGTACTTTCAAGCCGGAACGTGACGGCCTGTTCTGCGCGCGTATCTTTGGTCCGATCAAGGACTATGAGTGCCTGTGCGGCAAGTACAAGCGCATGAAGTACAAGGGCATCATCTGCGAAAAGTGCGGCGTCGAAGTGACGCTGTCGCGCGTTCGCCGTGAGCGTATGGGCCATATCGAGCTCGCCGCTCCGGTTGCCCATATCTGGTTCCTGAAGTCGCTTCCGTCGCGTATCTCGACCTTGCTCGACATGACGCTGAAGGACGTCGAGCGCGTTCTCTACTTCGAGAACTACATCGTCACCGAGCCTGGCCTGACGTCGCTGAAGGAAAATCAGCTTCTGTCGGAAGAGGAATACATGATCGCCGTCGATGAGTTCGGCGAAGATCAGTTCACGGCGATGATCGGTGCAGAAGCCATCTTCGAAATGCTGGCCTCGATGAACCTCGAGAAGATCGCCGGCGACCTGCGCTCGGATCTGGCCGACACGACGTCCGATCTGAAGCAGAAGAAGCTGATGAAGCGTCTGAAGATCGTCGAGAACTTCATTGAATCCGGCAACCGCCCGGAATGGATGATCATGAAGGTCGTGCCGGTCATCCCGCCGGACCTGCGTCCGCTGGTCCCGCTGGATGGCGGCCGTTTTGCGACGTCCGACCTGAACGACCTTTATCGCCGCGTCATCAACCGTAACAACCGTCTGAAGCGCCTGATCGAACTGCGCGCTCCGGGCATCATCATCCGCAATGAAAAGCGCATGCTGCAGGAATCTGTGGACGCGTTGTTCGACAACGGCCGCCGTGGCCGCGTCATCACCGGTGCCAACAAGCGTCCGCTGAAGTCGCTGTCCGACATGCTGAAGGGCAAGCAGGGCCGCTTCCGCCAGAACCTGCTCGGCAAGCGCGTCGACTATTCCGGCCGTTCGGTTATCGTCACCGGTCCGGAACTGAAGCTGCACCAGTGCGGTCTTCCCAAGAAGATGGCGCTCGAGCTCTTCAAGCCGTTCATCTACGCCCGCCTCGACGCCAAGGGGTATTCCTCTACCGTCAAGCAGGCCAAGAAGCTGGTCGAAAAGGAAAAGCCGGAAGTCTGGGATATCCTCGACGAGGTTATTCGCGAGCATCCGGTTCTGTTGAACCGCGCACCAACGCTCCACCGCCTGGGCATTCAGGCCTTCGAACCGATCCTGGTCGAAGGCAAGGCGATCCAGCTGCATCCGCTCGTCTGCACGGCCTTCAACGCCGACTTCGACGGCGACCAGATGGCCGTTCACGTGCCGCTGTCGCTCGAAGCCCAGCTCGAAGCTCGCGTTCTGATGATGTCGACGAACAACATCCTGCACCCCGCCAATGGTGCACCGATCATCGTTCCGTCGCAGGACATGGTTCTCGGCCTCTACTATCTGGCGATCATGAACCAGAACGAGCCGGGCGAAGGCATGGCCTTTTCCGACATGGGCGAACTGCACCATGCACTGGAAAACAAGGTCGTGACCCTGCATGCCAAGATCAAAGGCCGCTTCAAGACCATGAATGCGGAAGGCAAGCTGGAGTCCAGGATCTATGAGACGACGCCTGGACGTATGATCATCGGCGAGCTTCTGCCGAAGAACGTCAATGTGCCGTTCGAGACCTGCAACCAAGAAATGACCAAGAAGAACATCTCCAAGATGATCGACACGGTCTACCGTCACTGCGGCCAGAAGGACACGGTGATCTTCTGCGACCGGATCATGCAGCTCGGCTTCACCCATGCTTGCAAGGCCGGCATTTCCTTCGGCAAGGATGACATGATCATTCCGGACACCAAGGTAAAGATCGTCGGTGATACCGAAGCCCTGGTGAAGGAATACGAGCAGCAGTACAATGACGGCCTGATCACTCAGGGCGAAAAGTACAACAAGGTCGTAGACGCCTGGGGCAAGGCGACCGAAAAGGTTGCGGAAGACATGATGGCCCGCATTAAGGCTGTCGAGTTCGATCCGGAAACCGGTCGCCAGAAGCAGATGAACGCGATCTACATGATGTCGCACTCGGGTGCCCGTGGTTCTCCAAACCAGATGCGCCAGCTGGGCGGCATGCGCGGCCTGATGGCCAAGCCGTCGGGCGAGATCATCGAAACGCCGATCATCTCGAACTTCAAGGAAGGCCTGACCGTGAACGAGTACTTCAACTCGACGCACGGTGCCCGTAAGGGTCTCGCAGATACCGCCCTGAAGACCGCGAACTCCGGTTACCTGACCCGCCGTCTCGTCGACGTCGCGCAGGACTGCATCGTCAACATGGTCGATTGCGGCACGGAAACGGGCCTCACCATGACGGCGATCGTGGACGCCGGTCAGGTCGTTGCCTCGCTCGGCGCTCGTATCCTGGGTCGTACGGCTCTGGACAACATCGATCATCCGGTAACGGGTGAGCGCCTTGTCGACGCTGGCAAGATGATCCTCGAGCCGGATGTCATCGAGATCGAAAAAGCTGGTATCCAGTCGATCCGCATTCGCTCGGCACTGACCTGCGAAGTGCAGACCGGTGTTTGCTCGGTTTGCTACGGCCGCGACTTGGCCCGTGGTACGCCGGTCAACATGGGCGAAGCCGTCGGTGTTATCGCGGCGCAGTCGATCGGCGAGCCGGGTACCCAGCTCACCATGCGTACCTTCCACTTGGGCGGCACGGCAAACGTGGTCGACCAGTCGTTCCTGGAAGCGTCCTACGAAGGCACGATCCAGATCAAGAACCGCAACATGCTGCGTAACTCGGAAGGCGTTCTCGTCGCCATGGGTCGCAACATGGCGGTGACGATCCTGGACGAGCGCGGCGTGGAACGGTCCTCGCAGCGTGTCGCTTATGGTTCCAAGCTGTTCGTCGACGACGGCGACAAGGTCCGCCGTGGTCAGCGTCTGGCAGAGTGGGATCCCTACACACGCCCGATGATGACGGAAGTCGCGGGTACGGTTCAGTTCGAAGACGTGGTCGACTCGATCTCGGTTTCGGAATCCACCGACGAATCCACCGGCATCACCAAGCGTCAGGTCATCGACTGGCGTTCGACCCCGCGTGGCGCGGATCTCAAGCCGGCAATCGTCATCAAGGACGCTTCCGGTGCGATCTTGAAGCTGTCCCGCGGCGGGGAAGCCCGTTTCAACCTCAACGTCGACGCTATTCTGTCGGTCGAGCCAGGTCAAAAGGTCTCCCAGGGTGACGTGCTTGCGCGTGTTCCGTTGGAAAGCGCCAAGACCAAGGACATCACCGGTGGTCTGCCGCGTGTTGCCGAACTGTTCGAAGCCCGTCGTCCGAAGGATCATGCCATCATCGCAGAGATCGATGGTACGATCCGGCTGGGCCGCGACTACAAGAACAAGCGTCGCGTCATGATCGAGCCGGCGGAAGACGGTGTCGAACCGGTCGAATACCTGATCCCGAAGGGCAAGCCCTTCCATCTTCAGGAAGGCGACTACATCGAGAAGGGCGACTACATCCTCGACGGCAATCCTGCGCCGCATGACATCCTGGCGATCAAGGGCGTGGAAGCACTTGCTTCCTACCTCGTCAACGAGATCCAGGAAGTCTATCGTCTGCAGGGCGTTGTCATCAACGACAAGCACATCGAGGTCATCGTTCGCCAGATGCTGCAGAAGGTCGAGATCACCGACGCTGGCGACAGCCAGTACATTGTCGGCGACAATGTCGATCGGATCGAGCTGGAGGACCTGAACGACCGTTTGGCCGAAGAAGGCAAGAAGCCTGCTTACGGCGAACCGGTTCTGCTCGGGATCACCAAGGCGTCGCTGCAGACTCCGTCCTTCATCTCGGCCGCTTCCTTCCAGGAAACGACCAAGGTGCTGACCGAAGCTGCAATCGCCGGCAAGACCGACACGCTGCAGGGTCTGAAGGAGAACGTCATCGTTGGCCGCCTCATCCCGGCCGGTACCGGTGGTACCATGACGCAGATCCGCCGCATTGCCACCTCGCGTGATGAACTCATCATCGAGGAGCGCAAGAAGGGCTCCGGCGCGGCTTCGGCAACCCCGATGCTGCAGGACATGGCAGGCGAAAAAGCGCCGGCCGCCGAGTAAAAACTAAAGGCAGGGCGCTTGTCTTCAGGTGCTTTAACCCTGACCCAAAAAAACGCCCGGAGGAAATCCGGGCGTTTTTTATTTGGTGACATCCGTTCCCGCCGATACGGCGCAGGCGGCTGCTCGACTATTCGAAGCGGATAATCGCGACTTCACCTTCCAGGGCGCCCTGATAGGCGGAGGCATGCGGCTCGTCAGTCGGCTCTTCCGTCAGCACGCCGATCTGGTCCAGATCAGCTTCCAGAAACCCTTCTTCCGAAAGAGCATTGAGCGCTTCGCGAACGGCCGAATCGTCATCGGGCGCGCGCAGCATGACATGAAGATCTATGCCTTCTCCGCCCTTGGTTTCGTAGCCCTTGCCGATAATGATGAAGATCATCGGGCCGTCGAGGTTATTGTCATTATCGGGATTGTCGATCATATCTGTCTCCGCAGGCAAATCCCCTGTCTCCTTCGAAGACGGACGGGAATGAATGGTTCCAGATCTGTTTAAAGCGATCTGCAGTGATTCCCAACCGGTTATGCTTGGGGCTTGGCGGAATCTGACCGCAACAGGCCAGAAGCTGCCGGAATGGCCGCAAAGCCTGCGTTTAAGCTGATATTTTCGGTGCAGGCCTTGACGGGCAGGGGGGAAAACAGTAAACGCCCCCCATCGGAAGCGATGTGAGGCTTGTCCGTCCGTGACGACTCGTTGCGGAGTGCGCCTCAGACACGGTTCCATACGCACGTTGAAGATACGAATGCTGCACGCATGACGCATGAGGAATGCGTCCTCTGCCTTCTGTGGTCCATCCCTCGTCGGATCGGGCCACGTTTTGCGCATGAGGAAATGTGTGTGCCGCCGCCGGAAACGGCAGAAGATTGGCCCGCAAGGGTCCTGAGAGAAACGTAAGGGATGGTTGAATGCCTACCGTAAACCAGCTGATCCGCAAGCCTCGCCAGGCGAACGTAAAGCGCAACAAGGTTCCTGCCTTGCAGGAAAACCCGCAGAAGCGCGGCGTTTGCACCCGCGTCTACACGACGACCCCGAAGAAGCCGAACTCGGCTCTGCGTAAGGTTGCCAAGATCCGTCTGACCAATGGCTTCGAAGTCATCGGCTACATTCCGGGTGAAGGCCATAACCTTCAGGAACACTCCGTCGTGATGATCCGTGGCGGTCGCGTCAAGGACTTGCCGGGTGTCCGTTATCACATCATCCGCGGCGTTCTCGATACCCAGGGTGTCAAGAACCGCAAGCAGCGCCGCTCCAAGTACGGTGCGAAGCGTCCGAAGTAATTCGGGTTTTCATTTTCCCGGCGCTGCGCGAGGTTCTCCGCGTGATAAAGCGCCCATACAGTTTGAGAGACGAGAAGTATGTCCCGACGCCATAGTGCAGAAAAGCGTGAGATCAATCCGGACCCGAAGTTCGGCGATCTGGTCGTCACCAAGTTCATGAATGCGATCATGCTCCACGGCAAGAAGTCCGTGGCTGAAAACATCGTATACGGCGCCTTCGACTCCGTTCAGGGCAAGGCTAAGGCCGACCCGCTCGGCATCTTCCATTCGGCGCTCGACAATGTCGCGCCGCATGTTGAAGTGCGTTCGCGCCGCGTTGGTGGTGCGACCTACCAGGTCCCCGTCGATGTTCGTCCAGAGCGCCGTCAGGCTCTCGCCATCCGTTGGCTGATCGCCGCTGCCCGCAAGCGCAACGAAACCACCATGATCGATCGCCTTTCGGGCGAGCTCATGGATGCCGCAAACAATCGCGGCAGCGCTGTCAAGAAGCGTGAAGACACGCACAAGATGGCCGACGCGAACCGCGCATTCTCGCACTATCGTTGGTAATCTTCACCCGATCGAATTTCGAAAGGCAGTCCTATGGCTCGCGAATATAAAATCGAAGACTACCGCAATTTCGGCATCATGGCGCATATCGACGCCGGCAAGACCACGACCACCGAGCGTATTCTCTATTACACCGGCAAGTCGCACAAGATCGGCGAAGTTCACGATGGCGCAGCCACCATGGACTGGATGGAGCAGGAGCAGGAGCGTGGTATCACCATCACCTCTGCTGCCACCACGACCTACTGGAAGGGTCGCGACGGCAAGATGCGCCGCTTCAACATCATCGACACCCCCGGCCACGTCGACTTCACCATTGAAGTCGAACGCTCGCTGCGTGTTCTCGACGGTGCCATCGCTCTTCTCGACGCCAATGCCGGTGTAGAGCCGCAGACGGAAACCGTTTGGCGTCAGGCCGAGAAGTACAATGTCCCGCGGATGATCTTCTGCAACAAGATGGACAAGACCGGCGCGGACTTCTACCGCTCGGTTGAAATGATCAAGACCCGTCTGGGCGCGATCGCTGTCGTCATGCAGCTGCCGATCGGCGCCGAAACGGAATTTAAGGGCGTCATCGACCTGGTCGAAATGAACGCCCTCGTCTGGCGCGATGAATCGCTCGGCGCCCAATGGGATGTCGTCGAAATTCCGGAAGACATGAAGGCCAAGGCCGAAGAGTATCGCGAGAAGCTCATCGAGACCGTCGTCGAAATCGACGAACAGGCAATGGAAGACTACCTGAACGGCATTATGCCGGACAATGACAAGATCCGTTCGCTGGTTCGCCGTGGCACGATCGACGTCAAGTTCCACCCCATGTTCTGCGGCACTGCCTTCAAGAACAAGGGCGTTCAGCCGCTTCTCGACGCTGTCGTCGAATACCTGCCTTCGCCGCTGGACATTCCGGCCATCAAGGGCATCGACGTCAAGACCGAAGCTGAAATCGAGCGTCATGCCGATGATGCCGAGCCGCTTTCGATGCTCGCCTTCAAGATCATGAACGACCCTTTCGTCGGTTCACTGACCTTCTGCCGCATCTATTCCGGCAAGCTCGAAAAGGGCTCGTCTGTCATGAACACGGTCAAGGACAAGCGCGAGCGCGTCGGCCGTATGCTGCAGATGCATTCCAACAGCCGTGAAGATATCGAAGAAGCCTTTGCAGGCGACATCGTTGCTCTCGCCGGCCTGAAGGAATCGACAACGGGTGACACTCTTTGCGATCCCCTGAAGCCGGTGATCCTGGAGCGCATGGAATTCCCCGAGCCGGTCATCCAGATCGCGATCGAGCCGAAGTCCAAGGGCGACCAGGAAAAGATGGGTCTCGCGCTCAACCGCCTGGCTGCAGAAGATCCCTCGTTCCGGGTCAAGACCGACCAGGAATCCGGCCAGACCATCATTGCCGGCATGGGCGAACTTCACCTGGACATCATCGTCGACCGCATGCGTCGCGAATTCAAGGTCGAAGCCAATGTCGGCGCTCCGCAGGTTGCTTACCGCGAAACCATCACGCGTCAGCACGAAGAAGACTACACGCACAAGAAGCAGTCCGGTGGTACCGGCCAGTTCGCGCGCGTCAAGATCGTCTTCGAACCGAACCCGGAAGGCGAAGACTTCAAGTTCGAATCCAAGATCGTCGGCGGTTCTGTTCCCAAGGAATACATCCCGGGCGTTCAGAAGGGCATCGAAAGCGTTCTGTCTTCCGGCCCGTTGGCTGGCTTCCCGATGCTGGGCGTCAAGGCGACCCTCATCGACGGCGCTTTCCATGACGTCGACTCCTCGGTTCTGGCGTTCGAAATCGCGTCTCGTGCATGCTTCCGTGAAGCAGCCAAGAAGGCCGGCGCTCAGCTCCTCGAGCCGATGATGAAGGTCGAAGTGGTTACCCCTGAAGATTACGTCGGTGACGTGATCGGCGATCTGAACTCGCGTCGCGGTCAGATCCAGGGTCAGGAAAGCCGTGGTGTTGCCGTTGTCATCAACGCCAACGTCCCGCTGGCCAACATGTTTAAGTATGTCGATAACCTGCGCTCCATGAGCCAGGGCCGCGCCCAGTACTCGATGGTCTTCGACCATTACGCGCCGGTCCCCTCGAACGTGGCGACGGAAATCCAGGCGAAGTACTCCGGTCAGAAGTGACCGGAGCATACCTCCTGAAACAATGAAGATTTTCCCGGGAAACGGGACAAGAATGGAGAGCCGATAATGGCAAAGAGCAAGTTTGAGCGCAACAAGCCTCACGTCAACATTGGCACGATTGGTCACGTTGACCATGGCAAGACGTCGCTGACGGCTGCGATCACGAAGTATTTCGGCGAGTTCAAGGCCTATGACCAGATCGACGCTGCGCCGGAAGAAAAGGCCCGCGGCATCACCATTTCGACGGCTCACGTCGAATACGAGACGCCGGCCCGCCACTACGCGCACGTCGACTGCCCCGGCCACGCCGACTATGTAAAGAACATGATCACCGGTGCCGCCCAGATGGATGGCGCGATCCTGGTTTGCTCGGCCGCCGACGGCCCGATGCCGCAGACCCGCGAGCACATCCTGCTCGCCCGTCAGGTTGGCGTTCCGGCGATTGTCGTGTTCTTGAACAAGGTCGACCAGGTCGACGACGCCGAGCTTCTGGAGCTCGTCGAGCTGGAAGTTCGCGAACTTCTGTCGTCCTACGACTTCCCGGGCGACGACATTCCGATCGTCAAGGGTTCGGCTCTGGCCGCTCTGGAAGATTCCGACAAGAAGATCGGCGAAGACGCGATCCGCGAACTGATGGCAGCGGTTGACGCTTACATCCCGACGCCTGAGCGTCCGATCGACCAGCCCTTCCTGATGCCGATCGAAGACGTGTTCTCGATCTCGGGCCGTGGTACGGTTGTGACCGGCCGCGTCGAGCGTGGCATTGTCAAGGTTGGCGAAGAAGTCGAAATCGTCGGCATCCGCGCCACCTCCAAGACGACGGTGACCGGCGTTGAAATGTTCCGCAAGCTGCTCGACCAGGGCCAGGCCGGCGACAACATCGGCGCACTGGTTCGCGGTGTGAACCGTGACGGCGTCGAGCGTGGCCAGATCCTTTGCAAGCCCGGTTCGGTCAAGCCGCACAAGAAGTTCATGGCCGAAGCCTACATTCTGACGAAGGAAGAAGGCGGCCGTCATACGCCGTTCTTCACCAACTACCGTCCGCAGTTCTACTTCCGCACCACGGACGTGACCGGCATCGTGTCGCTTCCGGAAGGCACGGAAATGGTTATGCCTGGCGACAACGTCACCGTTGAAGTCGAGCTGATCGTTCCGATCGCGATGGAAGAAAAGCTGCGCTTCGCGATCCGCGAAGGCGGTCGTACCGTCGGCGCCGGCATCGTCGCCTCGATCATCGAGTAACGAGATCGGGCGACGGTGGCGAAAGCTGCCGACGGCACCAAAGTTCATAGATCGCGCCAGCGCGATCTATGGCGGCGCCGGCATCGTCGCCTCGATCATCGGGTAACGAGATCGGGCGACGGCGGCGAAAGCTGCCGACGGCACCAAAGTTCATAGATCTCGCCAGCGCGATCTATGGCGGCGCCGGCACTGTTGCCTCGATCATCGGGTAATCGATAAGGGTAGGGCGGTGTTCTCGGATACCGCCCGGTTCGAATTTTTTAAGCAAGTGGGTCAAGCTGACTTGCTTATGACACAGAAATGTAGCAAATGGCGCGCGAGCGCGATTTGCGCCATGCTTCGTTTATTCGGAGCAGGCAATTGCCAAGGAAATTAAGGTGGGCCTATGGCCCGAAGACTGGAAGGGGACGCCGCTGTTCGCGTGTCCCGTTTGATCTTTGACACCGGTGGTCCCGCCTTAGGAAAACGAACAAACTCGTGCCGTTACGTTGGGCACGTGGATAACAAGACAACAAGGATAACGTCGAATGAACGGCCAAAATATCCGCATTCGCCTGAAGGCGTTCGATCACCGCATTCTCGACGCTTCGACGCGCGAGATCGTGTCGACGGCGAAGCGCACCGGCGCAAGCGTCCGGGGCCCCGTTCCGCTTCCGACCCGCATCGAGAAGTTTACGGTTAACCGGTCCCCCCACATCGACAAGAAGAGCCGCGAGCAGTTCGAGATGCGCACGCATAAGCGCCTTCTCGATATCGTTGACCCAACCCCCCAGACGGTGGACGCGCTGATGAAGCTCGACCTCGCCGCAGGTGTTGATGTTGAGATCAAGCTCTAAGACTTCGGTCTTGGACTGAGTGAGAAGGATTGAACCGATGCGTTCGGGTGTAATAGCACAAAAGGTGGGAATGACGCGCGTCTATAACGACGCCGGCGAGCATGTCCCGGTCACCGTATTGCGGCTGGAAAGCTGCCAGGTCGTGGCTCATCGTACCGTCGAGAAGAATGGTTATACCGCTCTTCAGCTTGGTGCGGGCGCGGCTAAAGTTAAGAACACGTCCAAGGCCATGCGCGGCAACTTCGCCATGGCCAATGTCGAGCCGAAGGCCAAGCTGGTCGAATTTCGGGTTTCCGAAGATAACATGATCGATGTCGGCACCGAGCTGACGGCCGGGCACTTTGCTGCCGGCCAGCTGGTGGATGTCACCGGTACGTCGATCGGTAAGGGTTTTGCCGGTGCCATGAAGCGCCACAACTTCGGCGGTCTTCGTGCGACGCACGGTGTTTCCGTTTCGCACCGTTCGCACGGTTCGACCGGTAACAACCAGGATCCGGGCAAGGTCTGGAAGGGCAAGCGCATGGCGGGTCACATGGGCCAGACGCGCATCACCACCCAGAACCTCGAAATTGTCTCCACGGACGAAAATCGTGGCCTGATCCTCGTCAAGGGTGCCGTTCCCGGCTCCAAGGGCTCGTGGATCGTCGTTCGCGATGCCATCAAGTCGGCCGCGAAGTAAGGGAGCCAAGCACATGGAATTCAACGTCAAGACCCTCGAGGGCAAAGACGCCGGCACGGTAGCCCTGTCGGACGCGATTTTCGGCCTCGATCCGCGCGAGGACATCCTCGCCCGCATGGTGCGCTACCAGCTTGCCAAGAAGCAGCAGGGCACCCACAAGACCAAGACCCGCGCGGAAGTTTCGCGCACCGGTGCCAAGATGTACAAGCAGAAGGGTACGGGCCGCGCTCGTCACCATTCGGCTCGCGCTCCGCAGTTCCGCGGCGGTGGCAAGGCTCACGGTCCGGTCGTTCGCAGTCACGAGCATGACCTTCCCAAGAAGGTTCGTGCGCTCGCTCTGCGTCACGCCCTGTCGGCCAAGTTGAAGGCTGAAGATTTGATCATCGTCGACAACCTGGTTGCCGCCGAAGTCAAGACCAAGCTGCTTGCCGGCTCCTTCGCGTCGCTCGGTCTGACCAACGCCCTGTTCATCGGTGGCGCTGAGCTCGACAGCAACTTCAAGCTCGCGGCTCAGAACATCCCGAATGTCGATGTTCTGCCGGTTCAGGGCATCAATGTTTACGACATCCTGCGTCGCGGCAAGCTTGTGCTTTCCAAGGCGGCTGTGGAAGCTCTAGAGGAGCGTTTCAAGTGATCGATATTCGCCACTATGATGTGATCTTGTCTCCTTCGATCACTGAAAAGTCGACCATGGCTTCCGAGCAGAATCAGGTCGTCTTCAACGTTGCCCTGACGGCCTCTAAGCCTGAGATCAAGGCTGCGGTTGAAGCACTGTTCGGCGTGAAGGTCACTGCTGTCAACACTCTGCGCCGCCTCGGCAAAACCAAGCGTTTCCGCGGTTTTATCGGCAAGCAGAAGGACGTCAAGAAGGCTGTGGTCACCCTGGCCGAAGGTCAGACGATCGACGTCTCCACCGGTCTTTGAGGTAGAAAACAATGGCATTGAAAAGCTACAACCCGACGACCCCGAGCCAGCGTCAGCTGGTTATCGTCGACCGGTCCGGTCTTTGGAAGGGCAAGCCTGTCAAGGCGCTCACCGAGGGTCTCTCCAAGAGTGGTGGCCGCAACAACAACGGCCGCATCACCGCCCGCTTCATCGGCGGTGGTCACAAGCGTACCTATCGCCTGGTCGACTTCAAGCGTCGTAAGTTCGACATTGAAGGCACGGTCGAGCGCTTGGAATACGACCCGAACCGTTCGGCCTTCATCGCGCTCGTCACCTATACGGACGGCGAGCAGGCCTATATCATCGCTCCGCAGCGCCTTGCTGCAGGCGACAAGGTGATCGCCTCGAACAAGGCCGTCGATGTAAAGCCGGGCAACACCATGCCGCTGCAGTACATCCCGGTCGGTTCCATCGTCCACAATGTGGAAATGAAGCCGGGCAAGGGCGGCCAGATCGCTCGTTCGGCTGGCACCTACGTGCAGCTCGTCGGCCGCGATGCCGGCATGGCGATCCTGCGCCTGAACTCCGGTGAACAGCGCCTCGTCCCTGGCTCCTGCCTTGGTACCGTTGGTGCCGTATCCAATCCGGACCACGGCAACACCAACGACGGCAAGGCCGGTCGTACCGTTTGGCGTGGCAAGCGTCCGCATAACCGTGGCGTCGTTATGAACCCGGTCGACCACCCCCACGGCGGTGGTGAAGGCCGCACCTCGGGTGGCCGCCATCCGGTGAGCCCCTGGGGCAAGCCGACCAAGGGCAAGCGCACGCGTTCGAACAAGTCGACCGACAAGTTCATCATGCGTTCGCGCCATCAGCGCAAGAAGTAAGAGAGGAAGTCACTAATGGCTCGTTCAGTATGGAAAGGTCCGTTTGTTGACGGCTATCTTCTCAAGAAGGCTGAGAAGGTGCGCGAAGGCGGACGCAGTGAAGTGATCAAGATGTGGACCCGCCGGTCCACTATCCTGCCGCAGTTCGTAGGCCTCACATTTGGCGTCTACAACGGCAGCAAGCACATTCCGGTCAGCGTCAACGAAGACATGGTCGGACATAAGTTTGGCGAATTCGCTCCCACCCGGACCTATTACGGTCACGGCGCGGACAAGAAAGCGAAGAGGAAGTAATCATGGCGAAGGCAAAGACCGAACGCCGGCTGAAGGACAACGAAGCGCAGGCAGTCGCCCGTACGCTTCGCGTCAGCCCGCAGAAGCTGAACCTGGTTGCCGCTATGATCCGCGGCAAAAAGGTAGAACGCGCGCTTGCAGAACTCGAGTTCTCGCGCAAGCGCATCGCCGGCACGGTGAAGAAGACTCTCGAGTCGGCTATCGCCAATGCTGAAAACAACCATGACCTCGACGTCGACTCTCTGATCGTATCGGAAGCCTATGTCGGCAAGTCGATCACCATGAAGCGTTTCCACGCTCGTGGCCGTGGCCGCGCATCGCGGATCGAGAAGCCTTTCTCGCATCTGACGATCGTGGTTCGCGAAGTCGAGGAAAAAGGGGAGGCCGCATAATGGGTCAGAAAATCAATCCAATCGGTTTTCGCCTCGGCATCAACCGTACCTGGGACAGCCGTTGGTTCGCCGACAACGCGGAATATGGTCAGCTCCTCCATGAGGACCTGAAGATCCGTGCTTACCTGATGCAGGAACTGAAGCAGGCCGGTATCGCCAAGGTGGTCATCGAGCGTCCGCACAAGAAGTGCCGCGTCACGATCCACTCGGCTCGTCCCGGTCTGATCATCGGCAAGAAGGGCGCCGACATCGAAAAGCTTCGCAAGAAGATCTCGACGATGACGAAATCCGAAACGCATCTCAACATTGTTGAAGTGCGCAAGCCGGAAGTCGATGCGACCTTGGTTGCTCAGTCGATCGCCCAGCAGCTCGAGCGCCGCGTGGCTTTCCGCCGTGCAATGAAGCGCGCGGTTCAGTCGGCCATGCGTCTCGGCGCCGAAGGCATCAAGATCACCTGCGGCGGCCGTCTCGGCGGTGCAGAAATCGCCCGTACGGAATGGTATCGCGAAGGTCGCGTGCCGCTTCATACGCTGCGTGCAGATATCGATTACGGTACAGCTGAAGCCGAAACCGCGTTCGGCATCTGCGGTATCAAGGTCTGGATCTTCAAGGGCGAAATCCTTGAGCATGATCCGATGGCTTCCGAACGCCGCGCGCTGGAAGGCGACGCACAAGGCCCGGCAAGCCGTGAACGCGACCGTGGCGATCGTGATCGCCGCCGCGAAAACGCTTGATTAGCGCTGGCGAAAGATAAGCTCGGAGAAGTAAGAAAATGTTGCAGCCAAAGCGTACCAAGTACCGCAAGCAGTTCAAGGGTCGCATCAAGGGTGTGGCCAAGGGCGGTTTCGACCTGGCTTTCGGCGAATTTGGCCTGAAGTCGCTTGAACCGAACCGGGTCAACGCCCGTGAGATCGAGGCGGCCCGCCGTGCGATCACGCGTGCGATGAAGCGCGCCGGTCGCGTTTGGATCCGCGTATTCCCAGACGTTCCGGTCACGGCCAAGCCGACCGAAGTGCGTATGGGTAAGGGCAAGGGTTCGGTCGAGTACTGGGCCTGCAAGGTCAAGCCCGGTCGCATGATGTTCGAGATCGATGGTGTATCCGAGGAGCTTGCTCGGCAGGCCCTGACGCTGGGTGCAGCCAAGCTCTCGGTCAAGACGCGCTTCGTACAGCGCATCGCAGAGTAAGGAGAAGGCACGATGAAAGCCGAAGAAGTTCGCGGCCTCACGGCCGACCAGCTCAAGGACAAGCTCGCCGACCTGAAGAAGGAGCAGTTCAACCTGCGCTTCCAGAAGGCCACCGGCCAGCTCGAGAAGTCCTCGCGCATCACTGAGGTCCGCAAGGACATCGCCCGCGTGAAAACCATTGCCCGCCAGAAGGCGGCAGAAGCCAAGGCCTAAGGAAAAACAATATGCCTAAACGCATTCTGCAGGGCGTCGTCGTTTCGGACAAGAACGAGAAGACCGTTGTTGTACGGGTAGAGCGCCGCTTCGCGCATCCGCTGCTTCAGAAGACGGTTCGCCGTTCGAAGAAGTACAAGGCGCATGACGAGAACAACCAGTACAAGACCGGCGATATCGTATCCATCCAGGAATGCGCGCCGATCTCCAAGGACAAGACCTGGACGGTTATCTCCGCCCAGGCTTAATTTGCTTCTGATCTGCGTCTGGCCCTTGCGCCGGACGCAGAATCGTATATGAAGCACCCCATTGGCGCAGGACGCTCGGAAACGGGCGTTCTTTTGCTTTGAGCGCAGGGAAGGTCCCGTTCGGGAAACCACCTTGGCAAGACCCCACCCGCGCACATCGAAATTCTGTCCATAAGCCGAAACGGGGCGTTTTTGCGCCCGGTCGTTCCGGTCATTAGAAAAAGGCGACCTGACATGATTCAGATGCAAACAAACCTCGACGTGGCGGATAATTCCGGCGCACGTCGTGTCATGTGCATCAAGGTGCTGGGCGGCTCCAAGCGCAAATACGCTTCGATCGGCGACGTTATCGTCGTCTCGATCAAGGAAGCGATCCCGCGCGGCCGCGTCAAGAAGGGCGACGTGATGAAGGCGGTTGTTGTGCGCACAGCCAAGGACATCCGCCGTCCCGACGGCAGCGTCATCCGCTTCGACAACAACGCAGCGGTCCTCATCGACAACAAGAAAGAGCCGATCGGCACCCGTATCTTCGGACCGGTTCCGCGCGAACTTCGCGCCAAGAACCACATGAAGATCATCTCGCTGGCTCCGGAAGTACTGTAAGGAGCTCATGCGATGAACAAGATCAAAAAGGGCGACAGCGTCGTCGTACTCGCAGGCAAGGACAAGGGTCGCACTGGCGAAGTCCTCCAGGTTCTGCCGAAGGAAGACCGCGCGGTTGTGCGTGGCATCAACATGGTGAAGCGCCACCAGCGTCAGACTCAGACGCAGGAAGCCGGCATCATCAACAAGGAAGCGTCCATTCACCTGTCGAACATCGCGGTCGCCGCGAAAGACGGCAAGCCTACCCGCGTCGGTTTCTCCGTCGTTGACGGCAAGAAGGTGCGTGTAGCCAAGCGTACGGGAGATGTGATCGATGGCTGAGGCAAAGTACGAGCCGCGGCTCAAGGCCGAATATGTTTCCCGTATTCGTGCGGCAATGAAGGAGCAGTTCAGCTACTCCAACGACATGATGATCCCCAAGCTGGACAAGATCGTCATCAACATGGGCGTGGGTGAAGCGACAGCCGACTCTAAGAAGCCTTCTGTTGCTGCTGCCGATCTTGCGGCAATTGCCGGCCAGAAGCCGGTCATCACCAAGGCACGTAACTCGATCGCCGGCTTCAAGGTTCGCGAGTTCATGCCGATCGGCGCCAAGGTTACGCTCCGCGGCGCCCGCATGTACGAATTCATGGACCGCCTGATCAACATCGCGCTTCCGCGCGTTCGCGACTTTCGCGGCCTGAACCCGAAGAGCTTTGACGGCCGTGGCAACTTCGCCATGGGCATCAAGGAGCACATTGTGTTCCCTGAGATCAACTACGACAAGGTTGATCAGATGTGGGGCATGGACATCATCGTTTGCACGACGGCTACCAATGACGACGAAGCTCGGGCTCTTTTGAAAGAGTTCAACTTCCCGTTCCGTCAGTAACCGTAACGACGAGCGTTTAAAAGGAACTCCGATATGGCGAAAACCAGCGCAGTTGAAAAGAACAAGCGCCGCCGCAAGACCGTCGCCAACCATGCTGCCAAGCGCGCCGCATTGAAGGCGATCATCATGAACCAGGCCCTCTCGATTGAAGACCGGTTCAAGGCAACCATCAAGCTCGCTTCCATGTCGCGCGATGGCTCGAAGACGCGTATCCGTAACCGTTGCGAAGTCACCGGTCGCCCGCGCGCTTTCTATCGCAAGCTCAAGATGTCGCGTATCGCGCTTCGTGAGCTCGGCAATTCCGGCAAGGTGCCGGGCATCGTCAAGTCGAGCTGGTAAGGAGATCGTTAGATGACCATGACTGATCCCTTGGGCGATATGCTCACCCGTATCCGCAATGGCGCCGCACGCCGCAAGTCGATCGTTTCCACGCCTGCTTCCAAGCTGCGTGCCCGCGTTCTCGACGTTCTGCAGGCTGAAGGCTACATCCGCGGCTATTCGGAAGTCGATTACGGTAACGGCAAGTCCGAGATCGAAATTGAACTGAAATACTACGAAGGCGCGTCGGTGATCCGTGAGATCGGCCGCGTGTCCAAGCCGGGCCGCCGAGTCTATGTCTCGGTTAAGTCCATTCCGCAGGTCGCGAACGGTCTCGGCATCACCATCCTTTCGACTCCGAAGGGTGTGATGGCCGATCACCAGGCTCGCGAACAGAACGTTGGTGGTGAGATCCTCTGCTCTGTCTTCTAAGACCGAGCAGTGATCTCCATAGCGAACAGACAGGATTGAAACATGTCTCGTATCGGTAAAAAGCCCGTTCCGGTTCCTGCAGGGATCACGGCCACTGTTGATGGCCAGAAAGTGACTGCCAAGGGCCCGAAGGGCGAGCTGATCTTCGTTGCAAACGACGAAATCAAGCTCGGACTAGAAGACAATGCCGTTTCGGTGACTCCGGTCAACGATTCTAAGGATGCTCGTTCCAAGTGGGGCATGTCCCGCACGATGATCGAGAACATCTTCAAGGGTGTAAAGGATGGCTACGAGCGCAAGCTCGAAATTAACGGCGTTGGTTACCGCGCAGCACTGCAGGGCAAGAACCTGCAGCTTCAGCTCGGCTTCAGCCACGACGTGGTTTACGAGCCGCCGCAGGGCATCACCATTGCCGTGCCGAAGCCGACGGAAATCGTCGTCACAGGCATCAATAAGCAGCAGGTCGGTCAGGTTGCAGCGGAAATCCGCGAATACCGCGGTCCAGAGCCCTATAAGGGCAAAGGCGTCAAGTACGCTGAGGAACGGATCGTCCGCAAGGAAGGCAAGAAGAAGTAAGGACGCGCGATCATGGCTACCAGAAAAGAAGCACTCACCAAGCGTGCGAGCCGTGTTCGCCGCCAGATCAAGAAGGTCGCAAATGGCCGTCCGCGTCTGTCGGTTCACCGCTCCTCCAAGAACATTTACGTCCAGGTCATCGATGACGTGGCCGGCCGCACTCTCGCTGCCGCCTCTACGCTCGATGCCGGTCTTCGCACGTCGCTGAAGACCGGTGCTGACGTTGCGGCCGCTGCCGCAGTCGGCAAGTTGGTCGCAGAACGCGCCACGCAGGCTGGCGTCAAGGAAGTCGTGTTCGATCGCGGCGCCTTCATCTATCACGGCCGCATCAAGGCCCTGGCTGAAGCTGCCCGCGAAGGCGGCTTGAGCTTCTAACATTTTTGCCCGGCCTTTCCGATCATGGAAAGGGCGGGCAACGCGGCTTGCCGCATTCATCAGTCGTCCCATCACTGTTCGATAGCAACAGGATGGTTGGCTCCCTAAAATTGCCCGTTGCACCCGGAAAAGAAAAAGGAAAAGGACAATGGCACAAGAAAGAAGAGGTTCGGGCAACGATCGCCAGAACCGCGAAGAGCGCGATAGCGAATTCGTCGACAAGCTCGTCGCAATTAATCGCGTCGCCAAGGTCGTCAAGGGCGGCCGTCGCTTCGGTTTTGCAGCTCTCGTCGTCGTTGGCGACCAGAAGGGCCGCGTCGGCTTCGGCCATGGCAAGGCACGCGAAGTGCCGGAAGCCATCCGCAAGGCAACCGAGTCCGCAAAGCGTGACTTGATTTTCGTACCGCTGCGCGATGGTCGTACGCTGCATCATGACGTCAATGGTCGTCACGGCGCCGGCAAGGTTCTGCTGCGGTCCGCCAAGGCTGGTACCGGCATCATCGCCGGTGGTCCGATGCGTGCCGTTTTCGAAACGCTCGGCATGCATGACGTGGTTGCCAAGTCGACCGGTTCGTCGAACCCGTACAACATGGTTCGTGCGACCTTCGACGCTCTGAAGCACCAGGTGCATCCGAAGGACGTAGCAGCTCAGCGTGGCTTGAAATATGCTACTCTGCAGGCTCGCCGCGCCGCTTCCGGTAATGCGTCGGAAGAATAAGGAGAGCGATCATGGGCAAGACACCAGTCCAGGCAGAAGCCAACAAGACAGTTACCGTTCAGCAGATCGGTAGCCCCATCCGCCGCCCGGCCGTGCAGCGCCAGACGCTGATCGGTCTCGGTCTTAACAAGATGCACCGGACCCGCACGCTGGAAGACACGCCTTCCGTTCGTGGCATGATCCGGGCCGTCCAGCATCTCGTTCGCGTTGTCGACGAGAAGTAAGACGCAGGAGAGCACCATGAAACTGAATGAGATCAAGGACAACGAAGGCTCGTCCAAGGACCGTATCCGCGTTGGTCGCGGTATCGGTTCCGGCAAGGGCAAGACCGGCGGCCGTGGCGTCAAGGGTCAGAAAGCCCGTTCCGGCGTTGCGATCAAGGGCTTCGAAGGCGGCCAGATGCCGATCTATCGTCGTCTGCCGAAGCGCGGCTTCACCAATATCTTCGCATCCGACTATGTCGTTGTTTCGCTTGGCCGCATCCAGGCTGCGCTCGACGCCGGCAAGCTGGATTCGGCGGCAACCGTCGATGCCGCTGCTCTCAAGGCGGCCGGCGTCATCCGTCGCTTGAAGGACGGCGTTCGCGTGCTCGGCGACGGCGAACTGACTGCCAAGGTTTCGATCGAGGTTGCCGGTGCTTCTAAGTCGGCTGTCGAGAAGATCGAAAAAGCCGGCGGCTCCATCAAGCTGCTCGTCGCAGCTGCTGAACCAGCCGCTGAATAAATCGTTTGAAAATCGCCCGGTTTGTGCTTCACACCGGGCGATTTTATCTCCATATGTGAGCCTCACGATCCCCAAGCGATCCTGTTGGTCGCCTGGTTGGCATCAACGAAGAGCAGGGTGAGGCATCCGATTGCAGCCGCAATCTTCCGCGCCCGTTTTTTGAACTTGAATTTAGACTGCTTTCCGGACAAGGCATTTCCCCCGCCGCCGGAGATTTGGTCGGGCGGAGAAATGCATGGCTTCTGCAGCGGAACAACTTGCCTCCAATTTGAACTTTTCCACCTTCGCCAAGGCGGAGGATCTTAAGAAGCGGCTGTGGTTTACGCTCGCTGCTCTGCTGGTTTATCGTCTTGGTACGCATATCCCGCTTCCGGGTCTCAATCCCGAAGCCTATGCTGACGCGTTCCGCGGCCAGTCCGGTGGTATTCTTGGCCTTTTCAACATGTTTTCCGGCGGCGCCGTCGAGCGCATGGCAATCTTCGCGCTTGGTATTATGCCCTATATCTCCGCGTCGATCATCGTGCAGCTGATGACGTCAGTCGTGCCTTCGCTTGAAAACCTGAAGAAGGAAGGCGAAGCCGGCCGCAAAATCATCAACCAGTATACCCGCTACGGTACTGTTATCCTTGGTGCGCTGCAGGCATACGGTATCTCGGCCGGTCTCGAATCAGCCCAAGGCGTCGTCGCCGATCCGGGCTGGTTCTTCCGTATCTCTACGATCGTGACACTTCTCGGCGGCACCATGTTCCTGATGTGGCTGGGTGAGCAGATCACCTCGCGCGGCATCGGCAACGGTATCTCTCTGATCATCTTTGCAGGCATTGCCGCAGGCCTTCCGACTGCGCTTGCCAGCACTCTGGAACTGGGGCGGACCGGCGCGTTGTCGACCGGCCTCATTCTGCTGGTTCTCGTCGTCGCCGTCGCCGTTATCGCGCTGATCGTTTTCGTTGAGCGTGCCCAGCGCCGGCTGCTGATCCAGTATCCGAAGCGCCAGGTCGGCAACCGCATGTTCCAGGGCGACACCTCGCATCTGCCGCTGAAGCTGAATACGGCTGGCGTCATCCCGGCGATCTTCGCCTCGTCGCTGCTGCTTCTTCCGGCGACGGCTGCAGGCTTTGCCGGCACCAATGAGCTGCCGGCATGGGCAACCATGGTGATTGCTTCTCTCGGTCACGGCCAGCCGCTGTTCATGCTGTTCTATGCGGCTCTGATCGGCTTCTTTGCCTTCTTCTACACGGCAATTGTCTTCAATCCGAAGGACACGGCCGACAATCTCAAGAAGCATGGCGGCTTCATTCCGGGTATCCGCCCGGGTGAGCGTACGGCGCAATATATCGATTACGTGTTGACCCGTATCACGGTGATCGGCGCGATCTATCTGGTGGTGGTGTGCATTCTGCCGGAATTCCTGGTTGCCCGCACGGGCGTCCCGTTAGCCCTTGGTGGTACTTCGCTTTTGATCGTGGTCAGTGTTACGCTCGATACGGTAGCACAGATACAGGGACATCTTATTGCGCAGCAGTATGAGGGTCTGATCAAGAAGTCGAAACTACGCGGAGGAAAGAGGGGACGATGAGACTGATTCTTTTGGGGCCGCCGGGTGCGGGCAAGGGGACCCAGGCCCAGCGGATCGTGGAAAAGCATGGCATTCCGCAACTTTCCACGGGTGACATGTTGCGCGCTGCGGTGGCTGCCGGAACGGAAGTGGGCAAACGCGCCAAAGCCGTGATGGATGCAGGCAATCTCGTTTCCGATGAGATCGTCAACGCAATTGTTTCCGAGCGGATCGACGAGCCGGACTGCGCAAATGGGTTCATACTCGATGGCTTTCCGCGCACCCTGGTGCAGGCGGATGCTACCGAGGTCATGCTGAAGGCGAAGGACAAGGAGCTTTCGGTCGTCATCGAGCTTCGTGTGGACGACAAGGAACTGGTCCGTCGCGTATCGGGCCGCTATTCCTGTGCCCAGTGCGGTGCAGTTTATCACGACACGGACAAAAAGCCGTCGGCTGAGGGCGTCTGCGACAAGTGCGGATCGACTCACTTCAAGCGCCGGCCTGACGACAATGCCGAGACCATGACCAAGCGCCTCGAGGTCTACTACAAAGAAACGTCGCCGTTGATCGGCTATTACTATGCCAAGGGCAAGCTCAAGACCGTCGATGGCATGGCCGATATGGACAGGGTGACGTCCGACATCGAGAAGATCCTGGGCGAGCTCTGAGTCGTCACTGGACTGTTAAAGAATCTTGGGCGGAACGGTTGCATTCGAGCGCTGATTCCGTTAAACACCGCGCCAACTCGCGACAGCATTATGCGATTGGCGCGGATATCCCGCAAGGACATCCGGGGCCGGTCGTTTTCACCTGTCCCGTATGACGTTCGAACTGGCAGCCGCAATCTGGCTGCTCTCATGGAAGAAGTACCACTTGCCGGATGGCAACTGGAACCAAGGAGAATAGGCGTGGCACGTATCGCTGGCGTCAACATCCCGACTGCGAAGCGCGTTGTGATCGCGCTGACCTACATTCACGGGATCGGCCCGAAATTCGCATCGGAAATCGTGGAAAAGGTCGGAATTCCGGCCGAGAAGCGCGTTCATCAGCTGACGGACTCTGAAGTCCTGCAAATCCGCGAAACCATCGACCGCGATTATCAGGTCGAAGGTGATCTTCGTCGTGAAACATCGATGAACATCAAGCGCCTCATGGATCTCGGTTGCTACCGTGGTCTGCGTCATCGTCGTGGTCTTCCGGTCCGCGGTCAGCGTACGCATACCAATGCCCGCACCCGCAAGGGCCCGGCCAAGGCAATCGCCGGTAAGAAGAAGTAATTTTCAAGCCTGCAGTTTCGAGTGAGCAGCGACCATGTCCTGCTCACTCAATCATGTTTGCTGCAGCTTGAAGGTGGAGCCGCTGGAATTACGGCGGTGCAGAGATCAACGAAAGGGAAGTTATGGCCAAGGAAGCCACCCGCGTCCGTAGACGCGAGCGTAAGAATATCACGTCGGGCGTCGCCCACGTCAATTCTACATTCAACAACACGATGATCACCATCACCGACGCACAGGGCAATGCTATTGCCTGGTCGTCTGCTGGTGCAAAGGGCTTCAAGGGTTCGCGTAAGTCGACCCCGTTCGCTGCTCAGATCGCTGCCGAAGACTGCGCCAAGAAGGCTCAGGAGCATGGCATGAAGTCGCTGGAAGTCGAAGTCTGTGGTCCGGGTTCGGGCCGTGAATCGGCTTTGCGCGCTCTGCAGGCTGCCGGGTTCATGATCACGTCGATTCGCGATGTGACGCCGATCCCGCACAACGGCTGCCGTCCGCGCAAGAAGCGCCGCGTCTGATCGTCGTATTTGAGGGTCGCCCTTGGTGGCCCGCTTCGAACTCGGGAACAGCCGCTTTGCCTCTCGCAGGTTAAGCGGCTTTACCTGTATCGCCCGACGAGCACATGCTCCTCTCGGTGTTCCTCATGCTCGGTTGCTACGATTGAATGGTGGCAACGAACGGAAGGTTTAAGTGATGATCCAGAAGAACTGGCAGGAACTGATCAAGCCGAACAAGGTGGAATTCACCTCTTCCGGCCGTACCAAGGTAACGCTTGTTGCCGAACCTCTTGAGCGCGGCTTCGGCCTGACGCTCGGCAATGCGCTGCGTCGCGTGCTTCTGTCGTCTCTGCGCGGCGCGGCTGTGACCGCAGTGCAGATCGATGGCGTTCTGCATGAATTCTCGTCTATTCCCGGCGTTCGCGAGGATGTGACGGATATCGTGCTGAACATCAAGGAAATCGCAATCAAGATGGATGGCGATGACAGCAAGCGCATGGTCGTGCGCAAGCAGGGCCCGGGTTCGGTGACTGCCGGCGACATCCAGACGGTCGGCGATATCGAAATCCTCAACCCGGACCATGTCATCTGCACCCTCGACGAGGGCGCCGAAATCCGCATGGAGTTCACGGTCAACAACGGCAAGGGCTATGTCCCGGCCGAGCGTAACCGTGCAGAAGATGCTCCGATCGGCTTGATCCCGGTCGACAGCCTCTATTCGCCGGTTAAGAAAGTGTCCTACAAGGTGGAAAACACCCGCGAAGGACAGGTTCTCGACTATGACAAGCTGATCATGTCGATCGAGACCGATGGCTCGGTCACCGGTGAAGATGCAGTTGCATTCGCAGCCCGCATCCTGCAGGACCAGCTCGGCGTATTCGTTAACTTCGACGAGCCGCAGAAGGATGTCGAGGAAGAAGCCGTCACCGAGCTGGCCTTCAACCCGGCGCTCCTCAAGAAGGTGGACGAACTGGAACTGTCTGTCCGGTCGGCCAACTGCCTGAAGAACGACAACATCGTTTACATTGGCGACCTCATCCAGAAGACCGAGGCGGAAATGCTCCGTACTCCGAACTTTGGTCGCAAGTCGTTGAACGAGATCAAGGAAGTTCTGGCCTCCATGGGTCTCCATCTTGGCATGGAAGTTCCAGCTTGGCCGCCGGAGAACATCGAAGATCTCGCAAAGCGTTACGAAGACCAGTATTAAGATCAGCAAAGGCAGGTTTCGACTGCCTTTCCCCGTCAAACAGCGGGCCCTTTTCCAGCGAAGAGGTGCCCGTATGTGCCAGGAAACGGCAGGTCCTTAAGAAAGTGGGAACCTGCATTAAAGGAGAATAGCCATGCGCCACGGAGTAGCCGGCCGCAAGCTCAACCGCACTGCAAGCCACCGTAAGGCGATGTTCGCCAACATGGCAGCTTCGCTCATCACTCACGAGCAGATCGTCACCACTTTGCCGAAGGCAAAGGAAATCCGTCCGATCGTTGAAAAGCTCGTCACCCTCGGCAAGCGCGGCGACCTGCACGCTCGTCGTCAGGCGATCTCGCAGATCCAGGATCAGGATGCTGTGCGCAAGCTGTTCGACACGATCGCTTCGCGTTACGCAACCCGCAACGGCGGCTACCTGCGCATCATGAAGGCTGGCTTCCGCCAGGGCGATAATGCTGCCATGGCTGTTATCGAATTCGTCGAGCGCGACGTCGATGCCAAGGGTGCCGCCGACAAGGCTCGCGTTGCCGCTGAAGCAGAAGCTGCCGAAGCCGCCTGATCATTCCGCTTCGCGGATCAGAAAAAAGCCGGACGGGCGATCGTCCGGCTTTTTGCGTTTTCCGGCTGCCGGGATTGAAAAGCCGTGACCTGGACGCAGTCGGACTTAGTCGGGCACGTAGATGCGGCTCTTGATGTGCTTCAGATGGGCGACGATCGTGAAGGTCATGATGACGAGCAGGGACCAGGAACTCCACTTTCCGATATGCACGGCCGACCAAGCGCCGAGCTGATTGGGATAGCGCCAGATCCCGAAGAAGGTGGAAATGTTCTCCGCCAGCCAGACAAAGAAGCCGATCAGCACGAAGGCGACCAGCAGCGGCATGCGGCGGTCGCGGTCGTATGGCCGGTAGATGACGGTGGCCCGGGCATAAAGGCCGATGGCGCAGGCAGCTATGTACCAGCGGTAGTCGCCGATATAGTGGTGGGTGAAGAAGTTGGCATAGATGGCGAGGCCAATCAGCGTGGCCATCCAATAGCTCGGGTGGTGCCTGATCCTGACGTCGAGGAGCCGCCAGGCCTGGATGATATAGCTGCCGACAGCGGCATACATGAAGCCCGAAAACAACGGCACGCCCAGCACTTTGCTGTAGGCGAAATCCGGGTATGACCAGGATTGGATGCTGCCGGATGTCTTGAACACTTCCAGCGCGAACCCGACGAGATGGAAGAGGAGAATCGCTTTGGCTTCGTCCAGGGTCTCTAGCCTGCTCCAGATCATGAAGACCTGGATCGAGACGGCAATCACCAGCAGGACGTCGTAGCGGGGAAGGCCAAGGACGCCGTCCCGGGGGACCAGAAAGATGGACACGAAGAACAGGCCGGCAAACAGGCAGGCCCTGGCTTCCTTGATGCCGAAATAAAGAAACTCAACGATGAAGCGTCGGGCGCCCTTGAGTTCGCGCCAGGGATAGGTGTGGCAGAGATAACGGTCCAGCACGGAGAGATTTAGTCCCGTCCAAGTCGTGTCGGTGGTCATGTCTCATTCACCCGTATATTCAGCGGCTTGAATTGCATCAGCCATACAACGACACGAAAGACGAGCCGATGGCACCGCCTTGCTTATCCCGAACTTGTCAGCTGCGAATCCGGCTTTTTGTCGCTGCTACTTTGGTAATTGCTGTCGGACTTGCACTACGCGCCTACGGTTACGCGTTTGGTCTGCCCTTCATGGTGGTGAAATACGGTGGCTCGGTGCTTTGGGGAACGATGGTCTACCTGCTGCTTGCCACACTGCTCGTTGATCGCCGCAAGAGCATTATAGCAAGTTTGGCCGCAGTTGCTGCGATTGCCGTGGAACTTTTGCGGCTCTACCACACCCCATGGCTCGACGATTTTCGGATGACCACCCCCGGCACGCTGCTGCTGGGCCGGGTCTTTTCCGTCTTCAACATTATCGCCTATCTCGCCGGGATCGCTGCGGCATGGCAGATCGATGCCCGATGCCGCCGGCCCCTCTAATCCCATTTCAGGCGTTAGAGGATGCTTGTCGGCCTGTCGGCTTGCTGCCGCGCTTCCACTTCATCAGGGGCTTGCGCAGTGGCCGGTAGGCCAGCAGCAGGCAGATCAGAGCCACATGGATGAACGGCACGAAGGTGACGGATTTTACCGCCAGCACATAATGCAGCGCCCCGCCGGCGGCGATCAGGTAGATCAGCTTATGCAGCTTGCTCCACCCGCTAGATAGCCGCCGGATCGACCAGTTGTTGGAGGTCAAGGCGAGCGGGATCAACAGCAGCAGGCAGGCAAAACCGATGGTGATATAGGGACGGCGGATGATGTCGCCACCGACCGCGGCAAAGTTGAGCTGCAGGTCGAGCAGCAGATACACCGTAAAGTGGATGAGGACGTAGTAGAAGGCGAGGAGGCCAAGCGCTCGCCGGTACCGCATCCAGTTGATGCCCGCCAGATCGCGCAGCGGCGTGACCGCCAGCGTCGCGATGATCAACCGCAGCGCCCAGATGCCGATGACGTGCTCGAATTCCTTGACGGGATTAAAGCCCAGCCCGCCGGTCGCCGCCTGATAAAAATACCAGGCGGCTGGACAGAGCCCGAGGAGATAGAGCGACCAGATGCTGGCGGCATGGTAGCGGCGGGGCAGGGCGGGCAGTGCCATCATCGTCAATAGTTCGCCTTGAGGTCGAGGCCTTGGTAGAGGCTAGCCACCTGATCCGCGTAACCATTGAAGGGCAGGGTCGCGCGTCTTTTGGCGCCGAAGAAGCCGCCTTCGCCGATCCGCTGTTCGGTCGCCTGGCTCCAGCGCGGATGGTCGACCGCCGGATTGACGTTGGAATAGAAGCCGTATTCGCGGGCGTTGGAATTCTTCCACGTCGTTTCCGGCTGCTTTTCGACCAGCGAAATCCTGACGATCGACTTGATGCTCTTGAAGCCGTATTTCCAGGGCACGACCAGCCGGATCGGCGCTCCGTTCTGGTTCGGCAGCGTTTCGCCATAGAGACCGGTCGCCAGGATCGTCAGCGGGTGGCGTGCCTCGTCGAGCCGCAGGCCTTCGATGTAAGGCCAGGGAAGCGGCTGGAAGAAGCCGCCCTGGCCAGGCATTTCCTCGGGCCGGACGACGGTTTCGAATGAAACATATTTGGCGCTGCCGAGCGGCTCGACCTGATCGAGGAGTGCGGCGAGCGGGAAGCCGATCCACGGAATAACCATGGACCAGCCCTCGACGCAGCGCATCCGGTAGGTACGCTCCTCCTGCTTGATCTTCATGAGCTCTTCGAGGCCGAAGACTTTCGGTTTGCCGACCATGCCGTCGATCTTGACGCTCCAAGGCGTCGGCTTGAATGCTCCGGCATTCTGGGATGGATCTTCCTTGTTGACGCCAAACTCGTAAAAATTGTTGTAGGTCGTCACCGCTTCCTTGGGCGTTAGCGGCTCGTTGACCTTGAAGGAGCTCGGAGAAGCGGCCAGTGGCGCCGCCAGAGCGCCTCCACCACCTGCCAAGGCAAGTCCCGCCGTAGCGGCGCTTCCCAGGAAGCTGCGGCGCGACAGATAGATATGGTGCGGCGTGATATCCGACGCAGGAATGCGGGGCGGGCGATAGGCAGGCATCAAAAATCTCCTCTCGGCAGTGGGCCGTCTCAGCCCTTATACGTAGTCCGGAAGCAATCGGTTTCACAGCAGTGCATAGCATCCGCCGAACCACGTTTGCGTGAAAAACCTCGAGCTCTATCTGCAAAGTATCAGGATTTGCGGAACTCTCTGCCTGGCTTTTCATTTCGACCGGGCAGGGTATGCGCCGTGCAAGAGGAGATATTGATGGCGACGAGAACTTGGACTTCCGGAACGAGCGAGCGTGTGGCCGACACCGCGGAGCAGACGGAAAGGCTGAGGCGTTTGCGCCGGCTGCGCGGCATCACCCGTTTGATGGACACGGCGCTCCACATTCCCGGCACGCGAATTCGTTTCGGTGCCGATTCGGTTCTCGGCCTCGTTCCTGTGGTCGGCGATGCCAGCGGAGCCCTCGTCGGCCTATACATCGTCAACGAAGCACGCCGGCTGGGCATGCCGGCGGGCAAGCTGATGCAGATGCTGGGCAATATCGCCGCCGACTCGGTCGTCGGCAGCGTGCCGCTCGTGGGCGACGTCTTCGATCTATTCTTCAAGTCCCACCGCCGCAACATGCAATTGATCCTCGACCATTTCGAGCTTGAGGCCGATGACCTGCAGAAACGCTAGCTTATTGCCAAAAGCCAGCAGCCTCAAACGGCTTGCGGCGCGCAACCACGCCAACCGTACCGGTTTGGCCCGTCATGATAGTGACACCTTGAGCCAACTGGAGTAGAAAAGCCGCAAAATAGCGGCTTTTCGCATAGAAGCTCCCATGGCGAGCTCGCAAGCCCGAACTAATCGAGGACACACCATGCCTGCTTACCGCTCCAGAACCACCACCCATGGTCGCAACATGGCCGGCGCGCGCGGCCTCTGGCGCGCCACCGGCATGAAGGACAGCGATTTCGGCAAGCCGATCATCGCTGTCGTCAATTCCTTCACGCAATTCGTGCCTGGTCACGTGCATCTGAAGGACCTGGGCCAGCTGGTTGCGCGCGAAATCGAAGCGGCTGGCGGCGTCGCGAAGGAATTCAACACGATCGCGGTCGATGACGGCATCGCCATGGGCCATGATGGCATGCTGTATTCGCTGCCTTCGCGGGAAATCATCGCCGACTCGGTCGAATACATGGTCAATGCCCACTGCGCCGACGCCATGGTCTGTATTTCCAATTGCGACAAGATCACGCCCGGCATGCTGAATGCCGCCATGCGCCTCAACATCCCGGCGGTCTTCGTCTCGGGCGGGCCGATGGAAGCCGGTAAGGTCGTCATGCACGGCAAGACCGTCGCACTCGACCTCGTAGACGCCATGGTCGCTGCTGCCGACGACAAGATTTCCGACGAGGATGTCGCCGTCATCGAACGCTCCGCCTGCCCAACCTGCGGCTCATGCTCCGGCATGTTTACGGCCAATTCCATGAACTGTTTGACGGAGGCGCTTGGCCTGTCGCTGCCGGGCAATGGCTCGACCCTGGCGACCCATTCGGATCGCCGCCGCCTGTTCGTCGAAGCCGGCCACCTGATCGTCGATCTGGCGCGCCGCTATTACGAGCAGGAAGACGCGGCCGTCCTGCCGCGCAACATTGCCACCAAGCAGGCGTTCGAAAATGCCATGTCGCTGGACATCGCCATGGGCGGCTCGACCAATACGGTCCTCCATATCCTGGCGGCCGCCTATGAAGGCGGCATCGATTTCGGCATGGAGGATATCGACAAGTTGTCCCGCAAGGTGCCATGCCTGTCCAAGGTCGCGCCTGCCAAGCAGGACGTGCATATGGAAGATGTCCACCGGGCCGGGGGCATCATGCGCATTCTCGGCGAGCTAGAACGCGGCGGACTGATCAATCGCGACTGCTATACGGTCCATGAAGCGACGCTGGGCGATGCCATCGACCGCTGGGATATCACCCGGACCAATTCCGAAACCGTGCGCGAATTCTTCCGTGCCGCTCCCGGCGGCGTGCCCACCCAGGTTGCCTTTTCGCAATCCTCGCGCTGGGACGAACTGGACACAGACAGCGATAACGGCGTTATCCGCTCCGTCGAAAAGCCCTTTTCCAAGGACGGTGGTCTGGCCGTACTCTACGGCAATATCGCGCTTGACGGCTGCATCGTGAAGACCGCTGGTGTCGACGAATCTATCCTCAAGTTCACCGGGCCGGCAGTCGTCTTTGAAAGCCAGGATGCGGCGGTGAAGGGTATTCTCGGCAATGAGGTCAAGGAGGGCGACGTCGTCGTCATCCGCTACGAGGGCCCCAAGGGCGGTCCTGGCATGCAGGAAATGCTTTATCCGACCAGCTACCTGAAATCGAAGGGCTTGGGCAAAGCCTGCGCCCTGATTACCGACGGGCGCTTTTCGGGCGGCACGTCCGGACTTTCGATTGGCCATGCTTCGCCGGAAGCCGCGCAGGGCGGGGCGATCGGACTGGTGCGTCAGGGCGACCTCATCGAGATCGACATCCCGAACCGGACCATCCATCTTGCCGTCTCTGACGCCGAACTTTCGGCGCGCCGTCATGAACAGGATGCACTCGGCTGGAAGCCGGCAGCACCCCGCAAGCGCAATGTCACGACGGCGTTGAAGGCTTATGCCGCCTTTGCCTCATCTGCCGACAAGGGTGCGGTGCGGATTCTGCCGGAGTAATATCCGGCGCACCTATATTGACAAGAGCTTCGCAGGTTTGCTTGGCGAAGCTTTGTGCTATCGTGAAATTCTCGCGCATATGGCCGCCTAGAGGAGCAGAATGTCTCACATCGACCGTATTACCGTTGATCCGCAGATCTGCGCCGGACGTCCTACGATCCGCGGGTTGCGCATCCGCGTGAAGGATATTCTGGAGTTGCTGGCTTCCGGGGCGACGCGGGATGAAATTCTCGAGGATTATCCGTTGCTTGAAGATGCCGATATCGCCGTGGCGTTGGAATTTGCTGCTCGCCAGAGTGATCATGTCGTGCTCCGTGTCGCCTGATGCGTTTTCTGATCGACGTGCAACTGCCGCCTGCACTTGCACGATGGCTCGTGAACAAAGGCCATGAGGCTGATCATGTGACGCATTACGACATGCAATCGGCAACCGATCGACAGATATGGGACTTTGCCTACCTATCCGGTGCCGTCGAAAGACGAAGATTTTGCCCAACGCAAGAACCTAGTGGAAGGCGGGCCATCCGTCGTCTGGATACGCCTCCCCAATTCTCCCCGAGCGGATCTGCTGGCGTGGTTCGAGAAGGCTCTGCCTGAGCTGCTTTCCGCCCTGGAGCGCGGCGACACGCTGGTGGAAATCATCTAGTAAGTGCTAAAGCATTGATTCATGATGGCGCTACAACGGCCGGCTTAAACCCTTGTAGGACTCCTCGAACTGCTTCAAACGTTCGGCATAGGATGCGCGGATGCATTCGGCATCCCCGTTGCAGGCCTGACGCTTCTTCAGCCATGCGCTCTGCTCTTCCTGCAGCGTGCCACGAGTGCCCATGGGCAGCAGGCTCGTCAGAATGTCGAAGGTCGTGGCCATTTTGACGTCGGCATCGTTCAGCGAGCGCGTGTCGCAAATTACCTTCTCGTCCGCAGCCAGATCCGCCCGTTCGCAGTCAAAACTTGCGGCCGATGCAGCGTGCGGAAACATCTGGATGGCGAAGCCGAGCAGCAGGCCGGCCAGTGTCTTTACAGGTAGTTGATGTGGCATGGTCTTCTCCGATGGCTCAGCGCCTGGAAATCTCTTGGGCTCGGCCAGCAAGATGAGGCGGGTGGAGCGGATGACAAGGTGCAACCTGCCGAAACCCCGCGAGATTCAGTAGCTGTCGCCTTTCAGCCACCTTTCTTTTCCACCTTGCCGCGCTACAACTCGATCCGGAATCGAATGAGGAATGATAATGCTGACCATGCTGAAACGGGTATCGATGGGATTTCTAGCGCTTGCGCTGCTTTGCCCTTTGGGAGCCATTGCGCAGGACGCCAAGACGGTGCCGCAGAGCCGTCAGGAAATGCAGCTTTCCTTTGCGCCGCTCGTCAAGCAAACATCCGGCGCCGTGGTCAACGTCTACGCCGAACGGGTCATTCAACGCCCCAATCTCTTTGCGGGCGACCCCTTCTTCGAGCAGTTCTTCGGCCAGCGCATGCCGAACCGCTCGGAGAAGCAGTCTTCCCTGGGTTCCGGGGTCATCCTTTCGGGCGATGGATTGGTTGTCACCAACAACCACGTCGTTGAGGGCGCAGACGACATCAAGATTGCGCTCGCAGACGGTCGCGAATTTCCCTGCGACGTCGTGCTGCGGGACGAAAGCGTGGATCTCGCCGTTCTGCGGGTCAAGGCCAAGGAGCATTTCCCCGTCCTGCCGATCGGCAATTCCGACGCGGTGGAGGTCGGCGACCTGGTCCTGGCGATCGGCAATCCATTCGGCGTCGGCCAGACGGTGACAAGCGGCATTGTCTCCGCACTCGCCCGCAACCAGATCACCTCGGGCGACTTTGGCTTTTTCATCCAGACGGATGCTTCCATCAATCCCGGTAATTCCGGGGGCGCCCTGATGAACATGAATGGCGAGCTGATCGGGATCAACACGGCCATTTTCTCCCGCGGCGGCGGCTCGAACGGCATCGGCTTTGCCATCCCGGCGAATCTGGTGAAAGTGTTCCTGGCGACGGCAGCGCAGGGCAAGAAGAGCTTTGAGCGGCCTTACGTCGGCGCAACTTTCGATGCCGTCACGTCGGATGTTGCCGAGGCGATCGGCTTGAAATCGGCTCGCGGTGCCCTTGTCACCCGCGTCGTAGAAGGCGGCCCGGCTGACAAGGCTGGCCTGAAGACTGGAGAAATTGTCACGGCCGTCGATGGCATTCCGGTCGAGCATCCGGATGCACTGGGCTATCGGTTGACGACGGCGGGCTTGGGCAAACAGGCGACGCTGACTGTCCAGACGACGGACGGGCAGCGTCAGGTGGTACTAGCACTCAATACGGCGCCGGAAAGCACCCCACGCGACGAGCGGCTGGTCGAAGGCCGTAATCCCTTCGCCGGCCTGAAGCTTGCCAACTTGTCGCCGAAGCTTGCAACGGAGCTGCAGATGCCAACGGACAAGACCGGCGTCGTCGTCACGGATGTCACCCGCGGTTCACCAGCCGCGCGGCTTGGCTTTGCGCCCAAGGACATCCTGGTGTCCCTGAACGGCGATCCTGTTACCTCGACTAAAGCAATGGAGGCGATGCTGGACGACGATCCGGGCTTCTGGCGTGTCGAGATCGAACGGAATGGCCAGAGGATCCGGCAATTCTTCCGATGAGCGGCGATCTTTTTAGCCCCAAGGTGCCGGAAGAGGTCGTCAATCGGCGGCCGCTCGCCGACAGGCTGCGCCCGACTTCGCTCGCCGAAGTCACCGGTCAGCCGCACCTGACGGGCGAGGATGGTGTCCTGCGCCGGATGATCGCCTCGGGCTCGCTCGGCTCCATGATCTTCTGGGGGCCGCCCGGCACAGGCAAGACCACCGTAGCGCGACTTTTGTCGGGTGAAACCGGACTGGCATTCGAGCAGATCTCGGCGATCTTTTCCGGCGTCGCCGATTTGAAAAGGGTATTCGAGGCAGCACGGATGCGTCGAATGGATGGCCGGCAGACGCTGCTTTTCGTTGACGAGATCCATCGTTTCAACCGGGCGCAGCAGGATAGTTTCCTGCCGGTCATGGAAGACGGCACGGTCATCCTGGTCGGTGCCACGACGGAAAACCCGAGTTTCGAACTCAATGCCGCGCTTTTATCCCGGGCCCGGGTACTGACCTTTCGCGCCCATGACGAGGAAAGCCTCGAAGAACTGCTGGGTCGTGCTGAGACGGTCGAGCAGAAGGATCTGCCACTGGATACGGAAGCCCGTGCGGCTCTGGTGCGGATGGCGGATGGCGACGGTCGCGCCGTGCTGACGCTGGCTGAGGAGGTCTGGCGGGCGGCGCGGGCCGGCGAGATCTTTGATACCGCCGGCCTGACCCAGATCGTTCAGCGGCGGGCGCCGGTTTACGATAAGGCGCAGGAGGGGCATTACAATCTGATCTCGGCCCTGCACAAGTCCGTGCGTGGCTCGGATCCGGATGCCGCGCTCTATTACCTGGCACGTATGCTCGATGCCGGCGAGGATCCGCTTTATCTCGGGCGCCGCCTGGTGCGCATGGCGGTCGAGGATATCGGCCTTGCCGATCCTCAGGCCTTGGTTGTCTGCAACGCCGCCAAGGATGCCTATGACTATCTCGGTTCGCCAGAAGGTGAACTCGCCTTGGCCCAGGCCTGTGTTTATCTGGCGACAGCCCCGAAATCGAATGCTGTCTATACCGCCTACAAGGCCGCTACCCGCGCTGCCAAGGAAAACGGGTCGCTGCTGCCGCCCAAGCATATTCTCAACGCGCCGACCAAGCTGATGAAGACGGAAGGCTATGGCGACGGATACCGATACGATCACGACGAACCGGATGCATTTTCTGGTCAGGACTATTTCCCGGAAAAGCTGGGACGCCAAACTTTCTATGATCCGCCGGAGCGGGGCTTCGAGCGGGAGATCAGGAAACGGCTGGAATGGTGGGCGAAGCTGCGCCAGGAACGGCAAGCGTAGACGAATATCACCAGGCTGCCGACGGGGCTCAGGAAGCGCGTTTTTGCGAAACGGTTGATCCCGGCGCGGCGATCAGCTTCACAGAAGATTCGGCCAAGCCGTGATGTCCCTCCATGTCGACGATCAGGTGCCAGTGGGCGGGCTCGGGTATCGTCAGCCGGATCGGCGACTTCTTGGCGACCCCGCCGATATATTTGAAGTCCAGCATTTCCGTGAAGCGCTGGAAATTCGGCGCCGTCATCAACCGGATATTGTTGACCGCATTCAACGTGACCTCGATCATCGTGCCTGCACGCTGAGGTTTCAGATCATAATGCGTATATCGGAAGTTCGGCGGAGCCATTTATACCTCTTGGACGCCAGCCCATGGATCGGCGAAGCCTAACGCTTCGTGGTTAAGGATTGGTGGAACCTAGTCGCCAGTTGAGTGTTACTTATACGAGTAAGCTGCTTGTCATCGTCACGGATATGGCAGCTGAACTATAACCAGGCGGTGTTCGTTCCCCTGCCACCGCCGCACAACAACAATTGTTTGACCTCCCATCTGGATATCCCGCTGCTTCCCCTCAGCGGGATTTTTCTTGTTTTCTGCAGGGGAGTCTCATCATGCGCCAAGGCCCCTCAGGTCATGGGCAGCAATCAAATAAGTCATGGATCCAGGATGATAGCGGCGCAAGCGGATTCCGTCCTGCAGCCTCTTGAATCAATTTCTAAGGTTCTCGCGGTCGAGCTGCGTGGTCAAGGCCAGCACAGTATCGCATACCGGAGTCGGGACGCCTGTGAGCCTGCCGAGAGATACCACCATGCCGGTGAGCGGCACGATTTCCAATGGCTTGCCGGCAAGCAGATCCTGCAGCATGGAGGTTCGAGCAGCAGGGTAGCTCTGCGTCTTGGCCAGATGTTCGTCCGCTGTTACCGCAAAGCGGCAGCCGAGTGATTGACCGACCGACTGGGCTTCGTTCATGATCTGGCCGACCATGCGTGCGAGGGAAGGATCGGCCATCACGTCTACCATCAATGCGCGAGTGAGCGCGCTGATCGGATTAAAGGCGGCATTGCCGCGCAGCTTGGTCCAGATCTCATCGCGGATGCGGTTCGTCGGAAGGATCTCGAGTTCGGCTTGTCGTAGTAAAGCCGTGACGGCATCCAGATCCGCCGTTATCTCACCCGAGGGTTCGCCCAAAAAGAAGCGGCCATTATTGCTCAGGCTGATCCTGCCCGGCGCGACCACCTCGGCGCCTTGATAAGCGACGCAGCCGATGACCCGATCCGGGCCGACCAGTGCCCACAGCTTGCCCTGTGGATCGAGCTCTGGCAACTGGCGCTCAGCCAAGCCGCTTTCGCTGTCCCGGTGAAAGTACCACCAGGGAACGCCGTTGAGGATCATCACGATCCGCGTGCCTTGCTTTAGCAAATGTCCCAAACCCTCGGCAGCACCGGCCAACTGATGGCCCTTCAGGCCGGTAATAACAAGATCCTGGGCTGGAAGATCCAAGGGATCATCGGTGGCGAAAACCTTTTCGGAGAGCGATGGCAGAGAATTGTCGGAATAGGCGACATGAAGCCCCTGCTCGCGAATGGCGGCGAGATGTGCCCCGCGGGCGATAACGGAGACGTTAGCCGCTGACCCCAGTCCGGCCGCAATTTTTGCTGCGAAAGCACCGCCGAGTGCTCCCGCGCCATATACGCAGATATTCCTGATGACCATCCCGACCTCGCTACCGCTTTACGACCTCCAGGCAGGTTTAAGCTATGGAGGCTGGGCAGGCGAGCGCCTTTCGCTGATGGTTTAATGCTGCCGGCTGATAGGAAGCAGTTCGGTGCGGCGCAACTCATCGACGGCGGCGACTGCTTCTTCGAGGGGCCAGCCGGCCTTGACGGCTGCGGCGATCATCTTCACTTCCGCTTCCTCTTCAAGCGCCAGAAAAAGCGGCTCCAGGGCTTCGCGAACTGTAACAACATGTTCTTGAGGCGATATCACGGGCTGTCGGGCTGCAGACATCGGCATAGAAGCGGTTCTCCTCTGATTTATGGTTGAATCCCTTCAATTAACTCAGGCGGAAAAAGGTTCCTCAGCTTTTACGATAATTTCGCCGTATCCCGGTTTAGGGCACGAAAAAGCCGCACATCGAAATGCGCGGCTTGTTTTATGTCACTGGACAAAGGTCGATCAGCGCAAGGAGTGGGGCAGCATGCTGGCCGGGAAGTCCTGGTAGGATACGGGCCTCAGGAAGCGGTAGATCGCCAGCGTGCCGACCGAGGTCGTGCGGCCGTCGGACGTAGCCGGGTAGGGGCCGCCGTGGACCATGGCAGGCGAGACTTCGACGCCGGTGCCAAAGCCGTTGATGAGCAGGCGGCCGGCCAGCATTTCAAGCTTGGAGCGAAGGCAGCTCGCCTCTGCGAGATCGGCTTCGTCCACATGAAGCGCTACCGTCAGCTGTCCTTCGAGATTGCCGAGAACTTCTTCGAGCTCCTGCGCATCGCGGCAGCGCACGACGAGGCCGGCAGCTCCAAAGACTTCATCCTGGAGTTCATGATGGGCGATAAAGGAAGCCGCGTCTGTTTCAAACAGCGAGGCGGCACCTTCGAAATCACCGCCCTTGCGACCATGCGCCACCAGGCGCACTTCGGGATGCTGCTCCAGACGCGCCACGCCTTCCCGATAGGCCTTGGCAATCGCGCCGGTAAGCATGGTCTGGGCCGGGGTTTCGGGAAGCAGCTGACGTGCCTTGTCGATAAAGGCGTCCAGCCCGTCACTGCCGACCGCGATGATGAGGCCAGGATTGGTGCAGAACTGGCCGGCACCCAATGAAAGCGAGCTGACAAAGCCGGTGGCGATCTGCTCTGCACGGTTCTTCAGCGCGTCGGGAAACAGGATAACCGGGTTGATGCTGCTCATTTCCGCGTAAACCGGGATCGGCTGCTTTCGCTCGGAAGCGATCTTCATCAAAGCCGTACCGCCGCGGCGCGAACCGGTGAAGCCAACAGCACGAATTCGCGGATCGGCAACAAGCGCCTGGCCCGCCTCGATACCCGTGTCGAACAGCATGGCGAAGGTGCCGGCCGGCAGGCCGGACTTCTCGACCGCCTTCTGCACTGCCCGCCCAACCAGTTCCGATGTCCCTGGATGAGCGGAATGCGCCTTGACCACGACCGGGCAGCCGGCAGCAAGGGCGGAAGCCGTATCGCCGCCAGCAACCGAAAAAGCGAGCGGGAAGTTGGATGCGCCGAAAACGGCCACAGGTCCGACGGCAATGTGGCGCAGCCTGAGATCGGGCTTGGGTGCAGGCTTGCGGTTCGGATCTGCCGGATCGAAGCGGAGTTCCTGGAACTTGCCCTCTCGGACTTCCTTGGCGAACAACCGGAGCTGGCCCATGGTGCGGCCGCGCTCGCCTTCGAGTCGTCCGCGCGGCAGGCCGCTTTCGGCCATGGCGCGGACGATGAGATCGTCGCCGATCGCATCGATCTCGGTGGCAATGGCTTCCAGAAATGCAGCCCGATCTTCCAGCGAGGTTTCGCGGTAGATGTCGAACGCCTCCCATGCCAGCGTGGTCGCAGCTTCGACATCGGCCTTGGTGGCGCCGCCGAACGAACCGGGCAGGGGCTGGCCGGTGGCTGCTTCGATCCCGAAGAACTCACCGTTCGATCCGCGCGTCTCCTTGCCTCCAATCAGGAGGTTGCCGCTGATGGTCATTGGATGTCCCTTTCAATGATGCCTTGTGCCGTCAATATAGTCATCTGACGGCGGAGTTTTACCGGCCCCATACGCCGGAGGGAAGAGGCTGGCGGTAAAAGTATGATTTTAAGCGGGAGGAAGCTCACAGGTGGCTTCTGCAGGCAGTTTAAGCTGCATTGAAAGGGCATAACTGGAAGAGAGCAGCCCTCCCGTCACGACCACTGGATCGTATGGCCAAGGCGCCGGTAAAAATGGTCGGCACTTTCCTGGCGCAGGCGCTCCAGACCCTGGTCGATGAAGCGCCGTCGAGCGCTTTCGAGGCTGTTTGCAAATGAAGTGTCATCAATGCCGTCAGCCTTAAGCACCAAGCTGATCAGCGGGTCCTGCATGACTTCGGTCAATGTGAGATCGTCCATCATGGCAATCCTCCTGTGAAGCCCTCCTGATACCGGAAGAATGCGACCGGATTGTTTCAAATTATGTGATTCACGAACTTGTGCATGAGGGGGTTAGTTCCGGCGAGAACTGCGAGTGTACGCTGGTGGCGCACCGACTGCTGCGCCTCGATTGCCGATCGACGATCGCAATCTTGCCTTCATCTGAACCAGCATGCTTTCTGCACGTTTAGCGAGCCAAGCTACTGATCAGCGGAGGCATGAGATGAGAAAACCCCTGGCAAGACGAACAGTCGTGATCACCGGTGGCTCGGCGGGCGTCGGCCGCGCCGTAGCGCATTCTTTTGCACGGAGAGGATGGCGGGTGGCGCTTCTGGCGCGTGGGCGCCGACGTCTGGATTCGGTGGCAGCCGAGGTAAGGGCACTCGGCGGTGAAGCCATGGTGCTGCCGACCGATGTGGCGGATGCGGCGGCTGTCCGTCGCGCGGCCGATCAGGTGACGGCTGCCTGGGGCGGAATAGATTTCTGGATCAACAATGCCATGGTGACTGTTTTCGGGCGAGCCGAAGACGCTACTCCCGAGGAATACAAGAGAGTGACCGAGGTGACCTATCTTGGTCAGGTGCACGGGACGCTGACAGCATTGCGCCACATGAGCGAACGCGGACGCGGCACGATCATTTGCATCGGTTCAGCGCTGGCCTATCGGTCTATTCCGCTGCAGGCCGCCTATTGCGGGGCGAAATCCGCCACCCGTGGATTTGTGGATTCGCTTCGTTGCGAACTGTTGCATGACAACTCGCCGGTCAAGCTGACCATGGTGCATCTGCCGGCGGTCAATACGCCGCAATTCAGCTGGGCGCGCTGCAAGATGGACCGCCAGCCGAGACCCGTAGCCCCCGTTTTTGCACCCGAAGCCATTGCAGAAGAGATCTATCATGGAGCACTCAGCGCCCCGCGCGAGCTGTGGATCGGAATGCCCACCGTCAAGACCATTATCGGCGGAATGGCCATGCCCGGGCTGACGGACCGCATGGCAGCTTCGCAGGCCTATGACGGGCAGCTGGACTCCGGCGCGGTGCCGTTATCGCGCAAGGACAATCTCTTCGAGCCGGTGGATCTGGACGAAGGTGTCAACGAAGGGCGTTTTTCTGCCGAGTCGTCAGGTTCCGTGGGCTCGATCAGCGCGACCGGCGCGCGGATGATCGTTGCAGGGGCTGGCATGGCGGTGCTGGCGGCAAGCCGGTTGCTGCCAAGGCTGAAAGGCGGCGGGCGCTGAGGCTGTTGTGGATAAATAACGGCAGCAACTCGACTTGCCGACGTTACGGACCATTTGACAGCCTAAGAATTCTCGATTTCAGGAGATACGCCATGAGATTCGTACCGACGCTCGTGCATGGCGTCGCCGACTATATCGTCGGTATCGGCATGATCCTGCTCGCCTTCATCTCGGGAACTGAGGGGTCAGGCTTTTGGGCCTTTATCCTCTTCGGTCTGCTCGCCATCATCTATTCGCTGCTGACGGATTACGAGCTCGGCTGGAAGCCGGTCCTGACAGTGCCAGCGCATCTGGCTCTGGATGCCGTCTTCGCCGTGGTCATGCTCGTCCTGCCGTTTGTCGTTACCCTTTCGGAACTTCTGGCTTGGGTCAGCTGGGTGATCGGGTTTATGGCTGCCGCGCTTGTCACGACCACCCGTATGGCGCCAAACAGAACACACGCCGGCTGAGCTAACCTCTCCAAGTCGTAGTCTTGATCAGATCTGCGTTATCATTTGCGCCGGAGCGTGATCACCGTCAATTCCGATGGTCTGCCAAGGCGGAGCGCAAAGCCCGGCCAAAGCCCTGTTCCGTTGTTGACGTAGAGCTGCATGCCGCCCACCCGGTAAAGGCCCGAAACGTAGCCGTTATTGCCGCGCGCAACGAGGAGGTCGAGCCCCCTGATCATGCCGCCATGGGTGTGCCCCGAAAGCTGCACGGCGATACCTGCTTCTGCCGCTCGCGGCGCCATGCGCGGCTGGTGGTCGAGAAGGATGATAGGTGCGCCCGCCGGTGCGCCCGTCAGGGCGGCACCAAGATCCGGCGCAGGATACCGACTTCCCGCAGCGGCCTGATCGGTGACGCCTGCAAGGACCATCTCGGCCTCGCCGCGCCTGATCACCACATGGCGGTTGGTCAGCATCCGGACGCCCAGGCTCTCGTCATGTTTCATCCACTCGTCGTAGCCGAAGAAATATTCATGGTTGCCGGGAATGCCGTAAACCCCGTCACGCGCCTGCAGCTTGGCGAGCGGCGCGATATCGGCTCGGCGGTTGTCGACACTGCCATCGATGAAGTCGCCTGTGATGGCGATCAGGTCGACGCCTAGCAAATTGGAGCGGGCAACGACCTCCTCTGCCCAGGATCCGGGAAACAGCCGGCTGATATGAAGGTCCGTCAATTGCAGCAGCCGGTACCCGTCGAATTCTGCCGGGAGTCCTGCAATCGCGAGCTCGATATTCTTGACCGGTGGAACCCGGACAGCCTGGCTGACGCCAAAGGCTGCCAAGCCGAATGCTGCAATCGCCATTGCATAGCGCAGCTCGATCGGGATGAGCGGGAAGCGGCCATTGGCGAGCGCGACAACAAGAGAAACAAGGTCAAGCGCGATCTGGAATACCGCAAGCAAGACAGTTGCTCCGAACAGCAGGGTGAAGAGGATGATGAGCGGCCGTGGATATTCCGGCGCAAAGACTGAACCCGACGAGATCCGATTGATCAAGAGGTGCTGGCTCGCAACAAGCAGCAGTCCCGCAACCAGGATCTTGGCGGGCAGGAGCCAGGGAAGCGGAAGGAGAAACCTGACGAGGACAACGAGCCAGGGAAGACCGAGAATGAAATGGAACATCGATTATGTGCTGCTTTTATGAATTCGGGAATGGCAGCCGAAGATGGCTATGCAGACGCCATGCGGCAAGCAGCAAGCAGATGGAATTGTAAAACGTAGCCAAGCTCAGATCTTTGGCCCTCGACTGCGCCGGCCAATGCGGAGCGCATACTTACGATAGAGACGGGCTCGCCCGCGCCAGGTGGTTTCCGGCGTCTTGTCGCGATCATTGGCATTTTATTAAGTTTGTTCGCAAATACTGATCAGCAGGGGGCGATCTGAATCTGGACAGGTGAGTTTAGCGTGTAACCAGAGTGGAGACGGCCATGGAAATGTATTCGCGTACCGTGCTCATCGTCGAAGACGAGATGCTGATCCGCATGATGCTTGCAGATGCCCTTCAAGACGAGGGTTATCGGGTGCTGGAAGCGGAGACCGTTCTGGAGGCGCTTGGATTACTGGGCAGAAACCGGGTCGACGCGCTGATCACCGATGTCGACATGCCCGGTGGATTGAGCGGCCTCGACCTTGTCCGTGCCCTGCATGCAAACTGCCGCGAAATCCCCACCATTGTTGCGTCCGGGGGACATCTGTTCGATGACGCCGATCTTCCCGGTAATGCTCGCTTTTTTGCAAAGCCCTATCGGCTGGACAAGCTCACCTCGGTGCTCGCGGCCATGTTTCCAGACAGCAACGACGAGGTCAGCTATAGGCTTGCCGGCTGACACCACAGGCTTGGAGCTGTGCATGACGCAGTGAAGCGATTGCCGGTTGCGTTTTCTTGGGCTGCGAACTTGAACAAGCCCCAGCGACATTCCGTTTGGCGACAGAACCTCAAGCCGAGCCTGGACCGCGATGATCTGTCGTACTCGTGATAAGCTCACAGTGGCTTTCGAACTCCGTCACGCTACAATCTGACGCTCCACATGCAAGGGGCTCATGATTGGCACGCGATAATATCAGTGACCTGCTGGCCTTCATCGCCGTCGCCCGCGAGCAAAGTTTTACCAGGGCTGCAGCCAGAATAGGCGTCTCTCAATCTGCCCTCAGCCATACGGTTAGCTCTCTTGAAAAGAAGCTCGGCGTCAGGCTGCTGACCCGCACGACGCGGGCTGTTTCTCTCACCGAGGCGGGCGAACAGCTACTCAAGGGGATAGGGCCACAGTTTGATGAGATCGAGGCACAGGTCGATGCGCTGAACGAGCTGCGCGACAGGCCGGCGGGAACGATCAGGATCTCGGCAAGCGATTATGCCATCAAGCACGTCCTTTGGCCGAAGTTGAAGGACTTCCTTCCCCGGTTCCCGGACATCAAGATGGAACTGGTGCTCGACAACGGCTTGACGGACATTGTCAGCGAACGGTTCGATGCCGGTGTGCGAATGGGCGAGCAACTGGCCAAAGACATGATCTCAGCGCGGATCGGCCCGGACTTCTGTCTCGCGGTTGTCGGTGCCCCCAGCTATCTCTCAAGCCGCCCGACGCCGCTCCATCCCAATGAGCTTGTTCAACACAACTGCATCAACTTCCGGCTTCAGAGCGCCGGGGGCCTTTATGCCTGGGAGTTTGAAGACAATGGTCGTCAGTTGAAGATCCGCGTCGACGGTCAGCTTGCCTTCAACAACATCTTCAGCGCGCTCGACGCGGCCCTCGACGGTTTCGGGCTCGCCTATATCCCGGAGGAGATCGTCCTGCCCTATGTCGAGGAGGGCCGGCTTGTGCGCGTCCTTCAGACATACTCGCCTTACTGGGACGGATACCACCTTTATTATCCGAGCCGGCGGCAATCCTCGCCCGCATTCGTCGCCGTGCTGGATGCCTTGCGCCATCGCAACTGAGACGTGGTGCCATGGCGCGCCGGCGTTCTGCTCCATTCATGAACCAGATGAATAAGAGCATGCATCAGGCGGAGGCTAATCAATACCCGTGCCTGCGCTAGATTACCGCTCAGCCTGCTGCCAGTTGATCTTTCTCGAAGAAGTGGAACTCGATATGCAAAGCGCGATTACGCTTGAAATCTCGCGGCGGAACCTACTTGTTTCGTCAGCCGCGGCTGTCGCGGTTACCGGAGTCGCCGGCGGAGCGGCGGCCCAGCCTGCGGGAGCTTCAATGAACCATACGACGAAAGTGTCCTTCACCGTCAACGGTGCAAGCCGCGACCTTGACCTGGACAATCGCACGACGCTGCTGGATGCCTTGCGCGAACACCTCCACCTGACCGGCACCAAGAAGGGCTGCGACCATGGCCAATGCGGCGCCTGCACCGTCATGGTCGACGGCCGGCGCGTCAATTCCTGTCTGACGCTCGCGGTGATGCACGAAGGCGACCGGATCGCCACGATCGAGGGCCTCGGCGAGCCGGGAAACCTTCATCCGATGCAGGCCGCCTTCGTCAAGCATGACGGGTTTCAATGCGGCTACTGTACTCCGGGACAGATCTGTTCCTCCGTCGCCGTGCTGGAGGAGATCAGGGCGAATATCCCCAGCCATGTCACCGGCGACCTAACCACTCAGACACAGATCACCGAGGCGGAAATCCGCGAGCGGATGAGCGGAAATCTCTGTCGCTGCGGGGCTTATTCCAACATCGTCGATGCCATTGTCGAAGTCGCTGGGACAAAAGCATGAGAGCCTTCACCTACGAGCGCGCCTCCTCCGTGGAGGCTGCAGCCAACGCGGCTTCATCCAACCGCCAGTCAAAATTTATTGCCGGCGGCACCAATCTCCTCGACCTGATGAAGCTCGAGATCGAGACGCCGACGCATCTGATCGACGTCAACGGTCTGGGTCTCGATACGATCGAGCCGACGGCCGAAGGAGGCTTGCGGATCGGCGCCCTGGTCCGCAATACGGACCTTGCCGCGCATGAAACGGTTCGCCGTGACTACGGCCTTCTGTCGCGGGCGCTGGTGGCCGGGGCTTCGGGCCAGCTTCGCAATGTCGCCACTACGGCTGGCAATCTTCTGCAGCGGACGCGCTGTCCCTACTTCTACGACACCAACCAGCCGTGCAACAAGCGCCAGCCCGGCAGCGGCTGTTCCGCCATCGGCGGCTTCAGCCGCCAGCACGCAGTGGTCGGCGTCAGCGACGCCTGTATCGCCACGCATCCGAGCGATATGGCGATTGCCATGCGGGCGCTGGACGCCGTTGTGGAAACCGTCAAGCCCGATGGCAGCCATCACGCCATTCCGATTGCCGACTTCCACCGGCTTCCGGGCGAGACACCGCATATCGAAACCGTGCTGGAGCAGGGCGAATTGATCACCGCCGTCGTTCTGCCGCCGCCGGTGGGCGGCAGGCAGATCTACCGCAAGGTCCGCGATCGCGCTTCTTATGCGTTTGCCATCGTTTCGGTCGGCGCCGTCATCCAGCTGGACGGAACTGGCCGTGTCGCGGTCGGCGGCGTTGCCCACAAGCCCTGGCGAGTGGAGGGGGCCGATGCGGAACTCTCTCGTGGCGCTCGATCTGCAGCCTCGGCGCTTTTCGCTGACGCGCGGCCAACCGAGCAGAACCGATTCAAGATCGATCTCGTCGAGCGGACGCTCGGTGCCGTGATCGCAGAAGCAAGGGGTTGAGCCATGCAGTTCGACAAGCCAGCAACCACCAATCCGATTGATCAGCTCAAGGTCGTCGGTCAGCCCATCCACCGCATCGACGGGGAACTCAAGACGACCGGACGGGCCATGTATGCCTATGAATGGCATGACGCCAATCTGCCCTATGTCTACGGCTATCCCGTCGGTGCTGCGATTGCCAAGGGCCGGATCACCGCCATGGATGTTTCCGCCGCAAAGCGCGCACCCGGTGTGCTTGCGGTCGTCACCACGCTCGATGTGGGGCGGCGCGAAAAGGGCAAGTTCAACACCGTCAATCTGTTCGGCGGCGACGAGATCCAGCACTATCACCAGGCGATCGCCGTGGTGGTCGCGGAAACCTTTGAACAGGCACGCGCGGCAGCCGGGCTCGTCAAGGTGGAATATGCCGAGGAGAGGGGTGCCTTCGACCTCAGGGAGGCCATGGCCGGCGCGGCGAAACCGGACGATTCGCAGGAGCCGGACACGGCGGTCGGAAATTTTGAGGCGGCTTTCAAGGCCGCTGCCGTCACCCTGGAACAGTCCTACGAGACGCCGGATCAGTCGCATGCGATGATGGAGCCGCATGCCTCCCTGGCCGCCTGGAACGGCGAGGAACTGACGGTCTGGACCTCGAGCCAGATGATCGACTGGTGGCGGTCGGACCTCGCCACCACGCTCGGCGTGGACAAGGAAAAGATCCACCTGATGTCGCCGTTTATCGGCGGCGGTTTCGGCGGCAAGCTGTTTCTGCGGTCAGATGCGGTGCTTGCCGCCTTTGGAGCGAAGGCCGCCAGCCGGCCGGTCAAGGTCGCGCTGCCGCGGCCCTTCATCATGAACAACACCACCCACCGCCCGGCAACCATCCAGCGCATCCGCATCGGCGCGGGCCGCGACGGCAGGATCACGGCGATTGCGCACGAAAGCTGGTCGGGCGACCAGCCCGGCGGCCAGCTGGAGACGGCGGCAAGCCAGACCCGCCTGCTTTACGCCGGCGCCGACCGCATGACGGCCATGCGTCTGGCGACGCTGCATCTTCCCGAGGGCAATGCCATGCGGGCGCCGGGCGAGGCGCCCGGCCTCATGGCGCTGGAAATCGCCATGGACGAAATGGCCGAAAAGCTCGGCATGGATCCGATCGAGTTCCGGATCGTCAACGACACGCAGGTGGATCCCGAAAAGCCGGAGCGGCCCTTTTCCCATCGCGACCTGGTCGGCTGCCTGAAGCTCGGCGCCGATCGCTTCGGATGGAGCGGGCGGGAGCGGCCCGGCGCCCGTCGTGAAGGAAATTGGATGATCGGCATGGGCGTTGCTGCCGCATTCCGCAACAATCTCGTGCTTCCCTCCGGGGCGCGAGTGCGGCTGGACAGCCAGGGCGTCGTCACGGTCGAGACCGACATGACCGATATCGGCACTGGCAGCTACACGATCATCGCGCAAACCGCCGCCGAGATGATGGGCATCGGCATGAACAAGGTGGCCGTGCATCTCGGCGATTCGCGCTTTCCCGTTTCGGCCGGTTCCGGCGGACAGTTTGGCGCTAATTCCTCCACCTCGGGTGTTTATGCCGCCTGCGTCAAGCTGCGCGAGGCGGTGGCCGCCAAGCTCGGCTTCAATTCGGCCGACGTCGTCTTCGAAAATGGCGAAGTGAGATCCGGCAACCGTTCCGTGCCGCTTGCCGAGGCGGCAGGGGCAGACGGCCTGGTGGGCGAAGACAAGATCGAATGGGGCGACCTCACCAAGACCCACCAGCAATCGACCTTCGGTGCCCATTTCGTCGAAGTCGGCGTCGACATTGCCACCGGCGAAAGCCGCATCCGCCGGATGCTGGCCGTCTGTGCCGCCGGCCGCATTCTCAACCCGATCACGGCGCGCAGCCAGGTGATCGGCGCCATGACCATGGGGGCGGGCGGAGCGCTTTCGGAAGAACTCGCCGTCGATACCCGCAGGGGCTTCTTCGTCAATCACGACCTGGCCGGCTATGAAGTGGCCGTCCATGCGGACATTCCGCATCAGGACGTGATCTTCATGGACGAGACCGACCCGATGTCATCGCCGATGAAGGCGAAGGGCGTAGGCGAACTCGGCCTATGCGGCGTATCGGCGGCAATCGCCAATGCCATCTACAATGCCAGCGGCGTGCGCGTACGGCATTACCCGATTACGCTCGACAAGCTGATCGGCGGCCTGCCGCAGCTCGCCGATATGTCCGATGCGTATCGCAGCCGCGCATAAGGCGGGTGCGATGAAAGCAGCGGGTTGGGGGGGCCAGCTGGTTGGCTGTAATGGAGACCTGCCCGGGCAGCACCGCCCGGGCGGGAACTGATAGGCTTCTCGTCTCCCGATATCTAGCCTGCATGGGAAGGCCCGAGCCATTGGTGGAAGCTGTATCGTCTTAAAACATATCCCTAGGTCAGACTAGCGCTCTTACAGATAACGTTCACCTGCGGTATGCGAACCGAGACTACATTCCGGCATCCGCGGCAAGTTTTTAACTGGCATGCGCATTGGCTTCAGTTTCACCTGTGTTCATGGCTTCAATGCGATCGGTAGCGGGCAGGGTGCCTCTCTTCAGTCAGTACATTGTTAACCATCAGTCAGGCGTTGGGTTGTCTCGCCAATGTGGTTCTTTACGGCCGAGATGAGGCCATCATATACCTTATCTATAAGCGACGCTGTCTCGGCGTCCCATTCCAACTTGTACCATCTCTTCACCACTTCTTCCCCATCGGTGCTGAACGCGTCCCAGTCCGTTCTCGGGTGTTTGACGACCACTTCAAAAACATAGCAGTGCTCAAGGCTTGGCGCACAACTCACCACCAGCACAAGGCGCTTAAGTATCCTGAACTTTGGTGTCAGGCTGATCGTCAATTGCGCTCGCTCCAAAGAGCAGTTTAATTCAAGGTTGAAGTGCTCGGTGTAATCTTGATTGATTGCCGCAATTATTCCCGCGCTTGCCGAGGCCCAAGGGTTAGCTCTACGCTTTTCCAGTTTTATTTCCGCAGTGACCAGACGGTCAGGCCGGTTCTCGCGAGATAAGACACGGATCATGAATTCTTCGCTTGTAGGCTCGGTATATCGGGAGCGCTCGCTAACCTCGGTATCGAAGAGTTCCGTAAACTGTGGAGCGCCGAGCCTCGCTTTCAAACCATCGAAAAGACGACCTATCAAATCCTTCATCTGCGTCGGCGATCCGATCTTTTCTTCTGCGGCTAAGATTAGCTGCATCGGAGAACGCGCGTCCACGGGGGCTTGGCTGTTCGATGCACCGTCAGAGGCGGAGACATCTTCGGTGGACGTGTCATGTACTCCTGTGTCAGGCAAGTTTAGGTGCGCTGTCATTCGCGCTCGAAAACCATCTAGCGTCTTGGCATCATCGACCAACGTCTCGCGACCAGTGCCTTGATAGACAAAGAATGGCGTCTGGCCATCATTCTGTAAGAAGTTATCACGCAGAGTGTTTGACAAATCGGTGTAATAAATTGCGCCCTCAGTCTTACGGATACTCGCCTCAATAAACGCGCGGGTGTAGTCGCTCAGAGGCACTCCGCCCATGGAGGTCTGGTCATTCATCGACGAGGAAAACTGGAACACGTTCCGGAACCCGTCCTTCACAAGAGGCGGCGGTGGGAGTTCCTGCTTTACCAAAGGCGTGCCTGAATAGCATGCGTCGATAACTACCACTAATGTGGTCGGGGAAGCGGCTCGGAACAGACCATGCAGATCCGAGTGCGAGACGCCAGTTTCGTTAGGGCGTTTGTATTCAAATTTAGTGCCGCAGTAATAGAACTCGCTTTCGATCTGTGCTCCGTGGCCCGAAAAGAAGAAGAACACCTCGTTTTGCTTCTCTTCCGGGGGAAGAGCGTTTCGTACAGCGTCGCGCATCGAATCAGCATCAAGATCTATGCAGTCTATGATCTTGTCGAAACGGCTTGTAGCTTCCAGTAGCTCTCGCATTGCAAGAACGTCGTCGCGGCAACAGGATAGGTCGTTCGCGTTCACATAACTTGCATTTCCGATTAGGATCGCGGTCGACGGCATACCTATCTCCACAACAACATTCGCATCTAAACTTCTGGAGACGGACCAGCAGCTAGGCCGCTTAGTGGCCGAATGCTTATCTAGGGAGCTACCGCTTGGCATGGCGGTATCCGCTCGTTTTTTTTAACGACTGGTGCCGCTCCAATTTGCTGACTATTTGTTCTTCAAGCATTTTCAGGCGGCTAAGCCGCCTGAAAATCTGTTTTACTGAGTAGTAAGCTCTACGAGGTCACCTCAAGAAATCATTCGGGGTGGCTGATTTTTTATGGGCGGCAACAGCGACCGTACAAGCTTTAATTAATCAATCAGCTGCAGCCGCTGGTGGCGCCGCATGTATCGCACTTCTCGCAGGTACCGTTGCGAACCATGGTGAAGTTCTGGCACTCGGAGCACATATTGCCCGTATAGCCCTGCATGATCGACTTCATGCGCCGGTCGGCTTCGAGCTTCTTGGCTTCCGTCTTGGCGGCAGCGGCGTCGGCTGCGGCCTTGTCGGAGAACAGCGCGGTGGCGGCCTGCTCGCTTTCGGAGGCGAGGTTGGCGTTCGCGTCGCCGACCTCTTCTGCGATCTCCTCGACGAATTCCTTGGCGCGTTCCTCGTAGTCGCGCTTGAAGGCGACGATTTCCGAAGTCGAGACGGCGACCGTCGTTTCCAGCTTGCGGGCAGCGGAGCCTGCAAAGGAGGTGACATTGGTCGATGCGCGGGCAGGGGCGGCGGTGGCCGATCCCTTGGGCTCGTTTCCGGCAAGCCGGTCGCTTCCGGTGCCGGAAACCAAAGTCGGCTTGTAGCCGCGGGTCCAGCCGGTGGAAACCAGGTTGGTCTTGCCTTCCTGGATGCCCTTGCCGAGTGCCGTCTGCGAAAAGTCCGACGTGTCGACATGCGCCAGGTCGTGACGGCCGAGATAGGAAACGGCAAGTTCGCGGAACACGTAGTCGAGGATCGACGTGGCATTCTTGATTGCGTCATTGCCCGTAACGATGCCGGCCGGCTCGAACTTGGTGAAGGTGAAGGCCTCCACATATTCTTCCAGCGGCACGCCGTATTGCAGGCCGAGCGAGATGGCGATGGCGAAATTGTTCATCATCGCGCGGAAGGCGGCGCCTTCCTTGTGCATGTCGATGAAGATCTCGCCGATTCGGCCATCGCCGAATTCGCCGGTGCGCAGGTAGACCTTGTGGCCGCCGACATTGGCCTTCTGGGTATAACCCTGGCGGCGGTTCGGCAGCTTTTCGCGTTCGCGGCTCATCCGCTCGACGACACGTTCGACGATCTTCTCGGTGATCGTTACGGCCTGGGCGGCGATCGGCTGCTGCATCAGTTCCTCGACCGCCTCTTCCGCATCGTCCTCATCGATCAGCGAGGCGTTGAGCGGCTGCGAAAGCTTGGAGCCATCGCGATAAAGGGCGTTGGCCTTCAGAGCCAGCTTCCAGGACAGCATGTAGGCGGCGCCGCAATCTTCCACGGTCGCATCGTTCGGCATGTTGATCGTCTTGGAGATCGCCCCCGAGATGAAGGGCTGGGCAGCCGCCATCATGCGGATATGGCTTTCCACCGAGAGGTAACGCTTGCCGATCTTGCCGCAGGGATTGGCGCAATCGAAGACGGGCAGGTGCTCGTCCTTCAGGAAAGGCGCACCTTCCAGCGTCATCGCGCCGCAGACATGGATATTGGCAGCCTCGATCTCCTTTTTCGAGAAGCCGATATGCTCGAGAAGGTTAAAACTCATGTCGGCGAGCTGCTCGTCGGTGACCTTCAGGGTGCCCTTGAGGAAGTCGGCGCCAAGCGTCCACTGGTTGAACACGAACTTGATGTCGAAGGCGGCCTTGGTGGCGCCGTTGATGGCGGCGATCTTCTCGTCGGAAAAGCCCTTGGCGCGCAACGAGCCGGGATTGACGCCCGGAGCCTGGTTGATGTTGCCGTGGCCAACCGCATAGGCCTCGATCTCGGCAAGCTGGCTTTCCGTGTACCCGAGCGTGCGGAGCGCTTCCGGAACCGCACCGTTGATGATCTTGAAATAGCCGCCACCGGCAAGCTTCTTGAACTTGACGAGCGCGAAGTCCGGCTCGATGCCGGTCGTGTCGCAATCCATCACCAGGCCGATCGTGCCGGTCGGGGCAATGACCGAGACCTGGGCATTGCGGTAGCCGTGCTGCTGGCCGAGCTCGAGCGCCTTGTCCCAGGCAGCCTTGGCATGGGCAACCAGATCCTGATCCGGGTTTTCCGAATGGATCAGCGCAACAGGATTGACCGACAGCTGTTCATAGCCGGTAGTTTCGCCATGGGCGGCGCGGCGATGGTTGCGGATGACGCGCAGCATGCTGTCGCGGTTGGGCGCGAAGTTCGGGAAGGGACCGAGTTCGGAGGCCATTTCTGCCGACGTGGCATAGGAGACGCCGGTCATGATGGCGGTCAGGCTTCCGGCAATGGCGCGGCCCTCGGCTGAATCGTAGGGGATGCCGGACGACATCAGCAGGCCGCCGATATTGGCATAGCCAAGGCCGAGCGTGCGGTACTGGTAGGAGAGTTCCGCGATCTGCTTCGACGGGAACTGCGCCATCATCACCGAGATCTCGAGCACGACGGTCCACAAGCGGGTCGCATGTTCGTAGTCGGCAATGTTGATGCGCTTGGTCGCCTTGTCCTTGAACTGCAGGAGGTTCATGGAAGCGAGGTTGCAGGCGGTATCGTCGAGGAACATATATTCCGAGCACGGATTGGAGCCGCGGATCGGACCACCGGCCGGCGAGGTATGCCAGTCGTTCATCGTCGTGTTGAAGTGGATGCCCGGATCGGCGGATGCCCAGGCGGCATAGGAGATCTGTTCCCACAGGTCCTTGGCCTTCAGCGTCTTCATCACGCGGCCGTCCTTGCGGGCGGTCAGGTTCCAGTCGCCATCGTTCTCAACAGCCTTCAGGAAGTCGTCCTTCAGCGAGACCGAGTTGTTGGAGTTCTGCCCCGACACGGTGAGGTAGGCTTCCGAATCCCAGTCGGTGTCATAGGTCTTGAACTCGAGGTCCTTGTAGCCCTGGCGGGCGAACTGGATGACCCGGCCAACATAGTTTTCCGGAACCTGGTCCTTCTTGGCGGCCTTGATTTCGCGCTTCAGCGCAGGGTTCTTGTTCGGGTCAAAGCAATCGTCGCCATCCGCCTCGCAGTTGACGCAGGCCTTCATGATCGCCTTCAGGTGGCGCGAGACGATCTTCGACCCGGTGACGAGCGCCGCCACCTTCTGCTCTTCCTTGACCTTCCAGTTGATATATTCCTCGATATCCGGATGGTCGATATCGACGACAACCATCTTCGCCGCACGGCGGGTCGTGCCTCCGGACTTGATGGCGCCAGCAGCCCGGTCGCCGATCTTCAGGAAGGACATCAGGCCGGAGGAGCGGCCGCCGCCGGAAAGCTTTTCGCCTTCGCCGCGCAGCATCGAAAAGTTGGAACCGGTGCCGGAGCCGTATTTGAACAGGCGAGCCTCGCGGACCCAGAGGTCCATGATGCCGCCTTCGTTGACGAGGTCGTCCTCGACAGACTGAATGAAGCAGGCATGCGGCTGCGGATGCTCATAAGCCGACCTGGACTTGGTAAGCTTGCCGGTGAAGGGGTCGATGTAGAAATGGCCCTGGCCGGGGCCGTCGATGCCGTAGGCCCAGTGCATGCCGGTGTTGAACCATTGCGGCGAGTTCGGCGCGACGCGCTGGGTGGCGAGCATATAGGCAAGTTCGTCCATAAAGGCTGCCGCATCTTCTTCCGAAGAAAAATACCTGCCCTTCCAGCCCCAATAGGTCCAGGTCCCGGCAAGCCGCGAAAATACCTGGCGCGCATCGGTTTCAGAGCCGTAGCGCTCGCTTTCAGGCAGGGCCGCCAGCGCCTTCTCGTCGGCGACCGAACGCCACAGGAAGGAGGGCACGTCGTTTTCTTCGACGCGCTTCAGGATTTTCGGCACGCCGGCCTTGCGGAAATACTTTTGCGCCAGAACGTCGGTGGCAACCTGAGAAAACTGTGCCGGGACATCGATATCGGCCAGTCGGAAGACGATGGAGCCATCCGGATTGCGGATTTCGCTGACCGCCTTGCGGAATTCGATTTCGCCATAGGCGCCGGTCTCGGGCTTGGTGAAACGACGTTCGATGCGCATTGCCTTAATCCCTCGTCAGTTCGGCGCCGTCAAAGGGCGCACATATCAGCGCCGGCTGCTCTCCATCATGGGCAGCCGGTCGAATTCTTGTCCAGGTGAATCATCTTGGATGCTGACCTGTATCTTGTGTTATATGGTGGCTGCAAACGCTAAATATAGTATTAACAGTTTCTTTCCACCAGTCCAATCACAGTTTGTGGCAGGCAATCGAAGGCGCGCAGAAGCCGTTGGCGGCCATCTATCATAGCTGGCTCGCCACTTGTCGTTTCCAAGCATCTCGAAAAGGAACCGGCCTTGTCGGTCCCGGTTCAGTCGCCGCCGCAACATGACAGCCAATGTCGACCGCCCCGACAGATTCGTCAAGACGTAGATCGTTACGGATTTATAACCACAAGATATTGTGGTTTTTGGCTGTGGATAACGGGGATGAAAAATTGCTGAGGATTCTCAGGCAGTTGCGGCCGCGTTTCGAGCCAGGTCCTCAGATTGAGGAAAATCTTTGTGATTGCCGATCCCCAGGATAAGCCGCAGTTCACGGATTTCGTAGGCATCAGCCGTATCGAATTGCGACACAAGCATTTTGTGGCATCAGGCGTGGATGACCCGGCCGTTAATGCAGCCGGGCAGAGATCAAGTCCGGACTCCGGGGCAGAATCAGCCCTTGGCGCCCTTTGCGATCGGCTCCTGATAGGTGAAGCCCATGTCCCAAGGGAAATAGATCCACGTATCCTGGCTGACCTCGGTGACGAAGGTGTCGATCATCGGCACGCCGGACGGCTTGGCGTAAACACAGGCGAAATGCGCCTTTGGCAGCATGGCGCGCACTTCGGATGCCGTCTTGCCGGTATCGGTCAAGTCGTCGACCACCAATACGCCGGCACCACCGTCCTTGCTCAGCTCCGGAGTGATTCCCTTCAAGAGGTTCATCTCACCCTGGTTGACGTAGTCGTGGTAGGACGCGATGCAGACGGTTTCGATCAACCGGATATTGAGTTCGCGCGATATGATCGCTGCCGGCACGAGGCCGCCGCGGGTAATACAGACGATCGCGTGGAAATTCTGGTTGAGGCCCGCCAGCCGCCAGGCAAGGGCCCGGGCATCGCGATGAAACTGGTCCCAGGAAACGGGAAAGGCTTTTTCGGGTAGGGACATAAGAAAACTGCCGTGAGCGAGAGATGCTTGGCCCTCGCTAATAGCGGTATTCCTGGCCGTCTGGCAAGGATCGGCGTGCCGGCCGCTCAGCGCGACAGCAGCGTGGGTGCCGTCATCGTATCGAGAATATTGCGCGTCACCCCGCCGAACAGCATTTCCCACCAGCGTGAATGACCGTAGCCGCCCATGACGAGCAGATCGACACCTTTGTCTGACAAGCGGCTGTCTATGATCTGGGCTGGGGAACCGCCGGCGCTTTCGTGGGAGGTGACCGAGACTTGGACGCCGTGGCGGGCAAGTGCGGCGGCGATTTCGGTGCCGGCGAGCTGCGAGTTCTGGTTGGCACGGTCCGGCGGGTCGACCACCAGGACTTCGACAGTGGCCGCAGCCTTAAGGAAGGGAAGCGAATCAAACGTAGCGCGCGCCGCTTCGCGCGAGCCGTTCCAGGCAATCAGCACGCGATTGATCGGGCGAGGCTGCTTCATCGTGTAGGGGATCAGCAGCATGGGCCGGCCGCTTTCGAATAGGAAGGTTTCAAGATCCGCCCGATGATCGGCATGCGATGGATCGCTTTGGCTGGCAAGAATGAGGTCGGCCGTCCGGGCGGTTTCCATCACCGTGCTCGCACCATAGCCCGACGATGACATGAAACTGCGCCACTCAGTGGAGACACCCTCACGCCTGGCTTGGTCGGCGAACATCCGCTGAACCTCTGCCGTCTCCTTCTGTGCCACCTCCTGGAGGACCTGCATGGCAGCCGGATCCGGAATTTCCATCGGTGCGATTAGCGGTACTGCAGCCAGGGTTTCCGCGTGGCAGCCAATCAGGTGGGCGGAAAATTGTTCAGCCAGCGCCATTCCGAAATCGGTGATCTGGCGGGCATTCTGGGGCGTGTCGAGAACGGCGAGAATGGTTTTGTACGCCATGGTTATGTCCCTTATGAGCGTCTGGAATATAACGCCTGAGAACGCATCTTGTAATGCCGCCGACTGCCGGATGCCTGTCGGCCGACGGCGCGAACCGCGCCGGTCAGGCTTCTGCCGTAGGGTTAGGCTGCACTCGTGTCGCGTCTATGGCGGCGATCATATCGATAACGGCTTCCGCGGCGGCATCGAGCGCCTGCTGATCGCGCGCCCGCACGACAATTTCCGTCGAGAAGCGCTGCCCGTCATATTTCGGGTAGGAGCCGATACTGGTTTGCGGATGCGCCTTCTGGACGCCCGCGAGCAGAGTTCCGATATCGCCTTCGCCATAGGGGCAGGGCAGTGCGCGCGACAGCATCTTGGCGCCGGTGCGAAGCAAGGGCAGTACATTGTCCACCATGGCCTGAAAGACCTGAGGCACACCGGCCATGACATAGACATTGCCGATGATGAAGCCGGGCGCCGTCGAAACAGGGTTGGGGATGTGCCGCGATCCCTCAGGCATGCGCGCCATGCGTTGGCGCGCCTCGGTGAACTCCATCTCCCGCCGCTTGTACATCTCGCCGAGCAGTTGCATGGCGTCCGGATCGTGGACGCAGGCAACACCGAAGGCCTTCGAAACGGCATCGGCGGTAATATCGTCATGGGTGGGGCCGATGCCGCCGGACGTGAAGACGTAGTCGTAGCGGCTGCGCAAGGTGTTGAGCGCCTCGATGATTGCCTGTTCCTCGTCGGAAACGATTCGCACCTCCTTGAGATCGATACCGGCAAGCGTCAGCAATTCGGCCAGGTGACCGATATTCTTGTCCTTGGTACGGCCGGACAGCAACTCGTCGCCGATCGCCAGAATGGCCGCGGTGACGAGGGATGATTGTAAGCTTTGGGAATTGGTCTCTTCAGGCATGACTTCCTCCGTGGAGGCGATATTCCTAAGCCCAAACATAGTCGGGCAGAAGCGATTTCTTTGTTCGGTGAAGCGGCGCAGCTGTCATCGATCTGTGACCACAACAGAAATATCGTAGCCAGATGCTGAACACTGCGTCGACGGGCACCGGGGCTGCATGGGGCGCTCAAAACCGGTAGATAGATGCGGAGTTCAAAAGGCCCCAAAGGTCTGCGAAGACATATCGATCAATGGAGAAGATCATGGCGAAGGTTCTGGTTCTTTACTACTCGGCTTATGGCCATATCGAAACGATGGCCCGCGCCGTTGCGGAGGGCGCGAAGTCTGAAGGCGCAGAAGTTACTGTGCGGCGCGTGCCGGAACTGGTTCCAGACGAAGTAGCCAAGGCCTCTCATTACAAGATGGACCAGGAGGCTGCCATCGCCACTGTGGACGAACTGGCAGAATACGACGCCATTATTGTTGGCGCCGGCACACGCTTCGGGACAGTCGCCTCGCAGATGCGCAATTTCTGGGACCAGACAGGCGGCCTGTGGTTCAACGGGAAGCTAATCGGCAAGGTCGGTTCGGTCTTCACCTCGTCCGCAACGCAACACGGCGGTCAGGAATCGACCATACTTTCCTTCATCCCGACCTTCTTGCATCACGGCATGGTCGTTGCCGGCCTGCCATACGCTTTTGCCGGCCAGATGGGCACGGAAGAAGTAAAAGGCGGATCCCCTTACGGAGCTTCGACCATCGCCAACGGCGACGGTTCGCGTCAGCCCTCACAGGTGGAACTGGACGGCGCCAGATACCAGGGCGCCCATGTGGCCAAGCTGGCTGCCAAGCTCTCGGCCTAACGAGAAGAGACGGAAAAAAGCCGCAGCTTGAAAGAGCCGCGGCCTCTTTGCCAGAGAGGCTGGCTACTCGTCAGCCATTATCTTCCATCCAGTAGCGGCGCCCGCGGCGGCCATCACCGTCGTCTCGCCGGTTGTCACGGTCCCGCCAGCCGTCGCGGCCGCGCCGTCCATCGCGGTCCCATCGTTCATGGTTCCGGTCATTGTCGCCGCGGTCATAGCGCGGCCTTTCGCGTGGGCCGGCTTCGTAAGGCCGGTGGTAGCGCGGGCCGTGGTCATAGGTTTCGCCGTCGCTGACACAGCCTGCGAGAGAAACGCAAGCCAGAACGATTGCACACGCAGTTATCGGAAAATTCAAATTCATCGAGAAACCCCCATCATTGTTACCTATGCCTGAGTTATTCAGGAAACGGACCAAGCAATATTACAAAGCTAATGGGATCATCTTGAATGATCGATGAACGCACTCTGTCTTGTTTTGTCGGGAATGGTTCGCCCGCTTTTTGTGCGTCGGATCTATCGGGCAAGGTGACGGCGCGAAGGCTTGCTGAGGCGATAAATTGAGACAAGGTAGCTTGGGAGGGAAACGCCAGGCGATGCGCCAAACGCCTGAACCAGAATGAGGCAAACCGCGCCTTGATTGAGACACATGAACGGTAGATAACATTCTTGTTCATCTAGGGTTCATCAAAGGAGTAAGGCGATGTTTTTAAGTGGTACTCAATATACCCCATCACACTTCAACTACCTCGTTGACCACGGCGTTTCTTGTGATCGAATGGCCGTGGAAGCCGAGATCAGCTACCTGGACGGGGTGGATACAAGCAACGTCGTCGTCGATATGACGGGAACCTACATTGTTCTTGAAGGCACGGTTGCTTCGACGAGCGATGCGGTCAAGGTCGAGCGCGTCGCTGAGGCAGTCATGGGCGCGGGTCGTGTCATGTCGCGCTTGATTTCCATGGGCACACCTTCGCGCTTCCAGCTCTTGGCATAGTCCTTTCGTAGAAACATATAAGTTCAAAACCCTTGCTCTTACCGGAGCAAGGGTTTTTCTTTGCGTTAAGTCGGGAGCAGGGAGTGCTCCGCTAGTTGCCACGGATCTGCTCCTCGCAATTTTCCCGCTGCGTGGGGCTTCCATTTGCATCTGCGTCAAGTTACGGAAATCCCTCAATGCGGACGTGGCGAAACTGGTAGACGCAAGGGACTTAAAATCCCTCGACCTCGGTCATACGGGTTCGATCCCCGTCGTCCGCACCAGGCATTTCCAGCTGCCCCGATGCAGCGCTTTTCGATATCAACGGACGGACTGACGTGACGAAAGAGGGTGTGGACGAAGCCAGAGCGGCAATGCGGACTATCTTTCCCGAAACGCCGCTGCAGTTGAACGAGCATCTCAGCCGTCGGTACGGCGCCGAGATTTGGTTGAAGCGCGAGGACCTGTCGCCGGTCCGTTCCTACAAGATCCGCGGCGCCTTCAACTTCCTGCGCAAGGTCATTGCGAACGGGGCCGACAACCAGACCTTCGTTTGCGCGTCTGCGGGCAACCACGCCCAGGGCTTCGCCTTCGTCTGCCGGCATTTTCAGGTGCCCGGCGTGGTCTTCATGCCGGTAACGACGCCGCAGCAGAAAATCGATAAAACCCGTATGTTCGGCGGCGAATTCATCACCATCCGACTGATCGGCGATATTTTTGACCAGTGCTATGCGGCGGCGCGTGCGCATGTGGAAAAGATCGGCGGGGTCCTGGTGCCGCCCTTCGATCATCTCGACATCATTGAAGGGCAGGCAACCGTCGCTGCGGAGATCATCGATCAACTGCCGGCAGAAACCATGCCCGACCTGATGATCATGCCCGTCGGCGGCGGCGGTTTGTCTTCCGGCTTGACCGGATATATGAAGGGCCGGATCTCACCGCGGGACTTCCTGTTCACTGAGCCGGCCGGCGCGCCGAGCCTCAAACTGAGCCTGGAAGAACGGCGCCCGGTGACGCTGCCGAAGCTGGACAATTTTGTTGATGGCGCTGCGGTAGCGCGGATCGGCGACATGAATTTCGAGGCGCTGAAGTCCTTTTCTCCCGAGCAGGTGCTGCTTGTCCCAGAAAATGCCATCTGCCTGACGATCACCGAAATGCTCAATGTCGAGGGGGTGGTGCTGGAGCCGGCCGGAGCACTTTCGATCACCGCTCTGGAACTGCTGGGGCCGGACAAGCTGGCTGGCAAGACCATTGTCTGCATTGTCTCCGGCGGCAATTTCGATTTCGAGCGCTTGCCGGATGTCAAGGAGCGGGCCATGCGCTATGCCGGCCTGAAGAAGTATTTCATCCTCAGGCTGGCCCAACGTCCCGGCGCACTGCGGGATTTTCTCAATCTTCTCGGTGACGAGGACGATATCGCCCGTTTCGAATACCTGAAGAAGTCCGCCCGCAATTTCGGCTCCATCCTGATCGGCATCGAAACAAGCAGGTCGGAAAACTTCCCGCAATTGCTGGAGCGTTTCGAAGCGGCAGGCCTCGGCTACCAGGACATTACCGACAACGAAATTCTCGCCAACCTGATCATCTGAGGTAAAGCTCGGTCCTGAGCCAATCGATAATGCGGCTTGCCAAGGGCACTGTCGTCTGCGGCGAAAGAATTGCGCCTGCAATGACGTGGTTGCTTGGGTCGCCTGTTTCGCCAACCTCGACAATCTCATGCCGACCGCCCCAGCGGCTGGCCACATGGCGCACTTGGTCCGGGCGCACCACTTGATCGTGAGCCGAATAAAGAAAAAGTGCAGGCGTTCCGATAACTTCCGCAGGAATGCTGACGGCCAGCTTCACCAAGGCCGCCATGGGTAACAGAGCCGATGATGGGTAGCTGGTCGTCCAATGGGCCGCATGTTCCGCATTGGCCGGTTTGAAACTGTAGATTCGGCCTAGGAGCAGGCGTATCATGAGGGCCGCGAAGGGCAGAGTCAGCAGACTGGCGCCCCGTTTGTTGATGCCGTAGTTGGGCGAAAGAAATACGGTGGCAGTAATCCGGTGGCTGAATGTCGGGTCCGCAAGTGCTGCAGTGATCAGCGACGCTCCGGTTGACGTTCCGATCAGGACGACGCGCTCACCCAGCGCTTCACCCACCTTGAGGCTTTCCGCGAGATCGGCGAACCAACCCGCGAGGCTGGCTTCTCCCATGGCTTGCGACGATCGCCCATGACCGCAAAGCCGCGCGAAATATAGATTCGCACCTAGCGCCGCGGCCACCATGTCGGGCAGTGGCCGAACTTCCTCGGCTGCTGCGGAAAACCCATGCACGTAAACCAGTGCCACCGGCCTCCGCTGGCGAAGCGCCGGATTGGCCCAAACTATGCGTTTGGCGGCGCTGGGCCGAATATCGGTAAAGCCACCCTCTGCTGCAGCAAGGTAGGCGTCTAGATCTGCCCCAAGTCGAGCGGCATCGAACGGCGGGAGTTGAGCGATGGGCTTATGCGGTGCAGTCATGAGCACGTCCACGGGAAAGCAAGGTCAACTGCCTAATTGAGATCAGCCGTGGCGCTGCCAATGCAACGGCTGCTGTTTGGCTACTCCCAAGAGTTGCGGTTGATTGGACCGGGTTAAGCAACAGTTGGAAGGGCTGTTCTGCGAAGTTGTCTTCTGCGATTTGGAGGCTATGGTGAAACGGCAAATTTGGCTAGGTGATGTGCTTCCGACCTTCGCCGGAATATGCTAGCAACTGCTATGGCATCGTTTCTTTCCAATCTTTTCTCCAAATTTTCGGGCGGCACGAAGACGGAATCGGCGCCCGCGCCTGACCGAGAGCCGCAGATCTACGGGGACTGCCGGATCTTTGCGGCGCCAATGCGGGAGAGCAACCAGTTCCGTCTGGCGGGCCGCATCGAGAAAGACGTCAACGGCGAGATCCTGACCCGGACCTTCGTGCGGGCCGACATGTTCTCGACCATGGACGATGCTGTCGAATACACGGTTCGCAAGGCGCAGCAAATCATCGACCAGAACGGGCCGTCGCTATTTTCTGATGGTGAAAAGAACCGTTCGGCCTGATTTCGCTCCGAATCTGAACATCAGCATACGTCCAACACGTAATATTAAGCCCTTGGCTCATAAGCTGGCCTCCGTTTCATGAGGCTTTTCAGCGGTCGGGCTAATGCGTTCTCGCCGGGCATATTTCAAACATATTGCAGTTGGAGCGCTTGCTGCAGGGCTGTGTCCTAGCGTGGCTGAGGCAGAGGCAGAGGGCATGGCCAAATCTCTGTCGAGCCTGGATCAGACCTGGCTGCTTGTCGCCGCAGGCCTGGTGATGATGATGCAGGTCGGCTTTCTGCTTCTTGAAGCCGGCATGGTCCGTTCGAAGAATTCCATCAACGTAGCGCAGAAGAACCTCCTCGACTTCGTCTTCGGTGTCGTCGCCTTCAGCGCCATAGGTTTCATGATCGCGTTTGGAAGGTCCGACGGCTTCATCGTCGGTACGCAAGAAGAGTTTTATTTTCTCAATCAGGTTACCTCCGGCCAGGCCGCCTTCTTCGTCTTTCAAGTGATGTTCTGCGGCACAGCCGCCACCATCGTATCGGGTGCCGTGGCAGAGCGGATGAAGCTCGCAGCCTATGTCTTCGGCTCCCTGTTTCTTTCGGCCCTGATCTACCCAGTCTTCGTTCACTGGGTTTGGGGCACGGCTCTGTTCCCCAACGCATCCGCTTTTCTGGCGCAAATGGGGTTCGTGGATTTTGCCGGCTCCACCGTCGTTCACGCAACGGGCGGCTGGATTTCGCTGGCAGCCTGCATGGTCATCGGACCACGCATAGGCAAGTTCAGAGCCGATGGTACTGCGGTGCGCATTGCTGGCCATAGCCCCGTTTTGTCGACGACCGGCGCCCTGCTGCTGTTCATCGGCTGGATCGGATTCAATGGCGGCTCGACCTTGTCCGCCTCCGACGGTGTCGCGCCGATCATCATGAACACAGTGTTGGCCGGCGGCATGGGAGCCTGTGTCGGATATGTCATTGGCTTCTTCCAGGACGGAGTTATCCTTCCTGAAAAATCCAATTCCGGCATGCTCGGAGGCTTGGTCGCAGTTACCGCAGGATGCCATATCCTCGATCCTGCAGCCTCCCTTGTGGTTGGGGCGATTGGCGGGATCGTCGCCATCTTCGGTAACGCCTTCGTGGAGCGCAGGCTGCGCGTCGACGATGCCGTCGGTGCGATCGGCGTTCATGCATTTGCCGGCGTCGCCGGCACGCTGATGCTTCCCCTTCTGGCGCCAGTCGATCTGCTGCCGGCGGGGGGGCGCCTGGCGCAGCTGCATGTGCAAATTGTCGGCGTCGGGATCAATTTCTATTGGTCCTTCGGCCTCGGGTACCTCTTCTTCAAGCTTCTGGACCGGCTGATGCACATCCGCGTGTCGGCAGAGGACGAGCGAAATGGCCTTAATGTCGCCGAGCATGCGACACGGCTAGGTGTCGGCCATGTTGAGGATGCTCTGAGCGAATTGCTGGACGGAAATGCTGACCTGAAGAAGCGACTTACGGTGAACAAGGGCGACGAGGCGGAGAAGCTGTCGGGGCTCTTCAACCGACTCATGGACAATATTGAAGACGAAGAGCGCAATCGCGGTGAGCTGGTGGAACTGCGGCGCCACCATGAAGAGGCGGAACGCGTAGCGACTCTTGCCAGTGCTACATTCGAAGCGATCATCATTCACCGGGACGGCATAGTAATCGACGGCAACGAGCAGCTGAGCCAGCTGGTCGGCATTCCTTTGACTGATCTGCTGGGCCGCTCGATTTTTGAATTCCTGCGCGACGGCGAAGGTATTCGCATTGCCGAGATGATGAAGCTGAACGACAATGACAGCCATGAGATTGTCGTGGAGCGGCCGGACGGAGAGCGCATTCCGGTGCAGGGTCGTGGACGGGATATTCTGTATCGCGGCGAGAAGGCTCGAGTCGGATGCTTCGTGGATCTTCGCGAACGCAAGCAGGCGGAAAGCCACATACGCTATCTCGCCCAGCACGATCCGCTGACTGGCTTGCCGAACCGCGTACTTTTTGCCGAGCGGCTAAAGAGTCTCATGGAGCGGCAAGGCGATGGCATTGGCTGCGCTGTCATCATGATCGACCTCGATCGGTTCAAGGACGTTAACGACATTCACGGGCATCAGGCGGGAGACGCGGTGATTCGCGAAACGGCCGCAAGGCTGGCGGTTGCAGCAGGCGAGCAAAACACAGCAGTGCGGCTAGGAGGAGACGAATTCGCCGTGATCCTCGGACAGGTCAGCGATATCGGCCAGATCGAGGACTTCGGCAGCCGCATCCTTGCTGCCATGGCGGAACCGATCGACGTCGGCTTCGGCGAACAGGTCAGCATCAGCGTCAGTGTCGGCGGCTCGTATTTCCCTGAGCATGCACAGGATATGGACGCGCTTATCGGCTGCGCCGATGTTGCCCTTTATCATGCTAAGAATGGTGGGCGAAACGCATGTCGGGTCTTTAAATGCGGCATGAACGAGCTCATCGAGAAGCGCCGCATCCTTGAGGCGGATCTCGAAATTGCGCTACAGCGCGGCGAGTTCGAACTCTACCTGCAGCCGCGCGTCGATGCCGCTTCCGCGAGCATTATCGGCTATGAAGGGCTGCTGCGCTGGTTTCACCCCAAGCGAGGCATGATCAGTCCCGGCGACTTCATTCCGGTGGCCGAAGCTTCGGGCAAGATCATCAAGCTGGGCGAGTGGGTGCTGGCGGAAGCCTGCCGTCTACTGCAGCAGGTGGATGGCCGCATTAGCGTCAATGTCAGTTCGCTGCAGTTCCGCCACTCGGATTTTGTCACTAATCTTGCGGAGCTCCTTCAACGGACAGGCGCCGACCCGCGCCGCTTGGAGCTTGAAATCACGGAAAGCGTGTTGATCGACGACGACAAACGCGCCGTCCAAATCCTCAACGACTTGAAAGAAATGGGTCTGGATATCGCTCTGGATGATTTTGGCACTGGTTATTCGTCGCTGAGCTATCTGAGCCGCTATCCGTTCGACACGATCAAGATCGATCGGAGCTTTGTCAGCAATCTCGGGCTTGCAGAGAACGCGCAGGTGATCGTGCGCACAATCATCGATCTCGGCGCCGGGTTAGGCATGAAGATTGTCGCAGAAGGCGTCGAACATATAGAGGAGGCGCTTTTCCTGGCGCAGTCCGGCTGCCACGAATTGCAGGGCTATCTCCTTGGTAAGCCGCTGAAGGTCGACGAAGTTGCGCGCGAGGTGGATCCTGCAATCGCCACGAGGCTGCGCAACATGCCGCGCCGCCTTCCGGAATTTCATGGCGACTCGTTCGACACCGGCATCTCGCACGCCGGTGCTTCTCCACAACAAATTCTGGCATAGGCAGGCAATTAAGATCCAGCCAGGCAAGTGCTGGCATGGCGTGTTCGGGAATAGGCGACGTGACGGTACAGATCTCAAATCTCGGCCTATTCTGCCTCGAGGCGGTGATCTATTTTTCCGTCATGACGGGCTTCCTGCATTTCCGCCGTCAGCTCGGGCTCGGCGTCTTTCTCGCCGCGCTCGGCGTGATGCATTTCATGGAAACATACCTAGCGGCCGTTTTCTACGTCGAGCTTCCCTTCGGTCTTGTATCGCCCGGGTCCTCCATCTTCTTTGCCGGCAAGCTGATGTTGATCCTGCTGCTTTACATGAAGGAGGACGCAGCTACGGTGCGCCAGCCGATCTACGGCCTCTTCCTCGGCAATCTCCTGACGGTAGGGATCGCGCAGATCCTGCAAGCTCATCCGGTGGTGACCCTGCCGGGCGGTCGTCCCGCCGATATGGGCTTCCTCAGCGAAATGGGCTGGCTGATGATCTGGGGCACCGCTCTTCTCTATGTAGATGCGATCGGTATCATCCTGATCTATGAACGTCTGAGCCGGATTTTTCGCGGATTAACCGTTCTGAGGTTTGCTCTCGCCGGCGCGATCGTCCTGAGTTTCGACCAAGTCGGCTTCTACGCCGCCTTGCATTTCCTGTTTGATGCGCCGCCTGCGGTCTTCTTCGGAGGATGGTACGCTAAGTTATTAGCCGTCCTGCTCTATTCGATCATGTTTGCAACCTATTTGAAGTTCGGGCAGATGCCGCGAATGGTAAGGTCCAGCCGGCAGATTGGTGACATCTTCAATGACTTGACCTTTCGCGAACGCTATCAAGCGCTCCTCGAAAGCAGCGGCATGGACGGGCTGACCGGCGTATATGGTCGCAGCCGCCTGGAAAAGGATGCACCTGCGCTGATCGACGAAAGCCTGAAGCAGCGCAAAAGCCTGAGCTTGATGATCATTGATGCGGATTGGTTCAAGGAAGTGAACGACCTCTTCGGACACTTGGAGGGAGACGACACGCTTCGACAACTGGCGGCAAGGCTGAAGGCGGGCTGCCGTCCGCGAGATCACCTCTCCCGTTTCGGCGGAGAGGAATTCGTTCTCGTTCTGCCGGATACAGATCATGCGCAGGCCGTGGAACTGGCCGAGGCGCTAAGAGCCAGCGTCTGTCACTCGCTAAGACGTCCGGATGGGCAGGCAATTACGGTTTCCATCGGCGTCGCGACCGCGCCCGAGGACGGGGAGGCATTCGATATTCTCCTCGGCACTGCCGACGAACGGCTTTACCAGGCAAAAAATGACGGCCGGGACAATGTCCACGGCCGCCATGGTAGATCGGTGTTGGGATCGAGGCAGGCAGGCGCTTAGGCTGCCATAGCTAGTTCCTCTGTGCGAGCCTGCGCCGCGGCGATCGCCTTCTGGGCAGCCTCAGGTCCCATGCCGGTGCCCTCTACATAGATGACCTCGACTTCGGTCATGCCCATGAAACCGAGCACGGTCTTGAGGTATGGAATGGCGTGGTTCATGGACACAGCCGGGCCTTCCGAATAGATGCCGCCTGCCGACAAGACGACATAGACCTTCTTGCCGGTGACGAGACCCTGCGGACCTTCTGCCGTGTAGCGGAAGGTCTGGCCGGCCCGCGCGACATTGTCGATCCAGGACTTCAGCGTCGAGTACATGTTGAAGTTGATGAGGCCGGTGGCGAGCACGATCGTGTCTGCGGCAAACAGTTCGGCAACCAGCTTGTCAGATTCCGCCGCGGCAGCGGCTTCTTCCGGATTGCGAGCGTCGGCTGGCTTGCGGATGGCGGCAGTCGTAATCGTATCAAGATGCGCGATCGGGCTCTTGCCAAGGTCGCGGTGGACGACGGTGCTGCCCGGGTTCTGCTTCGTAAGCTTGTCGACAAATTCGGTAGCGATCTTCGTCGAAAGCGATTCGGCCCCCCGAGGGCTGGAGGTCACGAGAAGAATGGAAGACATCTTTGTTTCCCTTGGAAATCTTTGGTCATGCGAGCTGATCCCGCCTGCTTCGAGAAACAAAATAGGTATGGACCTCGATCGAGAGAATGGGGATAATCTAGAAGCTAACTATCTAGAAAATGGATGGATGATCCATGGATGCCAATCCCACCCTCGACCAGCTTCAGGTCTTTCTGGCAGTTGCAGATACGGGCAGCTTCTCGGCAGCATCGCGATTGCTGAACCGGGCGCAGTCGGTCGTCAGCTATACGATCGCCAATCTGGAAGCCCAGCTTGAGGTTACGCTTTTCGAGCGCAGCGGCGCCCGCCAGCCTCGGCTGACTGAGGCTGGAAGGGCGATGCTGACGGACGCGCGGCGGATCGTCGCGGACCTTCAGGTCATGCGGTCGCGCGCAAAGAGCATCAAGCAGGGATTGGAGGCGGAAGTTTCACTGGCGATCAGCGTCATGGTTCCGTCCGACGCTGTCGTCATGCAACTCAAGGATTTCCGAAAGCAATTCCCGAGTGTTTCCTTGAACCTCAATGTCGGCGAACTCGGCATGGTCATGGACATGGTGATGAGCGGCAAAGCTGGCATCGGCATCGGCGGATCTCTGATGAAGCACGACGATTCGCTGATCTCGGAGCGGATAGGTCACTCGTTCATGTTCCCGGTGGCCGCGCCGGATCATCCGCTCGCGAGGCTCCGACGGCCGCTGACGCTGTCCGACGTGCGAGAAGAGGTTCAGCTGGTGGTGACGGACGCCTCCGGGATAACAAAGGGACGAGACTTCAACGTCCTTTCTTACAAGACCTGGCGTGTTAGCGATATCGCCACCAAGCATCAGCTCATCAAGGGTGGGCTTGGATGGGGTGGATTGCCGGGCTCGCTGGTACGGGATGATCTCCGTAGAGGCGAGTTGGTTGCGCTCGAACTCGACGCCTACGAGCAGGGGCAATACCCGCTCTACGCGCTACGCAAAGCTTCCAATCCGCTTGGTCCGGCTGGGCTGTGGCTGATCGACGGTTTTCGACAGGCGCTTTCCATGTGCCCGAGCGAAGCCAGTTTTACGGCCATGCTCAACCTTGAGCAGGCAGAAAAGTTGCGCACGGCTGCCGAGTGACATCCGCGCATGGGTGCGTTGGCTGTTGATCCTGCCGTAGCCTCTGCTATAGGTGGAATACGGTCAGCAGTCACCGAGGCATCGCCGTCCCGAATGGGAAGCTAAACCTGCTATTGAAGATCCTCAGCACTCGTCCTGTGCCGACGTGTCGAAAGCCGGCGATCATTGACTATCCAATCATCGGCACTTGAGAGGATAAGAGATGACCAGAACCATCTTTCCGATGGCCGTTGCCGATTTATCGGCATTTGCAAAGTCCCTGAACCAACAGCTGGGCAGGATCGACCACAAGCCGGGGCATGTGGAAATGCTCAACCTTGTTTGTAGGGCGGCAGGCTACCGCAACTACCAACATTTTCGAGCCTCGTTCGCCCCAGCACCCGTGGATGCGGTCACGCAGTCCGGGCTGGCTCCTGCTCCCAACTTGCAGCGTGTCGTCAAGGTGGCCCGCTACTTCAACGTCGACGGACGTCTGTTGCGCTGGCCCAGTCGCCGCGCGCTCCAGGAGCTTTGCCTCTGGATCTTGTGGTCCCGGTTGCCGCCGCGCCAGATCTTCGCGGAGCGCGAGATCGGTGACCTGCTGACCCAGTGGCATACGTTCGGGGACTATGCCCTGCTTCGAAGGGCGCTCTACGACTTCCGACTTGTCGACAGGAGCGTGGGCGGGCGTGATTACAAGCGCATCGAGCAGAAGCCGCCGGTCGAGCTGAAAATGCTGCTGGACCGCATCGGCAAGGTTGAGCAGAAGGCCGCCTGAAGGCGACCTTTTCTCGGTATTAAAGCACCAGGCGGAACTTCGCAAAACCGTTCTCGCCGTCGCCGGCATCCTCGATCTTCGCCCCTTTGATCTCTCCGGCAAAGTGGCGGGCCTTCGGGCCGGTCTCAAAGATCGCCGTGGTGCCCGGCAGCGGCTTGAACGACCAGTTGCCATCTGCAGAAGGGTTGATCGTGCCCTGGTCGACGATATAGCGGACCACGACGTCGCGGTTGGTGTCCGGGCCTACGAAAATGACTTTGTCGGCGGCAATTTCCGGGAATTTGCCGCCGCCTCCGGCCCGATAATTGTTGGTTACGACGACGAATTTCTGTGCCGGATCGATCAGCTTGCCATCGAACTTCAGGTCCGCAATGCGATGCGCATCCGGATTGATCAGCTTGCCGTCCTTGTCGAAGCGGACCGGCTGCGACAGGTCGATCTGGTAGGTGACGCCATCGATGACGTCGTAATTGTACGATGGAAAATCATTGTTCAAAAGCGGCGCATCCTTGGTGCCGGCCTTCACCTGGTTGAACATGCCTGCCGACATTTCCAGCCAGTTCCTGACCTGCTCGCCGCTCACCAGAACCGCCTGCACGGTGTTGGGATATAGATAAAGGTCGGCAACGTTCTTGATGGCAATGTCGCCCACCGGGACATCCGTATAATATTCGGCGCCGCCACGCCCGCCCGCCTTGAAGGGAGCCGCTGCGGACAGGATTGGATAATCTTTGTACTGGCCGTCCTTGAGCAGGTTCTTGATGTACCAGGTCTGGGCATTCGAAACGATCTGAATGGACGGATCGTCCGCGACCAGTGCAAAATAGGAATAGAGAGGTGCGGATGTCTTGCCCACCGGCCGGCGAACATAGGCCAATGTCGCCTCGTGCTCGGCGCGTGCCGCAGCCACGATTTCCGGCTTGTCCTTGACATCGGCAACGATCTTGCGGCTGTCGTCGCGATGGTAAATCGGTCGTGCTTCGGATGTCGAATCGACGATCTTCCAGCTGTTGCCGTCCTTTTCGAGCAGCAGGTCGATGAGGCCCATATGTGAGCCCCAAAAGCCTGCCATGACGGCAGGCTTGCCCATCAGCTTGCCCTTCTTGTTGTCGGCGCCGGCAATTCCTTCGAAATCCTTGGGTCCGGGAAAGACCAGATGCTGGTGGCCCGTGAAGACCGCGTCTATGCCTTCCACGCCCGCGAGATAAAGCGATGCATTTTCCATGCGGTCGCTCATGCCTGAGCCGTCTATGCCGGAATGCGACAGCGCGATGACGATATCGGCGCCTTCCTCCTTCATGGCAGGCACCCAAGCCTTGGCCGCATCGACGATGTCGCGCGTTTGGGCCTCGCCCTCCAGGTTCTTCGCATCCCAGGTCATGATCTGCGGCGGTACGAAGCCGATGAAGCCTACCTTCATTGGCGCTGTCGCACCTGAACCGTCGCGGATTTGCTTCTCGACGATCACGTAAGGCTTCAGGAAGAGTTCATCCTTTTTGGGATCGGACGCGAGCATGCCTTTGGTAAGATTCGCACAGACATAGGGAAAGTTCGAGCCTGCAAGGACCTTGAAGAGGAAGTCGAGCCCGTAGTTGAATTCGTGATTGCCGAGCGTGCCGGCGTCATAGCCGAGCACGTTCATCGCCTTGACGACCGGGTGCTGGTCGCCTTCCTTCATTCCCCGCTCATAGGCAATGTAATCGCCCATAGGGTTGCCCTGCAGGAAGTCGCCATTGTCGATCAGCATGGAATTACCGGCTTCCGCGCGGATCGAATCGATGATGGAGGCGGTGCGCGCAAGGCCGAGCGTGTCATTGGGTTTGTCGGCATAATAGTCGTAAGGGAAGACGTGGACGTGGATGTCCGTGGTCTCCATGATGCGCAGATGGGCCTGATTGGCCTGCGCTCGTGCCGCGAAGGGGTGCAGCATGACCAAGGCGGAGGATGCGGCCACGCCGCCAAGCAGGCTGCGGCGGGTCATGGGCTTGAAACCGGTTAGAAACGACATGACATTCTCCCTCGCGTGTTTCCCACGGGATAGCCTAAGCACATTCTCATGCGCTTGCACCCGTAAAATCAGAGGGGCTAGGAGGCTTAGGGAGGCTGCGGCGCGAGCCGTGTCGGCAGTTCAGCGGGTCAGCACGCGGCGGCGGTGGAAGAAGCGGAAATAGGAGGCGACCTGCGCGGCCGCATTCGAGTTCGGTTTGAACTGGATGCCGAGCCGGCCGCGATGAAACCATTTTACCGTGCCTTCCAGCACGCCCAGTTCGTCGCTCTGGATCTGGACGGAACTACCGCTGGCAGCGTGAAAAGGACCGTGAAGGTCAAGCGCCATGCCTGTTTCCGACAGGTTGACGACGCGCCCCTTGGTCAACTGGTTATAGTATTTCACCGTGCCAGATATGCTCGTGATCTCACGCGGTGCGCTGCGGTTTTTCATTCCGATATTCTTGCTGAGCATGGCCTTCCCCTGGCTTCCGTTCAGAAAAATAACAACAATGCATTGAATTATATTTAGCCCGTCAGGTAAAATTCGACCGATCGCCTTCACAGTCCCACATTGGGACGGTCGATGATCTCGCGGAGCGCAAAACTCGAATTGATCTTGACCACATGTGGCAGGGCCGACAGCCAGTCTCTGTGGATGCGCTCGTAATCCTCCAGATCCTTGGCCGCAACGCGCAGGATGTAGTCGTACTCCCCCGACATCAGGTAGCAGACGAGAACATTAGGGCAAAGCTTCACCGCCGCCTCGAACTCCGTCAGCGTCTTGGCGAACTGTCCGGACAGCGAAATGTGCACGATCACCATCATCTTGAAATCGAGCGCCTTGTTGGAAAGGCGCGCGTGATAGCCGCTGATCGTGCCGTTCTTCTCGAGTATGTCCAAGCGCCTGGAGCAGGCGGAGGGGGAGAGGCCGATACGTTCGGCAAGCTCGGCATTGGAGATCCTGCCGTGATCCTGCAAGGTCCGCATGATCGCAAGATCGATGGCGTCATAGCCAGGCATTCGAAGATCCTTCCAATTTATGCTTACCCTGTGCAAGCATTTACCGATTCAGCCGCATCGGCAATCCTACTTCGCAAGGACATTCGTTGCGTCCTCTGCTTTGCTTGCAAGCGGGAACATCAATGGCGAAGCCACAATTGAAAGGAGCGCTGCATGCGTGTCGGATGTCCGAAGGAAATCAAAAACCATGAATATCGCGTCGGTCTGACCCCCGGCGCGGTGCGCGAATATGTGGCGCACGGCCACGAGGTTCTGATCGAGACGGGGGCTGGCGCCGGCATAGGCGCCGATGATGGTGCCTATGCCGCGGCAGGGGCAAGGATCGTCGCCAGCGCCAAGGAAATCTTCGAGCGCTCCGATATGGTGGTGAAGGTGAAGGAGCCGCAGCCGGGCGAATGGGCGCAGCTGCGCGACGGCCAAATCCTTTATACCTACCTTCATCTTGCGCCTGATCCGGAACAGACCAAGGGACTGCTTGCCTCCGGAGTGACGGCGGTCGCCTATGAAACAGTGACGGACGAGCGTGGCGGGCTGCCGCTGCTTGCGCCCATGTCGGAAGTGGCGGGGCGCCTGGCCATACAAGCGGGCGCAACCGCCCTTCAAAAGGCCAATGGCGGGCGTGGCATCCTGCTGGGAGGCGTGCCGGGCGTGCTGCCGGCAAAGGTCGTCGTCATCGGCGGCGGCGTCGTCGGCCTGCATGCTGCACGCATGGCGGTCGGGCTCGGTGCCGATGTGAGCATCCTGGACCGTTCCTTGCCGCGCCTTCGCCAGTTGGACGACCTCTTCAATGGCCGCGTCCACACGCGCTATTCCACCATCGACGCACTGGAAGAGGAAGTCTTTGCCGCCGATCTGGTGATCGGCGCCGTGCTGATACCGGGCGCTGCCGCGCCAAAACTCGTCAGCCGCGATATGCTGTCCGGCATGAGGCAAGGCGCGGTCATGGTCGACGTCGCCATCGATCAGGGGGGGTGCTTCGAAACCTCGCATGCAACGACGCATTCCGAGCCCGTCTACGAGGTCGATGGCATTATCCACTATTGCGTCGCGAACATGCCGGGCGCCGTGCCGGTCACATCGGCCCATGCGCTCAACAATGCGACCCTTCAGCACGGGCTGGCGCTCGCCGACCGGGGATTGCGTGCAATCGCCGAAGACAGACATTTGCGCAATGGGCTCAACGTCCATAAGGGCAGGGTGACCAGCAAGCCGGTCGCGGAAGCGCTTGGCTATGAAGTGTCTGCGCCGGAAAGCCTGCTGAACGTCGCGTAAAAGATATATCGGACCCTTCGCTAACCTCTCTGCCGGCCATCTGAAGCCATGGAATGCGCCTACGCAACGGCCTAAGCGCATCCATCAAATGCATCTTAGTTATATCGTAACCATTGACAGACGCTGCGGGTTCACTATCTTTAGATATATCGAAAGATAGTCTAAAGGAGACAGCATGTTTGGACAGAGATTTGATGGACGCCATGGCTGCCGTAATAGCGGCGACCGGCGCGCGTTTGAGGAAATGTTTGCTATGCGCGGCGGGCCGTTTAGCGGCCGCGGCGGCAAGGGAGGTCCCGGCGGTGGGAGGGCCCCCGGTGGCCGAGGATTTGGTGACGACGGCGAGGGTCGTGTCGGCCGGTTCTTGATGCAGGGCGACCTGCGGCTGGTGGTGCTGGCGCTGATCGAAAAGGAGCCGCGGCATGGTTATGAGATCATCAAGCACATCGAGGACTTAACCTACGGCTTTTATGCTCCAAGCCCCGGCGTCATCTACCCCACCCTGACTTACCTCGAAGAGGCTGGTTACGTCGTCTCGGAAGCGGATGGCAACAAGAAGCGTTATGCCATCACTGAGGAAGGGCGCGCCTATCTCGAGGAGAACCGCAGCTTTGCGTCGATGATCCTCGACCGTCTCTCGCAATTCGCCGAGCGCATTCGCGAAAAGCAGGAAAGGTCTCAGCAGCGTGGCCCGGACGCCGGCCCGATGCTGCCACGCAGCGTCGATGCGGCCATGTTGAACCTGCGGGAGGTTGTGGCCCGCAAGCTGCAGGCCGACGAAGCCAAGACAGGCGAGGTGGTGAAACTACTGCTGCAGATTGCCGAGGATCTGGAGCGACCGGCCAACTGAATCTCGTCGAAGGGATTTGACAAAGGCGTCCCCGCTTCAGCCGGGGCGTCTTCCTTTTGTCGGATCAGTCAGGCGCGATCAATCCGGCACTGATAGCAGTTGTTACGGGCAGAGCGCACGTGCAGGTAGGCGATGTCGTCTCGGGTGAGCAGTTCCTGCGCACGTGATGGGATAATTTCTACGGGCGTCACCGCGCCGCTGCCGTAAACGATCCTGTCATTGTAGCCATAGCCCCGCACGATATAATCCGGGCTCGAAAGAACAGGCGGCATGACTTCGGCGGCATGATATCGGCTGCAAGGCTTTTTGTGCAGAAAGATCGGCCCGGTCTCAGCATAGGGTTGAAGCTCGGGGAAGGGACGATAGGCGAGGACGAGCAACCCCTCTCCCGAACCGATATTCCGCAGGCAATGGCGGCATGGATAGCCGGGTCCATCCGACATCATGGTTTCCGGCTGGCGCCCATAGGCATCGGCGCCGCCAGCCCAGAGATAGGCGGCGTCTTGTTCAGGCATGGCTTGGAAGATAATGGACATCGGCGAACTCCTGTTGGCTCGCCTCTTCATGCCGCCCACGCGCATGCACCGCCACCCGAAACCTGCGCGGGTTCAGCCGTCCAGTGCTTTCAACAGCTCCGCATCCGTCATGGGTTGGACGAACGCCTCATAGGTGGAGACAGGCGAAAAACCCATCATCTGATAGAGCTGCAGCGCCCGCGGATGGTCGAGCGTATTGGTGGTCACCGTGACCTTGACCGGATTGTCCTGCCAAGCGGAATAAAGCGCCTGGAGCAGGAACCACTTGCCGATTCCAAGTCCGATCGCCCGCTCGAAAAGGCCGAAGTAAGAGAGTTCGGTTACCTCTTCGTTTTCCTTCAAGAGCTCGAAAAAGCCTGCCGGCGCGCCATTGACATAAAGCACCGTCACCGACACGCGCGGATCATGAATCGCCGCGGACAATTCGGGATCGCTCATCTTCAGCCGCTTGTACCAGTGCCACCGTTTGCCCACCTGCCGGTAAAGATAGCGGTAATAATGGAGCGGTATCTCCGGCGCCCGCATGATAGCAGTCTGGATATTGCTCGGCACGGGCAGGCTGGCCTTCGGAGGGGCTGTCATCTCCAACTTGGTGACATGCGCCTTGAGCGGTGCGGGAAGTTTGGCCATGGCGGCTTAAACCCGATCCGGATGGGCTGGACCGGTAACGATCGGCGTATCTTGGCGGCTGCCCCATTCGGCCCAGGAGCCGTCGTAAAGAGCGTTGTCTTCATGTCCGAGGGACTCAAGTGCGAGCGTGATGATCGCGGCAGTAATGCCGGACCCGCAGCTCGTCACGATTGGCTTGCCGAAGTCTATGCCCGCATCCTCGATAGCCTGGCGAAGCTCGGAAAGCGGCTTCAGCTTGCCGTTGACCGAGAACGTGCTGGATGCAAGGCTGAAGGCCCCAGGCATATGGCCGGAGCGCATGCCAGACCGCGGTTCCGGCTCCGAACCGGTAAACCGACCGAAGCTGCGTGCATCCGCGATCTGGCTCGTGCCTTCGCTGACGATCGAAAGCATGGACTGAAAGTCGATGACCTTGTCGACGCGCAGATCGGCGTTGAACTGGCAGGGTGTCGGCGAGGGAACTTCGGTCTCCAAAGGCCGACCCTCTGACTTCCATCCATCAAGGCCGCCGTCGAGCACGAAGACCTGTCTGGCGCCCATGATGCGGAACAGCCACCAGCCACGAGGCGCGGAAAAAATGCCAGGACCATCATAGATCACGACCCGGTCAGTTTCGCAGATGCCCATCTTGCCGACCGCTTCGGCAAAGACCTCCGGCGGCGGTACCATATGCGGCAGGCCGGTCGAATGATTGGCGACCTTATCGTGATCGAAGCGCATGGCACCGGGAATATGCCCGGCAGCATATTCCGCATCCGCATCACGTTTCTGCGCCGGCAGATAGAAGGAGGCATCGACAATCCTCAAGTCAGGGCTGCCGAGCTCATTGTGGAGCCATTCGGACGAAACGACGAAACGGCTTGTCTCGCTCATGATAGGTCTCCTGTCGGATAATTCAGGCTTCTGCGGCGGGCACGCCGAACCGGATACGGAAGCGGCGGTTTTCCTTGCCCTTTTTCTCGATCTTGGCGATGTGAATCGCCCCGACCTCCTGGGTTTCGGAGACATGTGTGCCGCCGCAGGGCTGGCTGTCAACGCTGGAGTCTTGGCCGATGCAGACAAGGCTGACACGCCCAAGGCCCATGGGAGGACGAACATTCTTGGATTTGACAATGCCGGGATTGGCGGCAAGCTCGGCATCGGTGATCCATTGCAGGGTGACCGGGTGGTTCTGCCGGACGAGATCCATCAGCCGCGCCGTCACGTCGTCCTTGTCGATCGCCTCGCTCATGTCAAAGTCGACCCGGGATTCATCCTCGCCGACCGCGGCACCTGTGATCGGGAATTGGCAGACGACGGAGAGCAGATGACAGGCCGTATGCATGCGCATCAGCTTGTAGCGGCGGGTCCAGTTGATATGCATCACCACCTTCTCGCCCACCAATGGCTGAGCTTCGCCATCAAGCGGCATATGGATGATCATGTCTTTGGTCGGGCCGTGCCTGGTGACGCCCAGCTGAATCTTTTCGCCGTCCGCGCGCTCGAGGAAGCCCGTATCGCCTGGCTGTCCGCCTGACGTCGCGTAAAAGCAGGTGCGGTCAAGCTCGATGGCACCATCCGGATGGACGGAAGTCACCACCGCTTCGGCTGTCGAAAGATAGAAGTCGTCGCGGTAGAGAGCTTCAACGGGCATGACTAGCGGGCTCGATTACGATCAGGCGGTCTGGAACGGTACGGTGATTTCCCGTTTCTGCGTCAGCCAGGCGGGCACCGGCAGGCCTTTCGACTTGAGGAAATCCGGATTGAAGAGCTTGGACTGGTAGCGATTGCCGTAATCGCACAGGATCGTCACGATCGTATGCCCCGGACCAAGCTCCCCGGCAAGACGCATGGCACCGGCTATGTTAATACCCGATGAGCCGCCGAGGCAAAGGCCCTCATGCTCGACCAGTTCAAAGACCACGGGCAGGGCTTCCGCATCGGATATGCGATAAGCAAAGTCCGGCTGGAAGCCTTCCAGATTGGCGGTGATACGCCCTTGGCCGATGCCTTCCGTGATGGAATTGCCCTCTGATTTGAACTCGCCATGGGCATAGAATTCGTAGAGCGCTGCACCTTCGGGATCAGCAATGCCGATCTTGATGTTCGGGTTCTTCTCCTTCAGTCCGGCAGCGGTACCGGCAAGCGTACCGCCAGAACCGACGGCGCAAATGAAGCCGTCGATCTTGCCGCCGGTCTGCTCCCAGATTTCCCGTGCGGTACCCTCGATATGCGCCTGGCGGTTGGCAACATTGTCGAACTGGTTGGCCCATATTGCGCCGGCCGGCTCGCTTGTGGCCAGTTCCTCAGCCAGGCGTCCCGATACCTTCACGTAATTATTCGGGTTCTTGTAGGGGACTGCTGGAACTTCCACCAGTTCAGCGCCCATCAGCCGCAGGGCATCTTTCTTCTCCTGGCTCTGCGTTTCCGGGATGACGATAACGGTCCGGTAACCCAGCGCCTTTGCCACCAGCGTCAGGCCGATGCCGGTATTGCCGGCTGTGCCTTCAACAATGACACCACCCGGCCGCAGCAGTCCCTTCTTCTCTGCGTCGCGGATGATGTAGAGAGCGGCCCGATCCTTGACCGACTGGCCCGGATTGAGGAACTCCGCCTTGCCGAGGATCTCGCATCCGGTCGCTTCGGAAGCGCCTTTCAGCCGGATCAAAGGCGTATTGCCGATCACTTCTAGTACGGAGGACTGGGAGATCATGGGGAAGCCTTCTTGTTCTGGGAACATGTAATCAGCGTCTTTTCGGCGGACAAGGCGCAGCGGGCAAGAAATCTTTTTCAGCATAAACCGGAAGCCGTGCAAAATCTGCCTCTACCAGCGCCAGGTGTCCTTCGGCGCGGCCGACTGGATGCTTATCGACAAAACCTGCGGGCGGCAGTAAAGTATAAGCGCGACGCGAAAGGCCTTGCTGGCAGGGATGCTATTTCGCGGAGGACGAGGCCTCAGTTTGCGGTGCGCCTCATTGACGAAACCGGTTCCCAATCATGTTGTTGAATCTGGAACGTGTGGACTTCCTGATCGGCCAATACGTGTCCGGTGTGCTGCCGGAACCGGCGCAAGTGCTGGTTGGTTCCCATCTCGAGATGCAAACAAGTTCCGGCCTGCTGGCCCGCACCTTGCAGGATCTGGCGGGTGAGGCTTTGAACCGCACCGAGCCTGTTGGTTTGAGCCACCCCAACCAGCGCCTTCAGGCGATCCTGCAGTCTCCGTCGCCAAACACAGATCCCGCCCAGCCGACCCTTGAAGAAAGCGAATTTCCGGCAGTGCTGCGGGCCTATACCCGCAAGGATCTCGGGGCTATTCCCTGGAAGCGGAAGTTGCCCGGAATCCGCCAATACATCATCGAAAGTTCGGCCGACATGGAAGCGAGCCTGATATGGGCGCGGCCGGGCAGGGCGCTGCCGCATCATAGTCACCAGGGTCTGGAACTGACGCTCGTGCTCGAAGGTGAGTTCCACGACCACCGCGGCAGGTTCAAGGAAGGCGAAATTTCCGTCGCCGACGAGAGCTTCGACCACAGGCCGGTCGCCGGCAGATTAGGTCCCTGTCTCTGCTTTTCCGTCCTGTTTGCACCGATTGCGCTGTCAGGTTCTACCCTGCGGTTGTTCGGAGACCTGATCGGAATCTGACGGCTCAATAAAAAAGGGCTGGTGCACCACCAGCGGCAAGAAGATCACGTGTCCCGAGAATGTCTTCTACCCGTTTTGCAAAGGCAAGATCGCTGAAGTCTGGTCTTTAGCGGACAGGGCGCGGGAGCTTAGTCAAGCGCTAGTAAGCTTGTGATCCGGAGGCGCAGGCCTATGATTCCTGCAAGCCGAGGAGAAATGCATGAGCAACTGTAGAACAGCCGATCTTTCGCTTGATGCGTGACTTCTGACTGAAGCTCAGGAGCTGAAACTCGACGTCATCCGTGCTGCGGAAGACTGCATTGCGCGTGCGGTGAAAGCCGAGGAGCGGCTTTGGAAAATTGAGGACGCGGAAGCGAACCAAGCCGAGAACGTGTGTATCGACCGGCATGGGCTGCCATTGGCGAAATACCGGCAGTTCTAGATGGCTCGTTTCGAGATCTTCAGGTCAAAGGACGGTCCGTTTCTTCTCCTTGACCTGCAATCTCGACTGCTGGGCAACGCTTTGCGAACCCGTGTTATTGCCCCTCTTTAACCCTGTAACGACAATGTGCTCTCAATGGGACGTCTAAACCCAAGCTTTGAGATCGAGGCCGTGTCCTATGTCATGGCTACTCAGCGGCTGGCTTCGGTGGATACAAAACAGCTCGGTGCTTTTGTTGCAGATCTCTCTGTGCACGCTGACGAGATAATCGCGGCATCCGATTCCCTGTGACAGGGTTTTTGATCGCTTCGCAGACGGAAGCAAAAGGATTGACAACTGTCATGAAATCTCCTGCGGCTTCAGGCCACCCTGCAGGCTGGACAAAGCTAGGTTGCTCCCCTAACCAAAGCTGATGTTTGGCATGCAGGAGATAAGTTATGGCAGTACGGGACGTGAGGCCTGGCCTTCGCAATGAGGAGGGGATCGCAGCCGTGCTCGGCATCCTGAAGCAGACCTTCGGCGAACGCTTCCAGACAGGTCAGAGCTTTCGCGAGCAGCATGCCCACACCACAACCTATCTGCCGCCCCAGCTTCCGGACGCTGTGGTTTTCGTCGAGAGCACGGAAGATGTGAAGGCGGTGGTTGCGGCTTGTGCGGCCCACCATGTGCCCATCATTCCCTTTGGTGTCGGCTCCTCTCTGGAGGGCCAGGTGAATGCTCCTTCCGGCGGAATATCCATGGATTTCAGCCGCATGAATCGGGTTCTTCACGTCAGTCCGGCGGATCTTGACGTTACGGTAGAGCCTGGTATCACGCGCGAAGAGCTCAACCGAGAGCTCCGCGACACCGGCCTCTTCTTCCCGATCGATCCAGGCGCCAATGCCACGATCGGCGGCATGACTGCCACACGGGCTTCCGGCACCAATGCCGTCCGCTACGGCACGATGAAAGACAACGTCCTGTCCTTGACGGTGGTCACTGCCGACGGCGAGGAAATCCGCACCGCACGCCGGGCGAAGAAATCGTCGGCCGGATACGACCTGACCCGCCTCTTCGTCGGCTCGGAAGGCACTCTGGGCATTATCACGGCGATCACCCTGCGGCTGCAGGGCATTCCGGAAAAGATCGGCGGCGGCGTCTGCGCCTTTCCAAGTGTCGAAGCGGCCTGCAATGCAGTTATCATGACCATCCAGATGGGCATTCCGGTTGCGCGCATCGAACTGCTTGACGATGTGCAGATCCGTGCCTGCAACGCCTATTCCAGCCTCGATTATCCGGAAAAGCCGACGCTCTTCCTCGAGTTTCACGGCACGGAGGAAACGGTTGCGCTCCAGTCTGCCCAGTTTGCGGAAATAGCTGCGGATTGCGGCGGCGATGAATTCCGCTGGACCGCCAATGCGGAGGAGCGGACCAAACTCTGGAACGCTCGCCATAATGCATACTGGGCAGGCCGCGCCCTGGCGTCCGGACTCGACGGGCTTTCGACTGACGTCTGCGTGCCGATATCGCGGCTGGCGGAATGTGTTGTCGAGACGCAAGCCGATATCGAGCGTGAGGGGCTGCTGGCACCGATCGTCGGCCATGCGGGCGATGGCAATTTCCATGTTCTGGTGCTGTTCGACGGCAAGGATCCCGCCTCTGTCGCCAAGGTGGAGGCATTTACGGAGCGCTTGAGCCGCCGGGCGCTGGCCATGGACGGTACCTGCACCGGCGAGCACGGCATCGGCCAGGGCAAAATGGCATTTCTGAAAGAGGAAATGGGTGGGGCAGTCGACCTCATGCGGGCCATCAAGCGCAGCTTTGATCCGCACCAAATCCTCAATCCCGGCAAGATCTTCGCGGCCGCGGAATGATCCCGCGAGGTTGACTTGTCTGCCGTGAGCATGTGACTAGTCGTTCGGTAAAACAAGGGGAGACTGGCGTTGTTCGGGCGCATCATAGCGGCATTGGGCGGGCTGATTGTGATTGCGCTGTTTACGGCGCTGCTTGCTCCACTCGTTGTCGACTGGTCGAGCTTCCGCGAGGGCTTTGAGCAACAAGCAAGCCGCCTGCTCGGCAAGAAGGTCACGGTATATGGCGACGTAGATGCGCGGATACTGCCATTTCCTTCGGTGACGCTGCATGACGTGCAGATTGGCCAGGATGTCGATGGGCAGCCCCTTATGCAGGTTGCGCGTTTTTCGATGGACATGGAACTGGCACCGTTCCTCTCAGGGGAGGCGCGCATCTTCGACATGCGCATCGAGGAGCCGAAAGCACGCATCCGCATCCTCAAGGACGGCACCCTGGAATGGATGCGCGGCAGTCGCGCCGCAATTGCCTCGGATGCCGTGGTTATCGAGGACGTGCATGTCACGGGTGGCACGATCGATCTCATCGACGAACAGAGCGGCCAGATCCGCCGGATCACCAGCCTGTCTGCTGATATGTCCGCGGATTCTCTACGTGGCCCCTGGCGCGGAGAGGGCAATGCGATCCTTGACAGCCAGGAAGCGAAGTTCAGCCTGACCAGCGGCGAGGCGGATGTGGCGGCGCGGCGCGTGCCGCTGCGCCTGCGGCTATGGCCCGATGCGCAGCCGGTTGTTGTTGACTTCGATGGCGAGCTGACGACGGCGGATAATCGGCCTGCCTATAGCGGCACCTTTAATCTCGATTTCCTGGAAGACGAGGACGAGTCGGAGCCGGTCACGCCGCCCCCGCCCGGACCCCGCGCCAAAGGCGAATTCGAGCTTACCAATGAACGGATCCGTATCCCGCAATATCGGGTGGAAGTCGGCCCGACAGACAACCCTTATGTGGTGACAGGGGAGGCGACCCTCGACACCGGCACCAAACCGGAATTCCTTCTGACGGCCGATGGGCAGCAGATCGACGTCAACCGGCTGAGCGACGGCCCTCAGGCCAAGACCGGCCGCGACCCGGCAGCATCGGCGCAACGGCGCATCAACGCCTTCCTCAGCATGGCGGCTTCCATCCCCATTCCCCAAGTGCCGGGACGCGCGAGCTTGAAACTCCCGGCTATCGTCATCAACGATACCACCATCCGCGATATCCGCCTTGATGTGCGACCCGCCGGCCGCGGCTGGACGGTCGACAATGTCGTGGTGACGCTGCCGGGACGCACCCAGCTGGAAGCAAAGGGCGCTTTGAACCTGCGCGACCGTGTCTCCTTCATCGGCGACATGCTGGTCGCGTCCAATCAGCCTTCTGGCCTTTCTGACTGGCTTTCCGGACGGGTGGACCCGCAGATTCGCCAGCTCCGCTCCGCCGGTTTTTCAGCAAAGGTAAGCCTGACGCCGGAACTGCAGCGCTTCGAGGGACTGGAGCTCTCCATCGGGCCGGCGGTTCTGAAAGGCAGGGTAGAGCGCCAGTCTCCGCAGAACCAGATGCCCAACCTGTCGCTGACGCTGGCGGGCAATGAGATCGACATCGATGCGATGCGGGCGCTCGCCTCGCTGGTGACAGGCGACGATGCCGGTCAGGATGTTCTCGACCACCGAGTTGCGGCAAGCCTCAAGGCCGACCGGTTCACGGCGCTTGGAGTGGCTGCAACCAATGTCGATACCGCCTTCACCATGGCGGAAGGTGCTCTTTCACTTGAAAGGTTGAATATCGGCAATATCGAGGGTGCGACGATTGCCGCGAAAGGTCGAGTTGAAGGGTCGCTCCTGTCTTATGCCGGCTCCGGCAACGTGTCCTTCAGAGCTGGTGATCCAAGTGCATTCCTCAAGATGCTGACGGATCGTCTGCCGCAGCATCCGGTTGTGGAACGCCTCGCCCGCAACGGCGGCTGGTATGCCAATGCCGATCTCAATGCGGAGGTTCTGGTAGGCGGCGATGTTGGCGGCGCAGAGGTCAAGCTCAAGGGAACGGCGAACGGCAGCACGATCAGTACGGATCTGAGCCTCCCGGGCATTTTCGACCTGACCGGCGGCAACGACATGACACTGAACGCTTCGCTGGAAAACGAGGAGGCGAGGGTGCTTCTTGGTCAGGCCGGCCTCGATCCCCTCCCTTTCGACGGCGATGGCCCAGCAAGGCTTGATCTCGACGTGAAACAGGGTCCGCAGGGCCCTGCAGCCACCGAGCTTGTCTTCAAGACGCCGAAGACGGTGATGACTGCGAAGGGCGCACTAAACCTCGACGCTCAAGCTTTCGGCGAAGGCAAGGGGCATCTGTCGCTGCAGAGTGCTGATCTGGAACCCTATCTGCTGCTGAGCGGCATCGGCATGCCGCAATTCAGTAGCGGTCTGCCTGTTGCGCTCGATGCCGGCATCGCTCTTTCTGCGGACCGCTTTGACCTAAGCGGGTTGGCGGGCAAAGCGGCTGGCAATGCCTTTGATGGCAACATATCGGTCGATCGTATGGCGCCTGGCTTTCCTGCGACGGGTTCTCTGCAACTCGATGCCGTTGATCTGGCCTGGCTCGGCGAGGCTGTGTTCGGGCCGCTTTCGGATCCTTCAACGGGTGTATTTTCCAGGAAGCCCTTGGCGCTGCCGATCTTCGGTGCGGCCGATCTCGCCCTGGACCTCAGGGCGCGGTCGCTCGATGCCGGCTCATTTGGCCAGATCGCCGACCTTTCCGGCAAGATGACCTATCGAGGTGGCGGCATAACGATCGACAACGCTTCCGGTAATTGGATGGGGGGCAAGGTTTCCGGTCGGCTGATGCTGTCGAACGGCGAGGGAACAGGCATTTTGCAGGCGCGTGTGACGGCCAGTGATGCGGATCTGGCACCGATTGTCTGGTTGCGTGATGGCAAGCCCGTTGCCACAGGGAAGATGAGCGCAACTGTGTCGACAGAATCGACCGGAAAGAGCCTGTTCGATCTTCTGCATGCGGCAAGCGGTTCGGGAGAATTGCGGCTTTCCAACCTGAAGATCAACAATATCAATTCTCAGGCTTTGGTGCCGCTGATGGCTGCCGCCGACAAGCTGCAGGGAGAGGTCACCGAAGACAAAGTGCGCCCGCTGGTGGCGCCGCTCGTGCATGATGGCCGGACCGATATGGGCGTTCTGGTGGTTCCCTTCACCATCGCTGCCGGCGAGGCGAGGCTCCAGAATGTCGCCGGTGCCGCCGGGTCGACCAGGCTTTCCGGACAAGGGCGCTTCGATCTCCTTGATGATAGTATCGGCGCATCGTTGGCCTTGACCTATGATGCCGGCGACGAGGCGATTGCCGGCGGCGACCCCACCGTTCGTCTGACCTATTCCGGGCACCTCAGCCAGCCCCAGGAGAGCGTCGACGTGTCCGCGATTAGCAACTTCCTGTCGCAGCGTGCCTTCGAGCAGGAACGGCGCCGGGTAGAAACCTTGCAGGCGAGCGTGCTTGAAAAGCAGCGTCTTAGACGCGAGGTGGCGCTTTTTAATTTTCGCGCCGGCGAGCGGCAGGCGGCTCGGGAAAGGGCCGAGGCGGAGGAGCGGGCACGTCGCGAGGCGTCCGCTGCCCGCGCCCGGGAAGATGAGCGGCAGCGCCAGAACAATCCACCGCCCTTTGTCATTTCCCCGAGCCAGGACATCTTCCGGGCACCGGATCTCGGCATGCCGCCGGCCGCAAGTGGCGGCTCATCCGGATCAAATCTCCCCGGCGTGCAGTAATTCGACTGCAGTGGTCATGCCGCTGCGCGTGCTTCAATTCACGCCGTCTCGATCAGAACGAAGGAGACGCCCGATCAGGATTTGCCGGAAGTCTTGGGTTGGGAGCCGCTACCGCCGGATTTGAGCCATGCGAGTACGTAGAGCCGCAGCGCCGAAGACAGATTATTGCCGGCGGTTCTTGCATCGTCGATCTCGGCGATCAGACTGGCAAGGCTCATGCGGCGTGCGGCTGCAATGGCCTTGAGTTCCAGCCAGAACTCGTCTTCAAGTGAAAAACTGGTGCGATGACCATGTAAGGTCGCAGAATGTTTGCGGATCAAGCTTAGCCCCGTCACCCTCATGGTGATTGATGGAGCGCAATTGAGGGGGTCGCCCGCGCTCCGTCAAGCCGTTGCCATGAGAGCAGCTAACGAAGCCTTAATGCTGTTAGTCCTTGTCCCGAAACGGCTTTTCGAGCCGCCCTTGATCCAGCGTTTTCTCCGCCTTCTCGTTCAGAGCCTCGGTCAGCGACTTTTCTGCCTTGGTCCGTCCATGCAACAGGCGGTTCTGCTCCGCCTGCTTTTCCTTGTCCGAGCGCAGCCGGCCTTTGCGAAACTGGCGAAGGTTGACGATGTCGGCGCTCATCGACGAATTCCAGCTACTGCTTCTTGCGGAACGAGTCCAAGGAGACGACGGATGCCGGCTTCTTTTCCTCGCCGTTGTCGGCCTGGGACTCAGCAGGCTTGGCAACGCTTTCGATCGGGATCGCGGTGATTTCCGCCCCGGCATCTTCTTCCTCGGAAAGCGGAACTTCGAATTCCAGCTCGAAGTTCACCGATGGATCGTAGAAGCCGCGAATGGTGTTGAAGGGAACGACCAGGCGTTCCGGAGTGTCGGAAAAGGAAAGGCCGATTTCGAACTGGGTTTCGTTGACCTTGAGGTCCCAGAACTGGTGCTGGACGACGATCGTCATCTGTTCGGGATATTTGGACTTCAGATGCTGCGAGATCCGCACGCCCGGTGCGCCGGTCAGGAAGGTGATGAAGAAATGGTGATCCCCCGGCAGCCGGCCGGTCGCCGCAACTTCGGACAAAACCTTGCGGATAACACCACGAAGGGCGTCCTGCGCCAGAATATCGTAACGGATGTGATCCTGCCCCATGCGGTCCTGTCTTTCCAATCTTCGTCTAAAAGAGACGGTTTATGCCATCTGCGTCCCCAGCGGTGAAGCCCGCTTCGGGATCGAGTCAGGCTTATAGTATTCGACTGGAAGACGAAGGTGAAGGCTTCTGTTGCCAGGTGCCTTCGGACCCCGCCTTAAGGGGCTAACCCTAAGGACTTAGTTCGGATTTCCCGCACCGCCATTAGGCAGCGAGAGCATAACCCTTAGCGTTGTTGTCGTTTGCAACTACACTTTTTGACCCGATAACGGCGGTATCATGCCGAGCAAAAGTACGATCTTTACACCCTTGTCGATCCTATTTCGCCCCCATCAAAAGCCGGTCCGAAGACCAACCGGTTTTTGGTGGAGGCGCCGGGTACCGCCCCCGGGTCCAATAGGCTTATTACACCGACCATTTATCGCCATAGCCGGACAGATGTCCGGCAAGGCTGATATAGGCGCTTTGCCTTCTGATGAAAAGGGGCGGAAATTTTATTCCTTGAGCAAGTCTCTGGCGAAGCGGCCTGGTGCCGCTATCTAAGCTACAGCAGCCAGAGGCACGAGCCCGCGGCTATGACACGAGCTAGAGAGGCAGAATTGGGCAAGCGGATCGTATTCACCGGCGGCAGCGGCAAGGCAGGACGGCATGTAGTGCCCTATCTCGTCGAACAAGGGCATCAGGTCTTCAACCTGGACCTGGTGCCGCTCGATTGCCCCGGCGTCAACACCTTGATTACCGACCTCAGGGACAGCGGCGAGACGTTCAACGCGCTTTCCATGCATTTCGATTTCCAAGGCCTCGAAAGTGGTGAAGGCCCGGCGCCCGTTGATGCGGTCGTGCATTTCGCCGCCGTGCCGCGCATCCTGATGCGCCCTGACAATTCGACGTTCCAGGCCAATGTCGTCTCCACCTACAATGTCATCGAGGCGGCGATGAAGCTCGGCATCGCCAAGGTGATCATCGCGTCCAGCGAGACGACCTATGGCGTCTGCTTTGCCGAGGGCGACAAGGACTATCACAGCTTTCCGCTGACGGAGGAGTATGACGTCGACCCGATGGACAGCTACGGCCTGTCGAAAGTCGTCAACGAGAAGACGGCGCGCGCCTTTTCCATGCGCTTTGGCGCCGATATCTACGCCTTGCGGATCGGCAATGTCATCTCGCCCGAAGATTACCGCATGTTCCCGACCTTTCTGGCGGATCCGCCGTCTCGCAAGCGCAATGCCTGGAGCTATATTGACGCCCGTGATCTGGGCCAGATCGTTCATCGCTGCGTCGAAACGGACGGGCTTGGCTTCCAGATCTTCAATGCGGTCAATGACACGATTACGGCGCGGGAGCCGACCCGGGCTTTCCTGGAGCGCTGGGCACCCGGCACGCAGATTACCGCCGATCTGGCCGAATTCGAAGCGCCGATCAGCAACCGCAAGATCCGTGAGGTCCTCGGTTTCACCGAGAAGCATAACTGGCGCGATCACGTGCCGGATTGAGGGGAAGGTCCCGGTTGCGAAAGCGCGGGGAAAACCGAGTGCTGCGGTTGGCTGGAATGATCCGTGCTATTATGTAGTTCAATCACCTAGGAATCGCGGCAAGCCCAATGAAGCAGTATCTCGACCTTCTCCAGCATGTCATGGACAGCGGCATCGACCGTGGCGACCGCACCGGCAAGGGGACTCGGTCCGTCTTCGGTTACCAGATGCGCTACGACCTTTCGCGGGGCTTTCCGGTGCTGACCACCAAGAAGCTGCATCTGAAGTCGATCATCCACGAACTGCTGTGGTTTCTGAGGGGCGACACGAATATCGCCTACCTCAAGGAAAATGGCGTGTCGATCTGGGATGAATGGGCTGATGAAAACGGCGAGCTCGGTCCGGTCTACGGCTATCAGTGGCGCTCCTGGCCGGCACCGGACGGCCGTCACGTGGACCAGATCGCGCAGCTGATTGAGGGCTTGAAAACCAATCCAAACTCGCGGCGGCACATCGTTTCCGCCTGGAACCCGGCGCTCGTCGACGAGATGGCGCTGCCACCCTGTCACTGCCTTTTCCAGTTCTATGTGGCGCAGGGCAAGCTGTCATGTCAGCTGTACCAGCGGTCAGGGGATACGTTCCTGGGCGTGCCCTTCAATATCGCCTCCTATGCGCTGCTGACGATGATGGTGGCGCAGGTGGTCGGGCTCGAGCCGGGCGACTTCGTTCATACGCTCGGTGATACCCACATCTATTCGGATCACTTCGAGCAGGCCAAGCTGCAGCTCTCCCGCACGCCGAAAACCTTGCCGAAAATGATCATCAATCCACAGGTTAAGGACATATTCGGGTTCCGGTTCGAAGATTTTACACTTGAAGGCTATGAGGCCGATCCGCATATCCGGGCGGCGGTGGCGGTTTGATGACCGTACCTGTCGCGATCTTCGTTGCCGTATCGCGAAATAGTGTCATCGGTCGGGATGGAGACATGCCTTGGCGCCTGTCGACAGACCTGAAGCGGTTCAAGGCGATGACCTTGGGAAAACCGGTGATCGTCGGCCGCAAGACCCTCGACTCGTTTGGCGGCAAGCCGCTTCCAGGCCGCCCGCACGTGGTCGTGACCCGCAATGCCGATCTTGCAATTCCGGACGTGAGCTTGGCTAGTTCGCTGGATGACGCACTCGGAAAGGCGCAGCGGATCGCTGCCGAGACCGGGGCATCGGAAATCGCCATTCTCGGAGGTGGGCAAATCTATGCCCAGGCGATCACCAGCGCCGATCGCCTGTATATCACGCATGTTGAAGCCGACATTGCAGATGGCGATACTTTCTTCCCTGGCATCGACCCAGACGTCTTCGAAAAGCAGGAAGAGCTGCTCGTGCCGGCGGGGGAGAAAGACAGTTATCCGACCCGCTTCGCCGTCTACAGCCGTCGTACTGCGACAAACTGAGATATTTCGTTACCAAACAACGGGAAGTTATTGAGGCCGCGTTGAAAGCCGCTCTTCTGATACCTATAACGGCAAAGGCCAGACCGCCGGTACAAGGCAGGGTCACGGCATGGGAGAAGTACTAACAAAGAGGTTTTGATGCCCTGGAGCAATCAGAATGGCGGCGGCCCTTGGGGCGGCGGCGGTGGCGGCGGCAATAATCAAGGTCCGTGGGGACAAGGACCGAACCGCCCGCGCGGCGGCGGGGGCAATGGCGGCCCACCTGATATCGAGGACATTATCCGGCGCAGCCAGGACCGCCTGAGAGGCGTCATGCCCGGCGGTTTCAACGGCGGCGCCTTTGCCGTGGTGATCCTGGTCATTCTTGCCTTTCTGGCTTTCCAGTCGATCTATACCGTCCAGCCGGACGAAAGAGGCGTCGAATTGCGCTTCGGCCGACCGAAAGACGAAATCTCCATGCCGGGCTTACATTTTCATTTCTGGCCTCTGGAGTCCGTGGAAATCACCAAGGTGACGGAGCAGCAGCAGAATATCGGCGCAGCGCGGGGCTCGAACTCGAATGCCGGCTGGATGCTGACGGGCGATCAGAACATCGTCAACGTCCAGTTTTCCGTGTTGTTCACCGTGACGGATCCGAAGGCCTATCTGTTCAGGCTGGAAACGCCAGCCTCGACGCTGCAGCAAGTGGCCGAAAGCGCCATGCGCGAAGTGGTTGGCCGGCGTCCGGCGCAGGATATTTTCCGCGACAATCGCGAAGACATCTCGACCGAGGTCCGCGGCATCATTCAGGGTACGATGGACACATACGGCTCGGGCATTTCCATCAATGCCGTGCCGATCGAGGACGCGGCTCCGCCTCGCGAAGTTGCCGACGCCTTCGAGGAAGTGCAGCGCGCCGAACAGGACGAAGATCGTTTCGTCGAAGAAGCCAACCAGTACGCCAACCAGAAGCTCGGACAGGCTCGCGGCCAGGCGGCTCAGGTGCGCGAAGAAGCATCCGCCTACAAGGACCGCGTCGTCAACGAGGCGAACGGCGAGGCGCAGCGCTTCATTTCCATCTATAACGAATATGCGAACGCGCCCGAAGTAACGCGCCGGCGCATCTTCCTGGAAACTATGGAAGCAGTCTTCAAGAGCTCCAACAAGGTGATCATCGACGACAAACAGGGTGTGGTTCCTTATCTGCCGCTCAACGAAATCAACCGGATGCAACCGGCTCAGCCGCAGGGAGCTAACCGATGATCTCCAACCGACTCCCCGCATTCCTGATCGGTCTCGCGATCATTCTCGTGCTGGTCTATTCATCCGTTTTCGTGGTCAATGAAAGGGAGCAGGCGATCGTCGTCCGTTTCGGTCAGATCCAGGACGTCAAGCGCGAGCCCGGCATCTACTTCAAGCTGCCCTTCAGCTTCCTCGATGCCGACCGGGTCCAGTATATCGAAGACCGGGCGCTGCGTTTCGACCTCGACAATATCCGCGTCCAGGTTCGCGGCGGTGCCTTCTATGAAGTCGACGCCTTCGTGGTTTATTCGATCAACGATCCACGGCTGTTCCGCGAAACGGTCTCCGGCGATCGCGAATCGGCTGAATCGCGTTTGCGCACCCGCCTGGACGCAGCCTTGCGCCGGGTCTACGGCCTGCGCAACTTCGATTCGGCACTTTCCGATGAACGCGCGTCGATGATGCAGGAAGTGCGGGCCGACCTCAATACGGCGGCAGAAACGCTCGGCCTGTCGATCCGGGACGTGCGCATCCGTCGCACCGACCTGACCCAGGAAGTCTCGCAGCAGACATTCCAGCGTATGAAGGCCGAGCGTCTCGCGGAAGCGGAGCTGATCCGCGCACGCGGTAACGAGCAGGGCCAGAGGCGGCGGGCGATTGCCGACCGCCAGGTGGTCGAACTGGTGTCCGAAGCCCAGCGGGACTCGGAAATCATGCGCGGCCAGGGCGACGCCGAGCGCAACAAGATCTTCGGCGAAGCCTTCCAGCGGGATCCGGCCTTCTTCGAGTTCTACCGCTCGATGCGGGCTTACGTCGCGTCGCTTGCCGACAATGGCACGACCATGGTCCTGTCGCCGAACTCCGAGTTCTTCCGGTTCTTCAACTCGTCGGACGGTGCGCCGCCGGCTGGCACCGCTACTCCTGCTCCCGGGGCTGCGCCGCCTGCTGCCGCAGCGCCGGCTGCACCGGGCAACTGACAATCGAAGCGTAGGCGGGGCAGGCGATCTGCCCCGTCTTTATTTTGTCTTTCAAGAGGCAAAAGCTGTGCATACGCCTGCGTCACGAAAAGGTAATTTCTCGCCCGGTCGTTACGTCTTATGCTTGTTGCCGAAACTCCGCCCGATTCCGCGGTTCGAATGCACCGTGCGGGCGGCTGGTGATGGCTCGGCCAGCGCCCCAAGAAATCAACAGCGAGGATGCCCTATGGCCCATTCGACCCGATCGTCCCGCAAGCGCCTCCTGGCGCTGGGCGTAAGCCTTGCCGTGCTCGCTGCTCCCCTGCACGCGATCGCCCAGGCGCCCGTGCCACAATCGCCAGCGCCTTCGCCCGCGCCTGCGCAGGGCGCGGCTCCTGCTCCTCCGGCAGCCATGTTGCCCGCGCCGCCGCCGTCGGCCCCGACCATCACTTCGCCTGCTCCCGTCAATCCCGGCGGTCCAGCCGGCCCGGCGCCGATATCGGACCTCGCGGAAGGGTTGCTGGACGCAGTCGTCAACATTTCCACATCGCAAAGCGTCAAGGACGAGGGGGCAGGTCCCCAGCCGCAGATCCAGCAGGGATCTCCATTCGAGGAATTCTTCGACGATTTCTTCGACGACAAGAGCAATCAGGGCCGCAACCAGAAGGTGTCGTCGCTCGGCTCCGGGTTCGTCATCGATGCCTCGGGTTTCGTGGTCACCAACAATCACGTCATCGAGGGCGCGGACGATATCGAGGTGATCTTTCCGAACGGAACCAAGCTGAAGGCCAAGCTGGTCGGGACGGATACGAAGACAGATCTTTCGGTGCTGAAGGTGGAGCCGAAGGCGCCGTTGAAGGCTGTTCCCTTCGGTGATTCGCGCAAGATGCGGATCGGCGACTGGGTGATGGCGATCGGCAACCCGTTCGGCCTTGGCGGATCGGTGTCGCTGGGCATTATTTCGGCACGCGGCCGCAACATCAACGCCGGACCATACGACAATTTCATCCAGACGGATGCTGCGATCAACAAGGGTAATTCCGGCGGACCGCTGTTCAACATGCGCGGCGAGGTGATCGGCATCAACACGGCGATCATCTCGCCTTCGGGCGGTTCAATCGGCATTGGATTTTCGGTCCCCACTGAGCTGGCGGAAAACGTCGTGCATCAGCTGATCGAGTTCGGCGAAACCCGGCGCGGATGGTTGGGTGTACGGATCCAGCCGGTGACGGAAGACGTGGCATCCAGCCTCGGTCTCGACCGGGCGCGTGGCGCTCTGGTGTCTGGTGTGGTGGCCGAGGGGCCAATCAAGAAGGGCGAGATCAAGGCCGGGGATGTCATCCTCAGCTTTGCCGGGCAGCCGATCAACGAAATGCGTGATCTGCCTCGGATTGTCGCGGAGAGCCCGGTCGGCAAGGAAGCTGAAGCGGTCGTCCTGCGCGACGGCAAGGAGCAGAAGGTCAAGGTGACGCTTGGTCAGCTGCAGGATAAAGCCGAGGCGGACGACGAGGCCGACAAGCCCAACCTACCGGAAGGCAAGGGCGACGATATGGGACCCGACAACGACACGTCGGATAATGGCTCGCAGGGCGGCCAAGGCGGCGAAAAGAGCCAGGCACCGGCGGCTGCCTTCGGAATGACGCTTGCGGTGCTCGATGACGAGCGCCGCAAGAGCTTCGGCATCAGCGAAAGCGTCGAAGGCGTGGTCGTCACCAAGATCGAGGCCGGTTCGGTTGCCGCAGGAAAGGGTTTGAAGGAGGGCGAGGTGGTTGTCGAGGTGGCGCAGGACTTCGTCGACAATCCTGCCGACCTGGTGGCAAAGGTCGAGGCGCTCAAGGGCGAGGGGCGTCGCAATGCCCATCTCATGGTCGCGGATAAGGCCGGCAATCTGCGCTTCGTGGCACTGCCACTCGAATAGACTTTAGGCTGGCGGGCCGCGGTGGGCGGCCTGCCGCTTCCATTCGTCCTGCGTGACGGCGTAAACCAAATGGTGCTTCAGATGCGGGTGGCTGTCGGGCACGCGGGGATGTTCGAAGTCGAGATGCGGGATACGATGAAGGCCTAGGCGCTTCATGACGGCGGTGGAGCGCTGGTTTTCGGCGACTGCGAACGAGACCACCGCCTTGATGCCTTTTTCGCCGAAGCCGAAGTCCAGCAGCGCGCGGGCAGCTTCGGTGGCATAGCCCATCCCCCAAAAGCGCGTCGCCAGCCGCCAACCGGTTTCCACGGTTTCTGCCGGGAAGACGGAGGGCATATTGGCCAGCGACAGGCCGCAGAAGCCGATCGGCTCGCGCGTCGCCTTCAGTTCAAGCGCGTAGAAGCCAAGACCAGTGTCGCTGATCATGCCGTTGAGCCTGCCGAGAAAGGCATCGGCTTCTTCGGGGCTGCGGCGAAACGGAAAGAATTCCATCACTTTGGGATCCGCATTGATTTCCCGGAAGAGATCGCGGTCGGAAGCCAGCCAGTTGCGGATGACCAGGCGTCGAGTTTCGAGGATGATCCTGCGCTCGGTCGGCATCCCGTCCGTCATGGTGTCACGAAATCCGTCTTGCGATAGCCCTGAATGTACAGAAGCGCAGTCAGATCGCCATGGTCGATCCGCATTCTCGCCTGAGCAGCGACGGCTGGCTTGGCATGAAGCGCGACTCCCGATCCTGCAATGCCCAGCATGCCAAGGTCGTTGGCCCCGTCGCCGACCGCCATCGCCTCCTGTGGTGAAGTCCCCAGTCTTGTGGCGATCTCGGTCAAAGCATCCACCTTTGCCTGCTTCCCGAGGATCGGCTCGGCCACTTCACCTGTCAGAACACCGTCCTTTTCGACGAGGATATTGGCGCGGTTTTCGTCAAAGCCCAGCATTGCCGCGATGCGTTGGGTGAACACGGTGAAGCCTCCCGATACCAGCGCGGTGTAAAAGCCCTTGGCCTTCATGGTGGCGATCAGTTCCGGCCCGCCCGAGGTCAGCGTAATACGCTTGGCAATGACATCGTCGACCACGGTGATCGGCAACCCTTTCAGAAGCGCGACGCGTTCGCGCAAAGCCGGCTCGAAAGCGATCTCGCCGTTCATGGCACGCGCGGTAATGGCAGAGACCTGATCCTTAAGCCCAACGACGTCTGCCAGTTCATCGATGCACTCCTGGCCGATCATGGTGGAATCCATGTCGGCGATGAGGATTTTCTTGCGGCGCGTTTCGGCCTCCTGAAGCACGAGGTCGACCGGCAGATCGCCGAGCAGATCCCGCAGCCGTGCCTCGGCCGCGCCGAGATCCGTGCCATCGCGAAGGGCAAGGTCGCAGGCGATCCCGTCCGCGAGCCAGTAGAGCCCCGATGCCTCGATCGTCGCCGCAGCCTGTTCGCCAAGGCTGGGATCTAGAACAGGATTTGACGGATGGGCAATAAGCGTGGCAACGGAAGCCATATGAACAGCCTTATGGACGATCTGGATGCGATCCTGATAACCGGCCCGACCGCCAGCGGCAAGTCGGCGCTTGCCGTGCGTCTGGCCCGGGAGATCGGCGGCGTTGTCATCAACGCCGACAGCATGCAAGTTTATGACACGCTGCATGTGCTGACCGCACGCCCTTTTGAACAGGACATGCAGGATGTGCCACATCTGCTTTACGGCCATGTTGCCGCCACCCGGGCCTATTCGACAGGAGAATGGCTGCGCGACGTAGTTGCTATTCTTGAACCGTTGAAGGCGGACGGTAAGCGCCCCGTCTTCGTCGGTGGAACGGGGCTTTATTTCAAGGCGCTGACTGGCGGTCTATCCGACATGCCGGAAGTTTCCCAGGAAATCCGCTGCCTGGTACGGCTACGCCTGAAGGAAGAGGGACCGGAGGCATTGTATGCCGAGCTGACACGGCGTGACACCGGCGTTGCTCAGTCACTTGAGCCGAAGGATGGGCAAAGGATTGTCCGGGCGCTTGAAATGCTGGAGCAAACGGGTCGCTCGATCACCGAGTTCCAGGGCCGCCGCGGTCCTGTCGTTATCGACCCTTCCCGGGCACGCAAATTGATCGTGCTCCCCGACCGTCAGGTGCTGAGCAGCAGGATCGATCGGCGGTTTGCCGATATGTTGGCGCATGGTGCGGTGGAGGAGGTCGAAAACCTTCTTTGCCTCCAGCCGGCACCGGAGCTTCCGGTCATGAAGGCGATCGGCGTGCGCGAGATTGCCGCCATGCTCGCAGGGAGCATGAGCCAGGCAGAAGTCATCGAACGCGGATCAGCTCTGACCCGGCAATATGCCAAACGGCAAATGACGTGGTTTCGCAACCAGATGGACGACAGCTGGGAGCGCGGCGAATTTTCTGCCGTAACAGAGGTCTGACGCTCGTTAATCCTTGTCGTAGATGCTGCTGAGCGGCTTCTTCAGAAGGCTTTCTCGCAGCGAGCCTTCGCGGCGCAAAAACGGATTGGGACGGGCCGCGAGTTCGGATGTCGCTAAGGACGGGGCGGGGCTGCCCGGCCGGTCGCGGCGGAATTCGGCAAAACGATCGGGTTGCGGCGGATCCGCTGGACGTGCACCTGGCAGCATGTCGGGGTGATAAGGCTCCGGCTGCGACTGCGGAGCCGCCTGATAAGCCGGCTTGGCTAAGGAAGGCGCGGCAGCCCGGGTTTCGCCGTTCCAGCGTTCGATTTCCGCGGCACCGGCGGGCGGAAACTCATCGGGCACATTGCAAGCAGGTTCCGACGGATCAAGAGAAGGCGTTGTCATGGCTGCGCCGTAACTCTGCTGGAAGCCGGAAATATCCGGTCCATTGACCGAGCGCATCCGGGCAATGACGGTGCGAAGGTCGACCGTATCAGGGGTTTCCTCAGAGCTTTTCGCAATAACGCCGTTCGCTTTTGGCAAATATTTCTCGTCGACGCGCGCAAACTTCATCCGCATCGGCACCGATATCGCCTCGCCGAAAGCGATCGCTTCACCATTGCCGATCGAGGAGATGAAGCTGGTTGTCGAAATCGAGGAATTGGGGATAGCCGATTTGATGATCTCTTGGTCGCGATCATTGGACAAACGCATGGCAAAGACGGTCGAGCACTGGGACAGGATTGTCTGGTCCAGCTCGCCCGGGCGCTGGGTGATGACGCCGAGCGACACACCGTATTTGCGGCCTTCCTTGGCAATGCGGGAGATCGCCTGGACCGTAGGGTAGAAGCCGACTTCACGGTCCGCGGGAACATAACGGTGCGCTTCTTCGCAGACGACCAGCATATGGATGGCGCCATTGCTCCACAACGCCAGTTCAAACGCCATGCGGCAAAGGATGGACGCGACGGAATTGACCACTTCCGAGGGAATGCCTGCAAGCTGGAAAGTCGAGATTGGCCTGTCATCGCCAGGAATACGGAAGATATGGGCGATCGTCTCCATGATGGTGTCGTTGATCGTGTTGTTGGAGAACATGAAATGATAGCGGGGATCATTGATGGCCGACATGACGCGCATCTTCAACGAACGCAGGAAAGGCTTTTCGCTGCGGCCTTCAAGCCGGCCGAGGCGCTCGTCGATTAAGGCCAGGAGATCGGCCATTCTATAGGGAACCGGCGTATCGGCCGTGACGGAGCTTTTTTCCGTGGTGCGGCGCATGAGGCCTGTTTCGTTGCCCCTGAAGGCGCGCTTGGCTTCCGGAATGAGGTCGCGCAGGATATCCAGTTCTTCCGCGATCGGCGGCCGGCCCCGAAAGACGACTTCGGAAAATTCTTCAAGGCGCATCAGCCAGAAGGGCAGGTCAAGCGTATCGGTGTCGATGACAACCGCATGTTCGGGGAAGGCTGCGGCAAATTCATTGTGCGGATCGAGGATGAGGACGCGCAGCTTGGGATCGGCCTCGATAGCCTTGTGCAGAAGAAGCGACACGGCCGTTGATTTGCCGACCCCCGTCGAGCCGACGATGGCGAAGTGCTTGGACAGCATGGACGGGATATGGATGGCAGCGTCGATCGTCTCGTCCTGACTGAGCTTGCCGATGACGCAGGTCTCGTTCTTGCCGGCATCGTAGATGCGAAGCAGGTCGGCGGAGCGGATACGGTGGGCGATCGCGCCGAGATACGGATAGCGGGTGATACCGCTGGTGAATTCCTCGCGTCCGTCGTGCCCGACGCGGACTTCGCCCAGAAGCTCGACCTCGATGTGGAAACTGTTGTCCTCGCCTTCACGCCAGTCATGCGCGCCCGTTTGCATGGAATAAGCGAGCGCTACTACGCGATTGTTGTCCACGCTGATGGAGATAAGGCGGCCAACCGACCAGAGTTCGGTCAGATCCGTGTCGCCATGGTCGGCAACAGCCGCAATCGTGGCATGGGCACCGGTACAGGCAACCACACGGCCAAGCATGCGGTTGCGACGCGCTTGAAGGTCGCGGCGATCGAGATCGCCTGCAGAGGCGGAGCGGTGAAGATCATCGTTGAGCAACAGGCGCCCCTGTCATTGGGGTATGAGTTCATGAGCGGTTACTGGTTCGGGCATGCCCGACAGACGAAGAACCTTATGCCCAGCGGCTTAACAAGTGGTGTAGGCAAGTGTATGGCAGGCTGCGGCAGGGCAGCAAAATCAGCAAGATGACGTTTTTCGGCGCTAGCCAGCGTTGACGAACACTTAATCTGTCGCTAACACTCAGCCCCATGAATATCTCGATCGCTCTTATTGTGGTGGGAACGCGCATGGGCAGGATGGTGTAACCATCCGGCGATAGCCACCCATGCGCGAAAAGACAGGCTCCTCGAAGGGGCCTTTTTTTATGCCTTCAAACCGGCTCGGAGGAGCCGCCGGTACAAAATCCAGCAGCAAATGGAAGAAGCAGATGACGGACAGCAGCAATCAGATAGCAGAAAATCAGGCGTCGGATACCCGCATGACTGGTGCGGAAATCGTTCTGAGGGCACTGAAGGACAATGGCGTCGAGCACATCTTCGGCTATCCTGGCGGCGCCGTCCTGCCAATCTATGACGAGATTTTCCAGCAGGAGGATATCCAGCATATCCTCGTGCGTCATGAACAAGGCGCCGGCCATGCGGCAGAAGGCTATGCCCGTTCCACCGGAAAAGTCGGGGTCATGCTAGTGACTTCCGGTCCGGGAGCGACCAATGCGGTTACGCCGCTCCAGGACGCGCTGATGGACAGCATCCCGCTGGTCTGCCTGACCGGTCAGGTTCCCACGACGCTGATCGGCTCGGATGCTTTCCAGGAATGCGACACGGTCGGCATCACCCGGCCCTGCACCAAGCACAACTGGCTGGTCAAGGACGTCAACGAACTGGCCGGGATCATCCACGAAGCTTTTCGCATTGCCCAGTCCGGCCGCCCGGGCCCGGTTGTCGTCGATATTCCGAAAGACATCCAGTTTGCGACTGGCACCTATACGCCGCGTCCAGCCGAACCGGTGAAGTCGAGCTACCATCCCAAGACCCAGGGCGATATCACTGCGATCGAGGCTGCAGTCGATCTCATGGCCAATGCGCGCCGTCCTATCCTGTATACCGGTGGCGGCGTGATCAATTCGGGCCCGCAGGCGACGCGGCTGCTGCGGGAACTGGTCGAGCTTACAGACTTCCCGATCACGTCGACGCTCATGGGTCTTGGCGCCTATCCCGCATCCGGCAAAAACTGGCTCGGCATGCTCGGCATGCATGGTTCCTATGAAGCCAACATGGCGATGCATGACTGTGACGTCATGATCTGTGTCGGTGCCCGCTTCGACGACCGCATCACAGGGCGCCTCAACGCCTTTTCGCCGAATTCGCGCAAGGTCCACATCGACATCGATCCGTCTTCGATCAACAAGAACGTGCATGTTGACATTCCCATCATCGGCGATGTTGCCAGCGTCCTCGGCGACATGGTCCGTTTGTGGCGAGCGCTGCCTAAGACGCCCGCCAAGGCGCAGACCGAGGAATGGCGGAGCGAGATCAGCCACTGGCGAGCTCGCAAGTCCTTCTCCTACAAGCAATCCAATGACGTCATCATGCCGCAATATGCGCTGGAGCGTCTCAATGCGCTGAGCAAGGGCCGCAAGACCTTCATCACCACCGAGGTCGGCCAGCACCAGATGTGGGCTGCTCAGTTCATTGAGTTTGAGGAACCGAACCGCTGGATGACATCGGGCGGTCTCGGCACCATGGGCTACGGGCTCCCGGCGGCGATCGGCGTTCAGGTCGCGCATCCTGATGCGCTGGTTATCGATGTTGCCGGCGATGCGTCGATCCAGATGTGCATCCAGGAAATGTCCTGTGCCATCCAACATAATCTACCGGTGAAGATCTTCATCCTCAACAACCAGTATATGGGCATGGTCCGCCAATGGCAGCAGCTGCTGCACGGCAATCGCCTGTCGAACTCCTATACGGAGGCCATGCCGGATTTCGTCAAGCTCGCGGAAGCCTATGGTGCACTCGGCATGTATTGCGACGATCCGAAGGAACTGGACGGCAAGATCGAGGAGATGATCGCGGTCAAGAAGCCGGTGATCTTCGACTGCCGCGTAGCGAATCTGGCCAATTGCTTCCCGATGATCCCATCTGGCAAGGCGCATAATGAAATGCTGCTGCCGGACGAGGCCACCGACGAAGTGGTCGCCACGGCGATCGATGCCAAGGGCCGTCAGCTCGTTTAATGAGCTGACACTCTTCGACCAGATACTGAGGAAACGGATCCAAGATCATGAATGCGCATCAGCAACCGACAGGCTCGGCCTATTTCATTGCCCCGGAAACAGCCAAGGTGGAAAGCCATACGCTTTCCGTGCTTGTCAGCAACGAGCCCGGGGTGCTGGCCCGGGTGATCGGCCTGTTTTCCGGACGCGGCTATAATATCGAGAGCCTGACCGTTTCCGAAACGGAACATGAAGCGCATCTATCCCGCATCACCATCGTGACGCGCGGCACGCCGACGGTGCTTGAACAAATCAAGGCGCAGCTCGACCGTATCGTGCCAGTCCACCGGGTCGTCGACCTGACCGTGCGGGCCCGCGACCTCGGGCAGGAGCGGCCGATCGAGCGGGAAGTGGCCTTGCTGAAGGTAGTGGGAGCGGGCGATCACCGGGCCGAGACACTGCGTCTGGCGGATGCATTCCACGCCAAGGTCGTCGATGCCACGGTTGAGCATTTCATTTTGGAGATCACCGGAAAATCTTCGAAGATCGACCAGTTCGTCGCCGTGCTGAAGCCGCTCGGCCTGATCGAGGTTTGCCGAACCGGCATTGCAGCGATGAACCGCGGGCCGCAAGGAATGTAGACGCAGCTGACGGAACGAGGGAGGACCAGGAATTGCAGAAGGATTGGCTTCCCCAGCCCGGCATGCGCCTTGGCGCTACCTTCTATGTCCGTCAGTCTCAACCCTGGTTGAGCCGCTATTTCGACGTGGAAAAACTCGAGCCGACGCTTGCGCCCGGCATACAGGGCGTGGTGCGCTGGGGCGGTCGCATTCCCGCAAAGGCAGCGAGCCTCGTCGCGCGTGCACGGGGGCTGCCGGTCTGGTATCTGGAGGACGGCTTCCTGCGATCCGTTGGTCTTGGCAAATCGCTGGCCCTACCGATCTCGATCGCTGCCGACGATCTCGGCATGCCGGTCGATGCGTCAGGACCTTCGCGCCTTGAACAACTGATTGCCGCTTCGTTGACCCCGCAGGCCACCGCGTTGGGGGCGGATATCCGCGACGCGTTGGTGCGCCACAAGCTTTCCAAATACAATAACCTGCCGCATCGAGAGCCAAAGCTCGGGCACACGACGGGTAGGCGTATCCTGCTGGTCGACCAGGTCTATGGCGACGTTTCGGTGCCGTTGGCCGGCGGCTCGACGCGAAGCTTCGTGCGCATGCTCGAGGATGCTGTCGGCAGCGGCGCCCAGTGCATCGTGCGCACGCATCCAGATGTCATGGCCGGTTTCCGTAAGGGCTACATTACTGAAACGGCGGCCCGGACGCCCGGCGTGGTGTTGATGGCGGATGCCGTTTCGGTCGATTCAGTGCTGGGCGGGGTCGATGAAGTCTGGGCCGTGTCCAGCCAGTTCGGCCTCGATGCGCTGCTTCGCGGCATTCCCGTCCGCTGCTATGCCGCCCCCTTTTATGCAGGTTGGGGTCTGACGGATGATCGTCTCAGCAAGACGGCCAGGGCGATCTCGAAGCGCCGGCAGGCCCGGCCGAGTGTAGAGCAACTGGCTGCCGTCGCCTTTGGCTTCTATCCCTCCTATCGCGATACTTCCACCTGGGAGGAGATCGATTTCTTCCAGGCGGTGGATCGCCTTGTCGCCGAGCGACAGCAGCTCGATATCGACTAGAGCATCTGCAACGGCATCTTGCGGTCCGGCGGCGGGAAAGCTGCATCGAGCGCCTCCCAATCCTCGTCGCTGAGGTCGAGATCGGCAGCCTGGACATTTTCCTCGACCCGCTGCGGATTAGACGATTTGGGGATGGCGATCACCCCATCACGCTCCAAGAGGAAGGCCAGCGCGACCTGCGCCGGTGTTGCCTGATTAGCCTTGGCAATACGGATGAGTTCGCCGTTCCTGACCAGCCGACCCTGTTCGATCGGCGAATAGGCCATGAGCGGGATGCCGCGTTCCTGGCACCATGGCAGGAGGTCATATTCCACGCCGCGGCGGGAAAGGTTGTAGAGAACCTGGTTGACTGCGCAATTTTTCCCCTCCGGCACGGCCATCAACTCTTCCATGTCGGAAAGATCGAAATTGGAGACACCCCAGCCCGCGATCTTGCCGGCGCGGCACAATTCCTCGAAACCGGCCACGGTTTCTTGCAGCGGATGTTCGCCACGCCAATGCAGAAGGTAGAGGTCGAGCCGGTCGGTCTTCAAGCGTTGGAGGCTACGATCGCAGGCAGCGATGACGCCTTCGCGGCTCCCGTTCCAGGGGTAAACCTTGCTGACCAGAAAGACGTTTTCTCTGCGGCCTGCGATTGCCGCGCCGGTCACCGTTTCGGCGCCGCCTTCTCCATACATTTCCGCCGTGTCGACCAGTGTCATGCCGAGATCGAGGCCACGCCTGAGGCTTCCCACTTCCACATCGGAATTGCGAGCATCTTCGCCCATCTGCCATGTCCCGAGTCCAAGGGCCGGCACTGAGATGCCAGAGGGCAGGGTGACTTTCGGGATGTCGGCCATGAACATGCTCCTGGTTCTGATGACATGCTTCAGATATGGCGGCCGCACGCGGTTCCAAGTTATGCTTGCGGATTGCGGCCAAGGAACTTATCACCAAGTTGAGGACCATCCACCATACGAGGTGGCCAAGATCGATTGGGAAAGATTGGCGCCAGGAGAACACATGCCGCTGGAAACATTTCTGGCCCTCGTCCTTTTCGCCTTCACCACGTCGATTACCCCAGGGCCCAACAATATGATGCTGTTTGCATCGGGCGTGAATTTCGGGTTCATGCGGACCATCCCGCATATGGCCGGCATCGGGGCGGGTTTCCTGTCGCTGCTGATCGGCGTCGGGCTCGGACTGGGGGCGCTGCTGCATGCGGTGCCAATCGTCTACACCCTCCTCAAATTTGCCGGCGGCGCCTATCTTCTCTGGGTCGCCTGGAAGATCGGTAATTCGCGCACGCTGTCGGACGGCAAGACCGGGTCGCGGCCAATGACATTCCTCGGCGCGGCCGCGTTCCAATGGGTCAATCCGAAAGCTTGGGTCATGGCCGTCACCGCCATGGCGACATACACCAATCCCGATTATTATCTGCCGACCGTGCTGATCGTCGGTCTGGCATTCGCGGCCGTCAACGTGCCGAGCGTGTCGACCTGGGCCGGTTTCGGATCTGCGCTCAGGGACTGGCTTGCCGTGCCGATCAGGCTAAAATGGTTCAACATCACCATGGCCGTGCTGCTCGTCGCCAGCCTGTGGCCGATGCTGCGATAAGAGGAAGACCCCATGCACGACCACGACCACCATGACCACGATCATCATCATGACAACCGCTACAGCGACATGCAGGCGCGGGTGAAGGCGCTGGAAATGGTGCTGACCGAGAAGGGCCTCATCGACCCAGCGGCCATCGACGCGATCGTTGAAACCTACGAGACGAAGATCGGCCCGCGCAATGGCGCGCATGTGGTGGCGAAAGCCTGGACCGATCCGGATTTTGCCGATTGGCTGAAGCGAGATGCGACGGCCGCCATTGCCAGCCTCGGCTATGCGGGCCGCCAAGGGGAGCACATGCGGGCGGTCTTCAACACGCCGGAAACGCACAACCTCGTCGTCTGCACGCTGTGCTCCTGCTATCCTTGGGCCGTCCTCGGCCTGCCGCCGGTCTGGTACAAGGCGCCTGCCTACCGCTCCCGCGCCGTCATCGATCCGCGCGGCATTCTGGCCGAGTTTGGCCTGCAACTGGCGGACACCAAGAAGATCCGCGTTTGGGATTCGACGGCCGAGCTGCGCTATCTCGTCATTCCCGAGCAGCCCGCTGACAGCGATGGATTAACGGAGGAGGCACTGGCTGCGCTTGTCAGCCGGGACGCGATGATCGGCACGGCTATCGTGGAACTGTCGCGATGAACGGACCTCACGACCTTGGTGGCCAGATGGGTTTCGGGCTTGTCGCGCCGGAAACGGACGAGCCCTATTTCCATGCGGAATGGGAAAAGCGGGCGCTTGGCCTGACGCTCTCCTGCGGTGCCTTTGGAGCCTGGACGATTGACGAAAGCAGGCACGCCCGCGAAAACATTCCACCCGCGGACTACCTTGCCGCAAGCTATTACGAGATCTGGACCCGTGCGTTGGAAGTGCTGCTGGAACGGCATGGCTTTGCGACGCGGGAGGAGGTCGATGCCGGCGTGATGCAAATCGAGCCGGCAGTACCGAAGCGGGTGCTGAAGGCGGACATGGTGGCCGGCGTGCTCGCCAAGGGCGGTCCTTGCGATCGGTCGATTGGGACAGAGCCGTTTTTCAAGCCTGGCGATCGCGTGCGGACCCGAAACTTCAACCCGGAAACCCATACGCGGCTGCCGCGCTATGCGCGTGCGAAGAGCGGCATTGTTGAAGCGGTGCAGGGATCCTTCGTTTTCCCGGACGACAACGCCCATAGCAAGGGCGAAAGCCCGCAATGGGTTTATACAGTTGTGTTCGACGCCACTGAAATTTGGGGCGAGGGCGCTGATCCCACGCTGACGGTGTCGATTGATGCCTGGGAGAGCTATCTTGAGCGTGTGTGAAACTCTGCCCGATCTGGTTCAGTCTCCCGGCCTGCCGAAATCGAACGAGGGAGAGCCGGTATTTCCGGAGCCCTGGGCGGCAGAGGCCTTTGCCATGACCGTGCATCTCCACCAAAATGGCTTGTTCGGCTGGAGCGAGTGGGCAGCCGCGCTTTCGTCGGAGGTGCACAAGCCGGGACGGGCGCAGGATGGCAGCGATTATTTCGACTGCTGGGTCGCGGCCTTATCGAAGCTGCTGGTCGACAAGGGACTTGCCGATGATACGCAGATCCGGGGTCTGCAGGCAAGCTGGCAAAGGGCCGCCGAAGCGACACCACATGGGCAGCCCATTCAGCTTGCCAATGATCCGCTGCGATAATCAATCAGTCTTCATGGACAGCTGCGGCATAGTCTGACATGAGCGCCGAGAACTGTGAGGCTTTGATCCTCTTTCGTTCTTTCCTATTGCGCTCGTAGTCAGAATCCTGCCTAGTCCACGTCATGCAATTTGCACCGCAACAGGACGAAGCCCTCAAGGCTGTTTCACGCTGGCTGAAGGAGGGCGGACGCCAAGTCTTCAGGCTGTTCGGCTATGCCGGTACCGGCAAGACCACGCTCGCCAAGCACTTCGCCGAACATGTCGATGGAGAGGTGCTGTTTGCGGCCTTTACCGGCAAGGCGGCCCAGGTGCTGCGGGCCCGCGGCGCGCGCAATGCCAAAACCATTCATTCGCTGATCTATCGCCCGAGAGGCGAAGAAGCGGTCGAGGACGAGGCAGGCAAGACTTCGATTTCCCCGATGTTTTCCATCAACCGGCAGAGCCCGCTCGCCAAGGCGGCGCTGATCATCATCGATGAATGCTCGATGGTGGACGAAGCACTTGGCAGGGACCTGATGAGTTTCGGGACGCCGATCCTGGTTCTCGGGGATCCGGGCCAGTTGCCGCCGGTGACGGGGGGAGGCTTCTTCACCGAGCAGGAGCCGGATTATCTGCTCACCGATATTCACCGGCAGGCGCACGACAACCCGATCATCAAGCTTGCCATGGACGTGCGCGAGGGCAAGGAGCTGATGTATGGCGATTACGGTACGGCCAAGGTCATTTCCCGCAATGAGGTGACCCAGCCGCTGGTCATGGAAGCGGACCAGGTTCTCGTCGGCACCAACAAGACCCGCAAGCGCTACAATCAGCGGCTTCGGGAATTAAAGGGCTTTTCGGCGGACTATCCACAATCAGGCGACAAGCTGGTCTGCCTGCGCAATGATCAGGTGAAGGGCTTGCTGAACGGTTCGCTTTGGCAGGTGATGAGTTCATCGCGCGAGACCGTCAAACCAGGCATTAATCTGATGATCCGGCCGGAAGACGACGACATGGATCGCGGCGCGGCCAAGATCAAGCTTTTGAAGCAGGCTTTCGAGAGCGAGGACGAGATTCCCTGGACAACCCGCAAGCGCTACGACGAATTTGATTATGGCTATGCGCTGACGGTTCACAAGGCGCAGGGTTCGCAGTGGAACAATGTCGTGCTGTTCGACGAAAGCTGGGCCTTCCGCGACACCCGCGAGCGCTGGCTTTATACTGCGATCACCCGCGCCGCCGAAACGCTGACTGTCGTGCGCTAAGGTCGTCGTCGGCTGATCAATCCGGGATCATGCCGAGCAGCAGCGCCTTGGCAACGGCCTGGAAGCGGTTCGTCGCATCGAGCTTTCGGATAATGGCGCTTTCAAGCGCCAGCAGTTCGTCTGCATCCACATCCAAAGTGCGCGCAAGGCGCGGCGCCGAATAGCCCTCGGCCATAAAAAGCAGGCACTGGTTTTCCAGTTCCGTCAGTGCCGGCGACTCGTTTCCACTGGGCGCAGGCCGGTCCTCCTCCGCTTCGTTGAGGAGCATGGTCTGGATTTGCTGCACCTGCCGGCGGATATGCGACGTGTCCGCCGTCAATTCGCGCTTGCGTCGCGTCAGCACGCTCCGGAAAATCTTGTCCGCCTCCACCTGCGAGGCCGCGCCATCCACTTCCTCCATCATCTCCTGGATGACCGCGATGGAAATGCCGATCTCTCGGCAGGCATTGATGACGGCCATACGCTCTATGTCTTCAATCCCATAGGTCCGCATCGGACCGGAGCGACCGGCCGAAATCAGGCCCTTCTCCTCATAGAAATGAAGGGTGCGGTGGGTGACCCCAAAGAAGTCGGCCATATCCGCGATCGCGAGTGGTTCGTCCGGAACATCGAGACGGAGGCCAGTGCGCGGAATGAAGCCCCTGCGCGGAATGCCGCCGCCAGTATCAGTTCCCGGAACTGCTGCAATTGCATCCTTTCGCATGGGATCTCCTCCGTCCTGCGAATGGTTATCTCGAAATGCACTGCCTGCGGTTGCGCGCCTCAGCGCCAAGTCTAAAGTTCAGTCCAAGCCCAGCAACATGGTGACCGGGCAGAAAAGAGTGATAGAACTCGCCGCCGCCGCTGTAGTTTCGCCGCTTTCAGCCTTGTCGGCGGGTTCTGTGTTCCTAAACTACGTTAAATTTTACGAATTGGTAGTACCTCGACCTCGTGATTTATCGTCTACTAAAACTATCTGGGGCTGCATTTTCGCAAAGCTGGTGGCGCGGCTGGTGGCGATGTTCTAAAAGCGATGTCAACACTTTCTGACTCTGGAAGACGCCGCTATGCCGACCCAGCTTTCCGTCAACGTCAATGCCGTCGCCATGTTGCGCAATCGTCGCGACCTGCCATGGCCAAGCGTCGAGGGTTTAGGACGTATCGCCCTCCAGGCGGGCGCGGCAGGGCTGACCGTCCACCCGCGGCCGGACCAGCGCCATATCCGCTTTTCCGACCTGCCGGTGCTGCGCGCTTTGATCGACGACGAATTTCCACAAGCCGAATTCAATATCGAGGGCTATCCCAGCGAAGACTTCCTGGCCCTGTGCGAGCGGATCGAGCCAGAGCAGGTGACGCTTGTTCCTGACGATCCCAGCCAGGCGACATCCGACCACGGCTTTGATTTCCGCGCCACCGGCGAGATGCTGAAGCCGATCGTTGCCCGGCTGAAGGCGAAGGGAATGCGTGTTTCCCTGTTTGCCGATGGTGACGGCGATGTCGAGGCGGTGAAGCTTGCAAAAGCAACCGGTGCTGACCGGATCGAGCTTTATACGGGTCCCTATGGCGGCTGCTACGACGATCCGGAACGTGCTGCAGCCATGCTTGAGGCTTTGGGCCGCACTGCGGATGCCGCTTTCGCCGAAGGTCTGGGCGTCAATGCCGGCCACGACCTGACGGTCGCCAACCTGCCGCCGCTGGTCAAGCGCATCCCGGATATGGCCGAAGTCTCGATCGGCCATGGCTTGACGGCCGATGCGCTGGAACATGGCATGGCGGAAACCGTTCGGCGCTTCTGTCGCGCCTGCGGGCAGACGATCTGACACAGTTTTATCTGTCTCGGATGCCGCTACATCTATGCTGCGTTGCAGCATAGGCTGAACTCAGTCATCTCGGGAATGGTATCATGGCAGAACATAAGGTTGTCGTCGTCGGGGGTGGATTTGGTGGCCTCAGCCTCGTGCACGGTCTTCGCGCCGCGCCGGTCGACATCACTCTGGTCGATAGACGCAACCACCACCTTTTTCAGCCGCTGCTTTACCAGGTGGCAACCACAGTGCTGGCAACTTCGGAAATCGCCTGGCCTATCCGTCTGCTCTATCGGGAGCGAAAAGAAGTCACCACCGTCCTGGACGAAGTTCTGGGCGTCGACCGGCAGGCTAGGACGGTAAGGCTCAAATCGGGCAGGCAACTAGCCTATGACACACTGGTTCTGGCGACCGGGGCCCGGCACGCCTATTTCGGCCGTGACGAGTGGGAAGGCGTCGCACCGGGCCTGAAGACGCTGGAAGACGCCACGACGATCCGGCGGCGCATTCTGCTGGCTTTCGAAAAGGCCGAGATCGCCGAAAAAACAGCGGAGATGGACGCGCTCTTGACCTTTGCCATTATAGGCGCCGGTCCGACGGGGGTGGAGCTTGCGGGCATGATTGCGGAACTCGCCAATACGGTTCTGCCGCCGGAATTTCGCAAGATCGACACGACCCGAACCCGCGTGCTTCTGCTCGAGGCCGGGCCGCGCATCCTGCCTGCCTTTACCGAAAGTTTGTCGGCCTATGCCAAGCGGGCCCTGGAAAAGCTGGGCGTGGACGTACGCCTGGGGCAGCCCGTGACAGCCATCACCGAAGAGGGCGTCACCATCGGCGAGACCTTCATTCCCTGCCGCACCGTCATCTGGGCGGCCGGTGTGCAGGCATCGCCGGCGGCGCAATGGGTAAATGCAGCGGCTGACCGCGCCGGTCGCGCGCATGTCAAGCCGGACCTGACCATTGAGGGAGACGACAATATCTTCATCATCGGCGACACGGCGCTGGTCTTGGGCGAGGACGGCAAGCCGGTTCCCGGCATTGCGCCGGCGGCCAAGCAGCAGGGCTCCTATGTCGCCAAGGTAATCAAGGCCAGGCTTGCGGGTGATCCCACCGTTTCGCCGTTCAGGTACCGCCACCAGGGAAGCCTTGCCACCATCGGCAAGCGTGCTGCGGTCATTGACTTTGGCCGGATCAAACTGACCGGTGCAATCGCATGGTGGATATGGGGGCTCGCCCATATCTACTTCCTGATCGGCACCCGATCGCGTCTGGCCGTCGCTTGGAGCTGGCTCTGGATCTACCTCTCGGGGCAGCACAGCGCGCGGCTGATCACCCAGAAAGAAACGCTGAAGGATAACTCCTGAGCAGCGCGCGGCTGTCGGCTTTAAGCAGCGGAGCGCTCTGCTTCCATCTTGCCAAGCGCGAAATCGACGGCTGCCTGTGCATGGATTGCGGTGGAGTCGACGCCCGGTAGCGGCAGGTCGGACGGATCGAGCAGCAGGCAGATTTCAGTGCATCCCAGGATGATGCTGTCGGCGCCTGCGGCCTTGGCTTTGTCGATCATCGCGGTCGTTCTCAGGCGCGACGCATCTTCGACCCTTCCGGCGCACAACTCGGTGAAAATAATATCGTGAATGTCGGTACGATCATCGGCATCCGGCACCATGACCTCGATGCCCTGCGCTTTCATCCGCTCGGAATAAAAGCCGTGCTCCATCGTGTAGCGGGTGGCAAGCAGAAGCGGACGCCGCAGCCCGCGTGTCTTCAAGGCCTGCGCCGTCTCATCGATGATGTGGATTACTGGAATGCCGCATGCGTTCTGGATCTGGGGCGCAATCAGATGCATGGTATTGGTGCAGATCAGCACGCAGGTCGCACCGGCCGCCTGCAAGTCGGCAGCGCTCTTGCTCAGATGCTCGGCCGCCAGGTCCCAGCGGCCGGCCTTTTGCATGTCGACGATTTCGGTGAAATTGACCGAATGGAGAACGAGATCCGCCGAGGCAAGGCCACCCAGTCGCGCCCGCACCGCCTCGTTGATCAGCCGATAGTAGACGGCCGTACTCTCAAAGCTCATCCCACCAATCAAGCCGATCCTGCGCATTTGTTCTCCGTATTACATCGAAATTAGTATCAACTACTAATTATCGCATCATATGAAGAAATGCAATCCACTACCTAACCTGCGGCCAAGGCGGCCCTGTGCGCCACGAAATAGTCTTCCAGGCTCTGTGGCTCGACGCCCGTCAAGGACCGGAAATGATCCGTCACCAGGTCGAAGTTACCCGCCCGCACATTGGCATCCGCCGAAACCAACATCTTGACCACGAAGTCCGGCAGACCTGCCCCGGCCAAACCTTGTCCAAGCTGCTCGTCGGTCACCTGTACAACGTCCAGGGACTTGCCGCTTGCGGTCGCCGCCAGCGCACCGATTTCTTCGGCAGTCAGCGATTTTGAACCCGTCAACGTCAGGACCTGATTGCCGGCGGGAGGAGAGGCAAGGGCGGCCGCCGCGGCCCGGGCGCAGTCGTCGCGGGAAATGTTGGCGATCTTGCCGCTGCCCATGGCCGTGTACCAGGTGCCGGTCTGCAAATGGTGCGGCATGGCCATCAGATAATTGTCGTGATACCAGGAATTTCGCAGGATGGTGTACGGGATCCCGCTTGCCTTGACCGCTTCTTCCGTGCCCAGATGGTCGGGTGCGAATGTGACCAGTGACTTGTCCGGATTCGGCATCGACGTATAAACGACATGGCCGACGCCGGCTTTGACAGCGGCCGAAACCGCAGCCTTGTGCTGCACGAGGCGCTTGCCGGGTACCGCAAGCTCGTCCGTCGAGATGACCAGCAGGCGGTCGACGCCTGCAAAAGCCTTTTCAAGCCCCGCTTCGTCGTCAAAATCTGCAATCCGCGTTTCAATCCCTTGCTCTTTAAAATGCGCGAGTTTGGAAGAGTCACGGCTGGCCGCGATGATGTCGCTGGGCGCAATCCTCAATGTCTCCAGCAGGTGACGAATTGTCGCCTTGCCGAGTTGCCCTGCAGCTCCGGTTACCAGGATCCTGGCCATATCAACTTCCTTCTAATGCCGGCATATGCCGGGCGCGGTGATTGGTCTCAAAAAGAGACTAGCGCTAGAATAGGAATTGACGAAGATCTGTAAAGGAGGCAGTTTTGAGGGAGATCGTTACCTTGAAGGAACCACCCAAGTGATCGCAAATCCAGACCGCGCCCAAAAGCCCATCGGCAAGCCCTGCGATACGCCCGGCCGGGATGCGGGGAACTGCCCCGTGCGCGATGTCATCGATCGGATCGCCGGCAAGTGGTCGACGCTGATCCTGGAGGCGCTTGCCAAAAGACCCTATCGTTTCGGCGAATTGCGTCGCCTGGTACCGGACATTTCGCAGAGGATGCTGACCCAGACGCTGCGCGACCTGCAGCGCGACGGCTATATCGACCGGGAGGTATTCCCGACCAAGCCGCCGAGCGTCGAATACCGGATGACCGATCTCGGCCGTTCCCTGTTCGAGCCCTTGTCCAAGGTGCTGCAATGGGCAGGCGACAATCACGCGTTGGTAAGGGCTGCACGGGAGAAATACGACCAAAGCGAGCTCGCTTGAAACAAGAAGGGCAGCCTTGCAGCCGCCCTTTCCATGTCGACTGCCGCTAGCTCAAGCAGCCAGCGAGGCGATGTCGATGACGAAGCGGTAGCGAACGTCGCTCTTCAGGACGCGCTCATAGGCTTCATTGACGTCCTGGATGTTGATCGTCTCGATTTCGGAGACGATGTTGTGCTTGCCGCAGAAATCCAACATTTCCTGGGTTTCCTTGATCGAGCCGATCATCGAGCCGGAAAGGCTCTTGCGGCCAGGGATCAGCGAGAAGGCGTGCACGGGGATGGCATGTTCCGGAGCGCCGACGATGACCATAGAGCCGTTGACCTTCAGGAGGCCGAGATAGGCGTTCCAGTCGATCGCCACGCCGGCCGTGCAGATGATCAGGTCGAACGTGCCCGCGAGCTTCGTGAAGGTTTCCGCGTCGCTGGTGGCGTAGTATTCCTTGGCGCCGAGCTTCAGGCCATCGTCCTTCTTGGACAGGGTCTGGGAAAGAACGGTGATATCCGCGCCCATGGCGGCACCGATCTTGACGCCCATGTGGCCGAGGCCGCCCATGCCGACGATGGCGACCTTCTTGCCCGGTCCGGCATTCCAGTGATGCAGCGGTGAGTAAAGCGTGATGCCTGCGCAAAGCAGCGGCGCGGACGCATCGAGCGGCAGGTTGTCCGGGATCGACAGGACATAGCCTTCCTTGACGACGATATGGTCGGAATAGCCGCCCTGGGTCGGCGTCTTGCCGTCTGCCTCAACGCTGTTATAGGTCTGCACGAGGCCGGGCATATACTGTTCGTTGTCGACGTCGCGCGAAGCGCAGCCGACGCAGCTGTCGACGAAGCAGCCGACGCCGACGCGATCGCCTACCTTGAATTTCGTAACGTTGGCGCCGACGGCGGAAACGATGCCGGCGATCTCGTGGCCGGGCACGATCGGGAATGCCGCATTGCCCCACTCGTTGCGGACCGTATGGATGTCGGAATGGCAGATGCCGGCGAACTTGATGTCGATGACGACATCGTCGGCATTCGGTTCGCGGCGCTCGAAGGTAAAGGGCACCAGCGGTTTGGTGGCGTCGGTCGCGGCATAGCCTTTTGCAATAGCCATGGAAGCTCCATTCATCTGTTGAGGTGGAAGAATTCGACGTCAGAACTATGCCTCGCCAGCCGCCGGAAGCGTTAGATCGATCCTCCATTTCTCTTGCACGATCCTGCAAATCTACCCGTCAGTGCGCTTTGCTAACAGCAAGAGGCGATTTACATAGACGCGGTCGCCGTTCGTTGGCTCATTCAGCCGGAAAGTTTTCCATGACGCTGCCTTTCAGTCCTTATCAGGAAATAGCCTCGATCGCGGCGCGCTTCGCGACCAGCGACGGTGAGGTACAGACGGCGATCGAGGGAGTGGGAATCAGCCGCCGCGCTTCGCCAAGTGCGCCGTGCCATGGCAGCTACCGCCCGTGTTTTGCCATGGTCATCCAGGGCGCGAAATCCGTGCAGCTCGGAAGCGATACAATCAACTATGGAGCGGGAGATTATCTGCTGACATCGCTTGATCTGCCCGTCGCATGGCGTGTCGTAGAGGCGAGCCCGCAAGTGCCGCATTTCTGCATTACCATGGCGATCAGCAACGACAAGGTGCTCGACTTGATGGGACGCGTCGAACTTGGCGGGGGTGCGCAGCCGGCAAAGGGGCAGCGCGGCATCATAGTCAACACCGCAACGCCGGAGCTTCTCGATGCCTCGGTGCGACTGATGCGCTTGCTCGATCGTCCAAGCGACATTGCTGCCATGGCGCCCTTGATCGAACAGGAAATCCTTTACAGGATCCTGATCGGACCGGCAGGCGGGCAGTTGGTCAATATTGCTGTTTCCGACAGCCAGGGCAACCGGATCGCGCGCTCGATTGCGTGGCTCAGGGAAAATTTCGCCCATCCGTTGCGGATCGAGGAACTGGCCGAGCACGCGGGAATGAGCGTCTCGTCATTCCATCATCACTTCAAGTCGATTACTGCGATGACCCCGGTACAATACCAGAAGCAGCTCAGGCTGCACGAGGCGCGGCGGCTGATGCTGGCAGAAGGTCTCGATGTCGGCAATGCGGGGCATCGGGTCGGCTACCAGAGCCCGTCGCAGTTCAGTCGCGAATATAGTCGCCTCTACGGCGTATCGCCGATGCGGGACGTCGCCTCTATTCTGGAAGCCTGATACCGCGGCTACCGCGATGTCCAATCAGCCATGTTCGCGATGCACGCGGAAGATCAACTGCAATGTCCTGTCGGGGTTCACCCGGTAAGTCTCGACGATGTGGTCGCCGCCATTGTCGTAGAAATGATGTTCGAAGGTGGAGCCGACAGGCACGCGGCTGAAGCCCATTTGGACATCCGGATTTTTATAGGTGATGCTTCCATCAATGGGTTCCAGCGCATGGGCCGTGCCTGCAAGGCTTAGAACTGCGATCGCAGCCGCAATCATCTTCATCTTACAAATTCCTTCTGATGAACCGGGCAGCGCCCGTGCAACCCGGTTCGAGTTTCCAATCAGCCTATTTGATATCAGGGCACGTACTTATTGCGCCAGTGCGGCTTGTAGGTGCTGCGCTTTTTCCAGCTGCTGTCGTCCGCCTTGTTTGAAGGCGCCTGCTCGTGTGCCGTGACCTGTGGCGAGCGGTTGGTTTGTTTGCTGGGAGCAGCGCTGGCTGCCGATGCCCCGACAACGAGGCTTACAGCCGTTGCGATCATTATCGCTTTCATGACGATCTCCAAAATGGAACTTGGTGCTAAATAAATTATCGAACTGGGTGGTTCGACGCCTCTTATTTGGGTGGCTGATTCAAATAGAACAAGAGAGAGAATTTGGTCGGCCAGGCGGCTTTCGGCTTATCCATCGCACATCTACAAAAATGCGGAAAATCTAATAGATGTAAGTATGTAAATACCTTCGGTGAGAGTTCTCATGCGGCGTCAGAACAGGTGTGAATATTTTTTGACGGGTATTCAACCTAACGTGAACCAGTCTCCGCTCTGCTTGAGTCATAAGCACTGAAAAACCTCTTGACCTCCCAACTCCGCCATTTTAAATGGGAACCGTACCGTACGGTACTTAGAGGAAGATTTGATGTTGTCGACCGGGGCCGCCCCTTCAGCAGAGTTTTCGCCACGCCAGAGCGCCGTTCTGGCGGAGGCGTTGCGTCTTCTCGTTGAAGGTGGCGACAAGGCGCTGACGACGGCCGGTCTGGCGCGTGCTGCAAGCTGTTCAAAGGAAAGCCTCTATAAGTGGTTCGGTGACCGGGACGGTCTGCTCGCTGCCATGATCTCTTTCCAGCAGAGCAAGGTACGTACCGTCGAGCGAAGCGGGGAGCGGCTGACGGCTGACCTGTTGCACGACCATCTGGACGTCTTTGCGCGCGACCTGCTGGAGGTTCTGTCAGGCGACGTGTCGCTTGCCTTGAATCGTTTGGCGATCGGCCAGTCGAGCCGTGATGGCTCAAAGCTCGGCCGGATGCTTGTAGAGCACGGACGGCGGCAGATCGATCGCCGCGCCATGGCGCTCATCGACCAGGGCAAGAGGGCCGGATTGTTGCGTTTCGACAGCGCCGAGGCCGCCTATCACACGCTTTACGGGCTGATCGTCTCCGACCTGCATGTGCGCATGTTGTTGGGCGAAACGCCGTTGAAAGACAACAAGGCGCAGGCGAGAAGGGCCGTCGAGGCTTTTCTGACGCTCCATGGGGTGCAAAGAGATTCGGGGGACGCAGCTGTCTCCTCGGGAAAATGAAGTTCAACTGTTTACACATAGGGAAGGAACAACGATGCGCGTTTATTACGATCGGGATGCCGATATCAACCTCATCAAGTCCAAGAATGTCGCCATCATCGGCTATGGTAGCCAAGGCCGCGCGCACGCGCTGAACCTGAAGGATTCCGGCGCCACTAATGTCGTGATCGCGCTGAAGGCCGGTTCGCCGACCATCAAGAAGGCTGAAACCGACGGGTTCAAGGTGATGACGGTCGCCGAGGCTGCGGCCTGGGCGGACCTGATGATGATGGCAACCCCGGACGAGCTTCAGGCCGACATCTACAAGGCTGACATTGCCGGCAATATCCGAGACGGTGCGGCAATCGCCTTCGCACACGGCCTCAATGTGCATTTTGGCCTGATCGAGCCAAAGTCATCGGTCGACGTCGTGATGATCGCGCCGAAGGGCCCGGGCCACACGGTGCGCGGCGAATACCAGAAGGGCGGCGGCGTTCCCTGCCTCGTCGCGGTTCACCAGAACGCGTCGGGCAATGCGCTTGAACTCGCCCTTTCCTACGCCTGCGGCGTCGGCGGTGGCCGTTCTGGCATTATCGAGACCAATTTCAAGGAAGAATGCGAAACCGATCTCTTCGGTGAGCAGGTCGTTCTTTGCGGCGGTCTTGTTGAGCTGATCCGCGCCGGTTTCGAAACCCTCGTAGAAGCTGGCTATGCGCCGGAAATGGCCTATTTCGAATGCCTGCACGAAGTGAAGCTGATCGTCGACCTGATCTATGAAGGCGGCATCGCCAACATGAACTACTCGATCTCCAACACGGCCGAATGGGGCGAATACGTTTCCGGTCCGCGCATCATCACTGCTGAGACCAAGGCCGAGATGAAGCGGGTGCTGACCGATATCCAGACCGGCAAGTTCACCTCCGACTGGATGCAGGAATACCGGGCCGGCGGCTCGCGCTTCAAGGGCATCCGCCGCATGAACGACAGCCACCAGATCGAGGAAGTCGGCACCAAGCTGCGCGCCATGATGCCCTGGATCGGCAAGAACAAGCTGGTCGACAAGGCGCTCAACTAAGTCCAGGCTGCCTTATGCACTTCGTCCAGAGGCCGGAAGATCCGGCCTCTGGACATCCAAGCTCCCCACATCTGGTCAGACATCTGTGGGCGGGATGACGCCTTTGGTGAGCAGGAAGCATCCGTAGAACCGGGTTTCCCCGGTGGCGATAACGCAGTAGGCTTCTTTCGCCTTCTCGTAGAAAGCGAAACGCTCGATACCATACATGGGAGCAGGCTGACCCTCCGCCAGGTCGATCTCCGTCTGGACCTCGCGCTGGATCGCCGGGATCGTTTGCGGCTCGCCCATCACCTCCATCCGTCCGACGGACGGCTGGAGCGGAGTATCGAGCGGCAAGACCGAGAGGATGGCCTGCATGGCGCGCGCTGAGGATACATTATCGATACGCAGCAGTTCCCCGAGCACGGTGTGACGGGCAACCGAATCGGCCGGAAAATTGGTGTCCACAAGGGCGAGCGTATCGCCGTGGCCCATCGAACTCAGGGCATAAAGCACGTCCGCATTCAGTGCCGGATCCAGGTTCTTCAACATGTCTGTCCTCCTCCAGGGCCGGCGATTCGACCGCCAAACCGATACCGGAAGTCTTAGCCGCCGCAGCCGTCACGCCAAGCGGAGAATTTTTGCTCGGGGAGCTGCAAGTCGAAAACCAATGATTTCGATAGGTCAGTATTGCTGACCTGTCGAAATTTCTGTAAAGCGTGTGCAACAAAATCGGAAATAAGAGGAAACATTCACGTGCTTGATTGGGAACATATATTCGCAACCCGCTCCAGCCGCATGAAGGCGTCGGAAATTCGCGAACTTCTGAAGCTGTTGGAGCAGCCGGACATCATTTCGTTTGCCGGCGGTATTCCCGATCCGGCACTGTTTCCGGCGCAGGAGTTTCAGGCGGCCTATGCCGAGATCTTTTCCAGCAGCCAAGTCAATGCAGCGCTGCAGTATTCCGTCAGCGAGGGCTACAAGCCTCTGCGCGACTGGATCGTCGCAGACGTCGCCAAGATCGGCATCGAATGCTCCGCCGACAATGTGTTCATCACCTCCGGCTCGCAGCAGGCGCTGGATTATCTAGGCAAGCTCTTCCTGTCGCCGAACGATACGGCACTGGTGACCTGGCCGACCTATCTCGGCGCGCTGTCCGCCTTCAATGCTTACGAGCCGAATTACGATCAGCTGTCGCTGAACGGCAACCGCACCCCGGAGGGTTATCGGGACACGGCGGCCAAGGCCGGCGGCCAGGTCAAATTCGCTTATCTGTCCGCCGATTTCTCCAACCCGACCGGCGAAACTATCGGCCAAGAGGGACGTGAAAAGCTGCTGGCGCTCGCCGACGAGATGGATATCGCCATTCTGGAGGATGCCGCCTACCAGCATCTTCGCTTCAACGGGCAGGCAATTTCGCCAATCCTGGCGCTCGACATCGCCCGCAAGGGCGGGATCGAAAATACCCGCACCATCTATAGCGGCAGCTTTTCGAAAACGCTGGCGCCGGGTCTGCGCGTCGGCTTCGTCATCGCCGCCATGCCGGTCATCCGCAAGCTGGTGCTGATGAAGCAGGCGGCCGACCTTCATTCCTCGACGATCAACCAGATCGCCATCGAGCATGTCGCATCGCGTGGCTTCGACGCGCAGGTGGCGAAGATCAAGAAAGTTTACAGCGGCCGTCGCGACGCTATGCTGGCGGCGCTTGAAAAATACATGCCGAAGAACACCAGCTGGACCAAGCCCGAGGGCGGCATGTTTGTTTGGGTCACCTTGCCCGAGGGTATGGACGGAGCGGAACTGCTGGCGAAGTCGCTAGCCACGGAAAGGGTTGCTTTTGTGCCCGGCAAGGCGTTTTACGCGGATGGCAGCAATGCCAATAGCTTGCGCATCAGCTTTTCCTGCGCCAACGACCAGATGATCGACGAGGGGATCAAGCGGCTCGGCCGCCTGATCAGCAATTCCGTTGCCGGCGATAACGAGACGCTGCCAATCATCTGACCTGTTCGGCCTTGGACCAGCTTTGCTGCAAAGACCAGCTTAGTTGCAAATTTTGAACAGCCCGCATCCACCTAGGACGCGGGCTGTTTCTTTGTGCAGGGCACGTTTGCCGCTATCCTTTAGGCGCTCAATCCTGAGCCAGCACGATGACCATATCGGCTTCGGTATAGGTGATGGGCTCAGTCCTGTTCGGATTGACGACCACGCCGCCGAGATTGCGGTGATCAGCATCGTCGGCCCGCTGACGCCGGTAGCCGAGCGCCACTTCCCCACGGCGCAGCGCCGACAAAGCAACGGTGAAGAAGTTGATCGGCTTGCTGATGTCGACATAGTCGCTCATCGGGCGCATGTAGATTTCCGACCCCGCCTCGTCCAGCAGTTCATCAAAGATGGCTGCCATGGATTCGTTTTCGGACGCCTGTGCCAGCATCAAGCTGACCAGTTTGTTGCTGACAACGAAATCCTCAGCTCTGGTGACTTCGGCCAGTTCGCGGTTTCGCACGTCGATCATTTCGCTGACGACGCTGATATGCTTGCCCGCCGTCTCGCTGATCTTGCGCAACTGCAGGAGGGTGATCAGCGTGCGCGTATCGGCAGACTGGGCAAGCATGGTGTCGCTATAGCCGAGAACCAGCACGTGGTTGTAGGACGGAACATCCAGCGCATCGAGTGCCGGGCGGCTGCTGGTGTCGATGACATGGTGTTCGACGACCAGATTGGCCGGATCGAGCTTCAGGCTGGCGATTTCCGCCTCGAATTCCGGCGTGTCGGCGGCGATCGTCAGGCGCGAGCCGGGTGCCACATAGCGCGCGAGTTCGGAGGCTATGATCGGTCCGCGGCGGTTCCAGCCGAGGATCAGGGTCTTCTCGGCGGTCACAGGCCGTTTGACGATCGGCTTGATCGCGCCCTTGTCGATCCCCATGTCGCCGGACCAAGTTTTAATGGCACCGTCGTCTTCCGAGATGATGACGGCCTGATCGCTGGCCAGGATGACCTGGTTGGGGTTGGGGTTGAGGTGGATTGCGCCGCTTTCGTCACGCAGTCCGATCAGCGTGCTGTTCTCGTATGAAAGGACGGCGTTGCCAAAGGATTTTCCGACGATAGCGGGCTGGCCGATCGTGTAGATCTCGCAGCCATCGAAATCCAGCAGTTCGGAATAAACGGCGCTGAGGCCGGCCTGGCGGCTGGTATGCACGACGATCCGTGAGATCAGATCATCGGCAAGCACGAGCTGCATTTCGGCTCCGCCAACAATGCGTGCGACGTCGGCATTGCTTGCATCGCGGATTTCGGCGGCGATCATGTATTTATCGGGCCGGCGGTTGGGGTCGTTGACCAGCGCCAGGACCGTCTTGATGACCTGCGAATCCGCATCCTCGCCTTCCGGCGACAGCACGATAATCGAACGGCTGGTTTGCGGGTTGACGATGGAAAGGTCGTAAAGGTCGGTCGGGTCGCCACTGCGGCAGATGATCTTGGTGTTCTTGCGGTCGCCAACCTTGGCGGCGATCTCGTCTTCCATCTCCACCTTGTCCTTATTCGCCATAATGACGATGCGCGGCCGGCGGCGGCTCTGGTTGGCGATGATCAGCTCGGCGATGACGTCGAAAATGGACGGCGACCAGTTGAGGATGACCGTATGTTCCTTCTCGAGAACCTGCGAGCGGCCCTTGCGCAACTCGTCGAGCTTTTCCTCGAGACCGGAACTGATGACACCGATCAGCGCCGAGAACACGAAAATGCCGGCGATCGTTACCAGCAGCATGATGCCGCGGAAGCTCCAGCCCTGGTCGCCGCCCATCGTGCCTGCGTCGAAGGTCCGCATCAGGCTTTCCCAGGTGCCTTCGATGAAGCCCAGGGGCTCCGCGCCATCGGGTGCGATGCCGGTCAGTGCCAGAATGGCACCGGCAAACATGATGACGACCAGCGATATCAGTGCCAGCCAACCGATCAGCGCAATCGCACCGCCGGCCATGCTCTTATCGAATTCATAGCGCAGCCGTGCGCCCAAGTTTTGTCGGCTTTTCATCTATCAACCCCGCAATATATCCCCGATGTCGCCATGACAGGATTCAAGAAGGAACACAATCAGTGCTGATGGGAGACGCGAAGAAGGCCCAGAAAAGGTATTATAGACGCAAATCTACAAACCATGCTGTCTCTGATGCAGCAAGCGACTTTCGATGAGCTTTGGCCGACGCTGTCACATGACTGTCAAGCAGGAATGCTTTACCTCCGCCACTTACGCTCGCACAGGGACATTCCGATGAAGAACCTTCTTTCCGCTTTCACTGCCCTTGTGGCGCTCGGCACGGTCGCCGGATCCGCCCAGGCTGCCGATCTGGTGCTTTATACGAGCCAGCCGAATGAAGATGCGCAGGCCACCGTCGATGGCTTCAAGGCTGCCAATCCCGGCGTCGACGTCCAGTGGGTGCGCGACGGGACACCGCAGATCATGGCCAAGCTGAACGCGGAGATCGCAGCGGGCAATCCGGCAGCCGACGTTCTTCTCATCGCCGATACCGTCACGCTTGAGCGGATGAAACAGGCCGGCCAGCTGATGGCATACAAGTCTACGGAAGCCGCCAATTATGATGCCACTCTTTATGATGCCGACGGCTATTACTATTCGACCAAGCTGATCACCACCGGCATCATGTACAATACCCAGGCATCCATGAAGCCGACTAGCTGGGCCGATCTCGCCAAGCCGGAAGCCAAGGGCCTTGTCGCAATGCCGAGCCCGCTAGCCTCGGGTGCCGCTCTCATTCATGCGCAGACGCTCACCGCAGTTCCAAGCCTCGGCTGGGATTACTACAAGAACCTCAAGGCCAATGGCGCTGTGGCTGCCGGCGGCAACGGTGCCGTGCTGAAATCCGTCGCGTCGGGCGAAAAGGCCTATGGCGTCGTCGTCGACTACATGCCGATCCGCGAAAAGGCCAAGGGTGCGCCGATCGAGTTCGTCTTCCCGAAGGAAGGCGTTTCGGCCGTGACCGAGCCGGTGGCGATCCTGTCCTCCACCAAACATGCCGAGAATGCCAAGAAATTCATCGACTACGTCCTGTCCCAGAAGGGCCAGGACGGCTTCCTGAAGCTCGGCTACATACCGGCGCGTAACGGCATGGGCGTACCTGCAGGCTTCCCTGCGCGCGAAACCATCAAGCTTCTGCCGGTCAGCGCTCCTGAAGCGCTGAAGAATTCCGAGAAGGATGTGAAGACATTCTCCGAGGTTTTCGCCGTCAAAGGCTGATACAAGCGCCCCATGAAGCAATCTGCAAATCCGGGAAACAGCCAGCCACGTTGGCTGTTTCCATTTGTCGTCACAGTCGTATTCGTTCTGAGCGCGCTGCCTTTGGGTCGGCTTGCCGCTACCGGGATCGCGTCGGCCTTGACCGGTGGCGCCCGTCAACTCCTGACTGATCCGGCGCTGTGGGAGGCGGTCTACAATACCTTGACGACCTCCTTCTTCGGTATGATTGCGGCCGTCATACTAGGCGGCGGCTTTGCACTCTTGCTGACGCTGTTCGATATCCGCGGCAAGACGGCGCTTGGCTTCCTGTTCATGCTGCCGACCATGATCCCGCCGCAGGTGACGGCACTCTCCTGGATCGGCATGACAGGTCCGTCGAGCGCATTGCTGAAAGCGGTCGGCCTGGCACCACCGCTTGGCAGCCCGCAACCTCTCTATTCCCTCGGTGGCATAGCGCTGCTTTATGGCGTGCAGAACGCCCCCTTGGTCTACCTATCGCTGCGGGCAGGGCTCTTGGCTTTGCCCCGCGACGGCGTCGAAGCGGCACGCCTCGCGGGCGCCTCGTCGCTGCAGGTCCTCAAGGACGTCATCCTGCCCTTGTCGCTGCCCGGCTTTGCAGCGGGCGCCGCCATCGCGTTCGTATCCTGCGTCGGCAATTTCGGCATTCCCGCCATCCTCGGTATTCCCGCCTCCATCTACACGCTGCCGACGCTGATCTACGCGAAATTCGCGGCCTTCGGTTCCGGCACGTTCGCCGAGATCTCCATTCTTTCGGCGCTGATCGCCCTGCTTTCGATCGTCGGGCTGGTCGTCGAGGCACGGGTACTGCGCGGGCGTGACTACCGTGTCATCGGCCTATCGGGGCAGGTGGCGGTTTTCCGGCTTGGAATCTGGCGATTGCCGGCACAATTGCTCCTATGGCTGACGATCCTGGTTATTCTGGTCATGCCGCTGACGGCACTGGTCGCAAGCTCGCTGGCGCCGGCTTACGGCGTTCCGCTCACCCCCTCCACGGTCACGGTCAAGGCCTATGAGGAAATCCTCTTCCGCCAATCTGTGACCCGCACTGCCTTTACCAATTCCATTGGCTTGTCGCTCGCCACAGCTTTCGGCCTTCTGGTTGTGGCGGTATTGGTCGGTTATTTCCTGGTGCGCAGCAAAAGCCGCGTCACCGGCTTAATCTCGGCCCTGGCGGAAATCCCCTATGCTTTGCCAGGCGTGGTTCTGGCGGTCGCGTTCATCCTGCTTTTTGCGGCTCCCATTCCTTTCATCGGCGTGTCGATCTATGGGACGATCTGGATCATCCTGATCGCCTATCTTTCCAGCTTCCTCGCCGTCAGCCTGAAGCCCGTTGTCAGCGCCTTCCGCCAGCTCGATCCGTCGCTCGAAGAAGCGGCGCGCTTGTCGGGAGCAGGTTTCGGGCAAAGGCTGACCGATATTCTTGTGCCGCTCGTCGCACCGGCCGCCGGTGCCTCGGTCATCCTGGTTTTCCTGATCGCCTGCAACGAGCTGACGATCTCGGCGCTTCTCTGGTCGGCCGGCACGCAGACGCTCGGCGTGGCAATCTACAATCTCGATGACAGCGGCAGCTTCAATCTCGCATCTGCGCTTTCCGTGCTCGTGGTCATCATGGTCATAGCCTTGATGCTGCTGCTGGAACTGATGGCGAAAAGACTGCCAAAAGGTGTGGTTCCGTGGCGCAGCTAATCCTTGACAATATTTCCAAGCAGTTCGACACGACGGATCGGGCGGCCGTGAGCGGCGTCTCGCTCACCGTGCGCGAGGGCGGCTTTCTGGCGCTGCTCGGCCCATCCGGCTGCGGCAAGACCACTGTCCTCAGGATGATTGCCGGTTTCGAGCAGCCTAGCGACGGCGCGATCCTGCTGGGGGAGAAATGCCTGGCCGACGGGCGCGCGATGGTTCCTCCGGAGCATCGCAACATGGCCATGGTGTTCCAGTCCTACGCGCTCTGGCCGCATATGAGCGTCGCCGAAAACGTCGGCTATCCCTTGAAGGTCCGTGGCCTTTCCGGCCAAGCGCGAGACGCGAAGGTCAGGGAAGCGCTGGCCTCGGTCAGGCTTGAAAAGTTTGCTGATCGCCGCCCGGCCGATCTGTCGGGCGGGCAGCGGCAGCGGGTGGCGCTCGCCCGTTGCCTGGTGACCGACCCGGATGTCGTCTTGCTCGATGAGCCGTTGGCCAATCTGGACCGACATCTGCGCCAGGAAATGGAAGAAACCTTTCGCGAATTCCATTCCCGATCCGGGGCGACGATGATCTATGTGACGCACGACCAGGCAGAAGCCATGGCGCTGGCAACCGACGTGGCGGTGATGTCCGAAGGCAGGCTGTTACAGGTGGCGACACCGGAGGAAATCTATGCGCGGCCGCAGGGCAGGCTGGTCGGGGAACTGATCGGGCAGGGGGCTATCCTGTCCTTGCCGTTGATCGGCGAAGGGCTGCGCCTTCTCGACTGGCCGGCGATGCGGGCGCTCCTGGAGGACCGTCGCCCATCCACCCAAATCGATATTCTCGTGCGCCCCCAGGATGTGGAGCTGGCAGAAGGTGGCGTGCCCGCGACGGTGACCTCGGTCCTTTTCGAGGGCGAGCGCTATGCCGTGCGTCTGTCTCTGCTAGACGGCCAGACCTTGCGGGCCTTTGCCCGGGAGGCGGTGCGGGTCGGGGAGAAGCTCCATGTCGTTATCCGCTCGGCTTGGAGACTTTAGCCATCCCGATCCGGCATGCATAATCTTCCCGTGTTCTGCGTTGCAGTAGCGTGGTGGAAGCAAGTAACCTCATGAGAGACCTGATGGATATCCAGCTTTCGGAAGAGTTTTCGGAATGGCCGCCGGAACAGACCGTCTTTCACGTGCCCAAGGTATCGATCCGGGTGCTGACGGGTGATCACTCGTTTTTCCTCGCCGAGCGCGAGGCAATCGCCGAAAATTGGCGGCAGGAAATCGAGGCCAATCCAGCCTTGTTTGATGGCCGCATGCTGCTTCAGAAACGGATTGGACTTGCGCCCGACGGTTTGGTCGCCGAGGGTCATGCCATCTCCTATTCGACCTTTCTGTGGTGGCGCAAACAGGCGGACAGGCGCGGCGGCATCCACGTCTATGCCTATCCTGTCCTGGAGACATCGGACGGCGCCCTTGTCGCCATTCGCATGGGAGCCCACACGGCCAATGCCGGGACCGTCTATTTCGCATGCGGATCGTTTGAGCTGGAGGACGTCTCCGATGGCTGGTGCGACCCTGATCACAACATGCATCGCGAAGTGCTTGAAGAAACAGGGCTTGATCTCAGCCAAGCACAGGTGAGCGGCGGCTACCATATCGCCCATTACCGGCGGGCGGTCACGCTCTTCCGGGTCTTCCGCTTCGAGCTCACCGCCGAGCAGATGATCGCCCGGATCGAACGCCATATGGAGATCGGTGAGGATAAGGAGATAGCCGGGGCCGTGGCCATCCGCTCGGCTGACCCATACGCTCATCCTTACAATGTTGGCATGTTGCCCGTCCTCGACTGGTACTTCGACCCGGAGCGGAAAGACGCGTGAAGGGGTTGCGCCCGGCGGATCGCTCGGGCAGTTTTGCGGCATGCAAATCACGAGGAGGTGTCCTTGGCGCGCCGCTACAGCATCTATGATGTCTTCACCAGCCGGAAGCTTTCGGGCAATCCCCTCGCAGTGGTCTTCGATGGCGACGGCCTCGAGAGCCGCGAGATGCAGGCGATCGCCAGGGAAATGAACCTCTCGGAAACCGTCTTCGTCCAACCAGCAACGCATGCAGCCCATGCAGCCCGACTTCGGATCTTCACGCCGGGCAAGGAACTGCCCTTTGCGGGTCATCCGACGGTTGGGGCGGCGATCGCTCTGGCGGAGCGCAATCATGGCAGCGCAACAGACGAACTCGATCTCGTTTGCGTGCTGGAGGAGGAGGTCGGGCCGATCCGATGCGCAGTCCGCCTGCGCCGCAACGAGGCCGGCTTTGCCGAGTTCGACCTGCCGCGCACGCCGGTGCGCATCGATCTGCCCCTCGACCGGCAGCAGATCGCCGACGCGCTCAGCGTCAAATCGACCGAGATCGGCTTCGAGAATCACGTCGCATCGATTTGGAGCGCAGGCGTGCCGTTCCTGATGATCCCCTTGCGCAATCTGGCCGCCGTCGAGACGGTTCAGTTCGATCCGGGCCTGTGGGAAAAGGCAGCGCCTTTCGTGGAAGGCGGACTTGTTTCAGCCTATATCTATTGTCGCGGCGGCGTGCATCACCAGGCAAAATTCCACGCCCGGATGTTTTCCCCCGACATGGGCATAGCCGAAGACCCGGCAACCGGCTCCGCGGTTGCCGGACTGTCAGGCGCCATCCGCCATTTCGATGCGCTGCCCGACGGCCATCATCCACTGCTCGTCGAGCAGGGAGTGGAGATGGGCAGGCCCTCACTGATCCATCTGCATATAGACGTGAAGGAGGGACGCATTTCCCGCGCTCGAATCGGAGGGCAGGCGGTGAAGGTCGCAGAAGGCTCGTTGGACGTGTAGAGCCCAGTCAGTGCGCTTTCTCAGGCAGGTTGTTTCGCCTATGGCGGAAGTCGTAAACGGCGCGGAAAGCGCTCGCACGAAGCCGGCGCCAAGCCTGAGTTTTACGTAGAAGTTAGTGATGGTGGGTGATGTAGGGCTCGAACCTACGACCCGCTGATTAAGAGTCAGCTGCTCTACCAACTGAGCTAATCACCCAAGTGACCGGCGGCTTGGAAGCCCTCGCTGCCGGTGTGAGGGGCGTATAATGGGGAAGTCCCGGCTTGTCTAGCGGCTTCATGAAGATTCTTTCGCTGAACCAGTGAAAACAAGCGGACGGCCGTTGATCAGAGGTGAAGCTGCAGCTCCAGAGATAAAGCTTCCAGGATCTTCAGCGAGATATCGCCCCGCCTGGCTCGTGCAGCTCGCGTCGGCCGTTCCAAGCGTACTCGATCCAAGTCTCCTCAATTATCTCGTCACGGTGCGGAGCAACCTTACCCGCCGGACTGCAGTGACTTCATTTTGCATCGCAGCATGGAACCAGGCGCGTCGCTTGGCATTCTCGTCTGAAATTGAGAAAAATGGAGATCCGTCGTGAAAGCAATTTTGCTGCTGCTGGCCAGCCTTGTTTTCCTGGTGACAATCTTCATGTGCGGTGTGTTCTTCACCGCCTATGTGATTGCTGAGCCAGAACCGCATAAGTTTGCTCATATAGACACACCGGATCTCTGGACGTCCAAGCCCGTCAAGGTCGCAACCGAAGGGCAGGGCTATGACCGTCTGGCCGCAGTCGAGACCACAGCTTCCGTCCCGGCGTCGAATGTTTTCGAAGCCGGCGGGATGACCAGCCAGCAAGCCGAGAACGTGCAGTCGCCCGATGTTGACCACACGGTAACAGGCGCGCTCAAGCCGCAGGGCGTGACGAATGAAGCAGACCGGAACGTAGTGCAGAGTGCTTCCGCCGGCGCAGTCGATCCCGTTCGGGCCGAATGGTGCTATGCCCGCTACCGGTCCTACCGTGTTGAGGACAACAGCTATCAGCCCTTCAGCGGACCACGTCGTCAGTGCGAAGCTCCTGGAACAGAGGCACATCAGGCCGCGGCCGCCTTGCCACGTGGTCAGGGTTACGATGCGGCCATGCAGAATCCGGATGCTGAGGAAGAGCAGGATCAGCTGGTCGCGGACCGGGGTTCTTCGATGGGTGGAGCCGACGTGCAGGGCGGAAGCCATGAAGGCTGGTGCCAGGCGCGCTACCGTTCCTACCGCATCGAGGACAATAGCTACCAGCCCCTAGACGGCGGCCCGCGACGCGCCTGCCAGTCGCCTTTTGGTTGATCGGTCGTTCGCTGAACTGTGAACATTAGAGCCAGATTTCGTGAACGCAAGAACGCTGGCCGGTTTTAAGGTGCGACGGCCGCCCTCTGGCTGCCGAGCCTCGCTTTTTCGATGGCCCGAAGCCGCAGGGATAGCAGCAGGCCGAGCAGGGTCATGGAAGCGATGTAATAGGGCGCCGCCCGCCAGCCATGGGCGCCGACGACCATGGCCAGCAACATCGGTCCCAAGCATTGGCCGATATTCGACCCCTGCATCACAAAGCCGCTGAAGGTTCCGACGAGATCCCGCCGAGGTGCATAAACGGGGATGGCTCCCATGATCGTCGCAGGGAGCAGGCCTCCGGAAACCGCATAGAGCACCGACGCCCCGTAGCGCAGTCCGACCGGCAGAGCCTCGGCGAAGACGAGGAAGGAAGTGAGCGTCAGCATGAGGCAGGGGACGGCGACGAGCAGCCAGCGAGGGACGCCGAGACGGGCGAATACACCTCCGAAGACATTGCCGACAGCATTGGCGAGGACGGCGAGGGCGGCGAGCATGGAAGCATGGTTGAGCTCCACCTGCATGTCCTCGATAAGCAGTGTCGGCAGGAAGCCGAAGACCGCCATGAAGCTGGCACTATAGCAAAGGAAGATGCCGGCAATGATCCACGAGGAGCCGCGCGATGCAGTCAGTGACAGGCTGGCAAGCAGCGGTGTTGTTCTGATGTCTGAGGCCGGTGCAGGGATGTTTACCAACGAAAGAAGAACCAGCGGCACAAAACTGATAGAGGCGGCCAAGAGCCAGCTGCCGCGCCATCCATAGGTTGTCATTAGCAGCGGCGATGTCAGCATCATGGTCGCCACGCCAGCCGGAAGCCACAGTCCCCAGATCCCCAGGGCAAGCTGCCTGTCCTGAAGTTCGCAGGAGGAGGAAATCAATCCGGGTGCTGCGACAATCGTCATGATCAGCCCGAAGCTTTCCAGAACCCTGCTTGCCAGCAAGAGAAACGATGTATGGGAGGAAAAGCCCATGAGGCTGCCGGAAATCAGAAGAGCAAGACCGATGATCATGGCCAGGCGATGGGTCAGATAATCGGTCAGCCGACCGATCACCAGGCCGCAGACGGCGCCGAGCGCGCTTGCGAGACCCATCAGCCAACCGGCCTGCACCAGCGTCATCCCGAACTCTTCCCGCAGGAGCGGAATGGCGGGAGGAACCTTGCCGATATGCATGGCCGCAGCAATGCCGCCGAACACCGCAAGCGCGATCACCTTCCACCGCGTCATCGACCTCTCCTCCCGTGCCGCCAGCTTGTCCAGCCCTTAGCATCCCGTTGATCGGGAATGAATAGTTCAGGTCAAAGAACATCGGTGCAAGCAAAGATCATCAGCTGGCTTTGCGCAACGGCTCAGGATGGTCCTCGGCCTTCAGGCCCTGCACGAGCTTGACCAGCCAGTCGACGAAGACGCGGACCTTGTTGCTCAAGTGCCTGGTTTGCGGATAAACGATGTAGAGCGGGAGCGGCGTGCAGCTCCAGCGGGACAGAACCTCGATGAGTTCCCCCTTCGCCACGGCATCCTTCGTCATGAAGCGGGGCGCTTGTGCAATTCCCATGCCGGCAATCGCAGCATTGACATAGGATCGGGCATCGTTGACCGACACAGCGTATCGCGGCGTGACTTCGACTACTTCATCGCTCTGGCAGAATTCCATGGCAAGGACGCGGCCCGACTGGGCGTTGAGATAGCCTACCGAAACGTGGTCTTCTTCCAGATCCTTCGGATGCAGGGGCTCTCCGAACTTTTCGATGTAGAAAGGCGCGGCATAGGTGCTCAAAGGGATCTCGCCGACCTTCCTGGCAATCAGCGACTGGTCCTGCGGCGTCCCGGCTCGCAGGGCGCAATCGACGTTTTCGGCGATATAGTCGACCAATCTGTCGCCGACACCGATATCGAGGCGGATTTGCGGATAGCGTTGGTAGAAATCGCAGAGCGCCGGGATGACCACGAGGTCGGCAAAGGCCCCTGACATCTCGACGCGCAGCCGCCCCTTGGGCTGCATCTGTGAATTCGACATACTCCCATCCAGCTCGTCGATTTCAGACAGGATCTGCATCGCCCGCTCGTAATAAAGGGCGCCGTCGGTGGTCACCATCACCCGCCGCGTCGTGCGGTTGAGCAGTGTCGTATTCAGATGCGCCTCAAGGCTTTGCACCATGTTCGTCACGGTTGTCTTCGGCATGTTGAGCGTTGCCGCCGCCCGGGTAAAATTGCCGGTCTCGACCACGCGGACGAAGACACGCATTGCTGAAAGCTGATCCATCAGAAGCCCGAATGTTGTGCTGCAACATTGTTCCGGAAATTGGGACAGTGTTGCCGAACCGAGTTAGCTTGTGCATTTAGTCCCGAACAATAATATCAGCTTTAACAGTTACGGCAAGTAAGGCCGTGTTTGATCGGCAGGTCCGTCATGACAGCGCATTGGGAAAACATCGAATTGGGACAATCGGCGAAGCCGCCCGTTCCCATGCGCCTTTATGAGGGACATCCGAAATATAAGGTTCCGCCGCTCGTCCTCTACCTACGAGGCGGGGCGTTTCTGGATCAGGACCGCGATCCATGCGAGCGGGCCGTGGCGAAGGCGCTTGCGGATATGGGTGCGGTGGTTCTTGAGGCGGATTATAGCAGCGTTTCGCTCAACGTCTTTCCTAAGGCGATGGAAACGGCCTTCACGGCGTTGAACTGCTTGAGCAGCCGGCGCCGGCAATTCGGCAGCGTCAAGTCGCTGCTCATTGTTGCTGGGGACGAAGCCGGGGGCAATGTGGCCGCGGGCGTGGCGCTTAAGGCGCGCGACCTAATGCCGGGTGAACTGAGCGGTCAGGTTCTGCTTTCGCCAATGATCGACCCGATGATGGCGACGGCGTCATTTCGCAAGGCGGACGAGATCGGGATGCGTGAACGCTGGTCGGATGGCTGGAGCCATTACCTGCGCTCGGCGGGTGGATTTCAACATCCCTATGCCGCGCCCTGTCTGTGTTCGCGGCTTTCGGGTGTTGCTCCAGCGCTCATCATGACATCGGAAGATGATCCGTTGCGTGACGAGACAATCGGTTATGCCGAGCGCCTGGCCGGTGCGGGCGTTCAGGTGCGTTATAAAATTGTCCCATCCGGCAGCGGCTGGACGGGGATCTACCAGGACAAGGAAAAGGAAGACAAGGACGCCAGCAAGCAGACATGGGCCTCGCAGCTCTGTCGCGAGTTTACCGGCTTCGTCCAGGATTTGAGTTCATAATACTGCATATCGGTAGTTGTGGCGGCCGCAAAGCTTGGCCGCATGGAGAATAAGAGATGTCCAAGATGAAAAGCTGGGCCCTGTGGGGCACTGGAATGGGGGCTGTCGCGCTGATCGCCGGAGCCTCACTTTACTTCGATCTGCCGAATGGCGCGAGGGCCGATTCGGCACCTGCTAGCAGCGCTCCGGCGCCGGCCGTCCCGGTGACGGTTGCGACAGTGCAGCCGCGTACGGTGACGACGTGGCAGGAGTTTTCCGGCCGCCTGGAAGCGGTGGATCGGGTGCAGATCCGTCCGCGCGTGGCTGGCGCCATCCAGTCCGTACATTTTCGCGAAGGCGGCCTAGTAAAGGCTGGCGACCTTCTCATCACGATCGATCCGGAACCCTACCAAGCCGCCGTGGCGGAAGCGGAGGGCCAGGTGGCGTCTGCCCAGGCCAAGCTAGAACTGGCCAATACGGAGCTTGAGCGGGGCAAGACCTTGTCTGCAAAGAACACGATCTCGCAGAGCGACCTTGCCCAGCGTCAGAGCGCCCAAAGCGAAGCCATTGCCGGGGTTCAGTCTGCCAAGGCTGCCCTGAAAGTGGCGCAGCTCAATCTCGACTATACCCAGATCCATGCACCGATCGCCGGCCGGGTCGGCCGTATCGAAGTGACTGTCGGCAATCTCGTCGCCGCCGGCTCGGCTTCCGTGCCGCTGACAACGCTCGTCTCGGTCGATCCGATCTATGCCAGCTTCGATGCCGGCGAGGAATTCGTCAGCCGCATCCTGGCGGAACTGCCGAGTGATAATGGCACGGCCGCCCTGGATCAGGTGCCGGTAGAAGTGACGACGCTGTCGGGCGAAGACGCCATCCGCGGCAAGTTGCAGCTGGTCGACAACGAGGTCAACGCCTCGAGCGGCACACTGCGCGTCCGCGCCGTCTTCACCAATCCCGGTGGCAAGCTGATACCGGGCCAGTTCGTGCGGGTCCGCATGGGCCAGCCGAAAGCGGTGGAGCGGATGGTCATCAGCGAAAGGGCCATCGGCACCGATCAGGACAAGAGGTTCGTTTTCGTGGTCGATGGTGAAAATAAGGTTGCCTCCCGTCAGGTGGAACTCGGAACGGCGATCGATGGAATGCGCGTTGTCGAGAAGGGCCTCAATCCCGGCGACCGGATCGTCGTGAACGGCCTGCAGCGTATTCGTCCCGGTGCCGTCGTGGCACCGCAGGACGAAGCCAAACTAGCTAATAAGTAACTTCAATATCGCCGGCACGCCGCCGGCCAGAACAGAACGCTTCCCTGCCACCCGCAGCCATCGTGCTGCGGGACTGGTGCGATGCATGTCTTGTTCATCCCTGGAGAGAGGGTTTTGACATGAACATTTCCGGATTTTTCATCGACCGGCCCGTCTTCGCGGGCGTCCTGTCGATTCTTATCGTCGTTGCCGGCCTGATCGGACTGGGCTCACTGCCCATCTCGGAATATCCCAACGTGGTGCCGCCTTCGATCGTTGTTCGCGCCACCTATCCCGGCGCCAACCCGACAGTTATCGCCGAAACAGTGGCAACGCCGCTCGAAGAGCAGATCAACGGCGTCGAGGGCATGCTCTACATGTCCAGCCAGGCGACCTCCGACGGCGTACTCAACGTCACGGTGACGTTCAAGCTCGGCACCGATCCCGACAAAGCGCAGCAGCTGGTTCAGAACCGCGTTTCGCAGGCCGAACCGCGCCTGCCGGCTGAAGTTCGTTCGCTTGGCATCACCACGGTCAAGAGCTCGCCCGACTTCATCATGGTCGTCAACCTCGTCTCCACCGACGGCAGTTCCGACATCACCTATCTGCGCAATTACGCAACCTTGAACATCAAGGATCGGCTTGCGCGGCTTGAGGGCGTCGGGCAGGTGCAGGTTTTCGGCGCTGGCGATTATTCCATGCGTGTCTGGATCGACCCGCAGAAGGCTGCGGAGCACAATCTGGCCGGCAGCGATATCAGCAATGCGATCAGCTCCCAGAACGTCCAGGCGGCAGCCGGCATCATCGGTGCGTCGCCGAGCCGCTCCGGTGTCGATCTGCAGCTGAACGTCAATGCGCAGGGACGCCTTCGCACCCCTGAAGAATTCGGCAATATCATTGTCAAGAGCGGTGCGAATGGCGAAATCACCCGCCTTCGCGACGTCGCCCGCGTCGAGCTTGGCGCAGCCGACTACACCCTCCGTTCGCTGCTGGACGGCAAGCCGGCCGTCGCCGTCGCCGTTCTCCAGGCGCCGGGATCCAACGCAATCGAAATTGCCGATAATGTTCGCGCCACCATGGATGAACTGCAGCAGGCCATGCCGGCTGGGGTCAAATACGAAATCGTCTACGACACGACCAAGTTCGTGCGCGCCTCCATCGAGAAGGTCATCGACACGCTGCTCGAAGCCATTGCGCTTGTCGTGTTGGTGGTCATCGTCTTCTTGCAAACATGGCGCGCCTCGATCATCCCGCTGATCGCCGTTCCCGTATCCATCATCGGTACGTTTGCGGTCATGTATGTGTTCGGCTTCTCCATCAATGCGCTCAGCCTGTTCGGCTTGGTGCTGGCAATCGGTATCGTCGTCGACGACGCGATCGTCGTGGTCGAGAATGTTGAACGCAATATCGAAAACGGCCTCAGCCCCCGCGACGCGACTTATCAGGCAATGCGCGAAGTGTCCGGCCCGATCATCGCCATCGCGCTCGTGCTGGTCGCGGTCTTCGTACCATTGGCCTTCATCTCCGGTCTGTCGGGGCAGTTCTATCGGCAGTTCGCGTTGACGATCGCCATCTCGACCGTGATTTCGGCGATCAACTCGCTGACTCTGTCACCAGCTCTCGCCGCCTTGCTCCTTAAAGGCCATCACACCAAGAAGGACTGGCTGACACGCTTCATGGATGCGATCTTCGGCTGGTTCTTCCGCGGCTTCAACCGCGCCTTCGGCACTGGGTCGCGCTATTACGGCAAGGGCGTCGGCGGACTTCTGTCACGCAAGAGCATCGTCATGGTCATCTATTTGGCCTTGGTCGCCGCCACCTACAGCCTGTTCACCACGGTGCCGGGCGGGTTCGTCCCGTCGCAGGACAAGCAGTATCTCATCGGCTTTGCCCAGTTGCCGGATGCGGCCAGCCTCGACCGGACGGAAAGCGTCATCAAGCGGATGACCGACATTGCTCTCGATCAGCCGGGCGTCGCCAATGCGATCGCCTTCCCAGGTTTGTCCATCAACGGCTTCACCAATTCCTCGAATGCTGGCATCGTCTTCGTGACGCTGAAGGATTTCGAGGAGCGTGAAACGCCTGAGCTTTCCGGCGGCGCTATTGCCATGGCTTTGAACCAGAAGTTCGGGTCGATCCAGGATGCCTTCATTGCCATGTTCCCGCCGCCGCCGGTCAACGGTCTCGGCACGACGGGCGGCTTCAAGCTGCAGATCGAGGATCGTGCCGGCCTCGGCAACCAGACCCTGGACGAGACCGTCAAGGCGGTGATGGGCAAAGCCTATCAGACGCCGGAACTAACCGGCATCTTTTCGAGCTTCCAGGTCAATGTACCGCAGCTATTTGCCGATCTCGACCGCTCCAAGGCAGAGCAGCTGGGGGTTTCCGTCACGGATGTCTTCCAGACCCTGCAGATCTATCTTGGCTCGCTTTATGTGAATGACTTCAATGCCTTCGGCCGCACATATAGCGTGCGTGTCCAGGCGGATGCGAAGTTCCGTTCGCAGCCCGAAGATATCGGCCAGCTGAAGGTCCGTTCTTCGTCGGGTCAGATGATCCCCTTGTCGGCCCTGCTAAGGGTTGACGCCACCACCGGGCCGGAGCGGGCCAACCGGTATAACGGCTTCCTTGCCGCCGATATCAACGGCGCCCCGGCACCCGGCTTCTCGTCCGGCCAGGCTCAGGCTGCCATCGAGAAGATCCTCAACGAAACGCTGCCGGCCGGCATCGAGTTCGAATGGACGGACCTGACCTACCAGCAGATCATCGCCGGCAATTCTAGCCTTATCGTCTTCCCGCTGGCGCTGCTTCTCGTCTACCTGGTTCTGGCAGCCCAATATGAAAGCCTGACACTGCCGCTCGCCATTGTGATGATCGTGCCGATGGGCGTGCTGGCCGCCCTGACGGGCGTCTGGTTGACGGGAGGAGACAATAACATCTTCACCCAGATCGGCCTCGTCGTCCTTGTGGGCCTCTCCGCCAAGAACGCCATCCTGATCGTCGAATTCGCGCGCGAGCTCGAGTTTGAGGGCCGTACGCCGGTGGAGGCCGCTGTCGAAGCAAGCCGTCTGCGCCTGCGCCCGATCCTGATGACCTCGATGGCCTTCATCATGGGCGTCGTGCCGCTGGTGGTGTCGACCGGTGCCGGTGCCGAAATGCGCGCCGCCATGGGTGTGGCCGTGTTCTCCGGGATGATCGGCGTCACCTTCTTCGGCATCTTCATGACGCCAGTCTTCTATGTGCTGGCCCGCATGCTTACCGGCAGCCGCCCCTTGCGGCAGCACGGGACGGAGGCGGCGCCCGCTCTCTCTCCAGCGGAGTAGCTGGCCTCCAGGCCGCGCGGGCTTTTCCACCGGAGCCCGCGCGGTTTTCTTTTCCCCTAAAGGACGCCGCCGTCGACAACCAGCGTTTGCGCGGTGATGGCAGCAGAGGCATGCGAGGCGAGAAAGAGACACGGGCCAACCAGGTCTTCTGCTGCGAGAACACGCTTCAGGCACTGCCCGGCCTGCATGGCGGCGATCTTGTCCTTGTTCAGCCAGAGACGCTCCTGCCGCTCCGTCACGATCATTCCCGGCATAATCGCATTGACCCGGATGTTTTCCGGGCCGAGTTTGCCGGCCAGGCTTTTCGTCAAGCCGATGATTCCCGCCTTGGCGGTCGTATAGACGGGCATTTCGCTCATGTTGCGCATGAAGGCGATCGACGAGAAGTTGATGATCGATCCGCCGCTGCTGGCGCGCAAATGCCCAACAGCAGCCTGGCTGACGAAGAATACCTGTTTCAGATTGATCGCCGTGCTCCGGTCCCAATAGTCTTCGGTGACGGTATTGAAGTCGTGCCGGTCGTCCCATCCGGCATTGTTGACGAGCACTGAAAGCTGGCCGAGCCGGGTAGCCGCCTCATCGACGGCGGCCTTGGCTTGGGCGACTTGCCGAAGATCCGCCTTGAGGTAGAGGGGAGGGTGCGCGACCGTCCCTGACAGGCGTGTCACCAGCTGTTGACTTGGTTCATCGGCCACATCGATGAAAGCAACCTTGGCCCCTTGCTCCGCAAAGCCCTCGACCAAGGCCGCGCCTATCCCGGATCCGCCACCGGTGACCAGGACTCCACGGTCAACCAGATCCCTATGATATGTGCTGATTTTGCCGATCAAGATTTCCTCCCTCGCTGGCCAAGTTGGCGACGTTCTATCGCGCCAGGACGAAGGAGTACAAGCGATCTGAAAAGCCGCTCCCGAAGCATCGGGAGCGGCTCGTTCTGCAGCTTATTCGGCTGCCTGGCTCTGGGTCATGCCGTTCGTCGGCAGCATGCCGTTCAGCACTTCTTCCGCCGAGGCCTTGTGGTTCTTGACGGAGCTCGTCCACTGGCCCCAGACCGTCGGGTCGATCTTATCGCCGTTATTGCCGAGGTTCTGCAGGCGACGCTGATCCTCGTCGGTCAGCACCTGCTTGGGCAGAGGCGGCAAGTGACGCACGGCATCGGCTGTGACGCCGAGTTTTTCGCCGACGCGCCGGCCGTAATCGTCATGCACGAGGAAGAAGTGCCAGACCATGCGCTCCTGGATATCGCGCTCGCACTGGCCCAGCAGGTCGCCCATGTTGAAGATCAGGTCGTCACGCTCCCAGTCCATCATCGTGCAGAAACGGCCGCGCGCCTGGACATAGTCGTTGCGCCGTTCGACGACGCTGCGAACCAGCCGGCCATGCAGTTCAGGCGAATTGATGGGCTCCTCCCGCTGCGCTTCATGCAGGCCATTGTGGATGGACGGCTCGAAGTTGACATGCGGGTTCTGGCCCGGCGCCAGGTCGCGACGGAAAGACATCTGGCCGCCGCTCAGATTGGTGGACACGGCAGCGTTCTTGGCCTGGTTGACCGGCAGCTGCAGGTAGTTCGTGCCGACCCTGTAGCGCTGGGTGTCCGAGTAGGAGAATGTGCGGCCGACCAGCATCTTGTCGTCTGAGAAGTCGAGGCCGTCGACCAGCACGCCCGTGCCCATGGCGATCTGTTCGTTTTCGTTGAAGAAGTCTTCGACATTGCGGTTGAGCGTCATGACGCCGACATGCCGCAGCGGGAAGTCCTTTTCCGGCCAGATTTTCGTGTCGTCGAGCGGATCCCAGTCGAGTTCCGGGTGATCATGGTCTTCCATGATCTGCACATACATATCCCATTGCGGATATTCGCCGCGCTCGATCGAGGTGAACAGATCCTTGGAGGCCGAGCCGAAATCCTGGCCCTGCACCTTGGCCGCTTCTTCGGCCGTGAGGCTCGCGAGGCCGGCGCGCGGATGGAAATGGTATTTCACCAGAACCGTGTCGCCATCGGCATTGACCATCTTGTAGGTGTTGACGCCAAAACCTTCCATGTGCCGGTAGCTTGCCGGAATGCCGCGCGGGCTGAACAGATGGGTCAGCATGTGCATGGATTCAGGCGTCTGGCTCATGAAGTCGAAGATGCGGTTGGCTTCCTGGCGGAAGGTCACCGGATCCGGCTTTAGCGAGTGGATGACGTCGGGAAACTTGATCGCATCGCGGATGAAGAAGACCGCCAGATTGTTGCCGACGAGATCCCAGTTGCCGTCTTCGGTGTAGAACTTCACAGCAAAGCCGCGCGGGTCGCGCGCAGCCTCGGAGGAATCGCGGCCGCCGATCACGGTGGAGAAACGGATGGCGAGCGGCGTTTTCTTGCCGGCCTGCTGGAAGAGCTTCGCACGCGTGTATTTGGAGGCGGGCTCGTCGCCGATCTTGCCGGTCACTTCCAGGTCGCCATAACAGACGAATCCGCGCGCATGGACGACCCGCTCGGGGATGCGCTCGCGATCGAAATGGGTAATCTTTTCGAGAAACTGATAATTCTCGAGCGTCGCAGGACCGCGGCTACCCACGGTGCGCATCGACTGGTTGTTGGTGATCGGGTGGCCCTGCCGGTTCGTCAGAGTCCTGTCGGCGGAAGCATCCGGCATGTTGCCCGGTGCGCGCGTGTTCGGCTTGTCGTCCATCTTCAACCCTCCTGTTCGAGACATGGACGCGCCGATACCCTTGCGGACGCGGCGCGACCACAAAGGCGTAACTCACCCAGGTGACAGTTGTTCCGCAGGTTAGAAAGATTCCAGGCTGGCTGGCCTTGCCTCTTTGCGCAGCAGGTCTTCCAGCCTCACCGGGCGCAGATGGCGCGCGTCTACCCCGACATCGAACTGGCGCGGCACGGGTTTCAACCGCCCATGTGAATGGCCATGCAGGTTGATCGACTTTTTGCCCATCTTGTTCCAGGTGCGAAAGGGATAGTGACAAAGAACAAGAAACTGTCCCTCGATCATCATTTCCCCGTAGTGCTGGACGCTCGCCCATCCCTTTGCCAGTACGGTCTCTTGCGGATCATTATTGCCAATGACCAAGTGCTTGCGACCGTTGAGACGTCGCAGCAGGTCTTCCACCGGTCCGGCGCGGGCGGAGCTGAAATCGCCCAGATGCCAGACCTCGTCATCCTGCCTGATCGTGGCGTTCCAGGCGGCAATCAGCGCGTCGTCATGCTCTGACATGATAGGAAACGGTCTGCGATCGATCCGCAGCACGCGCGGATCGCCGAAATGTGTATCACTGGTAAAATAGATCGTCATGCGGGCCTTCCATTACAGCATGGCATTTGCTTCTCTGCCTCAAGAGGCTGGCCGCTACGAATGTTCCGGCAGGTGACTCGCCTGAAGTCAGAAGGAATTCCCATGCACGCTCCCACTTCGCCTTCGATCCTGCTTCCGTCCAGGAACTATGCTGCTTTTCTCTTCGACATGGACGGCACCATTCTCAACTCGACTGCCGCGGCGGAACGGGTCTGGGGCCGCTGGGCTGCACGCATGGGCCTCGACGTCGAGGCATTCCTGCCGACAATGCATGGCAAGCGTGGTATAGACACGATCACGGCACTCAACCTGCCGGGCGTCGATCCGGCAGCCGAAGCCGAGGAAATCCTGCGCGGCGAGATCGAGGATGTGGAGGGCGTCGTTGCTCTCCCCGGCGCAGTCGAGTTCCTGAAGGCGCTGCCGCCAGAACAATGGAGTATCGTCACGTCTTCGCCCATCGAACTTGCCAAGCGCCGCCTGGAGGCCGCCGGCATACCTGTTCCGCCTCATATGGTGACAGCGGAAGACGTGACGGTCGGCAAGCCCGATCCGCAGGGCTATCTGCTGGGTGCAAAACGCCTCAACGCCAGCCCCTCCGACGTACTGGTCTTCGAAGATGTGCTGGCCGGGATCCAGGCAGGCGAGGCGACCGGTGCCGACGTGATGGTGATCACCGCCACGCATTCCCATCCGATGGAAACGGCACATTTCAAGATACCGGCCTATCTCGACGTCGCCGCCCATATCGGCGAGCATGGCCTCTTGTCCCTGCGGCTGAAGGACGGGCGTTAAGCGGCGGCGGCAGCCGTTTTCATGAACCGGACGGTCGCAAACCAGAGAAGCACGCCGAGCCCCAGCAGGCAGGCGGCAATGCCGTACTGGATCGGGTCACGCCCGCTCCAGGGACCGGCCAGGAAAACACAGGAGATGGCGCCCAGCACCGGGAGGATGGTTGGGGTACGGAAATGCTTGTGCGCCACCTTGTCCTTGCGCAACACCAGGACCGCTATATTGACGATCGCGAAGACGCAGAGAAGCAGGAGCGAGGTCGTGCCGCCAAGTGCCGGAACGCCGCCCGCGAAGAGAATCAGCACGACGGCAAGCAGAGATGTGAAGCCGATGGCGATATAGGGAGTGCGGCGCTCGGCATGCACCTTGCCGAGCGCCTGCGGCAGCACGCCTTCACGCGCCATTCCATAGATCAGGCGGCTCGCCATCATCATGTTGATCAGCGCCGAATTGGCGACCGCGAACATGGTGATCACGGCAAAGATGCTGATCGGGAAATTCGGCGCTCCAGCCTGGACCACCTTCAGAAGCGGCGTTTCGCCGGCACCCAGTTCATCGGCCGGAACCAGCGTTATGGCGGATATCGCCACCAGAACGTAGATCACGCCGGTAATACCGAGCCCGGCGAGAAGCACCTTCGGGAAGACACGGCTCGGATTTTTGCATTCCTCGGCCATGTTGACCGAATCCTCGAAGCCTACCATGGCGAAGAAGGCGAGCGCGGTGGCGGAAACCACCGGCCAAAAGACGCCGCTGTTTTCGGGCGTCGCAAAGGTCCAGGCGCGCGAGACATCTCCTTGTCCGCCGGCGATTGCCCAGAGGCCGATGCCGATGATGATCAGAAGCCCGGTCACTTCGACAACCGTCAGGACTACGTTCATCTTGACGCTTTCGCCGACACCGCGAAAATTCACGGCGGCGACGAGCGCAATGAAGGCAACGGCCATGAGGGGAACGCCCCAGGCGCCGACCTCGAGGCCGAGCGAAGTCGCGAAATTGGAGGCGAATGCCCGAGACGCGGTGGCGGCCGAGGTGATGCCGGAGGACATGACGGCAAAGGCGACGATGAAGGTGAGGAAGTGGATGCCGAATGCCTTGTGCGTATAAAGAGCTGCCCCAGCGGCCTGCGGGTATTTCGTCACCAGTTCGAGATAGCTGCAGGCGGTCAGCAGCGCGACGATGAAGGCAATCAGGAAGGGGAGCCAGACCACACCGCCGACTTCTGCCGCCACCTGGCCGGTCAGGGCATAGATGCCGGTCCCCAGAATGTCGCCGATGATGAAGAGCAGAAGCAGGCCCGGGCCCATGACGCGTTTAAGATCCGTCTTTTCCTCGCCCTGGACCGTCACTGGCTGCTCCGTCATGCCTTCCTCCGTAACCTCGCGTTGCATTAAGCCTTCAATGGCGAAAAGCAGCCGTTGTTCCAAAACGGTTGTAGAAGAAGCCGGCTCGGCTGCGGGGCGCTTTAACCGGTCACGCCGAGCGTGATCGCCGCAAGGACGATATAGCGGAACGCCTTACCGATGAAGACGAGCAGGAGAAAGGTCGGAAGCGGCTCCTTGAGCACACCGGCCGCAACGGTGACGGCATCGCCGCCGATCGGTATCCAGCTCAGGAGCAGCGACCACTTTCCATATTTGCGGTACCAGGCCTGTGCTTTGTCGAGCTTTTCCTGCGTCACCGGAAACCAGCGGCTGTCACGGAAGCGCTCGACCCCGCGTCCGAGCAGCCAGTTGACGCCGGCGCCCAGCGTATTGCCGACAGAGGCTGTGAGCAGCAGTGCCGCCAACGGATATCGGTCCGTCAGGATCAGACCGACGAGAATGGCCTCCGACTGCATCGGAAAGATCGTCGCGGCAATGAAAGCGGCGGAAAACAGACCGGCGTAGGCGGCAAGATCGATCATCATGAAACTGCTTTAGCCAAACCTCTGCATGGGCTCTTCTACGCAAAAGGGCGGATTTTCATCCGCCCTTTTCGAAATTTGTTGCCTGACCTCAAGCCTGGCTCGGCCGCTCGCCATCCGCCGCCGCTTCTGCGCTGTCTGCCTTGACGCGGTGGCGTGTCCGCCAGTCGCCGAGGAAGAGCAGGATCGGCGCTGCGATGAAGATAGACGAAGCACCGGCAACGAGGATGCCGAAGGCCATCGGCACTGCGAAGCTTTCCACCGCGCTGCCGCCCCAGATCGCCATCGGCAGAAGCGACAGGAAAGCCGTCGCGTTGGTATAGAGGCTTCGGGCAAGCGTCTCGTTGATCGACTTGTCGATGATCTCGCGCAGCGGCATCGACTTGTAGAGCCGCATGTTTTCACGCATGCGGTCGTAGACCACGACCTTGTCGTTCACCGAATAGCCGACCATGGTCAGCACCGCAGCGATCGCCGTCAGGTTGAAGTCGAGACCGGTAATGGCGAAGAAGCCCACCAGCTTCGTGACGTCGAGCACAAGGGTTACGATGGCTCCCACGGCGAACGGCCATTCGAAGCGCACCCAGATGTAGATGAGCATGGCGACGCTGGCGATGAACACCGACAGGAAGCCGGCGATCGCCAGTTCGCCGGAAACCTTCGGGCCGATGACGTCGGTGCCCTGGACGGTCGCCGTCGGATCGATTTTGGTGACCTCGTCCTTCAGCTTGGTGACAGCTGCGGTCTGCGCTTCTTCACCGCCCTCCTGGCGCTGGGCGCGCACGAGAATGGTGTTGGGATCGCCAAAGGACTGCAGCATGATTTCGCCGAGTCCAAGCGTATTCAGGCCTTCGCGGAACTTGCCGAGATCGGCCGTCCCTTGCGTCCTCACCGACATCTGGATGCCGCCGCGGAAGTCGACGCCGTAGTTGAGGCCCGGATAGAAGAACAGGGCTACGGAGGCGATCGACAGGAGAGCCGAAACCCCGACGCCGAAGAAGCGTGCCTTCATGAACTGGATGTGCCGGTCATAGGGGCTGAACCGGAACAGCGACTGGATGTTGATCACCTTCAGCTTCTGGCGGCGCGCGATCGCAATCATCGTGACGCGCACGAAGGCTACCGATGTGAACATGGAGATGATCAGGCCAAGGCCCATGGTCACGGCAAAGCCGCGAACCGGGCCGGAGCCGAAGTAGAACAGGATGGCCGCCGCGATCAGGGCCGTCATGTTGCCGTCGATAATGGTTGAATAGGCCTTGTTGAAGCCGTTGTCGATGGCCGCGAAAGCTCCTCGGCCCTTGCGGGTTTCTTCGCGGATGCGCTCGTTGATGAGAACGTTGGCGTCAACGGCAAGGCCGATGCCGAGAACGATACCGGCAATGCCCGGCAGCGTCAGCGTCGCACCGACGAGGGTCAGCGCCGAGAAGGTGAGGATGGTGTGGATCAGCAGCGCGACGTTCGCCAGTATGCCCCAGGTGCCGTAGAGCACGAAGATGAAGATGGCGACGAGGGCGAAGCCGACGAGGCCCGAATAGATGCCTCTCTGGATGGCGTCGGCGCCAAGGTCGGCGCCGACGGTGCGTTCCTCGATGACGGTCAGCTTGGCCGGCAACGAGCCGGCGCGCAGCAGTGCCGAAAGCGTCGTGGTTTCCTCCGGCGTGAAGCTGCCCGAAATCTGCCCGGACCCGCCGGTAATCGGCGTCTGGATCACGGGCGCACTCAGTACCTTGTTGTCGAGCACGATGGCGAAGGGCTTGCCGACATTGGCCTGGGTGATCTGCGCAAAGCGGGTCGCGCCGGCACTGTCGAAGCGGAAGGTGACGATCGGCTGGCGCGTCTGCTGGTCGAATGCGGCGCGCGCATCGGTCAGCCGGTCGCCGGACAGTTCGACGCGGTCGATCACCGGATACTGGGTGCCGCGCTCGTCGGCGAGCATGGTGACGCCCGGCTGGCCCTGTTCGCCAAGCAGGTGGAAGCTCATCTTGGCGGTCGAACCGAGCAATTGCCGCAGCCGCGACGGATCCTGCTCGCCCGGAAGCTGGACGAGGACGCGGTCACTGCCGACCCGCTGGATCGTTGGTTCGGCGACGCCCACCTGGTCGACGCGCTGGCGAATGATTTCAAGGCTCTGCTCGATCGCGGCGGTGATATGCGAGTTGATGCCGGCTTCCGTTTGAGCCAGGGAGATCGTATTGTCGGCCGGCGTGGTGACGGCCAGATCGCTGCCGCCGACCGTGGTGGTGCCGAGGCCTACCTGATTGGCGAGCGTCCGGAGCTGCGTCACGGCCTGGTCGCGCTGCGCCGGATCACGCAAGGTGACGACGATGGCGTCGCCCGAGCGGCGGATTGCGGAGGTGTTGACATTGGCTTCGCGCAGAACGCGGCGGCTGTCCTGCAGCAGGCTCTGGACCCGTTCGTTGATCAGGTCGCCGCGGTCGACTTCCAGCACCAGATGCGAGCCGCCGCGAAGGTCGAGACCCAGCGCCACACGGCTATGCGGCAGCCATGAGGGGAGGCGGTCCAGCGTCGATTGCGGGATGACGTTCGGCAGAGCCACCAGCATGCCGATGAATATGATGATGGCGTAGGTTGCCACCAGCCAGGGGGAATTTCTCATGTATCTGATCCTGCTGAGCCCTGATCACGCCGTTGGCATGAAGGGCGGAATTTGCCAGTCGTCGGGCGCTGATGCGCGAGGGTCAGGAGACCGTGGGCGGCGCTCGCGGCAGCGAGCCTGGCCAGAAACTGGCGACGAAGGGGGATGCGACACGCTGGGACGCGGCGACCGAGCGGCCGGCCGGATAGTTGGTCTCGGCAAGGCCGGGCAGTATGGCCCCGTCGGCATCCGCGATATGGGTGGCGGCACTGTCCTTGCGATCAGCTGCAGCCAGGGCTCGCAGCGGCTCGCGTTTGATCAGATGCGGTGTATCGGTATTCCGATCGGCGGATTGCAGGCCGCGAAAGAGTTCGGCATCCTTCGCCAGGCCCGGCAGCAGCCCCAGAAAGACGATCAGGGAAGCAGCGACAAAGAGCACCCAGCGCGACAGGAGGATGTCCTGCACGTTCGAGTATCCTGTCCGTGTTCCTTGCGGAAACACCGCCATCCACGTCCACTCCGGAGTTTCAGCAATCCGAAGCCTGCTTCGGAAGATCGCCGCCTTCTAGAGGAGAGGCTTCATATGGTCAATGCAAAGTCCGTAAGGCGGGGCTCACCAACTCTCGCGAGTGGGGGTCCGCGAGCCCCTGACCGGCATCATGCCGGCTGGCCCAACAGGTAGCTGGGCTTGTTCACCATGTTCAATGGGCACAATGCGAAAGGCAAAGACTTGGTGAGGCAATGGTGAAGGTGCGTCCCGTTTCGAAACAGTTCGCGCCTTTTGGCCTGCGGTCCCATGCAGCCTCGGAAGACTTTAAGCCCCGCGGAGAAGCGGCAGAACCTCGATAAAGCCGTGATAGATCATCGTCGCCGCCACATAAACGATGACCGCCAGGCCGAGATAGGCGATCCAACGGAACCGCTCGAGAAGACGGGCGACGAAGTTTGCGGCAACACCCATGAGAGCAATGGAAATCACCAGGCCGATAATCAGGATTGACGAATGTTGCTGTGCGGCGCCGGCGACGGCAAGCACATTGTCGAGCGACATGGAAACGTCGGCTACGACGATCTGGGTCGCGGCTTGCCAGAATGTTTTCTGCGGGGGCGTCTTGCCGCCAGCTGCGTCGATATGGGCCGCTTCGCCGCCGGCGCGCAGCTCGGTCCACATCTTCCAGCACACCCAGCAGAGCAGAAGCCCGCCGACCAGCTGGAGGCCAACAATGCCGAGAAGGTAGGAAGTGACGGCTGCAAATATGATGCGCAGAACGGTCGCGGCGATGATTCCAAAAAGAATGGCCTTGCGACGCATCTCCGCCGGCAGTCCAGCTGCCGCAAGGCCGATAACGATAGCGTTGTCGCCGGAAAGAACCAAATTGATGGCGATGATTTCGAGGAGAGCCGCCAGGCCGGCGGCCGTAAAGATTTCCATCATGAAAGCTTGAGCCTGAAATGCATGGAGGAGGGAGACCTTTCTATTCACATCTTTTGCCGGAGGCACAAGAGGATTTCACGGTTCGGCTTCGATCGCGCGAGGATGTACATCTCGGTCCGTCCGTCTCCACCAAAGACCGCCGCATGTCACAACTGCTTGCTCCCAACCGCGTTGTTCCCTATATCGCCGACGGTCGCAGCGACGACAGCCGTGGATGTTCCCAGCCAGGAGACGCATAATGGGCACACAGAAAGCCATTGTCCTGATCGTCGAGGACGAGCCGGTGATCCGTTTCACGAGCCTGGATGTGTTGGAAGAAGCCGGCCATATGGTCATGGAGGCGGCCAATGCCGATGAGGCTATGGTACTTTTCCGCAACCGCAGCGATATCGACATCGTCTTCACCGATGTGGATATGGCCGGCTCCATGGATGGGATCCGGCTTTCGCAGCGCATCCGCGCCATGCGCCCGAGTGTTGGCATCATCATCACCTCCGGCGTCGTCAATCTCGATCCGATGCTGTTACCCGCCAATACCGTCTTCCTGCCCAAGCCCTACCAGCACGACCGGCTTCTTGAAGCCATCTATCAGCTGATGCCATAACGGGCATGCCGCTGCGGAACCAGCGTCGCGGTCCCGGGTTATCTGAGCGGATCAACCCGAGGACAAGACGATGACGATCTTCAAACATGCGGCCATGGGAGCGCTCGCACTGCTGCTGGCAGGCCCCGCTTTTGCGCAGACGGCGACCGACCCGGGCAATACTCTGCCTTCAACTTCGACCATACCCGATGCCAATGCCCAGCGTGCGACAGGCACCTTGCCGCCGGGCGTTGCCGATCCGACGACCACCAATAGCACGACCGGCACGGCCGACCACGAAGATCATTGTCAGCCCCCTGGTACCGCCACCAACAGCAATCCGACCGCCGACGCGGTGACCATTCCGCGCGCAGGTCCTGCCTGCAACTAAGATGCGGTTGCCTGATCGGCGCCAGGGCGTCCTGTGATGTGTATTGCAGCGCGGGCCTCTAAGGTTCTGAATGGTATTGGTAGATCTTCGAGATTCCTCTGCCGCTGACATGTTCCGGCGGCGGCACGGAGCATCATTTTTCGTTTTTCCTTCGTCGCCTGCAGCTTCCTTGCTTCCACTGCTTGTCAATTCGACTAAGCTGCGACACTTCTATTGGGAAAATCGAAATGCGTCCGGAAGGGAAATGAATGTCGAGCTTCAAGTTGGTCGGCCTTGCAGGCAGCTACAATCGTCCCTCCAAGACCTTCGCACTGATCGACCATGTTGCAACCCTTGCCAGCGAAAAATACGGTTTTGAAAAGCGCCTTTATGACCTGACCGATGTCGGACCGTCGCTTGGGCAGGCGCAGCGCCAGGGCGATCTCGACGCGGCGGCGGCAGCGGTTCTTGCCGATGTGGTGGAGGCCGATGCGATAGTCATCGGCTCTCCGACCTACAAGGGCAGCTATCCCGGCATGTTCAAGCACTTCATCGACCTGATCGATCCGCAGCAACTGCGCGCCAAGCCGATCCTGATCACGGCGACGGGGGGCGGTGATCGCCATGCGCTGATGGTGGAGCACCAACTGCGGCCCTTGTTCGGCTTCTTCATGGCTCATACTCTTCCTACCGCTGTTTATGCGTCGGACCGGGATTTCACGGATTATGCAGTGTCCTCCGATGCCCTGAAGGAGCGGATCGGTTTTGCCGTGGAAGAGCTTTCCGCCTTCTTTCCGCTGAACGAGCTGGCCGCCGCGGAATAGCGCCAGCAAGTCAGCTGCCGAACTTTACAATCTTATCCGTCCGGTTCATCAATGCCCGCCATTGTGACCGAAGGAGGATGTCATGGGAATCGAGGAGGATCTGGCAAGGATCGCCGAGCAGGAGACGGCGCTTGTCTTCGAGCGATTCGATCTTGCTACCGCCTGGGATCTCGGTTCAAGGCTCCGCACGCTGGCCCAGGAGCGCCAGTTGGGCGTGGCGATCGATGTGCGCCTGCATTCTATGCCCGCCTTCTACACCGCCTTGCCAGGATCGACCGCCGATAATGAAGCCTGGGTGCGGCGCAAGCGGAATCTCGTTCTGCGCTTCTTCCAGTCGAGCTATGCGATCGGCCGCAAACTGGCGCTTCAAGACACGACGCTGGAGGACAAATTTGGCCTGTCCGCGGCGGACTACGCCGCGCACGGCGGCAGCTTTCCCATTAAAGTCGCTGGTGTCGGCTGCATCGGTGCCGTGACTGTTTCGGGCCTGCCGCAGCGTGATGACCACAACCTCGTGGTGGAGGTTCTGGCGGCCATGCTCGGCAGGGATTTTGCCACTCTTACGCTGGGTTGACGGCGACATGCTTCCACTGGATGTCTCAGTCCAATATTCTGTAAGGACGCCGGAAGAGGTTTTGCACTTCTGGTTCGAGCAGCTGACGCCGCAGCAATGGTTCGAAAAGAACGAAGCGGTGGATGAGGCGCTGCGGACGAATTTTGTTGCTACGCATCTTTCGCTGGCGCGCCTCGAGCTGGATCCTTGGCGGCTGTCTGCGGCAAAGCGTTTGGCAGCGCTTCTGGTTCTCGACCAGTTTTCCCGCAACATCTACCGGGGAACGGCGCTTGCCTTTGCCACCGACTGGATTGCCTTGAGCGAAGCGAGAACCGCCTTGGATCTGGGAGCTGACCTCATGGTCCCGCCTGAGCACCGAAGCTTCTTCTACCTGCCGTTCGAACATTCCGAACGTCTCGAGGATCAGGATCTGTCGGTGGAGCTTTTTACGAAGCTGGGCGATGCCCATTATCTCGATTATGCGGAGCGTCACCGGGAGGTGATCCGGGAGTTTGGGCGGTTCCCGCACCGGAATGCGCTTCTTGGTCGCGCATCGACCGTCGCCGAGCTGGACTATCTGTCCAGACCCGGCGCCGGTTTCTGATTTCGCCTAACGGCGGAACATTCGCGCGACGGCAATCAGGATACATGCCCCGATGAAGCCGGCAATGAGATAGCCGATCCAACCGCCCAGTACGACACCGAAGACGCCGAGAATGGCATTGGCGATAATGGCGCCGACAATCCCGAGGATGATGTTCATGAGGAGACCCATATTGCTCTTCATGAACTGTTCGGCGAGCCAGCCGGCAATGCCGCCTATAATGATCGCCGCGATCCAGCCGATACCTGCTTGTTCCATGACCTTACCCTTTTGTTTCCAGTTTGCGCCTGCTAACGCGCAGAAATGTTCCAAGGTTCCAGCGCAGATGTGAAGGAAGAGCGCCGGCTTCCTTTTCTTCGCCTTGAACCACCCCTATTTCCGCCCGAATCTCACTAAAGAAAACCGAATCCCACTCAAGAAAAAGAGCAAAGAATTGGCGACAGCTTTTTCCAAGGGCCTTTCTCCCCTGTTGCGGCATGCAAGGCCGCTTGCGGCGCTTTTGCTGGCCGCTTTGGCCGTGTTCGGACCGCCGGCGCCGCCGGCGGTCGCTCAGCAGCCGCCGCAACAGGCGCAACCCCAGCCAGTACAGCAGCCCCAGCAGGCGCAGCCTCCACAAGCTCAACAGCCGCAGCCGCCGGCCGATGTTACCGCCGATTCCATCAACGGAAACATGAAGGGACAGCTGGACACCATCCGCCAGCAGCTAACAACATTCCGCGGCCGGGTGGAAAGCGATGCGCGTGACGACGCGCGCCTGGCGGAGCTGAGGATCCAGGCGGAAGAGATCGTCGGCCAGATGCAGTCGGCATCGGACGCCATGAAGACGCGGGTGGAGCAGATCCAGGCCCGGCTGAGCGCTCTCGGCGAGCCGCCTGCTGCCGGCCAGCCGCCGGAAGCGCCGGCCGTCACGGAGGAGCGCAACCGGCTGCTCAACGAGCGGTCGCAACTCAACCTGATCGTCGATGACGCCGGTAACCTGTCGACCAGCGCGACACAGCTTGCCAACGGCATCACCAACCTGCGCCGGACACTGTTCGCGGAAACGCTGTTCCGGCACACCGAACTCTCGGGCGAGCTGTTTACCGAGGCGGGGCAGGCATTCGTGGCGGAAGTCGGCAATTTCGGCTCGACCTTCGGAAGCTGGATCGGCTTCGTCTGGCGCTTCAAACAAATCCAACTTTTTGGCGCCATCGCGCTGTCGCTCGGAGCAGGGCTGCTCTTCCTGTCAGGCGGCTACAAATTCTTCGGCCGCTTTCTGCGGCGCAACGGGCAGAGCGAACCGACTTATATCAAGCGGCTGTCCGTGGCTTTCTGGTCAACTGTCGTACAAACCATGTCCTTGGCGGCCTTTCTTGCTGCCTCCTATCTTCTGCTCGACGGGTTCAACATCCTGCGCTCGGATGTGGCGCCGATCATCGCCAATTTCTTCGGCCTGATCTGGTTCGTCACTTTCGTCTGGAAACTGAGCTACGGCGTACTTGCGCCGGGTGAGCCGGAATGGCGGCTGGTGCGCATCACCAATAACGGTGCGCGATTGCTGACGGTCGCCGTGTTGGTCATGGCAGTGATTAATGGGTTGGACTATCTGCTGGGGGCGATCAGCGAAGCCTTGAACTCGCCGCTGGTGCTGACCATCGTCAAGAGCTTGGTCGCAGCGGTCCTGATCGGTCTGATCCTGATTGCGATTTCCTTTGTTCGCCCGAGGATCGGAGACGATGAGGATTTCAACGGCAATGGTCACGCCTGGCCGCGCTTCGTCTCGATTATGCTGCGCGTCATGGGCGGCCTGCTGATCCTTCTGGTGCTGACAGGCTATATCGGGCTTGCCCGCTTCGCCTCGACGCAGATCGTGCTCACCGGCGCCGTGCTGGTCCTCATCTATCTTGGCCTGCTTTCCGGCAAGGCGATTTCGAAACAGGGCGCCTTCAAGAATACCGGTGCCGGCCGCCGTCTGGCGCAGCGCAACAAGTTCAACGAAGTGGCGCTTGATCAGGCAGGCCTTGCCGCCGGTCTCAGCATCTACGCCTTCGCCCTCTTGTTCGGCATCCCGCTGATCCTCATCACCTGGGGTTTTCAGATCGCCGATATTGAATCGTGGATCTTCAGGTTCTTCACCGAGATCCGGATCGGCAATGTGTCCATCTCGATCATCGGCATTCTGGGCGGCGTGCTGCTGTTCGGCCTCGGCTACATGATCACCCATTGGGTTCAGAAATGGGTCGACAACAATGTCATGGCGCGAAGCCAGGTGGATGTCGGAGTCCGCAATTCCGTCAAGACCGGGATAGGCTATCTCGGCGTGGGGCTGGCCGTGTTGATCGGCGTGTCTGCGGCAGGCATCAATCTTTCAAGCTTTGCTCTCGTTGCCTCGGCGCTCTCGGTCGGAATCGGTTTTGGTCTGCAGAACATCGTTTCCAACTTCGTGTCCGGCCTCATCCTTTTGGTCGAACGTCCATTCAAGGTGGGTGATCACGTGGTCACCGGCGCCACCGAAGGCATCGTCAAGAGGATCTCGGTGCGAGCAACGGAGATCGAGACCTTCCGCAAGCAGTCGATCATCGTCCCGAACTCGGATCTGATCAATTCGCCGGTGGGCAACTGGACGCATCGCAACAAGATCGGCCGCTCGGAAGTGCCGATTTCCGTCAGCTACGATGCGGACGCCCAGAAGGTCATGGATATCCTGCTGGAACTCGTCGATCAGATACCGGAAGTGCTGCGCAATCCAGAGCCGCATGTGGAGTTTCTAAGCTTCGGTCCCTCGTCGCTGAACTTCGAACTCCGCTTCCATCTGGCCGATATGGGCGAGGGGCTGCGGATCCGCAACGATCTGCGCATAGCCATCCTCAAGCGTTTTCGCAAAGAGGGGATCGAGATACCTTTCCCGCAGCAGGAGATCGTTTTCCACCGCGGCAAGCCGGTCATTCCGGAAGAATCCCATGGCCTCGGCGGAGCCTGATGTGCGTGCATCGGGCTCTTCCGATGGCTCGTCGCGGGCAAGCGTTTCGCATGTCGTATTCAGGCATCTGGCGGCCATGCGGGAACTGCATAGTCACTTCAGTTTCAGAAGGTCGTGACGGGCCGAAGAGGGGTTCATTTTCATGAAGACACATGCACGGGCCGTGGTCATCGGTGGCGGCGTCGTCGGCGTTTCGACGCTGTACCATCTGGCCAGGAAGGGCTGGAGCGACGTGGTCCTGATCGAGCGCAAGGAGCTGACATCCGGCTCGACCTGGCACGCGGCTGGTCTTCTACCGCTTTTCAATCTGTCCTATTCTGTCGGCCAGCTTCACAAATACTCCGTTCGTTTCTACGAGGAACTGCAGGAAGAAACCGGCATGAATGTCGGCTTCTCGAAGGTTTCAAATATCCGGCTGGCCCGCACCAAGGACCGGTGGGACGAATACATGTATTACGCCGGCATTGCCGAGACGATCGGCGTCAAGGTGAATGTGCTGACGCCGGAAGAGGTCAAGGAGGTTTGGCCGCTCTGCGAGACTGACGGCCTGCTGGGCGCCATCCAGCATCCGGACGACGGCTATATCCAGCCGGCCGATCTCACCCAGGCGCTCGCCAAGGGCGCCCGCGACCGCGGTGCAACAATCTACCGTAACACGGCCGTCACGGCGATCGAGCAGCAGCCGGACGGCCTTTGGAAGATCACCACCGATAAGGGCGAAATTACTGCCGAGCACGTTATTTCCTGTACCGGCTCCTTTGCCCGCAAGACGGGCGAAATGGTGGGCATCAACGTGCCGGTCATTCCGGTGGAACACCAGTATATCGTCACCGAACCGCATCCTGCCATCCAGGATCGCCGCCGCCAGGGCTTACCGGAAATGGGCGTGCTGCGCGAATCCGACAGTGCCTGGTATATGCGCGAGGAAGCCGGCGGCCTGATCCTCGGCCCCTACGAAGTCGGTGCACCGGTCTGCTATGTCGACGGTCCTTCAGAGGGCAGCGAATACGAGCTCTTCCAGGAGGATCTCGAGCGCCTGATGCCGCATATCGAAGCCGCTATCGCGCGCGTGCCCGCTTTCGGCCAAGTCGGCATCAAGAAAGTCTACAACGGCGCGATCGCCTATACGCCGGACGGTAACCCGATCGTCGGTCCGGCGCCCGGTTTGAAGAGTTTTTGGCTCAACGAAGGCCATTCCTTCGGCATCACGGCTGCAGGCGGCGCCGGCTGGCAGCTTGCCGAGTGGATCGTCGATGGCGAGCCGACGGTCGACCTGATGGGCGTCGATCCGCGGCGCTTCGGTCCATACGCAACGGAAGGCTACCTGATCGCCAAGAACGAAGAAGCCTATGCCAATGTCTTCACCATGCATTATCCCGACGAAGAGCGTTCGGCAGCCCGGCCTTTGAAGACGACGCCGATCTATGACCGGTTGAAGAAACTCGGCGGCGTCTTCGGCTCGGTTTATGGCTGGGAGCGGGCCAATTGGTACGCACCGCAAGGCTACGATATTCCCAAGGATCAGCTCGGTGTCGGTGCCGATGTCATCACCAATCACAATCATGCGCCGCCGCTCGAAGACGGCCGGATTGTCGAAAAATGGTCCTTCCGCCGCTCGAACTATTTCGAGCATGTCGGCAACGAGGTCAAAAACGTCCACGAGAATGTCGGCGTGCTCGACATGTCTCCCTTCGCCAAGATCGAAGTATCCGGCCGCGGCGCACGCGCTTGGCTGGATTCCATCCTCGCCAATGCAATCCCGAAGAAGCGTGGCCGCATCGCACTCTGCCATGTCCCGACACCGGCGGGCGGCGTCAAGGCGGAATTCACCGTCTATGAATGGGCGCCTGACCGCTTTTATATGGTGTCGGCGGGCGCCTTGGAGGCGCACGATCACGACCTCCTGCATCGACTTGCGCCGAGCGACGGCTCTGTCGTTCTGCAGCCCATTACACAGAAATACGGTGTTCTTGTCCTCGCCGGTCCGAAGTCGCGCGACCTGTTGAAGAAGCTGACCCGCACCAGCCTCGACACCAAGGATTTCCCTTGGCTGACCGCAAAGCCCATCTCGGTCGGCATAGCCACCGCGCACGCTTTGCGCGTCAACTTCGTCGGTGAACTCGGTTGGGAACTGCATCATCCGATCGAAATGCAGACCTATATTTTTGACAAGCTGATGGAAGCGGGCGCCGAATTCGGCATCAAGCCCTTCGGCATCCGTGCCATGAGCGCCATGGCAGTCGAGAAGTCCTACCGCAATATGGGCCGTGAGCTGTCGATCGAATACAATGCCTACGAATCTGCACTGGATCGCTTTGTCCGCCCGGAAAAGTCCTTCATCGGCCGGGATGCCATGCTGGCCTATAAGGAAAGCGGCCTGAAATGGAATTTCGCGACTTTGATCGTGTCCGGCAGCAGCGATGTCGACGCGCGGGGTTCGGAAGCCATCTATGGCGAAGGGGGCGAACTCGTCGGTCGCGTTACGAGCGGAGGCTTCGGCTGGCGTATCGGCCAGTCCGTGGCGCTGGCCATGGTCAAGCCGAGCTCTGCGGCGGTCGGCACCAAGCTGAAGATCAAGATACTCGGAACGCTCTACGACGCGACGGTCGTGCCGGAAAGTCCCTTCGATCCCGACAACCTTGTCCTAAGGGCCTGACAGACGGTCTCACTCGCCGGTAAAAGTAATACGCCTGAGTAATAAAGCGTTCACCCAAACGGGCGGTCTTTCGGCCGCCCGTTCCATTTTGGTAATTTCGAGAAGTCTGAATTAACGCTTCTGCAAATCGTTTGCGCAATACTTGTTCCAAGAGGGCACAGTAATCATAGAAGGGGCATCATGACTTTCCTCGGCATTTCCGGGATGCAGTATTCCGGCCAATCTCTGGCAAATTCGCGCATCCTGCTTGCGGAGGATTCGAATGTATTTACGTCCATGATCGGCACGCGCCTTAAAGAGCTGTTCAATATCGACGTGGAGATCTGCCGCAACTTCGAAGAGCTGCAGCTGGCCTATGACCAGTCGTCCGAACCCGTGACGCTTGCCATTTCGAATATCAATCTGCCGGGCGCTGAAAATGGCGAGGCGCTGGAATACCTGATCGACCTGTCGATCCCGACTGTGATCTTTACCGGTACTTTCCATGAAGCAACACGCGACAAGCTGCTCGCCAAGGATGTTGTCGACTATATCTTGAAGGACAATGTCTTCGCGGTCGAGATGCTGGCCGAATCGGTTTGCCGCTTCCTCACCAACCACCGTCATCACGTGCTGATCGTCGACGACAGCCCGACGGCGCGGGCTCTGCTGACCAGCCGATTGAAGCGCTACAATTTCCGCGTCAGTACCGCTGAAAACGGCGCCAAGGCCCTCGAACTTCTCAAGAAGAACCCGGATATCGGCCTGGTCGTCACCGACTACAACATGCCCGACATCGACGGCTTCGAACTGACGCGCCGTATCCGCTCGGTTCGCGGTTCACATGAATTGCGTATCATCGGTGTGTCATCGTCATCGAACCGGCTGCTTTCGGCTCGCTTCCTCAAGGCCGGCGGCAACGACTTCATGCTGCGGCCGTTCATCGACGAGGAATTCTACTGCCGCGTCAACCAGAACCTCGACACGCTGATCCAGATCCGTTCGATGCAATCGGCCCGTAAGGACGCGGCCATCAAGAACGTCGCCTGATCGTCAACCGATCGAAGCATCGCAGACCAGCCGCAGTCCGTGGAGCCAGCGCTTCCAGACTGCGGCTTCTTCTTTTCCGGCGCCCAGAAGCGGCGCCCTGCAAGGAGGCGCTGGTGAGGTTCAGACGACGACGCCGGTCCGCGCCGTATTCATGGTCAGCTTGCGTTCGGCGCGTTCCTGCTGCGGAGACCTGTTGTAGACTTCCCGGTAGCATTTGGAAAAATGTGAGGCGGACACGAAGCCGCAGGCGACGGCAACTTCCACCACGGGCATGGACGATTGCACCAGCAGGTGCCTTGCCCGGTCGAGGCGGATTTCCAGATAGTAGCGGGCCGGCGAGCGGCCCATTTCCTGGCGGAACAGCCGTTCGATCTGGCGGCGCGACAGGCCCACCTCATCCGCAATCTCCACCAGCGACAGCGGCTCGGAAAGATTGCTTTCCATCAGCTCTATGATCGACAGAACCTTGCCGTTCTGCACGCCAAGTCGGGCGCGCAGCGGCAGCCTTTGGCGGTCGTGCGGATTCCGCACCCGGTCGGTCAATTGTTGTTCGCAGACCCGATTGACGAGATTGTCACCGAAATCCTGGCCGATCAGGTTCAGCATCATGTCGAGCGAGGCGGTGCCGCCGGCGCAGGTATAGAGGTTCGCATCGACTTCATAGAGATCGGCATAGACTTCCGCCTGCGGGAAGGCCTCTGCGAAGCCGGGCAGGTTTTCCCAGTGAATGGCACATCGCTTGCCGTTCAACAGGCCGGCCTGGGCCAGCACATGGGCGCCGGTGCAAAGGCTGCCGACCGCGATGCCGCGGTTATAGGTTTCCCGCAGCCAGGCGTTGACGGACTTGTTCTGGAATTCTTCCACATAGATGCCGGAACAGACGAGCAGCATATTCGGCCGGTTCTCGCCGCCGAGATTGCGTCGCTCGTCGGCGAGCGAAGAGTTGACTTCAATGCCGATGCCGCTCGACGAGTAAACCTTCTCGCCGTCGGCGGAACAGAGGCGCCAGGTATAGGCCGAGTAGCCGAGCATCCGGTTGGCAATCCTCAGCGTCTCCACCGCAGCCGCGAACGGAAGCATGGTAAAATGCGGCACCAGGAAGAAAACGATAGACCGCTTCTTGGTCGGGCTTCTGCTTGTCACATCCATGTTGTCGTTCCCCTTGATCTTTTGCCGCCATGAAAGCGGAAGATACTTTAAAAGCGACACTGACATGGAAAAACAGCGTGGAAAAGGGACCCTGACGACCAGGCGATAACAATTTTGCGACATCTGAAAGTCGCAACGGCTGCGCGCCGGGAACGACAGGCGCCTGAAGCACATTTTGAGGCTCGCGCGGCAGGTTTGCGCGGGCCTCAATCGTGACGCGGGCGGCTCATCGCTTGTCCGCTGCAGTCTGGATGCTGGTCGGCCAGCCGATGTCCTTGCGGATGTCTGCGGGCAGGGACTCCAGCATCTTTTCCGTTTGACGACGATGCAGCTCGGCGCGGAACCTGGAGATCCACAAGCGAGCGGGAATTAGAAAGGAACCAGTCTGGCTCGGGTGGTGCCAGGCACGGTCGGTTCCGGGATAGCTGATAACAGTCATGGTCATGCTCCTTGGATGTTGTGGACGGTCTCGCCGCGACACTGCGGGGCGAGGATCCATCAATCAATCGGATGAAGATGATGCGTCTCATGACTTTTCGTGGTGGTTGGAGGCGCTTCCTTCCGATGTTCTGGAGTATCTGCTTGGTTTGACATTCAATCAAACGAAATGATATGGTGCTTAAGTTCAATAAATCTGATGGAGAGTTTGATGAACGCCCCGTTCCGCCCGCCCCTTCCTCTTCTCGACAATGACGTGCTTCGCACCTTCGTCGCGATTGCTGAGACGGGTAACTTCTCCACTGCGGCAGAAGCGGTATTGCGGACGCCGTCTGCCGTGTCGATGCAGATCAAGAAGCTCGAGGACCAGTTGAAGACGACGCTCTTCCTGCGCGACGCACGGTCGGTAACGCTGACCCAGCACGGCGAAATGCTGCTCTCTTATGCCCGGCGCATGCTGGCCTTGTCGAACGAGGCGGTGTCGCGTTTCGTTATGCCGGAGCTTGCAGGCGTGGTGCGGCTCGGTGCACCCGACGACATTGCCGAACGGCTGCTGCCCAAGGTGCTGAAAAGCTTCGGCGAAAGCTTTCCCGGCATCATGGTGGACGTGACGGTCGACCAGAGCTTGCTCCTCAAGAAGCGACTCGATGAACAGCGGCTGGATCTGGCACTGATCAACTGCGCCACACGCCCCTTCGTCACCGTCGGTGAGATAATTCACTCGGAAAAGCTCGTCTGGGCAGGCGCAAAATGCGGCACCGCGCATCTTCGCGACCCACTGCCGATTTCCGTCTGGGAAGATGGCTGCGTCTGGCGCCAGGATGCTATTTCTCAGCTTGAGAAGCATAAGCGGCCCTATCGTATCGCCTATGCAAGCGCCCATACCATGGCGCAGCGCGCCGCGGTGGTTTCGGATCTCGCCATTGCGCCTTTCCCGCGCTCCTACCTGACCGACGACATGCAGGTGCTCGGACCGAAGGAAGGTCTGCCCGAACTGATCAGTTTCGACATCCGGCTGCTGACATCGCCGCAGCTTTCCATTCCGGGAAAGGCAGTGGCCGAAAGCATCCGCGAAGCCTTTGGATCGATGATCGCTGCAGCCGCGTAGCCTCAGGCTGCAATCAGTTCAGTCCCGGGTGCGGCGGCGCCTGCGACCGCCCTCAGTTGCTGCGTCGGCGCCGGCCTTGCGCTCCGGCAGTTTTACAACCGCTTCCAGGTTGGGAAACCCGTCCACCTTATTCGGCAGGGCCATGGCGGCTACGAAATGCTCCTGAAATTTTGGTTCAAGCGCCGTCTCTATCTTGTCGATTCTCTTGACGGTTTCTTCTATCTCGCGCCGATAATCGCGGTTCAGCAGGCACATACGGGCACCGGTCCCGGCGGCATTTCCGACCGCCTTCACCTTGGCGAGATCGCAATCGGGCACCAATCCGAGAATGAGCGCGTATTTCGGATCGATGAAGGTGCCGAAGGCGCCGGCCAGGCCGATGCGGTCCACATGTTCGACACCCTGCTTGTCCATCAGCAGCTTGACGCCGGCATAAAGTGCGGCCTTGGCGAGCTGGATGGCGCGCACGTCGTTCTGCGTCACCAGAATGCGCGGTGAGCCTTCATGCACGAGATAGGAGAAGGTTCGGCCGTCTGCCAAGACCCGCGGCGATCGCTCGGCGAGCGACCCGTCGACGACGCCATCCTCGGAGATCAGGCCGGCGAGAAACATTTCGCCAATGACCTCGATAATGCCGGAGCCGCATATGCCCGTGACGCCGGTGGCAGCCGAGGCTTCGGCAAAGCCCGGCTCGTCCGACCAGGGCTCCACGCCGATCACCCGGAAACGGGGCTCTAGTGTCACCGGATCGATTCGGATCCTTTCGATCGCACCGGGCGCCGCGCGTTGGCCGGAGGAAATCTCGGCGCCCTCGAATGCCGGGCCGGTCGGCGAAGAGGCGGCGACGACTCGGGCGGCATTGCCGAGCACGATTTCCGCGTTGGTGCCGATATCCACCATCAGCATCATTTCGTCCTGTCGATGTGGCCCCTCGGACAGCGTCGCCGCAGCGGCATCGGCGCCGACATGGCCTGCAATGCAGGGCAGAATATAGGTACGGGTGCCTTCGTTCATCGGCAGGCCGATGTCGGACGATCTGACCTGCACAGCCTCGGAAACCGCCAGTGCAAATGGCGCGCCGCCAAGCTCGGTCGGATCGATGCCAAGGAAGAGGTGGTGCATGATCGGATTGCCGACAAAAACGCTGTCGAGAATGTCGGAGCGGGAAATTTCGCCATCGGCGCAGACCCGGTCGATCAGCGTATTCAACGCCTCGCGGACAGCGATGGTCATGGCTTCGCGACCATCCGGGTTCATCATCACATAGGAAACCCGGCTCATCAGATCCTCGCCGAAGCGGATCTGCGGGTTGGATGTGCCGGCGGACGCGATCGTGCGGCCCGACAGCAGCGACGACAAATGCATGGCAATCGTCGTCGAGCCGATATCGCAGGCAATTCCATAAGCCTCGTTCTTCAGACCCGGATAAAGGGCGATGAGGCGAGGGCGGTCTCCATCTGCGTCCTTGTGGATGGCCGCTGTCACCTTCCATTCGCCCTTGCGCAGGATCGACTGCACTTTCGGGATCAGGTGGAAGTCCACTTCCACGTTTTCGAAATGCCAGTCGGCGGCGAGTGCCGCCTTGAGCCGGTCGAGATCGCCGAGCGGCTTTTCCATGTCCGGCTCTTCGACCTCGACATAACACATGCGCACCGCCGGATTGCGCTCGAAGACCCGCTCGTCGACCGCCTTGCGCACGACCTGCGCATTGATCACCGTGTCCTGCGGCACGTCGATGACGAGGTCGCCGAGAATCTGCACCGAACAGGAGAGGCGCCGTCCTTCGGCCAGTCCGCGGACGCGGTCGTAGCGCTCTTCCTTCGGGCCGACCGGCGACAGGTGGTTATTGGAGGAGGTAATGCCGTGCTTGGCGAAATTACCTTCCTGCACCGAGACCTGGCACCGCCCGCAGGTGGCTCTCCCGCCGCAGACGCTTTCCACGTAAACGCCAAGCTGGCGCGCCGCATCGAGAACGGGTGTGCCCACCGGAAACCGGCCACGCTTGCCGGATGGCATGAACAGGACGAGGGGATCTCTGTCGGAAATGTCCGCCATGGTGTACTGCCTACTCCGTCGCTGCCCCGGCTCCGGCCCGAGCGGCGCGGCCGCCGCGGCGGCCGCCTGCGGCTAGAGGAGCGGCGGAAGTCGCAGCCGGGCCGCCTTCTGCCGGCTTGTAATCGCGGTAGGTCATGATCCAGTTGCCGCAATTGGCATCCGTGCCGTTGAGCACATTGGCGGCCCGCACCGCTTCCATTTCCTGCGGCCGGCACGGGTTCATGATGGCCGAGGTCATGCCGGCGCCGATCACCATGGGGATGAACCCGGCATTGATGCCGTGGCGGTGCGGCAGGCCGAAGGAGATGTTGGACAGCCCGCAGGTCGTGTTGACCTTCAGTTCGTTGCGCAGGCGGTAGAGCAGCGCAAAGACCTGGCGCCCTGCATCGCCCAGTGCGCCGATCGGCATGACCAGCGGGTCGACGACAATGTCTTCCGGCTTGATGCCGTGGTCCATGGCGCGCTCGACGATTTTCTTGGCGACGGCAAAGCGCACGTCCGGATCCATGGAAATCCCCGTCTCGTCATTGGAGATGGCAACGACGGGCACATCGTATTTCTTGCAGAGCGGCAGGATGGCTTCGAGCTTATCCTCCTCGCCGGTGACCGAGTTCACCAGCGGCCGGCCCTTGGCCACCTTCAACGCCGCCTCGATCGCCGCGGTCACCGAACTGTCGATCGACAAGGGCACGTCGACGAGACCCTGGACGATCTCCAGCGTCTGGACGAGCAGGGCAGGTTCGGTCTCGTTCGGATTGACTGAGGTTACTCCGGCATTGACGTCCAGCATAGTGGCACCGGCTGCGACCTGTTCCAGAGCGTCCTTGATCACCGTGTCGAAATTGCCCTCGATCATTTCTGCCGCGAGCTTCTTGCGGCCGGTCGGGTTGATCCGCTCGCCGATCACGCAGAAGGGCTGGTCGAAACCGATGACGACTTCTCGGGTTGCGGATGCGACGATGGTGCGGGTCATGGTGTCCTCCGGGCGCCGCTTGATCGGGCCAAATGATTGAGAAAGCGCGCTTCAGGCTGCTTCGCGTCCGCCGGCCTTCACCAGCGCCACGAGCCGTTCCTTGTCATAAGCCGCTTCCAGCTCGGCCGCCGCCTTATCGGCTTCTGCTTCGAGGTCGTCGCTGACAGAAAGCGGTTCGGCCTTTCGCCATTCGGCCAGGTAGTCGTCAGTTTCTGCCGCGCCGGTTCGCATGGCGCACATGTCGATCGCTTCGGTGAATCGCAGCGAAAGCTCTCGCTTGGCGGTTTGGCGGCCTTTTCTGATGATCACCTGCGCGGGAATATCCCGCCAATAAACGACGATGCGGTCAGCCATGAACTCCTCCGGTTGTCAGCCAGCATGCACGTCCCCGAGGGTAGGGACTGCGCTTGCCACGACGTCGCATGCAGCGAAAAGCGACGCGGCTACCAGATGCCCTTGGTAAGGCCGTGATAAAGCCACGTCCAGAGGGGCGGCGGGAAGCGCAGCACCGATTTCCCCGAAGGCGCGAAGGGTTTCAGCGTTCCGTCGACGGCATCCCGAAGCGCCCGCACGGCCATGTCAGTCGAGGCGGCGGTGAGGAGCAGCGGATAGGTGGCGAGGCTGTCGCTTCGCGAAGGCCTTATGCGTTGTTCGTAGAGCGTGCCGCCAGTGTCCACGCCGGCATCGACCAGATGGATTGTGGCGCCGAAATTTTCGTCGTCACGCTCGACGCGCGCCCAGTAGGCACCCATTTGGCCGCGATACATGGGATTGATGCCCGCATGGAAGTTGATGACGGGGCAGGGGATGGCGGCAAGCGTTGCAGGGGAAAGGATCCGGCAGGAAATGGTAAAGACGGCTGCCGGTTGAAGCCGTGTCACCGCCGCGTGACAATCGGGATGATTGAGCGATGCGACGGGCGTGACCGGCAGCTCCGGGTCTCTCTCGGCGGACAGGCCGTATTCCCGGAGGATTTCCGCCGAGCGCCGGGCGGCGACGTTCTTGCCGAGGCGCGAGGCGACCATTGTCCCCAACTGCCCCAGTGCGGTGACCCAGCCGAAGCGCCGGGCCCTGCGCTTAAACAGAGCCGACTTCGATTCCGGCTGTTCCTCGATCACATGCAGATCGGGAAAATGCCGGGCCAGCACGTTGACCATCATCTGCGGATTGGCGCCGCCGGCGGTCATCACGACGATAGGTGAAGAAGATCTCTGCTGCATCTTATCTCCGGCCAACCCCGCTCAATGCGAGCGGCATCCTCCACCGCAAAGCTGCAAGAAACGGTTAAGCCGACTGCAGGGCGTGTGACAGATCGCCATATCCGGTGAGCCGGTATTCATAGTCGAGGCCGAGGAAATCGGCCGCGGCGCGGGCCTTTTCCTGCAGGCTCTTATCCTCGTCCTGACTGAGGTAAACGAGCTTGCGGTAGTTGGCGAAGTAGATCTCCTTGAGCTCCGGATGCCGGTCGAGCCCCAGCGGCTCGATTACGAAGGCTTCGAACTGGCGGGCCAGGAAGTCGGTGAGGAAGAAGGAGAAGAGATCTTCGTCGGATTTCTCTGCGAACGCTTCATTGCCGGCGAAAAAGGAATAGCAGTGGGGCCCCTCGATGCGGGCGATGCCTTCCCGCTCGCAAAGCCGGTCGATATCACCGCCGGTGCCGCAATCGGCATAAGCGAAAAAGATTTTCTCGAAACCTGCCTGTCGGGCTTCCTCGACGGCTCTTTCCAATCCCGGAACGATCTTCTGGGGATAGGCGTGCCAGATCGCCGGCAGGCAGTTGAGGTCGATATGGGTGAGCCCCTGCTGGCGGCAAACCGCCAAAATCTCGCGTGCAATCGCTCCGCACGCAATCACGTGAACTTTTTCGCGAGTTGAACGTTCCTCCGGCGGAAAATCACTTTCCGACAATTTTTGATCCACATCCATCGGAGTATATTATCATGACGGCCAAGACAGTCACGGTTATCGCCGCACTTTTCGCGACGATGGTTTCTCTTTCTTCCTGCGGCAACACGATCCGCGGTATGGGCAAGGACACGGCAAATACCGTCGACGCGACCCAGTCTGCTGGCCGTACGGTCAACAAGGCCGCCAAGCGGTAATATCCAGTTTCGCCGCCGGTGGCTGATCAGCTGCCGGCGGCAAGGCTGTTGTGCTTGCGACGGATATATTCCTTGGCTGTCTCGACGGCGACCGCCGCGTCACGGCAATAGGCATCCGCGCCAACGGCCTTGCCGAATTCCTCGTTGAGCGGCGCGCCACCGACCAGCACGATGTAATCGTCGCGCATACCCTTTTCCTTCAGCGTATCGATAACAACCTTCATATAAGGCATGGTCGTCGTCAGAAGAGCCGACATGCCGAGAATGTCCGGCTGTTCCCGCTCGATCGCTTCCAGGTAGTTCTCGACCGGATTGTTGATGCCGAGATCGACAACGTCGAAGCCAGCACCTTCCATCATCATGCCGACAAGGTTCTTGCCGATATCGTGGATATCGCCCTTCACCGTGCCGATCACCATCTTGCCGAGTTTCGGCGCGCCGGTTTCGATCAGAAGCGGTCTGAGGATGTTCATGCCAGCCTTCATTGCATTTGCCGACAGAAGCACTTCAGGCACGAAGAGGATGCCGTCGCGGAAGTCGATCCCGACAATCCGCATGCCCTCGACCAGTGCCTGGGTCAGAACGTCGTAGGGCGTCCAGCCGCGATCGAGCAGGATATGCGTCGCTTCCTCGATCTCCTCCTTCATCCCGTCATAGAGGTCGTCGTGCATCTGCTGCACAAGCTCCTCGTCCGAAAGCTCCGCCAGAATGATTTCGTCGTCGGCCATGGAAGTCCTCCGGTTATGGGCTGAGTCGGCAAATCGGCATGCGTCACCACACCATATCTAGCCGCAAAACCTGCCGCAATTTCTTTTGTCTGCGACAGTCGCGCGTCGGAAACGCGACGCCGCGTCGCCAGATGAACGTCCCATCGTCGGGTTCTTGCCGCAGAATGGCAGCTCGTGTGCCGCAGACTGGCAGAGCCGTGCTTGAACAAGCGCCTAGCATGGCGCATCAAGGGATGGCGCGGTTTAAGCGGCACAAGGTGAGGAAAATCCATGGACGAGATCACTGAGCAGACGGAGCAGGCGGCATCCTCGGGGCGGCGGGGCCGCGGTGAACGCGGGGCAGCCGGGAGACGTGCGGCACGCACCGGCGGAGGTCCTGGCCCATCGCTTCCCTATATCACCCGCAAGATCGGCGTTTATGAAGTGCTGGACGAGGAAGGGCTGCAGCTCATCGAGCGCAATGCCGATACGGTGCTCGAAGAAATCGGCATCGAGTTCCGCGACGATGCGGAGGCGCTTGCGCTTTGGCGTGAAGCCGGGGCCAACATCAAGGGCGAGAGGGTCCACTTTCCCAAGGGCCTTTGCCGCGAACTTCTGAAGACGGCGCCGACAGAATTTACATGGCACGCCCGCAACCCGGAGCGCAGCGTCCAGATCGGCGGCAAGGCCACCGTTTTCGCGCCTGTCTACGGCCCGCCCTTTGTGCGCGACCTGGACGGCGTCCGGCGTTATGCGACGATCGAGGATTTCCGCAATTTCGTGAAGCTCTCCTATATGGCGCCGTCCATGCACTCGTCCGGCGGTACGGTTTGCGAGCCGGTGGATGTTCCGGTCAACAAACGGCATCTCGATATGGTCTACAGCCATATGAAATATTCCGACAAGCCATTCATGGGTTCGGTCACGGCACCCGAACGCGCCGAAGACACGGTCGCCATGGCGAAGATCCTCTTCGGCGACGATTTCGTCGAAAACAACTGCGTGACGCTCAACCTCATCAACGCCAATTCCCCCATGGTCTTCGACGGAACCATGCTCGGCGCACTGAAGGTTTACGCCCGCCATAACCAGGCGTCTGTCGTATCGCCCTTCATCCTGTCTGGCGCCATGAGCCCGGTGACAGTCGCCGGCACCCTGACGCAGATTCTCGCTGAGGTGTTGGCCGGGGCATCCCTGACTCAGTTGATCCGCAAGGGTTCGCCGGTGCTGTTTGGCACGTTCGCGGCGTCGATCTCCATGCAGTCGGGAGCACCGACCTTCGGTACGCCTGAGCCATCGCTTGTTTCCTTCGGCGCAGCGCAGCTTGCCCGGCGGCTTGGCCTGCCGTTCCGCACCGGCGGCACGCTTTGCGGCTCCAAGGTTCCAGACGCGCAGGCGGCGCATGAATCGGCCAATACGCTCAACATGACGCTACTGGCCGGCACGAACTTTGTTATCCACGCCGCAGGCTGGCTCGAAGGCGGGCTCGTTTCCTCCTACGAGAAGTTCATGATCGACCAGGATCAGCTCGGCATGATGCAGAAAATGGCCCAAGGGGTGGACCTGTCTTCGGAAGGCCAGGCGCTCGACGCCATGCGTGAGGTCGGCCCCGGCAGCCATTATCTCGGCTGCGCCCATACCCAAGCGCATTTCCAGACGGCTTTCTATCGTTCTGCACTGGCCGACAACAATTCTTTCGAACAATGGGAGATCGAGGGTGAGAAGCGCATCGAGCAGCGGGCCAATGCGCTTTGCCGTTCATGGCTGGATTCCTACGAAGCGCCGGCACTTGATCCGGCGATTGACGAAGCCCTGCTTGCCTTCATCAAGGACCGCAAGGAGTCCATGCCCGACGCCTTCACCTGAAGAGAGCCCGAGGCCGCCAGGGAGCAAGGCGGTGCAAGGCTGGTTGCCGATTTCATACAGGAAGGCGTATGGCGGCCGCATTATAGATATCAGGGGCCGCGATGAACGTCCCTTTGGCAATCGCCGAACAGGTGGCCCAGGCATTGGAGCCGACCGGCATACGCGTCCGCGGCATTGTCAACTTTGGTCAAGGCGAGGGGCCGCGTCTGGAGGATGGGTCACCGGCACAATCGGTTGTGCTGCTCGGCAATATCGGCGGGTCGATCTGGCCCGCCTTCTCGGCGTGGAGACGGAGCTATCAAGGCCGCGATCCTCTGGACACCTGGTCCAAGGCGATGATCCTGCCGGTGGCGCGCCGCATGCATGCAGCCGCCTACTTTCCGTCCGACATGCCCTGGCACCCGTTCCAGCAATGGGCGATGCGAGCGGAAGGGTTGAAGGCGTCGCCACTCGGCATGCTCATCCACCCCGCGCATGGCCTATGGCAAGGCTATCGCGGCGCACTCGGCTTGCCGTTCGAATTGCCTGGGCCACCGGCTGCCCCCACGCATCCTTGTGACGGCTGCCTCGACAAGCCATGCCTGTCCGCCTGTCCCGCGAACGCTCTGGGTGCCGACCGATTTGATGTGGCAGCCTGTCGCTCTTTTCTCGATACCCAATCCGTCGACCATGCCTGCATGGGATCGGGATGTCTTGCGCGCAATGCCTGCCCCCTCGGGGCCAGTTTCCGCTATCCGCAGGCGCAGCTGTGCTTCCACATGGCTTCCCTTAAGACCTAGATCTTTGCCTTGGGATAAGCCCGTTCCAGTCCGCCGGATCGGGTGAGCCCGTCCCGAAATGCCTGATAAGCGGCATGCTGGCTCGATTTCGCCGCTTCCGTGAGCCGGATCTGCAGGCGGGCAGGAGCGGAATTGCCGATCCACTCACCGCACTTCTGCAGCTTCAGCGAATTCAGGAACGAGCCTTCGGACGCCTTGTCGAGATAAAGATGCAGGCCTTCCAGAAAAAGATCATCCGATGTCGGGTTTTCCATGAGCAGCGTCAGCCAGTTCTGCTGCTCGGCGGTTAAGGATGCCAGGCTTTCCGCCACGGTTTCGCGGCTACCGATCGGAGAGATGCTCGTCATTATTGTTCCTATTCGATCACCCGCGGCGGCGACGTCTTTCCCTGCTGCCGTCGCCACCCGATTCGCTTGCGGTCTTATTGCGCAGCGGACCGATCTTGTCGACAATCTCCTCGACGGTCGGACGCGGGCGCGGCGTATATCCATCGATTGCCGCACGCATGGCCGACAGATGCTCGCAGGACGTGCCGCAGCAGCCGCCAATGATCCTGGCACCGGCATCGAGCGCCAGCCGCGCATATTCGGCCATCAGCGGCGGCGTTCCGGAATAATAGATCTCGGAGCCGCGGAACTCCGGGATGCCGCAATTGCCTTTGACGATGACGATCGCATCCGGATTGGCCGCGGTCATGTCGAGCAGGCTCGACAGAATATCGGAAGCCCCGACGCCGCAATTGGCGCCGACCGCAACTGGCCCGGCGCCGACATCCCTGGCCACGCCATGAATGTCCTTCGGGTCCAGGCCCATCATCGTCTTGCCGGCCGTGTCGAACGAGCCGGTATAGGTGTAGGGCATGCCCACATTGGTTGCCGCTTCCGCAGCTGCACGAATTTCGTCTGCCGAGGACATTGTCTCGATCCAGGCTATGTCGGCGCCGCCGGCTTTGAGGCCTTCCATCTGCTCCGCGAACGAGGAGACAGCGTCTTCATAGGACATGGCACCGAGCGGAATGAGCAATTCGCCTGTCGGCCCAACGGAACCGGCCACGATGACCTTGCGACCTGCTTTGTCGGCAACGGAACGGGCGATTTCGGCGGCCCGCTTGTTGAGTTCGTGAACGCGACCTTCCGCCTTGTGCAGCTTCAGGCGATGGCGGGTACCGCCGAAGGAATTGGTGAGGATGATATCGGCACCGGCATCAACGAAATCCTGATGCAGCTTCTCGATCTTTTCCGGCGCCGCCTCGTTCCACATTTCCGGCGCTTCGCCCGCTTCCAGACCCATGGCGAACAGGTTGGTACCGGTGGCGCCATCAGCCAAAAGGACGCCTTTTTCGGCCAGAAGTTCGGTCAGGGCATTCGTCTGCATGGCGCTGTTCCTCGGCGAGCTGAAGGATCTGATATAAGGGCCTCTCTGCACGGTAGCAAGCTGGCAGACCGCCGATCCGCGACGGCTGAGCCATTCACTCCGCCGCCATCCTGGCCGCCTCCGATCCAGCCGGGGTGACCATGGCCGCAACGATGGCTTGAAGGTCGAGCATGCCGACCGGGACGCCTGCCGCATCGACAACCACGGCCCGGGAGCTGCCGGTTTCGCAGATTTCCTTTGCTGCGTTTTCGAGCGTCATCTGCGAGGAAATCCGCAGCCCGTCCGCCGAGCCGTCCAGTGGCCGCATCACCGTTCCGGCCTTGATGACACGTCCGCGGTTCACTTCCTTGACGAAGGCGGCGATATAGCTGTCAGCCGGCGCCAGCACGATGTCCTGGCCAGTGCCCTGCTGTATGACTTGGCCATCACGCAGGATGGCGATCTTGTCGCCGAGCCTCAATGCCTCGTCGAGATCATGGGTGATGAAGACCACCGTCTTCTTCAACTCGGCTTGGAGATCGAGAAGAACCGTCTGCATATCGACCCGGATCAAAGGATCGAGTGCCGAATAGGCCTCGTCCATCAGCAATATGTCGGCGTCGTTCGTCAGCGCGCGGGCCAGGCCGACGCGCTGCTGCATGCCGCCCGACAACTGGTTCGGATAATGGTTTTCAAAGCCTGCGAGACCAACCCGTTCGATCCAGTAGCGGCCGCGCTTGGTGCTTTCCGTGCGCGGCACGCCTTGGATATCCAGACCATAGATGGTGTTTTCCATCACGGTGCGATGCGGCAGAAGCGCAAATTTCTGGAATACCATTGCCGTTTTGTGGCGGCGAAACTCCCGCAACTGCGCCTGGTTCATGCCGCAGATGTCAATACCGTCGTAAATGACCTCCCCGTAGGTCGGTTCGATGAGCCGGTTGATGTGCCGGATCAGCGTCGATTTGCCGGAGCCGGAAAGACCCATGACGACCGTAATGCCACCTGCCGGCATGACGATGTTGATATCCTTCAGACCGAGGACATGGCCATGCTTTTCGTTCAGTTCCGCCTTTGTGACACCGGACTTGACCGCGTCCACATGATCGCGACCGCATGGCCCGAAGATCTTGTAGAGGCCCTTGATCTCGATCCCATGACTAGCCATGCACGACCTCCGAATGTTTCTGGAGACGCTTGCCGAAGGCCTGGCTGGCGCGATCGAAGATGATGGCAATGGCAACGAGTGCAAACCCGTTCATGAAGCCGAAGGTGAAGAACTGGTTGTTGATGGCCTGCAGCGTGTTTTTGCCGAGCCCGCCGACGCCAACCATGGAGGCGACGACGACCATGGCCAGCGACATCATAATGGTCTGGTTGATGCCCGCCATGATGGTCGGCAGGGCGAGCGGCATCTGCACGTTCCAAAGCTTCTGCGCCGACGAGGAGCCGAATGCATCGGCGGCTTCCAGAACTTCCCTGTCAACCAGGCGAATGCCGAGATTGGTCAGGCGGATCATCGGCGGCACGGCATAGATGACGACGGCGATCAGGCCGGGCACCTTGCCGATCCCGAAGATCACGACGACCGGGATCAGATAAACGAAGCTCGGCAGCGTCTGCATGACATCAAGGGCCGGATTGATCGCGCTCTGGATACGCTCTGAACGCGCCATCAGAATGCCGATCGGCAGGCCGATGATGATGGCGATCAAGGTGGAGACGGTGACGATGGCGAGCGTGATCATCGTGTCGTTCCACAGGCCGATCACCCCGATCATGACCATGCCGATGGCCGTGCCGAGGGTGATGCGGATGCTGCGGCTGGCGAAATAGACGATCAGCATCATGACCGCCAGCACCACGATCCATGGTGAATTGGTGAACAGCTTTTCCAGATAGTTCAGGAACCATTGCAGCGGCTGCACGATGGTGTCGATGACGCTGGAATAGTCGCGCACCAGGCCCTTGAAGCCTTCGTCGATGACCTTGCGGGCGTCGCGGATATATTGGTCGCTGATTGCCGGAAAGCGACACAGAGCATTGGGCAGGAAACTGCAGGTCGCCATGATGTTTCCCTTCTGGTTCTTAGTTATGCCACAACCGGCATGGCTGCCCGATTGCAGGTTTAGTCTACCCGCTTTTCAAGGAGGGCTGAAGCTTCGGCTCCGGCAATGGATGTCGCGGAGCCGAAAGCGAGTCGGCGTGAGGCGGAAGATTGCCTGCCGAGGCAGCCTTCCGCCACCATCGCCTACAGCGACGCCTTGACCTTTTCCGCCACTTCCGGGCTCACCCATTTCGTCCAGATGTCCGGGCTGGTTTCGAGGAAGTGCTTGGCGGCATCCGCATTGGTGCCCTGGCTGTCGGTCTGCCAGGCCAGGATGCTGTTGACGGTCGCATTGCTCCACTTGCGCTTCTTGATGTAGTCCATGGCGACGCCGGCCTTTTCTGCGAACTGCTTGGTCACCACGGTGAAGGCCTGCGAGGTGGGGTAGGAATTGACCTTCGGATTGGGGCAGTCCGGAACGGCGGTGCAGGCGTCCCAGGCTGGCTTGTCATGCGGCACGTCGAAGGACAGCTTGACCATTTCATACTTGCCGAGAATGGCCGTGGGCGCCCAGTAATAACCGAGCCAGCCGGTCTTCTTTTCGAAGGCATTGGCAATGGAACCGTCGAGGCCTGCGGCAGAGCCCGTATCCACCAGTTCGAAATTCTTTTCCTTGGCGCCGAGCGCCTTGTAAAGATTGGCGGTCGACACCTGGCAATTCCATCCGGAGGGGCAGTTGGTGACGGCTCCCTTGGACTTGTCTTCGGGAGCCGGGAAGAGTTCCGGATGGGCCAGGGCCTGCTGCACCGTCTTGATATCGGGATGCGCGTCGGCCAGGAATTTCGGGATCCACCAGCCTTCGACCGCACCGTCGGCGAGAATTTCGGCGGCGATCACCAGGCGGCCTTCGGCAGCCGCCTTGTCGAGCGGGGTGCGCACGGCATTGACCCAGAATTCCGGCGCCATGTCCGGCTGGCCCTTCTCGTTCATCGAGGTGAAGGTCGGCATGGTATCGCCGGTGACGAGGTCGACGGAGCAGCCATAGCCGCTTTCGAGGATGATCTTGTCGACATTGGCGGCGACGCCGGCCGATGCCCAATTCATCTCGGCAATGGAGACGGAGCCGCAATCTGCCGCCTGTGCCGAGCCGGCAAGGGCGTAAAGACCGGCGGCGAAGACGGCGGAGCTAAGCAGGTATTTCATCTTAAGACCTCCCAGTCTTGATCGTTGCAATGTTCAGTTCCAGGGATGCCGATCATTCGGTCATCCGGCGGCTATGGCAGACGGTTGAGCAACCGGAGGCTGCGGCCCGCATGAAATCCGCTGAGACCTTGGCGTCTTGTGGCATCCGTGGATGCTTGCCACAGATGCTGCGCATTTATATGTCAGCCGGGCCAGCCTACGTGTTCCGATCAAGAAATCAACAGGCGCCGGGCAAAGGCGGCCGAAGCGGGCAATCGCCAAGGCGAGGACATTGCTCGGATTGCGGGAAGGGCGCGCCGGAAAAACCATCATCTGCCGCCAATATGCGCGCCGGGCGGGCAGGCGGAAGGGGCGGGGTCGAAGCGGGCGGAAATGTCACGCCCGAACTTTGCCCTTTTCTGCTCCATTCGCGCCGGACGCCAATCGAGGCGGGCGCGGAAGGCTTTTGAAAAAAATCTGCGGCGCAAAGCGAAAATTTCGCCGCTGATGTGCCCGACGCTAACGATCGGGTAAGGATGTGCGGCTATTCCTCTGCCTGCGGAACGAAAGCTCCGCCTCGGCGCCGGTCAAGGTAGTGCGTACCGGCCGCCCCCAGTTTCAGCGGACCTTCGTCGGGCGAGCCAGGATCGCCTGTCTCGCCCGAACCTCTTGCGGTTGTAGCCGGCGCGACAGGATCACCCCGCCGCCATGAAGCATAGGGCGCCTCAGCTGTAACCGCCGCCGGCCCGCTGTTCGGCCGCATCGCGCTGCGCCTGCACCATATCCTCTTCGCTTGCATCGCCGGCGTTTCCGCTGGCCTGGCTGTCAGTCTGGTTTTGGCCCCCATTGGTCTGTCCCCCATTGGTCTGGCTCGAAAGCTGCACCCGGCCGGTGTTTTCGCCGCCCTTGGAGCGGGCGGTCGGGATATGGCGGGTGTCGAAATAGGAGCGGAAGGCGGAAATCTTGTCGCCGCCGGTTTCCAGAATGCTGACGCCCTCGTAGGTGAAAGGTTTGCCGTCGATCGAGCCCTTGCTCGTCCATTCCAGAAAAGCGGTGCCGTCCTTTTCCGAAACGGTGCGGAATTCCGAGCGGATCTCCTCGAAGGCGTCGCGATACTGGCTCCAGAAGGTTTTCGCCGCATTCGGGCCGCCGCTCTCGTACTGCACCAGCGGATTTGCGATTTCGGCATTGTCGGCGAACAGGCCGGCGATCGCCGCCACGTCGCGTTCGGTTTCCAGGCGGTGCAGGGCGTCGATAAAGGTCTGGGTCAGGTCGAGCATCGGATTCTCCTCATGGGGCTCCAGAAGTCATGGGGCTTGAGAAGGGGAACCGGCAGAAGCGGGCCTTGTTCCTGCCGCCTGCAATTCTTCGTAGCGCAGCATGAACAGGCTCACCTGATCCATGTCGAGATTGCGCAGGCAGTAGGGCAGTTTCGTTGTCTCTCCATACCATTTGCAGAAGCCGGCGCGGCGGCAGGAGCGCTTGCGGCAGACGAGATGCGGGATGCGCAGCAGGTCCGCCGTCCGGTGGGCCAGGTCAAGGTCGAGGGGTGGCAGCATGAGATAGGACATGGGACTCCCTTGGCGATCTCGGGTTTTGTTTTTCGCCCGGGGAAAAAGGGGCGAAGGCATTTCGGACGGGGCGCAGAAAGCTGCCTCGTAATGTTTAGTTGGGTGGCACCTTTCAGCGCCCCGTTCGGCTGTTTTTATCCGCGACTTCGGCTCCTCTGCGATGACGGGATTTGCAGGAACAGTGGCGCGCCTTTCCCTTGACGGAAAGCGTCATGCACGCCCTCAGGCCCATCCTGGCCAGGCCATGACTGCCTCTTGCCAGGATCTTCCACCTGCGCCGCCGACAGCAAGGCTGCGAACAGCCCCGCGAACCGCCTGCGACGCGGTCCCGCCACCCTGTGTGCCGCACAAGCACGCCCGGCTTTTCGGGAGTTGGAAGCGGGCGGCCGGTTCAGGCCGCCGCTTCCCCCGCTTTGCCAGAGGGAAGCCAGTTTCCGCGGACCCGGATTGCAAGGTTTTGCGTCTCAACCCTCACGACCCGCGCCGGCCCCGCCTCGCCGGCACGCCTGCCGGTGTATCCGAAATCGGGACGCCGCTATTCTAGGCACAGGTTTGGAGGGCGGGGATGAAGGGGGATGAAGTTTATGCTAAGTAATTGACCGGCTTGACGCTGTTGCGCGAAAACATCCTCGCGGAATGGCTGCCGAGAGGGCATGCCGCCTGCGACGGCGCCATCTATACCAGCTCGTCATCCCGGCCTTGGAAGCGGGATCCAGCCGCCGCCCGTCGGCGCGGCGAGAGACGTCATAGAAGTCGTGCCGGAAGGGATGCGCTACTGGCCGCCGAGCAAATCGCGCAGGCTCCAGGGGAATTCGCCTTCCTGGTTGGCGATGTCGTCCACCTTCCAGCCGCCGCCTTCGCGCACCAGCGTGTAATAGAGCGTCACCTTCTCCGTGCCGTTGCGGAAATACACTTCCAGCTCGGCCCGGTCGCCGGTGAGGATCGGCGGCGAAAGTTTTATCCCCTTCGCCTCGCCATCCTGGCCGGAAATCACCGGATCGAAATCCACCGCCCCGACCTCGCCCTCGCCGGTGGCATCGCGGTCCTTCTGGAACAGTTTTTTCAACCCGCGCGAGAAGAAGGGCTGGTAGGGCGAGGGCGCATCCTCAGGCGTTTCGGCCGTGTCGTAGGCATAAAGCGCCTTGATCAGCGCCTGCGGGGTTTTGAAGGTCTCTGCACTCGCCGGGAGAAAGGAGAGGGCGAGGAGGGTGAAGGCGAGGAGGAGTCGCATGGGGATCCGTTGAAGCGTGTGGGGGAACATAAGCCACTCTCCGTGATGTGTAGGGAGAAGAATAGCGCCGGTTGAGGCCGCCCATTTCTTCCAGGATTAAAGGCGACAGGAGACGTTTTGGAGACTTCTGATGATGACGAGCTACGTAGTTCTTCAACTACCAACGCGGTCCAGCCACTACGTTGATATACAAGCCTAAGGATAGGTTCAGCATTCTTTTGAACTTCTAATTCGTTACTTTACGACGCTGCCCGCTTCCCTTTAACGTATGTCAGCAGGAGAGCGAGAGGGAGACGCATGGCTTTACCACCATTCATGAATTCCACCGGCTTAATTGGGAAAATTTTTGAGAAGATACAGCAGGCAAAAGTACCGCCACGCTACACCCAGGATTTCCAGGCAACTGTTCTAGGATATGGCTCTGGCAGTGCGAAGCCGTTCATCCCGTTCTTGAAGCGACTCGGCTTCATTCAAAGCGATGGGACGCCAACAGAGCTATATACTCGTTTCCGTAATGCCGACAGTAGCGGCGCAGCCATGGCCGAGGCCATGAGGAATGGTTACTCAGACATATTCCAGAAGAATGAATTCGCGCACGCACTCACGGACGACAAGTTGAAAAACCTCGTGGTTGAAGTAACTGGAAAAGAACCAAGCGACGGAGCAGTCGGCGCCATTGTCGGAAGCTTCAAGGCCTGCAAGCAACTTGCGGATTTTGATTCAGCCGTTGTGCCTGCGGTTGAAAAGCTTGAACCGTTGGGGATCTCAAAGTCGTTGGTGAAGCACGAATCTAGATCAAGTTCGTCGCCCGAATTGCGACTTGCTTACACGATCAACGTCAATTTGCCTGAGACGACCGACGTTAACGTCTATAACGCGATTTTTTCCGCAATTCGAGCGAACCTCTTGACCAATGAATAGCCTAGCTGACCGTATTCGCCTGTTTGCCTTGAACAACTTAGCCATCGAGGCTGCGATACAACGGGTTGAGCGCGATTACGAAGTCGACTTAGGGCATTTGCCGCCGAACGAACAAAAGATCGACGAAACTTATTATCCGCAGTTTGAACAGAAAATCCGTCGTGAAGCCGCTGAAATGAGCGCCCACTATCGTGTTTTCTACTGTCTGGAAAACTCCATTCGCTCTCTTGTTGTGGACGTTCTCTTCGAGAAGCACGGTGAACAATGGTGGCATGTTAGGGTGCCTGAAAATGTGAAAAGCCATGTCGCGTCAACGCGGAAAAAAGAAAAGGAATTTGGTGTTTCTGTACGATCGCAAGAGGCAATCGATTACACTACTTTTGGTGAGCTGTCAGAGATCATCAAATCCAATTGGAGCGACTTCAACGATATCTTTCAGGATATCAAAGCGCTTGAACGAGTCACCGCTACACTCAACGTGCTTCGCGGTCCCATTGCGCATTGCAAACCCCTTGCTGAGGATGAAGTGGTGCGTTTGCACCTCTCTATTCGTGACTGGTTCCGAGCAATGGGTTGATTTCATAACGAATTCTGCGGTCGTTTTTCAAGATGTGAGGGAGAAACTCGTCTGGTCGTGCGATCAGTCTAGATACCCATTCATGCCAGTTGTGCCGTCGCAATTTGGCGCATTTAAGAAGCGATGATGGTACAGATGATGTTTACCCGGCCTTCTCTGGTGCGGCCCAAGAACATCGCGCCTCGGTGCTGCGTCTAGGCTCGTCATGAGCCGTCTGCATGAATTCCTGGCGCTTCTCTAGCTGAGAGCACAGGACAAGGGGCCTGAATTACCGCCCCGGCCGGCCCATCTTGTCCTTGATCCGTCCCTTGCGCTTCTGCTCGCCGGGATCCTCGCCCGTCATAGCCGATCCGGCCATCGCTGCGATGTGTGCATGATGGTGATGATCTGGATGTGGTTCGGCATGAGGCGATAAACGATGATGTATGGGATGTCCGTCAGAACGAATTCCCGCGTATCGGCGAGACGACCGGGGCGGCCCTTGTGGGGATGGTCGCGAAGCAGATCTATGGATCTGGCGATCCGCGCTACGACTCGTTCTGCTGCGGCGGGATTGTCCTGACCGATCCAGTCTCCCACATGCCGCAGCCGCCCGAGTGCGCGCTTCGTGTAGCGGATGGGCAACATCAGACGGGGCGCGGGGCGACGCCAAAGCGGGTGAGCACGGCATCGACCTCGGCGTCCGTAGCAAATTCACCGCGATGGGCCTCGGCAAGTCCGGCCTCGATTTCAGCCAGCTGCCATTCCTCCCGCGCGAGGAAATCTTCGATGGCGTCAGCGGCCACGGTGCTTGCGGGGCGCGACAGTTTTTCCGCCAGCCTAGCCAGGCGGGCCGCTGTCTCGTTCGGAATGCGGACAGTGATCGAATCCATAGGAATACCTCAGGCTTGGCTAATTATGAAGACGCGGCAGATCTGGTCAAGCCTTACCGCCCCGGTCGCCCCGTCTTGCCCTTGGTGCGGCTCTTGCGCTTCTGCTCGCCCGCATCCTCGTAGCTCCCAGCGCCGACCTTGCCACGCACGACGGGGCGGGGGTCGTCCTTGCTACCGATTGGCGCTGAGGGATCCGCGCGTTCCGGCAGGCCTTCCAGCAGCGGCGAGAAGCGGCGGTTGGGGTCACGCGACGGCTTGGGCGGCAGTGTGCTGGGGACAGGCTTTTCCGTGCGGCCGACGGTCATTTCGTCGAGCGTGTTGCGGCGGAAGAGCGGGCGAGCGGTGTCCGTGCCCGGGCCCATGTCGTCGAGGCTGGGTTTGGCGAAGAGGGATTTGCCCGAGGCACCGTCTCCCCGCCCGTCGCCTTGGCTCCGGGCGTTCGTCGCTGCAATCGATTCGCTGGATCGATTGCTCTCCTCCGCAGACCGCTCCTCACCCCCCTCTGTCCTGCCGGACATCTCCCCCTCAAGGGGGGAGATCGAGTCGTTGCCGCCCCTTGCTCCGCTTTTGCTCTTGCCGCTTGCGGGCTTGCCGCTCTTTCCCGAGCCGCCTTCCAGCTGCCGCGCTTCGTCGCGGGCGATGGGATCATCCATGACCGCCAGTTCGGCGGCTTTCAGGCGCTTGATCTCGTCGCGCAGGCGGGCGGCCTTTTCGAAATCGAGATCGGCGGCGGCATTGCGCATGTCCTTTTCCAGCGCGTTGAGATGCGCCTGGAGATTGTTGCCGACCAGGTGGCCGCCATCCGCAAAGCCCTTGCCCGAAGCGCCGGAAATATCGGCGCGGACATGGTCGCGCTCGTAGACCGAATCGAGGATATCGGAAATGCGCGCCTTCACCGATTCCGGCGTGATGCCGTGTTCGGTATTATAGGCCATCTGCTTTTCGCGGCGCCGGGCGGTCTCGTCCATGGCGCGCTGCATGGAGCCGGTGATCTTGTCGGCATAGAGGATGACCTTGCCGTCCACGTTACGGGCGGCACGGCCGATGGTCTGGATCAAGGAGGTTTCGGAGCGCAGAAAGCCTTCCTTGTCGGCATCGAGAATGGCGACGAAGCCGCATTCGGGAATGTCGAGGCCTTCGCGCAGGAGGTTGATGCCGATCAGCACGTCGAAAGCACCGAGGCGCAGGTCGCGGATGATCTCGATACGCTCCAGCGTGTCGATATCACTATGCATGTACCTCACGCGAACCCCCTGTTCGTGCAGGTATTCGGTGAGGTCCTCGGCCATGCGCTTGGTGAGCACGGTGCAGAGGGTGCGATAGCCCTTTTCCGCGGTTTCGCGGATCTCGCCGAGCACGTCATCCACCTGGCTGCGGGCGGAGCGGACTTCCACGGGCGGGTCGATGAGGCCGGTCGGGCGGATGACCTGTTCGGCAAACACGCCGCCGGACTGTTCCATTTCCCAATTGCCGGGCGTGGCCGAGACGGCGACGGTGAGCGGGCGCATGGCATCCCATTCCTCGAAGCGCAGCGGCCGGTTGTCCATGCAGGAGGGCAGGCGGAAACCGTATTCCGCCAATGTTGCCTTACGTCTGAAGTCGCCCCGGTACATGCCGCCGATCTGGCTGACGGAAACGTGGCTCTCGTCGATGAACAGTAGGGCATTGTCAGGAATGTATTCAAACAGGGTCGGCGGCGGCTCGCCGGGGGTGCGGCCGGTGAGATAGCGCGAATAGTTCTCGATGCCGGCGCAGGAGCCGGTGGCTTCCAGCATTTCGATATCGTAGCGGGTGCGCTGTTCCAGCCGCTGGGCTTCCAGCAGGCGGCCGCCCTTTTCCAGCTCGGCGAGGCGGTGCTTCAGTTCTTCCTTGATCGACTTGATGGCGCCGTTGAGGGTGGGGCGCGGCGTGACATAGTGGGAATTGGCGTAGATTTTGACCGATTTCAGGTCGCCGGTCTTGTGGCCGGTGAGGGGATCGAATTCGGTGATCGCGTCGATCTCGTCGCCGAACATGCTGATGCGCCAGGCGGCATCTTCCAGGTGGGCCGGGAAGATTTCGATCGTGTCGCCGCGGACCCGGAAGGAGCCGCGGGTAAAATCCAAGTCGCGGCGCTTGTATTGCTGAGCGACGAGATCGGCCAACAGCTGACGCTGGTCGAGCCGGTCGCCGACGGCCATCTGGAAGGTCATGGCCGTATAGGTTTCCACCGAGCCGATACCGTAGATGCATGACACCGAGGCGACGATGATGCAATCGTCGCGTTCGAGCAGCGAGCGGGTGGCGGAATGGCGCATCCGGTCGATCTGCTCGTTGATCGAGCTCTCCTTCTCGATGAAGGTATCGGAGCGCGGCACATAGGCTTCCGGCTGGTAATAATCGTAATAGGAAACGAAATATTCCACCGCATTGTCGGGGAAGAAGTTCTTGAACTCGGAATAAAGCTGGGCGGCGAGCGTCTTGTTGGGCGCGAGGATGACCGCCGGGCGCTGGGTCGCCTCGATCACCTTGGCCATGGTGAAGGTTTTGCCGGAGCCGGTGACGCCGAGCAGGACCTGGGAACGCTCGTTGTTGTTGATGCCCTCGACAAGATCGGCGATTGCCGTCGGCTGGTCGCCGGCCGGCTGGTAGTCGGAAACCATGTGGATGGAAACGCCGCCCTCGGATTTTTCCGGCCGGTGGGGGCGGTGCGGCGTCCACAGCTTGCCGTCCTTGAACAAGGGGTTGCCGCTCTCGATCAGCGCCGACAGCGCTTCCACCGTGGCGGTGACCGCGCCGGGCGCCAGATTGGCGGCTTCCTCCAGCGACACGTCCATGCCGGCGACCGGGTTGAGGCCGGCGGCGGCGCGGGTTTTCGGATCGGACGAGGCGCCGATCGACACGCCGCGGGCGGTCTTGCCGGCGGTCGTATGCTTGGCCGTTTGCGGCTTGTCCTTCGCCGCGGCCTTGATCGCTTCCTCGCGGGCGGCGATCTCGATCTTCTTGCGGTGTTTTCCCGCCTTGGAGGCGATCTCGCGCTGCGTTTCGACGCCGGAGGATTCCGCCTCGGCTTCCAGCTGCTTCACCCAGTCGGCGACGGAGCCGGACAAGGGCGCGCCCTCGAAGGACGATTGCGGAGCTTCGGCGAAACCGGATTTCGCGGAGGGTGATGTTTTGGGGGATCTCGCCATAGGGCAAATATGGAGGCAGTCGCGGTCAAAGGGAAGAGGTGGCGGGGCAAAAACCGGTACAAAAGGGAAACGAGGCGGCTGGTGGGGTGGTGGGGCACGAGCATGAGCGCAAATTGGACATGTCCCGAAATAGCCCTATTTCCAAGCGGTTTCCGACACTTTTTTCCCCGACCCTGATTCAGCCAATCAAGGAGTGCGAATGGCCCTTGCAGATCCGACATTTGCGGCCATCCGCTTTGGATACGGCCTGCGTCCGGGCGACGCGATGCCTGCCGATGCGGACGGTCTTCTCGACCAGGTGAAGCAGGGCGTTTCCAAGAAGCCGCGCTTTCCCCGGGAAGGCATTGTCGGTCGGCGCGAAACGGCGACGCGGGTCATTTCGCTGCGTGCCGCCGAGGCCAAGGCGGCCAGGGACGGAAAGCCGAACGAAACGATCCGGCGGCAAACGCAGCGGGAAGCGCAGGCCATCTACCGCCAGGATGCGGTCGCGCGGCTGGCCCAGGCGGTGAATTCGCCGCTCGGCTTCTTTGAGCGCCTGGCGAGCTTCTGGACCGACCATTTTTCCACCAGCGCGCTGAAATCCCTGCCGATGCGGATGGTGGTGCCGCTCCACGAGGCGGAAGCCATCCGTCCGCATCTCGGCGGCTCGTTCTCGCGGCTTCTGGCCGCGGCCGTGCTGCATCCGGCCATGCTGATCTATCTGGACCAGGTGCAAAGCGTCGGGCCCGATTCGGTCGCCGGCCAGAGGGCCGGACGAGGCCTGAACGAAAATCTTGCACGCGAACTGCTTGAACTGCATACGCTCGGTGCCGGCAGCGGCTATGGCCAGGACGACGTGCGCGCCGCCGCCCTGATCCTCACCGGGCTTTCGGTCGACAACCGTTCGCTGGACGTGGTGCATCGGCCGCGCTTCGCCGAGGGCGGGGCGATCAGCCTGCTCGGGCGAACTTATGGTGACGACGAAGGCGCGGGGCAGGACCATGTGCTGATGCTCGAGGACCTGGCCGCCCATCCGAAAACGGCCGAGCATATCTGCCGCAAGCTGCTGTCGCATTTCATTTCCGACACGCCGCCGCCGGACATGCTCGCCCCCATGGTGGCCGCATGGACGGCAAGCGGCGGCAATCTGACGGAGGTCTACCGGGCCATGCTGCAGCAGCCGCGGGCATGGTCCGATCCGGGTCAGAAGATCAAGCGGCCGTTCGAATTCATCGCCTCGGGCTTTCGCGCACTGGATCTTCCGGAAGGGAATTTCGCCACGCTTCTGCGCGACATGGAAAACAGCGAAGCGGCCGATGGCCCAATGGGCAAGGCAATCGACATGGCGAGCAGTGCGACAGCCCGGGAAGAAGCCAAGCAGCGGGCGGCGACCGCCAATGCGCTGACGCTTGCGGCGCTGCAAAGGATGGGGCAGCCCATATGGCAGCCGCCGAGCCCGGCAGGCTTTGCCGACGATGCCTCCGCCTGGCTGACCGCCAGCCAGCTCAGCGAGAGGATCGCCTGGTCGCAGAAGGTGGCGCGCACTTTTGCCGGCAAGCTCGAGCCGTCGCAATTTCTGGAAGCGGCACTCGGCGATGCGGCCACGCCGCAAACCCGAAACATCATTTCGCAGGCGCCCAACAAGGTGCATGGGATCACCATGGTTCTCGCCTCGCCCGAGTTCAACAGGAGATAACGATGACCCTGCAAAACCGCCTGCTGCTGTCGCGCCGCGGCTTTTTGGCCGGCGCCTGCTGTGCCGCTGCGGCGCCTGTGCTGACGCCCGTGAGCTTCGCCGCCATGCCCGGCGACGCCCGGTTCGTCACCATCATCCTGCGCGGCGCCATGGACGGGCTCGACCTGGTACAGCCCTATGGCGACCCCGCCTATGCCGGCCTGCGGCCGAAGCTGGGGCTGACACCCGACAGCGGGCTTCTGGACCTGGACGGCTTCTTCGGCCTCCATCCAGCAGCCTCGGCGCTGATGCCGCTCTGGCAGGCGGGCGAACTCTCCTTCGCGCATGCGGTATCGACGCCCTACCGGGATCAGCGCAGCCATTTCGACGGTCAGGACATTCTCGAAAATGGTGGTGTCAATGGGAGCCAGCGCAGCGGCTGGCTGAACCGGACGCTGTCGGTCATGCCCCGTTCGGAAACGCGCAAGGCGATCGACATCAACACGTCTCTGGAACTCATCCTGACCGGACCTAACGAGGCGGATTCCTGGTCGAGCCAGAGCAATTTTGCGCTAGCCGAGGACGAGATGTCCTTCCTCGACCGGCTTTATGCAGGCGACGAGGCTTTTACCCGGGCGATGCAGGAGGCGAGGCGGACAGATATGTCGTCCGATGCGCTTCATGGCGGGGACAAGCGCGGGACTGGCACGGCGGACATGGCGAAGCTGGCAGGTGGCATGCTGCGCGAGGATTACCGGATCGCCAGTTTCTCCATCCATGGCTGGGACACGCATGTGGGCCAGAAGGGGCAATTCCGCAAAGCTGCCCGCGGCCTGGCGACGGCCATTGTCACCCTGAAGCAGACGCTTGGCGAGGAGGCCTGGAAGAAGACGGTGGTGCTGGCAATGACCGAATTCGGCCGGACGGCGCGTGAAAACGGCACCGGTGGCACCGACCACGGCACCGGCGGGCTCGCCATCCTGGCGGGCGGCGCCGTTGCCGGCGGCAGGGTTCTCGGCCAATGGCCGGGGCTTTCGCCGGACAAGCTGCTCGACAACCGGGACCTGATGCCGACCGGCGACGTGCGCGAGGTGGCGGCCGCCATGCTTTACCGACAGTTCGGTGTGGATCCGAACAACCTGACCAGCAAGGTGTTTCCGGGGCTGAGTTTCGATAAGGGTTCTGTTTATTTACAGGGCTAAGGGGGATGTCACGCGGCCCAAGCGTCCCATTTGAAAATTGACTGTTCTTTCAGCCTCCGTTCACCCAAGCAGCAGGTTTTCTCCATGGCGCAAATCGACGGTCCGATGTTCAAGCTCCATCCCGCACCGAAGGTCATCACCTTCGACTGCTATGGTACATTGGTGCAGTGGTACGAAGTGCTTCTGCACGAGATCGATATGGTCCTCGCAGCGCATGATCCACGCGGTGTCGGTGCATCGGCGATTCTCGATCAATTTTCGGCACAGGGGCGCCGGTTGACGGCGGAGCGACCGCACCGTCTTTACAAGGACATCCTGCGGATCGGCTTCACCGCGGCCTTTGAACACCATGGCCTGACCTTGAACCCAGAGGACGTCGAGTGGATCGCTTCGGCGCCGAAGCGGATGGGACCGCATGCCGATGTGCCGGACGCCTTGCGGCGGCTGCGCCAACATTACAAGCTGGCGATCTTCACCAATTCCGACGATGACCTGATCGCCCCGACCGTGGCGAGCATCGGCGTGCCCTTCGACTATGTCATCACCGCCGAGCAGGCGCAGGCCTACAAGCCATCACGGCAGCTGTTCGAATACGCCTATCAGAGGATGGGCGTGACGCCGGACGAGACGGTGCATGTGGCCATGGGCATGTATTGGGACATGAAGGCCTGCCACGAACTCGGCCTGCGCGGGATCTGGGTGAACCGGCGGGGTGAAACCGGCAATCCGGATTGGCTGCCTTATGCGGAAGTCCCGGACCTGGTGAGAGCAGCAGAGCTGCTTTTGCCGTGATGAGGGTTTAACGAAGGCGGCTTTCCGAAGCGTGAGACGTCGCGACGGTCACGCTGGATAGCCAAGCATCGACATTGGCCCGGTGTATTTGCGAACTTTACCCAATAATGGAACACAAGTGCGGACGCAGGCTGCATCATTTCCGTCGACTTTGCGGACGGAGAATGCAAGATGGCCCATGTAGAACTCAAATTCCTTCAAGGACAGACATGAATATCACCAGCGTTCGCACGGGCTTTGTAGCACTTTCCTTTAGTATAGCGATGAGCGGATTAACCGCTACCTCGGTTTACGCTGCAGAATTCTCCTTCACGGCGACAAATTCCACGAAATCGGCTATTACCAAGGTATTGGTATCGGAAAACAAGAAAGAATGGGGATATTTCGACATCGGCAGCGGCATCAAGCCGGGCGCGACTGTCGATCTTGTTTGGGACAAAAGCACAAACAATGAAAGCTGCGGCCAGTGGGTCAAGGCAGCCTTTGCAGACGGATCCGAATCGGAGCCCGCCAAGTTCGATTTCTGCGAAGAAGGTCTCGAGCTCGATTTCTGATCTCGGTTACGCGATATCGTAGCGACATGTTCGGCAGGTCACATTCTGTGACCTGCCGTTTCTTATGGGACGGTTCAGTTGGCGCAGACGGGAAATTTTGTTCATCCAAACATGACTCCCATCGGGTTGGGAATGAAGCCGGCGCCGTCGCGAAGCTGCAGACTCCAGCGTTGGCATCAGCATCACCGCCTCTGCCTGTATATGAGCAAATTGCAGACGAATGCATTGATCAGGATGGCAAAATTTAGGATGTTGGATCCGCGGAAATCAATGCGCAGCATCAGGTGAGCGATAAGGAAGACGCACTGCAGAAGGAGTGACACGAGGGTGTATGTCTTCATCTCTCTCGCTCGTTGACGCTGCTGACATTTCGCCTCAGAAGCCGCGAAAAGATTGCAAGCTCTCCCATGACAGGCGGCGGGTCGTTCACGGCTCGAAGCGGAAGATGACTTTCGGCCTGAGCGGTCGAGATGGCAGGTCTTCTCTATTCGGCAGGCGTTCGGTATTCCCTGGATTGGTCACTCTTCGCCTGATCGCGATGCCACTTGATGGCGAAGAACATGCCCACACCCAAGACCAGGATCTTGAACTGGAAGAAGACGATCGGGAACCAATCCCATATTGCATACATCCAGACTATTCTTGAACCTACTATCGGGAATGCGCTATCTCAAATTTGCCGCAGGTAACATCCGCCATGTTGACGCAGACCAGACATGACTTTCGTCCTCGGCAGAGGGCGCTTACCCATGCTTTCGAGGAAGTTGGCCTGACGAGGTGGGGAACGTTTCTGGCACGAGGCTTTCGCGTCTCGCGTGCAGCTATGATCGACCTTCGGACCTGAGAGAAAGCGAATGCCGTGGACGCTGGCATGATCTACAGATTCTTGATCATTTCCTCCGTGATGCGTGAAAGCGCCGGTGTCTTGGCATCCTCGCCGCAGGCAGCAACAAGCTGTCTGTAATCCGAAAGCAATCGAAGGCTCTCATCTTCCATCCAGTCCTCGTAGCGACCTTGCCCGTCCATTTTGTTGATGGAGAATCCGACGACGATCAGCAGGGTAGACTGGGCGACGTCGCAGGCAGTGGCCGCGCCACCATTGCCGAGGAATTGCTGACTTCTGTCCGCCTCTGTTTCCAGCCGTTCATATATTGCTTGCAGGTCCGACACGGATTTGTTCGCAAAGGCTTCGGCGGTCGCGCGGTCGATTTCCAAAGCAAAGGGAAGAAACTCCCTCGAACGCTTCATGTATGGGCTGTCTTCAGACATGGCATGTTCCCCTTGGGCGAACAACAAGAGGGCGGCTGCGGCTGTTGCGAGCCTTCTCGAGCGTGAACGCATCGGCACATCTTTCCGTTGAGCATGGCGGGCCGCTTTCCGGAACTACCTGATGTTGCCACGGAAAAAGTCCAGGGCGGTCACGGCTTCAGCCAGCTGACAATCCGGTCCCGGGTGGAGTTCAGGTCCCGGCTATCCTTCCGTGGGCACGGGCGTCGGCTTGCCGTCGTCGTCGAGTGCCACCATAACAAAGGTGCCGGCGGTGACCTTTTCCAGCACCCGGTGGCGAGCTCGGTGCGCCCAGGCTTCGACATTGAGGGTGATCGAGGTGCGGCCCACCCTGGTGATCTCGGTATAAACGTTGAGCGTATCGCCGATCTTGACCGGCAGTTCGAAGGCCATTTCCTTGACGCCGGCGGTAACGACCCGTCCCTGGGCGCGCTCGCCGGCACGGATGCCGCTGGCCAGATCCATCTGCGCCATAACCCAGCCGCCGAAAATATCGCCGGCGGCATTGGCATCCGCAGGCATGGCCAGGGTGCGCAGGGTCAGTTCTCCGCTCGGCTTTGCAGTCTCGTTCATGCAGCAATCCCCTTGATCATCGTCTTCCTCCCGCAGGCAGGCTAGAGCGAATGACAACAAAATCCCAGCCGATTTTCGAAGCTTGGATGCTTGTTCTGAGCGGGGGGCGGTAGAAGGGCTTCCAGGTTTTGCAAATTTAGCCAGTCCTTACTCGCGTCACCGGCGAGGCAAATGTGGCTTCACCACCTAGTAACGATCCTCCGTTAGACTTGGCTCACCGAAAAAGGGGGGAATCCATGCAGCGTCTTACCATTTCAGTGCGGCTTTACAGTCTTGTCGTGCTTTCGCTCGTTATCCTGGGCGGGGCGATGACCTTCAGCCTGTTCCAGGCCTATCGCTCCTCCGAGCACGAGCGCAAGGCCGGCCTGGCGCAGATGAACGACATCGCGCTCACGGTGCTCAAGAAGTATCAAGGGCTGGAAACGGCCGGCACGATGAGCCGCGAGCAGGCGCAGACGGAAGCCAAGGCGATCATCGGCGCGATGCGCTATGGCGACGGGTCAGGCTATTTCTGGATCAACGACATGCAGCCGCGCATGGTCATGCACCCGATCAAGCCGGAACTGAACGGCTCGGACCTCACGCAGAACAAGGATCCCAACGGCAAATTCCTGTTCGTCGAATTCGTCAATGTGGTGAAGGCCAGCGGCAAGGGTTTTGTGGACTACTACTGGCCGAAGCCGGGCGCCGAACAGCCGGTCGAGAAATATTCGCATGTGGCGGGCTTTGTGCCCTGGGGATGGGTGGTCGGCACCGGCGTTTACGTGGACGATCTGCATGCCATGTTCCGCCGCGACGCGCTGAACTTTTCCGGCATATTCGCGATCGGCGCGCTGATCCTTGTCGGTGGTGCCTGGATCGCCGTCAAGAGCGTGACCGGGCCGCTCGGCAAGGTCAAGCAGGTGCTGCAGAAGATCGCCACGGGTGAGACGGGCGTAGCCGTGCCCTGCACGCAGGAAAAGAACGAGATCGGCGACATGGCCCGCGCCCTTCTGGTGCTGCGCGATTCCGTCGAGGAACGCTCGACCCTGCAGGCGCGCGAAGCCGAGCAGCAGCGGATGATTGCCCAGGAGCGTTCGGAAAACGAACGCAGCATGAGCGGCGCCGCACAGCGCCAGTCGCATGCCATGCAGGAACTCGGCCGCGCCCTGGAAGGCCTTGCCGCCGGCGATCTTTCCGTTTCGGTCAACGATATCGGCGCCGATTACGCCAAGATCCAGCACGATTTCAACGCCGCCGTCGGCGCCCTGAAAGATGCGGTCGCAGCGATTTCCGACACCAGCCTCGTGGTGCGCGACAGCGCTTCCGACATTTCCGGCGCAACCGGCAATCTGGCCAAGCGCACCGAACAGCAGGCGGCAGCCTTGGAGGAAACCGCAGCCGCGCTCGACGAGATCACCGCGACGGTTCGCACCGCCTCGGAGCGGGCCCGCGAGGCGCGCAGCATGGTCAGCGAAACCAAGCAGAGCGCCAGCCGCTCCGGCGACATCGTCCGCAATGCGATCGACGCCATGGGCCGCATCGAGGATTCCTCCAGCAAGATCAGCCAGATCATCTCGGTGATCGACGAGATCGCCTTCCAGACCAATCTTCTGGCCTTGAATGCGGGCGTCGAGGCGGCGCGTGCCGGCGAAGCGGGCAGGGGCTTTGCCGTCGTCGCCCAGGAGGTCCGCGAACTGGCCCAGCGGTCGGCCAATGCCGCCAAGGAGATCAAGACGCTGATCGGCAATTCCACCCGCGAAGTGGAGGGCGGCGTCGTGCTGGTCCGTTCCACCGGCGACGCCCTGGTGGAGATCGCAACGCTGGTGGAGCGCGTCAATGCGCATGTGGAGATGATCGCCACCGCCGCCCAGGAACAGTCGGCGGGGCTGCAGGAGATCAACAAGTCGGTCAACCATATGGACCAGATGACCCAGCAGAACGCGGCCATGGTGGAAGAAACCACGGCTGCCAGCCAGGTTCTCGCCGAACAAAGCCTGCATCTGCAGGAATTGCTGGCGGCCTTCCGGCTCGATGCCCGGTCCGACGGACACTCCCGCGCACAGTCAGGCCGCGCCTACGCAGCCTGATGTCTGGAGCGAGGATGAAGCCCGCTGCAGCAATGCGGCGGGCTTTTCGCGTTCTGGTTCCCTTCCGTTGTCTGCCGTCATGCCCGGTTGCTGGCGCAGTCCCCGCGCGAAAAGACCATGAAAGCGCCTTGATGTTTCAAGGCTTCGTTTACCTCGTTTGGCTAAACTGAGCGCCTGTGTCATCTCGGCACCGGAAGAATGGCAATTGGTATGGCGTATGCTTCCCCTTCTCGGCGAGCTGTGGCTCTGCTGATGATATCGACGATGCTGGCGGCCTGTTCTTCCGGGGACCTCGTGCCGCCAGCAGCGATCGACAATGGCGCGCAGGTCGGCGCCATCCACCCGACACGGTCACTGCCGCAGGACCCGGTTTCGCAGTCTCCTTATCCGATGAATGCGGCGCCCGTTTCACAGGCAAGCGCAGCTGACTACGCCTATCGTTCCGGTCCGAGCGACGCTTACACGGGCGATAGCGGCACCTATCTGCGTGCTCCCGACCAGGTACAGGCGGAGCCGCTTGGCCGGCCTGCAGCTGCCCCGCAATCGTCCATGTCGCGGCAATCTGCCAACCGGTCCGGCCGCCTGCCGATGATCGACAGCGACGAGGCCATGCAGCAGGCTTCTGGCCGCAACACCGCCGCCTCGACAGGCATGCCGGAAGACGGCGTCAACATGGATGCGGAACTCGGTTTCGACCCGGATGAAAGCGACGTCACCGGACTTGCCGAAGAGCAGGCGGGCGATATTGCCGAAGGCACGAGCGACCAGCCGGTCGTCGACGGGATCGGCACCGACGCGCCAAGAGCCGTCCAATCGCGTCGTCAGCCTGTGTCCGACGACCGGGTGATCGTGCCACCGAAGCGGCAGAGCTCCGGACTGCAGAGCGATCTGGCCGGCAGCCGTGCCGACTGGAGCAATCCGGCGGCGGCACCCGGCCGGACGCCGGGCGCGGGCACGCAGCAGGTGGCGATGCTGCGCCCCAACAATCCGACACGACTGCCCGGGCCGATGAGCGAGCCCGGCCCGATGAGCGAGCCAAACCAGCCCTGGCTGCGCAGCGTCATGCCGCAGTCGGAAGTCAGCTGCCGTGCTGAATTGCGCCGCCTCAATGTCGAATTCCAGGACAAGCCGCGGATTTCGAACGGCCCCAGCTGCGGCATCGATTACCCGGTCACGCTGTCCGGCCTATCGGGCAATATCGACGTAAAGCCGGCCGTGACGCTCAACTGCCAGACGACGCTGGCCTTTGCCAAATGGGTGAAGAATGAGCTGGCGCCTTCGGCCCGCTACCGCTACCTGACCGGCGTCGGCAAGATCGTGCCGATGGGCGGTTATTCCTGCCGGCGGATGAACAACAGCCGCCAAAGATACAATCCGATGTCGGAGCACGCGCGTGGAAACGCCATCGATATCGGCCGCATCGTGCTGAAGGACGGCCACGAGATCGACGTGCGCAAGAAGGGCCTGTTCTCGATGCGCGAGGGCGGCCTGCTGAAGGCAGTGCGCAGCGACAGCTGCAAATATTTCAGCACGGTCATGGGGCCGGGCAGCAATGCCGAGCACTGGAACCACTTCCACTTCGACCTGCGCACGCGCAAGGGCAGCCGCCATTACTGCAACTGACATCACTGAGACTGACATCACTGCGACCGGATGTGTGCCGGTGGGAAAAAAAGCGCCGGCCAGCGGCCGGCGAGGGCGGAGAAAAGGCCTGCGGGGGATCCCTGTCTCCGAAGCTGGAGCTCATCGTGATGAGCAAAGGTATTCGGCAAGCAAAAAAAGCACTTGAGAAAATAAGGGGTCGTCACGGTCGCGCGAACGAGTGTGCGGCACGAAGCGGACCGTTGCTTGCCTGTGCGCGACAATGACGCAGCAAGATCACGGGAAGATGACAGGCGTTGCTTGCCGTCGTTCCTGGTGTTGAGCGTCTATTGTTGTGTCCTGGCATGCGATTGGCCCGAAAAACCGAACGCAATATTCTTCTCCCGAGGGATGGTCTCGATGCGCCGGCTGCCTATATCTGCGGCAACTTAACGAAAACCATTCCTCCCGCAGAAGAAATCCCATGGCACCCATCGTTTCTGTCCAGAAGCTTACGAAGACCTATGGCAATGGCTTTGAGGCGCTGAAGGGCGTCGATCTCGATATCGAGGAAGGCGAGATCCTGGCGCTGCTCGGTCCCAACGGCGCCGGCAAGACGACCCTGATTTCGATCATCTGCGGCATCGTCAATCCGAGCAGCGGCTCGGTGCTGGTCGGCGGCCACGACGTGGTCAAGGATTTTCGCCAGACCCGCTCGCTGATCGGCCTGGTGCCGCAGGAACTGACCACCGACCAGTTCGAGACGGTCTGGAATACGGTCAGCTTTTCGCGGGGCGTTTACGGCAAGAAGCCGGATCCGGCGCTGATCGAAAGCGTCCTCAAGGACCTGTCGTTGTGGAGCAAGAAGGACAACATGATCCGCGAGCTCTCCGGCGGCATGAAGCGGCGCGTGCTGATCGCCAAGGCGCTGTCGCATGAGCCGAAAATCCTGTTTCTCGACGAACCAACCGCCGGGGTCGACGTCAACCTGCGCCGTGAAATGTGGCAGGTGGTGGAAAAGCTGCGGGCCAACGGCGTTACCATCATCCTCACCACCCATTATATCGAAGAGGCCGAGGAGATTGCCGACCGGGTGGGCGTCATCAATGGCGGCCAGCTGCTGCTGATCGAAAAGAAGACGGCGCTGATGAAGAAGCTGGGACGCAAGCAGCTGCGGCTTGAACTGTCCGAACCGCTGACGGCTCTGCCGGCCAGCCTGTCGGCCTATGACCTGACCCTATCGCAGGATGGCATGGCCTTGTTGCACGATTACCAGAGCGAGGACGGGCAGGGCAGCGTCGTGCCGCTTTTGGCGGCGCTCGCGCAGGAAAACATCCATTTCCGGGATCTTTCCACCCGGCAAAGCTCGCTCGAAGACATCTTCGTCGCACTGGTAGGAGACAAGGCATGAATTTCGAAGCGGTCAAATCCATCTACATGTTCGAAATGGCCCGCATGCGGCGAACGCTGTTGCAGAGCGTCATCTCGCCGGTCATCACCACGTCGCTTTACTTCATTGTGTTCGGGACTGCGATCGGCTCGCGCATTCAATCGGTGGAAGGGGTCTCCTATGGCGCCTTCATCACGCCGGGCCTGATCATGCTGACCCTGCTGACGCAATGCATCGGCAATGGCTCGATCGGCATCTATTTCCCGAAATTCACCGGCACCATCTATGAAATCCTCTCGGCCCCCGTGGCGATGACGGAAATCCTGCTCGGCTACGTGGGAGCGGCGGCGAGCAAGGGCCTGATCATCGGCGTCATCATCCTGATCACCGCCTCCTTCTTCGTCGATATCCGGATCGCCCATCCCTTCATGATGGTCGTCTTCCTGGTGCTGACGGCGGTCACCTTCAGCCTGTTCGGCTTCATTATCGGCGTCTGGGCCAAGAGCTTCGAGCAGCTGAACCTCGTGCCCATGCTGATCGTGCCGCCTTTGACCTTTCTCGGCGGCAGCTTCTATTCGATCAATATGCTGCCACCCTTCTGGCAGGCAGTCAGCCATTTCAATCCAGTGCTTTACCTGGTCAGCGGTTTTCGCTGGAGCTTCTATGAGATCGCCGACGTCAATCCGCTGATCAGCCTGGGCATGATCGGGCTGTTCCTGGTGATCTGCCTGTCTGTGATCGGCTGGATGTTCAAGACGGGCTACCGGCTGCGGAGCTAACCGCAGCCGATCGCTGGCCAGGAGGGAAGGTCAGCCTTCGCTGAGCTGCATCTGCCGGCCGCCGCGCGCAGCCATGACGGAAGCGCCAAGGGCAGCGGCGATGCCGAGGAAGGAAATCACGCCCATCGGCCCCTGCAGATCGATCAGCAGGCCGCCGAGCACCGCGCCGCCGGATATGGCGACCTGAAATGTGGTGAGCAGCATGGCGCCGGCACTTTCCGCCTCATCCTGTGCGGCGCGGGTGATATAGCTCTGGATGCTGACCGGCAGGGAGCCGAAGGCAAACCCCCAAAGCGTGACCGCGACCGCCGAAGCCACGGCGGATGCTCCAAACAGTCCGAGCAGCACGGCCGCGACTGCGATCAGGCCGGAAGCGAAGACGACGCCGAGCGTGGCGCTGCGCTCGGTGATCATGCCGCCGACGATATTGCCGACAAAGCCGCCAATGCCATAGGCCAGCAGCACGAGCGAGATCATATCCACATCCAGCCGCGGAACACCTTCCAAATAGGGGCGGATATAGGTGAAGCCGGCAAAGTGGCCGGCGACGATCAGCAGGGTTGCGAAGAGGCCGATGCGGATCTTGGGGCGCTGAAGCACGGCGATCATCGTGCCGAAGCCGGCATGACCGGCGGGCGGCAGGGAAGGCACGGTGAAGAGCTGGGCGAGCAATGCTACAATGCCGACGGCGCCGGATATGACGAATGCGACCCGCCAGCCGAGCGTTGCGCCGACATAGGCGCCAAGCGGCGCCGCGGTGACCGTGGCGACCGAAACGCCGGTAAAGATGATCGCCATGGCGCGCGGCAGATGCGCCATCGGCACGAGCCGCATGGCGAGCGCGCCGGCCATGGCCCAGAAGCCGCCAAGGCCGATGCCCAGCAGGACGCGGGAGACAAGTAGAAGCGTCAGGCCGTTGGCCAGGGCTGCGAGCGCGCTGGCGACGATGAGCAGCAAGGTCAACCCGAGAAGCGTCCAGCGGCGATCGAGACTGCGTGTGCCGATGACGATGCCTGGCCCGGCAAAGGCCGCGACCACGGCTGTGACGGTAACGGTCTGGCCGGCCGTGCCCGAACTGATGCCGAGATCGGCTGAAATCGGCGTGAGCAGGCTGGCCGGCAGGAATTCTGCCGTGACCAGGCCGAAGACTCCTAACGTCAGCGCAACGATGGCATCCCACCGGGCCTTGGCGGGAGAATCGGCTGAGGGCGGTGCGTCGGGCAAACCGTCATCATCATCGAAAGTGCTGTTTGTCATGATCATTGTCCTGTCTTGGGAGACTCGTATCCTATCCCTGGATCTAGGGAGTGGGAGCAGACTTAGGCGTGACAGCCTGTCGTTTCCATGCTAGAAAATCCGACATGCTTGACCGTTCGTCCAATTTTTCGCCCGATGCTGCTGGTGATCCGCTGTCGGAAATGCTGCGGGGCCTGCGCCTCGACGGCGTCGACTATGGCCGCTGCCGGCTGGCAGAGCCCTGGGGCACGCTGTTTCCGGAACAGGAGGCGGCCCGTTTCCACTTCATCTCCTCCGGGTCCGGATGGCTGCAGACCCCCTCGGGCGACTGGCTCCAACTAAATGCCGGGGATGCGGCCCTGGTGCCGCGCGGTGACGGGCATGTGCTGACCAGCCGTCCGGATGTGGTGCCGGTGCCCTTCGACCGCTATGGCCGCCGGGAAGTCTGCCAGGGCGTCTTCGACGTCCAATGCGCCGATGCCTGCGGCGGCACCGTGGCGCTGACGGCCTCGATGCGCTTCAACATCGACAGGCTGCATCCGGTGTTGCAGCTGATGCCGGAAACCATGCTGACCAGTGATCTGGCTAGAAACGAACCGGCCATACCGCATCTCCTGGATGCCATGGCGCGCGAGGTGGATCTGGACCGGGTCGGCGCCGGCGGGATCCTGGCGCGGCTGGCGGATGTGCTGATGGCGACGATGATCCGGGCCTGGGTCGAGCATGGCTGCGGCCAGACCTCCGGCTGGATTGCGGCGGTGCGCAGCCCCGATATCGGTCGAGTGCTGGCTGCCATCCATCTGGAGCCGGACAGGGACTGGACGGTAGGCGAGCTTGCCCGGCTGATGGGCGCATCGCGATCCGGTTTTGCGGAACGCTTTGCCCGGATTGTCGGCGAGACGCCGGCCCGCTATGTCGCAAGGGTCCGGATGCACCAGGCACGGCTCTGGCTGAAGGACGGCATGCGGGTCGCATCGGTGGCCGAGAAGCTCGGCTATGATGCGGAAGCCTCGTTCAGCCGCGCCTTCAAGCGGATCATCGGCGCACCGCCGAGCGAGTTTCGCAGGAGGAGTGGCGACACCATGTCCTCAGGGCCCGCTTTGCTGGAAGCCTAATCCCGCAGCCGCAGCTCGTCTGTCTGCATCTGGAGCGAGCCGAGCGTCGACAGGAAGGTCATGCCGAGCAGGCTCTCGTCGAGCCGGCCTTCTTCCGCCACCATGGCGCGGATGTTGCGCCGCACGATCGGCCCGATGGAGATCTCGTCAAGGCGCACGGGTGCCGCCATGGCCCGGCCGTTGGCGGTCATCACGCTGACCGTGTAGTTCAGGTCCTTCGCGTCGAGGCCGATGGCGCGCGCATCGTCATAGGAAAGCACGACGCTGCTGGCGCCGGTGTCGACGAGCATGGCGAGGACCTTGCCGTCCACCGTCACGTTCGTCTGGAAATGTCCGCCGCGCGTCTTGTGGATGATCACTTCGCTGCGGCCATCGCTGCCGGTGACCACGACCGCCGTTCCGGGCAAAAGGCCGGCCGTCAGCCGCGCCCCGACGCTTCTGGCATCGTCGCGGTAGAGATAGGCAACGACCAGTGCCAGGATGATGACCAGCCAGATGGCGATCTGGCGCAGGACCTGGCCGAACTGGCCGCGGCGACCCTGGAGAATGCCGACGGACAGGAGGCCGGCGATCGGCAGCAGATAAAGCGCCTGGCCAAAATCCTCGTTGGCCAGCCCGAAGGTGCGGCCGCTATCGTGGTTGAAGATCAGCAGGGCAAGGCCTGCCCCGAGGAAAAGCAGAAGGACGGTAAGTGCGTTCATGCGAAACCCCGCTCTCTGGCGATTCGCTTGCGTCGCGTTTCGCGCCGCGGCTTGCGCTCCACCGTTTCGAGCCGGGCCGGCAGGGCCTCCATCACCACCTGCCGCTCGAGATCGGAATAGTCGATCCAGCCGGCGATCTCATCGCCCGTGCGGCCGCATCCGAAGCAATAGCCGGTCTGGATGTCGATCGAGCAGATGAGGATGCAGGGTGAAATCATGGGTTTTATATCACTGGTTCAGATGGCAAGAGCAAGGGTTGCCAAGCTGGCAATCTCGGTCAATTGCTGGGTGGCGCCGATCGTATCGCCCGTATGGCCGCCGAGTTTTTTTCGGGCAAGACGGGTGAAGCCGTAGCTGACAAGGGCTGCAGCGAGCAGCGACAGGAGCGCGACGGGCAGACCGGCTGCGGGTATCAGAAGGATGAGCGCCGCCAGTGCACCGGTCAGAAGCGCGATGTTGCGCGCGCGGTCTTCGGGCATGCCGGCATTCGAGGCCAGACCGCCGTCTCGGGCCGGGACAAGTGCCCGCCAATGGGCCACCATCAGCGCTCGGCTGATCGCAGCCGTGGCAAGCAGGGCGAGCGCCGCAAGGCCGGCATCATGGCGCGCCAGGGCCGCCAGCGCCGACGCACGCAACCCGAAGGAGAGGATCAGCGACACGACCCCATAGGAGCCGGTGCGGCTGTCCTTCATGATGGCGAGCGCATGGTCGCGGTCACGTCCGCCGCCCAGTCCGTCCACCGCATCCGCCAGCCCGTCCTCGTGCAGGGCACCGGTCATCAGGCTGAGAAGGGCCAGTGCCACAAAGCTTGCCACCAGCGGATCGCCATCGGCCGTTACGAGCAGGAAAAGCACCAGCGCCGGGAGGGCGGCGATCAGCAGGCCGGCTGCCGGAAAGGCTCGAACCGCACGCGAAATCGTGCCGTCATGGCCACGGAAAAAGCGGTCCGGCACCGGCAGGCGGCTGAGGAAGCCGACCGAACGGGCGAGGTCGGCCACGAATTGCGTCGCGTTTGGCAGTTGTCCCTCCTTCGATCCCGAACTAAGAGAGGCGCACAGAAGCGCGATTTGCCGGGAAACACAAGCGAGCCCGGCGCATAAGACCCGAGAGAACCTTCATGAGCGTGAGCGGCCTGCCTTTCGACGATTTCCGGACCCTGTTGCAGAACCTTCCCGGGCCGGATTCCCGTGCACTGGTTGCCGCCCGTGAAAGGGATGCGCAACTGACCAAGCCGCCGGGCGCGCTCGGTCGTCTCGAAGAGATCGCCTATTGGCTTGCCGCCTGGACAGGGCGGCCGCCCGCCGTCACGCGGCCGCTTGTGGCGATCTTTGCCGGCAATCACGGCGTCACCCGGCACGGCATCACGCCCTTCCCATCTTCCGTGACGCAGCAGATGGTGGAGAATTTCGCGGCCGGCGGCGCTGCGATCAACCAGATCTGCGTCACCCATGACCTCGGGCTGAAGATCTTCGACCTGGCGCTGGATTATCCGACCGGCGACATCGCGATGGAAGCGGCTCTTTCGGAACGCGACTGCGCCGCCACCATGGCCTTTGGCATGGAAGCGATCGCCGGCGGTACGGATCTGCTCTGCATCGGCGAAATGGGCATCGGCAATACGACGATTGCGGCGGCCATCAACCTGGCGCTCTACGGCGGTGAGGCGGAAGACTGGGTCGGACCTGGCACCGGTTCGCACGGCGATCTGCTGGCGCGCAAGATTGCCGTGGTGAAGCAGGCTGTCGAGCTTCACAAGGATCATCTCGATGATCCGCTGGAGATCCTGCGCCGCCTGGGCGGCCGCGAAATCGCAGCCATTGTCGGCGCCATCCTCGCCGCCCGGGTGGAAAAGATCCCGGTCCTGCTCGACGGTTATGTGGTGACGGCGGCGGCGTCCATCCTCAAGGCTGCCAATCCGACCGCGCTCGACCATTGCCTGATCGGCCATGTTTCCGGCGAGCCGGGCCATTTGCGGGCGATCGAAAAACTCGGCAAGACGCCGCTTCTGGCGCTCGGCATGCGGCTCGGCGAGGGAACCGGTGCGGCACTCGCGGCCGGCATCGTCAAGGCGGCGGCCGCCTGTCATTCCGGCATGGCGACCTTCGACCAAGCCGGCGTCAGCAACAAGAGCCACTGAGCTTCATGAAAAAGACGCCGCTCGACAGCCCGATCGAAAAAGCGGCGACCTTCCGCAGGATCCTCGCCTCCTACCGCTATTCCATGCAGGGCCTGCGGCGCTTATGGCGCGAGGCGGCTTTTCGGCAGGAGGTTTATGCCTTCGCGGGCGGCATCGTGCTCTTTGCAGCCGTTGGCGCGAGCTTTGCCGACTATTCCGTTTTTCTCGTGCTGATGCTCATCCTGTTTGCGGTGGAAAGCCTCAACACGGCGATCGAGGAACTGGTGGACCGCATTTCGCCGGAGATCTCAACCGTCGGCCGGCATGCCAAGGACCTCGGCTCGTTTGCCGTCTTCTGCCTGCTCTGCGCCAACGGGTTGTTTGCGTTGTATGTGGTAGTGAGGAGTTTTTGGAGCTGAAAGGCCCTACAGAGCTCGTCTCGATGTATGACGAAATCGAAGAACGACAATCTCGTCATTACGAACCTGATAATACACCATATATGGATGAGGCTTAAGGAAGAGGGTTCTTGTGCCCCGGTATCTATTGCTGGTGCCGGAAAAGGGGTGTTCGCGCAGCAATATCAACAGATGGTTTAAACGGTCTGCTACGTTCCGCGCGCCTTCAGGCGAGCGCTCTGCAATATAGGAAATGGCGCGTTCGACCTCACTCAGAGCCCTTGGCGTATATCTCAGTTTCACAGGCCAAACTTTGCCCACATGGCGCGGACTTCTTCGTCGGTCGCGAGTTCACCGCGCTCGACCTCGGCCAGCGCCTCATCAATATCTGCTTTTTCCTCAGGCGTGAGTTCGTAAACTTCGCCGTCGTCCTCGCCCATCAGCCTGAGCAGCACACCGGCATATTCATCCTGCATCTCGGCAGGAAGCTCTTTGGCGATTTCGATGGCGCGGTCGAGGAGCTTGGTCATGCCCCTATTATGCATGAAACCAGCCGGCTGCAAAAGAGGGATGCTTTACGCAAAGCTGCGGCGCCGGCGCTCCACTGCTGTTGCTTCGGCGACGGCCGGGACAGTCTGCAGCACGCGGGTCGACGGCAGGATGGCGATCGCTTCCGTGCCTTCGCGCAGCTTGGAGCGCAGGATGAACTGGCCGTCATGCTTGGCGAGGATGGCCTGCACAATCGGCAGCCCGAGCCCGGTGCCCTGTTCGGCGCTCTTGATGGCAATGGAGCCCTGGCCGAAGGCGGAGAGCACCACCGGGATTTCTTCTTCCGGAATGCCGGGACCATTGTCCTTGATGGCAAGGTACTGACCACCGCCGGCGGTCCAGCCGACTTTTACGGTGATCTCGCCGCCCTGCGGCGTGAACTTCACGGCATTGGACAACAGGTTGAGAATAACCTGGCGTATCGCCTTTTCATCGGCCCAGACCTGCGGGAGCTGCTTTTCGAACTGCTCGCGGATGGTGATGTTCTTGGCGCTGGCACGAAGCTGCACCATGCCGATGCAATCCTCCGCCACTTCAAGCAGGGATAGCGACTCCTCACTGAGCTCGTAGCGTCCCGCTTCGATGCGCGACAGGTCGAGGATTTCGTTGATGAGGTCGAGCAGGTGCTGCCCGGAGCGGTGGATATCGCCGGAATATTCCCGGTATGTGGGGTTGGCGAGGGGGCCGAGCACTTCCGAACTCATCACCTCGGAAAATCCCAGAATGGCGTTGAGCGGGGTTCGCAGCTCGTGCGACATGGAGGCGAGAAAGCGCGACTTGGCAAGATTGGCCTCCTCGGCCCGCCGTCGCGCTTCGTCGGACATGGACTTTGCCACTTCGAGCTCGGCGATCAGATCGTCCTTTTCCGACTGGTAGGACATCAACGTCAGATTGGAGCGGTAGAGACGATCGGCGACATAATGAAAGAACACTACCGCCGTGGCGCAGGCTGCCGTGAGGCCGATATCGAGGATGTGGCCCGACGATACGGCGGTCACCAGAAGCGAGGCGACCGTCGGCAGAAAGCCCACCAGCACGCCCTGCCGCAGCATGAAACTGCTCATGGCGCTGATCGACACGGCGAACAGCAGCACCGTGCCCTTGTAGAAATAGAAGCTATCGCCGGAGCAGGCGGCGCAGTCCTGCAGAGCGAAGATTGCCCAGCCGCAGCCGATCAGGACCTGGGCCACCAGAAAGCGGCGGCGCCACTTCGTGGTTTCGAGCGCGGTGAAATCCTTACGGCCGGCGCGGCGGGCCAGCAGGACATTGACGCCGTGAAGGCAGAGCATGACCAGCGCCCAGCCGAACAGGCGGGCATCCGGATTAAGGTAGATGCCGATCGCGGTCACCAGGGCAACCACCAGCGGCATGATCGAAGCGCCATGCAGCACGGCATTGACATGCATGGCCAGCATGTCGCGATCGAAGACATGGCTGCCGTTGGCGCTCGACTGAAGGCGTTCGCGGGTAGCGCGCACGGCTTTAGACACAGCCTTGTTGCGGTGGCTGCGCGAGCGATCCACGATGATCTTGTCCGTCGAGGTACTGACGCCGCTACTCATGGCTTGCAAACTATGTCCCGAATGGGTGAGAGGTTAGTTTCCAAACCTTAAGAAGATACTGCCGGGAAAGGTTTTGTTTTCCATTTCTGTGAAGTTTCCGTTTTCCCCTGAGGCGGGATTGTGATGCGCGCGCTGCGGATGGTCCGCGAGGGCGTGCTGGTGATCGCCTTGTTTTCGCTGCTGCTGCTGATCGTCGCCAAGCTGGACCGGTCGCAGGAGGTCGAGATCAGCGGCCCCTTCCACGCGATAGATGGCGACACCCTCGCCGCCGGCGACGAGAGGCTGAGACTGACCGGTCTCGATGCACCGGAGCTGGACCAGACATGCGAGGACTCAGGCGGCGCCGCCTGGGATTGCGGACGGGATGCCAGGCAGCTGCTGGCCCGTCTGGTGCGCCAAAGCGCCGCCACCTGCCATGGGAGGGGCCGCGACCGTTACCGCCGTCTGCTGGTCACCTGCCGCGCCGGTGCAGGGAGCATCAATGCCGAACTGGTGCGCCGAGGAATGGCGGTTGCCGCAGGGCAGTTCGAGCAGGAGCAAGCGGCAGCGCGGGGGGAACGACAGGGCATATGGGCCGGAGAGTTCGACGCGCCGCGGGACTGGCGCGCCAGCCGCGGCCTGATGGACAGCCCGGATACGTTCAGCGCCTTGCTGGATTGGAGCAAGCGGCTGGTGGGTTGGCCGTGAATTTGGGCGAAAATCCACAGGCCGAAGAGCAGCTCGAGGCACTTAGGCGCGCCATCGCCACCTGCCGGATCTGCCGGGATGAGCCGGGAGGTCCAGACCGCCTTCCACATGAACCGCGTCCTGTGGCCGTGATCTCTCCCAAGGCGCGCATTCTGATTGCGGGCCAGGCGCCGGGTCTGCGGGTTCACCAGAGCGGGCTGCCTTTCGACGACGCATCGGGCAATCGGCTGCGCGAGTGGCTCACTGTCAGCCGCGACGAGTTTTATGATCGAGATCGATTCGCGATCGTGCCGATGGGCTTCTGTTTTCCGGGCTATGATGCCAAGGGCAGCGACCTGCCGCCGCGGCGCGAATGCGCGCCTTATTGGCGAACGCGGGTCGTCGATGCCATGCCGCAGATCGAGCTGGTCCTTGCGATCGGTCAATATGCCCAGGCCTGGCATATCGGCAACCGCCGGAAAAAGGGCATGACGGAGACGGTGAGGAATTGGCGTGAGTATTTCCTTACCAATCAAGGGCCAAGGGTGCTGCCGCTTCCGCATCCGAGCTGGCGCAATAGCGGCTGGCTCAGAAAGAATCCGTGGTTCGAGGCGGAGGTTCTACCGCAACTGCGAGAGAGTGTGGATAGATGGGCCCGCTGAAACGAAATTCGGTTAACCTGCCTGATTTAGGTGTATAACGAAAAATCATTTCGAAAGGATTCGGATGGACCGGCTCGATCGCAAGATCCTGCGTATTATGCAGGAAGATTCCACCCTCGCTGTCGCGGATCTCGCGAAGAAAGTCGGATTGTCGACGACGCCGTGCTGGCGCCGCATCCAGAAGATGGAAGAAGACGGCGTCATTCGTCGCCGGGTGGCGCTTCTCGATCCGGTCAAGGTCAATACCAAAGTGACCGTCTTCGTTTCCATCCGCACTGCCAGCCACTCGATCGAATGGTTGAAGCGGTTTTCGGAAGTGGTGGTCGATTTTCCGGAAGTGGTTGAATTCTACCGCATGAGCGGCGATGTTGACTATCTTCTGCGTGTCGTCGTGCCCGATATCGGCGCCTATGACGCCTTCTACAAGCGGCTGATCGCCAAGATCGAAATCCGCGACGTGTCCTCGGTCTTCGCCATGGAGCAGATCAAGTACACGACGGAACTGCCGCTCGACTACATGATGATCGACAACCACAAGTCCGGCGAGGACTGATGAGGCTTGCGCGGGCAGCCTCTGCTGCCCGCACTCGCAGTCCTGGCTTATTTCTTGTCGAGCCGTGCGAGCAGTGACGACGTGTCCCAGCGATTGCCGCCGGACGCCTGAACATCTCCATAAAACTGATCGACGAGCGCTGTCATCGGCAGTTTCGCGCCGTTGCGGCGGGCTTCAGTGAGCACGATGTCAAGATCCTTGCGCATCCAGTCGACCGCGAAGCCGAAATCATATTTGCCGGCATTCATGGTCTTGTAGCGGTTTTCCATCTGCCAGGAGCCGGCCGCACCCTTGGAGATCACCTCGATCACCTTTTCGATGTCGAGGCCTGCCTGCTTGCCGAAATGGATCGACTCGGCGAGGCCCTGGACAATCCCGGCAATGCAGATCTGGTTCATCATCTTGGTCAACTGGCCGGAGCCGACCGGTCCCATCAGGCCGACCATGCGGGCATAAGCGTCAATAACAGGCTTGGCCTTGTCGAAGGTCTGCGGCTCGCCGCCGCACATCACGGTAAGAACGCCGTTTTCAGCACCGGCCTGGCCGCCCGATACGGGCGCATCAATGAAATCCACGCCCTTTTCGCGGGCCGCAGCCTCAAGTTCGCGCGCCACTTCGGCGCTGGCCGTGGTGTTGTCGATCAGCACCGAGCCGCGCTTCATGCCGGCCAGCACGCCGGTATCTCCCAATGTCACCGAGCGGAGATCGTCGTCATTGCCAACGCAGGTGAAGACGAAATCGGCTTCGCTTGCGGCTTGTGCCGGCGTGGCGCCGGTGCGTCCACCAAATTTTTGGGCCCAGTCCTCGGCCTTGGCGGCGGTGCGGTTATAGACCGTCACCTCATGGCCGCCTTTTTCCTTGAGATGTCCCGCCATCGGGAAACCCATAACGCCCAAACCAATGAATGCGACTTTTGCCATGCCGGCCTCCAGAAAAGCGATCCCTGACGATTAGAACAAAGCAAGGCCAAGGAGAAGCTCGCGGACAGCAAAAAGTTTTTCCTTTTCAACGCAGATTTAGAGCTGCGGGTAGATTAACGTTCCCGATGTCGTCGAAGATGGAAATCAAATCTCATCAAGGGGGGATTTTTCGAAACAAGTGAATGTCGACCGGATCGCTAGAGTATGGAACCATTCTGTCATCGGACGCAGCCAGCCTTGAGGGACAGGGTCGGCAGGCGTCGAGGAGAGGAAGGGATACGAACATGGTGACACGCAGACAGACACTCGGGTTACTCGGCGCCGCGGCGGCGGCGGCAATCCTACCGAGCGGCGGCAAGGCGAGGGCGGCGACCAAACAGCTTCGCATCGGCTGGCAGAAGAACGGCGTCCTGGCGCTGGCAAAGAGCCAGGGGGCGCTGGAGAAACGCTTCGCTTCGCGCGGCATCTCCGTCACCTGGTCGGAATTCACGTCCGGTCCGCCGCTTCTTGAGGCTCTGGGGGCAGGGGCTCTGGACTTCGGGCCGACCGGCGACGTGCCGCCGCTGTTTGCCCAGGCCGCCAAGGGGAACCTGCTTTACGTCGGCACCTACCGGGGCAGTTCGGCCGGTTCGGCCATCCTCGTCCACGCGGATTCGGACATCAAGGCGCTTGCCGATCTGAAGGGCAAGCGGATCGCTTTCAAGCGCGGGTCGAGTGCCCATAACGTGACGGTGAAGCTGTTGCGCAAGGGCGGGCTGTCGCTGGCCGACGTTACGCCCCTGGACCTTGCGCCGCCCGATGCCGCGGCCGCCTTCAAGAACGGCTCTATCGACGCCTGGTCGATCTGGGACCCCTATACGGCGATTGCGCAGAACGACCCGCAGACGCGGGTGCTGACCACGGCAGAAGGCGTGGTGGACTCCTGGAGCTATTTCCTCGCCAATGGGGATTTCACGCAGGACAATGGCGACCTCATCCCCGAAATTCTCGATGAACTGCGCAATGTCGGCAATGTGGCGCAGGCGAATTTCGACCAGACGGTGAAGCAGCTCGCTTCCATCACCGGCGTGCCGGAGGAGATTACCCGCGTCACCCTGTCTCGCCGCAACGCCAATCTCGGTGCGATTTCGACGCTTCCGGACGAGGCGGTCGCCTATCAGCAATCGCTGGCGGACGAATTCTACAGTCTCAAGATCATTCCGCGCAAGCTGACCATAGCCGACATCGTGTGGCGTCCGAAGCAGAGCTAACCAGTCGATCAACGAAGTCAGACAAGGATAATGCCATGACCGACGTATCCAAACCCATCGACTTTCTTTGGTTCATTCCGACGGCCGGCGACGGCACCTATCTCGGCGGTACGGAGCTCAACCGGGCGCCCGACCACCGGTATCTGCGCGAGATCGCCACGGCCGTCGACCGGCTCGGCTATTCGGGCGTGCTTTTGCCGACGGGCGTTTCCTGCGAGGAGAGTTTTGTGACGGCGGCGGCGCTGGCGCCGTTTACGGAAAAGCTGAAATTCCTGGTCGCGATCCGTCCCGGCACGGCGTCGCCTGCCTATTATGCGCGGCTTGCGGCAGCGCTCGACCGGGTGTCGGAGGGTCGCCTGCTCCTCAACATCGTCGTCGGCGGCAGCCCGGCGGAACTGGCCGGCGACGGCATTTTCCAGGCGCATGACGAGCGCTATGCGCATGCGGAGGAATTCTTCCAGGTCTGGGAAGATCTCGTGACCACCGGCCATGCCGATCTTGACGGCAAGCATATCAAGGCCAAGGACGCGCGCCTCGGCTTTCCGACGGTGCAGCAGCCGCGGCCGCCGCTTTATTTCGGCGGCTCTTCGGATGCCGGCATCGACTTCTTCGCCGGCCGGGCCGACAAATACCTGACCTGGGGCGAGCCGCCGCAACAGGTGGAAGAGAAGATCAAAGCTGTGCGGGCGGCTGCGGCGCGCAAGGGGCGGGAGGTGAGCTTCGGCATCCGCCTGCATTTCATCGTCCGCGAAACCGACGAGGAGGCCTGGGCGGCAGCCGACAAGCTGATCTCCAAGCTCGACGACGACACCATTGCCAAGGCGCAGGCACATTTCGCGACCGGCTCCGATTCAGTTGGTCAGAAGCGCATGGCGGCGCTGCATAACGGCCGCCGCGACAAGCTCGAAGTCTCGCCCAATCTGTGGGCCGGCATCGGCCTGGTGCGATCGGGTGCCGGAACGGCCTTGGTCGGATCGCCGAAGACGGTGGCGGCGCGACTGCGGGAATATCAGGAGCTCGGGATCGAAACAGTGATCGGCTCCGGTTATCCGCATCTGGAAGAAGCCTACCGCGTCGCCGAGCTGTTGTTCCCGGAACTGGGCATCGGCGTGCAGGAACAGCGTACCAGCTTCGGCAGCGAATTTGGCGGAAAACGCGTATTCGGCGGCGGCGGCCATTCAACCCTGAAATCGGTCGCAGCATCCTGAGCGGGACGAGGAGCCAAGCTATGACGACAGTGGATATTCTCGAAGCCCGTCATCCGGTGCGCGGCGTGAAGCGGAGGCAGGTCAGCCTGCCTTCCATTTCACGCCAGCATTACATGCCCTACCTTCTGCCGCTCGCCATCGTGCTTTTGTGGCAGCTGGCGTCTTCCGCCGGCTGGATCTCCGACCGGATCATGCCTTCGCCGTTGAAGGTGGTCGCCGCCTTCTCGGAGGTCGCCGCCTCAGGGCAGCTTGCCCATGACGTGGCGGTGAGCGGTGCCCGGGCCCTGAGCGGCCTCTTGATTGGTGGATCGATCGGCTTCCTGCTCGGCATTGCCAATGGCGTCTCGAAACTGTCGGAGCAGCTGACCGATACGACGCTGCAGATGCTGCGCACCATTCCACACCTGGCGATGATACCGCTCGTCATCCTGTGGTTCGGGATCGGCGAGGAGGCAAAGCTTTTCCTCACCTCGCTCGGCGTGCTGTTTCCCGTCTACCTCAACACCTATCACGGCGTCCGCAACGTCGATCGCGACCTCATCGAAATGGGCCGCATCTACGGCATGAGCGGCTGGTCGCTGTTTCGCAAGGTGATCTTTCCAGGCGCCCTGCCGTCGATTTTCGTCGGGCTTCGCTATGCGCTCGGCATCATGTGGCTGACGCTGATCGTGTCCGAAAGCATCGCCGCCTCGTCTGGGATCGGCCACATGGCCAATACGGCCCGCGAATTCATGATGACGGATGTCGTGGTGCTGTCGCTGGTCATCTATGCCGTGCTCGGCAAACTCGCCGACGTGATCGCCAGGGCGCTGGAGCGCTGGGCGCTATCCTGGAACGCAGCCTATCAAGGGTGAGGAACTGCACATGCCGATCGGACCTTATCAGCAGCCGCTTGCCTTCGTTGCCGAAGGCGGCGAGGTAGACAATTACCGCGTGGCCGAGCCTCGTCCGCGGCCGGAGCCCGCCGGATTGAAACTGCGCGACATCGAAAAGCGCTTCGGCGACAACCGTGTCTTGCGCGGCATCGACCTCGATGTACCGGCCGGGCAGTTCATCGCCATCGTCGGCAAGAGCGGTTGCGGCAAGAGTACGCTTCTGCGGCTGCTCGTCGGGCTCGATACGCAGAGCGAAGGCGAGATCACCTTCCACGACCGGGGCGGACAGCCCATCGTGCCGAATGCCCGCATCGTCTTCCAGGAGCCAAGGCTGCTGCCCTGGTTCGATGTTGCCGACAATGTCGTGGTCGGGCTGGGCGAGGGCGCACCGAAGAGCGAGGCGAGGAGACTGGCCGAGGAGGCGCTGGCCGAGGTGCAGCTGGCGGAAAAGGCGAGGGCATGGCCGTCGCAGCTTTCCGGGGGGCAAAGACAGCGCGTTGCCCTTGCCCGCGCGCTGGTCAGCCGGCCGGGCCTCTTGGCACTCGACGAACCGCTCGGCGCGCTCGATGCGCTGACCCGGATCAGCATGCAGACGCTGCTCACGCGCGTGTGGCGCGAACTGGGCTTTTCCGCCGTGCTCGTGACCCATGACGTGGCGGAGGCGGTTCACCTGGCCGACCGGGTGATCGTGCTCGATGAAGGACGCATCAAGCTCGACCTCGAGATCCCACATCCGCATCCTCGCAAGCGTGGCGATCCGCAGCTGGCGGAGCTCGAAGGCCGGTTCCTGTCCGCCATTCTTGGCGACTGACGGACCGGGCAAAGGGGGCAGGCGGCGGAAGGCATGATTTCGCGCCGCCTCACGTTCTGCCCATCGCGCGTCTTCCGTCGGGCCGTCGGTCATCCCGGTTCTCGCCGCTGCCGCTTGCGAGAACGATCTAGCTTGGGTCGGGCGCAGACGCGCTGTCCATGCAGACGCCGAGCCCGTAGCCTTCCATGTTGACGAAGACGACGCCGCCATCCTCGAAGGCATGGCGGATCTGCGCCGCCGTCGCCCGATGGATATCATGGCGGCTGCCTTCAAAATCACGGATCGTGCTGCGCGAGACTTGCGACCGTTCCGCCAGTTCGCTTTGCGTCCAATCGACAAGCCCTCTTGCCGCGCGGCACAAAGCCGGCGTCAAAATCATTCGCCCTACGTCTTGATCCATGTGCAAAGATAACCATATTGGTCAACATGCGCCATATATGGCAGCTTTTCAGGAGATTTCCAGAGGGAGACGCAGATGCCGCACGATACGCCATTGATCTCGACGATCGTCGGAGGCCTCGTGCTTGCATTCATCTTCGGCGCTATTGCCAACCGGTTCAAAATGCCGCCGCTGGTGGGTTATCTTTTTGCCGGCATATTGGTAGGACCCCATACGCCGGGCTTCGTTGCCGACCAGAGCCTGGCGCCTGAACTGGCGGAAATCGGCGTCATCCTGCTGATGTTCGGCGTCGGCCTGCATTTCTCGCTCAAGGACCTCCTGTCCGTCCGCGGTGTGGCCGTGCCGGGCGCGGTCGTGCAGATCGGTTTTGCCACCTTGCTCGGCTGGGGTATGGGCGCACTGATGGGCTGGCCGCTCGGCGGCAGCCTGGTCTTTGGCCTGGCTCTGTCTGTCGCCTCGACCGTCGTGCTGTTGAAGGCGCTGCAGGAACGGCGACTTGTGGAGACGGTGCGTGGCAAGATCGCCGTCGGCTGGCTGATCGTCGAGGATCTCGCCATGGTGCTTGCCCTGGTGCTGATCCCGGCCTTGGCCAGCATGGGCGGCGAAGTTGCGCATCCGGATCCCGTGGCCGTCGCGGTCGCGCAATTGCTGGACGTCGAGCTCGGGATCGTCGGCATTATTGCGGTGACGCTTCTGAAGGTTGCGGCATTTCTCGGCCTGATGCTGGTGGTGGGGCGCCGCGTCATTCCCTGGATCCTGCACCGGATCGCCCACAGCGGGTCTCGCGAACTGTTTCGGCTCGGCGTGCTGGCCATTGCGCTCGGCGTCGCCTTCGGCGCGGCCAAGCTTTTTGGCGTTTCGCTGGCGCTCGGAGCCTTTTTCGCCGGCATGATCCTGTCGGAAAGCGAGCTCTCGCACCGGGCGGCGCAGGAGAGCCTGCCGTTGCGCGATGCGTTTGCCGTGCTGTTCTTCGTGTCGGTCGGCATGCTGTTCGATCCCAACATCATCTTGTCCAACCCGCTGCCGGTACTGGCCACCGTCTTCATCATCCTGATCGGCAAATCGGTGGCCGCCTTCCTGATCGTGCTCGCCTTCAGGATGACGGTGCCGACGGCGCTGACGATCTCGGCCAGTCTTGCCCAAATCGGCGAATTTTCGTTTATTCTGGCGGAGCTGGGCGTCGGACTTAAACTTCTTCCTGAAGAAGGGCGCGACCTGATTCTCGCCGGCGCCATCATCTCTATCATCCTCAACCCGGTAATGTTCTATCTCGGCGAAAAGCTGATCCCGCGCCTGGAGGCAAGGCTGATCCGCGCGCCGGAAGGCGAAGGCGAGGCTTCGATCGCGCAGACCACCGGAGCAGACATTGATCCGGGCGTTCCGGGACAGGAAACGCCGACGCCGCGGGAAAGCGAGCCGGTGATGACGACGGCCGGCGCCGATGGCGAACTTGCGCCAAGCCATCTGGCGGGTCACGCGGTCGTCGTCGGCTATGGACGGGTGGGCAGCATCGTTGTCGGCAACCTGAAATCTTCCGGCATTCCCTTCCTAGTGATCGAGGATTCGGAGAACCGGGTCGACGAGCTTCTGAAACAGGGCATAGAGGTGATCGTCGGCAATGCGGCCTCGCCGAAAGTCCTGCAGCTTGCCAATCTCAACGCCGCAAAGAGCCTCGTCGTGGCCATTCCCAACGCCTTCGAGGCTGGCAATGTGGTGATGCAGGCGCGCCAGGTGAACCCGGCCTTGCTGATCCTGTGCCGCGCCAATTCCGATGCCGAGATCGAACACCTGGAAAAGCTCGGCGCCGACAAGACGATCATGGGCGAACGGGAGATCGCCTATGGCATGCTGGATGGCCTGGACCAGGTGCATTACCGCCTGGACAGCCCCATGGAAGACGCTGCGCCCGAACCGGCAGCGCCGGCGATGCCGGATCCAGCCGCGCCCATTACCGCCCGACCAGCGGACATGCATGATGAGCCGGCCGCTCCTTCCGATGTGGAGCCGCCGAGCGAGCCGGTCAGAAGCTGAATCAGAACGGCTTGATCACCGCGAGTGCGACGATCAGCACGACCGACACGAGGATGATCGGCATGCCGGCGCGCACGAAAGCCGGCGGGTCGAGCTTCGGATCGGCTTCCATACGCCGCATCCAGGCGCCCTGCATGCCGTGCAGGGCCGACAGCAGGATGACCAGCAGGAACTTTATATGCAGCCAGCCTTCGGAAAAGCCGACATAGCCAATGGCGAGCCACAGGCCGAAGATCCAGGTGCCCGCGAGCGCGATCGTGGTGACGGTGCGATCGTATCGGCGCAGCGACGAAATGACACCCGGGCGGATGGCCGGCGGCACCATGCCGATGACGAAGGCATTCATCAGCATGCCGCCGATCAGCACGAAGTTGGACATCAGGTGCAGGGACTTGATAACGAAATACATCATGGATCAGATCAACTCCAGATCATCGCTTCGGTGAAGCCGAGTTCGGCAAAATCTTGTTTACGTAGCGCTTCAGATGCGGGCTCGCCGGGAAAGAATTCGTCGAGCTGCGGCGGCGCGACTGAGGTTCCCGCCAGCATGGCGTGAACCTGCCCGCGATGATGGATCTGATGCTGGAAAAGGTGGAGGAGGACGCGGTCGGCGCTTTCGACCTGGACATAGGTCCGGCGCGGGATTTCGACCTGGACGGCGAGCGCTTCACGGTCCATCTGACGACAGTGGTCGATCAGCCGCCGGTCCTCTGCCCTTTGCTCGCGCTCGAGGTCGGCAAAGACAGGAAATGGTATGTCCGGCTCGAAGGCAGCCGGCCCAAGACAGTGGCCCTCGAGCGCACTGATATAAAGCCAATCCACCGTCAGGATGTGATTGAGCGTATGGATGATCGACGGGAAGAAGCTGGTGCGCTCAGCATGCAGCTCTGCGGCGGACAATTGCCGGCAGGCCTTCAGGAGCCGATGGTTGGCCCAGGCATTATTATAGGCCTGAGCCAGAAGATAGCGCTGCGGCGTCATGGGGTCCCTCGCCATTCAAGGCGAGAAACTAGCTTGTCCGACTGCCAATGAGAAGTGCCGGGAGAAGAGACAGCGGTCGATTTTGCCGTTTCTCCACCGACCTCAGGGAGCCGGTGGTGGATCCGGCCTCTTCACTTTCGGCGCCCTGCGGTCCAGGCGTTCGGAGCGCCAGCCGAGGCTGTCGGAGATTTCCTGCCAGACGCGCCGCAGCCGGCGGACATGCAGATCATCGGCAATCCAGCCCATCAGGTATTCGACGCAGATCTTCATGCGCTTCTCGTCCTGGCTGATCGCCTCCCAGGCGTGGCGGCAATAGTCCTCCAGATCGACAGGCGTCATCTTCCGATCCTCGCCCATCACCAGGGGCTTGATGCCGCTGATCGTGCCAATCGACCGCATCGTATCTGTGGCGGCAAAGAGGATGCCCGCATAGATGCGGTCGAACTGGTCCGTTTCCTCCCAAGCCGGGCCGACGGGCACTCCGGCCGGCAAGGCTGGCGGCAAGGCTTGCGGCACGGCAGCCGGCTGCGCACCGTCTTGCGCCGGTTGCGCAATCTCGTTCCCGTCTCCCTCGTCCTGGCTGTTGAAGGGTCTCATCCGGAAATCAATGGCGCGTTCGAGGTCGAAGATGGTGCGCACATGCAGTTCGCGCAGAAGCAGAAACCGCTCCAGCCCGACGATATGGCAAAGCTGCGCTTGGGCGACCCAATCGACAGTCTGGTAGATGCCATAGGGAGATTCCACGTAAAGCAGGATAGGATTGTAGACGGCAAGGTTCTGGATATCGTAGATGCCGCATTCCTCCAGCCGGAAACGCGTCGCGTAGCTGATCCCGTCGATGACATCGAGCGGCGTGGAGCGGGTGACGCGGTTGAAGCGGTCGTCATCCATCTTCACCCATGACAGCACCGACTGCATCCGCACCAGCAGGAATTTGGTGGCGCTTTGCGGCATGAGCCCAAGCAGCGGTGCCAGCGCCATCCACACCCACGAGATTTCCCCACAAGTTCGCGTGCCGGCGCCGCCGGTGGCGAAACTGGTGATGGCGGCCGTCGGATCGGCGAAGGCCATATAAAGGAAGATGACGATCAGCACCGAGGCGAAGATCTCGACCGCCTGACGCAGGAAGGTATAGGCGGAGAGATCGAAGACGGCGAGGCTGCCGATGAAGATGCGCAGCGCCGCGATGAAGGCCCCTGCGAAGGCGAGCGATCCGACGATCTCAAGTTCATTGCGCACTGTGCCCGGGGCGCAGCAGGAACCGGCAGCGGATGTGCCGGGCAGGCAGGTGGCCGGATCTGCCGCCGTGATGACCTGCAGCCCATTCTGCAGGGCGTCGAATAGGTGGACGAAGCCGTAATAGGACATCGCCATGAAGCCGATCGAGGAAAAAAGCAGGCGGAAGTCACCACGATTGCCGAAGATCCGGGATTTTTGGATCAGATCCTCGATCTCCGTGACCATTTCCGCTGCATTCATCCAGAGCTGGATTTTCGGCGTCCTCTGCAGGTCGGACGTGTATTTGGATGCGACAAATTCCAGGGACGGATTATTGCCGTAGGCGAACGGATCACCAGTCAGGGCAGCGGCTTGCGGAGATGCAGGCTTGGTGGTCGGGTAGGAGGCGATGAAATCCGAGATCATCCGCAGGCGACGGTTGCGGACTTCGTTGCGCGCGAAGATCATCAGGATCGGAATGAAGAGCGCGATGATCAACGCGATCCAGTGGTTGTGATACTGGCTGGCGACTGCGGCATCCACGACCCCGAAGAGTCCGCTCTCCTCCCAGACGCGATAAAGCTGCTGCATCCAATCCTCCCATGGTTGTAATGGGAGGATAATGCTTGCTTAACGCGAGTCAATCGTTAATGCATCTCAAAGATGTATTCTGAGAGACCTATCAACCCTTAAGGCGTGCGATCACCAGGTGACCCGGCGTCGGATGACCATCCTGCATGCGAACATTGATCTCGCTGATCTCGATCACCTCGAAGCCGGTCGCCGACAGCCGCTCGCGGATATAGATTTCCGAATGAGCAAAGCGCTGATGCGGCCCCACCATGTAGGAGCGGCCCGACAGGACGTCCTCGGGAAGCGTTTCGGAGGAGAAGACGAAGATGCCGCCGGGGACCATGTTTTCCGAGGCACCGAAGAACAGCGGCTCCAGCGCGCCGAGATAGGGCAGGACATCGGTGGCCGTGACGAGGTCGAAGGGTTCCTCCTCGTTGTCTTCGAGAAAGTCTTCGGCTTCCGCTACGTAAAGCGTCTCGTAGAGATCTTTTTCATGGGCAATCTCGACCATGTTTTCCGACAGATCGATGCCGGTGATATCGTCCACCATGTCGCGCAGCGTGCCGCCGGTCAGGCCCGTGCCGCAGCCCAGATCCAGCATGCGCTTGAAGGGGCCGAGCTTCAGCTCCTGCAGGCGCTGGCGGACAAGCACCGGAACCGCATAGCCGAGCTGCTCGACGAGAATTTCCTCAAAACTTTCGGCGTGCTGGTCGAACAGGGTTTCCACATAGGCATCGGGAGCCTTGGGCGGGGTGTCACCGCGTCCCATGGCAGCCATCCGCACGGCCGCGCCGCCATGATCGTCCGGATCGAGTTCCAGGACTTGTTCATAGGCCTTGGCGGCGGCGTCCGCATCGCCAGCCTTTTCCAGCGCAAGCGCCCGGTTATAGGCTTCTGCCAGTGCTTCTTCGTCGATCTTCTTTGCCATCATGCCAGTCCTCGTTTCGCGAGGATTTAAGCTGACGGCGGACCTTTGTCCATCGGGCAGGCCGACGCTGTCACAGCTTCGTTCAGTGGAGGATGAACTCGCCGTTGACCGCACGCCATTCGCCGGCGCTGATCAGCTTGCGATGCACGTAGCGGACCGAATGCAGCGGACCTTCGAGCTTTTCCTGCCAAAATTTCAGGAAGCCCTTCATTTCCGGGAAATCCGGCGCCAGGTCGTAATCCTGCCAAAGATACGTTTGCAGCAGGGACCGATGGTCAGGGAGGCGGTACAAGATCTGGGCAGTGGTCAGGCCGTAGCCTTTCAGCATTTTTTCCATTTCAGACATCAGCAGTTCCCATTGTTTTTGTAGAACGGCGTTTGCGCCGTCCTTAGGGGAACATGCCATGCTTAATGGCGATTTAACAATTCCTGTTTAGCAGGAAATATGTTGAAAAACAGGGTGTTAGCAGCCTCAAGGGGAGGCTGCTGCTAGCGCTTCAGGTGACGGGTCAGGCGCCTTTCGATCCAGGCCCAGATATGCCGCAGCGCCTCGACCATGGCGAGGTAGAAGACGGCGGCCCAAAGATAGGTCTGGTAGTCGAAGGTGCGCGAAAAGGCATAGCGCGTTTCGCCCATGAGGTCGTAAACGGTAACGATGGCGACGACAGCAGAGCCCTTGATCATCAGCACGATCTCGTTGCCATAGGGCCGCAATGCAACGATGAGGGCCTGCGGCAGGATGATCTTGCGGAAGGCGACGCGCTTGGACAGGCCGAGCGCCGCGGCGCCTTCGTGCTGGCCCCGCGACACGCTCTCTATGGCGCCGCGTAGGATTTCCGCCTGATAAGCGGCGGTGTTGAGGACAAAGGACAAGAGCCCGCAATACCAGGCTTCCCGGAAGAACCACCAGAGGCCGACGGTTTCCAACTGCGGCTTGAAGCTGCCGAGCCCGTAATAAATGAGAAAAAGCTGGGCCAGCAGGGGCGTCGAGCGGAAAACGTAGACATAGCCGTAGGCAAGCGCGTTCAAGAGCCTGTTCTGCGCCATGCGGGCAAAGGCGATCGGCAGCGACAGGATTGCTCCGAGCACGATGGAAAGGCCGACCAGCGACAGCGTCACGCCAAGCCCGTTGAGATAGCGCGGTCCGTAGCGCAGGAATTTCGCCTGGTCCCAGCCGTTGACGACGGTGAGAAGGAGCAGGACGGCCAGAAAGGCCCAAAGCGCGAGGACACCTATGGCGGCTACGCGGGCAGGGGTAATCCGGCGCTTGAGTTCCGGCGGCGCGGGCTGCGGCGGAATGAGTTCGCTGATCACGCTCATCGGCGCGCCTCCGAGCGTTTGGCCCAGCGCTCGACGAAGCCGAGGCCAAATGAGGAAAGCATGGCCAGCACCAGATAAAGCAGGCAGGCGACGAAATAAAAGAAGAAGGCTTCCTTGCTGACGCGCGCCGCGATCCCCGTCTGGCGGACGATATCGGCAAGGCCGATGACGGAAACGTAGGACGTGTCCTTGAGCAGGATCAGCCAGAGATTGGTGAGGCCAGGCAGGGCGATGCGGATCAGCTGCGGCACGACGACCAGCCGCATGGTGTGGCCGCGGCGAAGCCCGAGCGCGTCGCCCGCCTCATATTGACCGCGCGGAATGGCGCGAAAGGCCGACAGCAAGACTTCGGAGGAATAAGAAGAGAAAACCACGGCAAGCGCCACCATGCCGGCAAAGAAGGCATTGATCTCGACCCGCTCCTCGACACCGAATGTGGCGAGCACCGACTGGATGAGGATCTGCACACCGTAATAAACAATGAACAGGGTCAGGAGCTCGGGCAGTCCGCGGAAGATGGTCGTGTATATGCCGGCGGCGAGCCGCAGCAGCTTGTCCTGCGACTGGGCTGCCAGCGCAATCAAAAATCCGATGGCGAGACCCACCGGAAGTGTCGCGAGGGCCAGCGAGATGGTGACCTTGACGCCGAATGCGATCTCGTCGCCCCAGCCGGCAGCGCCGCAGGCCAGGAGTGTATCTCCATCGAAAAGCGAGAAGAGCCCAACTGGGCCGCAAAACGGATCAAGCGCGCTGAACAGGGCGGCAAGAAATCCGCTCATAAAATTTTATCCCCTGCGGCTTCTGTCGCGCCGCTTTGTGTTCTTGTCATTAAAAAGAAAAACGGCGGAAGGGCAAGCCTTCCGCCGCATTGTCTTAGTGGATCAAGCCTTCACTTGTCGCCGTAGACGTCGAAGTCGAAATACTTGTCCTGAATCTGCTTGTATTTTCCGTTGGTGCGGATGGCGGCGATCGCGGCGGTGAACTTGTCTGCCAGCGCCGTCTCGCCCTTGCGCACCGCAACGCCTGCGCCTTCGCCGTTGATCTCGGGATCGATCGGCAGCGGGCTGAGGATCTTGCAGCACTTGCCGGCATCCGACTTCACCCACTCAGTCAGGACGACGATGTCGTCGACCACGCCGTCGATGCGGCCGTTGGCGATGTCGAGCTTGTATTCGTCCGCTGTCGGGTAAAGCTTGGCCTCCGCATCGGCGAAGTGCTTCTCGACATAGTTGGAATGGCTGGTCGAGCCCTGGGCACCGAGCGTCTTGCCCTTCAGGGAGGCGGGGCTTGCATCCTTGAGAGGCGAATCCTTCGGCACGGCAATGGCCGGCGGCGTGTTGTAATACTTCTTCGAGAAGGTCACCTGTTCCTTGCGCTCAGGCGTGATCGACATGGAAGCGATGATGGCATCGAACTTCTTCGACTGAAGCGCCGGAATGATGCCGTCCCAATCATTGGTGACGAAGGTGCAGGTGACCTTCATCTCTTCGCAGAGCGCCTTGGCGATATCGACGTCGAAGCCGGTGAGATTGCCGTTGGCTTCGAGAGTGTTGAACGGGGGATAGGCGCCCTCGGTGCCGATGACCAGCTTTTCCTGCGCCATGGCCGAACCGGCAAACAGCGACAGCGCCGCAATCGAGGCAGCGGCAAAGAAACGGGTGGAGATGTTCATGATGATCCTCTCTGTTGGCCGACCTGCAGCGCCCTGATTGTTGTCGCCGCAGATGCAGGGCGCCGATTAATCGCGCCCTTGATTGAACTTATAGATACCCGGCCGGTTAGAATGCAACGGCCTATCGCGGCCAATCATGCACGCCTGAGACATGAACGCTACATTCACGTGCGGTTCAGCCCAAGAGGCTCAGCCTTGAAGGGAACAAATAGCGGTCGAACTGCATTCAGCCGCCGCGCAAGTCCGGCTCTTGAAGTACCAAAAACGGACGCGCTTGAGGGACACCACCCGAGAAAGGATATTTGTCTATGTCGAAGAAGTTCAGACTGTTTGCCAGTGTAGCAACGCCATTGGTTGCCTTGCCGCTGATGATGCAAACCGCCGGTGCAACGCCCCTCAAGCCCGAAATGGCCCCGACCGAGATGCCGGGCCTGATCCGTGTCCAGCAGCAGATCGTCGTTCCCGGCGCCGAAAGCGGCGGCCAGACATCGGGCCAGGCGGACGGCCAGAGCCAGGGCGAAGGACAACAGCGCCCGCGCCGCCAGCAGAGCCAGGGCGATGCCGGGCAGCAGAGCGCCCCGCGCGGCGCACAGTCTTCCGAAACAGAACAGCCGACCCAGCGGCCGCGTCGCCAGCAACAGGCCGAGCCGGATGCAACGACCCGGCAGGCACCTCAGGCCGAGCAGCCTGCGGCAGATGCGCCGGCGCAGCGTCCACGCCGCCAGCAGCAGGCCGAAGACAGCCAGGGTGAAACGCAGCAGCCACGCCGCGACCGTCAGCGCCAGCAGGCCGGTTCCGACTCCGAGGCGCCGGCGGCGACCGACACCCAGCGGACACCGGGCGGGACCAACAGCCAGCAGCGCCGGGCTACCGAAAGCGGCACAACGGATCCGAGCGCAAGCCAGGCCGAAACTCCGGCCACGCGTCCTCGTGCCGGTGAGCGCCCGGCAGCTTCCGATGCGACGCCGGAGCGTCCGGCCCGCCGCAACACCGAGACCCAAAGCACTACGCCGACCGATGGCACGGCGCAGGGCAGCCGTACGACAGGCAGCGACGCCACCGGAACCCCGGCAACCGGCGCTCCGGCTGCACGCACTCTGGGAACCGGAAATACCGCAACCGGTGCTCCGGCAACGGCAACGCCTGGATCAGGGACCTCTGCGCCTGGCAATGCCACGACAACCAGCCCCGCAACGACGGGCCAGCAGCCCGCAGGCGAGGCTCCGGCCACCCAGCAGCCAAGCCGGCAGCAGGCGCAACCAGTCGCCCCGACAGGTACGCAGCAGCCAGCCGCAGGCACACAGCAGCCAGCCGCCGGCAGTCCCGCTGCCGCCGGAAGTGCCGAGCAGCCCGTTCAGCCCGGCGAAAATGGTGCGCCGGTGTTCGACAGCGCCAAGCAGGCGCCCGGTGCCGCTCCGGAAGCCGGACAGCGCCGCCAGCAGGTACAGCAGGCCGACCAGCAGCAGCTTGCACCGCCGAAATCCGACGCGGAGGCCCAGCGCGGCACGCGGGCAACCCGCGAGCAGCAGCAGGAATTCCGCCAGCTTTCGGAAGAGCGCGGACAGCGGCTTGACGCACGTCCGGAATTCGAACGTCCGCGTGGCTGGGATTTCGGCGGCCAGGCCAGCGGCAACCGCAACCGTGACCGCGACGGCGGCCGGGTGATCATCTCGATCGACAACCAGCCCGTGGTTCGGCACGACGACAGCCGCCGCTTCTATGACGAGGGCGGACGCCGTCCTGAATATGAGCGGCTGGGTGGCGACCGCGTCCGCGAAGTCATTATTCGCGACGACGGCACGCGGATCGTCACCGTGCGCAATCGCTATGGCGAGATCGTCCAGCGGTCGCGTGTGGTTCGCGGCGGCGAGGAATATGTCCTTTATTCCGCGCCGGACCTGTTGAGCGAGGATCGCGGCCGCGATTATACATGGCGCGATCCGGGAGCCGATCTGCCGCCGATGCGGCTCAGCGTTCCGGTCGAGAACTATATCATCGATACGTCTTCAGAGCCGGACCGGGATTATTACGAGTTCCTGGAACAGCCGCCGGTCGAGCAGGTCGAACGGGTCTATTCGCTGGATGAGGTGCGCTATTCCGCCCGTATCCGCGACAAAGTTCCGCGTATCGATCTCGACACCATTACCTTTGCAACGGGCAGTGCCGAAATTCCGATGAACCAGGCGAGCTCGCTGCGCAAGGTTGCCGATGCGATCAACAAGGTTCTCGAACGGGATCCGTCGGAAACCTTCCTGATTGAAGGGCATACGGATGCTGTGGGAGCCGACCAGGACAATCTCGTCCTCTCGGACGAGCGGGCCGAGTCGGTTGCCCGGGTCCTCAGCGACGCCTTCGCGATTCCGCCCGAAAACCTGACGACCCAGGGCTATGGCGAGCAGTATCTGAAAGTGAAGACCGAAGCGCCGAACCAGGAGAACCGCCGCGTCACCATCCGGCGCATCACGCCACTGGTGAAGCCGGTCGCTTCCAACCAGTAACCGGCCCGCATGAACTACAGAGCCGCCGGAGCAATCCGGCGGCTTTTTTATTTTGCAGGCAGGCCTGTGACTTGCCCAATGAAATCGGCAACCGCGACCGTATCGTCGAGATCGAAAACCGGCAAAACGTTGTCGGTGACGGGGTGGTCGGCAGCGATCGCGACAATAAAGGGATCGCTCGGCGCCAGCGGCTCGCGGTTTTTTGCTTCCAGCCGCCGCGCCTCGATCTTCGGCACCGGCTCGCGCTTGTAGCCTTCGATCAGCACCAGGTCGCATGGGGCCAGTCGTGACAGGATCTCCTGGAGGCCGGGTTCTGGGCCGCCGCGCAATTCATGCATGATGGCAAAGCGCGTGCCCGAGACAATGGTGACTTCATGGGCGCCGGCTTCCCGATGGCGAAAGGAATCGGCGCCGACCTTGTCGATGTCGAAATCATGATGCGCATGCTTGATGGTGGAGATGCGGTAGCCGCGCCGGGTGAATTCGGTAACCAGCCGTACGGCCAGTCCGGTTTTGCCGGAATTCTTCCATCCGGCTATGCCGAAGACGCGCGGCGCGGTCATGCCAGCAGCCCCGCAAAGCGCCGCGCCGTTTCCAGATCTTCGGGCGTATTGATGTTGAGAAACGGGTCGATCGTCCCTTCCGGCGTGTCGATCAGGGAGAAATCGACCGTCACCATGCGGTGACGGCGGAGGAAAGCCTGGATGCGGCGATTGTCCGGATCCGCAAGCCAGTCCTGCAGATCTTCCGCAATCGCCCTCGGCCATAAACAGAAGACCGGATGCAGCCGGCCGTCGGACGCTGCGACGACGATGCTGTTCTCATCATCGGCCTGAGCCCGCAGCCGGGCGGCAAGGTCGAGCGGAAAAAATGGGCTGTCGCAAGGGACCGTCAGGAGATGGGTTTCGCCTGGCTGAAGGTGGCCGAGACCGGCAAGCACGCCCGCCAGAGGGCCGAGCTGTCCGGCCAAGGTGTCGGGCAGAAGCGGCAGCGCGAGCGGGGCAGGAAAGCCGGGCGGCGCATTGAGCTTGACGACAGAGACCTGCGGTGCCAGCCGGCGCGCCACATGGGCCAGCAGCGGCTGGTCGCCGAGATCGAGCAGGGCCTTCTCGGTTCCCATCCGGCTCGAGCGGCCGCCGGCGAGGATCAGGCCGGGGGGCAAGGCAAGCGCCGAGATCACGGCTTGCTTCCGGTGCCGTGTCCGGCGCTGGTTTCTTCGAGCACCATGCCGGCGGTTTCCGCCAGCGCGCGCTGGCGCTTGCTTTCCCGGTAGAAGGTGTAAAGGCCCGAGCCGATGACGACGGCTGCGCCGACAAGCATGGACAGGTTCGGGTGTTCGTTGAAGACAAGCACGCCGATCACCAGAGCCCAGATGAGGCTGGTATAGCGGAACGGCGCGACAAAGGAGATTTCCCCGCTGCGCATCGCCATGATCACCGTCTGATAGCCGGCAAAGACCAGAAGCGACGTCAGCGCCAGATGGCCGAACGTGCTGCCGCTCACTGGCTGCCATCCTCCCATGGGCAGGATGAGGATGACGCCGAGCAGCGCATTGGCGAGGGACGTGAACAGGGTGATGCTGAGCGACGGAATGTCGGCGCTGACGCGGCGGGTGGCAAGATCGCGGCTGGCGGTGAAGAAGACGGCTGCGACGGCAAACAGGGCGGCGGGTGCAAAGCCCTCCGGGCCCGGCCGGATGATCAGCAGGACGCCGAGAAAGCCCACCGCGATCGCCGCCCAGCGCCGCCATCCGACCGGCTCGCGCAGGAAGAGCGCGGCGCCCAGCGTGACGGCGAGCGGCAGGGATTGCATGATCGATGATGCCGCTGCAAATTCGATGCGTTTGAGGGCGGAGAAGAAGGTGAGGGTGGCGCCCAGTTCGCAACAAACCCGGAAGATGACGAAGCGGTTGGTGATGATCCGCCAGGACATGTCGACGCCCAGATAGCGGCCTATCCCGAAGACCAATGCCGTGGTCATCAGTCCGCGAACCGCCATAATCTGGGCAATGCTGAGCTCGGTGGTGATCGACTTGACCAATGCGTCATTGCAGGCAAAGGCGGCCATGGCGAGCGACATCAGCAGCGCGCCGCGCGAATTGTCTGACAATGGCATCGTGATTCCTCCAGTCACCGGGTCTCTTAAAGCAGTGACACAGGGCAAGCCAGCCAAATACAGCCCGAATTTGCTGCTTTGGCCGGCCGCATTTACCTTTCATTGGCGCCCGTTGCAGAAAAGCTCGCTGCAACCGCAGGGCTTAACCATTGCTCAACCAAGATTCCCGATGGTGGGCCATTTCGTTCCCGCATGATGCTGGAAGGCTTGCCGATGAGTTCGCGAATGCCGCTGCGAACCCCGACAAATGTTTTTGGCTGGGGAAAAAATGTCTTTCATCGATCGTCTTCTTCAACGCCGCAGGATCGTTACCAAGGTTCTCCTGTTCGTGGTTCCGCTGGTGCTGCTGATTGCCGGTATCGGGCTCGCCGGCTACTACACCGCCAAGACGCTGAACGGCCACATGACCGTGACGCGCGCGACGATCGAGAATATCGGTGACTTCGAGAACCTGCAGACGGCCCTGCAGTCCTTTACCGATACCCCCGACGACAAGACCTGGGCAGCACTCAACGCGGCCATCGAGAAGCAGGGCAAGGGTGTCGCAGTTCTGGAAAAACTGCTTGTCACCGACGAGGATCGCCAGCGCCTTGCCGCGGTGAACCGGCTCGCTTCCGTTATGAGCGAGAAGGCCGCTTCCCTGTGGAAGATCGAGCAGAGCCGCGACGCCAACAATGCGGCGATCGATGACAGCGTCAGACAGGTCGGCAGCCTCGGCGCCGGCGTCAAGCAGCGCGTCGGCGACATCCGCAAGCAGTTCGAGGGCAAGGAGCGCTTTGCCAAATCGGCGGTGCTGGAATCCTTCGCCTATAAGTCCATTTCGGACCGGATCGACAACCTTCGCAACGGCGTCCGCGGCGCAAGCAGCGACGATGGCGCGATCCAGTCTGCCGTCCTTTACGTGCAGCCCTTGATCAAGGAATTCGACGCGGTGCGCCCTCTTGTGGCGCCGAAGATCATGACCAGCCTGGATCCCATTCTTAAAGCTGCGCTGGACCTGCAGAAAGCCAGCAGTGATCCGGGCGACGTGGTGGCCAAGGCCCAGCAGGTGCGGGTCGGTACCAGCGCCTTCCTGCGTTTTCAGTCCGAACTGCAAACGAAGATCGTCAAGAAATCGGGCGATGCCGCCGACCGGTTTGCGGGTCTGGAAGCGGATGTGACCAATTTGCGTGAACTTCTCGCCCAGGTCGAACAGTCGCTGTCGCTGATCGACGCGCTGACGCTGCACATGGAACGGTTGCGCGGCCAGGTGAGCGCAGATGCGCAAAAGGTCGTGCTTGCCGATATCGCGGCGCTGCAGGCGGCAAGCGTCAAGGTGTCGGACCTCGGCAATGCCAACCAGGACCTGCAGGATTTCGCCCACAGCCTCGAAGCACCTCTTTCCATGCTTCAGAAGGAAAGTGCCGCCGTGCTCGCGATCGCTGCAGACTGGCGCAAGGCCCGCAGCGAAGCGACCGAAACGCTGGCAGGCGGTATGACGGCGCTGAAGAATTTCGTGGCACAGGCCCAGGAAGTCGGCAAGGAAGACAGCGAGCGTTCCGCCACTGTTTCCGTGATCGCCATGGTCATCGGCACGCTGCTCGCCATTGCGGGCGGCCTGATGCTGGTGGAAACGCTGCGTGGACCGTTGCGCCGCGTTACCGAAATCATGAAGCGGCTTGCGGCTGGCGACCTGGACGTCCGGATCGAAGGCCGCGAGCGCGGCGACGAGATCGGCGACATGGTTCGCTCGGTCAGCGTTTTCCGCGATGCGGCGATCGAGAATGTCCGCCTGGAACAGGAGGCGGCCAGCGCACGCGAGCTTTCCGGTGCGGAAGAGCAGCGCCGCACTGCCGAGCGGGCGCGGATTGCAGCCGAACAGCGGCAGGCGCTGAATGCGCTGAACGAAGTGCTCGGCAAGCTGGCCGAGGGCGACCTTGAGCGCAGCATGGACGAGAACCTGCCTGCCGATTTCGTGGAAATGGCGCATACCTACAATCAGGCGGTGGAAGCCCTGCGGGCAACACTTGCCGACGTGCGCTCCACCGCGGAAGAAATCGATGGCGGCACGGGCAATCTGGCCGCTTCGGCGGATGATCTTGCCCGCCGCACCGAGCAGCAGGCTGCCGCCCTGGAACAGAGTTCACGGGCCTTGCGTCACTTGAGCGACATCGTCAAGGCGACTGCCGAAAGGGCAACCCAAACATCGGCCTCCGTCAACGTGACGGAGGAATTTGCGGTGCGCTCCGGCGCTGTCGTTGCCCGCGCCGTGGATGCCATGGGCGAGATCAGCCGCTCTTCTGAAAAGATCGCGACGATCATCGGCGTCATCGACGAGATCGCTTTCCAGACGAACCTCTTGGCGCTGAATGCCGGCGTCGAAGCGGCGCGTGCCGGGGAGGCGGGACGCGGCTTTGCCGTCGTTGCCCAGGAGGTCAGGGAACTGGCGCAGCGCTGTGCGGGCGCTGCCCGCGAAATCAAGGGCCTGATTTCGGCAAGCTCGGCGCAGGTCGGCAACGGCGTTCATCTCGTCGAGGAAACGGGCGAAGCCTTGAGCCAGATCATTTCCCATGTATCGGACGTGCGAAAGCTGGTCGCGGAAATCTCGGCTGCCACCAACGAACAGTCGACCGGCATCAGCGAAGTCACCCGTGCCGTGCACGAGGTCGAGCTCATCACCCAGCGCAACGCCGCCATGGTGGAAGAGAACAATGCTGAAATCCACGGCCTTCGCAGCCGGGTCGAGACGCTGTCGGAAAAGATCGAGCGGTTCAAGACGCGCGATCCCCGCATGGTTGGGCAAGCAAGTGCATACGGTAGCCGTGGCCCGCGTCGCAGCGACGCTGCCTGATCAGGCTTTCCGGGCAAACGTCTCAACACAAAAAGCCGCGGCGTGCCGCGGCTTTTTGTGCCTGTCGGGGACAAAGAATCTAGCCGCCGGTAACACTCATGTGACGCGCCACGGCCGGCTTCCTATGGGTCCGGTCGATGATGAAATCGTGCCCCTTGGGCTTGCGGGTAATGGCTTCGTCAATGGCGGCGGAAAGATAATCGTCGCTTTCGGAGGCACGCAAGGCAGTGCGCAGATCTGCCGCATCGTTCTGGCCCAGGCACATATAAAGCGTTCCGGTGCAGGTGAGGCGGACGCGGTTGCAGCTTTCGCAGAAATTATGGGTCATCGGCGTGATGAAGCCGAGCCGGCCGCCGGTTTCCTTGACCTCGACATAGCGGGCAGGGCCGCCGGTCGCATAGGGACTGTCGGTCAAGGTGAACTGTTGCTCGAGGTCGGCGCGGACCTTGGAGAGCGGAAGATACTGATCCGTTCGATCCTCGTCGATCTCGCCCATGGGCATAGTCTCGATCACCGTCAGGTCCATGCCGCGCTGATGTGCAAAACGCATCATGTCGGCGAGCTCGTGCTCATTGAAATCCTTCAATGCAACGGCATTGAGCTTGATCTTCAGGCCGGCCTTGAGGGCCGCATCAATGCCTTCCATGACCTTGTCGAAGTCGCCCCAGCGGGTGATCGCCTTGAACTTCTGCGGATCGAGCGTGTCGAGGGACACATTGATGCGGCGCACGCCGCAGTCGTAGAGCTCCTCGGCATAGCGGGCGAGCTGCGATCCATTGGTGGTCAGCGTCAGCTCGTCCAGCAATCCTGCCTTGACCTGGGCACCGAGGGCGCGAACCAGATACATGATGTTCTTGCGCACCAGCGGCTCGCCGCCGGTCAGCCGGATCTTGCGCACGCCCTTGGCGATGAAGGCGGAACAGAGGCGATCGAGCTCCTCGAGCGTCAGAAGATCCTTCTTCGGCAGGAAGCTCATGTTTTCCGCCATGCAATAGGTGCAGCGGAAGTCGCAGCGGTCGGTGACCGAAACGCGCAGATAGGTAACGGCGCGCCCGAAGGGGTCGATCATCGGCGCCTTGCGCGAGATGAGCGGCGAAGCATCACCGATGGGTCCTGCAAAACTATTCACATCTGTCTCCCTCGCCTTGAAAGTGGGTCGTTTCGGCGGCAACGTCAAGGCCGCAGCGGCGCTTGGTACGGAATGGGCGTACCAGGGAAATATTGCTTGCCGCAGGCCTCGTCTCCTCCTAATCCTCGCCTTCAAATCTGCGCTAGCGGGAGATCTTGAAGATGAGCGATGCCTGGCCGACGGAATTGCGGGTTTCCAAGGACCGCCGCACTCTCAGCGTCACATTCAGCGACGGAGCGTCTTATCCGATCGCCGCCGAAACCATGCGGGTCCTTTCGCCGTCGGCAGAAGTGCAGGGACATGGGCCGGGCCAGAAGGTGACCGTGCCGGGAAAGCGCGACGTCGGCATTTCCAATATCGTGCCGGCCGGCAATTATGCCGTGCGGATCCGCTTCGACGACGGCCATGACAGCGGCATTTTCACCTGGCCCTATCTGCGGGAACTGGGCGAGAAGGGCGCAGAACTGTTCGCCGGCTACGAGCGGGAACTGGCCGAGAAAGGGCTGAGCCGGAATCCGCAGCCCGGCCTGCGCTGACCATTCGCCGCCAGTGAGGCGAGGGTGGGCGAAGGACAGGCGGCGGTGGCGAACGAGCGGAGAGCCAAGCTTGCTTGTCCGATGTCATGCGGTTGTCGCATCCCGATTTTAGGCAGGTGCGTGACGCACGGGAAAGACAATGAGCATCATCACCTCCATCGAACAGCTGAAGTCCATTTATGACGGCGTTTCGGAAGCCTCGACAGCCAAGGTAACTGATTACCTGACGGCGGAGTACCGGCTAATGATCGAGCGTTCTCCTTTCGCGGCCTTGGCGACGGTCGGTCCGGAAGGACTGGACTGTTCACCGCGCGGTGACCTGGGAGGCGTCGTCACCGTCAAGGACGAAAAGACGCTGCTGCTGCCGGACTGGCGCGGCAATAACCGCATCGACTCGCTGATGAATATCGTGCGAGACCCGCGCGTCGCGCTGATGTTCCTCGTTCCAGGCTCCAACACAGCCATGCGGATCAATGGCCGGGCGGTGATCTCCGTCGAGCCCGGACTTCTCGATAGCTTCGAGATGGATGGCCGGCATCCCCGCAGCGTCACGGTGATCAGCATCGGCGAAGTCTATTTCCAGTGTGCGCGCGCGCTGATGCGGGCCGAACTCTGGAACCCGGAGCGCTTCGTCGGTCCAAGCGAACTGCCGACGCCAGGCAGGCTGCTCAAAGCTGCCAAGGCCGATTTCGATCAGGAAACCTACGACCGGGAATGGGCGGCGCGTGCCGCCAAGACCATGTGGTGAAGACCACGGGGTAAGAGGAACAGGTCGTTACTTCTTGTAGATGAGCCAGCTCTTGCTGGCATAATCCTTCTTCATGGCCTCGTCGAAGCAGACGGTGCGGTTTCGACCGCTATTCTTAGCATGATAAAGGGCACTGTCCGAGCGGGCATATAGCTCGCCGGGATCGGCAGCCTGCGAGGCCATGGAGTAACCCAGCGAGATGGTCACCGGGCCGTAATTGACGCCTGAGCGTGAATTGCGGAAGGCGCGGGTTTCGAGCGCACGCCGGACCCGCTCGCAGATGATCATCACCTCGTCTGGCGTATTGCCCTCGACGATGATGGCGAATTCCTCGCCGCCAGTGCGCGCCACAAACACTTCCTTGCGAACATTGGCGCGGATCACCGAAGCTACGGTTGCGAGGATCTTGTCGCCGACCGGGTGGCCGAAGCTGTCGTTGATCTTCTTGAAATTATCAATATCGGCGAGAACCAGCGCCGTCACCGGCAGGCTGGTGGCATTGTCGAAGACCGATGCAAGACGTTCGTCGAAGGCGCGGCGGTTGGCAAGCCGGGTAAGCGCGTCGGTATTGGCGATGCGCTTGTATTCATCCAGTTCCTTGCGGACCTGATCCATCTCATGCGAGCGCTGGGCCATGTCGTCGACGGTCTTTTCGCCATGCGCCATGGTGTCGCCGGTCGCTTCGCTCAAGAGCGCAATCGCATTGCGGATGAGGTCGGAGGAGAAATTGGTCTTGGAGTTGATCCGACTCGCCGTTTCGCCCAGAAGCCGGCTGTAGCTTTCCAGCGAGGCTTGTTCCTGCTTCAAGAGCTTGAGCAGCGAATCCAGCTCGGTGACGAGCCGGTCATGCGCCTTCTCGATCACCGTTACCTGGCCTGTGCCGAGATAGCGCGATGCGATATCGTCCAGCTCCTCCTGCGTCGCCCGGCTGCCAAGCGCTGCCAGTTCACGCGTCAAATCGGCATTGGAGCCGATATAGGCATCGTAGAATAGCTGATAGTTGCGCGGGATGGGCGCAACACCCATGGACCGAACCGCATAAATGATTTGACCTATCAGGTCACCTGTTTGCGCCTTAGGCGCTGTTGCCGTCGTCATCGACGATCCTCACCCGATCCCGCCCATGCTTGTCTATATGAATTAGTATGTGAAAAATATTGGAAAAGAATTAAGGGGTCAACGGCCTGTCTTGACGGTGAAATACATTAAAAATCGCTAATATAGCGAACTTATCGTTTTATTTCAGTCGTGTAGTCGTTCGTCTATTACAAGAGAATAGTTCCCGCAGAAGTAGTGTTTCGAAATAGGAAATATTTTTTGTTGCAGATGAAGAGCCCGCTGCAGCGGGCTCCTGCTGGTTTGCCTGAGGCTAGTGCTTCACTTCGGCCCAATCATGTTTTCCGGCCGGACATACTGATCGAACTCCTCATTGGTGAGGTAACCGCCGCCGACCGCTTCTTCCCGCAGCGTCGTGCCGTTCTTGTGCGCGGTCTTGGCGATCTTGGCGCAGATGTCGTAGCCGAGTTTCGAGTTGAGCGCGGTTACCAGCATCAGGGAATTTTCGACGCCCTTGCGGATATTGTCTTCGCGCGCTTCGATGCCGACAACGCAATTGTCGGTGAAGGACACGGCGGCATCGCCGAGCAGCTGGACCGACTGGAGGAAATTATAGGCCATCATCGGATTGTAGACGTTGAGCTCGAAATGACCCTGGCTGCCGGCAAAGGTAAGCGCCGCGTGATTGCCGAAGATATGGGCGCAGACCTGGGTGAGGGCTTCCGACTGTGTTGGGTTGACCTTGCCCGGCATGATGGAAGAGCCGGGCTCGTTTTCCGGCAGCGACAATTCGCCCAGGCCGGCGCGCGGGCCCGAGCCGAGGAAGCGGATATCGTTGGCGATCTTGAACAGGGCAGCTGCGGCGGCATTGATGGCGCCATGGGCGAAGACCATGGAATCATGCGAGGCGAGCGCTTCGAACTTGTTCGGCGCAGTCACGAAGGGGAGGCCGGTGATCTTGGAGATTTCTTCTGCCACCTTTTCGGCAAAGCCGATCGGCGCATTGAGGCCGGTGCCGACGGCCGTGCCGCCCTGGGCAAGCTTGGAAAGGGCCGGAAGGGTGAGCTCGATATTGGCGATCGCAGAGGCGACCTGCGCCGCATAGCCGGAAAATTCCTGGCCGAGGGTCAGAGGCGTTGCATCCTGGGTATGGGTACGGCCGATCTTGATGATGTGCGAGAAGGCCTTGACCTTTGCTTCCAATGCTTCGTGGAGGTGCTTGAGCGAAGGGATGAGGTGGCGGACAATGGTTTCCACGCAGGCGATGTGCATGGCCGTCGGATAGGTGTCGTTCGACGACTGGCTCATGTTGACGTGGTCGTTGGGATGAACAGGCTTCTTCGATCCCATCACGCCGCCGAGCATTTCGATCGCCCGGTTGGAGATGACCTCATTGGCATTCATGTTGGACTGGGTGCCGGAACCGGTTTGCCAGACCACGAGCGGGAAATGATCGTTAAGCTTGCCGTCGATGACTTCCTGGGCGGCTTCGATAATGGCCTTGCCGAGAGCGGCATCGAGACCTGCGAGTTCCATGTTGGCGCGGGCGGCGGCCTGCTTGACGATGCCAAGCGCACGCACGACCGGAAGAGGCTGCTTTTCCCAGCCGATCTTGAAATTGCCGAGCGAGCGCTGAGCCTGTGCCCCCCAGTAGCGGTCGCTTGCCACGTCGATCGGGCCAAACGTATCGGTTTCGGTGCGGGTGGTTGACATTGTGGCTGCCTCTGCTTGCTCGTGGTCGCTGCCGGTCAAGTAGGATCAACAACGCGTTACCGCGTGAATTCCGGCCGGCGGCATTACTATACGATTGCAGCGTGGCCGCAAGACGGGCAAGCCGTGCCAGGGCGGCTTTCGGCCGTGCCCTTTATGACACGAAGCAAGGAAATATGCTGCTGTGCAGCTGTTCACAAGTTCCGCTGCTTTCGTCGCGTCAGTAAATAATTAACCAATAGTTTCTTAACCTTCGGCCTTCGCGTTGATGATTTGCGCGGCGGGCATGGGGGCAGCGGGAGCAAGGCCGATTCTTTCCATTCCGCCCGCAATCGTCTAGACGGCGTGACAAATATTCAGCCCGCAAATCAGATGCGGATCCAGGTGAACGGGGACGACATTGCAGGACAAGCACAAGAACAGGACTTCGATCGCGCTGGCGCTGATGTCGGGTATCTCGATCGCAGCGACCATGGCCGCGCCGGCTCAGGCCATGACGCTGATGGACTTCATCCGCGGCGGTCCCGGCAATGGCCGTACCCGCCCCGCTGATACAGGCCTGCCGGGTGTCGACACGGGCCGCGTGCCGACGGAAAAGGCGTTGGCCGACCCTGAGCCGCTGCCAAAAGTGTCTGGCCCGCAATATTATACCTATAAGCCGGCGGCCGAACGCGCCGTGAAAACCGCAGGCTTTGCTGCGGCATCGGCAAGCGATGCCAGGCATATCCTTGCCGAGGCCAAGGTCATGGCGCCGGGCGACATAGCCGCTGCCCTGGAAGCCTTCTACGGCAAGAATGCCGAGCCGCTCTGGGTTTCGCAAGGCGATGTCAATGACAAGGCGCGTGGCGTTTTAGCGCTGTTCGAGCGTGCCGCGGATTTCGGCCTTGAGCCTTCCGATTATGCACTGCAAGCGCCTGCCTTGACGACGGCGAGCGTCGCGCCGCCGGTTGAAGGTGCGCCTCCCGCTGACGCGGCTGCTTCCGCAGGCGCCGCTGCAGCGGTCTCGCCGACCGCCGATCACGATCGCGCCCTGATGCAGTTCGAGCTGGCGCTGTCGGAAAAAGTGCTGATGTTCGCACAGGACATGGTGCGCGGCCGCGTCGACCCCAATGGCATTTCCGGCTACCACGACTTCAAGCGCAAGGACGTCAATCTTGCCGTCGTCCTGCCTTTCGCCAAGGACGGCCAGGATGCGGGCGCCTATCTGCAGGGGCTGGAGCCGAAGGGCGCCCATTTCCAGGCGCTGAAAGCCGAACTGACGCGACTTCGCGCCGAGGCCGGCAATGACGCCAGCCGCGTTTCGCTGCCGTCCAACCTTTTGCTGAAGCCGGGCGCCAGCAGCCCCGACATGGCCGGCGTCATCGCCGCCATCCAGCATTCCGGATCGGAAGCACTCAAGACCCAGCACGCGGCAGTGCTTGCCGCCTACCAGCAGACGCCCGACTACACGCCCGAGCTGGTCGAGGTGGTGAAGAGTTTTCAAATCGAAGTAGGTCTCAAGGCTGACGGCGTGATCGGTGCGGCAACCGTCCGCAAAATGATCGGCGAGGGATCCAAGGACAAGCTCGCCAAGGTCGTCATCGCCATGGAACAGGCGCGCTGGCTGCCGGACGATCTCGGCCAGCGCTATGTCTTCATCAACCAGCCGGCTTTCCGGGTTTATTACCATGAGCACGGGACCGAACAGTTTTCCATGCGTGTGGTTGTCGGCGCCAAGGCGCACCAGACCTTCTTCTTCCAGGACGAAATCGAAACCGTCGAGTTCAACCCTTATTGGGGCGTGCCGCAGTCGATCATCGTCAACGAAATGCTGCCGCATCTGCGCAAGGATCCGAACTACCTCGACCGCCTCGGCTATGAAGTGGCCGTCAACGGCAAGGCGGTGCCTTCGAGCAGCGTCAACTGGTACGGCTCGACGCAGAACATCTCCGTGCGCCAGCCGCCTTCCAGCGACAATGCGCTAGGCGACCTGAAGATCCTCTTCCCGAACGCCCATGCGATCTACATGCATGACACGCCGTCGAAGAGCTTCTTCCAGCGCGACATGCGGGCTCTCAGTCATGGCTGCGTCCGCCTGGCCGAGCCGCGCAAGATGGCGGCTGCGGTTCTCGGGACGACGCAGCAGGATGTGGATGCCCGCATCGCCGCCGGCCAGAACGCCGCCGTCAAGGTGCCGGTGAAGATCCCCGTTTATGTGGCCTATTTCACGGCCTGGCCGAACAAGGACGGCAAGGTCGAATATTTCGACGACGCCTATGGCCGCGATACGTCGACTGCCAAGGCTCTGGACGCCACGACGAAGGCGCGCGCTGCTCAAAGCTGAGCTGCTGAGCCTGATTCAGACCAAAAGAAAAGGGGCGGCCAGTGGCCGCCTTCATGCATCTTGCCGCTCGCTTCAGGATGAGGTGGCGAGCAGCTGCGCCACGAGGTCCGTCGTCAGTTCTTCGAAGCTGGCAATCACCCGGCTGGCACCCAGGGTTTCCACCGCGACGTCCGAATAGCCGAAGGTGACGGCAACTGACGGGATGGCGGCATTGCGGGCGGCGAGGATGTCGTTGACGCTGTCACCGATCATGATGCTCGCCGCGGGGTCTGCGCCCGCCATTTCCACCGTTCCGAGGATATGGCGGCCATCCGGCTTGCGGACCGAAAAGGTGTTGCCGCCGGTGATCGCGTCGAACCGGTCGGCAAGGCCGAGCTTTTCCAGCAGCGGCCGGGCGAGCTCTTCCGCCTTGTTGGTGCAGACGGCCAGCCGCATTCCGGCTGCGGCCAAGCGATCCATGCATTCCAGCGCGCCGGGATAGGGCCGGCTCTTGCCCGGCATCTGCGCGGCGTAATGGTCCATGAAGCGGATAACCAGCCGCTCCTCGGTTTGATCGTCAAGCGGCACTTCGCGCAAAGCGAAGGCGCGGCGGATCATGATCCGGACGCCCTGTCCCACCAGATGGGTCAGATCCTCGAAGGTGACGGGGGCGAGATCGGCTGCGGCGATCGCGTGGTTCAGGCTGTCGATCAGGTCGGGCGCTGTATCGATAAGCGTGCCGTCGAGATCGAAAATGACGAGGGGACGAGTCAAGGGGCCTCGCAAGGTTGTCGGATGCTAATCCGCTTCGGGAACGCCCGGGAATACGAAATTCGGACGCGAATTGCAAATCTCGCAGACCGGAAGGACCGGGCGCGAATCCACGGGCGGGGGACTTTCGTTTGCCGGAGCCACCGTGTAAACAGCACTCGGCGAAACAGCGGGAGCTTCTGGCGGATGGACGCCCGGAATATGAAGGTCAAGGCGGCAGAGGCTGCACTGGCATATGTCGAGGACGGGATGAGACTCGGCATCGGGACCGGTTCGACGGCCGAGGAATTCGTTCGCCTTCTGGCCGAAAAAGTGCATGGCGGGCTTCGCATCGTCGGAGTGCCGACTTCGGAGCGAACCGCAAGGCTCTGCCTGGAGCTGGGCGTGCCGATGAACTCGCTGGACGAGCTGCCCGAACTGGACCTGACAATCGACGGTGCCGACGAGGTCGACACGAACCTGACCCTGGTCAAGGGCGGAGGCGGCGCGCTGCTGCGCGAAAAGATCGTCGCTGCAGCTTCCAACCGGATGATCGTCATCGCCGACGAAAGCAAGCTGGTCGACATGATCGGTGGCTTCCCGCTGCCGATCGAGGTCAACCCTTTCGGCCGCAAGGCAACCCGGATCGCCATCGAAAAGGCCGCCTCGGGGCTTGGACTTGCCGGTGATCTGACGCTTCGCACAAGTGGTGAAGACGTCTTCACCACGGACGGCGGACACTATATCTTCGACGCATCTTTTGGCCGTATTCCTGATGCAGAGGCTCTTGCGGGCGAACTCAATTCCATTCCCGGTGTCGTTGAACACGGGCTGTTCATTCATATGGCGTCCTTTGCGATCATAGCCGGCGAGGCGGGTGCGCGGACGTTGAAGGCGAATTAAACTAGGAGCAATCACCCATGATCAATTACGCGGTTTTCGGCCGTGCCGCCGCCCTCGCTGTTTTGCTGTCGGGCGCGATGACGATGCCTGCGCGTGCACAGGAAGTTTCCGAGGCCCAGATGGCGGCTGCGCGCGATGCGATCGCCTCGCTGAATGTCACGGACATGTACGACAATATCCTACCGAACCTCGCCGAACGGCTGAAGGGCCAGTTCATTCAAGCCTCGCCGAACTTCCAGACTCAGATTTCCAGCGTCGTCGACCAGCAGGCATTGGCACTGGCGCCGCGCCGCGCCGACCTCGAGAAGGAAGCTGCGACGGTTTACGCCAAGAGCTTTACAGTCGATGAGCTGAAGGCGATCTCCGCCTTCTTCAACACCGAAGGCGGCAAGAAGCTGCTGGCCAACCAGCCGCTGATTTCACGCGAACTGAGCAAGGCCGCGCAGATCTGGGCAAACGGTGTTTCCCGCGACCTGACCAATCAAAGCACGGAAAAGCTGCGCGGCGTTATCGACGCGACGCCCGTCAAGGCGCCGGTTGTCGATCCGGCTCCGGCAGAAGCACAGGCCGCGGCTCCGGCTCCGGCAAAGCCTGCTCCGAAGCCCGCCGCCGCCAAGCCTGCAGCTCCGGCCGCCGCCAAGCCTGCGGCGCCATTGAACCTGACGACGCCGCCGAAGAACTGATCGCCCTGCGAGCCACAACCCTGAAAGCCCGGAGTGATCCGGGCTTTTGCATGTCTGCGCCGATGACTATATCACCTCAGCGGGTCCGCCGCGTATTCGAAGGAGAGTGCCCATGACCGCCTATGATTACGATCTCTTTGTGATTGGCGGCGGTTCCGGCGGCGTCAGGGCCGCGCGTGTTTCTGCCGGGCTCGGCAAGCGGGTGGCCATAGCCGAAGAGTACCGGTTCGGCGGGACCTGCGTCATCCGCGGCTGCGTACCGAAGAAGCTTTTCGTTTATGCGTCACAATATGCCGAGCACTTCGAGGATGCGGCGGGCTATGGCTGGCAGGTCGGGACGAGCACGTTCGACTGGAAAAAGCTGATCGCCGCCAAGGACAAGGAAATCGCCCGGCTGGAAGGGCTTTACCGGCTCGGGCTTGAAAACAGCGGCGCCGAAATTCTGGAAACCCGGGCTGAACTGGTGGATGCCCACACGATCCGTCTGGCCAAGAGCGGCAAGACCGTGACGGCCGACAAGATCGTCATCGCCACCGGCGGCACACCTAATCCGCATGCGGCGCTGCCTGGACACGAGCTGTGCATTTCTTCCAACGAAGCCTTCCACCTGGAAGAATTGCCGCGCTCCATCCTGATCGCGGGCGGCGGCTATATCGCGGTGGAATTCGCCAATATCTTCCATGGTCTCGGGGTCGACACGACGCTGATCTATCGCGGCCAGGAAATCCTGTCCCGCTTCGACCACGACATGCGCCAGGGCCTGCACAAAGCCATGGTGGCAAAGGGGATCCGGATCATCCTCACGGATGTGTTCTCGGAGATCACAAAGTCGGCTGCCGGGGGTCTGGTCGCAAAAACCATGTGCGGTGAGACAATTGCCGTCGATACAATCATGCTGGCGCTGGGCCGCGATCCGAATACGAAGGGCCTTGGCCTGGAACAGGCAGGAGTGGAGATCAACGAACGCGGCGCCATCGTCGTCGACCGTTATTCGCAGACCAGTGTCGATAACATCTATGCCCTCGGCGATGTCACCGACCGGGTACAGCTGACGCCGGTCGCCATCCACGAGGCGATGTGCTTTGTCGAGACGGTGTTCAAGAACAATCCCGTCGCTCCGGATCACGACCTGATCGCCACTGCCGTGTTCTCGCAGCCGGAGATCGGCACCGTCGGTCTTTCGGAGGAAGAGGCCGCCAAGCGCTATCCGGAGCTGGAAATCTATCGCGCCGAGTTCCGTCCGATGAAGGCGACGCTTTCCGGACGCACCGAAAGGACCATCATGAAGCTCGTGGTCGACGCCGCAAGCCGCAGGGTGGTCGGGGCGCATATACTCGGACATGACGCCGGGGAAATGGCGCAGTTGATCGGCGTATCGCTGAAGGCGGGCGTCACCAAGGATGATTTCGACCGAACCATGGCCGTGCATCCGACGGCGTCGGAGGAACTCGTCACCATGTACAATCCGAGCTACCGGATCAGAAACGGCGAGCGCGTCTGATCAAAGCGGCAGCCATTCGGCAGGGCGCTCAGCCAGTCAGGCGCGGCGTGCTGACGATCTTGCGGAACAAGGTGTCCATGGCTTCGGTGATGCCGTCGCTGGGGGTGACCTCGAAATAATATCCTTCGGTGGCGCAGGCCTTCATCTTGGTCGGGATCTCGGCCTGGAAGGGCTTGATCCAGCTCTTGTAGAAGCTGTTGCTTTCCAGCGGCAGGTAGGTGGTGTAGAGGACGGCGATCTTGACGCCGCGGGTCTTGAGCACGTCGCAGAAATGCGTGTTGATAGGCTCCATGCAACGCGGGCCATCCGCCAGTTTCTTCTGGCAGTTCGATTTGCCCGCGTCTCCGACGCCGTCCGCCACCAGAAAGACAATCGCCTGACGGTCAGCGGAACTGGTACCGGCTCCTGTCGAGGCGATCTTGGCGTTGATCTTTTGCAGCGCGTCGTCGTAGTTGGTTTGCATGTTTGGATAGCTGTGGCTCGGAATGCTCATCAGCTCGATCCCGCTCGTCGCCTTGCTGACGGAAGCAAAATCCGTGGTCGGCGCGGCAACCGTGTAGAGCTGGGCATCAACGGCCGTCTTGCCGAACGTATAAGCAGACATCCTGAACTGGCCGCTGACGATCTGCGTGGCGGTGGCGGTGTTCATCAGGGCGGCGACCGCTTCTGCCACGACGTCGATACGGATGGTCGCGCCAATGCTCTTCGCCAGGTAGTAGTAGCTGTTGTAATCGACCACGCCTGCGGTCGATACCACGTGGCAGGCAAAGGCGCAGTTGGCGTCAGAACTTTTGTTTGCGGTTGCGTCGACGAGCTTAGCGACGTCTGCCGGCGTGGCGCCGACGCCCATGGAAGGCGTGTTGTCGAGAAGCATGTAGAAGTCGAGGAAGGACGGCGTCTGATATTCTGCCGTGGCGGTATCGGACACCGTCACGCTGTTCTGGCCGAGAATCTGCATAAAGGTCGTCGGCAGCGTGGCACTGAACGTGACCTTGGACGAGATGACGCCGTTGGTCTTGGCGACTTGGATATCAACATCAACGGGAAGGTCGACAAGTTCGCCCGACATCTGGCCGAAGAAAAGGCCGCGCGCTTCCCGGTCGTCCAGAGGGACCGAGCCGTCGCCAGCCAGCGCCATGGCCTGGGCGACGGCCTTGGACTTTTCCGAAATGGCGCCGACGGCTGCCGCGTCGGCAGCACCGATGAGCTGCGACTTGATGCTGAGCGCCCTGCCGAAATCCATGGCGAGGCCGGCTGCTCCCACCAGCGGGACCAGCAAGAGCGCCGTCATCATGCCGAAATTTCCGCGGCGGTCTGTCCAGAACGCCTTTCCCCGATGCATCGTCTACCCCAACAAGCCTAGTATCTGCGCATAGCTTGCCGCAAACAGATGAAACCGCGTTTAACGCGCAGCCTTAAAATGCGGTTTCAGCACCTTAGATAGGAGGCGCGGCCGGCGAAGCGCGGGGTGGTGGACCTGCACTGAAAGCGGCTAGGCAAAACATGGCTTAAGGTTTATAAGCCGCCTCTATTTTTAAGAGCGGCGCCGGGTTTGATGGCGCTGGAACAGGTGAGTGAGATGGCACAGAATTGGACTCCGAGCAGTTGGCGGCAAAAACCGGTCCAGCAGGTTCCGGAATTTCCCGACAGCGCCGCCCTGGCGGCAACCGAAGCCCAGCTCGCGACCTTTCCGCCGCTCGTGTTCGCCGGTGAAGCGCGCCGGCTGAAAAAGCATCTCGCCAGTGTCGCGGAAGGCAACGCCTTCCTCTTGCAGGGCGGCGATTGCGCCGAAAGCTTTGCCGAACACGGGGCCGATAATATTCGCGACTTCTTCCGCGCCTTCCTGCAGATGGCCGTGGTGCTGACCTTCGGCGCCCAGCTGCCGGTGGTCAAGGTCGGCCGTATTGCCGGCCAGTTCGCCAAGCCGCGCTCCTCGGGCATCGAGAAGCAGGGCGACGTGGAGCTGCCGAGCTACCGCGGCGATATCGTCAACGGCATCGACTTCACGCCCGAGGCCCGGATCCCGAGCCCGGAGCGGCAGCTCGACGCCTACCGCCAGTCTGCCGCGACGCTGAACCTGCTGCGCGCTTTCGCCATGGGTGGCTATGCGAATCTCGAAAACGTCCACAAATGGATGCTCGGCTTCGTCAAGGACTCACCGCAAGGCGAGCGCTACAAGAAGCTCGCCGACCGGATCAGCGAAACCATGGACTTCATGCAGGCGATCGGCATCAGCGCTGAAAACAATCCGAGCCTGCGCGAAACCGATTTCTTCACCAGCCATGAGGCGCTGCTGCTTGGCTATGAGGAAGCGTTGACGCGCGTCGATTCCACCTCCGGCGACTGGTATGCGACGTCCGGCCATATGATCTGGATCGGCGACCGCACCCGCCAGCTCGACCATGCGCATGTGGAATATTTCCGTGGCATCAAGAACCCGATCGGTTTGAAATGCGGGCCGTCGCTGACGCCCGACAATCTGATCGAGTTGATCGACGCGCTCAACCCGACGGACGAGGCCGGGCGGCTGACGCTGATCTGCCGCTTCGGCTATGACAAGGTTGCAGACAATCTGCCGAAGCTGATCCGCGCCGTCGAGCGGGAAGGCCGCAAAGTGGTCTGGTCCTGCGACCCGATGCACGGCAACACGATCACGCTTAATAACTACAAGACCCGGCCTTTCGACCGGATCCTGTCGGAAGTGGAAAGCTTCTTCCAGATCCACCGTGCAGAAGGCACCCATCCGGGCGGCATCCATATCGAGATGACCGGCAAGGACGTAACCGAATGCACCGGCGGCGCCCGCGCCGTAACGGCCGGCGATCTGCAAGACCGCTACCACACCCATTGCGACCCGAGGCTCAATGCTGACCAGGCGCTGGAACTGGCCTTCCTGCTGGCCGAGCGGATGAAAAGCGGTCGCGACGAAAAGCGCATGGTCGTCAACGGCTGAAAAGGGTGACTGACGCAACAAACGAAGCCGGCGGGAATGCCGGCTTTTTTTGTTGCGATGAAGCGGCTGCGTTGATGATCAACTTCAGCGGATTGCATTTGACCCGGCGCCGTACCCGCACGACATTGGCTGTGCAACAGGAGGGAGCGAGTGCATGGATCAGAAACATTCCGGGCGGTGCCTGTGCGGCAGTATCCGCTTTGAAACCAGCGAGCCCTTACGGGACGTCACCGCCTGCCATTGCTCGCAGTGCAGACGCCAGACCGGCCTTTATTACGCGGCTACGAGTGCGCCTGTCAGCAGCCTGGTCATCGAGGGCGAGAAAAGCCTCACATGGTACCGCGCCACCGAAACCGCCCGGCGCGGCTTCTGCTCCCAATGCGGCTCGGCCCTGTTCTGGCTGGCTGACGATGCCGAGGACATTTCCATCATGGCAGGCGCCTTCGACGAACCGAGCGGGCTTCGGATGGGCGAGCATATTTATTGCGCCGACAAGGGCGGATTCTACGACCTGCCGGACGACGGGCTGCCGCGCTATCCGGGGGACCGTTCATCGGCGAACTGAGTTGCGTTTGAAAAAATCCGGGAACTACATTGCCGCCATCGGCGGCCGGCGCTAAATCGACAGCATGACCCAAGACATCAGCCAGACCTTCCGCATCGCCGTTGCCCAGCTGAATCCGACCGTTGGCGATATTGCCGGCAATCTTGCGCTTGCCCGCGAAGCACGCAGGGATGCGGCCCGCGAGGAAGCCGATATCGTGCTTTTCACGGAGCTTTTTCTGTCCGGCTATCCCCCAGAGGACCTGGTCTTGAAGCCGGCATTCCTAAAGGCCTGCCTCAACGCGGTCGAGGCGCTCGCGGCCGATACCGCTGACGGGGGACCAGGCGTCATCATCGGCTTCCCGCGCCAGAGTGACGAGGGGCGGCACAATTCGATCGCGGTGCTCGACGGCGGCAAGATCATCGCTGTGCGCGACAAGATCGACCTGCCGAACTACGGCGAGTTCGACGAAAAGCGCGTTTTTGTTGCCGGCGCCATGCCCGGCCCGGTCAACTTCCGCGGCGTGCGGCTCGGCATTCCGATCTGCGAAGACATCTGGGGCGACCTCGGCGTCTGCGAGACGCTGTCGGAAAGCGGCGCCGAGATCCTGCTGGTGCCGAACGGCTCGCCCTATTATCGCGGCAAGGTGGATATCCGCCACCAAGTTGTTTTAAAGCAAGTGATCGAGACCGGCCTGCCGCTGATCTATGCGGCACAGCTGGGCGGCCAGGACGAGCTGGTCTTCGACGGCGCGAGCTTCGCCTTCAACGCCGACAAGTCGCTCGCCTTCCAGATGAGCCAGTTCGAGACCGCCATTGCCGTCACCGAATGGCGCAAGACGGGCGACAGCTGGCACTGCGCCCAAGGCCCGATGGCGCATATTCCCGAAAAGGAAGAGGCTGATTACCGCGCCTGCCTTTTGGGCTTTCGCGACTATGTCAACAAGAACGGCTTCAAGTCGGTGGTCCTGGGGCTTTCCGGCGGGATCGATTCGGCGGTCTGCGCGGCGATTGCCGTCGATGCGCTGGGCGAGGAGCGGGTGCGCACTGTTATGCTGCCCTACCGCTACACGTCGGAAGACTCGCTGAAGGATGCCGCCGATTGCGCAAAGGCACTCGGATGCCGTTACGACATTGTGCAGATTGCAGCGCCGGTGGACGGTTTTTCCGGGGCGCTTGCGGATCTGTTCGAAGGCACGGACGAAGGAATCACCGAAGAAAACCTGCAAAGCCGGGCGCGCGGCACGATCCTGATGGCGATCTCCAACAAGTTCGGCTCCATGGTGGTGACGACCGGCAACAAATCCGAAATGTCGGTCGGCTATGCGACGCTCTATGGCGACATGAATGGCGGCTTCAACCCGATCAAGGACCTCTACAAGATGCAGGTCTATGCGATTGCCGCATGGCGCAACGAGCACCTGCCGCCGGGCGCACTCGGACCTTCCGGCGAAGTCATCCCGAAGAACATCATTTCCAAGGCGCCCTCGGCCGAACTGCGGCCTGATCAAACGGACCAGGATTCGCTGCCGCCTTATCCGGCACTCGACGATATTCTCGAATGCCTTGTCGAACTGGAGATGAGCACGGAAGAGATCACCGCCCGCGGCCATGATGCGGCAACCGTGCACCGCATCGAGCACCTGCTTTACCTTGCGGAATACAAGCGCCGCCAGTCGGCGCCGGGCGTCAAGATCACCCGCAAGAACTTCGGCCGCGACCGGCGCTACCCGATCACCAACCGGTTCCGGGACCGATAGGAGATCGGTCGTGGCTTGGCGCAGTTCGGTCGAGATCTTCAACATCGTCACGCGCAGCCACCGGGTCGTGTGGCAGAGCGAGGCGCTGTTCGAGGCGCCGAACTGGTCGCCGGACGGTCGATATCTGCTGCTCAACAGCGAGGGACGGATCTATCGGCTGTCACCATCCGGTGAGGGCGGTCCAAGCCTTTTGGATACGGCGTTTGCGACCCTCTGCAACAACGATCACGGCATTTCGCCGGACGGATCGCTGATCGCGATTTCTGACAAGGTGGAATTCGGCAAATCGGCCATCTATGTGCTGCCGGCTGGCGGCGGCGAGCTGCGGCTGGTGACGAAGAACCTGCCGTCCTACTGGCACGGCTGGTCTCCCGACGGACGCAGATTCGCCTATTGTGGCATTCGCGACGAGGTTTTCGACATCTATACGATCGACCTCGAGGGCGGCCAAGAGCGGCGGATGACGTTCGGCGAGGGCCGCAATGACGGTCCCGAGTATTCGGCGGACGGCGAATGGATCTATTTCAATTCCAGCCGCTCCGGCCGGATGCAGATCTGGCGCGTTCCGGCCAAGGGAGGATCCGCCGAGCGGATCACCGACAGCCCCTATGGCGACTGGTTCCCGCATCCGTCACCGAAGGGTGACAAGGTCGTATTCCTTTCCTACGACGGTGATGTCTTCGACCATCCCCGCGACCTGCCTGTGCGGGTCCGGCTGATGGATTCGGATGGCGGCCATGTGGAAACCCTGTTCGATCTGTTCGGCGGGCAGGGGACGATGAACTCCCCGAACTGGGCGCCGGGTGGCGAAGAATTCGCCTATGTCCGTTACTTTCCCGCGGTATGAGCCGGTCGCCCGACTGACCGCGTTGGCGACTTTGAGGCTGCTTGCCCTGGCAGAGCGTCGCGTGCATAAGGCGCGAGCGGCCGGGCGCTGCATTATCGGGAGAAACGATGCCATCTGATTCGTCGTCCGATAAGATCAAGCTTGCAGAAGAATTCACCCAGGCCGAGCGGGATGCCGTCTATAAGGCGATTGCGACGCGTCGCGATGTGCGCGACCAATTCCTCGATGTTCCCTTACCCGACGACCTGATCGGGCGCTTGCTGGGCGCGGCGCATGCGGCGCCTTCGGTGGGTTTCATGCAGCCGTGGAATTTCATCGTCATCCGCGACGTCCAGATGCGGCAGGCGGCGTTTGAGGCCTTTTCGCGGGCCAATGAGGAGGCGGCGGCCATGTTTGCGCCGGAGCGCCGCGATCTTTACCGCAGCCTCAAGCTCGAGGGCATACGTAAGGCACCTGTCTCCATCTGCGTGACATGCGATCCGCAACGGGCTGGGCCGGTCGTGCTCGGGCGCACCCACAATCCGCGGATGGACAGCTATTCGACGGTTTGTGCCATCCAGAACCTCTGGCTGGCGGCACGCGCCGAAGGCGTCGGGGTGGGATGGGTGAGCATTTTTCGCGATGACGACGTGCGCTCGCTGCTGGGAATACCCGAGCGGGTGGAAGTGGTGGCCTGGCTCTGCCTCGGCTATGTGGAGAGCCTTTATACGGAACCGGAGCTGGCCGTGAAGGGCTGGCGGCAGCGCCTGAGCCTCGACGAGCTGATCTTCGAGGAGCGCTGGTCTGAGCCTTGATTACTGCTGCGGCTGCGGTCCCTCGTTTCTCGGATTGGCCAGATCGATATCCTGTTCCGGGAAAAAGGCCGGTCCGACGGAGCGCACCTTCTTGTTCGGGTCATAGGGCCTTGCCGGCTGCGGCAGGGACGGCTCGGCAGCGGCTGTCCGCTCTTGGGTTGCGGGCGATGGGCTGCGCAGGTCGGTAATGCCGGAATAGCCATCTTCCTTCGGCAGTTCCAGACCCGGTACCTTCATCCTTTCCTGTTCTTCCAGATGGTTCTGTTCGGTGAGGTCTGAGGGCGTGCAATTGTTCTGGCGCAGGGCGGCAAGGATAGGAGCCCGATCCTGGGATGACCGCACAAGCGGGCGCGCATCGTTGCGCTCCTGCACCACGACCTCGCGCGCTGCTTCCAAAGACTGGAGCTCCTGGCGCATCCGGCTGCAGTCGGAACCTTCGGGCTGGCCGAGTACGATGATGCTTCCGCCGCCGCATCCGGCATTGCGCATATCGACCCGCAGGCTGCGTATCTCGCTGTTCTTCTGGCTGAGCTCCTGGGCGTATCGGCGCTTGTCGTGCGTGTTGCCGATCAGCTGGGGCGAATTGTGCAATTGCCGGTAAAGCGTGGCACAGGTTTCCAGGTCCCGGGCTGTGGCTGCGGCGGGCGACAGGAGAAACAGTGCCATCAGGAGGCTGCGAATGCGCATCAGCTTTCATTCCTTGGAAGCTTCAAGCGAAGTTTAAAACAGCCGGGTTGATAATCCCATAAATTTTACAGCAAGGAGACGATCCCGAGCGGGATCGTCATCTCACCATGACCGCCAGCGGTTCCGGCTGCGATGCCTCGACCACGGCGAGTGCTGCCAAATTGACCACGCCGCGCGAGGACACGGAGGGCGACAGGATGTGGGCAGGCAGGGCGGCGCCGAGAAGGATTGGCCCGACATGCAGGGCATCCATCATGGTGCGGGCGATGCCGAGCGAGATATTGGCGGCGTCGAGATTGGGGAAGATCAGCAGGTTGGCTTCGCCGGTGAGCGAACTGTCCGGCATGGCGCGCTTGCGCAGCATCTCAGACAGGGCAGAGCCCGCCTGCATTTCGCCGTCCACTTCCAGATCGGGTGCGCGCTTGCGCACCAGGCTCAGTGCCTCGCGCATTTTCGTTGCGCTTTCGGAATTGCGCGAGCCGAAATTCGAATGGCAGATAAGCGCGGCCTTGGGCGCTATGCCGAAACGACGGATTTCTTCGGCCGCGAGAACGGTGATCTCAGCGACCTCCTGTGCCGTCGGATTGTAGTTGACGAAGGTGTCGGTGAAGAAGACTGCGCCGCGCTGCGAGATGATCAGGCTGAGGCTCGAAAAGGCGCAGACGCCCTTCCGCTTACCGATAATCTGGTTGATATCGCGAAGATGGCGGTCGAAACGTCCTTCGGCACCGCAGATCAAGGCATCTGCCTCGCCGCGCTTGACCGAAAGCGCGCCGATCACGGTGTTGTTGGTGCGCACGATGGTGCGAGCCGCTTCCGGATTGATGCCATTGCGGCCAACCAGCGCGAAATAGTCGTCGACATAGTCGCGGTATCGCGGATCGTCTTCCGGATTGACCACGGCGAAATCCACATTCGGGCGGATGCGAATTCCGAAGCGCTTCAGGCGCGCTTCGATAACGGACGGGCGGCCGATCAGGATCGGGGTCGCGGTCTTTTCCTCGAGCAGCACCTGAGCTGCGCGCAGCACGCGCTCATCCTCGCCTTCCGCAAAGATGACCCGCTTCTTTTCGGCATCCTTGGCGGCGGCGAAGATCGGCTTCATGACGAAGCCGGAACGCCAAACGAAGCGGTTGAGTTGGTCGAGATAGGCCTCGAAATCCTGGATCGGCCGCGCGGCGACGCCGGTCTCCTCGGCAGCCTTGGCAACGGCCGGTGCGATCCGCAGGATGAGGCGGGGATCGAAGGGCGACGGGATCAGGTAATCTGGTCCGAAGACTGGGGTTTCTCCCGTATAAGCGCGTGCGGCGACGTCCGAGACTTCTTCGCGTGCCAGAGCGGCAATGGCTTTGACCGCGGCCATCTTCATTTCTTCGTTGATGGTGCGGGCGCCGCAATCGAGCGCGCCGCGGAAGATATAGGGGAAGCAGAGGACGTTGTTGACCTGGTTGGGGAAATCCGAACGCCCGGTGCAGATCATCGCATCGGGCCGGGCTTCCCGCGCCAGTTCCGGCATGATCTCGGGCGTCGGGTTGGCAAGCGCCATGATCAGCGGCTTCGGCGCCATGCGGGCCAGCAATTCGGGCTTCAGGACGCCAGCGGCGGACAGGCCAAGGAAGACGTCCGCGCCGTCAATGCTTTCGGAAAGGACGCGCTTGTCGCTCTTTTGGGCATAGCCTTCCTTCCACTCGTCCATGAGCGTGTTGCGCCCGTCGTAAACCAGGCCCTCGATATCATGGACCCAGATATTCTCCTTCTTCGCGCCGAGCGAAACAAGCAGATGCAGACAAGCAAGCGCTGCCGCACCGGCGCCCGAGGTGACGATCTTGACGTCCTCGATGCTCTTGCCGGCCAGTTCCAGGCCGTTGACGACGGCGGCAGCAACGATGATCGCCGTGCCGTGCTGGTCGTCGTGGAAGACCGGGATATTCATTTTTTCGCGCAGGCGCCGCTCCACCTCGAAACATTCGGGCGCCTTGATGTCTTCGAGGTTAATGCCGCCGAATGTCGGCTCGAGTGCCGCCACGGTCGACACCATGGCTTCGATGCCGGGTGCATCGATCTCGATGTCGAACACGTCGATGCCGGCGAACTTCTTGAAGAGGACGGCCTTGCCTTCCATCACCGGCTTGGAGGCGAGCGGGCCGATATTGCCGAGCCCGAGCACTGCCGAACCGTTGGAGATGACCGCGACCAGATTGGCGCGCGCCGTATATTCGGCGGCCATTTCCGGATTGTCGCGGATGGCCAGGCAGGGGGCCGCGACGCCGGGGGAATAGGCAAGAGCAAGGTCGCGCTGGTTGCCGAGCGGCTTGGTTGCCTGGATCTCGAGTTTGCCGGGACGCGGATAGCGGTGGAAGAACAGCGCCTGTTCGTCGAGATCGCCGGATGCGGGGGTGCTGGGCGACGGTTGCGACGTATTCGATGTCATTTCGAGCTCGGTCTTCTGGTTCTGGGATAGGGTCCTCAATACAGGAATTGAGGCGAGGGTCCAGCCTCATCTTGTCGCGGCCGGAGACAAGCACAGTGGGTCTGACCTAAGGAGAAGCCGAACAGCGCCAGAGCCTGTCGGCAAGCGAAGGCGTGGCGGGTGGCAAGGCTCATACAGGCGCTTGTCATCATCTTGAAACACGAGTCTGGTTTTGGAAGGCAACCAAGCGGCAGCGAAAGGAACACTTCCGTGACCGGTGCAATCGAGGCAAAGCATTTCAGAACCCTGTTCATTTCCGACGTGCATCTGGGCTCCAAGGCGGCCCGGACGGACTTCCTTCTCGATTTCCTGCGTTATCACGAGGCGGACACGATCTTCCTGGTCGGCGATATCATCGACGGCTGGCGCCTGAAACGTAACTGGTACTGGCCGCAGGGCTGCAACGACGTCGTCCAGAAGCTTTTGCGCAAGGCGCGCAAGGGCACCCGGATCGTTTACATTCCCGGCAATCACGACGAATTCCTGCGCTCCTTCCCGGGCACTCATTTCGGCGGCATCGAAGTGGCAGAACGGGCCATCCATGAAATGGCGGACGGCAAGAAATACCTGGTCCTGCATGGCGACGAATTCGACGTCGTCGTGCGCAATGCCCGACTGCTCGCCTATCTCGGTGACTGGGCCTATGATGCGGCGATCGCCATCAACGTCGTCCTTGCCGCCGTCCGCCGCCGCCTCGGCATGCCCTACTGGTCCTTCTCGGCCTGGGCCAAGCTGCAGGTCAAGCATGCGGTGAATTTCATCGGCGAATTCCAGCGGGTGGTCGCCGATGAAGCGCGCCGCAACAATGTCGAAGGCGTCATCTGCGGCCATATCCACCATGCCGTGATGGAGGACATCGACGGCATCCATTACGTCAATACCGGCGACTGGGTGGAGAGCTGCACGGCGATCGTGGAGAATTTCGACGGCACGCTTGAAATGATCACCTGGGGTCAGATCTCGGCAACTGCGGAAATCACTGCATTGCCGACGGCTTCCGGTCTCGGCAGCATGCAGGCCGCTTAAACGGTGGCCTGATTTCATCGAGGGCCAGATCCTGCCATAGGCAGGAAGCAGCCAGCCGTGTTACGGAACGCTTGTTTCATCAGACAGCGTGCAACCGTGATTCCAGCAGACAAGGCTCTTTCTGCGCCTCGCAATTTTCAGCTTCGCTGCGCGCTCGCCTATGGTGCGGCCGTCGCCGTCAACGGCGTCATCCTGCCCTATTTCCCGGTTTGGCTGCAGCACCTGGCCTTCAGCTCTTTCGAGATCGGCGCGATCCTCGCCGCCCAGATGATCCTGCGCGTCATGGCCGCTCCGCTGGCCGGTATAATTGCCGACCGCATGCCGGAGCGGGGTGCCATGCTGGTCTGGTCGGCCGGGCTGTCGCTGATCACTGCGGTTGCCCTGTTCGTCACCCACAGCTTCTGGGCCGTGCTGCTCGTCTTCGGCCTGCAGGCGGCGCTGTTTGCGCCCTATTCGACCATCGTCGAATCGATTGCCGTCACCGGGGTGCGGCGGTGGGGCTTCCAGTACGGAATGATGCGGGTGTGGGGATCGATCGGCTTCGTCGCCGCAACGCTTGCGGCTGGTCACTCGGTCGGGATTGCCGGTGGGGATGCCGTCCTACCGGCACTTGTCATCGCATTCGTCCTGACGGTGGCCGGTGCCGCCGCTGCCCCACGCCTGGGCAAGGCCGGCGCAGTGCCAGCCCTCGGGCGCGGGCCTGATAGCGGTCACCGCGCCCGATTGGACCTGCATATGCTGATGTTCGGAGCGTCGCTCATCCAGGCGAGCCATGGCATGTTCTACGCCTTCGGCACGCTCCACTGGCAGCAGATGGGCTTTTCCAGCGGCGCCATCGGCATCCTGTGGAGCGCTGGTGTGCTGGCGGAAATCCTGGTCTTCTTTTGCGCCGGCTGGATCGCCAAGCGGCTGTCGCCATGGACACTGATGCGGCTCGGCTGCGCCGTGGCGATCGTGAGATGGGCGGTCTTCCCATTGTCACTCGGGTTTATAGGCTACCTGGTGCTTCAGCTCGTCCATGCCTTCACCTTCGCCTTCGTACATCTGGGACTGCAATACCGTCTGGTCGAATCGGTTCGCGAGGAACAGGAAAGTTCGGTGCAGGGCGCCTATGTCTTCTATAACGGCGGCCTGCTGGGGCTTTCGACCCTGCTTTCCGGTTTGCTTTACCGGCAATTCGGGGCACCCGGATTTCTGGGCATGTCCGTTATCGCGATTGCCGGACTGATGGCGATCGCCTTTGCCGCCAGGCTTCAGCCCCATAGAGCGGCGGCGGGTGGATAAACCAGCGAGCCATCGTAGCGCAGGCCGTCGGGCCGGTCGCGCGCCAGCAGCAGCGGGCCATCGAGATCGGCATAATCGGCATCCTGGGCCAGAAGCACGGCGGGCGCCATGGCAAGCGAGGTGCCGACCATGCAGCCGATCATCACCGAAAATCCCAGGCGCTTGGCTTCGGCCTTCATCGCCAGCGCTTCGGTCAAGCCGCCCGTCTTGTCCAGCTTGATGTTGACCGCGTCATAGCGGTCGCGCAGGTGGTGCAGGTCTTCCGTGGCATGGACGCTTTCATCGGCACAAACGGGCACCAGGCGCGGGATCCGCGCCAGGGCGGCATCCGCGCCGGCCGGCAGCGGCTGCTCGATCAGGGATATCCTCAGCTCGGCAGCAATTTCCATATGGCGGACGAGGTTGTTCTCGGTCCAGCCTTCATTGGCATCGACGATGATTCGCGAGATAGGCGCCGCCGCCCGCACGGCCCGCATGCGCGCCTCGTCATCCTCCGTACCGAGCTTGATCTTGAGAAGCGGCCGTTCGGCCTGCCGTCGTGCCTCTGCCGCCATTGCCTCCGCGTCACCGAGCGACAGGGTAAAGGCGGTGACGAAGGGTTGGGTCCCTGCGGCGCCAATCATCTCCGCAGCCCGCCGGCCGGTCCGCTTGGCTTCCAGGTCCCAAAGCGCGCAGTCGACCGCATTGCGGGCCGCGCCAGGTTTCATCCTGTCCTGCAGCTCGGCTCGCGTCAGGCCACCGGCAACGAAGCCGGCCATCGCCTGGACCTCGGCCAGCACCGCCTCGATGCCTTCTCCGTAGCGCCGATAGGGAACGCATTCGCCGCGCCCAACGAAACGGTCTTCACTAATTGTGCAGGTAACAACCTCCGCCTGCGACTTCGAGCCGCGCGAAATGGTGAAAACCCCGGCTATGGGAAAGGTCTCGATTGTTGCTTCGAGGTGACGGCTCATGGTTTTAAACGTCTCATTGTAGTAAATCGTTAAGAGGTCGCTATATTGCGGGTCTCCGATCTGCGATCAACCTGTTGCAGCTAACTCCTTTATTCAGAAGCGCGAAAGACATCTGTGGCGTCGAAGTCAGCCGAGATCAAAGCCGAAACCATGCCGGGAGGCGCGGGCGAGCGTTATGTGCTGACCGGCGAATGGCGAAACCATTCCATTGCACCGACGCTGAAAGAATTCGAACGACTGGAAAAGTCGGACGGCCAGGGACACCTGGAGATCGATCTTTCCGGAGTGGAAGGAATCGATACGGCCGGCGCCTGGCTTGTTCGCCGTTTGATGACCGCCAAGAGCGGCCAGGGTCGTGACGCGGTGCTGGTCGGCGCCGAAGGCCCCATGCAGGAGCTGATCCGCGTCCTGCCTGAAACCGCGCCGGCTCCGCCGGCCAACGAAGCCGACAAGCGCACGGTCTTCGAGCGGGTGTTCTCGCCGCTTGGAAAAATCATGGTGGAATTCGGCGGCGACTTTTACGCCGCCATGCACATACTCGGTTCGGCCGTGCGCGGCGCGCAGCTGAAATTCGGACATGGTTCCGGGATCTCGCCGGCTTCCGTTGTGACGCATATGGATCGGATGGGCGTGCGGGCCGTACCGATCATCGTGCTGATGTCCTTCCTGATCGGCGCGATCATCGCCCAGCAGGGCGCCTTCCAGCTGCGGTATTTCGGAGCCGAAATCTTCGTCGTCGACCTTGTGGGGATCCTGCAGCTGCGTGAGATCGGCGTGCTTTTGACGGCGATCATGATTGCCGGGCGTTCCGGAAGCGCCATTACCGCCGAGATCGGCTCGATGAAGATGCGTGAAGAGATCGACGCGCTGACGGTGATCGGTCTGAACCCTGTCGGCGTGCTGATCTTTCCGCGCCTCGTCGCCCTGACCGTGGCGCTGCCTTTGCTGACGATCGTTGCCAATTTCTCCGCCCTTTACGGCGCCGCCGTAGTGACCTGGACCTATTCCGGCATCACCTTCGACACGTTTCTGTCGCGCCTCCACGAGGCCGTCGATCCTTCCTCGGTTGCCGCCGGCATGATCAAGGCACCGTTCATGGCGCTGGTGATCGGCATTGTCGCAGCGGTGGAAGGTATGAAGGTAGGCGGCAGCGCGGAATCGCTGGGACAACATGTGACCGCAGCGGTGGTGAAGGCGATTTTCGCGGTGATTGCCCTCGACGCCTTTTTCGCGGTCTTCTATTCGGCAATCGATTTCTAGATGGAGAACGCCTTGAACGAGCCGCAGCAGGCCGGCACGAGACCGAACAAGGACCGCCAGGTCGTGCTTTCCGTGAAAGATCTGACGGTCGGCTTTGGAAACAAGTTGGTTCTCGACAACCTCAACCTGGAAATCTACCGCGGCGAGATCCTCGGCTTTGTCGGCGCCTCGGGCACGGGGAAATCGGTCCTGATGCGCACCGTGCTGCGCCTTCTGCCGCAGCGTTCCGGCACGATCGAGATCCTCGGCACGGACTATGACAAGGCCGATGAGGCCGAGCGGATTGCACTCGATACGCGGCTGGGCGTGCTGTTTCAGCACGGCGCACTGTTTTCCGCTCTGACGGTGAAGGAAAACATCCAGCTGCCGATGCGCGAATACCTCGACCTGCCGCAGTCGCTGATGGACGAAATCGCCTATCTGAAACTTGAAATGGTGGGGCTGCCGCCGGATGCGGCGGACAAATATCCGTCCGAACTTTCGGGTGGCATGATCAAGCGTGCGGCACTGGCGCGGGCACTGGCGCTCGATCCGGACCTGGTCTTTCTCGACGAGCCGACTTCCGGCCTCGATCCCATTGGCGCTGCAGATTTCGACGCTTTGATCGCAAAGCTGCGCGACACGCTGGGCCTGACCGTCTACATGGTAACCCACGACCTCGACAGCCTCTTTTCGGTCTGCGACCGTATTGCTGTACTTGGTCAGAAACGGGTATTGGTGGAAGGTACGCTGGAGGATATGTTCGCCTTCGACGATGCGTGGGTTCAGTCCTATTTCCGCGGAAAGCGGGCGCGTACTGTAGTGACCGATGAAAACCAGCCGGCAGCGAAGTAGAAAAGTAGTAACTCATGGAAACCAAAGCTAATTATGCCATTGTCGGTTTCTTCACGCTGCTCGTGATCGCTGCCGCTTTCGGTTTTGTTTACTGGATGGCTCAGTCTGGACGCGGTGGACCGACAGCCGAGCTCGCGATTCGCATTCCGGGTTCCGCCAACGGTCTGTCGGTCGGATCGCCGGTACGCTTCAACGGCATTCCGGTGGGCTCGGTGCGCAGCTTGAGCATCGATCCGGAAGATCCCCGCTATTCGATCGCTTTCACGGAAGTCCGTGCCGATGCGCCTGTCTTCCAGTCGACAAAGTCTGTGCTCGAAGTGCAGGGCCTGACGGGCGCGGCCTATATCGAATTGTCGGGCGGCGCCAAGGGCGAAGAGAACATCCTCCAGAAGGCGATCGAAAACGGCCGCCCGGCCGTGTTGATCGCAGACCAGTCGAGCGTCACCAACCTCCTGGCGACGGCAGACAAGATCCTCGACCGAGCTAACACGGCCATTGGTGACATACAGGGCTTTGTCGGCGATGCGCGTGGTCCTCTGACCCAGACGATCCGCAATGTGGAAACCTTCACGGCGGCGCTGAGCGCCAATTCCGGCAATATTGATAAATTCCTCAACAGCCTGGCGACGCTGTCTTCGGCGGTCGACCGTGTTTCCACGACCTTGAACTCGACATTGCAGGCGGCGGAACAGCTGGTGCGCGCTATCGATGCGGACAAGGTCAACGGCGTCGTGACCAATGCGGAACGGTTGACGCGTAACGTTGCCAACGCATCGGACAATCTGGAAGATGTCGTCAACAATGTGAAGGGCGCGGCAGCCAGCTTCGCCCAGGCGGGCGTCGAGGCGCAAACCGCGTTGAAGCGGGCCAATAGCCTGATGGCAGCCGCCAATCCGGAGCAGGTGAGTACGGTGGTGCGCAATTTTGCGGCCGCCTCGGAAGATGTGCGCCGGATCGCCGGTTCGGCTCGTGATGTGGTGGATGACGTTTCCAACCGCCGTGACGACATCAATGGGGCCATCACCGATTTCACCCAGCTGGCGGCCAAGCTGAACAATGCTTCAAACCGGGTCGACGGCATATTGCAGAAGGTGGACGGGCTTCTGTCCAGCGACGATTCGCAAGGATTGTTTGCGCAGGCGCGCGAAACATTGCAGTCGTTCAAGACGGTGGCCGACAACATCAACGCTCGGGTCGGGCCAATCGCCGACAACCTGCAGCGCTTTTCTGCAGGCGGCCTGAGGGATGTCCAGACGCTGGTCAACGATACGCGCCAGACGGTGCAGTCGCTCAACAACGCGATCAGTAATTTCGACGAGAACCCGCAGCGGCTGATTTTCGGCGGCGAGACGGTGAAAGAATATAACGGCAGGGCACGGCGCTAAGTGCAGGGAGTTCGGAATTTAATGGGTTCGAAGTGCTTAACGGGGCGCATGACGCGTCACCCCCTGCTGGTCGCGCTGCCGCTGATGGCGGTTTTGCTCAGCGGCTGCGGCGGTAAGGCCAATAACGATACGTTCGATTTGTCGCTGACGCCTTCTGCCGATGGGCCTTCTGCCCGTAACCGGCAGATCCTGGTGCCGGAGCCGACCGCCGTTAAGATGCTCGACAGCGAGCAGGTGGTAGTGCGCGTTTCGCCTTCAGAGGTGCAGTATCTTGCCAATTCGCGCTGGGGCGACCGCCTTCCGAGGCTGGTGCAGTCGAAGCTTGTGGAAGGCTTTGAGAATTCCAAGCGGTTGGGCGGCGTGGGCAAGCCGGGGCAGGGCCTTGCCATCGACTACCAGATCGTCACCGACATCCGCAGTTTCGAAGTCACCAGCAATGGCAGCCGCGTGGCGACGGTCGAGATTTCGGCCAAGCTGCTGAACGACCGGAACGGCACCGTACGCGCGCAAAGCGTATTCAAGGCGATCGTGCCGGTGGCTGGGACGGAAAACCGCCGCTTCATCGAGGCGCTGGACAAGGCCTTCGCCCGGGTCGGCGCCGACATCGTCGACTGGGCGCTGAAGTCCATGTAGGCTCTGTGCCCAGCCCGTCCAGGCCTCGTCAATGGCTGTCGGGCGGGGTTTGGGAGAGCCCGTTGCGAAGCGGCCGCCATCCGGCGATTGCGACTATGCCGATACCCATGGCTGCCACGAAGAATGGTGCGGTAAGCGCCGCATCGCGCGTCATGACGCTCCCAGAAATGCGCACAATCAGCCCCGACAGGAGAAGGCCGAGCGGCATCATTCCCCAGGCCAGCAGCCGGTAGACGCTGTTGACCCGACCGAGGAGACGGTCGGGGATCATCCGCTGGCGGGTCGACACTGATACCGTGTTCCAGACGAGCCCGGCAAATTCGAACAGGGCAAGCACGACGCCCAGGGAGACCGCGTCGCGGGCGAACGCCACGGCGGCAATGCAGGGCAGCGAGGCGAGCAGCGACCATTGTGCCGCACGTACGGGCCCGATGGCTCGGACGACAGCCTCGCCGCACAAGCCGCCGATAATGCCGCCGACGGCGCCTGCCGCTAATACCAGGCCGTAGCTCACCGATGATAGGCCGAGATTTTCCTGCACATGCAGGACGAGCGCGATGACTACCATCTGGAAGAACAGGTTCCACCAGCCGGTGAGCCATGCCAGCGTGCGCAGGAGCGGCGCATGGCGCAGGAAGACAATGCCTTCGGCAAGTTCCGTCCGCCAGGATTGACGGGTTTCCCGTTGAGGCTGAAAGCGGCCGATCATGCTGGCGATCATCACTGCGGCGATGGCGTAGAGGACGGCATTGGCGGCGAATGGCAGGGACAGGCCCATCCCGACCAGAATGGTGGCGCCGAGTGGCGGTCCAACCAGCGCATTGCTGGTCAGTTCGACGCTCCAGAGCCTGCCATTCGCCGCCTCCAGGCGTTCATGGGGCACAAGTGCGGGAAGCATGGTCTGAGCGGCATTGTCACGAAACACCTCCGCAGCGCCGACCGTCAGGGCTGCCGCGACCAGAGCCACGAAGCCGAGGGTCGTTGCCACGCCGGCTTCGGGCGGCGACGGAAACGGAAGCGACGACCAGATCGCCAGCCCGGCTGCGGCAAAAGCTAGCGCGCGCACGAGATCCATCAGGAGAATGAGTTTGCGCCGATCGACGCGGTCGGTGACGATGCCGGCCGGCACTGCGAAGATCGCCCAGGGCAAACGCAGAGCAACGGGAACGACAGCAATCAGCAGCGGATCGCGCGTCATCAGCGACGCCGTCCAGGCCCAGGCAATGGTGGCGATCCCGTCTCCGAGATTGGTTAGCCCGCTGGCGGTGATGAAGCGGGCAAGAGGCGCGAACGTCATGGTCAGCGCCTCTTTCGTTTAGCCGAACCGTCCTGCCGCATGGGCGAGCATGGTGTAGACCTTGCCCGTGTCGGAGGTGAGGTAGCTCTGGGTCACCGTCTTGTCCCGGTCGGTGCGCGCGACATCCGCCAGCAGCTTTTCGAAATCGGCGATATAGCGATCCACGGCGGTGCGGAATTCCGGCTCCCGCTCATACTTGCTCTTGATGTCGTCGAAGGTCTGCTGACCTTTCAGCGTGTAGAGCCGGCGGGTGAAGACGTCCCGCTCGCCACGCTGGTAACGCCGCCACAGGTCCACGGAGGCATCGTGATCGATGGCACGGGCAATATCCACCGACAGCGAGTTCAGCGATTCCACCACATGGCGCGGGTTGCGATTGTCGCCATTGCTGCGCGGGGCCGGTGCGGGCTCGGCTGGACGCGGAGCCGGCTGGCGAACAGGCGCGGCTGCACTGGTCTCGTCGCGCGATGCGCCACGCAGGAGGTCGCTGATCCAGCCGCCTTCGCCGCTCCGCTGCACCGGCTCCGCTGCGCGCATCTGGGCCGGTGCGGGCCGATCGAGCGGCAGGCTGCCGCGCAGCGAGGCCGAAGCGTAGGGGTCGGGGCGCGGTGCCGCAGGCGCCGGCTGAGGCCGGGCGGCGACGGGCTGAGCCGCGGGCACTGGTGCCGGCTGGAGAATCGGAGCCGGTTGCGGCGCTGGAGCCGGGGCTGGGGCTGGTGCGGGACGGGCCGCAACGGGCTCTGCCACTTCCAGCTGCTGCGCCGAGCGCCCTACCAGCTGGGAAATGTCCTGCAAGGCCTTGATCTGCTCGGCCACGGCGCGTCGCATGGCGGCGGCGCTTTCCTTGGCTTCCTCGGGCAGATCGAAGGCGCCGCGCTTCAATTCGGTGCGGGTCGTGTCGAGTTCCTGACGAATATCCTGGGCTGAGCGGCGGATTTCATCGGTAGCGCCGGAGAAGCGACCGATGGCCTCCTCGACCGATTCCTTCAGGACGTCTCTCAGCTGCTGCGCAGCGGTTCCGGAACGGGTGGTGGCGTCGGCAAGAAGCCGGTCGACATCAGCCAGCGAGCCTGAAATGCCGGTGCGCATGCGCTCCGAAACGTCGCGGGCACGCTTTTCGGCATCCGATAGGGTTGCCTCGATGGCCCGGTTGGCTTCGCCGCCGGCATTGGTCAGGGCTTCGCGCATGGCATCGGCGGTCATTTCCGCGCGCTGCTGGGTTTCCCCCAGCCTGCGGCCGATATCGGCGAAGGAGGCCTGCAGGGTTTCGCGCAGTGTTACGCCGACTTGCGAAGACCGCTCCTCGGCACGCTCGAAGGCGCCGTCGACCAGGGCGGTGAGATTGCGCAGCGTCGTTTCGATCTCGTCCGAACGCTTCACAAGCCCGGCAGACAGGCTGCGCAGCGCCTGCTGGCGCTCGTCCAGCGTGCTTGCCAGATTGGACTGGGCAGCGCCGAGCAGTTCCGAAGCCTGACCGAGGACCTTGGAATGCTCGTCGAAGCGGCCGACAATGCTACCGACTTGGCTGAGCGTCTGGCCGGATACGTTGACCAGCCGGTCGATATTGTTTTCCAGCAGGCGGCTGGAGCCGGATACCAGATCGGCTGCGCTGCTTGCAGACTGAGCGAACCGGCTGGCGGTCGCATCGAGCCTCTGATCAGCCTCAGAGAGCTGCTGGCTTACCTGTTCCGCTGCCTGGCCGATCTGATGCGTGGCCTGGTGAACGAGGTCGGCAATGCCGGCATTGCTGGCTTCAAGGCGGTCGATCAGGTTGCTGACATTCGCGGCCAGGCCCTGTTCGACGGCACGCATGGTGCCGGCGGCGCTTTCCGTCCGCTGGCTGAGCGCGGCGAGCGTATCATTGGTGCGGGCAGAGATCGCATCGATCAGGGCCGTGTTCTCGTTGCGGATCCGCTCGCTGGTTTCCTGAGCGGCGGCGGACAAGCGGCTGCTGCTCTCCTCGGCGGCGGCGGACAAGCGGCTGCTCGTCTCCTGGGCCACGGCGGACAGGCGGCTGCTGGTTTCCTGTGCGGCGATGGACAGACGCTCGGCGCCGTCTTGTGCGGCGGCACCGATCTGTTCGGCAGCGGCACGGCCGGTTTGCGCGTATTCCTCGACCATCGGTCTGGCTTTTTCTTCCAGCAGACGCGAGAGTTCGGCCGATCGGCTGGCAAGCAAGGAATTGAGGTCGCGGGTGCGGGTATCGAGTGCGGAGCGGATTGCGTCGCCACGCGCGGCAAGTGCGCGGTCCACGGTGTCCAGCGCGACATCCAGTTCGCCGGCTGTTTCGGCGAGCGTGGTACGGATGGAGGTGCCGCGGGCGTCGAGCGCCCTTTCAGCTTCTCCAAGTGCCTCGTTGATGGCCGTTACCTGCTTTTTCACCAGGTTGTCGGCTTCCGCGACCTTGTTGATGATCGAATTTCCGGCTTCGGAGAAGGCCAGGGCGACGTTGGCTGCCTGACCCGCGAGGCGGTTCTGCGTTTCGGAGATTCGTCCGACGATCTCGTTCGACTGTTCCTCGATGGACTTGGTGAATTCGCTGTTGCGGTTGGCAAGCTCTTCGGTGAAATCGGCGCCGGCACGGGCCAGGAATTCGGCCGACCGCGTCGCTTCGCTATCCATTCCCTGGGCCGCGGCACTGACGGCCTCACGCAGGGTAGAGGCAAGCCCCACAGCCTTGCCTTCGATCGTCTTGGCGACGTTGTCGAGCCCGATCGTCAGGGCCCGGTCCATGGTGCCCAGACGTTCTTCTATGCGGGCCGTGCGGCTGTCGAGCGTTTCTGCAATGCGGTCGCTGGCGAGAGCGCTGATGCGCTCGAGCTCGGCCGCCCGGCTGGCCAGGGTCTCATCGATCCGGCCGGCGGTTTCGCCCGAGATACGCTCCAGATCCGCGGTGCGTTCGTTGATGGCCAGCGAGACACGATCGGTCACCTGATTGGTGACACGCTCCAGCTCTGCCGTGCGGGTGCTGAGGATGCCGGCAATGTTGGTTCCGGCATGATCGACCAGCTCGGTTGCGTTGCCGACCTCGTTGCGGATGCGGTCTTCCAGACCACCAAAGGTGGTTTCGATGCGGTTGCCGGCGTCGTTGAGAGCGTTCGACACGCCGCCGACGGTCTGTTCGATGCGGCTCGAGAAGCTGTCGGCGGACTGGCCGATCTCGCGGGCGGCCTCGCCGAGCTGCCCGGCAATGGCGCCGACATTGTCGCGCAGCCGTTCTTCCAGCGACTGACCGGCGCTGTCGATCGTGGCGCGCAGGGCATCCTGCTGCGATTCGAGCGACATTTCGAGCATGGCCGTGCTGGTAGCGATCGTCGTCAACACGTCGCCGACCGTCTGTTCGATACGGCTGGAGAGGCTGTCGGCGGACTGGCCGATCTCGCGGGCCGCAACATCGAGCTGCCCGGCAATGGCGCCGACATTGTCTCGCAGCCGCTCTTCCAGCGACTGTCCAGCGATGTCGATCGCGGTGCGCAGGGCGTCCTGTTGCGATTCGAGCGACATTTCAAGCATGCCGGTGCTCGTGGCGAGCGTGGTGGACACGTCACCGAGCGTCTGTTCGATACGGCTGGAAAAGCTGTCGGCGGACTGGCCGATCTCGCGGGCGGCATCGCCGAGCTGACCGGCGATTGCGCCGACATTGGTACGCAGCCGCTCTTCCAGAGACTGGCCGACGCTGTCGATTGTGGCGCGCAAATTGTCTTGCTGGGTTTCGAGGGACATTTCAAGCATGCCGGTGCTCGTGGCGAGCGTGGTGGACACGTCACCGAGCGTCTGTTCGATACGGCTGGAAAAGCTGTCGGCGGACTGGCCGATCTCGCGGGCCGCAACATCGAGCTGCCCAGCAATGGCACCGACATTGTCGCGCAGCCGCTCTTCCAGAGACTGGCCAACGCTGTCGATCGTGGCGCGCAAATTGTCTTGCTGGGTTTCGAGGGACATTTCCAGCATGCCAGTGCTTGTCGCAAGCGTCGTGGACACGTCACCGAGCGTCTGTTCGATGCGGCTGGAGAAGCTGTCGGCGGACTGGCCGATTTCGCGGGCGGCATCGCCTAGCTGACCGGCGATTGCGCCGACATTGGTACGCAGCCGCTCTTCTAGAGACTGGCCGACGCTGTCGATCGCGGCGCGCAGATTGTCCTGCTGGGCTTCAAGCGACATTTCCAGCATGCCGGTGCTGGTTGCAAGCGTCGTGCCGATGGACGTCGTCTGGTCCTGAAGCAGATCGTTCAAGCGCTCATGCGCCTGGACGAGCGTCGTAGACATCGTGCCGGCGCGGTCATCAAGCGTCGTACGGATACGTTCATGGCCGGAGCCAAGCGCTTGCGTCAGGTTCTGGCTTGCGATCTGCAGCGTGTCGGCGATCTGGACATGGGCGGCACCCACTGTGCCGGCTATATCGCGGCTCGCGGTTTCTACCGTGCCGGCGATCTGCAGACTGACGGATCCCAGCGTTTCCGCAAGCGTGCTGTTTGCCGAACCAAGGGTATCGGCCATTTCCTGGCTTACCGTGCCGAGCGTGTCGGCCAGGCGCTGGTGGCCAAGGCCGATGGTGACCGCGATGCGTTCCTGGGTGGAGCCGAAAGTCTGCTCCATGCGCTCCAAGCCTTCGGACATGCCGGTCTCGAAGCGCGATGAGCCCTCGGCGAGGGCGCTTTCGATGCGGGCGGCCGCGCCGCCCGTTGTCTGCTCCAAACGTTCGCCGCCGGTTTCCAGGATCCGGGCAAGTTCGGCAGTGCGGTTCTCGAGCGACAGATAGAGATTGATCTGGTTGTCGGCAAAGGCCGAGCGAATGGCTTCGGCACGAGCGGAGAAGGATTGCTCGATGCGCTCATCGGCATCGGCAACGGCCGCCAGAAGCGAACTCGCCTTGTCATCCAGAGCGCCGGCCAGCCGGTCTTCCTGCAGGGCAAGCGATGTGGCGAGTTCCATGGACTTGTCGTCGAGGATCTCGGTCAGGCGCTCGCGGCTGGATGTCAATGTGGTCTCGACACCGGCGATGCGACGTCCGAGTTCGCCGCTGAAGCGCTCCTCGCTCTGCGTAAGAATTTTGGCAACCGCCTCGGTCTTTTCATCGAACAGGCCTTCCAGCCGATCAGGCGTGCCGGCCATCAGGGCACCGATCGCGGCCGTTCTCGTGTCGAGAACTTCGGCCAGGCGGTCATGGCTGCCGGTGACGGCGTCGATGATCGAGCCGGTGCGGCTGGCAAGCGTCTGCTCGAAGCGGCTCTGGGTCGTGCCGAGATGGCTCGCGAGCGCTTCGCCATGCTCCGCCATGACGGCGTCGATCTTCTGGTGGGCGCCGCCGACGCTCTCATTGATCTCGCTGGTGCGCGCGGCAAGTGCCTCCGAGAATTCGCGCGAGCGGCTTTCGAGCATGGAATCGAGCACTTCCTGGCCGGTTCCCAGGGTCGTGGCAAGCGCCAGGGACTGGTCCGTCAGAGATGCGCTGATGCGCTCGACGCTGGTGCTGAGGATGCCTTCCAGGGCTTCGGAGCCGCCGGCGACCGTTTCGTTGATGCGGGCGAGGCTGTCCATCAGCTTGCTGTCCAGGCTTCCGGCGCGCTGGTCGAAGGCGGTGGTGAACTGCGACAGGCCTTCGTCAAACGTGGTGCTGAGCTGACCGACCGTTGTCTGCAGGCGCTCCTCGAAGAGTCCTGAGCGCAGGTCGAGGTCCATGATCGCATCGTCGGCTGCCGACTGCAGGTTCTGGCGGAAGCCGGCGCCCTTTTCATCCAGGGTCCGGTTGAGGGCGGCCAGCGCCGTGGTGAGCGAGCCGGTCAGCGTCCGCTCGCTGTCGTTCAGCCCCTCGGTGATTTCGCGGGTGCGGGCCAGCAGTGTCTCGTTCAGCTGGCGGGTCCGGTCGGCAAGCGCAGCATTCAGCTTTTCGGTATTGCCGTCCAGCGTCGACGCGCGGGTCTCGAATTCGCCGAGCAGCATCTTGCCGCGGTCGGAAAGCGTCGTCGAAAGCGTATCGAGCCGCTCGTCGAATTCGTGGGCAAGTGCAATGCCGGACGAGTTGAGCGTCTGGACGAGGCTGTCGGTCTTGGCAGCCAGAAGCGAGCTCAAGGCTTCGCCGGCAGCATTCGACTTTTCCATCAGCACGGCTGCACGCGTGTCGATCATCGAGGCGAGAGCCTGTCCGGTCGTTTCCAGGCGGATGGAAATTTCCTCGGTAGCGAGAGAAAGGTCTTCCTTCAGCTGATCATGGGCGCCGACGATCGACGAGCGGATGCGCTCGGCATGGTTGACGATGGCGTCGCGTTCCGCGCCGAGCTCATGGACGAGGCCGCGGACGCGCAATTCATTGTCACTGTAGCTGCGTTCCAGCGCATTGACCTCGGAATGAACGAGCGTTTCTAGCTCGGAAGCGCGAGCGATGGTGCGCTCGATGCCTTCGTTCATGGCCGAGACTTCACGACGGACAGCCTGGCCGACGCTCATGATGCGTTCTGCCGCGATCGTTTCCGGCTCCGAAAGGCGAAGCGCCACTTCCGCCATGGAGCGTGCGGCATTGCGCAGATCCTGGGCGCGGGCCATCATGATGGCGAAGGCGAAGAAGAGCAGGATGGGAACCAGAATGCCGATGGCCAGGGCGACGATACCGGGGGCGGCCAGAACGCCCGCCACGGAAGTTACCTGCCACAGGGCGCTGCCGTAGATCAGCTGACCAAGGCCGATTCCGGCCATCGTCCACAAGATCGAGATGATGACCGCATTGCGCATGGCCGAGCGCATTGAGCCGCCTTCCAGCGAGCGCAACATGTTGGCGGGGTTGCGGCGGCCACTGTCATTGGCCGGTGCGAAGGCCGGCGAGCGAGCGGCGGTTTCAGCCGGCGCAGCGCGGGGCGCTTCCGGCTGGTTGTCGCGGCGGGGCGGGGTTGGACGCTGTTTCGGGGTGTCTGACACTCTAGCCTCCGAGGCCTGGGGCGCTGGTCGGGAGCGAGGCTGCTCATCGCTAAAATCGATCTTCAGCGCTTCTTCCAGCGCCTGAAACGCGGTCTCGTCGATCGACTCGCTGCTGGTGTTCTTCGCCATGCGGTTACGCCTCGTTACATACACGCCGGGCAATGTCCGTGTTCGACGCCTGCCATTGCAGATCAAAGACACGGCTTACTGCCTGCCGAAGCCCAGACTTCCGTCATGAAAGCCGGAGGCTTCTATTCATTCTTAATCCGGACGGCCGTTCTTTCAAACGGATGATAATGAATGCTTACCAATCTTCCGTCCATGGCATGGAGCCGTTAAGCCCCGCCATCCTAACCGTATTGTAGTGGCACATCCACGCCTTCGGCACAATTAGAAGGCCCAGCGCGTCACACAGCCTGCGATGCTTGTTAACAAGATTTAAACCATGTCCGCAGGCGAAAGCGCTGATTTTACGAGAGCTTAGCGGAAATTAACCATGCTCCGAGAATTGCGCCGCTTTTGTGCCGGAATTTAACGGGATAGGGGCGTCCTTCCCGCATAATTCGGGACAATACCAGATCAAAACAAGGATTATCGGTTGATGCCAGCGGTCAGTTACGCTTTCGACGCTCCAAACAATCTTGGCGGCGCCTGTCCTTCTCAGTGTCGGCCGGTCGATTTGGTACACCTGGCCAACCAGACAATGGGGGACAAGAACCTCGAAAGCGAAGTGCTTCAGATGTTCGCTCGCCAGGCGCGCAAGGCCCTGAGCGATATAGGCGGCGCAGATCCCGCCGCTGTCGCCGCCGTCGCGCATCGGCTCAAGGGAGCCGCCAGTTCGGTCGGCGCCTTCAAGGTATCTGCAGCAGCAGAACGGCTCGAAGGCAAAGCCGATGATGCGGGCTTACAAGCTTCCGTCGCCGCCGCAGTGGTCGAAGCCGAGAATTTTATTCTCAAGCTTTGCCGCTGACGAAACGAGGTGGTGGGGCGGGCGTCGTCGGACAAGCCGCGTCGTCCATCGATGTTGACTGGATTGGTGTTTTGTCGGAAGACACCGCGCTCAAGCAGCGCCCACCTCCAAAACCGGAATTCTCTATCATGACGAAACTGACGATCGTTGCCTTCGATGGAACACGCTTCGAGATCGATGCGCAACCTGGTTCGACTGTCATGGAAAATGCAGTGCGCAATTCCGTTCCGGGGATCGACGCCGAATGTGGCGGTGCCTGTGCCTGCGCCACCTGTCATGTCTATGTCGATGAGGCGTGGACGGAGATGGTTGGTCCGCCGGCGCCGATGGAAGAGGATATGCTCGACTTTGCCTTTGAGGTGAAGCCGAGCTCGCGGCTGTCCTGTCAGATCAAGATGAAGCCGGACCTCGATGGTCTGGTGGTCAACGTGCCCGAGCGTCAGGCATAGGCGACAAAAGAAAAAAGCCTCGCTGCGCATAAGCGAACAGCGAGGCGAGGCGGGCGCATCACCTGCAGGTGGGGGAGGACCACCTGCGGCTTAAGACGCGCCAGGAGAAACAAGAACTCGAACGGAACTCACGAAGCATTCTGGTTCAGGAGTGCGCAACGGTCGCAACAGCGCCGGAAATAATTTGCCTGCGCTGGTTGCACTTCAGAAGTGCCACCAATCAGGCTGTGACCCAACTTATACGTGATACCGCTATATTAGGCTATCGTGATAAATCACCCGTGATTGACGGGGAATGTCGCAAGCTCCGCGAAAGCCTCGAGGGTGCCGGACGCTAGTTTTTCTTCTGTTCCAGATGGTATCGAAGCAGACGCATCATTCGGGAATCGAAATTGGCGGCTTCCACCTGATCGAACCGCAGCTGTTGCCGATCATGTACCTGGAGAAGCTCGCGCGTCGTGTCCGCCACCTGCTTTTCCAGCGCATCGCAGCTGCCATCGGACGGCAGATCGAGGAGTTCCCGTTCCAGCTGGCGGGCATGGGTGCGTGCAATTTCCGCATGCCTTTCCTCGTGCCGCTTGATGTCGGCCGACAGCGTGTCCCAAATAAAGGCAAGATCCGCCGTGGTCCGGTTGCGATTGCTCCAGCGCGGCAGGATGATGCGGGTTCGCAGTGTGACGCGGGCGCCGCCAACCGAACAACGACCGCCGCGATCCATGTAGGTGACTTCGCCGCCGAACTTGATTTCCGTCGCCCCGGGGTGACGATGGCCGGTATTGCGTGTCACCGGGCCACGCTTTTCCAGTTCCCGATCGAGATCTTCGGCGGTCCGCCCGCCAATGCGAAAATAGGAATAGGTCTTGGTGATGACTGGCTCGGCTGAGGCCGTTGCCGGAACCACGCAGAGGAGAAGGACGGCGCCGAAAAGCCGTTGGACCCCGCGTCTTGAAAACATTCTATGGCCTGCGACGTTGAACTTAGCATGAGCTTGGGGCATAGGCTGGCGAAGCGCAACACGAAGGCGTCAAATTTTGCGTTACCTTTGGAAAGATGGTCGGCCGGTGACATCGCCGCGCAACAGGACCTGGCAACTGGCCCGCGGGCGAAGCCTCGATCTGGGCGCCGAGGGGCATCTGATGGCGATCGTCAACGTCACCCCGGATTCCTTTTCCGACGGCGGGCTGCATGCCGATATGGAGGCCGCTTTTCTTCATGCGATGGCTTGCATAGAGCAGGGCGCGACGATCATCGATGTCGGAGGCGAATCGACCCGACCGGGCGCTGTCGCCGTCACGGCTGCGGAAGAGCAGGATCGCGTTCTGCCGGTGATCGAGCGGCTGTCATCGGAAACGGACGCGCTGATATCGATCGACACCTATCGTGCCGACACGGCCCGCCTGGCCATGGCGGCGGGTGCGCATATCATCAACGATGTGCACGGGCTGCAGCGGGAGCCGGATATCGCGAATGTGGCCGCGGACACCGGGGCGGGCGTCTGCATCATGCATACCGGCCGTGACCGCACTGACAAACGCGCCGATCTGGTTGAGGATCAGGAGCACTTTCTCCACCGATCCCTCGAAATCGCCCGGCTGGCCGGCCTTTCCGAGGCACAGATCGTTCTCGATCCGGGCTTCGGATTTGCCAACAACCGCGACGACGACCTCGAGCTGATCGCCCGCTTCGCGGAACTGCACAGGCTGGGCTTTCCGCTGCTGGCCGGCACGTCGCGCAAGCGTTTCATCGGCGCGGTCACCGGCCGCGACAAGGCGACGGAGCGCGATGTGGGGACCGCCGCCACGACAGCCATTCTGAGGATGGCCGGAGCAGCGATATTCCGCGTTCATGACGTGGCTGCCAACCGTGACGCTTTGGCGATGGCGGATGCCGTGCTTGCCACTGGCGCGGCGCAGGAGAACAGCGAGAATGGCTGAATGACCTATACGATTACGTTGAAGAATTGCGCCTTCTACGCCAAACACGGGGCTTTCGAGCAGGAGGCGTCGCTGGGGCAGCGATTTTTCATCGATGTGGTGCTCGAGGTGGATGCCGACGAGGCGCTCGAAAGCGACGATGTCGCAAGCACCGTCCATTACGGTCTCGCCTATGAACTGGTCGAAAAGATCGTCACCGGCAGCCGGCGCAACCTGATCGAGACCCTGGCCAAGGATATCGCGAAAGCGCTTTGCGACTGGTCGCCGCAGATCCGCCGCGCCGATATCACCGTGCGCAAGCCGAGCGTGCCTATTCCAGGCATTCTGGATTATGCGGAGGTGCGCGTTGAGCATGTCGCCTGATCGCCCGTCCAGCATTGCGTCACTGGGGCTCGGCGGCAATCTCGGCGATCCGCCGGCGGCGATGGCGAATGCTCTGAGGGAAATCGATCTTCGGGCCGATTGTGCGGTGATGGCCGTTTCGCGGCTTTATTCGACGCCGCCCTGGGGCAAAACCGACCAAGCCGACTTCTTCAATTGCTGTGCGCTTGTGGAAACGTCGTTGGAGCCGGACACACTTCTCGACGTCTGTCTTTCCATCGAACTTTCCATGAAGCGGGTGCGGCTTGAGCGCTGGGGACCGCGAACCATCGATATCGACGTCCTGACTTATGGCGACCTGAAGCAAAAGACGGAAAAGTTGGAGCTGCCGCATCCGCGCATGACGGAACGGGCTTTCGTTATCCTGCCGCTGTCCGAGATAGCACCGGAACACGAAGTGCGAGGAAAGACGGTCCGCGAATGGGTCGAAACGGTCGATACCGCTGGAATTACGGTTGCGCGGGAGAACACCAACTGGTGGCGCGGAGCCTGAGGCTCCGCTGCATCCGCTTACTGCTTGATCGATCCGACAGTCATGGCATCGAGATCCCGGTCGAGTGACAGGCCGATAACCGGGACCATTTGATCCTCGACCTTAACCGAGATGGTGATGTTCATCTTGTTGTCGCCGCGCAGGCTTGCAACCATGGCGCCGTTCAACTGGGCGCGGTTGATGCCCATGACGACCTTGTCGCCGTTGACGGAACCGGAGATGATGTCGAGCCCCTTGCCCTGCGCACCATCCAGGAACTTGCCGCTATAGCCGCTGCCGCTCTGGGTGATGACGGCCGACATGGGCTGCTGGAAGACGCCGATGCGGCAGGTGCCGTCGAGCTTCATGCCGATATCGCCACTGGCTGCCGGAGCGCCGGTCAGGTTGCAGCTGAACTTGGTGCCCTTGTACTTGCCGGCGACGATTTCACCAGGGCCCTTCCAGACGCCCGATACGGACTGGAAGAACGTCTTGTCGCGGGGCGCAGCTTCGGCTTGCGGCGCCATGGCCGAAGTTGCCGCAGCAGTAAGGACGGCGAACCCGCCGAGAAGCGAAAAGATGCGCGAATACATGGAATTTCCTCTGGCAAGCAGGAACTTAACGTGTCTGCCAATTTAGCCCGGAATGGTTAATGACTGGTATCAATCGGTCTATGCGCGGCGAGCCGGCAAGGCTATTCCCGGTCTTTTGCCGCTCCAACGGATGCAATATCGGCCATGAAATCGCCAATTCCCGGCCGCCGCAAGACACGGAAAGGCAGGGGACGGCAGAGGTCCATGGCGGCGATGCCGATTCGGGCGGTCAGGAGCCCGTTGATCACGCCTTCGCCGAGTCGGCTTGACAGTTTTGACGCCAGACCATGCCCGAGGACCTGCTGCGCCAGGCTGTCGCCGACGGCAATTGACCCTGTCACGGCGAGATGGGCGACCACGTCGCGCATCAGCCGGATGAGGCCGATCGTCCCAGGTCGGCCGCCATAAAGCTCCGCCATGGCTCGGATCAGCCGCGTCACTTCGAAGAGCACATAGGCAAGGTCGACGATGGCGCGCGGGCTGACGGCGGTGACGATCGAGACCCGCTTGGAAGCGTTGAGGATCAGGGAGCGCGCTTTGCGGTCAAGGGGCCCGAGCAGTTCCCGCTCGACCAGTTCCACAAGCTGCGGTCCATCGATGATCTCGTCCTTGGTTGCGTCCAATGCCGCACGACCCTTGGCTGTTTCCGGGCGGTGACTAAGAAGCTTTGCCAGGGACGCAAGCAAAGCGCGGGCCGCGAGCGGACGCGGATTTTGCAAAGCCTCCTCCGCCTGAACCTTCAGCGTCTGCACGGCTGAAAGCCGCAGCAGGCCGAAGATTTCCCGGCCTGCCATGACGGCGACAGCGAGAATGCCGAGACCAAGCGCGGTGAGGGCGGCGTAACCGAGCCAGTCAGCCCGATTGAAAAGATCGCGCACGATCCGGTCCGCCCACAGGCCGAAGGCCAGAGATAGGAATGTACCAAAGGCAGCGGCGGCCAAGTTCAAGAAGGAAAACCTTCTGCGCGGTCGCGGCAAGGCGACGGGCAGGGGATCCACACCAAGCTCGGAAGGTGCATTGAACGGGTCCTTGTCGTCGGGTGTCAACATGACCCCGTCGTCGAAACTGCGCGGGCTGCGGTGAGGTTGGGGAACTGTCTCGTTACGGGACGCCTGGTCCTCATCCAGGATGAAGGCGGAGGGCCTGCGGCGTGGCGGCAGGGTTGGATCGGTCTCCTTCATGCGAGGCGGTCTCCGAACAGGAACTGCATGGCGCGATCGAGCCGGATGTGCGGAACCGAAAGCTTCAAGCCCGAAGCGGCTTCCTCCAGAGCCGGCGGGCGGAATCGCACGACATTCATGTCGGGCAGCACCGGCTCTGTGCCATCCACCTGCCGGAACAGTGATTCGGGATCCTCCGGAAGATCGCCGGGGAAGATGCCAGTCTTGCGGTTGCCGTCGAAGCTTTCGCCATTGATGGTCTCGCCAGCCATGGGCGTGCCGACGATCACCGGCAGAAGATGGCCGTCCTCCTTAACGGTTGCCTCGCGCGTCGCCCTGACCGATGCGATCGCCATGACCTCGATGCCGGCCCCGGCCATGCCGATGCGCTGGACCGCACGGTCCACCAGCCGCCCGGTCAGCCTTTCCAGCCGGTCGTGGCTTTCGTGATGCAGATGATCGGCCTTGGTTGCCGCAACCAGCACCTTGTCGATTCTCCGTCCGATCAGCGAGGACAGGAAGCTGTTATGGCCGGGGCGGAAGCAGGCCAGCACGTCGCTCAAAGCGCGCTCCAGGTCCTGCACGGCCTCATGGCCGCGATTGATCGCCTGCAGCGCGTCGATGAGCACGATCTGCCGGTCAAGCCTGGCGAAATGCTCGCGGAAAAAGGGTTTGACGACAATGTTCTTGTAGGCGTCGTAACGACGTTCCATCATCGCCCTCAGCGACCCCTTCGGCGCCCGCGTTTCAGGAACGTCGGGCAAAGGCGCGAAGGTCAGGGCCGGCGAACCTTCGAGGTCCCCAGGCATCAGGAAACGTCCGGGCGGCAGGGTGGACAGCGAACGCTCGTCCGATTTGCACGCCTTCAGATAGGCGGCGAAGGCTTCCGACAGCCGCCTAGCGGTGGCCTCGTCAGCAGGAGCATCCATGTCCACCGCGGCCGTCAGCGCCAGCCATTCCCGCGAAAGCTCGCTGCGGATCCCGGTTCTGGCCAGCGCGACGGTCTCGCTGCTGAAGGTATTGTAATCCTTGGCGAGCAGCGGCAGGTCGAGCAGCCATTCGCCCGGATAGTCGACGATATCGATCGACAGGCGGCCCCGCGAGAACATGCGGCCCCAGCCGCTGGCGCTTTGATAATCGAGGGTGACGCGCAGCTCGGAAATGGCGCGGGTGGAATCGGGCCAGATGCGATCGCGCACCAGCGCCTGGATATGGTCCTCGTACTGGAACCGCGGAATGGCGTCGTCCGGCTGCGGCTCCAGCCGGACCGCCGAAACCCGCCCCGATCGCAAGGCTTCGAAAAGCGGCAGACGGCCGCCGTTGAGGAGGTTATGCACGAGCGAGGAAATGAAGACGGTCTTTCCGGCGCGCGACAGTCCCGTCACGCCGAGCCTGATCGTCGGATTGACCAGACCCGAGGCGCGGTCGGCAATATTGTCGAGCGCAATGCGCGCGTCGTCGGTGAAGCTGGTGAGCGAAGGCGGCAAGGCGTCGTCCCGGATCTGTTTCCACCCCTATATAGGAGGCCAAGTGGTGACCGGGAAGACCAATGGCGAGGCAGGGCGGCGTCTCAGGCCTTCAGGAAATCGCTCAGCACCCAAGCCGAGCCGGAAGCAGACCCTTCCGCCGCGCCGCGATAGTCGAGAACAGCAAGACCACCGGTCGGGAAACCGCCCGGGATGGCGGCAGCCACGGCTTCCCCGCCAACAAGATCGCGCAGCAATTCCTGGAGTGTCGGATTATGACCGATCAACATCACGGATTGGCTGTCGGGCTGCGACGAGAGGATTTCGGAATAGGTGGAAAGAGAACCGTTATAAAGCTCGTCGACAAAAACCGGCTCAATGGTTTCGCTGATGGCGCGCCGGATGGCTTCGGCCGTTTGACGGCACCGCATGGCGGTCGAGCTGATCACGAGATCCGGCCGGTAGCCACGGTCGGCTGCCTGGTCTGCCACGACCTCGGCTTCCGCATAGCCTTGGGCATCAAGGGTGCGGTCGAAGTCGGGCTGTCCCGGCTCCGCCCAACCAGACTTGGCATGACGGAGCAGATAAATGCGTGATGGGGGCGAAACAATAACAGTCATACCGGCGCCTGAAGCTCCTGAGTTCATGCCTGCCTAATCCTTCGTGGCTAAGGTCGTCAACAGGGCTTAGCTTTATCCGGGCATTTGGAACGCAGAAGTCCGGCCATCCCATGGACTTATTCGGGCGCTGAGAAGAGCTGAAAAATAGGCCTTTAGCTGATTTTCATGTCAGTTTTAAAAACGCCTTGACGGCAGGCGCAAGACTTGAATCGGTACAGCTGAATAGGATATAGAGCGCCGCACGAGATGTTCTTCAGGAGAAACGCGTTGAGTGAGAAGATCGATCTTAGCAACTATGTGCTCTCGGAAGACGATGAGTTCATGAATGCCAACCAGAAGGCATATTTCCGGGCAAAGCTGATTGCCTGGAGGAACGATATCCTTCGCGAAGCGCGTGAGACGCTGGGGCATCTGGCAGAAGAAAGCGCAAACCATCCCGATCTTGCCGATCGCGCCTCTTCCGAAACCGACCGTGCCATCGAGCTTCGCGCTCGCGATCGCCAGCGCAAGCTGATCTCCAAGATCGACTCGGCGCTTCAGCGTATTGAAGAGGGTACCTATGGTTACTGCGAGGAGACGGGTGAGCCGATCGGCCTAAAGCGGCTTGACGCGCGTCCGATCGCAACCCTGTCGATCGAAGCCCAGGAACGCCACGAGCGGCGCGAAAAGGTGTACCGGGACGAATAGAACCTGGCTTCAAATGCAGGACAATAAAAAAGGCACGGGTTTCCGTGCCTTTTTGTTGGTTGGTTGTTTCAGGCATTCTACTTGTCACGCGTCGCTGACATTTCGCCAAAGATACGCGCTACCTCGTCCTGCAGCGACGGATCAGCTGTCGCACCGGTTACCGGCGAAATCGCTGGGTCACGCGGAGGCGTCTGGCGGTTGGGCTGCGGGATGGTGGTCGCTTCGCGTGCGGCAAGATTGCTTGCCATTTCCTCTTCAAGGATCTTCTCGAAGTCGCTGCCGAGCATTTTCGGCTTTTCCGCTGCCGGCTGCAGGGATGCGGGAACCGTCGCAGCATTGATGGGTACGATCAAGGGCGGCTCCGGCTCCGGGCGTTCCACGAACACGCGCGAGCGAGCGGCGTCAAGCGCGTTCGCTGCTTCATCGACCGCCAGGGATGCTGCCGCTAAGGGTAACGCGGCCGATCGCGCTGCAGGTATTGCTGCCGCTAGCGCAGGACCGGGCGCTGGCGATCGGGTCTCGGTTTTCTGTTCGCGTGCGGGCATCGTGGCTTGGGGAGCCGGCGCAATTTCCGCCTGGGTCGCAACGGGCATCGGCCCAGCAATTGCTGCAGAACGCCCGGCAACAGGCTCCGATCGCTGCGGAGCCGCTGGCGTCGCCGCAACAGACCGCTGGGGTTCGCGCGTAACGATGTCTCTGGAATTCTGCGCCCGGTTTTCCGCACTGGTGATTGCCGTACGCGGCAGCGGTTGCCCCCTCGTCTCCGAAACCTGCGCGGCTGGAGCGGCGCTTGGTGCTTCCAAAGCCGCACGAGTGGAAGCCTGGCCGGATATGCCGCTCTCGATGACGATGTCGGTCGGGCCACCGATCATGATCAGGTGTTCGACATCATCGCGGCGAACAAGCACGAGGCGCCTGCGTGCATCGACTGCGGCTGCGTCCAGAACCTGAAGGCGGGGCTGCCGGTTGCGACCGCCGCGCACGAAGGGGGACGGGCCGCTTCGCCCTCTCATAATCCAGAGGATCCCGATCAGGCAGACAAGGCCGATGCCGACGCCGAGGATGGCAACCACCAGCCGGCCGCCATAGGCGCTCATCACTTCTTCGATCATCCCTGGCACTCCTTTTCACAACCTTGGTAAAAAAACGACTTTTTCAAAGCCGACGCAAGTCGCCGCCAGTCTCTGTCCCAGGCTGACGACGGTATAGCGCGTAAGATAGGTCATTAGGCACGACTGTCCCGGCTTTTATGCCGCCATGGAGCTTTTTGCTTTGCGCGCAACTTGCTAAGAGAGGAATCGCGGGAACTTATCCGCCTGAGTTCATGGTCACGGCTCGTGTCGCCAGGCCGATATGTGAGGGATTGATGACGAAGTTGCAGCAGGGCGGCAACTACGAGACGCCATTGGTGGATCGCGGAACACGTGGTCGAACCGCGCTGCGGATTGTGCTTCTGGCGCTGGTCCTGATCGGTGTCGCCGCTGCCTTCGTGGTTTTTCAAAACGCGCTCGACAACCAGGTCGTGCTCGGGCTGCTCGGCATATTGGCGATGGTCGGGATCTTCTTTCTTGTGTCCTCGCTGATCGGCCTCGTCGAGGTCATGCCGCAATCGCGCTCCGACGGTCTGGCACGTGACTTCCTCGCTAATCACCCAGACGGCATATTGATCACCGATGCGAAGGGGCGCATCGTTTACGCCAATGCAGCCTATGGACGCATGACGGGCGCGAACCGGCCAAACAATGTCCAGTCGGTCGAAACGCTGCTGTCGAGGACGCGGGAATCCACCGAAGCGCTTTACCGACTGACAACGGCGCTGCGGGAAGGGCGCGAGGGCCATGAAGAATTTCGCCTGCTGCAGCCGCTCGGACGGGCGACGGGCAACGGTGCCGGTGCCCATTGGTATCGCCTGAAGGCGGGGCTGCTGGCGCCGGCGGACGGCAAGAACCGCAGCCGGCAGCTGGATATCTGGCAGATCACCGAGATCACCTCCGAGCGGGACGATCAGGAACGGTTCTTCCGCGAGTTGCAGAACGCGATCGACTATCTCGACCACGCGCCGGTCGGCTTCTTTTCGGCCGGCAAGAAGGGCGAGCTTTTCTATATCAATGCGACCCTTGCGGAATGGCTCGGTCTGGATCTTACGAAATTCGTGCCGCGCTCGCTGTCGATCGCGGATCTCGTGGCAGGCGAGGGGATGGCTCTGATCCAGTCGGTGCAGCCGGCACCGGGGCTTAAGCGCACCGAGACCCTGGACCTCGACCTGCGCCGCGCCAATGGCCAGAGCCTTCCCGTGCGGCTGGTCCACAGCGTCAGTTCCATGCGCGACGGGGCGCCCGGCGAAAGCCGCAGCGTCGTTCTCACCCGCCCGAGGGGCGGCGAAGGCGACCAGTCTGCTTCTGCCATGCGGTTTACGCGCTTCTTCAACAATACGCCCATGGCGATTGCTTCCGTGGACGGCAATGGCAAGATCCTGCGCATCAACGCGCCTTTCCTGAAACTGTTTGCGGGTGTCGTATCGCGCGACGATGTCGAGGCGGGCGCAGAACTGGAAAAGATCGCCAACGAAGCCACCCGTCCGCAGTTGATGCAGGCTCTGGCCGCTGCCAAGGATCGCCAGGGCGATATTCCGCCGATCGATTCCCGCCACCCGGGCGACGAAAACCGCTATGTGCGCTTTTATGTCAATGCGGTCATCGACGAGAGTGATGAAGCGCCCGAGGAAGCAGCGATCATCTACGCTGTGGAGACGACGGAACAGAAAGCGCTCGAAACGCAGATGGCGCAGACCCAGAAGCTCAATGCCGTCGGCACGCTCGCCGGCGGTATTGCGCATGATTTCAACAATGTGCTGACCGCCATTCTCCTGTCATCCGATCACCTGCTTCTGCAGGCCCGACCTTCGGATGCGAGCTTTGCCGATCTCATGGAGATCAAGCGCAATGCCAACCGTGCCGCCGTCCTAGTGCGCCAGCTGCTGGCTTTCTCGCGCAAGCAGACCATGCGGCCGGCAGTGCTGAACCTGACGGACGTCGTCGGCGATCTGCGCATGCTGGTCGAGCGGCTCATCTCCGGCACGAATGTGAAGCTCGAAGTGGATTACGGCCGCGACCTTTGGGCGGTCCGGACTGACCTTTCGCAGTTCGAACAGGTGCTGATCAACCTCTGCGTCAACGCCCGCGATGCGATGCCGCAAGGCGGTACCATCCTGATCAAGACGCGCAATGTGACCGCCGAAGAGGCGGCAGGCTTCCATCAGGCGGACCTGCCGGCGGAAGAGCTGGTCATGGTCGAAGTCGCCGATAGCGGCACCGGCATAGCGCCCGATATCATGGACAAGATCTTCGAACCCTTCTTCACCACAAAGGAAGTGGGCAAGGGGACGGGGCTTGGCCTTTCCATGGTCTATGGCATCGTCAAACAATCCGGCGGTTACATCTATCCGGAATCGGAAGTCGGTCGCGGCACGAGCTTCCGCATCTTCCTGCCGCGCCATATCGTTGAACAGCCTGCCGCCGGTTCGGACGCCGCAGGCCAGACGGGCTCAGGCGTTGCCCAGCAGCCGGCCCCGGCGCGGATCGTTTCTGCACCGCCGTCGGACGATCTGGACCTGACAGGCAATTCCGCCGTCGTGCTGCTCGTCGAGGACGAGGAGGCGGTGCGCCGCGGCGGCAAGCGGATGCTGGAAACCCGCGGCTATACTGTCCACGAGGCCGGTTCCGGCACGGAAGCACTGGAAATCATGGAAGAGCTCGACGGAGCGGTGGACATCGTCGTGTCCGACGTCGTCATGCCGGAAATGGACGGGCCGACACTCCTGACGGAGCTGCGCAAGACCTATCCAGACCTCAAGTTCATCTTCGTGTCCGGTTATGCGGAAGATGCCTTTGCGCGCAATCTACCGGCAGACGCAAAGTTCGGCTTCCTGCCCAAGCCGTTTTCGCTGAAACAGCTGGCGGTCGCAGTGCGCGAGATGCTTGATTCGGAATAGCAAGGCAGCCTGCGCCGCTCCCGGTATCGGAAGCGGCGAACGGACATTGTTCTTCATGAGGTTTCCACAGCGGCAGAGCGTGAGAACGTTCAGCGAACGTGTGTGGAATGATTATTTTGAATCAGAGGTTTGCCCGCCTCTTGCAATATGAGAACAAACCATGTACACAGCCTTTAACGGCTGCTTCATTGCTTGCGCGGCGGCAATAACCTAAAGGTGGATCCACATGGCACAGAACAGTTTGCGGCTGGTAGAGGATAAAGGCGTGGATAAGAGCAAGGCGCTTGAGGCGGCACTTTCACAGATCGAACGATCCTTCGGCAAGGGATCGATCATGAAGCTCGGTGCGAACGAGAGCATTGTCGAGATCGAGACGGTGTCGACCGGCTCTCTTAGCCTCGATATTGCGCTCGGCATCGGCGGTCTCCCCAAAGGCCGCATTGTTGAGATCTATGGCCCGGAAAGTTCGGGCAAGACGACGCTTGCGCTGCAGACGATTGCAGAAGCGCAGAAGAAGGGTGGCATCTGCGCCTTTGTCGACGCCGAACACGCGCTTGACCCGGTTTACGCCCGCAAGCTCGGCGTCGATCTCCAGAACCTGCTGATTTCGCAGCCGGATACAGGTGAGCAGGCGCTCGAGATCACCGATACACTGGTTCGTTCGGGTGCAGTCGACGTTCTGGTTGTCGATTCGGTTGCGGCGCTGACGCCGCGTGCCGAAATCGAAGGCGAAATGGGTGACAGCCTTCCCGGCCTGCAGGCCCGCCTGATGAGCCAGGCGCTGCGCAAGCTGACGGCGTCGATTTCCAAGTCGAATACGATGGTGATCTTCATCAACCAGATCCGCATGAAGATCGGCGTCATGTTCGGCTCGCCGGAAACGACGACCGGCGGCAATGCCTTGAAATTCTATGCCTCGGTCCGCCTCGACATCCGCCGCATCGGCCAGGTCAAGGAGCGCGAAGAGGTGATCGGCAACCAGACGCGCGTCAAGGTCGTCAAGAACAAGATGGCGCCTCCCTTCAAGCAGGTCGAGTTCGACATCATGTATGGCGAAGGCGTTTCCAAGACCGGCGAGCTTGTCGATCTGGGTGTCAAGGCCGGTATTGTCGAGAAATCGGGCGCCTGGTTCTCGTATAACAGCCAGCGCCTCGGCCAAGGACGCGAGAATGCCAAGACGTTTTTGCGCGACAATCCGGAACTCGCTCGCGAGATCGAAATGTCGCTGCGCCAGAATGCCGGGCTGATCGCGGACCGGTTCCTTCAAAATGGTGGTCCGGATGCCGATGACGGCGATCTGGCCGCAGAATTGTAAGCGGCGCCGCCGCATCTCGGAGTTCGCTCCGGCCGCTTACTTCGTACCGGTCGCCATCGAAAGATGCGCGGCCGGTTTCTCATTGTGTTGGGAGGATGGGCGGCTGGACAGTCTTCGGTGTGGAAGATACAAGCCTTGGGATTTTGAATGGTGGACTGCATCCGGCAGTGACAGGGGCCTAGCATGAGCGGCGTGAATGAAATCCGGTCGACTTTCCTCGACTATTTCCGAAAGAACGGACATGAGGTCGTGTCCTCGAGCCCGCTGGTTCCGCGCAACGACCCGACGCTGATGTTCACCAATGCCGGCATGGTGCAGTTCAAGAACGTTTTTACTGGTCTTGAAAAGCGGCCCTATTCGACGGCGGCGACGGCGCAGAAATGCGTGCGCGCCGGCGGCAAGCACAATGACCTCGACAATGTCGGCTATACGGCACGGCATCACACCTTCTTTGAAATGCTGGGCAACTTCTCCTTCGGCGATTATTTCAAGGAAAATGCTATCGAGCTTGCCTGGAACCTGATCACCAAGGAGTTCGGCATCGATGCCAAGCGGCTGCTGGTGACAGTCTACCATACGGATGACGAAGCTTTCGGCTTGTGGAAGAAGATCGCCGGCCTGACAGATGACCGGATCATCAGGATCGCCACCAGCGACAATTTCTGGGCTATGGGCGATACCGGTCCCTGCGGTCCGTGCTCGGAAATCTTCTACGACCATGGCGACCATATCTGGGGCGGCCCTCCCGGCTCGCCGGAAGAAGACGGCGATCGTTTCATCGAAATCTGGAACCTCGTTTTCATGCAGTATGAGCAGGTGACGAAGGAGGAGCGGGTAGACTTGCCGCGCCCTTCGATCGATACCGGCATGGGTCTGGAGCGGGTGGCAGCGCTTCTGCAGGGCAAGCACGACAATTACGATATCGACCTTTTCCGGGCGCTGATTTCCGCTTCGGAAGACGCGACGGGCATCAAGGCGGACGGCGAGCGCCGCGCCAGCCACCGCGTGATCGCCGACCATTTGCGCTCCTCCGCCTTCCTGATTGCCGATGGTGTTTTGCCTTCGAACGAGGGTCGCGGATATGTGCTTCGCCGCATCATGCGCCGCGCCATGCGGCATGCGGAGCTTCTCGGCGCCCGCGAACCGCTGATGTGGAAGCTGCTTCCGACGCTCGTGCAGCAGATGGGCCGCGCTTATCCGGAACTGGTTCGCGCCGAAGCGCTGATCTCCGAAACGCTGCGGCTCGAAGAAAACCGCTTCCGCAAGACGCTGGAGCGTGGCCTTTCGCTGCTGTCCGACGCCACCACGACGCTCGGCAAGGGTGACATGCTGGACGGCGAGACGGCCTTTAAGCTTTACGACACCTATGGCTTCCCGCTGGATCTTACCCAGGACGCGCTGCGGGCACGGGAAATCGGCGTCGATATTTCCGGCTTCACGGATGCGATGGAACGTCAGAAGGCCGAAGCACGCTCCCATTGGGCCGGCTCGGGCGACAAGGCCACGGAAACGATCTGGTTCGAGCTCAAGGACAAGTTCGGCGCGACCGAGTTCCTCGGCTATGACACGGAAACCGCCGAAGGCGTGGTGCAGGCGATTGTTCGTGACGGTAAAGCGGTCGAGGCTGCAGCGGCCGGCGAGCACGTTCAGATCGTGGTCAATCAGACGCCTTTCTATGGAGAATCCGGTGGCCAGATGGGCGATACCGGCCTCATTTCCACCGATTATTCCAAGCTTCAGGTCGCCGATACCCAGAAGAAGGGCGAGGGTGTCTTCGTTCATTCGGCGGTTGTGACCGAGGGCACCTTGAAGCAGGGCGATGCGGTGCAGTTGGCGGTGGATCACCAGCGCCGTTCGCGCCTGCGGTCGAACCATTCCGCGACCCATCTGCTGCACGAGGCTCTTCGCGAAGTGCTCGGCAGCCATGTGGCGCAGAAGGGATCGCTTGTGGCGCCTGAGCGGCTGCGTTTCGACGTTTCGCATCCGAAGCCGATGTCGGCCGAGGAACTGCAGGTCGTCGAGGACATGGCGAACGCCATCATCCTGCAGAACGCCCCGGTGACGACCCGGCTGATGAGCGTCGACGATGCCATTGCCGAAGGCGCCATGGCTCTGTTCGGTGAAAAATATGGCGATGAGGTGCGGGTTGTATCCATGGGTACGGGGATTGAGGGTCAAAAGACCGGCAAGCCCTATTCCATCGAACTCTGCGGTGGCACGCATGTTCATGCGACCGGCGATATCGGCCTCGTGCGCATCCTTGGCGAAAGTGCAGTCGGCGCAGGCGTGCGGCGCGTGGAAGCCGTGACGGGCGATGCGGCACGCACCTATCTGGCCGAGCAGGATGAGCGGATCAAGGCGCTGGCTGGTGCTCTCAAGGTTCAGCCGGCAGACGTGGTTGCCCGTGTGGAAAGCTTGGTCGACGAGCGCCGCAAGCTGGAAAAGGAACTGGCCGATGCCAAACGCCGGCTGGCCATGGGCGGCGGCCGGCAGGGTGGTTCGGCGGAGGACGTCAAGGAGATCGCCGGCCTCAAATTCCTCGGCAAGGCGTTGCAGGGAATCGACGCCAAGGATTTGAAGAGTCTCGCCGACGAGGGCAAGGCAAGCATCGGCTCCGGCGTGGTGACGTTGATCGGCGTTTCAGAAGATGGCAAAGCGAGCGCTGTGGTTGCGGTGACCGATGATCTCGTCGGACGGTTCAGCGCCGTTGACCTGGTGCGCGTGGCGTCGGCCGCCCTCGGCGGCAAGGGCGGCGGCGGCCGGCCGGACATGGCACAGGCAGGCGGCCCGGACGGCGCCAAGGCTGGCGAAGCGTTGGATGCCGTGGCGGCGGCCCTGGGGGCATGATCACATACCAGAAGCGGGTCAGGCCGGCTTCTGGTGCAAAGGGTGACGAATGGGTGTGACCGTCAAGATTGATGACGAGCTGGACGAGGTCGCAGACGGCCTCGTCCCGGCGCTATTTCGGAATGCCCCTGACTCCGTGTCTTTCAACAAGCTGCGCAAGCGTTTGCTTCGCCAGGTCCGGCAGGCATTTCAGGACTTCGGCATGCTGAAGGACCAGAAGCGCTGGCTCGTGGGCGTTTCAGGCGGCAAGGACTCCTATTCGCTTCTGGCCGTTCTGCTCGATCTTCAATGGCGCGGCCTTCTGCCGGTCGAGCTGATCGCCTGCAATCTGGATCAGGGCCAGCCGAATTTTCCCAAGCACGTTCTGCCGGACTTTCTGACGTCCATCGGCGTCAAGCACCGGATCGAATACCGGGATACCTATTCGATTGTGAAGGAAAAGACGGCTGCAGGTGCGACCTATTGCTCGCTCTGTTCGAGGCTGCGGCGCGGCAACCTATACCGGATCGCCCGCGAAGAGGGCTGCGACGCGCTGGTGCTCGGCCATCACCGCGAAGACATTCTTGAAACCTTCTTCATGAATTTCTTCCACGGCGGCCGATTAGCGGGCATGCCTGCAAAGCTTCTGAACGATGAGGGTGACCTCATGTTGCTGCGGCCGCTCGCCTATTGTGCCGAAGACGATCTGGCGAAATTTGCAGCCGCGATGCAGTTTCCTATCATTCCTTGCGATCTCTGCGGCTCGCAGGATGGCCTGCAACGCAATGTCATGAAGGCAATGCTGGCCGATATCGAGACGCGCATGCCAGGGCGCAAGGATACGATGCTGCGGGCGCTCGCCCATGTCAATCCATCCCATCTTCTCGATCCGCAGCTCTTCGACTTTGCTGGGCTGCAGGCCAAACAAAGCGGCTGACACATCTCTGGAGGAGATCCGACATGCCTTCACCTCTCGACATCACGCGGCTGGCGGAGCTTCTGCGGCTGGCTGCGAAATCCGAAATTCTGCCCCGCTTTCGCAGGCTTGGAAGCGGCGACATCCGGGCAAAGAGCGAGCCGACCGACCTCGTGACGGAGGCGGATGTCGAGGCGGAGCGGATGATCCGGCGTGAGCTGCGGGAATGGGCGCCGGATGCCGTTTTCATCGGCGAGGAATCCGTGGCCGCCGATCCGGCGCTGCTGGGCACGCTGGCTGATGCGGAACTGGCGGTGGTTGTCGATCCGGTGGACGGCACGTTTAATTTCGCATCCGGCATTCCAGCCTTCGGGGTCATGGCGTCCGTGGTCTGGAAGGGCGAAACGGTGGCTGGAATCATCTATGATCCGATGGGCGACGACTGGGTCCTGGCAGAAAAGGGCGCCGGAGCATTTCTGAGGCGTGCCGATGGCGAGGCCATTCGCCTGGCCGTCGCCGATTCGCGACCGCTGGATGCCATGGTGGGCATGGCCTCACCGGGCTACTTCCTCGGCAAGGACCGAGAGCAGCTCCTGAGCAATCTCGCCAAGGTCCGCTTCTTTGCCAACTACCGTTGCGCAGCCCACGAATATCGTACCTTTGCCGGCGGTCATGTCGACTTCGTGCTCTACAACAAGCTGATGCCCTGGGATCACCTGGCCGGCAGCCTTATCGCCGCCGAGGCGGGCGGCTATGTGGCGAGGTTCGACGGTTCGTCCTACCGGCCGTTGCATGTCGACGGCGGCCTTTTGATCGCGACCGATAAGGACAGCTGGCAGTTACTGCGCCGCGAGATTATCGGCGCCATCTGAACCGGAATGACTTCCGGATAAGGAGGAGGACGCGGAAACGGCAGACCAGCCCCCGCTCTCCAGTCGGGCCTATGGCCTTGGATTGTGCGGCTGGAACAGCTTTCCTTTTTCGCCGATCAGCACGAATACCAGGCCGATGACCGAGACAGCAAAGAAGCCGGCCACCATCGGCGTTGCAGTTCCGTCATAAGCCTGCCCAATCATCGCACCGATCAATGCACCGCCCACCGTGCCCATGAAGCCGAGAACGGAGGAGGCAGTCCCCGCAACATGCCCGAGCGGCTCCATGGCAAGCGAATTGAAGTTCGACGCGATCAGACCGAACTGGAACATGGCCAGCGCAAAGAAGGCGAGGAAGAGCGGGAAAGGCATAGGCGTCGCCGAAAGAAGCTGGACTGCCAGCCAGACGAAGGTTACCGCCACAAATCCGAGCAAAGCGGTATGCGACAGGCGTCGCATGCCAAGTCTGCCGACCCAGCGCGAATTCAGGAAGGCGGAGATGGACATGAACAAAGCAACCGCGGCGAAGGCGAGCGAAAACCAGACGCCGAGTTCATAGATCCCCACATAGACCTGCTGGGCGGAATTGATGAAGCCGAACAGTGCCCCGAAGATGAACGTGCTGGCAATCGTGTAGCAGAGGGCGACGCGGTTGGTCAGGACGATGATGAAGCCACCGATGATCGAGGATGCAGTGAAGGGGCGGGCATCGGCAGGATCGAGCGTTTCCGGCAGGCGTCGTGACACCCAGGCCGTAACGACAATGGCGACGACGGCAATGAAGACGAAGATCAGATGCCAATTGCCGAAGAACATCACGACCTGCCCGGTGCCCGGCGCGATGACGGGCACGACCATGAAGACCATCATGATCAGCGACATGACTTCGGCCATGGCGCGGCCGCCGAAGACGTCGCGGACGACCGAGATGGCAATGACGCGGGTGGCGGCGGAGCCGACACCTTGAATGAACCTGAGTATCAAGAGACCGGCAAAAGAAGGAACGAAGACGACGGCAACCGCCGACAGGATATAGATGGTGAGGCCGATCAGAAGCGGCCTGCGCCGGCCAAAGCGATCGGAAATAGGACCATAAAACAGCTGCGCAATTCCGAAGCCGAAGAGATAAGCGGAGACGACATACTGGCGGTGATTCTCATTCTCGACGCCAAGCGACGCACCGATCTGCTGCAGGCCGGGAAGCATGATATCGATCGCCAGAGCGTTCAGCGCCATCAGCGCCGCCATCATGGCGATGAACTCGGTCTTGCCCATGCCATGAAGCCGGCCTGCAGCCAATTGTGAAGGATTTGTCACAGCAATTTCCTATAAGAATGTGAAAGGCGCCGTGGGTGCGGCGCCTTGGAAATTCGTAAAACTGTCCTACAGGGCCGTTTGCTTATGCGGCCCCGCGGACGGTAATGCCCTGCTCCTGCAGATGCGACTGCAGTTCACCCGACTGGAACATTTCCCGCACGATATCACAGCCGCCGACGAACTCGCCTTTGACATAAAGCTGCGGAATCGTCGGCCAGTTCGAATAGTCCTTGATGCCCTGGCGGATTTCCGCGTCGGCAAGCACGTTTACGCCCTTATAGTCCAGGCCGAGATAGTCGAGAATCTGCGCAACCTGGCCGGAAAAGCCACACTGCGGAAACTGCGGTGTGCCTTTCATGAAGAGGACAACGTCATTGTTCTTGACTTCATTGTCGATCAAATCGTGGATGCCGCTCATGTCTCTATCCTTTCACATGCGGTTTCAAGGACCGCTGCGCTGCGTCAATCGCTTAAATAGCAACCTCACTTGAAGAATTCCAGCGCAATAACGGCAAAGCTCGTTCGGCGACATTGCAGAGCGCGGCTAGATGCCGGATCTGCTGCCCTGCGAGCGGCGGATTAGTCGGTCGGAGCAGAAGTTTGCAGAGCCAGTGCATGCAGCACGCCGCCCATATTGCCTTTCAAGGCTTCATAGACCATCTGATGCTGCTGGACACGGCTCTTGCCGCGAAATGCCTCGGCCACGACTTCGGCGGCATAGTGATCGCCATCGCCGGCGAGATCTCGAATGGTGACTTTGGCACCCGGAATGCCGGTCTTGATCATGTCTTCGATGTCGCCAGGTTTCATCGGCATTATGCAATTCCTTTTGATTCGCCACGCGCTCGGCACAGCGTCGATTGCCGCATAGACTGCCTTAAACTGCTACCCGGGTCAAAGGCAGCCGCGGCGCAAACCGACAGGAAATCGGCTAGCCTCAGGCCATGAAGCCTGGGAACCAGCTTTCATGGGCATTGGCCAGATCGACCACCGGAAGATCGATGAGATCATCAATGACCAGCCGGTCGCCGTTCACCGTCCCGAGCGGGCGGAAGGGTACTCCGGCACCTTCCGCACTCGCCTGGACGAAATCGGCAAGATCGGCAGGGACGGCGACGACATAGCGGGCTTGGTCTTCTCCGAACAGGAGCGCATGCGCAGGGCCGCGCTGTTCGGAAAGGCTGATATGAGCTCCCTTGCCGGAAGCCATGGCCATTTCGGCAAGCGTGATGGCCAGACCACCCGATGAAATGTCGTGGCAGGCGGTCACCTGTCCTCCGCGAATGACGGAGCGGACGAATTTGCCATTGCGGCGTTCGGCAGCAAGATCGACTTCCGGCGGAGGGCCTTCGATGCTGTCGCAGATGTCGCGCAGGTAGATGGACGATCCGAGATGGCTCCCATCGCTGCCGATCATGATCAGCTTATCGTCTTGCTGGGCGGAGCCGATCTTCGCCATCTTCTGCCAGTCGGGCAGAAGACCGACGCCGGCAATGGTCGGGGTGGGAAGGATGGCGACGCCGTTCGTCTCGTTGTATAGGGAGACATTGCCCGACACGATCGGGAAATCGAGCGCCTTGCACGCCTCGCCGATGCCCTTGATGGCGCCGACCAGCTGGCCCATGATTTCCGGTTTCTCCGGGTTGCCGAAATTGAGGTTGTCGGTCGCTGCCAGCGGTTCGGCTCCCGTTGCGACGATATTGCGCCAGCATTCGGCGACCGCCTGCTTGCCGCCTTCGAACGGATCGGCTTCCACATAGCGTGGCGTCACGTCCGAGGAGAAAGCGAGCCCTTTCGAGGGATGACCTTCGACGCGAACGACGCCGGCATCCCCGCCGGGACGCTGCAGCGAGTTGCCTTGGATCAACGTGTCATACTGTTCCCAGACCCAGCGGCGGCTGGCCTGGTTAGGCGAGCCGACGAGCTTCAGAAGCGCCTCGTTATAGTCGGAAGGGGCGGCGACCTCTGATGCGGGCAGGGGAGCACGGCCCTTGGTCTCGGTCCAGGGACGATCGTATTCCGGCGCCTGATCTCCGAGATCCTTGATCGGCAGATTGGCAACCTCATCACCCTGATGGAGGACGCGGAAGCGCAGGTCATCGGTGGTCTTGCCGACAATGGCAAAGTCGAGGCCCCACTTGACGAAGATGGCCTTCGCTTCTTCCTCTTTTTCAGGCTGCAGCACCATGAGCATGCGCTCCTGGCTTTCCGACAGCATCATTTCATAAGCCGTCATCCGCTCTTCGCGCACCGGCACCTGATCCAGGTTCAGCTCGATGCCGAGATCGCCCTTGGCACCCATTTCGACCGCCGAGCAGGTGAGGCCGGCGGCACCCATGTCCTGGATGGCAATCACCGCACCCGTCTGCATCAGCTCAAGGCAGGCCTCCAGCAGACATTTCTCGGTGAAAGGATCGCCGACCTGAACAGTCGGACGCTTTTCCTCGATTGATTCATCGAATTCCGCCGAAGCCATGGTGGCACCGCCGACGCCGTCGCGTCCGGTCTTGGCACCAAGGTAAACAACGGGAAGGCCGACGCCCTTGGCTTCCGAGAGGAAGATTGCATCTGACTTGGCAAGGCCGGCTGCAAAGGCGTTGACAAGGATATTGCCGTTGTAGCGTTCGTCGAACTCAACCTCGCCGCCAACAGTCGGCACGCCAAAGGAATTGCCATAGCCGCCGACGCCGGCCACCACGCCGGATACGAGGTGCTTTGTCTTCGGGTGATCCGGAGCGCCGAAACGCAGGGCGTTCATGGCGGCAATCGGACGGGCGCCCATGGTGAAGACGTCGCGCAGGATGCCGCCGACACCGGTCGCTGCACCCTGGTAGGGCTCGATATAGGATGGGTGGTTGTGGCTCTCCATCTTGAAGACCACCACATCGCCGTCATCGATGTCGACGACACCGGCATTTTCGCCCGGACCCTGGATCACCCGCGGCCCCTTGGTCGGCAGGGTCCGCAGCCATTTCTTGGAAGACTTGTAGGAGCAGTGCTCGTTCCACATAGCCGAAAAGATTCCGAGCTCGGTAAAGCTCGGCTCGCGGCCGATCAGATCGAGGATCCGCTGGTACTCGTCCGGCTTCAAGCCGTGGGAGGCTACGAGTTCCGGCGTGATCGCGATGCTGTTGGAAATGGTCATGATCTTCTCTGGGATAGCGAGCCTGAATTGCCGCTGTTTAGCCTATGTGGTGCGCCCGCGCGACAGGAAAATGCTGCTCTGCACGCAGGCTCGGCCTTGATCTGACGGTGTTCCGCGACGGGAAGCGGAGGCGCTAATCGTGTTGAGCCAAGGCATAGATATGAGGCGGCGCGGTGCGGGTTAGCAGCCTGTGCTGCCGGACGACCACTTGTTGACATCCGTATTGATCCGCCCGGCGATCGGCTCGTTCATCAGCGGCCCGAAGGCACTGAGACGGGCAGGGCGCCCTTCCGCCTGGACCACGAGCAGTGGACGAATATCAGCCGAACCCTTGCGGGTCAGCAGGATACGCGGGCGATCGGAGAAGGACGTCAGTTCCGGTGCAAAGCTATAGGATTTGAAGGCGGGATCGCCCGACTTGAACCAGCAGCGGTTGGCCGAAACGGCAACCTTTTCCATCACGTCCAGCGCCGACGGATTGGCGCGCACAGCGACCGGCTTGGACTGGCAAGAGGACAGTGCCAGTCCAACAGCCAAGAACGGGAGGAAAGGCGAAAGTCCACGAGAAGTCGGCATGTGCTTGTGTCCAGAATGATCTTTTTGAGGAGCGCGATGGCTTGCGGCAATCACGCGGCGATGACTTCGAGGGCGGAGGCGAAAATGCCCCGGCCATCATTGCCGCCATGCGCAGCCTCGATGAGGTTTTCGGGATGTGGCATCATGCCCAGCACATTGCCCCGGCTGTTGATCACGCCGGCAATATCGCTCAGGGAGCCGTTGGGGTTGGTTCCTTCCGCATAGCGGAAGATGATTTCACCCCGGTCTTCCATACCTGCAAGCGTTTCTTCGTCTACAAAATAATTGCCGTCGTGATGGGCGACCGGGCAGCGGATGATCTGGCCCTTGGCATAGGCGCGCGTAAAATCCGTGTCGGCGTTGATGACCTCGAGCTTCACGTCCTTGCAGACAAAGCGCAGGGATGTGTTGCGCATCAGGACGCCAGGCAGCATTCCCGCTTCGACGAGGATCTGGAAGCCGTTGCAGACGCCGAGCACCTTGACGCCTTTTTCAGCCTTTTCCTTGATCGCCTGCAGGACAGGCATCCGCGCGGCAATCGCTCCGCAGCGCAGGTAGTCGCCATAGGAAAAGCCGCCGGGAATGACAATCAGATCGACATCATCGGGAATGGCGGTCTCAGTCTGCCAGATGGTGATCGGCGCCTTGCCGGAAATCTTGGTGAGGGCGGCGATCATGTCGCGGTCGCGATTGAGGCCGGGAAGCTGAACGACGGCGGATTTCATGGGTGTGGTTCAAACCTTGCCTGGGCCTCGGAGAGCTCGCGCAGCTCGAGGCGGTTTTCAATACGGTCGAGACGGATCAACACCTGCGCCATCGTCGTCCGAAGGTTGTTCACGTCACCTTGCATGACGTGCATGTGATTACGGAGGCTGATGAAGTCCTGGCGCAAATCATTCTGGCCGTCACGAAGATTGGCCAACTCTCCATGCATGCGTTTCATCAGCTCATACATCAGCTCATTGGTAATTTCGGCCATCATAGCCTCCGCAACCCTCAGTCGATTGCGATAGTATAGTTCTCGATCACCGTGTTTGCCAGAAGCTTGTCGCACATGGTCTTCAGGTTCGCTTCGGCCTGGCCCTTGTCGGTTCCGTCGATTTCGAGATCGAAGACCTTGCCCTGCCGGACCTGGTGAACACCCTCGAAGCCGAGGCTGCCGAGCGCACCCTCGATCGCCTTGCCTTGTGGATCGAGAACGCCGTTCTTGAGCGTTACCGTCACGCGTGCCTTGATCACTGATCTACCCCCTGCTTACTTGACGAGAACCGGGCCGGTCCCGCGGATCGGTTCATTTTCATTGATGATGCCTAGGCGCCGCGCGACTTCGGAATAGGCTTCCACGAGGCCGCCGAGATCCTGCCGGAAACGATCCTTGTCCATCTTTTCCTTCGTCTCGATATCCCAGAGACGGCAGCTGTCTGGCGAAATCTCGTCGGCGAGGATGATGCGCATCATGTCGCCTTCGAACAGCCGTCCGCATTCGATCTTGAAGTCGATCAGCTGAATGCCGACGCCGAGGAAGAGCCCGGACAGGAAGTCGTTGACGCGAATGGCCAGAGCCATGATGTCATCCAGTTCGGCCGGATTGGCCCAGCCGAAGGCCGTGATATGCTCTTCCGACACCATTGGATCGGCAAGCTGGTCCGACTTGTAGTAGAACTCGATGATCGAGCGCGGCAGAACGGTGCCTTCCTCGATGCCGAGCCGCGTCGACAGCGAGCCGGCCGCGACGTTGCGCACGACGATCTCGAGCGGGATCATCTCCACTTCGCGGATCAGCTGCTCGCGCATGTTGAGCCGGCGGATGAAATGCGTCGGGATGCCGATCTTGTTGAGATGGGTGAAGACGTATTCGGAAATGCGGTTATTGAGAACGCCCTTGCCGTCGATGACGTCATGCTTCTTCTTGTTGAACGCTGTAGCATCGTCCTTGAAGAACTGGATCAAGGTGCCGGGCTCGGGGCCCTCATACAGGATCTTGGCCTTGCCCTCGTAAATACGGCGGCGACGATTCATGATTTCTTGTCTCGTTGTTGGCCCTTGAGGGCGCAATGGATAATGTTCGAGCGGTGCCTTATCGGAAAACAACCCGTTTCACAATGAGGGCGCCAAACCCTTCTGGCCTACGGCCTGTGGATCAGGTTCGCAGCCGCAATCGGTCCGTCTGCAGTCCCACTGTTTCCTGAAGCCATTGTTTTATCAATGGCGGGAGCATGAAGCTTTAGCCGTCTTTCCAATATGGTACCGGCGGCGGAAAAACCCTAAAGAAATGATTGCGCCACCAAACTGTACGCATTTCGTACAATCGGATCAACGACGACGGGTGGTTCACCATCCGCTGTCGAGCCTTCGCCGAGCCGGCCCAACCCAATGTCACGGCTTCAGACGGCTGAGGAACTGCGCAAAGACCATGGTGCCCTCCGGCCAGGGGCCATGACCGGAATCGACATTGATATGGCCGGCTTCTCCCGCATCGACCAATAATGAACCCCAAGCAGACGTAATGTCGTCCGAATGCTCGTAGGATCCGAACGGATCATTGCGGCTTGCGACCGTCATCGACGGAAAGGGCAAGGGGTCGCGCGGGTAGGGTCCGAATGTCATCAGGTGTTTCGGCCGGATCTCGGGATTTTCGACCTCCGGCGGGGCGACGAAGAAGGCGCCCGCTACCGGCTTCTTGAACAGCGGTATCGCATGGATGGCGGTCGGAACCCCTAGCGAATGGGCAACCAGCACGACAGGCTTGGTCGCCGCATTCACCTCTTCAGCGACACGCGCGATCCAGTCCTCGCGGACCGGTTTTGCCCATTCCGCCTGCTCGACGCGGCGGGCCGTCGTGAGCTTCTGTTCCCAACGGGTCTGCCAATGATGCGGTCCCGAATTGGTGTAGCCGGGAATGATAAGGATTTCGGCCTCGGATGCTTTCATGCCGGCTATCTGGGTTCGGTCGCGGTGGATATCAAGCTTCGCCGAAAACGCGGCTGAAGATCGTGTCGACATGCTTGGTGTGATAGGCGAGGTCGAACTTCTCGCGGATATCCTCTTCCGACAGGGCCGCGCGAACTTCCGCGTCGGCAAGCAGTTCTTCCAGGAAATCCTTGCCTTCTTCCCAGACCTTCATCGCATTGCGCTGAACAAGCCGGTAGGCATCTTCGCGGGAAACGCCGGCTTGCGTAAGGGCAAGCAGGACCCGCTGCGAATGAATAAGTCCACGGAACTTGTTCATATTCTTCATCATGTTGTCCGGGTAGACCAGCAACTTGTCGATCACGCCCGACATGCGCGCGAGCGCGAAATCCAGAGTCACCGTCGCATCCGGGCCAATCATCCGCTCCACCGAAGAGTGCGAAATATCCCGCTCATGCCAGAGCGCCACGTTTTCCATGGCAGGCATGGCATAGGAGCGAACCATTCGGGCAAGGCCGGTCAGATTTTCGGTCAGCACCGGATTGCGCTTGTGCGGCATGGCCGACGAGCCCTTCTGGCCGGGAGAGAAGTATTCCTCGGCTTCCAGAACTTCGGTGCGCTGCAGGTGGCGGATCTCGATCGAAAGACGTTCGATCGACGAGCCGATAACGCCGAGGGTCGCGAAATACATGGCATGCCGGTCGCGCGGGATGACCTGGGTGGAAACCGGTTCAGGCTTCAGACCCATGGCGGCAGCGACATGCTCTTCGACGCGCGGATCGATATTGGCGAAGGTACCGATGGCGCCGGAAATCGCGCAGGTGGCAACTTCTTCGCGCGCCTCGAGGAGGCGTGTCTTGTTGCGGTCGAATTCTGCATAGGCCTGGGCGAGCTTCAAACCGAATGTCGTGGGCTCCGCATGGATGCCGTGGCTGCGACCGATCGTGACCGTATCCTTGTGCTCGAAGGCGCGACGTTTCAGCGCTTCCAGGAGCCGGTCGACACCGGCGATCAGGAGATCCGTCGCGCGGACAAGCTGGACGTTGAAGCAGGTATCGAGAACGTCCGACGAGGTCATGCCCTGATGGATGAACCGGCTGTCCGGGCCGACAAATTCGGCAAGATGGGTCAGGAAGGCGATGACATCATGCTTCGTCACGGCCTCGATCTCATCGATCCGGTCAATGTCGAAGACGGCCTTGCCGCCCTTTTCCCAGATCGTTTCGGCAGCCGATTTCGGGATGACGCCGATCGCTGCCAGGGCATCGCAGGCATGGGCTTCGATCTCGAACCAGATCCGGTACTTGGTTTCGGGCGACCAGATAGCGACCATGTCAGGCCGGGAATAACGCGGGATCATATGTATTCGGCTTCCTTCAGGAGTGTTGGCGCCGCTGTAGCAAGAACCGGCGGCAAGCTCAATATTCAGTTCTGGCCGCCAAGGGCGGGGGGACGAGCGCGGATTGGTAGGAGCAGGGCTACCTCCGGGCTGCTTCAGCGGCGGCCTTTAGCTGTGCGAGATTGTTACGGTAGGCCTCGATGCCGTCTCCCTTGTAGACGGCTGAGCCGGCCACGAAGACATTGGCGCCAGCCGCCGTTGCCGTGCCGATCGTCTCCACCGTGATACCACCATCCACTTCCAATTCGATCGGCCGGTTCCCGATAAGGGCGCGGGCGGTACGGATCTTGTCGGCCATAGCCGGTATGAATTTCTGGCCTCCAAAGCCGGGATTGACGCTCATGATCAGGATGAGGTCGATGTCATCCAGGACGTTTTCGAGCGCCGACAGCGGGGTAGCAGGATTGAGCGTGACGCCGACCTTTTTGCCGAGGCCGCGGATCGTTTGGAGCGAGCGGTGCAGGTGGGGGCCGGCTTCTGCATGCACGGTAATGCCATCGCAGCCGGCCTTGGCAAAGGCTTCGAGATAGGCGTCGGCTGGCGAGATCATCAGGTGGCAATCGAAGAAGGCATTCGTGTAGCGCCGCAGTGATTTGATGACATCGGGTCCGAAGGAGATGTTGGGGACGAAATGTCCGTCCATGACATCGAGATGGACCCAGTCGGCCCCGGCATCAACCACGTCGCGTACCTCTTGGCCGAGTTTCGAAAAGTCAGAGGCGAGGATGGAGGGGGCAATGCGGATCGGCAGGGTCATGCAAGAGATCTCCGGGTTGACCGGCTTGCCCTAACACTGCGAGACGACCGGGACAATATTACTCGGTTACCGGAAGGATCTGCGTGAAGTTCGCGCCACGCCATTCCAGCAGGCGGAATGGATTTTCCTTCAGTTCGTGATCCTGGCCGAAGGCCACCGTACCAATCGCTGTTTGGAACGAGCCGAGGCTAAGTGCTTCGCTCGGCATTTGTGACTGCGCACGGGCTTGTACGATAGCCTGATGGGCAAGTTCCATCGCTGCGTAAGCGGGCAGGACATAGCCTTCCGGCTCGATATTTCTGGCGCGCAGAACCGCTGACGCGGAAGCGGCTTCCGGCATAGCGGCATAATCGGGCATGGTGACCGCCAGAACCCCCTCGCGCAGCGGCACCGGGCGGTTGGCGGCACGCATGGTATCTCCACCCATCAGCACCAGGGGCATGTTTTCGGTTGCGGCGTCGCGAGCAATGATCGCCATGTCCGTCCGGTCGCCGCCCAGGAAGACGTGACTGGCACCAGCCTTGGCAAGCCGGCGGACAAGGGCGACCTGCTGCTCCTGGCCAGGGCGAAACGTATCCGTGAACACAGGGGTAATGCCGCCGGCCTGCAGCTTCTCCCGTGCAGCGCTCGTCAGTTCCCGTCCGTAGATCGTGCCATCCTCGATCAGCGCGATCGGCTCGGCTTTCCATATGCCGAGAATAGTTTCGGCAATCTTTTCCGCCTCCGCACCTTCGGCCGGCGCCATCCGGAAAAACGGCCAGCCGTTGCGCAGCGTGTCCTCCATGAGGATCCTTGAGCGCACGGACACTGTTATGGCCGGGATCTGCGCCGTCTTCAGAAGCGGCAGGGCCGTCGTCAGCGTTTCCACACATAGAAAGCCGATTGCCGCACTGGCCTTTGCTTCCGTTAGCGACCGTGCCACGGCGGCGCCGCCGCTTTCCTCGCAGCTTTCGTCGATCTCAACGACCTGATCCCCTGCCGTTTCGGCTGCCGCACGGGCGCCCTCCACGATCTGTGTTCCGAGCAGCGCGTATGGGCCGGAGCGCGGGGCGACGATGCCAATCACCGCTGCCGACGCGGATTCGCATCCGGCGAAAGCCGCGAGCAAAGCCGCGAAGAAGTAAGGTCGTGCTGTCATGCTTTTCCTTGAGGCCTGGAATGCCTTGAGGCACATTTAGCCGTCTGGACGCAGGCGTCAAAGGGAATCAAACAGAGAGCGCAAAAAGCTCGGGTCGGCGTGGACTTAAGCCTGACCGCTCACCATATTGAGCCGATGGAACGGGGGCAGGGCCCCGGAGATGCTTTTGACGGACCAGCCAGTTCTCGACCCGCGTGTATATCGTGACGGCATGGCGCGCTATGCCGGCCATGTCCAGATCGTTACCACCAGGCTGGCCGGCGTCCTGCGTGGCGTGACAGTCACTGCCGCCTGTTCTGTTTCGGACGCGCCGCCAACCGTGCTGGTGTGCCTCAACGGCAGCAATCGGAACAATGACATATTCGAGCAAAGCCGCGTGTTTGCCTTGAATTCGCTGGCAGCTCATCACCAGCCACTGGCTGCAGCCTTTGCGGGCATGGGCGGCGTTCCTTCACAGGAGCGGTTTGGGCTCGGGGCGTGGCGGGAGCTGGTGACCGGCGCCCCGGTTCTCGAGGATGCTGCCATAAGCTTCGATTGCGAACTCATGGAAGTGAAAAGGATGTCGACGCATTTCGTGATGTTTGGTGCGGTGAAAGCGATGCATTTCGGCCCTACGGCGCCGTCGTTGATCTATCTCGATCGCGGCTTTCGGGCCTTGTAGACACGGAAAGGGGACCGTCATGGCAAGCGAAACCGTAAGTCACGATCAGCTGCATCGATCCTGCCGGCGGCTCACCTGGCCGAACCGGCTCCTGCGGTTCAGTGGTTTCGTGCCGAAGGTGCGGGGCGTGCGCACCATCTTGCCGCATGCGGGCGATTTCCGTGGCGTCAACAATCTTCAGTCCATTGCCGATCTGGCTGCGGCACTATCGAACAAACAGCATAGCTCCGCCGATCTGCGGCGCCACTTCAAGCAAAGGAGGGTCGCATGACCGTTTCCGTAACTATGGATCCGCTGTTGACGGCGGAAAGCTGGGTGAAGAGCGGGCGCAGCGTAGCGCTCGCGACGGTGATGGAGACCTGGGGTTCCGCGCCGCGTCAGGCTGGCAGCCATCTCGTCATCGACGGCGAGGGCAATTTTGAAGGATCCGTATCCGGTGGCTGTGTGGAAGGCGCCGTCATCACCGAAGCTCTGGACGTCATAGCAAGCGGCCAGCCGAAAATGCTGGACTTCGGTGTGGCGGACGAGACAGCCTGGCGGATCGGCCTGTCCTGCGGCGGCAGGATCCGCGTTTATGTCGAAAGGCTCGGCTGATGCAACTTGCAGAACTTGCACGGCTGAATTCCGCCCGACTTCAAAGGCGCGCTGCAGTCGTGCTGACGGATATTTCGGCGGGCGGAAGCGAGGTGCTCGTCGAGGGAGAAGGCGTGCCGCCAGCGCTTGCCGGTATCGTAACGGGCGCTTTGCGGAGTGGAAAGGCCGGTCTGACAGAGATCGAAGGGCGCACGCTTTTCATCAACGTCCATCTGCCGCCGCCACGCCTTCTGGTTATCGGCGCCGTGCATATCAGCCAGGCCCTGGCGCGCATGGCGCCGATCATCGGCTATGACTTGACGATCGTCGACCCGCGCACTGCGTTTGCAACGGAGGAGCGTTTCGAGGGGGTGAAGCTGGTCGCCGACTGGCCCGAAGATGTGCTGAAGGAACAACCGCTCGACGCTTATACGGCTCTGGTGGCCGTCACCCATGATCCGAAGATCGATGACTTCCCCCTCTCGGAGGCTCTGAAAGCCGGCTGCTTTTATGTCGGAGCGCTGGGCAGCCGCAAGACACATGCCAAGCGAATGGAGCGGCTCAAGGAGATGGGGTGCGCTGAAACGCAGATTGCCACCATTGCTGCTCCGATCGGCCTCGACATCGGCGCGGCCACCCCTGCCGAGATCGCGCTGGCAATCCTGGCCCAGGTGGTTGAGGCCTTCCGGCGTCGTGACCTTGCGGCAGAGGCATAAGGCCATGAGATACGGAAGTTTCTCTCTGACAGAGGCAGAGGGCGTCGTGCTGGCGCATTCCATCCGCATTGCCAGCGGGCGGCTGTCCAAAGGGCATATGGTGACGGCGGAGGATGTGGAGCGTTTGCAGCAAGAGGCCATCACTGCTGTTCTAGGAGTAAGGCTCGAGCCGGGCGACCTGCTGGAAGACGATGCAGCGCATGCCATCGCCCATGCGATCGCTCCCGATCATCTGCGGTTTTCCATACCAGCGACGGGGCGGGTGAACATCTATTCCGAAGTCGACGGGCTGTTTGTTGCTCAGAAAACCGTTGTCGACAGGCTCAACCGCATTGATCCGGCCATCACGCTTGCCTGCCTTGCGGATCACGTCCCTGTCCGGAAGGGCGACATGGTCGCGACCGTGAAAATCATTCCGCTTGCAGTGGAAGCTGACAAGGTCGCCGCTGCGGTAGCTTTGCTGGAGACATCCGTGCCTTTCGAGGTCAAGGCCTTTCGTCCGCATCTGGTGACACTGGTGGCGACGGAGCTGCCTTCGCTGAAGCCGTCCGTCATGGACCGGACGGCTCGGCTCTTGGAGCACAGGCTCGCCTTATCCGGTAGCCGGCTCATGAAAGAGATCCGAGTACCCCATTCCGCCGAACGACTTACCGAGGTTCTTCAGCAGCTTGACGCTGCGGAATTTGATGAGCCGGCTATGGTTATTGTCTTTGGAGCGTCTGCCGTGACCGATCCGCACGACGTCATTCCCGCTGCAATTCGCGGCGCCGGAGGCGAGGTCGAGCATGTCGGTATGCCGGTCGATCCGGGCAACCTGTTGGTTCTCGGGCGGCTGGGTAATGTGCCAGTGATCGGCGCTCCGGGCTGTGCAAGATCGCCGAAGGAGAATGGCTTCGACTGGGTGCTGAACCGGTTGATGGCCGGTGAAACGCCAACGGCTTACGATCTGACGGGCATGGGGGTCGGGGGACTATTGACCGAAATTCCAAGCCGCCCGCGGCCTCGGGAGGAAGCAATACCCCGCTCGCAACCGGTTCGGGTCGCAGCGCTGCTGCTGGCAGCGGGCCAGGCGCGCCGGATGGGAACGGACGGCCCGCACAAACTTCTGGCCGAATTCGACGGAAAGCCACTGGTGCGGAGGACCGCCGAAATGCTCATGCGATCTGAAGCGTCGCCAGTTGTCGCCGTGCTCGGGCATCGCCGCCAGGAGATAGAAACCGCTCTTTCGGGGCTGGATATCCTGGGTTGTTTCAATGGGGAGTTCGCTTCCGGTATGGCGAGTTCGTTGATTGCCGGATTGTCGAAGCCCACTGTGAAAGACGCCGACGGCGTGCTCGTGATGCTGGCCGACATGCCCGCAGTCACCACAGAGCATGTGAACCTTCTCCTGCGCACCTTCCGCGAGGCTGGCGGCGGAATCGTCGTCAGATCGGTTTCCGACGGTAAGCGGGGCAATCCGATCATTCTTCCTCGGGCGGCCTATGACGCTGTTCTGCGGCTCGAAGGGGATGTCGGCGCGCGTGCGATCGTGGAGGGCTCCGGTCTCGAAGTGGTGGATGTGGATATCGGTGCTGCGGCTCATCTGGATGTGGACACGCCCGAAGCGGTCACCGCCGCCGGCGGCGTCTTGGGAGACTGAGACTTGGACACGGCGGATATTGAGGAAATGTTTGCGGGACTGGGGCCGGTCACCATCCGCCGAATGTTCGGCGGCAAGGGAATTTATCATCAGGGGCTGATCATCGCCATCGACATGAGGGGCGACATTCTCCTGAAAGCGGACGAGACGACCGCTTCGGAATTCGAAGCGGCGGGAGCGCGGCGCTAGGTCTATCAGAACAAGAAGGGCAATGCCGTGCCGATGCCCTACTGGACGACGCCGGACGAGGCTTATGACGACCCCGACGCCATGGCGAAGTGGGTTCATCTGGCATTCGCCGCTGCGCTCAGGGCTAATGAGAAACATGGCACCTGAACGGATTACGGATAGCGGCAGATTTCGCGTATTGATGCACCAGATAGGTCCGGTAACGTCAACGCGTAGTGGGGATGCGCCCTCGCCAACTGGCTTGTTGTTGCATCTGCGATAAGGGCCAAATCGATTTTCATCAAGACCGCCGCTTCGGTAATGCCGGAGCGGCTTTTTCCGTCAGGTACTGAGATGTTTGAACGCCTGTTCCGCGAAGGCCGAAATGGGCGCCGGTGCTTCCTGGGGCGAAAACCAGCCGAAATCTGAAAGCTTGTCAGGTTCCGTTAAAGCGGCATTGCCGGTGAAATCACGGGTGAGATAAATCAGCGACACCCAATGCTGCCGATCGGCCGCGATGATCTGTTCGGCAGCGCAGAGGAAGTCGACTTGGCCGATCTTGAGGCCGGTCTCCTCTTCCGCCTCACGGCGGGCAGCCTCGGCGGAAGGTTCCATGAGATCAACCTTGCCGCCGACAATGTTCCAGTATCCGGCTTCAGGCGCCTTGAGGCGACGGTAAAGCAGGACCTTACCATCATCTCGCATGATGACGAGACCGGCTCCGACACCGGGGAAATCGATACCGGGGCGAGACACGGAAGAGATTCAGGCCTTGGCGGCGTTCGCGACGATCAGCATGAAGGCGGGAATGTCATCGCCGAAGCCGACCGGAGTCGGGCCATCGTCGTGATCGCGGTGGTAGCGACGGCGGTTGTCGTCGTTGGCCGGATTAGGCCGGATGTCGCGGTTGCCGCCATTGTTCTGGGGCTTCCTGTCAGCCTTACGTTCCGGTCTCACGTTTTCCACCTTCGCTTCCACGAGCGCCACTTCGGGCTCGCTCTGATGATCATCATTCTTCGTATCATGGTTTTTCGTGTCAGGCTTGTGACCCGGCTCGCTGCGCCGGCCACGGCCGCGGTCCTTGTCACGATCACGGCCCTTGCGTCCGCCACGATCACTCTCATGGCTTTCCATCGGCGCCGGCAAGGCCGACAGATCGCCGCTGGCCCATTCGATCTTTTCACCGATCAGTTTCTCGATGGCGTCCAGATATTTCGAGTCCGACTTGGTCACCAGCGTGAATGCACGACCGGAGCGGCCGGCACGACCGGTACGGCCGATGCGGTGGACGTAGTCTTCCGCATGAATCGGAACGTCGAAGTTGAAGACATGGCTGACATCGGGAATGTCCAGGCCGCGCGCCGCGACATCGGATGCCACGAGCAGGGTGATCTGGTTGTCCTTGAAACCGGCCAGCATGTTGGTGCGCGAGCGCTGATCCATGTCGCCATGCAGGGCGCCGACGGAAAAGCCATGGCGCTCCAGCGAGCGGAACAGGTCGGCGACGTCCTTCTTGCGGTTGCAGAAGATGATCGCGTTCTTCAGGTCGTCCTGCGCCTTGATCAGGTCTCGCAGAACAGCACGCTTCTCGTAATCCTTGTTGTGGGATGCGACGAGGCGCTGCGTCACCGTCTTCGCCGTCGAGGACGGCTTGGCCACCTCGATGCGCTCCGGGTTTTGGAGGAAGCGGTCGGCCAGCTTCTGGATTTCTGGCGGCATGGTCGCCGAGAAGAACAGCGTCTGGCGGGTGAACGGGATCATCTTAGCGATCCGCTCGATATCGGGAATGAAGCCCATATCGAGCATGCGGTCGGCCTCGTCGATGACGAGGATCTCGACGCCGCTCATCAGCAGCTTGCCGCGCTCGCAATGGTCGAGCAGGCGGCCTGGCGTGCAGATCAGCACGTCGGCGCCGCGCTCAAGCTTGCGGTCCTGGTCTTCGAAGGAGACGCCGCCGATAAGAAGAGCGACGTTCAGCTTGTGGTTCTTGCCGTATTTGTCAAAATTCTCTGCCACTTGTGCCGCCAGTTCGCGGGTCGGCTCGAGAATGAGGGTTCGCGGCATCCGGGCGCGAGCGCGACCTTTTTCGAGAAGCGTCAGCATCGGCAAGACGAACGACGCCGTTTTGCCGGTTCCCGTCTGCGCTATACCGCAAATATCGCGGCGCTGCAGGGCGTGCGGGATAGCTCCCGCTTGAATGGGTGTGGGAATAGTATAGCCCGCGTCGGTGACAGCGGAGAGGACTTTTTGGCTCAGGCCAAGGTCAGCAAATGTGGTCAAAGGAAATTCTGTTTCCGTTCCGGTTCCAGGAGAAACTCGCGAGTCGACAGGCGTCCGGCCGACAACTGGCCCGCGACATAGGACCAAAATAGCTGAAAGTCAAGGAAAGCGGGCCGTATAGACCATGACTTGGTGAACGAATATTCGTTCTGCCAAGCCGGCTATACTGGCTGCATCGGCCAATGCTTCGCCGGACAATACTGGCTGTCGCTCACTGAAGATAGGTGGTGAGCTTCATGCCGGCATTCAAGAAGTGGATCGGATCTATCGCATTGCCATCCCGGCGCACTTCGTAATGGACATGGGGTCCCGTTGCCCGTCCGGTCGATCCGGCCCTGCCGATCAGGTCTCCGGTTGCGACGACATCGCCGACATCTACCAGGATCCTCGACATGTGGCCGTAGCGGGTAGTGATGCCCTGGCCATGGTCGATCTCGACCATATTACCATAGCCGCTGGCGGGTCCGGCAGCGATCACTTTGCCGGCTCCGGTAGCCTTGATTTCATCGCCATTGTCCGCCTGGAAGTCGATGCCGGCATGGAGCGCCAGCCGCCCGAGGAAGGGATCAATGCGGTTGCCGAAGCGGCTGGTCACGCCGTGACCGGGGGCCGGATTGCCGAAGGGCAGGTTCCGTGCGGTTTCGCGGACGCTTTCCAGACGACTGAGCGCAGCATCCAGCTGGTCCAGCGAGGCTTCAAAGGCACTGGATCTCAGTTCGGGCTCTACGAAGGGGCCGCCGATGCCGACGGTCTGGTATTCGGGGGAGGAGGATGCAAGTTCAACACCGGTCCGCCGCAGGATGGTGGCTATAGCGTCGGCCGTCTGGGAAGCGCCAACCGTGAGGTCTGCGATTTTGGCGATCTGCTGCTTTTCGATGCTTTTCAGCGACAGCGTGATTTTTGAAAAGACCCGGTCGGCCCGGTCGGCAAGATTTTCTCGAAGCGGGGCATAGGCGAGCGCCGATCCGGTGTCGGCGCCTGTTTTTTTGCCCAAAAGGTTTTCCACAGTTTTCAAGCCGCCTCCCAATGCTGCCTGACGCTCGGGTGCGGCCGAAGAGGAAGGCTGAGCCTTGGAGCCGAGACCATCGGCAGGCTTCAGGCCGGACTCCTCCGCGCGGTCCAGCAACGAGCCGAGCTTGCCATGCCGGGAAAATAGCGCGCTTTGCTGCTCGAGAAGCTTTTCCACCTTCTGTTCCATCACCTGCTGGTCCAGCAACTGGCGTGAGGTAATGCGATCGAGCTGAGCGCGCAGGGCGGCGATACGGTCCTCGTAATCGTGCTGCATGCGCGCCTGGCGCGCCATGGTCGCGCCGATGAGATCGTCACGGATGACGAGATAGGAGGTGGCGGCGAGATAGCCGATGACGAGACTACCGAGGACGCAGACGGCGAGGGCCGCCATCCAAGGGCGGATCGCCATGTGGCGGATCCTGTCGCCACTGGCCAGAATGAGGACGTGCTGTTGCGGCCGTTTGCCAAACACCTTGTTTCCGGTCCCGTACGCCACCTGTATCCCTCGCAGAAGCGACTCGTCCGCTGACAGTTCTGTTGCTGGCAATAGACAGGCTTATGGTTAACAAAGGCTTTAATGGAGGCAATCAGGCGCTGCTGGTGGAGGTGAGGGAGCGGTAAAAGGAGGGAGTCAGCCCGGCTTCGGCACGGGCGATATCGTTGAAGGGAGCCTTCAGGGAGCCGCGGAAATTTGCCCTCACCAATTGCTGGAAAGTCTGGGCGGGATCCTTGCGCTCACGGGCGCAGAGGAAGCGGAACCATTTGGCGCCGATCGCAACATGTCCCTTCTCGTCGTTATAGATGACGTCGAGGACGACAGCACTGTCCAGGTCGCCGGTTTCGCGCATCTTCGCCTGCAGGGACGGCGTCACGTCCAGTCCACGTGCTTCCAGAATGAGCGGGACGACTGCCAGCCGGGCGGTCAGATCGTTGCGGGTCGAATGAGCGGCCTGCCACAAGCCGTCATGGGCCGGCATGTCGCCATAGTCGGCGCCGAGCTCGTTAAGCCGCTGCCGCACCATGCGGAAATGCTTGGCTTCTTCGAAGGCGACGGTCATCCAGCCGTCGAAAAAGGAATGGGGCACGGGTTCGGTGGCGAACCTGGCGACGATGTCGAGCGCCAGGTCCACGGCATTCAGCTCGATATGGGCAATCGAGTGAAGCAGGGCGATCCGGCCATGAGTGGTATGCAGCGACCGCTTTTCAACCGCTCTCGGTGGCACGAGCTCCGGCTTGTCCGGTCGCCCCGGGCGGTCAGCCAGGGGTGGGTCGAGGGGGGAGCGCAGCGAAAGCCGGCGCTCGAACCATCGGGTCGCCGTTTCCTGGGCAAGCCTCGTCTTGACATCGAGGTCAGGCGACCGGATTGCCATGGTCGCTCCGCCGCGCAGTGAGGTGATTGCCCATTCATCCGCCATGGTCAGTCTCCCGTTCGAAGCGCCTTGACGCTTTCAAGCACGTCCTCGGCATGCCTTTCAACCTTCACCTTCGGCCAGATCCTGGCAATACGGCCATCTGCGCCGATCAGGAAAGTGGTGCGCTCCACGCCCATATAGCTGCGGCCGTACATGCTTTTCTCCTTCCAGACGCCGTAACGATTGGCGAGCGCCGTGTCCTCGTCGGACACGAGGATCAGGCCAAGGTCATGCTTCTTGGCAAATTTGTCATGCTTGGCGACCGTGTCGGGGGATACGCCGATGACCACGGCCCCGGCCTTCTCGAACTCCGGGAGCAACGACGTGAACGAGATCGCCTGCTTGGTACAAGCGGTGGTGTCGTCTTTCGGATAGAAATAGAGCACGACCGGCGTTCCGCAAAAGGCTTTGAGATCCGTTGTACCGCCGCCATTCCGCGGCAGTTCGAAACTTGGTGCGATGTCGCCCATAGTCAGATCCGTCATGGTTTTCCTTTCTTTCGCCAGTATCGTGAGTGATATTTGCCGCAATCGGTATATATTCGCCCGCGTGTCGTCCAGATCAGTCGCACGCGGCTCGTTCGCGCATGAAGAAAAATGAGTTCTCAACCTGATGGCAGAAATTCGTGGAGAAAGGATCAGCTTCAGCAGGAAAGAACTCGTCCCGCTGCATGAACTTCCTTCCGCCCAGGTAGAAGACCCGATCATTGTTCACTGCCCGCCACAGCGCTCACGGGGAAAGCGGATTGGCAGGGCGTTGGCCCTGTTCGTAATGCTCGTTGTACTGGCCATTGGCAGCGCTGTCTTCGCCATCGAGGGGGGAATTGTCGACGGCGCCCTGTCGGCGCGGGCGCAGTCTGCACTCAACAATGCCATTGGACCCCGTTACGTGGCCTCCGTCGGCTCGACCGTAATCCGCTTCGATTCAGGCTTTCGCCTCGCCATCGAGGCACGCGACGTCGATATCGTCGAACAGGCCAGCGGCGAGCATCTCAGCCGCGCCGGAGCCATGCGAATGGCGATCGATCCGGTGGCATTGCTCGGCGGTCGAGTGTCGATCAAGCACATGGAGGCGCAGGACATCCGGCTGGAGACGGCACAGCTGCCCGCCGGCGACCCCATGCCGCTCTCCAAGGTGCGGGTCGACGCGGTACCTCTCATGCTCGAGCAGGCCTTCGAGCGCCTCGACGAAGCGCGCGGCCTGATCGAACGCAGCGGCACGGCCTCCGTGCGGATATCCGGCATTGATGTGGTTTTGCCGGCGGCGCCCGGACGGGAACCACTCAAGCTGCAGATCGAAGATCTGGACCTTTCGCGCAGTCCGCAGGGCGAGGTAGAGATCAATGGCACGGTCGGTCTCAGCGGCCGAAAGGCTACTCTGGTCGCCGCATCTCGCACCGTAGACGGGGTCACCACCGGGCTTTCGGCCAGGCTGTCTGGTTTGGAAGTAACGCCCTTTCTCATGCAAAGGGCAGAAGACGGAGCGCCGAGGGAGGGTATAGAGGGCTTTGTCGACCTGGAGATTGCCGCGACGCGTGCCCGGGAAGCCACTCAGCCTTCGATGACGGCCACGCTGCGCCAGTCACCCGGGCACTTCTATTTCGACGGAATCGGCCAAACGCTGAGCGGTGCCGACATCAACCTCGCCTATAATTTCGAAAGAAATTCGATCGAGATCCAGAAATCCGAAGCCCGGTTCGGGCCGACGGTCTTACCCCTGACAGGCGCCGTGATCGACCTCAACCGGCTCGATCCGGCCGACAAGCGTCCCGGTTTCGGCCTAGACCTCCTGATCAGCGGCGGATCCGCCATGGGCGCCAATGAAGGCGAACAGCCCACCCAGTTCGATCTGAAGGCGGTAGGCCGTTACCTGTCTGCCGACCGGGAACTGCAGTTCGATCAGATGGGCGTATCGAGCCCGGCCGGGCGAATGGCGGGATCGTTGAGGGTGCGATTCGGCGACAAGTCGCCTGAAATCAGCTTCGGGGCGCAGCTTCCGAAAATGGAAGTCACCGCCGTCAAGCAATTGTGGCCCTTCTGGATGGCCCGAAAGCCGCGCGACTGGATCATGGCCAACCTGTTCGGCGGCGATTTGTCGAACGGCTCTATCGCCGTCTTCATTCCGGCTGGTCGGATGAAGGGTCCCGGTATTCCGATGGAGCTCAACGGCAACGAGCTGCAGATCCGCTTCGATCTCAGCGATTCTCGCCTCAACCTGCCGGGCGACATTCCGCCCTTGCGCGACATCGCCGCACATTTCGAGCTTAAGGGAGAGGTCCTGCAGGTCGATATCGCCAAGGCCGCGTCCTTCTTCCCGTCAGGCCGTTCGGTCGCGGTCGAAAACAGCCGGTTCTCGCTGCCGTCGGCCTATTCCAAGCCACTGATGGCCGACATTGCCTTAAACATTGCCGGTCCGGCCGATGCGGTCACTGAGCTCGCCAATTTTCGCCCGATCGGCGCCCTGAGAGGCACAGGGTATAAACCAGAGGATTTCGCAGGCTCGGCCAAGGCGAAGATCGAAGCACATATGGGCCTGATTTCCGATCAGCAACCGCCCAAGCCGATCTGGTCCGCGCATGTGGATCTGGCGGATGTGGATCTGACACCGGAAATTGCGGGACGAAAGATCGGCGGCTTGACCGGCGTGCTGGATGTGGATCCGCAGTCGGCGCGGCTGACGGCGAAGGGAACGATCGACACGGTGCCGGCCGATATCCTTCTCGTGGAGCCGGTCGATCCAGCCTCGGCCGTCAAGCGCGAGCGCGTCATCAAGGCGGTTCTCAACGACGCGCAGCGGGAAAAGCTGGTTCCCGGCCTGTCCGACATGATCGAAGGGACGATCGGCGTGGAACTGACGCGCCTGGACGAGACCCGCCAGGGCGTTTCGCTCGATCTTGGCAAGGCAAGTCTGTCTGTGCCGTGGATCGGATGGACAAAGGGCAGCGGCATCCGTGCCAAAGCGCAGTTCGAGGTATCGGGCGAGGGCGAGAAGGCCATCGACATCCGCAACTTCAGCCTGGAAGGGGAGGGTTTTGGCGCCCGCGGCAACCTGGCCCTTGCGGACGGTGCTTTGACCTCGGCGGAATTTACCAAGATGCAGCTGTCGCCAGCCGACGACTACAGCGTGGCGGTGAAGCGCAGCAAGGGCGTCTACGACATTTCCATCGGCGGCTCGACAGCTGATCTGCGGCCGATCATCACCAAGCTTCGCTCGGGCGGCAAAGGCAGCGGCTTGGGTGGCGACGGCAAGGAATCCGGCGGTGCAATCCTGCGGGCCAAGCTCGATCGTGTGACGGGATTCAACGATGAGAGCCTGTCGAACGTCTCGCTGCTGTTTTCAGTTCGTGACGGAGACATTACCATGGCGGACCTCTCCGCCGTGACCGAGAGCGGCCAGGCGCTCGTCAGCGAGATGAGCAAGGGCAACACGGTTTCCATTACCAGCGGCGACGCCGGCGCGATCGTCCGCTTCACCAACCTCTACAACAATATGCGCGGCGGCCTGCTCAATCTCCGTCTGAAGGCGCATGGATCCGACTGGAACGGATCGGTCGACATCCGAAGCTTTTCGCTTGTCGACGAGGCGCGCCTGCAGTCGCTCGTTTCAACACCAGTCGGCCGCGACGGCGAGAGCCTCAACTCAGCTGTCAAAAAGAATATCGACATCAGCTCGGCGAAATTCCAGCGCGGCTTTGCGGCGCTCATCTACAAGGATGAAGCGCTGTCGCTGGAAAACGGCGTGGTGCGCGGCGAGCAGATCGGTGCCACCTTCCAGGGCATGCTGCGCGATGCCCGCGGCAATATGGAAATGACCGGGACCTTCATGCCGGCCTATGGCCTCAACCGGCTGTTTGGTGAACTGCCGCTGATCGGCGCCATTCTCGGCAACGGCAATGACCGCGGCCTGCTCGGGATTACGTTCAAGCTGCAGGGGCCGTTCGAGAAGCCGAAGCTTTCCATCAACCCCCTGTCGCTGATTGCACCAGGGGTGTTCCGCCAGATATTCGAGTTCTAAGAAAAGGCCGCGGAGGCGGCCTTTGTCTTCGTCACTATGATCTGTCATCCGCTCAGGCGGGGCGCACCAGAATATGCTTCTTCTTGCCCAGCGAAAGCTTGACCAAGCCGTCCGAGGTGACGTCGCCGGTTCCGATCAGTCTGCGCTCGTCGCTGACCGGCTGGTCATTGATGCGCACTGCGCCGCCCTGCACATGTCGACGCGCCTCTCCGTTCGAGCTGGCAAGTCCGGCACGCACGATCAGGCTGAGCAGGCCGATCCCGGCTTCGAATTCTGCAGAGGGAACGTCGATGGACGGCAGATTTTCGGAAACTGCGCCTTCCTCGAAGGTTTTGCGCGCCGTCTCGGCGGCTTCTTCGGCGGCCGTACGTCCGTGCAGGAAGGCCGTGACCTCGGTCGCGAGGATCTTCTTGACCTCATTGATCTCGGAACCGCCAAGCTCCGACAGATGTTTGATTTCGTCCATGGGCAGCGTCGTGTAGAGCTTCAAGAACCGGGATACGTCCGCATCCTCGGTATTGCGCCAGTACTGCCAAAAATCATAGGCAGTCAGCATATCCGGGTTGAGCCAGACGGCACCATTGGCCGATTTTCCCATCTTCGCACCTGACGAGGTCGTCAGCAGCGGGGAGGTCAGCGCATAAAGCTGCGGCGTTCCCATGCGGTGACCAAGGTCGATACCATTGATGATATTGCCCCATTGGTCGGATCCGCCCATCTGCAGCCGCACGTCGTAGCGCTTGTTGAGCTCCACGAAGTCGTAGGCCTGGAGGATCATGTAGTTGAATTCCAAGAAAGACAGCGACTGTTCGCGGTCGAGCCGCGTCTTCACGCTTTCGAAGGACAGCATTCGGTTGACGGAAAAATGCCGGCCGACATCGCGCAGGAATTCGAGGTAGTTCAGGCCACGCAGCCAGTCCCCATTGTTGATCATCAAGGCGCCGGTCTTCCCGTCGCCGTAGTTCAGGTAGTTGGAGAAGACGCGCTTGATCGAAGCGATATTGCTTTCGATCGTGTCGATCGTCATCAGCTGGCGCGCCTCGTCCTTGAATGACGGGTCGCCGACCATGCCCGTACCGCCGCCCATCAGCGAGATCGGCCGGTGGCCGGTCTTCTGCATCCAGTGCAGCATCATGATCTGGATAAGGCTGCCGGCATGCAGGCTGGGCGCCGTCGGGTCGAAACCGATATAGGCAGTGACGACCTCTTTGGAAAACAACTCGTCCAGACCGGACTCGTCGGAGATCTGGTGAAGGAAGCCGCGCTCGTCGAGGGTGCGGAGGAAGTCGGACTTGAACCTGGACATGATCAATCTCTGGCAGAGGTGTTTTGAAGGTCGGTCGCGCCTCTAACATTGTTTGGTGGCACAATCACTTCAAAAGTGCTTTTGCGTGGCATCAGAGAAATGAATGACGCGGACAGGAAATTTTAATCAATTTTTGTCGGGCAGTCTTTAGCATCGCGCTCATCGGGTACATTTCCAACAAATCCAGTGACAGGCGATGAACGGAGCGGTCTTTTTCCTAACGGTGAACTTCATCGTCGCAATTTCCTTCAGCGCAGTCTTCGCTGTCGTTTCGACCCGAAGCCGATCGCGGACAGCGGCACTGTGGCTGGCTGCTGCCTTCGCGATAGCCTCGTTATCGGCTGTCTGCGAGCTCTGCGTCGCCTATAGCGGATGGCCGAAGATCTGGGCACTTGGCGCTTTCGCAACAGTGATGGGCGGCATGCTTCTCCTGAATATCGGTATTCGGCAGCTTTATGAATTGCGCATCAACTGGTGGATGTCCGCCGGATTTCTGGTGGCGAGCCTCATCCTCAGCTACACGATCTACGACCTGCCGCGGGGAACGCCGTTGCAGGCCTTTTCCTATCAGACGCCGTTCGCACTCATCGTCCTGGCCAGCGCCTTTCCTGCACTCTCTTCATCGCGGCGCCTGGCAGGCGATCGGTTTCTCGGCATCCTTCTGCTGGTGACCGGGGTGCATTTCGTCGCCAAAGCCGCGCTTGCCGTCATTGTCGGGTCCGGATCGACGGCCAAGGATTATATCCATAGCAATTACGCGCTTGTCTCGCAGAGCTCTACCGCAGTGTTGATGGTTGCCGTCGGCCTGACGCTTTTATCGGTGCTCGCGCTGGAAATCATGGCCGCTGAGCGCAACGAGTCGGAAATGGATCTGCTGTCAGGGCTCTGCAATCGAAGAGGGTTCGAGCGAGGCGTGAAGGCTGCCATTTCCCGCAGGCCCGATGGCCAGCATGCGGTGGTGCTGTGCGACCTCGACCACTTCAAGAATATCAACGACAGCTATGGGCACCATGCCGGCGACATGGTCATTCGTGCCTTCGGCGCGCTTCTAAGTTCCTCTGCGCCCAATGAAGCCATTGTTGGCCGGATGGGCGGTGAGGAATTTGCCGTATTCCTGCCCAATACGACGATGGATGTCGCTCTCCTTTTTGCCCACGCGCTGAGAAGTGGGACGGCTGCAATGGATATCGCCGGGATACCGTCATCCGTCACCGTTACCGCAAGCTTCGGAGTCGCCAATCTGGTTTCGGCCGACCAGTTGGAGGAGATGCTGCGGCGCGCCGATGTGGCGCTTTACGAGGCCAAGCGTGGCGGCCGCAACCGAGTTCAGCAAGCAGCCAATACCAAAGCTTCGCGGCCTGCCCAATCCATGACGAGGCCCTGACAAAAATGGCCGCAACAAGCGGCCATTTCCAATCAGATGTTATAGGTGGCTCAGCGAATGCGCTTGGCTGCCGGTTCAGGCACCAGTTCGCCGTTCAGGCGCCTGTCCAGATAGTCCTCGCATTCGGCCATCAGCGGCTCGACCTTGGCGTTGAAGAAGTGGTTCGCACCTTCCACCACGCGATGGGTGATCAGGATACCCTTCTGGGTCTTCAGCTTTTCAACCAGGCCATTGACGTCCTTTTCCGGCGCGACCTTGTCGGCGTCGCCATTGATGATCAGGCCGGAAGACGGGCAGGGCGCCAGGAAGGAGAAGTCATAAATGTTCGGCTGTGGAGCGATGGACATAAAGCCCTCGATCTCCGGCCGGCGCATGAGCAACTGCATGCCGATCCAGGCGCCGAACGAATATCCGGCGACCCAACAGCTCTTGGAATCGGGATGCAGGCTCTGTACCCAGTCGAGCGCCGAGGCGGCATCGGAAAGTTCGCCCGCACCGTGGTCGAATTCGCCCTGGCTGCGCCCGATCGAGCGGAAGTTGAAGCGCAAAGTCGTGAAGCCGCGCTTCTGAAACATGTAGAACAACTGGTAGACGATCTGATTGTTCATCGTGCCGCCGAACTGCGGGTGCGGGTGCAGGATGATAGCGATCGGCGCGCTCTTTTCCTTGGATGGCTGGTAGCGGCCTTCCAGGCGGCCGGCAGGGCCATTGAAAATGACTTCGGGCATCGGTACTCCGGTCAATGCGTTCAAGGTTCCAAACCGGCCGGCATGTCGAGTTGGACTTGACGAAGCCGCTCAGCTTTTCTAAAACACAGTTTAGAACCATTCGAAACTTGGGGCGCACTGCAACGGCGCCCGATGCGATGTCTCATAAGGCAAGCGTGGCCGAAATTTCAAGGGAAATGCGGCTCAAGCTCACCCTATGTGTGGTTCGACCTTATCTAGAGACGGAACCCCATCAGGCAATGACGCGCGAACGGACATATCTGGACTGGAATGCCACCGCGCCCTTGAGCGAGCCGGCCCGTGCCGCGATGCTGGACGCACTGACCTTGCCTGGGAATGCCTCGTCCGTTCATGGCGAAGGCAGGTCTGCGCGCGCTGCGCTGGAAAAAGCCCGCCGGCAGGTGGCGGCGCTTGTCGGCGCCGAACCGGCTCACGTAACATTCACCAGCGGCGCGACCGAAGCCGCCAATCATGTCCTGACACCCGATTTTCGCATGGGCCGGGCGCCGCTGAACGTCGGCAGGCTCTACGTGTCGGCCGTCGAACACCCGGCAGTCCGGGAAGGCGGCCGCTTCGATTCGTCTGACGTTACGGAAGTTGCCGTAACGTCAGATGGTATCATCGATCTTGCGGTCCTCAAAACTCTGCTCGAGGATCACGATTCTGCGGTTGGTCTGCCCATGGTGGCCGTCATGCTCGTCAACAACGAGACCGGCATTATCCAGCCGGTGGCCGAGGCGGCTGCCATGGTCCATAGCCATGGCGGATTGATGGTCGTCGATGCGGTGCAAGCCGTGGGGCGGATTCCCGTCGATATCGGCGCTCTGGACGCGGATTTCCTGATCCTGTCCTCGCACAAGATCGGAGGTCCCAAGGGCGTGGGTGCGCTTGTCTCCCGTGGAGAAACATCGATGCCGAAACCGCTGATCCGCGGCGGCGGGCAGGAAAAGGGCCATCGTTCCGGCACTGAAAACTTTCATGCCATCGTCGGCTTCGGCGCTGCGGCGCAAGCCAATGCCGGTGAGCTTCACGTTCGTAACGAGGCTATATGTGTTTTGCGTGATCGGCTTGAGATGGCAATGCGGTCACTCGCGCCCGATGTCCTGATCCATGGCAGGAATGCAGGCCGGGTCGCCAATACCAGCTTCTTCACGCTTCCCGGGCTGAAGTCGGAAACGGGCCAGATCGCCTTCGATATCGAGGGAATCGCCCTTTCGGCAGGCTCGGCCTGTTCGGCGGGAAAAGTCGGCGAAAGCCATGTTCTGACCGCCATGGGTCAGGACCCGAAGCTGGGTGCCTTAAGGATCTCGCTTGGCCGGGATACGACGGGCGAGGATATCGACAAAGCAATCGCCGCTTTTGAAAAGATTGCCGCCCGTCTGAAGCGGACGGGGAAGGCGGCGTGAGCCGCGCATAATGTTGCGGAAGCGCAATTTCTGCTTGCCAAGAGGTGTGAAAACCGCCTTCTGGCGCCTAAATAGGGGTGACGACAAGTTCCCCAGAATGATGACAAGAATTGCCGGAAGTTGAACCGGCAAGATTTGGAGAATGAACATGCCTGCTGTCCAGGAAACAGTCGATCAGGTCCGACGGATCGATATCGACCAGTACAAATACGGTTTCGAAACCGTCATCGAAGTGGACAAGGCGCCGAAAGGTCTTTCGGAAGACATCATCCGCTTCATTTCGGCCAAGAAGCAGGAGCCGGAATGGATGCTGGAATGGCGTCTCGACGCCTACCGCCGCTGGCTGACCATGGAAGAGCCGAACTGGGCGCGCGTCGAATATCCGAAGATCGATTTCAACGACCTTTATTACTATGCGGCTCCGAAGGGAACGTCCGGTCCCACCTCGATCGAGGACGTGGATCCGGAACTTCTGAGGGTTTATGAGAAGCTCGGCATTCCGTTGCGCGAGCAGGAAATCCTGGCCGGCGTCCAGACGTCGAAGGTCGCCGTCGACGCGGTGTTCGATTCCGTCTCCGTCGTCACGACGTTCAAGAAGGAACTCCAGAAGGCCGGCGTGATCTTCATGTCGATCTCTGAAGCCATCCGCGAGCATCCCGACCTCATCAAGCAGTATCTCGGCACGGTGGTCTCCACCACGGACAATTTTTACGCGACACTCAACGCCGCCGTCTTCACCGACGGTTCCTTCGTGTTCGTGCCCAAGGGCGTTCGTTGCCCGATGGAATTGTCGACCTATTTCCGCATCAACGAAAAGAATACTGGTCAGTTCGAGCGGACGCTGATCATTGCCGAGGAAGGCGCCTATGTCTCCTACCTCGAAGGCTGCACCGCGCCGCAGCGTGACGAAAACCAGCTGCATGCGGCGGTGGTCGAGCTCGTGGCTCTCGATGACGCCGAAATCAAGTATTCGACGGTACAGAACTGGTATCCCGGCGATGCGCAGGGCAAGGGCGGCATCTACAATTTCGTCACCAAGCGCGGCGACTGCCGTGGCGCCCGCTCCAAGATCTCCTGGACCCAGGTCGAGACCGGATCGGCGATCACCTGGAAATATCCGAGCTGCATCCTGCGCGGCGACGACAGCCGCGGCGAGTTCTACTCGATCGCGGTGTCCAACGGTCACCAGCAGATCGATTCAGGCACGAAGATGATCCATCTCGGCAAGAACACGTCGAGCCGCATCATCTCCAAGGGGATTTCTGCCGGCAAGTCGCAGAACACCTATCGCGGCCAGGTCTCGATCCACCGCAAGGCGGAGAATGCCCGCAACTTCACCAATTGCGATAGCCTGCTGATCGGCGACAAATGCGGCGCCCATACGGTGCCTTACATCGATGTGAAGAACGCCTCGGCGCAGATCGAGCACGAGGCAACCACTTCCAAAATTTCCGACGACCAGAAGTTCTACGCCATGCAGCGCGGCATCCCGGAAGAAGAGGCGATCGCGTTGATCGTCAACGGCTTCGTCAAGGACGTCATCCAGCAGCTGCCGATGGAATTTGCCGTCGAGGCACAAAAGCTGATCGGCATCTCGCTAGAGGGGAGTGTGGGGTAAAAATGGCTGGCAACGGAGGCGCCTTCTTTGATGGCTTGCCTGAGGATGATGAGCACGCATTCTTGGTTTACAGCCAAAAAGTGCGAGAGGATGTTGTGCGCGTTGACAACGACGGGGACCCTATGCCGGATAGTGTTATCCTCTATCGTAGCCGTCTTGTCCAAGCGACAGATGTATTCTCGCTTTCTGATCAAATGCTGGCAGTAGTCACTCGCGAAATAGAGCGGAATTTTGGAGAAGCAAAAGCGTATCTTTCAGCCGTGGACGGATTGTACGACCTTAAAATGCTTAGGGAGTCACGGAAGAAATTTTCAGAAGTATTCGATGCCGTCGAGATCTCCAGTGAATACAAGGATCACATCCGCTTACTCGTCAACAAGATAAAAGAGCGAATAGACACTGTAGATATTGGTATCGAAAAACGCGAAAGCCTTTTTGCGAAGCTGAATACATTCCTAAAAGAACTCGACAGTGATCGAACACGGTTGTCTGCTCTAACTGCTGCATTCGTTCAGGTGAGCGGGGCCGTAGGTGAGGCGGCTGAGAAGCTGGAACCAGCTATTGGGCTTTTCGAACGTATAATGAAAGCTATTGGCCACGGTAGCAAAGAAATGCGCGGTCTTCCTAAGACCGAGGAGGAGCTGAAGCGTCTTCCTCCTCCAGAGCAAATTGACGAATAGAAAGCGAAACAAGAATGCTTGAGATCAAGAACCTGCACGCCCGTATTGCCGAAGATGGCACCGAGATCATCCGTGGCCTGAACCTGACCGTCAAGGCAGGCGAAGTGGCTGCCATCATGGGGCCGAACGGCTCCGGCAAGTCGACGCTCTCCTACATCCTTTCCGGCCGCGAGGATTACGAAGTGACCGAGGGCGAAGTTTTGCTGAATGGTGAGAACATCCTCGAACTCGATCCGGCAGAGCGCGCCGCAAAGGGCGTCTTCCTCGCCTTCCAGTATCCGGTGGAAATCCCGGGAGTCGCCACCATGCAGTTTCTCAAAGTCGCGATGAACGAGCAGCGCAAGGCACGCGGCGAAGCGGAGCTGACGACGCCGGACTTCATCCGCCGCGTCAAGGAAGCTGCCGAGCAGCTGAAGATCGACCAGGCCATGTTGCGTCGCCCGCTGAACGTCGGCTTTTCCGGCGGTGAGAAGAAACGCGCTGAAATCCTGCAGATGGCACTGCTCGAGCCTAGTCTCTGCATCCTCGACGAGACGGATTCGGGTCTCGACATCGACGCGCTGAAGATCGTCGCCGACGGCGTCAACGCGTTGAAGTCGCCGGATCGGGCGACCATCGTCATCACCCATTACCAGCGCCTGCTCGACTACATCGTTCCGGACACGGTCCATGTTCTTTACAAGGGCCAGATCATCCGCTCGGGCGACAAGGCGCTTGCGCTTGAACTGGAAGCGAATGGCTACGCCGATATCATCGGCGAAGCGGCTTGAAGCCCGCGGGAAGGATGTTGTCATGAACATGCAGACGACAAGCCGGCTGACAGTGGCCGAGACGGCTCTGATCGAGGCGTTTGCCCAGCAGATCGGCGAACTGCCCGGCGACGGCGCCGTTATCGGTACCCGCGACAGGTTGCTGGACGACTTGAAGAAGTCGGGTCTGCCGACCCGCCGCATCGAGTCCTGGCATTACACCGACCTCAAGACGCTGCTGAAGAGCATCCCCGATGCGACCGCAGTGGCTGCGATCGACCCGATCGCGCCGCTCGTTGAAGGTGCGACCATCCTGTCGGTCCTGCAGGGATCGGCAGATACCAGGACTACGGTCGAAGGTGTCGATCTCGCATCCTTCAAAGAACGGCTTGCGGATGGCTCAGCGGTTTCAGGTCTGACTGCGCGCGGCAGCGACGATGCGATTGGCCGCATCAACGGCAGTTTTGTGCGTGATGGCTTTGCGCTGACCCTGCCTGCCGATCTTCAGCTGGAAGAGCCGATCGAGCTTCAGACGCTGCATGCAGGTGGACAGATCCATACGCGCTTTCCGGTTTCCTTCGGCGCACGCTCCAGGGCAACGATTATCGAGCGTCACCAGACGGTGACGGGCGAGGCGGCCTTTGTGTCCTCCATCAGTGACATCGTTGTTGAAGAGAGCGCCGAGGCGACCTGGATCATCCTGCAGCAGCAGGGTGCCGCCGACACGCATCTCGGCCAGATCCGCGTCCAGCTCGGCACCGGTGCCAAGCTGCGTCTCTTCGTGGTCAATGCCGGCGGCAAGCTGGTGCGCCAGGAATTGCGGATCGAAGTGGCCGGCGAGGGCGCCGAACTCATGCTTCGCGGCGTCAACCTGCTGGGCGGCGACAGCCATACGGATGTGACCTTGGTGCTCGGTCACAACGTGCCGCATACAAATTCCACCGAGACAATCCGCAATGTCGTGTTCGATCGCGCCAGCGGCGTTTTCCAGGGTATGATCCGGGTTGCGCCGGATGCCCAGAAGACCGACGCGAAAATGGCCTGCAACACGCTGTTGATGTCGGACGACGGCGACTTTTCCGTCAAGCCCGAGCTGGAAATCTTCGCCGACGATGTCATCTGCGGCCACGGCGCGACCGTTGCCGATATCGACAGGAACCACCTGTTCTACCTGATGGCGCGCGGGGTTCCGGAAAACAAGGCCCGGGCGATGCTGGTCAATGCCTTCGTGGCCGAGATTGTCGAAGAGCTGGAAGACGAAAAGCTGGTCGAGGCCTTGGAAAACGTCATCTCGATCTGGCTCGAAACACACGCCTGATAAGGGGACCTCGGCATGGACCACACGACACCTGCAACGAGTTATGACGTGGACGCGATACGGCGGGATTTTCCGATCCTGTCGACCATGGTGCATGGCAAGCCGCTGGTGTATCTGGACAATGGCGCCTCCGCTCAGAAGCCGCAGATGGTGATCGACGCCATCAGCCACGCTTATTCTCATGAATATGCCAATGTCCATCGTGGCCTGCATTATCTTTCCAATGCTGCCACCGATGCCTATGAGGCCGCACGCGAAAAGGTGCGGCGGTTCCTCAATGCCGGTTCTGTCGATGAGGTGGTCTTCACCAAGAACTCCACCGAAGCGATCAACACCGTCGCCTATGGCTGGGGCATGCCCCATATTGGTGAAGGCGATGAGATCGTCCTGACCATCATGGAGCATCACTCCAACATCGTCCCCTGGCATTTCATTCGCGAAAGGCAGGGTGCCAAGCTTGTTTGGGTGCCGGTCGACGACGAGGGTGCCTTCCATATCGAGGACTTCGAAAAGTCGCTGACGGACAAGACCAAGCTCGTCGCAATCACTCATATGTCCAATGCGCTTGGAACGGTGGTGCCGATCAAGGAAGTCTGCCGCATCGCGCATGAGCGTGGCATTCCGGTGCTGATCGATGGCAGCCAGGGCGCCGTGCATATGCCTGTCGATGTGCGCGACATCGACTGCGACTGGTATGTCATGACCGGCCACAAGCTTTACGGTCCGTCAGGGATCGGCGTGCTCTATGGAAAGGCCGACCGGCTGAAAGAGATGCGTCCGTTCCAGGGCGGCGGCGAAATGATCGTCGACGTCACCGAAGACGTGGTGACCTACAACGATCCGCCGCATCGGTTCGAGGCGGGCACGCCGCCGATCGTCCAGGCGATCGGGCTCGGCTATGCTCTGGATTACATGGACAAGATCGGGCGTGAAGGAATTGCCCGTCATGAGGCGGACCTGACCGCCTACGCGACTGAGCGGCTGCGTGCCATCAACTCGCTGCGGGTGATCGGCAATGCTTCGGGCAAGGGGGCGATCTTCTCCTTCGAGCTTGCCGGCATCCATGCGCATGACGTGTCGATGGTGATCGACCGCAAGGGCGTGGCTGTCCGGGCCGGCACGCATTGTGCCATGCCGCTCTTGAAACGCTTCGGCGTCACCTCCACATGCCGGGCATCGTTCGGCATGTACAATACGCGTGCCGAAGTAGATGCGCTGGCCGATGCGCTCGACTATGCGCGCAGTTTCTTTTCCTGAGGATTTTGCCATGGCCATCGACGAACAGATTCCGAAGTGGGACGCCCGGGAAGGGATCATTCAATCTGCTATTCCGGCAGATGAGCTGGCACGCCTGAGCGACGATGTAATTGCCGCGCTGAAGACGGTCTATGACCCTGAAATTCCGGCAGACATTTTCGAACTCGGCCTGATCTACAAGATCGACATCGAAGACGACCGGATGGTCAAGATCATGATGACATTGACGGCGCCCGGCTGCCCGGTTGCCGGGGAAATGCCGGGCTGGGTGGAAAATGCCGTCGGCTCCGTCGAAGGGGTGTCGGGCGTCGAGGTCGAAATGACCTTCGATCCGCCGTGGACCCCGGAGCGCATGTCCGAAGAGGCGCAGGTCGCCGTCGGCTGGTATTGATCGGTTCACATTGACCGATTAGATTGAACCGTGAAGCGGCGGGCCTTGAACCCGCTTGTGGAAGGAGAATGGCCCATGGGCTTTGCAGTGATGACCATGACCGATGCCGCAGCGGCACGCGTCAAGCAGATCGTCGCTACCTCCGGAGCCGATGCCAAGGGCATCCGCGTCGGGATCAAGAAGGGCGGCTGCGCGGGCATGGAATATACCATCGACATGGTGGCCGAAGCCAATGCCAAGGACGACCTGATCGAGCATGAGGGTGCCAAGGTGTGGATCGAGCCTTCTGCGGTTCTCTACCTGCTCGGCACCCAGATGGATTTCGAAACGACCAAGATGCGGTCGGGCTTCACCTTCGTCAATCCAAATCAAACATCCGCCTGCGGCTGCGGTGAATCGGTGGAACTGAAGCCTGCTGATCTCGCGGCTCTCGCCAAACAACGCGAAGCGGAAGCGCACGCCTGATCGACTGACACCGCGACTCCCGGGGTTTTTCATCAAGTAGAAAGATAGGTGAGGAGGGTTTCCATGGCCCTTCTCGCAGCGTCCTGGTCGCCACCCTGGATGGCGCGGATCACGGCCACATGCCGTGTCACCGACTGGTCCATCCGGTCCACCGAGGCGGTCGAAAACCAGAGCCGTCTTGAGTGCGTCCGGAGCGGCGCCAAGGCGGCGCTCAGGAAACGATTCGGGCAGGCGTCCTCAAAGATCTCGTCAAACACTCTGCCGGCATCGACGAACCCAATCAGGTCATTCGTGGCTGCCGCAGCGCTCATCGCCCTGGCGCACTCCACCAGCGCCAGGCGCTGATCGGCGTTCGCGTGAGCGGCGACCAGAGCCGCTGCCAGGGGTTCCAGCTGTTTCGTGACCTGCATGATCCCTTCATGTTCGCCGGCAACGATCTCCGCGATCTGCAGACCCGCCCGCGGCCGCACCACGATTAATCCCTGCCATTCCAGCTTCTGAACAGCTTCCCTGACTGGCGTGCGGCCCTGACCCGTCAAGGCAATCAACTGCTTCTCGGTCACCAGAGCACCCGGCCTGAGCTCCATTGTCACGATCAGTTTCTCGATCTTCCTGAATGCCTGCTGGCTGAGCGAATTGGCGGTCAGCGTCTCGATCTCCTGCAAACTGATATATCAGCCACCGCGGGTTCTACGGATGGTCGTATTTATCTGATATATCAGAGAGATTCAATTCGGTCGAGTATCATCGCGAGGCGGACAGGAAAATAATCCTGGTTCTGGTCTGGGAGAAGTCGGTGTTGCGACGTAGTCGCCAGATGGCATCGGACACCTGCTTCTCAGGACACCCGATGCCCGTCCCGCCTTACTCGTGACGCAGCGCTTCGATCGGATTGAGCTGTGCGGCACGGCGCGCCGGGAAGTAGCCAAAGATCATGCCGATCGCCGCCGAGAAGGCGAAGGCGAGCAGCACGATGGTCGGGCTGACGACGAAGGGTACATCGAGGAGGGACACGACCGCGTATGCAAGCGCTAGTCCCGTCAGAATGCCGGTCACGCCTCCGAAGATGGACAGCATGACGGCTTCCACCAGGAACTGCGTCAGGACCTGGTTTTCGAGTGCTCCGATCGCCAGACGGATGCCGATTTCGCGGGTTCTTTCGGTCACCGAAACCAGCATGATGTTCATGATGCCGATGCCCCCGACCAGGAGGCTGACGGCGGCCACGGCGCCCAACAGGCCCGTCAGCAGGACGGTCGTTCCGGTCATTGCCGCTGCGATCTGTGACATGTCATTGACGGAGAAATCGTCCTCACGGCCGATGCCGATGCGCCGCCGCTCCCGCAGCAGGCTCTCGACATCCGCTTGGACTTTTGCTGTAGATATGCCGTCCTGCGCCGACAAAATGATGCTGCTGATCGTCGTCGTGCCGCCGATCCGCCGCTGGTGCAGCTTCAGCGGCATGACGACCGTATCGTCCTGGTCGTCGCCCATGCCCGACTGGCCTTTGACGGCCAGTACGCCGACGACCGGGCAGGACACATTGCTGACCCTGATATTCTGCCCGACAGGATTCGCAGCCCCGAACAGTTCCTTGCGCACCGTCTCTCCGATGATGCAGGCAGCCCGGCTGCCGCGGTCCTCATTCGCGAGGAACTGCCGGCCGAGGGCGAGATCCCAATCCTGCGCGATCAGATAATCACCGGTGGTTCCGATCACGCTGGTGGAATGGTTGGCGCCGCTGGCAATCACCGTGGCCGTACCGCGGTTGATCGGAGCCACGGCCCTCAAGCCGCTCACCTGCGCCTGAATGGCCTCGACATCCTTGTCGGTAAAGCGTTTCGCTTCCGTGCTGGCGCGTCCCGGTCCCCATTGGCCCGGCCGCACAAACAGGGTGTTGGTGCCCAGCCGGGACAGCTCGTCCTTGACCTTGGCGGTTGTGCCATTGCCGACCGTCACCATGGCAATGACGGCGGCAACGCCGATGACCACGCCGAGCACCGTCAGGAATGAGCGGAGCATGTTGCGGCTGATTGCGCGCCAGGCCAATTTCGCCGTTTCAAAGAACATGGTCGTGCTCCTTCGCCTGCGCCTGATCCGAGGCGAGATGGCCATCGACGAAGCGCAGCAGGCGCTTGCCATAGGCGGCGATGTCCTCTTCATGGGTGACCATGATGACGGTGATGCCGTTTTCGCGATTGAGCCGGGTGATCAGCTCCATGATCTCGACGCTGGTCTTGGTGTCGAGGTTGCCGGTCGGCTCGTCCGCAAGCAGGACGGCCGGGTCGGTGACGATCGCGCGTGCAATCGCCACGCGTTGCTGCTGGCCGCCTGAAAGCTCCTGCGTGGTATGGTGTTCGCGGCCTTTCAGCCCGACCTGCTCAAGCGCGGCCAGTGCCAGGCGCCGCCGCTCGCGATGATCCATGCCCCGGTAGACCAACGGGAGTTCGACATTTTCCACGGCCGAGGTGCGGGCCAGGAGATTGAACCCCTGGAAGACGAAGCCGAGCATATGCCGCCTCAGCAGGGTCAGCTGCGCCCGGCTGAAGCCGCTGGTCGGGATGCCCTGGAAGACATATTCGCCGGATGAGGGAAGGTCGAGGCCGCCAATAATGTTCATCGCGGTAGACTTGCCGGATCCGGACGGACCCATGATGGAAACGAACTCTCCAGCTCGGATGGAAAGGTCGATCTTGTCCAGCGCGCGGATGGTCGCTTCGCCGCGTCCGTAGAATTTGGAAACTTGCTGGAAGGCGATGAGCGAGGATCCGATCATGGTCGGCCTCAACTGCTCTGCGCAACAGCATCGGTGATGAGCTGGTCGCCATCCTTGATCTCACCGGACTTGAGCACGGTAAACTGCCCGTCCGTCGGACCTGTCTCGACGCGAACCCGCTGCGGCGCACCGTTTCTAAGCACCCAGACGGCCCGCCCTTCGCTGCTGTTCTGCTCGCCGCCAGCGCCACGGTTGCCCCGCGGGCGAGGGGGCGCAAATAGCCGTGAGAGGAAGCTGCCGCGCGGGCCGGATCTGGCAGCCGGCGAATAGCGCAAGGCGGCATTGGGAAGGAGTAGCGTATCCGACACCGACTGCACCGTAATATCGGCAGTCGCCGTCATGCCTGGCCGCAGCAGGAGATCGGCATTGTCGACGGTGAGGATCGCCTTGTAGGTGACCACGTTGGACACGGTTTCGGACGCGAAGCGCACGGTCTGGATGGTGGCCGGGAAATTCCGGTCCGGATAGGCGTCAACCGAAAAGCGCGCCGCCTGGCCCTCCCGTACTTGACCGACATCGGCCTCGTCGACCGCCACCTGAAGCTCCATGAGCCGTAAGTCTCCGGCAATGGTGAAAAGAACCGGTGCATTGAGGGAGGAGGCGACCGTCGCGCCGGGATCAACATCCCGCGTCAGCACGATGCCGTCGATCGGCGAGAGGATCTTGAGCTTGGCGAGATTGACTTCGGAAAGCCTGAGGCTCGCTTCTGCGGACAAGACTGCGGCTGCATTGATTTCCTTGGTGGCAAGAGCAGATTCATAGGTGAATCTTGCGGCGTCTAGCTCCTGTTGGCTGGAAATCCGGTTGCTGACCAGGCCGGTCAAACGATCCAGCGAGGTCTTGGCCGATTGGGCTTCCGCCTCGGCCTTCAAGACATTGGCTTTCGCTGAGGCGAGTTCGGCGCGGGCGCTCTGAACATCTGCCTCCTGCTTGTTGGTATCGAGTTCGGCCAGAACATCGCCGGCCTTGACCGCGCTGTTGTACGAGACATTAACCCGGCGCACCGTTCCCGAAAGCTCGCTCGATATGTCCACCTGATCCGTAGGCTGAACCGATCCGGTCGCCGTGACGATGACCGAGAGGTCGCCCCGCTTGGCCGGCAAGGTTGTGTAATCGTATTGAGGGCCGTTGCCGGCCGTGTAGAAATAAACTGCGGCGGCTACGCCCAATAGCAGAACCATCACAATCGGCCAGATCAGCCAGCGGCCGCGGCGCCTGGTCTCTCCCGAAGCGGAAAGAATGGCAGCAAGATCAGGTGCATCCGCTTTGGTTGCGGGACTGGGGCTTAACTGGCCGGGATTGTTCTGGACGTTCAAGTTTGACCTCAAGATCATATCACTGCATGAAGGAAAAGCGCCGGATCGCAACCTTGAGGGCTGGTGGGAGCGATCCCGACATCAGCAGATGCCACGAAAACAACCGGCGGCATACTTAAATGTCGGTAAGGTTGTTCCGCTGCCGAGGTGGCTCGGAAAGCTCTCTCAGCGAGACGCGACACAATCAGGCTTGCCCTGCATCTATCTGCGGGCTGACGCGTTATGGGAAGCCAACAAAGGAGTTTTACAATGGTCGATGCAGCCAAAATCAAGGAACATGCCGAAGTCATCGGCGCCGACGGCGTTCATGTCGGCATCGTGGATCATGTCGAAGGAAACCGGATCAAGCTGACCAAAAGTGACAGCGGTCAAGGCAGCCATGAGGGGCACCACCACTTCATTCCGCTCGAACTGGTAGCGGATATCGAAGGCGACAAGGTGCGCCTTTCCGCCAATGGAGACGTGGCAGTCTCGTTCGAAGAAGAAGAGGGCGGCAAATCCGTCCACTAACGATCAATGGCCGGTGCCTCCAGGAGGTGCCGGCCTAATTCGTAGATCTTCATGTTTACTGCGCCGAGGCCGGCACACCAAAACGTTCAGGAAGGAACGCCGTCTCTGTCTGTGGCCCATCCAGCCTCGCAGACTTCGACGACGGCTCGCCAGACTGGCCGATAACAGTCAGTGTCAAGAGCCCGCCTGCGATGGCCGATATCAATGCGATCAAAGCATTTCTCATAATCATGGCAATCACTCCTTCGTCTTTTCCGAAACCTGCTGGATGGAAGAACGTTCCTCGATCTGTGTCGACTTGCGTTAGAATGCTGGATGCGATCAACCCGTTGTGACGCCTGTCCTGTCGAGGCTAATTCATCGCTGAGAGCTCGCTTGGTGACGCCAGGATCTCGTCGCCTCCAATGCCTCGGTCGAGATATTTAATCGCGGCAATGCTCAGCACTGATCCGACAAGAACAACGAATATAATTCGCATCTAATTCTCCTTATGGCTCTCAAAACACCTAAGCAGCCATAGTAGTTCCGCAGTAATCGCTTATGCGTGATCTGAGGCGTCATTTTCCTTGCACCTTCCGGCTGAGGTGCAGTCGGACCTCGTCTTGGGTGGAACTTTTGACCTGCCGATCATTTTCATCAATGCGCTGCCTTGGCAGTGATCCAGAAGCGAGGAAAAGGTAGCAGTTGATGCCGGGTACCAATACAGTCGCGATGTTTGTCGCATTTGATGAGGATGACCATGGTCAGGCCGTGCCGGCCTTTGCACCGCTACAGGCATCCACGGCAGAAGAAGCGATCCAGTCTGCCGATCAACTGGCGTCTGAGCATGCCGGTGCAGTCGCCTGGACGCGCAGCACGGAGCCGGCCATCGGGGAAATGGGAGAGCCAGTGATCATCTTCCAGCGAGGGCATGTTGGCGACTTCAACTGACAAATGATCCAGTCGCCATTCGACCAATGACCGGGCTACATTGGGGGATTGAGGATCTTGAACGGTCCTGGATTCCGGATGCTCAGTGGCCTTGTCTTTGCTGACGGTCCGACCCTATACAAGGGAGGTGAAAAAGGTACCGCAAATGCAAAGCAATGAGGTCGAAACTCTGATCAATCGCGTCGCGATAGGAGATCGCCAGGCCTTTGCGCTTCTTTATCGTGTGACCAGCCCGAAACTATTTTCGATCTGCCTTCGTATCTTGCGAGACAGGGCGGAAGCCGAGGAAGCTCTTCAGGAGATCTATATCAAGATCTGGCAAAGGGCGAAGACATTTGCCGTCGGGGCAGGGAGCCCGAGCAGCTGGTTGGCGTCGATCGCCCGGAACCATTCGATCGACACCATCCGCTCACGCAAGCCTGTGGCCGAGGACATTGCCGACCAATACGACTTGGTCGACGAAACGGTAGCAAGCCCGGAGCAGCAGGTCGTCATCATCGACGAGGGGCGCCGGATCGCACACTGTATGGAACAGCTCGATGCCTCACATGCGCGCGCGGTGCGGCGAGCCTATGTGGAAGGTTTGAGCTATCTCGAACTAGCCGACGAATTGCAGGCGCCCATCAACACGGTCCGCACTTGGCTGCGGCGGAGCTTGATGAAACTTAGAGAGTGCATGGAACGATGACGTCGAGCGGCCAGAACCAGGGCGGCGGACCGCAGGACGAGATCCTGGCGGGTGAATACGTGCTCGGCGTGCTGTCGTTACCCGCGCGCCGGCTCGTCGAACAGCGCATGGTGCAGGATGCGCGTTTCGCCCGGATCGTACAGCGCTGGCAGGCGGATCTCTCGAGTTTCAATAGTGACTATGACGAGCAGGTGCCGCCGAGTGCCGTGTTTGCGCAGATCGAGCGGCGTCTCTTCGGGAACATGGAGCAATCGTCGCGATCGGGCCTCTGGCATTCTGCCGTCTTCTGGCGCTCGCTTTCATTCGTTACCTCCGCGGTGGCGATCGTCGCCTTGTTTTACGCGGCGACATCTATCCCTGGCAGGCAGCCAGCGGCGCCGCTGGTGGCGGAACTGTCGGCGCCCGGCAGCTCGATCAATCTGCTCGCATCCTACGATATAGCAAGTGGCCGCTTACGGATGACACCCGTTGCCGCGGGCCGGCCGGAAGAAAAATCGCTCGAGCTCTGGCTTGTGCCCGAGAGCGGCAGCCCGCTGTCGCTCGGTGTGCTGCAAGCGGGAATTGACGGTGAAATGCTCGTTCCGGCAGACATGCGTGAGCGCATCGCCGAGGGATCGACGCTTGCCGTCACACTTGAACCCTTCGGCGGCTCGCCGACCGGCCAGGCGACCGGCCCAATCGTCGCAAGCGGCTCAGCTCGCCGGCTCTGAATCCGCCGATCGAGTTGGAATGATGATTTATTCTGGTGCCGCCTGAAACGGATGGCGGTCGCCAGCCGTATGAGCTTGCAGGCGGTCCTTATTCCGTCGTTCCATGAATTCGAGCACGAATGTCCAACAGCATCCTGCGCCATATCCAATTCCTCTTCCTCGTATTCGCCGTTATGGGCAGTGTCATCAGTATCAGCCGCAGCGGCGAACTGGCGGACGGCGAGTTGCGCATCGACATTGGCGGCTTCGAGCTCAACAGCCTGCTCGTGCCAGCACAAAAAGGCGCTGATCTGCCGCCGATCGTTTTCCTTCATGGTGCAAGCGCCAATCTTTACGACCCCGTCCTGTCCTTCCGCGCCAAGCTGGAGGGGCGTGCGACCATGCTTTTTGTCGACCGGCCGGGCCATGGACGCTCCGATGCAGGAGGATCTGAAGACATCTATCCCGACGGCCAGGCGGACAGCATCGCCCGGCTGATGGAGAAGCGCGGAATACCCAAGGCCATCATTGTTGGACATTCTTTCGGCGGTGCCATTGCGGCGGCCATTGCATTGCGCCATCCGGACAAGGTGATCGGCCTGGTTTTTCTTTCGCCCGCCGTTTATCCGTGGCCCGGCGGCGTGGCCTGGTATTATGATGCGGCGCGACGGCCGGTGAGCGGGACCTTGTTCAGCGCCATCCTTGCCCCCAGCATCGGCCTCTTTGCAATGAACCGGGCCATTGCCGGCGTCTTCGCACCCAATCGCCCGCCGCCTGGCTATAGCAGCAAAACCAAGGCCTGGCAGGCCCTCCGGCCGGCAGCCTTCCGGCATAATGCGCAAGAGATCGCAGGGTTGAGCAAATGGGCGGAGACTGCATCGAGGCATTATGGCAGGATCAAAGCGCCAACGGTGATCATCACCGGAGATGCGGACCAGATCGTTTCCCCTCAACTGCATGCGAGGCAGCTGACGCGCGCCATTCGCGGCTCGCAGCTTGTCGTGGTCCATAATCTCGGTCACAAGTCGGATTACGTTGCCGCGGATCTTGCGATCGCAGCCATCGAAAAGGTTGCGGGGCGCGATCGTGATCTTCATGCAAAGGCGGTCCAGCTTGAACGGCAGATCGCCAACGATCGTTGATCTGTCTCCCAGTCGGACTGGCAGTCGGATCTAGCTTCCTTCGCGGTAACGACGCCTGTCGCGCCCTTCGTCCGAGGGCTGCCGGTCTTCAGGCAGTTCGCTGCGCATATGATCGATCACCTGGAGCAGGGCCTCGGTGCAATCCCGCAAAGGTTCTCCCGTCGGGCATTGCAGGTCTATCTTCGACTGGCCGGCTTCGATGCGGAAACGTGCGCCGCGTTCCTCGGGCAATTGCTCCCTCGATGCGTCTGCTCGCCAGTTCTCCTGCCGTTCGGACCGGTCGTCGGCTCGTGCCGCTTGCTTGTCACCCAGCCCCCTTTCATACCGGGGCGGGTTCCGCGACGACATGTCGACCACCGACTGCGCGGCTGCGCCTTGAGCCAGAAAAGCAAAGGCGACCACGCCTAGTGTCAGACTTCTCTTCATGATTTCGCTCCCGTGATTGGCGCACCATCTGATCGGAACGGCATTAAATTCTACAGACACGATGGGGAGATCAACAAGAAGGACGAGCAACAGATCACGGCTATTGCAAACAATCTAGCGTACCGGCCACTATTAAAAGACCCGGTGAAGCTTCTGATCATTCAGCAGAGGCCTTGGCACTGTATGCTGCACGCAATGCTAGTATCATTCCTGCTTCGGGGCTCGCAGGCCTAAAGATCGGCGTCTATCAGCACTCTTTTGTGCCTCGGGATCTACTCGTAGATGTTCTCGAAGGCTACGGCGCATTGGTCGTTGCACTTGGTCGTTCCGATCATTTCATCCCGGTGGATACCGAGGCTGTGCCACCAAAAATGCTCAACCCTCCTTCGGACGTGGGCGGCTGACTGCACGCTGGGTGCAATCGTTTCGGCAGACGGAGATGGTGACCGACCTCTTGTTGCGGACGAGACTGGTGCATTGATGCGAGGCGACTTCCTTGGCCTCATAAGTGCTACTTCCTCGGCGCACCCGTCGTCGTAACTCCGGTTACGTCCAATTCCGGCCTGGACACGCTCGGCAATTCGAGGTTATTCGGACCAAAGTAGGCTCACCCTTTGTGTTAGCCGAAATGGAGAACTGTTTGCGGCGCCGGCAGAAAGGCGTGATTGGATTTAAGACCAATGGGGGGTACAATCATTGCTTCAGATTTTGACATCCAAGGCCGAATCTTGTCGCCGCTTCCAACGCGCGATAGCGTCCTACCAATCCTGCCGGCGTTTTTCACCGCGGCTCGAAGAAAACAGACGTTGTCACAGCTCGCTGCGTCTTACATTCTCCCATTCACTGCCGCCGATCGACTAGAGAACTTTGATAGGACAAAAAGTGCAGCACTCATGGCGCGCCTGCACCACTCGGACTACAATTTGCAAGGTTTTTTCGCTCCTCTGTCAGAAGTTATAGATGTCAACAAGGTGAATGGATTACGAGTAACCTTGGCGGAGGGAGAAATTGTTCACGTGCGCACGTCTGTTAACGCTCCGGAGATGCGTTGCTATGTAGAAGCACGCACCGAGCAGGCGGCGATGGAGCTCCTACAGCAGACTGCTGGCCTCATTCGCCAATGGGCAGAAAGCAGCTACCCTGACGCAGGTTTTAGGTTCGAGGACTAATGACTGGCTGACCGGGTTGTTTCCGTGATCTTGGCAGGAGGCAAGGGCACCCGTCTGTGGCCCTTATCGCGCGCCAGCTCACCAAAGCAGTTCATTCGTTTCGGCAGCAATAAAACATTGTTCCAAGAAGCCCTCGGCCGAGTATCCAACTTGTCTTCTACGAGCCTCCCCTTGTGGTTACTAATGAAGAGTTTCGTTTTCTCGCCGCAGAGCAGGCTCGGGCAAGCCGAGTTATGTTGTCCGCTGTTCTTTTAGAGCCCGTCGCACGAAATACCGGTCCTGCGATCGCGGCCGCGGCTGCGTTCGCACTGGAGCGCTTCGGTGAGGGCGCAATATTAAAAGTGCTAGCGTCGGACCATGAAATTGCAGCCGACGGTGCATATTTCGACGCCATGTACCAAGCACGCGCAACGGTACTCTGTAAACTCGTTGCTATCGGGATCAATCCGACGGAACCGGCGACAGGCTACGGTTATATCCAATTTGGTGAACAATTGACTTCTGGCGCCTATAACATCGAGAGATATGTCGAAAAACCCACTCTTGAAGAGGCCGAAAAAATGTTGGGGGAGGGGAACTCCGTCTGGAACTCTGGCATTTTCATGTTCTCTGCTAGACAAATATTCAACGAATAGGAAAATTTGCCCCAGTCGTAAGCGATTCTGCTGCTAAGTCCGTTGCCAATGCTTCGCGCGATCTCGATTTTTTACGGGCGGATTCAGCAACCTTTGCATCTAGCCGAGACACATCGATCGACTTTGCCGTGATGGAGAAGACGATCGATGCCGCTGTGGTGCCCTCGACCTTTGGTTGGTCAGATATGGGCAGTTGGGATGCCGTTTGGAAAATGAGTAAGCAGGACGAGGCTGGCAATGTCACTTCTGGGCATGCGACAGTCCTGAATACTAAGAACTCGTTAGTGATATCTCGCACCTGCCATCTTGCGGTTCAAGGGCTTAATGGTGTTGCTGTCATCGCGAGCGAAGATGCGGTATATGTGGGTCGGCTGGACGAAAGCCAACATGTCCGCGATCTTGTCAGGCTTCTTGCTGCAGAGAAAGATACCGCAGCGTTAACTCAGACTCATCCTACTGCCTATCGGCCTTGGGGCGGCTACACTTCCGTACTTAACGGCGACCGATTTCAGGTGAAGCGGTTGTTCGTCACGCCTGGAAAAAAACTTTCGCTCCAGACGCATCAGCATAGGTCTGAGCATTGGATCTGCGTGAAAGGTACCGCCGAGGTCACAGTCGGGGATGATACTAAGATCCTTCGTGAAAATGAGTCCGTCTTCATTCCACAGGGCCAAGTTCATCGTCTTGCTAATCCAGGCAAAATCGTGCTTGAGATGATTGAGGTGCAGACCGGCTCTTATCTTGGCGAGGATGACATCACCCGCATAGACGATGAATATGGACGCAAGTAAGCAGCTGTAGAAGATGTCATCTTCAACGCGTTCCGCTAGCCATCGGTAAAATTTGAACAGCGGGTCATCTTTGTTCCGCGGCATGAATGAAGAAGAACCAGGTTAGCCCTGTAGATAGTGAAAGCTGAATATGCTGGTACCAGTCATTGGCCCTCCAGGGGCTTTCACTGAGCTGTTGATCCAAGCAGTCGCACGTAGCATGGACGAGGCAGGAAAACCGTGGTCCCGGCATAAGGCCGATTCACTTGAGGAAATAGCGCGAATTTGTACATTTTCAAATGAGCCTTTGCTGCTCGTCGAAAGCACGTCGCCCGACGCAAAACTTCTGGTGCACCTAGCAGATGCACGGATTCCTGTGCTTATCGCCGCGCCGCATTTCTTGCCTCTGTTGGCCATCAAGCTGCAGGCCGAAGACGGGGACGTCCTGTCTTGCTGGCGCCAGCTTTCTGAAGAGACTGCGGTTCTGATCACGGCCGCAGCCAACGAAGCGGCAATTATTATCCGTCCAGCGGACGTGCAATCCCGCTCCACACGCACTGTCTCGTTTTCAGCTTGGGAATTGGCTGAACCGACTTTCGAGCGGGCCGCCAGCTTCTGTCCGGATTCGACACTGTTATCAACTGAAGAAGAGCTAGGAGCGCTGCATGGGCTTCTAGCAGATCTTCCTCCGGAGATAATGCTTTATTGTCAAGCCATGGAGGAGCGGCTGCTGGGGCGAGAACTCCGTGTCCCGATTCCGGTTACCGGCTTAGTCCTCTCTGATGATTTCACGCCGTTCCTCGGAGATATGGAGGTTGTAGGAGAGCCACGTGGTTTACTTTGCGGACCGTTCGTCAGGCTTCCTACGGGATCGTGGACAGTCAGAGTCGCTGTCGAAGTTTCCGAAAGCATCCTTGGCGCAGCGTGGGTTGCTGACGTCTTCGTATACAAAGACAATGCCGGAGTAAGTCACGCGAGATTAGATGGCTTTGCCAGCAGCGCGACGCACCTCGAAGTCTCGATGTCATTCGTAGTGCAAGACCCCCATGATCCATATGAGTTCAGGTTTGCATTGAGCGATACGTTGCTGACAAAAGGGACTCTGCAGGTAGCTTCGATCATCGTTGAATCACAGAGCTGATCTCATGTCGGAGTGCACAGCACGTTGATCGGATCTACAATATCCTCGTAGTCATCGATGTTACTGTGGTTGATTACACGGCCAAGCCGACCGTGTTCGAATTCCTCAACCTTGTATTGAAGGTCAGTCCATCTGGCGACCAATTCTCGAGCCGACCTACCGCCTGTGTTGCGAAGCCCACACGGAAAGAGTTCGGCCAGCACCAGCGGTCGATGTTCACCGAGCAACTTGCTGCCACCTTCAAGCACCTGGCATTCATAACCTTCAACATCAATTTTCATGAAGTTGATCCGTCTTTCGAACGTAAAGGAGTCAAGGCGACGAAGAGATATAGAGATGCCGGCACCCGCAGACTTACTGACGTAAGCCGCACCAACGTTATTGGTGCCCGTGAGATGGTGCAGAGACCCGGGTGTGTCGGCATCAGCAAGCCCAACTTCGTGGACTACACAGATATCTTGAAAGCCATTATCCGTGATCGACCTCCTCAACATTCTGTTCACCGTCGGATTAGGTTCGAAAGAATGTATTTCTCCCGTCGACCCAACCGCTCTCGCGGCCTGTAGCGTGTAAACGCCTACATTGGCCCCAATATCTAGCATAGTGTCCCCAGAATTTAGCATATCCGTCATGAAGTGGGCTTCGCGAACCTCCCAGTCCTGATGCAAGACGCCGAAAGAGACCTGGCTGTCATGTAAATTGACCCAGATGCGCAGCCCCATGTATTCTGTACACACCCATTTTTCCTCAGCAAAAAGCGGTACTTTGTCCCGTATGTCCCAGCGAAAACGGTCTGAATTCAAAAGTAGGATCGCAGCTTCTCGAATATCCCCACATGCTTCCAGCTGGCTCAGCGGCGTTAAATGGTCAGTAGGCCATCCAAACAACGCGAAGTGTAGGCTGTCTAGCTGCTGTTTAAAGCTAAAGCTGCTCATGCTCCCCTCAGGGCTAGTGTGATACGGCAACAGTTGAACAGCCGCAATTTTTGCAGACACCCTCGCGTCAAGTTTTGCGCTACTTCTCGAACTCGAAGGGCGATAGCATCCCGTTTCTCACCTGCTTGCGCTTCGGGTTGTAGAACATTTCGATGTAGCCGAACCCATCCTGGCGAGCTTCATCGCGTGAACGATAGACCCTGCGACGTATCCGCTCTCGCTTCAGAAGATTGAAGAAGCTGACGGTAACTCGGCATTATCGTCGATCAACAGGAACCTTTGTGCTTGTACCTTTGCTTGCGCCGGACCCCGCCCCTCGGCGACAGTTGAGGGTCAGGCATGTGTCCTATCACGATTATAACTAACTCCGCAAATTGCCGTCCATCGAGCCGCTCCCGACTTCTTGCACCATTTTCAGCGCAAAGGTGTTAGGAGAACTCCTTTGTTCCGGTTCAGCTAAATTCCATAGATCCCAAACAGCACGTTCTTGAGTTTTGTTCATTAGTTGAATTGGTTTCGATGCCATTCAGCCTCTCAATTGCTCCGAAGTAATGTTGACATGATATAGATTTATAGGACATCCATTTTGCGTAGGACTTTGTGGACTTTCTACCTATAAATGTACTGACAAAAAAAGGGCTGGATGCCCGAAATGGGGAACTAGCTGCGCTGTGATACAACATGAGCTTCTCGGGTTGGCGGTCGATGGGAACAGCGGGATCCGTACCGTATTCGGCTTTCAGTTTAAGAAGTGGAAACACGATTTCCTAAGGCAGGCACTGCCTCATCTGCACTTCGAATTTGCTCCCATGTATTTAAGTGCGGAAGAGTTTGGCAGGGAATGGGAGCCGAAGATTAAAGCATGCGAATCGCCGGCCATTTTTCTTTGGGGGATTGATAGGTGGGGGTTTTACACGCAACTTGCGGCGGATCTCCAGATGCCCATATTTTTCATTGAAGACGGCTTTATTCGGTCCGCAAATCCTCACGCCAGCCAAGCGATTCCATTGTCGTTAACCATCGACGACGTGGCACCTCATTTTGACTGGAAGAGACGGACGCGGTTGCAGCGGATCTTGAGCGATTACAACTTTCGAACGGATGAAGCGCTACTTTCACGGGCTAGGGCAGGAATTGCGCGACTATGCGAGAACGAGATATCTAAGTACAATGGAGGCGTCTATAGGGAGTTGCCGACCTATCTGAATAGTTCGCGCAAAAAAGTTTTAGTTGTTGGGCAAGTAGAGAATGACGCGGCGGTTATGTACGGCTCGAAGGTCGCCCACACCAACAATGAGTTAGTTCGTCTTGCTGCTAAGGAAAATCCCGAAGCTGAAATCATCTACCGAATTCACCCAGACATTATCTTCCGTGTTAGGGAGGCGCGAAGCCGGCCTGAAGACGTTGCGCACCTCTGCCACATCATGGCGGAAAATATACCTATTTCAAAGGTCCTCCAATGCGTGGACCATGTCTATACGATAACCTCACTGGTTGGATTTGAAGCCCTTATACGGGAAAAGTTGGTAACTGTCCTTGGGCGGCCCTTCTACGCTGGATGGGGTTTGACGGACGACAGACAAGAAGGTTCAGAACGACCGCGAAAACTTGGACTCATTGAGCTATTTGCCGGAGCGTATCTTCTTTATCCGCGATATTTTTCGCGGAATGGATCTCCGATTGAGTTCGAGGACGCGCTTCATCTGCTGGAGTCAGACCTGCAAGGGCGTACTTCGGAAACCTGGAAAGATCCGAGACCTCATATATTCAGCGTAGCCGAGTGGGGCCTACGCAGTCCACTCGGCTTGCTCGGTTGGAGATACCTGCTGCGCTTCATTTTAGATCCTTACATCAAAAAAGTAGCCAGCGCCGAAGACCTAGTGGAGTTCCGGCGAGACCCTGGCCTTTTCTTTGCAGAGCTCCAGTCTTCGAGACTGCGTCAAATTGGGCGCCTTCTTTTTCCTCCTGAAAGATGAGCAGACGGACCGGGATTATCTGTGAGATTTAGCGGCTTCTTCTCGTGCGATGTCTAGTCGCCTGACTGATACTGTTCCATCAAATATAGCTTTGGTAACAAAAAGCCTAATTTCAAGTGGAGTGTTTGGGTCGTCGTTGCTGAAGGACAAATCGATGGTCCAAGACGACCTCTCTCCAGTCTTAACTTCTGACCGAGCAAGCTCTTTGACTTGACCGTCCTTAAGTCGTACTACATCCGCCATCCAGGGTACACCGCGCAGGTTGCTTGAAGTTGCTAGCTCGAGCGTGGCCACCCATTGTCCGATCGGCAACCTCACATAAGGTCCACAGAATAAGCCGCGGGCGCGGCCTGTGACATCGATGGCGCCTTCCAAAGGCTGAAGGTCACTGATCTGCGTGAGAGTGTTCAAGGGAATGGAGAGATAGTCGAGACCGGAGATAAGGCCGCGATCCAGTTCCAGCACAGAAGATAGGATCTGTTCCTTGTTCCAGGGTGCGATTTTCTTCCAGAGAGGCTCTAGTTGGGACGGGTGATAAGACATTGACAGGTCGTTTTTGCTGCTAAACTCGTTGGCGCCTTCAAAATACGGAGGCGGATCGAGATGCCAAGTTCGAGCGATCTTCGCTGCAAGATGAGAGTACGCCTCAAATGGTACCGGTCTCACGAGAGAGATGCGCGGGGCCGCCGCCAATCCCATCAGGCCACTGAATTCAGCTGTAGTACCACGCCAAGCTTCCAGAGCGTCACCAGATTGAGTAAGCCAGAATGCCAACATAGATGCGCAATGCGGCGCGGCGACTACAGCGGAGATCTGCATCGTCCTAACATGTTGTATCAGGTCGGTTGATGGCTTTCTTGCTACTACGATGACATCACCTTGTGCGGCGACTGCTGCTTTGCCGAGTTCGGTCAGAGACGAGGCATCTACCAAGTCATGCTCGACACGATTGTGGACCAGGGCGGCGGATAAAGCGGTAGCACAAACTTCTGTAAATGAACCTGAGGTCCCAAAAATAATGTAGATCATAAAGAAATCAACCTACTGTAGAAGCAGCCGTTAATCGACTTTCCGCGCCGACACCGCTATCAATAAAACTGCACATTATCATCGTCATCGAGGTTTACATGTTCGCTCTGAACGAGCTCACTATCTTAGTGCACGGTCCTGTCACAGCAGGCAACTTAGAAGAGGTTCTAAAATCAATTGAAATGTGGCGGGAGGCATATCCAGGCGCTTACCTACATTTTGCGGCGTCTATGATTGAGCGAGATGTCAGCGCTATAGAGATGCAGTTTTGGCAACAGCAGCATGTCTCCGAGCTGGAAAAGCGCCGAAAGCTTGTAATTGATCAAGTCAGCCAAGCCGTAGACCATTTTTCTGTCGCGGATTACCAAGCTCCAATCGCACCTCTGAAATTCGACGACAAGGTTAATAACACAAATAAGATGATTGCTACCGTAAAGGTCGGCCTTGAAAATGTGTCGACCAAATTCTGCCTCAGAATACGTTCCGATATGATGGTAGCGAACATCTTAGCATGTGAGGAAGATTACAAGTTCCTTGCACAGCAAGCGGTGGTGCCTGACTTGTTTAATCAACAAGTTGTCGTTGCCCCCTTTTTTACACTTAACCCTTTCTTGCTTGAACGCCTCCCGTACCACTTCTCGGACTGGCTTAACTTTGGACAAACTGCAGACATCAGGAAGCTTTGGGATGTGAGTCCGGTGAGTGAAATTGATGCTCGTCATTACCAGATGTATCCGCATGCTTCACACTCGAACGTCCTAGAGCGCGAGTTCAGATCGCGTTTCACACCGGAGCAGCATCTGGTTAGCCGTATAGCATCCCACAACGGGTATAAGAAACTCGACCACCACAACGAGGCGGGCATGGAGATCGAAACGCTAGAGGTCCTAAGGCGAAATTTTATCGTTCTTGATCACCAGCGGACGGGTATGACTAACCCAAAATACGACCGCGTCAAGAGTATGGTACAAACCCGGTTCCAGTGTTTAACAAACAGGGACTGGCGGATTATAGTAGCTGACGGCCCAGCCAAGTTCTCAGAAACACTCGCCTGGAAGAAGTTTGTGGTGTGGTGCTACCTCAACCTGAAGCCAAAGCTTGCTTGGTCTCGCCTGCGCCGGACTTTACCGATGCGTCTATTGTGGTGGATCTTCTAATAAGCTTAGAAGGAAGCCACTCAACCGAAACTAGGGTTCCTTCAAAGAGCGTTGTAGATATCCAACGCGACATCAAGGTCGTAAAAAACTTTAGCCATACCCGAGTGCAGGACTAATGCAGACGAGCAGTATTGCCTTAAAATGTGCCCGTCGTGCGAAATCAAGATGAGAGAGCGGTTCTTATCCCGCTCGAACAGCTCTTCTTGGCACTTTCTGTGGAAGCGCTGGTCCCCAACAAAGATGACTTCATCGACCAGATAGCAGTCAAACTCGATTGCAAGCGACAGCCCAAAGGCCAGCCTAGCACGCATACCGGACGAATAGGTTTTTACAGGCTCACGAAGGAACTTCCCGAGTTCAGAAAACGAAGTCACGAAGTCGTTAACTTCTTCAATATCTTTGTTATAGACGCGGGAAATGAATCTGATGTTGTCATAACCGGTTAGACTACCCTGAAAACCGCCGGCAAGACCGATCGGCCACGACAGCGACATTTTCCGTTCGACGCGCCCCGAGGTTGGTCGTTCTACGCCGGCGAGTATCCGCATCAAGGTTGATTTGCCCGCTCCGTTTCTCCCAAGTACCGCCATCCTTTCACCTGTACCTATCGAGAAATTGACGCCTTTCAGAACAGGGTGCGGTCCTTGACGTGAATGATAAACTTTTTTCAGATCGATTGCGGCCAGCACTTCAGTTCCTTCAGATCCACCCGTTAGCTTTTACTCAACTTCGACATAGCGGCGAGCATCTTTCAGAAGGAAGAGACCTGCTACAGTCACAAGAAGGCAGAAGTAAAAAGAAGTGACAAGGTTATAATGCACAGTCACCGTGTCGCCGAAATACCCGCCCCGGATTAGTTCTACGGCAGAGATCATCGGCATAAGGGCAGCAATGTCGTGCATCGATGGAGTTAGCCAATCCACCATAAAGAACGTGCCTGATAGGGGGATCGTGATGTAGGACAAAGGCTGCCATATTTTTTCTGTCAGTTCGCTCCTCTCACTGAGCGAGCCTACGAGTATTGAGACAGATACAGTGATCCAGACGTAGAGCCCCCAGCCAAGCAACATCAAACTGACGTCTCTTGGGGCCTCCACCACACCGAAGATCCAAAACGCGAAGCATGAAATGCTGAAGGCTGTTATCGTACTAAGTACCTCAAGTACGATACGTGCTGTGTACATTGAAAAAATGGTGACCTTCGAGTGGTAGAGTAGGGCGGAGTTGGCTTGCATGCACCGCATTATTCTGGCGGTTGTGTGCCGGTACATTAGAAGAGGCATATAACCGGTGAGGAGAAATGGCACCAGTGCGACGGCTATCGAATGCTCGCTCTTTATGATGGTCCAGAGCAAAACGACGGCGCAGCAAAACAGTATGGGTTCAACAATGATCCAGAGGAAGCCGATGTTATCTCGACCAAAACGGGTGTATAGTTCCCGCATCAGGAGCGCGAAGACCACTCGAGGCATTGCTCGAATTGGTGACTCAAGATGGCTTTGTTCTGAGCTCAATCCTTATGTTCCCGCGCATTGACATAGAGAAGCCAACCCATTGCATAGACCAAAAACAATGTGATGAAGACGGTAAGCACGGAAAGGAAGCGTTTTGGCTCTAGAGCATCATCGACAAGGTTTGGCTTTACTACCGGCACCAAGTAGACCTGTTTTCGCATCAGCTCCATTCGGGCTTTCTCGAAGTTTGCCTTGGCCGAAACAAGCGTCTGGTTCGCGAGTTCGCTCTCAAGTTTAAGACGCTCGTACTCTTCAAAAAAAGAAACCATAGACTTCCCGTTGCCAACGACGCGTGCTTGTTCATCAGCTATGGACTGTTCTAAGCTCTGGATGCGCGTGGACAGGACTTTTTTCTCAGGCGAACTTGCGTTGAGTTGATTGATTGAAGACAGCCGTGTCTGCGCTTCTATCAGTTGTTTCCGGAGGCCGTCAGCAGTTGCGAGATAGCTTTTAGCTACGGCCTCCGGATCCAAAACCGCTGTCTGAGTCCTAAAGGTAGTTAACAAACCCTGACTTTCCGTCAGCCGTTTTTCAGCTAAACGGACATCGTCTCTGGCGTAGGAAAGCGCGTCGCTGAGCGCCTGCTCACTCATGCTGTTCACGAACTCCTGAGCCTGCAACAACAACTTCGATACAACTAATTGTGCGCTGTCCGGAGCGAATGCGCGCGCTGTGATTGTCGAGATGCCTGAAGAGGGGTCATACTTTACGGTGACCAGATTCGAATAATATCTAAATAGGTCTTCTCTCGTCTCGCCACGGTAGAGACTTGGGAAGCGCATCAGCGGATCAACTTCCTCTTTTCCGACAATCGAAGTAAAGGCCCCGTCTGCATCCAGTGCATCCAAAGCATTACGCGACTCGAGATAATCGACAGCTGCGTAAGCGTCTCCACCTGTGCTTGCGCTTCCAACGGACAATGCTTGCAACATGTTGCCTAACGGGTTGGTTACTGCCCCTGAACTATCCCTCACGATGAATCTGCCCTCAGCAACGTAGATGTCGGAGGCAATGAAGAAGAAGTATGCCGAAGCCGCAGCTGTCGGAAGAAGGACAAGCAGCGTGAAGAGCAACTTGGCACCCGTGATCCGAGGGCTTTGGGTGCGACCTTCAACCGTTACATCAACGCCGGATCTTCCAGTGCGTACGGCGACAGGTGAGCTCCCATGAAGGGGTAAAGGGGTCTGGATCGTGGGTGCCTTGTGGTGGAGTTCGGTCATTGGGTTCGCTTTTGCTTCTCGTTATCACAACGAAGATCGTCGAGAGGTTGGTCAACGGAGCGTGGAGCATCGACATTGTGCATCAGCATAAGGCCAAAACCTCAGAGCCCAAGTTCGCCATTGCCGTCACGCTTAAGCAGCAACTGATACTCGTCCGGTGTGCCAGAAAACAATACGTCTTCCGCATCGACAAGGTTGTACCGTATCTTTCGACCGTCTGCGATGAGGACATTGTAAAGTGGTGCAACGTAACGCTCGCCACCTTGCAGTTCACGCGGGTCTGCACTTTCAGTTGAAGCATAAGCTTGGAGAAAATCGGACGTTCTACTAAAGTAGTATAGCCCGGTGGAGCAAAGGTTCGAGACGCGCACTTTTTCCGTAACCTGCTTAGCTAAATTCTCGAGAGGGCTGGGATCCACAAAGGACCAATGATTACCCTCACCCTCGAACACCTCAAGATAGCCATCACAATGCCCATCATTTACGAAATCTGGAAGCTTAAAGTCAGGTCTGATTGTGTCGATGTTAAAGATGATGAGGGGGTCGTCTCGTTGTTCCGGAAGCGACCGTGCCCCAATTGCCACTGTTTCAGCTTGTCCACTGGTCGGTGCATCCAAACAGATCAGTTGACAATGTTCCTTAGGTATTCCAAGGCGAAAAACCTGTTCTTCAATAAAGGAGCCGGTTTCGTATATATTTCGATAAACAAAGACAAATGTCTCCGTTATAAAATACTTTTTGAAACCTGCGACGGTATGATGAAACAGGGGACGACCAGCGAGATCGAGCATGTATTTTGGTTGGGTATAGCCAGCCTTCAAGAAACGGCTGCTTAAGCCAGCCATTGGAAAAATAATCACAGCTTGTGTCCTTATTGAGGTGCCGTTGTACCTATAAGCTCGTAGATTTCCCTTTCGCTCAAGGCCACAAACTCACTAGGCCTAATTGCCTTATCGTCGACGTAGAATCCGCTGTGTCCGCACCAGGGTTTCCCAACGAATATTTCGTCATAAGGAATGTCATGTTGTTGCAGCCAGTCGATTATGCCCGGTAACGTGATCGCGTTTATTTCGCCGAGATTGGAACCATATGTTCGCATGTTCCGTGCGGTGTAGATCGAGATTGAAAATCCTTTTTCTCTATATCGCCGTATAGCGTCCACGACATCGGCGCGGGGCTTAAGCTCACTATAAGCGACATCAGGTTCGCTCCGGGTGATGGTATCATCAAGATCGATTACAACTCTTTTCACTAGTTTTTCCTTCAGGCACCAAATTCCGTTGCAGTTCTTTCATAGCCCTAATCGACGGCTAAAGCGGTGACTTGCCTCTTCCACTCCAAGCCATCCAGCGGATGGATCAGCGGAGCGTTGAGATTAAGTTCGCGAAACGCCGGGATGTCAGACAGGATCAATGGAATACCCAGGGCAGCGGCCTCAAGTGCTGGAATGCCAAGCCCTTCGACAAATGAAGGAAACAACAACCCCTTTGATCCTAGCAAGAGCGCAGTCACCTCCATATCTTGTAACCCTGTGTATTCGTGAACAAGGTGCTGAATAGGGCGGCAACGCTCAAGCATGTCTATTATGTTTTCATTCTCCCAGCCCCGCCGACCAATGATTACTAAATGAATGTCCTTTTTCTCTTGGGCCAGCTCCCTCCAAATGTTGAGAAGGAGAAGGTGATTTTTTCTTGGCTCGATAGTGCCTAGCGCCACAAAGTAGGGTCCGGCTGGTCGCGGTACCGATGGTAATGGGGAGCCATTTGACCGAGCCACTACTGCCGGCATTGCGACATGAATTTCACCGATCGATTGGTTTGTATGTTCAAGGTAATCTTGAAGGCAACTTCTTGTATAAAAGGAATTGCACGTAACATCGCATAATGGGCTTAGAATGTTGGCGAGATAAGACAAGAATTGCTTTTGGGTGTGAGGGCGCTGGTATTCTGGATACTGGAGCGGAATAAGGTCATGCAGGTAAAGATGCCTACGCAGTTCCCGTTTTGGGTCGAGCCTTACCCACTGTTTAGCGTGCCGAGGCAGGCCAGAGTGCGAAGCCACCACGTATGTTAGACGCTCTGGTGACACCTTTGGGATCAAGCTTCGTACAGTTCTGTGGGTGCGAGCTGATAGCCAGCTAGGCAGGGTCATTACGGGACTTTTCGAGTCCCCGTACCAGCGATCCTCGATTTGCTCCAGCCACAGACGGCCAGCATGATTGTCAAATACGCGGTAACCGAGCTCGTCGCTATAAATGAAGAAGCAATTCTCTTGCCATCGGCGAACAAGGTCCATTCCTATCGCGAGGTCGATGCGATCAACGCCAGTACCAAAGGAAGCGCTTCGATTCCGGTAGAGACGGGAGATGTCAAAAATGACGAGCTCTGTCTCAATGCGAAGGGGCGGTACGATTAAAGAGTGCAGTGCCTCCTCCATAGAAAACGATAGCTAGCAAATGTCAATTTAAGCTCTGGTGGCTGCACGAAGTTGGTCAGGTTGTCGCGCTAAGTCCGGCCGCCATTCGTCAACAACCCGATAGGCGTTACACAATAGTGCGGTCTGGCGACGAGGGTCATCTGCATGAAGAGGCAGCATAGAGAGGAACAAAGTTGCCATCATCTCATAGATCCCGGGCCCGGTTGGACTATATCCTCCATAGGTCTGAGAAATGAACGCGTCTTGGATGTCTACGACGTCCGGGGAACGGAAGATCTCGAAGTTATATGACTTTTGGACTTGGTCAGACGAGGTAACTTCAAGTTTGAAGCGCCCTCCTATGATGAAATCATACAATCCAATGATGGAATGCGACAACTTCGCGATTTCGTATCTCCGATCTCCGTAGTTTGAAGCCACCCCTGCCAAACTGTAGCCGCGAGGATCGATCACTTTAAGGCGGTGCGCGGAGAAATCGTACATCAAGTTGGACGCGCAGAAGTCTCCATGAACAATGCCAATGTCATCTGCCATCGGCGGTGCGATTCGGCTAAGGAGGATATCCATGAGATCACGGGGCGATCTGTAGGCCGACCCGTTCAACCAGAACTCGCTGTCGATGGGAACTCCGGCTTGATCACAGAATGTCTTCATCCGTTCGAATGTTTTTCGCCTGATCAAGGTGTCGAACAACACGTTGCGATCGATGCCTTCAGCTTCTTTGTCGTCTGAATGCTGAGTAAATCGCGTAAGTAGTCGGTCCGCCGAACTGAAGATGTTCTTCCAGGCAAAGCCACGCAAACGCCCAAATACAAGTATGTGGGCTAATGAAGGAAGGCTGAGATATTCAATGCGGTAACTTGAAGTCTCTTCGGCTTCGACGAGACGCCCCACCGCTGGAGCGTATATTGAAAGATCTGCTGGTAGTGACGCAAACCACGAGCTCTCGCAGCGCATCTTGAACTTGTCCTTGGACCTCTTGACTAGGTACTCCTCCTCGGCCCAAAGTTCGTTGAACTCACGCGCTGCATTCACTTTACGGCGAGAGTCGTAGTAGGATGCGTCAAAGCTGAAATCCATCCAATCTCGAACTTCGACGCACTTCGAGCCATTCTCGTTGATATACGCTGACATAGCGGCCAACCAATCCCATGCGGAGCTTTTGTCGAGAAGCTTAAGAAACAGCTGGACCTGAGAGATCCCAAAAACGCCAACGATAACATGGGAATCAAGGTGAGGGTTCGACGTTCTGGTGATTCGAATACCACCTGCGGGAGTTTGATCCACTACACCCCAGCTATGGAACACTGACGGCGTGCTCACAACGTAAAAATCCTTCAGGTCTGGATCAAAAGCTCGCGTCGGAACGTAGGTGTCGCCATGGACGATTATGAACTCAGCATGTTTCCCAAGGTCAGGAAGATGCTGCAACGCGCTTTTCATCGCGCTGCCGATACCGCGCGCAATCGTGTCATCCGGACTGGTATAGACTATCGTGATCTTCCACTTGTTGATCAGCTGTTGCGTGGCTTCGTCAACTAAGTAGTCCAGGGGCAAGTTCATGAAAATCCGGTCGCAGTGGTGCCGGTAATCTTCTGCAATCACTTCGAAGACGCAGTCGTTCCCGACCGGCAGAAATGCGGGGGGGATTTCACCGAACTCCGTTGAAAGCGAGCTACCCAAGTAAGTTCCGGATGTAATTAGAAGACAACGCATAGCGGTAACGGGCCTTTGAAATTCTAATGGTCATGCTCATAAGCGACAAACGGAAATGATGCCAGCTGTAGATTATGCTTAACCGAACTTATGTATGGTCCCACCCACGCAGCTAACCGTGCGCTTGACGCGTCAAAGTTCACCATTTCTCGATCTGAAACCGATAGACTGGGAAACCTGATCGTGCTGCCGTCTCAGCGCCCGCTTTAAAAGCTCTTCGCGCAATTGCTTTATCGAGGCCGGATCTGGCCTCCGCATCCAGGGACGTCCACCATTGTTCAAATGGGTTCTGCACGCTTATCACCGGCATGTGCTAGCGCTCAAAGCTCGGCCGCCAGCCGCGCGTCATGCCTCGGCTCATCGCCCTTTCCGTCAGGACCAATTGCCGGCGCAGATGCTTGCAGTCATCAAGAAGTGTCTGCACGACGGCCACAGCATCGCCTTCATGGTAGGCCAGCACGTCTTCGAGTTCGTTCCGCGCATCCAGTTTTTCGGTTTCTTTTCCCAGAGCAGACACGACTTCTCCTTGGCGTCAAAGCGCGTTTTCAGCCTGTTGACAACCTGTGGATAGCCGCCTTCATCTCGGCCTGGATGTTCTTAATATGTTCGCCCCATCTGGAGAGTCAATCGGCAAAGAAAAAGGCGCCGCAGCGCCCTTCCTTTGTTGCTCAATAGCGATGATAGCCCGGAGGCGGTTCGTCCCAATACCGAGACGGTGGCGGTCTGTGCCAATGCCCACGTGGTGGACCCCAATCGCGGTCGCGATCACGCCTCCATCTCGGCGGGGGCGGTGGCGGCCGGTTCCTGCGGCACTCTCCCCAGCGGTTAAGGTGCCAGCCGCGGCCACATTCGTAGTCCACTGTGACGACCTTGGTCGTTGGCTTGATCGGGTCGATTGGCATGGCAGGTGCAGCGCCAGCGAATAGGTTGCCTGCGATCAGTGTTGCTGCAACAAGGATGCTTTTCATTCTGGATGTTCATTCTGGATGTTCCTCCTGAAGAACATCCAGAAGCTAGGACCGCTGCAGTGAACAGACAATGAATAGCCCGATGCCGAACCTACAGTTTTTTAAGCTCTCTCTGCTGCAGTGGCAGCATGACAAGCCGCCCCGCAAGTCCTCAAAGCCACTGCTGATCGACGAGAACCTGCCGCTGCAGAGCCGGCGGGTGCAGAAGCGAAATCCGGCGCAGCAATGTAAGGGCTGCTAATTCGTTGGCGAACATTGTCCACCGAGCCTAACTTATAAGTGCGCGCAGCTCTTGCTCGCTGCTAACTCCATTCGCGTAAAGTTCGACGAGCTCAGCCGCGATATGCTCGGTGTCTTGCCCGGTCTTTTTCAGGTCAGGACGATCACTTGCGGGGGCCAGAACACGCTCAAGAAGATCGAGCTCTTCCGGCGTAAGCGGGGGCGAGGAGTAGGTTGCTGCTATCATCAATGCATTTTGGCCTGACCGGGATGAACCGAGCATGAATTGCGGGCAGGGTTACGTCAACCAGTGCCTTTTCCCGCGCAAAGGCGTTTTTCTAAATCGGCAGCTTGGGCGTCAAGTACTTCCCTTTTTCTCTTCACGCCTCCACCTCCTGGGCCGGTAGTTGAGCACGATTGGAAGCTGCGGCCTGGTATGCCGCATGAGGTAAATCCTCCTTGCCAACAGCATTAGCGAGAGACACACTGCAGCGCATTTTGTGGCCGGCTATTTCGGCTATAAAAATCTCATTGATCGGGAAAGGCCGTGCACATAGGACCGAGGACTTTCTCCTTCAGGTGATGAGTTCTGCTTTGATTTCCCGAGCGATTATTGCCCTCTTCTCATGGGCCATATCCTCTTGGCTCCAACCTGCTTGGGTTAACACATCGGAGGCTGGTGCCATTGCCCTAGTTGCTACTTCGACTTGTGCGACAGCAATCATCTTGGGATGTGTGGCGAGCGTTTTGCGAGACGTGGAGCAGAGATACGATGAACTATCTGGGAGTCTTTAACGACGACCACGAAGCCTCGACGTGGCAAAGCATTATGAGCAAGCAAGCGAAATGGACAGTGCTGCAGGTGCATTTGGAGAACCGTACGGTTTTGGAATCCAACTTCGGTCAGATGTCGCCAAGGCCTCGCCATCCCATCATCATGAACGAGGATGGTGTAGGGATGTACGTGACAGGCCGCTATAAGGCTGACGGCGAATTCTCCAATGGGATATCACCGGAAACGAAGAAGACGTAACTTTAACTTATACTCCGCGTGGATCTATAAGGCAGATGGACATCACGTGGCAGATTCCAGATAAAGATATAGAGAAGGCTGTTAACGTTTAGGTGGCTTCGCGCCTGCACCGGATCCTGTTGCAAGAGGCTGCGCTGAACCAGTCTTAGGTCCAACAGCGCTTTGCACTGCAGTTAGTGGTCTACCGCTATTTCCGATGATTTTTTGGCATTAGTGTGCTCCGATGTTATCTTTGGGAGGCTTCGCGGGCGCCCCCGAGCCAGTCGTCACAGATTGGGTAGAAGCGCCTTCGCTGCCATGGCCAGGCCGTATAGCAATTGGGCGGGCGCTATCGCCGATTGGAGCTTTCGCCATCAGTCTCTTCCTTAAAAGAACGTAGATGCTATTCCTAGACCGTCAGGCTGTCCAGCGGCGTACGGAGCAACTCACCCGCTGTTCACCATTTCCTGCATCATTTCACATACGGATCCTCCGGGCTCGGCGGGTGGCCAGCCCACTGATCTCGCCGAGCCTCGCGCCGATCGCCTTCTTGTCCCACTTCCGCGTTCCAGGGACTGTCGCGGACATGTTCGGCCTGTTCGGTGATTGCTATTGGAAGGTGACTATCGGCTTAAGACTTTGAAGCCGCTGCCGCGACGGATCCTGCGGGCGTGGCGGGTTTGCTGTGGGGCGGCTTCGGTTGGCGCCGTCATCTAAGATCAGCCGTAAAAACTCTGACGGATCTGTCCGGCTCATCTTCCCGACATCATACTTCTCTGATGCTTTTGCCTAAATACGTGTCAAACCGTAATCCTGCAGCGCCTCATGTAAGGTCTTCACCAAGACCTTTGTGGCTCCCTCATACGCTTCAAGATTCAGACCGGCCTCAGTTTGGCTGACAGTCCCGTGAAAGAGAGTGGCATCAATGTCTCCGACAGCTATTCTGGCTCAAGGCTACTTCAGGGAAGACGTCGCGAGAGAAAAATAAACTCCGGAGGAAACGTGAATTTAGTTCAGTGGACGGGGATTTGCTCTCACGACCGTCACATAATGCGGAGCGGCCCGGATGGTTCCGTTGGGAGGGAGCAGGGCCTTGGGCGGCGCCTCAAGTGGCTCCCGTTGGCGGCCCGATAGCTTGCTCCAAGGTCATTAACAGCGGCATCGGATAGATTCTCCAATGTCTGTTGCGACTAAAAGCCTCAACGGAGCTGCCCCTTCTTTGTTCTGGACGGCTACGTAGTCCCTTGCGGCCTGCTCAAAACAAAGTAAACCGACTGATGCCAATCTCCCTAGGGAGTGCTCCGCCTCCACGACAGTGCAACCGGCACCATCCGCAAAGTCGGCCAAAGGTATCTCCCCCATCTCAGTTCGATTGTCTGAGATTCCACAATCGAACAAAGCCTTTAGAGTTCTTAAATCGTTTGGCTCAAGCATCGTAAGAATAGCTGTAAGCTGCTTGGTCACCGTGCCCCGGTTTATGGCACCATTGGTGATATAGCGCGCCCAAAGGGCTTCAACCTGCTTTGCCGTGACGTTGCTGAGGCCTATATGGCGGATGAGACCCTTCTGCTGCAATTCAGCCAGCGCCGTCAGTTGCTCTTCCAGCGGACCTTCCGCCGGGCCGTGGACATCATACATCGAGCTCAAGTTGACGACGTCGATGACGTCGAGCCCGAGATTGCGCAGGTTGTCATGGACCGCCGAAGTCAGCTCCGCAGGCGACATGGCCGGCAGCCACTCGCCGTTCGGGCCGCGCTTGGCTGAACCTTCGTGACGATGGTGAGATCACCCGGATAAGGATGCAGCGCTTCGCGGATGATCTGGTTGGTCACATGCGGACCATAGAAATCGCTTGTATCGATATGGCATACCCTCGTCGATCCTCGTGATCGATAGCTAACTCGGCCAGTATGGCCGGGGTGCTCGCTATGTCCAGAGGAAACTTAAAAGCAGCCGCTCGTCTCCAGGCGAGTTTCGAAACCCCGGCCGCCGGGCCACTACCGGCACAACGGCCTTCGAAAGCCGACAACCTGGAAACCACAATGAACAACACCATAGATCTCAACGTTTCGATAATGCTCCCCTGGAGATTTGAAATCGGGCAACGCGTTCAGTTCTTGCCGGGCGATATGCTCGCCACGATACGCTTCCGCTCCCGCACAGCTATCGGCCACGAAACGTATGAGGTGCGGCTCGCAGACGAGAACGCTGAAAGGCCGGTGCGCCATATCCGCGGACAGTATCTGAAAGCAGCATGAAACAACGCACTCATCGAGACCTCAACATCGCCGGCTCTGTCGGCGCTGATGGCTGGACCCTAGTACGAGAGTGCAAACGTTTTGTCGTTGATTTCCGCTTCGGCGAGACCTCCATTCGACAGGTGATGTCTGCGACCGCAAGTGACCGGCGAGCCGGCCGTAACGTTGAGGCGGAGATCCGCAGGGCGCTGCGGGCCGCATAGAATCACAGACACCGGGGAGGGGCCAGCACCACGCGCGAACACACCAGCGCGGCTCCTCCGCATCCGGTTCTCATGTGCCGTGTGCCGTTTGTGTGACTTAAACTGGCGGTATGCGGGGTAAACACCGGTAAAGCTACGTAAGCGTTACCGGCTCCTACAGTGTCTACATTGTTGTTTTGTCGCGTTTAAATGGTGAGAGCGATGGGGCTCGAACCCATGACCTACTGATTAAAAGTCAGTTGCTCTACCAGCTGAGCTACGCTCTCCCGCGGTACGCGAGGCGTCCGGAAAGTGCGCGGAACATAGGCAGGTCGCCCCTGTCGGTCAACCCGCAAAAACAGCAAAATGCCGTGTCCGGGCAGGTTTTCACAGCCTGCGGCGCAGCAACCAAAAAAAGGTGACTGGCAATCAGGCAGGCAGGTCATTAGGTGTAGAAAGCAGGCTAAACAGGCCTGCCATCTGGAGCCGTCTGTGTCGATCGCCGAAATTTCCCTTCTGAGTGCGCTGTTGGCCGGCGCGCTATCCTTCCTTTCGCCATGCGTCCTGCCGCTGGTACCGCCTTATCTTTGCTATATGGCCGGCATTTCGGTGGACCAATTCCGCGGCGGCACTACCGTCTTGGCAGACGCAAGGCCGCGCAGGAGGGTCCTGACCTGTGCGCTCCTCTTCACGCTCGGCTTTGCGACCGTCTTCGTCGCACTCGGCGCGGGAGCCTCGACCATTGGCGTCCTGCTGCGTCAGCATCTCGATCTGCTGTCGAAGATCGGCGGCGTAATCATTATCATCATGGGCCTGAATTTTCTCGGGGTCTTCCGCATCGGCATGCTGGCCCGAGAAGCCCGGTTCCAGGGAGGCGGCAAGCCTGCAAGCCTGTCGGGCGCCTATGTCATGGGCCTTGCCTTCGCCTTTGGCTGGACCCCCTGCATCGGCCCGGTACTCGGCGCTATTCTCGGCGTCGCAGCGTCGCGCGAAACGGTCGGCGAGGGGGCCGCATTGCTTGCCGTCTATTCCCTGGGTCTCGCAGTTCCCTTCTGGATAGCGGCCGGCTTTTCAGGAGCCTTCATGCGCTTCCTTGGGCGATTTCGCCGCCATCTCGGAACGGTGGAAAAACTGCTTGGCGCCTTCCTGATCCTGACGGGCCTCGCCTTCATCTTCGGCTTCGTCAGCGATGCGGCGATCTGGTTCCAGCAGACCTTCCCCATCCTGTCGCAAATCGGCTAACGGAAGTAGGTCCGGTTCAGCGCGGGCGGTAGCGGAGACGGAATGGCAGATATCATCGCTTTGCTGCTGCCCTTTTTCGGGCTGATCCTGGTCGGCTATGTCGCGGCGAGGGTTACCCGGCAGCCCGCCGAAGCGCTTGGCTGGATGAATACATTCATCATCTATGCCGCCCTTCCGGCCCTGTTCTTCAAACTCGTGTCACGAACGCCGGTGGAGCAGTTGACGCGGCTTGACTTCATCCTCGGTGAGATCGGCGCGACCTACATCGTCTTCACGATCCTATTCCTGATCGGCTATTTCATCCGCCGCAATTCCTTTGGAGACTGCACGATCCAGGCTTTTGCCGGATCTTACGGAAATATCGGCTATATGGGGCCAGGGCTTGCATTGCTGGCTTTCGGGGAAGCCGCTGCCGTTCCTGTCGCACTGATCGTGTGTTTCGAAAATGCGGCACATTTCATTGTCACGCCGGCAATGATGGCCATGGCTGGTGGAGACCAGCGGCCCGCCCGAGAGGTGATGGGCGAGATTATCCGCAAGGTGGTGTTTCATCCCTTCATCCTATCGACCGCCCTCGGCTTCTGCGTCGCGGCGATCCAGGTGCAGCCACCGGAGCCAGTGGCACGCCTCGTCGATTATCTCGCACAGGCGGCAGCACCTTGCGCGCTGTTTGCCATGGGCGTCACGCTTGCGATCAGGCCCGTGCGGCGCATCCCCGGCGAGATCGTCTACATCCTATTCTTCAAGCTGATCCTTTTGCCGCTGACCACCTATCTGGTTCTGTCGCTGATCGGCAATTTCGAACCGGTCTGGATCTATTCCGCCGTTCTTCTGTCAGCCCTGCCGACTGCGACCAATGTTTTCGTGATCAGCCAGCAATACGGCGTCTGGCAGGAGAGGGCGTCAGCCAGCATCCTGATCATCACGCTCGCTTCCGTCATCACTCTGCCGGGTGTCCTTTTTGCTATCCATATGGGGCTGCTACCCGCGGATCTCGTTCCGTAGCGATTGCAAGACGGCACGCAGTCCGCGGCCGGGCTCGATGCCTTCGCGCATGATGAGGTTGCGCAGCGGCGGCGCGCTGGTCAGAAGGTGGAGGCCAGCGGCCCTCAGCATCTGGACAGGCAGAAAATCCGACAGAAGCGAGCGGTTCAGAAGATCCACGCCAAAGGTGCGGCTCATCACGTCGGGCCGGCGGCGGCGATTGAAACGATCCCCGAAATCGGCGCGAAGAGGCCGGTCGATGTCGCCGCTCACCAGTTCCCATAGGTCGATGGCGTCGCGCAGCGACAGGTTCAGCCCCTGAGCGCCGATTGGTGGAAAGGCGTGGCCGGCTTCTCCGATCAGAGCAAGCCGGCCGTGGCCGAACCGGTCCGCCATGAGGCTGGAGAGCGGCCAGGTCTGGGACGGAGCCTCGACGGTGATCTTGCCGAGCATGGACTGCATCCGCTTCTCGACACGCAGTGAAAGTTCTTCCAGAGAAAGCGCTGCAAGACGCTGCGCCTCGTCCGGCTTGACGACCCAAACCAGACTGGATCGCTGGCCGGGCAGGGGAACCTGGGTGAACGGGCCCGTCTCGGTGTGGAATTCCGTGGACATATTACCGTGCGGCAAGCTGTGGGCGAAGTTTAGAACAACGGCCGTCTGGGGATAGGACCACCGCCGGACGCCGATACCACCCGCTTCACGAGCCTTGGAATTCCGGCCGTCGGCGCCAATCACCAGATCGACAGTCAGCGTGCTGTTATCGGACAGGCTAAGCAAGGCCCGCTCGGCGGCAAGCTCATAACTCTCCACCCGAAGCTCCCTGCGGACAATATTGGCCTCAGCCGCGACCGCCTCGTTCAGCGTTTCGGCCAAGGCATGATTGGGAATATTGTACCCAAACGCATGAAGACCCAGATCCATCGCCCGGAACTGGGCCGTCGGCGCGCGCAGCAGGCGGTTGGTCGCGTCGATGATCTGCATCACGGACAGAGGTGCCGCATGGGCAGCTATCTTGTCCCAAACACCGAGACGTTCCAGAAAGTGAATGGACTGGTCCATCAGGGCGGTTGTGCGATGATCGCCCTCATCGGAAGCGGGCGCCAGAAGAACGACTTTGCGGCCGGCGCGGGCCAGTGCCAGGGCCGCTACAGAGCCCGCCAGGCCGCCGCCTACCACAGCAATTTCGAAATCCCGCATATCTTTCTCCCGCACGATCGGCCAATGAAGCCTATTTAGAGCCTGCTCCTCGGCATATCCATGGGGCATTGTCACGCATTGCCGATCGTGGTGCTTTTCCTTGACATAAACCGGGCGCATCGGCGCAACTGAGTTGCAAAGCAGGACGATTGGCCGCATATCTCGCACAATTATTGAGAGGCGGGCGACGGGTGATCAGGCGCATATTCAACTATCGGAAGGTTCCCTACGCGGAAATCAGGGCTTTCTCTGTTCACCTTCTGACGGCATCGGGCTCGTTCCTGGCCTTTCTCGGTGTCGTCGCGGCAGCCGAGCACCGCTTTGTCGACATGTTCTGGTGGCTGGGGCTTGCCCTTCTGGTGGACGGCATCGACGGGCCTATTGCTCGCAAGGTGCGGGTCAAGGAAGTCCTGCCGAACTGGTCGGGTGACACGCTCGACAATATCATCGATTACGTCACTTATGTGCTTCTGCCGGCCTTCGCACTCTACCAGAGCGGCATGATCGGCGAACCCTGGTCATTCGTGGCCGCCGGCGCAATCGTCGTGTCCAGTGCGATCTACTATGCCGACATGGGCATGAAGACGGACGAATACTTCTTTTCCGGCTTTCCCGTCGTTTGGAACATGGTGATATTCACCCTCTTCGTGATCGACGCCAGTGCGACAACGGCCCTGGTCATCGTATCCGCCTCGGTTGTGCTGACGTTCCTGCCAATCAATTTTCTGCACCCGGTACGGGTCAAACGGCTGCGCCCCTTCAATCTCGCCATCTGCCTCCTATGGTGCGCGCTTGGCGGCTATTCACTGCTCCTGCATTTCGACACTCCCGCCTGGGTCGTTTACGGTGTCGTCATCAGCGGACTTTATCTTTATTGCATCGGCAGCGTATTGCAGCTTTTGCCGGAGCTTGGAAAATAGAAAATTGGTATGGACCGCTGTTCTTTGCTGTTGTGCAAAGCAACAAAAACGGTATCAATATCAATCGGCTGTCCGGCCAGGGAACGGACTAACTTACAAGCGACCGCATCGTCCAATCAGGCCTCGAAGAAGGTCGGCGCGCGGTTTACGAGGGGGCTTTGTGACATTGTCTGACGCTGCGTTGGCCGTTCCGCTCTTGTCGGTTCGTGGACTGACTAAGCTGTTCGGCAGCTTCGCCGCCTGTCGTGACATCGACCTGGAAATTGCGCCTGGCGAAATCCACGCGCTGCTGGGCGAAAACGGTGCGGGCAAGTCTACTCTCGTCAAGATGCTTTTCGGCGTGCTGCAGCCGAGCGACGGCCAGATCCTGTGGAAGGGATCGCCAGTCAGGATCAATTCGCCTGGAGAGGCCCGTCATCTCGGCATCGGCATGGTCTTCCAGCATTTCTCCTTGTTCGAGGCGCTGACGGTTGCGGAAAACATTGCCCTGTCGCTCGACCCCAAGGTTTCTCTGGCGCGGATCTCGGACGAGGCCGCTTCATTGTCGAAGGCCTATGGCCTGCCGCTCGACCCCAAGGCGCATGTCGCAGACCTGTCCGTCGGTGAACGGCAGCGCATCGAGATTGTCCGGGCCCTGCTGCAGAATCCCAATTTGATCATCCTGGACGAGCCGACCTCGGTGCTGACTCCGCAAGAGGCAGACCGGCTGTTCGAAACGCTGTTGCAGTTGAGGCAGGAAGGCAAATCCGTCCTTTATATCAGCCATCGCCTTGAGGAGGTGCGACGGATCTGCGACCGGGCCACCGTTCTGCGCCATGGCAAGGTGACCGGCACATGCGACCCGCGCCACGAGACGCCGGCGTCGCTCGCCCGGATGATGGTGGGGTCCGACGTGGCACAGGTGCATCGGGACGAAAGGTCGTCGGTCGGTAACCTGGCGCTCGAGGTGAACGACCTTTCGGTTCCCGCTCGGACGCCCTTCGCGGTATCTCTGAAAAACGTGTCGATGCAGGTTCGCGCCGGCGAGATCCTGGCGATCGCCGGGATCGCCGGAAATGGTCAAGGTGAGCTTTTCGATGCTCTTTCTGGCGAATATCCGGTTGCAACCGGGGATGCCATCCTGATCCGCGGCAAGTCGGTCGGGCGGCTGGGCATCAATGACCGACGGCTGCTGGGGGCCGGCTTCGTGCCGGAAGAGCGTCACGGGCATGCGGCAGTTTCGGCCATGCCGCTTTCAGACAATCTCCTGATCGCCCGCAGTCAGTCGGACCGGCGCGCCTTTCTCGGCGGCGGCCCTCTGTCGATCATCCGCCACCGGGCCGTCGGTTCGGCTACGAGGCGTATCTGCGGGGCGATGGATGTCCGCAAGAGCGGCGAAGACCCTTTGGCAGGTTCCTTATCGGGCGGCAATCTGCAGAAATTCATCGTCGGGCGGGAGCTTGACCGCCAGCCTTCCGTGCTGGTGGTCAACCAGCCAACCTGGGGCGTCGATGCGGGCGCAGCAAGCCGCATACGACAGGCGCTCATCGATCTGGCCAAAACCGGTTCGGCCATTGTGGTGATCAGCCAGGACCTGGACGAGATCTTTGAAGTTGCAACGACTATAGCGGTGATATCGGAGGGGCGACTTTCCCAGATGTATTCGGCAGGCGCACTCTCGCTTGAACGCATCGGCCTTCTAATGGGCGGGATCCACGAGAAGAAGTCGATCCCGGAGACGGCGCATGCGCATTGAGCTTGAAAAGCGCGCCGGCCTGTCGCCGATGTTTTCGATCCTGTCGCCGCTTCTGGCCCTGGTGCTCACGCTGATCTTCGGCGCCATCATGTTCTGGCTGATGGGCAAGTCTCCCGTCGGCGCTCTTCATAGCTTCTTTATCGAACCGCTTCTCGACGTGTGGTCGCTGCATGAACTGGCGATTAAGGCCGCGCCATTGATCCTGATCGGTGCGGGGCTCTCGATCTGTTACCGGTCGAACAACTGGAATATCGGTGCCGAAGGGCAGTTCACCATCGGCGCGATTACCGGCTCCATCATTCCCGTAATGTATCCGGACTGGCATTCGCCGCTCATCCTGCCGCTGATGCTGACGTTTGGTCTTTTGGGCGGAGCAGCCTATGCGGCAATCCCGGCACTTCTCAAGACACGCTTCAACACCAATGAAATCCTCACCAGCCTCATGCTGGTCTATATCGCCCAACTTTACCTCGATTGGCTGATGCGCGGGCCTTGGCGCGATCCGCAGGGATATAACTTCCCGCAAACGAAAGCCTTTCAGATCGAGGCAGTCTTGCCGGAACTGCTTGGCTCCGGCCGCGCCCATTGGGGGATCGTCTTTGCCCTGGTCGCGGCGGTCGCTCTTTGGTTCATGATGCGCTTCCTGCTCAAGGGCTTCGAGGTGGCGGTGCTTGGACAGTCCGAGCGGGCGGGGCGCTTTGCAGGCTTTTCAGCCCGGCGCATGGTGTGGTTCTCGATGCTTTTGTCCGGCGGCCTTGCCGGTCTTGCGGGCATTTCAGAAGTGTCCGGCTCGATCGGCCATCTTCAGCCGGCCATCTCCCCAGGCTACGGATTTACCGCCATCATCGTTGCCTTCCTCGGCCGCCTCAATCCGCTCGGCGTCATCGCATCCGGATTTGTTCTGGCGCTCACCTATCTCGGCGGCGAGGCAGCCCAGCTGTCGATCGGCATTTCCGAAAAGATCAGTCGTGTCTTCCAGGGGTTGTTGCTGTTCTTCGTGCTATCCTGCGACACGCTCATTCATTACCGCATTCGGTTGATGCTGTCCGCAGCCGGGACCCGGGAGGCGAAAGGCTGATGTTCGAGGCCATCCTCCTAACGGTTATTACGGCTGCGACCCCGCTTGTTGTCGCAGCCTTGGGCGAACTGGTTACAGAGCGGTCGGGCGTGCTTAACCTCGGCGTCGAGGGCATGATGATCATGGGTGCGGTCTCGGCCTTTGCCGCGGCGCAACTGACCGGCTCTCCTTATATCGGCGTTCTTGCCGGGATTGCCGGCGGGGCTATCTTTTCGCTACTCTTCGCCTTCCTGACGCTGACGCTGGTTGCCAACCAGGTCGCCACCGGCCTGGCGCTCACCATTTTAGGGCTTGGACTTTCGGGCCAACTGGGGGAAGCCTTTGTCGGAAAGCCCGGCATCAAGCTGCAGCCGATCGTCTTTCCGGTCTTGTCGGATATTCCGTTTCTCGGACGGGTGCTGTTCAGCCAGGATCTCATTTTCTACCTGTCGATCGTCCTCGTGATCGGGATCAACTGGTTCCTTTTCAGGAGCAGAACCGGATTGAAAATGCGGGCTATAGGCGACAACCATGCCTCGGCGCATGCGCTCGGCATCAACGTCATCCGCACCCGGTATCTGGCTGTCATGTTCGGCGGCGCCTGTGCCGGCTTGGCCGGAGCTCAGCTTTCGCTTGTTTACACGCCGCAATGGGTTGAGAACATGGCCGCGGGTCGCGGCTGGATCGCTCTTGCTCTGGTGGTGTTTGCGTCCTGGCGGCCGTGGCGGCTTCTGGCGGGCGGCTATCTGTTCGGCGCCGTCACCATCGGCCAGCTACACGCCCAGGCCTTCGGCATCGGAGTGCCGTCTCAGCTTCTTTCCGCACTTCCTTATGCGGCTACTATTGTCGTGCTGGTGATCATCTCGCATAATCGCCGCACGACCCTTATCAATACGCCGGCTTCGCTCGGGAAACCCTTTGTCCCCGACCGGTGACCGCGGTAGAACTGTCTTCAAGCTAGTAGAGGTTAGAAATGAAGAAACTTGTTATCGCTCTCGCCGCTTCGGCCGCCCTGTTGGGCGGGTTTGCAAACGGCGCGCAGGCTCAGGAAAAGAAAAAGGTCTGCTTCATCTATGTCGGCTCCAAGACCGATGGCGGATGGACCCAGGCGCATGACCGCGGCCGCCAGGAGCTGGACAAGGCTCTGGGCGACAAGATCGAAACACCTTTCCTCGAAAGCGTTCCCGAAGGTCCCGATGCAGAGCGCGCCATCGAGCGCATGGCCCGTTCCGGCTGCGCCATGGTTTATACGACCTCGTTCGGTTTCATGGATGCGACTGCCAAGGTTGCTGCCAAGTTTCCCGATGTGAAGTTCGAGCATGCGACCGGCTTCAAGGCTGGCCCGAACCTCGCCACCTACAATTCCCGCTTCTACGAAGGCCGCTACATCCAGGGGCAGATCGCTGCCAAGATGTCGAAGAAGGGCTTGGCAGGCTATATCGCCTCCTTCCCGATCCCTGAAGTCGTGATGGGCATCAACGCCTTCGAACTTGGCGCCAAGTCGGTCAACCCGAACTTCAAGCTGAAGGTCGTATGGGCCAATACCTGGTTCGATCCGGGCAAGGAAGCGGATGCAGCCAAGGCACTGATCGACCAGGGCGTCGATATCCTGACGCAGCACACGGATACGACTGCTCCGATGCAGGTGGCTGCCGAGCGCGGCATCTTCGCCTTCGGCCAGGCCTCCGACATGATCGCCGCTGGTCCGAAGACCCAGCTGACCGCAATCGTCGATACCTGGGGTGCCTATTACATCAAGCGCACAAAAGCGCTGCTGGATGGCAGCTGGAAGTCCGAACAGATCTGGGACGGCCTGAAGGACGGCATCCTCACCATGGCGCCCTATACCAACATGCCGGACGACGTGAAGGCGATGGCGGAAGAAACCGAAGCCAAGATCAAGTCCGGCGAACTGCATCCCTTCACCGGCCCGATCAACAAGCAGGACGGAAGCGCTTGGCTGAAGGCAGGCGAGCGCTCGGACGACGGCACGCTGCTGGGCATGAATTTCTACGTCGAAGGCGTGGACGACAAGCTGCCGAAGTGATGTGCACTTAAGGCTATTGCAACAGTTGAAGAGGGCGCTTTCCGGCGCCCTTTTTGTTTCCGCGCCTTACAAGCCGTTTATCGCGCCTCAAGAAACTTGCTGTTATGAAGCGGCAAGGTCCGAAAAGGAGATTCTCGATGAGCCGTTCCTGCCTAGCCGTCATTCTCGCCGCAGGCGACAGCACCCGCATGAAGTCCTCCATGTCCAAGGTGCTGCATCCGATTGGCGGGCGGCCAATGATTGCCCATGTGATGGCAGCGGTTGCCAAGGCCGGCGTCAGCGACGCGGCTCTGGTCGTTGGACGTGATGCAGAGGCAGTGGCAAAGGCTGGGATGGTGGCGGGCATCGAGCCCAAGACCTTCCTGCAAACAGAGCGGCTCGGCACCGGCCACGCGGTCTTGGCCGCGAAGGAGGCGATCGCCGGCGGCTACGACGATATCCTGATCGGTTATGGTGATGTGCCGTTGATCACGCCGCAGACGTTTTCGGCTGCCCGAGAAAAGCTGGCCGAGGGTGCCGACGTGGTTGTCATCGGCTTCCATACGGACCGGCCGTTCGGCTATGGCCGCCTTCTGGTCGAGGATGGAGAACTGGTGGCCATCCGCGAAGAGAAGGATGCCACGGATGAAGAGCGCAAGGTCACCTGGTGCAATAGTGGCCTGATGGCGGTAGATGGCCGCAAGGCGCTGTCCCTGCTGCAGCAGATAGGCAACAAGAACGTCAAGGGCGAATACTATCTCACCGATCTGGTCGAGATCGCCCGTTCAGGCGGTGGCAAGGTGGTGGCGGTGGATGCGCCAGAGGCGGAACTTGCCGGCTGCAACAATCGCGCCGAGCTTGCGGCTCTCGAACGGGTTTGGCAGGAACGGCGGCGCCATGAGCTGATGGTTTCGGGCGTCAGCATGATCGCGCCGGAAACGGTGTTCCTGTCCTATGACACGGAGATCGGTCAGGATGCGCTGATCGAACCGAATGTCGTTTTTGGTCCTGGCGTCACGGTGGAAGGCGGAGCCGTCATCCACGCCTTCTCGCATATCGAAGGCGCATATGTCAGCGCTGGGGCAACGATTGGCCCATTTGCGCGCCTCAGGCCAGGTGCCGATCTGGCGGCCGGATCAAAGGTCGGCAATTTTTGCGAGGTGAAAAATGCCAAGGTCGGCGAAGGCGCCAAGGTCAACCACCTGACTTATATCGGCGATGCCTCCGTCGGCGCCCATTCAAACATTGGCGCCGGAACAATTACCTGCAATTACGACGGGGTAAACAAGCATGTGACGGAGATCGGCTCCAACGCCTTCATTGGCTCCAACTCTTCTCTGGTGGCGCCGGTATCGATCGGCGACGGCGCCTATATTGCGTCCGGAAGCGTCATTACCGAAAATGTCCCTCCCGAGGCATTGGCATTCGGACGAGCCCGTCAGGAAGTAAAGCCTGAACGGGCCAAGGTTATCCGCGAAAGAGCGCTGGCCCTGAAGGCCGCCAAGAAGGCACAGAAGTAGCGCAAACCTTAAGATTTCAACATTACGGTCAGACATTCAAAGTGACCGGTCGTGCAATTGCGCAAGGCAGCCGATCGGGTAGGAATTCGCGCGGGTTAGTGACACGGAGAGGCATAATGTGCGGGATTGTCGGGATCGTCGGAAAGCAGCCGGTGGCGGGACGCCTTGTCGATGCGCTGCGGCGGCTCGAATATCGCGGCTATGATTCCGCTGGTGTCGCCACCATTCATGAAGGCCGCATGGACCGGCGCCGTGCCGAAGGCAAGCTGTTCAATCTCGAGAAGAAACTGGACGCTGAACCGCTGCCCGGCAATGTAGGGATCGCGCACACCCGCTGGGCGACCCATGGCATTCCCAACGAAGCCAATGCTCATCCCCATTTCGTCGACGGCGTTGCCGTCGTCCATAACGGCATTATCGAGAATTTTTCCGAGCTGAAGGACGAGCTGCAACGGGAAGGCGCAGAGTTCCAGAGCCAGACCGATACGGAAGTGGTTGCACATCTTCTGGCCCAGTACACCCGACAGGGACTGGACCACCGGGCGGCCATGCTCGCCATGCTCAACCGGATCTCGGGCGCCTATGCGCTGGTTGTTATGTTCGAGGACGAGCCTGGCACCATGCTTGCGGCTCGCTCCGGACCACCTCTCGCCATCGGCCATGGGCGCGGGGAAATGTTTTTAGGGTCGGACGCCATAGCGCTGTCGCCATTCACCAACGAGATCACCTATTTGGTTGATGGCGACTGCGCCATCCTCACCCATGATGCAGCCGAGATCATCGATTTCGACGGAAAGCCGGTCAAGCGCCGGAGCCAGATTTCCCAGGCCGCCGCCTTCATGGTGGACAAGGGCAACCACCGTCATTTCATGGAAAAGGAGATCTACGAGCAGCCGGAAATCATCTCGCACGCGCTCAGCCATTACATCGATTTCGCCGCTCACACGGTGAAGGCCAACGATACGGCGATCGACTTCGCCAAACTTTCTGGCCTGGCAATCTCCGCTTGTGGCACGGCCTATCTGTCCGGTCTCGTCGGCAAATACTGGTTCGAACGATATGCACGTCTTCCGGTCGAGATCGATGTCGCCTCCGAATTTCGCTACCGGGAACTGCCGCTCTCGCCGAGCCAGGCGGCGTTGTTCATTTCCCAGTCCGGAGAAACGGCCGATACGCTGGCATCGCTCCGTTACTGTAAGGACAATGGGCTGAAGATCGGCGCTGTCGTCAACGTCAGCGAGTCAACGATCGCCCGCGAATCGGATGCCATCTTCCCGATCCTCGCCGGCCCGGAAATCGGCGTGGCGTCCACCAAAGCCTTCACCTGCCAGCTCGCCGTTCTGGCGGCGCTGGCGATCGGCGCCGGCCGTGCCCGCGGTACGCTGATGGCTGACGATGAAAAGGCGATGGTCAAGCATCTGGCGGAAATGCCGCGCATCATGAGCCGGGTCCTGAACGAGGTGCAGCCGCAGATTGAGGCGCTTTCCCGGGAACTGTCTCGCTTCAAGGATGTGCTTTATCTCGGCCGCGGCACCAGCTACCCCTTGGCTCTCGAAGGCGCACTGAAGCTCAAGGAAATCTCCTATATCCACGCCGAAGGTTACGCTGCCGGCGAACTGAAGCACGGGCCGATTGCCCTCATCGACGAGAACATGCCGGTCATCGTCATCGCCCCGCATGACCGTTTCTTCGAAAAGACCGTGTCCAACATGCAGGAAGTGGCAGCGCGCGGCGGCAGGATCATTTTCATCACCGATGAGAAGGGGGCTGCGGCCTCGAAGCTTCCAACCATGGCCACCATCGCGCTGCCGAATGTGGACGAAATCATTGCTCCGATGATCTTTTCGCTGCCCATCCAGCTGCTCGCCTACCATACGGCCGTCTTCATGGGGACCGACGTCGACCAGCCGCGCAACCTGGCGAAATCCGTCACGGTGGAATGATCACGGGAGGCTTTCCCTTGCATCGCAACATTGCATCCTGCATTGTCTCGATAAGGTAGCTGCGGCAATGCAGTGGCAGCGCAGGGAAGTCCGATGAACGATAGTCCAGAGCGGATATCACTGGCCGGTCGCCTGCGGAACAACTTCCTTACCGGGCTGATCATCTGCGCCCCCTTGGCGATCACCATCTGGCTGACCTTCACCTTTATCGACTGGGCCGACAGCTGGGTCACGCCCTACATTCCGCAGCGCTATGACCCGCAATATTATTTCAACATCACCATACCGGGTACCGGCCTGCTGATCGCCATGGTGTGCATCACCATTATCGGTTTTCTTGGCAAGAACCTGATCGGCCGCACGATCGTCAGCTTCGGCGAATCTATTCTGCAGCGCATGCCGCTGATCCGCACCATATACAGGAGCGTCAAGCAGATCCTGGAGACGGTACTCAAGGAGCAGTCCACCTCGTTCAAGAAGTGCGGGCTGATCGAGTTTCCGAGCCCCGGCATGTGGGCGCTGGTCTTTATTTCCGGCGATGCACAGGGCGAAATCGCCGCTAAGCTCAATGCCGAAGGCGAGGAAATGGTGGCGGTCTTCATGCCGCCGACGCCCGTGCCGACGGCAGGCTTCCTGATGTTTGTACCGAAAAGCAAGATTATCGTGCTCGACATGACGCCTGAGGAGGGCGCCAAGCTGCTGATATCGGGCGGTTTGATTGCGCCGGAATACACCTCAAAAACAATGACGACGCCGGTGCTCGTGCCGCCCCTGGGGCAGGTCAGCGAATAGATCTCAGCCTGCCCTCAAGAACCGGATCGCCTCGTCCCGCCGGTGCAGGTAAAGCAGAACACGCATGTTCTGTCCGCGTTCGCTGGTCAGTTCCGGATCGCGCTCCAGCAGATAGCCCGCATCTTTACGGGCGATCTCCAGGAGATCCGCATGTGCTTCCAGGCTAGCGATGCGAAAACCGGGCGTACCGGACTGGCGCGTGCCCAGCACTTCACCTTCTCCGCGCAGCTTCAGATCTTCTTCAGCGATCAAGAATCCGTCTTCACTGTCACGCAGGACGGAAAGCCTTGTCCGGCCAGTTTCGCTCAGCGGTCCCTTGTAGAGAAGAATACAGGTTGAAGCTTCCTCCCCACGCCCAACCCGGCCGCGGAGCTGGTGAAGTTGCGCGAGCCCGAAGCGCTCGGCATGTTCGATCACCATGATCGTCGCATCCGGCACGTCGACGCCCACCTCGACTACGGTGGTTGCGACGAGCAGCCTGATCTCGCCCGTCTTGAAGGCAGCCATGACCGCATCTTTTTCCGGCCCGCTCATCCGCCCGTGGACGAGCCCGACATTGGCGCTCCCAAGTTCCTTGGCCAGCACCGCATGCCGCTCCTCTGCCGACATCAAGTCGGAAACATCGGATTCCTCGACCAGCGGGCAGATCCAGTATGCCTTCTTGCCTTCGGCCAAGGCGCCGCGAAGCCGCGAGACGATGTCGCCGATGCGCTCGGTCGGGATTGTTACCGTCTGAATAGGTTTTCGCCCGGCCGGCTTTTCCGTCAGCTTGGAAACGTCCATATCGCCAAAGGCGGCCAGCACCAGCGTTCGGGGAATGGGCGTCGCCGTCATGACCAGCATATGCGGCGATACGCCCTTGGCGGTGAGGCGCAGCCGCTGATGCACGCCGAAGCGATGTTGCTCGTCTACCACTGCCAGCAGCAGTTTGTGGTAGCTGATGGAATCCTGGAAAAGTGCGTGCGTGCCGATGATAATCTGCGCTTCGCCGGAGGCGACGCGCTCGATAATCTGCTCTCGTTCGCGACCCTTCGTGCGGCCTGTCAGCACTTCGACCGATATGCCGGCCGCGCCGCCAAGCTTGGAGATCGTCGTAAAATGCTGGCGGGCCAGGATTTCGGTCGGCGCCATCAGGACTGCCTGGCCACCGGCCTCGACCGCTGCCGCCATGGCAAGCAGCGCGACCAATGTCTTGCCCGCACCGACATCACCTTGCAAAAGGCGCAGCATCCGGTCTTCGCCGGCCATGTCTTTGAGGATGTCGCCGACGGCGGCGGTTTGGCTGGACGTCGGCGAAAATGGAAGGGCGGCGACAATCGCCTTCGCCAGATTTCCTTCCACATGGATGGGCGTGCCGGCCACTTTCCGGACGCGCTGGCGGACCAGCGCCAGGGACACCTGTCCTGCCAGGAACTCGTCATAGGCGAGCCGCCGACGTGGCGGCGATTGCGGATCCATATCCGTCTCGTCACGCGGATCATGAAGTTTTCGGAAGGCGTCCGTAACGGAAGGGAAGCCCTGACGTAAGGTGAGGGCGGCATCCGCCCATTCCGCCAATTGCGGGAGACGGGCAACAGCACCCTCCACCGCCTTGCGCAGCACCTTCGGCGCGAGCCCTGCCGTCAGCGGGTAGACCGGCTCCACCAGCGGCAGTGCTTCCGCCTCGGACGATTTGACGATGAAATCCGGATGAACCATGGAGGGCCGGCCATTGAACCAGTCCACCTTGCCACTCACCATCACCTTCTCGTCGATCGGCAGCAGCTTTTCCAGCCAGTTCGCCTTGGCACGGAAAAACGTCAGCGCCAGTTCGCCCGTCTCGTCATGCAGAAAGATGCGGTAGGGCATGTTGGACTTGCCGGGCGGTGGCGGTTGGTGCCGGTCGACGCGACCCTCGATCGTGACGATGGCGCCCTGCGGTGCAAGCGCGATCCCTGGGCGGTTGCGCCTGTCGATCAGCGATGACGGAGCGTGAAGCAGGACGTCGACGATGCGGCAGTCTTCTGCGTCCTCGCGGCCGGTGACACGCGCAATCAGCTCCGCCAGCTTTGGTCCCACTCCAGAAAGTGAGGCGACGGGCGAAAACAATGGATCGAGAATGGCGGGACGCATGGCCGGCAAAATGCGCTGGATTTTGACCATTTGGCAAGGTGACGAAGGCGGAATTCCGTCCTATATGAACGCCAAACAAGGACCACCGACATGACAGGACTATCGCGTACCAGCGCGGATCTCGACCCCCGCCGCCGGCGCATCCTTTATCGCTGCTGGCATCGCGGCATCCGCGAGATGGACCTGGTTTTCGGCAGCTTTGCCGAAGCGGAGATTGCCGGTCTGTCGGATGTGGAACTGGACGAATTCGAAGCGATCATGGCGGAAGAGGATCACGATCTGCACGCCTGGATCACCGGCGCACAGGTCCTGCCCGAGGAAAGGGACACGCCGCTTTTTGCACGGGTTGCCGCCTATAAACCGGACTTCGATCCGGTCACCAAGGCCTCCTTGGAAGCGAGGCTCGGAAAACCACAATGATTTCTGGGCTTAACGCAAAACGAATTGCCGAGGCCGACCGTCCGTTGACGCTCGGCAACGTGCCGCCGGGTATGGAACCTCTGATTCTTGCCGAACTCGCACGGGCTGGCCAGTCGGTTGCTTTCGTCATGTCGGACGGGCAGCGCATGGCGGATCTCGAGCAGATGCTGTCATTCGTGGCACCGGATATCCCGGTGATGACGCTCCCCGCCTGGGACTGTCTGCCGTATGACCGCGTTTCACCCAGTGCGGATGTTTCCGCGCGGAGACTGTCGGCGCTTTCGGGGCTCATATCGCATGCCCGAAAACCGCATGCGGCCATCGTGCTTGTGACCGTCAATGCAATGCTGCAGAAGATCGCACCGGCGCAGATCATTGAGAGCCTGGCGTTCTCCGCCAAACCCGGCAGCCAGATCCGTATGGACGATATCGCCGCCCGCCTTGAGCGGAACGGCTTTGACCGTGTCTCTACCGTACGCGAAGTGGGCGAGTTTGCGGTTCGCGGCGGCATTTTGGACGTTTTTGTGCCGGGAACCGAGGAGCCGGTCCGGCTGGACTTCTTCGGTGATACGCTGGAAACGATCCGCTCCTTTGATCCGGCCAGCCAGCGGACAACAGGGCAGGCGCGGTCGCTCGATCTTAACCCGATGAGCGAAGTGACGCTGACGCCCGATACGATCAGCCGGTTCCGCAAGAATTATCTCTCGATGTTCGGTGCCGCAACGCGCGACGATGCGCTCTATCAGGCGGTATCCGAAGGCCGGCGCTATGCCGGCATGGAACATTGGCTGCCACTCTTCTACGATGGGCTGGAGACTGCCTTCGACTATCTGAAGGGGTTTCGGATCGTCACCGACCATACGGCCCGCGAGGCTGCTAATGAGCGCTCCAAGCTCGTCCTCGATTACTACGAGGCGCGGCGCGATAGCGGAACGCAGGGTAAGGGTGCTGCGGCTCAGTCGGCACCCTACAAGCCGATCTCGCCCGGGCAGCTTTACCTGGACAGCAAGGCTTTTGCGGCGGCGCTTGACGATTCGAACGCCTTGCGGCTGACGCCCTTCAACGAAATGGAAGCCGAAGGTCGCCATATGGTGACACTGGACGCTCATGCCGGACCGCGCTGGGCAAAATCCCAGACAGAAGACCGTTCCGGCAATCGCGACGAAGCCGAAAGAACCAACATCTTCGACCTCGTGGTCAAGCACATTGCCGACAAGCGGGCGGAAGGTTTCAAGGTTCTGGTTACCGGCTGGTCCGCTGGCTCGCTCGACCGCCTTCTCCAAGTCCTGGACGAGCATGGCCTGAAGCGCATCAAGCCGATCGATCGGCTCGCCGATCTCGACAAGCTGGAAAAAGGTGAGGCTGCCTCGGCAGTGCTCAGCCTCGAAGGGGGCTTCGAAACGGGTAATGTCGCCGTTATCGGCGAGCAGGATATCCTAGGTGATCGCATGGTCCGGCGCGGCAAGCGCCGCAAGCGAGGCGCCGATTTCCTGACCGAGGTTGCGGGGCTGGACGAGGGCTCGCTCGTGGTCCACGCCGAACACGGCATCGGGCGTTTCGTCGGCCTTGTGACGATCGAGGCGGCGGGCGCGCCGCGTGCTTGTCTTGAACTGCATTACGCCGATCAGGCAAAGCTCTTCCTGCCCGTCGAGAACATTGATCTTCTGTCGCGCTACGGGTCGGATGCGGCAGAAGCACAGCTCGATAGGCTCGGCGGCGGGGCCTGGCAGGCCCGCAAGGCCAAGTTGAAGAAGCGGCTGCTGGACATGGCGGGCGACCTGATCCGGATCGCGGCGACCCGCATGGTCCGTCGCGCACCGGTTCTGACCACGCCGGAAGGTCTTTACGACGAGTTCGCCGCTCGCTTTCCCTATGACGAAACCGACGATCAGGCCAATGCCATCGAAGCCGTCCGTGACGATCTCGGCGCCGGTCGGCCGATGGACCGGCTGGTCTGCGGCGACGTTGGCTTCGGCAAGACCGAGGTGGCGCTGCGGGCCGCTTTCTTCGCGGCCATGAACGGTGCCCAGGTGGCGGTGGTTGTGCCGACGACACTGCTTGCCCGCCAGCATTTCAAGACCTTCCGCGAGCGCTTCCGTGGACTGCCGATCAAGGTGGCGCAGGCTTCCCGCCTGGTGCCGGCAAAGGAACTCGCGCAGACCAAGAAGGAGCTCGCCGAAGGCAAGATCGATATCGTCGTCGGCACCCATGCTCTTCTGGGAAACGGCATCCAACTCGCCAATCTGGGTCTCCTGATCATCGACGAGGAGCAGCATTTCGGTGTCAAGCACAAGGAGAAGCTGAAAGAGCTGAAAAGCGACGTGCACGTCCTGACACTGTCGGCAACGCCGATCCCGCGCACGCTGCAGCTCGCGATGACCGGCGTGCGGGAGCTGTCGCTGATCGCCACGCCCCCGGTCGACCGCATGGCGGTCCGGACCTTCATCTCGCCCTTTGATGCCCTGGTGATCCGCGAGACTCTGATGCGCGAACACTATCGCGGCGGCCAGAGCTTCTATGTTTGCCCCCGCCTTGCAGACCTCGGTGAAATTCAGGCCTTCCTGCAATCGGATGTCCCCGAACTCAAGGTCGCGGTTGCCCACGGGCAGATGGCCGCCGGCGAACTCGAGGACATCATGAACGCCTTTTACGACGGCAAATACGACGTGCTGCTTTCGACGACGATCGTGGAATCCGGCTTGGACGTTCCGACGGCCAATACGCTGATCGTCCACCGGGCGGACATGTTCGGATTGGCGCAGCTCTACCAGCTTCGTGGCCGCGTCGGTCGGTCGAAGATGCGCGCTTTTGCTTTGTTCACACTGCCGGTCAACAAGCCGCTGACGACGACGGCAGAGCGGCGCCTGAAAGTGCTGCAATCGCTCGACACGCTCGGCGCTGGCTTCCAGCTTGCGAGCCACGATCTCGATATCCGCGGCGCCGGCAATCTACTTGGCGAAGAACAGTCGGGTCATATCAAGGAGGTCGGTTTCGAGCTTTACCAGCAGATGCTGGAGGAGGCGGTTGCCGAGGTGAAGGGTGACGACGAGATCACTGATACCGGTTGGTCGCCGCAGATCTCGGTTGGCATAACGGTGATGATCCCGGAAACCTATGTGCCTGACCTACATCTGCGCATGGGTCTTTACCGCCGCCTGGGTGAAGTTACCGAGCTTTCGGAAATCGACGGATTCGGTGCGGAAATGGTCGACCGGTTCGGGCCGATGCCGGTGGAAGTCCAGAACCTGCTCAAGGTCGTCTACATCAAATCGCTTTGTCGCAAGGCGAATGTCGAGAAGGTCGATGCCGGTCCGAAGGGGATCGTCATTTCCTTCCGCGACAAGCAGTTCCCCAATCCGGCAAATCTGGTCGGCTACATCGCCAAACAGGGCACGATGGCGAAGATCCGGCCGGACCACAGCGTCTTCCTCACCCGCGATCTGCCGTCACCGGAAAAGCGGCTGTCCGCTGCAGCGCAGGTGATGACGCAGTTCGCGGAGCTTGCAAAGACTTGAGCGGGCGGGCGCCTCTCGTTGAAGCGCCCGATCCCTCTTGCCCCCTTCTGGCGCTACTTAGTGTTCGGAATTTCTTCCGGGGCGATGACGGCGGCCGCCTGCGCATCGCTGCCGAGTGCCGGAGGCAAGGGCGTACCACGCGCCCGTTCACGCGCGAGCGTCAGCAGGCCTGAGCCAACGATGAGCAGGATGCCGATCACCATTGGCAGGTCTACCGTGTCGCCGAAGACGAGGTAGCCGAACAGCACCGCCCAGAGCATCTGGCTGTACTGGGTCGGCCCGATGAGGGTGGCGGGCGCGTAATTAGCGGCGTACATGACCAGGATGGCTGCAAAGGCGGCAAGCAGCCCATAGCCGGCGAGATAGGCCCATTGCAGGCTCGTGGGCATCTGGAAGCCGGGAATAGCGAGAGCACCGCAGACGATCAGCGTGCCGAGGACGCCCGCGCCGTAAAGCGAGATATTCTTTTCGCGGCGCCCCATGGCACGCAAGACGACGATCGAGATGGCGCCGCTCAAGCCACCGAACACGGCGCCGAGATGGCCGATCGACAATTCGCGGAAGCCAGGCCGGAGCACCACCATGACCCCGACGAAGCCGATCAGCACGGCCGCCCAACGCTTCACGCCGACCTTCTCCTTCAGGAAGAAGACGGACATGATGGTGACAAAGGACGGAAGCAGGAAAATCAGCGCAAACGCTTCAGCCATGGACAGGTGCGTGAAGGCGGTGACGCTGCCAATCGTGCCTCCGGCTTGCGCCACGAAGCGCAGGAGCCAAAGCGGCCTGTTTGTGGTCTTGATGATATCGGTCCAGCGGTCGCCGGATTTCATGATGAAGGGGAGGCCGACGAGGCAGAAGACAGCGCCGAGGAAGGATGACTGATAAGGGCTCAGATGGCCGTCGATCATCTTGACGCTGGCGTCGCTCCAAGCGTAGGCCGCGAAGGCTACAAAGGCGAGGAGGACACCCTTGAGGGTCTGGTCTTTTTGCACTGGACGGCTTCCGGGTCTGTTTAGTTCATCGCCTTGCGGGCTTCTGCCTTCAGCGCTGCAATATCACGCAGAGCGCCGATCAGGACATCCGGCGTCTGGGCGCCGCTGATCGCGTATTGGCCATCGATGATCATGAACGGCACGCCCGTCACGCCCATGGTCCGTGCCGCATCAATCTCCGAGCGCACCGTATCCTTGTCCGCATCGCCCTTCAGCAGGTTCTCGATCAACTTGCGGTCAAGGCCAGCTTGTTCGGCAATGTCCAGGAGAACCCCATGATCACCGATATTGCGGCCCTCTTCAAAATTCGCCTTGAAGAGGGCATTGGCGACGCGATCCTGAATGTTGCGGTTCTCCATCATCGCCCAATGAAGAAGGCGATGAGCGTCGAGCGTATTGGGACCGATCTTGATAGCCTCGAAGTTGTAGTTGATGCCGACTTCCTTGCCGAGAGCCGTCAGGGTTTCGTGTGCCCGCTCCACCGCATCCTTGCCTCCGAGCTTGCTGATCAGATCATTCTGATGATCGACGCCTTCCGGCGGATGGTCCGGATTGAGCTGGTAAGGTCGCCAATTGACATCGACGCCAACCTCATCCTGCACTTCGGCAATGGCGAGCTCCAGTCGGGCCTTGCCCAGGTAGCACCAGGGGCAGACGATATCCGACACGACGTCGACAGTTACACGCTCCATGGCAGCGTCCTTTCTTTCTATCGAGGCGATGGCGCCTTTACTGCGCCCTCTTATCCCACCAAGTGTTGAGCTGGTAGCCGTAAAGCGGCAGAGCTTTCGGATAGTCGATATGTTTATGGCGTGCCACCCATTGATCGGCCACGTGATAGAGCGGCACCAGATAATGCCCGGCGATCAGCATGCGGTCATAGGCGCGAACCGCCGCTTCGAAATCCTCCTTGCTGCGCGCTTTCAGCATCGTTTCCAGCAGCCTGTCCAGGTCCGGGTCGGCCACCCCGGCAAAGTTGAAGCTGCCTTGCCGGTTGCGAGAAGCGGATCCCCAGCGCCCCACTTGCTCGATCCCCGGCGAAAGCGAGGAGGGGTAGGATTTGACGATCATGTCATAGTCAAAGTTGCCAGACCTCGCCTGATACTGCGAATCGTCAACGGTGCGGATTGCCATTTCCACGCCGATCATCCTCAGAGTCCGCTGATAGGCGATGGCGAGCTTCTCCTGGTCCTGGGTTTGCGTCATCACCTCAAAAGCGAGCTGGCGACCCGATGGATCCGACATCCGGCCGCTCTTGATCGTGTAGCCGCCCAGCTTCAAAAGCTCGACAGCTTGGCGCAGGACCTTGCGGTCGGCGCCCGATCCGTCTGTTCGAGGCAAGCGGTAGCTTCCGTCGAGGATGGCCGGCGCAATACGGCTTTTTATACCATCGAGGAGAGCCAGTTCCTGGGTGTCTGCACGTGTTCCAAGCGAGGTAAGGGGCGATTCCTGCCAGAAGCTTTCGGTGCGGGTATAGGCGTTCTGGAAAAGGTTTTTATTGGCCCACTCGAAATCAAAGGCCAGTGAGAGGCCGGCGCGAACGTTGACATCGGCAAAGACCGGTCGCCGCGTATTGAAGACGAAACCCAGCATGCCAGTGGGAAGCTGCGGCTTGAACGTCTCCTTGATGACTTCGCCGCTGCGGACAGCCGGAAAATCGTAAGCACGCGCCCAGTGGGTCGGGCTCCCTTCGGGATAGATGTCGATGGCGCCCTTCTTGAAGGCTTCAAACAGCGTGTTCTCCTGCAAGAAGTATTCGACGGAGATCTGATCGTAATTGTCGAAACCGATCTTGGCGGGGAGGTCCCTGGCCCAATAATCCGGATTGCGCTTGTAGACGATACGTTCGCCGGGCGAGAGGGAACTGACCAGATAGGGGCCCGAGCCGACCGGCAGCTTCAGCGTCGACTGATCGAAAGTCGCGGCGTCGATGGCGTGCTTGGGTAGAATAGGGGTCGAGGCGGCGATGATCAGCGGAAACTCGCGGTCAGTCTTCTCCTTGAAGGTGAAGCGGATGCTGCGCTCGCCGACGATCTCCATCTTTTCGACGCCATCTAGCCGCGTGGAAAAAGGTATGCGACCCTTGTCCCGCAAAACTTCAAAGGAGAATTTGACATCCTCCGGCGTCACAGGCTGTCCGTCGGACCACTTCGCCTTTGGGTTCAGGTTGAACTGCAGGAAGCTGCGTTGGTCATCCCATTCGACGCTCTCCGCCAGAAGTCCGTAGAGCGTGAACGGCTCGTCGGCGGATCGCACCATCAAGGTCTCATAGACAAGATTGCCGAAGATGTTGTCCCAAATTCCGCGCGCTGTGGTGCGGATGCTCTTCAGGTTGAACGGGTTGAGGCTGTCGAAGGTCCCGACGACCCCGTAGTTGATTCGGCCCCCTTTTTTGACGTTCGGGTTTACATAGGGAAGGTAGGGGTAATCTGCAGGCAGGGCAGGAGACCCGTGCATGGCGATCCCATGAAGAGGTTCGGCCATGACCGGAGCGGCGGACAGAAAAACAGTCATGAAAAGAAAAAGATGCCGCATCGAGCCATCCTGATAAGTGCCGCTGATTCGGGCAAAATAGCGCATGCGCCCGGTGCCACCAACCGCGTCCAACCTCGAAGATTGACCATGCTTGTTAAGCTATCGTCAAAAATTGCGAAAGAAAGGCTGGATATCGCAAGAGCCGCGATGTAACAGAATGGCCCAAGGGCGGGTCATTCAATTGCCTCATTTGAACGACAGGTGACAGGCAGTAGGACGCCCGCGGGATTAACGGCATCTGGCCGCGCCCAACGGATTTCAGGAGACGGATTTCGTTATGAAGCTTAAGGCAACCAATGTTCTGCGGACGGCTATGTCTGCTTTGGCCCTCTCAATGGCTGCAAGCGCGCTGCCGGCTGTAGCCCTGGCACAGAATGCTGCCGCCCCTGCAGCTGGCGCGGCTCCTGGCGCTCCTCCGCTCGGCTGGTTCAAGACTTGCACCAAGCAGGACGACAGCGATCTTTGCGTCGTTCAGAACGTTATCCTGGCTCAGAACGGCCAGCTGATCACCGCGATCGGCCTCATCACCGTGGAAGGCAAGGTCAACCGCAAGATCCTCCAGGTTTCCGTGCCGACCGCACGTCTGGTGCCTCCGGGCGTCGTGATGCAGATCGATGGCGGCAAGGGCCAGAAGCTCGATTACGCCGTCTGCCTGCCGGACAAGTGCACGGCAGAAGTGCCGTTGACCGATGCCATGATCGCCAGCCTCAAGAAGGGCACGGATGTGGTCTTCACCTCGATCAACTTCCGTCGCGCCCCGAACCCGATCAAGGTTTCCCTAGGCGGCTTCACGGGCGCCTTCGATGGTCCGGCCATCTCGCAGTCACAGCTTGCCGAAAGCCAGCGCAGCCTGGAAGAGGGAATGCAGAAGAAGGCTGAAGAAGCTCGCAAGAAGCTCGAAGAAGCCCAGAACGCGGCCAAGCAGGGGCAGTAACTTCCCCTTAGCTGCTAGAAGCTCTTCAATCATCAAATAAAAGCGCTGGCCCTTGAGCCGGCGCTTTTATTTATGAACGAATGCTTTCGTCTCAATGGGCGAGGATAACCTTCGGCTTGAGCCGGCCGCTCGGACCGCAATCGAAGATCTGGTAGACCTGAGGATTACGGAGCGGCTGCTCGCTTCCATCATGTTCCAGGTTCTGCTCGGAGACATAGGCGACGTATTCGGTATCGTCGTTCTCGGCGAGCAGATGATAAAAGGGTTGGTCCTTGCTGGGCCGGATTTCAGAAGGAATGGCATTCCACCATTCCTCGCTGTTTGAGAATTCCGGATCCACATCGAAAACCACGCCGCGAAAGGGAAATACCTTGTGGCGGACCACTTCTCCGATGGTAAATTTGGCGTTGCGCTGTTTCATGGTGCGATATCCTTTCGCATCCTATGTGGGAATAAAAGCCTCGGTCATCAAGGGACTAATGCGGACCGCACGTGAACGTTCCAGCGTATCAGGATCTCTGCGGTCTGCGGGATCCGACTGTCGCAAGAAGCACGCCGCCAACAACCAGCATGATGCCAAGCCCGTGATAGCTTTCGAAGCTCTCACCAAGAAACACAACGGCCATGAGAATGGAAATCGGCGGCATCAGATAAAGAGTCGTGCCCGCCGTCGCCGGACCAAAAACCTGGACTGCATGCTGAAAGCAGAAGAATGCGGCAAGCGATGCGAAAAGGATGATGCCGGCGATCTTCGACCAGGCGGAAATCGTGTGCGGCAGCAGGCCTCCGTGGAAAAGCTCCCACAAGGCGGGCGGAGCGAGAAGAAGCGAACCGGAGAAGGCGATCAGCCCGAAAAGCGATAGCGGCCGGATGGACCGCGCAGCCGGACGCCGCAAGAGCACGGAATAAATGGCAAAGGCTATTGCCGCGACCAGGATGCCGAGATCGCCGAGGTTGAAATCCATGTGGGCCAAGGCAGAAAAATCGCCGCGCAGCACGATGGCGGCAACGCCGGCAAAGGCGACAGCCATGCCGGCGATTTCCCGATAACCGATCGCACGCCCGGTAAACAGCCATTCCAGCAGGATGATGAACAGCGAGGACGTGCTGTAGATCAGCGTCGCATTGGAAGCCGTCGTCAGCGTCAGTGCCCAATACACGAAACCGCCGCATATGCCGATGCTCAGGAAGCCAAGCCACAGCCAGAGCCATGTATGCTTGGACACGAAGAGCCTAGCCGCATCCCGATCCCTGTAAAGGATCGGCAGCATGATCAACGTCGAGCCGGCCCACCGGATAAAGGCGGTGATGAACGGGCCGATTTCGCCGATGACGCCGCGCCCGAATATCAGGTTGCTCGAGAAAAAGACCGGAACGAGGGCGAAGACGAGCCAATCGACTGGACGCGGCGGGCGATCGCGCTTTGGAGGCATGACGATGTTTCCGGCTGATGGCGGCATGACCCGCGGGAATGAAAAACGGCGGGCCCGAGGAGCCCGCCGGAAGTTATTGCAACTGACGGCGATCAGGCCGAATAATACATGTCGAATTCGACCGGATGCGGGGTCATTTCGAAACGCATGACTTCCGCCATTTTCAGCTCGATATAGGCATCGATCTGGTCATCATCGAAGACCCCGCCTGCGGTCAGGAACCTGCGGTCCTTGTCGAGGCTGTCGAGCGCTTCGCGCAGCGAACCGCAGACCGTCGGGATCTTCTTCAATTCTTTCGGCGGCAGGTCGTAGAGATCCTTGTCCATGGCCTTGCCGGGATGGATCTTGTTCTTGATGCCGTCGAGACCGGCCATCAGCATGGCCGCAAATCCGAGATACGAGTTCTGGGCCGGATCCGGGAACCGGACCTCGACGCGCTTGGCCTTCGGATTGGAGCCGAAGGGAATACGGCAGGAGGCCGAACGGTTGCGCGCCGAGTAAGCCAGGAGCACCGGTGCCTCATAGCCCGGGACCAGACGCTTGTAGGAGTTCGTTGTCGGGTTGGTGAAGGCATTGATCGCCTTGGCGTGTTTGATAATGCCGCCGATATAAAACAGGCAGCTTTCTGACAGACCGGCATATTCGTCGCCTGCAAAGGTCGGCTTGCCGTCCTTCCAGATCGACTGATGCACGTGCATGCCCGAACCATTGTCGCCGAAGATAGGCTTCGGCATGAAAGTTGCCGTCTTGCCATAGGCGTTGGCGACCTGATGCACGACATATTTGTAGATCTGCATCTTGTCGGCATTGCGCACCAGCGTGTCGAACTTGACGCCAAGTTCGTGCTGGGCAGCGGCCACTTCATGGTGGTGCTTTTCGACGACAACACCCATTTCGGCGAGCACGGTCAGCATTTCGGAGCGCATGTCCTGCAGGCTGTCGACCGGAGGGACGGGGAAATAGCCGCCCTTGACGCGGGGGCGGTGGCCGAGATTGCCGGTCTCGTAATCCGTGTCGTCATTGGACGGCAGTTCCGACGAGTCGAGCTTGAAGCCTGTATTGTACGGATCGGCCTTGTATTTCACGTCGTCGAAAACAAAGAATTCCGGTTCAGGGCCAACAAAAATCGTGTCGCCGATACCGGAAGCCTTGAGATAGGCCTCCGCCTTCTTGGCCGTGCCACGCGGGTCGCGGTTATAGGCCTCGCCGGAGACGGGGTCCAGGATGTCGCAGATGATCACCATGGTCGACTGCGCGAAAAACGGGTCCATGTGGACGGTGGCGACGTCGGGCATGAGAACCATGTCGGACTCGTTGATGGCTTTCCAGCCGCCAATGGAAGAGCCGTCGAACATGACGCCGTCGGCGAACATGTCCTCGTCTACCGACGCGATATCCATGGTCACGTGCTGCAGCTTGCCGCGCGGGTCTGTAAAGCGAAGGTCAACGAACTTGACGTCGTTTTCCTTGATCTGTTTCATAATTTCGCTGGCGCTCGTCATTTTGACCTTTCCTCGAATGTAAGATGACGATGAACCCTGGCGGTGAGCCTAGGGTAATCAGATAGCGTCTATCCCCGTCTCTCCCGTACGGATGCGGATGACTTCCTCCACATTGGACACGAATATCTTGCCGTCTCCGATCCGTCCAGTCTGCGCCGCATTGCGGATGGCCTCGATGACCGCTTCCGCATTTTCGTCTGCAAGCACCACTTCCACCTTCACCTTAGGCAGAAAATCCACCACGTATTCTGCGCCCCGGTAGAGTTCCGTATGTCCCTTCTGGCGGCCGAAACCCTTGGCTTCCGTGACAGTGATACCTTGCAGGCCGACCTCCTGAAGGGCTTCCTTCACCTCGTCCAGCTTGAAAGGCTTGATGATCGCTTCGATCTTTTTCATGAGAAACCAACTCTCCGCTTCTCCCCAATTGCAGGCATGTGCCCGCTCGGCGGTGCCGATGCAGGTATCGTGCCAAACTCCTGGAACAGTTTCAAAAGGATAATGCTTCTTCTCACCGAAACTTTCAGAAATCGAAGCATCTGCGCAAAAAGTGACGGCAAGTCTCCTATTTTTTGTGCTGCTGGGTGTGTACGGCTCCGGCTTTCGTCCCGCGAGCCTCAACTGCGTGAAACGGATGCCCCAGATGAAGCGGACACAAAGTAGGCAAATGCGTAATTTGTCACCATCATTGCCGATCCAGATGGACTTGTTTTCCATCGCGGTTTCGCTTCAATGATCGGCATGAAGTCTCACCTGAAACATATGCTTCTTACGCCCTCCGAGATGGCCAAGGCCGACGCCGCGACAGTTGATTCGGGTATTGCTCTGGCCGATCTGGTAGAAAGGGCAGGGCAGGCCGTTGCCGCCTCCGCCTTGCGGCACTTCCCTCAGGCTTTGCGCTACGTTGTGCTTTGCGGCCCAGGCAATAATGGAAAGGACGGCTATGTTGCCGCGCGTGCACTGGCACAGGCGGGCGCCTCGGTCGCTGTCTATGAAATGAACGAAGGGCAGATAGGCAAAGATCTACTGCGGGCGGAGGAAGACGCGATCTCCCGGGCGCCGCTTGCGGGCTACCAGCCCCGGCAAGGAGACGTGGTCATAGACGCGCTGTTCGGCGCCGGATTGACTCGGGACGTGCCTGACCTCGTGGCGGAGTTGGTGAACAAGATAGGCGAGGCTGCTCTGCCGCTTCTTGCGGTCGATCTCCCGTCCGGGCTCTGCGGACGGCGTGGCGTCCCGCTCGGGGCGGCGTTCAAAGCCACCCGCACGGTCACGTTCATGAACCGCAAGCCGGGCCATCTGCTCCTCCCGGGCAGATCCCTATGCGGTGACATTGAAATCGTCGACATCGGCATACCGGCGAGGATCATCCGTTCTATAACCGAAGGTTGGGCGGAAAATCATCCGGACCTTTGGGGCCATCTTCTGCCGGTACCGGATGAAAACGGACATAAGTATAGGCGTGGCCACCTGGCCGTCTTTTCCGGACCGGCGGGCCGTACGGGCGCTGCGCGTCTTTCGGCTCTTGCAGGGCTGAAGCGCGGCGCCGGTCTCGTAACGGTCGCATCGCCCGCCGATGCCATGTCAGTCAACGCGGCGTCGCTGACCGCCATCATGCTACACCAGATCGATACTGCGCAGGTTCTGCAAAGCTGGCTGGACAGTGCCAAGCTTGCAGCTTTCGTTCTTGGACCAGGTTTCGGCATCGGCGAGAAAGCCCGGCAGTTCAGTCTTCTGCTCAAGGTTCGGCCGCTGGTGCTCGATGCCGACGGGATCACCTCTTTTCGGGAAAACCCGAGCGAGCTATTCAGTGCCTTTTCCGGTGGCGATCCGCATCTGGTGCTGACCCCGCATGAAGGAGAGTTTTCGCGGCTCTTCCCTGATCTTGCAGGCAATACAGAGCTTAGCAAACTGGAAAAGGCGGTGCGGGCTGCAGAAAGGGCGCATGCAGCCATCGTCTACAAAGGCGCCGACACGGTCATCGCTGCCCCGGATGGGCGAGCCTATATCAACACCAATGCGCCGCCCTGGCTGGCGACGGCCGGCTCCGGCGATGTTCTGGCTGGAATGATCGGTGCGCTGCTTGCACAAGGCGTGCCGGCCTTCGAAGCCGCCGCCGCGTCCGTCTATCTGCATGGCGAGGCCGCCAAAGCCGCAGGCAGGGGAATGACGGCCGAAGACCTTGCAGCCCATGCCGGCGTCGAGCTCGACGGTTAAGCAGAAGCTTCCAGCAGTTCCTGCATCGCGATGGCGCCTTGGGGCGCATTGACCTTGCCCTCGTGGATGAAGAAGGCAAATACGTCGCGCGGCTGCTTCTTCGGCTTGTGCGAAGGGTCGACAAGCGGCAAGTCATCCGGCACGCCGCCTTCCGACCATGTCTCCAGCCGCCTGGCCCACGCTTTCATGTCGTCATCCGCATAACAGGTCTTGATGTCGTCGGAGCCCTTCTGCAGCCGGGCATAGACGAATCCTGCTGTCACGTCGGCGATCAGCGGATAATCGAAATGATCGGCGCAGACCGGCGCGATATTATATTTCGACAGCAGCGCGATGAATTCCGGAACCTTGAAGCTGTCATGGCGAACCTCCACCACATGATCGAGATTCAGCCCCTCGATCTTGCTCGGCAGCAGCTTGAGGAAGGCTTCGAAATCGTCAGGCTCGAACTTCTTTGTGGGCGCGAATTGCCAGAGGATCGGGCCGAGATGATCGCCGAGCTCGGTCAAGCCTTGGCTGAAGAACCTTTCGATCGATTCTCCGGCTTCCGCCAAAACTTTTCGGTTGGTCGTATAGCGGCTCGCCTTCAACGAAAAAACAAAATCGTCCGGCACTTCGGAGGCCCACTTGGCGAATGTCTCGGGCTTCTGAGACCCGTAATAGGTGCCATTGACCTCGATCACCGCCAGCCGGCTCGCCGCATATTCCAGCTGCTTCTTCTTGGTGAGCTTGTCCGGATAGAACGTGCCTTCCCACGGCTCGAAGGTCCACCCTCCGATGCCGGTACGGATCGTGCCAGCCTTGGTCATCGTTTCCCTCCTAAGCCAGCCTATTCGGCTGCCTGCACCTTCTTGATCGGCCGGCGGTTGAGCAGATCCTTCAGGAACTGACCGGTATAGGATCGCTTCTCCTTGACGATTTGCTCAGGCGTGCCTTGCGCGACGACCTCACCGCCGCCGGTACCGCCTTCGGGGCCGATATCGATGATCCAGTCCGCCGTCTTGATGACTTCCAGATTGTGCTCGATGACCACGACGGAATTGCCCTGATTGACCAGCTCATGCAGCATTTCCAGAAGTTTGGCGACGTCGTGGAAATGCAGGCCGGTTGTCGGCTCGTCGAGGATGTAGAGCGTGCGGCCGGTCGAACGCTTCGACAATTCCTTGGCAAGCTTGACGCGCTGCGCTTCGCCGCCCGAAAGCGTATTGGCCTGCTGACCCACCTTGATGTAGCCGAGGCCCACGTCGAAGAGGGACTGCAGCTTGTCGCGCACGGCGGGCACGGCGGAAAAGAATTCGACGCCTTCCTCGACCGTCATGTCCAGCACATCGGCAATCGACTTGCCCTTGAAATGCACGTCCAGCGTCTCTCGGTTATAGCGCTTGCCGTGGCAGACGTCGCAGGTGACATAGACGTCCGGCAGGAAGTGCATCTCGATCTTGATGACCCCGTCGCCCTGGCAGGCTTCGCAGCGGCCGCCCTTGACATTGAACGAAAAGCGGCCGGGCGCGTAACCACGTGCCTTGGCTTCCGGCAGACCGGAAAACCAGTCGCGGATCGGCGTAAACGCGCCGGTATAGGTGGCCGGGTTGGAACGCGGCGTACGCCCGATCGGCGACTGGTCGATGTCGATGACCTTGTCGATGTGTTCGAAACCGTCGATGCGGTCATGTTCGGCCGGAATTTCGCGCGCACCCATCACGCGTCGGGCTGCCGATTTGTAAAGCGTTTCGATCAGGAAGGTAGATTTTCCTCCGCCCGATACGCCGGTCACAGCCGTGAAGACGCCAAGCGGAATGGCCGCGGTAACATTCTTGAGATTGTTGCCTCGGGCGCCAAAAACCTTCAGCTCCTTGCCCTTCTTGGGCTTGCGGCGCTCCTCCGGCACGGCAACGCCGAGTTCGCCCGACAGGTATTTGCCGGTCATCGACTTGGGATTGGCCATGACCTGTTGCGGCGTGCCCTCCGCGACCACGGTGCCGCCATGAATGCCGGCGGCCGGGCCGATATCGACGACATAGTCAGCCGTCAGAATGGCATCTTCGTCATGTTCGACGACGATCACCGTATTGCCGATGTCGCGCAGGTGCTTCAACGTGTCGAGCAGACGAGCATTATCCCGCTGGTGAAGACCGATCGACGGCTCATCGAGCACGTAGAGGACGCCCGTCAAGCCCGAGCCGATCTGCGATGCAAGCCGGATGCGCTGGCTTTCACCGCCGGAAAGCGTGCCGGAATTGCGCGACAGGCTGAGATAGTCCAGCCCGACATCGTTCAGGAATCGCAGGCGCTCGCGGATCTCCTTGAGGATGCGCACGGCAATCTCGTTTTGCTTCGTATTCAACTGCGCCGGCAAGGCCTCGAACCAGTCGCGCGCCACGCGAATGGACATTTCAGTGACTTGGCCGATCTGCAGCTTGTTGATCTTGACCGCCAGCGCCTCGGGCTTCAGGCGATAGCCCTTGCAAGCCGGGCAGGGGGCCGCAGACATGTAACGCTCGATCTCTTCTCGCGCCCAAGCGGAATCGGTTTCCTTCCAGCGGCGCTCGAGATTCGGCACGATGCCTTCAAAGTTCTTGACCGTCTTGTAGGAGCGGGCGCCGTCGGCATAGTGGAATTCCACCTTTTCTTCGGTGCCGCGCAGGATGGCGTTCTGCGCCTCTTCCGAAAGCTCGTTCCAGCGGCTGGAAAGCTTGAAGCCAAAGACCTTGCCTAATCCCTCAAGCGTCTGGTTGTAATAGGGGGATGTGGATTTCGCCCAAGGCGAAATGGCGCCGTCGCGCAGCGTGCGTGCGGGCTCCGGAACGATCAGGTTCTCATCGACCTTCTGCTGCGAACCTAGACCATCGCAGGTGGGGCAGGCGCCGAAGGGGTTGTTGAATGAGAACAGCCGCGGCTCGATCTCCGGAATGGTGAAACCGGACACAGGGCAGGCGAATTTTTCCGAAAACAGCACACGTTCATGCGTTTCGTTCAGCGATTTATTGGCGGAGCCGCCGGCCGCCGTATCTTCCGCGCGCAAAGGCTTGTCGGCGAATTCCGCAACAGCCAGCCCATCGGCCAGCTTCAGCGAAGTCTCCAAGCTGTCGGCTAAGCGAGCGCCGATGTCAGAGCGCACCACGAGCCGGTCGACAACCACATCGATGTCGTGCTTGTATTTCTTGTCGAGCGCCGGCACCTCGGCGATCTCATAGAACTGACCGTCGACCTTGACGCGCTGAAAGCCCTTCTTCATCAGCTCGGCGAGCTCTTTTTTGTACTCGCCCTTGCGTCCACGGATCATCGGCGCCAAGATGTAGAGGCGCGTGCCTTCCTCGAAAGCGAGCACGCGATCAACCATTTGACTAACCGTCTGGCTCTCGATCGGAAGGCCGGTCGCTGGAGAGTAAGGCACGCCGACGCGGGCAAAAAGCAGGCGCATATAGTCGTAGATTTCGGTGACCGTGCCGACTGTGGAGCGTGGATTGCGAGAGGTCGTCTTTTGCTCGATCGAGATTGCCGGAGAAAGCCCTTCGATCTGATCGACGTCGGGCTTTTGCATCATTTCAAGGAACTGCCGTGCATAAGCCGAAAGGCTTTCCACATATCGGCGCTGCCCTTCGGCATAGATTGTATCGAAGGCGAGGGACGACTTGCCGGAACCGGACAAGCCGGTCATGACGATCAGCGAATTGCGCGGCAGATCGAGATCTATGCCCTTCAAATTGTGCTCGCGCGCACCACGTATCGAAATGGTCTTCAGTTCGCTCATCGTTATGCTCTTCGGGAGAATTGAAGGCCCTTATGTAGTGACTGATCCGCGCCTGTCGAGGTGAAAGTAGCCCAATCCCGAATGGCCGGCGACTCGGTTGACAGTAGTATAGAAAGAAAATAGAACAAATAAAGAACGAATTTGGCTGTGGATTAACGGCTGCTGAAGCCCAACGAAGCGAGGCAATGGGCTATTAATGTGGAAATGGTTTTAATGCTGCCAGGCAGGCGGCAGAGAAGGTGACGGACATGGCTGGTAGTGTGAACAAGGTAATCCTGATCGGGAATGTGGGCGCGGATCCGGAAATTCGCCGCACGCAGGATGGTCGCCCGATCGCCAACCTGCGTATCGCGACGTCCGAAACCTGGCGCGACCGCAACAGCGGCGAGCGCAAGGAAAAAACGGAATGGCACAGCGTCGTGGTGTTTAACGAAGGCCTGACCAAAGTCGTCGAACAATATGTCAAGAAGGGTGCCAAGCTCTATATCGAGGGACAGCTTCAGACCCGCAAATGGCAGGACCAGACGGGCAATGACCGCTACTCTACGGAAATCGTGCTTCAAGGCTTTAACTCGACCTTGACTATGCTGGATGGTCGCGGTGAGGGCGGTGGCGAGCGAGGCAGCTATGGCGGCGGTAGCGGTCGCGGCGGCAATAGTGATTTTGGCGGTGGCGATTTCGGCGGTGACGATCTCGACCGTCGTCCGTCGGGCGGTTCCAGCCGCGGCGGCTCGCAGCCGGCCGGCAATTTTTCACGTGATCTGGACGACGACATCCCGTTTTGATCGTGATCGGCGGGAGCTCGGAAGCTGAACGCTGATGATGCATCTGCCGAACGCCGGTAGGCGCAGGCCTGAGCAGCCCATGCAAAACCGGGCATGCGCAAATGCTCGGTCGGGCCTTCCGGAGAGACCTATTCCTCGAGCCGGCTTGCAGGATCCCGGTCGCGACTGTATCGCCTGGTAACAGGAAACGGTGGCAGCCACGCTTCCCGGCGTACAGTCCAGAGCTCATAAGTAGGGATCATCTGGTCAGGCGCATCAAGAACGCCTAGATTGACCTCGATCTCGTCGGCGCTGCGTGCAAACACGGGCGAGCCGCATCGGGGACAGAAGAAGTGCCCGGCATAGTCCCTTGTCTCGCCGGAGATCGTTACGGCTTTCTCCGGGAAAATGGCCGACGCATGGAAAAGAGCTCCATGGTGCTTGCGGCAGTCAAGGCAGTGACAAATGCCGACCCGATAGGGGCGTCCTCTTGCCGTGATCCTGACATCGCCGCATAGACATCCGCCTTTGAACGTGTCCATGTTCCGCCTCCTCCGGCTGCCGAATTTGCTTTCCGTCATATCATTGGGCGGTTACCACGTCACGGCCTGGTGACAGACATGGCGGCCGGTCCACGATGGCGGAACTTGCGGGTCCTTGTTCAAGACATCCCGAAAGGAACCTGCGCGGCTTCCTGAGCGGTGGCTCGGTCGGCCAGCATGGCAGCGAGGACATCCGACTGCGATAAGATGCCGGCAAGCTTGTTGTTGCTGCGCGTCACGGGCAGGTAGTGGAGGCCCTGTTCGGCGAACATGATGATGGCATCGGCCAGCGGCGCATCCGGCGTCACCGTCTTGACCGGCGTCGTCATGATGTCCTTTACCGTATCATTGGGAGCCGTCGCACCAGACAGGACGAGCCTCAGGCGCTGTGCGAAGCCGATTACCGGTCGGCCGGTCGTCCAGGCAGCCTTGTCGAGAAAATCGGTCTGGGTGACAATGCCGACCACTTCTGCCTGGTCATTGGTTACCGGCAATGCCTTGATGTGGTGGATGCGCATCTGCTTATGCGCTTCCTTTAGGGAAGTGTCCGGGGCGACGGCCACGACATCACGCGACATGACGGCGCCGCAGTCGAGGTGCCCGGCACGGCGCCGATAGGAGCGCAGCTCCGTGCGGCGGAGGATCTCCTCAAGATCGTCACGTTCGATATCGAAGACCTGGTCATAGTCTTTCAAAACTTCGTCGAGATCGCGACTGGTGAAGCCCAGCCGCTGTGCCGGCGGTGGATCGGACGTTCCGTGACTGGCGGAGGAGGGCAAGATGGACCGCGGATAAGGGCGGCCGGTCATATTGTTGAAGACCAGCGCCACCAGCAGGATTGCAAGCGAATTGCCAGCCACCGGCCAAAGGACGAAACTGTATCCTAGGTCATGAATGACCGGACCTCCCAGAACCGCAGTCAGCGCAATGGCTCCGCTCGGCGGATGAAGGCAACGCAGTGTCATCATGGCCAGTATGGCGAACCCGATCGCCAGCGCAGAGGCTAAGAAGAGGTTTTGAACCAGAAGCGCGACAGTCACGCCAACCAGAGCCGATATCGTATTGCCGCACAGGATGGACCAGGGTTGCGCGAGCGGGCTGGAAGGCACGGCGAAGAGCAGGACCGCGGATGCCCCCATGGGGGCGATCAAAGCCGGGGCGACAGTTGCGCTGCCCATGGCCAGAGCTCCGATAAATCCGGTTGCCAAGACACCCAGCAGTGCGCCGATTGCGGAACGCAACCGTTCATGGGAGCTGACGGGGCTGGCTTCCGGCAGCAGCCGGCGCAACATGAGACGCATGACGACCCTCCGATCTTCATTCCGGCCGCCTTTTAGCAGAAATTCCCGCAAAGCAACCCCTTCGGGCGCTAGATGCTGAAGGCGGCTCTGATCCCATCCACCACGAACTGAACGGACAGGGCGGCGAGGATAACGCCGAGCAGGCGCGTCAGGATCGCCCTGCCGGTTACCCCCAGGAACCGGTCCAGGCGCTCGGCGATCAGAAGCACTGCATAGAGCCCCAATAGAATGAGCGCGATGACCGCAATCAGCAGAGCACGATCCCATGCGGAGGTGAACGTGCCAGCGAGCAGGACGGTGGCGGAAATGGCGCCCGGTCCGGCGATCAGCGGCAGCGCCAGCGGGAAGACCGCGATGTCGTGGATCTGGTCGATGGTGATGGCTGCCTGCGAGGTCTTTTCCTTGCGCTCCTGGCGCTTTTCAAAGACCATTTCGAAGGAGATCCAGAAGAGCAGCAGGCCGCCTGCAATCCGGAAGGCGCCGATCGAGATGCCGAGCAGGCCGAGCACGCTGGAGCCGAACAAGGCGAAGACGGCGAGAATGCCGAAAGCGATTAGCGAACCGCGCAGCGCGACCTGTCGGCGCTGGACAGTGGTCATGCCGACGGTCAAGCCCAGGAAGACCGGCGCAAGACCCGGCGGGTCAAGCGTCACCAGCATTGTTGTTAGTGCGTTGACCAACATATCCGGGCTTGCCATGTGCTCTCCCTATCCTGCTGCAATCCTTGCAGTCTCACGGGAAGATTGTTAGGACAGGCTGTCCAGGAATGAAAGCCTGCTCCTTGCATGTGGTCCGAGCGCCTGTTCGGCCGCAGCGACTGGAAGCGGTTGCGAAAACTGTTCAAAACCACGGCGGAAATTGGCGCTCGGGACCGCTTTCCGTTATAAAAACCAAACTGATTCCGAACAAAGATCGTGATCCGATTTGACTGAGCAAAGCACACCCGGCGGCGGAAAGCTGCCTCCAGGCATCGAACCCATTTCCATCATGGAGGAGATGCAGCGGTCCTATCTCGATTACGCCATGAGCGTCATCGTCAGCCGCGCGCTTCCTGACGTCCGTGACGGATTGAAGCCGGTGCATCGCCGCATCCTTTTCTCCATGAGCGAGATGGGGATCGACTGGAACAAGAAATATGTGAAGTCCGCCCGCGTGACCGGTGACGTGATGGGTAAATACCACCCGCACGGCGACTCGGCCATCTACGACGCGCTGGCACGCATGGCGCAGGATTGGTCGCTGCGCCTGCCGTTGATCGACGGCCAGGGCAATTTCGGCTCGATCGACGGCGATCCTCCGGCAGCCCAGCGTTATACGGAATGCCGGCTCCAGAAGGCCGCCCATTCGCTGCTCGACGATCTCGACAAAGAGACTGTCAACTTCCGCGACAACTACGACGGTACCATGTCGGAGCCGGTCGTGATGCCGGCGCGGTTTCCGAACCTGCTCGTCAACGGGGCAGGCGGCATCGCGGTCGGCATGGCGACAAATATCCCGCCACACAATCTGACCGAGGTGATCAACGGCTGTATCGCGCTGATCGAAAACCCGGAGATCGAACTTCCGGAACTTATCCAGATCATTCCAGGCCCTGACTTTCCGACCGGCGCTCTGATCCTTGGCCGTGCGGGCATCAAGCAGGCCTATGAGACAGGCCGCGGTTCGGTGATGATGCGCGGGCGCGCTCGGATCGAGCCAATGCGCGGCGATCGCGAGCAGATCATCATCACAGAAGTTCCGTTCCAGGTGAACAAGGCTTCAATGGTCGAGAAGATCGGCGAACTTGTTCGGGAAAAGCGAATTGAAGGCATTTCCGACCTGCGCGACGAGTCGGACCGCCAGGGTTACCGCGTTGTCGTCGAGCTGAAGCGCGACGCCAATGCCGATGTCATCCTCAACCAGCTTTATCGGTATACCCCGCTGCAGACCTCGTTCGGCTGCAATATGGTGGCGCTGAACGGCGGCAAGCCGGAACAGCTGACGCTTCTCGACATGCTGAGGGCATTCGTCTCCTTCCGTGAAGAAGTGGTCAGCCGGCGTACTAAATATCTGCTCCGCAAGGCCCGCGAACGCGCCCATGTCCTGGTCGGTCTGGCGATCGCCGTCGCGAATATCGACGAGATCATCCTTCTGATCCGTCGCGCTCCAGATCCCCAAACTGCCCGCGAACAATTGATGACGCGCCGCTGGCCGGCTGCCGACGTGGAATCGCTGATCCGCCTGATCGACGACCCGCGCCACAAGATCAACGAGGATGGCACCTACAATCTCTCGGAAGAGCAGGCACGGGCGATCCTGGAACTGCGGCTTGCCCGCCTGACGGCGCTTGGCCGCGATGAAATCGGCGACGAGCTGAACAAGATCGGCGCCGAAATCAGCGACTATCTCGATATCCTTTCATCGCGCATCCGTATCCAGCAGATCGTCAAAGACGAGCTTGCCGCCGTGCGCGACGAATTCGGCACACCGCGCCGGACGGAAATTCTCGAAGGCGGCCTCGAAATGGACGATGAGGATCTCATCGCCCGCGAAGACATGGTCGTGACCGTCTCGCATCTCGGCTATATCAAGCGCGTGCCGCTTGTGACCTATCGGGCGCAGCGCCGGGGCGGCAAGGGCCGGTCTGGCATGGCGACCCGCGACGCCGACTTCGTCACTCGGCTGTTTGTCGCCAACACCCATACGCCGGTGCTGTTCTTCTCTTCGCGTGGCATTGTCTATAAGGAAAAGGTCTGGCGCCTCCCGATCGGCACGCCGCAATCGCGGGGCAAGGCGCTGATCAACATGCTTCCGCTGGAAGCCGGCGAACGCATCACCACCATCATGCCGCTGCCCGAGGACGAGGCGACCTGGGAAAACCTCGACGTCATGTTTTCGACGACACGAGGCACCGTCCGCCGCAACAAGCTTTCCGATTTCATCCAGGTGAACCGGAACGGCAAGATCGCCATGAAGCTCGAGGAAGAGGGTGACGAAATCCTTTCGGTCGAGACCTGTACCGAACGGGACGACGTTCTTCTGACGACGGCTCTCGGGCAGTGCATTCGCTTCCCCGTGGAGGACGTTCGCGTCTTTGCCGGACGCAACTCTATCGGCGTGCGCGGCATCTCGCTCGGTGGCTCCGACCGTATCATCTCGATGACGATTGTCGGCCATGTGGACGCAGAGCCGTGGGAGCGTGCCGCCTATCTCAAGCGCTCGGCCCTAGAGCGGCGGGCTGCAGGCATAGACGAGGACGATATTGCGCTGGTTGGCGAGGAAGTCACCGAAGAGGGACAGCTTTCCGACGAACGTTATGAAGAGCTGAAGGCTCGCGAGCAATTCGTGCTGACGGTTTCGGAAAAAGGCTTCGGCAAGCGTTCCTCTTCCTACGACTTCCGTACATCGGGTCGAGGCGGTAAGGGTATCCGCGCCACCGACACGTCGAAGACTGCGGAAATCGGTGAGCTGGTTGCAGCCTTCCCGATCGAGGAAAAGGACCAGATCATGCTGGTTTCGGATGGCGGCGTCCTGATCCGCGTGCCGGTCGGCGGTATTCGCATCGCCAGCCGTGCGACTAAGGGCGTAACGATCTTCTCCACTGCCAAGGACGAAAAAGTTGTTTCGGTCGAGCGTATCAGCGAACCGGAAGGCGACGACGAGAACGGCGCTGACCTGCCGGAAGAAATCACGGCAGTGACCGGAGATCTTGGCGCTCCAGCACCGGATTCCGACAGTGCTGACGACGGTGCCACCGAATAGCGGCATCTTGTTGCTATTCAGACGCAAAAAAGCCGGAGGATAAACCCTCCGGCTTTTTTATTGGAAACTGTGAAAGCTGCGGAACTAGCGGCGGGTGCCGAGATCAGAACGCGCTGTGGCGGCGGGCAAAGTCTTCCATCTCGTCACGCTCACGACGAAGAGCGGAGATAGTTGAGGCTACGGATGCCACGAACATTGCACTGATCAGGCCTGCAAGCACAGTCAACGTTACGAACATGGTCATCCCTTTGCGCCATGTACCCGCCTCAGTAGTAAGAAATGTCGCTGTAGCGACCGGTCACCTGCGGGTACTTCAATTCTGTCAGGCCGGATTTGTCATGATAAAGAGTAAAGGTTGCTGTGAGCATCACAGCGATCATGGCCGTCCATACCAAGTTGATCATGGTAATCTTGTCGGGCCTGACTGTCTTTCTTCTCGCGATCATCTCCGCTGTCCTTCTTGTTTGCCTGAACGCCCATTTGAAGCGCAGGTTCCACCGTATTTGAGAGAAACTTAACCTAGACGCTCTGAAGCATGCTTGAATGGCTTGTTCATCTGGCGTTCAGAATCGGAGGCCGCTACGCTTCTTCGGGATCAACGAGGAAGAGCAACGCATCCAGAGCAAGTGCCATCAAAACAGCGATAATCACCAGAAGCGCCAGCATGTCCCAAGTTGCTCCATTAAGGATGCGGGGTCGCATCCCGCCAATGTCCGCATTCAACCACAAGCCTTCTGAAACGGCGTTGAACGGGTCATTCATATTTCGTTCAGAAGGGTGAAGCCTTGCGGCAGGCAGCAGTCCATGACAAAAGGCCGGGAAATCTTTCCTCGTTTCCTCTTCTGGCGCCGGCATGACGACAGCTTTATATCCCGGTTCTTTCGACCCAATGACCCGGGGTCACCTCGACGTGCTGGTTCAGGCTTTAAATGTCGCGTCAAAAATCGTGGTGGCGATCGGCATACACCCCGGCAAAGCTCCGATGTTCACCTTCGACGAGCGCGCCGAGATGATCACGGCATCACTGCACGAAGTGCTGCCGGAAAGCTCCGGCGCCGTATCGGTCGTCGCATTCGACAAGCTGGTGGTAGACGCGGCACGGGATAATGACGCCAGCATCTTGATCAGGGGGCTTCGCGACGGAACCGATCTCGATTATGAAATGCAGATGTCGGGCATGAACAGGCAGATGGCGCCGGACATTCAGACGGTATTTCTGCCTGCCGGAACCGCGTCTCGGCCCATTACGGCCACATTGGTCCGGCAGATCGCCGCCATGGGTGGGGATGTCAGTGCATTCGTTCCCGCCGCCGTCCTCAAGGCCCTCAACGACAGGCTGAAACGCTGAGTCAATCTGCTGGAAAACGGAGTTCCCAATGAAACTGCTTGGTCTTGCCTTTGCCGGCATTGTTGCGATTGCTGCTCTTGCCACGCCGGCCGCTGCGGCTAGCGACGACTATCTAACTATTCAGCTGAAGGATGGTCCGGTGGTTGTCGAACTGATGCCGCAGGCAGCGCCCAAGCATGTGGCGCAGGTCAAGGCGCTGGCTGCCAAGGGAGCCTATGACAACGTCGTGTTCCACCGCGTCATTGACGGCTTCATGGCACAGACTGGCGACGTGAAGTTCGGCAAGCAGGGCAGCCCGAGCTTCAACGCGTCCCGGGCCGGGACTGGCGGCTCAGATCTGCCCGACCTTCCAGCCGAATTTTCCAAGACGCCATTTGAACGCGGCACGGTTGGCATGGCCCGCTCGCAGAGCCCCAACTCCGCCAATTCGCAGTTTTTCATCATGTTCGACGATGGCCCGTTCCTCAACGGCCAGTATACCGTTATCGGCAAGGTCGTGTCGGGCATGGACGCGGTCGACAAGATCAAGCGTGGCGATGGTAGCAATGGCGAAGTGACCAATCCCGACAAGATGATCAAGGTCGCCGTCGGCAAGAAGTAGCAGACTTGCGCACGTAGCAAGTCAGCGCCTACAGATAAAACCAAGGAGAAAGACATGGCCGAGATCAAGGATCCGGAAAACACCCTCATCATGGAAACCACCAAGGGCCAGATCGTGATCTCGCTCATGCCGGACGTGGCGCCGGGCCATGTGGCACGTATCAAGGAACTGGCTCGCGAGAACGCCTATGACGGCGTGGTTTTCCACCGCGTCATCTCCGGTTTCATGGCGCAGACCGGCGACGTGAAGTTCGGCAAGCAGGGCGGTAGCCTGGATCGTGCCGGCATGGGCGGGTCCGAGAAGCCGAACCTGAAGGCGGAATTCTCCGCCGTCAAACACCTGCGCGGCGTCTGCTCCATGGCGCGTTCCAGCGATCCAAACTCCGCCAACTCGCAGTTCTTCATATGCTTCGACGATGCGACCTTCCTGGACAAGCAGTATACCGTCTGGGGTCAGGTCATCGAAGGCATGGAAAATGTCGACAAAATCAACAAGGGCGAGCCGCCTAAGGATCCTGACGCGATTGTGTCGATTCGCGTCGCCGCCGATGTTTAATCCTATTTTAAATCGGAAAACCCGCTCCAACCTACGCTGGAGCGGGTTTCGCTTATCTGGACATCTGCAATGCGTGTCGATCTGTTTGATTTCGATCTGCCGGAAGAAAACATTGCGCTGAGGCCGGCAAGCCCGCGCGAAACTGCGCGGCTGCTTGTTATCAAGCCCGATGAAGAACCGGCTCTCGCCGATCATCATGTTTTCGATCTACCGACGTTCCTGAAGCCGGGTGACGCGCTGGTCTTCAACGACACCAAGGTCATTCCGGCCCAGCTCGAGGGCACGCGCTTGCGCGAGGGGGCAGGGACACAGCCGGTCTCGGCGACCTTGCACATGCGCACCGCTCCGGATCGATGGAAGGCCTTCGCCAAGCCCGGCAAGCGCATCAAGCCCGGCGACCGCATTGAGTTCGGCCATGACGGCAATGCCTGCCTGCTGGGCGCGCTCGCGGCCACGGTCGAAGACAAGGGCGAGGGTGGCGAAGTCACGCTGCGCTTCGATCTGGCAGGACCTGCCCTGGACGAGGCGATCATGGAGGTCGGACACATACCGCTGCCACCCTATATCGCCGCCAAGCGGCCCGAGGATGCGCAGGACCAACAAGACTACCAGACCATCTATGCCCGCGAAGAAGGCGCAGTCGCCGCGCCGACGGCTGGGTTGCATTTCACGCCAGCGCTTTTCGAGGCTCTCGATGCGGCTGGCATAGAGCGCCATTTCGTGACCTTGCATGTAGGGGCAGGGACATTTCTGCCGGTCAAGGCGGACGACACGAGCGATCACCGGATGCACCAGGAGATCGGCTATGTCAGCCCGGAGATCGCGGCGCGGCTGAATGCCGTGAAAGCGCGAGGTGGGCGCATCGTCTGCGTCGGCACGACATCCCTGCGGCTGATCGAAAGTGCGGCCGGCGACGACGGCACGATCCAAGCCTGGAGCGGCGCCACCGGCATCTTCATCACGCCCGGTTACCGCTTCAAGGCAGTCGACGTGCTGATGACCAATTTCCACCTGCCACGATCAACCCTTTTCATGCTGGTTTCGGCATTTTCGGGCTTGGAGATCATGCGCTCCGCTTATGACCACGCCATATCCAAGGGCTACCGCTTCTACTCCTATGGAGACGCGAGCCTGCTTTTCCGGAAAGACTGAAACACGATGACCGAGAATTTCCAGTTCACCCTCAAAGCCACGGATGCAGGCGCACGTCTTGGCGAAATCTCCATGCCGCGCGGCACGATCCGCACGCCTGCCTTCATGCCCGTCGGAACAGTCGGGACCGTCAAGGCAATGTATCTCGACCAGGTGCGCGATACCGGGGCGGACATCATCCTCGGCAATACCTATCATCTGATGCTTCGCCCCGGCGCTGAGCGCGTGGCACGGCTAGGCGGGCTTCACAAGCTGATCCGCTGGGAGCATCCGATTCTGACCGACAGCGGTGGCTTTCAGGTTATGTCGCTGTCGGGGCTGCGCAAGCTCGACGAAAAGGGCGTCACCTTCAAGAGCCATGTGGACGGCAGCCTTCACCATATGTCGCCAGAACGCTCTATCGAGATCCAGGGCCTGCTCGGCTCCGACATCCAGATGCAGCTCGACGAATGCGTCGCTCTTCCGGCGGAGCCAAAAGAGATCGAGCGGGCGATGGAACTGTCATTGCGCTGGGCTGAACGCTGCCGCGTGGCTTTCGGCGAGCAGCCTGGCAAGGCCATGTTCGGCATCGTGCAAGGCGGTGACCAGCCGGACCTGCGCGTCCGCTCGGCTCAAGGCCTGACGCAGCTGGATCTGAAGGGCTATGCCGTCGGCGGGCTTGCGGTGGGCGAGCCGCAGGACGTGATGCTGAAAATGCTGGAAACGACGCTTCCAGTGCTTCCGGCAGAAAAGCCGCGTTACCTGATGGGGGTCGGCACGCCGGACGATATCCTGAAATCCGTTGCGCGTGGCATAGACATGTTCGACTGCGTCATGCCGACCCGGTCCGGCCGCCATGGGCTGGCCTTCACGCGCCGCGGCAAGGTCAATATCCGCAATGCCCGGCATGCCGAAGACACGCGGCCGCTGGATGAAGAATCCAGCTGTCCGGCAGCCCGGGATTACTCGCGTGCCTATCTGCATCACCTGGTGCGGTCAGACGAGGCTCTTGGCGGGATGCTCCTGTCCTGGAACAATCTCCATTATTATCAGGACCTGATGAAGGGTATCCGCCAGGCGATTGCCGAAGGTCGTTTCGCCGACTTCTATGCCGAAACACAGCAGGCCTGGGCTGAGGGCGATATTGCGCCGCTGTGACAGGCCATGGCGTGTGTCGCCCGCGTCATATACCCTGGCTGGCGGTGTTGCGGATCATCCTGACACCATTGACCTTATAGGAACCGTCATCCATGAGCCTCATCTCGTAGATGGCGGTCCAGTCCTTGCCCTCCTTGGCGCTGATCATCACCTCCTGCAGCACGACTTCGCCACCGCCGATCAGCTTGGAGCGGCCGAAGGCGTAGGTTCCGGCGTTGGAAACGGCGTCGTATTGCTTTCGAACCATCGAAAGAAACGCATTCTTGTCGGGGTAGAGGCTTCGGATGCCGGGAGACGCAAAAGAATAAGCTGTTTCGGCGTCTTCGTGCATCAGCGCGGCGATCTGGCTCGCAATGACTGATTGGGCTTGAACCACCGGGTCTTCTGCGCGGGCTCCCGCGGCGCAGATGAGAGCAGAAACCAAAAGCACCGCAATCCTTCGGACCATGATCGAGTTTTCCTTCTGACACAGCAGGGATGCTAGCGCCTTTGCGTCGAAGGAAAAGATGCACAGACTAATTTATTCCCGAAAGCCTGTTTTACCTCTGCCGGCACGAGCGACAGGCGGCTTGCGGCGGGCGGGGGAGGCTGGCACGAATGGGCACGGAGCCTCGATTCGCGGATTACCTTTCCATGAAAATCCTTTTGCCACCGGCGCTGCTTTATTTCAGCAATGCGATCCTTTTCATTTCTCTTTTCACGCGCCTGCCCGCCATCCAACTGTCCCTGGGCGTCGACAAAGCGGTGCTGGGCTTAGCGCTCCTGAGCGCTCCGGTCGGGACCTTCCTCGCCTTGCCGATTGCCGGCCGCATCACAGACAGGCTGACCCCAAGGCTGACGGCTGTCCTGACATTGCCGGTCTGTGCCTTGCTCAGCCCTTTGCTGACGATCGCACCACTCTGGGGCTTCCTGATCTGCTTTTTCCTGTTCGGCTTTTTCAGGACGATATTCGACGTCGCCGCCAACATGATCTCGACAGGCATCGAACAGCGAACGGGCAAGAAGGTGCTTTCCCGAAGTCACGGTTTCTGGTCCGTCGGCCTGTTGGCGGGATCCGTTTGTTCCGGCTTCCTCGCGGAAAAAGCGGTCACCCCGTTCCTGCAACAGATCATGGCAGCGGCCTTTACCCTACTGGCTTGTCTTCTGGTGTGGGTCGTCACGCCCAAGGATGCCGCGCCGGCCAGTCCCGCAGCGGGGAAGCGCTCTGCTTATGTCATTCCCGATCGGACCATCCTGCTGATCTGCCTCATGGTCTTCGGCCTCTGCATCGTCGAGGGCGCCGTTTATGACTGGGGCATATTCTTCCTGCGCGAGCAGCTTCGTGCCGATCCGGCCATTGCCGGCATTCTCTATGCTGCTTTCACCATAGGTATGGGGTTGACCCGGCTTGCGGGGGACAAGTTGCGGGACGGGTTCGGGGCGACCGTGCTTGTGCGTGGATCGGCCATATCGGTTGCCGCGGGCATCATGCTGCTGGTGGGAAGTTCGAGCTTCTTCATGGCGGGTTCAGCCTTGTTCCTGATCGGCTGCGGTGTGGCTCTGGCTTTTCCGCTGGCTGTTTCGACGACAATCGCGCTCGGCAAGGGACGACCGTCCGAAAATCTGGCGGCACTTTCCTTGACCCTCATGCTATCAACCATCGGGGTGCCGCCGCTGCTCGGCTTGATTGCCGAACATGTCAGCTTGATCGGCACTTTTGTGGTCCTCTTGCCGTGTGTCCTCTTGAGCTTTCTCATGGCACCGGTCGCGGATGGCCGGCGCACGATGATGCCCTTTCTCAGGCACTAGCTGTGGAAAATGGGGCAGGGACGGGGACTGCCCCTAATTGGCCATATGAATGGATAATGGCTTGAGGCCACGGAGTTTAGCCGTTACCAGATTGAAACCGACTTGCCGAAAACAGGTGACGCTGTGATCGACCCTTACGAGATTCTTGGCGTTGCCCGCGAAGCGGACGGCGCCGCCATAAAGACCGCCTATCGCAAGCGCGCGAAGTCGGCTCACCCGGACACGGGCGGCGATGTCGAGCTCTTCAGCCGGCTGACGACGTCCTATGAGCTGCTGAACGACCCGTTGCGGCGTAAGGTCTATGACGACACGGGATACGATGCGGAACTTGCCGACAGCAAGGATCTCCACGGCCTGGTTATTCTCGAAACGCTGGTCAACGAGATGATCCTTGACGAGCGGGATCCGGGTTCCTTCGATCCGGTTGCCGCCATGCGGCGTAAGCTGACCGACAAGGTCGTCAACGCCCGCTTCCACATTCTCGAAATGGAGCGCCACCGGGCTCGCATCCGCAATCATCTGGACCGCATGGGCCGCAAGCCGGGCAATGACGTTCTCGGACGGATGCTGCGGGCGCGCTGCGGAACGATATCGGACGCAATCACCAAGGCCGAAACCGAAATCGCCAACATAGAACAGGCCTATGGAATGCTGGACGGCTATACCTACGAAATCGAAGCGGTTGCCGAGATCAAGGATGCGGCGGAGTGAAGCCTCGGCTTTGCTTGTTGGTTTCCGCAAACCGGCCTAACGGCGGACCAAACTAAGAGAGTTATCCCCACATGCCGCTCCATATCCGCGAAGCTGTTCGCGAAGATGCGCCGACGCTTCTGCGGTTTATCCGTGAGCTGGCAATCTATGAAAAGGCAGAGAACGAAGTTCTGGCGACTGTCGAGACTATCGAAGAGACGATTTTTGGGGCAGGGGCGGTAACCCGTGCCCTGATCTGCCAGATGGATGGCGAACCGATCGGCATGGCAGTCTGGTTCTTCAACTATTCCACCTGGCAGGGCAGGAACGGGCTCTATCTTGAGGACTTGTATGTAACACCCGACGCTCGCGGGATGGGTGCCGGCAAGGCAATGCTGCGGCGCCTGGCGGCCATTGCTGTCGAGAATAACTGCGGGCGTTTCGAGTGGAGCGTCCTGGACTGGAATACGCCCGCCATTCGCGTTTACGGTGCAATCGGCGCGGAGCCGCTTAACGAGTGGATCCGCTATCGCTTATCGGGCGAAAAACTTGTGGCCTTCGCAAGCGGTTCTTGAACCAGCGTTGCAGCGGCTGGTCCATGTGGACCGTAACATACCAGGATACCGCGGTGATAGCCGCCATCAGAACCAGACCGGCATAGGGTATGGCACGGCTGTCGGTTATATGGGGCAGCAGATGTTCCGTCCAAGCCAAGAGCGGCACATGCAGCACGTAAACGGCGTAGGATGCGGTGCCGAGAAAAGCTGAGATCTTTCCAGTCACCGGATCGGGAACGCAACGGCTGGCAACCAACAGCAGGCCGGGCCAGCAGAAAACGACGACGAACAGGTCGAAATAGGCCTTCAGAGGCTTGGGCGTCGGAAATGCCAGGATCAGGATGACGAAGGCCAGGCACCCGATGGCGACCAGCGGCTGCACCTTCGGTAAGCGTGAACGCAGCCGGTAGATCAAAACACCGACGAAGAAGGAGAAGAAGACACGCGCCATTCCGGCATGCATCTCGCTCCAGCGGAAGCCGGCATGCAGTCGGCCGAATTCGGCAGCGGCAAACACGAGGACCACCGCGCTCACCGCAACCACGATCAGAAGGTGCTTGGTACGGGCGCGGGCACCCCAAAGGCCGTAGACGATGTTGGCGACCAGCTCATTGAACAACGACCAGGCGGGATGCACGAGGAAAAGCGCGCCGTTGAGCGTCAGGCTGAAGGGCGCAGGAATGAAGAGCAAGCCGGTGACGAGAGCGATGGCGAGCTCCTGCAGGTCAATGGGTCGATGCAGGTCATCGAGCGGCGTGGGAACGTTAGAAAGCCAAAGCGTGATGAAAAAGGTCGTCATTAGGAACAGCGCCAGCCCGTAAAGCGGATAAAGGCGGAAGAGCCGCATCTTCATGAAAGCCAACGCCGAGATCCATTGATCCGCAATCGCTGCGCCATAGGCATGTGCCAGCACAAAGCCGCTCAGCGCGAAGAACAGGTCGACGCCGAGATAACTGGATGGCAGCTCGTCGCCGAGCAGACTTGGGGCATGGCGCTGGATAATGAAAAGCGCAGCAATGCCGCGTAGGCCATCGAGCAGAACGAAGCGCGGGTGCTGGGAATTGTTTGACGGCATGGGCTCGGGAAACTGAGATGAAGGAACCAGAAGAGGTGCACTCTAAGATACCGGGCGTGTCAGCACCAGCCCACCTAACGCCAGACTATGTGGCTGCAAGGTTGAATTGTCCGCCGTGGTGCAAAGTAGAAATGTCACTTTCAGCGCTCTACGGCTCGAGGATCAGCCCCGATCTGAGCGGCTGATCCCGGTTGCAAGATCAGATCGGGGCGGGT
>NZ_SMTL01000001.1 GCF_004358025.1 Rhizobium deserti | reverse complement strand
GTGCACCAAACAACTAAACTGCGTCGCAGTTACATCAATAACGCGGGGTGGAGCAGCCCGGTAGCTCGTCAGGCTCATAACCTGAAGGCCGCAGGTTCAAATCCTGCCCCCGCAACCAACAAAACTTGTAAATTCGACAAGTCCAGCTTCTTCATTCCAAGCTCCTCTGCATAACGCTCGAGGAGCTTTTTGCGTTAGGGCCTGCGTGTAATCCGCCGACCGCAGCCAAGCCACGAATGCTTTCTGCCCAGGCGAAAGGAACTGCTCCACGCCTCCTTGTTGGTTATAGCGGCAGATCATCGGGCTGCGTGGACGGGAACACGTTGTCAAAATAACATCGTCGGCGCGAAAGCAAAGAAAATGTTAGGCATCCGCCTCCGGCACCGGCTTATCCTCAACCATGACAACTAAGAGCGGACGAGCTTTGCTAGCCGTCAAAGGACGGCTGGTACAGACATTAGGAAGCCATCTGCGCACGTAGGCGCGGGGCGATCCAGTCGAGGAGGCAGCGAACCTTCAGCGGCAGCGGATTGGCTGGTAGGTAAATAACGTTCACCGGCAGAACCATGTTGTTGAAAAAGTCTTCTTGATCTTCGTCGCCTTTGCGTCACATGAACGAGAAGGCATGCTATCTTGGCGTATCTGATCTTGCAGGTGTCATTTGAATAAAGCGCGTCCGGCCCTTCTTCTTCTCCTCGTAGCCTTGATTCCAGTCGTCGCACTGGTGGGAGTCATGGGGCGCTACTTCATACAAGAAAGGCAGCATTTCCTGGACAGCGAGGTCCAAAGCAAGGCGCAGCTCCTTGCAAACGCTTTGCAGCGTGAACTGGAATCGCAGATCAAGCTTCTGACCATCATTGCGGAATCCCCCCGGCTCGATCCACCCATATCAGTACCGGCCTTCAGCGAGATCGTACGGCGCTTGCGGGATCGAGTGCCCGAGTGGGAGCAGGTTCGGGTAACAAACGCTGAAGGGGTGATCGTTATTTCGATGCCCAGTGGTGACGATAAGGGCCAGCAGGTCACTGACACAGCAAGCCACAACCACGTCGTGAAAACGGGTCATCCAACCGTCGGGAACGTGATGTTGGGGCCAAAAGGAAGGGCTGCCTTCGCGGTGAGGGTGCCCATTGAGAGGAAGGATAAATTACGCGCCGTCCTATCTGTCGTCATTCGCCCTGCGATCCTAACCAATCTTCTTCATGCAAATGGTCTTCCATCCACCTGGTCCGCCTGGGTGGTCGATGGCCAGGATCGGCTGGTTGCTTCAACAGGCAATCCGAACCTGGCTGGCGGTGAAGCCGCTATGTTTGCCAATTTTAACGGGAGCGACTTCGGGCGCGGTGAAATGAAAGACGGGTCCGAACTGCGGGTTGCCCAAGCATCACTCAAGGACGTCCCCTGGCGCGTCAGAGTGGGGCTTCCGCTTGCGGAATATCAAGCTCTTTCCCGGAAGGCGTCGCTGCTGTTCATTGGCGCAAGCTGTCTCACGCTGCTTCTGGCCGCGTCAGCCGTCTACCTATTTCTGCGGGAGGTTCGGGCGAGGAACCGGGAACTTGAGTCCATCGCGAATTGGCAGCGAATGGATGCCTTGGGAAAGCTCACTGGCCAGGCAGCACATGAGTTCAACAATCTCCTGATGGTTTTCCAGTCGGGTGTCGAAGGCATCAAGCGGCGACGGGACGATGAGCAGAGGGTCAGCAAGATGCTCGCTCATATGACCGACGGAATAGCGAGGGGAAAGGCAGTCACTCAGCGTCTGCTTTCGTTCTCGCGACGGTCGAATCAGGGAGCTGAGCGGATAGACCTAGACCTAAAGCTACCGGAAATTGTTCCTCTCCTTCGACAGGCCGCCAACGACAGCCTCGTCGTCACTCTGGAGATACCTGCGGACATATGGTCCGTTCATGCAGACCCGGCAGGACTTGAGATCGCACTGATCAATCTGGTGACCAATGCCAAGGACGCGATGCCCAATGGTGGTGAGATCCGGATCTCAGCACGCAATGTCAAAGAAGCTGGTCTTGAAGAGCCGGGACTGTCGGGCGAAGTCGTGGCGCTGGCTGTCGCAGATACGGGCAAAGGCATTGCACAAGACGATCTAAGACGCGTCTTCGAACCGTTTTTCACCGGCAAGGACGGCCGATCCGGTCTCGGACTGACGCAGGTTCACAGCTTCGCGAAAGGGAGCGGTGGCTCGGTTCGGGTAGCGAGCCTCGTGGGTCGCGGCAGTGCGTTTACCCTGTTCCTTCCTCGGTCAAAGGAGGAGCGTCAGCAACAAATTCAGGACAGGTCGGCTCAGCAGTTTCCGCGTTCCATCCTGATCGTTGATGACACGCCGGAGTCGTTGGAATCCGTTCGGATGTTGCTAGAGCCGCATATCTCAAACATCCTGGTTGCTTCGAGTGGGGATGAGGCTTTGAACCGTCTGCAGCATTCGCCGGATGTCGAGATGGTTCTCAGCGACATCATGATGCCGGGAATGTCGGGGATCGATCTGGCAAGCAGATTAGACGACATGAAGCCTAAGCTGCCGGTCGTATTGATGACTGGCTACAGCGACAAGATGGAGCAGGGGGCGGATTTAGGGCGTCCGGTCGTTGCCAAGCCATTCACAATCGAGGCCCTTATCGATGGGTTCGTCCAGGCAAGGCAAGCTGCGGATCTAAACAATGTCGTGCCGTTCAACGGGGCGGCAAAGGCGCCTTAACCCGAATGCGTGTCCTGGTAATCGGAAGACCCTGTCCGATCAACCGCCCTGGTGCAGCAGCAGAGCCAGGAAGGCTGCCAGCCGATTCGACAACCTTGCGATCCTCTTAAGCAGATTTCCGTTTGGGCTAGGGGCTTGCGATCTGTATCTTGCCACTTCAGTTTGCTAGCCCGTATCCACACATGAACCCTTTGCAGCCGAGCGGCCATGGCTAGCATCCCCTTCCCTTGTCGAGCGGCGTGATGGCCGACAGGATCAGGAATTCCCATGGGAGACAATCAGCCTCGGGCCAATCGAGATGTGGGATAGTGCTTTGAGGATCATGTTGATGCCATAGTGGCGTCGAAATTTCCTCAGTGTCTTTTCTGGGGCGCGGATCTTATTGCCATCTACAATGAAGAGTTCCTCCCGATCCTGGGGCCAAGCACGAAGCGCTGGGCCAGCCGCTACCTGTGACTGGAGCGAAATATGGAATTCACTGGGGCTTTATCGCTGGACGGGCGCTGGGAGTGAAGCGTCATCTACGAGCGGGAATGCTACCGTCAGATGTTCGAAAATGCTCCTGGTCTCATGGTGATGCTGAGTAGGACAGACTTGCTAATCGACTATGCCGATCCCTGCAATCGGACATCTCATCCTTGAAGCATCATCAGCCACAAATATGCTGTGACCTTCGTCTGCAATCGTACCGAGCGGGAACGCCACCGGCAGGAGCCTGTTTCCTTTGTCTAAGGAGACAGGGATAGGATGCATTTTCGAAAAACTCCAAGTCGTATTGAGCCACATTGGAAGACACCCGTTCGGGTGAAGGTTGCGAGATGGAGGCTGGAGACAATCGCAAGTCCCGCGCAGGCGCTTGAAAAACTTGCCAATTGCTGGCCCTCGGCACGAGGAAGGCACTACCGAAGCGCTGTCACCAATTGCGAAGCCGCTGTGAGCTGCCAGTATTCCTCTGAGCTTGCAAGAGAGGCCTTCGTTCGTGCGGCACTCGAAGCCGCTATCCTGTTAGAGGGAGACCGACCAGACCCACCCCAACGGGATGCCATCCGCGGGCGGGCGGGCCGCCATTCCCTGCCCGTAAGGCTGACGGCCGATGAGCGAGCGTACAAAGCCCACGCTCCATAAGGATGCTGTCCATGAGCTTGTCCGAAAGCGGTTTCCGCGAACCTTGTAACCCGATCCTGCTGAACAGGCGGTCTCTTCTTCTGGGTTTTTCCGCGACAACTTTGCTCAATGGAGTGCGCCCAGTGCAGGCGTATAAAGGAGAGAGGATGATTAAAGTCGCTTTAATCGGTGATTCAATCTTCGACAACGGAGCCTATGTTGCCGCCGGCGGTGAGGTCATAACCCACCTGAAGCATGAGCTTGGCGGCAAAGGTGACGCCATTCTCGTAGCGCGCGACGGTGCTGTCGTCGCGGACGTGCCTAAGCAACTGTCGGCGCTGCCTGACGATGTGACCCATCTCGCTGTCAGCGTCGGTGGAAATGACGCCCTCAGGAATATCGATGTTCTTGCCAGACCTGCGCGCTCGATAGCTGAAGCCCTTTCAACGGTTGCAGATGTGCGCGATGACTTTCTGTCCGCATACGCCCAGATGCTCGATAAGGTCGCGGAATTGGGCATCCCAACAATACTTTGCACCATATATGACGTGCAGCTACCAGATCCGGCACAGCGGCGGGCCGCCAACCTCGCTCTGGTTGTCTTCAACGACAGTATCTTACGTGAAGCCTCATCTCGAAAGCTGCCTGTCGTCGATCTGCGCGTGATATTCGATGAGCCTGATGATTACGCCAACGCGATTGAACCCTCCGGACGCGGGGCTGCCAAGATCGCTTCGGTGATCAATCAGATTTCTACGGAACACGAATTTCGAGGATCAGCATCCCTCTACAGCAAGCAGGGGAAGAGAACTTGACCACGGTTTACAAGCTCGTGAAGTTCGATAGAGCGCGGGCCGACAAGCGTTAAAGGCGTCTTCTCCGAAGCGTTCGCCCCACAGGAGGTGTTGGAATTTCCGCAAGCACAGGACATCGGCTGCCTTGAGCAGTCACGGAAAATTTGCGTTCTTGAACACGACGATACAGAGCCGGTGAACATGACGATAAGACGATCAGGTGGCGCCTTTTTCTGCACTCTGCTCGTCCTCATCAACCAGCCGAGGTACGTGCTATCGCCGTATTATGGAGATGATCTTGCCATTTCTAACAAAGATGCGGATCCTCTTCAGCTGCCGTAGCATGCTTATTCGGCAAACAGCCAAGGTTGGCAACACTTTCAAATCGTTGCGCACCCGTCTAGAGGCAGCCGCTGGTGTCGTGGAGCATGAAAATTTGCAACAAGGGGCTGGTGACCGGAAACATGAAATGCCAGATGAGGGATATCCGAGCAGAGGAGATCCGGATGAGTAGTGAATGTGGCCCGTACCTGCAGATGGGAAAGCTTGCTCAGCAATTGGCTAACCACTTCCAGAAGGATCCGAACTTGGCACTCGAGCCTCTTCTGGCCCATTTCATGGAAGAGGTGGAAGTGAACCTGGCTGCAGACACCTTTGACCACGCGGGCTTCATCCAAAGGATACAGAACCCCCTGAAGATAGCGGCCAATGCGACTGGCAAGCCGAGGCGTAAGCAGTTCCTGCTGGCGATGGTGGATGCTCTGAATGGTCGCATGGAAGAGGTGCAGGGCGGACAAGAGCTAAATGTTTAGCTGTTGTGGGGCCTGCGGCTTGACGGATGGAACAGAAGAAATCAGCTCTGCGTTCTCCGATGATGAAGAAGCAATCGCGCATGCCCTACAAGGTTCTCGTCATCGAGGATCATTTCCTCATAGCCGCGGCGGCCGAACAGGCCATCGCTGACCTCGGCTATGAAGTCATAGGTGCTGCTGCGAGCCGTAGTCACGCGCTCGACTATCTGGGTGAGGCGGATATCGCGCTGATAGACCTAAATTTGCTTGACGGTGCGAGCGGATTAGACATCGCTCGAGACTTCTCCAAACATGGGACTGCTGTCGTGATCGTGACCGCCAATCCGGAAGCGGTTCCACCGAACACTGACGTTGCTATAGGCGTCTTGGCCAAACCCGTCGATGATGCGTCTCTGTCCAGGGTCCTCAAGTATTTGGTGTCCAGGATCGAGGGTCGCGAGAGCCGCTGCCCTCGCGAGTTACATCTTCTAGCAGGCGCACCCATGTCGGAGGCTTGACGCACAAAGGCTGCGCGTGGCGACGGTTATCGGTCAACGGCCCCTGACAAGTTATGCCCCTATTGTCGGAGCCGGACGGGTTCCAGAAGCCTGGCCCTGAAGCTGCAGAGAAAGTGGCTGCGGCCAGGAGGTGCGGCAGGTTCATCCCAACTCTTTAACAGCCGTTTCTCCATATCTCATTGCAACTCGCTAAAGAGACATTCCGCTTTCCCGGTCAAAAACATACACCTGTTCAGGCGGAATAGATGCCTCAAACTGGACACCATAGCGAGCCGGATATTCGCCGTCGACAATTGCCGTTACAGACTGCCCTGCAAGATCGAAGACGACATGCGTCTGTGCGCCGGTCGGCTCCACCAAGAGCGTTTGACCAGCAAGCGTCGTGCCGCCCCTACCGGGGCTTAAGTGTTCAGGCCGCAAGCCGATTTTAATCGCTTGGCCACGCTTGACCTGGCGATTAGGTGCGATCCGGATCGCCGTACCGTCGCCAAGCCGGGCTGCCGCATATCCATCCTCGCCATCAACCATGCCGTCGAGGAGGTTCATCGCAGGTGAACCGATGAAGGCAGCAACGAATAGGTTGGCCGGCTTGCGGTAAAGCTCCATCGGCGTGCCTTCCTGCTCAACGCGGCCCTGGTTCAACACCACAATCCTGTCAGCCAGGGTCATTGCCTCGATTTGGTCATGGGTGACATAGACGGAAGTCGTTCCGACCTTCTGATGCAATTGCTTGATCTCAGAGCGCATCTGCACTCGAAGCTTGGCATCGAGGTTGGACAATGGCTCATCAAATAGAAACACAGCGGGATTTCGCACGATTGCGCGCCCCATGGCCACGCGCTGCCTTTGCCCGCCGGACAGATGCGCAGGTTTGCGGTCAAGTAGCGGCAGCAGGTCCAGCATGCGCGCAGCCTCGTTGACGCGTTCGGCGATCACCGGCTTGGGCGTGCCCGCAAGCCTCAGGTTGAAGCCCATGTTTTCCGCGACCGTCATATGCGGGTAAAGCGCATAGGACTGGAAGACCATGGCGATGTTGCGCTCGCGTGGCGTCAGATCGTTGACGACCGTGTTGCCGATAATGATGTCGCCGCCACTGATCTCTTCAAGTCCGGCGATCATGCGCAGCAGAGTGGATTTGCCGCAGCCGGAGGGACCGACGAGCGCAACGAACTCGCCGTCCTCGATCGACAGAGACACGCCATGGATGACTTCAAGTGCGCCATAGAACTTGCGGACTTGTTTCAGTTCGACGGATGCCATTGGGGATACTCCGGGTCGGGCTCAGGATTTCACTGCGCCGGCCGTCAGGCCTGCAATGATATGCTTCTGGGCCAGGAAAAAGGCGATGATGGTGGGCAGGATGGTGAGGGTGATGAAGGCGAGCACCAGCTGCCATTCCGTGCTGAACTCACCCCGGTAGATCATGATGCCGAGGGGCCATGGGTAGCGGCTTTCAGAATTCAGCATGATCAGCGGAACGATGTAGTTGTTCCAGCTGCTGACAAAGGAGATAATGCCAACCGTCGCAATGATCGGCCGCGAGAGCGGCAGGGTAACGTGCCAGAAGAAGCGCATATAGCCGCAGCCGTCCACAAAGGCTGCATCGAAAAGCTCGGAAGGCAGATTTCGGAAGTAATTGCGGAACAGCATGATGCTCATGCCCATGCCAAACGCCACCTGCGGAAGCACCACGCCCCAATAGGTATCGATAAGTCCGAGATCACGGATGCGGATATAGAGCGGCAGGATCGCAGTGGCCGCTGGAAACATCAACCCGATCAGGAAATAGTTCAACAGATAGCTCGAGCCGAAGAATCGGATATGGGCAAAGCAGAAGGCGGCCATGGCTCCAAAGGCAAGCGTCAGAAACACCGTCAACAGCGCTATGATCAGTGAATTGCTCATTTGCAGCCAGTAGCGCTTGCTGAAAATTATGTCGGTATAGTTCGACCACTGCCACTCTGTCGGAAGCCCGAACGGGTTGCCACGAAGGTCGCCGAGGGTCTTGAAGCCGCCGAGCGCGGTACTGGCTAAAGGGATGATGACGATCGCTGCCACCAAGATCAGCGACACGTACATATAGAGCTGCATGCTGGTGCGGACGCGCTGACCAGAGGTGGGAGCGCTGGCGGCATCGATCGGCTGTGCGGCAGAAAGTTCAGTCATGGCGCATGAATATCCGCTTGTAGCTGAAGGCGAGGGTCACGCAGAGCACAAAAAGCACGACGCCGACGGCGCTGCCGAAGCCGATCTGCATGCGGGTCACGCCGAAGTTGTAAAGGAAGGTTACCATGGTCTGCGTCGAGTTCGAAGGTCCGCCGCCGGTAAGCGGCATGATCATGTCGAAGAGCTGCAGAGAACCGACGACGCCGAAGAAGACGGAAAGCCGTACTGTCGAGCCAAGCAGAGGCAGCGTTACCAGCCGGAATTTTTGGAAGCCTGTGGCACCGTCAATATCGGCTGCTTCGAGCACGCTCTTGTCGATTGCCTGCAGTCCGGCAATGAACAGCATCATGTGAAATCCGAAATATTTCCAGACCACGACGCCAAGGATGGCATACATGGCGACGTCCCGGTCGGCGAGCCAGAACGGCGGGTCCGCCGCAAAGAAGCTGGCAATGCCGCCGACAAGCCCGAAATCTCCATCGTAAACGAAGCGCCAGATCATGCCGGCCGCGACATCCGCCAGAACATAAGGCAGGAAGAAAATGAGCCGAAAGACAAGCGCGCCCTTGATCCGGCTCGAGATCATCGTGGCCAACCAGAGAGCCAGGGGGATCTGGATGCAGATGGAGGCCAGCACGATCAAACCATTATTGATCAGCGCCTGCGTGAAGGCGGCATTTCGGAAAATGAGCTGGTAGTTGCGCAGACCGATCCACTGCGTCGGGCTGCCATAGCCGTTCCAGTTGTAGAAGGAATACCAGGCGGCTTCGCCCATCGGCAGGATGACAAGCACGGTGAACAGAAGAAGCGCCGGTGGCAGGAAAAGGATCAAAACCGGCCATTTACTGTGGGCGAGCGAACGTCGGCCACGTTTGGGAAGCGCGAGCGGCATGGCGGAGGACGCGGCATTGGTGGACATCAGCACATTGCTCATCGAATTTCAGGCCCCTCAGAAGCACCCAAGCTGCAGCGGGCGCTAAAACGAGTGGCGCTCCCCAAGCCGAAGCTCAGGCACGGGGAGCACCATGAGGTTTATTTGCGCTCGAGGGAGTAGGCATCCTCTATCTGCTGCGCGGCATCGGCAGGCTCCACACCGCCTGAAACGATCTCGACGCTGACATCGTTGACGATGGCACCCACATTGGGGCCGAGATCCTGATCGAGAAAATTCTGGTGCCAGGTTTCCTTTGCAAGCGCGTCGGCAACCTCTCTCAGCAGCGGCCTGGCCACTGCCTCACTGGCTCCCCTGGTCACCGGCATAATCTGTGTTTCCTTGGCGAGCGCCTTTTGGACGTCGAGGCTTCCCATGTAGCGAAGAAATTCCTCAGTTTCCGGCGGAGCATTCTTTGTCACCGCCCAGCCATTGAGACCGCCCAGGCTGTCCGTAACCACGCCGGGCGCACCTTTCACTACTGGGAAAGCGAAGCGTCCGATATTGTCGTCAGCCAGACCCTTGCGGGTCGTAGAGTTTGTGGCCTGGGTAGCCGGAGTATTCTCGAAACTCAGAATAAGCGCTGCACGCCCGTCGCCGAAAGCAGCAAGCGCATCATTCCAAGTGGCGCCGAGATAGCCGTTCTGGAAGGGCTCAAGCTTGCCGAGTTCGGCCAGATGCTGTCCTGCCTTAACGAAAGCTTCGCCTGCGAAACCTTCATTATTTCCCGACTTTGCGTCTGCGAATCCTTTTTGGCCCGCCTCGCGCATGGCAAGATAGCTCCAATAAAAATGCAGAGGCCACTTGTCGCGACCGCCACCGGCGATCGGCGTGATACCCGCCTGCTTTAGCGTCTTTACGGCGCTCAAGAACTCATCCCAAGTGGCAATCTTGTTGGCATCGATATTGGCTTTCTTGAAAAGGTCCTTGTTGTAATAGAAGGAAATAAGGCCACTCTTGGAAGGTGCCGCCCATAGCTTGCCGTCGAAGGTCAGCCCTTCGATCGCCGACGGGTTGGTCGACTTACGCCACTCGCCCTCATTCGCATCCATGGTGGCATCGAGAGGCCGCAGAGCACCGGTGACCGATTGCGCCTGAAGAACGCCGCCGCCCCAGGTGTAGAACATGCCGGGCGCATCTTGCGACTGCAGCAGCGTCGGCAGCTTTGCCTTGAAAGCCTGGTTTTCCAGGAACTGCAGTTCAATCTTGACGCCAGGGTGCTTCGCCTCGAAATCCTTGGCTATCTTATTCCACAAGGCGATTGTCGACGGCACCTGCTCGACATGCATCCAGCGGATGATGTTGTCAGCCGAGGCTGTGCCTGCCATCATCAGCACGCTGGCAAGGCCGAGGGCACTCGCTGCAAGCAAATTTTTCTTGTTCGTCGTGCTGGACATTAATTACGCTCCTCCCAAAGCTTTAATTCAGTATCCGGATTAAATATCTCGCATGACTGCGTATCCTGTCAAGGCTGATCCGCCAAACGGCTCAGAATGTGTGACCGAGACCACTGAACTGTTATCTTTATCATTGCGGATCCAGTTGAAAATGTCTTAAAGAAGCTCTTATTAATACGCGTCGCAAATTAAATCGGGCTTCGACGTCGAAGATACCGCAGGTGGAAATGAAGACTGCCGACCCAGAACTCATGCGCGCAATGAACCGTTTCAGCGTTTTGGACAGCATCCGGCGCCATGGTCCGATTTCGCGGGTGGAGATCACTGAGCGTACTGAGCTTTCCCCGACCACCGTATCGGCGATTACCGGCTCTCTTCTGGACGACGGGCTTATCCTGACGCGCCACGAGGGCGACATTCGCAGTGAAAGCGTTCGTGGACGGCCGCGGGTGATGCTGGAGCTTAATCCAGCCGCCGCCCGTGTTGTTGGCGCGAAAATTGCTGCCAACCGCATGGTCTTCGTAGTCACTGATTTCTGCGGCAGTGTGCTGGCCGCTCTCACCCTGCCGATCCGCATTGACCGCCAACCGATCAGTGTCATTGCCGATATCGTCGAGGATGGGGTTCGGCGCTGTGTGCTGGATGCAGGCTTGGCGCTGAGCGAAATACACAGCATCTGCCTAGGTTTGCCCGGCGTGATCGAACATCGCAGCGGACACATTCGCTCAAGCCCGATCCTTCGGGACGCCAATGTCGATTTTGCCGCCGAAATGTCTGCCCGCTTAAAGACCACGACGATTGTCGAAAGCGATGCGACCGCTATTACCCTTGCCCATCACTGGTTCGGCCAAGCCCGCGATCTGGAGGACATGGTGCTGGTATCGCTCGAACAAACACTTGGGCTCGGTGTCCTGCACAACAACCGCCTTTTCCGCGGCGCCGGGGGCCTTAGCCACAATCTCGGTGACCTGGTGCTTGGGATGAGCAAGGATGGCGTTATGCGGCTCGCAAGCCAAGCTGGCGAAAATGCAATTCTCGGATCCGAACAGGCGGATGGGCGTTTTGCTGAAGCCGTTCGGCTTGGCCGCGGCATGGCCCATGCACAGGCGCTGATCGAGGCCGATGACAGTCCACTGATCGGTGCGGCGATAAGAGCCGGCGAGACGATCGGCTTCACCATAGCCAATATCGTTACCCTGTTTGCACCGCCGAGAGTCATCGTGGTGGGTTCCTCGCTTGCGCTCGGCGAGCCTTTCCTCACAAGCCTTCGCAAAGCTTACGCGCTGGCCATACCACCTTCGCTACAGGACGTCAGCGAAATCGTTTTCGACGACTCTAACGACGATTTATGGGCTCGGGGTGCGGCGGCCGTAGCGCTTTATGAACTCTACGAGTCACCATGGAATACAACAGGGCCTGCGCTCTGAGACATCAAGACAAATACCATCGGGAGGAGAATGATGGAAAAGGTCGGCATCGGCATCATCGGATGCGGCAATATTTCGGGCGCCTATCTGAAGGCGATGACAAGCGATTTTCCAATCCTCGATATTCGTGGACTGGGGGACCTCAACATCGAGCTCGCAGAAGCGAGAGCGACGGAATTCGGCTTGCGGGCCAAGTCCATAGATGAACTGCTGGCCGACCCCAAGATCGAAATCATCGTCAATCTCACAATCCCTAAAGCGCATGTTGCCGTTGCCCTGCAGGCCCTGGATGCCGGCAAGAATACCTATTCGGAAAAGCCGCTCGGCATCAATTTCGCCGAAGGCAAGAAGCTTGCAGAAGTCGCGCGGGCAAGAAAGCTACGCATTGGTGCAGCACCCGATACCTTCCTGGGCGGCGGCCACCAGACTGCGCGCACGCTGATTGACAAGGGGCTTATAGGCCAGCCCGTTGGTGGCACCGCCACCTTCATGTGCCCCGGCCACGAGCGCTGGCACCCGAACCCGGCCTTCTACTACGAAGTGGGCGGTGGGCCCATGCTCGACATGGGACCTTACTACATCACCGATCTTGTGAACCTGCTTGGCCCTGTCTCGCAGGTGGCCGGATTTGCCATCACACCAAGAGCCGAGCGCATCATTACCAGCGAACCGCGCAATGGAGAGCATATCCCGGTGCATGTGCCCACCCATGTCGCGGGCGTCATGGCCTTCGATAACGGCGCCGTCGTGCAGATCGGCATGAGCTTCGACGTGGCCGGCCACAAGCATGTGCCGCTCGAAGTCTACGGAACCGAAGGCACGCTGATCGTGCCGGACCCGAACCGTTTCGGCGGTCAGGTAGAATATCTGAAGAAGGGCGGACAGTTCGAAGAGCAGTCGCTGACGTCGCCTTACTCCGACGGCAATTTCCGGTCGATCGGGGTTGCAGATATGGCCCATGCGATCCGTTCTGATCGCCCCCACCGGGCGAGTGGAGAGCTGGCCTTGCATGTACTCGAGGTCATGGAAGCCTTTCACACGGCGTCCGAAGAGGGTCGCACCATTAAGATCACCACAACCGTTGGGCGACCGGCGCCTTTGGCCGACTCGCTTGTTGATGGACGTTTAGCCAAGTAATTCCGAAGGAGGATAAAATGCGGGAAGCACTGATCGTATGGGGTGGTTGGAGCGGCCACGAACCGCAGGAATGCGCCGAGGTCATCAAGCACATGCTCGAAGGTGACGGGTTCAAGGTCTACGTGGAGCATTCCACCGAGGCCTTCGCTGATCCCTCCATCCACGACCTGAGCCTCATCGTGCCGATCATGACCATGTCGAAGATAGAGAAGGAAGAAGTGAAGAACCTTGCCGCTGCCATCGAGGGCGGCGTCGGCATCGCAGGTTACCACGGCGGCGCCGGCGATGCATTTCGGGAGTCAGTGGATTACCAGTTTATCATCGGCGGCCAGTGGGTGGCCCATCCGGGTAATATCATCGACTATACGGTCAACATCACGAAGCCGGACGATCCGCTGATGGAAGGGATTGCCGATTTTCCCTACACGTCCGAGCAGTACTACATGCATGTCGATCCGTCGAACGAAGTACTCGCAACCACCACCTTCACCGGAGAGCATGCCTACTGGATAGACGGCGTCGTAATGCCCGTGGTTTGGAAGCGTAAATACGGCAAGGGCCGCGTTTTCTATTCCGCGCTTGGCCACGTGGCCAAGGAATTTGACGTGCCGGAAATGAACGCCATCTTTCGTCGAGGCGCCAACTGGGCCGCACGATAGGCACTTAGCATTCAAGATACTCTGACATCTCGCAGCGGATGTTCGACGCTGCGATCATTCCATTAGCAGATTATCGCTTTGCTCCCGCAGCGCACGGTCCACGAAGTCATCTGGATCGACGGTGAAGTCTTGATACAGCTTGAAATGCCGCGTATCGCGCAACTCTACTCCCGCAAGGCCGGCAGGGGTGATCTCCAGCAGCCGAGCCCCAGGAAGGGCCATTAGGATAGGCGAATACGTGGCCATGATGATCTGAGCATTCGCCGATCCCTGAATGGCATGAAGAAGGCGAAGCAGTTCCAGTTGGCGCTTTGGGGAAAGCGCGCTTTCCGGTTCGTCCAGGAGATAGATCCCCTGTCTCGACATTCGTTCTTGAAAAAAGCGGACGAAGCCTTCGCCATGGCTCCATGACAAGAAATCCGGCGGTGCGGCATTGGCGTCTCGAGCGGCTTCATCGAGAAAACGTGCGACCGAAAAGAAGGATTCGGCGCGAAAAAACCAGCCTGCCGTGACCTTCGGCAACCATGCTGCGCGCAACACGCTGGCGAGAAGAGCGCCGCTGCGGTCCACCGCACGGGAATGATCGACCGGCATATAGCCCTTGCCGCCCCCGGCCTCGTCAAATCCTCACAAGGCTGCCACAGCCTCAATCAACGTTGATTTCCCGGTGCCGTTCTCCCCCACGATAATCGTTACCGGTGTCGAGAAATCGAGGACGAAATCCCGGTCCATCCAAGGCAGGTTGAATGGATACTGCTCGCTCAGGCTCGCATCCTCCCGCACCCAGAGGCGCTTCAGATATGGGGCTGGCAGGCTCGTCAATCTTGTCTTTCGCATCGCAGACACGCGTCCCTGACAATCGGTCGGAGTTCATGACATGAGAGACGCGGCCGCGCCAGGACCAGCCCTGCTGGATAAAGTGGAAGCGGCTGGGAACGTCACCCGCTCAGGATTTGTCGCCGTATCAAGCAGCCGTTGCGCTATCGGCAAGACCCAGTTGGCGCTGCAGGATGGACGCCGCGTTGTAGCAATGAAAGGAGACGACCTTTCCCTCCCGCATATGAAAGACATCGCAGCAAGGAACATCGATGGTCCTACCGGTCGGACTGACTGTGCCCATCGGCGTCACGAATGGTCCTCTGTGGGTGCCTCGAATGGCGAGTTCGACCACGATGACATCTTCCATGGCGTAGATGTCGAAGAGCTCCCGATGAATGTCTGGAAAGGCCTGAGCCATGCCGCCCGCGACCATTGCGATATCCTTGCCACGAAACTCCATGTCAGTCGGGATATCCCGCACATAGGCATCTTCGGAGAAGAAGGAGACGAATTTGCCGACATCCAGTCGGTCTCCCTCTGCTGCGGCGTATAACTCTTTGATCGTCTCAATGTTACTTCTCATTGACAGCTCCTTATCTGAACTTCCGACTATTCCGACCTCTGCCGACCGACGGACAGGAAGCATGTAGACACCCACCCACTCCATGGGTAGAACATACCAAAAGGTAAGCGCCATCTTTCTCAGGACAGACTGATGACCCAATGTGGCCTGGACGTTTCGTTGTCGATCATCGGCGGTAAGTGGAAGCCATTGATCCTTTACCATCTCCAGGATGGTCCCACGCGATTTTCCGAGATCAGAAGGCGCGTCGGAGGCATCAGCGAAAAAGTGTTGATCCAGCAGCTACGGGAGTTGGTCGCAATGAACGTTCTTGTACGCCATGATCACCAACAGGTGCCTCCCGTGGTCGATTATACGCTGACACCATTCGGTGGAACGCTCGTTCAGGCGCTGGTCCCGCTCTGCGAGTGGGGCAATCAGAACCGTGCACGGGTGGCGGACATGCTGTAGCCATTGTTGACATAAGGTGGACTGGCAGCAACGGGACAGTACGGAGGTCTTCGGCTTTACGCTCCCGTCTCAGTCATAGAAGCCGCAACGGGGCGCAGACGAAAGCAGACATCGCGGCCGCGTTATGTGGCCTGCGCGCCCTCCGCAGTTACTCTTCCTCAAGCTTGCATGCTTGATCAACGCCCAGAGGAACGCTCTCGCGGCCACGAGTTCAAAGTTGTCAGGATTGGTTGAAGCAGGCTCAAGAAGGACCGTCTAAACGGTACGCTTATCAGTCATGTTCTTTTGGCGGTCGGCCGGTGTGTTATCGGGTTGTTGCTTGGACCTTCGCATCACTAACGGCGAGCACTGTGGATCCTGCTTGATGTGTCCCTATCGCTTCCCGCTTCCGACCCACTCTGCCAGTCATATTCGCTGCACATCATTGATACGGCTCATTCCGCCAACAACGGGGGCGAAATCCTCCCAGACAAGTTGGGCGCCCTTTTGCCACGCATCGAAGGCTTCAGGCTTCAGCACCTCGCCACCGTTCCCGATCGACTGCTCAACTGACTTCGCCTCGTCCTCGACGATTAACTCGTTGAAGTAAGCTGCACCCTCACGAGAAGCTTGTTTGAACACCGTCTGTTGTTCAGTGTCCAAATGTGCCCAGAATGCGGATGCGAAGAAAATCACCCCGGAGGCCCATATATGTTGGGTTTCCGTCAGATAAGGTACTACCTCGTAAAGCTTGAAGCCGGCATAGGCGGATTTCGTCAGGTCCATCGCGTCGGCAACGCCAGTGGAGAGGGCGTTATAGGTTTCCGTAATCGGTATGCCGACCGGGGTGCTGCCGTAGGCGCTCCAAAGCTTGGCATGCAGCGGGCTCTGGATTGTCCGCATCTTCTTGCCGATCAACTGTTCAGGACGTGTAACCGGCTCCTTGGTGAGCAGATGGCGGGCACCGTAGTTGATGAAGTCGCCGATCACAAACCGCTGGGCTGCGAGCTTCTGCTTCAGGTCTTCGCCTATCGGCCCATCCAGGGTTCTGTGAACATGCGCCGCATCGCGAAACAAGAACGGCAAGTCGAGGATCTCCAGTTCAGGTACCCAGCCCGAAAGCGACGAAACCGTCGAAAGGCTGGCCTGGATCGAGCCGAGACGTGCGCCTTCCGCAACTTCCTTCTCGCCGCCGAGGGAACCATTCTTGACGATGTTGAACTTGAATCGACCCGGAAACTTGGCATCAACCAGCTCGGCAATTTTCAGCCAAACCTTAGTCTCCGGTTTGTCCGCTCCAAACAGGGAAGCAACCGTGATGGTGGTGCGTGCCGATGCAGGGCGGATGAAGGCGGGCGCCGCGTGCGCCAGTCCGGTGCCGGCGGCTGTCTTCAAGAAGCTGCGTCGATTGAAGTTCTCCATGAAATGAATCCTGACCAGGAGTTAGACGATTACCGCCAAGGCGCACATGATCGCCAGGGACAGCAATAAAGAGACGAGATAAGGGATGACGGCCCGAAACAGCAGCGTGGCTGGGATCTTCGTTACACCGCTGACCACAAAAATCAGCACGCCGAGCGGTGGCGTGAGGCCGTGGATCATGAGATTGACCACGAGGATGACGCCAAAGTGAATTGGATCGATCCCAGCCGTCACGGCTGCCGGCAAAAGAATGGGTCCCAAAAGCAAGATTGCCGCACCAATATCAAGCACAAGGCCAACAATAAGCAGGATGACGTTCGAGAGAATCAATACAGCAATCGCGCTGCCCCCAAACAGTGTGACAACCTGGGTGACAAGCACCGACACGCCGTCTACCGCCAGCAGGAAGGCAAAGGGGCTGGCGGCGCCGATTAGGAGCCCTATGGCAGCCGCTTCGGAGGCTGCCTGCTGGAAGGCGAAATAGGTTGCCGTGAAGCCGAGCCCAGACCAGATCGCCAGACCGACGGTATAGAGCGCGGCCAGCGCTGCGGCCTCCGTCGTCGTGACAATGCCGAAGCGGATGCCAGCGATGACGATGAGGCCAAGACCAAAAGCTGGGATGGCGGAAATCGCGGCCTGGAGGCGCTCCTTTCGGGTGGCGCGGCCCTGCGTCACCTTTTGGCAGACCGTCAGCTGAATGGCGATCGACAGGCAGACCGCCATAAGTGCTCCAGCAAGGAAACCGCCGACCAACAGCGAGCCGACTGAAAGATTGGTCGCAGCAGCAAGGATCAGAAATGCAATAGAAGGCGGGATGACATTGTCCAGGATGGAAGTCGCTGCGATGATCGCGCCGGCTTGTGCTGGCGGGTAACCGCGTTTGACGAGCTCCGGCTGAAAGGTCGAGGCGCCGAATGCTGCGTTGGCGACGGACGAACCGGACGTACCGGAAAACAACACGCTGGTGAGCAGAGTCGTCTGCGCCAGTCCCGCGCGGCGATGCCCGACCATGGATGCAGCAAACTGCACAAGCCGGTCTGCGCCACCGGAAGCGGTCAACAGTCCGCCGACGAGAAGGAAAAACGGAACGGCGAGCAGCAGGAACTTCGACATGCCGGACACCGTCGTTGATACAATCGCTGGTTCTGGCAGGCTGCTGCCGAAGGCAATTGCCACATATGCGGCGGCTATGAAAGAATGTGCCAGCGGCGCTGCCAGCACCACACCAACCGCGGCCGTGAGCGCTAGGAAAAGGCTCGGTGGAAAGACTGTCTCGATGCTAGTTTCCGGCACGCTTATGTAGAGGGCCGCACCGGCGATGCTTGAAGCGACCAACCCGGCGAGGCGGCCCTCGCTTATACGCTGGAGGAACAAAACGAGCAGGACGAGGCCACCACCCGCTCCTAGAAAGCCGAAGCGGACCCATTCGGGGGCGCCCAGGGTCGGCGAGACCCCGCCGAGCATGCTCATAATTTCTCTACCGCCAAACAGCAGGATCAGAGCCGTGAGCACACTGAAGACATCCCCAAGCGCTAGCGTTGCCGGCAAAAGCCGCTCGGGCAACAGCTTCACAAACACGTCAAGTCGCATGGCAAGTGCGCTGCCGAGGCTGAGGGGAGCGCCAATGGAAATCATGGCCACATGCAGCCAGATGGCTAAATCCTCTGTCCCAATGAGCCCAGATCGAAAAAGATAGCGCAAGTACACATCGGCTATGACCAAAGCCAACAAAGCCAGCAGGATCGCGGCTGCGACTGCACCGATGACCGCTTCAACCGATCGAAGCCATTGTGCCGCTGCAGATCTCGGCGTCAACGCGTCCACCGCCGATGGACGTGCGTTGCCAATATCTCGAGTGCCGTCGTATTGACGTCCGCACCGCGAAGAGGCACTCGATCGACCTTCTCCGCCAAGTCACGCCTGTGCCACGACCTCGACGCTGGTCTCGTTCGATCCGGTTTCACCGGATTTCTACTGCGATATCGTCGACCGCGGGGGCCGACTTGATCAGCCCGCTTTCCTTCATAAAGGCCCCGAAGCGTGTGTACCGCCCGCTATCAAGTGCCGCCGGGCGTTTGGTAAAACGCGGTATCGTGTCGAAAAAGGCCGTCTTGTTCAGCTCGTCGTTGAGAGCGGGATAGGCAGATATGAAAAGTTCCCAAGCTTGCTGTGGATGATTGGTCATGAAGATCGTGGCTTGTTCAACCGCGCCCAAGAATCGTTGCAGGCGGGGGTCGGCGGCCAGTTCCCGTCGGGTGACATAGATGAGTTCGTCATAGGCTGGAACGCCATGTTCTTCGGGAAAGAAGGCTCGGCCCGGATAGTTCTCCAGCTTCATCTGCGTGAGCTCAAAATTTCGGAAGCCGCCCACAGTCGCGTCCACCTTGCCACCGATCAGCGAGGGCGACAGCGAAAAGTTGACATTGACTAGTTCGACATCGTCGTTCGACAGGCCAGCGGAAGCCAGCATCTTCTTCAGCATGGCGTCTTCAAACCCGGTGACCGAGTAACCGACCTTCTTGCCCTTCAGGTCCCTGAGGCTCCTAATGGGGCCTTCAGCAAGAACGGTCACTGTATTGAGCGGCGTTTCAACCAGCGTACCGAAACGGACGAGCGGAAGGCCTGCCTCATGGTCCAAGAATAGATTGGGCTGATAGTGGATTCCGACATCCGCCTGGCCAGCCGAGACCAGACGAGGCACGGCAGATGGATCGGATGGCGGGATCAACTCAACATCGAGGTTCGCCGCGACAAAAAGGCCTTGCTGCTTGGCAATGACCATCGGGGCGTGATCGGGATTGACGAACCACTCAAGCAGCACCGAAAGCTTGTCGGTCGCCTGGCAGGAAGCGGGCGCCATGAGGCAGCCGAGCGTTGCAAAGACTGCAACAAGGAAACGGTTCATCGGGCGAAACTCCTTGATGAGGATGAAAATTCGGAATTGGTTTCGCTCGCCCAGGGGGTGAGGCCTGACGTCAGGCGGTCGACGAGAAACCGGATAAGAACGGTCATGACGGCAAGCACCAGCATGGCGGCAAAAACTGTATCGGTCTGCATGCGAGCATTGGCTTGTACCATGACGAAGCCCAGCCCGCCCGACGCTCCGACCCACTCACCAACGACGGCGCCAAGCGGGGCAAGCGGAGCTGCGACGCGCAAACCAGAGACCATGCTCGGCATTGCCAGCGGCACGCGAATGCGGGTCAAAATCTGCCAATGGCTGGCACCCTCCAGAGATACAGCATCGAGAATGTCCTGCTCGATACGGCTCAGTCCATCCCCGAAGGAGGAGGCGACAGGGAAGAAGATGATGATCGTCGTCATCGCCACTTTCGAGGCAAGTCCGAATCCGAGCCAGATAACCAGTATGGGAGCCAGCACGAAAACTGGAAACGCCTGAAGAACCAGCACCATCGGCCAAACAAGCCGTCCTAAACGCGGCCAAGCTGCCACGCAAAACGCAGTCAGGACACCAAGGGCCGATCCGCCGGCTAGCCCCACGACGATCTCCGCGAGGGTAATGAACGTGTTGCCGGTAAAGAAGCCAGGCTGGCGCAGAAAAGCAGATGCCACCGCCAGCGGAGCAGGGAGGATGTAACGGGGCGGCACGAACAACCATATGCCGGCCTGCCACAAAACGAGAAGCAGGGCGAAGCCGAAGCCCACATGAGAAAGACGCATGCAGTGTTATTGCGCAGGTTGTATCGATACATGCGGATTTTCCGCATGCAAAGGACTATAGTTGATCGTCATTGATTGACCTCCATCATCAAGGAGATCCAGGCGAAAGCGGAGAAGAGAAAGTGTCGTCGCGCGACGCCGTTTTCCGTTCCTACGCCGGCATGACCCGGATCAGGTTCAAGGGTCCGGCTCACCGCCATCTCAGCATCGTTCGATGCTCCCCTCGGAATGTCTCGACAATGCTCAAACAATTCCGGGCTGTCAACAGGTGTTAAGCTTGTTGAGCGGAGCTGCCACAGATGCATGCGACAACGATCGGAACAATCCAAGCAAGGTGTTGATTCGACGTGTGCAGTCAGTGCTAGCAGCCGCTATTGCCTGGACGCCGGTGCTGGTGAGCTGAGTTGAATGAGCCGGATACCAAATAACCCGATGGCGCGTGATGATCTCAGGTATTCGCAAAGTCATGTGCTGCGTGCCGCGGCCATTATGTTGCCCAGCAATGAGCTATAGTAACTATTAGCAATCGGCGTCGTCCTCGAATTGGAACAACAATCAATGCGCATCTCTCACGGCGTTCTCGGCCTCGTTCTTCTGGTCGCAAACCCGACCTATTCCTCGGAAGTAAAATCGCCCCCGGTCTTGTCACCACTGCAAGGCCAAGCACAGGCGGCACAGATGAGCGCTCAAATTCTAGGAAGCTACGCCTATAGGCCGGTACCGCTGGACGATGCCCTGTCGGCAACAGTGATGAATCGCTACATCAAATCCCTGGATCCGGATCGGAGCTTTTTCCGGCAATCTGACATCGATGTTTTCATGACCGATCAGGCCAAGATCGATGATGCTCTTGCAGACGAGGATCTGACGATCCCCTTTTCAATCTTCGGGATTTACACTCAGCGCGTGGTAGAACGCATGACCTATGCGCGTCGCCTTCTTGAACAGGATTTCGATTTCACCGGGCACGACGAATATTCCTTGGATCGAGATGACGAGCCTTGGCCGCAATCTATCGACCAAAGCGATGATCTTTGGCGCCAACGTGTCAAAAACGACTGGCTGCGGCTAAAGCTTGCAGGACAGCCCGATGCGGCCATTCGTCAGACGCTTGACAAGCGATATGCGAATATCCTGGCGCGTGTTTACACCTACAAAAGTGAGGACGTCTTCCAGTCGTTCATGGCTGCCTACACTGTATCGGTTGATCCCCATACAGACTATTTCGGTCCGGCGGCTGCGGCGGATTTCGAAATCTCGATGAAGCTGTCGCTGGTTGGCATAGGAGCCGTTTTGCAAGAGCGGGATGGCTTCACGACCATACGTGAACTCGTACCTGGTGGCCCGGCACAGCTTTCCGGCCAGCTTAATGTAGGAGATCGTATTGTTGGCGTTGGTCAGGGCGACAATGGTGCGGTTACTGAAGTCTTGGGTGTCCGACTGGATGAAGTTGTTCAAATGATCCGGGGCACCAGGAATTCTGTTGTGCGACTGGATATTCTGCCGGCAAGTGCCGGTGAGAGCGGACAGCACCAGCTTATCAGGCTCGTGCGCGACAAGGTCAGTCTTGAGAAACAGGCGGCAACAAAGACGATCCTGCCCGTCGAAAATCGTGGCTTGGCTCGCAAGATAGGTGTGATCACCTTACCGGCGTTTTATGAAGATTTCGAAGCGCATCGCAAAGGCGAAAAGGACTACCGCAGCGCTAGCCGCGATGTTGCAAAGCTTTTGGAAGAGCTTAAGCAGGCCAAGGTGGATGGCATCCTCATCGATTTGCGCGACAATGGCGGCGGTTCGCTCGCGGAAGCTATCGATCTCACAGGTCTTTTCGTTGGCAAGGGGCCGGTGGTGCAGCAACGAACCGCTGCCGGCAAGGTCGAGGTGGAGATGGATGAGCTCTCCGTTCCTGCCTGGTCCGGTCCGTTGGGGGTACTGATCAACCGTGGCTCAGCCTCGGCCTCGGAAATTTTCGCCGCTGCAATCCAGGATTATGGTCGCGGCGTTGTCATCGGCGAGCCCAGCTTTGGGAAAGGGACAGTACAAACGGTACTCGATCTGAACCAGGCTGCCAGGAAAAGCAAACCGGAACTCGGCCAGCTGAAACTGACCGTCGCGCAGTTTTTCCGTATCAACGGCGCCACGACGCAGTTACAGGGCGTTTCACCCGATATTACCCTGCCCGGTCTTTCCGACCCGAAAACACTCGGCGAAACGAGTTACGAAAACGCACTGCCGTCGAGCAAAATCAAACCCGCACGGTACAAGCCCTTGAACAAGGTGACGGCTTTGCTGCCGAAATTGCAAAGCCGTCATGACGACCGGGTGAAGAACGACGCTGATTTCAAGCTTTTCGTTGAAGATGTTGCAGAGTTGCAGATGCAGCGTGAAAAACGCACCATATCTCTCAACGAGGCCGAACGCCGCGCCGAACAAGCCGCCCGTGCCAGCCGATTGAAAGCGCGTGAACAGCAGGGGGCCGCTTTGGCTTCCGGTGACGATGGCCTGCAAGCAGGCGAGCGTAGCTTGACTGCGGATCTTGCCCAGGACAGCGCCCGTAAGAACGCCAAAGATGTCTTGCGGCAAGAGGCCGTTTCCATCGTTGCCGACGAAGCCGAATTGGAAGGCGCGGGAGGCACCATCCCACGCGTCTTGCAATAACCGGAAAGTGCTCGAGATCGCGTAAGGGCCGCCGCACTTCGCGCATTCGGGCATATTACTCAGAAGGTAATTCTGGCCGGTGCGTTGCGTTCAGCCGGTTGGTTGAACCGGAGTCGTACTGCATCGTCACCGCTCCATCTCGCGCACGAGCAGCCCTCCAGAGGTCATCGCACTTAGGTGAAGATAAGAGGCGCTACCAAGCACATTCACCGAGTCTTCGTTTATGTTTGGGTCGAGAGCTTCAAGCGAGGGGAGCCATCTAAAAGTCCCTACATTGCTGATGTGTCAGATTTTCCCGCTGTCACTTCGATCCTGCTCCCGTGGACTAGCGCAGCAGTCCGTCCCGCTTGAACTCGTCCCATCCTGCAAGGTTGGGGGAAGCGTCATCAGGCTTAGGACTAGATTTCACTGTCGATTTGCCCGCCTTTTTCAGCGTGCGCATTAGCTTCGCCTGGTACGCTGCTCGCCTCCTGTTCTCGAATTTGGCCGCGGCATCTTCCTCGCGCCACTCGTCCACAATGCTTTGGTTGAGCAGATCTTCAACAACCCTCGGCTCGAAAACGTGGAAGGTGATCTGCCTCGCGCGCCCTCGCAACCTCACTGTTCGGGTCCCTGCGCTGGGCAAGCGGCCGTCTTCCAGCCAGCGTCGCCGCTCTGCCGTCGAGATCGTCAAGATGTCTTCAATTTCGCGGGGAATGACGGGAAGGCTGTCGATGTTTTGCAAGGAGTTCAAAATGATCGTTCTGGCCGCGCAAAATTCATCTTCCGATCCTTCCGGCATCGAAAGTGTCAGATCCTTGCCGGTGATGTCGATCGACTTCCGCGACGCAAAGGGTAGTCGAGCGCGGAGTTCCAGGAGGATACCCTTGGCACGCACCGACGATCCCAGCGTGGCTGACGGCGGCAGCACCCAGGTCTGGATCAATCGAAAGGCTGCGGTCGTCTCGTTCTTTGCCATTGGGCGGTAGATGGTTTTCAAGCCAGCTATCGTCAACAAGCCATGTGAAATAGCTCCCTGTTGACGAGGCTCTGTTGACGAGGCTCTGCTGGCTCGGCGCAACAGACTCGGTTGCTAAAGCGCTACGCCAGCTACGGACATGTCCCGAACAAGACTGTCTGCTCGAGCTGCCACGGCCCTCCAAGATATTTCCATAGGTCCATGCCTTCGATCACGATGCGTCGAGGCTCGAACGCATTTGACAGCTCCTGATGCAAAGTGTCTGCGAGCAACCGGGAAACCTTGTTCTGGACGGTGATATGCGGCTGCCACTTCTGCATGTCCTGTCCGCCTAGCCAGGGCATGAAAGCGGAGCGAAGTTCTGTGTGGACGTGTAGGAGTTCGGAAGCGACAATCACGAAAGCGACGCCGGCACCCAGGTGACGGATGCCCGCAACGTCAGCGACGATGGCCGAGTGATCGACAGCTGTCCTCTTCAGCTCGTTCAGGATCTGGCCAACCTTTTCGCCGGGCAAACGGTGGAACATTGTCAGGTGCGCGCGAAGGAAATTGCGGTCAGGAGGAAAGTGTTGTTTTCGAAGCTCGTCAAAAGGCTCGAGATCGGGATCGGCAATGCGGGCAGTCAGAATAAGGGGATGAAGCGTCTTCAAGAATAATCGGTCCTTCAAGCATGTCGATCAGAGGGAGGGCATTCAGCCAAGCGACAGCTTTTCGTACCACGCGGCGTAAGGCGTATTTTTAACGAGATGGCGGTTGAAATCCGGTGCGTCGTCATGCCACCAGACCGGTCCCCGCTCCCCAAGCGATACCTTCGCATCATCCACCCGTTTACGGATCTGAGCCACTCTATCAGAGTCACCCTTGGCATCGCGAACTGCACGGCGCGCGGACATCAACTCCTTGACAAGACGAAGGCGCGTTTCTTCGTCAAGGGCTGGATTGCTGCACCGCCAGAGGCGACAGCGCACGACGAAATACCGGCCGTCAGGTGTCTTCGGATAATGGTCGCTCAAATTCACCTCACAGGAACGACTTCTGCGCCGGCTCGATAGTCCTCGGTTCGCTACGGTCACCTCGACATGCCAATTCGGTCTGAGCGCTGAAGCGAATGTCAGCATCCCGATCCCGCGCAAAGTCCTGAAGCGTCTCGTCGGCTAAACTGTCCCAGCGTTTCCCCCGATCCGGCCCGGAAGGCACGCGAGGAAGCAGACCGGGCTCGCTGCTCCAGGCGAGAAGTTGATCGAGCGAGGTCTCGTTCAGCATGTCGCGAAGATGATGCGCACTGACATAGGCGTCCGGCATGGCCCGATGCGCAGGCAATCCGATGTCGTGAACCAGCCCGACCGGCATGCGCTGATAGCGGAGCATCTGGTTTGAGAAACGCGGGAGATCCGGCCAGAGGCGAAGCGCGCATTTCCAGGTGCAGATCCACGGCGTGCCGCCGGTCAAGCGCGGCGTGCAATACCGTTGTTCGAAGGCAGCTCGGTGGGCGGCCAGAGCCTCGAGACAACCGGCCGGTCGGAGGACCTTGGAAGCGATTTCTTTCCAAAGTGGTGCGTCTGCGACCTGCGCATCCAGAATATGATGCACAGCCATCGTATCGGCTGAAATAGGACGACCGGGATTGACCAACAGAGCGCCGCGTTCCTCGGTAACATGCCATTTTCCATCTTTACCCATCACAACGTCCTGCCATCCGATCTCGCAGACATCGTTCAGCCCGGTGCCGCCGGTTTCAAGGTCGATTACGCGGACGGTAGGTGGAAAGGGTTCTATGGGCCACTTCCTTCTCTGATCTGGTCCATTACAAATCGAGATCCAGCTGCGATTGTTCCTCATCGTCACGTGGGGATCGTCACTCAAAGACATCGTTAATCCAGCACCCGGACCGGCTGTTCAAAGGGAAACCGTTACCACTGTAGTTGTATTTCAGGATAAAGAGTACAAGGTCAAATAGTTGCGAATTGGCCACAGCCCGCGCCTTCATCTCGTCACAATCGGCGATCTTGCCGTTTGGTGATTGCTCCTGGGAAGCCCCTTGGTACCTTACGCACGCAAACTCCTATCAAAGGATTCGTAATGCGGAAGCTTGCGCCCTTCATCCTCGTTGCGGTCCTCAGTGCCTGCGCGCGGCCTTCAGATGGTCCCTCGGCAGGCGCATTTTATAGTACGGTCGATCCCAATACCAAGGAACGGGTACCGGTGATCCGCCTGGCCGATGCGCCAATGACGCCGGTCATGCCGCAAGCGCTGTCCTACGCGCCGACCGATCAGGGCCTGAGCGAGATGCGGTCCGTTAGTGGCTATGCAGATACCCGGCTGCGCCGTGGCGACGTCATCGAGGTGACCATCCTGGACACCGGTGAAGATGGGCTGTTTTCGTCGACGCAAAGCAAGACGCTCAATCTTGGCCGTTTCACCGTGGATTCCGCCGGAACGGTGACCTTGCCTTTCGTCGGTCGCCAGCGTGTCCTGGAATCCTCCCCTGAAGCATTGCAAAGCCGCATCGTCAGCGGCCTGAAGGGCTCGGCCGTCAATCCGCAGGCGATCGTTACCGTGGTGGAAAAGCCGACCAACGGCTTTACCGTTAATGGCGATGTGCGCGCAGCCGGCCGCTTCCCGCTGACGGCGCGCAAGGAACGCGTTCTCGATGCGATCGCCCTGGCCGGCGGTGCTTCTTCCGCGCCAAGTGCGGCGACCGTAACGCTGATCCGCGGACACAAGCGTGCAACCGCTCCGATCGAGCGGGTAATGAACGACGACAGCCAGAACGTTTATCTTCTCCCGGATGACCAGGTCTATATCAGCAAGGATGCGCCGACATTCACCGCCTTCGGTGCCTTCAAGAGCGTCGGCGAGTTCGAGTTCGAGCCCGGCAAGCTGACGCTGGCGCAGGCATTCGGACGCGCCGGAGGATTGCTGGACGATCGTGCCAATGCGAGCAATGTCTACGTGCTGCGCAACCAGACGGTCTACAAGCCTTATCCTGGCGCGGGCCAGGCCAAAATGCCCAGCACCTACAGCGTAACGAGCAAGCCGGCCATCTACCGCGTCGACATGAAAGATGTCAGCAACCTGGCGCTGATGCAGCGTTTCCAGGTGGCGGACGGCGACATGCTCTACGCCACAAATTCGGGTATGGTGGATTTCGCCAAGCTCTTCACCATCTACCAGAAGAGTGCACCATCAGCGGCGGCTCCGCTTCCCGGCAGCAATTGAGACGCGATCCTGAGCTAGGTTCTGGAGCTGCCGAGAAGTGCAAGGGCCGCCTTAGCGCTGTCGGGGCGTGCATCAGGGTCAGTTGCCGATAGGGTTCTTGCCAGAGCTCTCAGCGAAGCGGCATGGTTGCTGCCGACCGTATCGGCATGGTCGAGCAGGAGCGCCAGCAGTCGCCCAGCAGCGTAGAGGTCGCAGCGTCCGTCGAGCGGTAGTCCCTTTTGTTGTTCCGGTGCCGCGAAATCCGGTTGTCCGGCAAAGGCCAGATCGACATCTGCGTGGCGCGCGCCGATGGAGATGGTGATACCGAAGTCTCCCAGGCGGGCCTCTGTGAGCTCATGCTTGGAAATGAGCAGGTTCGACGGCGACAGGTCACAGTGCACGAAGCCGACCTGGTGAATGGCTTCGAGAGCCACCAATACCTTTTCCATCACGGTACGGATGTCGTCGATCGACCAAGGCGCTTGTCCAAGCTGGTCCCCCAGACGCTTGCCGCTCCATTCGCTGACGAGCGCCGGGCGTCCGTCACCCAAGCGCAGGAGTGTCTGCATTGCGACAATATTCGGGTGACGCAGCATCAGACCGATCTCGGCTTCGCGCAGCAGAAGCCGCCTTGCGATCGGATCACGGGCATGGTCGTCTCGTAGGGTCTTGATGGCATGCCAAGTGCCGAGATCGCGGTGGCGGGCCCGGTATACCTGCGTTAATGAACCCTCGTATATCTTCTTTTCAAGGGTGAAGCTGTTCGCGATGATGTCTCTTTGCCGTCCCGATAGATGATCTTCGCCACGGTCGAGAGCATCTCGCACCTGATCGACAAGCATTTGCCGTTCCTCGGCCTGCCGCGGGAGATCACCTTCCGTGACGAGGACGTGCCAGAGCTCGGAGAAATGTCGGCCGACTTCGCCGAAAGAAGTAGGCGGGGCATCAGCCACGAGTGGCGCTCACGTCGATGACGATGGCGCTGAAATTATCGCGGCAGCCGGCGATCAGCGCCTCCTGCCCAAGAACAGCGGCGGCTTCGTCAATGTCTGCCGATATCAAGATCTGGGCAATGCTGCGCTCCGGGAGGGCCCGGCAGAGTGGATTGCTGCAAAGGAGAAAACGGTCGCGGCGGCTGACATTGTCGACAACGATCTCGGGGCTGAACTGGCCGGGCCTCCCAAGATACCTCGAAAGACCACGCTTGAGGCCGATTTCCAGATGATCGCGGGTCAGGCAGCGCATCATTCCATCGCGAATGATATAGCAGCGCACATCGCCGGCCCAGATCAGCGCTAAGCTCTGCTGGTGAACCGCTAGCACTGCGACGCTGGCGCAAGGCGGATCCCGGTCGGAGGACATTCGCGCCGCCTGCAGCAGGCCGTGGGCGCGGCCAAGCTTGCCTTTGATGTCCTGTACGGTGTCGTCGACCGTTTCCTGGGCGGTGACGTCCCCGAGTGCGGCCACTGCGGTCTTGCCGGCCTCGACTGCCGAATTGCTTTCGCCCATCCCGTCGGCCACGGCAAATATGCCCTGCTTGGCGGAAATCAGCAGATTGTCCGCATTCAATGACAGCCGCGTCCCCGGATGGGAAACGTCGCTATAAGCGAGCTTGAGTGGGGCATGCGGTTTCGCTGCCGTGGAGGGCGCGGATGGCGAAATCCTGGCGCTGCTCAGGGGGGCGGTGGCAACGGGTGGTGGTGGTGGTTGCTGAGCCGGCTTCGCCGCCTGCTTGGCGGCAGGCGTATCATCATCAAGCAGTCTGAGGATGTCGGCCGGCTGTGGTGCTCCGATCGTGCGAAACCCAACAAGCCGGCGATTGTTGTCGCTGCGCCACCAAAGGCTCCCGGCCGTGCCGCCGACCTTACCTTCAGTCTCCATATCGCCCGGCCGTGGACTCCTCAAGCGTCGCAAGGCGGCGATGAAGAGGTTGATGTCGAAGTCACGGCGGGCCGAGCTTTCGGCGATCCCTTCCGCTGCGGTAAACCAGCTGTCGTCGAGGCAAAGGCTACGGGGGTCGCTGGTAAAATTCGTGATCTGCGCGGCGATCACAAGCGGAAAGCTGCGCCCGACCCGGTCCAGGCTCGGCAGCATCACACCGGCAACAGTGGCTTGCCCCCACTGGCCGCGCTCCACGATGAAGCGCCAGGTGGGCATTGCCCTGAACCTTGGCTCCCAATCGCCCGGAAAATCCTGCTGCAGGCGCTGCAGGCCGGCCTGCATCCAGATGTCGAGCACCTCCTGCAGGCCGCGGCCGAGCCCGTCAGACACAAAGTCCCCATGGCTCGGCAACTTGCCGAAGAAGCCGATCCGGTCCGGTTCCATCGGCGTCTGGCGAAGAGCGGCGCGTTCGTTCATCTCGGCCCGATCAGAATTGTGTCGGGCAGGCAAACGCGGTCAGCGCCTGCAGCCGAAACGGGTTGAGGACGGAGCCGAACTGCACGTCGAATTCTGCGGTCTGCCCACCTTGGCTGAACGAAGCCCGGAACAGATCGCTGCCCTGCATCTCGATCTTCGCGTCATCGAACAGCCGGAACGGCGACCAGTCGCCGTTTTCGGTCAGCGCCTGCTGCCAGCCACCCGGTTGGAAGGCAAGGCGCGACAGATTAGTCGCCTCGCTGGATGGCCAGGAGATAGTTTTCGACTGCACCGGCCCGTGGAAATACACGACACGTTCTCCCTCGATCTCCAGCATGACCGCGGTGGCACCGTCCGAAAGGGAAGCCGGTTTGATATTGATGGGAACGGAAGGGCTTTCGCTTCCGGCCGGGAAGAATGCCCGGTTGATCTTGTCGGCGTTCTCGAACTGCGCGATGGCTTGGCTCGGAATGCTCTTCGAGCCGAAGGTGCCTTTCCATCCCCAAGGCGTGGAGCTGGTATCGACAAAGGCGGCAAGCCTGCTGCTGAAGAAGCTTTTGAACAGACCCTGCGGCCCGAACAGCCGAACGAAATCGCTCATCGCCACGTCGCGCGGCGACTCCCGATCAAAAGGATAGCGCCCGGCAACCACGCTTGAGCAGAAGCTCGCTCCTTCGGCCGTCCAGGCATCGCTGATCCGGGTCCGGGCGGATTTTACCGCAAGCGAGCCGACATCGGCCGCAAGACCGGCAATCCAGGTATCGACTGGAGCGGGCAGGCGGCGAGCCTGCTGCAACAGGTCCTGGTTGGCGGTGGTGAGTTGGCTGTCCACGTCGAAGACTTTCGCCACCTCCGCGGTTGAAGTCGCGGCGCGGGAAAGCTGCTCATGGACCTTCTGGAGAAGAGGCTTGATCTGCCCGATCGGCGATCTTTCCGCCTCTTTCGGAGTCTCTGAAGGGGGTGCCTGGGCGGCGGGAACCTCGAGCGCGGCGCGCAGGGGACCGAAGGGATCGGGCGCATTCGCGGCGCCGGCAAGTGCGTCCGTCGCACCCAGAGGAGTGTCACCGCCGGCAGCCGCCACTTCCATGCCGGGAGCCCGCAGATCGGTTGCAGCGACGATGGATTTGACGAGGCCTTCCACCGGGCTTGGATCGCTGGCAAGGATTCTCGTTGTTTCGGCAGCGTCGCCAATCGTCTGGGACGGCTTGACCCGCAGGTCGCTTAGAAGCGATGTCCACCTTTGTTCGAAATTGTTGAAGTAGAGCTGCAAGGCCGCCTGGGCTGTGGCATCGATTGTCACGCCAGCAGGATTGGTTTCGCCGCGAACCCATTGCTCGTCCAGCGCTTCGCGGGCCGCATTGGTAACTTCAGGCAAAACGACAGCGCGATAGCCACTGGTGGAGAAAAGGCCGGCGATGCCATCCTGCAGCGGAGCCTTGGAGGCTCGCTCGAAAGCTCGTTCGCCCAATGGACCAAGGGCGCTGGCGGCTGTCCAGGGCGGCAGAAGCCGGGAAGCCGGTGCATCAGCCAGGATGTCATAGGTGCGGCTTGCAAGACTTTGGGTGCGGATCGTGTCGCGCGCCTTGGCAATCAGAGCATTGTCGAGCTCGATCGGCGGCAGCGCGCCGCCTGCCATTGCTTCGGCATGGGCGATCAGCGCCTGGCGGGCAGCGGCTCGTCCTTCGCCGGGGTAAAGAGCGGTGAACATGCCTTCGGCTTCGGTCGCCACGAATTCGGCGTTCATCTGGCCAAGTCCGCCGAGCATGCCGTAAAGCTTCAGCGCGTTGAATGTCCTCGCTACATCCGTCGTCTCCGTCATCTGCTTTTGCAACTGCACCAGCATGCGCGGCAGAAGCAGGGCATTGAGCGCCCGCTGATAGGCGTCGCGCTGCCGGCCGGAGACCTTGCTTTCCTGATCCAGACCGAAGCTCACCGGCCAAACGCGAGTCTTGGAAAAATCGGTCGGTATGGCCGATAAATTGTCGAGGGCCGGCAGGATGCGCAGAAAATCCGCATCCGTGACATCACGCACCGGCACACCTCTGATGGCTTGCTCATAGGCATCGATGCGCCGCTCGGCGGCCGCAATGGCGCTGGTATTCTGGAAGTAAGTTGCCAGCCAGCTTGTCAGCACAACAGCAAGCACGAGCACGGCGGCGGCATAGGCGGCCCGCCGGAAGAAGAGCTGGCGACGGGACAGCCGCTTGTCGCGGGAAACGAGCGAGGCTTCCTCGAAGATGACGTCCTTGAAAAGCCGCGACAGGAAATAGCTGCGGCGCGCACGTCCGGCTGGTGCAGCTATCTCGTTTTCCTGGGTGCCGGAAGCAAAATAGATGCCGCGCAACAAGGGCGGTTCAACGAGCTTCGAGCCGAAGCAAAGCTCGGTCATCACGTCATGCAGACGCTCTTTCAGCGCTGCCAGTTCTGCAGGGAAGCGGAAGATGCGGCCGCGCAATTCCGGGTTTGGTTCCTGCTGCAACCGTTCAATCAGCATCGAGCCCACCCGTTCCTGCAGGAGGGTGAATTCCTCGAGGTAACGGTCCGGCAAGCTTTCGGCCTTGTAGCTCTCATCGAGCCCGAATGTCGTACCCCAGACCTGCTCGCGATCGGATTTGTTGAAGCCGTCAAAAAATTCGACGAAGCCGGTCAGAAGGTCCGCTTTTGTCAGCACCAGATAGACAGGGACCCGCGCCTGCAAGAACTCGTCCAGCTCGGAAAGACGCTGCCGAATAGCGCGGATTTCTTCCCGTTGTGCCTCTGTATCGCGCGTCAGAAGATCGCCGATCGACAGGGTCAGTAAGGCGCCGTTGATCGGCTGCGACCGACGATACTTGCGCAACAGGCCGAGAAAGCCCTCCCAGCCGGCCTTGGCCGTGCCGTTCAGATCGTCCTGCGTCGTATAGCGCCCAGCCGTATCGATGAGGATGGCTTCATCCGTAAACCACCAATTGCAATTGCGCGTGCCGCCGATGCCCTGCACGGAATTGCTGCCGAGCGCGTCACCCAGCGGGAACTTGAGCCCGGAATTGGTGATGGCCGTCGTCTTGCCGGAGCCGGGGGCACCGAAGATCACATACCAGGGAAGCTCGTAGACATAGCCGAAGCGTTTCTTGGTGATCCGCCGCAGGAGCTGCAGCGCTTCTTTCAGCCGGCTGTGAATTTCGCCGATCTCGGCATTCTTACTGGCGGCAGCTTCAGCGGCCGCATCCTGCTCTATACCTTCAACCAGGTTCTTGTCGCGGCGGCGGTCGCGGATCACCGTGAAGACGAGATAGATCAGCCAGGCGGCGATGATGCCGCCGATCAGCATGAGCCGGGCACTGCTGCTCGCCAGCGGCCGGAATTCGCCGTAGGCGGCAAGCGATCCATAGAACCAGATGACGACACAGATCGCCGCCACCCAAATCACCGAGATAAACCGCCGGCCGATCAGCCCGGCATAGGCCTCGACATAGGAGCGGAGGGTATAAAACAGGCCTAACGGGTTCATGGCGAAGCACCTGGCACGGATTGAGTTTCAGGCTGGTTCGGTCGCTCCGCCTCGACCGGCGGCACTTTTAGGCCAGCGTCGCTCAGCCTTTCGCTGGGATCGGTCAGCACCAGGATTTCGGTGCGGCGGTTCATCTCGCGGCCTTCCGGCGTGGAATTGTCGGCAATCGGGTCGCTGTCGGCCCGGCCTTCCGTCAAGATGGCGCCCGGCCCGGTGAACGAGGTGAGGATCTCGCCCACGGCCTTGGCGCGCGCTTGCGACAGATGCCAGTTCGAGGGAAACTGAATGGTGCGGATTGGGACATTGTCCGTATATCCGACAACCACCGCACGGAGGTTTTCCGCAGCGAGCGCGCCGCCAATGCGCTGGATCAGGTCGTTGAACTTGCTGCTGACCTCAGCGCTGCCGACTTCGAACAGGCCGGAATTGTTGATCCGTACCAAAAGCCGGCCATTGGAATCCGACAGGGTCACCAGCTTCTTTTCGACCTCCGGCTGCAGGAAGGCGAGAAGATTGTCCAGCCGGCTGGGCGGTGGCGCGGGTTTTGTCGTTACCGGCTCTATGATCTCAACTTTCTGCGCGACCTCTGCGGTTGTGGCCTGCGGCGGTTCTGGCGCCTTGATCAGCACGCTCGGCGTGTCGCGCGGTGGCAGGCTGGCGAGGCGCTGGAACGTGCCGTCCGAAGCATTGTTGAGCGACAGGGTGAAGAACAGGTAGCCAAGCGCGAAGACGAGCGTCAGCACCGACAAAAGCGTCCAAAGCGCGACGGCGGTGCGCAGCGGCTTATGGCGGGCGGAAACGCCCTTCCAATGCGGCGACAGCTCCCGCTCGAAGATGCCGTACTGGCCGAGCAGGGTCTTGTAGAGGCTGTCGCGAATGCGGCCCAGCTCTAGATTGCCGCGTGGAGAAACGCGCGTGCGTCCCTCGAAGGCGAGCGACAGGCTCAGATAAATGAGCAGCAGCAGGTCCTTGTTGGCACCAGGGCTCTGGTGAAAATGGTCGAGCAGGTCGAACACCCGGTCGCCACCCGTGACGTCCATGTGGAAGGTGGAAACAAGGCCCGAGCGGGCCCAGCCGGCACGAACCCCCCAAGGCTTGCTCAGCACCACGTCATCGACAGTGGCGCAGATCACGTAATGTGCAGCGCGAGCCCGTTCCTGGCTGATGCGGGCGCCGGCCAGATCACGCTCATAGCGGCCGACAGCCTCGACCGCGACACGTCTAAGCTGCTCGATATCCGGCTGCTCATCCGTATAACGCAGCATATGCGCCAGATTAAGAAGCGGGGCGGCGGAGCGCACCAGGGTCGGCACTTCTTCTCCCCCGAAGCGGAACTTGCTGACCAGGGTCTCAACCGACCAGCCGCCAGGATTTGCCCGCGGCGCGGCAGGCGCCGGCGCGTTTTCGGGAAAGTCGAGAACGTCGTCGAGCATTTCCGCCATTTTGCGTGCGGTCTGGGTCTTCCTGACGCCTTCTTCCGTCACTTCGACGAGAGTAGGCTGGTCTTTCCAGGTGGATGCGGGTTCGGTGTTCATTCTCTTAGCGCCCACAGTTCCATTTCGAGGCCTGGAAACTCACCGGCAAGATGCATGGCGATGGCGCCCGAGGTTTCGAGTTGCTTCCAAAGAGGGTTCTTGGTGTCGAGTTCGAAATAGATGGTACCTGACCGATAAGGGAGCTGCCGCGGCAGCACGGGCAGCGGCCTCACCGGAATGCCCGGCAGCGCGACATTGACAAGTTCGGCAATCCGTTCGACCGGACCCACCTTGATCTGCGCCGGCAGCTTGCGGCGGACGTCTTCCGCCGACATTTCGGCGCGCACGGCGAGCACGAAGCCGGCATCCTTGAGCAGGCTGCGATCGTTGATCGTGCCGACGCGTACGCCATGGCGGCGCTCCGCCAGCTCGATCGCGACGGCCGCCTGTTCCAGCACGGCCGAAAGCGAGGCACGCAGATCGTCGAAGACGGCGGCAAAGGTGGCCTTCAGATCGTCATGCCGGTAGGGCGGGAAATCACTTGCCCGTTTACGGTCCGTGGTAAATGTCGCAAGCTCGCCGGCCAGCTGGATGCAGGTCTCGTAGAACTCGATCGGGTGCATACGCGTTGCGTTGGCGCCGATGTGTTTCAGCATCGGGTCGGCCCGGTTGAGGATCTGCAACAGGAAATAATCGCCAACTTCGGCCGTGCCGCGGATAGTTGGATCGCCGATTCGCTCGGCAATCGCTTCGGCGCGGTGCCGGACGATGCCGAGCAGCTCCGTCATCAGCTCGCTCAGCCTGGCTTCGGCGGCGCAGTTGAGGCTGGGTGCGATGAATTCCGGATCGAGGATGACAGCGCGGTCGGAGCGCACCTCGATCACCCGGGCCAGCCCGATCAGCTCGTAGCCGGCCAGTTCGTCGCCCGTCTTCAGGTAACGCAGGCTCAAGCGCCCGACATCGATGGGCGCCATGAAATCGGTTTCGACATTGGCATCCGGCGCCTCGTAGTTGGAGGCGACGAGCCGCACGCTGTTCATTCGCGCGCCGCCGTTCAGCGCTACATCGGCTTTGCCCGGCTGGCGGGCCGGAAGCGCCAGGTAGATGATGGCATTCTTGGTTTCCTCGTCGAGGTCGAGGGCCGGCGGCAGGTCCGCGTCGATCGGCGCCTCGAACGGCGTGCCATCCGGCATGATGCCGCGCAGGTTCGACAGCGCGAACTGCCCAATCGCCAGAGCGCTGCGATCGATGCCGATTTCGGAGACGCCCCAGGGATAGGGCGTCAGCCCGCGGGTCGTCGTCCGCACCAGCCTTTCGGTCCAGCGGTCAGCCTGCTGGAAGTGCTGTACGCGCAGGAACATGCCCTCGCTCCAGGCCACCCGGTTCTCATTCCTCATCCTTGGACCCCATCAATGCGTCTCATCGTCGTGACGTCCTTCCTTGCCCTGCGGCAGCGCAGTTTCGCCCGCCATTGCCATGTGAAAGATTTCGCGAACCGATAGCGGTCTGCCATTCTTCTCAAACTGAAGGCGATAAGCCTGCCAATAGTCCCGGTTGCGGAGCCAGGGCAGCCGTCGAGCGCCGGCATCCACCCGTGCCTCGAGGATGCGTGGCTCCATCATCCGACCCGCCTCACGCATCAGCGCGTCAAGCCCGCTGGCAAGCCGCAGTTGCCGCGTCAGCAGTGCCTCGGCACGGGCAAGGATCGCATCGTCGCGGTTGCGGCCAAACAGGTCCGGTTCGTTATCGGGGTTCGGCGGTTCCATGTCGAAGACCTGGAAAGTCGCTTCCATGGCCTCTTCCAGGCGCGCGATCACCGCCTCCATCCGGTCGGCAAGCTGGCTGGATGGAGCGGCCGGAAGCTCGGCAAAAGCCTCGACATCTATGTCGGCTTCAGGTCCTGTTTCCTTAGCCGGAACGTCGTCTGCGGCGTCGGCGATCGGCGTAGCGGGACGGGGGCGGGAGATCGGGATCGAGACATGCGTCGCCGAGCCATGTTCGAGATGGCTGCCGAGGTTAGACTCGCCATCGGTATACCAGTCATCCGGCAGAAGCTTGGTCGGCGATTCGAGCTGCGGAGGGCCGCCCCAGCCGATTTCCACGTTGCGAGACGATGGAGCGCCTTGCCTGCTGCGATCCCGGTCTGGCACGACCCCCTTGGCCGACATGGACCATTCCTCCACCTGCCGCTCGCCCAAAATGCCGCTGGCACTGCTGCCGCCGGAGGAGATATCGGCAAGAATGGCGGAAATGGTCAGCGGTTCATCACTCAGAGCAAGGCTGGCGTCGGGATCCTCGGCGTCGCGGGCACGCTCTCCCGAAATCGACACCGAGAAGGTCAGTCCGCCGAATTCCAGACGCGAACGATCCGACAGCCGGGCCGTCTCGCCTTCGTGCACGACGACGCCATCGACCTTGGAACCATTGGCGCTTTTGTCGAGAAGAACGAAACCGTTGCTGTCCCGCTCGATGATGCAATGCAGCTTTGAAACGGCGCGCTGATCTTCCGGCAGTTGCCAGTCGCAATCGCTGGCGCGGCCAAGCGTGCGGCGCCCTTTCTCAAAGTACCATTTCCGCGTAGCGCCCGCTGGCGCGGCGTCGCTGCCAACCTGGCGCAGTTCAAGCCGCATGTGCGCCTCCCTGCATGTCAGGCGGCAGGCGCTCGCTTATGATCGCATCGCCGCTGTCCTTTGCAGCCAGCGCGACGCGGGCCCAGCTGTTCCAGCCCAAGCGTGGAGGATCTGCTTCCGCCTGGCCAAGCTGGCAGAAGGGGATGGCCTCCTTGCGCAGCACGACCTGGATATCGAAATCGAGTGCCGGACCCACGTAAAGCCTCGTCAGGGCAAAGATCTCGGTGATATTGCGTCCGCCCGGGCTGAGCGACAGATAATCGGCATAGTCGAGCGGGCCGACAATGATGCGGAAACCGCCGCTGAAATCGCGGATGGCGGCGCCCGCGGTAGCATTGACACCGAGTTGGACGCCCTGCGCATCGCCCAAACGGCTGCGCTCGGCCTGCGGTATGGTCAGCCAGCGCCCACGAAACAATTCCACATCCACCGGCAGGCCGGTAAATTCCTCCAGCATGGCGCGTAGATTGGTAGCATTGCGATTACGGGCGGCAAAGAAGCCGGAGAAGCGCAGGATGGTATCCTCGTCGACACCGCCGCTCTCGACCAGCCGTTTGGTGCCGAAGCCGGCCAGCGCCAGAAGCGACGTGACGAAGGCATTGGCGCGCCGGTCGCCGCCCCATCGCAGCCGCCGCGCAATCCTGTATTTCTCGCAGGCGTCGGCAAACAGCTCGGTCATCCGGGCGCTGAACAGGTCGAAGAAGCTCCCCAGCGCACGCGACCGGTTGCGCTCTTCACGCAAAATCTGTTCGTTATAGGCTGAAGGCATCGAGCCGAGCGGACCGGTCAGGCTGGCAAGCGCACTGCGGATCGAGACACGTCCGCCCTTCGCCTTCAGGCCGCTGACGGCAAGCGGCGCCGGCGATACACCCATATGAGCCGCGATATCGAGGTCTCCTTCAGCCGCCGCCTGGGCAATGCGCAAGGCGGTGACCGGCTCGAAGCGACCAGGATCGCGTTCGAGGAGATCGATGATGCTGCCGGTCGAATTTCCGGTGGCGGCATCAGGCTTGCGGGCGGTCGAGACGTCCATTGTCGGTGTGCGATCCTTTCAAAGAAGCGGCCGCTCGGCTGCGCGCGGCGGCCAGTTGGCGATTGGTTGTGACTGACCCTTCATGCCGATGGTCAGCCGGGTAAAGCTGTTGACGGAGGTATAAAGGCTGAAGAAGCGATCCAGCACGGCGCCGAACAGGAAGGCCGACGGCCGGTCGATCGCTGCCGGGTCGAATTCAAGCGCAATATCGGTGCCGGGAACCATGCCGCCACTGCCGAGCCTTGCCGTCGAGTGCTCGGCCCGAATGCGGATCAGCGCATCAACGAGCTGCCGTGTTTCCGGGCTGTCGCGGAAGGCATAAAGCGACAGGATGTCCTTCAACGCCGCACCCTCATTATCGAAAAGAGACAGGTGATTGAGCAGCAGATGCGACATTAGCCGCCAATTGCGGCCGTCCTGGTCATTCATACGCACCGAGGGCGTAGGGGGAGTGAGTGCTTCGACACCGGCAACCGCTTCATGGCCTGTAGCGAGTTGCAGGAAGGGATGACCACCGCCAAACGGCAATTGTTCCGGCAGATCGCGGTTGATGCAGAGCGTATCGACACTTGCAACGGCGTCGGTTGGCCCTGCGAAGCGGCGGTTGCGATCGACAAAAGCGATTTCCATATCGCTGGTGCCATCATCCTCGTCGAATCGGCGGTAGGCCTGCCAGTGGGTTGTGCTGTTGCCGGCTCGTTGCGAGCGCCCGAAGAAGGGCTGGCAGAACTCTTCCTGCCCCTGCGCGCCGGTCAGCAGTACCCGGTCTATCGAATAGATCTCCCGGGTCTTCTGGCGGCGTGCGTCCGGCAGAAGCCGGTATTCCGTCCGCGTTCCATCCACGGATATGGGCTCGCAGGTCTGGCGAAACAGGTTGACGACCGGCGACGCATTGAGGGCAAAGTCGCGAACCGAAAGCGCCCTTTCCAGCTTGGCGTCGGTTTCTTTCAGATACACGAAGATTTCTATCGTCTCGCCACTCCAGGCGCCCAGCCCCTCGATATCCAGAAACAGGAACTTCTGCGGCAATGCGAAGAATTCCGTCAACAGCCGGTAGCCGACAAAGCTCGGGGCCGGATAGGGCAGCATGGCCTCTTGCGGTTCAAACCCGACGGGTTTGATATTGCACGCCGGCAGGAAGACCGGCGACGGATCGTCGGCATGCCTGGCAAGCGCAATGCCGAGCGTGTTGTTGGCGAGCAGTTCATAAATCGCCACGGCCTGCTGCCATGGAGAGGCGATATGCAGGCGAAGGCGCTCGAGGCCCAACTCGCCGATTGGCTTGCGAGCATCGAGAGGACGAAGCGACAGCCGCAGGCAGCCAGCCGCACCACCATAAGGGGAAACCGGCGCGTCGATCGGCTGCCCTGTTAGCGAAGCGGCGGCGATCTCAACCGGCGCCATCTCGACATCCTGAGTGGTACGAAACCGGCAGGCCTCGCCGCCCACCGGCTCGGCCAGGATTTCCGTATGGCGGGGCACGGTCTGGACCGATGCCAGCGTTTCGCTTGGCTTGAAGCGCACGATGCTCATGGACGGAAGCGGCGCCAGGTAATGCGGATAAAGCGTTTCCAGCAGGCCGTCGCTCAATTCCGGAAACTCATCGTCGAGTTTTTGACGCACACGGGCTGCCGAATAGGCGAAACTCTGGATGAGCCGTTCCACATGCGGGTCGTCGGCGACCTCGCCGGTCATGCGCAAGCGGCCGGCGATCTTCGGAAAAGCGTCGGCAAAGCGCGCAGCGCGGCGGCGCAGAGCCAGAAGCTCGTCGTTATAACGGTTGAGAAAACCGTCAGCCATTTGCTGCCTCCACCAGGAAGCGCTGCGTGGAAGGGTCGATGGTCGACTCGAAGCTGATCGGCGGCATGCCTTCATGCAGGCGAAACGTCGCCTGGATCCGCATCCTCAGTGCCCGCTCGGTCATCGTCCTGCTTTTCAGGATGGTCACGCGCACATCAGATAGCCGCGTTTCGAACATGGAGATGCGACGCTCGACCATTTGAGCGAGCTTGAGTTTTGCTTCGTCGGTGGCGAGATTGGCCGAAACCATGCCGTCGACGCCATAGCTGACCAGTGCATCCCTTAGTTCGACAAGCGGAGCAGGCGGCGCTTCCGGGCAGCGGCGGGTGTTGAGCAGCGCCTCCAGATCGCGCCGTACCGATTCCCGCATATCGCGGACCTGATCCACCATGCTGACCGGTGGATCGAACATGCGATCCGGCTCATCATCGATCAGCCGGTCGAGGATCGATCGGGCGAGGACACGGTCGCGTGGCCGATAGCGTTCGAGCGGGTCAACCATGGGCGGCCTGCTTTCCCGCTGTCGTCCCCTCGGCCATTTCGAGAGTCAGTATGTCATGGAAGGACACCAGTTCGTCACCGGCGAGGAAGCAACGCTGGCCGCGGCCGGTAGTGATGCCGGTCGGCTCCTCCACCCATTCGGTTTCGCGTCCGAGCCGCAGCCTTGCCGCGTCGCCGGTTCCCGGATAGATCGCCGGGATCAGCACCGACGCGACGGCGCCGTCGTTCAAGGAAAGTTCGGCGCTGCGGAAGGCCAGGTCGCGAGGCCGGGCGATCGGCTCGACGGCGAGGGACGCGATCTTTGCAAAATCGATCCAGAGATAGCCGCCGCCGGTCATGATGACTTCAAGCGCATGCGGCATACGGTCGTCGAGATCGCGAAAATCCGAAATCGGATTGCCATTCCAGATCATCGGCCGTTCGCCGCGCGCTTCCTCTAGCTTTTCCAAGGCGCTTTTCGCGTCGCTCGCATCGCCTGACCGATGGGCGATGCCAAGGCGGAGGCCCAATTGGTCCATTTCGCTGGGGCCGCCCGGGAATTCGGGCACGGCACCTGTCGCAAACCAGGCATCTCGTGCAGCCATGCCACGCAACGTGTTGCGCAGAAGCACGAAGCCCATGGTCGCGTCGGGAGCGAAAGTGACGGCTAGGCTGCACTGGTTGTCGGCGCGCTCATAGTCGCCGGCCAAGATCAGCAGGTCGATATAAAGATGGCGCGCTTCCTGGTCGGAAGGCTTGGCTTTCAGATGCGCCTTGGCCGCCTGCAATGCCTCGTCCAGGGCGTCATTGCCGAGCGCTTGGGAAATGGTTTCGGAGAGCGTCATGCGGACATCCTTTCGGGCACGACCGGACGTGATGACGCCTCGGCAGTGTTTGCAGTTTCTGCAATAAGGTGGAAGCTGGTGGAAACGTCGTCGAGCTGGAAATGCGGCTGCAGACGGACCGTGCAGGAGAAAGTGCCGGGCTTTCCGGGGATTTCGTGGACGCTGATGCCGGCCGAGCGCAGCGGGAAGCGAGTGCGAAGCGAAAGATCGGCATCGTCATTGCCGAGCGTATAACCGGTCAGCCAGTCTTCAAGTTTGCGCTGGATCGAGATGGCATCGGCGAGTTGGCCGATCTCGTCGCGCATGATCACCTTTAGGTAATGCGAGAAACGCGAGGCGCAGAGAACATATTGCAGCATGGCTGCAAGCCGGGCGTTCTGGCGTGCATGCTCGTTAGTGTAATGCGATGGTGCGTGCAAGGACTGGTTGGAATTGAAGATCGCTGAAGCCGACAAATAGGTGGTTGCCACCGGAATAAGGCCCAGATCGCAGACCTGCTGCTCCTGGACGCTGGTCAAGCGGACTTCCACCGGCGGCTGGGCCGACAAGCCGCTGCTTTCCGTCCCCAAGTCATAGGGGCGCAGCTCCGCCGTGCTCAGCATGCCGCCGTCAATTGTATCCTGCGTGACGCCGCGTATATCTGCAAACCAGCCCGATTCGATGAAGTTGCGGATGACCACGGTTGCAAAGGCAAAGGCGCCATTACCCCACAGAAGCGAGCTGCCGTCGGCTGCGACACTTTCGCGGAACGGAAAACCGTCGTCGCGCCGTCGTGCATAGGGCTCGTGCTGGGAGCGCATCAGGACGCGGGGTGCCACCAAGCCAAGAAAGCGGGAATCGTCGCGGCCCCGAAGGCCGTTCCAGCGCAGCCTTGTCGGGTCATTGGCCAGCCAAGAGAAATCCTGCACCCGGTTGAGTTCGTTGAACTGTTCTATGCCTAGGGCTTGCGGCGAGGCGCCGGCGACAAATGGGCAAAAGGCTGCGGCAGCCACCATGCCCAGATCGGTGAGCGTGGTGATGGCGTCGCCATCCTCCGGCTCCGTAGGAGAGAAATAATAATCTCCGACCATAAGCCCGAAAGGCTCGCCGCCCGGCATGCCGAATTCGCGATTGTAAACCAGTTCGAAGAGGTGGCTTTGATCGAAATCCGAGGCTCGCTCCATGCTGCGCGCCAGTTCGCGCCAGCTGAAGCTGAGAAGCTTCACCTTGACGTCGCCGCTGCGGCCGGATTCTCGCACGAGCATGGCGAGACCGCGCCAGCGCGCTTCCATAGCCTGGAAGTCGGGATGGTGCAGGATCTCGTTCACCTGGCGGTTCAAAGCCTCGTCGATCAGTGCGATCAACTGGTCCGCCCGGCGCCTCCACTCTGTGCAAGAACCCATTGTCATCCTGATCTCAAATCCGGAGCACTTGGAGAAGCGATGCTTTTAAGGCTGGCGTCTCGAACTGCTTGAAAAACTTGAACGGTGTGAAGATGTGAAACAATGCCAGGAAAATTCACGCAGCGCGGGTTGCGCCGCGTGAAGTGGTGCATCAGGATTTGGACGGAATGCGCGCCACCATCCGAAGCGAGGTGGTCAGTTCCTCCATCTGCAGCCAAGGGCGCATCCAGGCCACGGCATTATAGGAGCCGGGCCTGCCCGGAATTTCCTGGACCGTGACCTTGGCATCGCGCAGCGGGTATTTGGCGCGTGATTCCTCGCCCGCTTCGTCGTTGGCATTGACGTAGTTGGAGATCCAGCGGTTGAGCCAGGCCTCGCAATCTTTTGCCTCCATGAACGAGCCGATCTTGTCGCGGCCCATCACCTTCAGATAATGGGCGAAGCGCGAGGTCGCCATCATATAAGGCAAGCGAGCCGACACGGCCGCATTGGCCGTGGCTTCCGGGCGGTCGTAGAGCTTAGGCTTGTGGGTGGTCTGGGCACCGAAGAACACGGCGTAATCGGTGTTCTTGTAATGGCAGAGGGGCAGGAAGCCGAGCTTGCCGAGTTCGGCGTCGCGCCGGTCGGTAATGCCGACTTCCGTCGGGCATTTCAGGTCCAGGTCTCCGTCGTCGCTGGCAAAGACATGCATCGGCAAGCCCTCTACCTTGCCGCCATTTTCGGCACCGCGGATCGCCGTGCACCAGCCGCTCTTGGCAAATGCCTCGGTCAGTCGTGTGCCCATCACATAGGCGGCATTCATCCAGCAATAGTTCTCGTGCGGCAGTTCGCCATTCTTCGAGCCGCCGGTTTCGTCATAGTTGAACTCGTCGATCTTGCTGGTCTGCGGGCCATAGGGCATGCGTGCAAGAACGCGTGGCATGGCAAGCGTTACAAAGCGGGAATCGTCACTTTCGCGCAGGCTGCGCCATTTGGCATATTCTACCGTCTCGAAGATCTTTTCGAGATCACGGGGCTTGGCTAATTCGCGGTAGTCCTCGAAGCCGAACATGCGCGGGCTGGCCGCCGAGATGAAGGGTGCAAAGGCGGCCGCTGCGATCGACGATACGCCTTGCAGTAGCTGCACGTCGTCAAAGGAATTGTCGAACTCGTAATCGCCGATCAGGGCGCCCATCGGCTCGCCGCCCGGCGTGCCGAATTCGTCTTCATACACGGATTTGAACAGCCGCGACTGGTCGAATTCCACAGCCTTCGCCAAGTCCTTGCTGACTTCGCGCTTGGAGGCGTTGAGCACGCGGATCTTCAGATTGACGCTCGTCTCCGAGTTCTTGACAAGATATTGCAGCCCGCGCCAAGTGCCTTCCAACTTCACGAATTCCGGCGCCTGCATGATCGCCGCGAGCTGCTGCGAAATCGTCTTGTCGAGTTCGGCAATCGCGTTGTTGAGGGTGATCGTCAGGTTGCGATCATAGGTGACGGTGCCCTTGAGGGCTTGGTCGGTCAGAGTTCGTAGGAGGTCCTGGGCACGGTTCGGCTCAGTCTGCCGGGTCGCTGCGACCACCTTGGACAGAAGGTCCTGATCCTGTGCAAAATCGACGTTTTCCTTCGCCTGCAATTGGGTATCAGCGCTCATGGGTCAATCCTTCTTACGGAGCTGCGGCCCTTGTGGTCAGAGACATCACGGTAGGCACTGCTTCTAGAACATATCGAGGGCAGAACTTTTTGAGCGCGCAAAGAGCCGCGCGCCGGCGGCATTCAGCTGACGGAGTCCTGCTTGCCCTCCGGGGAGTTGCCGTTCAGTGACTTTCCGCCAAGCTGGGCAACGAGCTGCGAAAGGTCGGCCTTGTTTTGCAGGATGTCCTCCAGCAGCCGCTCCAGCTCTTCAGAGCGATCCGCCTTGCTCATCAGGTCACGCAATTCGTTGCGCGCATCGAGCAGTGCTTTCAGTGCAGGAACCTGGTTAACGACGGAGCCCGGTTCGAAATCGTCCATGCTTTCGAATTTCAGCGAAACCGGAAGCTCGGTGCCATCATCTTTCAGCGTGTTCTTCACGGACAAATTGAGGCCCGGCGTCATCCGGCGCATCACGTCATCGAAATTGTCGCGGTCGATCTGGACGAACTTCCGCTCGCCGAAGGGCTTGAGCGGCTGCGTCGGATTGCCGGAAAAATCGCCGAGCACCCCGACCACGAAGGGCAGTTCCTTGACCACCATAGCGCCTTCGGTTTCCACCTCATACTTGATGTGGACGCGCGGCTTACGGACCCTTTCCAGTTTCTCGTGCACACTTGCCATCGAATTCTCCTTCGTGCCATCGGCAGATCAAGGGTTGAAATTGTTGCAAATCGCTGGCGGGCAAGGCCCCCGTGCAATATAATTTTGTGTCAGCTCCCGCGATCCTCCGTCGCGGGTTGGATGCCTGCGGCTGTCAGGACTGCGTGGCGCACCGCCTGTTCCGGCAGAAGTTCCGCCAGCAGTTCCGAGAAATCCATCCGGCCGCGCCGCACAAGCGTATCTATGGACATGGCGATCGGCGAATGGGGTTCGTTGCGGCGGAAATAACGGGCCACCGTCGTCAGGATTTCAAAGGCCTGATCGCGGGAGCGAATAGCGTCGACCGTCAGAGACCGGACCGGCGCCACCTCGTCATTGCGTTCGCCTGTCTCGGCTGGATGAGGTTCTGATCGCTCGACAGCTGCCGGAGAGGCGGGAGCGGCGGTTTCGGCCTCTATTCCAGCAAGTACGCGGATTGCAGCCGCAGCCTCCTGCAATGCATTGCGTGTGTTGGAACTGGGAGGAGCCTGGTCGCCGCAGCGTTGGTCGAGTAAATCCACCAAGCGATCGTATGCCTGCATGCACTGCGTCAGCACGGCCAGGTGATCTGCCATGGCCGCGACTCCGACCTCTGTCGCTGCCTGCTGCAGTTCCTCACGTCGCTCCGCTTGACCCGGCCGTTGACCGAGCTGAAAATCCCAGAGCGAAAACTGCGCGAATTTTCCGCCAGGGATCAATGAAGTCAAACGGATCGGCTGAATGATCGTGCCTTCGCCGCCGATACCGTTAAGCCCTGCCAGGGGGGCGAAACGCTCTTCAAAATCGTCATCGCCGATAGAGTGAATAGAATCGAAATAGTTGTCCAAAAGCGACACCGTGGCCTCGTAGACATCCCTTAGGCCTTCGAAGCCGCGCAGCCGAAGCTGGGCTTCCGCAAGCCAGGCCAATACTTCGATGTCTTTGCTTTCGGAAGAAAGTATCTGCAATCCAAGATTGTTAACATCCTGCCATGCTGGTGAAACGCCAATGGTTTCACCCGGATCTATTCCGCGCTCTGCGGTCCGGGCAGCGTTTCTGGCATCCTTAATTCTATAATATATTGCGCGAGCGGAAGTATTGGTCCGCACGTTTTCTCCGCATGGATCGTTTTGATCAAGTGGAGCGGCAATCTGGAGGACGTTCACGCGAAAAATATCTCCAAAAACCAAAGCTTAGTCACTCTGAAGGACATTTTGGGCAGGCTATATTGGCTTGTCAACCTCTGCTGGCTCACGACAGATTTGTGACATCGCTCGACTGAACTAATTTTGAAAATAGCGCATCTTGCCGGCTGGACAAGCCTGAGTGACCGCTCTAGTTGTTGCCTGGCATCTCGAAAGAACACTGAACTTCCTCAAAAAGGCAGGCCTTGATAGATGTCCAATATAGATCTCAACCGTCTGATCAGAACGCTTGAGCCCAATCTGCGTGTCGGTCTTGAGACAGGCGCATCAATAGCTGCGCGCCATCGGCATCCGGTTGTGGAAGTCGCTCACTGGCTGCGGGCGCTGCTCGACCTTCCAGATTGTAGTCGTTCCCTAGAAGAACTGAATGTGTCGGCGCAGGCCCTGCGCGCCGAGCTTGATGTAGCAATCGCTGATATGTCGAGCCAAGACGGCGGCGCACTGACGCTTTCCCAAAACCTTTTGACTCTGGCGCGCGAAGCTTGGCTGGTCGCCTCCCTGCAATGCGGTCGCGACAGCGTTGCTTTGGCCGATCTGCTTGTTGCACTCACCAGCGAAGCGAGTTTGCGCGTCGTTGCACGCGGCATTGCTCCGTCTCTGCGTGGCCTCGACAAGACTTCGCTGGATCGTATGTTGCAGGCCGCGGGCACCGCGTCGCTGGAGCCATCAAAGCCGACCTTGGGGTCGTCGGGTTCCTCGGCGGCCGACAATGAATTCCTGCGCCTCTACACGCGCGACATGACGGCGGATGCCCGTGAAGGCCGCATTGATCCGGTCATTGGAAGAGACGTCGAGCTAAGGCAGGTCGTCGACATCCTCATGCGCCGGCGGCAGAACAACCCGATCCTGGTCGGCGAGGCCGGTGTCGGCAAGACGGCCGTGGCCGAGGCTTTTGCGCTTGAGATCGTCGCCGGTAATGTGCCGGACCGCCTCAAGGATGTAAGGCTGCTGCTGCTTGACCTTAGCCTGCTGCAGGCGGGAGCGGGTGTGAAGGGCGAGTTCGAGCGACGGCTGCATGGCGTGGTCGATGCGGTCAAAGGCTCGCCCGATCCGGTGATCCTATTTATCGACGAGGCGCATGGCCTGATCGGTGCCGGGGGCCAGGCGGGGCAGGGCGATGCGGCCAATATCCTGAAGCCTGCCCTGGCGCGCGGCGAACTGCGCACCATCGCTGCGACGACCTGGAGCGAATACAAGCGCTTCATTGAGAAAGACGCCGCCCTGACACGCCGGTTTCAAACGGTGCTGGTGGGCGAACCCGACGAGGCGACCGCCATCCGCATGCTGCGCGGCGTCGCGGAAAACCTCAAAAAACATCACCAGGTGCGAATCCGCGACGAAGCCATTGTTGCCGCGGTGCGACTGTCGGCACGCTATATGCCGGCGCGACAATTGCCCGACAAGGCGATCAGCTTGATCGATACGGCTGCCGCTGCGGTTGCACTTTCGCGCCAGACAGTACCGGAAGCGCTGAAGCAGTTGACGACCGAGAAGGACCTGCTCGAGCAGGAGGCTGCTTGGTTGAAGAACGAGCCTGAAACAGCGCAAACGCTGGAACGGCTTGCTGTAATCGCGGATGAGCAGGCGGCCATCGCGGTCGAGATTGAGGCGGTGCAGTCGAAGCTCGACGAAGAGATGCGGCTGGCGCGCGAGGCCGATCGGCTTGAGGCGGTGTTCAGCCAGGACGGCCATGTGACGTCCCTCGATGTCAGCGGCGGCGAGGCTGACGGCGGCGAGGTCAGTGCCAATGTTGCGCCTTTCCCGGCGCACGCCATGACACCGGAAAGTGCCAGGGCCGCACTTTCGGCAACCGAGCTGAGCCTCTCGGCGGTGGCGGGCGAAAAGCCGCTGGTACCGCGGGTCGTGGACAAGGACGTGGTTGCCGCCGTGGTGGCGCGCTGGACTGGCATCCCGGTTGGCAAATTGTTGTCCGATCAGGTCGAGACGGTAAAGTCGCTCGACGCGCGGCTGAAGGAAAAGGTGCTTGGGCAGGATGCTGCAATCGCGCGTATTGCGTCCGCGATGCGCGCCGCTCGTGCCGGGCTTTCGGACCCGCGCCGGCCGCCGGCGGTCTTCCTGCTGGTCGGTATGTCCGGTACCGGCAAGACCGAAACAGCGCTTTCCCTGGCCGACATGCTCTACGGCGGCCCCCAACATCTGACAACGATCAACATGTCGGAGTTCAAGGAAGAGCATAAGATTTCCATGCTTCTCGGTTCGCCGCCCGGCTATGTCGGCTATGGTGAAGGCGGCGTCTTGACCGAGGCCGTGCGCCGCCGGCCCTATGGGGTTCTGCTGCTTGACGAGGTCGACAAGGCTCATCCCGGTGTTCAGGAGATATTCTACCAGGTCTTCGACAAGGGCGTGTTGCGCGACGGCGAAGGCCGCGACATCGATTTCAAGAACACCACGATTTTCATGACCGCCAATACGGGGTCCGAGCTTCTTGCAAGCCTTGCTGCCGATCCTGACACCATGCCGGAGGGCGAGGCGCTGGAAGCTTTGCTGCTGCCCGAACTGCAGAAACATTTCAAACCGGCATTTCTCGGACGCACCACCATCCTGCCTTTCATGCCGCTTGGAACCGAAAGCCTTGCCGGCATCGTCGACATCCAGATCGACCGCATACGGCAGCGGATCCTTGCCGCTTACGGAACTGCGCTCTCGCTCTCGTCGCAGGCGCGCGAAGCCCTGGTCGGGCGTGCCAAGACGAGCGAATTGGGCGCCCGGGCGATCGAGATCATGATCGGCCGCGACCTTCTTCCTGTTCTATCGACCTTCTTCCTCGACGCAGTCGCGGAAGGCTGCAAGGTCGCAAACATAGTGATAGAGTTCGAGGATCACGCCTTTGGTATTCGTGCCGAAGATGCCGGGGTCCCACCGCAATTCGTTTCGCCGGAGGATAACCGGGAGGCGGATGAAAATCCCCGAGACGCAAGCGCCTTCGGGGAGACGGAAGACGAAAGGCAAATTGGCCTTAGACGCAACTAGGCAAAACCCGATCACAGGAGAGCTTACGCATGCCGATTTATCTGCAGATCGATGGTATCCAGGGTGACGCGACGCATGAGCAGCATCGCAAGTGGATGGATATCGAAGCCATTCATTGGAATGTTTCCCGCAACATGAACACGTCCGCTGGTTCCGCAGCGAACCGTGAAGCTTCCGAGCCGACGATTTCGGAAGTCATCCTCACCAAGGTCAGCGATTCGTCGTCGACCAAGCTTTTCCAGGAAGCGTGCTCCGGCCGCACCGGCAAACGCACCGTCATCCATCTGGTGACGACTGGCAATCCGGGCGAGACCTACATCGAATACACCCTCACGAATACGCTGATTGCCAGCTATTCGATCGATTCTAACGGCGATCGCCCGATCGAGACGATCAAGCTCAACTTCACCAAGCTGGAAGTGAAGTACACACCGTTCGACGAAAATCAGTCGCCGCAGTCGCCGATGATTGCGTCCTACGACCTTGCCACGACCAAGGCGGCGTAAGCGACCTCTTCATAGGAGGCGCCGGATTCGTCCGGCGCCTCCTCCCATGCGTGAGGTGGTTCTGGCTTTGGAGGAGATTGTCGATGAGCAATCCAGACATCGGTAAGATAGCACTGACAGATTATAATTTGATCATCGAGGAGGTTTTCGACGAAAGCATTTTCGGCATGGTCGCCCCGAGCCAGAAGATTGGTGGCGTCAAGGTGATCGGTACCAGTCACCTGCAGGTCATCCGGCGAGTTTATACGCTGACCACCGGTGAGGACGTCTATTTCAAGGGCCGTAAGATACAGGGCATGCCCGGTGCAAGGGAATTTCTGTCAGAGTTCCTGGAGCCCGGCAAGCAGATCACCACCAAGCCGAACGGCAAGGTCGGCGTGCTCAACCGTTATGTCGGTAAGAAGAACATTTTCTCCGCGAAGGCATTGGAGCACTACAAGAAATCCGTGACGCTGCCGTTTCTGCGCATTTATGGCGAGGATCCGGCGCCCACCCGCCTCCTTCACGGCAATCCAGCGGTCACCTTCCTGCAAAAGACCGGCGAACGTCCGATCGCCGCAGCCTATTTCAACAGCCGCACGAACCGGTTGGATTTCCTCCACTACTTCGACCGTCGCACGCTGCTCGACAATTTCGCCAAACGGTTTTCGCAGGCTTCCTTGGCCGCAACAGGCTGAGGATCGCCGGCAGGAAAGGCAACCGCCATCCCCAAGGATCTGGGGTGAAACGAAGATGGTAGCAACGGCAGCAGGTCTTTCCCCCCGCGGCGAAGGCGACGAGCATCAGGAAGGTCTGCGGATCGCTCTTTCGGCAACGCAATTGGCGGCCGTCCTGGAGAACGAGACGCTTGAGCCGGGAGCGACGCTCGGCAACCGGTTGATCGGCGGACTGAGGCTGCTCGGCTGCGGTGCGGAACTCCTCGGTGCGGGCGCCTTGCTTGCGGCGCCGGAGCCGACCATGGTGACCAAGGCCGGCGGTGTGGCGCTCGGCGCCCATGGGGTGGATCAATGCATTGCCGGAGGCCGTCAGGTCTGGACCGGCCGCGACGTGCGCTCTTTCACCGATCGTGGCGCCAGTGCGCTTGCCCAGAGTCTGGGTGCGTCGCCGGGCACGGCCCGGAATGTCGGGCTGGCGGCAGAGATCCTCGTGCCGGTCGGCGGCGCGGTGCTCGCCAATGCCGTCAGGACCGGAGCGATCCGCGGCGGCCGTATTGTTCTCATGCGTCATGAGGCGGTGGATCAGGCGTCGCGCGCCGGCGGCCATACGATTGCCAGGCATGTGGGGCGAACCGAGGCGGAACTGCGTGCCCGTATCGCCGCAACCGCGGCTTCCCGCCGGCCGCCGTCGATGATTTCCACCTTCGACGACCTTGCCGCGGCCGAGCGTGCCATCACCCGCGGGCTGCAGATCCACAAGGCGGCGATTCAATCCTGGGCGCGGTCCGGCGCAAGCAACAATCTGGTGCTCGATTATGCGGTCGGGCGGGAGGTTGGGTTCGGTATCGCCCGTGCTTCGGGCCAGGCGTCGCGGTTGAGCAAGATCAAGATCGTGTTGAAGAAAGAGACCTATAACGGCATGCCGCATTACATCCTGACCTCCTATCCGATCTAAGGCGACCAGTCTGACATGAACCAGGACTTCTATTTCCTCGGACAGATGATCGGCGGCTACCTGCACCAGGACATGGATCTCGAGGCGGACAGCGTTCCCGAGGCGATTTCCATCTTTGCCGGCAAGGCCGATGCGGCGACGCTCGAAGGCGTGCAGGTCGACATGAAGACCTTCCTGGAGCGCTACCACAATCAGGCGGAAGAGGAATTCGCCAAGCGCTTCGGACATGATTTCGTGCCGGGCGAAATCGGGCAATCGGTCGGTCAATTCTTCGCCATGGTGACCACGATCCTCGACAACCCGGCCAGCTATTCAAGCTATCTGGACGAGAGCAATACAGTTTGAGCGAACGATGATGAAGACAGGCGTCAGACCTCGAATTTGAAGCCATGAACGATATGTCGACCGCTGCCGATTTCATCCGGGCAGCCGCATCCAAATGCGACCGGTTCCTTTGAACCAACTAACGACAATCAACCGGCCATTGCTTCACCGCCAGCGATTAGTGCAGCCGATAGAAGTAACCGCGCCCGGTCGACGTTGGCGAAAAATGTTATCGCGGGTTCGTGTTGTTCTTTTCTTCCAGCAGATCTTTAGCCACTTCGACGATCAGGGCGCGTAGCCATCGATGGGCGGGGTCATGGCGATAGCGCACATGCCATGCCATCTCGACCGGGAAGGTCCCAAGGTCGACCGGTGCCGACAGGACCTTCAGCCGCGGGTCTTCCGCCAGCCGCCTGCAGATCAGCCTCGGCAGGGTGGCGCAGTAATCGGTGACGGATATCATTTCCGGTACCGCCAGAAAATGCGTCACCGAAACAGCGACCTCGCGCTTCAGCCCCCGCTGCCCCAGCGCCTGGAAGAGGCCGGCCCGCATGCGACCGGGCGGCAGGACATTGACATGCTTCAGCCGCTCGTACTGCTCCGTTGAAAAACTGTCCTGAACGTCGGGATGATCCCGGCGCACGACGCAGGCGAGCCCGTCGTCCATCAGATGCTGCACCACCAGATTGTCCGGCGGATCGACCATGCGGCCGATCACCATGTCGGTTGCGCCGGACATGGCGCCGGTTTCTACAAGATCGTTGCCGAAGGGGGTAAGACGAAGCTTGATGCCATCGGCCCGTTCGCGCAGGCGGGCCACCACGGCCGGCATCAGTACGAATTCCACATAGCTGTTCGGCGCGATGGTAAAGAGCCGTGTCGTGCTTGCCGGATCGAATTCCTGCTGGCCGCGGATCACGTCGTCAATGCCGGCCAGTGCGGTGCTAATGGCCGGTGCCAATTCCTCCGCCATCTGGGTCGGCTTCATGCCGTAGCGCTCGCGGATGAAGAGCGGATCCTTCAACGTGTCGCGCAGCCTGGCCAACGCGTTGGAAAGCGCAGGCTGTGTCATCCCGAGGCGCTCGGCAGCCCGGGTGACGTTGCGCTCCTCCATCAGCGTGACAAAGACCGGCAGCAGGTTCAGATCATATTTCATCGAGATATATTGCAGGTCGTATATCTTAAATCAAAGAAATAAATTTCCGAAATGTTGCGAGGCGGGGCATGATCAGGGTGTCGAAAGGGCAGCGGTCACACGGATCGCCCGGACGGCGGAAACAGCGGCAGCCAAGGGCTCGCCGCAGAAGCTTGAAAGGCTCAAGACAATGAAGATCCTCATGGTACTCACCTCGCATGATGAATTGGGCAATACGGGCCGCAAGACCGGCTTTTGGCTCGAAGAATTCGCCGCTCCTTATTATGCTTTTCTGGAGGCTGGTGCCGATATCACCGTCGCATCGCCGAAGGGCGGCCAGCCGCCGCTCGATCCGAAGAGCGACGAGCCGAGCTTCCAGACCGATCAGACCCGCCGCTTCCACACAGATCCAGCCGCTCAGCAGGTCTTGGGCGCGACCGTCCGTCTCGACTCCGTCTCGGCCGAAGACTTCGATGCTGTCTTCTATCCGGGTGGCCATGGCCCGCTCTGGGATCTCGCAGAAGACAAGAACTCGATCACCCTGATCGAAAGTCTTTACCAGGCTGGCAAGCCGGTCGCCTTCGTCTGCCACGCGCCGGGGGTCCTGCGTCATGTGAAAGACGCCGACGGCAAGCCGCTGGTTCAGGGAAGACAAGTGACAGGATTCAAGAACACGGAAGAAGACGGCGTAGGCTTGACCAATGTCGTGCCTTTCCTGGTCGAGGACATGCTGAAGCAGAACGGAGGTGTCTATTCCAGCGGCGATGACTGGACCTCCTATGCCGTGCAGGACGGACGGCTTATCACCGGCCAGAACCCTGGTTCATCGGTCGAGACGGCTGGTATCCTACTGGCCACTCTGCAGGCAGCCAAGGCCGCCTGACCGCAGCCTTGAGTTTATTCGCAAAATACGGAGGCGGCAGCGATGCTCGCTGCGCCTTCGAGGGTCCGCCAACATATCAATTCGAGGGTTATTCCCGTGTCGTCAATCTTGAAATCATTTGCAGTCGCCGTTGTTTTAGCCTTCGCAGCATTACCGGCGGCGGCCGTCGCCGGTAAGGTCAACAACGTGGTCCTGGTCCACGGCGCCTTTGCCGACGGTTCGGGCTGGAATGCCGTCGCGGGCCTGCTGACCGAGAAGGGGTACAAGGTCAGCATCGTGCAGGAACCGGAGACCAGTCTTGAGGACGATGTCCAGGCGACGCAGCGTGTCCTCGACCAGCAGGATGGTCCCGTCGTCCTGGTCGGCCATAGCTACGGCGGCCAGATCATCACCGTTGCCGGCAGCGATCCCAAGGTGAAGTCATTGGTTTATGTCGCAGCCCTGGTGCCGGACATCGGCGACAGCCTTTTGTCGCTGGTAAAGACGATGCCGCTGCCGAACGAGGACATAAAGTCCACCAAAGACGGCTATCTCTACCTGGACCCGGCCAGGTTCGCGATCGATTTCGCCGCGGATCTGCCGAAGCAGACTGCGGCCTTCATGGCGAGCTCGCAGGTCTTCGTGTCGGAAAAGGCCTTTTCCGCCCCGGCCAGCAAGGCTGCCTGGCATGACAAGCCGTCGTTTGCGATCGTCGCCACCCAAGACAAGGCGCTCAACCCGGATCTCGAACGATGGATGTACAAGCGCGTCGGCGTCGACGTGACCGAGATCGCCGCCAGCCACGCGGTCTACATGTCGAAGCCGCAGGCGGTTGTCGACGTCATTGAAAAGGCGGCACAGGCTGTCCGTTAACGGCAACCCAAAGGTCCGGCGGATCGCTCTGCCGGACCTCGGTTGATGCCGAACCTTAACACCCTCTTGCCTCTCTGCCGCAAGAGGTCGTCACCAGCACGATGGACTGAAACATGCCCTATTCATTCACAAGTCTCAGCCTTGCAGATGCGCGGTCAGCTCTCGATGCCGGTCTCGCCGTAGCTGAGGCGCTCGGCGTTCCCTGTTCCATCGCCATCGTCGAAGCCAGCGGGCAGCTGATCGGCTTCGCCAGGCCGGACAAGGCCATGCTAGGTTCGGCCGAACTTGCGATCAACAAGGCGTTCACCGCCGCGATCTTCCAGAATTCGACAGAGGCAATCGGAAGGTTGGCCACTCCTGGAGCCGAGCTTTACGGCATACAGAACAGTCATGCAGGGAGGGTGGTGATATTCGGCGGCGGCATTCCAATCCTCATCGGCGGGAAAGTGGTCGGTGCGATTGGTGTCAGCGGCGGCACGGTGGCGCAGGACATCGAGATCGCCAATGCTGCGCAGGCCAACTTGCCGTCGGTCAGACTTTAGCGCGATTCGAGGAATGATCAGCCGCCAAATCCTTGGCTGCTATCGGCCGCTAGGTGGAAAGCAGCAGATCCTGGATCTTTGACGGCAGAAGCACTGGCTCGTGCAACTCGTCGGCTATCTGCAGAACCAGCCGGAAGGCCTGGAGAAGTTCCGGCATTTCCCGGTCATGTTTGCCCGGCTCATAGTCGCCGCCGACTTCGACAAGCCTTTCAACGATCCTGTTGGTGACTTCGCTGAGGTCCGTCTCGGTTTGGATGGAGCTTACCTGCGCCAGCCAGCCATCCCCACCGCTACCGGCTGGGAAAGCGACTAAGGAGGGTGGCTGGCTCTTCTTCCAAAGGCTCGCGCTGGCGATGATTGCGCCGGTGATCACAAGCAACCCGCACCAGAGAAGCGAGAGGGTAAGGGCTGCGCCTGTGAAGACGGCGACGATCACCGCGCCGATGAAGGGTTCCACGTAGGAGAAGGCGCCAAGCGCCTGTATGTCTCCCTTTTTGAGGCCGAAATCCCAGAAATAGATGGCAAGGCCCATCGGGAAGAAACCTAGTCCGGCAATGGCGAGCCATTCTGACGTTTGCGGCGCCACCCAGGTTTCCAGAAGGAGGTGCGCCGCAAAGGCGGTGAAGGCCGAGACACCGTAGAACATGCCCAGTGCGCTGGAGGGCACGTCGGGCAACAAGCGCGTCACGACGGAATAAAGACCCCAAAGCCCTGCGGCGACGCCGATCAATGCGAGATAGTAGAATGAGGAGCCGCCATTGCCGCCTTCGCTGCCGGTGTCGATCAGCAGCATGACGCCGAAGAAGCCGAGCAGGGCGCCTACAACATGCCACCATCGAAGCCGTTCACCCGGCAGAAAGGCCGAACCGAGCACGATCATCAAGGGCGTTGTCGATTGCAGCAACGCGGCGGCGGCGGGCGGCGCTTGCTGCGTCGCGTAGTAGATGCAGCTGTGATAGCCGACGAGAGATACAACTGTCAGGACCCAGACCCGGAGCGGCTGCCGAAAGGCTTCCAGCGGGTGGGCGCCGGTGAAAAGCCAGACCGCAGGCGACATGGACGCAGCAAACAGAAAAGCCAGCGCCACCGTTTGAAGCGGCGGGATCGATGTCGTCAGAGTGACGAGCATGGTTTCCGTCGCCCACAGGACCACGCCGGCCGCGCCGATCAAAGAGGCAAAGAGTCTGCCGGCTGGTCTTAAATGTCTCGACATGGAGCGGCTCGTCTATTCGCCGAGACACACGATCTTGTCGGTAAAGAAGCCGTTGAACTGCGTGCGCATGGAAAGGCTGTAAGCACCCATCATGCCGATCTCGATCCAGTCGCCTTCCTTCACATCGTCTGGGAGGGTAATTGGCGCGCCAAGCACGTCATTAGAATCGCAGGTGGGGCCATAGACCTTGAAGCTTGCCAAGGGCGCGGCAGGCCGCGAATGGCTACGGACCAGCCTGATCGGACGTGTTTCCTTTGGATGCGTCAGTTCCTGCAGCGTGCCGAATACGCCGTCATTGATGTAGAGCGTTCTATCCTTGCGGACCACGACCTGAACGATCGTCGTGCCTGCTTCCGCCACCAGGGCGCGGCCCGGCTCGCAGAGAATGATGCAGCCTGGCGGCAGGTCGAGACTGCGTTTGGCATGGACAATCTGTCCGAAATAATGCTCCACGCCCTGAACCCGGTCGCCGGGATAGGGAGCAGGGAAACCACCGCCGACGTTCAGAACGCTGAGCTGGACGCCCGCAGTGCGTGCGACCTTTCCTGCCAGGGTTACGGCAGCCGAGAAGGCCTCCGGCGCAAGGCATTGGGAGCCGACATGGAAGGAAATGCCCGCCTTTGCGCCGCGCTGATGAATCATCTTGAGCATCCTGGCCGCATCGGCCGGCTGGGCACCGAATTTCGTAGACAGGACATATCGAGCGTCTGCCGGCTTGGTTGCCAGTCTGACCGCAACGATGAGATCGCTGTCGAAATTGGCCTCCTGGAAGATCTTCTCGATCTCTTCTTCGCAATCGGCTGTGTAGAAGCGGATGCCGTGATCGAAGGACGCGGTGCGGATTGCCGGGCGCGACTTGGCAGGATTGTTGAAGAACTGGCCTGCTGCCATACCGAAGACATTGTGAATGAGGCGCACCTCTTCCAGCGAGGCAACATCAAAATCTGTGATTCCGGCCTTGAACAACGTCTCCAGAACCAGCGGATGCGGATTGCATTTCACCGCATAGAGGGGGCGGCCCGGAAATGTGCTGAAGCGCTTGGCTGCTTCACGGATCTTGGCCGGCGCCAGGCAGAAGACCGGTTCTGTCGGGCGCAGCTGAGAGATGACCGAATCGACGCTTTCATATACCGGCAGCCCCGGGTTTAAAGGCCGGCTGCGATCTAGCTGCGGCAATGCCCATTCCAGCTGCTGCCTGAGTTTCTGCGGCTCGTTGGCCGCATCAAGATCAATGCGAAGTGCACTTTGAGCGCTCATGTTTCTTCCCTGCATTTTATGATTTCTTAGGCCGCGACATCCGCGGTCATCTCGTATCCACGATCATTCCAGTCGCAGATGAACCTGGTCAGTTCCTCGGCGGCGACGGGCCGGCTAAAGAAATAGCCTTGCAATTGGTCGCAGCCTTCGGCCTTTAGGAAAGTGGCTTGCTCAGCTGTTTCGACACCCTCGGCTGTCGTTACCATGTTGAGGCTCTGGCCGAGGCTGATGACGGATTTGACGATTGCGCCTGACTTGTCCTTGTCGCTCATGCCGCCGATGAACGACTTGTCGATCTTGATCTTGTCGAACGGGAACGAATTAAGGTAGCCGAGGGAGGAATAGCCGGTTCCAAAATCGTCCATGGCGATCTTCACGCCGAGTTCCTTGAGCGCCGTCAAGGTTGCAAGCGCGGAGCTGACATCGTTGATCAGCACGCTCTCGGTGATTTCCAGCTCCAGGCGCTCAGGCTGCAGGCCGGTGCGACGCAGCACGTCCTTGACCACTTCGACAAGCTCGCGGTTTCGAAACTGGATCGGCGACAGATTGACGGCCACGCGCAGGTCCGGCCATTCGAGCGCCTGGCGGCATGCGGTCTCCAGAACCCATTCACCGATTGCAACAATAAGGTTCGTTTCCTCCGCCAGCGGAATGAAGTCTATGGGGGACACGATACCGCGCGTCGGATGGCGCCAGCGGATCAGCGCTTCCACGGCCGCGACCTTCTTGGTGCTGATATCGATAAGGGGCTGGTAATGCAGCTCCAGCTGGTTCTTGAGCATGGCCTGGCGCAGGTCGTGCTCTAACGATTTGCGTTCCTGGAGCTCCAGATCCATCTGGGCCTCAAAAATGCGGTAGGTGGCGCGGCCGGCCTGCTTGGCGCGGTAGAGCGCGATATCTGCATTCTTCAGTAGCCGCTCCGGATCGTTGTCGCTTCCTTCGCAAACGGCGATGCCGAGGCTCACGCCGACATGAAGCTCCTGCTCTTCGATCTCGAACGGAGCTCTGACGACGTCGATCAGCCTGCGGCAAAGCTGCTCCGATTCCAGCGGCTGATTGATGCCCACCTGGATAATCGCGAACTCGTCACCACCTAGGCGCGCCACGGTGTCAGTGGATCGGACGCATCCGAGCAGGCGCTGCGACAGCTGCCTGAGCAGGACGTCGCCTGCGCCATGCCCGAGCGTGTCGTTAACTTCCTTGAAATGATCGAGGTCAAGGCAGATCACCGATACCCGTGACAGGTTGCCGTCATTGCTGGTCAGCGCAGCGTTCAGCCGCTCGCGAAACAGCACGCGATTGGGGAGGCCGGTCAGGGCATCATGAAGGGCCAGATGGCTCGCCCGCGCCTGCGCTTCGACTTCCTCGGTAATATCCGTGGCCGTTCCACGGAAGCCGACAAACACGCCGCTTGCATTATAGCTCGGCCGCCCAGCCAAGCGGCAGACACGCGTCGCGCCAGATGCGTCCTTGTAGAGGCATCGCAGATCGCGGAACGCATGCCGTTCTGCGGTCTCCTGTAGCAGCCTCGTCCAGCCGTCATTACCGCTATCGCTCTGGAAAAATTGTGAAAGTGCTTTGCCAAGCACATTGGCGGCCGCTATCCCGGTCACCTCCGAAAAACGTGTCGACAGGAACATCATCTGCAGGCGCGGATCGCATTCCCAGATCCAGTCGGAGGAAGCCTCGGCGACATCTTTGAACCGCGCTTCGCTTTCTTGAAGGGTCTGGGCATAGGCCTCAACGGTTTTGGCAGACGCTTCGAGCGCCTGCGTCGACCGCTGGATGTTGCGAACCACAAGCACGGAAAATGCGCCAAGAATGATGACCGCGATGGCCAGCGGCGGCGCAAGCAACGGGAGAAGTTTATAGCCCGGCGTGGCTGGGGTCCAGGTAATGGCGCCCAGAGGTCTGCCATCGGAAGAGGTAAGATGAACGGAGGCTGCCGCGCCGGCGGGCTCAACCGTATCGAATCTCAAATTGGAAAGAAGATACTCCTCGCCCATCCTGCCGAGGAAGGACTGATTGAGCCTCTTGGCGAAAACGAGAGTGGAAAGCGAGTCTCCTGCGACGCTCGTCCGGTCGACGGATGGCGGAAGAATAGCCGTTGCGGCGACGATAAGGACGTTGTCGCCGGACTTCAGCATTCCGGTTACTGGTTCCGTTTGGTTGCGGGACTTTGCAAGTAACTCTTTCAGGCCGGATGGAATTTCGGAAAATGCATCCATGTCCTGCGGAGCGCCCTCGATGACGGCGTAAACGGTTTTGCCCGAAGGATTGATGGCAAATGCCATCTCGTAGCCCAGACCCTCAAATATATTCGCGCCGATATTGCCGTCAGTGGCTGCCCAATCCGTATCCACCTTGAGGTGGAGATTGTTGTAAGCATCCTCCCAGACGGCGTAGTCCTTCAGGTTGCGCGCGACCTCGCGGGTTTTGACGGTGAGGGCGGTCTGCGCAAGCTTGGTCGAAGCTTCTACTTCGAGCTTGTTCTGCCTGTCAGCGCTGACAAAAAGGAAGCCTAAGACGACAACGATCGCGACGATGAGGATACCGGCCATCGGCACGACGATACGCCTTGTGAACCTCTCGCCCGAAATCGGACGACTGAAGACCTGCGGGGAAAACATTCAATTGCCTTTCAACAGGATTGTGGAAGGCAAGATGATCACTACTCCGAAATATTGGGTTAACTTGATATAGGCCAAGTATTTACACTTAAGAAATTGTTCAGCTCCAGTAGAGTCATCTAAATAAGCATCGGGGCTTCTTCCAATGCGACGTGCGCTGCTGATGGTTGCAGTCGCTACTTTCCGTCTAGACCTCGCTGAAAGAAATGACTGCTGGGCTGGCAAATTGCGCATGCCAAACCCGCAAGCCAGAACACGCACAAAAAAATCTTTTGCGGCAGTCTTGAAGCCGAAAAACGCACAACCCAAATCGATTGCACCGGCAGCCTTGAGGAGGTGCCGGTTGTCGGGGGCGCCGGTTTCCGAGGCGTCCTCATCCCATGTTGCTTTACGGAGGATATGGCTATGAGAACTGAATTCGACTTTGCCCCGCTTTACCGGTCCAGCATCGGCTTTGACCGTGTCTTCAATCTTCTCAACAACGCGCAGCGCCTGCACGCGATCGATAATTGGCCGCCCTATGACATCGTTAAGACGGGCGAAGACGACTATCGCATCACCATGGCAGTCGCGGGCTTCGCCGAAGGCGAACTCGACGTGACGCAGGAGCGGAACGTGCTTGTGGTAAAGGGCGGCCGCGCCGACAAGCAGGAAGGCGAATACCTGCACCGCGGCATCGGGTCGCAATCGTTTGAACGGCGCTTCGAGTTGGCGGACCATGTGAAGGTCGAGACGGCAAAGCTGGCGAACGGCCTGCTGTCGATCGCCTTGCGGCGAGAAATCCCCGAAGCGATGAAGCCGCGTCAGATCGCCATCAGCAGCGGTTTGTCTGACCAAACCGCTCCGCTTCAGATCGAAGCGGAAAAGCAGGTCGCCTGATTCTTCGGTCAGTGGAGACAGCGATGAAGATGCGTACGAAGCCTTTCGTCGTTGAGATCAGACGAAGCCGAAAGGTCAGACGCAATGGCCAGAAGCTGGCGTCCTGGTTGAATGCCTCGAGGCGGCGTTTTAACCTGTCGGCAAAAGCCGGCACATTGCGACTGCCCATCGAGGGCTTGGGTTGAAAAGCAAAGGCGCGGCATTGCCGCGCCTTTCAAATTTTTGGAGCTCTACAGCCCCAAAGTCGCTGCTACCGTCAACGTTGATGGCAGCGCCGATCAGAGCCTTGATATAGGCAGCGCGCGGCGTGTCAAAAAAATCGTTTCGGTCTCGCCTTCTTCAACGATGCGGCCATTCTTCATGACGATCACATAGTCGGACATCGCCCGGACCACGGAAAATTCCGGGCTGATGAAGATGTAGGACAGCGTGTGATGATCGCGTCGCTTTGGATGAGCAGCAGAAGCTCGCGGGGATTTGAGCCGACAGGAACTCGCTCCCGCTGCCGGCCAGTCCGCATGAGGTGCATCTAAATGCGCGCCAATAGGGTTGATTAACGCTGATCGCTTAATGACGCGGCTTTATTTTCCAGGTTCAGAGCAACAAGCTCCGCCACTTGTTTGGCTTGGTTGCGGATGTCCGGCACTGCGGTGATTTCCCAGAATTGCCCAGCTGTCAGCGCACCGACGGCGTGAAGTCCGGGTTGTATCTGGCCCTGTGGGCCGACAACGCGTGAAAAGGGGTCGACAGAGATACCCAGCCCCAGTTCGTCCATGGCGATCATCGATTGTCGCTGCATCTCCTGCAACAGGGGAGAATGCGAGATGCCTGCTCGCTCCATGCCCGTACAGTTGACGATCCAGTCGACGTTCATATGCGCCTGCGCCTGGGTTCCGCGTGGCCGGTAGGCGACTTGGAACCGATCCTCTTTCTGCTCGATGCCACCAATGAAGCCGGCGTGAACGGCGACTGTGCCGTTTTCCAGAAGATGCTGGAACTGCGAAAACACTTGGGGCGATATCCGGTGCCGATGGACATTCCACCACGCCAGTGCATGGCGCAGGAAGCGCGACCTCTGCTCCTGGTTGAGTTCCTTCCAAAGCGCCTGGGTACGGGGTCGCAAGCCATCCATGAGAGCCCGCCAAGGCGCGCCTGCACGCACCTGAGCCCTGAAGGCCCCCAGTAGGGTACTGAGCTGGCGTGTCCCTTCCGGCAGTATCGGTTCAACTGCAGTGGCGTGATGGGACAGGTGGGAATGCGGCACCAGCCCCCGCCGCGACAGGACATGGATGCGTCCCCTGTGGCCTCGGGCGCGCAGAGAAAGAACCTGGTCGATCATCGTCAAGCCAGATCCGAAGATGCAGATCTCGTCGCTTGGCCGAACCTTTGACAGCCAGCCGAGCCGCCAGGGATTCTGCACGACATGGTCTTGCAGGGACGTGTCGAGATTTCTGGGCTTGATGGGCATTTCGGCACTGCCGAGGCCAAGGCAGAGGACGACATTTCTTGCCTGCAGCTCCTGGCCGCTATCCAGTTCGAACTGCAGGCCGTCTCTGTTGCGGTGGATGCAGGTGGTGGCCTTGGCCCTGATAAAGTCCACATTGGCGCGCCGCTCGCGCTGGCGAAGCAGACCCGCAAGCGTGTCACGCAGATAAAGCCCGTAATCCCCTCGCGAAGCGAAGTTATCCGCCGAGCCGCCTTTGCCTTTACTGCGCAGCCATTCCACGAAATCGTCCGGCTGATCGGCAAATACACTCATGCGCGCGGCCGGTACATTCAGGCGGTGGAGGTGAAATTCGGTTCGATATGCAGTTCCTCTCCCAAAGCTTGGATCATCGCCGATAACGGCGATCGAGGTGGATGGCGGCAAGAGGCGCAGCAGGTTCACGGTCAGCGCAATTGCTGAAAAACCCGAACCTACGACAGCAACGTCATGAACCAAATGGATGCTCCTTTGCGATCGACGGAAAGATTGCGCTTTGCGTGCCGAGGTCAAGGTCAGCTTACGATAGTCCATCCATCAGCGGCAACGAGACATTCGGTTCTAAGATCGCCAGCGGCAGTAGATTAAGATGCTGTTGAAGGTGATGGCAATATCCACCTCCTCCCGGCACGAATGGCAGCTGAAACATTTCCGACTTAGGTTACTTTGCAAAGATTTCAGCCTCGCCTGCCGAAGGTGCTGCTCTACATAATATAGCCTGTCGTCCGAACGAACGGGCGGACATTGGTCGAGCGAGTGCCTGTTGGCGATCCGGAGGAAGTTCACATGTCATTGAAGAAGAAGCTTTTGGCCGTCGCCGTGGCGCTCGGTGTGTCTGCCGGCATGGCTCATGCGCAGGTGGTGGTGTCTTCCAAGATCGACACCGAAGGCGGCGTGCTTGGAAACATCATCCTGTCGGTCCTGAAGGCCAACAAGATCGACGCCACCGACCGTCTCCAGCTCGGGGCGACACCGGTGGTGCGCAAAGCGCTTGCAGCAGGCGAGATCGACATCTATCCCGAATATACCGGCAACGGCGCCTTCTTCTTTGAAAAGGGCGATGATCCGGCCTGGAAGGATCCGTCCAAAGCCTATGAGGCGGTCAAGAAACTCGATTACGATGCCAACAAGATCGTATGGCTGACGCCGTCGCCGGCCAACAATACCTGGGCCATTGCTGTGCGCAAGGACATTGCTGATGCGAACAAGCTGACGACGTTGACGGATTTCGGTAAATTTGTTTCCGGTGGTGGCAAGATCGTTCTTGCGGCTTCGTCCGAATTCGTCAATTCGGCAGCCGCATTGCCAGCCTTCCAGACCACCTACGGCTTCAAGCTGAAGCCCGACCAGCTCATCACCCTGTCCGGCGGCGACACTGCCGCAACCATCGCAGCCGCTGCCAACCAGACCAATGGCGCGAACACGGCCATGGTCTACGGCACGGACGGTGGAATTGCGCCCTCCGGACTTGTGGTTCTTGAAGACGACAAGGGTGTACAGCCGGTTTACCAGCCGGCACCGATCATCCGCGAAGAGGTTCTGAAGAAGGATCCGACGATCGAAAGCCTGCTGAAGCCCGTCTTCGAAAAGCTCGACCTCGTGACGCTGCAGGATTTGAACGGACGTGTTCAGGTCGGCGGCGAGCCGGCCAAGGCGGTTGCCGAGGATTTCCTCAAGAAGAACGGCTTCTTGAAGTAAACCGGGAAACAGGCAGTTCATGTCAGTATCGGCCGGGCGCATGGCCGCCCGGCTTTTCTATTGCTTCTGGTGCAGGGAGGCGGCGTGCGGATCCGGTTTGACAAGCTTGGCGTGGCCATTACGCTGATTGCTGCCTATGGCACGCTTGGCTCTGGCTTTGCCGTGCTGAAGCCGAACCGCATCGTTCAGGGACAAGTAAAGTCGATCTTGGAGTGCTTCCCGGCCTGGGCGGGAGCGGCCCTGATAGTGCTCATGCTCCTTACTGTGTTCGTCGCTCTTTTCCGAACGCCGCCCTGGCTAAAGCTGGGCGCCGCCGCGAGCGCCCTGGCGACGCTCGCCGTCGCCATTGGACTTGCCGCAGATTTCCTGACGCCGGCGGGCAATAGCTACGCGCGCGTTTCGCCGGCGTCGGGTTTCTGGATCCTGCTTTTTGCCTTTGCGTTGCTGGCTGCAGATGCAATCACGCGGTTGAAGCCTGCGCCGTGGATGCGGGTGCTGTTCCTGTTTATCGCCGCCGCCGGCATCGCCCTGATTTTTCTATCGGGCATCTGGAGCGGCCTTTCGATCATGAAGGAATATGCCGGCCGCGCCGATGTCTTCTGGGCTGAAGCGGGCAAGCATGTGATGCTGGCCTTAGGATCGCTCGTGGCCGCCACAGTTGTCGGCCTGCCGCTCGGCGTTCTTTGCCATCGGGTCGCACCCTTGCGCGCCAGCGTTCTCAATATCCTCAACCTGATCCAGACGATCCCGTCGATCGCCTTGTTCGGCATCCTCATCGCGCCACTTGCCTGGATCGCGGCGACCGTGCCGGGCGCTGCGGCGATCGGCATCCGCGGCATCGGTGTAGCGCCCGCTTTCGTAGCGCTCTTCCTTTATTCACTGCTGCCGATCGTCGCCAATACCGTGGTCGGCCTCGCCGGCGTGCCGCGTGAGGCCAATGAGGCGGCTCGCGGTACCGGCATGACCGACATGCAGCGCCTATTCCAGATCGAGTTCCCGCTGGCCCTGCCGGTCATCCTCACCGGCATTCGCATCGTGCTGGTCCAGAATATCGGGCTTGCCACCATTGCGGCGCTGATCGGTGGCGGCGGGTTCGGGGTCTTCGTTTTTCAGGGGATCGGCCAGACGGCCATGGATCTCGTGCTTCTGGGCGCAGTCCCGACGGTGGCGTTGGCATTTGCCGCTGCGGTGCTTCTCGACGCGCTGATCCAGGCGAATTCACGCATATCCAACGGAGCCGGATCGGCATGATCGAGATCGAGGGCATCACCAAGCGCTATGACGACACGACGGTTGTGGACGGCGTTTCCATGGTGATCGAACCGCGGACCGTGACGGTGGTAGTCGGCACCTCCGGATCCGGCAAGACGACGCTGATGAGAATGATCAACCGGCTGGTCGAGCCGACCTTCGGGACGATCCGCATCGACGGAGAAGACAACCGCTCGATGCCCGCTCATGAACTGCGCCGCCGGATCGGCTACGCCATTCAGGGACATGGTCTCTTTCCCCATCGCACCGTGGCACAGAATATTGCCACCGTCCCGGGCCTGCTCGGCTGGGGCAAATCCCGGACAGCGGCCAAGGTGGAGGAATTGCTGGCGCTCTTCCAGCTGGACCCTGCGACATTCGCCGATCGATATCCGCATGAGCTTTCCGGCGGTCAGCAACAACGGGTCGGCGTGGCGCGGGCCCTGGCCGCCGAGCCGAATATATTGTTGATGGACGAGCCGTTCGGGGCACTGGATCCGATTATTCGTGCAAAGGCGCAGGACGATCTTTTGGCGATCCAGAAGCACTTCAACACGACCATCGTTCTCGTGACCCATGACATGAACGAGGCCTTCCATCTGGCGAACAAGATTGCCGTCATGGACAAGGGTAGTGTGCTGCAATACGGGCCGCCCGCCGAACTCGTGCGGGCGCCGGCCAATACCTTCGTCGAAACCCTGATCGGCGAAACCGAGCGACCGTTCCGCTTGCTGTCGACCGGCACCGCGTGCGCCGCGGCAGAACCAGGAGAGGCGGAAGGTGAACCAATCCGGGAAGACCTGAGCCAGCAGGAGGTGCTTGCGGAGCTTCTTTGGAGTGGACGAAGGGCGGCTCCGGTTGTTTCGGCCGGTGGTGCGCCGATGGGACGCGTGACGCTTGAGGCGCTGGTGAAGCGCGCTTCGAGGCTGCAATGAAAGCATGGCTCCCGACATTCCTGCGCGCGCTCCTGTGCCTCGTGCTGATCGCCTTCCTCCTGGCGCCTCAGGTTTTCGAGCCGCTGCTCAAGCCCCTCGTGCAGCCGAATGCACCGGCGATCTACAATCAGGGCAGCCTGATCGATCTGACGCTGCTGCATTTGAGGACCGTGTTCATCGCCACCGTTCTTGCAACACTGGTCGCGATACTGCTGGCCATCATGGTCACACGGCCGTTCGGCGCGGAATTCCTTCCTCTGTCCCGCAGCCTGGTCAATATCGGCCAGACCTTCCCGCCGGTTGCCGTTCTGGCACTGGCAGTTCCGGCGGTCGGCTTCGGTGAAAAGCCGACGCTGATCGCGCTTTTTCTTTACGGCCTGCTGCCGATCTTCGAAAACACGCTGACCGCCCTGACCAACCTGCCGCGGTCGGTGATGGAGGCTGCACGCGGCACCGGCATGACCGATTTCCAGCGTCTCCTGCAAGTCGAACTGCCGCTCTCCCTGCCGGTCATCGTCGGCGGCATTCGGCTGTCCGTCGTCATCAGCCTGGCCACTGCCACCATAGGTTCGACGGTTGCCGCAAAGACGCTCGGGGAAGTCATCATTGCCGGGCTGCAGTCGAACAATCTGGCATTCATCCTGCAGGGCGGGCTGATCGTCGGCGCTCTCGCCGTACTGATCTATGATGCGCTCACGGCGGTGGAAGCCCTGCTCAGCCGCCGGACAGGACGGGCGTGAGCGACTGTGGGTGGCTTGTGGGAGAGAACTGCAGATTTCAGATCTTGACCTCGATCCCCTGCTGCAAAAGGCGACGAGATCGGTTAATGACGCATGGCGCGCGCGCATAAGCCAATGTTCAGGGGATAGAGAATGACGTTCGGGGTTCAGTCCAAAGGTGTTTACGCCATCGCAACGACGCCTTTTTTCGAAAACGGATCGATAGACTTCGACTCGGTTGATCGCCTGACGGATTTTTATCAGGACAGCGGCTGCACGGGCATTACCATTCTCGGCATCATGGGAGAGGCTCCCAAGCTCGAGCCGGAAGAAAGCCGGGCGATCATCAAGCGGGTCGTATCACGCGCCAAGGTGCCGGTGATCGTCGGTGTCTCTGCTCCCGGCTTCGCAGCAATGAAATCGCTTGCGCGTTCGTCCATGGAGATTGGCGCGGCCGGCGTGATGATCGCGCCGACGCCGGCATTGAGGACGGACGACCAGATCGTCAACTATTTTGCCCAGGCGGTGGAAGCAGTGGGCGAAGACGTGCCTTGGGTCCTGCAGGATTATCCGCTGACGCTCAATGTCGTGATGTCACCGGGCGTTGTCGCCAAGATCATCAGCAACCACCCGTCCTGCCTGATGCTGAAGCATGAGGATTGGCCGGGCCTCGAAAAGATTTCCAGGCTGCGGGCCATGCAGAAGGCCGGCGAGCTTCGGCCCTTCTCGATCCTCTGCGGCAATGGCGGCATGTTCCTTGACTTCGAACCGGAACGGGGCGCCGATGGTGCGATGACCGGTTACGGCTTCCCAGACATGCTCAGCGAATTGATCGACCTTTTCGCACAAGGCAAACGGGACGAGGCCCATGACCTTTTCGACGCTCATCTGCCTCTGATCCGATATGAGCAACAGCTGGGCATCGGCCTGGCGATCCGCAAATACGTGCTGAAGCGTCGCGGCGTCATCGCCTCGGATGCACAGCGAAAGCCGGCCCAGATGCTTTCGGCAGCAGCCAGGGCGGAGGTGGATTACCTGCTCGCCCGCCTCGCCAAGCGTGATCCACGCGCGGCCGTCTGACCGGCTCTTATGGGTGGTACCAGCGGTTTTTTCTTATCAGACCGCCGGTCCATGCATTCGCGACGCATGTTGATGTGTGGAGTAGAGGGCGAGGCTTGAAGATTGCCGCGACCCTGCTCCCGTAGTCGGGCTACCGATCAGGCCGGCAGAAGCATGATCCGGTGGAGGGCTTGCTTGTCGATCGCCGCGTCGCTGAAGAGCAAGGGAACATATTCCCCCTTCGACCAAGCTTCGGCGAGATCGGCGTAATGCCGCGAGCGCGGATCGCCGGACTGGCCTGGCGCGTTGATGCAGACGCTGTTGTCCCAGTCGCCGACATCCATGACGAGGCGCACGGAGGCGCCGGCGTTGACGCCGAAGTCGCTCATCCGGTAGCCCGCATGCATGGGGGTCGACCGGCTGCCGCCCATCGGGAGCGGTCCGACATCCCACTGACCGTCCTTGTCGGACTGCAGGCGGCTCATTGCATGCTCGAACAAGGCGCGGTGCAGCTTGCCCCACTGCCAAAGGCCGGGCTCACGGCCGAGCCGGTCCCGGCAATCCTCAAAGCCGGTCGAGAAGGTGGAAAGCAGCATCGCGTCCCGCTCTGCTGGATCCCAATGGTCGCCCGGCTCGCTCAGCAGCGCCAGCATGCGGTCGACATCGCCTGGCAGCAGCAATTGCCGCACCGTCGCGTTGGGTGCGAAGCGTGCCAGCAGGGCCGGGCGGAGATGTTTCATCCACCACACCTCGGAGAGTGCTGCCGCGGCGCTGACAGCGTCCAGGCGACAATCCCAATTTTCAAGCAGAGCCAGCCCCTGGGACTGCATGTCGTCAAGCGGATGGCGAGCTGCGACTTCTCGCAACAGGCTGCACAGCGTGGCGGCCGGGCGGGAATAGGTATCCGTCTGAAGCGCCATCGAAGCCTGCAGCGTATGGGCCGGATCCGCCGCAAGCACGGACTTGATCCTTTGGGCGCGGCTGACTTCCGCCCATTCATGGCCGATCGACGGTGATTGTTTGTCACGGTCGGCCGGCAGGTTCATTTCATTGGCGGAGGCGACGAAGCCTTCGGGCGGATTGGTGCTGCGGGGCAATTGGTCGGCCGGCAGGAAGCCGTTCCATTCATGGGAGCCGTGGCCCGGCACCGGCAGCAGGCCTTCCCAGTTGTGCCGGATCGGTGTGAAACCGGCTGTGAACCAGCCGATATCGCCGTTCACGTCTGCAGTCACGTGGTTGACCGACGGGGTCCCCCAGGCGCCAAGGGTTTCGGCAAACGCCGTCACCGAGCCGCTGCGCATATAGGAAAGGCTACCGAGATAAGCGGCCGAACCCGGCGACAGCCACACGGAGCGCATGGCGATGACCTGCCGCTTGTCGCGGTTCTCGTGCAGGACCGGGCCGTGGCGCGTGAAGCAGAGGGTCAGCCTCTGCTCGTCGAAACCCCGGACTTCAAATGCTTCTTCCAGCCGGGTGATCGCTTCCCAGCCGTCGCCGTAGCGGTAGACATTGGGATCGCCCTCTTTCGTCTCGTAGACATAGATGTCTTCCTGGTCGGCGCCGAAGATCGTCAGGCCGAAGGAGAGCCTGTCATTATGACCGAGCGAAATACCCGGCGCGGTGGGCTCGCCGGTGCCGATGGCATTGAAGCCGGGCGCCTGGAGATGCACCAGATAGCGCAGAGACGGTACAGCATGGGCGCGGTGCGGGTCGCTGGCGAGGATCGGTCGGCCGCTTTGCGTGCGTGAGCCGTGCACGGCCCAATTGTTTGATCCCTCTTCCGTGACGCGCTGGACGATGTCGCCGAGATCCGTCACCTCCGTCCATTTCCAGATGTCATCAAGGGTAGCGGCAAGGCGTTCCGTTTCGAAGGTCACGGGAGCGGTCGCAAGCTTGAAGAGACGGGTCGCGGCAAGCGGGATATCGGCCAGCGAAATGCCTTCGGCGGGCTTGGGGTCGACTGGCGGATCGAGCTCGAAGCGCAGGAGGTCCGTCTTGGCGTCGGCAAGCGTCATGATATTGGCGCGCAGGATTTCCGACAGGCCGTTGCGGGTCAGGGCATGGCTGCGGATCCGCACCACATCCGCAGCCTGCCAGCGCCCCGGGCTGGTGCCGAAGATCGCAAATTCGGGCGGCAGCCGTTCCGGCTGAGCCTCACAGAGACCGATATAGGCGTTGATCCCGGCGACGAAGGCGGTGCAGATTTCCTGCGTATCCGGCGCGTAGGAAACCCATTCTGGCGCCATGTCGCCGCGGTAGAGGAAGTGGCGCGCCGCGTGGTCCTGCGCCAGATAACCGGGACCGAAATCCGCAGCCAGCAGGCCGAGGCCGCGCTTTCGCCAAAGGTCGAGCTGCCATAGCCGATCCCGTGCGGCATTGAAGCCCTGCACAAAAAACAGATCCTTTTCGCTCTCCGCCTTGATATGCGGGATGCCCCAGCGGTCGACCCGGATCGTCGCCGCAGCATCCAGTCCGCTCAGCCTGAGAGTCTCAGTGGTCGGCGCGTCGGTCATGGCATTCTCTTCGGGTAATAGTGGCTACGCGTGATGGCAGGCGACAAGAGCGCCGTCCGGACGCGGCGTCAGCTCGGGCCGAACTTCGGAGCAGATCTCCGTCGCCAGCGGACAGCGGGTATGGAAAGGGCAGCCGGATGGCATATTGGCAGGGCTCGGCAACTCGCCGTGAAGAATGATGCGCTCCTTGGAACGCTGGATCATCGGATCCGCTTCCGGCACGGCCGACATCAGCGCACGCGTATAGGGATGTTTCGGACTGGAAAAGAACGTGTCGCGGTCGGCCATCTCGACGAACCGCCCAAGATACATGACGACGACCCGGTCGCAGATATGCCGCACGACGCCGAGATCGTGGCTGACGAAGAGATAGGATACGCCCATGCGCTTCTGCAAGGCGACCAGCAGATTGAGGACCTGGGCCCGCACCGACACGTCCAGCGCAGAAACAGGCTCGTCACAGATAACGAGATCGGGCTCTAGCGCCAGGGCGCGGGCGATCACCACGCGTTGCCGCTGCCCACCCGAAAACTGGTGCGGATAACGATCTGCGTGCTCCGGTCGCAGCCCAACCTGTTGCAGGAGCATGGCGACCCGTTCCGTCAAGGCCTTGCCCTTGGCGATGCGACGAACGATCAGCGGTTCGGCAATCGTTGCGCCGATGGTGGAGCGGGGATCTAGGGAAAGGGCGGGATCCTGAAAAATCATCTGCACCTTGCGGCGGATGTCGTTCAGTTTCCGGCGATCCGCCCCGACGACCTCCTCGCCGCCAATCCTGACGCTGCCGGAATTGGGCGGCTGCAGACCAACGATCGTGTTCGACAAGGTAGACTTGCCGCAGCCGGATTCCCCCACGAGCGCGACCGTTTCGCCACGGCCGATATCGAGGTTGACGCCGTTGACGGCCTTCACCACCGGTCCAGCCTTGCCCAGCAGGCCGCCGCGGCCACCGAAGTGTACCGTGACGTCGCGGATTTCCAGAACATTGTTGGTATCGCTCATGCCGCGACCTCGCAGATCTCGACCATACGGTCGATATGCCAACAGGCGGAGCGATGCCCCCCGCCGCAATCGAAGAGCGGCGGCTGCTCGCGCCGACACTTGTCGGTGACCAGCGGACAGCGATCGGCGAAACGACAGCCGACGCCGAACTCGTTCGGGGTCGGCACCGTCCCCTCAATGGTCGCCAGGTCCGCCTTTGGCGCGTCTTCGAGCTTTGGCACGCTGGCAAGCAGCAGTGCGGTATAGGGATGTTTCGGCGCCTGAAACAAAGCGTGCACGGGAGCGATTTCGGCAATACGTCCGGCATACATGACCGCCACGTCGTCGGCGATGTCGGCGACCACGCCCATGTCGTGGGTGATCAGCACGATCGCCGTGCCGCGATCGGCAACCAGCTTTTTCATGAGATCGAGAATCTGAGCCTGGATGGTCACGTCGAGCGCAGTGGTCGGCTCGTCGGCGACCAGCACGCGGGGGCCGCAGATCAGTGCGATCGAGATCATGATGCGCTGGCACATGCCGCCCGAAAGCTCGAAAGGATACTGATGCAGGCGCCGGTCTGGATCGGCAATGCCGACATCGACCAGCATCTGCCGCGCCTGTTCATAGGCTTGCGCTCTGGAGGCGCCGTGGTGGGCACGGTAGGCTTCCACGATCTGCGCGCCGACCGTCGTCAGCGGATCGAGCGATGCGGTCGGTTCCTGGAAGATGATCGAAATGTCTTTGCCGCGCGCCTTGCGGAACTGCCGCTCGGTCATGGCTGCTAGATCCTCGCCCTGCAGCAGGATGCGGCCGGCCGTGCGTCTTGCGGCTGGAGGAAGCAGACCGAGCATGGCATAGGAGGTCAGAGACTTGCCGCAGCCCGATTCCCCGACCAGGGCCATGACCTTGCCGGGCGCCACGGAAAAGGAAACATCGTCCACGACATTCGCGCCGCCGATATCGATGGTCAGGCTATCGACGGACAACAACGGATCGGTTACTTGCATTTCCATTCGGTCAGCCTCGTTCGGGGCGCTTGTAGTTGCCGATCGAATTGCCGCCATCGACCGAAAGAACGGCGCCGGTAACGAAGGCAGCCTTATCGGAGCAGAGATAGGCGATTGCCGCCGGTGCGTCCTCTGGCCCGCTGGAGCGGCCAAGCGGGATGTTCTTCAGCATATTGGAAACGTAGTCGTCGGAAAGTTCGCTCACTTCGCTGCCTGGCGCAAAGCCCGGCTCTACGACGTTGACGCGGATACCGTATTCGGCAAGCTCCATGGCAAAGCCCTTGGACAGCCGTTCGATCGCGGTCTTCGAGGTGCAATAGGGTACGCCGTTCTGGGTCATCTTGCGGGCCGCGCCAGAGGAAATGTTGACGATCGAGCCCTTTTTACCATCTGCAATCATCAGCTTGGCCATCTCGCGGGTCAGCACGAAGGGTGCGCGCAGGTTGACGTCGAAGACACGGTCCCAGTCCGAAAACTCCATCTCGAGCAAGCTGAAGCGAGTATAGATGCCGGCATTGTTGATCAGGATGTCCGGCGCCTGCCATTCGCGTTTCACGAGATCGACGAGTTCCAGCATGGAAGCGTCGTTCGTCAGTTCGGTCGCGTGCAGCAGCACTTTCGATGGGTCGAGGGCAAGCTCCGAGACGGCCTTTTCCAAGCCGTCCATGCGCACATCGCTCAAGCAAAGGCGGGCACCTTCGCGGGCGAAATAGGCCGCGATCCAGCGGCCGAAAATGCCGGCGGCTCCGGTTATGACGATGGTCTTGTTTTCAAATTCCATGGCTAAATACCTCAACGCGAACGGGAACGTGGGTCGAGCTGATCACGCAACCAGTCGCCAAGCACGTTGACGGAAAAGACGAGCAGGAAGAGACAGGCGCCGGGAAAGGCGACGATCCACCAGGCGCGTTCCAGATACTGGCGTCCGACGCTCATGATCGACCCCCAGCTGGCGGCCGGCGGCTGGATGCCGAGCCCGAGAAAGGACAAGCCTGCTTCCATCAGGATCATCAGGCCGAATTCGGCAGTCGTGACGATCAGCACGGGGCCTGCAATGTTCGGCAGAATGTGGTGAAACAGAATGCGCGCGGCACCGGCGCCGGCCAGTTCCGAAGCCTTGATGAAAGGCAGGTTCGCCACCTGCAGCGTTTGCGCGTAGGCAACGCGGGTATAACGCGGCCAGCGGGTGAGGCCGAGCACCAGAACGAGCTTGAGGAAGCCGGGACCAAGGACGGCGACGGTAAGCACTGCCAGCAGAATGGCTGGAATCGACATCATAATATCGACAAGCCGCATGATGATCACTTCGATCTTGCCCCGGAACCATCCGGCCACCATTCCAAGCGTCACGCCGAGCAGCGTCGATACGACGACAGAAAGGATCGCAACAGAAAGCGACACGCCGGCGCCGTAAAGCGTGCGCGACAGAAGATCACGGCCCAGATCGTCAGTGCCGAGCCAATAGGTGATGCCGCGCAATTCGAAGCCCGGCGGCTTGAGGCGGGCGAGCAGGTTCTGCTTGGCCGGATCCGCAGGTGCTATCCACGGCGCCAGGATCGCCAGGAGAACGATTACCAGCAGAAGGGTCGAGACGACGATCACCGACAAGGGCACGCGGCGGATGCGCTGACGGATGGCAAAGGTCGCTGTGTTCATCAAGACCTCCTTAGCGCGCCATGCGGATGCGTGGATCGACAATGGCGTAGACCAGATCCGCAAGCACGCTGGTCATCACGTAAACAAAGGAAATCAGCAGCACGATTACCTGGACGACCAGGAAGTCGCGCGATTGGATCGATTGGATGGCCAGCTGGCCGATGCCGGGCCAGGCAAACACGGTTTCGACGATCACCGCCCCCGCGAGCAGATTGCCGATCTCGAGGGCGGCGATCGTAATCACCGGAATGGCGGCGTTCCTCAGCACATGCCGGAAGACGACGGCGCTCAAGGAAAGGCCCCTGGCGCGACCGGCCCGGACATAGTCTTTGCCAAGCTCGTCGATTATGGAAATCCGCGTCATGCGCGCAAAGGTGGACATGGAAAGCGCACCAAGCGCGATGGAAGGCATGATCAGGGAAACGAAGTCGCCGGATCCGGACGTCGGCAGCCAGCGCAGGGTCACCCCAAAGACGAAAATCAGCACGATGCCGGAAAGAAAGGTCGGGACGCTCTGGCCGGTTACCACGATTGCCGTCAGCAACCTTTCCAGCCAGCCGCCGCGCCGGGTGGCCATGACAATGCCGGCCGGAATGCCCATGCCGATCGCGACAAGCAAAGCCCCGGAGGCCAGCATGACTGTATAGGGGACACGGGAGGCAACGATATCGGCCGCAGGCACCCGCTGAACTACGGAAATGCCGAAGTCGAAATGCGCCAGGCCCCGAAGATAGTCCAGGTATTGCACCCAGATCGGCCGGTCGAAGCCCAGCTGTTGGCGAAGCTGGGCGATCATTTCGGCCGATGCATCCTGCGGCACCAGCAGCAGGGTCGGATCGCCCGAAAGATGCATGACGACGAAGACGATGGTGAGCACGCCGAAGATCGCAATGATCGCCTGTATCAATCGTTCCGCAGCGTATCTCACCATGTCGCTTGCCTATCCTCTCGCTGGCTTACTGCTGCCAGCTCATGTCGGTGACGAACATTGCTTCATTGGCGGTCGGCTGCCATTTCAGCTTCTTGTTCGCCCCATAGACGGCGTAGGCCTGATAAAGACCGAGACCTGGAACGTCCTCACGCAGAATTTCATAGGCCTGTTCGTAGAGCTTCAGCCGCTCGTCCTGATCGAGGATAATGCGCGCCTTATCGACAAGAGCGTCGTATTTCCCGTTGGAATATTTCGCCCAGATGCTGCCGGTGCGAAAAAGCGGGAAGATGATGCCATCGGCATCCTGGCAGGCGCAGGACCAGGCGCCAAAGGCAAGGCCTCCGGCATTGGCCGGATCGCCTTGGCGGCGCTTCAGGAAGGTCGCCTGATCGCTTGACGAGATCTCGACATTCAGTCCGACGTCGTTGACCATCTGCTGAATGGCTTCGATCGTCGCACGGCTATAGGCCGGAGAGGTCAAGAATTCGACCTTGGCGCCTTCGGCTCCGGCCGCCTTGATCAGCTCCTTCGCCTTTTCTGGATCGTAGGCATAGCCCTGTACCTTTTCCGTATAGCCGAAGACCGGCTTGGCTCCCACCACGTTGACCGGCGCGCCGTAGCCTTCCAGAAGCGCCTCGACCAGGGCCTTGCTGTCGATCGCATAGGCAATTGCCTGGCGGACGCGAACGTCCTTGGTGGCGCCCGCCTGGGCGTTGAGGAAGAGGTAGCCGACGCGCTCCGTCGGCACCGACAGGATCTGCGAATTGCTGTCGCCCTTGACGCTCTCGGCCTGGTCCGGCGGAACGTCGCGAATGAGATCGGCCTTACCCGTCTTGAGGTCGGCAATGCGGGTGGATACGTCGGGGACGGAACGGAAAACCACATGCTGGAAAGGCGGCTTGACGCGCCAGTAGCCGGAATAGGCTTCGAGCTCGCTTTGCACGCCCTTTTGCCAATTGACCAGCTTATATGGTCCGGAGCCGAGCGGCTTTAGGTTGAATTCCTGGTCCCCGACCTTCTCGACATAGGCCTTGGGCACGATCGACAGCTTAACGAGCTGGGCGAGCAGCGCCGGGTAGGGCGACTTGGTCGTCATCTTGACAATTGTCGGGCTAGTCGCTTCGGCCTTGGCGATCTGGTCGAACTGCGACAGCTGCGGGCTCTTCAGCTTCGGGTCGATAATCCGGTTGATGGAAAAGGCAACGTCCTCCGCCGTCAGCTTGCTGCCATCCTGGAAGGTGACGCCTTCACGGATCTGGAACTCGATGGTCTTGTCGTCCAGGTATTTCCACGAGCTCGCGATCTGCGGCACGATCTCGCCCTTAACGTCACGCGTCAGCAGGTTGTCGAAGATGTTGCGGTAGATCGAATAGCTGTCGGTATTCCACTGCAGATGCGGATCGAGCGTTGCCGCATCGCCCGGCAGATCGATCGTCAGCGTGTCTTTCGTCTGAGCAAGCGCGGTTGATGCGTTGAGCATAACCAGCGCCGCGGCGATGGATATAAATCTGGCAGACATGATGTACCCTCCTTGTTGTTTCAGCTGCGTCAAATCTTGATCACCCGGCATTGCCGGTGCGAGAAAGCCCGGATTGCTCAACGCAATATTGCGCAAGCTCCGCATGGGTGGTGAACCAGACGTCGCCCTTCGATTGCGCCAGCCGGATGATTTCTTCCAGAACGAAGATGCGCGAACGGTGGCCGATATGGTGCGGATGCATGGTGACCTGGAAAAGCCCACCTTCCTCGTAAGCCAGCTCCAGCTCCCGTTTGAAAATATCGAGAACCATGACGGGTCCCCCATAAGGGCGAGCGCCCGTCATGCGGTCCATGGCTACATAAGGCGCGTCGTCGCGGATCCATTCCACCGGAATTTCGACGATCCCGGTCGGCAGCCCGTCCTCCAGAAGCTCATAAGGCTCGTCGTCGGCCATCAGCGACGAGTCGTAGAGTAAACCCATCTCGCGGGCGATCTTCAGCGTGAAAGGGCTGAAATCCCAGGATGCGGTTCGCATTCCGACGGGGCGGATGCCGGACAGCCGTTCCAGCGTATCAGCCGCCCGCAGCGCCAGATCGCGCTCGGTTTCCTCGTCAAGGCGCGAGTTGAATTCGTGGATCCAGCTGTGCATGCCCAGTTCATGCCCAGACGAGACGACTGCCTTGACCTCGTCTCGGTTGATCATCGCCGAAACGGCCGGCATGAAGAAGGATGCAGGGACAGCGTATTTCTCGAGAAGACGTAGAATGCGTGGCGCGCCGACGCGGGCTCCGTACTGCCCTTGGCTCATCTTGCCGAATGAAACTCCGCCATTGCGCAGTTCCATCGTCTCGTGATCCGCATCAAAAGACAAGGCAACTGCCATGCGTGCGCCGTTCTTCCAGGTGTTGGGCTTGAGGGAACGCCCTGCGCGCACCTTCTGAACCTTCTGTTCCCAGATATTATCTGGCCATGTCCAGGGTTCGGAGACATCGTTTTGCGTCATCGTCGCCTTCATGAGATCTTTTGTCCTCTTGCCACTGTGGAAAAACAGTGGCTGCTTTCTAGGCAGAAACGTTAGGAGCCGATCCGATGACCAGCAATGGGGGTTTTGTTCACATACATGAACTCTGAGATCAAAAGCGCCGGTCGAATTCTTGATCTGCTGGAATATCTGGCGGTGCAGCGGGAAGCGGTATCGCTGGCGCAGATCACTGGTGACCTGGCGCTCCCGAAAAGCAGTACTCACGGCCTAGTGCAGACACTCGTTTCCCGTGGGCATGTGGTGCGCGACAATGCCGGCCGTTACATGCTTGTTGAGGCAAGCCGGCATGGCTTTCCGTTCCGCCGGCACGAGGAGCCCTTGGTGGTCACCGCCACGCCCTTCATGGAGAAGCTGCGTGAGGAAACCGGCGAAACCATTCTCCTCGCCACGATGACCGCCCATTGCGACATCAGAAGGCTCGCAAAATGCGTCAGCCATCATGGTGTTCGCTATGACGTGAACCTGGATGCAGCCATAGCCGCCTATTGCACGGCCACGGGACGTGTTCTCTTGGCGCATGCTTCCAAGGACGCCCTGGATCATTACTTCGCGCGGGTACAGCTCTTGTCCTACACGCGCTACACGATAACGGACATCCACAAAATCCACGACCTGCTCGGGCGGGTCCGTCGCGACGGTTACGCGATCAACGACCAGGAATTTGTGACGGGATCGACCGGCGTAGCCGCTCCGGTCTTCGAGGCGAGCGGAGCCGTTGTCGCTGCGCTTAATCTCGGTGCGCCGACGACCCGTTATGTTCAGCGTCGAGAGGCTCTGCTTCTTGCGGTGCGGAGCGCAGCCGACGGTCTCAGCCGGGCGCTCGGTTATCGCCGCTCCGGAGCTTCTTCGGCTCCGGGCTCTTTTAGGTAGCTCAGGACGGTATGATCGCTGACAAGCCTGGCGGAATCTGAGTTGGCCTCGTCGTGATCGAAGGTGCTGGCGATCCGTGTTCGCGGCGCGTCGACCGCAACATGCCAGAAGGCTCTAGATGGGATGGGAGCGAACGGATTTTTCGGTGGGCCTTCCAGATCCGCAAGATCCCGCATCCTTCACCGTTGTCGATGGCGACCACCTTCATGGCAGGGCTCGCTTGGGCTGAGGTCGCAGCAGCGCTTCTTTTCGCGATGGGACTTGAGGATGCGGCCTCTCAATTGTTGACATAGATCCGCAAAGGCTTCACGCGAGAAGCTCATCTCCTGAAGCGGCTGCTCCAGCGGCGAAAAGGATCTGTCCCATGGCTACCCTGCAGCAGGTCGCATCGAGAGCCGGATGCTCATTGGCGACGGCAAGCCGCGTGCTCAACCGCAACGGCCCGGTCAGCGACATCATGGTCCGCAAGGTGCGCCGCGCGGCAGCGGAGCTCGGCTATCGTCCGGCTTCCACCGTCGCCGGCAAGGGAGGGCGACGTCCCGTAATCGGCGTCCTTATTCCGAGCATCACCAACCCCGTCTTCTCGTCCTCTTTATCCAGCATCGAAAACAGAATGCTGGTTGCAGGCCATGGGGTTCTCATCGCCCAGTCTCATTATGACCCGGCGCGCGAGGCCGATGCCGTGGCGGCTTTGTTGAACGATCGGCCGACCGGGCTTATCCTCACCCTTTGCGATGCTTCGGCCAGCCGCCTGCTTTCACCGTCGCTTCCCCCGACCGTCCTCCTCAACAATATGCCGACCTCCTCGTTTCCAGCCGCCGTGACAGTCAACAATCATCGTGCCGGGCGTGAGCTGACGGAACTGCTGCTTGGGCTCGGCCATCGTCGCATCCTCTTCGTATCGGGAACGTTTTCCGCCTCCGACCGCGCCCGGGCCCGACACGAGGGGTATCGGCTGGCAATGATCGAGTATGATTTGGACCCGCTCGACGCGGTTCAGGTGCCCTTTGTCGGCGGCTACGATCAGCTTGATCTCAGTGCGGCACTCACTGCCTTTTCACCGAGTGCGATCATTGCGTCGAACGATCTTCTGGCTTTTGGCGTCATCGGGGCGCTGAGGCGCGAGGGGCTTGCCGTGCCGCGCGATATCTCGGTTGCCGGCTTCGACGGGATCGCCATCGGCAGGTTGATGGATCCGCCGCTGACGACGATTGAAATGCCGGATGCCAGCATGGGCGCGACAGCGGCCTCGCTGCTGCTTGACATGGCCGAGAATGCGGCGCCTGTCCGGCATCTTGAGGTTGCCCATGTGCTGCGCCGGGGCGGCACGGTGCGCGACATTACCGGCACCTGATACGCCGACCGCCGCCTCCAGAGGAAGCGGCGGCATGATGGCGGGTGTTCAGCGAAATCAGCTGCGCGGCAGCAGGCGCTTCACTTCGTTTGCGGCGTCGTCCAGAGCTTCCTTCGGTGTGGCCGACTGGTCGACGACGCGCGAAGTGTTGTCGACGATGGTCTGCGTCACGCGGACGCCGTTGCCGCCCGGGAAGGCATACCAGGGGATCATGCGCGGCATCTGCTTGAGGCCGGCCTGGAACAGCGGGTTCTGCTTGTAGAAGTCGCCAAGATAGTCAGGCGACTTGGCAGCCAGTTCGTTGTTCGGCACATAGCCGGTGCCGGGAACCACGACCGAGGCGCCGTAGGGGCCGGCTGCGAATTTTGCGAACTTCCAGGCGGCATCCTGTTTGGCAGTGTCGCGCGCCAGGATGACGACCGCATTGCCACCGGTCGGCAGCTTGCCGTTGACCGGGTCTAGCAGCGGGATTTCGGCCGTGCGCAGGTCGAACTTGCCGCCGACATTCTTGATCGTGTTGCGAAGCGCGCCGGTGGTCTGGAAGGCAAAGCCGACCTTGCCCGCGACAAAGGCCTGTTCACCGGCTGCCTTGGTGAAGACCGGCATGCCGGCTTCCTTGACCATGCGATCGACAACGGCCATGGCCTTCTGGCCTTCGGGACCGTTGAAGGTGACCTTGCTTTCGTCTTCGGAAAGCATTGTGCCGCCGGCGCCGAACAGCAGCGCGGAGAACATCCAGTCGTCGCCCTGCCAGCGGAAGTCGATGGAATCGGCACCGTTGCCGAGCGCCTTGATCTTGGCGCCGAGTGCAATCACTTCGTCCCAGGTCTTTGGCGGAACGTCAGGATTGCCGCCGGCCGCCTTCACCAGGTCGGCGTTATAGTACATGATCGGGTTGGACGTTGCGAAGGCGAGGCCGACCTGCGTGCCATTGACCTGGGCCAGCTTCAGGATGTTGTCCGAAAAGCCGAGCTTGCCCATATCGCCTTCCTTGGCGATGAAAGGGGCGAGATCGACCGGGATGTCGCGCTCGTTGACCATGCGCAGGCGGTTGAGGCCGATAAAGGTCAGGTCCGGCATTTCTGCCGTACCTGCCTGGCGCATGATGGTCTGGATGCCTTCCTCATAGTTTGCGGAAGGGTTTGCAAACTGGATCTTGATGTCCGGGTTTTCTTCCATGAACTTCTTGGAGATCGTGTCCATCACGTCCTTAAAGAAGCCCGGCATCGGATAATGCACGGTCAATGTCGTTTCCGCATGGGCCGGAAGCGACACCGACATCAAGGCCGAGGTGGCGACCGCCGCGGCGGCAATAAGTTTGCTGAAATGCTTCATAAGCATGGCTCCTGGACGTGGTGGTTGATGCCGGTCAGCCTTTGAGACCGGTCATGGTGATGCCCTCGACGAAGCGTTTCTGGGCGAACAGAAAAGCGAGGACGAGGGGAAGGGTGATGATCAGGGTGGCGGCCATCAGCGCGCCGTAGTCATCTCCGGCCTCTGCGGCGCGGAAGTACAAAAGTCCGAGTGGTGGCGTCGCATAGGCCTGGTTGGAAACGACGATCAGCGGCCAGTAGAGGTCGTTCCAGTGCGCAACGACCGAGAAGATGGCGAAGGCCGTGATGGCCGGCCAGGCATTCGGAACGATGACCCGCCCGATGATGCCGATTTCCGACATGCCGTCCAGTCGGGCGGCATGGATGAGGTCGTCGGGCATGGCACGGAAGAACTGCAGGAAAAGGAAGATGCCAAAAACCGAAATGCTGAACGGTGCCACCAGTGCAAAAAAGCTGTTCAGCGCCGACATACGGTCGAAGGCGACGTAGAGCGGCAGCGCGGTAGCGTGGATCGGCACCAGCAGGCCGAGCATGACGAGCACGATCATGGCCTGCGCGCCGCGGAATTTGAGCTTGGCCATGGCATAGGCGCAAGGGATGGCGATCGTGACCTGGATTGCGAGGATGAGGCCGCAGACAACGATGCCGTTGAAAAGCAGCCGACCCATCGACACGCGCGACAGCGCCTTGGCGAAATTCTGCAGGTAGAACCATTGCTGCGGGATGAGCGACAGCGACGAGGTGAAGATGTCGCTTTGTGCCTTGCCGGCGGTCGAGATCATGAAGATGTACGGTGCCAGGAAGGCGAGTGCACCAACGCTCAGGACAGAAAGCCGGATGATACGGGCGAGGGAGATGGATTGGTTGTTCATGTGTAATGCACCTGCCGGTCCTGGAGACGGTACTGGAGGAACATCAGGACGATGAGAATGGCGAGGAAGATGACGGTCATAGCGGAGGCGTAGCCGACCCGCAGATAAACGAAGCCTTCCTTGTAGATGGTGAAGAGAAGCACCTCGGAGGCCTTGTTGGGGCCGCCTTCAGTCAGCGTCTTCACCGTCTCGAACACCTTGACCGAACTGATGATGCTGATCGTGGTGACGAAGAGCGTTGTCGGCCCGAGCATTGGCCAGGTCACCAGTCGGAAGCGGTCATAAGCGGCGCGGGCTCCGTCCACTTCAGCGGCCGCATAAAGCTCCCGGGGAATGGCTGTGAGGCCGGCCAGAAACAGGACGAGATTGAAGCCGACGGACTGCCAGATGCCGATGATCGATAGGCTATAGAGGACGGTGCCCGCCGAGCCCAGCCAATTCGGTCCGGGAATACCTGCAAGCGCGAGCATGGCGTTGATCGGTCCGATCGTCGGATGGAACAGGTACTGCCAGACGGTTGCCATGGCCACGAGCAGCGAGGCGACCGGAAGGAAGTAGGCTGTCCTAAAGAAGGAGCGGCCGATATTTTCCGCTTCGATCAGCATGGCAAGGCCAAGAGCCATGAGGATCGAGATCGGCGTGACGATCGCGGTATAGACGGCAGTGTTCCACAGAGACTGACGGAAGGTGCGATCCGTGAAAAGCTCGATGTAATTGTCGAGGCCGACGAATTTGAAGCCGGCATAGCCCAGTTCGAAATCGGTAAAGCCGAGCCCGATCACCGCCACCACCGGCAGAAGAATAAACAGGAAGACCAGTACGATGGCCGGAAGCGAGAGCAGCCAGGCGCTGCGGGCTTCCGCGGCGAGCGGTGCCGAACGCGGGGCCGGGAGGGCGATCGTCTGCGGAACTGCGGCCATGTCAGCCATGCACCGCCTCCCGGACCGCGCCTGTGGTCAGGGGAAAGGACGGCATGCGCTGTCCATCGGCGGCAAACACGAAGAGATGTTCTGCTGCAACCTGCAGCCGGACCGGCATGCCGGACACCAGTCCCGCGCCTTCAGCCGGAGAAATCTTGGCGATCATGGTGTCGCCGATCGCATCCAGCCGGGCATAGACGATGATTTCGGAGCCGAGGAATTCGAGGCGCTCGATGCGGGCCGGCAGGCCGGTATCGCCATGGCGGGTAACACCGACGAATTCCGGTCGGATGCCGACCGTTACCGGCGCACGGGGCTCGACAGTGCGATCGGACAAGCCGCAGCGGGCGTCCCCCAATGCCACCGTACCGTCCGCCTCCACCTGCGAGGCAACGAGGTTGATGCGCGGCTGGCCGATGAACCGCGCCACCTCGATATGCTGCGGGTCGTCGTAGATAACCTGCGGCGGGGCAAGCTGAAGGAGATCGCCAGCAATCATCACCGCGACCCGGTCCGCCATGGACAGCGCTTCGGCCTGGTCGTGGGTCACGTAAAGCGTCGGCACACCGGCGCGCCGATGCAGCTCGACGATCTCACCGCGAGCATGGACGCGCAGATTGGCATCGAGGTTGGAAAGTGGCTCGTCCATCAGAAAGATCGAGGGACGGCGGACCATGGCGCGACCGAGCGCGACGCGCTGCCGCTGCCCGCCCGAAATCTGGCCGGGCTTGCGGTCCATGAGGTGATCGATCTTCAACGAGACCGCCATCTCCTTGACCTCCCGCTTGATCTCGGCCACCGCTTTGCGCTGTCCCGGCATGACCGACCCGATCAAAGGCAGGCGCTGGCTGCGGGTCAGCTTGCGCATGACGAGCGGAACGGCGATGTTCTGCGCGGCCGTCAAATGCGGATAAAGCGCGTAAGACTGGAAGACCATGGCAATGTTGCGGTCTGCCGCCGGCAACTGTGCGATGTCGCGATCACCGATGCGGATTTCGCCGCTATCGGCGCTTTCAAGCCCGGCCAGGATGCGCAGCAGGGTGCTCTTGCCGCAGCCCGAGGGGCCGACGAGGGCGATGAATTCGTTGGGTGCGGCATCCAGGCTGACGCCCTTGAGGATCTGGTTGTCGCCAAAGGATTTGCGGATGTCGCGGAGGGACAGCGCGCTCATTCGGCGGCTTCCTTCTTGGCGGGCTTCGGGTAGACTTCATGGATGACGTCATCGATGTAATAGGCCGTCATACCTGGCACGGCGACGATCTCGCTTCTCACTTCATCGTCGAAGTGGTGGACCACGGCGCCGATCAGGCGCTCGCCCGGCATTTCCCGTTCCAGCTTGTCGATGATGAAGGCTGCCGAGGGCCCCCAGACAAGAGACGTGTTTTCGAGGCGTCCCTGCCAGGCCCAGTGGAGATGGCCGCTGGCGAACAAGGCGACATCATGGGAAGCGATCAGGTCGTAGAGATGCTTGCGCTGGTTTGGACGCACGCCCCAATAACCGGTGTCGCCTTCATGAGGGTCGTCGACGAAGAGGGGCTTATGCGCAAACAACGCCAGCCGGCGCCCATTGCGCGCTTCGAATGCGGTCCGCAGCCATTCGAATTGCGCCTCCTCTTCGTCGTCCTCGTGGCCGAGAAGCAGCGAATTGATGCCGACGAACCGCCAGCCGTTCGCATCTTCGACGAAGCGATCTTCGCCAGCCAGCTGCCGCCAGCGCTGCAGGCGCTCGGCATTGACCGGCTGGTCAGAACCCGGAAGATGGCCGACGTCGTGATTGCCCGGCACGATCAGCATAGGGGCCGTTGCCTGGCGCATCAGATCCATCGAGAAGGTGATGTCGTGGTCCTTGTCGGCGCCGTCGACGGTGAGGTCGCCGGTGTGGATGATGAGGTCAGCCTTCTGAGCCTCGATCCAGTTGAGCAGCGGCGCCCAATTGCCGTTGAAATGCGGCTTCTCCGGGCTGAAATGGGTATCGGTGATCTGGATGATCTTCACTGGGCCGCTCTCCGCTCTCTTGATCGGCGCCTGCTTTCACAGCGCGCCTGTCGAGCCTCCTTAGAGCCGTCCCATGTCAGGGCCATAACAGCCCTTTCCACCTTTCTTCCATTTCTGTCACATTATTGAAAAACGCCACTCAGGCGACGCGCCAAAGTACAGCCGGCAAGCCCGCCTTGGGTCCTGATGACTTCCATCCTTCACATCAATTGGCTATGGAACCAGTGTCTCTGCCGCCACTCCCCGGCAGGCGCGGTACATTCGCGAAGGCAAGCGGAGCGGCAAAGGGTAGGGAGAAGCGGATGTCTGTCCACCGGGTCGGGTTCTACGTGCTTCTGGTTCTGGTGACCGTCGCCTTCATGGCCGTCATCCTGCCGTTCTATTCCGCCATACTCTGGGCCGTCGTTCTGGCGATCATCTTCTTTCGGCTCCACGCGCGGCTGGAAACCTGGCTTGGAGGCAGGCAGAATATTGCTGCGGCCCTTTCCGTCCTGATCTGCCTCTGCCTCGTCATCATCCCGGGCCTGTTCATCCTGCGCTCGCTGGTGCAACAGGGCAATAATCTTTATCAGCGCGTCCAAAGCGGCGAGATCGATTTTCCCCGCCTTCTGCAGCAGTTCCAGGATGCCTTGCCAGCCTTCATCCAGGACCGGCTCAGAGAACTGGAGCTGAATGGCTTCGGCGAACTGTGGAACAGCATCTCCTCCGGTGTCATGCAGGGCGGCGGCTTCTTTGCCAGCCATGCCCTGAGCTTCGGACAGAACACGCTGCAGTTCTTTATCGCCTTCGGCATCATGCTTTATCTGCTGTTCTTCATGTTCCGGGACGGGCGAAGCCTGGCGCGCAACGTCAGACGCGCCGTTCCCCTCAGCGATGCACATACCAGCCGCTTTGCCGTCAAATTCACATCGGTCGTGCGCGCTACCGTGCGCGGCAATGTCATCATCGCCGTCATACAAGGCACCATTGGCGGCCTGACATTCTGGGCACTCGGCGTTCCGGCGCCGCTGCTGTGGGGTGTTCTGATGAGTTTTCTGTCGCTCCTGCCGGCCATTGGTTCCGCCATGGTCTGGGTGCCGACAGCCATTTATCTTGCGGTCACCGGCTCTTGGATACAGGCGCTCATCCTGACCGCGGTCGGCGTGCTCGTCATCGGTCTGGTCGACAATCTGTTGCGACCGCCGTTGGTCGGCAAGGAAACCAAGCTTCCGGACTATGTAGTTCTGCTTTCGACGATCGGAGGTATATCCCTTATCGGCATCAACGGTTTCGTCATAGGCCTCTTGATCGCGGCGCTGTTCATTGCCGCCTGGACGATCTTCACCGAGGAGCACAGCGGCTCATCACCTCTCTTCAAGATCGACGGTGACCAGCGCTAGTTCCGGCTCGTAGCTATAGGATGAGGGCGTCGGACCTGGCTGCACCGGAACCAATAGGGAGGCCGTCAGTTCACGTAAGAGACTTGGAAGGAGACACGATGGCACAAGATCCGTTCGAACCCATCCCCAATCCCGTTCCCGGCGTGCCGCCTGCGCCGCCCGTGCCGCCGATCGATGAGCCGGAGCCGGACCGCCTGCCTGACGAAGGCCCCAATCCCAATCCCGACGAGAACAATGAGCCGCCGCTTTATGCGCGTGGCCGTCTTCTCTAGCGAAGGTCGCAGAAGTTGATTTCATGCTTCACGGCTCCCGTGAGGCGGAGGCCGTGAAGATCAGGCCAGAGCCGAACCCGCCATGCTTTCTGCATGAATAACAACCGGAATGCGCTCGCGGTGCATCTCCAGGAAATGCCGGATGTTTCCGCCACATGCATCCTGCAATTGACCGAGATCATAACCATCCGCCAATGCGTCATGGCTTAGCTGCGCAGTCAAATGATCTGCATCGGCGGCAGGTTCGGAAGCCGCATAAAGTGCGAGCCTCCTGATCGTCGCTTCAGACAGCCAGTCCTCAAGCCAATCATCAATGATCTGCATGGTGCTTGTCCTGCCGGGAGGTTGGAGCTTTTCGGTCACGTCTCGCGGCCAATAATACGGCTGAAGGCCAAAGGTTCCGTTGTCTGAGATGACGAAGCGGTGCCGTGATTTGGTCCGCTAGCCGACGGATGGCCAAGCACACCGGTGACACCTCATAAAGTGGTTGACGCGGGCCGCTTAAGCCATTCTAGTTCTCCAGGGGGAATTCCGTGTGACTATCATATTTTAGGTATTTCCAAGGTCCATGATATTTCCAGATGGCCAGACCTACTCCGCCGACAGCGACGTATGCATCGTGGGAGCCGGGCCTGTTGGACTGGCGCTGGCGCTGAAGCTCGAGGCGCTGGGCCTGACCGTTACTGTGCTCGAGCGCGGCAGCGGCGAGGCTTCGGTGGCGGATCAACCTGGGGACATCCAGTTCGAAAATTCGCATCACGCCTTGTCTCAGGCCGTGTCGCGTCCAGGCATCGGCGGTGCCTCCGCGCTTTGGGGAGGGCGGTGCGTCCCCTTCGACGATCTCGATTTCGAGCCACGCGAGCATGTGGCCCATTCCGGCTGGCCGATTTCGCATAATGAGGTCCGCCGCTATTATCCGGAAGCGCTCGAATTCCTCACTTGCAATACCGACGAAGTACCGACAGCAACCATTGGGCAGCACGATCCTGCCGTCGTCGCGGACGCCGTCGAACGCTGGAGCAAGCACCCGGCGCTCGGGCCCTATTATGCCGAGCGGCTGGCGAAGTCGAAAAACATCCGGATTCTCACCTCCGCATCTGTCGCCGAGATTATTCTCGACGAGGCGCGGAACCAGGTGAAGAGCCTGAAGGTCATGCATAATGGCCGAGAGATCGAGGTTGCGGGAAAGGTATTCATCCTCGCAGGCGGCGGTCTGGAAAACGCCCGGCTTCTGCTTGCCTTGCAGCAGAACCACCCGGACATGGCAAAATCTTTCGGCGCTTCCCTCGGGCGCTTCTATCAAGGCCATCTCACCGGCTATATCGCCGTACTGAAATTCCTTGATCCAAAGGCGGCTCGCGCGCTTTCCTTCCGAACCGATGCGAAGGGATACAGCTACCGGCAGCGTCTGCAGATCGCGCCCGATGTCCAGACCGAGCGGAAGCTGTTGAACACGGTCTTCTGGATCGACGCGCTCTCGATTGCAGATCCTGCGCATGGTTCCGGCGCTCTATCACTTTGCTACATGTTTCTGGCCGCCTCACGCCTTTACCGACTGGTGTCGAAGGGGCTGGCACCGACCGCAAGAGGCCTCGGCAATATCGACAAGGCGCAGCATTGGCGAAATATCCGTGACGACACCGGCTGGCCTGCCGACCTGCTTCAGGCGGTGAAGAACCTGTTCGAGAGACGCTCGCCGGCGCATCAGACGCTTTTCAATCCCAAGGGACGCTACCTGCTGCGCTACCACGCCGAGCAGGTGCCGAACCCCGAAAGCCGCGTTTCGCTGACGCCGCAAACGCAGCAGGGGCATGTGCAGGCTCTATCCGTGGATTACCGTGTCGTGGACCAGGACATCGAATCGGTGCTGAATTCGCATCAACTGCTCGACGACTGGTTGCGCGGAAACAAGATCGGCTATCTGGAATATCTTCACCAGCCGGTGCGGCGGCGGCAGGCCGTGGTCGACCAGGCATTCGACGGCTATCACCAGATCGGCCTTTCCAGAATGGCTGATGATCCTGCCGAAGGGCCAGTCGACAAGAACTGCAGGCTCCATGGCCTTTCCAACCTTTACCTCGGAGGCAGCGGCGTTTTCCCGACCGGCGGACACGCCAATCCGACGCTTCCGGCAGTTGCCCTGGCGCTCAGGCTGGCGGAGCATGTTCGAGACGAGTTCAAGGCAGCGTCGGCCGCTTGAAGCGCGGTTTCGGCCTCGTCCGCCTACCGTGCCGGTTTGCGGATCCGGAAGCGCCACAATGCCGACCGCTGCCCTTTGAGCAGGAACTGCATCGGCCTTTCGAAACTTTCATAGGCGAGAATGCCGGCCAGTACACCTGCAACAATGCCGGTGGAAAGAAGCAGCGGCGTGGGAATCCCAAGAACGGCGCCTGCCTTGAGTGCGATGGAAATCGCGAATGTATGCCAAAGGTAGATGGAGTAAGAGGCATCACCCAGATAGGTCAGCATCGGCAGATTTGGCAGCCTGCCTCTGGTCTCGACAGACAATGCGCCGATCACCAGCATCACGGCCAGCGGTCCGCATGACCATGCGTCGAATTCCAGCTTCAGGGCCTGTATGGCCGAAAATCCGGCAACAGCCGTGACCGCCAGCATTATGCCCACTGAGGCAGGCGGCAGACTGCCATGGCGCCAAAGTTTTGCAATGGCGGCGCCGGCCACGAATTCCAGAATGACGGGTGCAGTGTAGAAGGCGATGATCGGGTTTTCGGGCTGCAGCAGGAGCCCGGCAAGAACAAGCAGGCCGAAGACGGCGGCGAGCGCCACAAGGCGCAGTCTGGCTCCGGCAAGAAGCGTGATTGCGAAGACGGCGTAAAAGAAGATTTCGTAATTCAGCGTCCAGCCCTGCACCAGTACCGGCCAGGTCTGGCCATTGCTCGGCGAGGGGAGCGGTATGAACAGGAAGGACGCGATCGTATGGCCGAGGCCGATGTGCAGGTTCGGGAATAGCCCGACGAGCGCCCCGACAATCATAAGTATTGTCGCTGCCCAGTAGGACGGAGCGATCCGCAAAAGGCGGTTGCGCAGGAAGCTTGACGGCCGCATCGGGCGACTGTTGCTCATAGCCATCATGATGAAGCCGCTGACCACGAAGAAGACGTCGACGCCGGCTGCGCCGATGGTGAAATGCACTCCGCTTCGCTCGCCCGCATGGAAGATGACCACGGCAAGCGCTGCAAGGGCTCGCAGATACTGGATCGAAAAGAGTGTCGGCATCATCTGCATCCTTCGCCACGGGGCGGTTGGTGCCGTCGGCGGCAGCCGTCAGCGCATCTGGAGACCCGTCTGGCCGGCTATCATCATGCCGCGGGGCTGTGGGCGCTCCGCATAGGCAAGACCAGTCGCAAGCCTGCCGGCTGCGAAATAGAACAGGAATGACCCGACCTGATAAGGGTTGATGATGTCGATCTCGACGAAGGATCGGATCAGCAGCAGGCTCATGATCCCGAACAGGACCAATGATTCCGGCGTCGAGGCCTGAGTCAGCACCCGCCTGAGATGACCGACAAGTGTCGTCAGAAGAGTGAAGACGAGCAGGAATGTACCCGCCACTCCGGTCTCGACCATGGTCTCGATATAGGTGTTGTGGAAGTGGAAGCCGCTTCGTCCGGTGATGAAGAAATCCTGCCAGAGCCGCTCAGCATCGGCAAAGCCCACAACCCAGAAACCCTGGTAGCCCATGCCAAAGTACGGAGACCGGGCGGCGGCAGCAATGCCCTGCTGCCACAGATAGGTTCGGCCTGTCAGGGTGGAATCCTTGCCGAAGATGCCGAGTATGGCATCCATGGCGCCGACCTGCAGCGCCGCGGTCGCCGCGACCACGCCAAGGATCAGGCCACCGGAAAAGAAGATGCGCCTGTGGCCGGGCGAAAAGAACATGAAGCCCTGCATGCCGATGCAGAGCGCCACCACGCCGACCGTGGTGATGACGGATGTGGCGGATTGGGAGGCGGCCAGGCAGTAAGCCGACAGCAGTGCTACAACGCCGGTGATCGGCAACCACAGGCCGCGCAAACGGAAGACGGTGACGGCCGTGTAGCAGAAGAAAACCCCGAGCGAGGCAAAGAAACCCAGCTGGTTCTTGGACGAAAAGGCGCCGACGAAACCGAAGGTGCCATCCATGGAGTCGAATAAATAGTTCCCAAACAGCAGCGAATAGACCAGCACCAGGCCGACGCCGAGAACGGCACCCTTAATGAGCGTTTGCAGGGTCATGGTCCGCACCGCGATCAGCGCGCAGGCGACATGCGTCAGGTACTGGATCGCGGTCCGGAGCGAGACGCCGAAGGCCGGAGACCAGAAGGCTGACACGAAACAGAACAGTGCAAAGCTGAAAATCCAAATATACTTGGAATACCTGCCAAGTGCCTGACGATAGTCGACGAGGACCAGCAAGAACCAAAGGCCGTAATAGGCAAGGATCGAAATCTGGCCGAATTTGCTCGAATAAGCGAAGACAAAAAAGGAAAGCGCAACGGCCAGCATGCCATAGGGCTGGTTCCGCCTGGAATCCACCAAGGATGATTTGGCTATCCTCATCCGCTTCTCCTTACTGCATGAGCAGTTCGGAAGTCACCTTCACCACATCGCCTGGCCGAAGCGTCGTGTTTTCATCCACCGCAACTTCCTTGGCCCCCTGTCCCTCATCGCGCACAACCGTATATTTGATTGTTGCCGACTTGCTGTTCGGGTCGAATTTCAGGGCCTCGGCGGATTGAGCAAGGGCTTCCGACATCAGCTGCCGGCTTGTCGTCAACTGCAGGCCGAGTTTTTCCAGTTCGGCTTCCGTATCCTGAAGCTCCTTAGCACGCTGCGCTTCCCAATCGTTGCGCAGGTTGATCTCGTCCTGATTGGCCTTGCTGATATCCTGTTTGGCCTGAAGCGAATTGGTGTCGATATCGAGCAGGCTCGTCTCGATGCTCGCCGTTCTTTCTTCCATGCTGATGAGCCGGTTATTCGTGGTGATACCCTGTTCGGTCAGGCGGGACAGCTTGTCGCGCGTTTCGGAAGCGATCTGCAACTGGCGCTTTTGGGTTTCCGTCTTCTGCGCCAGAGACTGCACCTCGCTTTCGAGAAGCGATCTGAGATCGGCCAGAGCCTTCAACTGCAGCTCATAGCGGTCCCGTCGCGATCGCATCAGCGCGGCTTCACTAGCGATCAACTGCGGCGCATTGGGTGCGTCCTTCAACTCCGGCGGAACCGCGAGATCCTTAGCGCCGGCCACTTCCGCCATCAGGCGGGCACGGCGGGCCAGAAGCCGGCTGCGCTCAGAACCATAGACAGCGGAGTCGCCTTGGGCATTGATGAAATCGCGGGCGAAGCGCTGGCCGGCTTCGGAGCGCTTCAGGCCCCCTGCCAGGCTGACGGCTTTCAGAACGGTGAGGCTCGGCGAGTAGGGATATTCGCCGGGATTGTCCACATCGCCGGCCAGGAAGACCGGCCGAAACTGTGCCACTTCGACCGAAGCCGACGGCAGGTTGCGGAGCGCGAACTTGCTGCGAAGCTCTTCACCTATGGCGTTGGCCACTTCTCCTGGGGTTTTGCCGGCCGCCGAAAGATCGCCGATAAAGGGAAGGGAAAGTGCGCCGGATGGTCCGACAGTGTACTCTCCTCCCACCGCATCCCAGTTGCGGACGCTGCCGTCCGCAGGCTGCCATTCGGCAACGCGAATGCGCAGTTTGTCCATGACGCCCAGCCTGTAACCGCCGTCCTGCGCACTGGAGGTGGCGGTCAAACCTAGCAAGAACGCTCCTGCGACAAGATAAAGGGCAGGGGAGCGTCCCGCAAAAGCGGTCGGTTTCCGCATAGATATGTCCTCAATCGCTGAAGGCGCGGTTGTGAGGCGCGCGCCTTGTCGATGCTTATGATGTTGAGAGGGCCGAAGACGGCCAAGACAATGAGTTAGTAGCTGCCGCGAGCGAGGCAGACGGCAGGTATTGTCTTGAGAATAATAGCAATATCCTGAACGAGCGACCAGTTCTGAACATACTGGGTATCGAAGGCAATGCGCGTCTCATAGGACACATCGTTGCGGCCGCTGATCTGCCAGAGGCCGGTCAAGCCCGGACGGGTGCGCAGGTAGTATACGGCGAAGCTGTCGTAGACTTTCAGCTCGTCGTCGACCACCGGGCGTGGTCCAACCACGCTCATTTCGCCGCGCAGGATGTTGATCAGCTGCGGGAGTTCGTCCAGGCTGAGCTTGCGCAGCACAGTTCCGATCGCAGTGACACGCGGATCGGACTTGAGCTTCCGGGTCAACCGCCATTCTTCGGCCGCCTCCGGATTGTCCCTCAGGTAGTTGCGCAGAAGCATGTCGCCATCGACAGCCATGGTGCGGAACTTCAGGCACTTGAAGGTGCGGCCATTATGGCCGATGCGGGTATGCCCATAGAAGGCCGGCCCGTTGTCGGAATATTTCACCAGCGCCATGATCATCAGAAAAATAGGGCTGAAGAGGATCAGGGCGCAAACTGCGGCAGTGATGTCGAAGCTGCGTTTGGCCAATCCGCCGATTGGCAGTGTCATGGCCTGGTCCAAGTTTCCAAACGGCGAACCTGCCGAACGTGTCGCTGACTTCATAGAGAAAGCTCCATTTAGGTTTTGCGATAGTCGGTGCCCCTTGAGGCGCGTCATTTCCCACTAATCTGACAATAAGTCTGTGTTCGTAGTTTGATGCCAGCCATTTTTTTTGGATGAGGTAGCTTGGTGCCGTCCAGGGTTGAGGCTGCGGCTAAGAGTCCGGGTCGAGAGGGTGCGAATCGATTAGTATGAGCAGCTGCGAATACTGTCCCGGCCCGGTAGAGTTCCTCTATAGCCTAATATTAAACCTTAACACGGCTGTTGAAGTGGCCGCTTTCGGGGCTTGGTCTGGAGCTAAGCTTGGCACGGCTTCTTGCTGCGACCGACCAAAGTATCTTCTGGCTAAGACCAAAGCCCTGCGTCTGTTGCGTCGCAATACAATGTTGCACTGCACAAGCGCTAAAAGCCGGTGGGTCATCTTTGTAATAAAAGTTGATCGATTTTCTCGGCGGCGCCCCTCCGAATCTGCCTTGGCAGAGCCGTTCTTGCGATTTCGTGGCTGAAATGTGGCAGAACCATGCTAAGCTTTTGCGGTATTCTCGTAAGGAGGGGTTTAGCCTGTTCCTGATTTTCCCGCCGGAACCGGAAAACCCTTACGATTGTTTCACCATGAGCCGGGTAAACACGGAGAACTTGCATACTTTCCTTCCGGCTCATATAGTGTTGGTGGGAGAGGAGCCCATCAATCACGCACTGAACAAGCTAAAGGTGTTCGGGAGGAAGATCATGTACGCGCCGCGCGTTTTCGTCAGCATGCTAGCAGTTCTCATTGTATTCGCTGTGTCTACGTATTCGATGAGCGGGTCGCTGCTGTCCGCGCTTATACAGACGCTGATCTGTGCGGTGATCATCCAGACCGGTTATTTCATCGGTGTTGTTTATCTCGTGCATCGGGAAAAGCTTCAAACGCAACGGAATACACCGTCTGACTTGCTGCTGCGGATGAACCCGGGCCAGAGCAAGGGCGCCGAGCTGCACGGAACGACGGCCACCAATTTTCCCGCTCGCGACGCCTGAGGCCAGCAATCTTTTGACTCGGCTTCACATGAGGGCCATGTTCCTGCGTTCATAATCTTGAACAGGTGAACGATGGAGAACCCGATGGCCGAAGCTGCTGTTCAAACCATTTGCGTTATCATTGCAGCAAAAAACGCTGCAGATACAATCGGTAAAGCCATCCGCTCAGCTTTGGTCGAAAGCCTCGTCAGTGAGGTCGTGGTCGTTGATGACGGCTCAACCGACGGTACCGCGCATGCCGCAGGGCAGGCGGATGACGGGACCGACCGGCTCAAGGTGATTTCCTTTCCGCACAACCAGGGACCCTCGGCGGCCCGGAATGCAGCCATAGCCGCTTCGCAGGCGCCGCTCATCGCCATACTCGACGCCGACGACTTCTTCTTTCCCGGACGGTTCGAGCCGATGCTGGCCGAAAGCGATTGGGACATGCTGGCCGATAACATCGCCTTCATCTATGACCCTGCTTCGGCACTTCAGCCGGAACGTTTCGAGGCCCGCGCCCGCAGCATATCGCTGGTCGAGTTCGTGGAAGGCAATATTTCGCAGCGCGGCAAGCCGCGGGGGGAGATCGGCTTCCTGAAGCCGGTCATGCGGCGCGCCTTCCTGGATACTCACATTATCCGCTATGACGAAGGCTTACGCCTTGGCGAAGATTATGATCTCTATGTCAGGGCTTTGGCCAAAGGGGCTCGCTACAAGGTGATCGAGCATTGCGGCTATGGCGCCGTGGTGCGTCATGATTCGCTCAGCAGCAGGCATCGCACGAACGACCTGCGGTCGCTTTACGAAGCCGATGATGCCATTCTGGCGGACCCGCAGCTTCCGGAACCGACCCGGTCGATTATCACGAGGCACCGCGATCATATTCGCGAGCGCTACGAGCACCGGGCGTTTCTGGACATAAAGGCGCAGTCCGGCAGCTTGGCCGCACTGCGCTATCTGCTGACGAAACCGCGCTACCTTGCCGCCGTCTCTAAGGCAATTTTCCATGACAAGCTCGAGGCTGCCCGGCAGAAACCCGCTCCGGCGGCAGCCCCGCCAACCATGCGCTATCTGCTTCCGGGTGAACCGGCCGGTCAGAAATAGTCGCGGCGGACTTCGTCCAACACGGCCCGGAACCGCTGCTTGCTTTCTTCCAGCTTGCCTTGCGGGCTCAGCTGCGGCTCCGCGCGGCTGGCCTGCCAGAGGGCGAGTATCGATGGAGCGGCCAGAACCTGTTTGGCCATTCCGCGCAGTCCTGCCTGCGGCGGCGCCTTGCGGGTCATCGTATCGCCGGCTTCGCTCGCCGGCGCGCTTGAGCCGCCCCCGTGCTGCCCCTCGAAGCTGAAGCCCCAAAAGCGGGCCTTCTTGGCCACCGCTTCGGCGCGGGTCGAGACGGGCACGTAACGCGGCGTGTAGGTCGCCCCGACCGAAGCGGCCCAGTCGTTCCACTTGAAGTTGTTGATGGCCCGTGAGGTGCTGACGGCAATCCATGGCACGCGGAAGGCATCGGCGAGTATGGCGCCGTGCATGGATTCGGCAACGATCAGTTCAGACTGAGCGATATGGCGGATCACCGCCTTGGCTTCCCCGCGTGGATCGAGATAGGTCAGCCCGGCAGGCTCGCAGACCGAAGCCCACATCCCGAACTCGGCCGATTCCCAGTGAGGAATGAAGGTCTTCTTGTGGATCTTCGGCAGTCCCTTGAACTCGGGCATGTCGGCGATCAAGACGGCAGGATCGGTCGCCGCCTTATCGCGAGGCAGGCCGAGCTTTTCCGCTGTCAAGGGACCGCGCACGCAACGCACGTCCCAGTCGGGCTTGGTGATGTCGGGGGGAGAGCCGTAGCCATAGCCGCTGCCGATCACCAGCTTCTTCTGGTCCGCAGGCAGCAGGACTGGGTTCAGTACCGTGCCGACGCCGACGAGCAGGACGTCCGGATGCACGTCCCGAAAACCGGGGAGAAGAAAGTCCCAAAGCCAGAGATTGAGATCGTCGCCGAAATTGCCGTGATGGGATTCCCAGTAATAGGGCTTCATGCGGGCCTCCATGGGGAGTTGAAAGGGTGGAAATGCCGTGAATGTCTCAGGTCACGCTGTGGCCGGATTTTCCATCACCAGATGTGTCAGCACCAGATTTGCCGGAGCCGAACTTGCTGGTGCCGAGCTGCAGCGCAGCCCGCAGCAGTGCCGGATCGCGCATGACCCACCGCGCCAAAAGGCCGAAATCAGGGCTTTCGCGACGTCTCACTCTTCCTGCCTGGCTCCATAATGCCTGGCGGCGGGCGGTGTTCTTGTAGGAGGCGATGGATGCGACGTCGTCCGGGCGACTGCGGAACCGCTGTTCGAGCGTATCGAGCGCCACCCAGGTGTTGAACTGCTGGCGCAGGAATTGCGGAGAGCGGTTGTCGATGCTGTGGAAGATGTTGATGCCCATGCCGCGCGCCGCACCCGCCTCGTCGCAGAGCACAGTCCGTTTCGATTTGAGGATGCAGTCACAGAAGAACAGCACGTCTTCGGCCGCTAGCCGCAGGGCCGGGTCGAACCGCACCGTCTCGAAGACGGGACGGGCGATGACCATGCAGGTGAGGTGCAGGAAGCTCCAGTTCTTCAGCATGACGCTTGCAAGGTCGGGCATTTCGATGACAAGCGGATGTTCCGACAGGCGCACCCCGCCTTCCAGTTGTGCCATCCCGAAATGATAATAGAATTCCTCGCTCGCCTGCATGGAAGCCCAATAGCATTCCGCATCGAAGCGGCTCATGCTGTCGAAAGCGTTCTTCAGATGATCGGGAAGCCAGGTATCGTCCGAATCGAGCAGCGCCACAAAACGTGTATCAGCCGGGACATTGTCGAGGCCGGTATTGCGGGCGCCTCCTGGTCCGCCGTTCGGTTGGCGGATAACGGTGATGCGTGATTGCCAGGCCGGATCGATGGTTTCAAACTCTGTTGCTGCCGGCAGAGGTGACTCGTCGTCGACGATAATGATATTGAAGTCTTGATAGGTCTGCTCAAAAATCGATTTCAGCGCCCGGCGCAAGATGCCGGGCTCTTTTTGGAAAAATGGGATAACAACCGTGAACGTCGCCATGTTTTCGCCCCTGCTTTTTCGAAGAATTGCATACCGCTGACATGTGTCAGGCTTCGGGTGTAGCGGCAGTTGGCTGCCTTGATTTCAATAACTCCATTACAGGATCAGATTTATGGCTCCAACCCAAGGCGTGAAAACGATCACGACAAATGTCGGCTGGAGCGTGTTATCAAAGACTGCCACATTCGGGCTGAAATTTGTCACTGTTCCTATTCTGGCAAGACTGCTGACGCCGGAAGATTTTGGATCGGTAGCAGTCGCGCTGACTGTCGTCCAGTTCCTGGCGATGATTGGTGGGGCAGGGCTCACCTCCGCGCTCATCGTCGAGCGCGAGGGCGACATGGATACCGTGCACACGGTTTTCTGGTCCAATCTTGCCATGGCCTGTGCCATGTCGCTGGTGCTTTTCTTCGGCGCGACGGAGCTTGCAATCCTTATGGGCGCGCCGAATAGTGCCGATCTCTTGCGCATCATGGCGCTTCTCATTCCGCTGCAGCTAACCGCCGATGTGGCCTATTCGCTGTTGGCACGCGAGATGAATTTCAGCAAAGATGCCCTCCTGAGCACGGTTTCTGAGGCCACAGCGGCCCTTCTTGCGCTGGGTCTGGCTTTTCTCGGCTTTGGCGTCTGGGCGCTGGTCTTCCAGCTTTTCTCCTCAGCGCTCATCCGGCTCGTCGGTCTCTTTGCCATCACTCGCTACATGCCGAAGCTGGTCCTCAGGCCGGCAAAGATCATCCCTTTGCTGCGCTATTCCTCGGGACTGATGGGCTCCGAAATGGCCAATTTCGTCACTTTCCAGGCGCCGATGGTGGTTATTGCGCGCATGCTGGGCCTAAGCGATGCGGGCGCCTATTCGGCTGCAAACCGGTTTGCGAGCATTCCCAACCAGGTGGTGCTTTCGGCCGTCATGGGCGTTCTGTTTCCGGCCTTCAGCCTGATGGGCGACGACCGCAAGCGCCGCGCCGATGCGCTGATGTTCAGTACCCAGGTGATGACGGTGGTTCTGGCGCCGGCCATGTTCGGCCTCTGGGCGATCGCCGAGCCGGCCATGCTCGTGCTGTTCGGTCCGCAATGGGCCTATGCTTGGCCGGTTCTCGGCCTGCTTGCGCTGTCAAAGGCGATCATCACCCCGTGCAGCACGTTCATCCCCTATCTGAAGGGCACCGGACATAGCCGCGTGCTGTTCTGGTCAGCGGTGCTTCGCGCCATCGCAACCACGGCCGCAATCGGTGGAGCCGCCTATTACGGAACTCTGGTCGATGCGATGACGGCATTGTGCATCGTCAATGCCATTACGCTCGTCGGTTATTCCTGGGCCGTCTTCCGCGTCGACAACATCCCTTTTCTGTGGGGCCTGCTCACCAGCAGCCGCTCGATGATCACCTCCTTCGTCATGGCCGTCGGCGTGCGCGCCTTCCTGCACGTCTTTGCCGAACGGTTAACGAACCCTTACCTCGAGCTTTTGGCCGGCGGCGCGGTCGGCGCCGTCCTTTACGCCATTCTGTTCCTGTTGACGGAAAGGGCCCTGCTTCGAAAACTCTGGGGCATGGTCCGGCGTCGGCGTGGCGTTCCGGCGATCGAAGGATCGTAAACCTAAATCCGCCCCGGATCTGCCCAACTCTCGCCACATTTGGATTGCCGCCGTCTCCTCAAGCGGTATCAGAGGGGGGAAGCTGAGCCATCAAACAGAAAAATTCATTGCCCATTCGTTCTGCTGCAGTGCAGCATAGAACATGTGTCTCAACCCCTGAAAACCGGCTTCCATCAGCTTCGTTGAAAATAAAACCCGGTTCGGCCAGCTGGTATCATGGTGCCACTGCAAGTTTTCGCTCACGAAATTTTGCTGCGTCGCCACATTTTGCGCCAAACTTCGCGTGATCCTTTTGGCGACTGCGGGCTCAAGTCTGCTCTGATGAAAACGGCGGTGACGGGAGGCACTGCTCAAAGGGGTGACTCGTTTGACTGTTGATCAGAACATTTCCTCCCGTATCAATTTGATGCGAATTCTGCTGATCTCGGGCATTGTTTTTGTCCATGTGCCGAGCGATCCGGCGACCAGTCCGTTTCTCGGTCTGAACGGCCTGTTCGACTGGCTTCGGGTATTTCTCGGGGACAGCCTGTTTCGCATCGGCGTTCCCTGCCTCAGTGCCATATCAGGCTATCTGCTGTTCCAGCGCGGCTGGGACAAGTTCGACTACATCAAGACACTTCGCTCCAAGGCAAGAACCGTTCTCCTTCCATTTCTTCTCTGGAACTGCGGCCTCCTGGCTTTCGTTCTGCTCCTTCAGAAAGTGGAGATCGGCAACGGCTATTTTCCTGATCTGTGGCATGCATCGGCTCGGGAGTTTCTGACCTATGCCTTTGCGACGGAAGGACTGCCGGTCAACATCCCGCTCTACTTTCTGCGCGACCTGATCGCCTGCATCATTCTGTCACCGATCCTTGCCTTCCTGGTGCGCCGCCTGCCGGTGCTGACCCTGATCGTGCTCTTCGTCGTCGCCGTGCTGCCGGATGTTACGCTCGGGATTGTTCTTAAAAAGTCGATCCTCTTCAGCTTCACCTTCGGCATCTTTATCGCGCTCAACCAAGTGGAGCTGAAACGCTTCGATCGTTTCGCGGTCGCCGGCACGCTTGCCATGCTGGCCGCCGCCTTTCTGCTGTCGATCGGGCTTTATGCTTCGGGCCCGAACTTCCCCTGGGCTTTGGATCTGGCCCGCAACGCACTGTCGATCATCGGCGCAGGCGGTTTCTGGCTGATGTCGGCTCTGGTCATCCGCAGCCGCCTCGGGCAACGATTGGCCGCCACCGGCAGCCTCAGCTTCTGGATCTTCTGCGCTCACTATCCGCTACTGGTGATGATGTGGATGGTCTGGAACCGCGTAGCTGGCGATGCGCTCTACCCGCTCTTTTACCTGCTTGCGATCGTCATCAGCTTTGTCGTGCTGGCCGCCACCAATGCGTTGGTTTCGACAAGGCTGACGAGCGTCTACGAAGTGCTGACGGGCAGCCGTGGCCGCACGGCGAAATCCTCTTCCGCTTCCAAATTCTATCCGCCCGCAGCATCTGTCCAGCCTAACAAACGCGCTTTGACGCAACAGCAGAGGTGACATCGATGGCCCAAGAACGCGAGATACAGAACCGACGGGTCTACCAGATCTTGGTGGTAGCGATGGTGTCTCTTGTCGCGCCTCCGCTGCATGCCCAGGAAGGTGTTACCGGCAAGTCCTTCGTCGAGAATTTCGACAGTCTCGACCGGTCGATCTGGTATATCTCGGACGGCTGGAACAATGGCAGCCACCAGAACTGCACCTGGTCCAAGAAGCAGGTGCAGGTCGAGGGTGGCGAACTGCGTCTTTCGTTTGCCGAAGGCAAGGCCGCCGATCGGAAATACCTGTGCGGCGAGATCCAGACCAAGGCGCGGTTCGGCTACGGCACCTATGAAGTCCGCATGAAGACCGCACCTGGATCGGGCCTCAACTCGGCCTTCTTCAGCTATATCGGCCCGACCGACAAGAAGCCCTGGGACGAGATAGACTTCGAGGTTCTCGGAAAGGACACCAGCCAAGTTCAGGTTAACCAGTATGTCAATGGCAAGGGCGGCAATGAAAAGCTTGCCCCCGTTGCCGAGGGTGCCGACAAGAGCTTCAACGACTATGCCTTCATCTGGGAGCCAAACCGGATCCGCTATTTCTTGAACGGCAAGCTGGTCCAGGAAGTGACCGACAAGGCCAAGTTGCCATCGAACGCCCAGAAGATATTCCTGAGCCTGTGGGGCAGCGATACTTTCAAGGACTGGATGGGGCCCTTTGCTTATACGGGGCCGGTCAGCATGCAGATCGACCGCGTCGCTTTCACGGCGCTTGGCGAAGACTGCCTATTCCCGCAATCCGTTCTGTGCACCATCGATTAAGGCCGCAGAGGCGTCTGCCGCCTCGACGGTCTCTCGAATAGCCAAAGGAGCTGGACGATTTGACGCTGCATGTTCTTTATCTGGCCCATGATCTGGCCGACGCTGCCATCCGGCGGCGGGTGCTGACGCTGAAGGCGGGCGGCGCAGACGTCACCGTGGCGGGCTTCCAACGCGGAAGCAATCTCCTGTCCGGCGAGGACGTCACAACCGTGGTGCTGGGCGAAACGGCGGACGGCCGCTTTGCGCAAAGGATTGGCGCGGTGTTTTCAGCGCGCATGACGCTGAAGAGCAAGTTGGCCGGGCTGAGGAGGCCCGATGTGATCATCGCCCGCAATCTGGAAACCCTGGCGCTGGCCGAGCAGGCAGCCTCGATCTTTGGCGGGAGAATTCCTTTCGTTTATGAATGCCTGGATATCCATAGGCTTCTTCTCGATGACGGCGTGAAGGGCTGCGTGATGCGGGCGGCACAGCGCCGCTTCGCTCGTAATGCCAGCCTGCTGATCACCAGTTCACCCGCCTTTATCGACAATTTCTTCAAGCCGCGGTCCGGCCTCGACCTGCCGATCCTGCTTCTGGAAAACAAGGTTCTGCAGCTCGATCCTCCGTCCGACCAGCAGCCGCCCCAGCCGCGTCCTCCCGAAGAGGGAAAGCCTTGGCGGATCGGCTGGTTCGGGGCGATCCGCTGCCGCAAGTCTCTGACCATTCTTCTGGATTTCGCCCGCCGCATGGAAGGCCAGGTGGAAATCGTGCTGCGTGGCCGCCCCGCCTATGGCGAGCTTCCGGATTTCGACGCGCAGGTGGCCGCCGCTCCGCATGTAAAATTCCACGGGCCTTACCGCAATCCGGAGGACTTGGCGGCAATCTATGGCGACGTGCAATTCACCTGGGCGATCGATTTCTTCGAGGAAGGCCTCAATTCGGATTGGCTGCTGCCCAACCGCCTATATGAAGGCGGGCTGCATGGCGCCATTCCTATTGCGCTTGCCTCGACCGAAACGGGCCGCTTCGTCGCCAGCCGCAATATCGGCGTGACGCTGGAGACCGCGACGCCGGATGTCCTTGTCGGCGTGTTCAAGGCAATGACACAAGCGCGCTATATGCAGTTGTTCGGCGCGGTCGCCGCCGTAGACCGCAGCCAATGGGTCACGGACATGGCCGACTGCCGCGCCCTCGTCGCCAGGCTTGGCGCACTTGGCTTCAATTCATCATCGCCGGCAGCCATGCCGGTCGTTTCAACCGTGCAGTCTTGAGGGTAGGATATGGTTTCGAGTGTGCCTTCGGATGCTCCAGTGTCGGAAATGCGGATATTGCTGGTAATCCCCTGCCTCAATGAGGCAGCGACGATCGAGCCGCTGCTCCGCAAGCTTGATGGTCAGCGCGCCGGCTTGGACATGTTGATCGTCGTTGCCGACGGCGGCAGCCGGGATGGCACACCGGATATCGTGCGCAGCCTCAGTGCGGAAATCGCCAATATCGTGCTGATCGGCAACCACAAGAAGATCCAGAGCGCTGCCATCAATCTTGCCGTCGAACGCTTCGGTGACGAGCGGGACTATCTGATCCGCATCGATGCGCATGGCGACTATCCGGATGATTATTGCCGTGTCCTGCTGGAAGAGGCGGCCGCGCCGGGCGCCGATTCGGTTGTCGTCGGCATGGATACGGTCGGCTTCGGCCTGTTCCAGAAGGCAACCGCCGTCGCGCAGAATTCCAAGCTCGGCAATGGCGGTTCGAAGCACCGGGCCGGCGGCGGCGGCGAGTGGGTGGATCATGGCCATCATGCGCTGATGCGGATTGCCGCCTTCCGCGCTGTCGGCGGCTATGACGAAAGCTTCAGCCATAACGAGGACGCCGAACTGGATTTCCGCCTGCGCAAGGCCGGCTTCCGTATCTGGATGACCGGCAAGACCTATATGACCTACTATCCGCGCAAGAGTGTCGGAGCGCTTTTCCGCCAGTATCTCGGCTATGGCCGCGGCCGCGCCAAAAACCTGCTCAAGCACCGCTCCATCCCCAAGGTGCGCCAGGCCATACCCCTGGCCGTGGCGCCGGTCGTTATCATTGCCCTGCTTGCCATGCTGCATTGGTGGGCGGTGATCCCACTCGCGGTCTGGGCTTTCGCCTGCCTCGGCTACGGGGTCTGGATGGCGGTCGGTCAGCGTAACCCCTACGGACCATTGGCCGCGGTCTCGGCAATGATCATGCATTTCGCCTGGTCGACCGGTTTTTGGCTGGAACTGATCGGCATTCGCCGGCGGAGGACGGTGTGAACATGGAAAGCAAGACCCGCATCGATATCGGCATCTGCACCTATCAGCGGCCGGGGCTGGAGGAAACGCTCGTTTCGCTCTTCGGCCTCGACGTGCCGGCGGCAACCGAACTTCGTCTCATCGTTGCAGACAATGACGTAGTTCCGAGCGCCCGCGACCTCGTGGACCGGTTGAGAGATCGCTCGCCTTTCCCCATTGCCTACGTCCATTGCCCGAAATCCAATATTTCGATCGCCCGCAATGCCTGCCTTGCCGCCTCCGACGGGGACTATCTCGCCTTCATCGACGATGACGAGACCGCCGGTCGCTCCTGGATCGCCGAACTGCTTGCCCGGGCAAAGGATAGCGGCGCGGATGCCGTTCTTGGACCAGTACGGGCAATCTACGATGGCAAGAGTGCCGGCTGGATGCAGAGCGGAGATTTCCACTCGACGATGCCAGTCTGGGTCGGGAACACGATCAAGACGGGCTATACCTGCAATGTCCTCCTCGACATGCGATCGCCCCATGTCACGGGACGGACCTTCGCGCTGTCGCTCGGTCAAAGCGGCGGCGAGGATACACATTTCTTCACCCAGCTGACCGAGTCGGGAGGCCGGATCGAGTTCGCGCCGGACGCTGTCGTCACCGAGCCGGTACCGGCCAAGCGTGCGAGCTTTGCGTGGCTCGCCAAGCGCCGCTTCCGCTCCGGCCAGACGCATGGGCGCATTCTTGCCGCCAAGACGTCCGGCCTCGGCCGCATCAAGCAGACGGCAGTTGCTGGTCTGAAGCTTGGTTATTGCGTGGCCGTGGGAGCGGTGAGCGCGCCATTCCCCGTCAGCCGCAACCGATACGCGCTCAGGGCGGCCCTGCATGCGGGCGTGTTTCTCGGCACGCTCGGCATGCGGGAAATCCGCCAATACGGCACGGTGGAGGCAGCATGAATTCCTCCCCAACCTTTCCCGACGTCAGCTTCGTCATTGCCGCTTACAATGCCCAGGACACGCTGGCGGACGCCATCGAAAGCGCGCTGACGCAGGTCGGCGTGACCGTGGAGGTGATCGTCGTCGATGATTGCTCGAGCGACCAGACGCGGGACATTGCCGGCAATCATCCGGACGAACGCGTGAGACTGATCGCACAGCGGGTCAATGGTGGCCCGGCCGTGGCGCGCAATACCGGCTTTGCGGCTGCGACTGGTCGCTGGATCGCCGTTCTCGATGCCGATGACACGATCCATCCGCAGCGCCTTCAAGCCATGCTGGCCCGGGCAAAGGCCACCGATGCGCAGGTGGTGGTCGACAATATCGACGTCATTCCGCTCGATGGCGGAAAGCCGGAGGCCATGTTCCCGCAGGAGGAGCTGCGCAAGCGCCCGCTGATGACGCTTGCGGAATTCATCCGCTCGAATGTGATCTTCGGCTCCACCTTCAACTTTGGCTACATGAAGCCGATCTTCGAGCGTCAGTTCCTGGTGGCGCACGAACTGCGCTTCGACGAGACGCTGCGGATCGGTGAAGACTATGCGCTGCTGGCTTCCGCGCTTGCAAGCGGTGCCCGCTGCGCCATCGAGCCGAGTGCCGGCTATGTCTATAACCTGCGCCACGGCTCGATCTCGCGGGTCTTAAAGCAGCAGCATCTCGATGCCATGCTGGAAGCGGACAAAAAATTTCTCGCCCGCTACCGGCTGGATGCCGATGCGATGGCGGCCCAGCAACGCCGGACCCGCAGCATTCGCGAAGCCGGTTCCTTCCTCACGCTTGTCGACGAACTGAAACGCGGTTCCGTCGGCGGCTTCCTGAAAACGGCAATGGGCAATCCGCGGGCATTGATGCATCTGCGCATGCCGATTGCCGTTCGCATGCGCCGGCTCGTCAAAACGGCAGGCGTCAACTGAAATCCGATCGAACAGGGCGGGGCGCCCTCGGAAAGGACGAAGGAATGGACATGATGAGACCAGTTCGCAAGGCAGTCATTCCGGTCGCAGGCAATGGAACGCGCTTCCTGCCGGCGACCAAGGCTATGCCCAAGGAAATGCTGACGATCGTTGATCGGCCCGTCGTGCAATATGCAGTCGACGAAGCGATGCAGGCAGGCATCGAGAACATCATTTTCGTCACCAGCCGCAACAAGACCGCCATCGAAGACTATTTCGACAGCGCACCGGAGCTCATCGCCACCCTCACGCGATCCGGCAAAACCGTGCAGGTAACGCAGCTCGAGAAGATGCTGCCGCTTGCCGGCACCGTCAGCTATACCCGCCAGCAGGTACCGCTCGGCCTCGGTCATGCCGTCTGGTGTGCCCGTGAACTGGTCGGCGACGAGCCCTTCGCCCTGCTTCTTCCCGACATGGTGTCCTACGGGCCCCAAGGCTGCATGGCCGGCCTGATGGGGCTTTACGAGGAAGTCGGCGGCAATGTCTTTGCCGTGGAACAATGCGCACCGGAGGAAACCTCCAGCTACGGCGTGGTCGGCATCGGCCGCAGCGTCAGCCATGGTTTCGAGGTCACCGAAATGGTCGAGAAGCCGGCTCCAGCCGAGGCTCCGTCGAACTATTACCTCAATGGTCGCTATATCCTGCAGCCGCAGATATTCGAATTGCTTGCCGCGCAGGAGCGCGGGGCCGGTAATGAGATCCAGCTGACGGACAGCATGCAGAAGCTCTTGCAGACGCAGCCCTTCCACGCTCATCCTTACAAGGGCCGCACCTTCGACTGCGGCAGCAAGCGCGGGTTCATCGAAGCCAATGTGGCCTTCGCCATGCTTCGTGCCGACATGGGCGACGACATCTATACCTCCGTCAAGGAGCTTATCGCCCTGCACGAAACGCGCATGAAGGCTGCCTGACGGCACAGACCTAAGTCGGAGGAACGGCAAGCAGATCTTGCCGTTCCTCGTACACTCTCCCGAAGCGGAAAAATCCATGGACCAGGCAAACTTTCGACCGATAACCATCTTCCCGAGCGAGGCGAAGGACAATGATACATTCATTGACCTCGACAAGCTGTGGACGGCGGCGATGCGCCGCGCCCGCGTGATCATCGGTTGCGTCATTGCCGCCGTTGTTCTGGCCGGGCTTTATCTGCTGACGGCACAGCCGACCTATACGGCGATGACGCAGATCCTTCTGGACGAGAACCTGTCCCGTTATGCGGAAGAGCAGACGGATAGCCAGACTGCCCAGCAGGTCGACAACCGCCTGTCGAGCACGGTGGAAATCCTGAAGTCCAAGGCGCTGGCTCTGAGCGTTGTCGACAAGGCCAAGCTCGACCAGAACGAGATGCTGGTAAACCCGCCGAAGTCGCCGGTGGATCTGATCAAGGATACGGTGCGCAGCCTGGTCGCCCTTGTATCCACCGGCGATGCGACGCCGACGGAGGATCAGCTGCGAGCCGGACGGCGGGAAAAAGCCGCTGCCATCGTCCAGCAGGCCATCATCGTGGAGCGCGTCGGACGAAGCTCGGTTATCGCTCTTTCGGCCAAGTCGCCGGATCCGCAACTCTCAGCACTGATTGCCCGGACCTATGCGGAATCCTTCCTTACGGACCAGCTGAACGCCAATTTCGATGCCACCGAAAGGGCGTCGCTGTGGCTCCAGGAAAGGTTGAACGACCTCAACACCCGAGCCCAGCAGGCGGCGCTGGCGGTCGAGCAGTATAAGCGGGAAAAGGGCCTCGTGTCTCCAAGAGGCGAACTGCTGTCCGCCCAGCAGCTTTCCGACCTCAACAGCCAGCTCATCGTCGCCCAGGCGGATGTTGCCACCGCGTCTGCCCGCTACAACCAGTACAAGGCCATCCTCGACAAGGGCCCCGACGCGGCTGTGCAGAATGCCGTGATCTCCATGCGCGATACGGATAATTCCGTGATCCAGGATCTGCGCAAGCGGTATATCGCCATCAGCGACCGCGAGCAGGGCATCATCCAGCAGTTTGGCGCAGACCATCCGCAGGCGGTTGCTCTGAAAGGCGAAAAACAGGATCTGGCTCAGCAGATCTTCCGGGAGCTGCAACAGCTGACCGGCAGCTTCCGCAATGAGGTGGATGTCGCGACTTCGCGTGAACGCTCCCTGAAAGAGAACATCCAGCGGGTCGCCGGAAGCAATTCGGACGCCAATGTATCCATGGTCCAGCTTCAGGAACTCGAGCAGAAGTCTTCGGCCCTGAAGACCATGTACGAGGCCTATCTGCACCGCTTCGAGGAAGCGACGCAGCTGCAGTCGCTGCCGATTGCCAAGGCTCGCGTCATCTCTGCGGCCGGCACGCCGACGGCGCCTTCGAGCCCCCGCAAGACGCTGACCATGGCCTTGTCCGTGGTCTTAGGATTGATGCTCGGCGGCGCGGCTGCTGCGCTTTTGGAATTCCGCGAGCGCTTCTTCCGCACCGGCGAAGATGTGCAGGACAAGCTAGGCATGCGCTTCCTCGGCTATCTGCCGAAGATCGGCATTCAGGCGGAGGAAAGCAATGCTCCTGTGCCTGAAACCGTGGACGCAGCCGGATTGCCGGCAGGCGATCCGATCTCCTTCCGCCGGATGATGCGCATTGCCGTGGAAGCGCCACGCTCGCAATTCTCGGAAACCCTGCGCAATACCAAGCTCGCCTGCGATATCGTCCTTCAGGGGCGCAAATGTGCGGTGATCGGCGTCGTCTCCTGCCTTCCGGGAGAGGGCAAGTCTCTGGTTGCCGCCAATCTCGCCGGGCTCATTTCCGCCAGCGGCGTGCGCACTCTGGTTGTCGATGCCGACCTGCGCAATCCGGGCTTGAGCAAGATGCTGGCCAGCGCGCCTGAGGTTGGCCTGGTCGATGTTCTGCTTCAGAAAACCCCTTGGACAGCCGCAGCCCGGGTAGACAGGAAGTCGCGGCTGACCATCCTTCCGATGACCATGCGCAGCCGTCAGCTGGCTCATACCAGCGAATTGCTCGCATCGACCGGCATGAGCCAGTTCCTCGACGGCATTCGGGATACGTTCGACGTCATCGTCGTCGACCTGGCGCCGCTCATCCCGGTGATCGACGCCAAGGCCTTCGAGCCTTTCGTTGATGGCTTCATCTTTGTGACGGAATGGGGCGTGACGCCGGTCAAGGCGGTCCAGAGCGTGCTTCGGTCGGAGCCCCAGATTGCCTCGAAGACGATCGGCGTCATCCTCAACAAGACCGAGATGTCGGAGCTGAAGCGCTATGCCGATGCCGGTGCGCCGGAACGGCTGCATGACAGCTATTCCTCTTATTATCGCGAAGGACCGATCTCCACAAAGACGCGATAAAAGAGCAAATCAAACGGGCGGCGGCCTTTGGCAGCCGCCCGAAGTGTTTTCGGAAAACTTCAAGCACCGCCTCCTTCAAGCACGCCGCGGCCTCGAGAGTTTCCTGCCCGAAGCCGTCATGCAATGATGCACCACCGGGAATGATTAAGAGCTTGGACAAGGTGCTTCCGCGCCCTTTCCAATTCCCCTAGGGTGGTGGCAGCCCGATCATCAATTTAGCGAGTTCTCATGGCCACGCTCACCCGCTTTTCAGTCCAGCCGCTTTCGACCATGACGCGGGTCCTCGCCGACGTCGCTTCGGCCCGGCGGGAGCCGGATCTCCTGATCCGCGGCGCACGAGTTCTGTCGACCTATTCCGAGCGCATCATCGATCACCGCGAGATCTGGATTTCGGGTGGCCGCATCGCTGCGGTCAAGCCGGCCGGCAGCTATGGCGGCAGCTCGGCCAAGAGCTATGATGCAAGAGGTGGCATCATAGCTCCGGGCCTGGTCGATCCACATATCCATATCGAGTCCTCCATGGTCACCGCCTGCGCCTATGCCGAGGCGGCGCTCCTCAATGGCACGACGACGATCTTCTGCGACAGCCACGAGATCGGCAATGTCATGGATGTCGCAGGCGTCGAGGCGATGCTGGAGGATGCACGGCAGGCGCCGCTGTCCATCTTTCTGACGGTGCCGAGCACGGTGCCGGCGACAACGGCGGAGATGGAAACGGCAGGCGGCGACCTGACGCCCGCCAAGATCGCGGCGCTTTTCGACAAATGGCCGGAAGCCGTCGCGCTCGGCGAGAAGATGGATTTCGTGCCGGTCGCCATGGGCGACGAGCGCAGCCATGCCATCCTTGCGGCGGCTCTCGAGCGGGGACGTCCGGTCTCGGGCCATGTCTATGGCCGCGAATTCGTGGCGGCCTATGCGGCCTCCGGCGTCACCGACACCCATGAGGCAATCGACCGGGACATTGCCGACGATTTGCTGGAAGCCGGCGTCTGGATCTTCCTGCGCGGCGGACCGCCGACAACGCCGTGGCATTCGCTGCCGCAGGCGATCAAGACGATCACCGAACTCGGCGCCTCCCACAAGCGCGTCGCTGTCTGCACCGACGACCGGGACGCTGAAGACCTGCTCGCCTTCGGCATGGACTGGGTGACGCGCGAGGCGGTGAAATACGGCATGAAGCCGGAACAGGCCTGGTCAATGGGTTCGCTGCATGGCGCGACGCGCTTCGGCATGGAAGGCGAGATCGGCGGTCTCGGCGGCGGCCGGCGAGCCGACCTCGTGCTTTTGAGCGACGACCTCAAGCCGGTCAGCACCTGGTATGGCGGCGAACTGGTGGTCGATCAGAAGAAGATTACGCCCCTTCTCGACGCGGCGCTGTCCAAGCCTTACCGCTATCCAGAGGCGGCCTATCATACGGTCAAGCTGCCGAAGAACCTCCAGCTGACGCCGGACCTGCCGACCGGTACTGTCACGGCCCACACGATCAAGACCGAGCTGCCGGGCATTACGCTGCGCCATGTGACGGTGGAGCTTGAACCGGCCAAAGATTGGCAGACGCATTTCGACCGCCACGACCTGTGCTTCGTGACGGTCGTGGAGCGCCACGGCAAGTCAGATGGCAATGTTGCGCATGGGCTGCTGAACGGTTTCGGCCTCAAGAAGGGCGCGGTCGCCTCGTCTGTCGGGCATGACAGCCACAACATCATCGTTGCCGGTACGAATGCGGCCGACATGCAGGTGGCCCTGGATGCTATCGAAGTGCAGCAGGGCGGCGTCTGCGTCGTCATGGACGGCAAGGTGACCGCCATGGTGCCGCTGCCGATCGCCGGTCTTTTGTCGGACAAGCGCGTGCATGAGGTCGCCGACGAGGTGAAGGCCCTGAAGCTGGAATGGGAAAAGGCCGGCTGCACCATTGCCTATATGGGCTTCAACCTCATTCCACTGTCGGTCATTCCGGAAATTCGCATTACCGACAAGGGCCTGGTGCTTGTGCCGGAAATGCAGATCGCTCCCCTGTTCGAGCCGGCTTGAGGACTTGGCATTGACTGCAGAACCATCCGACCTGGACAAGGTCTTCGCCCATATCGAATCGCATCGCGAAAGCTTCATCGACCGGGTGATGGATTATGTCCGGCATCCCTCGATCAGCGCTTCCAACGAGGGGATCGGCGACGCGGCCGATATCCTGGTCGCCATGCTGAACGGTCTCGGCATGCAGGCCGAGACCATTGCCACCCGCAACCATCCCATGGTCATCGGCCGGATGGAGACGCAGCCGGGCAAGCCGACCGTGCTGCTCTACGGCCATTACGACGTGCAGCCGCCGGAGCCGATGGAGCTTTGGAAAAGTCCGCCCTTCGAGCCGGAAATCCGCGACGGACGTATTTACGCGCGCGGCATCGGCGACAACAAGGGCCAGCACTTTGCCCAATTGCTCGCCCTAGAGTCCTTCCTCAAAGTGGCGGGCGAGCTGCCCTGCAACGTCATCTTTCTTCTCGAAGGCGAAGAAGAGATCGGCAGCCCACATATGGCCGAATTCGTTTCCGAGCATGCCGATAAGCTAGACGCGGATCTAGTGATTACCGCCGACGGTTCTTTACATGACAGCGGCCGGCCGATCGTCACCTTTGGCGTGCGCGGCGTCGCCTCTTTCGAACTGAGGGCAAGGACTGCCAACCGCGACGCCCATTCCGGCAATTTCGGCGGTGTGATGCCGAACGCAATCTGGAAGCTGGTGCATCTGCTGGCGACGATGAAGAACGAACGCGGCGAGATCACCATCGACGGGATCTACGATCCGGTCCTGCCGCCAAGCGATCTCGAACGGCAGGCGATGGCCTCCCTGCCGCTCGACGTTGAGAAGATCAAGGCCGAACTCGGCATGGCAAAACTCGACGAGCCCGCGGATCGCCCGTATTACGAACGGCTGATGTTCCAGCCGACGCTGACGATCAACGGCCTGCATGGCGGTTACGGCGGGCCGGGACAGAAGACGGTGCTGCCGAGCGAGGCGATTGCCAAATGCGATATTCGGCTGGTCGAGAACCTGACGCCAGACTATGTCTTTGAAAAGGTGCGAGCGCATGTGGAGACACATGCGCCGGATGTCGAATTCGTGCCGATGAACTCCATGCTGCCGTCGAAGACCTCGATCGACAGCCCATTCGCCCCGGTGATCCGGGAGGCGGTCGTCGCGGCGCGGGGCGTGGAGCCGCTGCTTTACCCGAGCCTCGGCGGCAGCCTTCCCGATTACGTGTTCACCAAGATCCTCAAGAAGCCGGCCTTCGTGGTGCCTTATGCCAATGCGGATCAGGCCAACCATGCGCCGAACGAAAATCTGAAGATCGATCTCTTCATTGCAGGCATTCGCACCGGCGCGGCGCTTCTGGCAAAGCTGGGCGAAATGGCGCGCTGAGCGAGCTCAAGCGTCCGCTCGTCGGGCGCATTTCGCATTCCGTTGTGGATTTTACGCCCCGTCTCTGCCTTGTTGCGCACTTAGTCTGCGCCCGATTCGCTGCCCGCATAAGGGCAGGGCGGAAACACGTTCAAAGGAGAAAGCACGATGACGGACGCTAAGAGCGGCATTTCCGGATTACGGCCGCATATCACTGTCATCGGCGTTGGCGGCGGCGGCGGCAATGCCATCAACAACATGATTGCGGAAGATCTGCAGGGCGTGGAATTCATTGCCGCCAATACGGATGCTCAGGTGCTCGCCACATCAAGGGCGTCGCGCCGCATCCAGCTCGGCGCCCAGGTCACCGAAGGTCTCGGTGCCGGGTCGCTGCCGGAAGTGGGCCGCGCGGCCGCCGAGGAGTCCATTGACGAGATCATGGACCACCTGGCCGGCTCGCATATGTGCTTCGTCACCGCCGGCATGGGCGGCGGCACGGGTACGGGTGCCGCGTCAGTGATTGCCCAGGCAGCGCGCTCGGCCGGGATCCTGACCGTTGGCGTGGTGACCAAGCCTTTCACCTTTGAAGGCAATCGCCGCATGAGAATGGCGGAAGCCGGTGTCGAGGCGCTCCGCCAGGCCGCCGATACCGTTATCGTCATCCCCAACCAGAACCTTTTCCGCATCGCGGATGCGAAGACGACATTCGCCGATGCCTTCATGACGGCCGATCGGGTGCTGTTCGCCGGCGTCGGCTGCATCACCGACCTGATCGTCAAGGAAGGCCTGATCAACCTCGATTTCGCCGATGTGAAATCGGTCATGCGCGGCATGGGCCGGGCCATGATGGGTACGGGCGAGGCTGCCGGGGAGGGCCGGGCGATGAAAGCTGCGGAAGCGGCGATCGCCAATCCGCTGCTGGACGATGTCTCGCTGCGGGGTGCCAGAGGTGTGCTGGTGTCGATCTCCGGCGGCTCGGACATGACGCTGTTCGAGGTCGATGAGGCGGCCAGCCGGATCCGCGACCAGGTGCAGGACGATGCGGATATCGTCGTCGGCGCGATCTTCGACCGCAATCTCGACGGCAAGTTCCGTGTCTCGGTCGTTGCGACCGGCCTGGAAGACAGCGGGCTTCCCGCTTCGGCTTCCGGTTACAGCGCCGACCAGCTGCAGCCGCGGACGCTTCAGTAGGCTCTGGCCTGATACTGGCGCATAAATCGCCCGCATAGTGTTCGGCTATGCGGGCGTTTTTGTTACGACCTCTTCAGCGCGGCGTAGGCCACCGCCATCTGAGCTGCGAGCTTCGCATTGTTGCGCACCAGCTCGATATTCGCCTTCAGGCTTTCGCCCTTGGAAAGCTCATTGATCCTGCCGAGAAGGAAGGGGGTCAGCTCCTTGCGGCTGATGCCGCGTTCTTCGGCTTCGCGCACCGCATCCGCAATCGTACCGTCGATGAAGTCAGGCGTCAGGGCCGCTTCCTGCGGAATGGGATTGGCGATCAGCAGGCCGGTTCCGGTGCCGAGCTGGTGGTGCAGGTGCATGGCCCGGGCGATCTCCTCTGGAGAATCCAGCCGATGATCGGCCTTGTAGCCGCTTTGGCGCGTAAAGAAGGCCGGAAAATCCTCGGTTCCAAACGCGATCACCGGCACGCGCTGGGTTTCCAGAAATTCGAGCGTCTTAGAAATATCTAGGATCGACTTGACGCCGGCGCAGACGACGGCCGTCCTGGTGCGGCCAAGCTCCGTCAGGTCGGCCGAAATGTCGAATGTCTGTTCGGCGCCACGATGCACGCCGCCAACGCCGCCGGTCGCGAAGATTTCGATGCCGGCAAGATCGGCCAGCAGCATGGTCGCGGACACGGTGGTTCCGGCCGTCTGGCGGCGGACCATGGCGACGGCCAGGTCTCGCCCGGACGCCTTCACCACGCCCTTTGCCTGGGCCAGCGTTTCCAGCTCATGGCGTTCCAGGCCGGCGCGCAGTTCCCCGTCGATCACCGCAATGGTTGCCGGGACCGCACCATTGTCGCGAACCACGGCTTCGACGCCGAGCGCCGTTTCCAGATTGGCCGGATAAGGCATGCCATGGGTGATGATCGTCGATTCCAGCGCGACGACCGGACGGCCTGCCGACAGGGCTGCGGCGACTTCCGGACTGAGCTGGGGCTTGAGCAGGGACATGGAAATTCCTTTCGATCGGTTCTTCAACCGGTGAGACGGTGCATATTGGCCTCCAGGAAGGCCTGCGAGAGGTGCGTGTGGACGCTGGCCGAGCTTTCGGTCGTCAATGCGCCGAGAAGCGCACCGGTTCGGGCTGCGGTGTAGATATCGTCCCCGGCCATGACGCGGTGGAGCGTTCCGGCAATCATTGCGTCGCCGGCGCCGGTCATGTCGACGGACACGGCCTCGACGGCCGAAAAAATCTTGGCGCCCTCAGGTCCGGCAACTGCAATGCCTTCTGCGCCCATGGTCACAATGGCCTGATCGGCGCCGACCCGCTGCAGGCCCATGGCCGCTTCTCTTGCATCTTCGATGCTAGCCCTTCCGTGGCGTTTGAGAATGCTGTTTGCTTCGTCGATGTTCATGAACAACAGGTCGATGCCGGTCAGGTCTTTGGGCAGCCGCGCCGCCTTGACGGTCGAGACTGCATCCACGGCCAGCCGGAAGTGGGCTCCCTGTCTTCTGGCAATCAGCGAAGCAAGCGTCTCAGCAGGCGGATTGCAATCGGCAAATACCCAATTGGCCGAAGCAAGATGCGGCCAGATCCGGTCGAGGTGATCCGGTTGCAGCAGATCGAAAATGCCCATATCCGCAAGCCCTAGGACCAGGTCTCCGGCGGGGTCCAGGATGGCGGCATATTCGGCCGTCGGGCGGTCGCCGGTCACCATGGTCTGGCTGACGTCGATGCCGCGCTCGCGCATATAGGCCAGCAGTGTGCGGCCGTTTTCGTCATCGCCGACGATCGAGACGAAGCTGGTGGCGGTGCCGAGCCGGCTCAGGTTTTCGGCGACGTTGCGCGCCACCCCACCCAGGCTTCGCACGCCATCGACGGGGTTGGAGGTGGCATTGATCAAGGCTTCGCGGGCACGGTATTTGCGGTCCAGAACCGCACCGCCGATACAAAGTGCGCGGGCCTGCTCGGCCAGCACATAAGCCCTACCGAGAAGCTGTCCCTTCTGCATCAGCTGAACAATGTGAGCCGCAACCGTCGATCGCGCCAGGCCAAGCATTGTGGCGATCTCCTGCTGACCTACGAAAGGATTTTCGCGGATCGCTTCGAGAACGGCCAGTTCCTGCGGGCTTGGATCTTCCATGTCAGGGGCTTTCTGTTTCCCCTGTTTCTCAACTTTTGACGACCAAGTCAACAATTGTTGCGCGGATGCAGCTACCGTTTGGCGCGCAACCCGTCCATCAGCAGGCCGATCAATCGGTTGGCGCTCGCGCGCCATTCCGGAGAATCCGGGATGGAATAGATGCTAGACATGGCATGCATCAGATCGTTCTGCTCGATGTCCTTGCGGATGAGATCCTGTTCGCGGGCAGCCGTCAGAAGCCCTTCCATGGCGATGCGGATGCGGCCGAAGCCCTCGGAGAACAAGGTCGAATTGGAATTTGCAATAATCTTCAGGCTGGCTGCCATGCCCCGCTTGGTGGCCATGTAGTTGACGAAGCGCAGCATCCATTCCTGCAGTGCCACGTCGGCCGCATGTTTTTCGGCAAGTTCCGATGCCGCACTCGCCAGGCTCTCCAGCTCGCGGCGATAAACCGTTTCCACCAGATGCTCGCGGGTCGGAAAGTGCCGGTACAGTGTGCCAATGCCGACGCCGGCGCGGCGGGCGATATCTTCAAGCGACGTCTCGACGCCATTTTCTGAAAAGGCGGCCGCGGCTGTTTCCACCAGCTTGTCGCGGTTTCGACGCGCATCGGCCCGCAGTTTGGCGGGTGTGGGCGATGGTGCAGTCGGCAAGGCCGAGGCCAAAATGATAACTCCGGCAATGAAAGGCTTGACGAAAGCATGCAAGCCATTAAGTTAAACGGAGGCGCCTCCGCTTAACTGGAGCGCCTCGCACTTCTTAATGCAGATGGGGACCGAATGCCATGCCGAAAGATGCCGGTCTTCTCTCGCACCCATTCAACTAGCGCGCCGTCACCGGGCGGCCAGTGCACTCTACATCATGAATTTTCCATTCTCGTGACGATAGCAGGAGCTTATCATGACACGAACCATCCAATTGACGCTCGATATCAACGGGCACAGCCATGAGCTCGACGTCGAGCCGCGCGTCACCCTTCTCGACGCGCTGCGCGAGCATCTCCTTCTGACCGGTACGAAGAAGGGCTGCGATCAGGGTCAATGCGGCGCCTGCACCTGTCATGTGGACGGGAAGCGGGTTCTTTCCTGCCTGACGCTCGCGGCCCAGGTCGAGGGCCGCCAGATCACCACGATCGAAGGAATTGCTGCCGAAAACGGCGACCTGCATCCGGTTCAGGCTGCCTTCCTAGAGCATGATGCCTTCCAGTGCGGCTATTGCACGCCGGGTCAGATCATGTCGGCCGTTGCCTGCATCAAGGAAGGCCATACAGGCTCGGACGAGGAAATCCGCGAATACATGTCCGGCAATCTCTGTCGTTGCGGCGCCTATAACAGCGTTGTGGCGGCGGTGCGCGAAGCGGCGGAGGCTGCCCGATGAGAGACTTTTCCTATTTCCGCGCGACATCGGCGGAAGACGCCCGTCAGGCCGCGCTCCAAGCCAGTGCTGTGATGCTGGCCGGCGGCACGACCCTGCTCGATCTCGCCAAATGCGGTGTCGCAGAACCTGAAGCCGTTATCGACATCACCCATTTGTCAGGTCTCGACGGCATTGCCGTCAACCAGGAGGGGGCGGTGATTGGCACGCTTGCAAAAATGGCCGCTGTTGCCGATCATCCCGACATCAAGGCATGGTTTCCTGCCGTCTCGGAATCGCTCTCGCTTGCGGCTTCGGCCCAACTCCGCAACATGGCAACAATCGGCGGCAACCTTCTGCAGCGTACCCGCTGCGCTTATTTCCGTGATCCGCTGACTTTTCCCGCCTGCAACAAGCGTAATCCCGGCTCAGGCTGTTCTGCTCTCGGCGGAGTGATCCGCAATCACGCGGTGCTCGGCGTCAGCGAGCAGTGCATTGCCAGCTATCCCGGCGATCTGGCAGCGGCGCTTGTCGCCTTGGATGCGGTCGTTGATCTCGGCCAACGTCAGGTGCCGGTCGACGATTTCTTCCTGCCCTATGACCATGCACCGGAGCGGGAGACGGTGCTGCAGCCCGGCGAAATGATCCTCGGCATCAGCATTCCGGCGTCCGTTGCGGCCAGGAACTCCACCTATCTCAAGGTTCGCGACCGGCAGTCCTACGAATTTGCCGCGGCAAGTGCGGCCGTCGGATTGGAGCTCGAAAGCGACAACCGGACTATCAAGGACATTCGCGTTGCCTTGGGCGGTGTTGCCAGCAAGCCATGGCGGGCCCGTGCCGTCGAGCAGGCGCTGATCGGCAAGGCGCTGGAGGAGCAAACAGTCGCCCGGGCCGCCCGCCTCGCCATGGATGGTGCTGTCAGCTACGGCGACAATCTCTACAAGATCGAACTGGCTCCGCGCGTGATCACCCGCGCCATCATGAAAGTTGGAGGTCTCGCATGACCATCATGGAAACCCGCAAGCACGGCAGTGCCGCCGATGGCCTGGTCGGTGGGCGACTGTCCCGTTTCGAAGGCGATCTAAAGGTCACCGGCGCCGCCACCTATGCGCTGGAATACCCGGTCGACGGCCTGGCGCATGCCGTTCTCGTGCAGAGCACCATTGCCGCCGGCACGGTCGTTGCGGTCGATGCCTCGCAGGCGCTGGCGGTGCCAGGCGTACTGATGGTGCTGACGCCCGAAGACGATCTGGGCCTGATGACCGCCTCGGACTGGTACGGCAATCGGCCGGAGAACCAGCCTTTCCTGCCGCTGCCGCGCGAGGTCACCTATAACGGCCAATCGATTGCTGCCGTGGTCGGCGAAAGCCGCGAGCAAGCAATCGAAGCGGCCAAGCTCGTCCGCGTCATCTATGAGGAAAAGCCAGGCATCGCCGATATCGACGATGCGAAGGCCGGCAAGGGCAAGTTGATGGACAATCTCAGCGTCGCCTGGGGCGATGCCGAGGCGGCGTTCGCCGCGGCCCCCGTTCGTGTGGAGGCCGAGTATCGCACGCCGCGCGAATATCATGTGGCCATGGAGCCCCATGGCCTGACGGCGAAATGGGACGGCGACCAGCTGACCGTGTGGGAACCGAGCCAATGGACCCACGGCATGCAGCGCAATTATGCGGAATGGTTCGGCCTGCCTATCGAGAATGTCCGGATGATCTCGCCCTTCATCGGCGGTGGCTTCGGCTCCAAAGGCGTGGCTCTGCCTTACGGGGCGGTGGCCGCCGCTGCGGCTCGGAAGCTTGGCCGGCCGGTCAAGCTGGCCGTCACCCGCCCGCAGAACTTCACCAGCTATGGCGGTCGCGCCGCGACGCGCCAGACGATTGCGCTCGGCGCCACTGAGGATGGGGTCCTTCAGGCGATCATCCACCGGGGTGCCAATGAAACCTCCACCTATACGGATTACCCGGAACAGACCGGTGCTGCCACGCCGATCCTCTACAAGGTGGAAAACTTCTCGTCGCAATCGCGGGTCGTGCCGGTCAATACCGTCACTCCGGGAGCGCTGCGCGGCCCGGGCAAGAACCCCAGCGCTTTCGGCATCGAATGCGCTATGGAGGAGCTGGCCTACAAGCTCGGCATGGATCCTCTCGAGCTCCGCCTGAAGAACTATGCCGACCACGATTATCAATCAGGCAAGCCTTGGTCGACGCGCCAGCTTCGCGAAGCGCTAACGCAGGGTGCCGAAGCCTTCGGCTGGTCGAGGCGGAGCCACGAGCCGCGTTCCATGCGCGACGGGCGCCAGTTGGTCGGCTGGGGCATTGGCTGCGGCACCTTTCCCGTGCTGCGGGCCCCCAGCGCTGCCATGATCCGCATCCTTGCCAATGGCCGGGTCGAAGTGGTCAGCGGTGCCATCGACATGGGGCAGGGAACCTATACGATCCTTGCCCAGACCGCGTCCGAAGCATTGGGTGTTCCGGTCGACCAGATTGATGTCGTGCTTGGCGATTCGAGGCTGCCGGGCTCCGCAATCGCCGGCGGTTCCATGTTGGCGGGATCGATTACCGGGGCGGTGCACAAGACCGCAGCGGCTGCCCGCGACGAATTGATCGGGCTGGCACTGAACGATCCGAATTCGCCGCTGCGCGATACCGGCGCCAATACCTTAACCGTCAGCAATGGGCGGATCGCCTCCGAACTTGGCCAAGGTCCTGCGTTGAGCCTGCCGGAGCTGATGGCGGCGCTCGGCCGCACCGAAATCGAGGTCGTGCGCAATACGCTGCCGGAGGATGCGCAGAGCCTCACGGATCAGAATGCCGCCTGGAGCAGCATGGCCAGGGTCCAAGGCCCGACCATGGGCGATTATTCCATGCATTCATGGTGCGCGCATTTTGCTGAAGTGCGGGTGGACGAGGATTTTGGCACTGTCCGGGTTTCCCGCATCGTGTCCGCCTTCGATTGCGGCCGGCTCTACAATCCGAAGATGGTGGAAAGCCAGTGGCGCGGCGGCATCATCATGGGCATCGGCCAGGCTTTGTTCGAGGAAGGCCTGGTGGATGGCCGCAACGGGCGGACCATCAACAACAATGTCGGCGATTATCTGGTGCCGACCAATTCCGACATTCCTCATATCCAGGTGATCTCGGTCGGTGTGCCGGACCATCAGGCATCGGCGCTCGGCGGCAAGGGCGTCGGCGAAGTCGGTATCGTCGGCGTCGCACCGGCCATTGCCAATGCCGTCTTCCATGCCACCGGAAAACGCGTCCGCGACCTGCCGCTGACGCTGGACAAACTGCTCTGACAATCAGGCATCCGGCCGTTGGGCCGGATGCCTAGCTTTGCTTGCGAAAATTCGAGGCACCGAGGCTGCCGGCGAAACGCTTGGCTAGACCGTTCCTGCGGAAATGCTCGGTGATGAAATCGACGAAGACGCGGGTCTTGGCGGGCAGCAGCGTCCTGCTCGCATAGTAGATCGAGATCGTGCCGATATCGGCATACCATTCCGGCAGCAGCCGGATGAGCTCGCCCCTTTCGAAATACATCACGCCGTCCGGCATGGCGATCATCGCAACCCCGAGGCCGAGGCTTGCAGCGCGGGCCACGGCGGCGGGGTCGTTCATCACGATCTTTTCGGTCAGCGCAGCCGGCATCTCGTCGCCCGCCGCGTTGCGCATAATCCATTGCCGGATACGGCCGGTATTGGAGGAGCGTAACTGGATGCCCTCCAGTGCGGCCAATCCTGCGGGATCGGGCGGCAGAGCCCGACCCCGCATATAGGCTGGTGATGCGACCGCAACGATATGCGCCGGCGCGAGAACGCGTGAAACGGTTCCGGACGATAATTCCAGGCCGCCGCCGATCGCCGCATCATATCCTTCCGCGATCAGATCCACCTGGCGGTTCTCAAAGGTCCATTCCGGACGGATCCGAGGATAGCGCGCCATGAAATCCGGCAGCAGCGGCAGGATATAGTTGGTTCCGAAATGCGGGCTCATGCTGACCTTCAGCACGCCGGCCGGCTCCCCGCCTTCCAGCGAGACCTCGGTAATGGCCGTCTGCAATGCCCCGACATGATCGCGGATTTCCGAAAGAAAGCGTTCGCCAGCTTCCGTCAGCGTCAGCTTGCGGGTGCTGCGCTGGAAAAGCCTGATGCCGAGGTTCCTTTCCAGCGTCGCCACATTGCGACTGACCGCAGCAGGCGTAAGCGCCAGCCGCCTGCCGGCCGCCGAAAAGCTACCGAGTTCAGCGCTGCGAATGAAGGCTTCCAGATTGGCAAGGCTTTCCACTTTAGGACTATCTTCAAAGATTTGTTGAAACTGAAGCGCAACATTACAGACTAATGGAGAGGTAATCCAGATGCGATATTCAGTCCATCGAAGCCAAACAAAAAGGAATGCAAATCATGACCATCGGTATCATTGGCGCCGGCAATATCGGCGCAGCAATCGCTCGCACATTGGCCCGCAACGGCATCAGTGCCGTGATCGCCAACAGTCGCGGTCCGGTGTCGCTTGAAACCTTCACCGCCGAACTGGCGCCGTGGATTTCCGCCGTCAGCATGGAAGAGGCCGCCAAGGCAGATATGGTCTTCGTTGCGGTTCCGTGGTCAAAGCTGCCGCAGGCCATGTCCGGCTTGCCGGACTGGAACGGCCGCATCGTTGTCGACACCAACAATCCGATCGAAGCACCGCTGTTCAAGCCAGCCGATCTCGGCGGCCGCTTGTCGAGCGAGATCTTTGCCGACTTGGTTCCCGGCGCCCGCGTCGTGAAAGCCTTCAACCACCTGCTGGCCGCCCTGCTGCAGAGTGATCCTCAGTCCGAAGGCGGCAGACGTGTGTTGTTCTATTCCGGCGATGACGACAGCGCCAAGGCAGACGTTGCAGCGCTGATCGACAGGCTGGGCTTCTTCGGCATCGACCTTGGATCGCTCGCGGTTGGCGCCAAGCTCGCGCAGTTCCCGGGCGGCTCGCTGCCAGCCATCAATCTGGTCAAATTCGACTAAGGCTGTAGGTGCAGTTCGGGAGGACCATGTCCTGCCGTCTTCCTGGATTGCCACTAGTCGTCGGAGTAACGTTCCTCGGCCCAAGGGTCGCCGCGCATGTGGTAGCCGTTCTTCTCCCAGAAGCCGGCCTGGTCGCGGTCGAGGAAGTCTATCCGGTGGAGCCATTTGGCGCTTTTCCAGAAATATAAGTGCGGCACGACGAGCCTTACGGGCCCGCCGTGCTCTTCCGTCAGCGGTTTTCCTTCCCAGGCCGTCACGATGATCGCGTCAGCGACCGCGAAATCCGGGAGCAGCAGATTGGTGGTATAGCCGTCATAGCTGGTCAGCATAACGGCAACCGCCTCAGGCTTCGGATCGACGGCATCAAGGAAATCACGCGTAGACACGCCTTTCCAGTTGTTGTCGTAGCGGGACCAGGTCGTCACGCAATGGATGTCGGAGCGTATTTCGCTCTGCGGCAGGGCCTGCAAGGCGGCCCAGTCGAACGTCATCGGATGGTTGACGAGGCCGCGCACGTCAAGCTTCCATTGCGCCGGCGAAACGCGAGGCTGCTGACCAAGATCGAGCACCGGCCAGTTCTTGACGAGATGCTGTCCGGGCGGCAGCCGGTCGGTTTCGGGGCGGGTTATACGCCCCGTCAGAAACTTGCCCGCTTCAGCCCATTTGCGCTTGGTAAGGGTGAGCTTGGAATCGGCGGACTGGCCATTTTGGGCGGCCTGCTGATCCTCAGGATGAATGTCGTCGGCCATGAACGTTCTCCTTGCGTCGCCCGATAATCTGATGAACATGTGCGGCAAATCAACCGCCTTTGTTGCAAATCGCTTTCCGGATTATCATGCCTTTGTTCAATTCCCATGTCGAAAAGCTCTCCCCGCCGCCTGTCCCTGCCGTTGCCGCCTGGGGACGCGCCTATGACGGCAAGCAGGGCCCGCTGATCGATCTTTCGCAGGCGGTGCCGGGATATCCCGCCCATCCGGACATGCTGAGACTGCTCGGCGAAACGGCCTCCTCGCTTGCCTTTACCGGCTACGGACCGATTGAGGGCGAAACAAAGCTTCGGCAGGCTTATGCCGAACATTTTTCAGAGGTCTATGGCGCCTCCTTGGGGATGAGCAACATCCACATCACCTCCGGCTGCAACCAGGCCTTTATCTGCGCTGCCATGGCGGTGGCCGGGCCGGGCGATACGGTGCTAATGACCGAGCCCTTCTACTTCAACCAGGAAACGACGCTCACGATGATGGGCGTCAGGACTGCCTTCGTGCCCTGTGCTGCCGAAAACGGTTTCCTGCCGGATCTGCTCGACATTGAAAAGGCGATCACCGGCGGCGTGCGGGCACTGGCCCTGGTATCGCCCAACAATCCGACCGGTGCCATCTATCCGCCATCGCTGCTGGAAGCGGTGTTCAGGCTCTGCCGGGACAAGGGCATATGGCTGATCCTCGACGAGACCTATCGCGATTTCCTGCCCGCTGCCGGCCAGATGCCGCATGGTCTCTTCCAAATCGAAGGCTGGGAGGAGGTGTTGATCAGCCTTTACAGTTTCTCGAAAAGCTTCTGCATCCCCGGCCACCGGCTAGGCGCCATTGCGGCCAGCGAGGTGGCCGTCTCCCAGGTCGCCAAGGTCATGGACAATCTGCAGATCTGCGCACCGCGGTCCGCCCAGGCCGCCGTTGCGCAAGCGCTGCCGCTGCTGGCCGACTGGCGTGAAGAAAACCGCCAGGAAATCGGTCGCCGTGCCGAAGCGCTGAAAGCCGTCATGCGCGGCCTCAACGACTGGAAGCTTGATGCGATCGGTGCCTATTTCGCCTTTGTCCGCCATCCTTTCGCCGGCAGGGGGTCCGCTGAGGTGGCCGAACAGCTAGCGAAACGGGCCGGCATCAGCTGCATTCCCGGCGCGTATTTTGGCGAAGGCCAGCAGGATTACCTGCGCTTTGCCTTTGCCAATGCGGACGCGCCGACCATCGCCCTTCTCGAAGAACGTTTGAAGAACTTTTCCCTGTCCTGACGGTGTCCGCCCGTCTATAAACGGAACATGGTTCAAAGAGCAGGTAGCGCCGATCTTCCGCTTCATGGCGGCCGGGTTCCCCGGTGGCTCGGCGAGCGCATGACCAGGCTCGGTTCTGTCATCACCGAGGCGATCGTCATCCATTACGGCCGCGACGAGCTTTTGCGGCGGCTGGCACATCCTTTCTGGTTCCAGTCCTTTGGGGCGGTAATGGGCATGGACTGGCATTCGTCCGGCATCACCACCAGCGTCATCGGCGCGCTGAAGCGCGGTCTGACGCCGATGTCGGGCGAGCTCGGCATCCATGTCTGCGGTGGGCGCGGTCGGAATTCGCGCCAGACCCCGGACGAACTGATCGCTATTGGCAACCGCGTCGGTATCGACGGCACAGCGCTCGCCACGACCAGCCGCCTCGTCGCTAAGGTGGACAGCGCAGCGGTTCAGGACGGTTTCGATCTCTACCTGCACGGCTTCATCGTTACCGACGACGGAAAATGGGTGGTCGTGCAACAGGGCATGAACGGCGACAGGGGCCAGGCACGGCGCTATCATTGGCTGTCGGAAGGCATTGCCAGCTTCGTCGATTCTCCCCATGCTGCGATCGAAGGCCGAGGGCAAGGGGAGATCGTCAACCTCGCCGATCACCGCGCCGGAGCCTCGCGAAAAGGTCAGCTCGATCTGCTCGCCACGCTCGGGCCGGACCGGATTGTCAAGGAAGTGATCGCCATCGATCCCTCGCGCAAGAAGAAGGAGCTGGCGCAGCCTATGCTGCCGTATCTCATCATGCCGGCACATCACGATGTGCGTGAGGAAGACGTCAATATGCGCCGCCTGCACGGCACGCTGGCCGCCGCGGCCGATCGCGGCCCGGAGGATTTCGAGCAATTGCTGCTGACCCCCGGCGTCGGCGCCCGCACGGTCAGTGCGCTTGCCATGGTTGCCGAGGTGGTCCACGGCGCGCCCTGCCGCTTTTCGGATCCCGCCCGCTTTTCGCTCGCTCATGGCGGCAAGGACCGGCATCCGTTTCCGGTGCCGATCAGGGTCTATGACGAAACGATCAAGGTCATGAAGTCGGCGGTCGGCAAGGCCAAGCTCGGCCGCGAGGAAGAGCTGCAGGCGCTGAAGCGGCTCGACGATCAGGCGCGCCAGCTCGAGCGATATGTGACAGGTCCCGACCTCAAGGAAATCGTCGCCGGCGAATTCCGCCAGAGTCACGAATGGGGCGGCCGCAGCGTTTTCGGATGGGAGCCGCCGGAAGAGAAGTTGGATGAACGCCGCGGCTGATTGCGGAACGATGATGTCTGCCGATGGTTGTGAAACGAACAGCCAAGGAGGCAGATCATGTCAGACGACAGCACAAGCAACCAGGAAGCCGCCCGCTTCGGCAGCAGCCAGCCGAACATCGCCAAGAGTTCGGGCACCGGTGAAGTGCCGCACAAGCAGGGGGCCGAGCCGACGGCGGCCGATATCAACAAGGCGCGGAAAGTCTGGGGCGCCGACGGAACCAGCGATCCGAGCGGGCGTGTGGCCGATGCCGGCGACGGAGGCGGAAGCCATTCCATGCCCTATGATGTCGAAACAGCCTCCGATGTCATCGGCGGCCAAACCAAGCCGGAGTAGCCCGGGGCCCCTATGAATATGCCCGGCCATGCGGCCGGTAGCCCAAGGCCTCCGTCACCAGATATCGGCTGGAATGCGACGGTCTTCAGTTATTGGACATGCAGCGTGGCTTCCTTGTGCAAGGAGGCGACGCGGCTGGCGAGGTCGGCGATGCGGTCCATTGCCGTTGACAGCACATCGTCGGGAACGGTCAGGGAAATGCGCAGGAAGCCGGCTGCCTGGTCGCCAAAGGAGGTGCCCGGCATCACTGCGACCTTTTCCTCGCGCAGCAGTTCCCAGGCGAATTCCTCACCGCCGAGGCCGGTTGCCGTGACATCGAGCAGGATGAACATACCGCCTTCGGGTGGCATGGGCTTCACAAGATTGCTGCCGGCGAACGCCTGTTCGACGATCTCGGCCCGGCGCCGGTAATTGTCGCGCATCACGTCGGCCGTGTCGAAATGCTGCGACAGCGCCAAGGCTGTCATGTCGGAAATGAAGGGCTGTACGCCGAACAGCATGGTTTCCGAAACCGGCAGCAGCTTTTCGCAGAACTCTTCCGGGCCAGCGGCCCAGCCGCTGCGGAAACCCGGCGCCGCATGGGATTTGGAGATCGACGAAACCACAATGGTACGCTCCGCCAGTTCCTGCATGTCGAAGGGCGACGCGAAGTCGGTGCCATCGAAGATCAGTTCCTCGTAGACTTCGTCGCAGAGGATCCACAGATCGTGCTTGCGGCAGATCTCGCCGATCGCTGCAATTTCGGTGGCAGTTAGTACTGCGCCAGTCGGGTTATGGGGCGTGTTCAGGAGCAGCACGCGTGCTTCCGGCGTGATGGCGCGCTGCAGGTCTTCCGCCTGCAGGTGGAACTTTTTTTCCGGGCGCAGCGGTACCGGGATCATATGAGCGCCGGTCGATGAGATGACGCCTTCATAGGTCGCGTATAGCGGATCGCCGACCAGCACGCCGTCGCCAGCTTCGACCAGCCCCGTCATGACGCTGTAGAGCGCCGTCTGGGTTCCGGGGAAACAAAGGAAATTGCGCTCGCTGACGCCGGGCCGTCGTTTGGCATATTTCTCCACCAGCGCCTTCAGCACCGGCGGCTCGCCGCGGCCGTTGGAATAGCGGGTGCGACCCGCATACATGGCCCGCGCCGCCTCGTCGAGCAGCGCCTTGTCGGGCTTCACATCCGGCTCGCCGATCGTTAGCTCGATGATATCTTCTCCTTCGGCCTTCATGCGGCGTGCGGTCAGATGCAGGGCCCAGCGGCCGGAGCCGAGATGCGCGAGACGGTCGGTGATCGAGGCATAACGCATCGGTATTTCCTTTTGTTATCGTTGTCTTGCCGAAAGATGGCCGGGCTGAAGGCGCAGCAATGCTTCGACGGATGTCAGGGCATTATCGGCGAGTTCGCTGTCGCCAAACATGTCGGACGCCAGCGTGCCTTCCAGCCAGAGGCCGTCGACCAAAGCGCTAAGCGAAATGGCCAAGCCGTGGCACTGGCTTTTGCTGATCTCCCGTTGTTCCTCGATGAAGAAGGCCGTCAGCAGGCTTTCCAGCGCATCCAGGAAGGCCCGGTAGTTTTCATGGTGGATAGCAGCAAAGCTCGGATCGATCTGGATATGGCTGATAAAGGCGGCCCAGAGCGACAGGGTGCGCGGATCGGTGACGGGTGGCGTGACATTGGCGATGATGAAATGGCGAAGACGGTCGCGCGCCGTTTCTCCTTCAGCGGCCGCCCGGATGGCGGTCTCGGTCATGCCGGCCATGACCTTGCGATAGGCCTCCTGCAGCATCTGGTCCTTGGTGGCGAAATAGTGCCGGATCAGCCCGCCGGTGACGCCAGCGCGCATGGCGATCTGCCGCACCGTCGCGCCCTGGATCCCGAATTCAGCGATGCAATCCAGCGTCGCGAGGATGAGATCTTCGCGCCGCTCGGCCTCCGAGGCCCGCGTATAGCTACGCCGGACCACGCTCATTGGCTGCGGGCCAGGGGGCGCAAATGCGCTTGTCGAAACGCCAGGGGGAAAAACGAGGAGCGTGTGGCGTTCATCAGATCTCTCAGGTCCCGGCCAAGCGCGGTTCATCCGTCGAGCCAGGTCGTTTGCAACAAAGCTTTATTATACGGTTGAGTAATTGGCGCACAAGGGGACGAGCTGTTTCCCCACTTGCGGCGCGGGCGCCTGTCGCGCCTTGGTCAGCGTCGTCCGCCGGCAAGTTTTGCTGCCTCCGGCTTGGTCCTGAGGATCAGCATGCAGGCGGCGCCCACAGCCGGTCCGATGGCCAGCACGGCAAAACTCCAGCGCCAGCCGCCCAGCCAGTCGGCGAGGTGCGGCATCAGCCAGATCATCAGGATGGTCAGGGCAAAACCCATGCCCATCTGCAGCGAAAGTGCCGTTCCGATATAGTTGCGGTCCGCCAGTTCCGTGACGGCGGCGGAAAACTGAGCAGAATCGCCGATGATCGAAATGCCCCAGGCGATCACCACGAGGGCCAGCAGCCAGAACGGGCCGTCGAAGACGAAGCCGATCAAGACTGCGCAACTGCCGGACACGATCATCATGCCGGCCGTGGTCGCTGTGCGTCCGAAGTGGTCGGAGAGGATGCCGCCGGCAAAGCAGCCGATGACGCCGGAGGCGACAGCCAGAAAGGTCAGCAGCGACGCCTCGCCGCCGATCACGACGCCATCCGCCTCGAATGCTGCAGTCAGATAGGCGAGCAGCCAGGCCCACATGGCATAGAGTTCCCACATATGGCCGAGATAGCCGCCATTGACGAGCAGCAGGTCGCGGTCCTTGAGAACTTGGCCGATCTGGCGGGGATCGAACAGTGCTTTACCGAAAAGGTAGGGGCCTTCGCGGGTGAAGATGAGGAAGATCAGCGCGCCCACCAGCGTCGCAGCGCTTGCCAAGAGCACGACATTGCGCCAGTCAACCGCTGCCGATATGCCGCGAAACAGATGCGGTAGCGACGAGCCGGCGGTGATGGCGCCGATCACGCTTGCCAGCGCCAGACCGCGCCCCGACACGAACCAAGTGGAAACCAGTTTCAGCGCCGGAGGATAAACACCAGCCAGCGCAAAGCCGGTGACGATGCGGCAGAAGACGGCGCCGGCAGGCCCTGGCTCCAGAACCAGAGCGAGGTTTGATAGTCCGGCAAGCAGGGCGGAGCCCGCCATCAGCCGGTTCATGCGGACCAGGTCCGGCAGATTGAACAGGCTTGCCGAGAGCGCGCCGATGACGAAGCCGATCTGTACGCCATTGGTCAGCCAGGCCGCCGAATTTTCCGACAGCGCCCAGTCCCGCTTCAGTTCCGGCGCGATGGCATTGGCCGAGAACCAGCAGGAAAAGCACAGGACCACCGCAACCGACAGCAGCGCCAGCCTAGCCCAGCGGCCTCCAGCAGGGATGTCCGTAGCGGTCGACGCGTCGTCCAAGGTCTTCATCACCCCGCCCTATGCTTCGCTCCCACATGCCGATCCGGCAATCTCGGCGTACCGAACAGCTTGTCGCGCAGAGTGCCGTCGCTATAGCTTGTCTTGTAAAGGCCGCGCTCCTGCAGGATCGGAATGACCAACTCGATGATGTCGTCGAAACATTCCGGCACGACGGTGCGCGACAGGTTGAAGCCGTCGACGCCCGCCTCATCCATCCATTCGGCAAGCCTGTCGGCGATCCGTTCCGCCGAGCCGACCATCGGTGCTTGTCGGCTTCCGAGGACCATCTGTTCCAGAAGCTTGCGCTTTGTCCATTGCGGGCCGGCTGTGCGGGTCATCGCCTCGACATTGGAGACGATGGCGGTGCTCTTGCCGGTTTCGATCGGCTCATCCAGATCATAGCGGGAAAAGTCGATGCCGAGCGAGGCGGCCGCATGCACCAGCGCCCCTTCGGAACTCGCATAGGCGCGGTAATCCTCGAGTTTCTCGCGCGCTTCCTTTTCCGTGCGACCCGTCACCACCGTTGCGCCGACGAAAATCTTGATGTCTTCTGCCTGCCGGCCATAGCCCACCGCACGCCCGCGGATATCGTCGACAATGGCTTTGACGCCGTCGATCTTCTGGCCGTTGACGAAGACGCATTCCGCATGGCTGGCGGCGAACTGCCGGCCGCGGGTCGAGGAGCCGGCCTGGTAAAGCACCGGCGTGCGCTGCGGCGACGGTTCGCAAAGGTGGATGGCGTTAAGATGGTACTGCTTGCCCTGGTGGTGGATCTTCCGCACCTTGGACGGATCAGCATAGACATGATTGGCGCGGTCGAAGACCACTGCGTCATCATCCCAACTGCCTTCCCAGAGCCGGTACATCACCTCCATATATTCGTCCGCCAGATCGTAGCGGTCGTCATGCGCCGCCATGCCTTCGAGCCCGATCGCCTTCGCCGCACTGTCGAGATAGCCGGTGACGATGTTCCAGCCGATCCGCCCGCCGGTCAGGTGATCAAGCGTCGACATGCGCCGGGCAAACAGAAAGGGTGTCTCATAGGTGAGGTTGGCGGTGACGCCGAAGGAGAGATGTTCCGTCACCGCCGCCATGGCCGGCACCAGCAGCATCGGGTCGTTGACCGGCAACTGCACCGCGCCTTTAAGCGCCGCCGCACCGTCGCCGCCATAAACGTCGTTGACGCCTACCACGTCGGCAAAGAAAATTCCGTCGAACAGGCCTTTCTCCAGCCTTTTGGCGTAATCCGTCCAGTAGCGCAGTTCGGCATAGCGATGCGACTGGTCGCGGGGATGCGCCCAAAGGCCCTGCTGGATATGCCCCACGCAGTTCATGTCGAAGGCATTGAAGCGAATTTCCCGCATCACGCGGTTCCTCGTCCGGTTGCGAATGCTCGGTGTCTCTTATAGGATCTGTTCGTCCACTATATAAGACGATCAGAGGAAGGCAAGCCAGTTGAGCGGCAGTGAAAAGGATCCGGCAGAAGCAATCGCCACCCGGCTGAAGGCCGAGCGGGAAGCGCGGGAATGGTCGCTGGCAGAGCTGGCGGAACGGGCCGGCGTTTCCAAAGCGATGATCAGCAAGATCGAGCGCAAGGAGGCGAGCCCGACCGCAACCGTGCTCGGCCGGCTGTCGGGCGCTTTCGGCCTGCCGCTTTCAGTCTTGCTGGCCTTGGCCGAACGGGAAGAGCTGCGCAGCAGAGCCTACGAGCGGCAGCCTGTCTGGACCGATCCTGAAACCGGCTATACGCGCCGCGCCGTTTCGCCGCCCAATGCGCCGATCGAGCTTCTGGAGGTTGACCTGCCGCCCGGCGTGCGCGTGCCTTATCCCGCCTCGGCCTTCGCCTTCCAGCACCAGCAGATCTGGGTTCTCGAAGGCCTTCTGGATTTCCGGGAGGGGCCGGTGCTGCACCATTTGCGCCAGGGCGATTGCCTGATGCTAGGCCCGCCAGCCGATTGCGTTTTTTCAAACCCCGCCAAAGCGCCGGCCCGCTATCTCGTCGCCCTGACGCGGCGGTGAGGGCCGCTGAGTCTATGGTCGCGCAAGCTTTTGAGATATGGCATTTCTAAAATCTCCTATGTCACGCGGTAACCTCAAGGTTTTAGGATCTGCCACCGTGCGCTGGCTGTGAGGGGCGGGCGGTTTTTCATGGTCATTCTAGCCGGCCGCCTGTTGCGCCTCTACCATCGCCTAACAAACCTGGCGTCCGCCATTTAGAAGCCAATCCTGAACCCACCGCCCCTTCAACGCGTGAAGCAGGAGTCTTGTTGGACGGTACTGCCGGCAGGAAGCGGTGTATGTACGCCGTGTGAGGCCGACTGATTCCTGCACCTTTTCTTCGCCACCATGCTTTGCGCCTGCGGGACATTGCACCGCCACGTAAGCAGGTTTTGATTTAGTGTGAAGCAATCGGCGAAGAACGAGGTCTCTGGATGTAACCTGGGCAGGCTGGTATAAATGCCAGAAGTTGCGATCCGTCTCCCCAAGAGATTCCGGCTGCCGTCTTAGCTAGACGACCTGGATCACAGCACATGAGATGGATCGACTGGCAAAATGGACGACAAGACTTTGACCGCGCCGCCATCTTTAGGATTTCGAAAGCCATGCGGCGCCTGTGCCAGCTGCGACGTCCGCACGATGGCGGTCTGTGCCGCACTGGCGGACGATGAAGTTGCTGAGCTTGAGAAAATCATGACGTCGCGTAACCTCGTTCCTGACGAGATGCTGGTGAGCGAGGGCGATCCGTTGAGACGGGTTTATAGCCTTACTGCCGGCGTGTTACGCCTCTCAATCGCACTTCCTGATGGCCGCCGCCAGATCACCGGCTTCCTGCTTCCAGGTGATTACTTCGGTCTGGCAGATGATGACGTCCACTCCGCTACGGCGGAAGCGATCGGGGCGGTTCAGCTCTGTTCGTTTACAACCCGCGACATGCAGGCGCTAATGGAACGCTTCCCCAAGCTGAAGGATCGGCTGCACGCCTTCACCCGCATGGCTCTTCGTCAAGCCCGCGACAACCAGGTGATGCTCGGGCGTTTGACGCCGGTCGAAAAGCTTGCAAGCTTTCTTCTGACCTTGTCGATGCGGGCGGCCGAGCACAAGCTGTCCGCCAATCCGCTTTCCCTGCCAATGTCGCGCACTGATATCGCCGACTATCTCGGGCTCACGATTGAGACCGTCAGCCGCTCCTTTACCAAGCTGCGCAATACGGGCCTGATCCAGCTCCCTGAACCGCATATTGTTGAACTGGTCGATAACCGTGGTCTGCAAGCGGTCGCCGGGATGGACTTCCACTAATCCATTCCGTCGACGAGAAAGCCGGGCAGGCTTTTTGGTCGAGACTACAATTCGGTTTGCCCAGGACAGCTGCGGTCCTGTTTACTGCGCTTGATATGGGCCTAGCCGTCATCGCGATGATTCATTGGCGCGGCAGTCGGTGCATTGATTTCAATCAATGCGCGGATGCCGTGCTTTATCTATTCCGCGTGCAGACCCCGGCAAAGCATAAGGCCCGCAACGCCGGGACAACAAGGAAACCATCATGTTCTTTCGTCAATCTGATAAAGGAGTGCCGTCGGCTGGGCGTGCTTCTCTTGCGCTTTTGTGCACGCTTGCGCCTTCAGCGGCGTCGGCTCATGTGAAGTGGTTTGAGGCTTATGAAGTCTCCGCCAAGCCGGTCCCCATCACGACTACGCTTGGCCTTCCTTACTTCTGGCTGGCGCTCCTATTGGTTCTCGGCTTTTTCCTGGTGGCGACCCTCCTAGAGCAGAGGCGGCCGGGGCAGCTAGTATTAGAAGGGCTGGATACTGCCACATCGCCGCTGCGCCGCCATGCAGATCCTTTCTTGCTGAGCGTCATGGCGGCATTTTTTGTAGCTTTGTTCGCCGTAGGCGGGACTTATCTGACGCCTGACCTTAAGACGAAATCCGAACTAGTTCCCTGGGCGCAGATTGTTATTGCACTGCTGATCCCGATGCGCCGCACCCGGCCACTGGCCGCGCTTGCCATCGTGGTCCTGTGGCTATTCACGCTGGGTGCATACGACCTCTTCCACCTGTTTGATTACCTCGCATTGGGTCTAGGGCTTGCAGGCTATTTGCTCCTTTCAGGGATGCCGGATGGGAAATGGCACGACCGCCGTTTCGCAGTGCTACGTTGGGGCATTGCGCTGGCGCTCACCTGGTCGAGCATGGAAAAGTTCATGTATCCACAGTGGTTCATGCCGCTTCTTGAGGAAAAGCCATTCCTCGCGTTTGGTATCCCATTCGGCCCATATACCACAATGGCGGGCGTCGCTGATTTTACTTTGGGGTTCGGTTTGCTCTGGACGCCGCTGGTACGCCGACTGTCCGCCTTTGCTCTGTTTGCGCTGATGTTTGCGGCGGTTTATCCATTCGGACGGGTGGACCTGATAGGTCATGCGACGATATTGGCGTCCTTACTCGTCGTGCTTGCCGATCCTTTGCGCAACAGTGCACTCGAAATCTCGCCCCAGGGTCGCTCCGCGACGCTATACGTACCCGCCGGGCTCGCTGCCGGGCTCGCGGTAACGATGGTGTCGTATGCTGGACTGCATAATATCATCTATGAACGCGCGAGCGGACAAATAGCAGCACTGCTGCGGCCGGAATCCAGCGTCGTCAACACCAACACGGGAGCTGCACCCGGAGCCTTCTGGCGTGGAAACGAGCACTACCATGGCGACGCCGAGGCGAACCGCGCACCTGGCGCAGGGGCTGCCGCGGCGATGATGGCACAGATGCACGCGATGCACGAAGCCGCCAACCGCGTAAACGTAACGGGTGATGTGAATCGCGACTTTGTGGCGTTGATGGTGCCGCATCACCAGGCTGCGATCGACATGGCGCGCACCTATTTGGAGAGTGGAAATGATCCGGAACTGAGGCAGTTGGCTGAGCACATTGTTTCAGAGCAGCAGGCCGAGTTAACACAGATGGAAGCACTGGCCCGCGCCCATTCCAGTAACGTGTCGATGTCGCATTAAGGATAAGGGGCGGCGCGGCTTCTTGAAGCTAGCTGCGCCGCCGTTAAAAGAAAGACCCTGCTTAATATAGTGTCCGGGCCACTGGGTAAGGCAGTGCTGGAAGACCTATGCACCCTAACGGACGGCGCTGTCATCTCGAACATGTTCGCGATCAAGATCGGTAACATTATCAGCTGTGGGCGACTGTGCGCGAACGATTAGCGACCTGCGAGAGCCTCGTAGATCTTATGCCGAGGTGTTCGCTAATTGGTGTCTCAAATTCCAGAAGGTCGCGTCCGACTACACCTCACCCACGAAAAGGCGCTTGCCTTAGGAAAAACCAGTTGGGGAGGCAATTTATCAAGCTGTAGTGTCACCGGGACAAGCCGGGTGAGCGACGTCTGGCGAGCAGTCTTGCTTCAAACTCGTCCCGCGCAGCCTCGTGTATTTTAGCGATCGCGCATGCGGAACAATCGCCATCTGTCCCGGTTTTGCTCTCGTGAGCCAATGACGCCAACCGGTTTGGCGGCGTCGATCCCGATCAGCGGGGCCGCGCCAGCACGTAGCGGCGGCACATAAGGAGAAAGTCCATGCAAGGCAACAAGACCCATCAGCAACAGCGCGATATCCTGCAAAAGCAGGTGAACACCGCCAATGCGGGCGAGGAATTCGACGCCGAAACCGACCTCAAGCGCGGCGATGCGGCCCGCGAGGCGTTTCGGCGCGGAGACAATATCAACATGCGCGCCGCCGATGTCTCGATGAACGACGATCCGGCGATCATCCGCGGTCGCGGCCAGGAAAGCGGCCACAAGAAGGGCTGAGCGAGAGCCTGGCGGCGCTCGCGCCGGCAGAAGGATAAAGAAGGCGCGGCGGAGATTGTCCGCCGCGCCTTCAGACTTCCACCGTCGCCAGGAGCGGCAGGTGGTCGGAGGCGCGGCGGGTGAGCGGCGTCGAAACGGCCTCGACCTCCACGACGCGGATTTCGTCCGAAACGAAGACGTGGTCGAGGCGCAAAAGCGGAAAGCGCGACGGGAATGTCGCCTTGGGCCTTGCGACGCAGGCCGAATGCGCGTCGTTGAGAGCCTTGGCCGCTTGTTTGTAGGTCCTGGTGATCGGCGTCGAATTGAGGTCGCCGATCAGGATGCGGGGCTGATGCGACAACATTTGCTGCCCCAGCCATTCCGGCCCGAGCAGGCAGTTGATCTGCCCCATGCGATCCTTGCCGAACAGGCCCAGATGGGTGTTGAAAATCTGCAGCTTGCGATCGCCGCAGTCTACTTCCACCCAAAGCGCGCCCCTTTGTTCCCCAAGCGAAGGGAGTTCCCCGGCCTTGACCAATCTTGCCGGCAGGGCAGTCAGGATGGCATCGCCATAGCGCTCTTCGGCAATATTGAGGGCGGCGTGGAAATGAAAATCCATGCTCAGCAGGGAGGCGATCACCTGCGCCTGGTCGACGCCGCCGGTCCGGCTGCGGCCGACATCCAGTTCCTGCAGGCCGATAATGTCCGGCTGCAGCAGAGCGATGACCTCGGCAATGCGCGCAGGATCGAGCCTGCGGTCCGTGCCGATGCAGCTGTGGACATTGTAGGTGAGGATCTTCAATCGGCGGGGCGTGGAAATCTTGGCGGCTGTAGGATCGTTCATAGCGCGGGGAACACCTTCGGCGCCGTTTCGTTCCCACCCGGCAAGTCAGCATGCGGAGAAACAATGGCTATCAGACGGCACCTCCTGAAACTCTTGCTCGGTGCCGCGGTCTGTGTTGCGGCCCTTCTCGTTTATCGTAGCCTCGGCCGCTATACCTGGGACGAGATCGAGGAATCCATCCAGTCGATTTCCGGTCTGCGGCTGGCCGGCGCCTTCTGCTTCGTCATCCTCTCCTATTTCTGCCTGACCATGTTCGATGCGCTGGCCGTGCGCTATGCGGGCAAGCCGCTCCCTTATCGGGAAACCGCGCTCGCCTCGTTCACCGCGCTCTCCATCGGCCATAATGTCGGCATGGCCGCCTTGAGCAGCGGTGCCGTGCGCTACCGCTTTTATTCCCGCTGGGGCCTCGGCGCCGAGGAAATCGGCAAAGTGATCATTTTCTGCGGCGTTACCGTCGGACTTGGGCTGGCGACGCTGGCAGGTCTGGCCCTGCTTGCCGATCTCGGCCGCGCGACGGATCTTCTGGGCATGAACCGCGCGGCGCGGGCCCTGCTCGGCTGCGCCTGCCTTGCCGTCCCGGCGGGTTATCTGCTGCTTTGCGCCTTTCTGCGGCGCCCGCTGATTGTCCGCTCATGGCGCTTCGAGCCGCCGGTCTTGCGGCTTGCGCTGGCGCAGATCGGCATAGGTGCGCTGAATTTCGCCTGCGTCGCCGCCGCCATCCACCAACTGCTCGCCGCCTTCACCGAGGCCGGCTATCTGCAGGTGGCGACGGCCTATGTGACGGCTAATATGGCAGCGCTGATCAGCCATGTGCCGGGCGGGCTCGGCGTGCTGGAAGCCACCATTCTCGGCATCCTTCCCGGCACGGAAGCGATCGGCGCCATGGTCGCCTTCCGGGTGCTTTACTTCTTCGTGCCGCTGATGATCGGCCTGCCGACCCTCGTCATTGCAGAAGCCTATTATCGCCGGCAGCCGTCAGGACATCCGGCGGGCTGACAGGCGGCCGGCCATCTTCCTCACCCAGGAACTAATTTCGGGAATCGGCCAGAACGGCTGCTTCGGGTCCACCAGTCCGGTGCCGATCAGCGAGCCGGTTTCGCCCTTGTGGGGGTCGATCTCGAATGGTCGCAGGCCGCGCGGATGGACATTCAGCCGGTCCATGGCGGCGATCATCGATCCGGTTTCCCGGATGATTTCGGTCACCTGAGCCGGATCGGCGTCGAGATGTTCGGCAATCAGATCATTGCGCAGCGAAAGGATCGACCGGCGGGAAAGCGGATCACTGGTTTCCACCGCGATATCGCATTCGGTATCGAGGCCTTCCGACCGGTTGTTGAGGTTGGAGGAGCCGACCCGCACGAAGCGGTCGTCGGCAATGATCACCTTGGAATGCACGATGATCTCGCGTTCGCCGCCCTTGCCGTCGGGCGTCACGGCAAAGAAGACGCGCAGCCGGTTATGGCGGTCGGCACGCTGTAGTCGGCGGATCAGCCGGTTGCGGTTGCCGCCCATGGTCAGCCTTTCGAGAAAGCCGTGCGACTCGCATGTGACGATCACCACAATCTCCGGCCCGTCGGACGCTCGCAAAAGCTTGGCAAGTGTCCGGCCGACGCCGAAGGAGGCGAGATACTGGGTTTCGATATACAGATGCCGCTTGGCGGCCTTCAGCGCATCATGGGTCAGGCGGATCGCTTCGCGGTGTCCGCGCCGGCCCTTCCATTTCCAAGGCTCCGTCAGGGCAAGGCCGGTGCTGCAGTTTTCCAGCGCCGGCGTGAGCCCCGCCGGCCACGGCGCCGGCTTATCGACGGTCGTGGCGGGCACTGTTTCTTGCGTCGCCGTCTTCCAGCGCCGCCGCGCAACCTCGCCGATCATGCCGGCGATCGGCCCGGTCACCAACGTCTGCATGTCATGCACCGGGCCATAGGCCACGCCGTCCGGCGCAACGCGGACCGGGTTGTCGATCGAGTGGTTGCGGTCGTCCCAACGGCGGGCGGTCAGGTCGATGCCACCGAGGAACGCCGCCTGATCGTCGAGCACGACGATCTTCTGGTGGTGGCTGGCGCGCAGCGGATGGCGGAAATCGAAGCGCAGCTGGATGCGCGGATGATCGCTCCAATCCATCTTGCCGAACATCTTGAAGCTCTTGCCCGAATAGATCGGACCCATCCCCCAGACGAGAATGCGCAGAACAAGTTCGGGATTGCGATCGACGCAATCGCGCAGGATCTGTCCGAGCGTCGGGCTTGCCGGATCGCGCGGCGTCAGCCGGATATCCGGATTGAAGTCCCAGCCGATGATGAAGATGGACTTTTCCGCCTGAGGCAGGACCTCCTGCAGGCGCCGGAAATATTCCTCGCCATCGATCAGGAAGCTGAGCCTGTCGGCCTTTGCGGACCGCCATAAATTGCGGCCCGGCTTCAGAATGGGATCCCGTTCCTGCAATATAGTCCTGCTGTGATAAGTCGTCACGTCCACCTGCGCCACCTCGTCCTTGCGGTGCACATGAACGCCAACATCTGCAAATTGTTCCAGCCGCAGCCGGATGACCTTCCGTCGAGACTACCGTTTAATGACTTACGCTTTGATGCTCCGGTTTGCTCACCAGCGATGCGTCGGGCTGCTTGAACAGCTCTATGGACACGACCAGGAGTATGAGAATGGCGGCCGCTGCGGTCACCAGCTTCCAAAGTCCCGGATTGACATGTTTGTCCTGTGGCCGCTGGCCTGACGTGCCACGGTTCGACTGCAAGTAGCCTCGGATAGCCATTCTTACCTCTTTCTGGTCTGCCGGCCAGCGCAGTGTCGCGCTAGATGCCGGAAGGCACAGGGGTGGGTATCGGCGTTTCGCCAGGGTCCTGCTCGTCGGGCTCCTGCGCGGGTGCGCCATCGGGTAGCCCATCAGGCTCAGGCTCGTCAACCACCGGTCTCGGCGCCCAGGCCGGCGCCGGCATGGGCGGCTGCTCGCTCGGCTCGTCCGGCACGCCGGGTGGATCCATTGCAGATGTCATCCCTATGCTCCCATGTCAGCTCGGCATAGCTCAAGATCATTTCTGTGGGCTGACCGACCCTGTCGTTGCCTGATCCGCCTTCATAGCGGGACCAGCCGGCAGGTTTTCGGCGGTGCCGGCGCGATCCGGTGGGACCAGAGGTGCGCTGCCGGTACCTGACGCGAGGAAGTAACCGCCGGCTCCCACGACAATCACGACGATAAAGGCTCCGATCAGCACTCTCGCCTGTTTCTGGTTCGTCATCTTGCAACCCTCATCTTTGCCGTGTCGGCAACTGCCGCGACGTGGTGAGAAAACCAAACTCGCGGCCAAATGTTCCCTTCTCAGGAACCTCGCCTGCTCTCGTGAATTGAAAACATGTCCGAAGAAGAAACATCCAGGAGGAGAAACAATGACTCATGCGCGAGACAATTTCATCGCCTGGCTGAAGAATGCTCATGCGATGGAAGAGCAGGCGATCACCATGCTGACGGCGCAATCCCGGCGCATAGAAAGCTATCCCGATCTCAAGGCGCGGCTGGAGGCGCATCTGGCCGAAACACAGGGTCAGGCGGAAAGACTGAAAGGCCTGCTCGACCGCCTTTCAGGCGGCGCCTCGACGCTGAAGCATGTCGCTGCCAAGCTGGCCGCCACGGCGCAAGGCGTCGGTGGCATGCTGACCAGCGACGAGGTGGTTAAGGGCTCGATGTCGAGCTACGCCTTCGAGCATATGGAAATCGCCACCTACCGGGTTCTCATCGCCGCTGCGGATGAACTCGGTGAAACGGAAGCCAAGGCCGTCTTCGAAGACATTCTCCAGCAAGAAATTGCCATGGCCGACTGGCTCGGCAGCAATCTTGACGACATAACCCGGGTCTTCCTGATGCGCGACGAGCGCGATCTGCAGGCGAAACGGTAAGCTGACTGGAGATCGATCTCGACACTGAGGAAGCGGGTGCGAGGTGCAGTTGGGATATCGAACTGTCCAGACGGCAGTCGGAATGTCAGCTCTTGCTGAAGACGGTACCGTTCAGCTCGATCTGCAGGTGGGTTTCGTCCCGGACGCCTCGCTGATAAAGCTGGATGATCTGAGAAGCGATATCTGTTGCGGCGGGTGTGTCGCCTGCTACGCCGCGTTTAGCGCAGATCTCCTTGAAGAAACGCTGCAGAAACGCGAGTTCATTGGGTTCGAACGCATTAGTGAGAACTGCCGGATGCATGTTTCGGCCTCCACTATCGGGGCGGAAGCGCAATGTCTTCCGGTCATCAGCGCCCTGTCAGATTGCCGATAATGCCGTCAGACTACTCCTTCTTCCTTCATTGGCAAGGGAGAAGCAGGTTACAATCCGGTAATGAGCGGGCCATTCGGCCCTGCTCACTCAGTCGTGAATCCGGTCTAGAGGTTATTCCAGATGGTTCGCCTCGTGATCGTGGAACTGTTCCGTCTGTACCGTTTTGCTGTCCAGGCCGCGCTCGCGCGAATGCTGCGCCTTGTCGCGGTTGGAAAGCACCATGTTTTCCGGGAGGATGTCCTTGTCGATATCCGTCATCGCTCCGGTTCCACTGCTTTTGCCCTGGGCGCCGGCACCAATATGCTTAGAGCTTGCATTCGCCATGAGGATGTCTCCTTCTTTCTGCTTCTGATGAAGATCAAACCGGCGAGCGGTGGTTTTGATCCCTCATCATTGGGAAAGAACAACAATTCTTCGACGAACGAAATGAGGAGAGGGACCCTCGGTGTTACGCTTTGGCCAAAGCGACGCCCGTCCGAGGATCGTTGGTCTTGCCTGCAGCGTTAAAGCTGTCCAGCCAGAGCTGGGTGGACAGGATACCCACAAAGGCGGCATTATCCCGGAAGCCGGAGACATGCTGGCTCTGGCATTTCTGGTGAAGCTTTGCGACGGCGCGCGGGTTGAACAGGCCGCCGGCCGCGATCGCCCCTTGGCTCAGTGTTTCCGACAGATAGGCCGGTTCACTTTCTCCAACAAAGCTGCGGCTGTCCGGCGCCCGATAGGGTTGCTTCGGACGCCGGACAATCGTCGGTGGCAGCAGGTCGCGCGCGACATTGCGCAGGATGTGCTTTTCTTCCAGCCCCCGGAGCTTCAGCTCGGGAGACAGGCGGGCGGCAAATTCCACCAGCCGGTGATCGAGAAACGGAAAACGCCCTTCAACACCATGGGCCATGGCCATCCGGTCGCCTTGGCTCGACAGGATATAGCCCGGCAGCAGGAAGCGGCTTTCCAGATACTGCGCCTGGTGCAGCGGATGCCAGCGGCGGAAACGGTCCGGCAGACGGGAAGCGAGCTCTTCGGCCGCATCGTAGGCGCCCAATGTCGCGCGAAGATCGTCCGAATAGAAAATCTTCGCCGCCGCCGTGGAGCGGAAGCGCGGCCGGTGCGAAAACAGCGGGTCGTCGGCCCGGTCGGTCGCTGCGCCGAAGAAGGCGGCCAGATATTCCGGTGACTGCTGCTTCAGGCCCGGCAGGTAAGGGTAAAGCTTCCGGAACAGATGCGGGCGGATCTTCGAGGCCGGCTGACGGGCGCAGAAGCGGCGAACGCGTGCCTCGCGAAAGATGTCGTAGCCGGCAAAAACTTCGTCGGCGCCTTCGCCGGTCAGCACGACCTTCATGCCTTCGTCGCGAACCAGGCCCGCAAGTGCATAAAGCGGGGCAGGTGCCGTGCGCAGGACCGGCCGCTCGGTGAAGCGGATCACATCGGTGAAACTGCCGGCGATATCGCCGCTGCGGCAAGCGACGGAACGATAGCGGGTGCCGAGTGCTTGCGCCATCTCCTGCTGGAACGCGCTTTCGTCGTGCTCGGCATCATCGAAGGTGACGGAGAATGTATTCAGCCCGCCCGGCGCCATCGGCGCCGCCAGCGCTGCAATAAGGGAAGAATCGAGGCCGCCGGACAGGTAGGATCCGACTGGCACATCGGCCCGCATGCGCAGCCGGGTTGCATCCGTCAGCAGGGCGCGCAGCTCTTCCTGCGCATTGCTTTCAAGTGTGTCGCCATGGTCGCCGCCGTCCGGATAATCGAGCGTCCAATACTCGTGCAGCGAGGGCTTGCCGTTATCGAGCGTCAGGAACTGGCCGGGCTCGAGCTCGAAGATATTCCTGAAAGCAGTGCGGGGAGCGATGGGAGCCCAGAGCGTGAAGATCTGATCCAGTGCGAAGGGATCCAGTTCCGCTTCGATACCGGGCACCCGTAGCAGTGCCTTCACTTCCGAGGCGAAATAGAGGGTTCCCTTGTGCTGCGTGTAGAAAAGCGGCCGTACGCCCATCCGGTCGCGAGCCAGCATCAGCCGGCGCTCCTGCGCGTCCCAGATGGCGAAGGCAAAGTCGCCGTTCAGTCGCGAAAGGCATGCCGCGCCATAAGCCGCATAGAGCTGCAGCAGCACCTCCGTATCCGAGCCGGTACGGAAAACCACGCCACGCGACTTCAGATCGTCGCGCAGTTCCACATAGTTGAAGATCTCCCCGTTGAAGGCGATCGTGAACCGACCCAGTAGGTCGGTCATCGGCTGTTTGCCGTCGGCCAGGCCGACGATGGAAAGGCGCACATGCGGAAGGCCGATGCCCGGAGCAAGGTAGATGCCCTGTCCATCGGGGCCGCGATGGGCGATCGCCCGGGCCATCTCCGCCAGCAGCGCTTGCCCGTCACCTAAGGCGCATGCATCACCCGCAAAGCCAGCAAAACCGCACATTTGTTTCCATCATGAACAGGGACCCCAGCCTCGTTAATAACCCGCAAAGCTTGCCGAGCTTCTTAACGGGCGGCTAAAATTCGATCATGTGCAAAAGAGGGATCAATTCGGCTGCATGGATAGGATCACGGTCGGCCACAATTCGGAAACGGTCGGGTGGATCGGCATTGCCCATCGCAGCGTGTCGTAAGTGGCGCCGGCATTCATCATGTCCAATATTCCGTGTATGGATTCGTCGCCGCCCGTGCCGAGGATGGCAGCCCCAAGGATCTGCTTCGTGTCTGCATCGGCGACGATCTTCATGAAGCCCAGGGTTTCGCCTTTTTCGACCGCGCGGCCGACCTTCGTCATCGGCCGTGTGCCGACCAGGATGTTCTTGCCGGCCTTGCGCGCTTCGGTTTCGCTCATGCCGACGCGGCCGAGCGGCGGATCGATATAGAGCGCATAGCCGAGCAGCCGGTCGGAAACCTTGCGGTTCTCGCCGTCGAAAAGATTGGAAGCAACGATCTCGAAGTCATTATAGGCGGTGTGGGTAAAGGCGCCGCGGCCGTTGCAGTCACCGAGTGCCCAGATCCCCTCGACATTGGTGGCAAGATCGTCGCCGACCTTGATATAGCCGCGCGCATCCAATTCGACGCCGGCCTTGTCCAGACCGAGATCCTGGGTATTCGGGTTGCGCCCGACGGCCAGCAGCACATCCGAGCCGATCACCTCCGGCTCGCCTTCGGTGCAGGTGACGCCGACCGCAACGCCGTCTGCGTGCTTGGCAAAGCGGATGCATTCGGCGCCGGTGCGGATCTGGATGCCTTCCGCCTCGAGAATGCCGCGCACCGCATCGGAAATCTCTTCGTCCTCGCGGCCGACCAGGCGCGGGCCCTTTTCCACCACCGTCACTTGCGAGCCGAAGCGGCGGTACATCTGCGCGAATTCAAGCCCGATATAGCTGCCGCCGATCACCACCAGATGCCTGGGCAACCGGTCGAGCACGACGATATCGCTATTGGTCATATAGGGAACGTCTTGGACGCCGGGAAAATCCGGAATGGCGGCACGGGCTCCCACGTTCAGGAAAATCTGCGGCGCGGTGAGGATCTCGTTCCCGACGCGGATCGTGTTGGCGCTCTCGAAACGGGCATGGCCACGGATCAGCGTGCAGTGTTGCATGCCGTCAAGCCAGCTTTCATTGCCGTGACGGGAATCCAGCGTCACCTGATGCGAACGATGCATAACGGCCGGCATGTCCACCGTCACGTCGCCGCCAAGGACAATGCCGTAATCCCTGCTTCGGCGGGCAAGATGCGCGGCATAGGCACTGGCGACCAGCGTCTTGGTAGGCTTGCAGCCGGTATTGACGCAGGTGCCGCCGACATGTTTGCGCTCGATGATCGCAACCGTTTTGCCGGCGTCGTTGAACCGCCCTGCAAGCGAGGGGCCGGCTTGCCCGGCCCCGATGATGATGGCGTCGAAGCTCCTCATGCGGCCGCCGCACCCGGCAGCATGGCAATGATCAGGAATGCGCCGACGATCGCAACGGCATCCTCGATGAAGGCGGCCGGCGGGTCCTTGCCGAAATGCGCGGCAAGCTTGGCACGCACGGCAGCGCCGCCATAGGTGCCGATCACGGCTCCGATGACGCCCGACACCAGGCCAGCCAGCCAGATACCATAAGGCATGCCGATTGCCGCACCAGCCAGCGCGCCGGTGATCAGCCGTGCACCGAACTGCTGCGGAACCTTGCGGCTCGGCGTTGCCGGCAATTGGTCGGTGATCAGTTCGACCACGGCCAGCAGCGACAGGACGAGAACCGCCCAGATCGTGCCGAGAAAGGCAAGCCAGCTGCCTGAAAGGTTGAGCCAGCCGAGATAGGCCGCCCAGGCCACGGCAGCCGGGGCGGTCATGGCCCGCAGGCCGGCGACCACGCCGATGAAAAGCGCAAGTATGGATGTCATTCTATTCCCCCTGGCGGCACCATCAAAGCGATGGACCCCGTGCCGAACCTATCGAAGCACGAATGTGCGTCGAGTCAATGAACAAGTAAAATGCTGCGTCTGGATGTAAAATAGGCTTTTGTTGGCAGTTGCTGCAACCACCGGCGTTAATCTTGCAAGATTTGGTGGAAATCGCCAGAGGGCAATTTAAGATAGACTTTTTGATCGAGGGAGGAGGAGCCCAACATCGTGAAGTCTCGCCTGGTTCTGGCCCTCGTGGCGGCCGTGTCTCTCGCTCTGGTTCTTATCCTTCAGGGCGGCGCCATGATCGCGCGCGGTTATATGGAGGAGGCCGAGGCCCAGGCAGCCACAACCCTGCGCCTGGCGGTTTCTGCCCTGGGCGGCCATCTGAAACGTTACGAGGCTTTGCCGGCCCTGATCGCCGATCAGCAGAATGTCGAGGCACTGGTTGTCGATCCCGGCAACGAGGCGCTGCGCACCGTGACCAACCGTTACCTGAAGGAGATCAATCTCCTTCTCAAATCCTCCGACATCTATGTGATGACGACGGACGGCAATACGGTCGCCGCCAGCAATTACGATTCCCCCGTTAGCTTCGTCGGCGAAAATTTCAGCTACAGGCCCTATTTCCAGGAGGCGGCGGCGGGCCGACAGTCGCGTTTTTATGCGCTCGGCACCACGTCCTCGAAGCGGGGCTATTATTTCGGCTCGCCGATCGAGATTGCCGGCGCCATCCGCGGCGTCATCGTCTTCAAGGTGGATATCGACATGATCGAAGCCTCCTGGGGCGGCGGCGACGACCGGATCTTCGTGTCGGATCCGGAGGGGATCATCTTCATGACCGGCAGCCCCGAATGGCTGTATGCGAGCATCCTGCCGCTGACGTCCGACCGCATTGCCCGCACGGAAACGTCCCGACGCTATGCCGACGCCAAGCTTCGCGAATTGCCCATCGTTCGGGCCAGCTTTGTCGGCCATGATGTCATGCGGATTTCTGGCGATCAGGGCGAAAAGGAATATCTCGTGGTTTCGCAGCCCATGTCCGAAGCCGGCTGGACGGTGAATGTGCTGATGGACACGAGTTCGGTGCATGCCCAGACCAAGACGACGATTGCGGCTATTCTGCTGACGCTCTGCCTCACGGCTCTGGTCCTTGCGACCATCCTGCAGCGCCGGGCCCGGCTCAATGAGCGGATGCAATTGCAGGCCGAGGCCCGCAACGAGCTGGAAAGCCGGGTTGCCGAACGCACGGCGGATCTGGCCCGGGTCAACAGCCGCATCGAGGAGGAGATCGCCGAGCGGCGGCTGACGGAACAGCGCCTGCGGCAAACGCAAGCCGACCTCATCCAGGCCGGCAAGCTCGCCGGCCTCGGCCAAATGTCGGCGGCGCTGTCCCATGAGCTCAACCAGCCGCTGGCGGCTGCAAAGACCTATGCGGAAACCACGTCCGTTCTCATCGATCTCGGGCGTATTGCGGAAGCCAACGACAACGTCCGGCGCATCTCCTCGCTGATCGACCGTATGGCTTCGATCGGCAAGCATTTGCGTAATTTCGCCCGCAAACCGAACGAGAAGCTTGGTGCGGTGTCGCTGGAGGACGTGATGCACGACACGCTGGAGATTGTCGCGGCCCGTCTGAAGGCGGCCGATGCCGTCCTTGAAGTGGACATCGATCCGCTTGTTCCGGCGGTGAAGGCTGGCGCCGTCCGCCTGCAGCAGGTGCTGGTCAACATCATCACCAATGCCGCCGATGCCGTCGAAGGTCTTGACGACCGAAGGATCGACGTGCGTGCCCGGCTGGAAGACGATAAGGTTGTCGTTCGCGTCCGCGATCGCGGGCCAGGCGTCGCCGCGGCCATTCACGAGCGCATCTTCGATCCCTTTTTCACCACCAAGGGTGTCGGCAAGGGATTGGGGCTCGGCCTGTCGATCTCCTACAATATCATCAAGGATTTCGGCGGCAGCCTGACCGTGGCCGATCACCCGGAAGGCGGGGCCGTGTTCCGCATCGAGCTGGAGCTGGCCGGTGAGAACCTTCTGGAGGCGGCGGAATGAGCGGCCAGAGGGTCCTGCTGGTGGACGACGAGGAGGAGCTGCGCCGGTCCACAGCGCAGGCACTGGAACTGTTCGGCCTCGAGGTCCAGACCTTTGCCAGCGCCGACCATGTGCTGGAATTGAGCGGCTTTGGCTTCGACGGCGTCGTCGTCAGCGATATCCGCATGCCGGGCCTCGACGGCATGACGCTGCTGCAACGCATCCGCGAACTGGATGCGGAGATCCCAGTCATCCTGGTCACGGGTCATGGCGATGTACAGCTTGCGGTGAAGGCCATGCGCGAAGGCGCTTATGACTTCCTGGAAAAACCGTTCACCCCACAGCATCTGGCTGGCGTCATCCGCCGGGCGCTCGATCGCCGCGGCCTCGTCATGGAAAACCGTCGCCTGCGCGCCGTGGCCGGCAAGCGGGATGACCTGGAGGCCCGGTTGCCGGGCCGCACGCAGGTTATGGTGGATCTGCGCTACCGCATCAGGGCGATCGGCGCGACGGATGCCGATACGCTGATCATCGGCGATACGGGCGCCGGCAAGGAGGTCGTGGCGCGTGCGCTTCACGATGTCAGCCCCCGCGCCACCAAACCGTTCATCGCCATCAACTGCGCCGCGCTTCCGGAAAACCTCATTGAAAGCGAATTGTTCGGCCATGAGGCCGGCGCCTTTCCAGGCGCCCTGCGGCCGCGTTACGGGAAATTCGAGCATGGGCGGGGCGGCACGATCCTGCTGGACGAGATCGGCTCCATGCCCTTCGACCTGCAGGCGAAGTTCCTGCGCGTGCTGCAGGAAAGGGTGATCACCCGGCTCGGCTCCAACGAAACGGTGCCGCTCGACGTGCGCTTCATCGCCACCAGCAAGGTTGATCTGGAGGCGGAGGTGGCGGCGGGCCGTTTTCGCGCCGACCTCTTCTACCGGCTCAATGTCGCAACCATTCACGTGCCATCGCTTTCGCAACGCCGGCCCGATATCCCGCTCCTGTTTCTGCAACTCGTTCGGGAGGCATCGGCGCGCTATGGACGCGAGGATATGGAAGTGCCCGCCGACGTCATGGCCGGCATCGCCCAGCGGGACTGGCCGGGAAATGTGCGCGAGCTGCGCAACGCCTCCGACCGGCTGGTGCTCGGCCTTGATCCCAAACCGGGAGAAACGGGCGCCAATGCGAAAGAGGCCGCCGGCCGGCTCGCCGACAAGGTGGCGGCCTACGAGCGCAGCATCATCGCCGGAGAGATCGCCGCCCACGGCGGTGCGCTTCGGCCCGTCTACGAGTCGCTCGGCATCTCGCGCAAGACGCTTTACGAGAAGATGCAGAAGCACGGCCTGGACAAGAAACTGCTGGCCTTCGACGGGCCTTGGGAGGATGAGCAAGCTAGCCGGTCATGACCTCGTCGCGAACCTCGGAGCGGCCAGCCCTGCAGGCGTGAAGACGGACCTTCAAGCAATCATTGAAGATATCGCGCGCCAACTGTCGCTAATCATGATGAACCTTCCAAGCCATATTGCGTCTGTCAGGCCCTCCAGCCCACCATCAACATAGGAACCATCATGGCTGCCGACCCTCTCGAAATCGCTCAAGCCTTCTTCGCGCACTGGAATGCCAATCGCATAGAAGATGCTCTCCTCATGCTTTCCGACGACGTTCTTTACGACAATGTGCCTTTTCCCGATATCGCGGGCGCGACAATGTCCCAAGTTCCATCAGGACTTCGGTGTCGGCACGGTCTTCACCGTCGACTAGAAAGTGACGCAGATCGCCGTATCGGGAAATGTGGTGCTGAATGAACGGGTCGATGTTTTCCGGCATCAGGATGGCGACACGATTACCTTGCCGGTCATGGGAACGCTGACCATCGACAACGGCGTCATCACTTTCTGGCGCGATTATTTCGATCCTACCGATTTCGACCGGCAGCTTGCCCAGGTCAAAACGTAGTGTCTCATATCGCAGGCTCGGCACTTTCTTCGAAAGTCCAGCTTCAGGCTCCGCCGTGCCTGCGGGTGGAAATCCACCCGCCGTTCGACGGTAATGTTCCCTTATCCACCCATGCTGCAATGCGGCATTGTAAGAAAAGCTTCCTCCCAGCCCCTGCGGTGATTGCACCCGCTTTGTCGCGGGCCGCAAATGGCCTTCCTGCCGGCGCGGGGGAGAATGTGCCGGTTCCCTGTTGTTCATCCTGGAGGAGCTCGATGAAAACCCTGAACGCCCTTATTGGCGCAACCGCTCTTGCCGCACTCTCGCTGTTTTCCGCATCGGCTGGTGCAGCCGGTTATCCTGAACGGCAGATCACCATGGTCGTACCGTTTGCGGCCGGCGGCCCGACCGATACGGTTGCTCGTCTTGTTGCGGAGTCTATGTCCAAGGACCTCGGCCAGCAGATCGTCGTCGAAAATGTCGGCGGCGCCGGTGGAACGCTTGGTGCCGGTCGCGTCGCCAAGGCGCAGGCGGACGGCTATACGATCCTGCTGCACCATATCGGCATGGCGACCAGCGCCACGCTATACCGCAAGCTCGCCTACGATACGCTCAAGGATTTCGATTATGTTGGCCTCGTCACCGACGTACCGATGACCATTGTTGCCCGCAAGGATATGGAAGCCACCGACCTCAAGGGGCTGGTGGATTACGCCAAGGCCAACAAGGACAAGGTCACGGTCGCCAATGCCGGTATCGGCGCAGCCTCGCATCTATGCGGGATGCTGTTCATGAGCTCCATTCAGACGCCCCTCGTCACCGTGCCCTACAAGGGAACCGGCCCCGCCATGACCGACCTTCTCGGCGGCCAGGTGGATATCATGTGCGACCAGACCACCAATACGACGAAGCAGATCCAGGGCGGAACGATCAAGGCCTATGCGGTGACCTCCGCCGAGCGGCTCGACGTGCTGAAGGACCTGCCCACGGTGAAGGAAGCCGGAATGCCCGACATGAGCGTCGGTATCTGGCATGGTGTTTATGTGCCGAAGGGTACGCCGAAGGAGGCGACGGAAAAGCTCACCAAGTCGCTCAAGGTCGCCCTGAAGGACCAGAACGTCGCCGCCCGTTTCGCGGAACTCGGCACCAAGCCATCGTCGGACAGCGATGCGACGCCGGAAGCCCTGAAGGCGAAGCTCGAAGGTGAGATCGCGCGTTGGAAGCCGGTCATCCAGGCCGCCGGTCAATACGCGGACTGATCAGGTTGCGTCGGGAACGCCGTGTTTAGCTGAAGAAGCTCGCCCCCTTTGGCCTTTCGGCTGGAGGGGGTTGGCCCCGTTCCTTCGGATACGGTCGCAACGCTCCTCCATTTCAACGGGGACATCATGAATTCATCGAAAGTCGACACCACCAATCTTATTTGCGGGCTGCTGCTCGTGGCGACGGGGCTCTGGTTTGCTTATCAGTCGTTTGAGCTGGAGCTCGGAACGGCGCTGCGCATGGGGCCTGGCTATTTCCCCTTCATCCTGTCCTGCGCGCTGATGCTGTTTGGCGCGATCATCCTCGTCCAGTCGCTGCGCGTCGAAGGCGAGCCGATGGGTGCCATTGCCTGGCGCGGCATGCTTTTCATTCTCCCGGCGCCCATCATTTTCGGCCTGACGGTGCAAGGGCTCGGCTTTGTGCCGTCGATCTTCATTTCTGCGCTGGTTGCCGCGTTCGCCTCGCACAAGATGAAGCCGCTTTCCGCGCTCATCCTGTCGGCAGCGCTCACGGCATTTTCGGTTCTTGTTTTCAGCTATGGTCTCGGCCTGCCGTTCCAGCGGTTCGGTCCATGGCTCGGTCTATGAGGTTTGATTGATGGATCTCTTCAGTAACCTCGCGCTCGGCTTTGCCACCGCCGCCTCGCTCGAAAACCTGTTCTTCTGCCTGATCGGCGTCCTGCTCGGCACCCTGATCGGTGTGCTGCCCGGGATCGGCGCCACGGCGACGATCGCCATGCTCCTGCCGATCACCTTCCAGCTCGAGCCCGTCTCGTCGCTGATCATGCTGTCGGGCATTTATTACGGCGCCCAATATGGCGGCTCGACCACGGCCATCCTCATCAATATGCCGGGCGAATCCTCCTCCGCCGTCACGGCGCTGGACGGCTACCAGATGGCCCGCAAGGGCCGAGCAGGGGCAGCGCTCGCCATTGCCGCCATAGGCTCGTTCTTTGCCGGCACCGTATCCACCTTCCTCGTGGCGATATTCGCGCCGCCCCTGACGGCGATCGCGCTCAAGTTCGGCGCCGCCGAATATTTCTCGCTGATGGTCGTCGGTCTCGTTTCGTCCATCGCATTGGCACACGGCTCGATCGTCAAGGCGCTGGCCATGGTGTCGCTCGGCCTGCTGCTCGGGCTTGTCGGAACCGACATCTATACCGGCGCGCCGCGGTTCAATCTCGGTATCAGCGAATATGCCGACGGCTTGAATTTTGTCGCCGTGGCCGTAGGTGTCTTCGGCATTGCCGAAATCCTCCGCAATCTCGAAAGTGAGAAAACGCGCACCGTGCTAATGGCCAAGGTTCACGGGCTGATGCCGACCCGGGATGATTTCCGCCAGATGGTCGGCCCGGTTCTGCGCGGCACGGCGATCGGCTCGATCCTCGGCATTCTTCCCGGCGGCGGTGCCATTCTGGCCGCCTTCGCGTCCTATACGGTGGAGAAGAAGGTTTCCAAGCATCCGGAAGAGTTCGGCCATGGTGCGATTGCCGGCGTGGCAGGTCCGGAATCCGCCAACAATGCCGGTGCCCAGACATCCTTCATCCCGCTCCTGACGCTGGGCATCCCGGCCAATCCGGTCATGGCGCTGATGATCGGCGCAATGATCATCCAGGGCATTGTGCCAGGGCCGAATGTCGCCATCGAACAGCCGGCGCTGTTTTGGGGCATCATCGCCTCCATGTGGATCGGCAATCTGATGCTGGTGATCCTCAACCTGCCGCTGATCGGGCTGTGGGTGAAGCTGCTGACAATCCCTTATTACATACTGTTTCCGATCATCATGGCCTTCTGCTCGATCGGGGTCTACAGCGTCAACTCGAACGTCTACGACCTCTATTCGGTGGCCTTCTTCGGGCTTATCGGCTACCTGCTGGTCAAGCTGCGCTGCGAGCCGGCGCCGCTTCTGCTCGGCTTCGTGCTGGGGCCGCTCCTCGAGGAAAACCTGCGGCGGGCGATGATCCTGTCGCGCGGCGATGCGACCACCTTCATCAGCCGTCCGATCAGCGCCGGCCTGCTGTTCGTCGCCGCCCTCGTCCTCGTCGTCGTCTTCTTGCCAAGCGTCAAGGCCAAGCGCGAAGTGGTGTTCCAGGACGAGGAGTGAGACCGGGCGGCTCCGCTGTGCGCCCTTTGTCCAACGTCGATGTTATAGGTCTGGCGGCTGCGCCAGACCTAAGTCCCTAGCCGGAACCTGTTTTCTTCCTGCCCGTTGTCGCACCAATACAACCAAGGAGAAGACAATGAAGAAGATCATCATTCTATCCGCCGCCATGGGTATCGCTGCTGCCACCGGCGCTTTTGCACAAGAAGGTAACGGCGCTGCCACCGGCATGCTCGGCGGTGCCGCGACCGGCGCTATCGTCGGCGGCCCGATCGGCGCAGGCGTTGGCGCTGTTGTCGGCGCTGTTGCCGGCGGTGCAATCGATCCTCCGCCGCGCGAAGTTGTCACCTATGTCCAGGAACAGCCGATGCAGCAGTCCGTCGTTGTACAGGAGCCGATCGCCGTCGGCCGTGCCGTTCCGGAAACCGTCGTCCTGACGCCGGTGCCGCAGAACCCGAAATACTCCTACACCGTGGTCAACCAGCAGCGCGTCATCGTTGAGCCGCAGTCCCGCAAGGTCGTGCAGGTCATCAACTAATACCGCCACATCCAAGGCAAACAAAAAGCCTCTCGTGTTTTCACGAGAGGCTTTTTGCATTCGGCGGGCTGGCTGCGGTCAGCTCAGACAGTCTGCAGCGCCTGAAGTTCGTTCACCGGCGCGCCACCGGCGATGCGTTTCAGCAGCAATGCCGCCATTATCTGCCCGGCTTGCGACAGATCCTCGTAGATCGTTTCGATGCGCGGCCGCATCTGGTCGAACAGGCCGGACGTCTGCTTGGCGACCAGCCGCACGTCACGGCCGACCCGCAGCCCGAGATCGTGGGAGGCCGACATCACCGCCATGGCCGAAACTTCGCCGCCGCAGATGAAGCCGTCGGGGGGGGCGGCGTCACCGAGCCGGGCAGCAATATGATCGCGGATCGCCTCGGACTTGCTGTCGAGCGAGATGCCCTGCGCGATCTCGAAAGCGATCCCTTCCTCCCGCACAGCAGTCATGAAGCCGTGGCGCATATGCTGGGCGAACGTGAAGCGGTTCGGCGGCAGGATCATGTAGAGCTTCCGACAGCCAGCGGTGATCAGGCTGCGCGCCGCCCGGTAGGCAAAGGCATAGTTGTCGTAGTCGACGTAAGGGTGAGGGGTCGCAAGCTCCGTTCGGCCATGGCAGACAAAGGGAAAATCGTGTTCCATCAGGAATTTCACCCGCTCGTCCGAAGGTTCCGTGCGGCTGAAGAGTATACCGTCCGCCATACGGTTGCGGACAATGTGGCGGACCGGGTCGATCGGCGGCGTGTCGGAAAAATGCGGCGTAATCACAAGATGATAGGGCGTGCCACGCAACGACGCCGTCAGGCCGCGGATCATCGAGGTACCGTAGCCGAGAATTTCCTCGTGCGGGTCGAGCACCAGGCTGATCACATTGGTGCGTCCCGTACGAAGCCGCTGAGCTGCCCTGTCGGGAAAGTAACCGATGTCCGCCGCCACCTGGCGGACCCGCTGCCGCGTCTCGAGAGCAATCTGGGGCGCATCCGCCAGTGCCCGCGAAACGGTTGTCACGGCGAGCCCGGTCAGTTCGGCGATCGTCTTGAGGGTGGGCTTGTCCGCCGTGCCCGCCTTGTCACCTCGTCGCTCCGGCCTCGTCACTTCCCGGCCTATCTCCTCTAGGCCCTTTGACGACATTGCTTTTCCTCCCCGTCCTCGTAAGCAATGTGAAAACTGCTCACCTATATCGTTGCATACCCGAAATGCAGCGCTCCTTCAGCCTGCCTGGCCCATCCTCAAGCGCTGCAATGCCTATGCCATCTGCATTTCCGCTTGTTAACCGACCTTATCGACAAGTTAAAAATTGCTTGCTGCCGGGTTGACACCAACGGCATTTATATCGTTATAAATTTTCATATCCGGAGAGGAGCCCGGATGCAAAGGGAGATTCTCAATGAACATTCGTATGATCAGCAAGCTTGCTGCGGGCGCTGCCATGCTCGCCATGGTGGCTGGCACAGCCAAGTCGGCCGAGCAGGTTGAAGTCCTCCACTGGTGGACTTCGGGTGGTGAAGCCGCCGCGCTCAACGTGCTGAAGGAAAACCTCCAGAAGCAGGGCGTCACCTGGAAGGACATGCCGGTTGCCGGTGGTGCAGGTTCTGCCGCCATGACCGCGCTGCGCGCTCGCGTCACCGCCGGCGACCCGCCAACGGCAGTCCAACTGCTCGGTTTCGACCTGCGCGACTGGTCGGAAATGGGCGTTGCCGCCAATCTCGACGATCTGGCCGCCAAGGAAGGCTGGGACAAGGTCATCCCGCCTGCACTTCAGGCCTTCTCGAAATATGAAGGTCACTGGGTTGCAGCCCCGGTTAACATCCACTCCACCAATTGGCTGTGGCTCAACAAGGCAGCTCTCGACAAGGCCGGCGGCAAGGTGCCGACCAATCTCGACGAACTGATCACGCTGCTGGACGCCTTCAAGGCTCAGGGCATTACCGCGCTCGCCCATGGCGGCGTTCCGTGGCAGGACGGCACACTGTGGGAAGCCGTGGTTCTTTCCACCGGCGGGCCGGATTTCTATAAGAAGGCGGTTCTCGATGCCGATCCGGCTGCCCTGTCCGGCGACACGATGAAAAAGGTGTTCGACACCATGTCGAAGCTGCGCACCTATTTCGACCCGAACTTTTCCGGCCGCGAATGGAACCTGTCGACGGCGCTCGTCATCGAAGGCAAGGCCGGCGCCCAGGAAATGGGTGACTGGTCGAAGGGCGAATGGCTGCGCGCCAACAAGAAGCCGGGCACCGACTTCGTCTGCATCCGCTTCCCCGGCACGCAGGGCTCGGTTCTGTTCAACGCCGACCAGTTCATGATGTTCGACGTCGGCGGTGACGCGGAAAAGGCCCAGCAGAAGATGGCGTCAGCCGTCGAAAATCCGGCCTTCCAGATCGCCTTCAACACGGTCAAGGGTTCCGTTCCTGCGCGCACCGACATCTCGGACGAAAAGTTCGACGATTGCGGCAAGAAAGGCATGAAGGACCTCAATGAGGCCTCCACCAAGGGCACGCTGATGGGCTCGCTCGCCCATGGTTACGCCCAGCCGGCAGCCGTCAAGGAAGCCATGCTCGACGTCATCACCCAGCATCTCAACGGCCAGCTGACCACCGATGCGGCGCTGAAGCGCCTGCCGGAAGCCGTTGCTGCGGCGAAGTAAGGTTTGATCGCTAGGTCTGACTCTGAAGTGGTCGGGAGCACATCCCGGCCACTTTTCAAATTCCCCGGCTTGCCGGTGGCTCTTCCTTCTGGTGACAGCCGGAGAACGCGATGACGACGATTGAACCCATGCCTGTAGTCGTGCCCGAAAGGCGCAAACCGTCTTTGGCGGATGGGCTGCGCAACGGGCTGCCGAAACTCGTTCTGGCGCCGTCCTTCGCGATCATCCTGGTGTTCGTCTACGGCTTCATCCTGTGGACCGTGTACCTGTCCTTCACCACGTCGAAAATGATGCCCATCTACAAATGGGGCGGGTTCGATGCCTATTACCGTCTCTGGTCGCAGCCCAACTGGTATGTGGCGATGCAGAACCTGGCGATTTTCGGTATCCTTTATATCGGTATATGCATCGCGATCGGACTGTTCATCGCGATCCTCATGGACCAGCGGATCCGCGCCGAGGGCGTGCTGCGGCCGATCTTCCTTTATCCGATGGCGCTGTCCTTCGTGGTCACCGGCACGGCCTGGAAATGGTTCCTCAATCCCGGCCTCGGGCTTGAAAACACGATGCACAATCTCGGCTGGGAAAGCTTCAAGTTCGACTGGCTGGTCAACCCCAAAATGGCGATCTATACGGTGGTCATTGCCGGCGTCTGGCAGGCCTCAGGCTTTGTCATGGCGATGTTCCTGGCCGGGCTTCGCGGCATTGACGGCGAGATCATCAAGGCGGCCCAGATCGACGGCGCCTCGACCGTATCGATCTATCGGCGCATCATCATTCCGCTGCTGCGGCCGGTCTTCCTGTCCGCCTTCATCGTGCTCGCCCATATGGCGATCAAGTCCTACGACCTGGTGATCGCGCTAACCGGAGGCGGACCCGGCAATGCCACCGAACTTCCGTCCACCTTCATGTATTCCTACACGTTCACGCGCAACCAGATGAATGTTGGCTCGGCGAGCGCCGTAATGATGCTGATGGGCATTACCGCCATCATCGTCCCTTATCTTTATTCGGAATTGCGGGAGAAGAACCAATGAGCGCCGCCCATGAGACGGTCAGCCCAGGTTCGGCCCGCGCTGCCCGCTATGTCATCTATGCCGCCCTGATCTTCCTGGCGCTGGTCTATCTGCTGCCGCTCTACGTGATGCTGTCCACCTCGCTGAAATCGCTCGACGAGATCCGTGGCGGCGACATGCTCGCCCTGCCGGGCGATCCGTCGATCGCCGCCTGGGTCAAGGCCTGGGGCGAGGCCTGCATCGGCGTCTCCTGCGTCGGTATCAAGGGTTACTTCTGGAACTCCATCAAGATGGTCGTTCCGGCCGTGGTGATATCCACGCTGCTCGGCGCGCTCAACGGCTATGTGCTGACCAAGTGGCGCTTTCCGGGCCACAAGCTTGTCTTCGGGATGATGCTGTTTGCCTGCTTCATTCCCTTCCAGGCGGTACTGATCCCCATGGCGCGCCTGCTGGGGGCGGCCGGTCTTTCCAATTCCACCGCGGGTCTCGTTTTCGTGCACGTCGTCTATGGTCTCGGCTTCACGACGCTGTTCTTCCGCAACTATTACGAAGCGTTCCCGGACGAACTGGTCAAGGCGGCGATGATCGACGGGGCCGGCTTCTTCAAGATCTTCTGGCGCATCCTGCTTCCGAGTTCCGGGCCGATCATCGTGGTCACGGTGATCTACCAGTTCACCAATATCTGGAACGACTTCCTGTTCGGCGTTTCCTTCTCGTCCGGCGAAGCCTCGCCGATGACGGTGGCGCTCAACAACCTCGTTTCCTCCTCCACCGGGGTCAAGGAGTACAATGTGGACATGGCGGCAGCCGTGTTCGCGGCCTTGCCGACACTGTTCGTCTACATCGTGGCCGGACGCTATTTCGTGCGCGGCCTGATGGCCGGCGCAGTCAAGGGATGACGCCATGAGCTTTCTCCAAATCAAGAACCTGCGCAAGAAGATCGGCAATGTGGAAGTCCTCAAGGGGATCGACATTGAGCTGGAAAAAGGCGGCTTCCTTGTTCTCGTCGGTCCGTCCGGCTGCGGAAAATCGACTTTGCTCAACGCCATTGCGGGCCTCTTGCCGCTGACATCGGGCGACATCGTCATCGACGGTCAGGTGGTCAACGACCTGCACCCGTCGCAGCGCGATATTGCCATGGTCTTCCAGTCCTATGCGCTTTACCCGAACATGACGGTCGAGGAGAACATCGCCTTTGCGTTGGAAATGCGCGGCGTCGCCAAAGAAGAACGGGCCAAGGCCGTTGCCCAGGTAGCAAAGACGCTGCAGATCGAGCATCTCCTGAAGCGCCGCCCGAGCCAGCTTTCCGGCGGCCAGCGGCAGCGCGTCGCCATGGGCCGGGCGCTGGTGCGGCAGCCGCGCGTCTTCCTGTTCGACGAGCCACTGTCCAACCTCGATGCCAAGCTGCGTGTCGAAGTCCGGGCCGAGATCAAGGCGCTGCATCAGAACACCCATGCCACCATTGTCTACGTGACGCATGACCAGATCGAGGCGATGACGCTGGCGACGAAGATCGTCGTCCTCAAGGAGGGCATGGTCCAGCAGGTCGGCACCCCGGCGGAAATCTACAATCGTCCGGCCAATCTTTTTGTTGCCGACTTTATGGGTTCGCCAGCCATGAATATGCTGAAGGGCAAGGTCACCGCCGGCGGCGGTATCGCGCTGTTCGGCAATGGCGGTGTTACCGTGCCTATGCCGCCGTCGATCAGCTCCGCCTTGCCTGCGGGCAAGGACGTTATTCTCGGCTTGCGCCCGGAAGCGATTACCGATGACGGCCTGGTCGACCCGACGGCCCGCGCGATCGCCCATGTGGAAGCCGAGGTGACGATGATCGAGCCGACGGGTTCCGACACATTCGTGACCGGCAAAATCGACGGTGCAAGCTTCACCGCCCGAACCCGCGCCGAAGTGGTGGTCGAACTCGGCCAGACATTCCGCTTCGCCTTCAATCTCGACAAAGCCGTCGTCTTCGACCCCGAAACCGGTCATCGGGTCGTCTGAGCGATCGCGCGAAAAATCGGCTCAAGCTCAAGCGCCGAACCTGTCGAAACACAGGAACATTCCTCCGAAGGCGTGGTTCCGTTGGTGTTCCCCATTGAGGAACCAATGCAATCGAGGAGACAAACAATGGCGAATGGACCCTATTCCCCATCGGGCGGGTATCGAAACGATCGTGCCCGCGAAGAGCGCGATCCGGCCCGGCAATCCTCCCAGGAATACCGGGAAGGCGACACAGGCTATGTGCGCGGTTTCGGCGACTACCAGCGCAGCAGCGATGATGGCTATGGTGGCCGCGACCAAAGCGATCGTGCCCGGCAGCCCCAAAACGGGCGCGGCGACCAGCGCGGGCGAGAGGACTTCAGCTACCAGAGCGGCTATGGCGACAACGACCAGTCGCGGGTATGGGCGCGTGAATCCTACCGGGCAGATCCGTCTTCCTTCAGCTACCAGCCGAACCATCTTCGCAATACCCGAGCCTCTGGCGACCGCTATGGTTCCGGACTGGAGCATCGCGCCGGCCCGGATCGGTATAGCTCGGATCCACGGCAGGGGGATTCCGAGAAGGCTGATCATCGCCGCGGCTTCATGGAGCGTGCCGGCGACGAGGTTGCTTCTTGGCTCGGCGACCGAGGTGCCGAGCAACGCCGCGCCATCGATGAACATCGCGGCAAGGGCCCTAAGGGCTATCAGCGCTCCGACGCACGCATTGAAGAGGATATCAACGACAGATTGAGCGACGATCCGATGCTGGATGCGTCCAACATCACCGTCACAGTGAAGGGTGGGGAGGTCACCCTGGATGGCTTCGTGTCCAGCCGCCTGGACAAGCGCCGCGCCGAAGATCTGGCCGATGACGTATCCGGCGTGCGGCATGTGCAGAACAATCTGCGGCTCAACAATGGCTCTAGCGACAGCCTGACCGGCTCGACGACAGTCTAGCTGCTCAGGGGCGACGCCCAACCAATGCGACCATGTCTACCGGTGTGATTGCATTTGGTACAGCTTTACCTGCCCGCAATCACAAGCGGGCGGGAAAAGGTTCCCGCGCGCCAATCAATCCTTGGCCCATCTTCCAAAACCAGTTAGAAATACCCGTTGTTATATTAGCAAGGGGCGGGATAAGGGATGTCATGTTCGGGCGGGTCGCACAGGACCTGCGTGATATGCTTTGGGACGGGCAGGCGAAATGCTTAGAATTTCGCGCTGGCTTCCGACGGCATCGATAGGGACTTACCTTGTCGCCCTGGCGGCAGGCGTTGCCTTGCCTCTGCTCATCTTTGTCGGCTTCCTGATGCTGCAGCTCGAAGATCATGAGCGGGAAATCCTGTCGAGCCAGACGGCAGAGGATGCCCAGCTGATTGCCCGTTCGGTCGATCGTGAGCTCCAGGACATGGCAACGACGCTGCGCCTGCTTGTGACCTCCCCCGAACTGGAGGCGGGAGATCTGCGCTCCTTTCATAACCGCACGCAGAACAGCCTAAAATCAAACTCGCTCTACGTTATCCTGGTGAATGCGGACGGCCAGCTGCGCCTCAATACCAGGGTGCCGTTTGGCACGCCTTTGGGAAAAACCGGCAACATGCCGGCGCTACAATCGGTGCTGCGTTCCGGTGTCACGGAAGCCTCTCCCGTCTTCCTGGGTGCGACCAGTGGCAGATGGGTGTTCAATGTGGCGATGCCGCTACCGAAGGACATATCCTATTCCGGCGCCGCCATGATCATTACCCAGGATGCCGAGGATCTAAAGAAGCTGATCTCCATCGACGGCCTTCCAAAGGGCTGGTCGGCCGCCGTTGTCGATGGAGCGGGCCGTGTCGTCACCTCCGTCGGCGCCCAAAACCTCGCGCAGGGCTCGGCCTTTCCAGCCGAAACGCTGCGCTTGATGACCGGTTTCAAAGGCACGATCGAGGATGTCGAGGGCGACCTGAAGCAGATGTACGGTTATGCACAGATCACCGGCTGGACCTGGAAGGCTGTTGTCTGGGGGCCGATCGACACAGCCCAGGCGAGCATCCTGACCACGTGGCGGCAGCTGATCGCGGGCGGCGCAGTCTTCCTTGCTGTCGGCATGCTGATCGCTTGGCTGGTCGGCCGCCAGCTCCGCATCCCCATTCAGCAGATCGCCGAAATGGCCGAGCGGATCGGCAAGGGGGAGATCGTTTCGCCGGTGGAAACAAAGATCCGCGAGGCCAATCAGGTGGCGATCGCCTTGTCCAATGCATCCTTTGACCGCAGCCAGGCGGAAGACCGGATCCATCTGATCCTCCACGAACTCGTTCACCGCACGAAGAATATCCTCACCCTGGTGCAGGCGATGATGCGCCAGCTTGGCCGTAAAGGCACCAGCATGGAGGACTTCCAAAAGGCAATTGGCACGCGCCTGCAGGGTCTTGGTAAATCGATCGAGGCCTTGGCAAGGGAACAATGGGCAGGCGTGTCGATCCACCGAGTCATCGAAATCCATATGAGCACGTTCGCCGACGTGGCCGACCGGGTCGAGCTGAACGGGACCGACTTCATGCTCAAAGCCGAAGCCGTCCAGAATTTCGGCCTTATTCTCCATGAACTGGCTACCAATTGCGTCAAATACGGCGCGCTTTCTACCCAGTATGGCAAAGTTTGCATTACCTGGGTCGATCTCCCAGGGGGAACGGAAGACGGCCCTCTGCTTCAGCTCAGCTGGGAAGAGAAGGACGGCCCGCCCGTCCGCGAGCCGACCCAAGCGGGCTTCGGTACGACGATCATCCGGCGCCATGCCGCGGCAGCCTTTGGCGGCCAGGTGGAGGTGGATTATAATCCGCAAGGCCTTCGCTGGAGCCTGACGGCGCCGCGTTCCGCCTTCGAGCGCAACGAGCTTGTGGAGAGCCCGGCCGACATCGCCATCTGAGCCGATCTCAGCTCCTCGATATCAGCGAGGGGAACGAAGCAGTTTGTGCTCCGTTAAGCGCGCATGGATGCGACGATCACCACCACTACAGCCACGGCAACAACAACAACGACGATCGATGTCGATCCGGATTTTCTCGAAGCAATCGGCCTTACCTATGTGAGCGACGTGCAGCCGGGCATTCGGCGGCTTCGCCGCGGCAAGGGTTTTTGCTACAAGCTGCCGGACGGAAAGCTTCTATCCGACGAAGCCGAAAGGCGGCGGATCGCAGCGTTGGGCTTACCGCCTGCCTATGACAATGTCTGGATCTGTCTTGATCCGCGCGGTCATCTTCAGGCGACGGGTGTGGATTCGCGCGGGCGCAAGCAGTACCGTTATCATGCGGACTGGCAGAGCTTCCGCAGCGAGCGCAAGTTTGATCAGCTCGTCCGCTTCGGGGAGGCGCTTCCGCGCATCCGCCGCAAGGTTCAGCGAGACTTGGAATTGGGGCTCGATAAGGCGGATGCAGTCCTGGCCGCGCTCGTCGCACTGATGGACGCAACCCATCTGCGGGTCGGCAACCGCCTTTATGCCAAGGAGAACAAGACGTACGGAGCGACGACGCTCCTGAAGCGTCATATGAAGCTTTCCGATGGCTCTGTGCTGCTGCGTTTTACTGCAAAGGGCGGCAAGCGCGTCCAACATACGGTCAAGCATCCACGGCTGCAGCGCATCTTTGAAGAGATCGCCGACCTACCGGGCCGCCAGCTCTTTTCCTGGCCTGACGAGAACGGCACCCCACATCCAGTCGATTCCGGTCGCCTCAACGCTTATCTCGCAAAAGCAGCGGGCTTTTCGATCTCGGCAAAGACGTTTCGCACCTGGGGCGGCAGTTTGGCGGCCTTGATAGAAGCGTGGCGGATCGTCGAGGAGGAACACAGCCGGCCAAAGATCAAGGCGATTTGCAAAGCGGCATCCGATGCGCTCCACAATACGCCTGCCGTTTGTCGCACCAGCTATATCCATCCGAGCATATTGGCGCTCTCGGAGGACGTCTCGCCAGTTGAAAAGCTGCTCGCCGAAAAGACATATCTGAACGGGCCGAAGGGCTTGAGGGCGAGCGAGCAGCGGCTGCTGGCTTTCCTGAAGGAAGCGTCGAAGATCAACGCCGAGACGGAATGACCGCCTGTACAGCTGCAGGCGGCCATCCTATCTCATTAAGCGAGTTGTGCGATCAGGCGGCGCGCCGGTTGTGGCGGCCTTCCTCGACCTCCTCGACGATCTTGTCGATGAACTGCTCCAGGTCTTCCGGCGAGCGGGACGTGATGATGCCATTGTCGACCACCACGGCTTCGTCCCGCCAGGAGGCGCCGGCATTGCGAATATCGGTGCGGATGGAGTGGTAGGAGGTGGCCTTGCGGCCTCGCAGGGCGTCCGCCTCGATCAGCAGCCAGGGGCCATGGCAGATGGCAGCGACCGGCTTGCCGCTTTTGATGAAATCACGCACAACCTGGACCGCATCCTCGTTGACCCGTAAAAAATCAGGATTGATCTGGCCGCCAGGCAAAACCAGTGCATCGAAGTCCTCAGCCCGGACGTTCTTGGCCTCCAGGTCGACGGGAACGGTGTCACCCCAATCTTTTTCGTCCCAGCTCTTGATCTCCCCGGTCTTGATCGAAGCAATCTTCACGACGGCGCCGCGTTTCCTGAGTTCGTCAAGCGGCACCCGCAGCTCCGAACGTTCGTAGCCGTCGGTTGCGAGAATAAGGATAGAGGCGGATTTGATCTCGGCCATGCTTTGTTCCTTTCGGTATGTGATTTCAGATCTTCAAAGGCGTCCGGTGGAAAGATCCCGGCCGTTGATCGAGGCAGGGACGCGGATTTCCTCGCGGGTCGCCTTGGGGAGGGGCAGCACGACAGCTTCCGGCGCGACGGCTTGCAGTTCCTGGGGATGTGCAACCGCGAAGGTCTTCTTCTGGTCGCTGTTCATCAGCCGGTTTTTCAGCAGTTGGAAAATGTGTCGCATGATCAATCTCCCGTTGTGGAGGCGGGCGGTCGGCCCGACCATAGGAAGCAAACCTTTGTTCAGGGCATTGGTTCCACCTTTTTGCAGGTCGCCATATTTCGTGAGAAGCGCCGTGGAACAAATGCAAAGGCAAGGCGTTGAGCGCGATTGATCACGACCGCATCCAGTAGCGGAAGCCAATCGACGGATAAGGCCGGATGACTGATGACCGCTTGACCGGCTCCGAATGCTGGCCAATCCGATCAAGACTGTTTATCGGCCGAATAACCGATCGCGCAGATGCCCGCAGTTTTTACCGTGCGGGACTGATGCTCGCTGCTTCCCTCCTTTGCTCCTGTTCGGGACCTCAGTCTGCGCTCGATCCTGCCGGGCCTGAGGCCGAGGACGTAGCAATTCTGTTTTTCACTATGGTGGTCGGCGGCGCCCTGATCTGGTGCAGCGTCGTCGGCATCCTGTTCTATGCGAGCCGCAAAAAGCACGCCTATGACGCCGGACAGGCCAGCCGGATCATTCTGTGGTGCGGCGTAGTCTTTCCCACGATTGTCCTCGGCGCCCTGCTTTCCTATGCGGTCTGGCTGATGCCGAATATCCGTCCCGGCTTCGGAGAAGCGAATGCGAGACTGAGGACGATCGACGTGGCCGGCGAGCAGTTCTGGTGGCGCGTACGCTACCAGAACGCGGAGGGATCTGCGGCCTTCGAGACGGCAAACGAGGTGCGGGTGCCGGTCGGCGAGCGTGTCCTCTTCAAGCTGACATCACCGGATGTCATCCATTCCTTCTGGATTCCCGTCCTCGGCGGTAAGATGGATGTCATCCCCGGGCGAGAAAACCATCTGACGCTGATGGCGGAAAAGCCCGGCACTTATCGGGGCGTCTGCGCCGAATTCTGCGGCCCCTCGCATGCCTTCATGGCATTTACCGTGGTCGCCATGGAGCCTGGAGCTTTCGAGGACTGGACAAAGGCGCGCGCCAGCTTCGACGGAGCCCGCGACGCCGAAGGTCTGGCGCTGTTTCTCAAGCACGGCTGTTCCGCCTGCCATGCGATTTCGGGCACCGAGGCGCGTGGCACGATCGGCCCCGATTTGAGCGGTTTTGGCGAGCGCGGCTCGGTCGGCGTTGGCGCTCTTGTTAATACGCAGGAAGATATCGCCCGCTTCATCCGCAATCCGTCGGAGATCAAGCCGGGGGCCCGCATGCCGCATTTCTCCATGCTGCCGGAGACCGATATTCAGCGGATTGCCGCCTATCTGAAAGGGCTCCAATGAGCATCGAGCTCGGAAATTTTACGGCGGAGGAACGTGCGGCTCAGGAAGAGCGGCTGCGCAAGGTCTGGGGCACGCCGAAGGGGCTTCGCTATTGGACCTCCGTCAACAATAGCGAGATCGGCCTCTGGTATGCCTGCACCGCCTTCGCCTTCATGCTGTTTGCCGGCGGTCTGGGGCTTCTCATGCGCCTGCAGCTGGTGGTGCCGAACAATAATTTCCTGTCGGCGGATTTCTTCAACCAGGCCTTCACCCTGCATGGAACAGTGATGATGTTCCTGTTCGCGGTGCCGATCTTCGAGGCGATCGCGATCTTTCTCCTGCCGTCCATGCTGGGCGCGCGGGAGCTGCCTTTCCCGCGTCTGTCCGCCTTCGGCTACTGGAGCTTCCTGCTCGGCGGTGTCTTCGTTTGCGGCTCGATCTTCTTCAACGCGGCGCCGAATGCCGGCTGGTTCATGTATCCGCCGCTGGCAACCGACGAGAAATATTCGGGCATCGGCGCCGATATCTGGCTGCTCGGCCTGTCTTTCATCGAGGTGGCGTCGATTGCCGCCGCCGTCGAGATCATCGTCGGCATCATGAAATGCCGGGCGCCGGGCATGCGCATCAACCTGATGCCAATGTTCGCCTGGTATCTGCTGATCGTCGCCGGCATGATCCTGTTCGCCTTTCCGCCGCTGATCGCCGGCGACCTCCTGTTCGAGATGGAGCGGATGTTCGACTGGCCGTTCTTCGACGTGGCGAGGGGCGGGGATCCGCTGCTCTGGCAGCACCTGTTCTGGATCTTCGGTCATCCGGAAGTCTACATCATCTTCCTGCCCGCCATTGCGCTGATGGCGATGATCGTGCCGACCTTCTCTCAGCGGCCGATCGTCGGCTATTCCTGGATCGTGCTCGCGGCCGTCGGCACCGGCTTCCTGAGCTTCGGGCTCTGGGTGCATCATATGTTTGCAACCGGGCTGCCGCAAATCTCGCTCGCCTTCTTTTCCGCCGCCTCGGAAGCCGTCGTCATTCCGACGGGCGTGCAGATCTTTGTCTTCGTTGCCACCATGCTGGCCGGGCGGGTGATCTTCTCCGTTCCCATGCTGTTCGGCACCGGCGGACTGATCATCTTCGTGATCGGCGGCCTCACCGGCGTCATGGTCGCGCTCGTGCCTTTCGACTGGCAAGCCCACGACACCTATTTCGTCGTGGCACACCTGCATTACGTGCTGATCGGCGGCATGCTGTTTCCGGTGGTCGCCGGCATCTATTATTATTTCCCCTTCGTGACCGGCAAGAAGCTCTCGGACGCCTGGGGCAAGGCCGCCTTCTGGCTGATGTTTACCGGCTTCAACATCGCCTTCTTCCCCATGCACCTGTCCGGCCTGCGCGGCATGCCGCGGCGTGTCTTCACCTATCCGCAGGATATAGGCTGGGACTGGTTCAACCTCATCTCCACGGTCGGCGCCTTCGTCTTCGCCGCCGGCGTCGCGACCTTCGTGATCGACATCCTGCGGCCGAAGCCTGCGCCATCCGAGCCCAACCTCAATCCCTGGAACTCGGGCACGCTCGAATGGACAAACAATCCGGCCGAGGATTGGGGCATGCGCTCCGTGCCGATCATTTCCAGCCGCTACCCGCTCTGGGACCAGCCCAACCTGCAAGCGGATATCGAGGCGGGGCGCTTCTATCTGCCGGATGCCAAGTCCGGCCGGCGGGAAACGCTGGTCACCTCCGTGCTGGATGCAACGCCGATCCAGTGCCTGCGCGTCGGCGGCACATCCTATGTCACCATCGTCGCGGCACTGGCGCTCGGCGGCGTCTTTATCGCGCTGACCTTCAAGTGGTGGATCGCCACCATCATCTGTTCGATCATCACCTTTGCCGCCATCGTCACCTGGCTTTGGAGAGGAACGGCGCAGATCCCCGAAGCACCGGAAACCGATGTCGGGCTGGGGCTCAAGCTGCCGATCTACGTGTCCGGTCCGGCCTCCGTCGGCTGGTGGGCCATGTTCATCACCATGGTCGGCGACGGAACCGCGTTTGCCAGCCTGATCTTCGGCTATTTCTTTTACTGGACGGTCCATGACGATTTCACCGCCGCAGCGCAGGGGCCCGGCGTGGTTTGGCCGATCACCGCTCTCGTCCTGTTCGTCGCTGCCTGGGGATTGACGCTTCTCGCCCGGCAGCTGAACGAAAAGGGACCGAACGGCGCCCGCATCGCGCTGGTGGCAGCCATCATCGTCACGCTTGCGGCATGCGGCGCGGGTCTTGCCGGTCCTTATCTTTACGCCATGGACCCGACCGCCCATGTTTATCCGGCCACGGTGTGGATCGTGGCGATCTGGGCGGTCGTGCATGGCGTCGTCGGCGCCATCATGCAGCTTTACTGTCTGGCCCGCAGCCTTGCGGGCAAGATGACCGGCGAATACGACCAGGATATCCGCAATGTCGCACTCTACTGGCACTTCATGGCTTTCACGGCCGTCGTGACCTTTGCGGTCGTCGGCCTCTTTCCCTTGGTGAGCGCATGAAGAGCGTCATCCCTCGCGAGGTCGAGACCCTCTGGACGCTGTTTACGGCGCCGGTGGTGTGGGCGGTGCATTTCCTTGTCTGCTATGTCGGGTTTGCGGTTTATTGCGCCAAGGCTCTGAGCCTCCATCTATCCTTCGACGCGGTGCGGATCGGGCTTGGCGTCTTCACGCTGCTGGCCTTGGCCATGATCGTTCTGTCGGCCTATCTCGCCTGGCGTCAATGGGGATATGGCACAGGCGATCCGCCCCATGACGCACCGACAAGGCAAGACCGCAAGCACTTCCAGGGCTTCGCGACCCTGCTACTCTCCGGCCTCAGCTTCATCGCCGTGCTCTACATGGCCATCCCGATGATCTTCATTGCGGAGTGCCAGAGATGAGAACTTCGACCCTTGTCCTCGGCTTTGTCCTGCTTCTTGCCTTCTGGTTTCTGCTGCTGCCCTTCGCCGATAGGGCTGCATTTTCGGTGCACATGATTGCCCATATGGGAGTCGTGGCGATCGCCGCGCCGCTGATCGCGCTCGGCCTGTCTGGAACGCGGCTGGATTATACGGCAGACCGGACCTGGCTGACGCCGGTGCTAGCCTCCGTCCTGGAACTGTTCGCGGTCTGGGGCTGGCATGTTCCGGTGCTGCGGCAGCTGTCGGAAGGCTCCGGCTTGGTGGCGGCGCTCGAGCAGATCGTCTTCCTCGGAGCTGGTCTCACCCTCTGGCTGTCCTGCCTCGGCGGCGCGGCGAGCGGACGGGAGGAAAGACGGCTTGCGGGAACTTTTGGCCTTCTCTTCACCTCCATGCACATGACCCTGCTCGGCGCACTGCTGGCGCTCTCGCCGCGGCCTTTGTTCGGGGAAGGCGAAGTCAGCTGCCTCGGCCTCACCTTGACTGCAGCGCAGGACCAGCAGGCGGGTGGCGTGATCATGCTTCTGGTCGGTGCAGTGGCCTATCTTGCCGGTGGCCTTGCGCTGCTGGCGGGCACGCTCAATCGTCCGCTGCAGACCGGTGAGGGGAGGGTAAGCCGATGATGACCATCCGCTGGAAACATGTGCTCGCCCTCATTGTGATCCTGCCGATCGCCGGGCTGCTGATCGGCTGGTCCGGCTTGATCGGCATCCGCGCCAGCAGCGGCCATTGGGCTGTGACCGACTGGTTCCTGCACTGGGTGATGCGCAGCTCAGTCAGCACGGCAGCAATCACGGTGCAAGCGCCACCTCTCGATAATCCTGCCCTTCTGCCGCCGGCAGCCGGCCATTTCGAAAGCGGCTGCGCTACCTGCCATGGTTCGCCGGCGCAAGCCCGCTCCACTGCGGTGCTCGGCATGTTGCCGCCGCCGCCGGATCTTAAGGGCGTCATTGGCTCGTGGACGGACGAGCAGCTTTTCGAGATCGTCAAGCATGGCGTCAGATATACCGGCATGCCCGCATGGCCGGTGCAAACACGGGATGACGAAGTCTGGGCCATGGTTGCCTTCCTTCGCCGCCTGCCGGACATGTCTTCCGGCCAATATACCGCCATGGCCGGCCTGGCGACGGGACGTCAGGTTGCCCGCATGTCGGCCCAGGCAATTACCTGCGACAGTTGTCATGGCGAGCAGCGACTTGGTGAAGATAGCCTGATACCCAGCCTTTCCGGCCAGTCGAAAACCTACTTGATGAACAGCCTGCAGGCTTATGTCCAGGGACGGCGACCAAGCGGCATCATGCAGCAGGCAGTGTCGACGATCCCGGAAGATCAGTTGCGCGAATTCGCAGCGCATTATGCCAGCCAGCCTCAGCCCCTCCATCGATCAGCTGCGGATCGGTCTTTGGTGGCCCGGGGGCAGGAGCTTGCCGAAAAGGGAAGGGCGGCAGATACCATTCCAGCCTGTCTCAGCTGTCATGAGAGAGAAGGCGGCAACGCTGCTTATCCGCACTTGTCGGGCCAGAAAGTGCCCTATCTCGAAACGCAGCTGCGGTTGTTCCGCGGGGGCGTCCGAGGCGGTTCTTCCTACAGCCATATCATGACCGAAGCGGCTGCCCATCTGGGCGACGAAGATATCACGGCTCTCGCAGCCTATTTCGCTGGCCGCGAGAGCGTGGGGCCGTAAACGGCCACTCCTCCTCAGGAGTTCAAAAGCCTTTCAGACCGGCACGATCATCATGTAGCACGCCGCGATGACCAGAACGAAACTTGCTGCTTCTACCCATTCCCTGACCATAACCGCCTCCATGTTGCATGCAGGATGAACGAGGATCAGGCAATCTTGTTCCACAATATGGCCATAATCGTGGCATGGTCGCCGCAAAGATGTATGGGCAGTTACCGGATGTCCGCAGCGGCCCTTGCCCGGGCGGCTTCCAGGATGCTGCGAAGCTCGCGTGCAGCAGCGTTTTCGATCGCTAAGGCGCCATCGGGAAGGACACCGGGATCCTCTTCATTATCCTTCAAGGTCGCGTCGTCGCGGAGGCGCTGCAGGAATTCTGAGATTGTCGTTTCGCCGCCGATCATCGCCGCCAGCATGTCGATCATCAGCTCCCGGTGAGCGTTGAGCTTTCCTTCCAGTTCCTGCGGCGTCAGGCTCGTCGACATCATCTTCTCCTTCACATCTGTTCTGCGGGAGACATAGGGGAGAGGGGTCGCGAGGGAACAATAGGGCAAACCGAAAGTTGACCTTGCGATCACGATTTGGAGGATGCCATGGCTGAATTTGCCAGGACTGGTACCGGAACCGACCAGAAACCTCGACACGAGCAGCACGATGTCCGTGACCGTTTGATCCTGGCGCTTTACGCCCAGTTGCAGGCGGAACGGCAGACACGGGAAGCTCTGGAGTATGTGATCCGCAATGGCGCGCTGGCGCCGGAGGTTCTGGAAGCGATTGCCGGCGATCCGATTCCGGTGGCCATAACCGAAGACGTGGCGGCCGTTGAAAAGATCATCGCGCTCGATGCCCGGCGTCCGACAGCGCGACACAACAAGACCAAGGGAGCAGAAACAACATGAAGCGTTTGATCATGGCCATGTCGGCAGGGCTTCTGCTCGCCGGCTGCAGCGATTCCGGTGAAAAGCAGAACGACACCTTCAACAATACGCCGCCTCCCCAAGCCAATAACACGGCGCCGACCGAGCAAAGAGCGACGCCGCAGAGCGGCTCCGGCTATCAGGCCCCCGTCAACAATGCGGCTGGCGCGACGAACAGCCAACCTACCGAGGCGCCGAAGCAATAGTTTCTGTCATAGTTGAAGATCGAGGGAACGAAATGTTGTGCCGCACCATTATGACGGGAATCTTTCAACTGGGTGCGGCATGACGACAAATACCGGTAACTTCGAAATCCAACCTGGCTCCTGGCTCCAACTGGGGGCCAATTTTGATGGTGAAGGGGTCAATTTCGCTATCTTCTCGGCGCACGCGCAGCGTGTAGAGCTCTGCCTGTTCGACGAGAGCGGCAAGAACGAGATCGCCCGTCTTGAACTTCCGGAATACACGCACGAGATTTGGCACGGCTATGTGCCCAAGCTGAAGCCGGGAGCGCTTTACGGTTTCCGCGTGCATGGCCCCTATGACCCTGAAAACGGCCACCGCTTCAACCCCAACAAGCTGCTAATCGACCCTTATGCGCGCGAACTGGCGGGTGATGTGGAGTGGAACGAGGCGCATTTCGCTTATGATCTCCTGCACGAGGACAAGGATCTGGTTTTCGATGCGCGCGACAGCGCACCTTTCATGCCGAAATGCCGCGTGATCGATCCTAACGAATTCGACTGGCAGGACCAGAACCGGCCGAACATCGCCTGGCCGCATACGATCGTGTATGAGACCCATGTGAAGGGCTTTACACAGCTCAATCCAGGCATCCCGCAGAACCTCCGCGGCACGTTCGAGGGTATGGGCCACAAGGCCTCGGTCGACTACATCAAGAGCCTCGGCATTACCTCGGTCGAACTGATGCCGATCCATTCGTTCCCGGACGACCAGCACCTGCTCGACAAGGGCCTGCACAATTTCTGGGGCTATAACACGCTCGGTTTCTTTGCGCCGGCGTCGCGCTATTATGGACCGAAAGGCATCCAGGGCTTCCGCGACATGGTGCGGTCCTTCCACGATGCCGGCATCGAGGTCATTCTCGACGTGGTTTACAACCACACGGCGGAAGGCAACGAACTCGGCCCGACCCTCTCCTTCAAGGGCATCGACAACTTCTCCTATTACCGCACCATGCCGGACCAGCATCGTTACTACATCAACGACACAGGCACCGGGAACACGGTCAACACCTCGCATCCGCGTGTCCTGCAGATGGTCACGGATTCGCTGCGCTACTGGGCCGAGGCGATGCATGTCGACGGCTTCCGCTTCGACCTTGGCACCATTCTCGGCCGCGAGCCGGAAGGCTTCAACGAGCGCGGCGGCTTCTTCGACGCAATCACCCAGGATCCGGTTCTCTCCAAGGTCAAGCTGATCGGCGAGCCCTGGGATATCGGTCCCGGTGGCTATCAGGTCGGCGGCTTCCCGCCCGGCTGGGCGGAATGGAACGACAAGTACCGCGACACGGTGCGCGAATACTGGAAGGGCGACAACGTGCCGACCGATTTCGCGGCACGCCTGCTCGGCTCAGGCGATCTCTATGACCAACGCGGTCGTCGCCCTTGGGCGAGCGTCAACTTCATCACGGCCCATGACGGCTTCACCCTGAACGATCTCGTTTCCTATAACGAGAAGCACAACGAAGATAACGGCGAAGACAATAACGACGGTCACAACGACAACCGCAGCTACAATTACGGTGTCGAAGGTCCGACGGAGGACGAGGGCATCAATGCGGTGCGCGAGCGCCAGAAGCGCAACTTCCTCGCCACGCTGTTCTTCTCGCACGGCACGCCCATGCTGTTGGCCGGCGACGAGTTCGGTCGCAGCCAGATGGGCAATAACAACGGCTATTGCCAGGACAGCGACATTTCCTGGGTGCATTGGGAGGACTTGCCAGAAAGCTGCGAGGAGCTGCGCGAATTTACCCGCCGGATCATCAAGCTGCGCCACGAGCAGCCGATCCTGCGGCGCGAGAACTGGCGCGACGGGATGGACATCAAGTGGTTCAATGCCGGCGGCGGATTCCAGACTGCCGAGCAGTGGGAAGAAGGCTCGACGATTGGCCTTTACATCGGCCGCGGCGATCTGAAGGAGGAAGAAGGCATATGGCACGACGTGCTGCTGCTGTTCAATCCGTTTGAAGGCAATGTTCCGTTCCGCATCCCGCAGTTCGGCGAAGGCGGCTGGGTGCTGGAACTGACGACGTCGGATGTCACCAAGCACGGCCAGGTCATCACCAAGGAACGGGACTTCGAACTTGAAGGTCGAAGCCTGGTGCTCTTCCGCAGACCATAACCGACATCGGAACCAGTCGCCGGGGGGTATTCGACCCTCCGGCGACCTCTCCTTATACAACGAGACATAATAAAACCGGCCCGAGGCCGGTTTTTTTATTAAACTGACTTCAGCCGCGACGCCTCAGAAGGAGGCGCGGCGGATATCGCTGGTGGATGCGGCGCGGCCGGACTTGCGGATCAGGTTGGCATAAACCGTGGCATACTGTTCGGCGCTGCGCTCCCAGGAAAACTTTGCTTTCATGCCCTGGTTCTGCAAGCGCGCCCACATTTTCGGCTCGACATAGGCATGCATGGCGCGCCTCAAGGCCAATCTCAGCCCGTCCGTCGTAACGGGGTGGAACTGAAATCCGGTGGCAACACGTGCGGACATGGCCGCGTCATTGGCATCGATGATGGTCTCAGACAGGCCCCCGGTCCTTGAGACGACCGGGACTGTTCCGTACCGCAGCGCGTAGAGTTGGGTCAGGCCGCAGGGCTCGAAGCGGGAAGGCTGGACGATGGCGTCGGACCCACCGTGGATCAGGTGCGCGGTCGGTTCATCATAGCCGATATGCACCGCCATGCGTCGCGGATAGCGCTGCGCCGTCGCGAGAAGATGCTGCTCGATATCGTGATCGCCCTGGCCGAAGATGATCAGCTTGCCGCCATTGGCAACGACCTCGTCGGCCGTTTCGGCCAGCATGTCGAGGCCCTTCTGCCATGTCAGGCGGCTGACCGCCGCAAAGACCGGACCGTCGTCATCGGTATCCAGATCGAAGGTCTTCATCAGGACCTGGCGGATTTCACGCTTCCGCCTCAAGCTGGTGAGGTCGTAATTGCGCGGCAGATAGGGGTCGGTGGCCGGGTTCCAGACGTCGAGGTCGATCCCGTTGACGATGCCCCGCAGGATGGAAACGCGTTCGTTCAGAACGCCGTCCATGCCCATGCCGAAGCGCGGCGTCAGGATTTCGCGGGCATAGGTCGGGCTGACAGTGGTGATCGCATCCGCCGTCTGCAGGCCGCCCTTGAGGAAGCTGATATCGCCGAAATATTCCAGTCCTTGCATGTTGTAGAGGCTGGCGGGAAGCCTGATCTCCGGCAGGATCTGCGCCGAATACTGGCCCTGGAAGGCAATGTTATGGATAGTGATGACGACCGGCGTCGTGCAGCCCATGTCCCGCATATAAACGGAGGTGAGGGCCGACTGCCAATCATGCGTATGCACGAGATCGGGCTGCCAACCGGGTAGAAGGCCGGATGCGATCTCGGCTGCGGCGCGTGAAAGCGCTGCAAAGCGCTTCCAATTATCCGCGTGATCGCGGCCATGCGCATCCACATAAGGGCCGCCTGGACGGTCGTAGAGGCTGGGCGCGTCGAGAATAAAGAGGCTCAACCCATCCACCCGCGCATGCAGAAGCGAAGCGCGCACGCCCAGGAGATCGTCGAAAACAACGAGCGGCGTCGCGTTTTTCAGCTGCTCCATGACCCTCGGATAGCCGGGCACAAGCGAGGTGGTTTCGACGCCACAGGAGGCGAGCGCCTTAGGCAGAGATCCAGTCACATCCGCCAAACCCCCGGTCTTGACCAAGGGGTAGATTTCGGATGTCACCGACAAAACCTTCATTTCAGAGATATCCCCATTCCGGCGGGCAGAAGCGGCAACCCGATTGATCCTTTGGGCAGGATTGCGGGCTATGCTTTCAACAGAAACCTGCGCGTTCATCATGCCTGCCTCCGCCATGCTGCATTTGTGTAGATCAGAACGCGTGGCTTACATTGCACGTTCCATGGCCGAAGTGGAATTGAATAAACCGTACGCCCGACACTCATCCGAAAAATCCAAGCAGGAACAAGATATCGGCCGCGGCGACTGTCGTCGCCACGGCCACTGTAAATTTAGATAGGGTTCGGACAGAGTGACAGCAGTCATTGCTGTCAGCCGCCAGCCGCGGCCTTCTTAGAGCGCTTCTTATCAGGCTCCTGCACGGAAGCGGCAGGTGTTGTTGGAGCTTTCGCGGCAGATGTCTTAACCGGCGTGGCTTTCGCGGCCGCAGCCTTGGAAGAGTTCGCTTTGGTGGAAGTTGCTTCGGCGGCGCTGGCGAGATCGGTCGGTTTCGTCGGCTTGGAGCCCGCAGCGGCTTTGCCCGCTGCCTTCGATGCAGACGTCTTGCTCGACGTGGCCTTGGCTGCGCTGCTCTTTATCTCTGCTGGCGTTTCTGCTGCGCCATTTGCCTTTCGGCGGGATTTGCCTGAACCGGCCGCTGCCGGGTTATTCGTCATATATTCAAGTCTTGCTTGTTCCCAATGCTCGGCATCCTTGCCTGTGGGATAGCCTTCGGCTTCCCACAACTCGTAGGCACGCCTTCTGATCCATTCTTCGTTGGATTCCGCCATGTTCGTCTCCATTCGCCCAAACGCCCAACGCCGATGTAGACAAAAGGTTCCAGCGGCAATGAGAAAAGTTCGGGTGACTATGACTAAAGCTACCGCTGACGGCGCTGATCGGAACTTTCTTCGGGCATCGGCGTTAGAGCCCTCTGGGAGGAGTACATGAATGGAAAACTACTGCGATATCATGCCTGATGCCACAGGCTGGGTTTACGTCCTCGATGGCGTCCAGTCGCCCTGCGCCTATTACAGCTATGAGCTTGCGCTAGAAGCGGCTCAGGCCCAATTGGCCCGTAAGGGGCGTGGTCGGCTCTTTCGATACCAGGCGCTGAACGGTGAAATGCTGCCGGTCCAGGCAATGAGTCTGGCAAGGCCACCTGCATCCATGAGCTTCTAGTTACCGCCTGTTGCCAATCGAGAGGCCCGGTCTCCGGGCCTCTTTTTTTGTAAGGATGCAGCCGAGCCGCATCCTATTTTTGTTTGGTCGCTCGACCTTATGCAGCTTTCTGGGCAGCCGAGTTGACAGCCGATTCGGCCAAGCCAGTCAGCAGTTCGTCCGTCTTGGACTCTTCAGCCAGCGTCTCTTCGAGGAGCGTCACCGCTTCCTTCAGGCCGAGCTGCTGTGCCCAGGCGCGCAGGGTGCCATAACGGCTGATCTCGTAGTGCTCAACGGCCTGAGCCGCAGCCAGAAGACCGGCGTCCAGAGCAGGCGTGCCCTTGAACTCTTCCATGATTTCTTCGCCTTCGGAAATGATACCTTCGATCGCGTCGCAGGTCTTGCCCTGGGCGCGCTTGCCGATCAGTTCGAAGACCTGCTTCAGCCGGTCGATCTGGCCTTCGGTTTCATCTTTGTGGGTCTTGAAGGCAGCCTTGAGCTTTTCGTCCTGGGCGGCGCGTGCCATCTTCGGAAGGGCCTTGGCGATCTGGCGCTCGGCATAATAGATGTCCTTGAGCGTCTCATAGAACAGGTCGTCGAGGGTCTTGTTGGCCATGGTGTTTCTCCTTGTTGTAGACATTCTTGATCAGGGGATTGCGAGACTCGTAACGACAAGCCGCCGCGAAAGGTTCCGCCCGTTATCGGCTGTGCGTGCTCGGCTGGCGGCCGCCCTGCGGCTTGTCATAAAGAGCTTTAACGGCCTCTTCCTGACGTGCCTTTTCGCTGCTCGACAGGCGCCGGCGCTGCAGCATTGCATAAGCGATGGCGCCACCCAGAAGGATGGGGCCGATCGCGACGAGGATGAACCAGAGATTGTCTGCCATTGCTGTCTCCTATCCGGACGTTAGTGCCGTTCGGGAGCGAGGCGAAGATTGTTCTGGCAGGATTGCGCACCCTCGACCGACAGGGCGCAGGCCTCGGCCCTCTCCTTGTCGGCGAGCTGCGCGACATAGCCTCCCAGACTAACGACGCCGTCCTGAACCGTGACAGTGATATTGGTGGGATCGAGAAAGGCGTCCTGAGTCAGTTGCTCTTTGACGTCCTGCTCGACGAGATCATCCGCGCGCTGGTAGCCGAGGGGGCCCTTGCCTGCCTGCTTTTCCTGTCCGGGCTCCGTTGCGAAGATGTTTGTCTCGCCCTGAAGATATCCGCTTGGGCGGCTTTCCGCCGGTCCTTCCCAGCGGGGCCACTGCGACGTTTCCCCGGGACGGCCGGCTTTTGGCTGCTCGTTTTTCATCGGTGGCTCCTTCGATGGTAGTGCGATTGCTGCTACTGGAAACCGACGAAACGCCGGAAGGTTCCTTTGGAGCTACGCCCAAGAGCTGAGTATGTCTTCAACGCGTGCAAGCCTGAGTTGGCTGGAGAAGCGGCTGCCGAACAGCGACAGCGACGCATCATGGGTCTCGTCGGAGGTGCTGCATATCGCATCTTGGAGGAGGATGATGTAGTACCCGAGATCGACAGCGCCGATCACAGTCGCCAGCACGCAGACATCGGTTTCACCGCCGGAAATCACCAGCGTAGTCACCTCCTCGTGCTGCAGATAGGCGTGCAGGCGGCCGTCGAGCCAGGGCGAATAGGTCATCTTGTCGAAAACCGTGGCAGGCGGCACCAGGGCCCGAAGTTCAGGAATGATATCGCCCATCTCGTCACCGAGCTGGCTGCGGGTCATCATCGGCCATTTCTCGTAATACTCTCGCCAACTTCCAAAGGCATCGCCCGGTGTCTTGGGCGGCAGGAAGCGCGTGAATATGGTCTTATCCGCGTGAACCTCGGAAAGCGCCGCTACTGGCTCGCGAACGCGCTGCATCCAGGGTATCTGCCATGGTGTGGCTTCGGCGAACATGCGCTGCATGTCGACGCAGAGATGTCTGCAACGGCCCAGATCCTCCATCGGCTTGCCTCCTTTTCCAGAGCGCCAAAAACCATGAGGACCGGCTAAAGTTCCCGCTGGGAATGGCGCAAGAGACAAGGACAATGGCAGCCGCTCAGATGATCAGCCGGCGCGTCGGACGGTCAACGAAATGCAAGGGAAATGGGGGAGGACGATCGTCCATCCGGGGGGCAGTTACTCTCATGAGCGAGCGGTTTCGCTCCCACCGCCGGCGTTATCGGTCGCTATTCTGAGGCGCGTGCTTCCATCTTTTCGTTGAGAGCCTTCTGCAACTCGCGTGCCAGGTCGAGCAGGCGGTCAGGAACCTCTTCCTTTTCGATCTCGGTCAGCAAGACGGAAACCTGCCGGTTGACCCGGCGTCCTATCCTTGCCTCCTGCTCCTTAACCGAACTGTTCTGTTTCGCCATCCCGACCTCTGAGGTATCACTACGGCATAACCGGTGCCGGCCCAATCGCTGGCCGGAAAACCCTACAGAGTCCCTCTTACAGTATCGGGGGTTATTTCGGATATCCCGAAAAAGTCACAGAGGATAAATGAAGTAGGGCAGCTTCCTATCCAGGAAGCCGCCCCATTTGTTCCAGTGCTTGATCAGATGATCCGAATTTAACGTTTCGGGGGCGCTGGCGTGCCGGCCGGGATGGAGGTCACGGTGGTCGCAACCGGGTCGCTCGCCGGGAACGTGTCTTCGAGACCTTCCTCGAGCTGTTCTTCGAGAGCGGCATCATTGCCTCTCTCACGGGCGCTGCTTTGGGCTGCCTTGCCCTGGTCCTTCGGAGGGGAATTAGGGGTGCTGTTGATGCTCATGGAAATGCCTCCTGCGATCTGGTTCGGGCAAACGGCTGTTCCGGATGTTTGTTCCGGAACCAAGCGGAGCATGTTCGGGTTGTCCAGGCAAACAATAAGGAGTTGTCCGTGGCGCCCCGCGTATTCTGGAAAGGCTATCTGAAGCTGTCGCTGGTCACCTGCCGTGTCACCATGACGCCGGCCATTTCCGAAGGCGCCAAGGTCCGCTTCCACAACATCAACCGCAAAACCCATAACCGTGTCCTCAGCCAGTATGTCGATGCCGAAACCGGCGCGTCCGTGGAGGACGAGGATCAGGTCAAGGGTTACCCGAAGAGCGAGGACGAATATGTGCTCTTCGAGGATGAGGAGATCGAGGATGTGGGTCTTGAAAGCACCCGCACCATCGACATCGAGACTTTCATTCCGTCTGGTTCGATCGGCTGGACCTGGTATGACCGGCCGCATTATCTCGCACCCGATGACGAAGTGAGCGCCGAGGCCTTTGCGGTGATCCGCGAGGCGATGGCCAATACCGGCACCGGCGGCATTGCGCGGCTGGTCATGTATCGCCGCGAGCGGGCCGTGCTGCTCATGCCCAAGGACAAGGGCATTGTGGTTTGGACGCTCCGCTATGGCGACGAGGTCCGCAACGCTGAAGATTATATGCCTGGCAAGCCTTCCGAGAAGGCGGAAGCCAAGCAGTTGTCGATGATGAAGAAGATCATCGAGGAGCGGACCCAGGCCTGGGATCCGTCCATGGTGGACGATCCTGTCCAGGACAAGCTTCTCGACATCATTGCTGCCCGCAAGAAAGGCCGCAAGACGAAGAAGCAGGCTTCCGCCAAGACGCCTGAGCGCACCAATAATGTCATCGACATTACCAGTGCGCTGAAAAAGAGCCTCGAAGCCGAAAGGAAGTCGACGCGCAAATAGGCGTCACTTCTTTTTCTTAAGGTCGAACTTGATCGGTGCTGCAGCCTTGCGGAAGTCGGCCCATGGATCGCTCGCCAGCTGGGCGATGCGGGCCGGCGCATTGATCACGGTAAAATAGTTCGGGCCGATCGCGCCGCCGAGTTCATCCCAGGACAGCGGCATGGAAACCGGAGCGCCGGGCCGCGCTCTCGTGGAATAGGGCGCCACCGCCGTCGCTCCCCTGCCGTTTCGCAGATAGTCGATCAGGATCTTGCCCTTGCGCTTCGACTTGGTGATCGTGGAGACGTATTTGTCGGGATCGTCGCCGGCCATGCCGTCGGCTAACGCCTTCATCGATGCCTTCACCTCGGGCCATTCCGCCTCCGGCTTGACCGGCGCCACCACGTGCAAACCCTTGCCGCCGGATGTCTTGACGAAGCCGACGAGCCCCATGTCCTCGAAGCGCTGCTTCACCTCATGGGCGGCCGCGATGACGGCGGTCCAGGAGACGCCGTCTCCCGGGTCGAGGTCGATATTGACCATGTCCGGCTTTTCCCAATCATCGAGGGTCGAGCCCCAGGGATGGATTTCGAGCGTGGCGCCCTGAACAAGGCCGAGCAGGCCGTCAAAATCCCGGATATAAACGTCCTCTTCCGTCTTATCGGCGGGATCGGGCTTCAGGAGGATGTTCTTGTTCATGCCCTTCCAGCCGTGCTTCTGGAAGAAGAGCGGTTTTGTGATGCCGTCGGGGCCGCGCACCAGAGACAGCGGCCGGTTGACGATAAAGGGCGCCATCAGCCGCCAGACCTGCGCATAATAATCGGCAAGCCCTTCCTTGGTAACGCCGGCATCCGGCCAGTAGACCCGGTCGGGATGGGTCAACGTGACGGTCCGCTGAGGCTGCTTGGCGTCCTCTTTGGTTTCTGCTTCCGCCACGGCACCTTCTCGCACGATCTCCTTGGGATCCTTGTCCTCCCTCAAGCCCCGGAAGGAGGCGTGGCGGATATGCGCATCGGCCATCCAGCCGTGAAATTCGACCTCGGCGACGATCCGCGGCTCCAGAAACACCACGTCCTTCTTCTCGATGCTGGCCAGCTTCTCGTCGAACGGGCTCTTGTCGATGCGGAAGTTATCGAGCTGCTTGAACAGTGACTGGGCTACCGCATTGGAATAGCCCGTGCCGACGCGTCCGGCATGGCGCAGCTTTCCCTTGTCGTAATAGCCCATGACCAGCGAGCCGATCGCATGGCTGTTGACGGAGGAGGGGACATAGCCGGCCACTACGAATTCCTGGCGGGCCGAGCATTTGGATTTTACCCAGTCGCGGCCACGACCGGCGCGGTAGGGCGCATCGGCAATCTTGGAAATGATTCCTTCCAGGCTGAGGCGGCAGGCATGCTTGAGCACGAGACCGCCTTCCTCACCGAAATGTTCGCTATAGCGGAGGGCCGAACCGCTCCCCGCCAGCAGTTTCTCCAGCGCTGCCTTGCGGTCGATCAGCTTGGCGTCGGTCAGGTCATAGCCGTCGAGGTGAAGGAGATCGAAGGCGTAAAAGGTAAAACGGTCGGAGCGGCCTTCGCTGAGATCCTGTTGCAGGAGCGAAAAGTCGGTGGCGCCGGAGCCGGCTTCGATGGCCACTTCGGCATCGATGACCGCATCCTCGAGCTCAAGTTTTTCCAGCTCGGCAACGATGTCGGCGCCGAATTTATGGGTCCAGTCGAGGCCGGTGCGGGTTAGCAGCTTCACTTCGCCCTTTTCGATGCGGGCCTGGAGACGATAGCCGTCCAACTTGATCTCGTGCAGCCAGCGCTTTCCCGATGGCGCGCTCTTGACCAGCGTTGCCAGCTGCGGTTCCACAAAGTCTGGGAGCGGGCTCTTCTGCGCGCCCTTCATCGTATTTGGATGCGCTGCGGAAACGGCTGTCTTGCTTGACTTGTCCGATCCCTTGTCCGATGCCTTGGCCGGCATCTTCCCGGCCTTGGTACTGCGTTTCTTGGCGGGCACCTTGCCCCAGATCTCCTCCAGCGTCTTTCCGGTTTTAACCGAAAGCGGCAGCTCTTCCAAAATGTCCTTGTCGCCTTCCGCGCGGGCAAACTCGTCCTCGCTCTTGATCAGCAGCCAGTTTTCGCGCTTCTCGCCTTCCCGATGGCCCATGCGCACCAGATGCCACCGCCCTTCCAGCTTCTCGCCCTTCAGCTCGAATTCGAGATGACCCTTCTTGTAGGCCTTGTGCAGATCGCCGATCGGCGCCCAGCTGCCGCGGTCCCACAGCATGACGGCGCCCGCGCCGTAATTGCCTTCCGGGATCGTGCCTTCGAACGTGCCATAGTCGAGCGGATGATCTTCCACATGCACGGCCAGCCGCTTTTCTCCGGGAACGAGGCTCGGCCCGCGGGTGACCGCCCAGCTTTTCAGCACACCGTCCATTTCCAACCGGAAATCGTAATGCAGCCGGGTCGCATCGTGCTTCTGGATCACGAAACTGTTGCCGCCGGTCTGGCCCTCGAGGCCCTGCGGTTCCGGGGAGACTTCGAAATTCCGTTTCTGGTTGTAGGTTTCGAGCGCCATGGTCAGCCTGCCTTTTTCTGCGGAGCCGCAGTTTTACGCGATACGGATTTCTTGGCCGAAGCAGATTTGCGGGCCGTCTTCTTGGGCGCGGGCTTGTCTTTGCCACCCGTGCCGCCGGCACTTTGCCTGAGGGCGTCGAGCAGGCTCGATACCTTCTTGGGTTCCGGAGCCGGCTTCTTCTTGATCTTGCGGCCCTCGATCTTGGCACGGATCAGTTCCGCCAGCGCTTCCTCATAGCGGTCGTCGAACTTGGTCGGGTCGAACTCGCCACGTTTGGTGTCGATAATATGCTTGGCGAGGTCGAGCATTTCGCCCTCGATCTCGAAGGTCTTGATGTCGGAGAAGATCTCCTTGGCCGGCCGCACCTCATAATCGTAGTTCAAGGTAGCAGCGATCAGACCGTCTTCGCTCGGGCGGATCAGCAGCGTGCGCAGACGGCGGAACAGGACGGTTTGCGCCAGTGCCGCGACATTCTTTTCCTGCAGCCCCTTACGGATCAGCGCAAAGGCTTCGGCAGAAGCCTTGTCGGCGGGGGCGAGATAATAGGGCTTGTCGAGAAAGGTCGTATCAACGTCGCCGCAGGCGATAAAGGTGTCCAGCTCCAGCGTCTTGTCGCTTTGCGGAACGGCTGCCTTGATCTCGTCGGGCTCCAGGAAGACATATTCGCCGCTCGAGACCTCATATCCTTTGACGATGTCTTCGCTTTCCACTTCCTGGCCGGTATCGGCGTCGACCATCTGGCGGTGGACGCGGTGGCCGGTTTCCCGGTTGACGATGTGAAAACTCACACGATCGGAGGTTGAGGCGGCCGTGTAGAGAGCGACGGGGCAGCTCAGTTCTCCGACCTTGATATAGCCTTTCCAGTTTGCACGCGGTGCCACGACAAAAACTCCGTGAAAGCCTATCAACAGGCGCGGTGGCGTCTTTGTTCCGTCGGCGATTCGAGCATCTAGCAGCAAGATGAATGGGACGTTCATGTTAGCGGAACCAATACCCCGGGGCATGCGTTTGCCACCGTCATTTCCGCCATTGGGACTCAGGGAGAGGTAGGCAACGGTGTCTGAATCACAGTTGAACGGCGATCCTGCACGTGCAGACATAGTGCGGCTCATCCCGGCCCTCCGCGCCTTTGCCCGCACATTTTGCCGCAGTTCCACCGATGCAGACGACCTCGTCCAGGAAACCTTGATGAAGGCGCTTGGCAATCTCGACAAGTTCGAGCCGGGTACCAAGCTGAAGTCGTGGCTCTTCACGATCATGCGCAACACGTTCTACACCCGTTCCAAGGTGCTGGGACGGGAGGCGCCGGGGGTCGAGGAAAACGTGTCCGGCGATACCCCCATGGCGGCTACCCAGGAAATGGCCGTTCGGGCCCGCGAAGTGCAGCGCGCCTTGCAGAAGCTGCCGCCGCATTATCGCGAAGTCCTGACGCTGGTCGCCATCCTCGGCGAAAGCTACGAAGCTGCCGCAGAAATATGCGACTGCGCCGTCGGCACCGTCAAAAGCCGGCTCAACCGGGCCCGGCACCAGATCCTCCAGGAATTGGGCGAAGAGGTGAGATAGCCTCGCTTTCCGGCAGCAGTGGTGCCGGTGACATCTCAGACCTTAGCCGGCGCCTGCCCATAGGCGCCGGCTTTCGTTTGGCCGATGTCACGCCGGATCCTGGTCCAGTTCCGGATAGTGACGGAATATCCCGCTTTCGTTGAAAGCCAGCCGCCGATCCGATTTGAGATAGGACGCGATCCTCGGTCGCTGGCGCACCTGATCACGCAAGGTCGCGACATGCGGATAATTCCGGTCGAAACCCACCATGGCGCGCGGAAAGGCATAGGTCAGTCCCTCGGCTAGCTGGAAGAGGGACAGGTCCACATAACTCAGGCTGCCGCCGATCACATGCCCGCTCTTGACCGGATTGCAATCGATCAAACGGTCGAAGTAACCGATGAATTTCGGGACCCTGTGCTTCAAAAAGGACGTGGTGCGCGCCTTCGCCTCAGGCTTCTGGTCCTCGTAGTAATCGGCGGTACTGATCGGATGATGCGTATCATGCACCTCGGCGATGAAGTCGGAGATCGTCAGCTGCACGCCGTGTGCAAAAACGCGGGTCCGCTCGTCATCTGGGACGAGGTTCATCTTGGGTCCGAGATATTGGAGTATATTGGCCAAGTGCGAAACGACCAGATCCCCGTCCTTCAGGAAGGGTGGGGCGAATGGCATGTCCAAGTAGCCCTGCTTGCCCTGGAGATAGGCCATCATTTTCTGGGCCCCGACGCTGCTGCGGGCCACATCGAGATAATCGGCTCCCGCTTCTTCCAGTGCGAGCCGGATGAACTCGCCCCGGCCCTGAATACCGTCCCAGTAATAAAGTTCGTATGCCATGCCTACTCCGCAAAATCAGAAATCGTCTTTTAAATCGTCATAGAATTTCGCCGGGTTCACCTCGGCATCAGGGTCGTCGCGCGTGCGCAGAAGCGCCGAAGGATGACTTGCCGCAGCCCTCGGGACCCTGTCCACAGCATCTCCGGGTTTTTCTTCGATGCTATCAAACCGGCTCAAACTTGTGACGGTTCCGTAAAATTTTTGGAGGGGGAATGGACCCAGGAACTTTGCGCCTTAGCTTATGTTCAAGCTCGGGCTGGCGGAGGCTCGGCGCGTCGGTTTTTCATCGGAACGGATTCATTATGGCTATTAAGATAACCGCGGTCATCTTCACGCTGATCGGGCTGGCGCTCGCAGTCGGCGGCGGGCAGTTGCTGATGCTCGGCGGCAGTGCCAATTACCTAGTTTGCGGCCTCGCCTTCGTGCTGACCGCCGTGCTGCTTTTCTTAAAGAAGCGGATTGCCCTTCACGTTTATGCAGTGATCGTCATCGTTTCCCTGATCTGGGCAATCTGGGAGGTCGGCTTCGACTGGTGGCAGCTCGGCCCGCGCGGCGGCGTCATCATCGTGCTCGGGCTCTGGCTGCTGACACCGTGGATCCGCAAGCCGCTCGGCTTCCTCAGTCCAAGCGGGATGCGGTATGGAGCAAGCGCCGTTCCGCTGGCTGTCTGCGTGGCGATCTCGATCGCCGTTGCTCTGCTGTCGATGTTCTTCGACCCTTATGATCAAAGCGGTGACCTTCCCTCCCAGTCCGTTGCGGCTGCGCCGCCGCTGGGCGGCAATGTTCCGGATGGCGACTGGCACCAGTATGGCCGGACGCCCTTCGGCCAGCGCTATTCACCGCTCGACCAGATCAAGGTCGACAATGTCGCTAACCTCACCGAAGCCTGGCGCTACCAGACCGGCGATGTAAAGCGGCCGGACGATGTCGGCGAAACTACCTATCAGGTGACGCCGCTCAAAATCGGCAATTCGCTTTATGTCTGCACGCCGCACAACCTGGCCATTGCGCTTGATGCGACGACCGGCAAGGAAAAATGGAAATACGATGCCAATTCGGGGATGAACCCGGATCGGCAGCACCAGACCTGCCGCGGCGTCAGCTATTACAAGGACGTAGCCGCTGCTGCCGGCTCGCCTTGTGCCGAACGCGTCTACCTGCCAACGGCCGATGCACGGCTGATCGCGCTCGATGCCGCCAATGGTCAGGTCTGCACCGGGTTTGCCGATCAGGGCACGCTGCATCTGCAGAGCGGCATGCAGCACAATCCCGCCGGCTATTATTATTCCACGTCGCCGCCGGCCGTCGTCGGCAACAAGATCATCATCGGCGGAGCCGTCAACGACAACTATTCGACGCAGGAGCAGTCCGGCGTCATCCGCGCCTTTGACGTCAACAGCGGTGCGCTGATCTGGAACTGGGATTCCGGTAATCCCGGCCAAACACAGCCGCTCGCACCTGGCCAGACTTATACGACCAATTCGCCGAACAGCTGGTCGGTCTTCAGCGTCGACGAGGAACTGGGTCTTGTCTACGTGCCGCTCGGCAATCAGGTGCCTGATCAGCTCGGCATGAATCGCAGCGAGAATGTCGAGAAATATTCCTCCTCCATCGTCGCGCTCGACATCAATACCGGCGCCGATCGCTGGGTGCGCCAGACGGTGCATCACGACCTTTGGGACATGGACGTGCCGGCCCAGCCGGTTCTGCTGAACATCACCAAGCCGGATAATACCGTGGTTCCGGCCCTGGTTGGGCCGACTAAGCAGGGCGATATCTACGTGCTCGACCGGCGGACGGGCGAGCCAATCCTGCCGGTCACCGAAGAGCCGGCTCCGGGCGGTGCCATTCCGGAAGACCGCACGGCACCCACCCAGCCGACCTCGGCGCTTAGCTTCAAGCCGGAAAAGCTGAAGGAAAGCGACATGTGGGGCGTCACCATGTTCGATCAGATGGTGTGCCGCATCCGTTATTATCAGCACAAATACGAAGGCCGCTACACGCCGCCTTCCTTGCAAGGGTCACTCATCTACCCCGGCAATTTCGGCACGTTCAACTGGGGCAGCGTTGCAGTGGATCCGGAGCGCCAAGTGATGTTCGGCATGCCGACTTATCTCGCTTTCACCTCGCGCCTCGTGCCGCGGGCCGAGATTGCTCCGAAGGGTGAGGGCGAAAAGGGCAGCGAACAGGGCCTCAACCGCAACGAGGGCGCGCCTTATGGCGTTTACATGGGTCCTTTCCTCGGGCCTCTGCAGGTCCCCTGCCAGGCGCCGCCATGGGGTTATGTCGCCGGCGCCGATCTCAGGACCGGTAAGGTCGCATACAAGCATCGCAATGGAACCGTTTATGACATGACGCCGCTGCCGCTGCCATTCAAGGTCGGAGTGCCCGGCATCGGCGGGCCGATGATCACCAAGGGCGGCGTCGCTTTCCTGGGAGCTGCGGTCGACAATTACCTGCGCGCCTATGACCTGACCAATGGCGAGGAATTGTGGAAGACGAGACTTCCGGCTGGCGGCCAGTCGACGCCGATGACCTATGCGGTGGATGACGGACGTCAGTTCGTGGTCATGGTGGCCGGCGGGCATGGCTCGATCGGGACCAAGCCGGGCGACTATATCATCGCCTATACGCTGCCGCGCTAAAGGCAAACGAACAAAAGGAAAAGCCCGGAAGCGTCCTTCGCTTCCGGGCTTTTTTTCGTCAGATGCCGCGTGGTTGCGGCGCGGGCATGGTGGAGCGAAGGCTGTTACGAACTTCCGTCACCCCAGAAACGCTGCGCGCTACTTCTTCGGCGCGAGCCACTTCTTCCAGTTGAAAGACGTTGCCGGCAAGCGTGATCGTCGAGCCGTCGGCGGTGACGGTGACGTCCGTGGCATCTAAGCCGCCAGCCGAGGCAAGCGCGTCCGACACCGCGCCTTCCAGCGCGGCGCTTGGCGGAAATTCGTTTTCCACCTGCGGCAGGGTATCGTGAAAATGTTGGTGTTTGCGAACCATGGCGTCGTTCTCCGGATTTGACACCCGCCAAACGTTTGATCGGCGCCTTTGTTCAGCCGGCGGCGCCGAGAACGGAGGCCATGACCTCCTGCAACTGGTTCTGGGAGAAAGGTTTCGGTAGGCGCGGCAGGCGGTTGTCGCCGCCGGAAGGCAGTTCGGCGTAACCGGTTGCCAGCACCACCGGCAGCTGTGGCCACTGGCTGCGGATCTGGTTCGCCAGTTCCGAGCCGGTCATTCGAGGCATGGAATGATCGGTGATTACCAGGTCGATCTGGTCGTTGCTTTTCAGCATATCCAGCGCTTCCGGGCCGCTATAAGCCTCGATTACCGTATGGCCGAGATCTTCCAGCATCATGGTCGTGTTCATCAAGACGAGCGCATCGTCGTCGACGGCCAGAACCGTGAGGGGCTTGCTCGGCCCGTTGGCTGGCATGGCCGCGGGCTCTTCTGCTTCCGGAACGACGTCGCTGTCGGCGCTTGGCAGGAACAGAGATACTGAGGTTCCCTTGCCCTTGACGCTTTCAACGCGAAGTTTGCCGCCCGACTGCTCCGTCAGGCCCTGGACCATGGACAGGCCGAGCCCGGTGCCCTTGCCGACACCCTTGGTGGTGAAGAAGGGCGTGGTCGCCTGTTCCAGTGTCTCGGCATCCATGCCTTCGCCGGTATCGGTCACCCAAAGCCGCATGTAGCGGCCAGGCTTCAGCCTGTCGCCGGTGCCGTCGGTCAGATATTCCTCCGCGGCAATGGTGATCGTCCCGCCGCTCGGCATGGCGTCTCGGGCATTAACCGCAAGATTCAGTAAAGCCGTCTCCAGCTGGACGGCGTCGGTGACCACCACCGCGTTCGACACTGGAATGGATGTCTCTATCCGTACCGCTGAACCGAGCGAGCGCTGCAGGAAGTCCATTACGCCGTTGACCAGGGCGCCAAGATCGACCGGCTTCATGTTGAGCTCCTGCCGGCGCGAAAATGCCAGCATGCGCTGCGTCAGGGCAGCACCCCTTTCGCCACCCTGAATGGCATTTTCCAGAAGCGGCGTCAGCGCCGGATCGTCCGGCATTCTCTTCTTCAGCATTTCCAGGCTGCCGAGGATGGCCATCAGGAGATTGTTGAAGTCATGGGCGATGCCGCCGGTCAGCTGGCCGATCGCCTCCATCTTCTGGGATTGAAAGAGCTCTTCGCGAGCCTGGGCAAGCGCCTTCTGCGCCTGAACTTTTTCAGTAATGTCGCGGGTGATCTTGGCAAAGCCGATGATCTCGCCTTGGTCATTGCGAATGGCATCGACGATGACATGGGCCAGGAAGCGGGTGCCGTCCTTGCGCTGGCGCCAGCCCTCCTTTTCGAACCGACCGTCGCGCCGTGCCGTGGCCAGTGTCTTGGCGGGCTCTCCCTTTTCCCGGTCTTCATCCGTATAGAATTGGGAGAAATGCTTGCCGACAATTTCATCGGCGAGATATCCCTTGATGCGCTCCGCGCCGGCATTCCAGTTGCTGACATGCCCATCGGGATCCAGCATATAAAGCGCATAATCGGTCACGCCCTGAACGAGGAGCTGGAACTGCTCGTGGCTGCGCTTCAGTTCCGCTTCGGCCGTCTTCCGTTCCGTCAGGTCGCGGGTGACCTTGGCATAGCCCAGCAGGTTTCCGGACTGATCGCGGATCGGATCGACAACCACATGCGCCCAGAAGCGACTGCCATCCTTGCGGACCCGCCATCCCTCGTTCTCGAAGCGACCCTCCGTCAAGGCGCCGCGCAATACACGCTCGGGAAGACCGGCGGCGCGGTCTTCATCCGTATAGAAGCTGGAAAAATGTTGGCCCAAAATCTCCCAGGCTTCGTAGCCCTTGAAGCGCTGGGCCCCCGCATTCCAGCTGGCTATGCGCCCATCGGGGTCTAGCATGTAGATAGCGTAGTCGGTGATAGAGTCGACGAGAAGCCGGTAGCGTTCCTCGTCAAGCAAGGTCACTTCGTAACTTTGCGGCATGCTCATCGAATCGCTCCCCGGCCGTCGCACCCAGTTCAACACGGTTTAATGCATGATAGGGAAGCCGGTTCCAACATCTTTTGCTGTGGTTTTCTTGCAAATATGGGCATGCCGCATTGACTCTCAAGCATAGGAGTCTTACGACTGACGAAATATGAAATTCGTCACACGTCATTACGTGTCTGCGAGGCCCCGATGGATATCCAGGAAAACACAATCGAAACGAGCCGTCAGGAGAACCTGACGCGGATTTTGGATGCCGCCGAGCGCTTGTTCAAGCACTACGGCTATACCAAAACCAACGTGGCCGACATTGCCCGGGATCTCGGCATGTCGCCGGCTAATATCTACCGGTTCTTCTCCTCCAAGTCGGAGATCCATCAGGCGCTTTGCCGCCGTATGCTGTCTGCCAGCTATGAGGTCGCGCGTTCGATCGTCGAGGGTAAGGGCAGCGCCTGCGCACGGCTGATGGAGTTCACGCTTGGCCAGTTCCAGTTCACTCTCGAGACCATGCTGGACGAGAAGAAGGTTCACGAGATGGTGGTTGTCGCCATGGAGCAGAACTGGCCGGTGATCGAGGAGCATATCGAAAAGCTCCGCCTTCTCGTGGAGCGTACAATCACCGAGGGGATCTCGGGCGGTGAATTCCGGGCGCAAGATGCTGCACTTGGCGCCGAAAACTTCATGTCGGCGACCGTCATCCTCTGTCATCCGCAACTGGTTGCCAAATGCCTGGCCGAAACCAGGATCGGCAAGCCTGAAGATCTCGTGAAATTCGCGCTGCACGCCTTGAAGTAGAACCGGTGCCCGCCGGGCGCCAATTTCAACCACCACCGGGAGTGGGGATCATGTTTTTCATTGGCAATGGACGTCTCGCCTTCTTGCCCAAGGGCATGGCTGTCGCGGCCGCTCTGACTGCTCTTACCGCCTGCTCGGAAGAAAAGAAGGCCGAGGCGCCTGAGGTCGTCCGTCCCGTCAAGGTGACTGAGTTGGCTGGCCCGGACAATGGCCGCATGCTTGTTTATTCCGGCTCGGTCAAAGCGCGCACGGAAATGAACCTCGGCTTCCGCGTTGCCGGCAAGATCACCGAGCGTTCGGTGGATATCGGCGACCGCGTTACCCCCGGTGTCGTGCTCGCCCGGCTCGACCCTGCCGATCTGCAGCTGGCGGTGCGCCGCGCCGAGGCGGATCTTTCGGCGGCCGAAAAACAGGCTGAAATCAGCGAACTCGCTTATCGCCGAGCCGAGAGCCTACATTCCAAGAACATCACCTCGCAGTCCGAGCTGGAGCAGGCAAGCCTTGCCCGTGACCAGGCGACGTCCACCCGCCAGTCTGCGGTTTCGGCACTCGAACAGGCCCGCAACCAGGCGGCCTATACGGAGCTGAAGTCGGAGCAAAGCGGCATCGTCACCAGCACCAGCGCCGATATCGGCCAGGTCGTCAGCGCCGGCACGCCAATCGTCACCGTCGCCGTCGACGGCAGCAAGGAAGTGCAGATCGCCGTTCCCGAAATGGATGTGGCGCATTTCAAGCCCGGCAAGACCGTCAAGGCACGCTTCTGGTCGAGTGCCGACCTGGTGCTCGACGGCAAGGTCCGCGAAGTGGCCGGCAGTGCGGATGCCCAGTCGCGCACCTTCTCGATCCGCGTCAGCCTGCCCGAGGACCCGCGCGTGCTTTTAGGCATGACGGCGACGATCGAAGCGACCGCCGACAACTCGGTTCCGGCCTATTCCATTCCGCTTGCCGCACTCGGCAAGAAGGGCGACCAGCCGGTTGTCTGGATCGTCGATCGGAGCAAGGCCACGGTGAGCTCGCGTCCCGTCACCGTTGCCGACTTTTCCGACGATGGCGTGCGTATCTCCAAGGGTCTGTCGACCGGCGATCTCGTCGTCTCGGCCGGCACGCAATTCATGAAGGAAGACATGAAGGTGAGGCTGCCGGAAACCGTCTCGTCGCGGTTCGGCAGCGTCAACAGCCTGACCACTGCGTCCGTCCCCTCCGAGCGCCAGGATGAGGAGCAAAGACCATGAGCTTGCACAACACTCCTTCCGCATCCGGCCCTGAAGACAGGCAGCCGTTCAACCTGTCGCGCTGGGCGATTTCCCATCCCAGCATTGCCCGCTTCCTGTTCGGCCTGATCATCGTCATGGGCGCGCTCGGCGTCATGAACATGGGCCAGAAGGAAGATCCGGATTTCACCTTCCGGGTGATGGTCGTGCAGTCGGTCTGGCCAGGTGCCTCGATCGACGACATGCAGAACCAGGTCGTCAACAAGATCGAGCGCAAGCTACAGGAAACACCCCATCTCGACTGGGTGAAGTCCTATACCCGTGCAGGCGTTTCCATCACCACCATCCAGATCAAGGGCGACACCAATGCCCAGGACGTCGCGGATGCCTTTTATCAGGTACGCAAGAAGGTCGGCGACATCAGCCAAGACCTGCCGTCCGGCCTGCTCGGGCCTTATTTCAACGATGAGTTCGGCGATACCTATATCACGCTGCATTCGATCAGCGGCGAGGGCTACAGCTATCCTGAATTGAAGCAGTTCGCCATTCAGGCGCGCGACATGCTGATCGCCACGCCGGGCGTCGAAAAGGCCGTCATTCTCGGCGACCAGCCGCAGAAGATCTTCATCGACGTTTCCTCCAAGGCACTGGCCGAACGTGGCCTGACCGTCGTCAATATCCAGGATGCGCTGGCCGGGCAGAACGATGTGGATGCCTCCGGCAGCATCGATACGGCCGAGCGTTCGGTGCGCATCTCCGTCGAGGGCGGTGTCACAACGCCGGCGGAAATCCGCGAGCTGCGGCTGCGCGCCGGCAGCAGTGTCATCCGGCTCGGCGACATCGCTACGGTCAAGGAAGGCCTGGAAGATCCTTTCCAGCGCAAGTTCCGCTTCAACGGCCATGACAGCGTCCAGCTCGGCGTGGTGATGGCCAAGGGCTTCAAGGTCACCGATGTCGGCAAGGGAGTCGAGGATACCTACAAGCGCTTCGAAGACACCATACCCGTGGGCGTTTCGGTCGAGCAGGTCTCCAACCAGCCGGAAGTCGTCACCGAAGCGGTCGGCGAATTTACCCAGGCGCTTTTGGAAGCACTGGTGATCGTGCTGGTCGTGTCGCTGATTTCGATTGGCTGGCGCTCCGGTATCGTCATCGCGATTGCCATTCCGTTGGTGCTCGCTGCAACGCTGGCGATCATGTACTACATGAGCATCGACCTGCAGCGCATTTCGCTCGGTGCCCTGATCATCGCGCTGGGCCTTCTGGTCGACGATGCCATGATCGTCGTCGAGATGATGGAGCGCAAGCTGGAAGAGGGGATGGAGCGCCTCGACGCGGCAAGCTTTGCCTATTCCTCCACCGCCTTTCCCATGCTCACCGGCACGCTGATCACCACGGCCGGTTTCATCCCAGTCGGCTTTGCCGCTTCAACGGCCGGCGAATATGTGCGCTCGCTGTTCTACGTAGTCGGCATCGCGCTCGTCACCTCCTGGTTCGTGGCGGTCTATTTCACGCCCTGGCTCGGTTACATGATCCTCAAGCAGCGCGCCCATGCCGGCACCCATCACGATGCTTATGACACGCGCTTCTATCGCGGCGTCGGCCATACGGTCGGCTGGGCGGTGCGCCATAAGGCGATCGTGCTGCTGCTGACGCTCGGCGCGTTTGCCGGCAGCCTGTGGTCCTTCCAGTTCATTCCGCAGAGCTTCTTCCCGCAATCGTCGCGCCCGGAAATCCTGGTCGACATGTGGCTGCCGGAAGGCACGAGCATCAAGGAAGTCGAGCGTCAGGCCAAGGCGCTGGAGCAGAAGATCCTGCCCGATCCGGACAAGAGCTTCGTGGCCACCTATATCGGCGAGGGCGCGCCGCGCTTCTTCCTGCCGCTCGACCAGCAGCTCCGCAATCCGAACTATGCCCAGCTCCTCGTCATGTCGAAGGGCCTGGAAGAGCGCGAGCGGATGATCGTCAAGCTGCGCAAGATCCTGGCCGAAGACTTTCCGACGGTGCGCGGCAAGGTTGACCGTCTCTTCCTCGGCCCGCCGACCGGCTGGGCGGTGCAAATGCGCGTCACCGGCCCGGATCGGGCTGAGGTCCGCCGCATTGCCGATCAGGTCAAGGAACGCTACCAGCAGCAGCCACTGTTCGGCGCCATTCACGACGACTGGATGGAACCGGTGCCGGCCATGAAACTGGTGATCGACCAGGACCGCGCCCGGGCCTTGGGGGTCACTTCGCAGCGGGTTCGGCAGATGCTGCAGACCTCGGTTTCTGGCGCGCCGCTCAGCGATTTTCGCGACGGCGAGGAAACCGTCTCGATCGTCGTGCGCGAACCAGAAGCGACCCGCAGCCTGCTGTCGGCCGTCAACTCGGTCTATATCCCGACCGATTTCGGCGGATTCGTGCCGGCTTCGCAGATCGCCAAGGTCGTGCCGGTTCTCGAACAGGGGATCGAATGGCGGCGCGACCGCCTGCCGACGATCACCGTCAAGGCGACCTTGCCGGATGGCGTAGAGCCGACCCAGGTGTCGATGAACCTCTACAATTCCATGGCTGACTTAAGGGAGAAGCTGCCGGCCGGCTACAATGTCGAGATCCAGGGCGGTGCCGAGGATGCGGCCGAGAGCCAGAACTCGATCGCCGCAAAGGCGCCGATCATGCTGCTCGTCATCCTGCTGCTGCTGATGGTGCAGCTGAAGCATTTCGGCAAGGCCATGCTGGTTCTGTCGACCGGGCCGCTCGGCATCATCGGCGCCGCCATGGCACTGCTGATCACCGGCGCACCGTTCGGCTTCGTGGCGATCCTCGGGGTCATTGCGCTACTCGGCATCATTATCCGCAACTCAATCATCCTCGTCGACCAGATCGACCAGGATATTGCAGCCGGCCATCCGCGTGCCGAGGCGATCGTCGGCGCGGCCGTGCGGCGTTTCCGGCCGATCATGCTGACGGCACTGACCGCCGTCTTGGCCTTGATCCCGATCTCCCGCGGCCTGTTCTGGGGGCCGCTCGCCTATGCGATGATGGGCGGCATCCTGGTCGCGACCGTACTGACCATCCTCGTTCTGCCGGCCGCCTACGCCCTGTTCTTCGGCCGCGAGCCGAAGCAGAAAAAGGATGAGCAAGCCGCCAATCAGGGTGATCTCTTCGCAAGCCGCGAGGATCTGCCGATGGCGGCGGAGTGACGACGCAGCAGGTCGCCTTCCTTTTCGGCTAGATGGGCGCGGAGGAAGGCGTCCTGATTGTTGCGGACCGCTTCGAAAATGTAATCCGCCACCATCCTGACGCGCGGCACATGGCTGAGGTCACGATGGCAGACGAGCCAGTAGTTGCGGCGCAATTCCACCTCGTCCGGCACGACGATCTGCAGCTCCGGATGGGCGCGGGTGATGAAATGCGGCAGAACGCAAAGCCCGAGCCCGTTCAACGTCGCCGTCAGCTGGGCTGAAATGCTGGAACTCTGAAACCGCGCCCGGATGCCGGGGTGCACGTCGCCAAGGTAATCGAGCCCCGGCACGAAGATCATGTCCTCGATATAGCCGATGAAGGGATGATCGAGCAGGTCCTGCCGGCTGGTGATCTCCGGCGCACCCGCCAGATATGATTTGGCGCCATAAACGTTGAGATTGTAGTCGGTCAGCTTTTCGGTGAGGTAGGGACCGTCCTTGGGCGGATCGAGCGAGACGGCGATATCCGCCTCCTTGCGCGACAGCGACATGATCTGCTGGATGGTCACTAATTCCAGCGAGATATTCGGATGGCTGTGGCAGAAGCCATGGATCTTGTCGGCAAAGAAGAAATTGGCAAATCCCTCTGGCGCGCTCAAGCGTACCACGCCGCGCTGCGCCGTCGTGCCGGAGGTGATGTCGGCCTGCAGCCGGTCGGCTTCCGTTTCGATGCGTTCGGCCGTTTCGATGAAGCGTTGGCCGATGGCGGTCAGCACATAACCGCGTGGATTGCGTTCGAAGAGCTTCACCTTGAGGGCGAATTCAAGCCGGTCGATGCGGCGGGACACGGTGGCATGACTGGTCCGTAGCTGCCGCGCCGCCGTCGATAGCTGGCCGCTACGGGCAACGGCCAGAAAATACTGCAGATCGTCCCAGGTGAAATTCGGGTTTGCCGCCAAGCTGTCTCCGTCTGTTCAAAAATGCACAGATACTGTTTGCAATTAATGACGGCTGCCTGCTTGCGTCAACCGCAGTTTTCCTAAACCATAGGCGCTGGGAGAGCTGCTTTGAGGAGAGCGGCTGGCCAATTTTGAACAGATGTTCGGCAAAGTTCTCTGGGAGGGGAAATCATGCACAAGACTATTTTGGCGTCGCTGGCACTCGTTCTTGCAGGCAGCACAGCCTTTGCGCAAACCGCGTCAGGCAGCGCGTCCGACAACAAGGTCAAGATCGGCATCCTGAACGACCAGTCCGGCGTTTATGCCGACTTCGGCGGCAAGTCCTCGGTCGAAGCGGCCAAGATGGCGGTCGAGGATTTCGGCGGCAAGGTTCTTGGCGCAACCGTCGAGATCGTCGATGCCGACCACCAGAACAAGCCGGACATCGCCTCCAACATTGCCCGCCAGTGGTATGATACCCAGCAGGTCGATGCGATCATGGAGCTGACGACGTCGTCCGTGGCGCTGGCGGTTCAGGCCGTTGCCAAGGAAAAGAAGAAAATCGACGTGGTTACCGGTGCGGCAACCACTGACCTGACCGGCAAGGCCTGCAGCCCCTACGGCTTCCACTGGGCATACGACACCCATGCTCTGGCCGTCGGCACGGGCGGCGCTCTTGTCAAGCAGGGCGGTGACAGCTGGTTCTTCCTGACCGCCGACTATGCCTTCGGCTATTCGCTGGAACAGCAGACCGGCGATTACGTGAAGTCAAGCGGCGGCAAGATCCTCGGCTCTGTGCGCCATCCCCTGTCGAGCACGGATTTTTCGTCCTTCCTCCTGCAGGCGCAGTCGTCCGGCGCCAAGGTGATCGGGCTTGCCAATGCCGGTCTCGATACGGCGAACGCTATCAAGCAGGCCTCGGAATTCGGCATTACCCAGGGCGGCCAGAACCTGGCGGCGCTGCTGTTCACGCTGGCCGAAGTGCATGGCCTTGGCCTCGAGGCGGCGCAAGGGCTGACGCTGACCGAAGGCTATTACTGGAACCTCGACGACAAGAGTCGGGAATTCGCCAAGAAGTTTTTTGCACGCACCAAGAAGATGCCGAACATGATCCATTCGGGCACTTATTCGGCCGTGCTTCAATATCTGAAGGCGGTCCAGAAGGCCGGCACGGACGAGACGGAAGCGGTTGCCAAGGCGATGCATGAAATGCCGGTGGACGACTTCTTTGCCCGCGGCGGCACGGTGGGCGCGAATGGCAGGCTGATCCACGACATGTATCTGCTGCAGGTCAAGAAGCCGGCCGAAAGCAAGGAGCCGTGGGACTATTTCAGCGTGCTGGCCACCATTCCCGGCAAGGAAGCCTATATCGACCCCGCCAAGAGCGGCTGCAGCCTGGTGAAGTAATGGCGGTTTCCGCAACATCCATGCAGGAAGAACCGCGGGTGGTCTTGTCCGCCCGCGGCCTCACCAAGAGCTTCGGCGCCTTTGCCGCGGTCAGACAAGTCGATCTCGACGTGCATGACGCGCAGGTGCATGCGCTGATCGGTCCGAATGGTGCTGGCAAGACGACGGTCTTCAACCTGTTGACCAAGTTCCTGCAGCCGACCGCCGGCTCGATCATGCTGATGGGAACGGACATTACCAAGACGCCGCCGGACAAGGTGGCGCGCATGGGGCTCGTGCGCTCCTTCCAGATTTCAGCCGTGTTTCCGCATCTGACCGTGCTCGACAATGTCCGTGTCGCGCTGCAGCGGCCGGGCGGATTGTCGACGCAGTTCTGGCTTCCCATGTCCTCGCTCGACCGGCTAAATGCCCGCGCCGACGAATTGATCGAGCAGGTTGGCCTGAAGCGCGAACGCAATGCGCTGGCCGCCGATCTCTCCTATGGCCGCAAGCGGGTGCTGGAGATCGCCACGACACTGGCGCTTGATCCCAAGGTCCTGCTGCTCGACGAACCGATGGCCGGCATGGGCCAGGAGGATATCGGCACGGTCTCCGGCATCATCCGCGAGGTCGCGAAGACACGGGCCGTGCTGATGGTGGAGCACAATCTTTCCGTCGTTTCCGACATCTGCCACCATGTTACGGTTCTCCAGCGCGGCGAAATCCTGGCAGCCGGCGATTATGCGACGGTTGCCCAGGACGAGCGCGTGCGGCTCGCCTATATGGGGACGGAGGACGCATGACCAAGCCCCTTCTTCAGGTCTCCAACCTGCATGCCTGGTATGGCGAAAGCCATGTTCTTCACGGCGTCGACATGACGGTGGGCGAGGGCGAAACCATCACCATTCTCGGCCGCAACGGCGTCGGCAAGACCACGACGCTGCGCACCATCATGGGCATTATCCGCGAGCGCAAGGGCGAGATCCGCTTTGCGGACAAGGACATGGCGAACGTGCCGCTGCATCGCACCGCGCATGCGGGCCTCGGCTTCGTGCCGGAGGAACGCGGCATTTTCTCCACCCTCACGGTCGAGGAAAACCTGACGCTTCCGCCTGTGGTGGCGAAAGGCGGCATGCCGCTCGATGAGATCTACGACCTTTTCCCCAACCTGAAGGAACGCCGCTCCAGCCCGGGCACCAAGCTTTCCGGCGGCGAGCAGCAAATGCTGGCGATCGCCCGCATCCTGCGCACCGGCGTCAAGCTCCTGATCCTCGACGAGCCCACCGAGGGGCTGGCGCCGGTCATCGTGCAGCGCATCGGTGAGGTGCTGAAGACGCTGAAGGCCCGTGGCATGACGGTGCTGCTGGTGGAGCAGAACTTCCGCTTCGCCAGCCGCGTCGCCGACCGTTTCTACCTGATGGACCACGGCAAGATGGTCGCCGACTTCCCCGTTGGCGAATTGCCGGAACGGATGGACATGCTGCACAAGGTTCTGGGGGTATAGGGATGGGCGAGACTTCCAGTTATGCCTCCGGTGGTTTGGCCATAAACCTATCCTTCGTGATTTCTGTGCTTGTCACAGAAATCCAGTGGCGCCGCGTCTGCGGCGTAAAGGACATCTTTCAGCCCAAGGACCTGGTCTGGCTGGATTCCTGTGACAAGCACAAGAATGACGGACCCTTTGGAGAGAACGGCGGGGTTTCGGTGCAGTCGCCCTTCCGGAAATCCCGTGCGGCACTCAAATCGCGCCTCTTGAGGGGGGGATCCTGCCGCGCCGTCTTTTTCGATTCCAAATCTCCGCAGAGGAGCCTCGCCCGATGACGATGATCTTTGGAATTCCGCTGCAGGCCTTTCTCGGGCAGTTGCTGATCGGGCTGATCAACGGCTCCTTCTATGCGCTGCTCAGCCTCGGGCTTGCCGTCATCTTCGGGCTGCTGCGGGTCATCAACTTTGCCCACGGGGTGCAGTATATGCTGGGCGCTTTCGCAGCCATGCTGATGCTGCAGTACTTTTCCATCAATTACTGGTTTGCGCTGATCCTTGCGCCGCTTGTCGTCGGACTGTTCGGGGCCGTGGTCGAGCGCTTCCTCCTGTCGCGGCTCTACAAGCTGGACCACCTATACGGTCTGCTCTTCACCTTTGGCCTGGCGCTGACGCTCGAAGGCACGTTCCGCTACTTCTACGGCTCGTCCGGACAGCCCTATGCCGTTCCGCCGCAGCTCGCCGGCGGCACCAATCTCGGCTTCATGTTCCTGCCCATCTATCGCGGCTGGGTCGTGGTCATCTCGCTTGCCGCCTGCATCGGCACCTGGCTGCTGATCGAAAAGACCAAGCTCGGCTCTTATCTGCGCGCCGCCACGGAAAATCCGGTTCTGGTGCAGGCCTTCGGCGTCAATGTGCCGATGCTCCTGACGCTGACTTATGCGCTCGGCGCCGGGCTTGCGGCCTTTGCCGGCGTGCTCGCCGCGCCGATCTACCAGGTCTCGCCGCTGATGGGCTCCAACATCATCATCGTCGTCTTCGCGGTGGTCGTGGTCGGCGGCATGGGCTCGATTATGGGCGCCATCCTTACCGGCTACATGCTCGGCATTGCCGAAGGGCTGACCAAGGTCTTCTATCCGGAAGCATCCAACATCGTGATCTTCGTGATCATGGCGATCGTGCTTCTGCTTCGGCCGGCCGGCCTGTTCGGAAGGGATGCCTGACATGACCGAGGTGCTTCACACGACCTCCAAGCTTCCCGCCGAGCGTTCTGCGACCGCCTCCAGGACCTATGCGGCCTTTCTGCTCGTCGGCCTCGTCCTGCTGATCGTGGCGCCCTTGTTCTTCTACCCGATCTTCCTGATGAAGCTCCTGTGCTTCGCGCTGTTTGCCTGCGCCTTCAATCTCCTGCTCGGCTATACCGGCCTCCTGTCCTTCGGCCACGCCACCTTCTTCGGCGGTGCCGCCTATTTCACCGCCCATGCGGTGAAGGAATGGGGCTTGTCGCCGGAGCTCGGCGTGCTCCTCGGCGTCGTCGGAGCAGCAGTGCTTGGGCTGATTATGGGCTTTTTCGCCATCCGCCGGCAGGGCATCTACTTTGCCATGATCACGCTGGCGCTGTCGCAGATGTTCTTCTTCTTCTGCCTGCAGGCGGAATTCACCCAGGGCGAAGACGGCATCCAGTCGGTGCCGCGCGGCTACCTGTTCGGGTTGATCGACCTCAGCCAATCGACCAACATGTATTATTTTGTGCTGGCGGTGTTTCTGATCGGCATGGTGGTGATCTGGCGCTTCATCAATTCTCCCTTCGGGATGATCCTCAAATCAATCCGCGAAAACGAACAGCGCGCCGTCTCGCTCGGTTATTCGGTGGCCCGCTACAAGCTCGGCGCCTTCGTCATGTCGGCGGCGCTGGCGGGACTTGCGGGCGGGGTCAAATCCTTGGTCTTCCAGTTCGCGACCCTGACCGACGTGGCCTGGCAGATGTCGGGCGAAGTGATCCTGATGACACTGCTCGGCGGCATCGGCACGCTGATCGGGCCGATCTTCGGCGCAGGCCTGGTGGTGACGCTGCAGAACTATCTGGCCACGTCGCAATTTCCGGTCACCATCGTCACCGGCGTGGTGTTCATGGTCTGCGTGCTTCTTTTCAGGCGCGGACTGATCGGCGAGTTCTACGCCTCGCGGCTCGGCCGCAAGCTGGGCTTCGAGCACAGGCGCTGATCGGGCGGCATTATGGAAACCTATGACTACATTATCATCGGCGCCGGCAGCGCTGGCTGTGTGCTGGCCAACCGCTTGTCGCAGGACCCGAAAAACCGGGTGCTGATCCTGGAAGCAGGCGGCAATGACAATTACCATTGGGTGCATATCCCGGTCGGCTATCTCTACTGCATCAACAATCCGCGCACCGACTGGTGTTTTACCACCGAGAAGGAGGAGGGGCTGAACGGCCGCTCGCTATCCTATCCGCGCGGCAAGATTCTCGGCGGCTGTTCGTCGATCAACGGCATGATCTACATGCGCGGCCAGGGCCGCGACTACGACCTGTGGCGGCAGATGGGCTGCACCGGCTGGGGCTGGGACGAGGTGCTGCCGCTCTTCAAGAAAAGCGAGGATTTCTATAAGGGCGCCGATGAGATGCATGAGGCCGGCGGCGAATGGCGGGTGGAGAAATCGCGGGTCCGCTGGGCGGTCCTCGATGCGTTTCGGGCGGCCGCGGCACAGGCCGGCATTGCCGAGATCGAGGATTTCAACCGCGGCGACAATGAAGGCTCATCCTATTTCGACGTCAACCAGCGCTCCGGCATCCGCTGGAACACGGCCAAGGCCTTTCTCAAGCCGGCGATGAAGCGGCAGAACCTCGATGTCGTGACCAAGGCGCATGTGAAGCGCCTCCTGGTCGAAGCGGGCGAGGTGAAGGGCGTCGAATTCCAGCATGACGGGGTGACGAAGACGGCCTTTGCCCGGAGGGAAACGGTGCTTTCCGCCGGCGCCATCGGCACGCCGCATGTTCTCGAGCTGTCTGGGATCGGCCGCGGCGACGTGCTTTCCGGTGCCGGTATCGAGGTGGTGAAGGAGGTCAAGGGCGTCGGCGAAAACCTGCAGGACCATCTGCAATTGCGGATGGTTTATACGGTGACGGGCGTGCCGACCTTGAACGAAAAGGCGTCGCGGCTTCTGGGCAAGGCGGCGATCGGGCTCGAATATGCTTTTCGCCGCTCGGGGCCGATGTCGATGGCGCCGAGCCAGCTCGGCATCTTCACGAAGTCCGGGCCTGAGAAGGAAACCGCCGATCTGGAATATCACGTGCAGCCGGTATCGCTCGACAAGTTCGGCGATCCCGTCCACGCCTTTCCCGCCATGACTGCCAGCGTTTGCAACCTTCGGCCTGAAAGCCGCGGCTCCGTGCACCTGAAAAGTCCAGATTTCGCCGCTCAGCCGGCCATCCGTCCGAACTATCTCTCGACGGCGGCGGATCGGGATGTCGCCGTGCGGTCGATCCGTCTGACCCGCGAAATCGTGCAGATGCCCGCCTTTGCACGCTACCAGCCGGAAGAATACAAGCCCGGCCCATCCTATGAGACGGATGCGGATCTGGAGCGGGCGGCGGGGGAGATCGGCACGACCATCTTTCATCCGGTCGGCACGGCGCGCATGGGTGCTGATCTCGACAGCGTTGTCGATCCCCGTTTGAAAATGCGGGCGCTGGGCAGATTGCGTATCGCCGATGCCTCGATCATGCCTAATATAGTTTCCGGTAACACCAATTCGCCGACCGTCATGATCGCCGAAAAAGCGGCGGAGATGATCCTGGCGGACAATCGCTGAGGAGAAGAGTGCAATGCCGGAAGCGGCGATCCCGAGCCCGGAAGTGATCATCGACCGCGTCGGCTCGGCCGGGATTATCCGGCTCAACCGGCCAAAGGCGCTGAACAGCCTCACCCTTTCCATGGTCCGGGCAATGAAGGCCGCGATGCATGATTTCGCCGAGGACGACACGGTGGCCACGGTTGTCCTGGTCGGGGAAGGCGAGCGGGGGCTTTGCGCCGGGGGCGATATCCGTGCCATTCACGATATGGGCCGTGCGGGCGATCCCGACGTGACGCAGTTCTGGCGGGAGGAATTCCCGATCAACTATGCCATTGCGCATTATCCCAAACCCTATGTGGCGCTGATGGACGGCATCGTCATGGGCGGTGGGGTCGGCATTGCATCGCACGGAAAACATCGGGTCGTGACCGGACGGACGCGGCTTGCCATGCCGGAAACCGGTATCGGCTATGTGCCGGATGTCGGCGCCACCTGGCTGCTGCCGCGCGCGCCGGGCGAGACCGGCACATGGATGGGGCTGACGGGACAGGAAATCGGCGCCGCCGACGCGATCTACGCCCGCCTGGCCGATGCGTGCCTCTCGTCGGATGATCTTCCCGCCCTCATAGAAGCGCTGGGTGGGCTCGGTGGTAGCGCATCCGATAGCGAGGTGCGGGCGGTGATCGATGGATTTGCGGTTCAGCCCGCCGGCGGGAAATTTGCGACCCAGCAGGCTCTGATCAACCGTTGTTTCCGCTTCGACACCGTTGAGGAGATCCTGGAGGCGCTGCGGCAGGAAGAAGGCGAGTTTGCCGCCCGCACCCGCGACGTCATCCTGAAGCGCTCGCCGACGAGCCTGAAACTGACGCTGCGGCTGCTGCGGCTGGGGCGGAACAGTTCAAGCCTTGTGGAATGTCTCGAACGGGAGTTCACTGCGGCTTCGGAGATCCTCAAGAACCATGACTTCTATGAGGGCGTGCGGGCGGCGATCATCGACAAGGACCGCAATCCGCAATGGTGGCCGGGACGGCTCGAAGAGGTGAATGAGGCGGATCTGGAAGGCTATTTCACAAGCCGGCATCCTGTGCTGTTTGCGGACCACCGGCTCTGACGTGAGATTGGAGGAGGGGAGGACGACATGACGAAGATTGCTTTCGTGGGGCTTGGCAATATGGGCGGGCCGATGGCCGCAAACCTGGTCAAGGCGGGACACGAGGTGCGCGGCTTCGATCTTTCCGATGCGTCGGTGAAAAGCGCCGCCGAGGCCGGCGTGACGCCGGCCGGCTCGCTTGCGGAAGCGGTCAGCGATGCGGAATGCGTCATCACCATGCTGCCCAAGGGCCAGCATGTCATTGCCGTCTGGACCGATCTCACCACGCTGGTGGCGGAAGGCACCCTGCTGATCGATTGCTCCACCGTGGACGTGGCGAGCGCCCGCCAGGCGCATGAGCTTGCCTCGGTGATGAACTGCATGTCGCTCGATGCGCCGGTTTCGGGCGGCACCAGCGGCGCGTCGGCGGGCACGCTCACCTTTATGGTCGGCGGTTCGGACAAGGCGTTCGCGCTGGGCCTGCCGCTGCTCGAGACGATGGGAAAGAAGATCGTCCACTGCGGCTCGGCAGGTGCCGGCCAGGCGGCCAAGATCTGCAACAACATGATCCTCGGCATTTCCATGATCGGCGTCTGCGAAGCCTTCGGCCTGGCGGAAAAGCTCGGCCTGTCGCATCAGGCGCTGTTCGATGTCGCCTCCACCTCGTCCGGCCAATGCTGGTCGCTGACCACCTATTGCCCGGTGCCTGGCCCGGTGCCGGCCTCGCCGGCCAACAACGACTACCGGCCGGGCTTTGCCGCGACGCTGATGTCGAAGGACCTGACCCTGTCGCAGGAAGCCGCCAAACAATCGGGCGCCGCCACACCGCTGGGCGAGCACGCGGCGGCGCTTTATGCGGAGTTCGAAAAGGCCGGTCATGGGGCTGAGGATTTCTCGGCGATTATCCGGATGCTGCGGGAAAAAGCTGGCGGCTAGCCCGCTTTTGTCAACGCCGACGGCCATGCCGGCGGGACCGGCATGGTGGGAAAGGGGCAGGCAGGGATATTGCAGGGTAGGAGGTAGATTTGTCTGCCTGCCCCGGCCATTTCACCAATCTTTCGAGGATTTCGGGCTCCTCATCCGACCGCTGCCATGACCATCACCGGAACCAGGACCTTTCGAACCCGAGGAGGCGCCGGTTCGCGAACCCGGTTCCCTCCGATGACAGGCGGATTATCGCGCAGACGCAGCGCGCGGGGACGAACGGGATCGTCACTGTCGTGGAAGCCCTTGAAGATGCATCCGCATTATTTTCTGGTTATTGCTGATCGTCCCCCTGCCGAAAAACTGATGTAGCGCAAACGCGCGGAGCGACGTGGCGGGATTTTTGTCCTAGCCTATATAGAAGCAGCGAAAGGATTCCTGTTCGCGCGCCAACGTCTTCTCTAAGCCGGCAAGGCACATGGTTACCTTAAGCTGTTCATGCCCCGGAGCCCGTCATGCTGGATGCACCAAAGTCCGAAAGCCGCCTGCACGATGCCTATGAAATCGCCCTCGATTGGTGCGATGATGCCCCTCAAGGAAAGATGCACGACGACTGCGTCGTCGGCTCCATGGCTTCGATGAGCGTCCGGGAGCAGGCGGCGGCCGATCGCGCGACTTTGCTGGAGGGCGCTTTTCTTCTTGCGCTGGTTGCGGCTGTTGCACTGATCGCCGGCCGCAAGTTCCGCCGTGCCTGAGCGATGCGTGGACCGGAATCCGACTGCAATGCGCGCGGAAGACTTACATCGAGGTCTGTTAAGGCTTGCTGTTGGAAGCCAGCAGGTGACGTGACCAAGCATGGGAGAAGTGGCTGCGCGGCCGATGTCATGGGAGATTGTGATGCTGATGAGTTTCGTACATCCAACCACGAGGCTGGCATATGGCGGGCTGATCACAGCAGCGATCACCTTGTTTGGCCCAAGCGAACTTGCGGCTGCCTCTGATCTGACAGTGGAAATTGCCGGCGAGCTTCTGGAGCGCGGTGGCGCCGTGACCATCTATCACATCCCGGTCGATGCGGATAAACTGCAGATGGGCGAAAGCGGTGTTGTCGCCTCAATGATACGGATCGACCAGAGATATACCGAGATACAACTGCGTTATCCTAAGGATGGCTCATTCGCATATCGCTTTCGCCCCGGCACCGGATCACCCAATGCGGCACAACACTGGACGCAGGTGCTTTCCATCATCGGGACGACCATGGAAGGACAAGGGCCTCTGATGGAGCATGGTTTTGTAGGTTCCAGTTCTTCCGGAGGGCGCATCATCCGGATACCATCCATGTCCGAGATCGCCGGACCGAGCGAGGCGACAAGAACGGCAGCGCGATGGGGCGAGACTGAAGGTCTGGGTGCCCATCCTCCTGGAGATGAGCGGAGCGTGCGCGCCTTGGTCGGGCTTTTGGATGGCGCACGCCTGCAATGCAATGGTGGTGAGCAGGTACAGGTATGCGCCCCGGACCAAGCGCAATGGCCAGAAATCGAAGCCAAATGGTGGCGGTCGATCGCGGAAGCGCGGTTAGATCGTCTAAGAGAACATGCACTGCGCCGCTGCTACGACAGCAAGTGGTTTGAAAATGTCAAATGTGACGCTGACCCGGAATCCGATGAGCCAAAATACAAGGCGCGTTGGTAAAGCCGGGCCTTGGCGCGGTTCATGCAATTCGGCCAGTTTCCCGCCGTAGCCAGTCTGGTTTCCGTTCATCGCTCGGAGCGTGCGGCTCTTGTTTTGCGTCACCTCAAGCAAAACCGGCCGGAGCACTCGCTCTGGCCGGCTCAAACGCTGCAGCAAATGATCTATTCAGTTCATCAGCGAAACGAACTTGGTTTCCAGATAGGCTTGCGTGGCTTCGGACCCGCCTTCGGTGCCGTAGCCGGAATCCTTGATGCCGCCGAAGGGGACTTCGGGAATGGCTAGGCCGTTGTGGTTGATGGTCAGCATGCCGGCTTCCACCTGACGGCCGAGCGCATGCGCGGTCTTCACCGAGCCAGTAAAAGCATAGGATGCGAGGCCGAAGGGCAGGCGGTTGGCTTCCTCGATCGCTTCCTCATAATGGGCGAAGCGGTTGACGATGGCGATCGGGCCGAAAGGCTCGTCGTTCATGATATTGGCCGAGGTCGGCACGTCGGCGAGCACCGTCGGCTCGAAGAAATAGCCCTTGTTGCCGACGCGCTTGCCGCCGGTCTTCAAGGTTGCGCCCTTGGACACAGCATCGTGGATCATGTCCTCCATGACCGGGATGCGGCGCTCGTTGGCGAGCGGGCCCATGGTGGTGGCATCTTCCAGGCCGTTGCCGACCTTCAGCGCCTCGGCCGCCTTGACAAAGCCGTCGAGGAACCGGTCGGCGACGCCGTCCTGCACCAGAAAACGGGTCGGCGCGACGCAGACCTGGCCAGCATTGCGAAATTTCGCGGCGGCCGTCACCTCGATCGCCTTGTCGATATCGGCATCGTTGAAGATCATCACCGGCGCATGGCCGCCGAGTTCCATCGTGGCGCGCTTCATGTGCTTGCCGGCGAGTGCCGCCAGGTGCTTGCCGACCGGGGTGGAGCCGGTGAAGGAAATCTTGCGGATCACCGGATGGGAGATCAGATATTCGGAGATTTCCGCCGGAATGCCATAGACGAGGCCGATGACGCCAGCCGGCACGCCTGCATCGGCAAAGGCGCGGATCAATTCAGCGGGCGAGGCGGGGGTTTCTTCCGGTGCCTTGACGATGATCGAGCAGCCGGTCGAGACGGCGGCCGACAGCTTGCGGACGATCTGGTTGATCGGGAAATTCCATGGGGTAAAGGCGGCAACCGGGCCGACCGGCAGCTTGATCGTCATCTGCTGGACGCCGCCGAAGCGGGCTGGGATGATCTGGCCATAGGTGCGGCGAGCTTCTTCGGCGAACCAGTCGATCGTATCGGCGGCACCCATGACCTCCATCTTGGACTGGGCGAGCGGCTTGCCCTGTTCGCGCGTCATGAGATAGGCGATGTCGTCGGCGCGGGAGCGCATGATATCGGCAGCCTTGCGCATCAACTTGGAGCGCTCGAAGGCGGAAGTGTCGCGCCAGACCTTAAAACCCTTGTCGGCAGCTTCAAGCGCCAGGTCGAGATCGGCCGGACGCGCATGGGCGATCTTGCCGATCACTTCCTCGGTTGCCGGATCGATGACGGGGAGGGTTTCGCCGCCAATGGCATCGCGCCATTCGCCATTGATGAAAAGTTTTACGTCGGGATAGGCAGTCATGATGTCCGCTTTCGTTCGCATGGAGATCGGGCGAAGGCCGGCAATGCCGGCAAGGGAATAGCGCACCTGACGTAGGATAATTGGCGCCCACAATCAACGGCTGGCTGAAGGAATGAGTGCCGGTGGCCGCCTCAGGTGTCCATACCTCCCGGGCAAGGAGGGACGGACGTTGTCAGGGTAAACGCCAGTCTCAGAAAAACGCCTGTATCCCCGTCTGCGCACGACCCAAAATTAGCGCATGCACATCATGCGTGCCTTCATAAGTATTGACCGTCTCCAGGTTCTGCGAATGGCGCATGACATGATATTCGGCCTGGATGCCGTTGCCGCCGTGCATGTCGCGGGCCTGGCGGGCGATATCAAGCGCCTTGCCGCAATTGTTGCGCTTGACGATGGAGATCATCTCCGGCGCCATCCTGTGGCTGTCCATCAGCTGGCCGACCCGCAACGACGCCTGCAGGCCAAGTGCGATCTCCGTCTGCATATCGGCGAGCTTCTTCTGGTAGAGCTGCATGCCGGCGAGCGGCTTGCCGAACTGTTTCCTGTCGAGACCGTATTGGCGGGCGCGGAACCAGCAGTCTTCGGCGGCACCCATGACACCCCAGGAAATGCCGTATCGGGCGCGGTTGAGGCAGCCGAACGGGCCTTTGAGCCCCGAGACGTTCGGCAGGATCGCATCTTCGGTCACTTCGACGCCGTCCATGACGATCTCGCCGGTAATAGAAGCGCGCAGCGACAGCTTGCCGCCGATCTTCGGGGCGGACAGGCCCTTCATGCCCTTTTCGAGCACGAAGCCGCGGATTTCGTTGTTATGGGCTTCCGATTTGGCCCAGACGACGAAGACATCGGCGATCGGTGCGTTTGAAATCCACATTTTTGCGCCGCGCAGGCGGTAGCCGCCGGCGATCTTTTCGGCGCGGGTCTTCATGCCGCCGGGATCGGATCCGGCATCCGGCTCGGTCAGGCCGAAACAGCCGATCAGGTCGCCCGACACCAGGCCGGGAAGATATTTCTGCTTCTGCTCGTCCGAGCCGTAAGCGAAGATCGGATAGATGACCAGCGACGACTGCACGCTCATCATCGACCGGTAGCCCGAATCGATGCGTTCGATCTCGCGGGCGACAAGGCCATAAGCCACGTAGGATGCGTTGGCGGCGCCGAACTCTTCCGGAAGCGTCAGGCCGAGCAGGCCCGTCTGGCCCATCAGCTTGAAGAGGCCCGGATCGGTCGTTTCGTCCAGATAGGCCTCGTTGACGCGCGGCAGAAGTTCGGACTTGGCGAAGGCCGCAGCGGCATCGCGGATCATCCGCTCTTCGTCGGAAAGCTGATCTTCGAGAAGAAAGGGATCGTTCCAGGAAAAGGCCAAGGGTCTCGCTCCATGTCAGGTTGGGTCGATTATGGTTGTGCCGTCGCCAAGAGCAAGACCCGTTTACTCAAGCAGACATGAACTATAGTAATAGCGCATGCTCGGTCTTTCGCGAAAACTTCTTCCCTCGACTTCGGCGCTGGCCGCCTTTGACTCGGTTGCCCGGCTCGGCAGTTTCTCGGCGGCCGCAGAGGAGCTATCGCTGACGCAAGGGGCGGTCAGTCGCCAGGTTTCCGGACTGGAAGAGCAATTGGGTGCCCTGCTTTTCGAACGCACCAGCCGCGGCGTCGTGCTGACGGTGATTGGCCAGGATTACGCCAATGCGGTCGCCCATGCGCTGGCGCAGATCCGCTCCGCCTCCCTGCAGGTCATGACCAAACGACATAGCGACCAGCTGAACCTCGCCATCCTGCCGACCTTCGGCACCCGCTGGCTGATGCCGCGGATACCGTCGTTCGTTGCCCAGCACCCGGAGATCACCCTGAATTTCGCAACCCGCATCGGCGTTTTCGATTTCGACCGCGACGGCATCGACATGGCGATCCATATCGGCCCCATGGGAGAGAAGGGGCCGGATTGGCCGGGGGCGGAATGCACCTTTCTGATGGAGGAAACCGTCGCGCCGGTCTGCTCGCCGGCATTTCTGGCCGCCCATCCGATCGCTTCTGGCGCGGATCTCTTGCGCCTGCCGCTTCTCCACATGGCGTCGCGGCCGGGCGCCTGGGGCCACTGGTTCGAAAGCCTCGGCGTGACGGGGACGCCGTCGCAGGGCATGCGCTTCGAGCAATTCGGCAATGTGGCGCAGGCGGCCATTGCCGGGCTGGGCGTGGCACTGATGCCGCTTTTCCTGATCGAAACCGAATTGGCGAGCGGCCAGATCGTCGAGGCCTTCCCGCACCCGGTGCGCAGCCCCAGCGGCTATTATGCCGTGGCGCCGGTGAGCAAGAAGGACTTCAGGCCCGTCGTTGCCTTCCGGGCCTGGCTGATCGAGGAGGTCGGACGCTTCCAGCAGGACGTGGTGGGGTGGTGAGGGTGGCTCGATTTCGCCAGCCACCCGGGCAGCGTCAGGTGCGGGTAATGGAAAGGCCGCCATCCACAAGGGACGCGGTGCCGGTGACGAAGCTCGCGTCGTCGGAGGCGAGATAGAGGACGGAGCGGGCAATCTCCTCCGGCGTGCCAACGCGCTTCAGCGCATGAAGCGAGGTGACGAAGGACTGCTTTTCCGGCGTGTCATTGTGTTCCCGGTACATATCCGTTTCGACGGCACCCGGAAGGACGGCGTTGACGCGGATGTTCTGCGGTCCGTATTCCGCGGCTAGTGCCTGGGTGAGGCCGATCAGGCCGGATTTGCTTGCGGCATAGGCGGCCGTGCCGGGAAAGGCGACCGTATAGCCGACAAAGGTCGAGGTGAAGATGATCGAGCCGCCGCCATTGGCCTGCATAGCCGGAACCTGGTGCTTGGCCGCCAGGAAGGAGGCGGTGAGGTTGATGGCGAGCGTGTCGGCAAATCCCGCCTCGGACACGCCGGTTGTGGGGCCGCCCTCGCCAAGCGTGCCGGCATTGTTGAAGGCGATGTCGAGCTTGCCGAAGCGCTCCACCGCGGCGGCGACGAGAGCCTTGTGGTAATCTTCCGAGCGCACGTCCCCGGCTATGGCAATCGCTTCGCCTCCTTGCGCCCGGATCTCGTCGACCAGGCTGTTCAGTTCCGCCTGGCGGCGCGCGGCCACGACGAGCCTCGCGCCTTCCCGGGCGAAGAGCTTCGCCGTCACGCGTCCGATGCCGGAGCTGGCGCCCGTCACGATGGCGACCTTGTTCGTCAGTCTGTTCATTGTCATGCTTTCCTTGATCGTGGAGGAGACCCCTCCGTTGGCTTGATCGGAAGATGGCATTTCTCCAGCGTTCGGATTAGCCTGCGAACAGCGGAACTGCCGTCCGGAATGTTCGAACAATGCTGAAAACCGAAGCGCTTCTTGCCTATGCCGCCATCGTGGAAAGCGGCTCGATCATCGCGGCTGCCCGGCGGCTGCGGCTGTCGAAATCCGTCGTCAGCGAGCGTTTGGCGGAGCTGGAAAAATCCCTAGGCGTGGTTCTCCTGCATCGGACGACCCGTAAGCTGACGCTGACCGAGGACGGCACGGCCTTCCTGGAAAGGGCGCGCCGCATCCTGGCGGAGATCGAGGATGCCGTCGCCGACATATCGGAGCGGCGGGGAACGCTTGCCGGGCCGCTGCGTCTGGCTGCCCCGGTGACCTTCGGGCGGCTTCATCTGGGGCCGGCACTTTGTCCATTCCTGCGCCAAAACCCGGAACTCGCGCTGACGCTGGATATCGATGACCGGCGGGTGGATGCAGTGGCGGACGGTTTTGATGCCGTAATCCGTCACGGGCCCATCGCCGATTCCCGCCTGATCGCCTGGAAGCTCGCGCCAAGCCGTCGCCTGCTGCTGGCATCGCCGGACTATCTTGAGCGGTTCGGCACGCCGCGAAGCCTGAAGGAGCTCGAAACCCATCGGGGGATATTCTACACCAACCGAGGCGTGTCTGACTGGCGCTTCGAGACCGAGGATGGCCCGATCCTGGTGCGGGCACGGCCGGCTGCCGTCGTCAACAATGGCGACATGTTGCGAGATGCAGCCATTGCCGGGCTCGGCCTCGCCATGCTGCCGACCTTCATTGCCGGCGCGGCGGTGCGCGAAGGGCTGCTGCAGGAGGTCGTGCTGGAGCACAAGCCGGCCCAGGAATTCATCTACATGGCCTATCCGCAAGGCCGGGGCGCCTCCGCGAAGCTGCGGGCGATTGCCGAGCATCTGCGGGTGACCTTTGGCGATCCGCCCTATTGGGAGAGCTAAAGAATTCGAACAATCCGTTTCGGCGATCACCTGCATGGTTCGCCAGCGGATGCGGACTCGACTCGTTCATGGGCCGATTTCTCCTGCTCAAATCATTGATTTAGCCTCCCCATGACTGGCGTCCGCAGAGCCTGATGCCGATACGGCATGCAGACGTAGGCCTTCCCGTACCGGTTCGCAGCCCCAGCGCCTGTTACGCCGGTCAACAAAAGGAATTCTTGAAGCCTGTCGCTGCCTCCGGGACTTGCTGATCAACGAAGTCGAGCGCTGCCGACGGACGTGCTGGGGCGGTAGCGCTATCCATGGCTTGCCAAGGTGCATCCGTCCATTAAGTCTCTCCTCTTTCGGACAGGCGAGGGATGAACATGTTCGACACGCCGGCACAAGCGCATCAGGTGATCGAGGAGCGCTTTGCTCCGGACATGGTCGAAATGATAGCGAGCCAGTTGCGCCCGGTCGTCGTCTTTTCGGTGCAGGACGCAGATCGCAAGGGCGGCAGCCGGATCGGCGGTGTACCGGACCTGCCGAAGGATACGGAATGGCCGCGCCGGCCTGTTCCGGAGAATACGGATGAGATCGCCAAACGCGCCGGCGAACCTTACGACAAGGAGCTGCGCGCTCATCTTGCCGGCGGCCTTCCCTATGCCTTCTTCGCCCAGGTCGACCTTGGTGAGGCTGCTGGTCTCGGTGAGGTGGCAAGTTGTCTGCCGAGCGAAGGACGGCTCCTGTTCTTTTACGACATGATCGCTGGGCCCTTCGATAGCGGCACACAGTCGGCCAAGGTGATTTGGGACCGCAGCCCGAGCGACAGCCTATTGCAGGCTGCAGTGCCGGCCGAACTCTCGGACGCTGCTGCTGCCTACCGGCAAATGGCCGAACAAACGAACAAGCAATATGGGCTGCAGCCAGAGACCCGCGCACCCGGCGCGCCGCAACCGGGAACATCCTATGGCGGTCCGTCCAGGCCGATGGCGCTGAAGCTCGCGCTGCAACTGCCGGTCTATTCCAGTCTCGAATTTCAGGCATCCGGACGTTTGGAAAAGACCTATTCGGCCGATCGCGCGGTGGTCGGCGGGTCGCAGAAGTTCAGCCAGGCTTATGGAGAATTGTCGGGAGAGTATTACCCGGGAAATCAGCTGCTCGGCGCGCCGGTGCCGGTGCAGGACGATCCGCGCTACGACGCGGTCGTCGTCAGCGAGTACAATACACAGTTCCTGTCCGGTGAAGACTGGGCAAAGAACCGGGACAAGGTGATCGAGAAGGCGAAGGAGTGGCGGCTTCTGCTGCAGGTCGAGGTTTCCGACTGGATGCAGGACAGCGCGGAAGGCACGGTCTATTTCCTGATCCGTGAAAAGGATCTCGAAAACCGAGCCTTTGACCGTGTTGTGGCTGTTTACCAGCAAACCTGATCGGATGAGATTATGCGCAGGTTCGCAGTCTTTTGCCTCTTGCTCTCGCTGGTTTCCACGGGGCTTCAGCAATGAGTTCCAATGATGTCGAGACCTTTCATCGTGCTGTTGAGACCGGCGACGTGCCTATGGTCATGGCAATGCTGCAGGCGGAGCCAAAGCTTGCAACATCGTCCGGTGCCTTTGGCTTTCAGCCGATGAACCTGCAGGACCTTTACTTCGAACCCGCCATCTTCAGGATGCTCATCGCGAACGGCGCCGACGTCAATGCCGCCAATGATGAGGGCATCACGCTGCTGCACATCATCGCGGATCCCGCGCCAGTCGCCGAAGTCGTTGCCGCAGGCGGCAATCTGGAAGCACGCGACAAGGACGGGCGGACACCGCTGCTTGTCAATATGACGGAGCCCGATCGGGAAGACGTTATCGAGGCGCTGATCGAGGCCGGCGCCAACGTCAATGCGCGCAGTCATGATGGAAAGACGGCGCTCGCCATGGCGTGGGAGGCTCAGAACAGCGTCCTGGCAGACCTGCTGATCAAGGCCGGTGGCATGAGTGAGCGACATGCTAGTCGGCCAAACGCCTAAGAACGCAAGGGACTCGACTCCCTGACCTTTCCATATTATCCTGCTTAAACGATTAATCAGGCAGGTCCCATGGCCGTCGTCCGCCAAAGCACGAATATGAGCGCTATCGCTTTGGCGCTTGGCGTGTCTGCGGCAACGGTGTCCAATGCGCTTTCGGGCAAGGGCCGCGTGTCGCCGGAACTGGTGGACAAGATCCGCGCCAAAGCGGCCGAGCTCGGCTATGTGCCGAGCCTCACGGCCCGGGCTCTGCGCACGGGGCGGACCGGCGTGCTCGGTCTGGTGCTGCCGGACATTGCCAATCCGCTGTTTCCGCAGATCGCTCAAGCTATCGAAAACGCTGCGGCCAGTGCCGGTTACGGCGTGCTGATCGCCGACTCGCGCGGCAACAACAATACGCAGACGCTGGCCATCCAGCGGCTGATGGAGCGGCAGGTGGATGGCATGGTCATCGTGCCGCGCTTTGGCACCCGGATTGCCGATCTCGGCTGCCCGGTCGCCGTGATCGACAGCCCCTCGACGCCCGGCAACACGGTCTCGGCCGATCACTGGCAAGGCGGTCAGCTGGTGGCAGAACATCTCGTCGGGCTCGGCCATCGCAACTTCGTGCTGATCGGCGCCAATCCGCAGTCCAATGTTCAAAACGACCGGATCGGCGGCATGAAATCCCGCATGCCGAAGGATGCAAGGATCGAGGTCATCTGGATCGAAAAGGCCGAAGCCCTCGCCGGTCCCGGTTGCGCGCTGGGTCTGGCAGACAGGATCGAGCGCGGCTTTACCGCTTTTGCCGCCAGCAATGATCTGCATGCATTGCGCGCCCTGACGGAGCTGCAACGCGCCGGCGTCCGTATTCCCGATCAGGCCAGCATTGTCGGCTTCGACGACCTCGTCTGGTCTTCTGTGGTCAGTCCCAGCATTACCACGGTGCGGCAGAATATGTCCGTGATTGCCGAGATCGCCGTCAGTGCGCTGCTTGGAGTGATCGACCAGGAAAGTCCTGAAACCGCGGACGTGGGCGGCATGGCGGTTGCCCAACGGGACCGTGTGCCGATGACGCTGATTGCCCGTCAGACCAGCGCTGCGGTCAATCCGCATCACGAGACGCTGAGCTTGCATGCCCGAACCCTCCAGAAGATTCCAGCAGGAGAACTCAAATCATGAAGAAGGTTGTATTCGCATCGGGCGCCGTCCTGATGCTCACCCTCGGTAGCGCGCAGACACCGGTTCTAGCGCAGGAAAAGACATTGACGATCTCCGTCTATGCGCTGGCGCAGGACGAGTATAAGCAGATCGTTTATGATCCCTTCGAGAAGATCTGTGGCTGCAAGCTGGTCGTCGAGACCGGCAACAGCGTCGAGCGGCTGGCGAAGATGGAGGCGAACAAGGCCAATCCTGTCGTCGACCTTGCTGCCGTTTCCATGGCAGATGCACTGGCCGCATCGCGCGCCGGCCTGATCGACAAGATCGACACGGCCAAGCTTCAAAGCTTCGACAAGCTCTATGACATTGCCAAGGATCCGAACGGCGACGGCATGAGCGTCGGCTATACATTCTACGCCACCTCGATCGCCTATCGCTCCGACAAGATGAAGATTGAAAGCTGGGCAGATCTGCTGAAGCCGGAATATGCAAGCCATATCGCCTGGCCGAACGTCACCACCAACCAGGGTCCGCCGGCGCTTTACATGCTCGGCCAGGCGCTCGGCAAGGACACGCCGGACCTCAAAGGCGCCATCGAGGCGGTCGGCGAAAGCAAGGACGATATCGTCACCTTCTATGAGAAGTCCTCGCAGCTCGTGCAGCTGATGAAGCAGGAAGAAATCTGGGCCGCCCCAATCGGCCGCTTCACCTGGGCGCCCTTCGCCAAGCTCGGCCTCCCCGTCGCCTGGGCGATGCCCAAGGAAGGCCAGACCGGTGGCATGAACGTGATGATCCTCACCAAGGGCTCCAAGAACCGGGATCTGGCGCTGCAGTTCATGGATTTCTGGTTGTCGACCGAAGTTCAGACCAAGCTTGCCGAAAAGATGATCGACAGCCCGGCCAATCGCCAGGTCAAGGTTTCCGATGAGGTCGCCGGCAATCTCACCTATGGCGAGGAAACCGCCAAGAGCCTGAAGCTCATTCCGTCTGCCGTGGCGCTCGACAATCGCGCCGGCTGGGTGAAGAGCTGGAACGAGACGGTCGGGCAGTAACGCCATCCAAAGAGTAGCCTCCCAAGGCGAAGGGATGCGGTCCGGGCGCGAATGCCCCTCCGCATCTCGTTTACAATCACGCAGGATTAATTCGCATGTTCCAGAACAGGGCCGAGGCGCTTGCACTTGCATTGCCTGCCGCAATCTTCGCGGCGGCGGTGTTTCTCGTGCCCGTCATCATCCTGCTGTCAGACGGATTTCGCGATCCCGTCGGCGGATGGACGATTTCGGCCTATACGGACTTCTTTTCCAATTCGCTCAACCAGACGGTTTTCCTGCGCACGCTGCGTCTTGGCGCCATCGTCACCGTCGTGTCAGCGGTGATCGGCTATGCCGCTGCATTCGCCATCGTCAGTCTGGAGCCTGCGACCAAGGGAAAGATCACCGGCCTCGTCGTGCTGCCGCTGATGATCTCGCCGGTGGCGCGCACCTATGCCTGGATCGTCATTCTCGGTCGCACCGGCATCGTCAACCAGGCGTTCCAGGCATTGGGGATAACCGACGCGCCGCTGCGCATCCTGTTTTCCGAAACGGCGATCTTTATCGGCCTTCTGCAGCTGTTCCTGCCCCTGATGATCATCTCGCTGATCTCGGCACTCGAAAACATGCCGAAGGATGCCATTCCCGCGGCCCGTGTCTTGGGCGCCAACTGGTTCCAGGTGTTCTGGAAGGTTGTGCTGCCGCTCACCAAGGAGGGGCTGGTGATCGGCGGAACACTGGTCTTCACCGGCTCGCTCACCGCCTATATCACGCCCGCCATTCTCGGCGGCTCCAAGGTGCTGATGCTCGAAACACTGATGTACCAGCAGGTCTCGGTTTCGGGCAATTTCGTCGCCGCCAGCGTCATTGCCTTCATCCTGATCGTCATGAGCTTTGCCGCCAATATCCTCCTGAAACGCGTCGCGACGGCCCGCAACAAGGTAAGGAGCCAGGGATGAATTCGAACACCCTTGCCCGCAGCCTGTTCATTCCGATCATCCTGTTTCTGGTGATCGCCTTCCTGATCGGGCCCTTCCTGATTATCGTCGCCGCCTCGTTTTCGGCCGGTGATACGCTGGCCTTCCCGCCGCAGGGTTTTTCCTTGCGATGGATCGCCAAGGTCTTCACGGTCGAAAGCTTTCGCGCTTCCTTCGGCATGTCGCTGTTTCTAGCGATCGGCGGCACGGCGGCGGCGCTCGTACTCGGTATTCCGGCCTCTTATGCGCTGTCGCGCTACAAGCTGCCGGGAGCGGAAGTGATCCGCACCGTGGTTTCGGCGCCGATCATCGTGCCAGGCATCATCGTCGGGCTGGCGCTTCTTCGCTATATCGTCGTGCCCTTCCAGGTCGGCATCACGCTGGCGCTGTTCCTGGCCCATACGGCGCTTGTTCTGCCCTATGCGGTGCGGGTCGTCTCCGCCAGCCTCGACAATCTGCGCTCCGACATCGAGGAGGCCGCCGTGCTGCTGGGATCGTCACGCACGGGGGCCTTCTTCCGGGTGGTGATGCCGAACATCCGCGGTGGCATCCTGTCGGCCTTCATCCTCGGCTTCGTCACCTCGTTCAACCAGGTGCCGGTATCGCTGTTTCTTTCCGGCCCGGGCGTACGCACCCTACCGGTCGACATGATCGCCTATATGGAAATCGTCTTCGACCCATCGGTTGCCGCGCTGTCGGCGCTGCTCGCCTTCCTGTCCATCGGCATCGTCTTTGCCGCAGAACGTTTCCTCGGATTTTCCCGCTATGTCTGATGCCTCCTATCTTTCGCTGCAGAAGCTGACGCTCGCCTATGGCGACACGGTCGCCGTGCCGGATCTCGACCTCGATATCGCCAAGGGCGAGCTGATCGCGCTGCTCGGGCCTTCGGGCTGCGGCAAGACGACGACCATGCGGGCAGTCGCCGGGCTGCTGCCGGTCAAAAGCGGTCATGTCAGGCTCGACGGCGCCGACATCACCCATGTCTCGCCCAACAAGCGTGCGGTCGGCCTGGTCTTCCAGTCCTATGCGCTGTTTCCGCATCTCTCGGTCTACGAGAATGTCGCCTTCGGCCTGAAGCTCAAGGGGCTTCGCGGGGCCGAACTTGATAAAAAAGTGCGCTCCGGCCTGACCTCCGTCGGCCTGTCGACCTTTGCCGACCGCAAGCCAGCCGAACTTTCGGGCGGCCAGCAGCAGCGCGTCGCACTTGCCCGTTCCATGGTCATGGAGCCGAAAGTCCTGCTGCTCGACGAGCCGCTCTCCAACCTCGATGCCCGGCTTCGCCTGGAAATGCGCACCGAGCTGCAGCGCGTCCAGAAGGAGACCGGCGTGACGATGATTTTCGTCACCCACGACCAGGCGGAAGCCCTGGCGCTGGCCGACCGGATCGTCGTCATGAAGGCCGGAAAGATCGAGCAGATCGGCTCGCCGGAGGATATCTACAATCGCCCGGTATCGTCTTTCGTGGCAGATTTCGTTGGTTTCGAGAACATTTTCCCGCTCGAGAACGGCAGGCTCAGGACTGCTTCCGGTCTTGAGGAGCTTTCCAGCCAGCCCCCTTCAGCGGCGGGTCTGGCCTGGCGTCCGCGCATGGTGTCCCTTGGGACAGGTCCTTTTCGGGGCACCGTGCGCGGCACATCCTTTGCCGGCGATAGCCGCGAATACCTGCTCGACACGCCGCTTGGCGCCATCAAGGCGGAGGTCGAGGCGAGCGCGCCGGCGCATCCGCTCGGCGCTGAACTCGCCTTTGACCTGCCGGCCCACAAGGCCGCGCCGCTTTCCACGTTTTCCTGAGGAGCGGTCGCCATGGGCATCTGGATCGATACCGATATGGGCTTCGACGACATTGTCGCGGTGATGACCGTGGCGCATGCGGGCTTAAGCATTGATGGCGTCTCGCTGACCTTCGGCAATGCCTCGTTGGAACAAGTCATGCGCAACTCGGCAAGCGCCGCAGCCGCCTTCGTATGGCCGTTCCCGATCCATGCGGGGCGTCGGGCACCTGTGCTCGGGCGCCTTGAAACCGCAACGGATATTCTCGGGCAAACAGGCATGCCGAGCGCTGGGCTGACGCTGCCGGAGGCGCCGGCGACATTCCAGAACGATGCCTTCGAGGCTCTCTGCGCCTGGTTGGAGAAGGCGGAGGGCGAGCGCCGCATCCTGGCGTTGGGGCCGCTCACGAATATCGCCGCAGTGGCCCTGGCGCGGCCCGATCTGGCGCAGAAGATCACCGATCTGACCTGGATGGGCGGCGCCGTAACCACCGGCAATCACACCGCTTCGGCGGAGTTCAACGCCTTTGCCGATCCCGAAGCGCTGGCGATCGTGCTTGCCCACAAGGTGCCGCTGCGAATGGTCGATCTCGATCTCTGCCGCAGGGTCCTGTGTGGCCCTGACAACGTTGCGCCCATTCGCGGTGCCGGCGGCCGCAATGCCGTTCTTCTGGCCGACCTGCTTGAAGGTTTCATCCAGATCGCCATCAGCCGCGGCCGACCGGCCATGCCGCTTTATGACGCGGTGGCGGCTGTCGCCCTGGCCTATCCTGGCACCGTTACCTGGCGAGCGGCACGGCTGGATGTGGAGCTCTGCGGAGGATTGACCCGCGGACGCACGGTGGTCGAGACGCGGCTCGGCCGCGGCGAGTTCAACGGCGCCTATGCGGTCGAGATCGACGTGGAAAAGGCGCGGTCGGTCATTCTTGAAACATTGCAAGCGGAGGCGAGCTGGTGAAGAGCATCATCACGGATGTGAACGAGTTCAACGATCCGGAGCTTCGCAACCGCGCCGTGATTGCGGCGCGTGGCGATGCGGCCTTCGATATCCTGATCACCGGCGGCACGCTGGTCGATGTGGTGACGGGCGAGTTGCGACCGGCCGATATCGGCATTGTCGGACCGCTGATCGCCAGCGTCCACGCGACCGGCAGCCGTGCCGACGCGGCAGAGGTGATCGATGCGACGGGTGCCTTCGTGTCACCCGGGCTGATCGACATGCACATGCATATCGAAAGCTCGATGGTGACGCCGGCCAATTATGCGGCAGAGGTCTTGCCGCGCGGCGTGACCACCGTGGTCTGGGATCCGCATGAGCTGGGCAATGTGCATGGCGTCGACGGCGTCCGATGGGCGGTCGAGGCGGTGAAGGCCTTGCCCTTGCGCTCCGTCGTTCTGGCGCCTTCCTGCGTTCCCTCGGCTCCGGGATTTGAAGTTGCCGGTGCCGATTTCGACGCCTCGACGATTGAGGAACTGCTGTTCTGGCCAAAGATCTGCGGGCTGGCGGAAGTCATGAACATGCGCGGCGTCATCGACCGCGATCCGCGCATCAGCGAGATCGTCCAGGCGGCACTGTCGTCGGAAAAGATGATCTTCGGCCATGCCCGCGGGCTGGCGGGCGCCGATCTTGCCGCCTTCATGGTGGCCGGCATCACCTCCGATCATGAGCTTGTTTCCGGCGAGGATCTGCTGGCCAAGCTTCGGGCGGGCCTGACGATCGAGCTGCGCGGCTCGCATGATCACCTTCTGCCTGAACTGGTCGAGGCGCTGAAGGCCCTGCCGCATCTGCCGCAGACCGTAACGTTTTGCACGGATGATGTGTTTCCCGACGATCTCGTTGAAGGCGGCGGGCTCGACGATGTGGTGCGCCGGCTGGTGCGCTACGGGCTGAAGCCGGAATGGGCGCTTCGGGCCGGGACACTTAACGCGGCCATGCGGCTGGGACGGGACGATCTGGGGCTGATTGCTTCCGGGCGACGGGCGGATATCGCGGTGTTCGAGGACCTCGGCGACTTTCGGTCGCGGGCTGTTCTGGCGAGCGGAACCGTGGTTTCCAGGTCCGGCGCCATGACCGCCAAACTCAGCCACGCCGACCCTGCGCCGCTGCGGGATTCGGTGAAGCTGCGCTCGCTGCGGGAAGAGGATTTTCGCATCGCATCGGAAGGACGCAGGGTTCGCCTCGCGACCATAGACCAGCCGCGGTTCACGCGCTGGGGAGAAACGGATGCGGATGTCGTCGACGGTTTCGTGGTACCCCCGGAGGGCGCGACGCTGATCGCCGTGACCCACCGCCACGGCCGCGCCGACAGCCGCACCCGTGTCGGCTACCTGACCGGCTGGGGCGCCTGGAAGGGTGCGTTCGCCACCACGCTTGCCCATGACAGCCATAACCTGACCGTCTTCGGCGCAAAGCCGCGAGACATGGCAATGGCCGCCAACGCGGTGATCGCCGCCGGCGGGGGCATGGCCGTTGTCGAAGATGGCGAGGTCACCGCCCTGTTGCCGCTGCCGCTTTCCGGCCTGTTGTCGCAGGCGCCGGCTGCCGAGGTGGCGGAACGCTTCAGCGCCATCCGCGCCGCCATGGACAGGGTCGTCGACTGGCAGCCGCCCTATCTGGTGTTCAAGGCCTGTTTCGGTGCGACGCTCGCCTGCAATCCCGGCCCGCACCAGACAGACCGCGGCATTGCCGATGTGACGACGGGCAGGCTGCTCCGATCGCCTGTTCTGGACATCCTGGAATAGGTGCCGCCGATGCAGCCGCATGATTTCTGGCAGACCATCCATCCGCCCGGCAGCTTCGATACGGTCGGGCCGTTCACCGGTTTCTTTCCGGCGACGCTCGGCCAGGGGGAGCAGATCCGCCTGCCGATCCGGCCGCTGGCGGACGGAAGCCACGCGCTCGCCTCGCTGATCATCAACCAAGCGAGCTTCGATGTGCAGGATGCGCTGGCCGGCGACCTTGCGCCGAAGCTTGCCGCCTTTCGGCCCGAAATTATCATCGGCCTGCCGACGCTGGGGCTGACATTGGCCGCCGGTGTCGCCCGCGCCCTCGGCCACACGCGCTATGTGCCGCTCGGGACCTCTCGCAAATTCTGGTACGACGAGAGCCTGTCGGTGCCGTTGTCTTCCATCACCACGCCGGAACAGCAGAAGCGGCTTTATGTCGATCCCCGCATGCTGCCGCTCATTCAGGGCAAGCGCGTCGCGCTGGTGGACGACGTGATCTCCAGCGGCACGTCGATCGTCTCAGGCCTGACGCTGATGGCATCGCTCGGCATCGAGCCGGTGGTGATCGGCGCCGCCATGCTGCAATCGGAGCGTTGGCACCAGCGGCTGGACGCTTTCGGTCCTCACTGGCGTGGCCGCGTCGTCAGCGCCTTCCGCACGCCCATGCTGCAAAAGGCAGGCGAGGGGAGTTGGCGTTTTTGATGCGGATTGCGTCTTGCGAAAGCCAAGTGGCTGGCTAGGATCGCTTCATCATTCATCTTGGTACCTTCAATAAAATCGGGAATAGCTTCATGGAACTGGTGTTCGACGGCCATAACGACGTGCTTTTGCGGCTCTGGCGGAACATGAAGGCAGGCGGCGACCCGGTCCGCGAATTTGCAGAAGGCATTCCGAGTGGCCATATCGACCGCCCCCGCGCCAAGGCTGGCGGTCTAGCCGGCGGGTTTTGCGCCATCTACATTCCATCCGGCGATCTCGTGCTCAAGGAGCCTGACGAGCAGGGGCATTATGAGACGCCGCTCGCCGCTCCGCTCGATTATTCTCCGTCGCTCGACATCGCTCTTGAAAAGGCGTCGATCGCGCTTCGGCTGGATCGCGCCGGCGCATGGCGGCTGTGCCGCTCCACTGCCGATATCCGCAGGGCCATGGATGACGGGATCTTCGCCGCCGTCATGCATATGGAAGGCTGCGAGGCGATCGATCCCGACCTCCGCAATCTCGATGTATTCTACGCCGCCGGGCTCCGGTCGCTCGGTCCCGTCTGGAGCCGCCACAATATCTTCGGCCATGGCGTTCCCTTCGCTTATCCGATGACCACCGATACAGGCCCGGGCCTGACCGACCTCGGCTTCGAGCTGATCAAGGCCTGCAACCGGCTCGGCATTCTGATCGACCTGTCCCACATTACCGAGAAAGGTTTCTGGGATGTGGCCAAGACGTCCGATCAGCCGCTGATCGCCACGCATTCCAACGCGCATGCGCTGACGCCGGTTGCCCGTAACCTGACCGACAAGCAGATGGATGCCATCAAGGAGAGCGGCGGCGTGGCCGGGCTCAACTATGCGGTGACCATGCTGCGGGCCGATGGACGCGACGATGCCGCAACGCCGCTGTCCGACATGATCCGCCATATCAACTATATGATCGAGCGTATGGGCATCGATCACGTAGCCTTGGGATCCGACTTCGACGGGGCCTCGATTCCGCAAGAAATTCATGATGCTGCCGGCAATCAGAATCTGGTTGCAGCCCTCAAAACTGAGGGATACGGTGAGGCGGAATTAACAAAGCTTTGCCGGGAAAACTGGTTGAGAGTCTTGGGGAAGGCCTGGCACGAATAGGCGGCTCCAAAGATACAAAAACAAGGGAACGACGACCATGATCCATTCACTCCATGCCGGAATCCGCTTGCTGTCCACCAGCGCGGCCCTGTCCCTCCTTCTCGCAGCCGCGCCGCAGGCCTTTGCCGCGACGCCGGCCGATACGCTGGTGGAAGGCTTTGCCTTCGACGACATCATCACGCTTGATCCGGGGGAGGCCTTCGAGCTTTCGACCGCGGAAATCACCGCCAACAGCTACAGCAAGCTCGTCATGCTCGATCCGGCCGACACGTCCAAAGTGGTCGGTGAGCTGGCCGACAGCTGGACGGTTTCCGACGACGGCCTGACCTATACGTTTAAGCTGAAATCCGGCCTGAAATTCGCTTCCGGAAATCCGATTACCGCTGAAGACGTCGCCTTCTCGTTTGAACGCGCCGTCAAGCTCGACAAGTCGCCGGCCTTCCTGCTCACCCAGTTCGGCCTGAAGGGCGACAATGTTGCTGAAAAGGCCAAGGCTTCCGGTGCGGATACATTCGTCTTCACCGTCGATAAGCCCTATGCACCGAGCTTTGTCCTCAACGTCCTGACCGCCACCGTCGCCTCCGTGGTCGACAAGAAGTTGGTGATGGAACATGCCAAGAAGGTGACGCCGAGCGCCGACTACAAATACGAAACAGATTTCGGCAATGAATGGATGAAGACTGGTTATGCCGGTTCCGGCGCCTACAAGGTGCTGACCTGGCGCGCCAATGAAGCCATCATCATGGAAGCCAATCCAAACTTCTTCGGCGAAAAGCCGAAGCTGAAGCGGGTCATCTACCGGCACATGAAGGAAAGTTCGGGCCAGCGCCTGGCGCTCGAGAATGGCGATATCGACGTTGCCCGCAACCTTGAGCCCGGCGATATGGAAGCGGTGACCAAGAAGAACGGCATCCAGCTGACCTCGGCGCCGAAGGGCACAGTCTATTTCTTCAGCCTCAACCAGAAGAACAAGAACCTGGCCAAGCCCGAAGTCGTCGAAGCGATGAAATATCTCGTCGACTATGACGCGATCGGCGCAAAGCTGATCAAGGGGATTGGCGAAATCCACCAGACCTTCCTGCCCAAGGGGCAGCTGGGCGCGATCGACGACAAACCCTACAAGCTGGATGTCGCCAAGGCCAAGGAACTACTTGCCAAGGCGGGGCTGAAGGACGGCTTCACCATCACCATGGACGTGCGCAACACGCAGCCGGTCACCGGCATTGCCGAAAGCGTGCAGCAGACGCTGGCCCAGGCCGGCATCAAGATGGAAATCATCCCCGGCGACGGCAAGCAGACGCTGACCAAGTTCCGCGCCCGCACCCATGACCTGTATATCGGCCAATGGGGCTCGGATTACTTCGATCCGAATTCCAATGCCGAGACATTTGCCATCAACTACGACAATTCCGACGCCGGCACCAACAAGACGCTCGCCTGGCGCAACGCTTGGGATGTTCCCAAGGAATATTCTGACGCGGCCAAGGGCGCGCTTCTGGAGAAGGATGCAGCCAAGCGCGCGGCCATCTACGAGGACCTGCAGAAGAAGCTTCTGGCCACCAGCCCCTTCGTCTTCCTTTTCCAGCAGACGGAAGTGGCCGGCTATTCCTCCAAGCTCAAGAACTTCAAGCTTGGCCCGAGCTTCGACACCAACTTCGTTTACACGGTGTCCAAGGAATAGTCTGAAGGCCGGCTTCCTTGACCTTACCTGACACGATAGTGGCAACGCGGCGCCGACGGCGCCGTGGTTCATCCTTCGCCAAAGCGGTGCTGCGCTTCATCGTCACTGCCGCTACCACCTTTCTCGGCCTCCTGGCCGTGACGTTTTTTATCGGCCGCGTCGTGCCGATCGATCCGGCGCTGGCGATTGTCGGCGACCGTGCGCCGGCGCATGTGGTGGAGCGGGTGCGCGAGCAGCTCGGCCTCAACCTGCCGCTTTACCAGCAGTTCTGGATCTACCTGAAACAGGCCGTGACGGGTGATTTCGGCACCTCGGTTCTAACCACCAATCCGGTCATGGCGGATATCGCCCGGGTGTTTCCGGCGACCATCGAGCTGGCGACCGTCGGCACGATCATCGGGGCATTGATCGGGGTGCCGCTCGGGGTACTGGCCGCCGTCAAGCGCGGATCGATTGCCGACCAGATCGTCCGGATCATCGGGCTGATCGGCTATTCGGTGCCGATCTTCTGGCTGGGACTGCTATCCCTCCTGCTGTTCTACGCCCGGCTGAACTGGGTCGCCTATCCCGGCCGCATCGATATCGTCTACGAGTACACCTTCACCCCCGTCACCGGCTTCTTCCTGCTCGATGCGATCTGGCAAGGGCAGTGGGAAGTCGTTTGGGACCTCTTCCGCCACATCATCCTGCCGGGTGCTCTGCTCGGGTATTTCTCGCTCGCCTATATCAGCCGCATGACGCGCTCTTTCATGCTGAACGAGCTTTCCCAGGAATATGTGGTGGCGGCGCGCGCAAAGGGCCTTTCGGAAACGCGGATCATCTGGTTCCACGCGCTGCGCAATGCGGCCGTGCCGCTGGTGACGGTGATCGCGCTGTCCTATGCCGGGCTGCTGGAAGGTTCGGTGCTGACCGAGACGATCTTCTCCTGGCCGGGGCTTGGCCTCTACATCACCAATTCGCTGCAGAATGCCGACATGAATGCCGTGCTCGGCGGCACGATCGCCATCGGCGTCGTTTTCGTCAGCATCAACCTTTTGTCCGATCTCCTTTACCGGACGCTGGACCCGAGGACCAGGCGATGAGCCATCAGTCAACAAGCATGGGCGAGACCCTGAAGCCCTACAGCCGGGCATGGCTGCTGTCCGACCGGCCGACCTCGCGCAACCAAGCCCGGCTCGGCCGCGCCTATATCATCTGGCGGCGGTTCGCCGAAAACCGGCTCGCACTGATCGGGCTTGGCATCATCTTGGCTCTGCTGGTGGTGGCGGCGCTTGCCGACGTGCTGGCGCCGCATAATCCGGTGCAGGGCGATCTGATGAATGCCCGCCTGCTGCCGCCCGGGACACCGAGCTACCTGCTCGGTACCGACGACCAGGGCCGCGACATCCTTTCGCGCCTCATCCATGGTTCGCGGCTGACCCTGTTCGTCGTCGTGCTTGTGGCGGTGATCGCCGCGCCGATCGGGCTGATCGTCGGCACGGTTTCCGGCTATGCCGGCGGCTGGGTCGATGCGGTGCTGATGCGCATCACCGATATCTTCCTCGCCTTCCCGAAGCTCGTCCTGGCACTGGCGCTGGTCGCCGCCCTCGGGCCCGGCATCGAGAATGCCATCCTGGCCATCGCCGTCACCTCCTGGCCGCCCTATGCGCGCATCGCCCGTGCCGAAACGCTGACCTTCCGCAATTCGGAATTCATCTCAGCGGTGAAGCTGATGGGTGCCTCGCCCTTTCGCATCGTGCTGCGCCACGTCATGCCGCTCTGCATGTCGTCGCTGATCGTGCGCGTGACGCTCGACATGGCCGGCATCATCCTGACGGCTGCGGGCCTCGGCTTCCTCGGTCTCGGCGCGCAGCCGCCGCTGCCGGAATGGGGCGCGATGATCGCCTCGGGCCGCCGCTTCATCCTCGATCAATGGTGGGTGGCCGCCATGCCCGGTTTCGCGATCCTCGTGGTCAGCCTCGGCTTCAACCTGCTCGGCGACGGGTTGCGCGATGCACTGGACCCGAAGGAGGCCGGCCAATGAGCAACGGGAGTTTCGGACCGCTTCTGACGGTCGACGACCTGCGCGTCACCTTTCCGACCCGCACCGGCGAGGTGCAGGCGGTGCGGGGCGTTTCCTTCACACTCGGCAAGGAAAGGCTCGGGATTGTCGGCGAAAGCGGTTCCGGCAAGTCGCAGACCGGCCGCGCCATCATGGGGCTGACGCCCGGACACGCCAAGATCACCGCCAAGACGCTGGCCTTCCGCGGCCGCGATCTGCTCGGCATGCCGGCCCGCGAGCGCCGCGATCTGCGCGGCAAGCAGGTGGCGATGATCCTGCAGGATCCGAAATATTCGCTGAACCCGGTCATGCCGATCGGCCGGCAGATCGTCGAGACACTGAAGACCCACGAGAAGATCTCCAGTTCCGAAGCAAAGAAGCGGGCGCTCGCCATGCTCGAGGCGGTGCAGATCCGCGATCCGGAACGGGTGTTTTCGCTTTATCCGCATGAAGTATCCGGCGGCATGGGGCAGCGGGTGATGATCGCCATGATGCTGATCTGCGGCCCGGAACTGCTGATCGCCGACGAGCCGACCTCGGCGCTGGACGTGACCGTGCAGCTGGAAGTGCTGGATATTCTCGACAAGCTGGTGTCCGAGCGCGGCATGGGGCTGATCTTCATTTCCCACGACCTGCGGCTCGTTTCGTCGTTCTGCGACCGCGTGCTCGTCATGTATGCCGGGCGGGTGGTGGAAGAACTGGCTTCGGCCGACCTTTCCAAGGCGCAGCATCCTTATACGCGCGGGCTGTTGAACTGTCTGCCGACCATCGGTTCCGACCGGCATCCGCTGCCGGTTCTCGACCGCAAGCCGGAGTGGGCCCTATGAGTTCTGCTCTTTCGATCCGCGACATGGTGGTGACCTACGAGGATTTCGCGGCGCTCGACCATGTCAGCTTCGATATCGCATCCGGCGAAAGCTTCGGGATCGTCGGCGAGAGCGGTTCCGGCAAATCGACGCTGCTGCGGGCGATCGCTGGGCTGGCGGCCTTTGAGAAAGGGACGCTGTCCGTCAATGGCAAGGCCTATTCCGGCAGCCGGCGCGACAAGCAGTTCTACCGCACCGTTCAGATGGTGTTCCAGGACCCTTACGGCTCGCTGCATCCGCGTCAGACGGTAGACCGGCTGCTGCTGGAACCGCTCGTCATCCACGGCTTCACCGATATCGAGACGCGCATCAACCGGGCGCTGGACGAGGTCGGCCTCGGCTCCGGCTTCCGCTTCCGCTATTCGCACCAGCTTTCTGGCGGACAGCGGCAGCGCATCGCCATTGCCCGGGCGCTGATCCTGGAGCCGAAAATCCTGTTGCTCGACGAGCCGACTTCGGCACTCGACGCTTCGATCCAGGCGGAAATCCTCAACCTGCTCGAACAGGCGCGGCGCGACCGCAACCTCACCTTCGTGATGGTCAGCCACGACCTCGGTGTCATCAGCCACATGTGCGAACGGCTGGCGGTGATGAAGAGCGGCAAGGTGGTCGAGACGGTGGCGGTGGAGGCGCTGGAGAAACGCGAATTCTCAGCCGATTATACGCGCCGGCTGCTGGTGGCCAGCGAAGGGTTTCGACGCGCCTAGGGCCATGGTGGCTCGCACATTTTTGCCGCACATTCTTATTGTGCATCTGCGAAATCGCCTTAGACTACCCTCCAATAGGTCGCGACAAGCGGTTGATAAATGGGGGTGCAGTATGAATGTGTTGGGTGCATGGAAGCCTGTCTCACGGGGACTGGGGCTGGCTTTGGCGCTGGGGGCAGGGGTGGCTTTGGCGGGCGCAGGCACGGCCTTTGCCGCGTCGAAAACCTCGGTGACACTGGGCATGGCAATCGAGCCGGCAGGACTAGACCCGACGATTGCGGCTCCCGTCGCGATCGGCCAGGTCACATGGCAGAACATCTTCGAAGGCCTGACGACGATCGACAAGGCTGGCAAGGTGCAGCCGCAGCTGGCGGAAAGCTGGAAGATCTCCGAGGACGGCAAGACCTATACGTTCAAGCTGCGCCAGGGCGTCACATTCCATAACGGCGTCGCCTTCGACTCGTCCGTCGGGAAATACACGATCGAGCGCGCCCGCGGGGCCGACAGCGTCAATCCGCAGAAGCGTTATTTTGCGTCGATCGACAGCGTCGAAACGCCGGATGCGGCAACGCTCGTGTTGAAGCTGAAACAGCCGGCCGGAAGCCTGCTCTACTGGCTCGGCTGGCCCGCTTCCTCGATGGTCGAGCCGAAATCGGCTGCCGACAACAAGGTGACGCCGGTCGGCACCGGGCCGTTCAAGTTCGTTTCCTGGGCCAAGGGTTCCAAGGTTGACCTGGCAAGGAACGCCGATTATTGGAACAAGTCCGCGCCGGTCAAGCTTGAGACGGCCTCTTTCCGCTTCATCGCCGATGCGCAGGCGCAGGCCGCCGCTCTCAAGGCCGGCGATGTCGACGCCTTTCCGGAATTCGGCGCGCCGGAACTGATGGAAAGCTTCAAGGACGACCAGAAGCTTGCAACCGTGATCGGCAATACCGAGCTCAAGGTCGTTGCCGGCATGAACAATGGCCGCAAGCCGTTCAACGATAAGCGAGTTCGTCAGGCGCTGATGATGGCGGTCGACCGCGAAACGGTGGTGGAGGGGGCCTGGTCCGGATTCGGCACGCCGATCGGCAGCCATTACACGCCGAACGACCGCGGCTACAAGGACCTGACCGGCACTTATGCTTATGATACGGAAAAGGCAAAGGCGCTGCTGGCCGAGGCCGGCTACCCCAATGGCTTGACCTTCACCATCAAGGCGCCCCAGATGGCCTATGCGCAGCGCACCTCGCAGATCCTGCAGGCGCTGTTTGCGGAAATCGGCGTGACGATGAATATCGAGACGACCGAATTCCCGGCCAAATGGGTGGCGGACGTCCTGAAAGCCGCCGATTACGACATGACCATCATCGCCCATGCGGAGCCGATGGACATCGATATCTATGGCCGCGATCCCTATTACTTCAACTACAAGAACCCGGTCTTCAACGACATCCTGAAAAAGGTCGAGGCGACCTCCGATCCGGCCGAACAGGATAAGCTTTATGGCGAGGCGCAGACCATGCTCGCCAATGACGTCCCGGCGCTCTTCCTGTTCGTCATGCCGAAGCTCGGCGTCTGGGACAAGAAGCTCAAGGGGCTGTGGGAGAACGAGCCGATCCCCTCCAATGTGCTGACCGAGGTGCATTGGGAAGAGTGATGTCTTTCTCGGGTGCGGCATACCGATCTACCCCACACGCAAGATACTCACCGGGACCTTGCCAGGCCCGCTCCGTTTGGCATGGACTAGGAATCCCGGTTGACATGGAGGCGGCAGATGTTTGTCGCGCCCTTGCTGCAAATTCCGTCATCCCTGTGCTTGTCACAGGGATCCAGCCACGCGAAGTCCTTTGTGTGAAAAGATCCTTCCGCGCCGCCGACGCGGCGCTGCCGGATTCCTGGGACAAGCCCAGGAATGACGGGTGCGAGTGGTACCTCCGGGGCTACAATGGCAGCGCTGATCGGGCGGCTCGGTCATGATGGCTATCCTCATCCGCCGCATCTTGAGCCTCGTTGTCACGCTTCTCGTCGTGTCGCTGCTGATCTTCACCGTGATGGATCTCTTGCCTGGCGACCCGGCGGCGATCATGCTTGGCACTTCGGCGAGCCCGGAGACGCTGGCGGCGCTGCAGCATCAGCTGGGTCTCGATCAACCGCTGCCGGTGCGGTACCTCGCTTGGCTTGTGGGCGTATTGCGCGGCGATCTCGGACAATCCTATACCTATGGCGTGCCGGTGGCGGGGCTGATCGTCGAGCGGCTCGCGGTCACGCTGCCGCTGGCGCTGATGGCCGTCGTGCTGTCGGTGCTGATCGCCGTGCCGCTGGGCGTGCAGGCGGCGCGCCGGCATAACGGCCTGTTCGATGTCGTCGCCGGCATGTTTTCCTATGTCAGCATTGCCGTACCGGCCTTCTGGGGCGGGCTGCTGCTGATCATCTTGTTTTCCACCATGCTCGGCTGGATGCCGGCCGGCGGCTTTCCCGGCTGGGAAGCGGGCCTTCTGCCGGCGCTGAAGTCGCTCGTCCTGCCGGCGGTGGCTCTCGCCCTGCCGCAGGCGGGGGTGCTGACGCGGGTGGCGCGGGCAGCGGTGCTCGACGTGATGAACGAGGATTTCGTGCGTACCGCCCGCGCCAAGGGGCTGAGCGAACGGATTGCCGTTTGGCGGCATGCCGTGCCGAATGCGCTCATCCCGGTCGTCACCATGCTCGGCCTGCAGTTTACCTTCCTGATCGCCGGCGCGGTGCTGGTAGAGAACGTCTTCAACCTGCCGGGGCTCGGTCGGCTGGCTTATCAGGCGCTGGCGCAGCGCGATATCATCGTGATGCAGGACGTGGTGCTGTTCTTTTCCGCCCTGGTCATCCTGATGAATTTCATCGTCGATCTCGCCTATCTGGCGATCGATCCGCGGCTGCGGGCAGGTGCACAATGAGCCGTGCATTCCGCCGCCCCATCTTCCTGGCCGGCCTGCTGATCACGCTGGCGCTGGTTGCCGTGGCGCTCCTGTCGCTGGTCTGGACCCCGTTCTTACCCTCCAAGATGAACATCGTCCACAAGCTGAAGGCGCCACTGGAATATGGTCTTCTCGGCACCGACCAGTTCGGCCGCGATATTCTGTCCATGCTGATGGTCGGCGCCTGGAATTCCCTATCGACTTCCATTCTGGCCGTGCTTCTGGGTGCCGGCATAGGTACGGCGGTCGGCCTCCTTGTGGCGATGCGGCGCGGCTGGACCGAACTGGTGGTGATGCGCGGCTGCGATATCATCTTCGCAGTGCCGCCCATCCTGTCGGCGATGATGCTGGCCGCATTCATTGGGTCGGGCCGGTTCACGGCAATCATCGCCATTGCGGTCTTCATGGTGCCGGTCTTTGCGCGGCTGGTCTTGAGCGCGGCGCTGCAGATCTGGACGCGCGATTACGTGATGGCGGCGATCGGTATCGGCCGGTCAAAGGCCAGGATCACGCTGGTCCACGTTCTGCCGAACATATCGAGCCAGATCATCGTGCAGGTGACGATCCAGCTCGGTCTTGCCATCCTGACGGAAGCGGGGCTGTCGTTTCTCGGTCTCGGCATGCCGCCACCGGCGCCGACCTGGGGGCGGATGCTCGCCGATGCGCAGACCTTTCTCGGACAGGCGCCCTGGTTGGCATTGATGCCGGGCATGGCCATCGCGCTTGCTGTGCTTGGCCTCAACATGCTGGGCGACGGTTTGCGCGATATTCTCGATCCGCGCGACAATTCCTGATTTTCAAGAAGAAGAGCATTGCCATGAGCGACCTTTTGAAACTGACCATCCGCGAGGTTCTGGCCCTATATGCGGACAGAAAACTCTCGCCGTTAGAATACTGGCTGGCGGTCGAGGACCGCATTGCCGCTTTCGAGAGCCATGTCCAGGCGCTCTATCTCTACGATCCGGAGAGCGCCCGGGCACAGGCAAGCGCCTCGACGGAGCGGTGGGCGAGGGGGGCGACGCTCGGCGTGCTGGACGGCATTCCTGTCACCATCAAGGAACTGATTGCCACAAAAGGACAGCCGGTGCCGCTTGGAACGGCGGCGGTGGAACTGGTGCCGGCCGCCGAAGATGCGCCGGCGGCGGCCCGGTTGCGCGAAGATGGCGCCGTCATTTTCGCCAAGACCACCTGCCCGGACTACGGCATGCTGTCATCCGGCCTGTCGAGCTTCCACCCCTTGAGCCGCAACCCCTGGGATCTCAGCCAGAATCCCGGCGGATCGAGCGCCGGTGCTTCAGCGGCAGCCGCTGCGAGCTTCGGCCCTTTGCATATCGGCACGGATATCGGCGGGTCGATCCGTCTGCCGGCCGGCTGGACCGGTCTGTTCGGCCTCAAGCCGAGCCAGGGCCGTATACCGGTCGACCCCTATTATGTCGGCCGCTGCGCCGGTCCGATGACCCGCACGGTTGAAGACTCGGCGATTGCGATGGCGACGCTGACGCGGCCCGACTGGCGCGACGCCACCTCCTTGCCGCCCAATGATTTCAACTGGCTCGACCTCAATATGGATGTCAAAGGCCTGCGGATCGGCCTGATGATGGAGGCCGGCATCGGGCTCGGCGTGGATCCGGAAGTGTATGACGCCGTCACTGCCGCAGCCCGCCGGTTTGAGAAAGCGGGCGCCATCGTCATGCCCGTGCAGCCGGTGCTGACCCGCGACATGCTGGACGGGCTCGACAATTTCTGGCGGGCCCGGTTCTGGGGTGATATCGAAAAAATGCCGGAGGAAAGGCGAAAGCTGATCCTTCCCTATATCTATCAGTGGGCGGAAGGCGGCACCTATATATCCGGTGCCGAGGCGGTACGCGGCTTCAACCAGACGATCGAGATGCGCAAGGCCTGCGCAAAACTCTTCTCCGAGGTGGACGCCGTCATCTCCCCGACCAATCCGATCGTTTCCTATCCGGCCGAATGGGCTTCGCCGACCAATGATCCAAGCCGCCCTTTCGAGCATATCGGCTTTACCGTACCCTGGAACATGTCCGAGCAGCCGGCCGCCTCGATCAATTGCGGCTTCGCGCGCTCAGGCATGCCGATCGGGCTGCAGATCGTCGGGCCGCGCTTCGGAGACCTTTTCGTGCTGCAGCTGTCACGGGCGTTCGAGCAGTGGAGCGGCGGAATTCACGCCTGGCCGGAGCCGGGTGCTGCATCCTAAAGACCGTTCATCTTTATTTTCTTCAGCCGGCGCAAGGCTGGAACAATCATGCTTTTGCCGCGTTCAACGCCCGCAGCACAGGCGTGGTGGACATGATGCCATTTGTCCGCGCGTCAAAGCTATTCTAATTCGGCGCGGCCCTCTGCTGCGCACCATCCCAGGTTTCGCAACAACAGGAGACGGATATGCCATCTGCCAACACAACGAGTGATATCGGCCGCGCAACGGGCCAGAGCTCCAGCGCCTCGAAGGATGTGGAAGTTCAGATCAGCCAGCTGCGCGACGACATTGCAGCACTTGCACGCAGCGTTGCCGCGGTCGGCAATGAAAAGGCAAGCGAAGTGCGCGGCAAGGCAAAGCGCGCCGCCAATGACGCAGCTGACGCATCCATGCAGATGGTGGAAGCGGCGCGGGAGCAGGCGATGACCTGGGAACGCGACCTGGAGCGCCAGATCCGCACCAAGCCGCTCCAGTCGGTTGCCATTGCCGCCGGCTTCGGCTTCCTCTTCGCGCTGATGACGCGCCGCTGATGCTGGCAGCAATCGGTCCCCTTTTGGCTTCCTTTGCCGCGATCGACATCGCGAATTTGACACGGAAGCTGAAAAGAAACGCCATCCTTTACGGGTTCGCGCTGATCTTCCTGCTGACGGCCTATGTGCTCGCCACCGCGGCACTGGCGGTTTACCTCGGCGGTCTGTGGGGTCTGCCGGTCGGGCTGCTGGTGGTTGCCGGCGGCGCTCTGCTTCTGGCGCTGATCATGTATGTCTCGGCAGTGATCGCCAATAATGCGGAACTGTGGCGCAAGCGGGAATTGGCGGCCGCCAATAGCAGCAGGGCGCTGATGGTGACGGCAGCGGCATCGACTCTGCCGATGGTGATCAAGTCGCGGGCGCTCTTGGTCGTCGCCATTGCCGGTGGCCTCGGCTTCCTCGCCATGAAGAAGATGCCTACCGGATTACGGCTTTCGCGCCGCCGCCGTCCAGGCGAACCGCTCGACTGAGCTAGATAAATGGCCGCTTGCTTTCTGCAGGCGGCCACCATTCCGCCACCTGGTGAAGCCCTTCGGCATTGATTACCTCACAGCCGCGGTCGAGCCAGCGGATCAGCCCCTGGTCTGCGAGCTTGCGCAGTGTCTTGTTCGTGTGCACCAGGGACAATCCGAGCGTGTCCGCCACATGCTGCTGCGTCAGCGGCAAGGTGATCGACTGGCCGGCCTGCACCGGGGCAGTGGACTTGGCGCGCGAGTGCAGGAAGACCAAAAGATAGGCCGCCCTTTCCGCCGCGCTGCGTCGGCCGATACTCAGCAGATGCTCGTCCAGCATGGACTCCTCACGGGCCGCCAGCCAGGTGATGTCATAGGCCAGCGACGGATGGCGCTGGTAGAGCTCAATCAGCCGCTCCCGCTCGAACATGCATAGCGTCATCCGCGTCAGCGCTTCGACCGAATGCTGCATCTCGAGCATGATATTGCCCTGCAGGCCGACCATATCGCCCGGAAGCAGGTAATTGAGGATCTGACGGCGGCCGTCCTCGAGGATCTTGTAGCGGAAGCCCCAGCCTGCAAGCACCGTATAAAGCTGCGGATGGCGTTCGCCTTCGCCCATGATCGACATGCCGGGATCCGCGATCAGTTCGCCAAGCTTGAAATCCGCGATGAAATCAAGTTCGGGCGGCGAGAAGTCCCGAAACGTGTCGAGGCGCCGCAGGGGGCATCTGACGCAGGGGATGCGGGGAGGAATGATGGGTCTGCTGCTGGCCATGGGACTCAAATGACACGAATAGAAGACGCACAATAGTGGGCTCTTCTGTTGTCGTCTGTGTCTTTTTTAAATGACCACGTCGCCTTTCGGTGATCTACGGCCTTCCGTTGGGCGGAAAACCAGGACAGTCGTATTGCAGATTCTCATCGTCGAGCCGGAATATCTGATTGCTCTGGAGGCCGAAAGGATCTTGCAGCTCTTCGACGGCAGCGAGATCACGATTGCCATGCCGCGCGAATATCTGGCGGTCCTAAAAGATCGGACCTTCGACATCATCCTGATTGCATCCAAGCTGCTGACGACACCGGAAGCTGAAGCGGCTCTGCGCAGCTCGCACGCCGGGATCGCGTTTTCAACACTGCGACGCGAAGAGCTCAACGGTATTGCCGGCTGGCCGGACGTTCCGGTCGTCTGGAAGCCTTTCGATGACGCAGAACTGTTGGCCGCAATCGAAAACGCCGCCCGGAACCGGACGGCGTTTTCGTCGAACATCTGAGGGATCAGCTTCCGAAGGCGCGGGCGGTGATGGCGGCGTCGCCGGCATCCGGGCCGTAATCACTTTCACCCGAAACGCCCAGCAGCTCCTGCAACCTCGTGCGGGCGCGGCTGACGCGGCTCTTGATGGTGCCGACGGCGCAGCCGCAGATCTCGGCCGCTTCCTCATAGGCAAAGCCCGCGGCGCCCACCAGAACGATGGCTTCACGCTGATCATCCGGGAGCTTATCGAGCGCAGTGCGAAAATCCTGCAGGTCGAGACGGCCATATTGTTCCGGATGCACGGAAAAACGCTCGCTGAACAGCCCGTCGCTATCCTGCACTTCCCGGCCCCGCTTGCGCATCTGGCTGTAGAATTCGTTGCGAAGGATCGTGAAAAGCCAAGCGCGCATATTGGTGCCGGCGGTGAAGCTGGTCTGGTTTGCCCAGGCCTTCATGATCGTGTCCTGCACGAGATCGTCCGCCTTGTCGTGGCGGCCCGTGAGGGAAACGGCAAAGGCGCGCAAGTTGGGCAGCGATGCGAGGAGGTCGCGCTTGAAGCCGCGATCGTCAGGTTCGACTTCCTTGCTCATTTCACTTGCACCGATTTGGCGTTCTTTTCAGCCTGATCCAGTCGCTCGAGAAGATCAAGAAAGCGATCGGGAATGCCTTCTTCCTGAACGGCATCGTAGAATTCGCGCAGTTTCCGCGATATCGATGCGTTAGGAGTTGCTGACCCGGGGCGTAAATCTGGAGGTTGGCTTATATTCATGTCATTTTTTTTTCTAAGATCTTCACTCATCACGCGGGCAGCCTGTTACGATATCGTCGGCGTGGTAATGCGGGATTTTAAAAAAAGTTCCCCCCTTGCGGAACTTTTTTTGCATGCCCACGTTCTGACGAGGTCAATTGCCCGGTTGGGCCAGGGGAGTTTTGTATGTCACTTACCACACGCGTTGCGTCTCATCTTCCATATCTGCGTCGTTATGCCCGTGCCGTCACGGGATCGCAGACCTCCGGAGACGCCTATGTCGCTGCGGTCCTGGAAGCTTTGATTGCAGACGTTTCGATATTCCCCGAAACGTCCAAGGACCGTGTTTCGCTGTATAAACTGTTCGTTGCAATTTTTGGTTCCACGGCCATCGAGATACGTCCGATCGATTCTCCCTTTGCTTGGGAGCAGCGTGCGGCGGCCAATCTGGCGAGCCTCCCTTCGCAGTCGCGGCATGCTTTCCTGCTGATTTCGGTCGAAGGCTTCACCATCGATGAGGCTGCCGAAGTCCTGGATGTCAGCGTCGCAGAGGTCAACCGCCTGCTCGACGAAGCATCGCGCGAGATTTCGCGCCAGGTGGCAACCGATATCATGATCATCGAAGACGAGCCGCTGATCGCGCTCGATATCGAGCAGATGGTTCAGGATCTCGGCCATCGCGTCACTGGCATTGCCCGCACCCACAAGGAAGCGGTGTCGCTCTTCCAGACGTCGCATCCGAAAATGGTGCTGGCCGACATTCAGCTCGCCGATGGCAGCTCGGGCATCGATGCGGTCAACGAGATCCTCAAGAATTCCAGCGTGCCGGTCATCTTCATCACCGCGTTCCCGGAAAGGCTTCTGACGGGCGAGCGTCCGGAACCTGCCTTCCTGGTGACGAAACCCTTCAATCCGGATATGGTGAAGGCGCTGATCAGCCAGGCGCTCTTCTTCAACGAAGCGGTCAAGGCGGCTGCCTGAGGTTTGATCATCCTCAGCAACAAGCTGGAACAAATACAGGCATGGCTGCGTTTTGGCGCATCCGCAATGGAGGAAGCCATGTCCTGTTCGCTCCCGACGTTCCGCTTATCGCTCATCCCTGTTTCGCGGGATGCAGGTGTCAAGCTCGCTTGTCTGCCGCTTTTGGGCATACCCTTCATTGCCTCGCTGTCGATAACGCTGATGGCGGCTTGTTCCGTCTCCGTCGGCATCTTATAAGAGTTCAGCACTCAGCTTAACCGGGCGCTCCCTTGCAGGCGCTTGTTTCCCCAGAAGCCGCAAATGGAGAATTCAATTGGTGCATCCGCTGACATGGCAGCAAGCTGGTCAGAGTGATGGCAAACTTCGGGAATTCTTTATGCCTGCGCTCGTCGATCTCGGCGCAAGCATCATCATCCAGGACCCCCGTCGTGAATATCTCCTCGTTACCAACCTGCCAGACGCTTGGGCGGTAGAGCAGTTTGCTTCGCCAAGCGACGTCAGTCTGTTTGGTGAGGATGTTGCAGCCAAACTGTCGCTTCTTAAGCAAGGCATGACGGAGCCCGGCCACAAGGGACACATCGAGGTCACGGTTGGGTCCGACCAGGTTTATGAGTTCCGGGTCCAGGCGGTCGAATTTGAGCGTGGTGGCGTTCACCTCGTCACAACCATCATTGATCGTTCCGAGGAGCGGCATCGGGAGCGGCTGTTACGGGCGCTTCTGCGAGAAGTCAGCCATCGCTCGAAGAACCTGCTGGCGATCATTCAGAGCATCGCCCTGCAGACGGCCCGCTATTCCGGCTCTTTGGAGCTGTTTCTCAACAAATTCCGCGGCCGCTTGTATTCACTGTCGCAGAGCCAAGACCTGATCACCGACAGCAGCTGGCGTGGTGCTTATTTCTTTGAGCTGGTCCAGCAGCAGACGGAAAAATACTTGCCGGATAACAAGCATTTGATTCGAGTCGGGGGCGACAACGTTCTGCTGACGCCAAATGCCTCGCTGCATCTTGGGCTCGCCCTGCATGAACTGATTGTTAACGCGGTGAGCCACGGTTCCATCCTGCGCAGCCGCCAGGCCATCAGTGTGTCCTGCACCAGGCTGCATCTGGAGGGACACGATTCGCTTGAAGTGGCATGGGACGAGGTCCTGGATCCGGCACATGCATCTGATCCGGGTGAGGATGCGCTCAAGGCGCATTTCGGCAGCACGGTTCTAGAGCGCGTCGTGCCGGCGTCCGTCAACGGCAAGGCAACCTATGCCATATCGAGCGGTCGCATCAGCTACCGGCTCGTCTTCCCGCTGGAAAGCGCCGCAGAGTAACGTTCACTTCAAGTGGTGTAAGAGCGCGATACCTTAGGTCGTGGCCCAGAAAATAGCTGTGGAGCCAAAAACAGATCTGGCTCGGTTCCTGTTAAGGAGCCGAGCCAGTTCGTCTCTTCGAGGGGGATTGAAGAGTATGTCCGAAGGCTTTTGTAGGGCGGGGGACGGGGGGTCGCCTTCAGACACTCCAATAACGAGCCGCATGAAGTAAGGTTCCGAAGAATATCCAAAAAAAATGTTTTTTTTGAAGTTCCTCTGGAAATGCGGGAGCGGCACATTTCCGAAAACAGAGTGCGAGCTCTGCTCCCGGAAACCGTAGTCAACGCCTGAGGCTGCGCGGATCAAGCGCGTCGCGGATGGCGTCGCCCACATAGTTGACGCTGAGCACGGTCAAGGAGATCGCGAGACCCGGCCAAAGCACACGCGACGGCGTGAGCTGCAGGAAGTTGGCGCCATCGAACAGAAGCCGGCCCCAGGTCGGAAAGTCTGACGGGAAACCGAGGCCAAGAAAGCTGAGCGCCGATTCGGTGATGATGGCCGAGGCGATGCCGAGTGTTGCCGAGACCATGATCGAACTCAGCACATTGGGCAGGATATGCCGCCAGATGATGCGGTATTCGCGCATCCCGCTCGATTTTGCAGCCATGATGAATTCCTGGCTTTTCACTGCCAGGACATCGCCGCGCACGATGCGGGCGGTATGCATCCAGCTGGTAATGCCGATCACGAAGACCACGAGAATGAAGATCCCGGTCTCCGGCCCGAATGCCGCCCGCAACGTATCGCGGAACAGCATCAGGATGACGAGGAGGAGGGGCAGGAGGGGCAGGGCCAGGAAGAGGTCGGTCAGCCGCATCAGGGGACCGTCAAGCCTGCGGAAATATCCGGACATGACGCCGACCAGCGTGCCGAGGAACAGGGCCAGCAGCATGGCCGTGAAGCCGACCGCCAGCGACGTGCGGCCGCCGGCCAAAACCTGAGCCAGCATGTCCTTGCCAAGATTGTCGGTACCGAAGGGATGCGTCATCGAAGGCCACTGGTTCTTGTCGCGGATATTGATCGCATTGGGGGCAACGCGATGGATATAGGGGCCGATGTAAACGGCTGCGACGATGAAAACGAAAACAGCCAGCCCCACCACGCCGCCCTTGTGGGACCGGAACTGGTGCCAGATATCGGCAAGCGCCGAGCGGGCCGGGCTTGCCGCCTTGGCCGGCGGCGCGGCAGCGATGGTCGCGTCAGTCATAGCGGATCCTCGGATCAAGAATGCCGTAGAGTACGTCGGCGATCAGGTTGAAGAGTACGATCAGCACCGCGAAGATGAAGGTCAGCGTCTGAACCAGCGGAATATCCGCCCCCTGGACCGCGGTGATGAGCAATTGTCCGAGGCCGTTCACGCGAAAGATCTGCTCGGTGATGATGGCGCCGGAAAAGATGGTCGGCACGCCGAGCGCAATCACGGTGACAACCGGGATGAGGCTGTTGCGCAGCACGTGGATGAGCAGGACCGCCTTCTCCTTGACGCCCTTGGCGCGCGCCGTGCGAACATAATCCTGGTGGAGATTGTCGAGCATGGAGGCGCGGACGAAGCGGGTGATCTGCGAGGCATTGTAGAGTGCGAGCACTGCCACCGGCAGCACCATCTGTCTCATCTGTGCGAGAAAAGTCGAGACATTGGTGACCTGCAGATTGGTGTCGTAAACGGATGGAAACCACTGGAGGTAAGAGGAGAAGATGACGATCAGCACGACGCCGGTGAAGAAGGTCGGCACCGAATAGCCGACCATGGAGATGAAGGTGCCGATCTGGTCGAAGATCGAATATTGCTTGTAGGCGGAGATGACGCCGATGGGGATGGCGATCAGGATGCCGAAGAGATAAGCGAGACCAACGACCCACAGCGTCTGCGGCATGCGCTGGACGATCAGATCGACTACCGGGCTTCGGGTCGCCCAGGAAAGAACCCGCATGCGCTGGCCGTCGCCCACCTGCCAGCCGGTGAGGCTTTCGAAAATATTGATTGGCTCGTTGATGAAGAACTGCTGCAGCCATTTCATGTAACGGATCAGGAAGGGCTGATCGAGACCGAGGGAGGCACGGATCTGCTCGCGCACTTCCGGGGGAATGGTCAGCGGAAGATCCCCGGTCGGGTCACTGGGCGCAAGGTCGAGAAGCGCGAAAATGACGAAGCTGATGACCAGCAGGGTCGGGATTGCAAAGAGCAATCGCCGCAATGTGTATGTGAACATTTCATAGTCTCCAGGCTAGCGCGGAGAGGATCAATTGCCGGGCCCGCCGAAAGCAGGCCCGGCAATTGCCATCACTTCTTGCGCGACCAGTCGGCGACATTCCAAAGTTCGGAATCCCAGGCATTCATCTTGATGCCTGCGACGGAATTGGAGGCGGCGGAGGGATTGCCGCGGTGGATGAGCGGAATATGCGCGCCTTCCTCGGTCAGCATGTCGTTGAGGCGCTTTGAAAGCTCATGGCGCTTGTCGAGATCGGCGGTCTTGGACAATTCGCCGACGAGCTTGTCATATTCCGGGTTGCAGTAGCGGGGAATGTTCTGGCCCTGCCAGCCGTTGGCCGGACCCGGCACCTTGTCGCACAGCCATTCCGCCAGATATTTTTCAGGATCCGTGCCGTCGAAATTGTTGGTGTACATTTCGACGTCGGCGTAAAATTTCTGGAATGTGTCCGGGCTGGCGGGATCACCGCCGAAGAAGACGGAAGCGCTGGCATTGCGTAATTCCGCTTGGACGCCGATCTGCGACCACATGTCCTTCACCAGTTCCTGCGTCGCCTGACGGACGGAGTTGGTGGAGGTCGAGTAAAGGTAGGACAGGCGCACGCCGTTCTTGGCGCGGATGCCGTCAGGACCCTTCTTCCAGCCCGCGTCTTCCAGGAGCTTGTTGGCGCCTTCGATATCCTGCTTCAGGCACCAGCTGTCGTTCTTGGTGGAAGTGACGGCTTCGGGCGCCGGAACGATGTTGCAGGTCGGCTTGCCCGCATCGCCGTAACCGGCTTCGTCAATGATCTCGCGATCGATGGCGAGCGAAAGCGCGCGGCGCACGGCAGGATCCGAAAGGGACGGATGCGGGCCGGCTTCCTTGGTGGAGCGCTTGTCGCCGAGCTTCGGATCGGCATTGTACCAGTTGAGGTTGATGCGTTCGACATTGGTGCCGAAGGCGGTTTCCAGATGGCCCTTTCCGGCGGCGACCATGGTGGCCAGGATTTCAGGCTCCACCTGGACGTTCCAGGCATAGTCGTATTCGCCGGTTTCAAGAACCGCGCGCGCCGCAGACGGAGCGTCGCCGCCGCCCTTCAAGGTGACGCTGGCAAAGGCCGGCTTGGCCGAATCGCGGTAATTCTTGTTGGCGACGAAGGTGACGACGTCATTCGGCTTGAAATCCTTGACTACGAAGGGTCCGGTACCGATGGGGCCGAAATTGGCGGAAGTGCATCCCGGCGCCTTGGCGCCGACGCAATCCTTGAACTGCGCAGCCTGAATGATCGGCGACTGGGCGCCGACAAAGGCGCTGTAGGGATAGGGCTTCGGCTCTTCGAAGGTGATTTTCACCGTCAGCGGATCCGGCGCCTCGACATTCTTGACGCCTTCATACTGGGCTGCCTGGGCGCAGCCGCCATCAGGCGCCGTGCAATATTTCCAGGTGAAGATAACATCGGCCGCGGTAAACGCCGTGCCGTCCGACCATTTGAGATCCGGCTTCAGCTTCCAGGTCATGCTGAGAAGATCCTTGGCGACCCCGCCGTTTTCCAGCGTCGGGATCTCGGTGACCAAGGTGGGTACGAGTTCGCCCTTCTCGTCGTAGCGCGCCAGCGGCTCGATAACCATGGACGAGGAGTAGACCTCCTTCGTGCCGCCGGACAGGAAGGGGTTCAAGGTCGAAACGGCCTGCCAGAAGATGATCTTCAGGTCGCCGTCGCTGCCTCGCTCGGCATGCGCCGCCGACCCAGCGAAGGCGAGCGCGGCAACCGTGCCGGCCAGTAGGAGCTTGATATTCTTCATTCTGCTATTCCCCTTTGGTTTTCTTTTGAGTGATGCTGCGGCCCGCCCGTTATCTCGGTGCTGGTGCCTCGCCCAGTTGCGACCGGCGGAGCCAAGTCGCTGGTAACACTAGATGACCTAGGCTTTATCCTCCGCGGATTGGTAGCTCGAAGAGCTTGCTGATCGATCCCGGAAAACCGGTGATGACCAAAATTTGAGCCATCTAAGCATAGGCCTATTTTTCGTTCAAGGGCGAAAATAGAAGCTTGCAAAAAGCGTTCCAAGCGTCTCAATATCCTTCCGACATCTGGCCTCGGTCAGAAGGAAACAGCAAAAAAACAACGGGGTATCGTAATGCCGGTCATCAATCGCGTCGCCGAAATGCAGGATGAGGTCGCAGAATGGAGGCGCCATCTGCATGAGAATCCGGAATTGCTCTACGACGTTCATCACACGGCGGATTTCGTTGCAGACAAGCTTAGATCCTTTGGTTGCGACGTCGTCGAAACCGGTCTCGGCAGGACCGGCGTTGTCGGCATCATCAAGGGCAGCCAGGGCGAGGGGCCGGTGGTCGGCTTCCGGGCGGATATGGATGCGCTGCCGATTCTGGAAACCTCCGGCAAGGCCTGGGCTTCAAAAACGCCCGGCAAGGCCCATTCCTGCGGTCATGACGGCCATACGGCAATGCTGCTCGGAGCGGCGCAATATCTGGCGGAAACGCGCAACTTCAAAGGTTCGGTCGCGGTGATCTTCCAGCCGGCGGAAGAGGGCGGCGCCGGCGCGCTGGCGATGATCAACGACGGGTTGATGGAGAAGTTCGGCATTGCCCAGGTCTACGGCATGCACAACGAGCCGCGCCTGCCGGTGGGCAGCTTTGCGATCCGTAAGGGTTCGACCATGGCGGCTGCCGATACGTTTGAGATCACCATCAACGGCCGCGGCAGCCATGCTGCCCAGCCGCATCTTTCGATCGATCCGGTGCTCGCCGCATCGCATGTGGTGGTGGCCCTGCAGTCAGTCGTTTCGCGCGAAACAGACCCCCTGAAGTCGCTGGTGGTCACGGTTGCCTCCATCCATGGCGGCGAGGCGAGCAATGTTATTCCCGCCTTCGTGAAGCTGGCCGGCACGGTGCGCACGCTGCTGCCGGAAACGCGCGATTTTGCCGAAAAGCGGTTGAAGGAGGTCGCAGAGGCGACTGCCATCGCGCATGGAGCGAGCGCCGAGGTTATTTATCACCGTGGCTATCCGGTCACGTTCAACCATGACGAGGAAACTGATTTCGCCATTGAGATTGCCAGCAAGGTTGCAGGGCCGAAGGCTGTCAATGTCGGCGTGCCGCCGCATATGGGCGCCGAAGACTTTTCCTACATGCTGGAAAAGCGTCCGGGCGCCTTTATCTTTATCGGCAATGGCGACACGGCCAATCTCCATAATGCCGCCTATGACTTCAACGACGAGGCGATCCCGTTCGGCGTCAGCTATTGGGTCACGCTTGCCGAAACCGCGCCTGCCGCCTGAGTTCTGGAACAAGGAGAATACCATGCTGCTTTCTGGCAACGCGATGGAGCAGGGCGGCGGTTCTGTGACGCCGGTTCTTTCAGTGCGAAACCTGTCTACCTCGTTCCGGGTCAATGACGAGTGGAAGACTGTCGTGCGCAATATTTCCTTCGATGTCGCGCCGCGTGAGACGGTGGCTATCGTCGGCGAGTCGGGCTCGGGAAAGAGCGTCACTTCGCTGTCGATCATGCGGCTCTTGCCGAAAAATTCGAGCAGGATCGAAGGCCAGGTTCTGCTCGGTGCCCGGGATCTGCTATCTCTGCCGGAAGAACAGATGCGGCGGGTGCGCGGAAACGATATTTCGATGATCTTCCAGGAGCCGATGACCTCGCTCAATCCGATCTTCCCGATCGGCAAGCAGATCGCCGAGGCGCTGACTGTCCATAAGGACATCAGCAATGCGGAAGCCAAGGCAGAGGTGATCCGGCTTCTGGAAAAAGTCCGCATCCCGAATGCCAAGAGCAGGTTCGACGAATATCCTCACCAGTTTTCGGGCGGCATGCGCCAGCGCGTGATGATCGCCATGGCGCTGGCGTCGCGGCCCAAGCTGCTGATCGCCGACGAGCCGACGACGGCGCTCGACGTGACGATCCAGGGCCAGATCCTCGACCTCATCAAGGTTCTGCAGGAAGAGGAGGGCATGTCGGTCCTCTTCATCACCCATGACATGGGCGTCGTTGCCGAAGTCGCCGACCGGACGATCGTCATGTATCGTGGCGATGCGGTCGAGACTGGCGAAACCAGCGACATCTTCCACCGTGGCCAACATCCCTATACGCGGGCGCTTCTTTCCGCCGTGCCGCGTCTCGGCTCCATGGGCGAGCGGCGGCTGCCGCTGCGCTTCCCGATCGTCGACGTCAAGACCGGCGAGCAGCAGGTGCTGGCCGACGTGCAGGACACGGTGGGTAAGGGCAAGACGCCGATCCTCGACGTCAAGGACCTGACGACCCGCTTCGACATCCATTCCGGCCTGTTCGGTCGCAAGACGGGCGCCGTGCATGCGGTGGAAAAGGTTTCCTTCGATCTGTTCGAAGGGGAAACCCTGTCATTGGTTGGCGAGTCCGGCTGCGGGAAGTCAACGACAGGCCGTTCCGTGACACGGCTGATCACCCCGACCAGCGGCACTGTCCAGGTTGACGGCTATGACGTGATGAGCCTCGATCAGCACGCGCTGCGCAAGATGCGCCGCTCAATCCAGATGGTCTTCCAGGATCCTTTCGCATCGCTCAACCCGCGCATGAGCGTCGGCTCAGCAGTGATGGAGCCCTTTATCGAGCACAAGCTCGGCAGCAAGGCGCAGGCTCGCGAAAAGGCAGCGGCCCTGCTGGAGAAGGTGGGCTTGTCGGCCGACATGATGCGCCGCTTTCCGCACGAGTTTTCCGGCGGTCAGCGCCAGCGCATCGCCATCGCCCGGGCGCTGATGCTCGATCCCAAGGTCATTGTCGCCGACGAGGCGGTTTCGGCGCTCGACGTGTCAATCAAGGCGCAGGTCTGCAATTTGCTGCTCGACCTGCAGCAGAGCCTCAACCTGGCCTTCCTGTTCATTTCCCACGACATGGCGGTGGTGGAACGGGTCAGCCACCGGGTTGCGGTGATGTATCTGGGTGAAATCGTCGAGATCGGGCCGCGGGCGGCGGTGTTCGAAAACCCGCAGCATCCTTATACGCAAAAGCTGATTTCGGCCGTGCCTGTGCCGGATCCATCGCGCCGCCGGATCAAGCGCAACATGTCGACCGACGAGATCAAGAGCCCGATCCGGCCGGTCGATTACGTGGTGCCGAAGCGGGAATATCGGGAAATATCCGCCGGCCATCTGGTGCAGGTGGCGTAGACCTTTCAGGTCTGCGGTTGTTCAGCGGCTATGGGGTCACGGTATTGTTAGATGATGCCTTGACCCCTGGTCGTTTACGACTGGAACGGCGGTATCCGCTTGTGATGGCGAATGCCGCCGCTTCTTCTCATGCCTTAGAACGGCCAGCTGGGCTGGCGCTTAGAACTCGCTCCATTCGACCTTCATGGCCGCATTTCCATGCGTCGCCATTCTTGGAGCTGCCGCGCGCTGCGGCGCCGGCCTCGGGGTTGCGCTGCTTGGCGCCGTGCGGTGTGCCTTGGCGCGATCATCGAACTGGAACTGCTCCAAGAGCGCAAACAGAGCCTTGGCTTCCTCGGCCAGGCCGTGGCTTGCCGCCGTCTGCTCCTCGACCATCGCGGCGTTTTGCTGCGTGCCCTGGTCGACCAGATTGATGGCCCGATTGATCTCGCTCAGCGCCGTCGACTGCTCGCGCGCCGATTCGATGATGGCGCCGATATCCTTGTTGATGTCCTGCACGTTGCCTGCGATCTCCTGCAGAGCCTCGCCCGCCCGGCTGACCAGGGTAACGCCGCTTGCCACCTGCGTGCCGGACGCGGTGATAAGTGTCTTGATCTCCTTGGCAGCCGATGCCGAGCGCTGGGCAAGCTCGCGGACTTCCTGGGCAACGACGGCGAAGCCCTTGCCCGCTTCCCCAGCGCGTGCCGCTTCGACGCCGGCATTTAGCGCCAGAAGGTTGGTCTGGAAGGCAATCTCGTCGATCACGCCGATAATGTTGGAAATTTCGGACGAGGACTGGTTGATCTTGTCCATGGCAACGATCGCTTCGTTGACGATCTGGCCGGAATGATCCGCATGCGCCTTGGCGCGGCCGACCAGCTGGCCGGAATCTTCGGCGCGGCGGCTGGAGTCCTTGACGGTCGTCGTGATCTCTTCAAGCGCGGCTGCGGTTTCTTCGACAGAGGCTGCCTGCTGCTCGGTTCGCTTTGCCAGATCATCGGCGGCGGTGCGGATTTCATGCGCGCCGGCCGAGATGGTTTCGGCATTGGTCATGACGGTCTTCATGGCCTCGCGCAGCTTGGCAGAGGCTGCGTTGAAGTCGCGGCGCAGCTTGTCGAGCGATGGGATGAAGGGTGTTTCGATGTTCTGCGACAGGTCGCCCGATGCCATGCTCGTCAGGGAGGAGGCCAGGCGTTCCACGTTCTCGACGCGGGCGGTGACATCGGTGGCAAACTTCACGACCTTGATGACGCGGCCCTTGAAGTCGAAGACAGGATTGTAGGATGCCTGAATAAAGACGTTGCGGCCGCCTTTGCCCATTCTCTTGAACTCGCCAGCAACCAATTCCCCCGCGTTCAGCTTGCGCCACATATCGGCATATTCAGGGCTGGCGGAAAAGCCGGGCTCCACGAACATGCTGTGATGCTTGCCGACGATCTCGGACAGGGAATAGCCGAGTGCCTGCACGAAGTTCTCGTTGGCGGAAAGGATCGTCCCGTCCGTCTTGAACTCGATCGTGGCCTGGGCTCTTGAGATGGCGTCAATTTTTGCGCCCGTGTCGATGCCTTGCATCTTGGTCTGGGTGATGTCGTTGGCGAACTTGACGATCTTCAGAACCTTGCCCGAGCTGCTCTTGATCGGGTTATAGTTTCCACGGATGAAGATCTCTTTTCCGCCTTTGGCAAGGCGGGTGAACTCGCTGCAGACAAATTCACCGCCGCGCAGCTTGTTCCAGAAGGCGGTATAGTCGGAAGATCCGGCATAATCTGCATCCAGGAACATGCGGTGGTGCTTGCCGAGCAGTTCCGCTTCGGAATATCCCATCAGGTCGCAGAAATTCTTGTTCGCCTTGAGAATCTTGCCGTCGACGTCGAATTCGATCACAGCGAAGGAAAGATCCAGGGCGTCGAGGATTTTAGCAGAGTTAGAGCTCAGGAAGCTTGCCATGTGTTTGTTCCATCAGATGCAGTTACATAAGATGCTCGACTATTTAAGTTAAAATTTTGGACATAGTTTTCGTACCTGCTCACTTGGGATCTATGTATTTCTACTTAGATGAAGGACTTACCTCGTAACCTAGGATGCCGGCGACTTTGCCTTCGTGCCTGCTAGGGAGAGTAGAGCTGGAAGCTTTCTCGCGTGGTTGCTTCGGGCACTTCCATGGCTCGGAACTTCAGGGGCGCCGTTTTCGAGGACCCATGCGGTGATCCTGATCCATCCGCCGATCCGTTTGACAGAGTGTCGGAAAACATGGCAGCAAACCCGCGAGGAGAATTTCTGTTATGGCAAAACGGTCCGATTCCCAAGGTCGACTTGACGACGCTGCAAGAGCCGGTTGGCTCTACTATGTCGCCGGTCGCACCCAGGACGAAATTGCCAGTACCATGGGGATATCGCGCCAGTCGGCCCAGCGGCTCGTGTCGCTCGCTATTGCCGAACGGCTGATCAAGGTCCGGCTCGACCATCCCATATCGATCTGCCTCGAGCTTGCGGAAGGGCTGCGGCAGAAATACGGTCTCAAGCATGCCGAAGTGGTGCCGAGTGATCCGGGCGGCGGATCGACGACAGTGGGTATTGCGGAAGCGGCGGCCGCCGAAATCGAGCGCTGGCTGAAACGTCCTGATCCGATCGTCGTGGCCGTCGGGACGGGGCGGACGCTGAAGGCGGCCGTCGACCAGCTGCCGCCGATGGAATGCCCGCAGCACCGCATCGTGTCGCTGACCGGCAATATCGGCCCGGACGGGTCCGCAGCCTTCTACAACGTCATCTTTTCTATGGCCGATGCCATCAAGGCAAGGCATTTTCCCATGCCCCTTCCAGTCCTTTGTTCCTCCACCGCCGAGCGGATCACCCTCCATGATCAATCGCTAGTGCGCTCCACGCTGGCTCTCGGGGCGCAGGCCGACGTGACATTTGTCGGGGTCGGCGAACTGGGCGTCGACGGCCCACTATGCGTCGACGGTTTCATCGGCAAGGAGGAAATGCTGCAACTGATTAAAAGCGGCGCCGCCGGCGAGATCTGCGGCTGGATCTATGACCAGAAGGGCCGACTTCTCGACAATGCCATCAACGAGCGGGTGGCCAGCGTTCCCATTCCGTCGCGCGATGTCTCGCATGTCATCGGCATTGCCCAGGGCAAGCGGAAATGGGCTGCGATGAAGGCGGCGCTCCACGGGGGCCTGCTGAACGGGATCATAACCGACGAACTTGCCGCGACCTTTCTGCTGGCTGACTAACAGAATTATCTCTTGATAATCAATCAGTTGCTTTTTTCCGCTGCGTTGCAGCGATGATTTCCCGTTGACTTGCCCTAGCTAATGTTGGGTAATTGCCCATGAGCAAAGCGAATGCTCGCACTCAATCTTCTCGGGAGGAAGATATGACATTGAAGACGATTTTGCTGAGCGCCTGCTCGGCGTTCATTCTGGCCGGCGTTTCGGCGACCGGTGCCTCGGCCGAAACGCTCACCATTGCGACGGTGAACAATGGCGACATGGTGCGCATGCAGGCCATGGCGCCGGAATTCACCAAGGCCAATCCGGACATCCAGATCAACTGGGTCACCCTGGAAGAAAACGTTCTGCGCGAACGTGTCACGACCGACATTGCCACCAAAGGCGGCCAGTACGACATACTGACCATCGGCAATTACGAAGTGCCGATCTGGGCCAAACAGGGCTGGCTGCTCGAGCTGAACAAGCTCGGCGACAAGTATGACGCCAATGACCTGCTGCCGGCCATCAAGGGCGGCCTGACGGTCAACGACAAGCTTTATGCCGCGCCGTTCTATGGTGAATCGGCGATGATCATGTACCGTAAGGACCTGTTCGACAAAGCCGGCCTGAAAATGCCTGAAAACCCAACCTGGGAATTCATCGGCGATGCGGCCCGCAAGATCACCGATCGCAAGGGCGACGTGAACGGCATCTGCCTGCGCGGCAAGGCCGGCTGGGGCGAGAACATGGCCTTCATCACGGCGCTCGCCAATTCCTATGGCGGCCGCTGGTTCGACGAAAAGTGGAACCCGCAGTTCGACCAGCCGGAATGGAAGGAAGCGCTGCAGTTCTATGTCGACCTGATGAAGGATGCCGGGCCGTCGGGCGCCTCCTCGAACGGCTTCAACGAAAACCTGACGCTGTTCCAGCAGGGCAAGTGCGGCATGTGGATGGATGCGACCGTCGCGGCCTCCTTCGTGTCCGACCCGAAGGATTCCAAGGTTGCGGACAAGGTCGGCTATGCGATCTTCCCGACCAAGGGAGAGATGAAGAACCATGGCAACTGGCTCTGGTCGTGGAACCTGGCTGTTCCGGCTTCCTCCAAGAAGTCCGACGCTGCTCAGAAGTTCATCTCCTGGGCAACCAGCAAGGAATACACCCAGCTCGTAGCTTCCAAGGAAGGCTGGACTGCCGTTCCTCCGGGTACCCGCACCTCGCTCTACAATAACGAGGAATACAAGAAAGCGGCTGCCTTCGCGGGTCCGACCTTGGCTGCCATGCAGGCTGCCGACATCACCAAGCCGACCGTCAAGCCTGTGCCCTATACAGGTGGCCAGTTCGTTGCCATTCCTGAATTCCAGGCGATCGGCACCAATGTCGGCCAGCTGTTCTCGGCGGTCATCGCCGGCCAGTCGACGGTCGACGATGCGCTGGCCCAGGCACAGCGCGCCACCCAGCGCGAAATGAAGCGCGCCGGCTATCCGAAGTAAGAAGCCTCCCAGGCAGACCGCCCGGCCATCCAGCCGGGCGGTCCTTCATAACCAACCACCACACTAAAATAGGTCCCGCGCAGACGTCTCCGTACCTTACGGGGCGCGCGGCCAGTTCGGGGAGGGCGTCGTTATGGCAACGCAAAACACCAAGACGTTGGCGCGGCTGATGATGGCGCCATCCGTTCTGCTTCTACTGGTCTGGATGATCGTACCGCTGGCTATGACGCTGTGGTTTTCCTTCCAGAACTACAATCTGCTGGATCCCTCCAGCGACGGCTTCACCGGCTTCTTCAACTACGAATACTTCTACACCGATCCGGCCTTCTTCCAGTCCGTCTGGAATACGCTCGTCCTGGTCGGTGGCGTGCTTTTGATCACCGTGATCGGCGGGATTGCCATCGCCCTCCTGCTCGATCAGCCGATTTTCGGCCAGGGCATCGTTCGCATCCTGGTGATCTCGCCCTTCTTCGTCATGCCGCCGGTGGCAGCGCTGATCTGGAAGAACATGATCATGCATCCAGGCTATGGGGTACTGGCGGATATTTCGAAATTCTTCGGCCTTCAGCCGGTGGACTGGTTTGCCAGCTATCCGCTGTTTTCGATCGTCGTCATCGTCGCCTGGCAATGGCTGCCGTTTGCAACGCTGATCCTGCTGACCGCCCTGCAGTCGCTGGACGGCGAGCAGAAGGAGGCGGCCGAGATGGACGGCGCGAATTTCATCAACCGTTTCATCTACCTGACGCTGCCGCATATGTCGCGGGCGATCACCGTGGTGATCCTGATCCAGACGATCTTCCTGCTCGGCGTTTATGCGGAAATCCTTGTCACCACCAATGGCGGCCCGGGCTACGCGTCCACCAACCTTGCCTATCTGATCTACCGCGTCGCGCTTTTGAATTACGATGCCGGCGGCGCAGCGGCAGGCGGCATTATCGCGGTCATCCTTGCCAATATCGTCGCCATCTTCCTGATGCGCGCGGTCGGCAAGAACCTGGATCGTTAGGAGAAGATCATGGCTCGTTCCGTTACGACAAGACACAAGGTCACTGCCACGATCTTCGCTTGGATCGTCGCATTGCTGATCTTCTTTCCGATCCTCTACACGATCATCACCAGCCTGAAGAGCGAGACGGAGGCGATTGCGGGCTTCAATCTCCTGCCTTCCTTCACGCTGGAAAGCTATATCACGGTGCAAACGCAGCGCGATTACCTGACGCCGTTCATGAACTCCGTGATCATCTCGGTCGGATCAACCATCCTCGCCCTGATCATCGCCGTTCCGAGCGCCTGGGCCATGGCATTCTCGCCGACGAAGCGGACCAAGGACATCCTGATGTGGATGCTGTCCACCAAGATGATGCCGGCCGTCGCAGTCTTGGTGCCGATCTACCTGATCTTCCGCGATCTCGGTATTCTCGACAGCCGCATCGGCCTGACCGTCGTGCTGATGCTGATCAACCTGCCGATCGTCGTGTGGATGCTTTACACCTATTTCCGCGAGATCCCAGGCGAGATTTTGGAAGCATCGCGGATGGACGGGGCAGGGCTCTGGCAGGAGATCGTCTATGTCCTGACGCCGATGGCCGTGCCTGGCATTGCTTCAACGCTGCTTCTCAACATCATCCTCGCCTGGAACGAGAGCTTCTGGACGATCCGCCTGACGACCACGAATGCTGCACCGCTGACGGCATTCATCGCTTCCTTCTCCAGTCCCCAGGGGCTGTTCTGGGCAAAACTGTCGGCAGCTTCGACCATGGCGATCGCGCCGATCCTCATCCTTGGCTGGTTCAGCCAGAAGCAACTCGTCCGCGGCCTCACCTTTGGCGCGGTTAAGTAAGGACCTTTCGTCATGGGCAGAATCACACTCAAGAACGTTTCGAAGACCTTCGGCGAAGCCAAGGTCATCCCTTCCATCGACCTGGAAATCAACGACGGCGAATTCGTCGTCTTCGTCGGCCCGTCCGGTTGCGGCAAGTCGACGCTTTTGCGCCTGATCGCAGGCCTTGAAGATGTCAGCGGCGGCCAGATCCTGATCGATGGCAAGGATTACACCAATAATGCGCCGGCCGAGCGCGGCCTTGCCATGGTGTTCCAGTCCTACGCACTTTATCCGCATATGACCGTGCGCAACAATATCGCCTTTCCGCTGAAGATGGCGAAGATGGACAAGGCGGCGATCGACAAGAAGGTGACGGATGCGGCCCGCGTGCTGAACCTCACCGACTATCTGGAGCGCCGCCCGTCGCAACTTTCCGGCGGCCAGCGCCAGCGTGTCGCGATCGGCCGCGCCATCGTTCGCGAGCCCTCGGCCTTCCTGTTCGACGAACCGCTGTCGAACCTCGACGCGGCTCTGCGAGGGACTATGCGCCTCGAGATCACCGACCTGCATCACCAGTTGAAGACGACGATGGTCTACGTCACCCATGACCAGATCGAAGCCATGACCATGGCCGACAAGATCGTCGTCCTCAACCGCGGCAATATCGAGCAGGTGGGCTCACCGCTCGAGCTTTACCGGTCGCCGCGCAACCTGTTTGTCGCCGGCTTCATCGGCTCGCCGAAGATGAACCTGATCGAAGGCGCCTACGCCCAGTCCAAGGGCGCCAAGACCGCCGGCATCCGGCCGGAACACCTGCTGCTTTCCAAGGACAGCGGCTTGTGGACCGGAACCGTGACGGTGGCGGAACATCTCGGCGCCGACACTTTCCTGCATGCAAATGTTGATGGGATCGGCCTGATCACCGCCCGCTGCGATGGCGAGTTCGGCGTCACCTATGGCGACCGGATTTACCTGACGCCGGACGAAGGCAAGCTGCACCGCTTCGACGGCCGAGGCCTTGCGATCGGCAATGCCGGCCTGGCCGCCTGAGCGAGACACTGGAGTACTGGAAATGACCGTAAAGCTTTCGCTGGCAAGCCTTCAGGATGCCGCCGCAACCGCCGCCGTGCCGGCCTATGATCCGAAGGGCCTGACAGCCGGGATCGTGCATTTCGGCGTCGGTAACTTTCACCGCGCCCATCAGGCAGTCTATCTCGACGACCTGTTCAACCTGGGCAAGGCGCATGACTGGGCGATCATCGGAGCGGGCGTCATGCCCTCCGACGCCGCCATGCGCGACAAGCTTGCGGCCCAGGATTTCCTGACAACCGTGGTCGAGCAGGACAATAACAAGACGGCAGCCCGGGTCACGGCGCCGATGATCGACATCATTGCGCCCGGCGAAGTTCAGGCCCTGGTCGAAAAGCTTGCCGACCCGACAATCCGCATCGTCTCGATGACCATTACCGAAGGCGGCTATTTCATCGACGCGGCCGGCCACTTCAATCCGGCCCATCTGGCCATGGTCGAGGACGGCGGCAATCCGACGGCGCCAAAAACGGTGTTCGGCCTCATCCTCGCCGGCCTCAAGCTTCGCCGCGAGCGCGGCGTCACACCCTTCACCATCATGTCCTGCGACAACATTCCCGGAAACGGTCATGTGACGGAAAACACCGTCATAGGGCTCGCCAAGCTGTCCGACCCGGATTTCGCGACATGGATTCACGACAACGTGTCCTTCCCGAACTCGATGGTTGACCGCATCACGCCGGCGACAGGACAGCGCGAAATCGATATCCTGAGACAAGATTTCGACATCGACGACAACTGGCCAGTCTTCTGCGAAGAATTCAAGCAGTGGGTGATGGAAGACAGGTTCCCCTCCGGCCGGCCCCGGCTGGAAGAGGTTGGCGTGCAATTTGTCGACGACGTGGCGCCTTACGAACTGATGAAGATCCGCATCCTTAACGGCGGCCATGCGACGATCGCCTATCCTGGCGAATTGCTCGACATCCATTTCGTGCATGAGGCGATGGAGCATCCGCTGATCCGAGCCTTCCTCGCCAAGCTCGAGAAGGAGGAGATCATCCCGATCGTGCCGCCGGTGCCCGATACCGACCTGCATGAATATTTCGACCTGATCGAGCGGCGCTTCCTCAATCCGAAGATCGGCGACACCATCCCGCGGCTCGCCCAGGACGGCTCCAACCGCCAGCCGAAATTCATACTGCCATCGACACGTGACCGGCTGGCGCAGGGCAAGGACATTGTTGGCCTGTCGCTGGTTTCGGCGCTGTGGTGCCGCTATTTCGCCGGCACGTCCGACAGTGGCCGCAAGATCGTCTTCAACGATGCCAGCGCCGAGAAGCTGCAGGCCGCAGCGCTGAAGGCTAAGGACGACCCGGATGCTTTCCTGGTCTTCGACGAAATCTTTGGTGAAGTCTCGAAATCCGATCTCTTCCGTCAGCGCTTCGCGCATGCGCTCAAGACGCTCTGGGCAGAAGGAACGGCCAAGACGCTGGAACTCTATCTCGCTGACCAACTCGTCAAGTAAAGAGGTGCAGCGGTGACGCAGGCGGCGGCCCCATTGGTGATCTTCGACTGCGACGGCGTTCTCGTCGACAGCGAACCCGTCTCGGTGCGGGTGCTGGTCGATGCGCTGCGCCGCAAGGGCGTCGAAATGGACGAGGCGGAAGCCTATCGTCGCTTTTTGGGCCGCAGCCTGGCGACCGTGACCAAAACCATGCAGGAAGAGTTTGGCGTCACGGCCGATGACGCCTTCCTGGAAGACATGCGCCACGACCTTTATCTGCGCTTCCGCTCGGAGCTGAAACCGGTGCCGGGGATTGCGGATGCGCTTGCCAGGCTGACGCTACCCTGCTGCGTTGCCTCCTCCAGCCAGCCTGAACGCATCCGGCTGTCGCTGACGCTGACCGGCCTGATCGACAGGCTCGAACCGCATATTTTTTCCGCTGCCATGGTTGAAAACGGCAAGCCGGCGCCAGACCTTTTTCTGCACGCCGCAGAGCGCATGGGGGTCGCGCCGCGCGACTGCATCGTCATCGAGGACAGCCCGGCCGGCATCGAGGCCGGGCAGCGCGCAGGCATGGTCGTCTTCGCCTTTGTCGGCGGTTCGCATGCCTCGACGCCCGGCTATCGTGAGAGGATTGCGGCACTCTCTCCGGACGTGGTGTTTGACGCCATGCCGGATTTGCTCCACCTTGTCCAAAAACATATAAAGGGTCGCGACAGCACGATTGCCCGATAGCTGCCACAGGCTGGGACGTGCGAAGCGGACATCAGGGACGGGGAAACGGATCTGGATGCGTGATTATCTCGTGGCGGTCGATGTCGGAACGGGCAGCGCCCGCGCCGGCGTGTTTGATTGCGACGGGCGGCTGCTCGCCAAGTCGAAACATCCGATCCTGATGTTCCGGCCAAAGGAAAACCATGCTGAACACGATTCGGAAGATATCTGGGCCGCCACCTGCGCCTCGGTAAAGGCGGCAGTGGCGGAAGCGGGAATAACGAGGTGCGACGTTGCCGCTATCGGGTTCGACGCGACCTGTTCTTTGGTTGCCCGGGATGTGGAGGGGCGGCAGCTCAGCGTGTCGATCACCGGCAAAGACAGCCAGGATACCATCGTCTGGCTCGACCACAGGGCCATCCGGGAAGCCGATTTCCTGTCATCGACCGGTCATCCGGTGCTGGACTTTTCGGGCGCTTCGCTGTCGCCGGAAATGGAAATGCCGAAGCTGATGTGGCTGAAAAAGCACCTGCCGCAGAGCTGGGCAAGGGCCGGCTATTTCTTCGACCTTGCCGATTACCTGACCTGGAAGGCGACGGGGTCGGCAAGGCGCTCGCGCTGCACGCTGACCGCCAAGTGGAATTATCTGGCGCATGAAAAGCCCGGCTGGAATGCCGATTATCTGCGGCTTGCCGGGCTCGAGGACCTTCTCGAAAAGGGCGGGCTGGCGGAGGATACGGTGGCGCCCGGCTCGAGCATGGGGCGTTTGACCCCGATGGCTGCCGAAGATCTGGGGCTCGATGTCGATGTGGAAGTGGCGCCGGGCCTGATCGATGCCTATGCGGGTGCTTTCGGCGTACTGGGCGCTGCCTCGGGGGGGCCGAAACTCGAAACCAGCGTCGCGTTGATCGGCGGCACGTCGAGCTGCATCGTTGCCTTTGCCGGGCAGGCCAAGTCCGGCCGCAGCCTTTGGGGGCCTTATTTCGAGGCGGTGCTGCCGGAACACTGGCTGGTCGAAGGCGGGCAATCGGCGACCGGCGCGCTGCTCGATCATATGGTGAGGATGCATGCAAGTGGGGGCGAGCCGACCGGCGAACTGCATGGCCGCATCATCGACCGCATCGGCGAGCTGCGGGCCATCGAGGGATCGGATCTGGCGCCCGACCTTAATATCCTTCCCGACTTTCACGGCAACCGCTCGCCGCTCGCCGATCCGCATGCAACGGGTGTCATCAGCGGATTGACGCTCGATACCTCCTTCGACGGGCTGTGCCGATTGTACTGGCGGTCCTGCGTAGCGATCGCGCTCGGCATTCGTCACATCCTGGAAACGATGAGCGGCTATGGCTACCGTTTCGAGACGCTGCATGTCACCGGTGGGCATGTCCACAATCCGCTGCTGATCGAGCTTTATGCGGATGTGACGGGCTGCAGGGTAATCGTTCCTGAAACCCGCGACGCGGTTCTGCTCGGCACGGCCATGACGGCGGCGGTGGCCGGTGGCGTTCATCCCGATCTGCCGGCTGCCGGCCGGGCCATGGACGGCGGCGGTACCGAACGTATCGCCAACCCGGAACGGGCCCGGCAATATGACCGGGATTATCGGCGGTTCCTGGCCATGGTCCGGCATCGCGACGAGCTGCGATCGATTGGATAGGGTTTGGTTGGGAGTATGGCTGTCCTGACTTCAACGTGAGGCCAGTGAGACCAGCCGTTTAGCGGGAGGTGGCGGCGAGATGATTGATCATGACATGTTGATCCCTATCTACCGGCCTCGATATATCGGACGCTTGGCCAGCTGGGAATTTTCTAATTGGACTTTCAAGGTCTACGGGATCTCTGCTGCAGCCCAAAACCACAAACTGGATCTCGATCCAAGTTTAATCGCAGCAGCGCGGGGCTTTGTTGAAGCTAATTTACCTCACATGAACGAAACGCCTCATTATGGGGTCGGCTTCGTCATATTGCACCATGGAAGCGGAGCGAAATCTCTTCTGACTCAATGGTGGACCAACGAATGTGTTTGCCTGCAAACGGTTGCGCAGTCCAATTTTCTTGGGTTACCGGAGTTCAGGCCTGCAAGGCAGGATCTGATGGCATGCGTCTATGAGCTTGTAGCAATCGATTTCGAGCGCCGCGCTTGGATTACGACGGTGATGTCTGGAAGATCAATGAGTGATTACCATGCCGCCTCGCTAGAGGACGGCTTCTACTGAACAGAACCTCACCGGCTAGCAGACAACCGTCGATGCTTGAAGCTGTGTAACACACGCCTATGTCTTCGTTTGGAGGTTGCTATGCTAGCATTAGTTGTCCGACACCTGCTCGGCATCGTCGTCGTATCCAGCCCTTTCTGGGGCGCCGGGCTGCTGTGCGCCTGGATCAGGAAGGACCGCAAGAGCCATCAGGGCCGCAAGACCAGCGGCAGCGCCACGGCGCTTTACGTCAGCACCAACAACCACTGGTGACGGGTTCCGGCTTGCCGTACCGGTGCATCAGTAGGCCGGAACTCCGCCCGCTGACGGCTGCCGGTCGTCCAGCGACATGCGGCTGGAAGGCTGTGCCTCTTTCCGCTATCTGATTGCCCACCCTGGAAATCGCAATCCTGCCTGGCCGCTCATTGGCCAAGCGGCGAATTGTCGTAGTCGGCCAGGAGAGCCGCCACGTTGTCGTAGATGGCGAGTGCTCCGGCTTCTTCGAGGACGGCATCCGGAAAGCCGCCGGAGCGAAGTGCGATTGCCGATATGCCGCATCTTCTTGCAGCTTCGACGTCATAGGGCGTGTCGCCGACGACAAGGGTCTCAGGAGCGCTTATTCCCGGCAGCTTGGCCAGAGCGGTGGCAAAGATATCGGGAGCCGGCTTGGTGTTTTCGACGTCGGCGCTGCTCGTCGTGGCGTCAACCAGATCCCGAACATCGAGAAGATCGAGATAATGGTGGAGCTGATCTTGTGACGACGAGGTGGCCAAGACGACCTTCTGCCCGCGCCCGTGCGCATGAGCCAAGAGATCGTGAGCGGATCCAAACGGCTTAACCTCATCCAAGAACCTGGCCTTAAAGATTTCGCCCTCCGCTTCGCCCAGCTTCTTTTGCCCGGCCTCATCCAGATCCGGAACAAGTGCCGGCAGCAACATGTCGGCACCCTTGCCGATCTGGCCGTGGATCACCGAGCGATCGAACTCGCGGCCCGTGTCCGCGAAGGCCGCCTGCCAGGCGTCGACATGCATGTCATTGCTGTCGACCAGCGTTCCGTCGATGTCGAATAGGATGGCCTTTATCTGCATGTATGGATTCCTGATCTGCTCTTGTTGATGCCGGCCGGATCAAAGCAAAGTCTGCGGCATCTGCGGCGGATTACGCAGCGATGACACCGAGGTTGCTGTTGGTGGCGGGCCTTGATCGTCAAAGGTGAAGTGTCGAGTGCAGTTCAACCAATGGAAGGCGCCAAAGTTCCACCGTAGGTGGCCTGCCACCGCTTCACCGCTTGCTCGCAGCCTTCCGCCCACCTACATCTTGCCGGGAACCGGAGACCGCTCATGATCCTCGACGCCGCCAGACGTTCGCTCGTCAATCTCTTCGCGCCGGAAAGCCGCGCCGTTTTCTGGAAGACGCTCGGATTGACCATTCTCGTGCTGACTGGCCTGTGGCTCATGCTGCGGGAAGCCTTCGTTTATTACGCCTGGCCCTGGGTCGCAGTCTTTCTTCCCGACCTGCCGGACTGGACAGGCTGGCTGACATTCGTCGCCGCGATCGGGGCGAGCATCGGGCTTGCGCTGGCGCTCGCCCTGCTGATTGCGCCGATCACGGCGCTGATCGCCGGGCTTTTCCTCGACGACGTGGCCGAGGTGATCGAGAAGCGGGATTATCCTAGCGAACCGGCCGGCAATGCCATGCCGCTCGGGCAGGCGATCATCGGCTCCATTCAGTTCCTGGGCGTCGTCATCCTCGGCAATATCGTCGCGCTGATCATGCTGTTCATCCCAGGCGTCAACCTCGTCGCCTTCTTCCTGGTCAACGGTTATCTGCTTGGGCGGGAATTCTTCGAGTTTGCGGCAATGCGGTTTCGCAGCCCCAAGGACGCCCGCGCCTTCCGATCAAAGCATGCATCCACGGTCTTCCTGGCGGGTCTGCTGATCGCCGGCTTCCTCGCCATTCCCTTCGTCAACCTGCTGACACCCCTGTTTGCGGCGGGCCTGATGGTGCACCTGCACAAAAGTCTGAGCCGGCGCGACCCGTCATTCGCCCTCGACCAGAGCCGCTTCGCCGAGCCTTTGCGGCGGTAGCTCGACGAGCGGTGCCGGAATGTCGCAGGTCTTTTCGGGCGATCGACAGAGATCGGCAATGACGCAATGTTCGCATTCGGGGCGGCGCGCCTTGCAGGTATAGCGGCCGTGCAAAATCAGCCAATGATGCGCGTGGAAGAGATATTGCTCGGGAATGACCTTGAGGAAATGCTCCTCCACTTCGTCCGGTGTCTTGCCCTGCGCCATCAGGAGCCGGTTGCCGAGCCGGAAGACATGCGTATCGACCGCCAGCGTCGGAATGCCGAAGGCCATCGACATGACCACATTGGCGGTCTTGCGCCCGACGCCCGGAAGACGAACGAGTTCCTCCCGGGTTTTCGGCACCTGACTGCCAAATTCCTCGATCAGCATGCGTGACAGGGCAATGACGTTCTTCGCCTTGTTGCGATAAAGGCCGATCGTGCGGATATGCTGGGTGACGCCCTCTTCGCCAAGCGCCAGCATTTTTTCCGGCGTATCGGCTTGTCTGAACAGTTCACGCGTCGCCTTGTTGACGCCAGCATCGGTCGCCTGCGCCGACAAGGCGACGGCCACGACGAGGGTGAATGGGTTCACATGCTCGAGCTCGCCCTTCGGTTCGGGTCGCTGAACAGAAAAGCGTCGGAAGATTTCGTCCATTTCTGCTTTGGAATAGGCGGACTTGTAGCGCTTCGGCTTACGGCCGGCGGCTTGATTTGACTTTTTGGGAGAGCTGGCTTTGGATTTCGGTTTGAGCAGGGCCATATGCCTCTATATCCAGCCTGAAGGAAGGAAAGCAACGTGGACCTTTCCGACGACCGGCCCGTATTCACGGCCGAACTGACGCCTTACCGCTCGCTTGGCAAGACTGGCTTTCGCGTCGTGCTGGTGATCTGCGGCGGTGTCTGCCTGCTCTACGGTGCCTTCTTTCTGGCGACCGGTGCCTATCCCGTCGGGGTGTTCTTCGGGCTGGATTTCCTCGGGCTCTACATCGCGCTGAAGATGAGCTACCGCTCCGCCCGCGCCCGCGAGGAGGTGACGGTGAGCCGAACTGGTCTGTCGATTCGCAAGTTTTCCGCCGCAGGCCGCATGGTCGAGCATCGCTTCAATCCGTTCTGGGCGCGGTTCCGGGTCAGGCGTCACGAGGAATTCGGCATTACCGGCATGTATGTGACGGGCGAGGGGCGGTTTACCGATATCGGCTCCTTTCTCAATCCTGACGATCGCGAAAGCTTTGCCAAGGCATTTCGGGGCGCGCTTGCAACGGTGAAACGGCGGATCTGAGCGCACAAGAAACGGGTGGCCCGGATGTCGGCAAGGGTGCATTGATGAGCGAAAGGAGAGACGCCATGAATGCGCTTGCCAAGATCGCCGAACCCGCCGTGGATGTGACGCCGCAAGGCTCCGATTATGAGACCGTGCGCCGCGTCATCGAGATGATCACACTCGATTACCGCCAGCAGCCTTCGCTCGACATGATCGCTGCCGAACTCGGCCAATCGCCGACCCAATTGCAAAAACTATTTACCCGCTGGGCCGGGCTGTCCCCGAAAGCTTTCCTGCAGGCGGTGACGCTTGATCATGCAAAGCGGCTGCTCGGACACGAGGGGCTGCCGCTCCTGGAAGCGTCGTATGAGCTTGGTCTTTCGGGGCCCGGCCGGCTGCATGATCTCTTCGTGACCCATGAGGCGATGTCGCCCGGCGAATGGAAGGCCCGCGGCGGCGGGCTCACGATCCGCTACGGCTTCCACCCGTCGCCCTTCGGCATCGCCCTGGTGATGGCCACCGACCGTGGCCTTGCCGGCCTAGCCTTTGCCGATCTCGGCGGAGAAAGTGCAGCATTGGAGGACATGACGCGGCGCTGGCCCAATGCCGCCTATGTGGAGGACGGCCCGTTGACGGCCCCTTATGTCAGCCGCATCTTCGAGCGCTCGCAATGGGCGGCGGACCGGCCGCTGCAACTGGTGATGATCGGCACCGATTTCCAGGTGCGCGTCTGGCAGAGCCTCCTCAAGATCCCGTTCGGCAAGGCCGTCACCTATTCCGACGTCGCCCGCGACATCGGCCAGCCCAGCGCCAGCCGGGCCGTGGGGGCTGCGATCGGCGCAAACCCCATCTCCTTCGTCGTTCCCTGCCACCGGGCCGTCGGCAAGAGCGGCGCGCTCACCGGCTATCATTGGGGGCTGACTCGCAAGCGGGCGATCCTCGGCTGGGAATCGGGAGCGGCTTGAAACAAGGCGCTCCCGGAAAACACACAGCGTCAAAACCTGTTGCTTGCCGATTACCTGGAGCGGCAGCGGCCGGTTTTGGTGGTCTCCTTGTCGCCATCGTCATAGGCAATGCCGATCCTCTCGCCAGCGAGGGATGAGATGGTGCCGCGGTACCATTCGCCCTGGCCCTTGAAATTGCATTCCACCTTCATGCCGATCGACCAGTTGTAGGGACGGACGTCGCGCAGCGCGACCGTTTCCTTGTCGCCGTCGTCGTAGCGGATGGTGACCTGGTTTCCCTGCACTCTGTCGATGACGCCCGGAAACCAATAGCCAGCGCCCTTATAGTTGCCGAGAACCCAGTCGCCCGTGGTTTGCGCGCCGGCTGCGATAGCACTTGCGGCCAAAATACCTGCCGCCAGAATCATTGTATATTTAGCCATGACCAAACCTCCCCAGAAAATATGCCGGCATTATTGCCAGTGGCAATTTGTGTTTAGGAATTTTCAACTGAATACATGCTGAACGTAACCGCTCTTCTTGATACTCGCGATGCTAAGGGGAAAGTCAGGCCTTGGCAGGAAGGGCGCTGGTCTCTTCATCAGCTGCCAGACGCAACAGTTCGCGGGCCGCGGTCTCGTCGGTGATCAGCGTGTTGCAGCCGATGCGCCGGATTGTCGCACGGATCGCCACGGCACGATGGGCGCCGCCTGACGAAAGCACGATATGCTGGGCCTGCTTCAGCGTGTCGAGGTCGACGCACATGACCCGCTCGTTCAGCGCGTGGTCGACGGACCGGCCATCCTCGTCGAGGAAGTTGAACATGGTATCACACACGCAACCGGCGGCGATCAGGCGGTCGAGCTCGGCCTTCGATATGAAGCCTTCCGAAAGAGAGGTCGAATGCGGCCCAATATCGCCGCAGCTGACCACTGCCAGATCAAGGTTCTCGGCCAGGTCGTAAATGGTCTTCAGGCCGCATTTTTCGACAAGTGCCCGCTTTGTTTCAAGCGTGTCGACCAGTAGCGGCGCGAGGAACATGTAGCATTCCGCGCCGAGCTGGCTTGCCAATCGCCAAGTATAGTCGATCGGATTGGTCTGATGCACGGCGACGATGCCGCCCAGCAGCGACACGACCTTGCAATTTTCCCGCCGCGGCGGCCGAAAGCCGGAAAGCGAGGCGGTCATGGTGCGGCCCCAGCCGACGCCGATGGTCATGCCATCCTGCACCACTTCAGACAGAAACTGGCCGAGCGCCAAGCCGACAGCCGTCGCCAAGGCTTCGGCACTGTCATCGCGCGGCGCTGGCACGACAAGAGCCTCGTCCAGGCCGTAAGCCTTTTCAAGCCCAGTCGCCAGTTCAACGCAGCTGCCCACCCCTTCGCTGATCCAGATCTGCACCTCGGACCGCTTCATCGCCTCGTCCAGCAGCCGGATCACGGTGGAGCGGCTGATGCCCAGCCGTTCGGCCACGTCCTTTTGCGTCAGACCCTGGTTATAATAAAGCCAAGCGGCGCGCAGCCGCAGCGACGCTGCTTCAGAATAGGAGGTATGGGTTTCTCGTCTGAGCTTTGCCAAGGGTGGTTCCTGAAACGGGCGCAAGCTGAAGGCTGGTGACTTCATGATAGGGTTGCAATGGAACATATGTCAATTGTGAACGACATATGTCTTGACTTCTTTACCTTGGCGAGATGTTATCTACATATTGCCCAAGGAGCTGAAACGGCGCCGAAGGTGTCAGAGATCCACAGCGAGGACATTGCCGATGACGTCGAAACTAGAGCAACTTCGTTCCATGACCACCGTTGTCGCCGATACGGGCGATATCGAAGCAGTCACCCGCCTGAAGCCGGTGGATTGCACGACCAACCCGACCATCGTGCTGAAGGCGCTCGGCACGCCGATTTTTGCCGACAAGGTGAAGGCGGCTATCGCATGGGGCCGTCAACAGGGTGGCCAGGATGATAGCGTCGTGGCAGCAGTCGCCGACAGGTTGGCCGTCGATGTCGGCGCGGCATTGGCCGAGATCGTGCCCGGCCGGGTTTCCACGGAAGTTGACGCTGATCTTTCCTTTGACACCCAGGGGTCAATCGCCAAGGCCCACCAGATCATTGCCGCCTACAAGGAACGTGGCATTGAGCGGGATCGCATCCTGATCAAGCTCGCCTCCACCTGGGAAGGCATTCGTGCGGCGGAAGTGCTGCAGACGGAAGGCATCGATTGCAATTTGACGCTGCTATTCAGCCAGGCCCAAGCGATTGCCTGCGCCGAGGCCAAGGTCTTCCTGATCTCACCTTTCGTCGGGCGCATCCTTGACTGGTACAAAAAATCGACCGGCGAAGACTATACGGCTGAAACCGACCCAGGCGTTGTTTCCGTCCGCGAGATCTATAATTACTACAAGGCGAACGGCATCGGCACGATCGTCATGGGTGCTTCCTTCCGCAATGTCGGCGAGATCGAGGCCTTGGCAGGCTGCGACCGACTGACGATCAGCCCGGCCCTGCTCGACGAACTCGACAAGGACACCGGCAAGCTGGAGCGCAAGCTTTCGGCGGAGACATTTAATGCCGAGCCGATGCAGTCACTCGACGAAAAAGCCTTCCGCTGGATGCTGAATGAAGACCAGATGGCGACGGAAAAGCTTTCCGACGGTATCCGGCTGTTTGCCAAGGATCTCGTCGCCCTGCGCACGATGATCAAGAAGGAACTGACGCTCGCTGCTGCTTAAGTCCTCTGGCGACTGGAAGAGGCCCGCCGAGGCGGGCCTTTTTGCTGGATTGTCTGATGCCGTACAGTCCGCCTGTTCAGGTCTTCATCAAGTTTTACTTTAACTGAAATTTCAGCACCTTGATTTAATTTGCAGCACTTATTCCTCATTGAGTTCCGTGGAACTTGGAGCTGATCATGGTTGCTGTGCCGTTCGGTCGCATGTTGTCTAATGCTGCAGTGCTTGAAGCCTTAAACCGGTCGCAGGCTATCATCGAATTCAACCTGGATGGCATTATTCTCAGCGCCAACGAGAACTTCTGCAAAGCCATGGGATATTCGCTGCAGGAAATCGTCGGCAAGCACCACCGGCTTTTCGTCGACCCGGCCGATGCGGCATCTGCCGAATATTCGGCCTTTTGGAAGCGTCTGGGCACCGGCCAGTTCGACCAGGGCAAGTACAAGCGGTTCGGCAAGGGTAACCGCGAGGTCTGGATCGAGGCTTCTTACAATCCGATCATGCGCGGCAAGAAGCCGTACAAGGTCGTCAAGCTGGCAACCGACATCACGGCGGCGCGCAAGATAGCGCTGGAAAACCGCGGCAAGCTGGAAGCGCTGTCGCGTGCCCAGGCAGTCATCGAATTTACACCCTCCGGCGAGATCATCACCGCCAACGAGAATTTCCTGAAGGCGCTGGGCTATAGCCTGGAAGAGATCGTCGGCAAGCATCACGCCATTTTCTGTGAGCGCGATTATGCGCAGTCGGCGGAATACAGGACCTTCTGGAAGGATCTCGGTGCTGGCCATTTCGCCGCCAACCAGTTCACCCGCGTGACCAAGGACGGCAGCAAGATCTACATCCAGGCGTCCTACAATCCGATTGTCGATGACAACGGCCATGTCTTCAAGGTCGTGAAATTCGCGACCGATGTGACGGAACGCGTCAAGGTGGTCAATGAACTCGGCGCCGGCCTCGCACGTCTTTCGGATTGCAATATCCGTCAAACGATCGACGAGCCTTTCGTTGAGGAATTCGAGCCGCTGCGTCGCGACTTCAATGCGTCGCTGGGCGCCTTCCAGGAAACATTGGTCAATGTTCTCAAGCAGACCAACAGCCTGAACGGCAATGGCCAGCAGATGCACGAGGCGGCCGATCAGCTGTCGATGCGCACCAAGGAACAAGCGGCCTCGCTGGAACAGACTTCCGCAGCCCTGGAGCAGGTGACCGCCACCGTGCGCTCTTCGACGGTCAACACGGAAGATACCCGCAAGCTGGTCAAGAACGCGCTGCAATCGGCATCGACGTCGTCATCGGTCGTGCAGGAAACCATCACGGCGATGCAGCGGATCGAATCCGCTTCGGCCGAGATCAACAAGATCATCAGCGTTATCGACGAGATCGCTTTCCAGACCAACCTGCTGGCACTGAACGCGGGCGTCGAAGCGGCGCGCGCCGGAGAGGCGGGCAAAGGCTTTGCGGTTGTCGCGCAGGAAGTGCGCGAACTGGCCCAACGCTCTGCCAAGGCGGCAAAGGAAATCAAGGGACTGATCGAGAATTCTGGCCGGGAAGTCACCGAGGGCGTGCGGCTGGTTGATGCAACCGGCGTTGCCCTTCACGAGATCGAAAAGTTCGTCGCTTCGATCGACACCAATATGCAGTCCCTGGCAACGGCTGCGACGGAACAGTCAGTCGGTCTTTCCGAGATCAACAACGCCGTTTCGCAGATCGACCGGATGACCCAGCAGAACGCTGCCATGGTCGACCAGACAACGCATATCAGCCGAGAACTGGCAAATGGTGCTGCCCAGCTGGCCGAACTGGTCGGCCACTTCAAACTGAACCGCCGGACCATGATCCGCGAACCCGGTGCGCCAGAAGCTGCACCGCGATCGTCGCGTCGGGCTGCCTGAGCAACTCATCGCTCCAAGCTATTCAAGAGCCGCTGTCACCCTGACGGCGGCTTTCGTTGCTCAGCTTCCTGTCAGCTGGATGTTGTCTCGCTGGCGCCGACAGTCGTGCGGCCGCTCATCATCGTGCGTATGAAGGCGATGATGAAGAGAAGGGTCATCAGGAGCACGATGGTGGGGGCAGGGGCGCTGTCGAGGAAGAAGCTGATATAGATGCCCGTGATCGAAGCGCCGAGTCCGATCGCGACCGCTGTCAACATCATGGTCGTGAAGCGGCGCGTCAGCAGAAAGGCGATCGCGCCCGGCGCTACCAGCATGGCAACCGACAGGATGATGCCGACAGCCTTCAAGGCGCCGACCACCGTCAGCGACAGGACGGCGAGCAGGCCGTAATGCAGGAGCCGAGTGGGGAGCCCGATCGCCTTGGCATGCTGCTCGTCAAAGGCATGCACCAGCAGATCCTTGCGCAGTAAGATGAGGAAAATCGTCGAGACCAGCGCGATCAAACCGGTTTCGATGACATCCGAAGACACGATCCCCAGCATGTCGCCGAAGAGAATGTGGTCGAGATGCACGTCCGCCTGGACGTTGACGAACAATACAAGTCCGAGGCCGAACATGCCGGAGAACACGATGCCGAGCACCGTATCCTCCTTGATGCGGCTGTTTTCCTTGAGGAAGCCGGTTGCCAAGGCGCAAATCATGCCGGCAACAAAGGCGCCGATCGCAAACGGGATGGACAGCATGTAGGCGATGACAACCCCTGGCAGCACCGCATGGCTGACGGCGTCACCCATTAGCGACCAGCCTTTCAGCACCAGGAAGCAGGACAGGATCGACATGGGCAGGGCGATCATCAGCGTCACCGCGAAGGCAGTGCGCATGAAATCGATCTGGAAGGGGAAGGTGACGAGATCCAGGAAATCCAGAAGGCTGCTCATGCGGCTTCCTCCAGAGTCCGGCGCAGCCTGCGGCGCGCCGCCAGCATGCCGTGCTTGGGTGCAAACAGGAAGGCGGAAAGGAATAGCAGCGTCTGCAGCACGACGATGATGCCGCCGGTGGCGCCATCGAGGAAATAGCTGAGATAGGCGCCAAGGAAACTGGTGCCGGCGCCGATGCCGAGGGCCATCAGGATGACCCGCTGGAACCGGTCGGTCAGAAGATAGGCGGTAGCGCCCGGCGTCACCACCATGGCGACGACAAGGAAGGCGCCGACCGTCTGCAGGGCGGCGACGGTCGAGGCGGCGAGCAGGGTGAAGAACAGCACTTTCAAGAGATCCGGCTTGAGGCCGATGCTGCGGGCGTGGTTCTCGTCGAAGAAGGCGACCATGAGGTCTTTCCATTTCAACGTCAGGACGAGGAGGCTGACGCCGCCGATGATGACCAGCTGCAACGTATCAGCGGGGGAGATGGCGAGGATATTGCCGAGCACGATGGTCTGGATATCCACCGATGTCGGCGACAGCGACACCATGAACAGGCCAAGCCCGAAGAAGGAGGTGAAGATCAGCCCGATGATGGCGTCTTCCTTGAGCCGGGTCCGCTGGTTGAGGAAGAGCATGGCGCCGGCTGCAAGCCCGCCGGAAATAAAGGCGCCGATCGAAAAGGGCATGCCGAGCATATAGGCACCGGCGACGCCCGGAACGATCGAATGGGACAGCGCGTCGCCGATCAGCGACCAGCCCTTCAGCATCAGATAGGCGGACAGGAAGCCACAGACGCCGCCCACCAGCGCGCTGACCCAGATGGCGTTCAGCATGTAGCTATAGGTGAAGGGTTCAAGAAGCGTCTGGAGCATCCAGGGTCTCCTTTGGCTTCCGGCTGCCGTTGCCATAGGTCACATAAGGCCGCTCGTCATCGGTAATGACCTTGACGTGGCGCGCATCGTCGTCGTCATGCAGGTCGGTGCCGCTGAGGATGAAATGCCGCAGCACGCCGCCAAACGCCTTTTCGAGGTTGGCCTCGTTGAACGTGTCCTCAGTCTTGCCATAGGCGATCACGGTGCCCTTGACGAAGACGGTGCGGTCGCAAAAATCCGGCACGCTGCCGAGATTGTGGGTGGAGACCAGCATGACGCGGCCCTCGTCGCGCAGCGCCCGCAGCAGTTCGACGATCTGCTCCTCGGTTGTCACGTCGACGCCAGTGAAGGGTTCGTCGAGCAGGATGACCTGGCCTTCCTGGGCCAGTGCCCGGGCCAGAAAGACGCGCTTTCTCTGGCCGCCGGAGAGTTCGCCGATCTGCCGCTTGCGGTATTCCTGCATGTTCACCCGCTGCAGCGCCTGATCGACCAGGTCATGGTCGCGGCGCGAGGGGATGCGCAGGAAATTCATGTGGCCGTAACGGCCCATCATCACGACGTCCTCGACGAGGACGGGGAAGTTCCAGTCCACCTCTTCCGACTGCGGCACATAGGCGACGAGGTTCTTCTTCAGCGCCTCGCGGGCCGGAAGCCCGAGAATTTCCACCGAACCCTCGGCCAATGGCACGAAACCCATGATCGCCTTGAACAGCGTCGATTTGCCGGCGCCGTTGACGCCGACAAGCGCGGTAATCGTGCCCTTCGGCACGGTAAAGCTGGCACGGCGCAAGGCGGTCATGCCGTTGCGGTAGGCGACCGTGACATTGTCGACCGCCAGGCCGGCGCGGGCCGGCTTCGTCTTGCCCATCATCATTGTGCCAGGCCCTTTGCAATGGTTTCGGTGGTGACGCGCAGCAGGTCGAGATAGGTCGGCACAGCGCCATCCGTGTCGCTGAGAGAATCCACGTAGAGAATGCCGCCATAGGCCGCCCCGGTTTCGGCCGCGACCTGTTTCGCCGGCTTGTCGGAGACAGTGCTTTCGCTGAAGATCACCTTGACCTGGTGTTCGCGCATCGCGTCGATCACGGAGCGCACCTGCTGGGGCGTGCCTTGGCTGTCGGCATTGACGGGCCAGAGATACAGCTCCTTCAGCCCGAAATCGCGGGCGAGATAGGAGAAGGCGCCTTCGCTCGTCACCAGCCAGCGGTGCTCTTCCGGCAGCTTGGCCAGCGCATCGCGGATCGGCTTGACCTGAGCGCGGATCCTGTCCGCATAGGCCTTGGCATTGGCGGCATAGAGATCAGCATGGGACGGATCGATCTGGGTCAAGCCCTTGCGGATGTTCTCGACATAGATGATTGCATTTTCCGGCGACATCCAGGCATGCGGGTTCGGCCGGCCCTGATAGGCGCCGCCGGCGATCGACACCGGCACGATGCCGTCGGAGACGGTGACGTTCGGGATGTCGCCGAGATTGCGCAGGAAACGCTCGAACCAGGTTTCCAGGTTGAGGCCATTGCGCAGCACGAGATCCGCATCGCGGGCGCGCAGGAGATCGCGCGGCGTCGGCTGATAGTTATGGATCTCGGCGCCCGGCTTGGTGATGCTTTCCACATCCGCAGCATCGCCGGCGACGTTCTTCGCCATATCGGCGATGACCGTGAAAGTGGTGACAACCTTCGGCCTTTCCTGAGACACAGCGAGCGTCGGAAAAGCCAGGAGCATGGCGGCAATGAAGAACAAGTTTCGAAAAATCATGGGCGATAGGTGCTGCTGTTGCAAGTCATTCGCAATCTAATTTAGGCAGCTTGCCGCATCTGTCAATGCTATTGCAAGTCATTCGCAACAGAAGGGGCATTCATGTTTCAAAACCTGCCGTTTCAAGAGCTCCCGGGCTGCAAAGAGGGCATGCGGGTTAAAGCTTCTTCAATGAGATCGTGCGCATATGCATCCTTATTCCATGACTTGTAATGCGTTCCAGTGGAGTGGCGTATGCCGGAGTTTGGCGGATGAAGATCCGGCTACCGAAGAAGTTCGTCCTGATTATCGGCGGCGTCCTCGTCCTGTGCGGCGGCAGCGGCGCGGCTGCGGTCTTCGTCGGCACCGACAAGATCCTCGGGCCGTCCTATCTTGAAATCAACGGCCTGGAATGCACGGCGCTGCAGACCATCCAGATCAAGCGGGACCACCGCCATTGGGTCCGGAAATATGTGGTAAGCGATGAGCCGGGCGACGGCATGGCGCGGATCCGCACCGCCCTGCGCGTGGCGCGCGCCGTGCAGGAAAAGGAAAAGGCGGACCTCGTGCAGGTGGCGCTGCTCGACAAGGCGGGTCCGACCGGACGAGCGGAAATGCGCGGACGCATGATCGGCGCGCAGGTGATCTATATCCCGGATCTTGCCAAGGTGCCGCCAGGCGCCGCCGCCCAGACCTACAGCGCCTATTACATTGACGGATCTTCGACCCCCAAGGGGGAGTATTACGGGATGCGGATCGACCTGCCGCTCGAGGACGTCGAGGCGCTGTCCGCCAAGCTTACCGACAAGGCCGACTGCATCGATCCGGTCGTGGAAGCGCCGGAAGGAGCTCACGGCGCAACAAGCGGCCACGGCGACACGAAGAAGACCAAGCCGAAGGGCGGCGACCATGGCGCGTCGAGCGGCCATGGGGACGCTTCGGCCCACGGCGAAGCAAGCGGCCACGGGGAGCCATCCGCACACGGCGAAGCACCGGCACATGGCGCAGCACCGGCTGCCGACGCGCATGCTGCCGCGGCCGATGCGCATGGTGAAGAAGTTGCCGCCAAGGAGAGCGGCGGGTTCCTGAGCTCCATTACCGGCATGATCTTCGGATCCAAGGACGAGGCGCCCGCGGAAGGGCATAAACCCGAAGCCAATGCCACAGACGGACATGCAGCGGAAGGCCATGCAGCGGAAGGCCATGCGGTCAAAGGCGAGGACCATCCAGCCGCTGCGGCCGATGCCCCTGCCGCCCATTCCGCACCGGCGGCAAGTCATGATGCGACCGCGGCGGACCATCCGGTTGCCTCCAAGGATCATCCTGAGGCGCCTGTAGTCTCGGCCGCATCCGCGCCCGAAAAGGCCTTGGCAGAACCATCGAACCCGGATGCGGGCTTCTTCGATTCGATGAAGTCGATGATCTTCGGGGGAAGCGAACAGCCGGAGGCGTCGCATGACAAGGCCTCGGCTTCTGCCTCTACAGGACCGGCCGAACCTGCACCGGAGCCGAGAACCTCGGCGGAAGGCGGCAAACGATGGTCTTCCTCGACCGATGCGGATGTGATCCGGTCCGATGAGGGGGCAACCCAGACGCCGCATGCCGATGGAAAACCGGTTGCCAGCGATGGCCCGACGGATGCGGATGCCGCCGGCGCCGAATGGCTTGCGAAATTCCGGGCACAGCAAGCTGCCAAGCCTTGAGGCAGAGAGGCAGATCGCTGCGACCTAGCGATCAATAGCGCCCAGACCCCATCCTCTTGCGGGCCGTTCGTTTGTGATCGGTCGTGGGGTGTACCGGTCGCCGGTTGTATACCAGCCGGACGCGTCAATCCTGCTTGGCGCGGCGTGCCGGAAAGAGGATGACGTCGCGGATCGACGGCGAGTCGGTCAAGAGCATGACGAGCCGGTCGACGCCGATGCCGAGGCCGCCGGCCGGCGGCATGCCCTGGTCGATAGCGTCGAGGAACTCGTCGTCGAGTTGCTTGTCCTTTTCACCACGGGCATGCGCCTGCTCGAGTTGCTCGACCATGCGCTTGCGCTGTTCTTCCGGGTCGTTCAATTCGGAAAAGGCATTGCCCAGTTCCCAGGCATTGCAATAGGTCTCGAAACGCTCGACGAGGCGCGGTTCGCCCGGCACTTCCTTTGCGAAGGGCGAAATGTCCTTCGGGAAATGAGTGACATGGGAGGGCTGAATCAGCGTGGCCTCGACCTTCTCTTCGAAGATGAAGGCTAGGCATTCGCCCCAGGTCCAGTCCTTTTCGACCTCGAAGCCCGCGGCCTTGGCGGCCGCACGGGCTTCCTCGTCGGTCTTGAGGCTAAGGAAGTCGATGCCGGTCGCTTCCCTCACGGCGTCGGGCATGGGCACACGCTTGAACGGGCCCTTGAAGGACAGTTCCTTGTCGCCGAACTTGAACTCGGTCCTGCCGTGAATGGTCATCGCCAGGCGCGAGAACAGCCGCTCGACGAGGTCCATAATGTCCTCGTAATCGGCATAGGCCCAGTAGCATTCCATCATCGTGAATTCGGGATTGTGCCGGGTCGAGACGCCTTCGTTGCGGAAGTTGCGGTTGATCTCGAACACCTTGTCGGTGAGGCCGGAAACCAGGGTGCGCTTCAAGAACAGTTCCGGCGCGATGCGCAGGTACATGTCGAGCTTCAGCGTGTTGTGATGCGTCTTGAAGGGTTCTGCCGTGGCGCCGCCATAGACCGAATGCAGCATCGGCGTTTCGACTTCCATGAAGCCGTCGTCTTCCATGAAGCGGCGGATGCCGGAAACAATGCGCGAGCGCTGCTGGAAGCGGAGCTTCGACTCCTCATTGGTCATGATGTCGAGATGGCGCTTGCGGTAGCGCAACTCGACGTCCGACAAGCCATGCCACTTTTCCGGCATGGGCAGCAGCGACTTGGTCAGCATGATGATCGACTGGGCGTTGATCGTCAGCTCGCCGCGCTTGGTGCGACGCACGACGCCAGTGACGCCGATAATGTCGCCGATATCGATCATCGGCAGAAGATCACGGGCTTCCTGCGGTGTGGTGTCTTTGTGGGAAAAGATCTGCAGCTTGCCGGATGCATCATGGATATCCATGAACATGCCGGAATTGCGCGAGGAATAGACCCGGCCGGCGACGGTGACGATGTCGGTCGTCTCGACGTCCGCCTCGAGGTTCTTGTACTTCTCGGCGAGTTCCGCATTAGTCATGGTGCGGTGGAAATGCGCCGGATAAACGTCGCCGATCTTGTCGCGCAGGATGGCGAGCTTCTGGGCGCGCACCTGTGTGGCGTCGGAGGAGAGGGCGGTTTCGGTCGTCGTCGTGTCGGTCATGGTGTTCTGGTTCCTGTCGATTCCGTCTTCTCGTCATTCCTGTGCTTGTCACAGGAATCTAGCCACCGCGCGTCTGCGCGGTTAAAGGCTTTTTTCCAGCCCAAGGACTTGGGCTGACTGGATCCCTGTGACGAGCACAGGGATGACGGAGGAGAGGCTTAAGTTCTATTGTTTCCGGTGAGCCCTGCCTCTCGATGCAGGCCGCCGATCGAAATGCTATGCCGCGCTGCCCACCATGGACGCCACCACGCCTGCTGCAATCTTCAAGCGCTGGCGTACGACAGAGCGGCCGAGGAGGGCCATGGAGTCGAACAGCGGCAGGGAGCGCGACGAGCCGGACATGGCGATGAAGAGCGGCGGGGTGACGACGCGCAGCTTCTTGGCGAGTTTATCGGCCACATTGCGCAGTTCCGCGTCGATAGCCTCGACATTCCACTCGATCATCTTCTCGATATCGGCCTGGACCGTGGTGATGATTTCCAGCGTCTCCGCAGGCGTTGTCTTCAAGCCGGCAAACGAGGCCGGCGTCAGGCCGACATCGGCCGCCAGCAGGAAGCCGGCAAGGTTCGGCAGGTCGCCGAGCTTGGAGACACGGCTCTGGGAGTGTTTCAGGCCTTCGGTCAGGCGGCCGTTTTCCATCGCCCATTCGAGCGTCCGGGCGACAAACTCTTCCGGCGAAAGCTTTTCGCGCAGCCAGCGGCCGTTCAGCCAGTCGAGCTTCTGCAGGTCGAAGATGGCGCCGGCCTTGGACAGTGCTTCCGGGTCGAACTTGCCAATGAGCTCTTCCATCGTCATCAGCTCCTCGCCTTCGGCGATCTGCACGAAGAACAGGCCGAGGAAGTTCATCAGCGCTTCCGGCAGATAACCGAGCGCTGAATAATAGGAGATCGAGGTCGGGTTCTTGCGCTTCGACAGCTTGGACTTGTCGGCATTGCGCATCAGCGACAGATGCATGAAAACCGGCGCTTCCCACTCGAAATAGCGGTAGAGCAGGATGTGCTTCGGCACCGATGCCAGCCATTCCTCGCCGCGCGCCACATGGGTGATCTTCATCAGATGGTCGTCGATGACGTTGGCCATGTGATAAGTCGGCATGCCGTCGCCCTTAATGAGCACCTGCATGTCGACCGAATCCCAAGGGATCGACACGTCACCGTAGACGCCATCGTGGAAATCGCAGGAGCCTTCGGTCGGTATCTTCATGCGGATGACCGAGCTTTCGCCCGCTTCCATCTTCGCCGTCACTTCCTCGGCGCTGTACTTCAGGCAGAGACCGTCGTATTTCGGCGGCTTGCCGCTCGCGCGCTGCCCTTCGCGCATTTCCTCCAGACGCTGCGGCGTACAGAAGCATCGGAAGGCATGGCCCTTGTCGAGTAGGTCCTGGGCATAGGGCTGGTACATGTCCTTGCGGTCCGACTGGCGGTAGGGACCGTAGGGGCCGCCGATATCCGGACCCTCGGCCCAGGTCAGGCCGGTCCATTTGAGAGCGTCCAGCACCTTCTGTTCGAATTCCAGCGTCGAGCGGGTCGCGTCGGTATCCTCGATGCGCAGGATGAATTCGCCACCGTTTTTCTTGGCAAAGAGGTAGTTGAAGAGCGCGATATAGGCAGTGCCGACATGCGGCTCGCCGGTCGGCGACGGGGCAATGCGGACGCGCGGAGTCGGATTGATCATGATACTGCTCGATCTAAGGCGCGCTCAAATTGGTATCAGTCGGGCGCCAAGCCTGCTTCTGGAATGTGGATTTTCGCAGGCTTAGGCCATATTCAGGCGCAAGCGTCAAGAAATTTAGGCCGCGTGCTTAACGGACAGGCCAGACCCACATGAGCACTGGCACGCTGGCCAGGATGATCAAGAGCGACGAAAGAGCGCCAAGGCGGGATTTGCCAAAGCCATCAGGAAAGCTTCTGCAGCTCAAGTCATTAGGGATCGCGAAGACGCCGCCGGTGCGAGTTCCGCAAAGCAGGCACAGCGCGCCTATCAAGCAAGGGGGATGCAGCAAAAAAAAGCGCCCGGAGGCGCCTTTTTCGGTAGGGTTATCAATGCAACGTCGGGTCGCTGCCCTTTTTCTTCTTACGCGCCGTCCTGGAAAACATGTTGAGGGCCTCAACGCCGGCGGAGAAGGCCATGGCGGCGTAGATATAACCCTTGGGCACATGCACGCCGAAACCTTCCACGATCAACGTGCCGCCGATCATCAGCAGGAAGGCGAGCGCCAGCATGACAATGGTCGGGTTCTTCTCGATGAAGTTGGCAAGCGGGGAGGCGGCAACCAGCATGACGGTGACGGCGGCGACTACCGCAACAATCATGATCGGCAGATGCGGCGTCATGCCAACGGCAGTGATGATGCTGTCGATCGAGAAGACGAGGTCGAGGAGAAGGATCTGGCCGATCGCCGCGGCAAAGCTCATCTTCAGCACTTCCTTGCCGGCGCCGACCATATCTTCCTTATGGTCATCGACATCGACGGAATGATGGATTTCCTTGGTCGCCTTGTAGACGAGGAAAACGCCGCCGGCGATCAGGATCAGGTCTTTCCAGGAGAAGTCGTGTCCAAAGGCGTTGAACAGCGGATTGGTCAGCTGGACGATCCAGGCAATCGTGCCGAGCAGGCCGAGGCGCATGACCAGAGCAAGGCCGATACCGATCTTGCGCGCCTTTTCCCGGCTTTCGGGCGGCAGCTTGTTGGTGAGGATGGAGATGAAAATCAGGTTGTCGATGCCAAGCACGACCTCCATGACGACCAGCGTGACGAGTGCCACCCAAGCGGCCGGATCCGTGATAAGCGCGGCTATTTCCTGCATTCAAACTCCCCTATTCAATCAAAAGGCGCAATTGCCGGCCCGATGTAAGGATTGGCCGTCTGAAGACAAGAGGAGGTTGTAGGGACTTAAGTCTGATTCAAGCTTGTTCCGGCAGCTTTTTGGTCACGGATTCGTCATGTCTGCCATAGGCGGCCATGAAAACCCGCACGGCACCGTGGATGACCCGGTCCATTTCTTCGCGCGGCGGCGTCGCTTCCAGAGTGCCGAACAGGCGAAGCTTGAAGAAGCTGCCGCTGGCAAGGTCCAGAAACTGGCCGGCAGCGAGATCGATATCGTCGATTGAGAGGGCGCCGGCCACCACATGGCGCTCCAGAAAGTTGCGCATCACGGTGCGCAGGTTTTCCGGCCCTTTGAAGAAGCGCTGACACAGCACTGGCATGCGCTCGCGAACTCCGAGAACGGTACGCATGGCAGTGATGACCTTCTCATCCGTCATATGGGTAACAAAGGCGATCCCGAACTCGTAGAGGCCCGTCTTGATGTCTTCGGTACCGTCGAGAGCCGTGCGGACTGCGTTCAAGAAGACGGTCCGCTCTCTGTCGACCATGGCGGCGAACAGGTCTTCTTTGTTTTGGAAATAAACGTAGATCGTGCCTTTGGAGACGCCTGCCTCACGGGTTATGTCATTCATGCTGGCAGCGTCAAAGCCAAGTTTGAGGAAGACGCGCTTGGCCCCCTCGATGATCTGCTCGCGCTTGGCAGGATCCTCGCCTGCTGCAAACCGTCCTGCAGACGAGGCGACCTCCTTTGCGGCTGCCGTTTTTAACGCTTTTGAAGTCATCTGTTCTCAACTCGAATATTTTCGAACCAAGTGGTTCGATCTGCTCTTGATATGTGATGGGGAAGCTTCTATGTCAATGCCACCGAACTGAGTGGTTCGATTGATATGCCTCTGACGATGGTTCCCAAAATGACGGCTTCCCAGAATGCGGGCGCTCTGCGCGCAGTACAGAATGAAACTGCTGTTCCGGCCGACAACGAAGCTCGCAAGCCTGCGCCTGCAAGCGAACAGCCTGCAAGCGAGCAGCCGGCAGCCGCCGCTCCCGTTGCAGAACCTGCGGCCGCGCCGAAAAAAAAGAAGCGTGGTTTCATTCTGCCTGTCGTTATTCTGGCTCTGCTCGCCGGCGGCGCCTGGTATGGCTATCAGTGGTGGACCGAAGGCCGCTTCATGGTTTCCACCGATGATGCCTATATCGAAGGCGATATCGCAACTATTTCCCCTAAAGTGACGGGATATGTTGCCAAGGTCAACGTCGTCGCCAACCAGCAGGTGAAGGCAGGCGACGTTCTTGCTACGCTCGACAAGGGCGATTACCAGAACGCACTTGATCAGGCCGAAGCGCAGATTGCCACAGAGAAGCTGTCGCTCGACCGGATCGACGCCCAGATCGAAGGCGGACGGGCCAGTCTGGCGCAGGCGAAGGCGCAGCAGGTAGCGCTCGAGGCGGCCGTTCGCGGCGCGCAGACGACGCAGAAGCGTCAGGCGGAACTGAGTGCAAAATCAGTCGGCACCACAGCAGACCTGGACACGGCCAATGTGGCGCTTGACCAAGCCAAGGCGAACCTTGCGGGCGGCCTTGCCAATATCACGGCGGCAGAAGCCAATATCAGCATCCTGCAGGCGCAGCGCAAGGAAGCGGAGGGAACCGTCCGCACGCTCGAGCTGCAGCGCGACAAGGCGGCACGCGACCTGTCGTTCACAGTTCTGAAGGCTCCTTATGACGGGCTGGTCGGCAATCGTTCCGTGCAGGAAGGGGATCTCGTTTCGCCGGGTCAGCGCCTGATGGCGATCGTTCCGGTGCGCCAGCTTTATATCGACGCCAATTTCAAGGAAACGCAGATCCAGCATCTGGTTCTCGGTTCCAAGGTCAAGGTGCACGTGGACGCCTACGACGACCATGCGATCCAGGGTACGGTCGAAAGCATCTCGCCGGCCTCCGGGGCGGTCTTCTCGCTGCTGCCGCCTGAAAATGCCACCGGCAATTTCACCAAGATCATCCAGCGTGTGCCTGTGCGTATTGCATTGCCCCAGGATGCGCTCGACAGCGGTCGCCTTCGTGCCGGCCTGAGCGTCGTCGTCGACGTGGATACCCGTACGGCGCCGAGCAAGTAGGCCCGTGCCGGGGCGGAGGTTGATCTGATGGCCGGAAGTGCAGCAGCGACAGCGGGAACCATTCCCGGCGCTCCCCCGAAAGTCGAGGAGAGCATGGATACGAGGAAGCTGATCGCCTTCTTCGCGATGGTGCTCGGCATGTTCATGTCGATCCTCGACATCCAGATCGTGTCCGCCTCGCTGTCCGAGATCCAGGCCGGCCTTTCTGCCGGCGGTGATGAGATCGGCTGGGTACAGACCTCCTACCTGATCGCCGAGGTCATCATGATCCCGCTGTCGGGCACGCTGGCGCGCATCGTCTCGACCCGTTACCTGTTCGCCTTTTCGGCTGCGGGTTTTACCGTAGCCAGCGCGCTCTGCGCCACCGCAACGAATATCGACCAGATGATCGTCTACCGAGCGATCCAGGGCTTTATCGGCGGCGGCATGATCCCGTCGGTCTTTGCGGCCGCCTTCACCATATTCCCGCCGTCCAAGCGCGCTATCGTGTCGCCGATCATCGGCCTGATCGCCACACTGGCGCCGACCATTGGCCCGACCGTCGGCGGCTATCTGTCCAACGCCTTTTCCTGGCACTGGCTGTTTCTCGTCAACATCATTCCGGGCATTGTCGTCACCATCGTCACCTGGAACTTCATCGACTTCGACAAGCCGGAACTGTCGCTCTTCAAGAAGTTCGACTGGTGGGGCCTCCTCTCGATGGGCGTCTTTCTCGGCGGCCTCGAATATGTGCTTGAAGAGGGTAATTCCAACGATTGGTTCAATGACCACATGATCGTCATCGGTGCCGTCGCTTCGGCCGTCGGCTGCCTGATCTTCTTCTACAGGGCTTTGACCGTCGCCTTTCCGGTGGTCGACCTGACCGCCTTCACCAACCGAAATTTCGCCTTCGGGTCGATCTTTTCCTTCGTTATGGGGATAGGCCTTTATGGCCTGACCTATATCTATCCCGTCTATCTCAGCCGGATCCGCGGCTATGACAGCCTGATGATCGGCGAGACCATGTTCGTGTCCGGTCTTGCCATGTTCGTGACGGCGCCGATCGCCGGCAAGCTGTCGACCAAAATGGACCTCAGGCTGATGATGATCCTGGGCTTCATCAGCTTTGCTTCCGGTACCTATGTGATGACCGGTATTACTCAGGACTGGGACTTTTACGAGCTCTTCCTGCCGCAAATCCTGCGCGGTTTCGGCCTGATGATGTGCATGGTGCCGATCAACAATATTGCGCTCGGAACGCTTTCGCCGGCGCGTATCCGTGGAGCTTCCGGTCTCTTCAACCTGACCCGCAACCTCGGCGGCGCCGTCGGATTGGCCATCATCAGCACCCTGCTCACCAACCGGCAGGACGTACATTACGAGCGGCTGCGCGAAAGCATGGACTGGGGCAAGGCCGCTGCCGTCGAGCAACTGAACAATATGGCAGCCAACCTCAACGCCTACGGCCTGGATGGCACGACCGGTGCGCTGCGGCAGATGGTGCAGCTGGCCACCAAGCAGGCCGTCGTGATGTCGTTCAGCGACGTCTTCCTGATCCTGACCGTGCTCTTCAGCGCGCTGATCCTCGGCGTCTTCCTGATCGACAAGCCCGCCCCCCAGGGCGGCGGAGGTGGCGGCGCCGGCCACTGACCTTATACCAGATCCACCGCCGGAAGGGGTCGTCGCGAAAGCGGCGGCCCTTTTCTTTTGTGGCTGGTTTACGGGCCGATTCAAATGCTCGGCAGTAGGCCGCTACACTTCCAAGATTTTTTGATTTACGTACCTCAGAAATTGCACTACGACGTTCGGCGGAGGAGTTCATGAAGCCGACGGTCCATGACATAGCGCGCAGCGCAGGCGTCAGCCTCGCCACAGTCGACCGCGTCCTCAACGGTCGGCCCGGCGTTCGGCATGTGACCCGGGAGAGGGTCGAGGGTGCGATCTCGGCTCTGGGCTATGTACGCGACGTGGCCGCCGCGAATCTGGCCAAAAGCCGCACCTATTCCTTCGTGTTCATCCTGCCGATGAACGACAATCCCTTCATGATCAGTCTCGCTGACGAGGTGCGCGGCGCAATCGGCCGCTCGGGCGCGGAGCGAACCGGCATCCGCGTTGTTGATGTGCCGCCCTTCGATCCTTCTGCCTTGGTGGGCGCTTTGGAGGCGGTGCTTGTGGAGAAGCCGGCCGGCATCGCCTTTGTCGCCATCGATACCCCGGAGGTGCGCGATGCTGTCGCAAGGCTTGCCGGAGCCGGGATTGCCATGGTGACGCTGGTTTCCGACCTGCCGGACTCCGCCCGCGACCACTATGCCGGCATCGACAATATTGCCGCAGGGCGAACGGCCGCCAGCCTGATGGGCCGGTTCCTCGCCGGGCGTTCCGGGACTGTTGCCGTGCTTGCCGGTTCCATGCTGGTGCGCGACCATCGCGAACGGCTGGAAGGCTTTTCGGCCGTGCTTCAGGACACCTTTCCGGATGTCCGAATTCTGTCCGTTCTGGAGGGCCGCGACGATCCGGAACTGGCCGAAATGCTGGTTGCCGATGCGCTGAGGCGGCATCCCGAAATCTCCGGCATCTACAGCCTCGGCGCCGGCAATCGTGGCCTCATTCGTGCCGTGCAGAGCCGGGAAGCAGACAGGCGTCCGCTCGTCATCGCCCACGAGCTCACGGCGCCGACACGTGCCGCACTGACCGATGGCATTATCGATGCGGTCCTCAACCAGGACGCCGGTCATGAGGTTCGTAGCGCCATCCGGGTGTTGAAGGCAAAGGCCGACGGTCTGCCGGTCATTACGGCGCAGGAGCGCATCCGCATCGACATTTTCTTGAAAGACAATTTGCCCTGAAGGGCGGCAGGAAAGGAATCATCATGTATCTTGGTCTCGATCTCGGCACGTCAGGCGTCAAGGCGATGCTGATCGACGGCGATCAGAAGATCGTCGGGTCGGCGAGCGGCTCGCTCGACGTCTCGCGGCCGCATTCCGGCTGGTCCGAACAGGATCCGGCGCACTGGATTCGCGCCACCGAGGAAGCGGTTGCCGGCCTGAAGGCGAAGTTTCCTGAGGAGCTCGGCGCCGTCAGGGGCATCGGCTTGTCCGGTCAGATGCATGGCGCGACGCTGCTCGATGCCGATGACAAGGTGCTGCGCCCCTGCATTCTGTGGAACGATACCCGCTCTTACGCAGAAGCGGCCGCGCTCGACGCCAATCCGATCTTCCGTCAGCTGACCGGCAATATCGTCTTTCCGGGTTTCACAGCGCCAAAGCTCGTCTGGGTGAAGAACAACGAGCCAGAAATCTTTGCCAAGGTTGCCAAGGTTCTGCTGCCGAAGGATTATCTGCGTCTCTGGCTGACCGGTGAACATATTTCCGAAATGTCGGATTCGGCCGGCACGTCCTGGCTTGACACGGGTGGCCGCAAATGGTCACCCGAACTGCTGGCAGCCACGGATCTCGACGAACGGCAGATGCCGTCTCTGGTGGAAGGCACGCAGCAAGGCGGCACGCTGCGGCGCGAGCTTGCCTCGGCCTGGGGCATTGCCGGTGAGGCCGTCGTCGCCGGCGGGGCAGGGGACAATGCCGCTTCGGCCTGCGGCATGGGCACGGTTGCCGAAGGCCATGCCTTTGTTTCGCTCGGCACATCCGGCGTGCTGTTTGCCGCCAACGCCGCCTATCTGCCGAAGCCAGAAAGCGCCGTGCACGCTTTCTGCCACGCGCTGCCGAAGACCTGGCACCAGATGGGCGTCATCCTGTCGGCGACCGACGCCTTAAATTGGCACGCGCATGTCACCGGCAAGACGGCCGCCGAACTGACGCAGGAGCTCGGGGACAGCTTGAAGGCGCCGACCGGCGTGACGTTCCTGCCTTATCTTTCGGGTGAGCGGACGCCGCATAATGATGCTGCTATCCGCGGCGCCTTCATCGGTCTTGAACATGAAAGCAGCCGGGCGGTGCTGACCCAGGCGGTGCTGGAAGGCGTAACCTTTGCGATCCGCGACAACCTCGAAGCACTGAAATCCGCCGGGACCTCCATCTCCCGCGTCACGGCAATCGGTGGCGGTTCCCGCTCGCGCTATTGGCTGTCTTCGATCGCCACTTCGCTCGGCGTACCGGTCGATATTCCGGCCGATGGTGATTTCGGCGCCGCCTTCGGTGCAGCGCGCCTCGGCCTGATCGCCGCGACCGGCGCCGATCCCGTCGCCGTCTGCTCGGCACCGAAGACAGAAGAAACCGTAGACCCGGTCTCTGCTCTCTCAGAGGCCTATGGCACCGCTTACGCTCGCTACCGGGCCGCCTATCCGGCGATCAAGTCGCTGGCACATTAAGAATATTCAAGGAGGAATACATCATGAGCACAGGCTTTTTCGGAGACATCCAGAAGATCCAATACGAAGGCCCTGACAGCACCAATCCGCTCGCCTTTCGTTTCTACAATCCCGATGAGATCGTGGCCGGCAAGCGGATGGAGGATCATCTGCGGTTCGCGGTCGCCTACTGGCATTCATTCACCTGGCCGGGCGGCGATCCGTTCGGCGGCCAGACTTTCGAGCGGCCTTGGTTTTCCGACACGATGGAAGCGGCGAAGATGAAGGCCGACGTCGCTTTCGAATTCTTCCAGCTGCTCGGTGTGCCTTTCTACTGCTTCCACGATGCCGACGTGCGTCCGGAAGGCAATAACTTCGCCGAGAACACGAAAAACCTCAACGAGATCGTCGATTATTTCGCGCAGAAGCAGGCCGATACCGGGACCAAGCTTTTATGGGGTACGGCCAACATGTTCTCGCACCGGCGCTACATGTCGGGTGCCGCGACCAATCCGGATCCGGATGTCTTCGCGTTTGCGGCCGCGACCGTGAAGACCTGCATGGACGCGACAAAGAAGCTCGGCGGCGCCAATTACGTACTGTGGGGCGGTCGCGAAGGCTATGAGACGCTGCTCAACACCGATCTCACCCGCGAGCTCGACCAGATGGGGCGCTTCCTCAACCTTGTCGTCGAATACAAGTACAAGATCGGTTTCGAGGGCACGATCCTGATCGAGCCGAAGCCGCAGGAGCCGACTAAGCACCAGTATGATTACGATGTTGCGACGGTCTATGCCTTCCTGCAGAAGCACGGGCTGGACAAGGAAGTGAAGGTCAATATCGAGCAGGGCCATGCGATCCTCGCCGGCCATTCCTTCGAGCATGAACTGGCTATGGCCAATTCCTTTGGCATCTTCGGCTCGATCGACATGAACCGCAACGACTACCAGTCCGGCTGGGATACCGACCAGTTCCCGAACAACGTACCGGAAATGGCGCTCGCCTATTACCAGGTGCTGGCGGGCGGCGGCTTTACCACCGGCGGTACCAATTTCGACTCGAAGCTGCGCCGCCAATCGCTCGATCCGCAAGACCTGCTGATCGGCCATATCGGCGGCATGGATTGCTGCGCCCGTGGCCTGAAGGCTGCGGCAAAGATGATCGACGACGGCGCCCTCAAGAAGCCGCTCGACGCCCGTTACGAGAAGTGGGACAGCCCGGAAGCACAGAAGATGCTGCGCGGCGAGTACAAGCTCGACGACATCGCTTCCTGGGTCGAGCAAAACGATATTAACCCCGAGCCTGTTTCCGGCCGCCAGGAATATCTCGAAAACGTCGTCAACCGTTACGTTTGATCAGCGAAAGAAGCGGGCGGGGCACGGCTCCGCCCGCCATTCGTTACGGTATCAGGCGGTCGGCGCGCAACTGCTCGAACAGGGTGAAAAACGCGTCATCCGTCGGCTGGTAGTCTAGGAAGCCGAGGCGGCGGCTCTTGGCCATGTCTGTGACCACTTCGATCGGCCGGCCGAGATCGGCATCCGTGTGCCAGGGCGAAACCAGTCGGTCGATATCCGGCTCAGCCAGGCCGTGCTTTTGGGCAATTTCAGCCCAGATCGACGCGTCGTTCGCCATCTGAGTTTCGAGCGGCTGGACCGTTCCGTCGAAGGGCGCCGCTTCGACGCCAAACCAGTCAGCGATCCGTCCCCACATCCATTTCCAGCGAAACACGTCGCCGTTGACGACGTTGAAATCCTGGTTGGCCGCCGCTGGCGTCGTGGCTGCCCAAAGCAGATGCCGGCCGAGCAGGGTCGCGTCGGTCATGTCGGTCAGGCCGTTCCACTGCATGTCGACGCCGGGAAAACGCAAGGGGCGCCCGGACTGCTTGCAGATCGAGGCATAAACGGCGAGCGTCGTTCCCATGTTCATGGCGTTGCCGACCGCCTTGCCGACGATGGTGTGGGGGCGATGCACGCTCCAGGCAAAGCCGTCGCGGGCGGCCGCGGCAAAGACCTCGTCTTCCTGGGCATAATAGAAGTTGTCGATTTCCAGCCGGCCCTGCTCCTCGCGAAACGGGGTCTGCGGCAGGCTGCCCTTGCCATAGGCCTCGAACGGTCCCAGATAATGTTTGAGCCCGGTCACCAGTGCCACATGACGGACGGAGCCTGCGGGCCGCAGGGCATCGAGCAGATTGCGGACCATGGCCGAGTTGACACGGATGTTTTCTGCCTCAGTCGGCTGGCGGAGCCAGCTCGAGATGAAAACATGCGACGGATCGAGCCCGGCCAGCGCCTTTTCAAGTGAAGCGGGATCGAGAAGATCGGCGGCCACCGGCTCCACGTTCGACTGCGCCTGCGGCTTTCGCGCCAGGCCCCAGATCTGCCAGCCGTCATCGGCCAGAACTTTTGCGGTGGCGCTGCCGACAATGCCGCTGGCGCCGACGATCAATGCTTTCTTGGTCATGCATGCTCCTTTGCTTTAGCGGCTCATCTAGTCTTTGGAGTGCAGCTATGCCAGAAGGCACCCTTTGGGGACATAGACACCCTGGCGTAACCACCTAGGAGCAGAGAGAGTATCATGGAGCGCGGATCGCCGGATGACGAGTGGCGCGAAGACTGCGCACCGCGGCGCGTGCTGGAAATATTCGCAAGCAAATGGACGAGCATGATCCTGCATGTGCTGGCCACGCGGCTCGGCGGCTGCGCCCGCACCGGCGTATTGCTGCGCAGCCTGCCGGGTATTTCCAAGAAGATGCTGACCCAGACGCTTCGCGACATGGAAGCGTCCGGGCTGGTGACACGGCATGTGCACGGCACCGTGCCGCCGGCGGTGGATTACACGCTGACGCCGCTCGGGCGACGCTTCGTCGAGCCGATCGACCTTCTCTATGGCTGGGCACGCGGCAATGCGGATGCGCTGGATGCGCTTGGCAGCAAGCGCCGCGCCTGATCGATCAGGTCAGCAGGACGAAAGGCAGGCAGAGCGAGGCTCCACCGGCTTGATTCTTCAAGCGGCGATCGTGTCGAGCTGCGCCAGCGCCTCCGCCGGCAGGGTGAGTTCGGCGGCGGCCAGGTTTTCCTTTAGGTGACCGACCGACGAGGTGCCGGGGATCAGGAGGATATTGGGCGAGCGCCGCAAAAGCCAGGCAAGTGCGACCTGCATCGGCGTGGCGTTCAAGCTCGCTGCGACGTCATTGAGCGTCGTCGACTGCAGCGGCGAGAAGCCGCCGAGCGGGAAGAACGGCACATAGGCTGTGCCATCCTGTGCCAGCTGGTCGATCAGCCCGTCGTCATCGCGATGGGCGACGTTGTACATGTTCTGCACGCAGACGATGTCGGTGATCTTTCGGCCGTCGGCAACCTGCTTTGCCGTGACGTTGCTGAGGCCGATATGGCGGATGAGACCCTTCTGCTGCAATTCAGCCAGCGCCGTCAGTTGCTCTTCTAGCGGACCTTCCGCCGGGCCGTGGACATCATACATCGAGCGCAAGTTGACGACGTCGATGACGTCGAGCCCGAGATTGCGCAGGTTGTCATGGACCGCCGAAGTCAGCTCCGCAGGCGACATGGCCGGTAGCCACTCGCCGTTCGGGCCGCGCTTGGCTGAGACCTTCGTGACGATGGTCAGATTGTCCGGATAGGGGTGCAGGGCCTCGCGGATGATCTGGTTGGTCACATGCGGACCATAGAAATCGCTTGTATCGATATGGTCGACGCCGGCTTCGATGGCCGCGCGCAGCACGGCGATCGCCGCGTCGCGCTCCTTTGGCGGGCCGAAGACGCCCTTGCCGGCCAGCTGCATGGCGCCATAGCCGAGGCGTTTGACGGTGCGGTCGCCAAGCTCAAACGTGCCCGCCTTTTCGAGAGTGCTCATGATCTTCTCCTGTGTCGATGGCGGCAAGATAGCGCTTGGACATATGGAGGATAATGGGGTATAATTTGGACAAGTTGTGCTGAATGGCGAACAGTGAAGGTGGAGCTGAGCGACCTGGAGGCGTTTGTTGCAGTTGCCCGCGCAGGCGGCTTTCGCGAGGCCGCGCGGGTGACGAGCAGCAGCGCGTCCGGATTGAGCGAGGCGGTGCGCCGCCTGGAGAGCAATCTCGGCGTGCGGCTCCTTAACCGGACCACGCGAAGCGTTGTTCCGACCGAAGCGGGCAAGGGGCTGCTTGAACGGGCCGCCCCGGCACTGGCCGAAATGGAAGCCGCCCTCGACGTGGTCAACGGCTACCGGGACCGGCCAGCCGGCGCACTGCGCCTCAACGTGCCGACCAGCGCCGCACGGCTTGTCCTGCCCGGGATCGTGCCGTCCTTCCTGCAAGCCTATCCGGATGTGCGGCTGGAAGTGATGACGGATGAAAGCTTCGTCGACGTGATCGCCGCCGGCTGTGATGCGGGCATCCGCTATGGCGAACGGCTGGAGCAGGACATGATCGCGGTGCCTATCGGGCCGCGGGTGCAGACCTATGCCTTTGCCGCGGCACCTGCCTATCTCGACGCCCATGGCCGGCCCGAGCATCCGCGGGATCTTTTGAACCATGCCTGTCTGCGCCACCGCTTTGCCAGTGGCCGCATGCCGCCCTGGGAGTTCGAACGCGACGGCGAGGTGCTCGTGGTCGATCCGCCCGGTCCGTTGATCGTCCAGGCGGGCGGGGCCAGCGATCTTGCCGTCGAGGCGGCCATTTCCGGCCTCGGGATCGTTGGCCTGTTCGAGGGCTGGTTGCGGCCCTACCTGAACAGCGGGCAGTTGGAGCCGGTGCTCGAGCCCTGGTGGCAAAGTTTTCCGGGCCCGTTTCTGTATTATCCGGGCCAGCGGCTGGTGCCGGCACCGCTCAGAGCCTTCATCGATTTTGTCAAGGCGAAGTAAGAATGACGTCGGGTGGGAACGGCGTTTGCGGCCTTCGCGTTTGACAGCAAACGGGAGATCTTCATGGCCATCCGTCCTTCATGGCCATCCGTCCACCGCAAGCCTTTCACGCGTCTCGTACCGCCGAAAGCGGATTGGGCATTCTGGAGCATGAGCTGGCGGCCGAGCGGGCAAGCGCGCTTGGTCGGCACGGGCAGAAGCTGGAGGCTTCTCTTGCCAGGCTGCGCCAATGGAGTGCCGAGGGCGGCCAGGAGGATGAGGCAACACGCCTTGCTCTCGTTCATGATGCCGCCGATGCCCTCTGGGCATTGTTCATCCAGCGCGAAGTGTGCGGTCTGCGCGACAACCGCGACATCGTGCGGCGCTACGGGATCCCGTCCGAAGTCCTGTCGAAAGTCGGTACCGTCCGGTCACGCTAGTATGGATGTGGCCGCCAGTCGCATTCCGTCGCCTCATGACGCGAAGTTGACGCGGAAATCTGCTTTACGTACCTCAGAATCTTAGATAGCCTGAATGTACAGGGAGGATTTCAGGTGCACCACATCGCTTGCGAGGAGGCAGGCGTTGGGGGCGCGTTGCGCGACAACCGCTTCACGACGCTCATTTTTTCCGGCCGGCGCGCATGATCGCGGTTGCAGCAGAAGCACCGCTGCTCGACGCGCGCGGCCTGTCCAAGACCTTCGGCATTGTCGAGGTCCTGAAAGACATCGATCTCAGCGTGCGTGCTGGCGAGGTGCATGCGATCATCGGCGAAAACGGCGCTGGCAAGTCGACTTTGATGAAGATCCTTGCCGGCAATCACCTGCCAACCCGCGGCGAAATCCGCATGGATGGGCAGCCGGTCGCTTTTGCAAGTCCCGTTGACGCCGAAGCACGCGGCATCGTGCTGGTGCATCAGGAAATCCTGCTCGCACCCGATCTCAGCGTGGCGCAGAACATTTATCTCGGCCGCGAACTTGGCCGCGGTCTCACGGTCAACGACCGGGCCATGAACGAGGGCGCCGCCAAGGCCATTGCCGATCTCGGCGCGGATATCGATCCGAAGACGGTGGTCTCGCGCCTGTCGATCGCGCAGCGTCAGCTGGTGCAGATCGCCCGGGTGCTGCTGGTGCCGCATCGTATCGTCATCTTCGACGAGCCGACGGCATCGCTGACGCCGCACGAGACCGAGGCGCTTCTCAAGGTCATCAAGCAGATTCGTGCCAAGGGGGTCGGCATTCTTTATATCTCGCACCGTCTTCCGGAGGTGAAGGAGATTGCCGACCGCGTGACGGTGCTGCGTGACGGGCGTCTGGTCGCGTCGCATGCCGCAGCCGAACTGCAGCCAGCCGACATGGCACGACTGATGGTCGGGCGCGACGTTGCCAAGCTTTATCCCGACCGTCATGCGGCTCGAGCGCGTGAAACGGTGCTTGATGTCGAAGCGCTGGATGTTCCCGGCTATGCGCAGAATGCTTCGTTCCGGCTGTGCAAGGGCGAGATCCTCGGCTTTGCAGGATTGATCGGCGCGGGCCGCACCGAGCTGATGGAGGGCCTGGTGGGGCTGAGGCCTGCCCACGGCACGGTGCGTCTCAACGGCAGCCCGGCTCATTTTTCCGATGTGCATGGGAGCCTCAAAGCGGGCGTTGCCTATTTGTCGGAAGACCGTAAGGGCAAGGGGCTGCTGCTCACCAAGGACCTGCGCGTCAACCTGACGCTCGCCTCGCTTGGCAAGTTCACCAGCGGCTTGCAGATCGATCGAGCTAAGGAGGCGCAGGCGCTCGACCAGGCGATCAAGGATTTCGATATCCGCACGGGCACCAAGACTATCCTGGCCGGCCAGCTTTCGGGCGGCAATCAGCAAAAGCTGCTGCTTGCCAAGATGATGCTGCTCGATCCGCAGGTGGTCATCATCGATGAACCGACCCGCGGCATCGATATCGGCAACAAGGAACAGATCTACAAATTCATCGCCGCTCTTGCCGAGGAGGGACGTTCGATCATCGTCGTTTCTTCCGAAATGCCGGAGCTGATCGGCATATGCGACCGCATCCTGGTGATGCGGTCCGGGCGGATCGTCGGCGAAGTCACGGGAGAACACATGAACGAAAACGAGATCGTCGGGCTGGCCACGGGTGTGACGGCAGGAGAAGCGGCATGAGCGTGGCTGCTACTGACACACCCAAGGCGCCAAAAACATCGCGGGACTGGGACATGGCGGCGATCGCGCCGTTCATCGCGCTCGCGCTTTTGCTGCTGCTCGGCTATTTCGCCAACCCCAATTTCATTTCCGTAGCCAATCTCCTGAACGTCATCACCCGCAGCGCCTTCATTGCCATCATCGCACTCGGAGCCACCTATGTGATTTCTTCCGGCGGGCTTGATCTCTCGGTCGGCTCGATGGTCGCCTTTGTTGCAAGCCTGATGATCCTGTTCATGAATTCTGGCACGATCGGCGATCCGATGCTGATGCTGATCGCAGCCATGATCCTTGCCACAGTCCTCGGCGCCGCCTGCGGGCTTGCCAACGGGCTGATCACGACGGTGGGCCGGATCGAACCCTTCATCGCGACCCTCGGCACGATGGGCATATTCCGCGGGCTGACCACCTGGCTCAGCCAGGGTGGAGCGATCACACTCAGGGATCGCGAGATGCAGGCGCTTTATCGACCGGTCTATTTCGGCACGCTTGCCGGCATCCCCATTCCGATCGTCATCATCTTCGTCACCGCTGCAATTGCCGCTTTTGTGCTCTACCGGACGCGCTACGGACGCCATCTGATCGCCGTCGGTTCGAATGAGGATGTCGCACGTTATTCTGGGATCTCGGTCAACCGGGTGCGCACCATTGCCTATGTCGTGCAGGGGCTCTGCGTCGCGGTTGCGGTCATTCTTTATGTGCCACGCCTCGGCTCGACGTCGGCGACCACCGGTATCCTGTGGGAATTGCAGGCGATCACCGCCGTCGTCGTCGGCGGTACAGCACTCAGGGGCGGCGTGGGGCGTATCTGGGGCACGGTCTGCGGCGCCTTCATTCTCGAAATCGTCGGCAATATCATGATCCTGTCGAACTTCGTCAGCGAATATCTGATCGGCGCCATCCAGGGTGCCATCATCATCATCGCCATGCTGGTGCAGAGATTGCTGATGCGCAGGTAAGGAAACCGGCCGGGCGCGTGGGGTGCGCCTGGCTTTGGAGGAACAGACCCCGCAACTTTGGGAGAGAGACATATGCGTAGAAGAACTTTTGGCCTGGCAGCCGCGGCGCTTGCCGCTTCTGTTGCCGCCGGCCCCAGCCTCGGCTGGGCTCAAGAAGCAAAGAAGGTGACGATCGGCGTTTCCATTCCGGCCGCCGACCACGGCTGGACTGCCGGCGTCGTGTTCCATGCCGAACGCGTGGCAAAACTGCTGATGGCCGAGCACAAGGGCCTCAATGTCATCGTCAAGACCTCGCCCGATCCGGCAAGCCAGGCGAATGCCGTGCAGGATCTTGCGGTACAGGGCCTCGATGCACTGGTCATCCTACCGTCCGACCCGGATCCACTGGTCAATGCCATCCAGCAGGTGAAGGACAGCGGCGCCTTTGTGGCTCTCGTCGACCGCGCGCCTTCGGTCAACGACAATTCCATCCGTGATCTTTATGTCGCCGGCAACAATCCGGCGCTCGGCGAAGTCGCCGGGCAGTACATCGCCAAGACCACGCCGGATGCCCAGGTCGTGGTAATCCGCGGCTTGCCGATCCCGATCGACCAGCAGCGCCAGGACGGCTTCGACAAGGGCATTGCCGGCTCCAAGGTGAAGATCCTGGAGCGCCAGTACGGCAACTGGAACCGCGACGACGCTTTCCGGGTGATGCAGGACTATCTGACGAAATATCCGAAGATCGACGTCGTCTGGTGCCAAGATGACGACATGGCGGTCGGTGTCATGGAAGCGATCAGCCAGGCCAAGCGCACGGACATCAAGTATGTGGTGGGCGGCGCCGGCTCCAAGGACATGATCAAGAAGGTCATGGACGGCGACAAGATGATCCCAGTCGACGTGCTTTATCCGCCGGCCATGGTGGCGACTGCCATGCAACTGACGGCTGCCAATTTCTATGATCAGGTCCCGGTCAGCGGCAATTACATCTTGGATGCCACGCTGGTAACCAAGGAAAATGCCAAGAACTTCTACTTCCCGGACTCGCCGTTCTGATTTGACTATCGCAGCGCCCGCTCCGGCGGGCGTCGCTCCCGTAATCCGTCATTCCTGTGCTTGTCACAGGAATCCAGCGTGCCAAGTTCTTGGCACAGGGAAACTCCTTCATGGCGCAGACGCGCCATGGCTGGCTCACGGCCCAGCGCCGGGATGATGGAGTTGCGAGTTCGTTCGAATTCAATTGCAAGTGGAGAATTTCATGAAGACCATCAAGGGTCCCGGCATATTTCTTGGCCAGTTCGCAGGCGATGCGGCACCGTTCGACACATGGGACGGGATCACCAAATGGGCGGCAGACAAGGGCTATGTCGGTGTGCAGGTGCCGACCTGGGCAAGCCAGCTGATCGACCTGAAGCAGGCTTCGGCGTCGAAGGATTATTGCGACGAATTTGCCGGCGTGGCGCGGCAGAACGGTGTCGAGGTCACGGAGCTGTCGACGCATCTGCAGGGCCAGCTGGTGGCGGTACATCCGGCCTATGACGAGGTTTTTGACGGATTTACCGTGCCGGAAATGCGCGGCAACCCGAAGGCCCGCCAGGAATGGGCGGTCGATCAGGTGAAGATGGCGCTGACCGCGTCACGGCATCTGGGCTTGAGCGCCCACGCGACCTTTTCCGGCGCGCTTGTCTGGCCATTCCTTTATCCGTTCCCGCAGCGCCCGGAAGGCCTGGTGGAAACGGCCTTCGACGAACTTGCGCGTCGCTGGACGCCGATCCTCGATCACGCGGAAGAGAACGGCATCGACCTCTGCTACGAAATCCATCCGGGCGAGGACCTGCATGACGGCGTGACTTTCGAGATGTTCCTGGCGCGGGTCAACAACCATCCGCGCGCCAACATGCTCTACGACCCATCGCATTACGTGCTGCAATGCCTCGATTATCTCGACAATATCGACATCTACAAGGATCGGATCAAGATGTTCCACGTCAAGGACGCGGAGTTCAATCCGACCGGCCGCCAGGGCGTCTACGGCGGCTACCAGAGCTGGGTGAACCGCGCCGGCAGGTTCCGCTCTCCGGGCGACGGCCAAGTGGATTTCGGTTCGATCTTTTCAAAAATGGCCGCCAATGATTTCGACGGCTGGGCCGTGGTCGAATGGGAATGCGCGCTCAAAAACTCCGAGGACGGTGCGCGCGAAGGTGCCGAATTCGTCAAGGCGCATATCATCAACGTCACCGACAAGGCATTCGACGACTTTGCCGGCGCCGGCACGGACGAGGCGGCCAACCGCCGCATGCTGGGGATTGATTGAAGTGGATACGCCAACCGTGGTCGCTCTTGTGACTGCAATTATCTCTGGCGGATTGGGCGGCATAGCAACTCTTCTGGCCTATGCGCATGGATACCTTCGCATCGAAAAATTGGAATCCAAGCGGAGGAGATTAGAGGTCGCTTATGACGTTTTGGCTTATCGCTATGTTCTCCAAGCTGGGAGCAACAGCGATGATGCCTCTCGACACGGGTTTAATCGCGCTCTCAACCAAGTACCTGTCGTTTTCGGCGATGACGCCGAGATAATTCAAGCATTTGACGCATTCTCAAACAACAAATCCGACGAAAATCTGAAGAGGCTGCTGGTGGTGTTGACGAGACGAACAGGGCTTAGAGGCATTGTGCTGGACAGTCACTTGATGAAAACGCTTTCAATCTAGCCTACTACACGGGAAATAAAGTCATGACCATAGAAGCCAAGGACGAGCAGGCGCGAAGCCCGAAAATCAGGCTCGGCATGGTTGGCGGCGGAGCCGGCGCCTTTATCGGGGCGGTGCATCGCATGGCGGCGCGCCTGGACGACCAGTTCGACCTCGTCGCCGGCGCGTTGTCCTCGACGCCGGAAAAGGCCATGGCGTCCGGCCGCGATCTGGGGCTCGATCCGTCACGCACCTACGGGTCGTACAAGGAGATGGCGATCCGCGAGTCGGAGCGCGAGGATGGCATCGAGGCGGTGTCGATCGTCACGCCGAACCATGTGCATTACGACGCGGCACGAGAATTCCTGACGCGCGGCATCCACGTGATCTGCGACAAGCCGCTGACCTCCAACCTAGCGGATGCGATCAAGCTCAAGCAGGCGGCCGACGAGAGCGGCGCGCTGTTCATCCTCACCCACAATTACACCGGCTACCCGATGGTGCGGCAGGCCCGCGAAATGGTCGCCAATGGCGAACTCGGCAGGATCCGCATCGTGCAGGCGGAGTATCCGCAGGACTGGCTGACCGAGGCAGTGGAGCAGACCGGCGCCAAGCAGGCGGTCTGGCGCACCGATCCGGCCCAGTCGGGTGCCGGCGGTTCGACCGGCGACATCGGCACGCATGCCTATAATCTTGCCTGCTTCATTACCGGACTGACGCTCGACAGCCTCGCCGCCGATCTCGACAGCTTCGTGGAGGGCCGCAGGCTGGACGACAATGCCCATGTCATGCTGCGGTTTGCGGCCAAGGACGGGGAAAAGCCGGCCAAAGGCATGCTCTGGTGCAGCCAGGTGGCGCCGGGACATGAGAATGGCCTAAAAATCCGCGTCTACGGCACGAAGGGCGGCATCGAGTGGGTTCAAGCCGATCCGAATTATCTGTGGTTCACGCCGTTCGGCGATCAGAAGCGGCTGATCACCCGCAATGGTGCCGGCTCCGGTCCCGCCGCCGCCCGGGTTTCGCGTATCCCCTCGGGCCATCCGGAAGGCTATCTTGAAGCCTTCGCGACCATCTACACGGAGGCCGCGCATGCGATCAATGCCGCCAAGGCGGGCAAGCCGGTCGACGGGGCGGTGATCTATCCCACCGTCGACGACGGGGTGAAAGGAGTCGCTTTCGTTGAAGCCTGTGTTGCCTCGTCGAAGAGAAACGGCGCCTGGGTAAAAGTCTGAGATAGACACCTGTGACCGCGGTTGACAGGCGACCTGTACAACCGCGAGCTCGTCCGATAAATGGCCGCCATTGATGGTTCAGAACCAGACATGGCGGCATCCAATGACCGAAATCAAAATCCTCGCATCACGCTTTCCCGATGAATTCCTGTTTGGCGTCGCGACTGCCGCCTACCAGATCGAAGGTGCGGCCAAGGTCGATGGCCGAAAGCCCTCCATCTGGGATGCCTTCTCGCATATGCCGGGCCGGGTGTTCGGCGGGCATAGCGGTGATGTCGCCTGCGACCACTATAACCGGCTGGACGAAGATCTCGATCTCATCAAGGAGATGGGTGTCGAAGCCTATCGGTTTTCCATCGCCTGGCCGCGCATCATCCCGGAAGGAACCGGGCGCATCAACGAGAAGGGCCTGGATTTCTACGACCGGCTGGTCGACGGCTGCAAGGCGCGGGGCATCAAGACCTATGCGACGCTCTACCACTGGGACCTGCCGCTGGCGCTGATGGGGGACGGAGGCTGGACCGCGCGCTCGACGGCCTATGCCTTCCAGCGCTATGCCAAGGTGGTGATGGCGCGGCTGGGGGACAGGCTGGACGCAGTGGCCACCTTCAACGAACCCTGGTGCTCGGTCTGGCTCAGCCATCTCTATGGCGAGCATGCACCCGGCGAGCGCAATATGGAGGCTGCACTTGCCGCCATGCATTACACCAATCTGGCCCATGGCCTTGGTGTCGAGGCCATCCGGCATGTGACGCCGAACGTGCCGGTCGGACTGGTTCTGAACGCGCATGCGGTCATTCCCGCCACGCAGGGCGTTGAGGACAAAGCGGCAGCCCGCCGGGCGTTCGATTTCCACAACGGCGCCTTTTTCGGCCCGGTCTTCAAAGGTGAATATCCGGCCTCGCTTCTTGATGCGCTGGGCGAACGGATGCCGAAGGCGGAGGAGGGCGATCTGGCCATCATCAGCCAGAAGCTCGACTGGTGGGGGCTCAACTATTACACGCCGATGCGGGTTTCCGACAATGCGACGGAGGGCGCCGAATTCCCCGCAACGAAGCCGGCTCCTTTCGTCGGCAAAACCGTGACGGATATCGGATGGGAAGTTTATCCGGCGGCGCTGACCGAACTGGTCGAGGATCTTTATCAGTATTACGATCTGCCCGATTGCTACATTACCGAAAACGGCGCCTGCGACAATACCGAGATCGTGGATGGCGAGATCGACGATCAGATGCGTCTCGATTACTACGGTGCGCATCTGTCGGCGACCGCCGATCTTGTCGAGAAGGGATACCCGCTGAAGGGCTATTTCGCCTGGAGCCTGATGGACAATTTCGAATGGGCGCAAGGTTACCGCATGCGCTTCGGCCTTGTTCATGTGGATTATGAGACCCAGAGGCGAACGATCAAAAAAAGCGGCAAATGGTATCGGGCGCTGGCCTTGGAGTTTTCTAGGAGCCGTTCCGGAACTAACGCGGCTAAGTGAGAGAAATTTCCCGGGGCCCGGCTTTAAATGGAATAATATCCCTGTTAATTGGCCCAGGCCTTGGGCATTTAGGCGACAGCGATCGCGGCCGTCCTGGCCGTTCAGGGAAAGTTCGAGAATGCTCCGGGAAGTCACCTGTCATCGAATGTGCGCCTAAGCCGATGAGCAGGGCAGCGATATCGTCGCTGGGATGAATAGACTTAACACGTGAGCAGAAAATGACCCTCGCAGAAGCCGCGGCAAGCTCCGCACCGTCGCTCCAGGCGCAAGCCGCGCCCATGGTCGCCTTCGAGGCGGTCACGAAACGGTTCGGCAGGGCTGCAGATGAAGCGCAGTTCACGGCACTGGACGGCGTCGGTCTCTCCGTCTCACGCGGTGCCATTACCGGCATTATCGGGCGCTCAGGCGCGGGCAAGTCGACCCTGATCAGGCTCGTCAACGGTCTGGAGAAGGCTACTTCCGGCAATGTCCTGGTCGATGGGGTCGAGGTCGGCGGCTTGTCGGAGACCGGCCTTCGCGACCTTCGCCGCCAGGTCGGCATGATCTTCCAGCACTTCAATCTCCTGTCGTCGCGAACCGCCTTCGACAATGTGGCGCTGCCGCTCGAAATCGCCGGCCTCAGCCGCGAGGCGATCCGGCAGAAGGTGGCGCCGCTGCTGGACCTCGTAGGGCTGGGCGACAAGGCCGATCGCTATCCGGCGGAACTTTCCGGCGGGCAGAAGCAGCGCGTCGGCATTGCCCGTGCGCTCGCGACGTCTCCGAAGCTGCTGCTGTCGGACGAAGCCACTTCGGCGCTCGATCCGGAAACCACCCATTCCATCCTCGAGCTCCTGAAGCGTATCAACGCGGAACTCGGGCTCACCGTCCTGCTCATCACCCATGAAATGGAGGTAGTGAAGACGATCGCGACCGATGTCGCGGTGATCGACCGGGGCCGCATTGTTGAAGCGGGTCGCACCTTCGATGTCTTCACCCTGCCCAAACACGAGACGACGCGAGCGCTTTTGTCCTCGTCGCTCGGGGTCAAGCTGCCCGAATGGGTGCGTTCGGGACTTCAGCCGCAGCCATTGCCTGGCGGTCGCGTCATGGTCCGGCTGATCTTCTTCGGTGCAACCGCATTCCAGCCGTTGACCGCGCGGCTGGTCAGCGAGATCGGCACCGGCGTCAATATCATGGCCGGCACGATCGACGAGATCGCCGGCGAGCCCTTTGGTTCGCTGGTCGTTTCCTATTCCTCGGATACTGCCGTCATCCAACGTGCCGAACAATTTTATACGGAGACCGGCCTGACCAGGGAGGTGCTCGGCTATGTCGCCTGAAATGCTCTTTAACCTGCTTTGGAAGTCGCTCGCACAGACACTGCAGATGGTCGCCATCGCCGGGGTAATCGGTTCGCTGATCGGCCTGCCGATCGGCGTCTTCCTGGCTACCAGTGGCAAGGGAGAATTGTTTCCGGCGCCGGCGACCAATCGGATCATCGGCCTTGTGGTCAATGCTGCCCGTTCGACTCCGTTCATCATCCTGGTCGTGGCGATCATCCCTTTTACCCGCTTTGTTACCGGCACCTCGATCGGCACCTATGCCGCCATTGTGCCGCTGACACTCGCTACCATTCCCTTCTTCGCGCGGTTGGTCGAAGCCTCTATCCGTGAGATCGACAAGGGATTGATCGAAGCGGCCCGCGCCATGGGCGCCACGCCGTTCCAGATCGTCTGGAAGGTGCTGCTCCCGGAAGCAAGGCCAAGCCTCATCCTGGCGCTGACGATGACGCTTGTCAGCCTGATCGGCTATTCGGCCATGGTAGGCGCCGTCGGCGGCGGCGGATTGGGTGATCTGGGTATCCGTTATGGGTATCAGCGCTTCATGCCGGAAGTAATGCTCGCTGTCGTCGTGGTGCTGATCGTCCTCGTTCAAGCTGTTCAGAGCGCCGGCGATCTGGCTGCCCGTCGCTTCGACAGGCGCAGCCGCAAAAACTGATATTACCTAAAACCAGCCTCTCAAGACTGGTCCCGAAAACCTGAAGGAGACATCCATGAAGAAGTTCATTATCGCGGCGGCCCTTGCCGTCTTTGCAGCAGCGCCAGCATTGGCTGAAGATATCAAGGTTGGCGTGACTCCCGGCCCACACGCGCAGATCATGGAAAAGGTCAAGGAAGTCGCCGCCACCAAGGGCCTCAACATCGACATCCTCGAATTTTCGGACTACGTCGTGCCGAACCAGGCGCTAGCCGATGGCGAACTGGATGCCAACTCCTTCCAGCACAAACCTTATTTGGACAACCAGGTCGCAGACCGCAAGTTTGCGCTGGTGGACGTCGCCCAAAGCGTCAACTTCCCGATGGGTATCTACTCCAAGAAGGCAAAGAGCCTGGCCGAGCTCAAAGATGGCGCCACAATCGCCATTCCGAACGATCCCACCAATGGCGGTCGCGCCTTGCTCATCCTTGCCGACCAGGGCTTGATCAAGGTGAACGCCGCCAAGGGCCTGAAGATCGGCCCGGCCGACGTCACCGAGAACCCGAAGAAGATCGAGTTTGCCGAGCTTGACGCGGCCCAGCTTCCTCGCTCGCTGGACGATGTCGACGCGGCCGTGATCAATACCAATTATGCGATGGAAGCGGGCCTCAACCCGAAGACCGATCCAATCGGCAAGGAAGGCGAGAAGGCTCCCTACATCAACATCATCGCGGTGAAAGCCAAGGACAAGGACGCGGCTTGGGTCAAGACCTTGATCGAAAGCTATCACAGTGATGCGGTCAAGAGTTTCGTTCTGGACAAGTTCAAGGGCGCCGTCGTCCCGGCCTGGTAAGACTCCAGAAAAAGCGCGCCAGGACGGCCTTCCATGTGGCTGGTCCTGGCCGCCTTAACGGTATCTGAAGGAATACTCGCGAAAGATGTGGCGCTCCAGCGAGGTTATTAATGCGGCTTTTTCCGCCACATTTGCGACGTCCCGTCTCGGTCGGCCGAAGGGCGACCGGGATTCTGATGCTGTTCGCCTTCGCGCTTGTCGTTCTGCTTGTGACGATCTTCATCCTGACCGCTGTCAGTCGTATAGCTGCCTACGCCAATAATCTTGACGACGACCGATCGCGCCAGACCACTGCGGGCGCCCTTCATACGTTTCAGGACCAGCTTCGCGCGACACTTGGCGACTATGCGGCCTGGGACGATGCAGCACAATTCGTGTATGCACCCGACGGCCAGGAGTGGGTCGTGAACAATTACGGCGACATGACCGCCGATAGTCCGCTTTTCGACATCGCCCTAGTGATGGATGCGCAGCGCAATGTCCTGTTGGCCTATCAGGACGGTAAGCCGGCCAGCTGGCTGCCCCGCAACTATTTCGACGGCTCGCTTTGGACACTATTCGACAGGGTGCGTTCTTTCGATCCGCAGGTCACTCCGGAGGCCACAGGCTTCATGAGGACGGGCAGGGGCGTAGCGGCCGTTGGCATCGCCTTGATCCGTCCAAAGTCGGGACGGTTGGACAAACCGGGGGACCAACGTCGGTTTCTCGTCCTCGCCCGCCATCTCGACGAAAAGAGGGTCGGCGCGCTTGCGAACACCTATGTCATTGAGGGGCTGCACTTTGCCAACGGCAGTACATTCCCTTCAAAAACCGTCGAAATTCGCAATGTCCATGGGCAATTGCTGGCGGAACTGGGCTGGCAGTCCCGTCGCCCGGGCGACCTGGGCTATACCGAGGTGCGGCCGCTGGTTTACTGCGCCCTGGCCATGGTCGGCCTCTTCTTCCTCCTGCTTTTTGTCAGCGGCACGAACATGCTCGATCGGCTGAAAGCCGACGAGGCTGCAGCTCGTCAGCTTGCCATGCGCGACAGGCTGAGCGGCCTCATGAATCGTGCCGGTTTCTTTGCAGCTCTGGAAGATCTGGTGCAGGCCGGCCGTGCCAAGAACGTCGACATCTTGCTTCTTTATCTCGATCTGGACGGGTTCAAGGAGGTCAACGACGCCTACGGACACGGCACGGGCGACCAATTGATCCGCGGCGTGGCTGCAGGCCTGAAGGCGCTTGTGGGGCCGGAGGCTGTGCTCGCCCGGGTCGGAGGCGACGAATTCGCCGTTGTACTTTCAACCGCGGATGCGCCGGCCACTGCGGCCATTTTCTGCGACCGTATTCTCGGGTTCTTCGACGAACCCTTCATCATCGGCGAACGGGTCGCCACGATCGGCACGAGTATCGGCACCGCCGTTTCTGCGCGGGGAACCGTTTCCGGCGAGGAACTGGTGCGGCGTGCCGACATGGCCATGTACCGCGCCAAAGAAACTGGACGAGGTAGGGCTGAGGATTACCATCCGGAAATGGATGCCGAGCGCGAAGAGCGCAACATGCTTGAGATCGACCTGCGGATCGCCATCGAGCGGCGCGAACTGGCGGTCGTCTATCAGCCGGTGGTGGATGCGGAGGATTGGCGGCTGATCGGCGTCGAGGCGCTGGCGAGGTGGAACCGCAAGGGCTATGGGCCTGTGTCTCCGGAGATCTTCATCCCGATCGCCGAATCCACCGGTCTTATCGATCAACTGGGCCTTTTCGTGCTGCACCGCGCCTGCGAGACAGTACGGCAGTGGCCCGAGATCAAGCTTGCGGTGAACATCTCGCCCGGCCAGTTCCGGGATCCGGGTTTTGCCGTGCATGTGGGCTCAGTGTTTCAGAAAACGGCTGTTGATCCTGCCCGCATCACGCTGGAGATGACCGAGGGTTATTTCATCCAGAACCCCGAGCGGGCCCGTGCCGCCATCACCAAGCTGCGCCAGCTGGGCGTCAGCATTGCGCTCGACGATTTCGGCGCCGGCTTCTCGAGCGTCGGCTATTTGCGCCAGTTCGGCTTCGACCGCATGAAGATCGACAAATCGCTCGTGCAGGCGCTGGATGAGGGCAACCGCGCGGCCGACCTGCTGCAGGCAACGGTGGCGTTGGCACGATCGCTGGAAATCCCCGTCACGGCGGAAGGCGTTGAGACGCAGAGCCAGGCTCTGCAATTGCAGCTGACCGGCTGCGACGAGCTGCAGGGCTATTTTTTCGGCAAACCGATGGCGGCGGAAGAGATCGACAAGATATACATGGCAAGGAACAAGCGGCGGGCGCCGACGGGCTTGCGGTCGTCAGGCTTGGAAATATAGTTTCTCCGATCCAGGAGATGCGCCATGAAACCACCATTCCACCAGCCGGTCGATGCGGCGCAAGTGCCGCGCTTTGCGGGACACTCCACCTTCATGCGGCTTCCTGTCGTTTCGAATGCGGAAGGGCTCGATATCGCGCTTGTGGGCATTCCGTGGGACGGCGGCACCACCAACCGGGCCGGCGCCCGGCACGGGCCGCGTGAGGTGCGCAACCAGTCGAGCCTGATGCGGCGGGCCCATCATGTATCGGGCATTGCGCCCTTCAGCGTCGCCAATGTCGCCGATGTGGGGGACCTGTCGGTCAATCCGATCGACCTGCTGGATTCGCTGAAGCGGATCGAGGCGGGGATGACTGCTATTGTCCGGACCGGAGCGATCCCGCTCAGCGTCGGCGGAGATCATCTGACGACGCTTCCCGTGCTGCGCGCTGTTGCCAAGGAGAGGCCGGTCGGGCTGATCCATTTCGATGCCCATTCTGATACGAACGACACCTATTTCGGCGACAATCCTTATACGCATGGAACGCCCTTCCGCCGCGCCATAGAGGAGGGGCTTGTTGATCCGAAGCGGATCGTCCAGATCGGCATTCGCGGCTCCGTCTACGATCCCGGCGAGCACGATTGGGCGAAGGACCAGGGCATCCGCATCATCTATATGGAAGAATTCCTGCGTCGTGGCGCTGAAGACGTGATGGAAGAGGCTCGCCGCATTGCCGGTGATGGCCCGACCTATATTTCCTTCGATATAGACAGCATCGATCCATCCATGGCGCCCGGCACCGGCACGCCGGAGATCGGCGGCTTCTCGACCCGGGAGGCGCAGCAGATGGTGAGGCTGCTGGCCGGCGTCGATATCGTCGGCGCCGATGTCGTGGAAGTCGCGCCGCCCTTCGATCTCGCAGGGATGACGGCGCTGGCGGGCGCTACCATCATGTTCGAGCTGCTCTGCGTGATTGCCGGACAGGTTGCCGCCGGGCGAACCGTAGCCGGGGCCACCTGAACGGGAGCGTCGGCTTAGCCGCCGATATGTTTCTGGCCGCGCTGTTTGGCCAAGGCGATCTGAAGCTGGCGCTGCCGGTAGCGATCCCGGTCCTCTTCGGTTCGACTGTCGTAGCAATGGGAGCAGGAAACGCCTTCCTCAAAGTGCGGTGACGTCACCTCTTCGGCAGTGATCGGATTGCGGCAGGCGTGGCAGAGCTTGTGATTGCCTTCCTTCAGGCCATGCTCGACCGAAACCCGCTCATCGAAGACGAAGCAGGCGCCTTCCCATAGGCTTTCCTCTGCCGGAACCTCCTCGAGATATTTCAGGATGCCGCCCTTGAGGTGGTAGACCTCGTCGAAGCCCTGCTCCTTCATGAAGGCAGTGGCCTTTTCGCAGCGGATGCCGCCGGTGCAGTACATGGCGATCTTCGGCTTGTTGTGCAGGCCGGTATTGTTCTTCACCCAGTCGGGAAACTCCCGGAAGGTCTTGGTCTGCGGATCGACGGCGCCCTTGAAGATGCCGATCGCCGTCTCGTAGTCATTGCGCGTGTCGATGACGATGGTTTCAGGATCGGAAATGAGCGCATTCCAGTCCTTCGGCTGAACATAGGTGCCGACAATGCGGTTGGGATCGATATCCTCGACACCCATGGTGACGATCTCTTTCTTGAGCTTCACCTTCATCCGCACGAAGGGCATTTTCGAAGCCCAGCTTTCCTTGTGCTCGAGCTTTTCGAATTCCGGCTGCTGGCGCAGATAGGTGAGAAGGCCAGAGATCGCATCGTCGCTACCGGCGACCGTGCCGTTGATACCCTCGCGAGCGATCAGCAAGGTCCCCTTGATGCCGTTGACATTGCAAAAAGCCTGCAAGGGCTTCTGGAAGTCTTCGAAGCGGTCGAAGCGCGCGAAATGATAAAGGGCTGCCACGAGAAAGGCGCCCGTCACTTCGGGCTTGGCTTGGGTCGAGATTTCGGTCATGGCGCTGAAATACAGCCAGAAGCCCTTTGGTGCAACGGATGACTTGTCAGGCCGACACGGATTCCTTCTGGCGGTGCTTGTGAGCCTTGGGTGACTTCGAGCCAAGCCGCTGCCGGCGCTGCGCTTTCGCAGCCACCTCCCACAGAAGCTCGACAAGCCCACCTTCGACCTCGGGACTGTCTGCAAAGACATCGCGCGCCATGTCGAGCGCTTCCTGTCTCAAACCCTGTTGTCGGGTGATGATGGCGCCAAGCAGCAGCGCCAGCGTTTCGCTCTCGCCGAAAAGCTCGGGGCTCTCGTTGACCAGCTGGGTCAGGACCGAAAGGTCATGTTCGTGGCCGAGCAGGTCGACCAGCTGCTTTGCTTCCTTTTGTTTTGCAGCCATGGCCGAGGGCCAGATGGGGCCGAGCAGGGCAAGGTGCATCCAGTAGGTCTGGCCGGCTTTCCTGAGGTCGTGGAAAACTTCGGCATGGGCGTTGGCGTGGCATTCCGCCAGGGCTGCCTGCGCCCTCTGCCGCTGCTTCTTCCAGCTTCTGCCCAGCCGCTTGGCGGTCCTGCGCGGGTCGTTTTCAAGGCGCAGATCCTGCAGGGCTTCGATAGCCTGTCGGGAGCTTGCCGCGGCCGCCTCCATTTTGGCCGGCAGATCCTGCTCTTCGTGGGCAATCCGGTCACGGCGCTCGGTCAGTGCCTTAGAGGCAAAGGCGAGCGCCGCCATTTCCTCGGGCGACTTTGCCTGACTAGCCAGATAATCGACGGTCTCCACCAGGGCTGTGGCATCGCGGACGGCGGATAGCGTTTGGGCCATATCCCGAATACGAGCGTTTTCGCGGCGCCGAAACTCCTTCGCATCCGCCTGAATCAACCTGTAAAGCGCCCGGACACGCTTGAATTTCTTGCGCGCATCATGCACCGCTTCATGCGGGCCGTGGGCCTGGTCCTCGAGAATCTCGATCGCCTGGGAAAGCTGGCTTTCCGCCACCGACCGGAATTCCTCCGTAAAAGGCCTGCCGGGGCGCAGCCTAAAGGCCATTCAGCAACTCCTCGCTCAGGTCTTCGGTGGCCATGACCATATTGGAATAGCGGCGGTCGCCGGTGACTTCCGGCCCAATCCAGCCAGGCAAGTCCGGCTGGGCGCCCTCATCCTCCATCTCCACTTCGGCGACGACGAGCCCGTCATAGCTGCCGCCGTAGACGTCCACCTCCCAGACATAGCCCTGGTGCTCGACCTTATGGCGGATCTTTTCCAGAACGATCCCGACAGCGGCACTGGCCAGTTCCTGCGCATCGGCGAGAGGGATGTCATACTCGAATTCGTCGCGAGAGCGAAGGTTCTTGCCGATCTTGATCGTCAGCCGGGCTTTCTGTCCGTCCATGATCCGTACGCGGACCGAACGATCTTCGGCCGATGCGACATAGGCCTGCAGGAAGGATGAGGAGGAATCGACCTTGGAGCGCCATTCGTCGCTCGTGACCCGAAACTTCCGCTCGATCTCCTTGGCCATGCTGATCCTTGCGCGTTAGTGCCTCAAATCCTTAGTGCAAATAGACCCTCAAGGGAACTTGTTCCATGGTCGAAGCCTGTTTTTTCTCGACATCAAGGCGCTCGGGCGCTATTCCCGGCTTCACATTTTAATCGTTTAGCGGAGACCATGCGTGATGGCCGGCCAGACCGACAACAAGACCGAAAAGCTGCTTGCCATCCTCAAGCTGCAGCCGGTCGTACCCGTGCTGATCGTCGATGATGCCAAGTCTGCCGTAGGGCTGGCGCGGGCACTGGTCGCGGGCGGACTACGGGCTATCGAGATCACCATGCGCACGCCGGCTGCTCTCGATGCAGTGCGGGCGGTTGCGGACGAAGTCGAAGGCGCCAATGTCGGCGCCGGAACGGTTCTCAACGCGCGTGACTTTGACGCCGCCGTCAAGGCAGGATCGACCTTCATCGTTTCCCCCGGCTCGACGCCCGGCGTCATCGATGCGGCCAAGGCGTCCGACATCCCGACACTGCCGGGTGCTGCGACGGCCAGCGAGGTGATGACACTTCGCGAAGCCGGGTTCGGCGTCATGAAATTCTTCCCGGCCGAGCAGGCTGGCGGTGCGGCCTATCTCAAGGCGCTCTCCTCGCCGCTCGCTGGCACGCTGTTTTGCCCGACCGGCGGCGTTTCCCTGAAAAACGCCATGGATTATTTGTCCTTGCCGAACGTCGTTTGCGTCGGCGGGTCCTGGGTAGCTCCGAAGGAAATGGTGTCGGCCGGCGATTGGGACGGCATTACCAAGCTTGCTGCCGAGGCTGCGGCTTTGCGGGGCTGACATTCGCGTTATCATCCGGCGGGAAAAATTGCTTTCCCGCCTTGCGTTTCCTATCTCCCGACCTGACGCTCAAAAACAATCAGGGAGACAGCCATGTTCGATGCCAAGAAACTTCTCGACCAGTTCCTGGGTTCGCAAGTGCCGGGCCTTTCGGGATCGCTGCGGGACAGGGCAGGGCAGGCGGGACAGATCGCAAAGGAGAATCCGCTGAAAACAGGCGCGATCGTTGCAGCGCTTCTCGGCACCAAGACTGGCCGCGACATTGCCGGCAATGTGGCAACGGTAGGGGGCATCGCCGCCATTGCCGGCCTCGGTTATCTCGCCTACAAGAATTATCAGTCGGGACAGTCGCCGCAGGCGGTGGCGCAGCCTAACCCTCAGGCGCAGAGCCCGGTTCTGATGCCGCCGACCGATTCACCCTTTCATCCGCAGTGGCCGGCGCTGTCAAATGATTTTGCGCTGACGCTGGTGCGCGCAATGATTGCCGCCGCCAAGGCCGACGGCCATATCGACGAGGCCGAACGCGCAAACATCATGGACAAGGTGCATGCCGTCGATCTCGGAGCAGAGGCGGAAGCCTTTATTGCCAAGGAACTGGCCAACCCGATCGAAATCGACGAACTCGTAGCGGCGGCGAGAACTGAAGAGCAGAGGGTCGAGGTCTATGCGGCATCACGGCTGACGATCGACCCGGATACCCGCACCGAGCGTGGCTATCTCGACATGCTGGCCGGGCGTCTCGGGCTTGCCGATGCGCTGATCGACCATATTGATGCGACGGTTTCCGCCGCCAAGGTGAAGGCCTGATCCAGCTTGCTTCGGGCGCTCTCCTCCATCAGGAAGGGTGCCCGACAGCTCAAGTCGCTGATCTCTCCGTGCCCGAATAGAAAGCTGATTTAAATTCTCTTGTTATCAGTTATCCTGACGGCTATATGGCGCCGAAATTTCACGCCCACGCCAATCAGGATGCTTCTCGTGACGGTAACAAAACCCCTTCTGGCCCTTTCTGGTCTGCTTGCCGCCTTGGCGCTCGCCACCGCATCCGCCTATGCCGCTCCCACGCAATTTCCGCTGACGATCGACAATTGCGGAGCCAAGGTCACTTTCGACAAGGCGCCTGAGCGGGCGATCGGGCTTGGCCAGAACAGCGCGGAAATCCTGCTGCTGCTCGGCCTTGAGGACAAGATGGCCGGCACGGCTTTCTGGCCGAGCAAGGTTTTGCCGCAGCTTGCCGACGCCAATGCCAAGGTGAAGCTACTCACCGTCGAATTTCCGACCTTCGAATCCATTCTGGCCGAAAATCCGGATTTTGTGGCGGCGGCGCTGCCGAGCCTGATGGGACCGACCAGCAAGGTCGCCAAGCGCGAAGATTTCGAGAAAGTAGGGATCCCGACCTATCTGTCCCCGAGCACCTGCCTCAGCACCGACAAGGTGAAGGACCAGTATGGCAGCCGCGACCAGTTGTGGAACATGGACCTGCTTTACAAGGAGATCGACGAGCTTTCGCAGATCTTCGATGTTGCCGATCGCGGTCAGGCGCTGATCGCCGACTTCCGGAAGCGCGAGGCGTCTCTGCGTGCCGGTGTCGCGGCCGACGGCAAGAAGCTTTCCTATGTCTTCTGGTTCTCCAGCCCTTCGCCATCCGCAGATGCCTATCTGGGCGGCAAGAACGGCGCCTCCGGCTTTATTGCCGACCTGCTCGGCGGTCGCAACGCCATCGATGCGGATGCCGAATGGCCGACGCTCGGATGGGAAGGCATCATCGCCGCCAATCCCGATGTCATCGTCGTTGCCAGCCTCGACCGCAACCGGTGGGAACTCGACAAGCCGGAAGCCAAGATCAAGTTCCTGAACACCGATCCGGCCGTTAGCCAGATGCCGGCGGTCAAAAACAAGGCCATCGTCGTCATGGACGGCCAGGCGATGAACCCGACGATCCGGACCATCTACGGCGCCGAACAGGTGGCCGCGCAGATGAAGGCGCTCGGTCTTTCCAAGTGACAAAGGCCGGCAGCAGGACGGGCCAATGGGCGGCAGCCATATTCCTGCTGCTGGTATCCTTCGGTGCCGTTGCAGTGGCCGTCGGCGTCAGTGTCGGGATCGGCGACCTGCCGATCCCGCTGAAGACGACCTTCCAGGCCGTGACGAACCGGATCGGGCTGACTTCCGTCCAGTTGAACCGCATCCATGAAACGGTGATCTGGGACTACCGCCTCAGCCGTGCTCTTGTTGCCGCCTTCTGCGGCGCCGGGCTCGCCCTGTCAGGCGCCATTATGCAGGCGCTGCTGCGCAATCCTTTAGCGGAACCCTATGTTCTCGGGATTTCCGCGGGCGCTTCGACCGGTGCGGTTGCGATCGTCATTTTGGGCCTCGGAGCCGGCACCGTATCCCTTTCGGCAGGCGCCTTTGCCGGCGCCTTCGCCGCCTTCTTCTTCGTCGCGCTGCTGTCGAATGGTACCCGGGGCGGATCCGACCGCACGATTCTTGCCGGCGTCGCGGCATCCCAGCTGTTCAATGCTTCCACCTCCTATATCGTCACCACTTCCGGCAATGCGCAGCAGGCACGCGACGTCATGTTCTGGCTGCTCGGTAGTTTCGGCGGAGTTCGCTGGCCCGAGTTTGCGCTCGTTTCCGCGGTCCTCGGCCTCGGCCTAGTGATCTGCCTCCTGTACGCGCGGGTGCTCGACGCCTTCGCCTTTGGCGACGAGGCGGCCTCGGCGCTTGGCGTCAATGTCGGCAGGGCTCGCATCATCCTGTTTGCCGTGACGGCGATGATGACTGCCACGATCGTCAGCATGGTGGGCTCGATCGGCTTTGTCGGGCTCGTCGTGCCGCATGCAGCACGCTTTCTCGTAGGCCCGCTGCATATCCGGCTGCTGCCGGCCTGTGCCATCGCCGGCGCGATTTTCATGGTTCTTGCCGACATCGCCTCGCGTGCCCTCATTCCCCAGCAGGTTCTGCCGATCGGCGTCGTGACGGCCCTGGTCGGCGTGCCCTTCTTTTCGATCATCCTTTACCGGTTCCAGCGGGCATCATGAGCATCAAGGCCGATAAGATGACCTGGAAGATCGGCGGGACCACGATCCTGCATGGGGTTTCGCTGGAAGCGCAGCCCGGTAAGATGCTGGGTCTTCTGGGCCCGAACGGGTCGGGCAAGACGTCGCTGCTGCGTCTGCTGGCAGGCCTGAAGCAGCCGCATGCCGGGCAGGTCCTGCTGGACGGCACCAATCTGAGTGCGATGGGACGGCGCCTGGTGGCTCGCCGGATCGCCTTCGTCGAACAGCATGCGGCGACCAATGCCAATCTGAAGGTGATCGACGTCGTGAAACTGGGGCGGTTTCCGCATCGCTCGATGTTTTCGAGCTGGACGCCGGCCGATGACGAAGCCGTCGAGAGCGCCCTGACGCGGGCAGGCATGGGAGAGAAGCGCAACCAGGGCTGGATGAGCCTTTCGGGAGGCGAAAAGCAGCGGACCCATATCGCCAGGGCGCTGGCGCAATCACCGTCCGAACTCATTCTCGACGAGCCGACCAACCATCTGGACATTCAACATCAGATCGGCCTGATGCGACTCGTGGCCGAACTGCCCGTGACCAGCATCATCGCCATGCACGACCTGAACCATGCAGCCATGTTCTGCGACCAACTGATTGTCCTGCAGCGGGGCCAGGTGGTCGCCTCCGGCCAGCCTGAAGACGTGCTGACGGAGCATCTGCTGCGCGAAGTGTTTGCCGTCGACGCGCGGATCGAGGCCTCGCCCTACCATTCTCGTCCGCATATCCATTACCTGCGTTGACGAACCATGCTGAGCTTTTAGTAGCAGTCCATCTCCCGTTGCCTTTGCAGCCGTGCTGGCCTAAGCCTCTGACGTCCTTCTCGAGGCTGTCATGCGCGATCTGAAAAACTACCACGTTGCTGCCCCTAGTCCGGTTACCCTGGAAGGCCGGTTTGTGACGCTCGAACCCTACACGCCCGAACTGCATCTGGCCGACCTGTGGGAGGCGCTCGGAAGTACCGGTATCAACGAGTTGATCCGATACTTCCCCAACGAGGAATATGCCTCGGCGCAGGAGTTCGGCGCATGGCTCGACAATGCGCGGGTGGCCTCGAACTTCGTCACGCTTGTTGCCCGCGACAAAGCGACGGGCAAAATTGTCGGCATGGCAAGCTATATGCGGCCTGATCCCAAGAACGGCGTGGTCGAGGTCGGCTCGGTTGCCCACGGGGCGGCCATGAAGCGGTCGCCGATGTCGACGGAGCTGCACTACCTGATGGCCAGGCATGTCTTTGAAGATCTCGGATATCGCCGCTACGAATGGAAATGTCATAACGACAACGAGCCGAGCAAGGTAACGGCCAGGCGCTACGGCTTCACATTCGAAGGCGTCTTCCGTCAGCACATGATTTCCAAGGGCGCCAATCGGGACACGGCCTGGTTCTCGATGATCGACAGCGAATGGCCCGCCGTCGGCAAGGCCTTTGAAGCCTGGCTGTCACCTGACAATTTCGACGACAAAGGTCAGCAAAAGCGGCGGCTGGAGGATATCCGCACCGAGATTTTGCAAGGTGGGAGCCGATGAGCCCGGAAAACAGATCGCCGGCCATCGCGGCCGCAATCATTCTCGCCGGTGCGGCACTGGTGATCTATTTCCTGCCGGCGATCGTGCTCTGGATCGGCAATTTCTCGCCGGCGCTTGGCTTTGCGGTCGGCGCGGCGCTGCTGCTGTCCTTCTTTCTCGTCTTCTGGCTCAGGGCTCGGTATCAGCAGCGTCATAAGCGCTGAAGAGGGCTGCCGCCTAGTAAGCAAAATAGCCCATCGTGAACCCGAAGAAGGCGCTGGAGACGATGCTGCGCATGAGGTGATCCGGTGCTTCTCGGTAATACGGAAAGACAAGCCAAGCCAAAAATAAGATGACAGTAGTCGCTAGTACCGGGATGCCGAGATCATTTGGCACGAAGATAAGGGCGAGCACTATGGCGAAGAGAGCGGGCCAGAGCCTCGACCCTGCGACGATCCTGATTGCTTTGGCCACTCATCCACTTTCGTCTTGCCTTGACGCGCAGCCTCCTCAATCGGCCTGATATGCCTTTCCGGTAAAAGGAAGCGGTCTCGACGAGGCATTGACGGCCAAGTTCAAGAATGATGCATCCCGACTGCAGGCCCATCCAGAACAGCCAAGCCCACACTGGCTGCCAATCTGCGACCAGGCTTCCGCCGGCGAGACGGCCCAGGATTAAGCTCGTTGCCATTGCGGTGGCGACTGCCATCATGCCTGCGAAACGATATCTAAGTGCAGGCTGTGGCTTTTGCTGCGGAGGGTCAACTGGTCCCATGCTTGCGCTAACTCTTGCAGATGGCGGACTTACATCTGCGCATGTAGGCCGTCGATCATCAAGCCTGCAGTACCGCGCCAAGCAGCGACAGGCCGACAAGCAGCACGAACAGTGCCCCGCCGATCTCGATTGCATGGCCGAGGCGCCGTCCCTTGCGCGATTGCGGACCAGCCATGCGAAGCGCCAGATCCTTGGCGGTCACCGCAAGGGTGGCAAGGATTGTCACGGTGATCGCAGTGCCCAGCGACATGGCCAGCACCGACAGGATGCCGCCGAGATAAAGCCCGTTCAGCAGTGCGAAACTCATCACCAGGATGGCGCCTGAACAGGGGCGAAGGCCAACAGCCAGGATCGCCGACCAGGCTTCGCGCAGGCTGAAATCCTGCTTCCCGAGGGCCGTGGGATCGGGCATGTGGCTGACGCCGCAGGTTTCGCAGTAACCGTCGTCGCCAGTGGCGTCGTGGTCGTCGATCTCGATGGCGCGGAAGTTCAAGCTGTTCGACACGCGCCCGGACGACAGGCGCATGGCAGAAGGTGTCTCGAATGCCGGCGAGGTCGTCATTGCCGGCGACGGGACCATGCGCATTCGGAGCGCGCGGATCTTCTTGACCAGCAGCCAGGCACCGAACAGGGCGACCATGGCAAAGCTGGTGATCTCCATCGCCTGTGTGGCCTCCGTCATCGTGATTCCGGATCCACGCAAAAGGACATAGGCGACGCCGACCAACAGGATCGCCACCATTCCCTGCAGCAGCGCAGAGATGAAGGAGATCGTCACGCCGCGCTTCAACTCGATCTCATTGGCGATCATGTAGGAGGAGATGACTGCCTTGCCATGGCCGGGTCCAGCAGCGTGGAAGACGCCATAGGCAAAGGAAAGACCGATCAGGCCGGATAAGGCGTAGGGATCTTCTCGCATGGCCTTAAGGGAACCGGTCAGTGCCCGATAGAAAGCCTGCTGATGAGCATTGATCCAGGCAAAGAAGGGGCCGAGCGGGCCGCCGATGGAGAAGGCGGGCTCCGCCGAGCCGACGCCGAGCGGAGACTGTGCAAGCGCCGATCCGGCGGCGAGACAGCCGATCAACATGGCGGCGAGTGCAATGCGAGGCAGGTCGCAGCGCTTGGTCAGCATGTCACTTCCATGCGGGTGGCAAACAGCTTGGTCATGTCGGTGCCGGTCGGGTCATTGAAGAAGGCATCGGTCAGCGAGGCGCTGTTTTGCGACAGCACTTCATCAGGATCCGGCCGAACCACCTTGTGCTGGCATTTGGCGAAGGCCGCGCCCTTGACGATCAGGTCGCCGTCGGTGGGGAAATCGATCGACGTGTACATCGACGGGTCATAGATGCCGAATGTGAGCCTGCCCTTCAGCGGTATAGGCTTGACCGGCTTCACCGCGAAGATGACCATCAACTGGTTATCCTGCAGTGAGACGTGGATAGCATCCGGCTTGGTAATGCCGATGACTGCGCCATCGAGCGTGATCGTCGTGAAGTAATGGTAGTCGCCGAGCGAGGTGCGCATGGTTTCGCCAAGCTCGGCAAGTTCCGCGCTGTCCAGTTTCAGATCGGTATTCTTGTCGAAATCCAGAAGCACGCTGGAGGAAAACACCTCGTCGAAGCGCCAGACATTCTGTAGTTCCTCGACATTGCCGTCCGGGCCGCCGACGATCTCAAGCCGCGCCTCGGCAAATATATGCGGATGGGCAAGTGCCGGCAGCGGCGTGCATGCGGCCGCAAGGGCAGCCATAATTGCAAATCTGTATCGCATCCGCCCGTCAGGCTCCCGGTTCGTCCCAAGCCTGCTCTGCAGCGCAATTGGGACGGAATTTCGACCCGGTCCGGCAGATCCGCTTAGGACGGCAGCTGCTTGCGAAACCAGCTGGCGAGGAAATCGACGAAGCTTCTGACCTTCGCCGGCAGGTAGCGGCGATGCGGATAGACTGCATAGATGCCGCGGTCCTTGATGATATACTCGTCAAAGAGGGTGACCAGTTCGCCCGACTGGATGGAGGCCTGGGCGATGAAGTCCGGAATGATGGCGACGCCGAGCCCGGCGCGGGCGGCGCGCAATGTGGCTTGCGGGCTGTTTACCTCGATCGGGCCGCTGACGGGTACGGACAAGGTGGAGCCGCCGTCGACGAAGCGCACATTGTTGTGCCAGCGGGAATTGGTGTCGATGATGAAGGGTGTGCGGCTGAGATCCTGCGGATGATTGAGGGGGCCGTATTTGGCGACCAGGTCCGGCGTGGCCACCGCATAGACACGGAAATCGGAAAGCTTCTTGGCGATCATGCCCGAATCTTCGAGCTTGGTGATGCGGATGGCGAGGTCGAAATTTTCCTCGATCAGATCGACGAACCGATCCTCCGCCACGATCTCCAGCGAAACATCCGGATGCGCCTTGGCGAAATCGATCATTGACTGGCCGACATCGGCGTCGATGAAGGTGCGGGGTGCGGAGATCCGCAGCTTGCCCTTGAGATCGGTATTATTCTCGCGCACCAGGTCCGCCAGGCTGTCGATCTCCTTGAGAATATCGGCAGCGGTGCGGTAATAGGTATGGCCGGCCTCCGTCATCGAGAATTGCCGAGTGGTGCGGTTCAAGAGCAGCGCGCCGAGATCATCCTCGAGTTCCCGCACATATTTCGACAGAAGCGCCTTGGAGCGGCCGGTGCGCCGTGCCGCAGCCGAAAAGCCTTCGGCTTCGACGACGTCGATGAAGGCACGCATGCGGGTGAGTGTGTCCAAGGTGATCCCCTAAATGGCGGCTGAAACCTAGTTGGCCGAAGCTATGCGGATGTGCAACGCGAATTTTCTTCCCGCCGGAAAAAACCACTTGATTATGACGGCGAATATTCTTATCTCCCGTGCAGCCCAAAGTCGCACGTGCCCGTGGGTGTCCGCCGACCCTCTATTTGGTGAGGTCATCGGTAAGGTACCTGGAACTAACCCCTCCAGTCGCTATTCCGGCCATCCGGGAAATGCGAGGACATCTGAAGCAACGACGGTGCGGGCCTTTTTGTTCTCTCCCTGCTTTCCATCAGCGGGGGTTACTGAAGAGGCACACCATCATTGCCGGAAGTGCGGTAGGGGTCCCCCTCCAATCCATGGCAGACAAAGCCGGATCCTTGTTCTTGGCGGAACGTTGATCCACTTACCGCGCGTTTGAGCGTGTCAAGGTACCAGTGTCTCCACCGACTGGTCCTGGCGCATGTTCATCCGTCCTTTGTCCTCCGGTTCACAGCCGGAGCCTAGAGATTCGAAGGGACTGACCATGACCACTGCCCGCATCCTTGACTTCATCAAGACGCAGCGTCCCGAAGGACCGTATCTTGTTGTCGATCTCGACGTCGTGCGCGACAATTATTCGGCTTTCCGTCATGCCCTGCCGGACAGCGCGATCTATTATGCGGTCAAGGCCAATCCGGAGCCGGCGATCCTGAAGCTGCTCGCTTCCATGGGTTCCAACTTCGATTGCGCTTCGGTGGCCGAAATCCAGATGGCTCTCGATGCCGGCGCTTCCGCTGATCGCATCTCCTTTGGCAATACAATCAAGAAGGAGCGTGATGTCGCCCGCGCCTTTGCGCTCGGTGTCGGTCTCTATGCCGTCGACAGCCATGAGGAAGTCGAGAAGATCTCACGCGCCGCTCCGGGCGCCAAGGTATTCTGCCGCGTCCTGACCGATGGCGAAGGCGCCGAATGGCCGCTGTCGCGCAAGTTCGGCTGCGTGCCGCAGATGGCCGTCGACGTTCTCGTCTATGCTCACCAGCTGGGCCTGGAATCCTACGGCGTGTCCTTCCATGTCGGTTCGCAGATGACCAAGGTCGATGCCTGGGATGCGGCTCTTGCCGATGCCAAGCGCGTCTTCGGCCAGTTGGCGAAGCAGGGCATCGTCCTGCAGATGGTCAATATGGGCGGCGGTTTTCCGACCAAGTATCTGCGCGACGTGCCGAAGGCCGAGGAATACGGTCAGGCGATCTTCGCTTCGCTGCGCAAGCATTTCGGCAACAACCTGCCCAAGACAATCATCGAGCCGGGTCGCGGCATGGTCGGCAATGCCGGCGTCATCAAGGCGGAAGTCGTGCTTGTCTCGAAGAAGTCGGACAATGACAACCATCGCTGGGTCTTCCTCGACATCGGCAAGTTCGGCGGTCTCGCCGAAACCATGGACGAGGCGATCCGCTACCCGATCCGCACGACGCGCGACGGCGACGAAATGGAGCCCTGCGTCCTGGCCGGTCCGACCTGCGATTCGGCTGACGTGATGTACGAGAAGAACATGTACCCGCTGCCGATCTCGCTTTCGATCGGCGACGAGGTTCTGATCGAAGGTACCGGCGCCTATACGACGACCTATTCGGCCGTCGCCTTCAACGGCTTCGATCCGCTGAAGGCCTACGTGATCTGAGACTTCCAATGCCGCCGGCCCCGTAACCAGTCGGGGCGGCAAATTCACAATTTTCCGCAGTGCCGCCTTGAACGGTTTTGGGTAACGGGAGGCCAAGATGGCCACTGTGCTTGACACTGTACGCGCATTCTTTGCGCACAGCTCCACTTTCACCATAGATGCCGAAACGCCGGCTGACGTCGTTGCGCGCGAAAACCTGCTCGATCGTGCCATGGGCGCGGATCGACGCAAGAAGTCGTCGGAGCAGATCCGCCGCAACCGCCTGCCGGCCGAAGGCCTGGCTCTGGTCGCGCGCGATGAGGATGGCCATGTCATCGGCACCGTCCGTCTCTGGAACGTCGAGGCCGGCATTACGCTTGAGGGCCAGCCGATCGACGCCTTGCTGCTCGGTCCGTTGGCGGTGGATGGCGCCCACGAGGGCAAAGGCATCGGGGGAGCCTTGATGCGCACGGCGATCACCGAAGCCAAAAACCGCGGTCATGGTGCCGTGCTGCTAGTCGGTGATGCGGCATATTATGAGCGCTTCGGCTTCTTTGCCGACAAGGTCCGGCATCTTGTTATGCCTGGGCCGTTCGAGCGTGCGCGCTTTCTCGGGCTGGAGTTGAAAACAGGCTGGCTCCAGGATGCTGCGGGCATGATCGTTCCCAGCGGACGCAAGCTCGCCTGACATCGGTATTGCCGGAAGGCATGGCCTTCGATGATCTGCCCATTACCCGCTCGCCGATAAGGCAGACGGGTATCGGTATCATTCACAATATCGGCAGGTCACTTTCCTCTCGGCTTGACGAATGCATATTCACCGCCCTTGGCAAGCGCCGCCTGATAGGCGGGGCGGGCGTGGATCTTTTCGAGCCAGGCGATTGTTGCCGGGCGGCTTCCATCGAGGCCGGCCCGGCTGCTGGCAGCTTCCAGCGGAAAGCTCATCATGATGTCGGCGGCCGTCAGCGCCTCGCCGGCAAACCAGGCGCGGCCGGACAGTTCCTGTTCGATATAATCGAGATGCACATCGATCATCGGCTGCACCTTGCTTGCCGCGAACTTGCCGATCATCGGTACACGGCTGACAACCAGCTTTGCGAACAGCGGTGGCATGACCGAGCCCTCGGCATAATGCAGGAACTGTCTGTAGCGCAGCGCGCCGATCCTGTCGTTGGGCGCGCCGAGGCGGCCGTTGGACTTGTCGACGAGATATTCGCAAATTGCGCCGGTTTCCACCAATGTGACCTCAGCGCCGCCGGACCCGCCCATGTCTTGGATCATCGGTGATTTGCCGAGCGGATGTACCTGCTTCAGTTCCGGCGGCGCCAGCATGGTGGCCGAGTTGCGCTGGTAGAGACGCAAGTCATAGGGCAGTGCAAGCTCTTCCAGCATCCACAGGATGCGTTGCGAGCGGCTGTTGTTCAGGTGGTGCACGATGATCAAGACGAGACTCCAGCGGCAGTGGGTGAGAACGGCCCGCATCCGCCGGAGTTCCGAGTGTCTTGGATTGCGCAAGAACGACAGCAGTCAAAGCCAGTGGTTCAAGCTGCAGTGTTGAGAGCTCCCCTCCGGCCTTCGCTTTCATAGGACACGCGCCTCGGCATCGCGACCAGCGGCGGCCGGCGCCTTGCCGGGCCGTTGTTCAATAAATTCTAAATTAATTAATCGACTGCATGATTGCCACCATTCTTAGGGCAAGGAGTGGAAATGCCGACGGCAAGAATATTCGGGAAGTCATCCCTTGAGGCTCAGCGGGAAACAGCCCGCCTGGCTGCGCTGGAGCGACTGGATATTCTTGACAGCCCGAAGGACGAAGGCTTCGAACGGATCGTGCGGCTGATCAAGGAGATCTTCACGGTCGACATCGGCATTGTCTCGCTCATCGATGCGCATCGTCAGTGGTACAAGGCCTGCTCTGGCTTTGCCATCGAGGAAATGCCACGCCAGGACACGTTCTGCAGGCGCGTCATCGAATGCGAAGATGCAATCATTATTCAAGACACCACCAAAGATAGCTACTTTTCCGCTCATCCGGCGGTCACAGGTCCGGATCATGTCCGCTTCTATGCCGGCATGCCGCTCAAGACGCGCGACGGGTTTACCGTCGGAACCGTGTGCGCCATCGATCGCCGGCCCCGGTCGTTCAGCAGCCGTGATGTCGTTATCCTCCAAGAGCTGGCTGGCGCCTGCATGGATCGGATAGAACTGCTGGAATCGGCGGCCACCGACAGTCTTACCGGCGCCATGACGCGCCGGGCCTTCAAGAAGGAGGCAGAACAGTTCATTTCGCTGGCTCGGCGCCATCAGCACGATCTATCCTGCATTGCCTTGGACATTGACCATTTTAAGAACGTCAATGACAGCTACGGGCATGCCGTCGGGGACCAGGTTCTGAAAGCCGTGGTCGCGGCATGCAAGGCTACTCTGCGGGCAGGAGATCTGCTCGGCCGATTAGGCGGTGAGGAATTTGCAATCATCCTCCCGCATGTGGATCGCCAGGATGCAATCGCGGTCGCGGAGAAAGTGCGGGAGCGTGTCGCGGCCCTTGAGATCCCGAGCGAGCATGGCATCATAAAAGTGACGGCCAGCTTCGGCATCACCTCGCTCTCCATTGTCGGCAAGGAGATCGAAACCCTTCTGGCGCAGGCGGATGCCGCCATGTATCAGGCCAAACATGCTGGCCGGAACCGGTGCATGTCCTGGAACACCGTTCAGGCTGATCATCCAACTGGCGCACGTCGGCGGGTGCTCAAGGCGGGGGCGATCATCTTCAACAATCGCCGCTCGACCATGGACTGCACGATCAGGACGCTCGGCAGCGACAGTGCGGGCCTGGCGGTCTCGAATGCAATCGGCATTCCTCCGGAATTTGTGCTCGCCATCAAAGGAGAAGGGTTCGAAACCAATTGTAAGGTGATCGCCCACGACAGGCAGCATCTGGAAGTGGCATTCGCCTAGTTCGTTTTTGACATTCTGATGAAATTTGTAGCATCCTGTTCCTCAAATGGAACAGAGGCATGCCTTGTTCGTTCTGGCCTCATCACAAAGGAGACCTCAATGAACAAACTAGCTTTGGCAGCTGCGATTTTTCTCGCGGCGACATCCACGTCCGTTATGGCCCAGTCGGCCGCAGAAAAGACCGGCGTGAACTCCCTGATCGGCGTTGCACCGAAGACCGAAGATTTCGTCATGGAGGCAGCGGGTAGCGACATGTTCGAAATCGAATCGAGCAAGCTTGCTGTCGAGCGTGCTGACCCGGCTACGAAGACCTTCGCGCAGCAGATGATCACCGATCACACCAAGACTTCGATGGAAATGAAGCAGATGATCGATGGTGGCAAGGTCAAGGCGACAATCCCGGCAGCGATGCCGGAAAAGTACCAGAGCATGCTCGACAAGCTCAAGGGCCTGCAGGGCGACGACTTCAACAAGCAGTATCATTCCGACCAGGAAGACGTGCATGAAGATGCCGTCGATCTGTTCAAGCGCTATGGCGCCGAAGGCGAGAATGCCGAGCTGAAGGCCTGGGCTGCAAAGACCACGCCGGCTCTCGAGCACCATCTCAAGATGGCCACGGATATGAACAAGTAACGGTCAATTCCGTTCAAGTGTGTTTTGAAATGGCCGCTGCATTCGATGCAGCGGCCATTTCCGTTTCACGACCCATCATTTTGGCGTGAGGCTTAAGCTCCCGCCCTATTTCCGGATGATCCGGGCTATATTTCCCGACAGATGATTACACGCCGCACCGCCCTGCTTTCCGTGCCATTCGCTTTAACCGCCGTCCGCTCCTTGGCGCAGGGTGTTCCGCAACCGCCGGTAACGCTGAAGACAGTGCTCGACGGTGCCGGCGAGCTTGAGCCACTGAAGGTCGTGCTTGTTACGCGCAATGGCCAGATGCTGGCCGAACGGGCTTTCAATGGCCATGCCCTGAATGGCGCAACCAATATCAAGTCGGCCTCCAAGTCGATCATTTCCGCGCTGGTTGGGATAGCCATAGACCGAAAACTGCTTGGAGGGGTGGACCAGAAGATCGCCCCAATCCTCAAAGTCCACCTGCCCGCCAATTCCGACCCGCGCATTCACGAGATCACCATCGGCAACCTGCTTTCCATGCAGGCGGGCTTGTCACGCATGTCCGGCCCGAACTACGGGCGTTGGGTATCGAGCCGGAACTGGGTTCGCTTCGCCCTGTCGGAGCCTTTCGATGCCGATCCAGGCGCTGACATGCTTTATTCTACCGCTTCGACCCATCTCCTTTCCGCAATCCTGACGCGGGTAGGAAAGAAGCCGACATTGGCTCTTGCACAGGAATGGTTGGCGCCGGTCGAGGGTTTCAGAATCACCTCCTGGGAGCGCGATCCGCAAGGCATTTACCTTGGCGGCAACCAAATGGCGATGACGCCTCGGTCGCTGCTGGCCTTCGGCGAGCTTTACCGAAATGGCGGCAAGACAGTTGCGGGAAAGCAGGTCGTCTCGGAAAGCTGGATCGAACAGTCCTGGGTGCCGCGCACCCAATCGCGGTTCTCAGGCGATGGCTACGGCTATGGATGGTTCATGCGCTCGATCGGCGGCGAGGAGGTCAAGTTCGGCTGGGGCTATGGCGGCCAGATGGTGTATATCGTGCCGTCGCTCGGGCTGACCGTCGTGATGACCTCGGCCGATAGCGGCCCTTCGGCGCGCAGCGGGTACCGGGACGACCTGCACAACCTGCTCGCCGAGATCATCAGCGTGATCCGGAGGGCTTGATCGCCTCAGGCCTGTCTCTTGCAGGCAAGCCATATCGTATGGCGGGCGCCGCCGCGCTTGCCGTTGGCCCTGACCTTGACTTCTTCGGCAGCAAAGCCGGCGGCCTGCAGCCGGCGGGTGAACTGCGCGTCAGACGCGGAAGACCAGACGGAAAGGACGCCTCCAGGGCGCAAGGCCGTGCTTGCAGCCCTTAATCCACCGAGATCGTAGATCTGGTCGTTTTCGGCGCGGGTCAGCGCCTCGGGACCGTTATCAACGTCCAGCAGGATCGCGTCGTAGCTGTTGGCTCCTGCGCGAATGACACCGCCAACATCGCCTTCCCGGATACTCACGCGCGGGTCTTCAAGGCTGCCTCTGAAGACTTCCGCCATCGGCCCGCGCGCCCAGGAAATGACGGCCGGCACAAGTTCAGCCACCACCACGCTGGCATCATCCGGCAGTTCGGCAAGCGCGGCGCGAAGCGTGAACCCCATGCCGAGGCCACCGATCAGCAGCTTCGGCTTGGGCCGACCGCGGATCTTTTCCCAGGAAAGATGGGCCAGCGCTTCCTCCGAACCGCTGAGGCGGCTGTTCATCAACTCATTGGTGCCAAGCATGATTGAGAATTCCGAGCCGCGCTGCTTCAGGCGCAGTTCGTCGCTGCCGCCGGGTACTTTCGCGGTATCGATCAGCGACCAGGGTATCATCGGAACTCTCCATTGGGGCATCAACGCCGCTCTTTCGCCTTATGACGGGTCGGTGCGCACAGCGCAATTACCGAGCGGATCGATGAAGTACAGGGAGCCGTAGAGCGGATGCGCAGGAAATGATTTTCTATCGCATTCTACGCAGGGCGCATACCAATCGGAAAGAACACGTGGTGTAAAATCGCCGCCGACCAAAGGGAAAAGGCGATGGCGTTCGATCTGCGCACCATTTACGCAATGACAGCAGTGGCCTGCCTGATTCTCGGCGTCATCCAAGGCGCTGCGTTCACCACCGGCCGGTTTGGCCGCTGGCTGGCTTGGTGGAGCGTCAACAACTGCCTGCTGGGTGTCGCCTCCTGCCTGATCGTGCTGCGCGGCATCGCGCCGGATCTACTCACGGTGCAGATCGCCAATGGCTTGACTTTGGTCGGCTGTGCCCTCCTGCCGGTGGCAATCCGGGACTTCAGCGGGCGGATCATGAAGCCGTGGGCCATCGGCCTGGTGGCTACCGTGCCGGCTTTGCCCTTCCTGTTCGTTCTGACGGATCCCGGCCAGGCCGTAGCCCGGATTGTTTTAGCCTCGGCCCTTTGCGCGCTGTTCGACATGTTCGTCGCCTGGGAGACCCGGCGCTTGGCGCAGGAGGAAAAGCTTTATTCCGCCAGCCTTGCTTCCGGCCTCTTCGCGCTCACTGCGACGCTCTACGGCGCGCGCTCATTGATGGGTCTGTGGGGCAGCCTCGGCCCCGGGCCACTGTTCCAGGGTGGCGACCAACTCCATGCGTCGCTGGGCCTCGTCGCCATGCTGCTTTTGACCCTCCGGTGCATGGTGATCATGATGATGGCGACGGAACGCACCAAGGTTCAGCTGGAGAACGCCGCTCATCATGATCCGCTGACGGGGCTTCTGAACCGGACCGGCGTTGCCCGTGCCTTTGACCGTGCTGCCGAGAAGCCGCTGGCCCTGCTGCTGGTGGATCTCGACCACTTCAAGCAGTTGAACGACAGCTGCGGTCATGCCATGGGCGACAAGGTGCTTCAAGCGTTTGCCGACGCCGCCCGTCGAGCGGTGGGGCCAGGGGAGCTCATTGCGCGCCACGGCGGTGACGAATTTCTGGTCGTGCTAAGCGAACGGACCGCCGAAGAGGCGGCACATATTGCGGATCAGATCCGGCAGGAATTCGCCGCTGCGATGATGCAGCTCGAGGATATTCACTGTGCGCGGCCGACGCTGAGTATTGGCGTTGCGCTCGGCCAGGCGGCGCGGGGCGATCGACCGCAATTTCTGGACGCCATGCTGCACAAGGCAGATCAGGCTCTATACCGTCGCAAACGCGATGGCCGCGACGGCGTCGATGTTTTCGTCGAGGCGGCGAAAGCAGCCTGAAGCAACGGGCGCCGGATCGCACCGCCCGTCAGGCAGAAATATCCACCACGCCGCAATCGCCCGCTTCGGAAGCAAAGGCCAGCAATCTGCCGCTGGCGCTCCAGCTCATGCCGGTGATGCCGCCTTTTCCGGGGCGGCGCAGCAGCGCTTCCTTGCCGTCGGCCATCCGCACGCCGAGGATCATGCCGTCAATGAAGCCGATCGCCAGAACCTCGTCGGTCGGGTGGAAGGCGACCTGCGTCACCATGATGTCGGCACGCGTCCCAAGCTCTTGAGGCGCCTTTCCCATTGGACCGTCCTTGGCCGAAAACGGCCAAACGATAGCGGCCGGGGCGCCGGACGATGCGAGCCACTTGCCCTTGGCCGACCATGACATGGACTTCACCTTGGCCGGGTAGCCGGTCATCCGCATATGGCGGTTTTCGCCGGGCTTGCCGTCCAGCTTCCAGCCATGCAACGCGTTTTCCTGCATCATGGTGACAAGGAACCGATTGTCTGGAGAAAAGGTCACACCCGTATGGGCGCCTTTCCAATCGAGATCCACGGGCGGCGCATTGGTGCCGACCCAGTGCAGCGAAACGCCATTGTACCGCGCGGCGGCGATGCGCAGGCCCTTGGATGCAAAGGCGATGCCTTCGACGCTGCGGTTTTCCGTGAATTCCTTGACCGCGCCGTCGCTGGTGCGCACGAAGCTCGACTTGCCTTGCGCCCAGGCTACAGCACCCTGGGGGCCGCCGGCCACCACGCTAATCCATTTGCGTGGCGCTTCTGCAAGCACGGTCGCCGTGCCATCATGGCCGACGCGAAGGACTTTGCCGTCTTCACCGCCGGAGATCAGCGTGTCGCTGAAGGGATCGCGAATACAGGTCAGCAGGCCTTCATGGGCCTCGGTAACCTTCTCGCCGCCGTCCAGACGGTGGATCGAGCCGGCAGCGGTCGCAAAGAAAGGGACGTCGCCGAGAAAATGCGCGGCGACGACATGGCCTTCGAGATCAAGCGGTGCAACTGTCGGCATCAGGCGGCGGTCGTCACATTCGCCTGGCAGGCCTTGAAGCTCTGCTCGATCTTCTGGACGTCCAGGTCGCGGCCGATGAAGACGAGACGGCTTTCGCGCTTCTCGCCATCTTTCCAAGGACGCTGGTGATCGCCCTCGACGATCATGTGGACGCCTTGAACGACGTAGCGCTCCTCGTCGCCCTTGAAGGCAATAATGCCCTTGAGCCGCAGGATGCTAGGACCGTCCGTCTGGGTGATCTTCTGGATCCAGGGGAAGAAGCGCTCGGGGTTCATTTCACCGCCGCGCAGCGATATCGACTTCACCGTCACATCATGGATCGGCGACATTGCACCGTGGTGATGATCATGCCCGTGGTCATGATGGTCGTGCGCATGGTGGTCATGGCTGTGATCATGGTCGCAATCGGGACCACAAACATGGCCCTCATGCCCGTGATCGAGGAAATGCGGATCGTTTTCCAGTGCGCGCTCCAGGTTGAAGGCACCCTGATCGAGCACGCGGGCAAGATCGACACCCGAACGGCTGGTCTTGTAGACGCGGGCAGTCGGATTGATGGCGCGCACGACGTCTTCGATGACGGCCAGTTCTTCCGGCGTCACCAGGTCGGTCTTGTTGATGACGACGACATCGGCAAAGGCGATCTGGTCTTCCGCTTCGCGGCTGTCCTTGAGGCGCAGCGGCAGATGCTTGGCATCGACGAGGGCGACGACCGCATCGAGCTCAGTCTTGGCGCGCACGTCGTCGTCCATGAAGAAGGTTTGCGCAACCGGGACCGGATCGGCAAGTCCGGTGGTCTCGACGATGATACCGTCGAAGCGGCCGGGGCGGCGCATCAGCCCCTCAACGACACGGATCAGGTCGCCGCGCACGGTGCAGCAGACGCAGCCGTTATTCATTTCGTAGATTTCTTCGTCCGATTCCACGATCAGGTCGTTGTCGATGCCAATTTCGCCGAATTCGTTGACAATGACGGCATATTTCTTGCCGTGGCTTTCGGACAGGATGCGGTTGAGCAGCGTCGTCTTGCCGGCGCCGAGATAGCCGGTGAGCACCGTGACGGGCACTGGCCTAGGTGTGGCTGCTTCGGTCTTTGCTTCGGTCATAAGGGAACCTCGAAGGATGTGGAGCGCCTGAGGGCGCGGAAGCTTGTCCGCCTCATATAAGCGGAAGCCGAACCGAGTTCAAAGGGTTTTGAATGTTATAAGATCACATCGTATCTAGGGACGAGTGTCGGCATCCGTTTGGCGAAGAAGCTCGTCCAGGGTCAGGAGTGGCTGACCAGCCACTCTTGCCGTTGCATAATGGAAGCAGTCGAAATTGCTGAGATAGCGGCGACCTATTCCATATTTTTCGGCAACGGCTACTGCGTGGCTCAGGATGTCGCGAGGCGAACCCAGCTCACAAATTCCAATGCTACGGGCATCGAGCCATTCTACAACGGCGCCTTGAGCCTCACTATATCGGCAGTTCAACTGGTCGGGCCGGGACAGGACGATAATAGCCTCCCACGCGGCAAGTGGCGACGTGAATGGCGTGTCGGCGATCGACAAGGCTTGTTCATAGGATTCGGCAGTCTGTTCGTTGGCCATCAAGGAAATGATTGCGCAGGCATCTACAAACATTACGGCTTGCCAGAAAGGTCATGATCAAGGTCATGATAGGCTTCGCCATCCACGGCCTCACGGTCCTGGTTGAACGCCAGGCCTCGGCGAGCAAGGATCCGCTTGGCAGTGTCCCGAGGCGTTTCCTGCTCGATCCGCTTTCCGATGGTTTCCTTGAGAGCGGAAATAACGGCATCGGTGATCGATATACCGTCGATCCGCGCCAGTTCCCGCGCAAGCAGATCTGCTTCCTCATTGCGGATGTTCAGCGTCATAGCTATTCTCCTGTAGCCCATTATGACTAAGTGTGTAGCTTTGCGCTACCATAATGTCTCAACATCAAACCTCGCCACGTCCTCCAGCAATTCGATCATGCCTCTCACGGCATAAGCGACCAGGGCCTCGCCGCGTTCGACGGTGGCGGCTGCGGCATTGCCGGCGACGCCCTTCTCGTTGAGGTCCGACATCTTCCAGCCGAACGCATGCGGGCCGTAGGCACGCAGGTGCCGGAACGTGCTGACAAATTCCGTCTGCCGCGAAGAGAAGTTTTCCGCCTTCGTCATATCCACCTTGTCCGGCCACAGGGCCAGCATAACGGAGGTCTCGATATCCCCGCCATGGATGTCTATGGCCTTTTGTTCGGGTGTGATCCACCCTTCGGGCTGGCCAAAGCGGGTCCAGCTGGTCGTAACAACCAGCATGCCGAACCGGATCCTCGCCTCGGTCGCGACCACGGTCAGAAGTGGAGAATTGCCGCCATGGGCATTGAGAAGCACCAGCTTTTGGATGCCATTGCCGTGAAGCTCCTTGGCAAGCCCCAGCCAGCGGGATACCGCCTCGTCAAAGGCGAGGGTCCTGGTGCCGGCGACATCCATGTGCTCGACCGAATAACCCACCGGTTCCACCGGCAGGAAGGTGACGGGGAGGGCGGCCGGCATGGCGGCTTTCAAGCGTGACACCAGACCGGCAGCGATCAGTGCATCGGTTTCGAAGGGTAGGTGTGGGCCGTGCTGCTCATGCGCCCCCAAAGGCAGGACCGCGATCCAATCGCGTCTTCCTGTGGATGGAAGTGTAAGATCATTGTCATGATAGTCGGGCAGAGGATGCGGCACTGGCGGCGGTTTCCGGGTTTCTATAAGGATAGCGCCGCACAGATATAGCGCCTTACGTCATGGGGCAAAACAGGCGGAGTCGATGAGCAAGAAAAAGGGCGACAAGAAAGCCAAGCCGGGCAAGAAGAAAGATCATGCCGGCCTTTCCGTGGTCGATCTTGCACCGACGATCACCCATGCCGCCCGGTCCATGCGGACCGCGCTGACGCGCAGTCTCGGTGAAAGCGGTCTCTATGCCGGCCAGGATGGCGTCATCCTAGCGCTCGCCGAAGAAGAGGGCATGACGCCGGGACAACTGGCCCTGCGGCTGGGGGTGAAGGCGCCCACCATGACACGCACGATCGGCCGAATGGAGGCGCAGGGCTTCCTCGAGCGCCGGGCCGATGAAACAGACGGACGTCTGACCAAGGTTTTTCTGACCCATAACGGACTGAAGACAGTGGAACAGATCGGCCGCTCCGTATCCGAATGTGGCGAGCAGGCGGCCAGGGGCCTGTCCGACAAGGAAGTGCGAACGCTTCTCAAGCTTTTGAAGCTCGTCGAGCAAAACCTCCAGCCGGCTCAGGAAGAGGATCAGGATTCCCTCGACGACTGAAAAGTGCCGTCACAGGATTGTCGCATTCAATTAAATTGTTTATTTCAAGTTTAAATCGGCATCCCGGGATGATGCTTGTGGACTTGGGGGAGACATGGTTCAGAAGATCAAGTTGTCGACAATTGCCGAGAGCCTCGGTCTTTCCACGGCCACGATTTCCCTTGCGTTGCGGGATAGTCCTCTGGTTGCCGCCGATACCAGGGAAAAGATCAAGGAACAGGCGCGCACTCTCGGCTACATCTACAACCGGCGCGCGGCGAGCCTGCGCACCTCCCGCTCCGGCATTATCGGCGTCGTGGTGCACGATATCATGAACCCGTTCTACGGCGAGATCTTGAAGGCGATCGAAAGCGAGCTCGACCGCAGCCGGCATACCTTCATCCTTTCCAACCATTACGATTCAGTCGAAAAGCAGCGAACCTTCATTGAGACGCTGCTGCAACTCGGCGGCGATGGAGTGATCATGTCACCGGCCATCGGAACCCCGATCGAAGATGTGAAGCTCGCCGAACAGAATGGCATGCCGGCCATTCTCGTTGCCCGTTCCATGGATGGCGTCGATCTGCCTACTTATCGCGGCGATGACAGCTATGGCATTTCGCTCGCTACCAACCACCTGATCGGCCTCGGCCACAAGGTTATCGCGATGATCGGCGGAACCGATCAGACCTCAACGGGCCGCGACCGCTATCAGGGATATGTAAACGCGCTGCGCAAGGCCGGCATCGAGGTTGATCCGGACCTGCGCATTCCGGGTCCGCGCACCATGCAGGGCGGCTTCGAGGCGGCCGTCAACTTCCTGTCGCTGCCGCAGAAGCCGACCGCTGCGGTTTGCTGGAACGATCTCGTCGCAATCGGCTTGATGAACGGCATTGCCCGCGCAGGCCTGGTGCCTGGTCAGGACATTTCGGTGACCGGCTATGACGACCTCCAAGAGGCCTCGATCGCGACGCCGTCGCTGACGACGGTTTCGAACGGGCAGGCGGATGTCGGCAGATTGGCTGCGCGGGCGCTGCTCGATCGGCTCGCCGGCAGCCATGAGCCTGACGGGATTCATCTGATCAAGCCGGAAATGCGCATCCGCCAATCGACCGGACTTTACCAGCCCCGCAACTGATCTCGGCTCAGGCCGCAGCCTCGCTGCGGGTTCCGCGGCCGGCATAAGTGCGCACGGCATCTCCAAAAGCATGAAAAAGGGCGCGGGAGACCGTATCGGTTTCCGCCCAATATTCCGGATGCCACTGCACGCCGACCGCAAAATTGCGGGCGTCGATGACCGACACGGCCTCGATCGTGCCGTCTTCCGCAGTTGCCTCCACCTTAAGGCGTGGCGCGGTCTGGGCGATCGCCTGGCGATGCAGCGAATTTACCTGGATCTTGCCCGAAAGCCCGAGGTAGTTGGCGATGCAGGAGCCTTCCTGAACAAAAACCGGTTGGCGGATCGCATACATGTGATCCCGCTCCGGCACATTGGGCTTGCGGTGGTCCCACATGCCCGGCTGATCCTGGATTTCGCTGGCGAGCGTACCGCCAAGCGCTACGTTAAGCTCCTGGATGCCGCGGCAGATGGCCAGAAGCGGGATACCGCGATCAATCGCCCGCTGGATCAGCGGCAACGATGTTGCATCACGTGCCGGGTCGAAAGGGCCATCCGCCTCCTTCGCCTGCCGGCCATAGAGTGAGGGATGGACATTGGTTGCGGAGCCGGAAATCAGGACGCCGTCGACACGGTCAAGCACCGCATCGATCTCTGTTCCGTCCTCGAAGGCCGGCACGATGAACGTCATCACCTCGGCCACCTTCAGCGCCGCCTGCAGGTATTGATTGGGAGCAGCGTGCCAAACGGCACCGTCGATTTCGCGGATATCGGCGGGAAGGGCGACTATCGGTTTCGGCATGCAATCTCCGACGGCAAGACAAGCTGGACTACTCCGTTTTCGCGCCGCGAGCCCCTCCAAGTCAAGCTTCACCGCAATCGGCATCCTTCCGAGCTCGTGGCTCGGACCCGCAGCTGTCTTCGGCTGGTTCAAGGAAGGAATGACAACGGCGGAGCGACGAAAGTATAAGGCGCAACGGGAGCCCGGCGTTCGAGAATATGAGGCGACCGCTTGCAAGCCCTTGTCCAACATGGTTACCTCGGCTGAACCGCGGGATTGGGAAGCAGGAGCCCACGGTAAGTCATCATGGGAGGTTATGCATGGATCGTCGTTCATTCTTTAAAAAGGCAGCCGTTACCGGCGCCGGCGCTGCGGCGGCAACTGCGCTTGCAGCACCCGCCATCGCGCAGTCCAACCCTAAGATCACGTGGCGGCTGACCTCGTCATTCCCCAAGTCCCTGGACACGATCTATGGCGGTGCGGACGATGTCGTCAAACATGTGGCGGCCGCAACGGACGGCAACTTCACCATCCAGCCCTTTGCTGCCGGCGAAATCGTTCCGGGTCTGCAGGCGCTGGACGCGGTCACCAACAGCACGGTGGAGATGGCCCATACCTGCTCCTATTATTTCGTGGGCAAGGATCCGACCTTCGCGATCGGCAGCGCCATCCCCTTCGGCCTGAACGCGCGCCTGACCAATGCCTGGTTCTACCAGGGCAATGGCAATACGCTGATGAACGAGTTCTTCGCCAAGCACAATGTTTATGGCCTGCTGGCGGGTAATACCGGCGCCCAGATGGGCGGCTGGTTCCGCAAGGAGATCAATACGGTCGACGACTTCAAGGGCGTCAAGATGCGCATCGCCGGGATCGCCGGCCGCGTGCTGGAAAAGCTCGGTGCCGTTCCCCAGCAGATCGCCGGCGGCGACATCTATCCGGCCTTGGAAAAAGGCACGATCGATGCGGCCGAGTGGATCGGACCCTATGACGACTACAAGCTCGGCTTCTACAAGGTCGCCAAGTACTATTACTATCCGGCCTTCTGGGAAGGCGGGCTCGCCATCCACTCGTTGGTCAACCTTGAAAAATGGAACAGCCTGCCGAAGGCCTACCAGGCGGCGCTGACCGATGCCTGTGCCTATGCCAATGTCAACATGATGGCGAAATACGACCTGAAGAACCCGACAGCGATCAAGCAGATCGTTTCGCAGGGGACCACTTTGCGGCCGTTCAGCCAGGACATCCTGGAGGCCTGCTACAATGCCTCGCTCGAGGTCTACAAGGAAATTTCGGCGACGAATGCCGACTTCAAGAAGATCTACGAGGACCAGGTCGCCTTCAAGAAGGAGGGTTATCTGTGGATGCAGCTCTCGGAATATACGTTCGATACATTCATGATGATCCAGCAACGCAACGGCAAGCTGTAAGCAGTCGTATCAGTTGAGCGCATAGAAAACCCGGAGCCAAGGCTCCGGGTTTTTGTTTGGCTACAAGGGGAACTCGCGCCTCATCGGATCACGGATTGATCTTCGGCGGCTCCCCGAAATTCGGCATGCCGGGAAGCCCCGGAGCCTGCTGACCTGGTTGCGCCGGCTGGCCTGGCTGATTGCCGCCTTGACCGGGTATGCCGTCCAGAGAGGGCAGGCCGAAATTCGGCATCTGATTGTTGTTGCCGCCATTCCCCAGTCCGTTGCCGAAGCCCGGAACCTCGATCTTGATCGTGTTGAGGTCGACATCCGGCGCCTTGTCCAGCCAATAGGTCACCGACTGCGGCCAGAAGATGATGATCGCCACCAGAATCAGCTGCATGCCAAGCCATGGAATGGCGCCAATATAGATGTCACGGGTCTTGACCGTCTTCGGCGCGATGGAGCGCAGGTAGAAGAGCGCGAAGCCGAAGGGCGGATGCATGAAGCTCGTCTGCATGTTGACGCAAAGCAGGACGCCGAACCAGATGAGGTCGATGCCAAGCGCGCTTGCGACCGGCGCCAGCATGGGCAGGACGATGAAGGCGATCTCGAAGAAATCGAGGAAGAAGGCAAGGAAGAAGATGAAGATATTGACGAAGATCAGGAAGCCGACCACGCCGCCCGGCACGTGCTTGAGCAGGTATTCGATCCACAAGCCGCCGTCCATGCCCTGAAAAACCAGGCTGAAGCAGGTCGCTCCGACAAGGATGAAGACGACCATGGACGTGATCGTCATGGTGGAATGCATGCCCTGACGGATGAGATCCCAGGTGAGGCGGCCATGCAGGGCGGCGAGCACCATGGCACCGACGACGCCGAGTGCGCCGGCTTCGGTCGGCGTTGCCAGACCCATGAAGATCGTGCCGAGCACCAGAAAGATCAGCACGATCGAAGGGACCATGCCCCAGAGAACGCGGCCAACGAGCGCCATGTTCATCTCGCCACGGGCTTCGGGCGGAAGCGCCGGCACGTCCTGGGGCCTGAAGATGGACATGGCGAGGATGAACAGAAGGAAGATGACGACCTGCAGGATGGAAGGACCGATGGCGCCGAGATACATGTCGCCGACGGAGCGGCCGAGCTGGTCGGCGAGCACGATCAGAACGAGCGACGGCGGGATGACCTGGGTAATCGTGCCGGAGGCGGCGATGACGCCAGTGGCAAGCCGTGGATTATAGCCGTATTTCAGCATGATCGGCAGGGAGATCACACCCATGGTGATGACCGAGGCGGCCACCGTGCCGGTGATGGCGCCGAGAATGGCGCCGACCAGGATGACGGCATAGGCGAGGCCGCCCGGGATGGCGCCGAACAGCTTGCCGGTGCCTTCCAGCAGGTCCTCCGCCAGGCCGCAACGTTCCAGAACGGCGCCCATGAAGGTGAAGAAGGGAATGGCGAGCAGCAGGTCATTGGAAACGATGCCGAATATTCGCAAGGGCAGCGCCTGCATGAAGCCGAAGTCGAAGTGACCGGTGGCGATGCCGAGCAGCCCGAAGAAGAGACCAACGGCCGAAAGCGAGAAGGCAACCGGAAAGCCGTAGAGCATGAAAATGATCATGCCCAGGAACATTGCCGGCGGCATTATGCCATATTCAAACATGAGCGACAGATCCCCCAGATCGTCTTGTCGTTGTTATTGCAGCGGCTTCTCATAGGCCGTGTTCACCTGAAGGGCGCCGGTCAGCCCCGCGATACGCTTGATCAGCTCCGACAGGCCCTGCAGCGCCAGGAGCACGAAGCCCGCCACGATGATCAGCTTGACCGGCCAGCGGATCAGGCCGCCGGCATTGGAGGATATTTCGCCCTGCATGTAGGACATGGAGAAGAAGGGCCAGGAAAGCCAGGCGAGATAGAGGCATGCGGGAATGAGGAAAGCCACCAGGCCGATGGCGTCGATCCATAAGCGCGCCCTGTCCGAAACGGCACCATAGACGAGGTCGACACGCACGTGTTCGTTCAGGCGGAGCGTATGGGATGCGCCCAACAGCACGATGAAGGCGAAAAGATACCATTGAATCTCGAGCCAGCCGTTTGAGCTGTAATTGAAGAGATAGCGAATGCAGGCGTTGCCGGCGCTGATCAGGCAGCAGGCGAGTACAAGATAACCTGCAAACTTACCGATGATCTCGCTGATGCGGTCGATGATGCCGCTGAACTTCAACAAAGCTGACATGGATCCCCCAAGTAAAACGGGTCTCCTTCATCCCGCTCGTCCTGTTGGCCATGTAACCCAGGGATCGAAAAAAAGAAAGTGCTTAAACCCGCTTAAACCGCCTGCTGCACAAGGCTTTCAGAAGCCGGGCCTCGGCATTCCTCAAAAAGCCTGATGTGTTTTACGAAAATTCTAGTCATGATGCCCAGTATTGGTTTCCCACGTTTTCACCGGTCCCCCTGAAACAGGGGGTATCCATCCTAAGCACAAGTAATTCTTAAAGAGTTTTCGCCCACTGTCGCCGCAAGTAACGAGGGATTGAACCCGATGAAGGAAGTCGAAGCAAGGACGGTTCCGACAGATGTCTATCTGTCTTTCGTCACGTCCTTGTTCGGCAATCGCGGCACGCTCTTCACGGGCATGGTTGTCCACATCCTGTCTTGCGCAATCATCTACGCCAATACCGAGTCCGTCTTTTTCCTGCTTCTCATTGTCGTGTTTGCGGCGGTCTTCTCCTACCGGCTCTACGGGTTCCACCAGTTTGATCTTGTCGACCGAGCGTTACTAACTCGGAAGGAAATCCAGAATTGGGAGAAGCGCTATGTTTATGGCGCTGCGCTGACCGCATTTCTGCTTGGCCTTGCGAGCGCTTATGCGGTAGCGGTTTTGCAGGACATGGCGGCGGCCTTTATGTGCATTGCCGTCACCATGGCGTCCATGGTCTCTATCGTTGGGCGCAATTACGGATCAGCGCGTGCGGTTGCGCTGCAGACGGTGGGCTGCTGCCTGCCGATCATTCTCGGATGCTTTGCAAGCGGCGATGTGCCGTTGATGTTGATGTCCCTGCTGCTTATCCCGTTCGGCCTGACCACCCAAGCTATGGCGACTGGAGTGAGGGAATTTCTCTACGAGAACGTCGTAGCATCCAAGGAAATGGTGAAAATCGGCGACCAGCTCGATATTGCGCTGAACACCACGGCGCACGCACTGGTCATGGTCGACGCCGATGGCCAGATCCAGGTGATCAATCGGCGAGCCTTTGACCTCCTGGATCTCGACAGCCGCAAGGGTATCAAGGGGTCGCCGTTTTCGACTGCCGTGAAAGAAAGTGCAGGATCGCTTTCGGACGAAATCCTGAACAAGATTGCATCGCTGCCGGCCGGTCCTGCCGGCAAGGTCCTGCTTCGGCTTGACGCCGCCCGTTGCCTGGAATTTTCCGTCAGCTATCGAGCGGACGGCGGCGTCGTCATGATCTTCGAAGATGTCAGCGCTCGCGTCGCTGCCGAAGACAAGATCCTCCATATGGTGCGCTATGATTCCCTGACGGGCCTCCCGAACCGCGGCTATTTCGGCGAATGCGCGCTAGCGAGAGCGCAAGCTGCAATGCCGAACGGTCTTGCCGGTTTGCTGATCCTCGATGTCGATGGTTTCAAGCACGTTAACGACATGCAGGGTCACCTGGTTGGCGACGGCTTGCTCGCCGCGATCGCCTCAAGGATTTCCAGTCTTGCCGGCGATGGTATGTTGGTCGGGCGGCTGGTAGGGGACGAGTTCATCCTTCTCGTGACGGGAGGCAGCGATATCAGCGACATGGAACAGCGTCTGCGCAGCATCCATGTCCGGGTTCAAGGAAGATATCTCTTCGATGGAAGAGAGCTGAGCGTTTCCTTGAATGGCGGATGCGTCATCCTCCCGACCGAAGATTTCGACATGGAAGCATGGCAGATCAAGGCAGACCTTGCCCTTAACGACGCCAAGTCGAGCGGTAATGGCACTCTGACCCTGTTCCGCCCGGAAATGGATGAGCTCTATGTTGCGGAGCAGAGCCTGATGGCCGATCTTCGCCTGGCGATCGACAACCATGACCTCATGGTTGTCTACCAGCCGATGTACCGCCCGGACGGTTCCCACATGGAGTGCTGCGAAGCGCTGGTGCGATGGGCTCATCCGGAGCGCGGATGGATTGGGCCGAACATCTTCATCCCGATGGCGGAAAAGATGGGCCTGGTATCGTGGATTACACGTTTCGTCCTTGATCGTGCCTGTCGCGACTGTGTCGCCTGGTCCGGACTGACGGCCGTATCCGTCAATCTTTCCATTGCTGACCTGCGCAATGATGACCTCGTTGCTTACGTCGCGGAGGTGTTGGAGCGCCATTCACTTCAGCCGACCCGCCTTCATCTCGAGGTGACGGAGAGCTGTTTCATGGACGAGCCGGTGGTCATCAGCGGGGTGCTCAACGCCTTGCGCGCAAGCGGAGTAACAATTGCCATCGATGACTTCGGGACCGGGTTTTCCAGCCTTAGCTATCTTGATTCCCTGCCAGTTGACGTGTTGAAGATCGACCGCGCCTTCGTAACCAACATTACGGAAGACAGTCGCAAGCTGAAGCTGCTGAATGGCATTGTTCAGCTGTCGCGCGGGCTGGGCATGAAGATTGTGCTGGAAGGAGTGGAGACAAGGGAGCAACTTGCCCTCATCAACCAGCACCAATTTGCTGATCTGGTGCAGGGCTATGTCTTCTCCAGGCCAATCGATACCAGCGAAATTGCACGGCTATCGGCGGATCAGGTTTCCCGCAAGTTGTCGCCGTCCGTTCGCCGCCGCCGCAAGGAAGCGGCTGCCCGCCCCGTCAGTGTCGCCAGCCGCTGACCGCGAATCACCGTTCCTGGTGCCGCCGGTGTTCACCGCACCGCGTCCTGATGCTCGGCGAATTAACCATAACAGCAAAAACTTGATTCTAATCGTCCGGAATGATTGGCGAACTGCCGGTAGATACGGTTAATTTCCTGTTAACAGCAGGAGAAATCCGTATGCAGCAGAACGATGTGCCTAATTCGAAGTCATTTTCCGTCAAACTGCTGGATGCCCTCGATCACGTTGAATACCGCCGCATAGAAAGCCATGAGGATTACGAGGATATCGCTCGGCTGCGCTACAAGGCTTACAAGATGCAAAACGTGCTGCCCGTCGGCGCGAGCAGCATGTTGGACGAGATCGATTTCGACAGTCATGCCTATGTCTTTGGCATCTATTTCTACGAAGAATTGGCCGGAACGATCCGCGTCCACCACGTGACGCCGGACCACCGCGTATGCCAGTCGAGCGGCGTGTTCCCGCAAGCCGTTACCCAGTTCCTCGACGCTGGGATGACGCTAATCGATCCGGCCCGTTTCGCCGTCGACCCAGCAATCGTCGGGGAGCTACCGCTTCTCCCTTATGTGACGCTGAGGCCGAGCATCATGGGCGCCATTCATTTCGGCACCGACCGGGTGCTCCAGCACATCCGGCCGCCTCATGCAGCCTTCTACCGTCGTGTTTTCGCGGCAAAGGTCGTGGTTCCGCCGACCATAGCCAAAAGCTACGGCTTCGAACTGACGCTGCTTGCCTCCAATGTGCGCGATGTCCGCTCCACCGTAATGAGACGATTTCCGATCTTTCAGTCAGAAGCCTATGAGCGGCGGCTGATGTTCGAAAGCGCCGCGCAGCTCGCCGTGCCGCCGCTGACTATCCTGCCCACGGCGCGGCTCGCTTCCAAGCCGGCGGTCCAGCTCTTGCTGAGCTAGCGATAGGGCTTGGTGGCGGTTCGTTGAGCAAGGCGCTGCCATTGCGCTTTGGGACCGCTTTGTGTAATTCCTGAAGAGAGATTGGCAGCGATTTGCACCATGGGTGCGGGTGTCGCCAGAGTTTGCACGCGGGCCCCGATCAGGTGCCGCATAGCTGTTCGTTTGAGGAGACGAGACTGATGGACAACCACCACAGCGCGCCAGCCGAAACCGGTGCTCCAATGGATTATGCGGAGCACGAGAGAACCTACGAAATGTTTCTGGCCGGAGCAAAGTGGGGAACCATGGCTATCGTCGTGCTGATGATCGCTATGGCAGCCGGCTTCTTCGGTGGCGTTGGCATTATCGGCAGCTTGTTCGTGTTCATCGTGCTGAACATTGCGGGCGTTTTCCTGCTGCGCTGACCGGTTTGGCGCAGGAGGAGGTCCATAACGTCTTCGGCCAGCCGCTTCCATTCAATTACTAAGCGTGTGCGCAGCTGGGAATATTCGAGCGGACTGCTCCAATCAGCGGCGATCCAGGCAATGAATCGGCAGTGGCAACGCCACCCGAGCGCTGTTGCGACAAGACGAACCTAATCGCCTGCCGCGCAAGATGCCATGCGACGAAGGCACCGATAACCATAATTCCACACATGCGTGCGTCATTCTCCGCCTGTGCCTGTGATCCAGAAAATCATCATCGCGACTGAAGGCAGACCTATCCGATGTCGCCATCTCTGCCTTGTGGCGGCGAAGCTCGGATAAGAATCAGCTGTTGCCGCGCGTTCTGGCGGCGCCGTCCTGGGCCGGCTTGTAATTCGGGTCGAGGCGCACGGCATGCGAATAGGATTTGTTGGCACGTGCCCTGTCGCCGCGACGTTCATAGACAAGCGCCTGGTTCGCCCAGGATTCGGCAAGCTTGTCGTTGAGTTCGATCGCGCGGTTGAAATCGGCAAAGGCATTGTCATCGTCGTTCAAGGCGACGTAGGATATGCCTCGGCCATTATAGGGCTCCGGCGAGTTCGCCGAGAGAGAGATCGCCTTAGAGAAGTCGTCGATCGCTTGAGCGTGTTGGCCTCGGGTCTGATAGATCAGGCCGCGATTGTGCCAGGCGCGGCCATCGGTGGTTTCCAGTTCGATGGCGCGGCTGAAATCGTTGAAGGCTTCGTTTGACCGTCCAGCCTGACGGTAGATATTGCCGCGGCCGATCAGCGCGACGTCGTAATTCGGATTGATCTGGAGCGCTCGGTTATAGTCGTTGGCCGCATCCACCGGCTTACCCATATTGCGGTAGACCAGCGCCCGGTTGGCGTAGGCCTGGTAGAATTGCGGGTTCAGCTGGATCGCGCGGTTGAAATCGTCCAAGGCGCGGCGGAAATCGCCCGCCTTGCCGTAAGCGGTGCCGCGGCTGTTGTAGCCCTCGGGATCCTGCGGATTGGACTGAATGACGGAAGACAAAGAGGTAATGTTTTCCGCGCTACCCTGCGCACGGTCGACGGTGATCATATCGTTCGACGTGGTGGTCGTGGAACAACCGGCAAGCGCCAAGAGACCCGACAGTGCTACGGGAAGAAGTTTTGTGCCATAGGCGCGGGAAGCGATCGCGAAAGGGCCGGGGTTTCGGATTCCATCTTTCAGAACGGCATTCGTGGCGGCCATCAGGCGCGTTTCCTCATATCGGGATGTGGAGCAGGTTCTTGGATCGGGCTAAATCAAAAAAAAGCGGCGGCGCCCTTGTCGCCACCGCCCTACAAGCACATGAAAACGTCGAAAAAACGGCCGATCAGCGAGCCGGACGTGCAGTTGCAGCCGGACGCGGGGTCGCCGGCAGAAGGCCTTCGCGCTGCATCCGCTTGCGAGCCAGCTTGCGAACCCGGCGAACAGCTTCGGCCTTTTCACGAACACGCTTCTCAGAAGGCTTCTCGTAGAAATCGCGCATCTTCATTTCGCGGAAAATGCCTTCGCGCTGCATCTTCTTCTTGAGAGCGCGGAGCGCCTGGTCGACGTTGTTGTCGCGGACAAGTACCTGCACGTGAATCCCGTTCCTTTGTTTGGTTCATCGCCCAGCTCGTGCACCGAATCCAAGGCGAAAAAATTCGTATACTCAAGCCGCAGCATGAGCGATTTGCGACGCGGCATAGCAGAAGAGGCGCGGCAAGTCCAGATATTCAGGTTGCTGTTCTCGTAAAAAGTGTTCGATAAAATCGTGATGGCTTCCCGCGCATTCCAGTCGGCCTATATCGGACGACAAATGCTAATGTTTACCTGATCCCAAACAATGCGGAGATTTTCATGCGCAGCGCCATCTATTCGAGATTCGGCAAGCCCCCGGAGGTTCTTGTCCTGGAGGAGAAGGCGCTTCCCGAACCCGCTGCCGGTGAGGTAAGGATCAGGATGACCATGGCGGCCATCCATAATCATGATCTGCTGACGGTGAGCGGCCAGTATGGCGTAAAGCCCGACCTGCCGGCGGTGGCGGGAACGGAGGCTGCCGGCATCGTGGACGCCGTGGGCGAGGGTGTGACGCATCTGAAAGTGGGGCAGAGGGTCGCCGCATCCGGCAAGGGCACCTGGGCAGAGTTTTACCTCGCGCAGGCCGCAGCCGCCGTGCCGTTGCCCGATTCCATCAGCGACGAGGCGGGCGCCCAGCTGATCTCGATGCCGCTCAGCGCCCTGACCTTGCTGGACTTCATCTGCGTGGAGAAAGGGAGTTGGATCGTCCAGAATGCCGCCAACGGCGCGGTCGGCAAGGCACTCGCCATGTTTGCAAAGCCGCGCGGCATCAATGTCGTCAATCTGGTTCGGCGCAATGAGGCGGTCAATGAGCTCACCGACCTCGGCATCGAAAACGTGGTTTCGACATCCGAGCAGGGCTGGCAGGAGAGGGTGCAGGCGCTGACCGCGGGAAAGCCGATTCAGGCGGCTATTGACGGCGTCGGCGGCACTGCTTCGGGAGAGCTCCTGTCCCTGCTGGGCGAAAACGGCCTTCTCGTCTCGTTCGGTTTGATGTCGGGGCAGCCGATGCAGCTGTCGGCCAGTGATGTCGTCTTCAAGCAGGCGGTGATCAAGGGCTTCTGGCTTGCCAAGATCGCGCCGACCCTCACACCTGAGAAGATGCGCAGCCTGATCGGCGAGATTGTCCAAGCCGTCGCTGCCGGGCACGTCAGCTTGACGGTTTCTGAGGTCTTCGGCCTGGATGATGTTGCCAGAGCCGCTGCTGCGGCGGCGGAACCGGGGCGCAAGGGCAAGGTCCTCATCCGTCCCTGACACCAAAACTAAGGGTACCTGGATTGCCGCTTAATCGGCCGTGTCGAAACAATCGCCTCCTGCGTCGCAAAACAGCTATTGCGGCGCATGTTGATTTGCGAAGGGTATGGCACTACGCAAAGTATCGTACCCGGCCGATCGAGGAGCAGAGGCGCAATGCGCAAATATTCGGTTTTTGCCATAGCCCGCGAGGCGATGCGTGCTCATAAGGGCTGGGAGCAGCAGTGGACCTCGCCGGAGCCGCGCAGCTCCTATGACGTGATCATTGTCGGCGCCGGCGGCCATGGGCTCGGCGCCGCCTATTATCTCGCCAAAGAGCACGGCATCACCAATATCGCAGTGATTGAGAAGGGCTGGCTCGGCGGCGGCAACACCGGCCGCAACACCACGATCATCCGCTCGAACTATCTCTATGAAGAGAGCATGGACATCTACGAGCACTCCCTGAAGCTGTGGGAAGGCCTGAGCCAGGATCTCAACTACAACGTCATGTATTCGCCGCGCGGCGTGATGATGCTGTCGCACAACACCCATGACATGCAGTCGTTCAAGCGGCATATCAACGCCAACCGGCTCTACGGCATCGACAACGAGTGGCTGACGCCGGAACAGGCGAAGGCCTTCGTGCCGGTTCTCGATATTGCCAAGACGGCGCGCTACCCGATCAACGGCGCCGCCTTGCAACGGCGCGGCGGCACCGCCCGCCATGACGCCGTCGCCTGGGGCTATGCGCGCGCCGCTTCGGATCGGGGCGTCCACATCATCCAGAACTGCGAAGTCACTGGCATCCGCCGTGGCCCGAATGGCGAAGTCCAGGGGGTCGAGACCTCGAAGGGCTTCATCGGCGCCAAGAAGATCGGCGTATCGGCCGCCGGCCATTCGTCGGTGGTGATGGAAATGGCCGGGGTGCGCGTGCCGCTGCATTCCAATCCGCTGCAGGCGCTGGTGTCGGAACCGTTGAAGCCGATCTTCCCCTGCGTGGTGATGTCGAACACGGTGCATGCCTATATCTCGCAATCCGACAAGGGGGAGCTGGTCATCGGTGCCGGCACCGACCAGTACAACTCCTATAGCCAGACCGGCGGGTTGCAGATCATCACCCATACGTTGGATGCGATCTGCGAACTGTTCCCGATCTTTCGCCGCGTCAAGATGATGCGCCAGTGGGGTGGCATTACCGACAACACACCGGATCGCTCGCCGATCCAGGGTGTCACGCCGGTTCCTGGCCTGTTCGTCAATTGCGGCTGGGGCACCGGCGGCTTCAAGGCGACGCCGGGCTCGGCCAACCTGTTCGCCCACCTGATCGCCAAGGGCGAGCCGCACAAGCTCGCCGCCGGCCTCAACCTCGACCGGTTCCGGACGGGGCGGCTGATTGACGAGGCGGCAGCGGCCGCGGTGGCGCATTAAACGATAGGGGATAAACGAGATGCTTTTGATCCATTGCCCCTATTGCGAAGAAGATCGCTCGGAGTTGGAATTCCGCTGGGGCGGCGAGGCGCATATTGCGCGGCCGGAGAACATCGCGGCGATTTCCGACGAGGAATTCACGGAGTTCTTCTTTCTGCGCAACAACGAAAAGGGTCTGACTTATGAGCGCTGGCGGCATATCCATGGCTGCGGCCGCTTCTTCAATGCGGCGCGCGACACGGTGAGCGACAAGTTCCTGCTGACCTACAAAGCAGACCTGCCCAAGCAGCCGATCGCAGCGGTGGAGGAAGCCCTGGCAGCGGCCCAGGACAAGGTCGTTGAGACCTGGGAACAGACGGAAGGAGATGCGCGATGAGCTCTTCTTCCAACATCGGTGCATTCCGCATCAAGGGTGCCGGACGCCATACGCCGGCGCGTACCGCGCGCTTCACCTTCGACGGCAAGACCTATACGGCACTGGAAGGCGATACGGTGGCTTCGGCGCTACTGGCGCATGGGGTGCATCTGGTCGGACGTTCGTTCAAGTATCACCGCCCGCGCGGCATCCTGTCCGCGGGGCCGGAAGAGCCGAACGCGCTGCTTGACGTCTCATGGGACAGTGCCCGCCGCCAGCCGAACGTGCGCGCCACCGTGCAGGAAGTCTTCGACGGCGTGAAGATCGCCTCGCAGAACCGCTGGCCGTCGCTGAAGCACGATATCGGCGCCTTCAACGACATGCTGTCGCCGTTCTTCGCCGCCGGCTTCTACTACAAGACCTTTATGTGGCCGAAAGAGGCGTGGGCCAAGATCTACGAACCCTTCATCCGCCGGGCCGCCGGTCTTGGCGAAGCACCAAAGGAAGAGGATCCGGATCACTACGCCAACCGGTTTGCCCATTGCGATGTGTTGATCGCCGGGGCCGGCGTGGCGGGGCTGACAACGGCGCTATCGGCGGCAGCAACGGGCGCCACGGTTATTCTGGTCGACGAGCAGCCGGAAGTCGGCGGCGCGCTGCATCACGATGCGGCCACCACGATCGACGGCCAGAACGGCTACGACTGGGCTCAAGACGCGGCCGCCAGACTGAAGGCAATGCCGAACGTCACGCTGCTGACCCGCACGACCGTGTTCGGCTACTACAATCACGGCTTCCTTGGCCTGGTCGAGCGGGTGACGGATCACCTCGCGCGTCCGGGCCGCAACCTGCCGCGCGAGCGGCTGTGGCAGGTGCGGGCCAAGCGCGTGGTGATCGCCACCGGTGCGATCGAGCGGCACATGGTGTTTTCCAACAACGACCGGCCGGGCATTATGCTGGCCTCGGCGGCGCGATCTTTCCTCAACCATCACGGCGTCGCACTCGGCCGCAATGTCGGCGTCTACACGGCACATGACAGCGCCTATGAAGCGGCATTCGACCTGAAGCGCGCCGGCGTTTCGATCGCCGCGATCGTCGACAACCGCACCGATCCGGGCGAGGCGGTGCTGGCGGAAGCGCGGGCGCTCGGCATCGACGTGCTGACCGGCCATTCGGTCACGGACACGTCGGGCCGGCTGCGGGTCGCGTCGATGACCGTGGTGCGCAATGGCGGCGCCAACGCCCGCAAGATCAAAATCGATGCGCTGATCATGTCGGCCGGCTGGACGCCGTCCGTGCACCTGTTCTCGCAGTCGCGCGGCAAGCTGCGCTTCGACGAGGCGAACCAGCGCTTCCTGCCGCATATCTACACCCAGAACTGCGTGTCGGTCGGCGGCTGCAACGGCACCGACGATATCGCCGATCTCGTCGGCGAGGCGATTGCGGCCGGCGGTGGCAGCATCGCGGTGACGGCCGAGAACCGCTTCGAATGGACTGGCGGCATGATCGGCGCTGCCGAAGGCGCCGGGCCGGACACGGCGGTCAAGGCCTTCGTCGATTTCCAGCACGACGTGACCGCCAAAGACATTCGCCTTGCGGTGCGCGAAGGCATGCATTCGATCGAGCATATCAAGCGCTTCACCACCAATGGCATGGCATCCGACCAGGGCAAGCTTTCCAACATGCACGGCCTGGCGATCGCCGCCGAAGTGCTCGACCGGCCGATCCCGCAGGTGGGGCTAACGACCTTCCGCGCGCCCTATACGCCGGTGACCTACGGAGCGCTGGTGGCGCACTCCCGCGGCGAGCTGTTCGACCCGGCCCGCAAGACGCCGATGCATGCGCTTGAGGCTCAGGCCGGCGCCGAGTTCGAGGATGTCGGCAACTGGAAGCGCGCCTGGTATTTCCCCAGGCGCGGCGAGGACATGCATGCCGCCGTCAACCGCGAGTGCCGGACGGTGCGCGACGTGGGCGGCGTGTTCGACGCCTCGACGCTTGGCAAGATCGAGGTGGTCGGCCCCGATGCGGCGCAGTTCCTCAACCTTCTCTACACCAATGCCTGGGATACATTGAAGCCGGGCAAGAGCCGTTACGGCATCATGACCCGCGAAGACGGCTTCATTTATGATGACGGCGTGGTCGGACGGCTGGCCGAAGACCGCTTCCACGTGACCACCACGACCGGCGGCGCGCCGCGCGTGCTGCATCACATGGAAGACTATTTGCAGACCGAATTCCCGCATCTGAAGGTCTGGCTGACTTCGACCACCGAACAGTGGGCGGTGATCGCGGTGCAGGGCCCGAAGGCGCGCGAGATCATCCAGCCGTTCGTCGAAGGTCTCGACATTTCCAACGAAGCCTTTCCCCACATGAGCGTTGCCGAGTGCAGCGTCATGGGCGTGCCGGCGCGGCTGTTCCGGATGTCGTTCACCGGCGAACTCGGCTTCGAGGTCAACGTGCCGGCCGATTACGGTCCTGATGTCTGGAAGGCGATTTGGGAACGGGCGCAGGGAATTGGTGCCTGCCTCTACGGCACCGAGACCATGCACGTGCTGCGCGCCGAGAAGGGCTATATCATCGTCGGTCAGGATACGGACGGCACTGTCACGCCGGACGATGCCGGGCTTTCCTGGGCGGTCTCCAAGAAGAAGACCGATTTCGTCGGCATCCGCGGGCTGAAACGGCCCGATCTCGTGCGCGACGGTCGCAAGCAACTCGTTGGGCTGATGACCAGGGATCCGACCCTGGTGCTGGAGGAGGGCGCGCAGATCGTCGCCGATCCGAACCAGCCGAAGCCGATGACCATGCTCGGCCACGTGACCTCCGCCTACTGGTCGGAGAACTGCGGCCGCTCAATCGCCTTCGCGCTGGTTGCCGGCGGCAGGGCGCGGATGGGTGAAACGCTCTACGTGCCGATGAAGGAAACGACGATTGCCGTCGAAGTGACCGACCTGGTATTCTTCGACAAGGAAGGAGGCCGCATCCATGGCTGAGCTTGGTTCTCATCATCTGGCGACCCGCACGCTGCCGCTTGCCGGCCATCATGGCGGCTCCTCGGTCGTACGGCTGGAAGCGGCTCCACCTGCCGCGCGCTTGTCGCTGCGGGCAAGGGCGGAAGACGTCGCAGCCCTGTCGGCATCCCTCGGCATCAGCTTGCCGGTAAAGCCGAAGACCTCGGTTTGCGTGAACGGCCGTACGGCATTGTGGCTTGGGCCGGACGAATGGTTGGTCATCGACGAAGATCACGGCGGGCTTCTGCAGGCCGCCACGGACTCGGGCGTGCTTCACTCGGCGACCGACGTGTCCCACCGCAATACGGCTATCCTCGTTTCAGGACCGGGTGCGGCGGCGGCCATCAATGGGGGCTGTCCGCAAGACCTGTCGCTGGCTGTCTTCCCGGTCGGCGCCTGTTCGCGCACGCTGTTCGGCAAAGTCGAGATCGTGCTCCTGCGAACGGCGGAAGATGCTTTCCGGGTCGAGGTATGGCGCTCGTTCTCCGATTACGCGTTCGGACTGCTTGCCGCCGGCGCGCAGGATGCGGCGCTCTCCGCTTAATTTTTTGCTCTGCAGAGGAAGCTATTAAGGCGGCGGTCGGACACCGCCTCCATGCCTCACTCGGCGGGGATGGAATCCGCGCCAGATGGCACCGGCATGGTCACACCGGCGTCAGTCGACCGGTTCTGACCCTCGAAGGTCGCAGGCTGCTTCGGCTTGCGACCCATGATCTCCCGGTAACCCTTTGTGGTGAAGGGTTGGACGAGCTGGCCCCAGAATGTTCTTGCGACGCGACCGCTGATGCCGATCTGCGTCGATGACGGCCGCGGCGGATTGAAATAGGATCCGAATACCTGATCCCACAGAACGAGGTTTTCGCCGTAATTGGTATTACCCTCGTCCAGCAGTTTGGAGTGATGCCAGCGATGCAGACGCGGCGTGCTGAACAGCCAGTCGAGTGCGCCGGTCTTCACGTCGATATTGCAATGGGTGAGGAGACCGATGAAGGCGGTCACGGCACCGATCCACAGGAAGACGGGCAAAGGCGCCCCGAAGACATAAAGCGGGATCTGGCTGAGCGCGATCTTGATCACCGAGTCGATGACGTGGAAGCGTCCGGTATTGATGACCCAAAGCCGCTCGACGCTATGATGCAGGGCGTGAAAGCGCCAAAGCGAGTTCTTTTCGTGGGCAAGCCGGTGCGCCCAGTAAAGGCCGAATTCGGCGACGACGAGCCCGAGCACGACCTGAATGAAGAGCGGCCAGGCATGCGGCCAGATATCCAGCGGCGAAGCGAAGGCGGGAAGGGCGACGGTTGCTACCGCCATGGGCGCAGAGGCGCCGAGAGCGGCCGCCAACTGGACGCCGCCCTTGTTCAGCAGTGTGTGGGCTATATCGTTAAAGGTCTCGCCATCCTTCTTCCGCCAGGTTTCCTCATAGGGCATCAGCCATTCGAAAAAGGCAATGACCGCCACCACCGACAGATAAACCACGTTGAACCACATTAGATGGGACGAGGACTGGAACGCGAAATAGGCGCCGATCAGCCCGCCGCAGAACACGGCCGGCCAGACCAGGCATGAGATAATGGTGTAGAAATGCGAAGCGGAAAATTGCCTCATGGTTTGTCTTCGATCCTTGGCAATGACCTTCAATAAATTCTTTCAGTAGAGCGATGTATTGCACATGCTTTCAGCGCAGTCATCCGCCCTTCCCGTGATCCTCAGAGGCTGAGATCAAGCGCCTTTTCCCGCTCGATATATTCTCTTTGCTTGTCGGTGATATAATCGCGGACGATCGGGGCTGCGTCCCGCTTGCGCGACAGCTGCATATGGAAGACAAGCTGGCTGCCGGTGCGGAACATCATCTCGGCGCTGATCAGATAAAATTCCCACATCCGTGCAAAACGCTCGTCATAGAGCGCAATCACTTGGTCGCGGTTCTTCTCGAAGCGCTGCGTCCAGTGGGCCAGCGTCGTAGCGTAGTGGACGCGCAAAAATTCGAGATCCGTGACCCAGAGGCTGTTGCGTTCGGTGACCTCAAAGACTTCAGACAGCGCCGGCGAATAGGCGCCTGGAAAGACATATTTGCGCAGCCAGGGGCTCGCCATGCCAGGCGGGCTCATATGGCCGATGGAATGCAGCACCATCAGCCCGTCGTCCGGCATCAGGTCGTTCACCTTGGCAAAGAATTCGTCATAGTGATGTACCCCGACATGCTCAAACATGCCGACCGAAACGATGCGGTCGAAGGGGCCAGCGACGTCGCGATAGTCGCGCAGTTCGAATTTGACCCGGTCGGACAAGCCCGCTTTCTGGGCCCGCTCCGAAGCAAGTTTCTGCTGTTCCTTTGACAGCGTCACGCCGGTCACCCGGACATTCTCCAGCTTTGCAAGATAAAGCGCGAGATCCCCCCAGCCGCAGCCGATGTCGAGGACCGTCATGCCCGGCTTCAGGCAGAGCTTCGACGCGAGCAGGCGCAGCTTATTGCGCTGCGCCTGTTCCAGCGTCTCGCCGGGATCGCGAAAATAGGCGCAGGAATAGAGCATGTTTTCGTCGAGGAAGAGTTTGTAGAACTCGTTGCCGAGATCGTAGTGATGGGCGACGTTCTGTTGTGCCTGGCCCTTCCGATTGGATTGCTGGTGCTTGCGAAACCGCATCTTGATGGCCCGGAGTGCCTTCTGCAGCGGGTAGGAGCCGAGCGACAGCCGGTTGACCGAAAACAGCATGAGGAAGTCGCGCAGCGTTGAGCCGTCCTCGAAGCGCATCGTGCCGTCCATATAAGCCTCGCCAGCCGCAAGCTCGGGATTGAAGACGAGAGTGCGGTAGAGCGCCTTGTCGGTCAGCCGCATCGTCACTTCTATGCCTGGCGTCCCGGCAAAGACATGCCGGTTGCCGTCTGCATCGATGACCGTCAGGCGGCCCTTGCGGATGAAGGATTTCATCATGTGAGACAGCGGAAACATCGGACCTCGCAGGGATAAACAGGCGACAGGGCATGCGATGCGTAGGCTTGGGCGTCAGACGCCCTCGGGACGATCCTTCGGATCGAACTGAACTATGGTAATCCAGCAGGCGGTCAGGGCGGGCTTCTTCTCGTTCTCGATTTCGATGGAAACGTCATAGGTGGTCATCAGCATGCCGGCGCCCCGAAAGCGGCATTCCGCCAATGTGAAATGGCCGCGCACGCGGCTGCCGCTCCTAACCGGCGACATGAACCGCACCCGGTCGAAACCGTAGTTGATGCCCATGGTCTGTTCACGGATCTTCGGAACGGTGTTGAAATTCATGGTGGAGAGAAGCGATAGCGTCAGGAAACCATGCGCAATGGTGCCGCCGAAAGGGCTTTCGGCTTCTGCGCGGGCCGGATCGACATGGATGAACTGGTGGTCGTGGGTAGCGTCGGCAAAGAGATCGATCATCGTCTGGTCGATGGTTATCCATTCGGATGTGCCAAGTTCCTTGCCGACGAGGCCCGGGACATCCCCGAGCGAAATTTCACGCATGCGACCCTCATTAATGCTGGAATGCCGACTTTACAGAGTCTGGAAGGCTTGGCGAGCGGCTTTTTCACGGCATTTCAGTCTTGGATGCAGAAACACACGGAGCGGGCGGGGAGCTGTTCGCTCCAGGTTTCGCCGGAAGGAAGCCGCGTCCAGCCGGCGCCGGGCAAAGCAAAGCTCGCAACGTTGTGGCCGCGATTGAAGAGCACGGCTAGGCGCATGGCTTTGTTTGTCTGGCGATCGAGCGTCTTCAGCAGCATGCCGAGAACCGGATTGCCTGGATCTTCCCAGTCCTGAACCTGCATCGGCTGCCCGGATGCGGCGAGCCATTCGACATCGCCGTCGCCGTCGAAGAAACGGTTATGGGAAAACACGGCGAAGCGCTTACGGAGCGCCGAAAGCTGTGCCGTATGTTCGACCAGCACCGGGTCCAGTGCGTTCCAATCCAGCCAGGTGATGGGATTGTCCTGCGCATAGGCATTGTTGTTGCCCCGCTGGCTGCGGCCGCCCTCGTCACCCATGGTCAGCATCACCGCGCCCTTGGTGGCAAACAGTGTCGAGAGCAGCGCTTCGACATCGCGGCGGCGGTTCGCAAGGATCTGCGGATCGTCTGTCCCACCCTCGACGCCATTGTTCCAGGACATGTTCTCGCCGTGGCCGTCGCGATTGTCCTCGCCATTCGCCTCGTTGTGCTTGTGGCGGTTTGAAACGAGGTCCATCAGCGTGAAGCCGTCATGCGCGGCCAGAAAGTTGACCGTTCTTGTATGCCCGGAGCGCTCGAAGATGTCGGATGAGCCGGCAAGGCGGGTGGCGAGGGCTCCGGTCATCCATTCGTCGCCGCGCCAGTAGCGGCGCAGGTCATCGCGGGCCCGGTCGTTCCATTCGAGGAAAGCCTGCGGGAAATTGCCGAGCTGGTAGCCGCCTGGGCCGATATCCCATGGTTCGGCGATCAGCACGCGGTCTTTCAGCACCTCGTCGGAAAGCATCGCCGTCAGGGTTTCGCCGTTCGGGTCGAAGCCATGCGCGGTGCGGCCGATGATCGGCGCCAGATCGAAGCGGAAGCCATCGACGCCGGCATGCAGCACGAAATGCCGCAGCGTGTCGATGATCAGCCTGCGCACCATCGGGTGGTCGCAGGCGACCGTGTTGCCGGTGCCGGTATCATTGACCAGATGACCTGGCTCTCCGGGCACATGCCGGTAATAATTGAGGTTGCCGAGGCCGCGCATGGACAGCGTCGCGCCGTAGCGGTCGCTTTCGCCGGAATGGTTGAAGACGAGGTCGAGGATCACGCCGATGCCGGCCTCGTGCAGCGCCGCCACCGTGTCACGCAGTTCCCGGAGACCGCCGGGGCAGAGCCGCGGGTCGAGCGCCATGAGGGCGACCGGGTTATAGCCCCAGCCATTGGTCAGTCCCAGTGGGGGAAGATGCCGCTCGTCGATCCAGGCGGTGATTGGCATAAGTTCGACCGCGTCGACGCCGATTTTCTTCAGATGCGCGACGACGGCGGGGTGGGCAAGTGCTGCGACTGTGCCGCGGATGTTTTCGGGCACATCCGGATGCAAGATGGTGAAAGGTCTGACCGCGACCTCATAGATGAAACCGCCCGCCGGCAGGATAGGCTTGCCGACATTCGCCGGCATCATTTGCGCGACGATCGTCTTCGGCACGAGGTCGGCTGTGTCCATGCCGAATTGCGACAGCTTGGCATCGTGAACAAAGGGACGGTCCAGTTCGCGGGCGTAGGGATCGACTAGCAGCTTGGACGGATCAAACCACAGGCCCCGGTCGGGATCGTAGGTGCCATGGGCGCGAAACCCATAGCGTTGGCCGAGCCTGATCGAAGGGAGTTCGATGCGGTGGATGTGGTCGTCGCCGCGCTGCATCGCGTAGTCGGCGATCTGCTTCACACCATCGGCATCGAACAGGCAGAGATCGATCCGCTCGGCGTGTTCGGACCAGACGGCGAACTCCGCCAGCTTTTCAGCCAGAGTTACGCCGAGTTTTGGCGCAGACGTCATAGGTTAGCCCCCTCGTGCGGGGAGATGCCCGGCAGGGCAGAGAGGAGTAGGTGCATATGTAATCTCCCCGGTTTACAGCGGCCGCCTTACGTAATGACCGTCGGTGCGTCACGCCCCGAACGCTTCTTGAGCTCGGAGATCTCGTCCGCCACCGCGATCAGGTCGGCCAGCGCCTCCTGCGTCTCGATATTGTGGCGAGATGGATCCGGCTCATAGCGCTCCACGTAGACGCGGATCGTTGCGCCCGACGTGCCGGTGCCCGACAGGCGGAAGACGACGCGGGAGCCGCCTTCGAACAGGATGCGCACGCCCTGGTTCTTGGACACCGAGCCGTCGACCGGATCGTGGTAAGCAAAATCATCGGCGCTTGCCACTTTCAGTGCGCCGAAGCTCTGGCCGGGCAGGGTGGCCAGCTTTTCGCGCAGGGCGGCGACCAGAGCATTGGCTGCGTCCGAATCGACCTCTTCGTAGTCGTGGCGGGAATAATAGTTGCGGCCGTATTCGGCCCAATGCTTCCTGACGATCTCGGCGACGCTTTCGTTGCGGGCGGCGAGGATATTGAGCCAGAAGAGCACAGCCCAAAGGCCGTCCTTTTCGCGCACGTGGTCGGAGCCGGTGCCGAAGCTTTCTTCGCCACAGACCGTGACCTTGCCGGCATCGAGAAGATTGCCGAAAAATTTCCAGCCGGTCGGGGTTTCGTACATGCCGATGCCGAGCTTTTCAGCAACCCGGTCGGCAGCGGCGCTGGTCGGCATGGAGCGAGCGATGCCGGCGATCCCCTTGGCATAGCCCGGCGCCGCCGTGGCATTGGCGGCGATGATCGCCAGGCTGTCGGACGGGGTCACGAACATGCCCTTGCCGACCACCATGTTGCGGTCGCCGTCGCCATCGGAAGCAGCGCCGAAATGCGGGCCACTCTCGCTCATCACGTCGTCATAGAGTTCCTTGGCATGCACGAGGTTCGGGTCCGGGTGATGGCCGCCAAAATCCGGCAGTGGAACAGCATTGCGGACCGAACCTTCCGGCGCGCCGAGGCGATTTTCCAGGATTTCCCGGGCATAGGGGCCGGTCACGGCACCCATGGAATCGATGACGACGTTGAAGCCGCTGGCGATCAGGGCGCGGATCGACGGAAAGTCGAACAACTTCTCCATCAGTTCGGCATAATCGGCGACCGGATCGGTGACCTCGACCTCCATGCCGGCGACATCGAAGGAACCGACCTGATCGAGATCGATATCGGCGACATCGGCGATCTTGTATGTGTCGATGACCTTGGAGCGGGCGAAAATCGCATCGGTGATCTTTTCCGGTGCCGGTCCGCCATTGCCGATATTGTACTTGATGCCGAAATCTTCAGTCGGACCGCCGGGATTGTGGCTGGCCGACAGGATGATGCCGCCGAATGCCTTGTATTTGCGGATGATGTTGGAGGCGGCAGGCGTCGACAGGATGCCACCCTGGCCGACCATGACCTTGCCAAAGCCGCTCGCAGCGGCCATCTTGATCGCCTTCTGGATGACTTCGCGGTTGTAGTAGCGGCCGTCGCCGCCGATCACCAGGGTCTGGCCTTCAAAGCCCTCGAGACTGTCGAAGATCGACTGGATGAAATTCTCGACATAGTTTTCCTGGGCAAAGACCGGGACCTTCTTGCGCAGGCCGGAGGTTCCCGGCTTCTGATCCTGATAGGGAGCAGTCGTGACGGTCTTCATCGTGGTCATCAGGCACCTTTTTTGACAAGCAATTGTGAATAAAGCGCGGCGTAGAGGCCGGCGCTCATTTCCCAGGAGACATCCGATTTCATGCCCTGCTTCTGGATCGCAGTCCAGAGCTTGGGATCCTGGTAGAGGCGAACGGTACGGCGAAGTGCGCGGCGGAGATTGTCCGGGGTAGCGGGGCCGAAGGAAACGCCGGTGGCAGCCTTTGCCGCAAGCGCCGCGGGGCTGGCATCGATCACCGTGTCGTTGAGGCCGCCGGTCCGGGCGACGACCGGCACGCAGCCGTAGCGCAGGCCGTAAAGCTGGGTCAGGCCGCAGGGTTCGAATCGCGACGGAATGACGATCGCATCGGCACCGCCCTGCATCAGGTGAGACAGCGGCTCGTCGTAGCCGGTCACGATGCCGACGCGACCGGGATGCTTTTCCGCCGCGGCCAGAAACGCGCTTTCCAGCCCCCGGTCACCTGAGCCGAGCACGGCCAGCCGGCCGCCGAGCGCAACCAGATCATCGACAGTCTCGGCGAGCAAATCCATGCCCTTCTGCCAGGTCAGCCGCGATATGACGCAAAACAACGGACCATCATCCTCGGCCAGGCCGAAGCGCTCAGCCAAGGCCCGCTTGTTCGCTTCGCGAGCTTCGAGCGTCGCAGAGCCGTAATATGCACTGAGATTGCTGTCGGTTTCAGGGTTCCAGACCTCAGTGTCGATGCCGTTGACGATGCCGGTCAGGCTGGAGGCGCGGTGATTGAGCAAGCCTTCGAGGCCCATGCCAAATTCCGGCTCAAGAATTTCTTCCGCATAGGAGGGGCTGACGGTCGAGATCGCCCAGCTCGTCTGAAGCCCTGCCTTCAGGAAGCCGACGCCGCCGTAATATTCGACCCCGTCCATGGCAAAGGCGTGCGGCGGTAGTTGCAGATGCGGAAAGATGTCGGCGCCGAACTGACCTTGGAAGGCGATGTTGTGGATGGTGATCAGGCTCGGAATTTCTGGTTCGGCGGCGTAGCGCATGTAGGCCGGCAGCATCGCCGCCTGCCAGTCGTGCACATGCACGAGATCTGGTCTCCACCCGTCAATGCCCTGCTGGGCAATGGTCGCGCCGGCCTTGGAAAGCGCCGCAAAGCGCCTCCAGTTGTCCGCATGGTCCTGGCCGCCCGCATCGACATAGGGCCCCCCGGGACGATCGAAGAAGGCGGGGCAATCGAGGATCAGAAGGTCGAGACCCTGATGTTTCGCCAACAGGATATTCGCCTTGGCGCCGAGAAGGTCCTCGATGCGTAGGACAGGGACGGCGTCTCTCACCGCCTGCATGACAGCAGGATAACCAGGCATCAGCGTGCGTACCGAGACGCCGTGCCGACCAAGCGCCAGCGGCAGGGCTCCGGCCACATCGGCAAGCCCGCCGGTTTTCACCAGAGGATAGACTTCGGACGCGACCGAAAGAACCTGCATCAGATATCCAACTTAAACGTCCAGCCTGTCGATCATCGGCTGGGTGATGAGGCAGATCCCGGTTTCGGTGCGGCGGAAGCGCTTGGCATCAAGTTCCGGATCTTCACCGACGATCAGGCCCTCCGGAATGGTTACACCGTGATCGATGACGACATTGCGAAGCTGTGCTCGCCGGCCGATGCGGACATTCGGCAGAACGACCGCACCTTCGAGCTTCGAATAGGAATTGGCCCGGACCCCGGTGAACAGCAGGCTGCGGTTGAGCGAAGAGCCCGAAATAATGCAGTCGCCGGCAACAACCGAGGACGTCGCCGAACCGCGGCGGTCTTCGTCGTCATGGACGAACTTGGCCGGCGGCAGGATTTCCGCATAGGTCCAGATAGGCCAGGACTTGTCGTAGATGTCGAGGCCCGGGACGATTTCCGTCAAATCGATATTCGCCTGCCAATAGGCGTCGATCGTGCCGGCATCGCGCCAATAGGGCTCGCGCTCGAAATCGGAACGGACGCAGCTGTCGGCGAAGCGGTGGGCGACGGCTTTGCCGTGCTCGACGATGTAAGGGATGATGTCCTTGCCGAAGTCGCGGCTGGAGCCTTCCGCTGCCGCATCGCGCTTGAGTGCCTCCATCAGGAATTTCGTGTGGAAGACGTAGATGCCCATCGATGCCAGCGCAAAATTCGGATTGCCGGGAATGCCAGGCGGGTCGGCGGGCTTTTCCACGAAGGCGATGATCTCGTCCTTCTCGTTGACATGCATGACGCCGAAGCCGGTCGCCTCCATGCGCGGCACTTCCAGGCAGCCGACGGTGACGTCGGCACCTGAATCGACATGCTGCTGCAGCATGTATTCATAGTCCATCTTGTAGACGTGATCGCCGGCCAGGATGACCATGTATTCGGGAGCGTATGCCTCGATGATGTCGATGTTCTGGAAAACGGCATCGGCTGTGCCTTCATACCACTGCGTCTCCGAGACGCGCTGGGAGGCGGGCAGGATGTCGAAGCTCTCGTTGCGCTCCGGTCGGAAGAAGTTCCAGCCCCGCTGCATGTGGCGGATCAGCGAATGGGCCTTATACTGGGTGGCCACGCCGATGCGTCGAATGCCCGAATTCAGGGCGTTGGACAGGGCGAAATCGATGATACGGGCCTTGCCGCCAAAATACACGGCGGGCTTGGCGCGCCGATCTGTCAGTTCCTTCAATCGGCTGCCGCGGCCGCCGGCCAGCACATAGGCCATGGCATCGCGTGACAGCGGCTGAATGCGTTTCTCGTTCATTGTTCCCTCCCTTATGCTTTACGCTTGTTCCAGTTCGAGCATGATCGTTGCCAAAGGCGGCAATGTGACTTCTGCCGAAATGCTTCCTCCTGCATTGACGGCTTGAACCCGACCGCCATTGCCCTTGCCGCTGCCGCCATAGATCTCCGCGTCTGTGTTGAGGATTTCCCGCCATCTGCCTTCGTTTGGCAAGGGCACACGATAATTTTCCCGGTACACCGGCGTGAAATTGGTAATGACCGCGACCGGCTTTTCGCCCGGTGCCATGCGCAGCCAGGCATAAACAGAGTTTTCCGCGTCGTCGGCGATCAGCCACTGGAAGCCTTCGCCTTCGCAGTCACGCGCATGCAAGGCAGGCTTGGAGCGGTAGCAGAAGTTGAGATCGCGCACCAAGCGACGGATGCCTTCGTGCGGATGGTAGGCCAAGAGGTTCCAGTCGAGCGCGCGCTCCTCGCTCCATTCGCTCCACTGGGCAAACTCCTGGCCCATGAACAGCAGTTTCTTGCCCGGGTAACCCCACATGAAGCCATAATAGGCGCGCAGGTTGGCAAACTTCTGCCAGTCATCCCCGGCCATCTTGGCGATCAGCGAGCCCTTGCCGTGAACCACTTCATCATGGGACAGCGGCAGGACGAAATTTTCCGAATAGGCATAGACCAGTCCGAAAGTCAGCTCATGGTGATGGTGCTTGCGGTGCACCGGTTCGCGCTGCAGGTAGCTCAGCGTGTCGTGCATGAAGCCCATATTCCACTTGAAGCCGAAACCAAGCCCGCCTTCATGCACGGGCGAGGAGACTTTAGGCCAAGACGTGCTTTCCTCGGCAATGGTCATTACGCCCGGATGGGCGGCGTAGGAATGCGTATTCATCTTCTGCAGGAAGCGCACAGATTCGAGATTTTCGCGACCGCCATATTCATTCGGCACCCATTCGCCCTCTTTGCGCGAATAGTCGAGGTAGAGCATGGAGGCGACCGCATCGACGCGCAGCCCGTCCAGATGGAACTTCTCCGCCCAGTAAAGCGCATTGTTGATGAGGTAGGAGAGGACTTCCACCCGGCCGAAATTGTAGATGGCGGTGTTCCAGTCCGGATGGAAACCCTGGCGCGGATCCTCATGCTCGTAGAGCGCGGTGCCGTCGAAGAAGCGGAGGCCGTGCGCATCGACCGGAAAATGCGCCGGCACCCAGTCGAGAATGACGCCGATGCCGACCTTGTGGCAGCCGTTGACGAAGCGCGCAAAACCTTCCGGCTCGCCGAAGCGGGCCGTCGGGGCATAAAGCCCGGTCGTTTGATAGCCCCATGAGGGGTCGTAGGGGTGCTCGGTAATCGGCAGGAACTCGATATGGGTGAAGCCCATGTCGTCGCAATAGGGGATCAGTTCGGAGGCAAGTTCGTCCCAGGAAAGAAAAGAGCCGTCGGCCTTTTTGCGCCAGGAACCGGCATGCACCTCGTAGATCGAGATCGGCTGACGTCGGTGGTCCGATTTTTCCCAATGCTCGCGGTGCGCCTCGTCATCCCATTTCTGAGCGAGTTCCGGCGCGGTCACCGATGCGGTCTTCGGGCGCATCTCGGCACGCCGAGCATAAGGGTCGGCCTTCAAGGGCTGCGTTTTCCCGTCCTTGCCGACGATCTCGAACTTATAGGCAGAGCCGGCGGAAATATCGGGAGCGAAGATTTCCCAGATGCCGGTATCCGTGCGCAGCCGCATGACGTGGCGACGCCCGTCCCAATTGTTGAAATCTCCGACGACCGAGACCCGTCGGGCATTCGGCGCCCAAACGGCGAAGTGAAAGCCTTCGACACCCTCATGCTTCAGGGGATGGGCGCCCATCTTGTCGAACAGGCGCAGATGCGAGCCTTCCCGCAGAAGGTAGTCGTCCATCGGTCCCAGCACGGGGCCAAAGGAATAAGGGTCCGTAACGGCCCATTCGTCGTCGCCACGGCGGGCGCGATAGCGGATCGGCTGTAGTTGCGTGGCGCTGACCAGACCCTCGAAATAGCCGGCCTCATGACGGCAGGTGAGTTCGCCTAGCTCGGTTCCGGTGAGGCTGAGCGCGGTGACGGCCTCGGCGCCGGGAATGAAGCAACGAGCCCGAAAGCCGTCCCCGAGCTTATGAAGCCCGAGGACGGCGAATGGGTTGGTGTGCCTGCCTTCTAAAATCGCCTCGATCTCGGATAACGGGATTTCTCCTGGAGCTCTCCCGTCATCGAGCATACGCGGCGATTTTGTCATCAGGCTCTCCAGATCTCCGACGCGTACTGGCGAATAGTTCTGTCAGAGGAGAACCATCCCATCCGGGCGGTATTGCGAATTGTTTTCGAATACCAGGATTTAGGGTCGGCCCAGATTTGGTCAACGTTGCGCTGCGCTTCCGCATAGGCATCGAAGTCTGCAGCAACCATGAACCAGTCGTGATTGTAGATGCCGTCCATCAGCGCCGAGAAACGCGACCGGTCATCGGGTGAGAAGACACCCGTGGCGATGGCGTTGAGCGCCTGTGCCAGTTCACGCGACTTCTCGATGATCGGACGGGGATCGTGCCCGTCCGCACGAACCTTGGTGACTTCATCTGCGGTCATGCCGAAGATGACGATGTTGTCTTCGCCGACGTGATCGCGCATTTCCACATTGGCGCCATCAAGCGTGCCGATGGTGAGCGCGCCGTTGAGTGCAAACTTCATGTTGCCGGTGCCCGAAGCTTCCATGCCCGCCGTGGAAATCTGCTCGGAAAGATCGGCCGCCGGAACCATGATCTCGGCCAGCGAGACGTTGTAGTTCGGGATGAAGACGATCTTCAGCAGGCCGCGGACCGCCGGGTCGTTATTGATGACGCGGGCGACGTCGTTGGCAAGCTTGATGATGAGCTTGGCATTGTGATAGCTCGGCGCCGCCTTGCCGGCGAAAAACTTGACGCGCGGCACCCAGTCCAGTTCCGGATGCGAACGGATCTGATCGTAGAGCGCCACGGCCTCGATAATGTTCAGGAGCTGGCGCTTGTATTCGTGGATGCGCTTGATCTGAATATCGAACATGGCGGAAGGATCGACACGGATACCCATCCGGCTGCCGACGAGATTGGCAAGCTGCACCTTGTTCGCCCGCTTCACGGCGGCGAACTTTTCCTGGAAGGCCTTGTCGTCTGCATGGGCATCCAGTCCCTGCAGAGCATCGGTATCGTCCATGAAGCTGTCGCCGATAGCTTCCTTTACTAGCGATGTCAGCCCGGGATTGCACTGCATCAGCCAGCGACGCGGCGCGATGCCGTTGGTCTTGTTGTTGATGCGAGCCGGATACAGCGTGTGCAGATCCGAAAACACCGTGACCTTCATCAGGTCGGTATGCAGCGCCGAAACGCCGTTGACCGAATGGGAGCCGACAAAGGCAAGGTTGCCCATGCGGACACGGCGGTCGCCGCTTTCGTCGATTAGCGAGATCGAGCGGATCTGCGTTTCAGAGAAGCTTTTCTGCTTGCGGGCCTCGATCAGGATTTTCGCGTTGATCGCATAAACGATCTGCATGTGGCGCGGCAGGAGGCGCTCGAACAGTGGCACTGGCCAGCTTTCCAGCGCTTCCGGCAGAAGCGTGTGGTTGGTATAGGAGAAGGTCTGGCGGGTGATGTCCCATGCCTGCTCGAAATCCATGCCATGGATGTCGGTGAGAAGCCGCATCAATTCGCCGATCGACACCGCAGGATGGGTGTCGTTAAGCTGGATCGCGACTTTCTCGTGCAAATTGGTGAAGTCGGGATACTGCTGCAGGTGACGGCGAAGAATGTCCTGCAACGAAGCGGACGAGAAGAAGAATTCCTGGCGCAGGCGCAGTTCCTGACCGGCCGGATTGGCGTCGGCCGGATACAGCACGCGTGTCAGGCTTTCCGCCTTGTTGCTTTCGCGAAGCGCGCCGATATGGTCGCCGGCGTTGAAGGCATCGAGCAGGATCGGATCGATCGGTTGGGCCGACCAGAGGCGCAGCGTGTTGACGCGCTGGGCGCGCCAGCCGACCACCGGCGTATCATAGGCCATGGCGATGACGCGTTCGGCCGGCTTCCAGACGTAACGCGGCGTGTCTTCGTAGCCGCCGACGGTCTCGACGGTGCCGCCATAACCGATTTCGTAGGAGCTTTCCCGGCGCTCGAACTCCCACGGATTGCCGTGAGCAAGCCAGTTTTCGGGCAGTTCGACCTGCCATCCGTCCGCCATCTGCTGACGGAACAGGCCGTGGACATAGCGGATGCCATAGCCATAGGCCGGGATGTCGACGGTTGCCATGCTTTCCATGAAGCAGGCGGCGAGACGGCCAAGACCGCCATTGCCGAGAGCGGCATCCGGCTCGAGCCCGGCAATCACGTCAATATCGACGCCGAGGGACGTCAGCGCGTCGCGCAGCTCGTTCATGACGCCCAGATTGCTGACGGCGTCGCGCATCAGGCGGCCGATCAGGAATTCCAGCGATAGATAATAAACCCGCTTTCCATCGGTTGCGTATACCTTGCGGGTGCTCTCCATCCACTTGTCGATGATGCGATCGCGCACAACGAGGATCGACGCTGTCAGCCAATCATGCGGCTTGGCAACCTTGGCATCCTTGCCGATGCGGTAGGTCAGGCGTTCGATGATCTCTTCCGCGAGGATTTCAGGGCGGGAGCTGCGTGGAGCCGGCTGCGGGATTTCAACCGGAGAAGAGAGACTGTTCATATATCGCCAACTTTCTGGTGGAACGGGAGGAAAGGCGTCCGATTCAGGTCCATCAGGCATGATGTCGCGAGACAGTCTATGCAGCCTTATGACACCCTTCAATGGGTCGGGAATATATTAGTGAACTTGAGCGGAACTGGCCAAGCGATCGCCATAGCTGGAATCAAAAGCCCCGCCGGGCGATGGCGGGGCGCTACGGGTTTGGCGAAACCATCAATTGGTGAGGCGGGTGCCGACCTGTGAAGCTTTTTCCCCGATGGACTTGAACGCCGCAATGAGATCGACTGCGTTATCTGCGTCGTAGTAATGGCTTGTGTCGGTTGCGCAGGTTTTTAAAAGCTTTTGGCCTGCAGTCGGAGCCATGAATGCAACGGTGTAGATCTCGATCCCGGCGGCCTTTGCATTGGCGCATGCTGCCTTCGTCTTTGTGTCCGCACCGGCAACGTTGTTTTCTCCGTCCGTCATGAAAATGATGTACTTGCTCGGATCGCTCTGTCCGTTCTTCTTCTTATGTGCACTTGCCTCAGTAGCAGCGGAAAGCGAAGAATAAGCGGTCTCCATCGCCTCTCCGGAATTGGTCGTCCCGTCTGCACTCAGCTTACTGACGTAGTCCTCGACCTTTTTAGTTCCCCAGCGGAGCTTCTCAGGCGACTGCATTTCATTGTTGTAGGAGACCGCCCCAAGCCTAGCATATTTGCTGTCCGCGTCGGCTTGCTTGATGGTGGTCAGCAGACTGTTGACCGCTATTTTGAGTGCGTCGATCTTGATCACATAATTTGTTGTTTCCTGGCATTTGCCGTTTGAATAGGAGCTGCACTTCTTGGGTTGGGCCGTGTTGACGGTCGCTGTGTCCTCCCCCATCGATCCCGAGCGATCGAGCACGAGGTACATGGAAAGTGCGTTCTGCGCCTCGGTGCTGCTCTGAGCCGAGCCGGATACGGCAACGTTCATCGTGCCGACGCCGATTGCTGCGCTCAAGCCACTCAACGGCAGATTCAATGAACTGTTTATCGCGACATTGAAGGTCTGCCCGGATGATGGGCTTCCCGTCTGCGACACCACGACGGCAGTGTTATCCTTGATGTATTCAGCCTGATTGGCCGCCTCAGCCGCATCTTTACTCTTCACGACTTCGCCGATCTGGGCCGCAAGCAGCGATTTTGCGAGCTCCTCCGCCTGCTCCGGAGTAAGGCCCTTGTCGGCCATGGAGGAGGCGGCTGCCAAGGCCGCGGCATCCGCCAGTCCTTGCAAGGCGCTCTTCGTCTGCATCGCATTGCTCAAATCCAGCGCCACACCCGCAGCACCTAGGAGCACGGGCAGAAGCACAGCCGTCATGATTCCGAAATTGCCGCTGCGGTCCTTCAAAAGCCGCCTGAGATGTGACTTGGCCATGGTCGTCCCCGATCGCTGCTCGAGTCATTCGAGCTTTGCGTGACCATAAGTCCGGAGTTGTGGATGAAATTCTAAAGCAATCCGCGCAATCTTAACGAATGTCGCGATTCAGCGTCAAAACGAGGCTATCTCACTGGAATGACGTCGACGGCCTGGGCCGCCTTCTGATTTCCGTAACCCTTGAGGACGCCAATCACCGGTGCCACATCGGAGTAATCGCGGCCGTAGCCGACAACGATATGATCGCTTCCGACAGCGATATTGTTGGTCGGATCAAGCTCCATATATCCGGTCGCGTCGCCGCACCAGACCTTTACCCAGGCATGCATGGCATCCGCCCCTTCCAGCCGCTCCTTGCCCGCCGGCGGAATTGTGCGCAGGAAGCCCGAGACATAGCCGGCGGGAATGCCGAGGCTGCGCAGTGCGACGATCATGATATGGGCGAAATCCTGGCAAACGCCGCGTTTCAGGGCAAACGCTTCCTTGGCGGTCGAATCGACGGTGGTCGCTTCCGCATCGTAGGCGAAGTCCTTGTTGATGCGGGCGCAGAGCGCAAGCGCGACCTCGCGCACCGTCTGCCCCGGCTTCATGGTCTCCCGGGCATATTCGGCAATGGCGGGCTCTTCGGGCAGGCGAAGGCTGGGTCCGGTCAGATGATGCGGAGACGCAGGTCCCACGGACCGCAGATCCTCCAATTCCTCCCGAAGCTCTGCAAGTTGCGGCGACAGGTCGGCGGTGAGCGGCGGAGGCTCGACCATGACGCGCGCCTGCATGCGGATATCGAGACGCTCGTGCGGCGCCCGCACCAGCACTGCCGTCGCCTGCTGGCCGAAGAAGTCGATGAAACTGGTTCGTTCCTCGGCGGTCGGGGTGACGGTGACCGAGCCGGCGATCAGTCTCTGCCGGTCGGGCAGCGACACCGGCAGCACACGGATCAGATGCCGGGCACCGGATGCCGGGACGTCATAGGCATAGCCCATGTGAAGGGAGAGGTCGTAGAGCATCGACATATCTTCCCTCAGCTGAAGTAAGTCTGACCGAGAATGTCGGACAGCTTCTCCATCTCCTGTTCGAGCTTGCGGTAGAAGTCCTCGTTCATGCCTTCCGGCGTCATCACCGCAAGTCCCGAATGCAGCCGCATGGCCTCGCGGTAAAAGGGCGACATCTGGCCGTTGACGAAGGCATTCGGCAATTGCTCCACCTCGGTGCGGATCTCGTTCAGCTGGTACAGGACGGAGCGCGGGTTGAGAGGGTCGAGCGCCAGAAGATCGGCCACGGTCAGCCGCGCGGTCGCCACATTGTAACGGCGCCGATGGGTCATGACGCTGTCGCCGATTTCCAGCAGCATGTCGAGTGAGCCATCCGGAGCATCCTCCCCCGACATGTGGCCGAGAAGGCGGGTCATGTGCAGGGCGCGTTCCAGATGCCTGCCGATCGACAGGAAGCGCCAACCGGTAAAGCGATACATGTTCTCGTGCACCAGGCCGGCAAAGCCTGCGAGCTTGCGCAGCAGCACGGTCATGGCATGGGCGGCATCGTCACCCGGCTGCACGGCCTCGTGGAAGCGCCGCGCCGTTTTGGCAAGATCGGTCAAGGCAAGCCAGCCGTCCGGCGAAAAGCGGTCGCGGATATTGCTAGCGGAGTAAATGGCGCTGTCGATATTGCGCAGAAGCGGTGTCGGCACCGCCTTTCCCATGTCGATGTCGATGCTTTCCAGATAGCGGCTCACGTCGGCCAGCAGCGGCGCTTCCGGGTCCGCCGATTCCGCATAGCGCAGGTTCCAGGCGCGCAGGATGCGCAAAGCCCCTTCCGCTCGTTCAATATAGCGGCCGAGCCAATAAAGATTGTCGGCGGCGCGGCTCGGGAGCGAGCCCGGCATATTGCGGGTGAAGCTTTCCTCTGGTGGCAGCAGGGTCGGCTTGCCGACGGGCTTGCTGGAAACGATCCAGACGTCGGCAGCCGTGCCGCCCGCCTGCATGGCGATCGCCGCCACGTCGTCGCCGGAGCCGATACGGGCAAAGCCGCCGGGCATGATCTGCCAGCCGCTCGCGGTGCGGGCGGCAAAAACGCGCAGCGACATCGGCCGTGGGGTGAGCTTGCCATCGACATAAGCGGGCGTGGTCGAGAGCGTCACGACTTCCTGGCCGACCAGCTTGGAGCCTTCCGAGGCAAGCCATTCGCCGACCGTATCCTTGGCCGTCTCGCGCAGCGACGATCCGAGCACGGATTGGCCGTTGTCGTCGAAAAAGGGCATGCGCGAATAGGCCGGGCCAATGACCATACGTTCGATATTGGCGGCGACATGCTCGCGTTCCGACTTCTGGCCGCACCACCAGGTGGCGATCGACGGCATGGTCAGATCCTGCCCCGTCAGCCGGCGACAGATGGTCGGCATGAAGGCAAGCAGAGCGCGCGTTTCCAGTATGCCGGAGCCCAGCGCATTGACCAGGGTCAGCGAGCCGGATCGCAGCGCCTGGACCATGCCGGGCGTGCCGATATGCGAATTCTGATCAAGCTCGAGCGGGTCGGCATAGGACGCATCAAGCCGGCGCCAGAGCACGCCGACCGGCTTCAGGCCGGCCACGGTGCGCACCATGACTCGGTTGTTGACAACCGTCAGGTCTTCTCCTTCGAGCAGCATGAAGCCGAGATAGCGGGCGATATAGGCATGCTCAAAATAGGTTTCGTTGGCGGGGCCGGGAGAAAGAACGGCAATGCGGTCCTCCGGATATTGCTTGTGGCCCTGCAGGGCGTCGCGGAAAGCGCCGAAGAAGGCGGCCAGGCGGTGCACATGACTTTCCGCATAGATGTCCGAAAGGGCACGGGTCGTTGCTACCCGGTTCTCCAGTGCAAAACCGGCGCCCGAAGGCGCCTGGGTGCGATCGGCTAAGACCCACCATTTGCCGTCCGGCCCACGGCCGACTTCGAAGGAACAGAAATGCAGATAGTGGCCGCCGACCGGCTTGACACCGACGAGCGGGCGCAGGAATTCTGGATTGGCGGCCACCAGTTGCGGCGGCAGTATGCCTTCCTGCACCAGCTTGTTGTCGCCGTAGATATCGGCGATCAGAGCTTCCAGAAGATCGGCCCGCTGCTTGAGGCCCTTCGATACCGCTTCCCACTCCTTGCCGTCGATGAGCACGGGAATGTGGGAAATCGGCCAGCTGCGCTCGCCGTTGCCTTTTGCAGGCGCTTGCGCCCCGTAGGTGCGGTAGAAGACGCCGGCGTCGCGCAGATAACGGTCGGCGCGCGCGAAGCGGTCATGCAGCTCTCCTTCCGACATGCGGCTCAACCGCGTGATCAGGTTCAGCCAGACCGGCTTGATCTCGCCGTTGGCATCCAGCATTTCGTCGGCGACGCCCGGCAAAGCGGAATAGCCGAGAATCGGGTCGCCGCCGATCGGTTCGGGTTCCACGCGTTCTGTTGCCGGTCGCTGGGACATGGCTGACTTTACACTCCGTGCGGCCGACGCAGATCGAGCGTCAGCGGAAATTCGGGCGAGGGCGTTTCGGCAAGCAAAGCATATCGGCCCGCTGTATGCCCCCAGGGTTCAAAGCGGGCAAGGCGCCGCGCCTCCGCCTCATTGCCATTGACCGGGAAGGTCTCATAACTACGCCCGCCGGGATGGGCAACATGGTAGATGCAGCCGCCGATCGAGCGGCCTGACCATATATCATAGATGTCGAATGTAAGCGGCGTATTAAGCGGCAGTGTCGGGTGCAGGCCCGAGGCCGGCTGCCATGCCTTGAACCGCACGCCGGCAACCGAAACACCGGCTGTGCCTGTCTGTCTCAGCGGGACCGCACGGCCGTTGCAGGCAACCGTGTAACGCGACGGATTGGCCGTTTCGAGACGCACCTGCATGCGCTCGACCGAACTGTCGACGTAACGCACAGTGCCGCCTGGGGCACCTTCCTCGCCCATCACGTGCCAAGGTTCGAGTGCCTGGCGGAGTTCGAGCCTGGCGCCCTCGTATTCGACCTCGCCACAGAAGGGGAAGCGGAATTCGAGCTGTGCCGCAAACCATTCCGGACGGAAATCGAAGCCGTTTTCACGCAAATCCTGGAGCACGTCGAGAAAGTCCGCCCAGACATAATGCGAGAGCATGAAGCGGTCGGCAAGGGCCGTACCCCAGCGGACGAACCTGCCCTGGGCGGGGTTACGCCAGAACCGGGCGATCAGGGCCCGTACCAGCAATTGCTGGGCAAGCGACATCCGCGCATTCGGCGGCATTTCGAAGCCGCGGAACTCAACCAAGCCGAGACGTCCGGTCGGGCCGTCCGGCGAAAACAGCTTGTCGATGCAGATTTCCGAGCGATGGGTATTGCCGGATACGTCGGTCAGCAGGTTGCGGAACAGGCGGTCGACCAGCCAAGGCAGCGGCGCTTCGCCTTGCCCGGGCATCGGCACCTGCGCCATGGCGATTTCCAGCTCGTACAGCGTGTCGTGGCGGGCCTCGTCAACACGTGGCGCCTGGCTGGTCGGGCCGATGAACATGCCGGAAAACAGGTAGGACAGCGACGGATGCCGCTGCCAGTGCATGATCAGGCTTTTCAGGAGGTCGGGACGGCGCAGGAACGGGCTGTTGTTGGGATTGTCGCCGCCGACCACTACATGATTGCCGCCGCCGGTGCCGGTATGGCGGCCGTCGATCATGAACTTGTCGGCACCAAGCCGTGTCTGCCGGGCCTCTTCGTACACAGCGGTGGTGATCTCGACGCATTCGGCCCAATTGGAGGCCGGGTGGACGTTGACCTCGATGACGCCGGGATCCGGCGCAACGCGCATGACATTGATGCGCTCGTCCTGAGGCGGCGTGTAGCCTTCAATATGGATCGGCAGGCCGAGCTGCTGGGCAGCCCTTTCGGCGGCGGCGATCAGGTCGAGATAGTCCTCGATCCGCTCGACGGGAGGCATGAAGACGCAGAGCCGGCCGTCGCGCGGCTCCACGCTCATCGCCGTGCGCACGGCGCCGCGGATGTCGCCGGCCGAGCCGGTGATGTTCTGCTCGTTTCGGTCCTGCTGCGGTTCACTCGCCGTGCGGGATGCCTGCGCCATGGCGCGAGCCGGAGCGCTGTAATCGGGCAGCGGCTGGCGCGGGATCGAGGGGTCGGCCTCGTGGATGTAGGGATATTGCGACGGCGGCACATAGGGCAGCGTGCCGAGCGGCATGCGGAAGCCGACCGGGCTGTCGCCGGGGATGAGGAAGATTTTGCCGCGCCGGGTCCGCCAGCGCTCGCTCACCCAGCGCCGTCCGTCGGCCTTGGCATTCCAGGCCTGGACTGGAAGGATATAGCCGGTCGGCACCGTCAGACCGCGCTCGAAGACCTTGGCGATGCGGGCCCGTTCCTCAGGGCTTTCCAGTTTGGAATTGGACGGGTCGACATTTTCGGGAAGGCTGCCTTCCTTGATAATCCATTCGGCCGGATCCTCGAAGGCCGGGATGACCATGTCGCTTTCGATCTCAAGCTCGGAGGCGATACCGGAGATCAGCGCTTCGGCCTCCTTGGTCGTGACCTTGGTATCCTTGCCTTCGGCGGCGATCAGATCCGGGTTAATCCAGATCGGTTTGCCGTCCTTGCGCCAATAGAGCGAAAAGGTCCAGCGCGGCAGACTTTCGCCCGGATACCATTTGCCCTGGCCGTAGTGCAGGAAGCCGCCCGGCGCGAAACGCTCGCGCAGCTTGCGGATCAAGATATCGGCCTTTTCCCGCTTGGTCGGGCCGACGGCATCGGTATTCCATTCGCCGGACTCGAAATCGTCGATGGATACGAAGGTCGGTTCGCCGCCCATGGTCAGGCGCACATCCTGGGCCTGGAGAACGCGGTCCACCTGCTCGCCCAGATCGTTCAGCGCGTCCCAGCTTTCATCGGAGAAAGGCTTGGTGATGCGCGGATGTTCGGCGACTCGGCTGACTGTCATGGCGAAGTCGAAGGAGGTCTGGGCTTCGCCGAAATAGCCGCCGGAAATCGGCGCGGCATTGCGGTAATGCGGCGTGGCGGCGAGCGGGATATGGCTTTCGCCGGTCAGAAGACCCGAGGTCGGGTCGAGGCCGATCCAGCCGGCGCCGGGCAGATAGACTTCCGCCCAGGCATGCAGATCGGTGAAGTCCACTTCGGTGCCGGAAGGACCGTCCAGCGCCTTCAGATCCGGCGTCAGCTGAATGAGATAGCCGGACACGAAACGGGCGGCGAAACCGAGATGCCGTAAAATCTGTACCAGCAGCCAGCTCGAATCGCGGCAGGAGCCCATCGCCGAGGTCAGTGTCTGCTCCGGCGTCTGGACACCCGGCTCCATGCGGATCACATAGCCGATCGCCTGCTGTAGCCTGGCATTGATGCCGACCACCATGTCGACGGTCGGCTGGTTAGGCGACATGTCGAAGGTCTTGAGATATTCCACGAGCGCCGGTTCGGGCGGCTCCGGCGTCATGTAGATCGACAGATCCTCGACCAGGTCGGCCGGATACTTGAACGGCCATTTCATGGCCTCCTCTTCAACAAAGAAGTCGAAGGGATTGTAGACTGTCATGTCGGCGACGAGGTCGACCTCGATCTTCAGTTCAGTAACAGGCTCGGGAAACACATAGCGGGCCAGATAGTTACCGTAGGGATCCTGCTGCAGGTTCACGAAATGGGTGGAGGGGGTGACCTTCAGCGAATGGCTGAGGACCTTGGTGCGGGAATGGGCGGCGGGCTTCAGGCGGATGATCTGTGGCCCAAGCTTTACCGGGCGATCATATTTGTAATGGGTGAGGTGATAGATGCTCGCCTTGATCGACATACTGCCCCTTTGGCTGCGCTTTCGCTGATTCTGCCGATGCTAACACCGGGCGATCCGTGATCGTTGCAAGGATTTTGTGCAATGCACGAGAATAATGCAAGGCGGCATCCAAGCTTGTCGCCTGCTTGCTGTACAAGCGGCGAGCCCATGTTAAGGCTTCGGCATCAAAATGAGCTCGACGTCGAGCCACGGGAGACCGCGCAGAATGAATGACACTCCGGATGCCATGCCGCAGGCCTACGAGCTTTCGCTGTGGAGCCAGCTGCGCATGATGGCCGGCGCCTTCTGGGGCTCGCGGGTGCGCACCAAGGTCCTGTTGCTGACGGTTGCGCTCCTGACGATCATCTTCGCGACGACCTATGCGCAATATCGGCTGAACGAGTGGAATGGGCCTTTCTACGACGCACTTGAGCGGCGCGACATGGCGGAATTTCTCGACCAGCTGGTGGTTTTCGCCGTTCTCGCCCTGTCGCTGACTGCACTCAACGTTGTCCAGATGTGGCTGAACCAGATCGCTGCGCTGCGCATGCGCGAAGGCTTGGCGCGAGATCTGGCGGATGTCTGGCTTTCGCACGGTCGGGCACTGAAGCTGACCAGCGCCGGCGCAATTGCCGCCAATCCGGACCAGCGGCTGCACGAGGACACCCGGATCCTGGCGGAAAATACGACGAACCTGGCGATCGGGCTCGTCAATTCCACGATCCTGCTGGCCAGCTTCATCGGCGTGCTCTGGGCGATCTCGTCGGATTTCGTCTTTCCCCTTGCCGGACGCATGGTCTTCATTCCCGGATATATGGTCTGGGCGACTGTGCTTTATGCGGTACTCGGTTCGGTCATCAGCAATGTCGTGGGCAGCCGGCTGCCGCGGCTCAATGCGGACCGCTATGCCCGCGAAGCCGACCTTCGTGCCGCGCTGGTCCGGGCTAACGAGAACATCAAGCCGATCACGCTGGCACGCGGCGAACCGAACGAGCTGGCCCGTGTTCAGGGAGCCATCGACGGCGTGCTCGGCATGCTGCGCAAACTGGCCTGGGCACTTACCAACCTCACCTGGGTCTCCTCCGGTTTCGGCTGGCTGGCCCTGGTCGCACCGATCATCATCGCATCGCCCATGTATTTTTCCGGCCAGCTTTCGTTTGGCGGTCTGATGATGGCGGTCGGCGCCTTCAATCAGGTCAACCAGGCGCTGCGCTGGTATGTCGCCAATTTCAGCGTCATCGCCGACTGGCGGGCGACGCTCGCCCGCGTTTCCTTCTTTCGCAACGCGCTCCTTGCCATGGATACGCCGAGACAGGAAGGTGAAGTCATTGTCCGCGGCGACGCGGCCGTCGGCGAGGGCATCAGCCTGGCCGGGCTTACCGTGTTCGCCGAGCCGGAGCGCGGCAAGGCAGGACGAGGCGTGCGGATCGTCGAAGGAACGTGCGCCATCAAACCTGCTGAGCGGGTGATGATCAATGGCGATCCGGGCGCCGACAGGCATCTTTTTTTCCAGGCTCTGGCCGGCATCTGGCCCTGGGGCCGGGGCAAGGTCAATCTCCCAGTCGCCGGTACAATGATCATGATGCCGCAGGAGGGCTACCTGCCGACGGCAACCTTGCGCGAAGTGATGACCTATCCGGCCGGTCTTCCAGGTATTACCGATGCAGCTCTTTCCGAGGCTCTGGAAAAGGTCGGGCTGGAGCGGCTTGTGCCCCGGCTGGACGACGTCGAGCGGTGGGACAGGTTGCTGGACAAGGACGAGAAGGCGGCACTGGCGATTGCCAATGCCGTGCTACGCCATCCGGACTGGCTGATCATGGACGATGTGCTGGAAGGGATCGAGCAAGAAAGCCGCGAGCGGCTGCTCGACGTCCTGTCGGGCCTCGAAGGCTCGGCGCTGGTTTATATCGGCCGCTCCGAGGAATTCCTGAACAGGTTTTCGCCGAAGATCTTCCACCTGTCGCCGCTGCATGCCAATGGCGAGCATACGGCGTCGGCTGAACCACAAGATCACCCTTTGCCGGAAAAGGTATGAATAGGGCAAAACACTCGCCGCCGCTCATGCCCCGGGGGGGTCATCTCTTCGGCATCATGTCTAGCGCCAGCCAGTAAGCCTTCCTAGGTCGGTGTCGTCTCGATGCGGTTGGCATTCGGTCGGCGCAGGTTGAAGAGGTTGCCGGCCAGGATCAGCGCCGCGCCGATCGCCATCAGGGTATCGACGCCCTCGGCGTAAAGGAAATAGCCGATCAGCGCCGACAGCGGCACGCGAAGATAATCCATCGGCATGGCGACCGTGGCATCCGCATGGGACAAGGCCTTTGCCATGCAGAAATGCGCGAACGTGCCGGTGAAGGCGATCACGAAGATCCATGGCCAGATGCCCGCAGAGGGCCAGGCCCAGACCCTTAGGGCTGGGATGAGGCCGAGGATCGACTGGATGATCAGCATCCAGAAGATGATCTTCGTGGCGCTGTCCGACCGTGTCAGAAACTTCGTCATGATGAAGGATATGGCGAAGAAGAAGGCGGCACCCAGCACGATCAGATGGCCGGGATTGAGCGGCGCAGCCCCCGGCTTCAGGATCAGCAGCACACCGAGGAGGCCAAAGGAGATGGCGGCGCCCTTGCGCCAAGTCAGTCTTTCGCCGAGAAAGGTTGCCGCCATCAGTGCCGCCCAAATCGGCGCGGTGAATTCGATGGCGATCACCTGCGCCAGCGGGATCAGCGTCAGGCCCATCAGCCAAGTAAACTGGCCTACATAGTGGGCGACGTTGCGGCCGATATGGATCGGCAGGATGCCGGTTCGCATGGCGCCAAAGCCGCCTTCGCGAAAGACCAGCGGCAGCAGCATGAAAAAGGCGATCACCGAACGCATTTCCATGACCTGGAAGACATCTATTTCGCGAGTGGTGATGCGGCCCGAAACGGCCATCAGCAGAAGCAGTGCGATCGACGCCATCATCCAGGCCGCAGCCTTCATGGTCGATTGAGTGTTTTCCAAGGACGTTTCCTCCTGACGCAGAACCGGCGGCATTGCCTTAGAGGTTTCGGGCGGCGAATGGAAATGCCTTATCGCCACATGCCCCGCATTCGCGCAGTAACGTCGATGCGGACTTGCTGGCGGTGCTGGCGTTCCGCATCCGACATCGGCGCAACGACCGGCCAGGCGCAGGTCTCGAAGAACTGCAGCAATGTCGCCGGGATGAAGCGGGAGCGAGACGCATAAACGTGCCGGTCGCCCTGCGACGCCTGGCCGTGCACGAAGAAACGCTGCGGGGTGATGAGGTGCAGGTGGTCCTTGGCCCGCGTCATGGCGACATAGAGAAGCCGGCGCTCCTCCTCGATCTCGGCGGTCGAGCCGACGCCGAGATCCGAGGGGATGCAGCCGTCGACGCAGTTCAGCAGGAAGACCGAACGCCATTCCTGTCCCTTGGACGAGTGGATAGTCGAGAGGATGAGGTAGTCCTCGTCTAGCAGCGGCACGCCTGCCTGGTCGCTCGTCGCATCCGGTGGATCGAGCGTCAGCTCGGTCAGAAAGCGCTCCCGCGAGGAATAACCGGAAGCGATCTGCTCGAGTTGCAGGAGGTCGGCTTTCCGGGTCTCTGCATCCTCGTGGATCCGCTCCAGATGCGGCTCGTACCATTGTCGCGCAAGGCCGATCTCCGAAGGCCAGCCTTCCTTTTTGCGGACGGCAGCCAGCATTTCCACGAGGGCCGGCCAGTCGGCGCCCGAGCGGGGCGGTGCCGGGATTTCCTCCAGGGCAGCCAGAGGTTCCGGATCGCCAGCGATCGCATCGAGGATCTTGCCCGCCGTTTGAGGGCCAATGCCGGGGACGAGCTGCATCAGCCGGAAGCCGGCGACCCGATCGCGGGGATTCTGGGCAAACCGTAGGGCGGCCAGCATGTCCTTCACATGGGCGCTGTCGAGGAATTTCAGGCCGCCGAACTTGACGAAGGGAATGTTGCGGCGCGTCAGTTCCACTTCGAGCGGGCCGGAATGATGCGAGGCGCGAAACAGCACGGCCTGGTTTTTCAAGGTCATGCCGGTTTCACGGTTCTCGAGGATCTTCTCGACGATGTAATTCGCCTGTTCGTTCTCGTCCTTGACGGTGACGAGGCGCGGCCGCTCCTGCGACTCGCGTTCCGTCCACAGGTTTTTGGTGAAACGCTCCCGGGCAAGCTCGATGACGCCGTTGGCGGCAGAAAGAATGGCAGTGGTCGAACGGTAGTTTCGGTCCAGCGTGACGATATGGGCGGGCGGGTCGAATGCGTTCGGGAAATCAAGAATATTGCGGATCGTCGCGGCCCGGAAGGAATAGATCGACTGCGCGTCATCGCCAACGACGGTGAGGCCTTGGCCGCCCGGCTTCATCGCCATCAGAATCGAGGACTGGAGGCGATTGGTGTCCTGATATTCGTCGACCATGACATGATCGAACCGCCCACCGACATCCTCGGCGATCAGGGGCTCCGCCATCATCTGCGCCCAGTAGAGCAGCAGGTCGTCGTAATCGAGGACGTTCTGGGCCTGCTTGGCCTCGACATAGGAGGCAAAAAGCTCGCGCAGCTGCTTGTCCCAGGCTTGGCACCAGGGAAAGCTCTGCTTCAGCACTTCGTCGAGCGGGGTCTCGGAATTAACGGCGCGGGAATAGATGGCGAGACAAGTGCCCTTGGTCGGAAACCGGCTTTCCATCTTGGAGAAGCCAAGCTCGTGGCGCACCAGGTTCATCAGGTCGGCGGAATCCTCTCGGTCGTGGATGGTGAAATCCGGGTCGAGTCCGATCTGATGGGCATAGATGCGCAAGAGCCGCGCCCCGATGCCGTGGAAGGTACCGGCCCAGGCCAGGGCATCCGTCATGATGCCGGCCTTTGCGCCCAGGACCTGCTTGCAGATACGCTCGACGCGCCGGCCCATTTCCGAGGCGGCACGGCGCGAAAAGGTCATCAGCAGGATGCGGCGCGGGTCGGCGCCCGACATGATCAGATGCGCAACGCGATGGGCAAGCGTATTGGTCTTGCCGGAACCGGCGCCGGCGATCACCAGAAGCGGCCCGGCCGCGCCACCATCGGCGACTTCGGAACCGTGTTCGACGGCCCGCCGCTGGGCGTCGTTGAGTTTTTCCAGATAAGCAACAGTCATGGCCGTTCCCGATGTGTTCGATTTAGCCATAGCTGATTCGTCGGCTCGCGCATGTCTTCACGTAGTTGCGATTGACCTGAACTTGACCGGGCTTCTCCCCTTTCGATAAGACCGTCGCATTCAATCTTCATGTGGGAGGCGCTCTTGAACATCCTATTCGGCCTGATCGGTACCGCTGCCGCCGCAAGCCTTTCGGCTCTCGTGGTCTCCACGCCGGCCGCAGCGCAGGTGGCCGACAGCATCACCATCTACAATGCGCAGCACGAGGGGCTGACCAAGGAATGGGCGGAAGCCTTTACCGAGGAGACCGGTATCGTCGTGACGATCCGCAACGGCTCGGACCTCGAATTCGCCAACCAGATCGTCCAGGAAGGCGCCAATTCGCCGGCCGACGTGTTTTTGACGGAAAACTCTCCGGCCATGGCACTGGTGGATGGCAAGGCCCTGTTCGAGCCGGTGGCAAAGGAAACGCTTGAGCAGGTGCCGGAGCAGTTTCGACCGGCCAACGGTCATTGGATCGGCGTCGCGGCGCGCTCCACGGTCTTTGCCTATGACAAGACCAAGCTGTCAGGCGACAAGCTGCCGAAGTCCATGCTCGATCTTGCCAAGCCGGAATGGAAGGACCGCTGGGCCGCGTCTCCTTCGGGCGCCGATTTCCAGGCGATCGTCGGCGCGCTCCTGCAGCTGAAGGGCGAGGAGGTCACCGCTGAATGGCTGAAGGGCATGAAGGCCAATTTCACCGCCTATCGCGGCAATTCCACCGCCATGAAGGCAGTCAATGCGGGCCAGACCGAAGGCGCCTTGATCTACCACTATTATTACTTCGGCGATCAGGCGAAGACCGGCGAGAACAGCAAGAACGTGTCGCTGCATTACTTCAAGAACCAGGATGCGGGTGCCTTCGTGTCGATTTCGGGCGGCGGCATCCTGGCTTCCTCGAAGCACAAGGAGCAGGCGCAGGCCTTCCTCAAATGGCTGACCGGCAAGGGCGGCCAGGCGGTGCTGCGCGACGGCACATCCTTTGAATATGCGGTCGGCAAGGGTGAGGCTTCCAACAAGGCGCTGGTTCCGCTCGAGGAACTGCAGGCGCCGAAGGTCGAGCCGTCAGCCCTCAACAATGCTGAGGTCACCGACATGATGACGGCTGCGGGCCTACTGTAGCCCTGTCGCGTCTTATAATTCCAGTTGCACCTGAACATGGCAGGCGCTACCTGCCGTGTTCAGGTTTTTCAGGTTTCTCATGAGTTCCATCGCCGATACCAGCGTCTTGCCTGCGCAGCGCCGCCGCTTGCCGGCTGCATCGTCGTGGACAATGACGACTGCGGTCTCCGTGGCCCTGCTCGCCCTCATGCCGCTTGGCTTTGTACTATGGGCGACAGTGGCGACCGGTTGGGAGACCGCGCAGCAGCTGATCTTCCGCTCGCGCGTCGGCGAGCTGATGATCAACACGATCCTGCTCGTCGTCTTCACCATTCCGATCTGCACCCTTCTTTCGGTTGCGCTTGCCTGGTTGACCGAGCGCAGCGATCTGCCGGGCGCGCGCCTGTGGTCCTGGCTTTGCGTGGCGCCGCTCGCCGTGCCGGCCTTCGTGCATTCGTATGCCTGGGTCGGCCTTTGGCCCGGCATCCACGGGCTCGGCGCCGGCATAGCGATTTCGGTGGTTGCCTATTTCCCATTCGTTTATCTTCCCGTCTCGGCCGCATTCCGGCTCCTCGACCCGGCGCTGGAGGATCAGGCCGCATCGCTAGGCCTGGCGCCCCTTGCGGTGTTTCGCCGTGTCGTGCTGCCGCAGCTTCGGCTGGCCCTATGCGGCGGGGCCCTGCTGATCGGCCTGCACCTGCTCGCCGAATACGGGCTCTATGCCATGATCCGCTTCGACACGTTTACGACGGCGATCATCGACCAGTTCCAGTCCACCTATAACGGCGTCGCCGCCTATATGCTGGCGGTGGTGCTGGTCGTCTGCTGTTTCGTGCTGCTGGGGCTGGAAGCGGCGGTACGTGGCCGTCGCCGTTATGCGCGCCTTGGTCCGGGCGTCGCTCGCCAGGCCAAGGTCGCCCGTTTGGGAAGGTGGGCATATCCGTGCCTGCTGCTGCCGCTTGTCACCTCCGCCTTCTCGCTTGGCATTCCGGCCTTCACCCTTGGCCGATGGCTGGTGGGTGGCGGCACGAGCATCTGGCGAATGGACGAGATAGGACTAGCGCTCAGCCAGACGCTGGTGATCTGCCTTGTTGGCGGGCTTGCAACGACGACTGCAGCCGTGCCGATTGCCTGGCTTTCGGTGCGCCGGCCGACGCGGGCCAGCCGTCTCCTTGAAGCCTGCTATTATCTGGCAAGCTCTATGCCCGGCGTCGTCGTCGCCCTGGCGCTGGTGACGATAACGGTGCGGCTTCTGCTGCCGCTTTACCAGACGCTCGCCACCATCGTGCTCGCCTATGTCATCATGTTTCTGCCGCGCGCACTCGTCAGCCTCAGGGCCAGCATTGCGCAGGTGCCGATGGAACTTGAGCAGGCGGCTGCCTCGCTCGGACGCTCGCCTGCCAATGCGCTATGGTCCACCACCGTGCGGCTTGCAGCACCGGGGGCTGCGGCCGGAGTGGCGCTCGCTTCGCTCGGCATCATGAACGAACTGACGGCCACGCAGATGCTGGCGCCCAACGGCACGAGAACGCTCGCCATGGCCTTCTGGGCCCTGACGGGCGAGATCGACTATGCCGGTGCTGCACCCTATGCCGTGCTGATGGTGCTGTTTTCGCTGCCCCTGACATGGCTGCTCCACCACCAATCGAAAAAGATCGCCGGGCGATGACGCTTCTCCAATTGAATTTCCTGAACAAGCACTTTGGCGCAGTGGCCGCGCTCGACGGCGTCCACCTGACCGCGACCAGCGGCAGTCGGACTGCCATTGTCGGCCCCTCCGGCTGCGGCAAGACTACGCTTCTGCGCCTGATTGCCGGTTTCGAGACGCCGGATGCGGGAGAGATCCTACTTGATGGACACAGGATCGCAGATGCGGATGCCCAGGTGCCGGCGCATCTGCGCAATATCGGCATCGTCGCCCAGGACGGCTGCCTGTTTCCCCACCTGAGCGTCGTTGACAATATTGGCTTTGGGCTCAAAGCCGAGCGGGCGGTGAAGCTGGCGCGGGCGTCCGAACTGTTGGACATGGTCGGGCTCGACCAGGCCATGCTGGCGCGAAAGCCGGACCAGCTTTCCGGCGGCCAGCAGCAGCGTGTCGCGCTGGCACGGGCGCTGGCCCGCAAGCCTCGACTGATGCTGCTCGACGAGCCCTTCTCGGCGCTGGATACGGGGCTGCGGGCAGCAACCCGCAAGGCGGTGACGGAGGTCCTTTCGACCGCTGGCATTACCACCATACTTGTCACCCATGATCAGGGTGAAGCGCTCGCCTTTGCCGATCAGCTGGCGGTGATGCGTGGCGGCCGTTTCGTGCAGGTTGGCCATCCACGCGAGGTTTATGAAAGACCGGTCGATGCGGCAACCGCCGTCTTTTTGGGGGAGGCGGTTCTTCTCCCGGCGGTAGTCACGGCGGGGCGGGCGCAAACGCCGCTCGGAGTTCTGGCGGTTGAGGACCTGGAATTTCGCGGACAGACTACCGTGCTGCTGCGTCCGGAGCAGATTTCCGTCCGCCGAGTGGAAGGCGGGGAGGGCGATGGTGTGATCACCGACTTAGTGTTCGGTGGCTCTACCTGCAATGTCTGCCTGACGCTGGGCGGCACAGAAGCCTTTTCCTTCCGGATAGACGTCCCCAGCCGCGACATCCGTTCCGCCGGAGATCGGGTAGCCATTGGCGTGGATGGACCTGCCCACATTTTCCCTTAATGGGAACTTGGAACCTTTTTCGACGTTGAGTGGCCATTCAACGTAAAAGGTAAAATTCCATGCTGAAATGGGCTCTTATTTTTCTGGTCATCTCGCTGATTTCCGGCTTCCTTGGCTTTTCGGGTGTTTCCGCCGCAACGGCGTCGATCGCGAAGATCCTGTTCTTCATCGCCATCGTGCTCTTCCTGATCTTCATCGTGCTGACCTTTGCCGTCGGCAGCGCCGTATTCTGATCCTGTCGATGCCTGATCGAAGCTGAAGGTTGTCCGCCAAAGCCTCAGCCGTGAGACATTAGCCGCCGGAGGGATGCTTCTGGGCAAAGACCAGGAGCTTCCAGGCAACGGGGCCGAGAAGCGTGTGCTCGTGGTGGCTCTTGGGGATGGCGGCGCCCTTGTCCACTACGATTTCATCGCCGCAGGTTGTGCAGCGGTAGATGCCGGCATTGCGAACCACCTGGCCGGGTTTCCAATCCTGATCGAAGGCCCAGGATTTGGTTTCCACTATATGCGTCGGATATTTGTACTGCGCCACGCCAGCCTCCGCGATCTATTCGCTGCACCTTATAAAAGGAAAGTAACCAATTCGACTGTGAACGCCGTAAACGAATTCAAACAGGGAGGGCTGTGCTGGTTCTGGCCGGCATTACTTTGAACGAGGTGAGGGCGGCCAACGTGATCTCGTGGCAACGACGTGACGTCAATCTGTCGCCCGACCCCGTTCTTGATCTAACGGCAGTCGCGCCCCCGATGGGCTTCTGACAGACCGGCTGGCGGAGGTCCAGTCTTCCCAAACCACGGCCATGAAAAAAGGCCTCTCGATGTCTCGAAAGGCCTTTTTGAAAAGGGATGGTGGGCGTGACAGGGATTGAACCTGTGACCCCTACGATGTCAACGTAGTGCTCTCCCGCTGAGCTACACGCCCATCCGTGGCGGCGCATAGACCATAGAGCGGTCGGGCCGTCAACAGGTTTTTCGCACCAGATGCGAAGCTTTTTTGAACAGCCTGCATTCCGGTGCTTACGGTCTTAGGCCGCCAGGAGCTTGTTCACTTCGTCCACAAGATCGCGCAGGTGGAAGGGCTTGGAAAGCACCTTTGCATCCTTCGGCGCCTTGGAATCAGCATTAAGTGCCACTGCTGCAAAACCGGTGATGAACATGACCTTGAGGTCGGGATCGAGTTCCGTTGCGCGGCGGGCAAGTTCGATGCCGTCCATTTCCGGCATGACGATATCGGTCAGGAGCAGCGAGAAGGGTTCCTCGCGGAGCCGGTCATAGGCGCTGGCGCCATTGTCGAAGGAAATAACTTTATAGCCAGCCTTCTCCAATGCTTTCACGAGGAAGCGGCGCATATCATTATCATCTTCGGCGAGAAGAATTTTCTGGAGCATCTTCGGGGACCGTTATCCGTGTATTAGAAGTGTCTGTATAGCCATTCACACTGCCAAGTCACGGTAAATATCCGTTTAATGGGGTGGAAGCGGCCTCAGTGAGGGATACATAGTATGGACTTGGCGTCAGGCAACTGGCAACATACCACTTCGAACTAGTTGGCGACATGGTAAAAGCAGGATGGATTGCAGCGCAGGCGGTATCAAGCATTTCGAGGTGAGAGAGCCCCCGACGCAGACCATTCCCTTCGTGTTCAATTCGCCGCATAGCGGCCGCAGCTATCCGACTGCCTTCCTCGCCGACAGCAATCTTGACTCGATCGCCATTCGCCGCTCCGCCGACCATTACGTCGATGAGATTTTCGCGGATGCGCCGGAAATCGGGGCGCCGATGCTGATGGCGCATTTCCCGCGTGCCTATCTCGACGTCAACCGCGAGCCCTATGAACTCGACCCGCGCATGTTCGATGGACCGTTGCCGTCCTATGCCAATATCGGCTCGATGCGCGTCGCGGGCGGGCTCGGCACCATACCACGCATTGTCGCGGAAAACATGGAAATCTATCGCAGGCGGTTGCCGGTAAACGAGGCGCTGTCCCGGATCGAGACGATTTATAAACCTTACCACGCCTGCCTGCGCAGATTAATTGCCAGAACCCATGCGCGGTTCGGGCTTTGCGTGCTGATCGATTGCCATTCCATGCCCGGCAATATCCGGATATCAGGATCCGACATGCGTCCCGACTTCATCATCGGCGACCGTTACGGCACGAGCGCCTCTGCCGAGCTTTCGCGCGCGGCGCTGCACATGTTCGACAGGATGGGCTTTTCGGCCGTCCGCAACAAGCCTTATGCAGGTGGGTTCATCACCGAACATTATGGACGGCCGGTACGTGGGCTGCATGCGCTGCAGATCGAGATCAACCGGGCGCTCTATGTCGACGAGGTGACGCTTGCCAAGAAGCCGGAATTCCCGGTGATTGCCGCGGCGCTTTCCACCTTCATGCGACAGATGGCGGATTTCGTCGCAGATTTTTCCGGCAGCAACACCGCACTTGCCGCTGAATAGTCTCAGCCTCTCCCAGAATCCAAGGCAAAAAAAACCGCGCTCGGGGCGCGGCTGAGTCTAGGGAGGAAACACCCAAGGAGGGTATTTACAGTCAGAGACTGTAGGGAGAACCTATGGAAACTATGCACAATTGTCAAGCACATTTAACGCGTGATTAAATTTGCATCATTTATAGGCGGGATGATGCGTTTTTCGCCAAGCTGAAGATTGGCGGACAATTCCAATCTGCGACGGGAGGCGATAGAAGAGCTCTTCTGCCACGATGGGAATTCAAAATGTTACCCGATCGCACCTTCTTCCATGCTCTCGCCGATGCCGCGAAGGCGGAAACGCTGCCGCGATTTCGCACCGGCGTTTCGATCGTCAACAAGATACAAGAAGGCTTCGATCCGGTTACCGAAGGTGACCGTGCCGCCGAAACGGCAATCAGAGCGATGATCGTTGCAAAGTTTCCCGGGCATGGGATTCTCGGCGAGGAGCATGGCAATACCGGGCTCGACCGCGAGCATGTCTGGGTCATCGATCCGATCGACGGTACGCGAGCGTTTATTTCGGGCCTGCCGGTCTGGGGCACGCTGATCGGTTTCCAATCCCACGGCCGTGCAATGATGGGGCTGATGGATCAGCCATTTATCGGCGAACGCTATTATGCAGACGGTACGCGCGCCTGGTATTCCGGTCCGGACGGTGAGCGGCAGCTTGCGACGCGCGACTGCGGCGCGCTTGCCAATGCCATTCTATTTACCACCTCGCCGCATATCTTTACCGGCGAAGATGCCGTCAGATACCGGGCGGTGGAGGAAAAGGTGCGGTTGTTCCGCTATGGCTGCGATTGCTACGCCTATGCACTGCTTGCTGCAGGCCATATAGACCTTGTCGTCGAGAACAGCCTCAAGCCCTATGACGTCGGGGCGCTGATCCCGATCATCGAGCAGGCTGGCGGCGTGATTACCACCTGGGACGGCGGCCGGCCGGAAAACGGTGGCAGCATTGTCGCGGCGGGCTCGAAGGCTGTCCACGAAGAAGCCATGGCGCTGCTGGCCGGCCGGTAGTGCTTTTCAGGCGGCAGTCTCAGAAAGGTCCAGCCCACCGTCCAGTCCCGGCATAAAGGCCTCGATCGCAGCGAGCGCCTGTGCCCGATAGATATCCCTGTCCTGCAGCAGTTCATGGCGGCCGCCGGTGATGGTGACGAGCTGCCCAGCCCGAAAGTTGCGCGACAATTCCTCTTGCGCTGCATAGGGCACGATGCCGTCTAGCACCGGCGCCAGAATTAGCGTCGGAATGGTGATCTTCGTCAGATGCGCCTGGGAAGCGACGCGTTTTGCCGCCTTGAAGGTTTCGTGTAGCCAGCGAGCGGTGGGGGCGCCGATCGTCAACTCCGGATGAGCGGCGATGATCTCCGCATTGCGCCGGAACCTGTCCGGGTCGGATGTCAGGGGATTGCCCGCAAACGGCCGATGACTTTGATCCTGTCCAAGCTGCACTTTGCCCAATCCCGTCCAACTGGCCAAGCCGGCAATGGTGCGGATAACACCTTCCGGGAGGCTCTGGCCGGTGAGCGCGATGTATGGCGCTGCAAGTGCCATGCGGCTAATGCGGTTCGACAGTCTCGGTGCTGCAGAAAGGGCAACCAGCGCTCCCGTGGAGTGAGCGACGAGGAAGAAGGGCAGGCGGGCATCCGGCAGTACGATATGCTCCAGGAAAATTTCTAAGTCGCGCTCGTAATCCACGAACCGCCGTACATGCCCCTTGCGCTGGTTTTTGGTCAGGCGGTCGGACCCGCCTTGGCCGCGCAGATCATAAACGGCCACCCAAAGGCCGAGGGCGTTGAGGTCCCGGATGGTTTCGAAATACTTCTCGATGAATTCATTGCGGCCGGGCACCAGGACGATCGTGCCGACCGCCGGCGAGCGGTCCGACCGGAACAGCCCGTAGCGGATGCGCGCGCCGCGGTGGCCGGTGAAATAGCCGGCAGTGTAGTTGGCCGGCGCAGGATTGTTCGGGGTCAGGTGGAGGATTGTCATGAATGTGCCGCTCGCTTGTCGCCTCAAGCGATAGGCACGCCAAGTCGGACGTCAAGGAAAAAGACGCCGAAAGCCGTTTTTCCGGTTCCGCGGCACAAGACCTGGAGCCGGAGCGTAATACGGCGCCGTTGGAGGAGGCCGCAGCCTTTGCATCGTCTGTTTCTGCACCCAACGGCCGCGTCCAGATTTCGATGCGGTTCCTTTCCGGCAGGGGCTTGAAGGGGCAAAAGGCAATTCCCATCTTCAACCTGCGGGCGCCGAGAAGGGCCTGCAGAATGGGTTCCGCATCGCCAAGAAGGGATCGGAATCACCTAAAACCGCACCGTCGCTTCCCAAGGAGGACATTATGCGTCACGTCGATTTTACACCCCTGTACCGCTCCACCGTCGGTTTTGACCGTCTTTTCAGCCTGCTCGACAATCGCAGCATTGCCGACCAGACCCCCAGCTATCCGCCCTATAATATCGAGCGGACCGGGGATAACACCTATCGCATCACCATGGCCGTCGCCGGCTTCGACGAAAAGGAAATTTCGATCGAAGCGCATGCGCATGTGCTGACCGTGAAGGGCGAAAAGGGTGAAGATGCCAATGCCAGCGAGAGCGAATATCTTTATCGCGGCATTGCGACGCGCGCTTTCGAGCGCCGCTTCCAGCTCGCCGACCACGTTGAAGTCCAGGCTGCTTCGCTGAAGAACGGTCTGCTCCACATCGACCTTCTCCGGAATATCCCGGAAGCCATGAAGCCCCGTCGGATCGCCATCGCAGCGGAAGCTGCCGATGAAGGCAAGACGATCGAGGCCCAGGTCGCTCCGCAGCAGATCAACTAAGCTCGACCCGAAAACCTCCAAGTCAAGGATCGGACTTCAGACGCCTCTTCCCCCGCCAGGAAGGGGCGTTTTCCAATTCAACCCGTCAGCCTCTGTACAAGAGAGATATCGATTAGCTGCAGGAACATGCAGTGCTGCCTGATGACGAGCAGGCGGGACGGCTAAGGCTGCCGCACCGATGGAAACGCCCTAACCCAGATACCGCCTCATGCTGCCGCGGTTGCCGGCGTCGCTGGCTCCTTGGCCTTCAGGCGTTGCGCATATTTCTGGGCAATGATTGCGCAGGTCATTAGCTGAATCTGGTGGAAGAGCATGATCGGCAGGACGATGGCCCCGATCGAGGCGGACTGGCCCGCAAATATGGCGTTGGCCATCGGCACGCCCGATGCCAGCGATTTCTTGGATCCGCAGAAGGTGATGGTAATCTCGTCTTCCTTGGTAAAACCCAAGGCCCTGCTGCCAAACATCGTGATGCAGATCACCACTGCCAGCAGCACGATGTCGACGAGGACGACAACGGCGATATCGGTGAGGGAAAACGTCCGCCAAATGCCTTCCATGACGGCTTCCGAGAAGGCGGCATAGACAACCATCATGATCGATCCGCGATCGATGGGAGCCATCAAGGTTTTGCGGGCACGGATCCAGGCGCCGATCCAAGGCTGCAAGAGCTGACCGAGCGCGAAAGGCGCCAGCAATTGCAGGGCGATCTTCTGGATAGCATCGACCGATACGCCGCCATCACCCGTCGTCGACATCACCAAACCGGCAAGCAGAGGCGTCAGGAACATGCCTAGCAGGTTGGACCCGGACGCCGCCACGACCGCTGCCGGCACGTTGCCGCCCGCCATCGAGGTGAAGGCGATGGAGGACTGCACCGTCGAGGGCAGGACGCACAGGAAGAGAATGCCCATGTAGAGCGGCGAGGGGAGGATGTCTTCCGGGATGAAGCCGATCGCCAGCCCGAGCAGCGGGAAGACAGCGAAAGTGGTGAGCAGGATGGTGAGATGCAGCCGCCAATGCAGCATGCCTGCAACCACTACCTCACGTGACAATCTTGCACCGTGCAGAAAGAAGAGCAGACCAATGGCGACGTCGGTCGCGGTCCCGAACCAATCGGCCCACACCCCATGGATAGGGAGGATGGAAGCGAGGATGACCGTGCAGACCAGCATGATCGTAAAACGGTCCGGCAGAAGACGCTTCATGACTTGTTCCTTGATTTAATGCTGGATCTGTCGCTTATCACGAAGCGGGATGCAAACACTAACAGTTATCAAGGATCATGATCGTGCTGAACCTGTATCATCTCGACAGCTTCCTGATGCTCCATGAAACCGGCAGCTTTACAACGGCTGCAGCGCGGCTTGGGCTTGGCCAGTCCACCGTGACGCAGCACATCCAGCGACTGGAGAAGTTGCTGGGCCGAAGGCTGGTGACGCGCGATACGCACCAGGTCAGGCTGACGGCGGAGGGGGAGGCGCTGCTGGGCTATGCGCGAGGCATGCTGGATCTGAACGGCAAGGTGACGGCGCTGTTCGGGGAAAGCCGGCTCAGGGGCAAGCTCAGGCTCGGCGTTTCGGAGGATGTGGTGGCGAGCCGGCTGACTGCCATCCTCGAAGACTTCATCCGGCTACATCCGCTGGTCGATCTCGAGCTGACCGTCGCGCTGTCGGCGGTCCTTTATCAGATGCAGGATATTGGCGATCTAGACCTAGTTCTGGCAAAGCGGCATATCGGCGAAACGCATGGCCGGCTTCTTTACCGCGAGCCGCTGGTCTGGCTTGCGCGCGACCCTGAAATCATTCTGTCGCGCTCGCAGGCTTTGCCTCTGATTGCCTTTCCGCCGCCTTCTATCACCCGAAGGGTTGCCCAGGAAGCGCTCGATCGGGAGAAGATGGCGTGGCGGATCGTCTGCACTTGCGGCAGCCTGAGCGGGCTGACTGCCGCCGCACGGGCCGGCATGGGCGTGCTGGTGCAGCCGCGCAGCATGGCTCCGGAAGGCTTGAAGGAGATACCGGCAGACCGGCTGCCGGTATTGGATGACGTAGAGTTCGTCCTTGTCGCAAGGCGTGGCGCGGATGCCGCACTGGTCGACGCTCTTTCCAGCCTGATCGCGAAGCGGATCGGACCTCAGCCTGTGTCGGGCTGAGCCTCGTCAGGCAGCGGCGCAGATCGACAGGAACTGGTCGACATCCTCCTGCGTCGTCGCAAAGCTGGTGACGAGACGGATCAGCACTTCATCTTCTGCGACGAGGTCGGGCATGGTCAGCGGCACCGGCCAGTCGTAGAATGCCGAGCCTTTCTCCTTGGCGGCATCGGCGGATGCCTTGCTGAGCACGGCAAAGACCTCATTGGACGTGGTCTCCCAGGCGAGGCGGGCGCTGTTGAGTGCGCCGATCCCAGCTCGCAGGCGGGTGGCCATGGCGTTGGCGTGGCCGGCGAGATCGAGCCACAGATCGTCCTGCAGATAAGCCTCAAACTGGGCCGAGATGAAACGGGTCTTGGAGAAGAGCTGCGCCGAGCGCTTACGGATATAGGCAAACTCTTTGGCGAGCTCCGGGTTGAAGAAGACGATTGCTTCGGCGCACCAGCAGCCGTTCTTGGTGCCGCCGAAGGAGAGCACATCGACGCCGCGCTTCCAGGTCATTTCCGCCGGCGTCGCTCCGAGAGCGACAAGCGCATTGGCGAAACGGGCGCCGTCCATATGAACCGGCAGGTCATTGTCCTTGGCGATCCTGACGATGGCTTCAATTTCATTGAGGGAGTAGATCGTGCCGGTCTCGGTCGCCTGGGTCATGGTAACGGCGGCGGCGCGCCCGTGATGCAGTGCATCCTGAGGAAAGCCGGCAATCCGCGCCTTCAGCCTGGCCGGATCGATCTTGCCGCCTGCGCCTTCGACGCCCACCATACGCATGCCGGAGAAGAAGTCCGGAGCGCCGCATTCATCCTCGATTACATGGGCTTCGGAATGTGCAAAGACAACGCCGCCGACGCGTGCAATGCTGGCGAGCGACAAGGAATTGGCGGCCGTGCCGGTAGACACGAAGTAAACCGAAACCTCGCGTTCGAAAATCTCGTTGAAGCGCTCTTCGACGCTCTTGTCGAGTTCGCTGTTTCCATAGGCAGCGGCAAAACGAGTCGATTCTTTTGAGAGGCGGTCATTGATGGCGGAATGGGCACCGGCCCAGTTATCGGAAGCGAAGAACATACATTCACCTGGATGAGGTCTGGAGAGGAGCGCAGATTAAGAGTTTTGCGGGTCCATTCAACCGTAAAGCTAGATCTCGTTGCCGGCCCTACCGCTGCAGCAATCAACTTCACGCCAACGCGCCTGGGCCGTAATAAAATTTCGTCGCGTACGGCACGCGGGCAATCAACTGTCGCAGCTTGCCTTCCTTTTGTAGCGTGGGCTCTTGTTAATCATCTCATTCCGTGTCATAGAAAATGGAAATTAGGTCATCTATACTGTCCTAATTTCCGCAAAACACGCGTGTGGTGCGGTCGTTTGCGACTGATTGTTGTGCCGATCCGCGTTATGCTGCGGTTGGTGGCTGCAGTTCGGTACGATTGCGTGACCGGAATTCAGGAGCGCTCCTGTCATCCGGAAGAGACAATAGAGAGCCACCTTGCCGCCCAATGATGAGGCGGCGAACAGGAGGAATGACGATGACGAAGACCATTTCCGAGACGAGCGTCGGTGCCGCCTTGTCTTCCGAAAAGAAACTCGACATTCCGTTCGTTGCTTCCGGCATTCCGGCGGCTCAGGGCCTCTATGATCCTCGCAAGGAGCATGATGCCTGCGGCGTCGGCTTCATCGCCCATATGAAGGGCAAGAAGTCGCACCAGATCGTCAAGGACGGACTGTTCATCCTTGAAAACCTCACGCATCGCGGCGCCGTCGGCGCCGACCCGCTAATGGGCGATGGCGCAGGCATTCTGGTGCAGATCCCCGACCGCTTCTTCCGCGAGGAAATGGCCAGGCAGGGCGTCACCCTGCCCAAGGCAGGCGAATATGCGGCCGGCCATATCTTCATGCCGCGCAAGCCGGAAGAGATCGAGCATTACAAGAAGGTCATCCAGGATGTCATCGCCGAGGAGGGCCAGCAGTTCCTCGGTTTCCGCGACGTGCCGGTCGACAATTCCTCGCTGTCCAAAGCACCCGATATTGCCGCCACCGAGCCGCATCATGTCCAGGTCTTCATCGGCGCCGGCCGTGATGCCGCGACCAACCAGGATTTCGAGCGCAAGCTATTTCTGATCCGCAAGGTGATCTCGAACCGGATCTACGATGCTTTCGGCGGTGCCGATATGGGCTTCTATCCCGTGTCGCTGTCGTCCTCGACGATCGTCTATAAGGGCATGTTCCTCGCCTATCAGGTCGGCGCCTATTACAAGGATCTCTCGGACCCCCGGTTCGAGACGGCCGTGGCGCTTGTCCACCAAAGGTTCTCGACCAATACCTTCCCGTCCTGGAAGCTGGCCCATCCCTACCGCATGGTCGCCCATAACGGCGAGATCAACACGCTGCGCGGCAATGTCAACTGGATGGCGGCGCGTCAGGCCTCCGTTTCCTCGCCGCTGTTCGGCGAAGACATTTCCAAGCTCTGGCCGATCTCTTACGAAGGCCAGTCGGATACCGCCTGTTTCGACAACGCGCTGGAATTCCTGGTGCGCGGCGGCTACTCGCTGGCGCATGCGATGATGATGCTGATCCCGGAAGCCTGGGCCGGCAATCAGTCCATGTCTAAGGAACGCAAGGCATTCTACGAATACCATGCGGCTCTTATGGAGCCGTGGGACGGTCCTGCTGCGGTCTGTTTCACCGACGGCCGGCAGATCGGCGCGACGCTCGACCGCAATGGTCTGCGCCCGGCGCGCTACATGGTGACCGACGACGATCGTATCATCCTGGCGTCGGAGTCCGGCACCCTGCCGGTGCCGGAGGAGAACATCGTCAAGAAGTGGCGCTTGCAGCCCGGCAAGATGCTGCTGATCGACATCGAGAAGGGGCAGATCATCTCCGACGAGGAGCTGAAGTCGCAGCTTGCCACCAAGCATCCTTACGAGAAGTGGCTGGATCGCACCCAGCTGATCCTCGAGGAACTGAAGCCGGTGGAGCCGCGCGCCCTGCGCCGCGACGTGTCGCTGCTCGACCGCCAGCAGGCCTTCGGCTACACGTCGGAAGATACCCGCATCCTGATGTCGCCGATGGCGACGACCGGACAGGAAGCCATCGGTTCGATGGGCACCGACACGCCGATCTCGGCCATGTCGCTGAAGTCGAAGCTGCTCTACACCTATTTCAAGCAGAATTTTGCGCAGGTCACCAATCCGCCGATCGATCCGATCCGCGAAGAGCTCGTCATGAGCCTCGTATCGTTCATCGGGCCGCGTCCGAACATCCTCGACCACGAGGGTGCGGCACATGCCAAGCGGCTGGAAGTGCGCCAGCCGATCCTCACCAACGGCGATCTGGAAAAGATCCGCTCGATCGGCCATACGGAAGACCGGTTCGATACCAAGACGCTCGACTTCACCTATGACATCGAGCGCGGTGCCGAAGGCATGCCGGAAATGCTCGACCGTCTCTGCGAGCGCGCCGAGGCGGCGGTCAAGGGTGGCTATAACATCATCGTGCTGTCCGACCGCCAGCTCGGGCCGGACCGCATCGCCATCCCGGCGCTGCTGGCAACGGCTGCCGTGCACCATCACCTGATCCGCAAGGGCCTGCGCACCTCGGTCGGCCTCGTCGTCGAGAGCGGCGAGCCGCGCGAAATCCACCATTTCTGCTGTCTCGCCGGCTTTGGTGCCGAGGCGATCAACCCCTATCTCGCCTTCGACACGCTGACCGACATGCATATGCGCGGCGAGTTCCCCAAGGAGGTCGATGCGAGCGAGATCGTCTACCGCTACATCAAGGCGGTGGGTAAGGGCATCCTCAAGGTCATGTCCAAGATGGGCATTTCCACCTACCAATCCTATTGCGGCGCCCAGATCTTCGATGCGATCGGCCTGTCGTCCGAGCTGGTGGAAAAGTACTTCTTTGGTACCGCCACCTCGATCGAAGGCATCGGCCTGGAAGAGATCGCCCAGGAAACCGTCACTCGCCATCATGCAGCCTTCGGCAAGGACCCGGTTCTGGCCACGACGCTCGATATCGGTGGCGAATATGCCTACCGCATTCGCGGCGAGAGCCATGCCTGGACGCCCGACGTGGTCGCGACGCTGCAGCATGCGGTGCGCGGCAACAGCCAGGAGCGCTATCGCGAGTTCGCCCAGATGGTCAACGAGACGGCTGTGCGGATGAACACCATCCGCGGCCTGTTCAAGATCAAGACCGCCGAAGCCTTCGGGCGTCAGCCGATCGCAATCGATGATGTCGAACCGGCCGTGGACATCGTCAAGCGCTTCTCCACCGGCGCCATGTCTTTCGGGTCGATTTCCCGCGAGGCGCATACGACGCTGGCGATCGCCATGAACCGGATCGGCGGCAAGTCGAACACCGGCGAAGGCGGCGAGGAAAGCGACCGCTATCTGCCGCTGGCCGACGGCCGGATGAACTCGGAACGCTCCGCCATCAAGCAGATCGCCTCCGGCCGCTTCGGTGTGACGACCGAATATCTGGTCAATGCCGACATGCTGCAGATCAAGGTGGCGCAGGGTGCCAAGCCCGGCGAAGGCGGCCAGCTGCCCGGCCACAAGGTGGATGCAACGGTCGCCAAGACCCGTCATTCCACCCCGGGCGTCGGCCTGATTTCGCCGCCGCCCCACCATGACATCTATTCGATCGAAGACTTGGCGCAGCTGATCTTCGATCTGAAGAACGTCAACCCGACTTCGGATATCTCCGTCAAGCTCGTGTCGGAGGTCGGTGTCGGCACGGTTGCGGCGGGCGTTGCCAAGGCGCGTGCCGACCATATCACGGTTGCCGGTTTCGACGGCGGCACCGGCGCATCGCCGCTGACCTCGCTAAAGCATGCGGGTTCACCCTGGGAGATCGGCCTTGCCGAAACCCAGCAGACGCTGGTGCTGAACGGGCTTCGTTCGCGCATCGCGCTGCAGGTCGACGGCGGGTTGAAGACCGGCCGCGACGTGATCATCGGTGCGCTTCTCGGTGCCGACGAATTCGGTTTTGCGACAGCGCCGGTCATCGCCGCAGGCTGCATCATGATGCGCAAGTGCCACTTGAACACCTGTCCGGTCGGCGTCGCGACGCAGGACCCGGTCCTGCGCAAGCGCTTCAAGGGTACGCCCGAGCATGTGATCAACTACTTCTTCTTCGTCGCCGAGGAAGTGCGTGAGATCCTCGCCTCGCTCGGCTATGCCCGTTTCGACGACATTATAGGTCTTTCCGAACTTCTGGAGAAGGACGAGATGATCGCGCACTGGAAGTCCAGGGGGCTCGATTTCTCGAAGATCTTCCACAAGGTGGAGGCTCCGAAGGAGGCAACGTACTGGACCACCCGTCAGAAACACCCGATCGACGACATTCTCGACCGCAAGCTGATCGAGAAGTCTCTGCCGGCCTTGGAAAGCAAGGAGCCGGTGGTCTTCGAAGTGCCGATCAAGAACGTCGACCGCTCTGCGGGCGCCATGCTGTCCGGCGCGCTTGCCAAGCGCTGGGGCCATAAGGGCCTGAAGGACGATACGATCCATGTGACCTTGCGCGGCACGGCCGGCCAATCCTTCGCCGCCTTCCTGGCGCGTGGCATCACCTTCGATCTGATCGGCGACGGCAACGACTATGTCGGCAAGGGGCTTTCCGGTGGAAGGATCATCGTCCGTCCGCCGGAAAATTCCAAGATCGTCGCGGAGCACTCGATCATCGTCGGCAACACAGTGCTTTACGGCGCGATCACCGGCGAGTGCTATTTCCGCGGTGTCGCCGGCGAGCGCTTCGCAGTGCGCAATTCCGGTGCGATCGCGGTCGTCGAAGGCGTGGGTGACCACGGCTGCGAATACATGACCGGCGGCATTGTCGTCGTGCTCGGCGAGACGGGCCGTAACTTCGCAGCCGGCATGTCGGGCGGCGTCGCCTATGTGCTGGACGAGCGAGGCGATTTCGCCAAGCGCTGCAACATGGCCATGGTCGAGCTCGAGCCGGTTCCGGAAGAAGACGACATGCTGGAAAAGCTGCACCATCATGGCGGCGACCTCATGCACAAGGGACGCGTCGACGTGTCCGAAGACATGACGCGCCACGACGAGGAGCGGCTTTATCAGCTGATCTCCAACCACATGCACTACACCGGTTCGAACCGCGCCAAGGAAATCCTTGATCGCTGGGGCGAGTTCCGACCGAAGTTCCGCAAGGTCATGCCGGTCGAATATCGCCGGGCGCTTGTAGAGATGGAGCGCATGCGGATGGGCGTCGCCGCGGAATAAGTCGACAAGCTTCATCTGCGTGATATGCTGATGGCATATGGCAAAGATGGGGCCTGACATGAACGAGCATGTAAAAGACACTGGTGAAGGTGGCGAGGTTGTCGTCGCCATCTTCAAGAATGGTCGAAGCCGGGCGGTTCGGATACCGAAAGAGTTCGAGTTCGAAGGCGATCGCGCCGTTTTGGTGAAGCAGCCGGATGGATCTATACTGATGCGGACAGCGGTGACCGCAGGCTTGATCGAGTATCTCAAACGGGCGGAAGCCTGGCGTGGAGAGGATTTCGTCGCGGATGATGACGATCTTGCGCCGCTCCGTGAAGTCGAGTTCTGATGCCGTTCATGCTCGATACCAACATCGTCTCGGCGATCGTGAGGGACCCTCGTGGAAAGGTGCTTGAACGACTGCTCGAAGTGGGAGAGGAGAACGCCTTCATCAGCATCATCACCCATGGTGAGATTTGGTACGGCGTTGAAAAGAACGGGTCGGAGGAGCTGGCAAAAAAGGTATCCGCGGTGACGCGGCGGCTTTATGTGGCGCCTCTCAATCTGCCAGGTGATCAGCGATATGCCGAAGTCCGGCTGGCGTTGAGACAGGGAAAGAACATCGGTCCCAATGATCTTTGGATCGCCGCCCATGCGCTTGCCTTGGATGCGATCCTGGTGACGGACAATGAACGTGAGTTTTCCCGGGTGCCGGGACTGAAGATCGAGAACTGGCTGCGGTAGCGGCGGGACGAATTAGGGGTACAAGTATGGGCAAGGTTACAGGTTTCATGGAAATCGACCGGCAGGTGGCGAAGTACCAGCCGGCCTCCGATCGCATCCGGCATTTCCGCGAATTCACGATCCCGATGTCGGATCCGGAAGTAACGAAACAGGCGGCGCGCTGCATGGACTGTGGCATCCCGTATTGCCACGGCCCGACCGGCTGCCCGGTGCATAACCAGATCCCGGACTGGAACGACCTCGTCTACAACAACAAGTGGGAGGAGGCGATCCGCAACCTCCACTCCACCAACAATTTTCCCGAATTCACCGGCCGCGTCTGCCCCGCTCCCTGCGAGGAGGCGTGCACGCTGAACCTCGAAGACGCGCCGGTGACGATCAAGACGATCGAGCAGGCGATTGCCGACAAGGCTTATGAGCTCGGCTTCATCGCGCCGCAGCCGGCGACGGTGAAGACCGGCAGGAAGGTGGCTGTCATCGGCTCCGGTCCAGCCGGCATGGCGGCCGCCCAGCAGCTCGGCCGCGCCGGGCACGAGGTGCATGTTTTTGAGCGCGAGAGCAAGGCGGGCGGCCTGCTGCGCTACGGCATCCCTGATTTCAAGATGGAGAAGAACTTCATCGACCGCCGCGTCGAACAGATGACCGGCGAGGGCGTCACCTTCCATACGGGCGTCAATGTCGGTGTCGACATGCCGGTCGAACAGCTTCTCGCGGAACATGACGCGGTGCTGTACTGCGGCGGATCGGAAACGCCTCGTCCGGCTGGCATTCCGGGTGTCGATCTCAACGGCGTTTATGACGCCATGCCTTACCTGGTGCAGCAGAACCGCCGACTCGGCCGCGAGAACATCGACAGTGTCGCCTGGCCGGCCGATCCGATCCTGGCCGGAGCCAAGCATGTCGTGGTTGTCGGCGGCGGCGATACGGCGTCGGACTGCGTCGGCACGGCCTTCCGTCAGGGTGCGGTCAAGGTGACCCAGCTGGACATCCGTCCGCAGCCGCCGGAAAAGGAAGACAAGCTCGCGGTCTGGCCCTTCTGGGCCACCAAGATGCGCACCTCGTCTTCCCAGGCGGAAGGCGCAATCCGCGAGTTCCAGGTGGCGACGCTGGAATTCGTCGGCGAAGATGGTCAACTGACCGGAGTGCGCTGCTGCGAAGTGGACGAGCGCCGCCAGCCAATCGCCGGCACGGATTTCATCATCAAGGCGGACCTCGCCTTCATCGCGATCGGCTTTTCCGGCCCAATGACGGAAGGCGTGTTGTCCGAACTCGAGGGCAAGCTGACGCTCAACGTCGACCGCCGCGGCTCCACCAATGTCGTTGCCAACGACAAGGACTATCGGACTTCAATCGACAAGTTCTGGACCGCCGGTGACGTGCGCCGCGGCCAGTCGCTGGTCGTCTGGGCGATCCGCGAGGGCCGCCAGGCGGCCCGCGCCATCGACGAGGCTCTGATGGGAAGCTCGGTCCTGCCGCGGTAAATCTCCGCAGTTTGGCTATTCAAGGTTCTTTCCTCCTGGGAAAGGGTCTTGCTCATTTCTGGATCTGGTTTGACTGCTGCCGAGAATCGGCCCAGCCTCCGTCGAATGTACATCCTGAAGCACGGTATCAAGAAGGATCCGGTGAGGCGGTGGGCTCTGCCCGACCGGATCTTCTTCGGATATGGTGCCTGCCATATTCTAGCAGGCGTATTTCTTCGACATCCGCCGTTCCGGCGATTTTATGCCGAGCGTATCATTCCGGTTGAAGGCTTTGCAGGTGCCCATGCCTATGTCACCGATGGTATCATTGCCTTCGACTATCACGGCTACTCGTGTCGGGAACGGCTACTGAAGCATCATGCCAAAGGCTGGTTGGAGCACTATCCGGGCTGGCAATGCGACATCGAAGTGGTCGATTTCGACCTTCTCGACACTGGCGAATTGAACCGCCGCAAGATGCTGGGGCCGGATCAGTATCTCCACAATGCCATTCCCCGCGCGCGGGCTTTTGTGGATCGTGTCAAACATGAAGAGGGAGCGGCGAGAGCGCGACGAATTCTCGATCTTGGCTGAAAATAGCGATTGTACCCACCGGTATCCGGCAGATCTTACTGCGTAGCCTCTACCCGGTAATTGTCGATTCGTCCTGCCGGCGGCTCCGGCAGTTCGCCCCGCTTCACCAGCTTGTCACGTGGTGTTTCGGCCAGAACAGCAGGCGGCGGGGTGGCGCCGAGCAGTTCGCTTCCGCCGTCCAAGTCAGGATCAACAAGGCTGATCGGCTGGGTGGGAACGGCCGTGTCTGACGGAGACGGCGTCATCGAAAGCGTGGGCAGGCTGCCGGGGTCGAGGCTGAGGAGATCGGCGCTGGCCATGTCGCCCAAATGTCTGCGGGCAAGCCGTTCGACGTAAAATGCCAGCTTGCGCTTGCCTGCTTTTGTGAATGTGATGCCGTCGGAACCGCGCAGCCGGACCTGCTGGCCGTTGATGTCCGATCCGGTCACGACGAATTTGCCTTCCTCGTCAACGAAGCCGTCCCAGACATCGACAAATTCGCCGCCCGCCTTTTCAACCTGGGCACGGTAGAGTGCATTGAGCGTCACCGCGTCTGCTGTCAGCGCAGGGGACTGGAAGGCCGGCAGGCCGACCCAGAGCAGGGGGATCTTCCGCGATGTGACAGCGCTGGCAAACTGCGTGACCCGGTTCTGGTATTCGGTGAACCAGCCATCGCTGCGGAACTTTTCCTTGTTGTCTCCGATCGACATCTGCTGACGGTCATTGGCGCCGAGCATGACGACGACGACTGCCGGCTTGACCTCGTCGATCATGCCTGGCAACGCCGCCAGCCAGTCGAAATGATCGGTGCGCACCAGACCGGACGAGCCATTGCTGCGCTCGACGATGGAAACTCCCGGCGAGCTTTCGAAAGCGGTTTCAAGTTCCGATCCAACGCCGCCGGCGAGGAAATCGCCGACCACCAGCACTTTGCGCGCATCCTCTAGTTTGGCTGCCGGCTCGGCTTTCAGTGGTGCTGCAGGCTGCGGTTCCCGAGGCGTGGAAGCTCTAACCGTGCTGCGGCGGGGCGGCCGAGCGGGCGCTTCGATGATCGAACCGTTCCGGGGGTCGTAGCGGCTGCCTCGCTCGTAACGCGGCTCATACCGTGGCTGGTAACGCGGCTCATATCGCGGTTCGTACCGCGGATAACGCTCATAACGAGGACGGTCGCCGAAGAACATATCGAGGAGGTTGCGCCGCTGGCCTTCCTGAGCCGATGCCGGCCCAGTTTGGATGGGCAAGGCGATCGCCAGCGCCATAAACAGAAGAAGGAGGCGAACCAGCCTTCCATATTGCCCTGTTTTCTGCACGCGTCTCAAACCTCCGGCGTCACGCACGCCTGATGGCGTCTCAACCATGATGTGGCGCCGCCGTGGCTTGTTGTCAACGCAAGGCTTGGAGCAGCTTCTGGGAAGGCTCGCCGTTCGGCTGCATGCCCAGGCGCTGCTGGATTGTTGAAATGGCGGCCTTCGAGCCGGAGCCGAAATTGCCGTCGACTTCACCTTCGTAATAGCCAAGCGCCTTCATCCGGGTCTGCAGTTCGAACTTTTCCTTGATGTCGAGAGTGCCGTGAGGCCGCGGCCAATCCTGCTGGACGCCGCCGTGGCCGGCAATTTCATCCGCAAGCAAGCCAACGGCCAGCGCATAGCTGTCGGCTGCATTATAGCGCTTGATGGTGAAGAAGTTCGACAACATCAGGAAGGCGGGACCTTCCGCACCTGCCATGAGCTTCAGCGTCGCCCGGTCACCGCCTCGCGGAAACGCCTTGCCGTCGGGACGCTGAAAGCCGAGCTTTGCCCATTCGGCCAGCGTCTTGGTTTGTCCTTCGTAGCGGCCGCCGGCCGCCGGGGTCACCGCTTCATAGCCCCAGGTCCTGCCGGCCTGCCAGCCGTTCTTGGCCAGCAGATTGGCGGACGTGGCCAGCGCATCGGGTACCGAATTCCAGATATCGCGCTTGCCGTTTCCGTCCGCGTCGACCGCGTAAAGCAGGTAACTGGTCGGGATGAACTGGGTGTGGCCCATGGCGCCGGCCCAGGATCCGGTCAGGTGCTTTGCACTGATATCCCCCGACTGCAGGATCTTCAGCGCGGCAATGAGCTGCGCACGGGCAAATTTCGCGCGGCTTTGATCGGCCCAAGCGAGGGTCGCCAGGGCCTGCGGCACATGATGCAGCCGGTCGGGCTTTTCCAGAACGGCGCCATAGTTGGATTCCATTGACCAGATGGCCAGAAGAATATTGCGGTCGACGCCGTAATGCCGTTCCAGTGCCGCCAGCGTGCCGTGATGCTTGGCGGCCATTTCGCGGCCGATGCGCACCGTATAGGGATTGACGCGCGAATCGAGATAGTCCCAGATCTTCGACTTGAATTCGGGCTGGTAGGCTGCCTTCTCCAGAACTTCCTCGTCCGGTCCGGTGACGCCGGCAAAGGCCTTGTCGTAGGTGGACCGGCTGATGCCGCTCTTTGCGGCCGTCTCGTAGAATTTTGCCACCCACGTCTTGAAACCGGCATCTGCCTGGGCATCTATCGGGCTGATCGCTGCGGCAAGCCCGGCAGCGAAGCTGAAAACAAACCCGCGGAAACGTTTGGTGCGGAATATCGTCATCGTAGTCGTGTCCATTTTTATCATCAGGCCCGAAAGGCGAGACCGGGATGCGGCTTAACGATGTCATAACAGGATTGGGTCAACAAATTCTTTACCATAGAAAAGCCGCCGGGTGCAGCCCTTTGCGAAACGGTGGCAAATGGCGGATAAGAACCCTTACGGATCAAGATCCGCACAATGAAGTGCTTCAGGAGGCATGAGTGTCAGAGCAACGAAAAATTCGCAAAGCCGTCTTCCCGGTCGCTGGTCTCGGGACCCGCTTCCTCCCCGCGACAAAGGCGGTGCCGAAGGAGATGCTGACTGTCGTCGACAAGCCTGTCATCCAGTATGTGGTGGATGAAGCCGCCGAAGCGGGCATCGAGCACTTTGTTTTTGTCACCGGCCGCGGCAAGGGCGTCATCGAAGACTATTTCGATATCCAGTACGAACTCGAACAGATGCTGCGCGAGCGCAACAAGAATGCTGAGCTAACGCTTCTGTCGCATATCCTGCCGAAGGCCGGCACGGCCAGCTTCACCCGCCAGCAGGTTCCGCTTGGTCTCGGCCACGCGGTCTGGTGCGCCCGCGACATCGTCGGCAACGAGCCCTTCGCCGTTCTGTTGCCGGACATGATCATGTCGTCGGAAAAGAGCTGCCTTGCCGGCATGGTCGATCTCTACGGCCAGACAGGCGGGAACGTGCTTGCCGTCGAGGAATGCGATCCTGACCAGGCTCATAAATACGGCATTGTCGGAAAGGGCGCTCCGGTCGGCGACGGCTTCAAGATCACGGAAATGGTCGAGAAGCCGGCCAAGGGCACCGCACCTTCGAACTTCTTCATCAACGGCCGCTACATCCTGCAGCCGGAGATCTTCAAGATCCTGGAAACCCAGGAGCGCGGAGCCGGCAACGAGATCCAGCTGACCGACGGCATGCTGGCGCTGGCAAAGAGTCAGGAATTCGCGGCCTACCATTTCAAGGGCGAAACCTATGACTGCGGCGCCAAGGACGGCTTCATTCTTGCCAACCTCGCCTTCGCCCTGCAGCGGCCTGACATTCGCCCCGCGATAGAAGGCCCGCTGAAGAAGCTGGTTTCGGGACTGCTGTAAGAGGCATCTGCTTCGTCGAACAAGAAAAGCCCTGGCCGATGACGCCAGGGCTTTTCTTTGCCCGACAGTGCGACAGACAGGCCAACCAATGCCTGCCTTGCCGCACTTGCTGGAACGCAATCAGGCCGGCTTGTGACCCTTGATGCCGTAGAAGGCGATGTAGAGGTAGCAGACCACCGGCATCAGGAAGGCGAGGTGAATGCCGATCGTATCGGCGAGACCGCCTTGTACCACCGGCAGAAGCGCACCGCCGACGATGGCCAGGCACAGGATGCCCGAGCCCTGGCTGGTGTAACGGCCGAGCCCCTTCAAGGCCAGGCTGAAGATCGTCGGGAACATGATCGAGTTGAACAGTCCGACTGCGAGAACGGCCCACATGGCAAGCGTGCCACCCGCAAAGACCGTCAGCAGCAACAAGGCGATCGCCATCACGGCGTTGAAGGCCAAGGCCTTGCCGTCGTCCACATAGCGCATGGCAAAGGAGCCGATAAAACGACCGATCATGGCGCCGCCCCAGAAATAGGCAACGTAATGGGCAGCTTCCGCCTCCGGCATATTGGCGATGGTGGGTTCGGCCAGATAGTTGACGAGGAAGCTTCCAATGCTCACCTCCGCGCCGACATATAGAAAGATGCCGACCGCGCCAAGAACCAGATGCCGGTAGGACCATGCCGAGCCGCCTGCCGCATGGCCGGCAACGTCCGCTTCAGCCTCTTCCACCTTTGGCAGCTTCAGCGCCGCGAAGATGGCGGCCAGTACCAGAAAGGCGATGGCAAGGATCATGTAGGGGAAGCGCACGGCGCCGGCTTCGGCAATGCGCAGGGTTTCGATCTGCTCCGGCGTGGCGTTCTGGATGTCGGCTGCGGCAGCCGACAGGATGAGGAAGGCGCCAAACAGCGGTGCCACTGTGGTGCCCAGCGAGTTGAAGGCTTGGGTCAGCGTCAAGCGGCTGGAAGCGGTTTCCGGCGCCCCCAGTTCGGTCACATAGGGATTTGCGGCGACCTGCAGAATGGTGACGCCAGTTGCCAGAACGAAGAGCGCGCCCAGGAACAGCGCATAGACGCGATAGCTGGCGGCCGGGATGAAGAGCGCGCAGCCGATTGCGGCAACCAAGAGCCCGACGACGATGCCCCATTTGTAGCTGATGCGCTTGACGAGCGCGCCGGCAGGCAATGACACCACGAAATAGGCCCCGAAGAAGCAGAGCTGAATCAACATGGATTGGGTGTAGTTCAGCGAAAATACGTTCTTCAGGTGCGGAATGAGAATGTCGTTCAGGCAGGTAATGAAACCCCACATGAAAAACAGGGACGTCAACGCAACGAGAGCGAATTGATAGTTGTTTGTGCCTGTGCCGGCGGACGACGAAGGACGTCCGGACAAGCTGTCACTCGAATAACTAGCCACTTTATACCTCTGATTTAAGCCTGCAGCCATGCTGCATTGCGGCAGAAATGTGCCGCTCAGGGCGTATATGTTGCATATGCTCACAGTTGGAAAGATAGGATCTGAATTTCGGCCGATCATGCCGCCAGTTCGTTTCGGGGTATCTCGCGGAGCAGGTATGCAGCCCATGCATAGCGCGCCATCCTAACCCTTACCGCTTTAAGCCAGTGCGCAAGATTCGATCGATCACTTGGGTTCGGATGGCAAGATGTCGAAAGCTTCCTGAGGCATTAAGCGCGTGAGACAGATTACGCTCACTATCAAGGCACTCAGGCCTGTCGTTAACGCGACGCTTCCGGCTTTGAGATCACGGAAAGGTGAACTCTTCAGTTTGCGCAAGCATCGGAAATGATTAGCCCTATCGCTTTAGCGTCAGTCCTAGCCCCGCACGGATGATGTCTTGGTCGGAGCTGTCGCTGCCGCTGCTTTGTTCGTATTCGACATCCCCCGTCACATCGAGATAGGGGTTGATTGCCCAGGTCAGACCAGCCCCGGCGACCCAAGTCTTTCCGTCGCTGGTGCCGCCTTGGAAGTCACGCAGGACGGTGCTGCCGCTCAATCGGCCGATGAGGTTGTCGCGCATTTCATGCGCCAGCGCTGCGGTCAGTTCATATTCGACCCAGCCGCTCTCGCCGGCAGTCGTCGTATCCTGCACAGAGGTTCGCAGGCCAAGATTGACGTCGGTGCCGCGCTGCGGCGACCAGGTGGCATTCCCGTCCAGGGTCAGCGCGTCGATCGAGTTCAGCCGGCTATCGTCATAGTCGACTACTTGATAGCCGGTGCCGATCTCGCCGCGCAGCTTTTCGCCAAAATCGAACTCGACGCCGCTGCGCGCCGCATAGCTCTGCGATGAGCGTTCATAACCCGAACTGTCGCGACGGCGGTCGTAGAAGGTATGGCCAGCTGCAACTTCCGCGAAAGGAATGAGCGCCGGTGAAAGCTCGTAGCCGAGGCGCAAGCGCCCGTCGACACCGCTGCGGTTACGATCCTTCATGCTGATGACATTGCCACCGGAAAGCTCTGCATCGGTATAGATGTAGCGGGTAGCGTCCAGCGCAGCAAGCCCGCGGATGAGGCCGAGATCCCGTTCGACCGAGAGCCCGCCATTGAACTGGTGGACGCCGGATTGCTCCGTAGCACCCCCAACCGCATTGGGATCGTCATTGTCTTCGCGCGCGAAGCTGTATCCGCCGGTCACATGCGCGATCGTGTCGTCTGCAAGATCGAGCCGAAGGTCGGCCGCAATCGTGCCCTCGGGTTCGAAATTTCTTTTCCCGCCGCTCAAGTCCTTCTCGAAAGTGCCGTCGCCGGTGACCGTCAGGGAATGGCGCGACCAGTCGGAAGACAGGCTGCCTCGAATGCCGGTAGCGAGATAGTTGCGGGTCAGCTTGGCGCCGCCGGATCGGGTGATCTCGGTATTGATGCTCTGGTTGACGGATGGCCGGAGCATGAACGTGCCAAGCCGTATCCCGGTCGGATCACCCGGTACGCGCGGCTGCTCCTGCTGGTCGATCGGTCCTGCCCCGCTATCGGCATCCAGCGACTGGTCGTAGGGCTGGTTCAGATCCTCCTCGAAAGGTGTATCACGCTCAGCTGCCGCGGAAGCTTGCGGACTGGTGGGCGTGGCTGGGGCCTCGCTTCCGGACTCATTCTCGGTTCCGGTTCCGGGTGCGGTGCCAGCATTCGCGCTTGGCAACGCCGAGCCGGTTGTCGTCCCCGCATTGGTGGTGACCGTTGTCGTGCCGGCTGTGCCGAACTGCTGATCGGAGAGCCCGGGAAGCGGGCTGGCCTGCGAGGGAAAGAGCGTCTGCGCCGTTGCCAGAAGGGGGGAAAGTAGAGGTGAGCCCAGCGCCGAACAGGCGAGCAGCAGGCCGAGAGCCTTCCGGCGCCGGTTCAGCGTCGTGCCTGATATCGTATTGCTCTTCATGGGCCTGCCTGGCGATCGGAATGCTTACCCAAACGTAAAGCCTCGTGGTTAACGTTTGGTTTCGACTTGCCATTTGGGTTCGGGTTTTGGCCAGGAGGGGAAACCGGATGGACTTGGCCGGTCAAAAGGTCTAAGCCATGCCGATGATCAAAAGAGCTTTACAACTCGTCGAAAATGACGTGATCGACTCTGCCCTGAGGACGGTCGCTTTTGGAAAACAGGGACTTGATGCCCTGGAACGATCCCTGCAAAACGGCCTTGGGGATGTCTTCCGCAAGGTCACCACGATGATCGGCGAGATCGACGGCCGGGTTATCGTGACAGGAATCGGCAAGAGCGGCCATATCGGGCGAAAGATTGCCGCCAGTCTCGCCTCGACGGGCACGCCTGCCTTTTTCGTTCATCCGGTGGAAGCCAATCACGGCGATCTCGGCATGATTGCGCCGGGTGATGTGGTGCTGGCATTGTCATGGGGCGGGGAAACTGCTGAGCTCCAGGGCATCGTTGCCTTTACACGCCGCTTTTCCATTCCGTTGATCGCGATCACCTCCGGCGAGGCGTCGACGCTTGCGCGTGCGGCCGATCTGGTTCTCCTTCTGCCGCGCGAGCAGGAAGCCTGCCCGCATGGCCTGGCGCCGACCACCTCGACGCTGATGCAGCTTGCGCTCGGCGATGCGCTGGCGGTGGCTCTGCTCGAGGCACGAGGCTTTTCAGCGACAGACTTTCGCGTTTACCATCCAGGCGGCAAGCTGGGCGCCATGCTCAGCCATGTCAGCGACCTCATGCATACCGGTGAGCGCCTGCCGCTGGTGAAGCTCGGCACGTCCATGCCCGATGCCATCGACGAGCTTTCACGCAAACGGTTCGGCTGCGTCGGCATCGTCGACGAAGACGGACGCCTATGCGGCGTGGTGACCGACGGTGACATTGCCCGTCACCTCGATGTCAATCTCAAGGAAGCCGTCGTCGACGACTGGATGACGGAAAATCCGAAAACCGTCGGCAAGGACACGCTGGCTACGGCAGCCATGGCTCTGCTCAACAAGTACAGCATTGGCGCGCTGATTGTCGTCAATGAAGAAAATCGCCCGATCGGCATCGTACATTTCCACGACCTGCTGCGGGTCGGAGTCGCCTGAGGCATCTATAAAGACTATGCCTAAGCAAGATCAGCTTGGCTGATCGGGGACAGGTAATGGCCTTCTTCAGGCTGCTTCCACGGTCAGGCTGCGGCCGCACGCTTCAGTCACCATCACGCGCGTGCCGGCGGGAAGGTCCGGCCCCATGACAGGCCACCAGGTATCGTCGAGACGGATGCGGCCGCGCCCTTCGCTGATCGGCTCGGCAAGAATTGATGTGCGGCCGACGAGGCTTTCGCCGCGGCGGTTCAGCAGCGGCTCGTCACTCGGCTGGTGACGACCGGCATAGATGCGGCGTCCCGCAAGTGCGAAGGCGACGGAGAGGGCGGCAAAGATCAAAAGCTGCAGCTGCCAGCTCCAGAAGGCCGCTTCCCAGAACACAAGCGACAGCACGCCGAGTATGATGGCCGCCAAGCCGATCCAGATCAGGAAGACGCCCGGTGCGGCAAGCTCGGCTGCAAGCAGCACAAGACCCAGTATCCACCAGCTCCAGGGGCCAAGACCGTTTATCATCTCGTGCAGCATGGCCTTTAAGTCTCGGACGATGAAGAGTTCGGCGCGGGATTGGTCGTAAACGCCGGCATGGTACGCGGAACCGTCTGCTGCCGGGGCGCCGCCGGCGGGCGAGGCGGGGTGGCGGGCGCGGAACCATCACCGAAAACTTCCTTGGCAATCGCACCGATGCCGCCGAGCGAACCGATGATGGACGATGCTTCCAGCGGCATCAGGACGATCTTGGAATTCGGCGCCTTGCCGATTGCGACCAGTGCCTCGGTATATTTTTGCGCCACAAAGTAGTTGATGGCCTGCACATCACCCGCCGCAATGGCCTGCGAAACGGCCTGAGTGGCCTTCGCTTCCGCGTCAGCGAGACGCTCACGGGCTTCGGCCTCGCGGAAGGCCGCTTCCCGCTTGCCTTCGGCTTCCAGCACCGCTGCCTGCTTGGAGCCTTCGGCCCGCAGGATCTGAGCGTTTCGTGAGCCTTCCGCCTCCAGAACCTGGGCTCGCTTCTCGCGCTCGGCCTTCATCTGACGGCCCATTGCCGCTACAAGATCCGCCGGCGGCTGGATGTCCTTGATCTCGACACGGGTGACCTTGATGCCCCAGGGGCCGACCGCTTCATCCACGACCCGCAGCAGCCGTTCGTTGATCACTTCGCGGTTGGACAGCAGTTCGTCCAGATCCATCGAACCCATCACCGACCGGATATTGGTCATGGTCAGGTTCTGGATGGCGTTTTCCAGATTGGAAATCTGGTAGGCGGCCTGGGCCGGATTGAGCACCTGATAAAAGGCAACCGCGTCGGCGGAAACGCTGGCATTGTCCTTGGTGATCACTTCCTGGGTCGGGATGCTGAGGACCTGCTCCATGACATTCATGCGAACGCCGATGCGTTCGATGAAGGGAGTCAACAGGTTGAGGCCGGGGTCGAGCGTGCGGGTGTAGCGGCCGAACCGTTCCACCGTGTAGCGATAGCCCTGCGGCACCGTCTTGATTGCTGCAAACAGAACCAGAATGGCGAGCAGTACCACGCCGATGACAACGATATCGAATCCACCCAGCACCATCTAAATCCTCCGCCCAATCCGATCTGTCTCGGTGCGGCGATCCTATTCAAGCGAAGCTGTCTTCACAAGCATTCCGGGTCGTTCTAGACGAAGAGGCTCATTACCGGTCGCAGCCTACCCGGTCAAAACAAGGATCACGCCCATGAAAACCATCGTTGTCTGCTCCGGCGGTCTCGATTCCGTCTCTCTCGCGCATCGCGTGGCGGATGAAGGCGGACTTATCGGCCTCATCTCCTTCGACTACGGCCAGCGCCACCGCAAGGAACTGGACTATGCCAGGACCTGTGCCAAGCGCCTCGGCGTCTTCCACGATGTCATCGACATGCGAGCGGTCGGCAGCAAGCTGACCGGGTCGGCACTCACCGATGACGTTGCCGTGCCGGATGGGCATTATGCGGAGGAGACCATGCGCGTCACCGTGGTTCCCAATCGCAATGCCATCATGCTTTCGGTCGCCTTCGGCGTCGCCCCCGCCCGGCAGGCGGATGCGGTGGCAATTGCCGTGCATGGTGGCGATCACTTCATCTACCCAGACTGCCGCCCGGATTTCATTGCGGCTTTCCAGGCAATGCAGGACAGGGCGCTCGACGGCTATGCATCCGTGCGGCTGCTGGCGCCCTACGTCAACGGCTCCAAGGCCGAGATCGTCACGGACGGGGCTTTGCATGGCACGCCGTTTGCCGAGACCTGGTCCTGCTACAAGGGCGGAGATCTGCATTGCGGCCGGTGCGGCACCTGCGTCGAACGCCGGGAAGCGTTTCACCTTGCCGGCGTGGACGACCCGACGGCCTATGAAGATCCGGAGTTCTGGAAGGCGGCGACGGAAGGTTTCAAGGCCGAGGAGGTGCGGTAACACATTGCGCTTTAGGCCTCTTCGCCTCATCTTGAGGCGAGCCAGGGGGAGAGTGTTTCATGCGCCATGACGTCTTGATTGCAGGTGCCGGCCCCACAGGGCTGGTGCTGGCCCTCTGGCTCACGAAGATGGGCCTGTCGGTGCGCAAGGCATCCAACTGCCGCTGACATCGCCCACCGCAATCTAGCGGATGGTCGCGTAGATGGTATCGGCGAGGAGATCGATGCGCTTCCGCTCCGTTTCGTCGACTGAGGATCTGGTCGACGCGACGCGGAGGGTAACCTTTCCTTTGCCTTCCTTGTGGCCGACATAAAGCGAGAAATATTTGACGCCAGCGGCCGGATCGTCGGTTGGGAATGCTACTTCCACGCCCCCGAACTTCTGGGTCCGACCGCAGATGCTGCCCACGACGAGGTTTGGATTGGTGGCGCTGCAGGTGTTTTCTTCATAGCCTTCATCCAGCCGATATTGCAGGTTGCCGGTGCACATCAACATCACCTCCGTATCCCTTCCGCTCCAAGAAGCAGAAACCAGCTTCCCATCGGCGTCATAGGAAATCGTTTCGGGACTGTCGGCATCAAGCTTTAAAGGAGCGGGGATCTCAACCGTGAATGGGCAGGCCGCCTCGGCGAACCGTTGCGGCACCTTGGCAGTGCTATCCGCCTCTGAGCAGCTACTCAAAGCAAATGCACACCATAATGCCCAGGGAGTTTTGGCGCTCGCTCCTTGCACGTTTTTCCTTTCGTCAAACCCAGCCCTGCAGTTCCCGGCGCACCACCGTTTCCAGCACGTTCATGCCGCCCTCGCTGTCGTTGAGGCAGGGAATATGCACGAACTTCTCGCCGCCGTTATGGTGGAAGATCTCGCCAGCTTCGCCGGCGATTTCCTCCAGGGTCTCAAGACAATCGGACACGAAACCGGGGTTCATCACCGCGATGCGCTTGATGCCGTCCTGCGCCAGCTTTTCGACCGTCTTGTCCGTATAGGGCTGCAGCCATTCCTCCGGTCCGAAGCGGGACTGGAAGGTGACCATGAAATTCTTGCCGGTCAGGCCAAGCGCCTCGCCAAGCAGCCGGCCGGTCTTCTGGCAATGGCAGTAATAGGGATCTCCGGCCCGGAAATAGGATTGCGGAATTCCATGGAAGGAGGCCAGCAGCATTTCCGGTTCCCAGTCGAGCGTAGCGAGCTTGCTGCGGACCGAATTTGCCAGGGCATCGATATAGGCAGCATCGTCATGATAGGGCGGCACGGTGCGGATCGCGGGCTGCCAGCGCAGCTTCATCAGGTGCTCAAATGCCTTGTCGTTGACGGTCGCCGTCGTCGATGCCGCATATTGCGGATAAAGCGGGAAGAGCAGGATCTTCTCGCAACCCTGTTCCTTCAGCGCGTCGATGCGCTCTGCAATCGACGGCTTGCCATAGCGCATCGCCCAATCGACCACGACATTCGGCAGGTCCTTCAGGCGCTCTCCCATCAGTTGTCCCTGGCTGCGGGTAAAGGTGCGCAGATAGCTTTCGTTGAGGTCCTTGTTCCAGATCTCCTCGTAAGCCTTGCCGACCTTCTGCGGCCGCTTGTTCAGGACGATGCCGTAGAGGATCGGGTACCAGTAGAGCCGCGACCATTCGATCACCCGCTTGTCCGACAGGAATTCGGCCAGGTAGCGCCGCATCGACCAGTAATCCGTCCCGTCCGGCGTACCGAGGTTGACGAGCAGCACGCCGACCTTGCCGAAGCGGATCTTCGGATGGCCGGATGGCATGGCGGAAATCATATTCATGGCGAACACTCTCAATGGTGGTATGCCAAGGCCCGCGTGGCCGCGCGCGCATGGCAGCTTATTTAGAGTGTTTCTAGAAAGAAAAACCGGTCCGGGGAAGCCCGGACCGGTAATATCTGGCAGGACAAATTGTCCGAGGCAGCGCTTACTTCGCCGGCAGGTCCAATTCCGCGCCGACCTGGATGACGTCCGGGTCCCGCAGAGGGTTGGCCTTGGCGATCTTCGTCCACTGCTCGCCATCGCCATAGGTGCTCTCGGCGATCTTCCACAGCGAGTCGCCCTTGACGACCGTATACTTGCTGGGACCTGCCGCCGGTGGCGTCGTCTGACCTTCGGCCTCAACGGGAGCGGGTGCTGTCGTCGTTGCCGGTCCCTGTGCTGTGGGAGCCGGAGGAGCAGGCATGGCTGCGGGAGCCGGTGTTGCCGGAGCGGGAGCGGGTGTTGCCGGCGCAGCCGGAGCCTGAGCCGTGGTGGATGGGGCAGGGGCTGCAGGAGCCGCTGCAGCCGGCGCGGGTGGTGCAGCCGGAGCCGGCTTGGCCGGCGGTACATAGCCTGCCGGTGTCAGATCGGTGATGCGGCCGTCCGTATAGGGCTTATAGGGATTGTGGGCGGTCAGATAGTCGGCGACCGCCTGTTCGAGATTGGGACCGAAGTCGTAGGCGTTCTGGGCATTGGTCGCAAAGATCTTGTATCCGTCGCCGCCGCCGCGCACGTAATTATTGGTGACGATCCCATAGGTCTTGGTTGGATCGAGCGCTACGAAGGCATCGCCTTCCTTGACCTGAACGTCGCTGATGCGGCTGCCGACCGGTTTCGACTTGTCGAAGGAATATTTCATGCCGGCAACCTGCGGGAAGCGTCCGCCGCCGTCGTCGATCTGGCTGACGCCGTTTTCAAGCGCCGTGACGAGATCGGCGCCCTTGAGCTGGAACGTGGCGAGGGTGTTCTGGAAAGGCAGAACGGTCAGGACCTCGCCCATGGTAATCTCGCCGGCATCGATCGGCGCACGCAGGCCGCCGCCATTCTGGATCGAGATGGTGATGCCCTGGCCCTTGACGCGGTCGAGCTGCGCATCGGCCAGCAGGTTGCCCATGGAGCATTCCTTGGCCCGGCAAATCTTGCGATCGCCGTCGATCAGCGCGTCCGTCGAACCGACGACCTTCTTCTTCAGCTCTTCGATCGGCGCCTTCAGCTCGTTGATGCGGGCAACCAGGGCCGGGTCGGGCTGGAATTTGGAATCGACGAGGATCGGCTCTCCGTCCGCCTGCTTTACGACGCCCGCATCATCGAACACGACTTTCAGATCGCCGAGATAGCGGGAATACTGGAAGGCCTGGACCACCGGCACCTTGTAGCCGGCCGGATTGTCTACCCAAGTCGGATACGGACCTTCCGCACCCTTGACCACGTTGGACAAAAGCGTGTGGCTATGGCCACCGACGACCACGTCCACATCGGCGATCTTGGCGATCGCCGAAAGGTCGCGGGGGTAGCCGACATGCGTCAGCGCGATGATCTTGTTGACGCCCTGCGCCTTCAGCGCCTGGACGGCCTCGGTGATCTTGGCAACATCGTCCGTGATGGTGATATTAGGCCCCGGATTAGCGATTTCGGGCGTATCATTGGTGACTGCACCGACAATGCCCACCTTCTGCCCGGCGACATCGAGGACGATCGACGGCTTGATGCGGTCGCCGATCTTTGCCGCCGCGGCGGGTGTCACATTGGCGGTCACGACCGGGAATTGGACCTTGTCCAGGAAGGTCGCCAGCACGTCGTCGCTGTCGTCGAATTCGTGATTGCCGACGGTCATCGCGTCGAATTTCATGGCGTTCAGCACTTCGGCTTCCGTCGCGCCCTTATAGGTCGTGTAGAAGAGGGAGCCCTGGAAATTGTCGCCGCCGTTCAGCAGAAGCACGTTCTTGTTCTGAGATTTCAGGCCATCGCGGGTCTGGTTGATGGCGGTGAGCAGTCGGGCGGCGCCGCCGAAGCATTCGTTCTTGCCTTCCTCTTCGGGAGAGCAGGTCGAGTCAGTCTTGTTGATGGACTCGATACGCGAGTGGAAGTCGTTGATGTGCAGGATATTCAGCTCGAAGTCTGCAAATGCAACGCCGCTTGAAAGAGCCATGGCCGACGCTGCCAGCAAGCCCAGTCTCAAGGTCTTCATCATCTGTCTCTCTCCTGTTATTCCGGTCGGCTTGCCGCCGCCTCGCTTCGATTGTTCTAGCGTCCCACCGTGACAATCTTTGTGCAGCGCATGCTTTCATCAAGCAAAGCCGGTTTCAAGGGAAATATGACAGGCAGTCTGCACACCGCTTGCGTTAGCTTCAACGCAAAAACCCCGCCGAAGCGGGGTCTCGAAACTGCCGGGAAGAGTGACTTCAGCTGCGGCGGGTAAGCGAGAATTGCGCTCCGGTATCCTGCGTGCAGTTCAGCTGGCTTGGCGATGCGAGCGAACAATTAACACGCGACTGCGTCTTGCGCACCAGCGAGGTCATGTTGATTTCGACCAGTGTCGGGGACAGGCTGACATAAGTGCCGCTGGCAAGCAGGGCATTGCTGTCGCTGGCGCGTGTGTTGAAGGTGCCGCCCTGGAACGACGAGACGATGCCGTTCGGATCGACCCAATTGCCTTCAACACCCTGGGGCTGAGAAGGCATTGAGGAAACCTGGCGTGGCGGCGGCGAAGAAACGCAAGCCGTAAGGCTTGCAGCGGCGATGAGCGCGAAGCCCAGTTTCAATTTCATGATCAATCTCCCGCAATTCGATCGTCCGGCCATCCGAAACATGGCGCCTCGGGCCTTATAAGGCAAGCGAACTGCATTTAACACGCCGCCGGCCTCGTTTCCTTGAGAAGACGCCCGCTTGACGGCGGGCGCTCAGAGTTCCTAGATTTCTGGAGCCTAGCGGACCAGGATGTTCCTGAACTGCCACGGATCGCTCTCGTCGATATCCTCCGGGAAAAGGCCCGGGCGCCCTTCGAGCGGCGTCCAGTCTGTGTAATGGCCTTCGACAGGGCCAAGATAGGGTAGCTGCACTTCCAAGCAGCGCTTGTAATCGATCTCGTCGGCTTCCACGATGCCGGCCGTCGGGTTTTCCAGCGCATAAACCATGCCGGCCAAGACGGCGGATGTCACCTGCAGGCCGGTAGCGTTCTGGTAAGGTGCAATGCGGCGGGTTTCTTCGAGCGACAGGCGCGAACCGAACCAGTAGGCGTTCTTTTCGTGGCCATACAGAAGCACGCCGAGTTCATCGACGCCGTCGACCAGTTCATTCTCGTCGAGCACGTGGTGGACAGGCTGCGGGTTGCCGCCATTGCCGAACATTTCGTGCAAGGAAAGCACGGCGTCATTGGCGGGATGATAGGCATAATGGCAGGTCGGACGGAAGCTGACTTCGCCGTCCTTGTCGCGCACAGTGAAATAATCGGCGATCGAAATCGACTCGTTGTGGGTGACGAGGAAGCCGTATTGCGGGCCGGGCGTCGGGCACCAGGTGCGCACACGGGTATTAGCACCTGGCTGCTCCAGATAAATGGCGGCCTGTGAACCTTTCTTGTGCGTCTTGGCGTTTTTCGGCATCCATTCCTCATGGGTGCCCCAGCCGAGTTCGGCCGGCTGCATGCCTTCGGAAATGAAGCCTTCCACCGACCAGGTGTTCCAGAAGACGTTGAGCGGCTTCGGGTTCTTGGTGCGCTGGGTATCGCGCTCAGCAATGTGGACGCCCTTGACGCCCAGCTTCTTCATCAGCTTGGCCCAGCCTTCGCGGTCGTGCTGATCAGGTTGTTCGAACTTCATGCCGGTGTCGTTGGCGAGGTTCACCAGCGCCTGCTTAACGAACCAGGAGACCATGCCCGGATTGGCGCCGCAGGTGGAAACGGCCGTTGCGCCGCCCGGGTTCTTAGCCTTTTCCTTGCGCACGGTTTCGCGCAGCGCATAATTGGTGCGCTCGGAATTCTTCATGTTCTTGTCAAAGTAGAAGCCGAGCCAGGGCTCCACAACGGTATCGATATAGAGGACGTCGAGCTTGCGGCAGAGCTTCATCAGATCGAGCGAGCCGGTGTCGACCGAAAGGTTGACGCAGAAGCCCTGACCTTCGCCTTCGGTCAGGAGGGGCTTCAGGAGTTCCTTGTAGTTCTCCTTGGTGACGTATTCCTTGATGTGCCGGACGCCATGCTTCTTGAGGATCTCCATGTCGGAGGGCTCTTCACGCGGGTCGATGACCACCATCCGGCTCTTGTCGAACTTGAAATGGCGTTCGATGAGCGGCAACGTGCCGCGACCGATCGAGCCGAAGCCGATCATCACGATCGGGCCGGTGATCTCGCCATGAACCGGATAATTTGTTTCTGCCATCTATCTCTCCTTGGATCGGCTTTTGAAGCCGCTACCCGCTTCTTCGGCGGTGATCGAAATTTGCTGCGCAAGCGCAATTCGCGCCGCTCTAGATCATAAAACTTCGTCACAATAAAGAGCCTGCCAAGGGCGGTTGCCACTCAAGCGCCGGATTTTGTCGGGCTAACGGCTCCGATTCCATGGCGCAAATGGCCGATCAGCTCGCTGCGCTTGGCGAGCAGACTTTTGTAGACAGCTTGGTCTACACTTAACGCCTCGAGCTGATCGGCCAGGGAAGCGGCAAGCTCTTTGGCATTCGGCTGCGCCAGAATCGTTTTCACCGGGTCAAGATAGATACGGATTGTGAAAAGGATGTCGCCGGAAACGGGCATCTTGCGCAGCGTCTGGCGCTCAATGCGCAGGTAGGTATCTTCCGGCGGCGCGGCTTTTATCTCGGAAGCTGGCTGAGCGGCAGGACGGTAAAGCTCATAGCCCCAGTTGACCGACCAGTTCCAACGCACCACGAAACGGGCTGGCGACAGGTTGTCGAACATGCGGTTGATGAGGTCCGCATTGCGGCTTCCGGCATGGAAGTCAGGCACCGGCGCATGTACCTCGTCCATAACCTTGCCGAATTTTTCGGTGAGCGAACAGGACGAAGGAAAGGCTAGAAAAGCGGCCGCGATACGCCATCCGTTGTCGCCCTTGCGCATGATGACGAGGTCGTCCTGGACCAGAAGCCCGGCACGCAGGAGTGGCGCAAGCGTCTGATCGCGGAGGTCGACGGTGTGGCCCGCCATCGTCATCAGCTCGCCGTGGCGGCGGTAGTGTCTTGGATGATTGGCGGCAAGGTAGGCAGCCATCTCGTCGAGGATTTCCTGCTGGGCCGTTTGCATGCCCGGCTCTGCCAGGAATATCTTTGCCCCGTGTTCCGCAAGGAGTCTCTTCTTTTCCGCCAGATGATAGGCCAAGTCGTCGTCCGGCTCGATCCACCGGCTTGGATCGAGCTGCTGCAGGCCGATCGTGAACGGCTGGCTGGAGCCATCGTAAGGGGTGTAGGCAAGGTTTTTCATAGTCGTTCGGGTATCGGTTCGGTTGGCAGAAGCAGCATAGCAGCATTGCCCGCGGACGCGGAACCTTCACCTGTAGCGGCTGTCCTTTTCTGGTCTGGTCGACCCGATTTGAATGAAGCTGAGGATATCGCGCCGGTCATCGCCTTCCTGGCAAGCGCCGACGCCCGCTTCGTCACCGGCGTCAATCTTCGGGTCGATGGCGGCATTTCCGCTTCCAACGGACAGCCGCCGCAGTAGGGCGGCACCTATTTCGGGCGCCGCAGATGGTCGATCAGGGCGCGAAGTTTTGGTGCCATGTTGCGGCGGTTCGGATAGTAAAGGTAGAAGCCGGGAAAACGCGGGCAGAACTCTTCCAGAACCGGCACCAATTCACCGCGTTCGATAAAGGGCCGGAAGCTTTCCTCCATGCCGAAGGTGATGCCCGCGCCGGCAACGGCGAGCCGGATCATCAAGGTCATGTCCGTGGTGGTGATCGTGTCCGCAACGGCGACTGCGAAGTCCTTGCGCCCATCCGGCCCATCCTCTGCAAACTCCCACCGGTAAGGCGCGACATGCGGTCCCGACCGCCAGCCGATGCAGCGACGGGCGGCCAGCTCGCGTGGATGGGACGGTGAACCGAAGCGTGCAAGATAATCTGGCGAGGCGACCGCCAATTGCCGCTGCTCGCCGGAAACGGGGACGGCGATCATGTCCTGCGCAATTACTTCGCCGAGTCTGACGCCCGCATCATATCCTTCGGCGACAATGTCGAATTCCTCGTCCGTCACGGTGATATGAAACTTCACCTCCGGATAGGCTTCGGCAAAGGCTGCCAGCAGGGTGCCTGACAAGAAGCTTTCGGCAATCGACGAGACAGCGAGCCGCAACTGCCCGCTTGGATGGCCGCTCAGGCTGCCGGTCCGTTCCAGTGCCGCCTGCATTTCTCCAAGCGCCGGTGCGACTTCGCCATAAAGCCGCTCGCCGGCCTCGGTCAGGCTGACACTTCGCGTCGTTCGCTGCACCAGCGCGATGCTGAGATTTTCCTCCAGCCGCCGAATGGTCTGGCTGACAGCCGACCGGGTCACGCCCATGCGATCGGCTGCGGCGCGAAAACTGCGCTCCTCCGCCACGAGAAGAAAAGTCGCAAGAGAATTAAGGTCGGGAACCATTGGTTAGCAATGCTTTCCAGTATGTGAACCAATCATCGGCTTATCACAACAATGGCGGTGTTCTATCTCTGTGGCAACTGCTTCGGCGGTGTCACGATCCAAAAAGGAGAAGTCATGACCATGGATAAAGTCGTCCTCATCACCGGTGCATCAAGCGGTATCGGTGCCGGCATAGCCCGGGAGCTCTCTGCGGCTGGCGCCAAGGTGGCGCTGGGCGCTCGGCGGACCGACCGGCTCGACGAACTGGCGGAAGAGTTGCGGGCGCAGGGCGGCAAGGTGCTGACCCGCAGGCTCGATGTCACCGATCGGGCGGATGTTGCAGCCTTTGCCGATACTGCCCGCCAAGAATACGGACGAGTGGACGTTATGATCAACAATGCCGGGCTTATGCCCTTGTCGCCGATGGCATCGCTCAAGGTCGATGAATGGGACCGCATGGTCGACGTCAATATTAAGGGCGTGCTCTACGGCATTGCGGCCGTTCTGCCGGAAATGACAGCGCGGGGCTCCGGCCATATCATCAATATCGCGTCCATAGGAGCGCTTCAGGTGGTGCCGACGGCCGCCGTCTATTGCGCCACGAAATATGCCGTCAGGGCGATCTCGGACGGGCTGCGGCAGGAGCGGGACGACCTTCGCGTCACCTGCATCCATCCCGGCGTCGTCGAAAGCGAACTCGCGAATACCATCACCGATCCGGTCGCTGCGGAAGGCATGAAGGCCTACCGCGCCATCGCCTTGCAGCCGAGTGCCATCGCCAGAGCTGTTCGTTTCGCGATCGAGCAGCCGGAGGATGTCGACGTCAACGAGATCGTCGTGCGCCCTACAAGATCCGCAAACTGACTGCTTCCAACAAGGAGGAGCTTATCATGTTACAGCAGATACGATCCCAGATTGCCGCCACAGGCGCCGTCATAGCGCTCGGCTTCGTGCCGGATGCCGGCCTTGCCCAGACCACCGAGGAAAGGCGGGAGCGCGGTGCAGCCGTGATCCACGATTTGAACAATGGCATGAGCCAGCCGAATCTGGAGGGGATGCGGCAGGAATTTCCCTTCCTTGCCGAAGCTACAGAGGCTTATGCGCTGGGCGATGTGTGGTCGCGGCCTGGGCTCGACAGGCGCACCCGCCAACTGGCCGCGGTTGCCGCCTTCGCTGCCATCGGCGAGCGAACCTACATGAAAGTCCATGCCGGCTATGCGCTCAACATCGGCGTGACGGAAGAGGAGCTCAAGGAAGTCATCTATATGGTGACGGTACCCGCTGGCTTCCCGAAGGCCATAGCCGCATCCCAGGTGCTGGCGGAATTGTTCGCAGAGCGACGTCGCCCGGCCGGTCGCCAACCCTCGGAGCAACGGCCATGAGGGACCCTCTCAGATTAATCGTCGTCATCATTATCATCGCCACCACGTGGCTAGGTACCTTGACGCATTTCGCCAGAGCGGAGGACAAGATGGACAGCCAGACCCAGATCGATAACCAGACCCACCCCTATATCGGCATGTGGGTAACCGCCGACGGACGGATCCGTCACGAGCTCTTGCCGAACGGCCGCTATGACGAAGCACGCGGCACGCGGAAAAGCGCCTACCAGGGCCGCTATGTCGTGACCGGCAATCATATTGACTACTGGGACGACACCGGCTTCACCGCCGACGGCGACTTCATCGACGGCGTGCTGCATCACGCCGGGATGATATTGTACCGGGAAAATTGACTTACGACGCCGGGCTTGATGCCCGCTGTTCGAGCTGTCGTTAAGCGTTCTGATCCAGCGCCTCCAACTCGTTGATCAAGCCTTCAATCATGGACAGGCCCTTAGACCAGAAGGAGGGGTCGGTGGCATCGAGGCTGAAGGGCTTCAGCAGCTCCGAGTGGTGCTTGGTGCCGCCGGCCTTGAGCAGTTCGAAATACTTCTCCTGAAAGCCTGGCGCGGCATTTTGGTAGACCGCATAGAGCGAGTTCACCAGGCAATCGCCGAAGGCATAGGCGTAGACGTAGAAGGGCGAGTGGATGAAATGGGGGATATAGGCCCACCAGGTCTCGTAGCCTTCTGAAATCTTGATTGCCGGACCAAGGCTCTCGCCCTGTACGGACAGCCAGAGTTCGCCGATTTGCTCGGCCGTCAGCTCGCCCTGCTTGCGCGCTTCGTGAAGCTTGCGTTCGAACTGGTAGAAGGCGATCTGGCGCACGACCGTGTTGATCATGTCCTCGACCTTCTGGGCCAGCATGGCCTTGCGCTCGCGCCGGTCCGTGGTCTTCTCCAGAAGCGAGCGGAAGGTCAGCATTTCACCAAACACCGAAGCCGTTTCGGCGAGCGTCAGCGGCGTCTGGCACATCAGCGCGCCCTGGCCGCCGGCCAGCACCTGATGCACGCCGTGCCCGAGTTCGTGGGCAAGCGTCATCACGTCGCGCGGCTTGCCCATATAGTTGACGAGCACGTAAGGATGCGCCGACGGCACGGTTGGATGGGCAAAGGCGCCGGGCGCCTTTCCGGGTCGCGCAGGGGCGTCGATCCATTCCTCGTCAAAGAAACGGCCGGCGATCTCGGCCATTTCGGGGGCGAAGCCGCGATAAGCGGAGAGGACCGTGTCTCTCGCCTCCGACCACGGGATCAGCGCGTTCGGTGTTTCCGGCAGTGGCGCATTGCGATCCCAATAGTTGAGCTGCTCCATGCCGAGCCACTTCGCTTTCATCGCGTAATAACGGTGCGACAGACGCGGATAAGCCTCCTGAACAGCGGCCGCCAATGCATCCACCACTTCCCGCTCGACGCGGTTGGCGAGGTGGCGTGAATCGGCAATGTCGTGGAAGCCGCGCCAGCGATCGGAGATTTCCTTGTCCTTGGCGAGCGTATTGGTGATCAGCGTGAAGACACGCATGTTGTCGCCAAAGGTCTTGGAAAGCGCCGCTGCCGCCTTGGCGCGAGTTTCCGGCGCCGGCTCCTGCAGCATGTTAAGGGTGATCTCAAGCGGAAGCTTCTCGCCGTCCACCTCGAAACGCAGCTCGGCCATGGTCTCGTCGAACAGACGGTTGAAGGCAGCAGCCGAGGTCATCGACTTCTCGAGGAAGAGCTGTTCCAGCTTGTCGTCGAGCTGGAAGGGCTTGTCCTTTCTGAGGTCAACGATCCAGGGTCGATAATGTCCGGCGGCCGGATCGCGCACCATGCAGGCGTCCATCGCTGCGTCATCGATGCGGTTGAGTTCCAGTGCGAAGAAGAGCAGATGCGAGGAAAGGTCGGTGAGCTTGGCCTGGACGTCTCCATAGAACTTGCCGTTTGCGGGGCTCGATGTGTCGGCGAAGTAGGTGAGGCCAGCAAACGAGCCGATCTTGCCCAGAAGATCGTCTAGTGCCTCATATTGCTTCAGCGCCGTGCCGATGCCGTCTGCGCCGGTCTTCGTGGCTGCCTCGGCCAGCTTGCCCTTCCACTTTTGTTCGAAAGCGAGCGAGAGCTGCGCTGCCTTTTCGAGGTCGGCAGTGAATTCAGGAGCGTCCTTAGACGGGTAAAGGTCGGTGAGTTTCCAGACCGGAAGACTGCCCAGTGCCGGTTCGGCGGCTGCTCCGGCCGTTCCCATCGACAATAGCCGCGGAGACAAGGAATCCGATCGTTTCATTCTCTTTTCCTCTCAAAATCCATGGTCCGGATGTGACGGCCTGTTTTCATCGGCAGCCGTTAAAATGCAAGCTTTTCTCAAAAGAGGATGTTCAAGCCTGTCTGGCACAACCAGCCAGATAAGGGCCCAGAATGGGTGCACGATGAACGTTGCGGGAGCCGAGCATGATGGCGCACATCCTAGTTGTCGATGACGATCCAATTCAGCGTCGTTTGCTGAAGAATGCAGTGGAACGCCATGGTTACACGGCGCATCTGGCGGAAAACGGCCGCGTCGGCCTCGAGTTCCTGAAGAATAGCAGCGGCGTCATCAACGTCATCGTGCTCGACCTGATGATGCCGGAAATGGATGGCCTGTCGTTTCTCGCTGCCATCCGCGGCATGGGCATCAATACGCCGGTCATCGTCCAGACGGGGCAGGGCGGCATCGAAACGGTGGTCGAGGCCATGCGGGCTGGTGCCTTCGATTTCGTCGTCAAGCCGGTTTCGCCTGAGCGTATCGCCGCTTCGGTCGCCAATGCCCTGAAGCTCGACCAGAAGGAAACCAAGGCGCGGGCGGTCCGACGGCGCACTGGTGCCATCGGCTTCAATGACATTGTTTCGGCAAGCCCGGACATGCTGCGGGTCATCGACCTTGCCCAGCGAGCCGCCCATTCCATCATTCCCGTTGTGCTTGAGGGGGAGTCGGGCGTCGGTAAGGAAATGGTCGCGCGGGCCATTCAGTCAGGCAGCGACCGCGCCGGCAAGCCGTTCATCACCGTCAACTGCGGAGCTATTCCGCACAACCTCGTCGAAAGCATCCTATTCGGGCATGAAAAGGGAGCCTTTACCGGCGCTTCGGAACGGCATACCGGCAAATTTGTTGAAGCCGACGGCGGAACCCTTTTCCTCGACGAGATCGGCGACCTGCCGCTGGAAGTCCAGGTCAAGCTTTTGCGGGCGGTCCAGCAGGGCGAGATCGAAACGGTCGGCGCCGGCAAGGTGCAAAAGGTTAATGTGCGGCTGATTTCGGCCACCAACAAGGACCTGATCGAGGAAGTGCGCGCGGGCCGCTTCCGCGAAGACCTCTATTACCGCCTCAATGTGTTCCCGATCACCATTCCAGCGTTGCGCCGGCGCAAGGAAGACGTGCCGCATCTGGCACGCGTTTTCGCGGAACGCTTTTCGGTGGAGCAGAAATTGCCGAAGGCGGTCACGATCAATGCCAGCGCCATGGCATTGCTGACCGCCTATGACTGGCCGGGCAACATCCGCCAGCTCGAAAACGCGATCTTCCGCGCCGTCGTGCTGGCTCAGGGCGATGAACTGACGGCCGACGATTTCCCGCAAATTGCCGCGCAGCTACCCGATTTCCGCAGCTCGGAGCTTGCCGGATCTGCGGTGTCGAACGCTCCGGCGACGTTCGGTTCGGCCTCCGAACATGCGGTGCGTGAAGCGCTTGCCGATTCGCCTGTTTTTGCGAACAACGATAGGGTCCGTGCTGGCAGGCCTGACGCAAAGGCGCTGCTTGCCGCCGCTTATCCGGCGGCTGAGAACCTTATTGCCAGCACGGACGATGCCGGCGAGGTGCGCAAACTCGCGGATGTGGAAGAGGAGCTGATCCGGTTTGCATTGAAGTTCTACCGCGGTCAGATGAGCCAGGTCGCCCGCAAACTCGGGATCGGACGCTCGACGCTCTATCGAAAACTCAAGGATTACGGCATCGATCCGGATGATCCGCTGAAGGAAGCCGCGTGAATATTTCGTATGAGTAAAGTAACTTTCGGGCAAGGATCCTCTGTCACCCTTTGTCAATCTTCCGTTAGTGGGTTATTGACTATAGGAGAAGAGCTTGTGCGGGTGTGGCTCATTTGCCATGCTGTTACCGCATTTGGCAGTCAATGAGACAACGAGGGTGTTGTCTACAGGACGGGGATCGTTTTGCCGGATTTCAATGCAAAAGAAGCGCCCTCGGGCGTTCAAGAAGGCCGCCTTTATGCTGGAATACCAGCGGCGCTCGCCAAGCGTATGGTCGGTCTCGTCCTGCTGCTCCTCGCGACGCTGCCGGTTCTCTCCTTCTCTGCCACAGCGGCGTCTGCCGAAGATCGGACCCTGAAGCTTTACTTCGTCCATACGGGCGAAAAGGCAGTGATCACCTTCAAGCGCAATGGTCGATTCGATCAAAAAGGTCTGGCGCAGATCAACGAGTTCCTGCGCGACTGGCGTCGCAACCAGCCAACCAAGATGGATCCCCGCCTGTTCGACCTGGTCTGGGAAGTCTATAGGCGCAGCGGTGCCACGGATTACATCCACGTCGTCTCGGCCTTCCGCTCGCCGGAAACCAACGGCATGCTGCGCACCCGTTCGCGCACTACCGGCGTTGCCAAGAACAGCCAGCACATGCTCGGCAAGGCCATGGATTTCTATATCCCGGGCGTGAAGCTCTCGACATTGCGCGGTCTTGCCATGCAGATGCAGGTCGGCGGCGTCGGCTATTATCCGACATCCGGTTCGCCATTCGTGCATCTGGACGTCGGTGGAGTACGCGCCTGGCCGCGCATGACACGCCAGGAGCTGGTTCAGATATTCCCGAACGGCAACACGATCCATCTTCCCGCCGACGGCAAGCCATTGCCTGGTTACGAGCAGGCCATGATGGATTACAAGAAGCGGGTCAGCAGCGATTCGATCCAGATTGCCAGCACGGCAGGTGGTCGCATCCGTGGCGATAGCACCGAAAGAAAACGGCCCAATCTGCTGGCCATGCTCTTTGGTGGCGGCGGCGCGGACGAGGAAGAAGATAACGTCGAGAGCACGGCGCCTGTCGTGGCAGAGCGCCCGGCCTTGCCCGCCAAGCCGACACTACCGGCTAAACCTGCGCCGGAACCGGTGGGTGCGGATGTGGCTCCTGTCGCTGTTGCTTTGGCAGAACCGCAACCGTCGCAAAATATCATCGCACCAGTACCATTGTCGCGGCCAAGCTTCCGTTCGGATTCCGGCCCGGGCGGCCTGGCAACGGCACTCTATTCGCAGTCGCGTAATCCGGCTCAGGAAGCTCTCGCCATGCAGGCGTCAGCTCCGATCAACAACGCTCTGCCTGCCGGCGAAAGCTTTGCCGACCTTTCCGGGTACGCCATTCCGGTTCCGACGCTTCTCGGGCCACGCGGGTTCAAGGGCGATGCCGAAGCGAATATCTTGACGGCTTCGGCGGCGCCCATGCCCTTGCCGCCGGAAAACATCGGCTCCATTCCGCTTCCGTCGCATCGGCCGGCAACCGGCATAACCCTCGCGGCCAAAGTGCAGGACCAGCAGAGCTTGACGCCGGCGCTGGTCGCAGCCCTTTCGCAAAGCGTCGAAGCGACGCGTCCGGCCGTTGCGCCTCCGGTCCAGCCGTCAGTACCGCAGCTCGCCGCCGCGTCTGTGCCGCAGCGTCAGCCGATCCCAGCGCAGCGGCCTGTCGAGACCGCAGCGATCACGCCCAAGATCATTCAGCCGACGTCCAAAACCATGCAGTTCGGTGATGGCTTCGACGCTCCGAAAGCCGCGGCCGCATCGGCAGCCGGCATTCCCTCGAAAGGCACACGTGGCAGCAGACCTGCGCCTGCAGCGCCGAGCGCTAATGGCAATGGCTTGACCGGCGAGGCGCTCGCGAAATGGGCACTGAACAATAACCGCCCGGATGCAGCCGCTTCGATGAAGGCGCCGCGGGTGGTCAGCCGGACCTTGAACGGCGAATATTCGGCTGCTTATGCGGGCGGAGGCTTCAAGCCGGTGGCCGCGACGGTTGCGATCGATCCGAACCGCTTCAGCGGCCCCAACAACTGAAATCGGTCATATATCGTTTTCCGGTGATGAAAAAACCCGCCGTTTCCGGCGGGTTTTTGTTGAACTGTTCTTCAGTCGGATCAGGCGGCGTCTTGTTCGGCCGGGCCCTCGATCATTCCAAGCGCTTGCAGATAGGTGTCGAGGATCAGGTCCTCTTCCATCCGCTCCTGGTCATCCTTCTTGCGCAGGGCGATGACCTTTTTCATGATCTTGGTATCGTAGCCCATGCCCTTGGCTTCGCCGTAGACATCCTTGATGTCGTCAGCAATAGTCTTCTTTTCTTCTTCCAGTCTTTCAATGCGCTCGATAAATGCGCGAAGCTGGTCGCGGGCGACGCCATGAGCATCAGACATCGGTGCCTCCTAATCGTGTAACTTTGAGTGAGTTCTGGTCAACTGCCGAAAAGTGGCGGTAAGGTCAAGTCAAATCGCCGGCCCCGGTGATCGATCCATCAACCATGAGCCGGCTTGTTGACTTCGAATGCGGCCTTTTGTGCGTCAGAAGCATCCGACTGGTGGAGATTTCTCCATTCGTCGTAAGACATGCCATAGACTATGCGCCGGGAGTCATCCTTGCTGATCTCGACACCCGCTTGGCCGGCAGCTTCCTGATACCAGTTGGACAGGCAGTTGCGGCAAAAGCCCGCAAGGTTCATCAGGTCGATATTCTGGACATCCGTCCGCTCGCGCAGGTGGCCGAGAAGACGGCGGAAGGCCGCGGCCTCGAATTCCGTCTGCTGCTGCTGGGTGAGTTCGCCGATGTGGCTGGGTTCGGTCATGGGAGCGCCTTCCTGAAATCGCGTCAGGCCGGGTAGGACCCGGTGCGTGACGGAAAAATCCTGTACTCGTGCAATGTGGGGTCGGCGTTGAGCGTCTTGAAGATAGGCGCCAATCTTTCCGCCCAGGCATCGATGCCTGCCTCGTCGCCAAGCATATCCTGGCGCAGCTCAAGAAGCGCATGCGGCACGCCGGTCATCATGCAGTGACGGTACATGGTATCGTTCTTGAGTGCCCCGTCATAGGGTTCATTGTCGCCGACGACGATATCGCCAGGAGCGCGCAGCAAATCCAGAAGAGGCGTCACTGCGCGGTTGTCGCTGTCCCATAGCACGGCAGCATGCCAGGGACGTGCGAACTGCTTCCAGAACGGCGTGAAGGAATGCAGCGACAGGATCAGCGGCGCATGGCCGCGAGCGCCAGTCTTTGCGATCGTTCTCTCCACCGCCCGATGGTAGGGCCGGTGATAGGTGTCGACCCGATGATCCCATTCGGACTGGCTGATCGGATGATTGCCCGGAATAATCGCGCCGTCCGAGATCTTCATGATCAGCGTCGGGTCGTCCTCGCCCCGGTTCGGATCGATCAGCAGGCGCGAAAAGCAGCTTAGCACGGCCGGTATATCTAAGAGGAGAGCTAGTTTCCGCGTTAGTGCCTCAATGCCGATGTCATAGGCGATGTGCCGCTCAAAGGCGCTTTGCGGCAAGCCAAGGCTGGCATAGGCGGTTGGCAAGCGGTTCATGGCATGGTCGGCAAGGATCACCATGCCGATGTCATAATCGCCTTCTATGATTTCATACGGAATGAAGGTCTGCATTGCAGCTGCGGCTGAAGTGAAGGTTGAAGTTGTGATCGCACAGGCCAGGGGGAGGGCGCAAGTCCGACTGTCTGGCGCAAGCCAGGCGCAGCATGATGGCAGAAGCTACAACCGCTTAGACTTTCGTTGACTTTCAGACTCTGCCGCGCCAGAAAGTGCCTTACGAATAACCATGGAGTCCTGACGGAAACCGTGTCGAAAAAATCCCCCACAGCTTATCTCAGTTCTGTCGTCTCCGCTCCTGTGCTGGCCGCATTGATTGCAGCTGGTGTGCCCCTGTTTGCCGCCGGCGCCGCGCATGCGGATTTCCGCGTCTGCAACGGCACCCAAAACCTGGTGGGCGTCGCCATCGGCTACCGGGCCGCCGAAGGCTGGGCCACCGAGGGCTGGTGGCAGGTGCCGGCCTCCACATGCGCGACGCTGATTGAAGGCGAACTGCAGTCCCGATATTATTATCTTTATGCCGAGGATGCGGCGCGTGGCGGCCGCTGGACGGGCAATGTCAACATGTGCGTTGCTGAGAACGAATTTAAGATTACCGGCGTCAACGATTGTTTTGCCCGTGGCTTCCAGCGGATGGGCTTCAAAGAATATGACACGGGCCGTCAGGGGAGCTGGATGGTCCAGCTTTCCGACACGCCCGGCACCCAAGAAGGCCAGAATTGATGAGGCGCAACCGCAAAGTTAAAATCCTTGCCACGCTGGGACCTGCTTCCTCCGAAGAGGAAATGATCCAGAAGCTGCATGAAGCAGGGGCCGATCTTTTCCGCATCAATATGAGCCATGCCAGCCACGACACCATGCGCACGCTGATCCAGCGGATCCGCGCTGTCGAAGCCAGGAGTGGACGGCCGATCGGTATCCTCGCCGATCTCCAGGGGCCCAAGCTGCGCGTCGGCAAATTTGCCAATACGAAGGTGGCGCTGAAGCCGGGCCAGACTTTCACGCTCGACAACAACCAGGAGCCGGGCGACGAAAACCGGGTCTTCCTGCCGCATCCGGAAATCCTGGAAGCCGTTAAAGTCGGCGACCGGCTATTGATCGACGACGGAAAGCTGGCGTTGAAGGCTGTCGAGGCAGATGGCAAGAGCATTGTCTGCACCGTCGTCGCCGGTACCAGCATTTCGGACCGCAAGGGCGTCAGCCTTCCCGATACGATCCTGACTGTCGGCGTGCTGACGGACAAGGACCGCGCCGACCTCGATGCCGTGCTAGCGACAGATGACGTCGATTGGGTCGCGCTTTCGTTTGTGCAGCGACCGGAAGACCTTGCCGAAGTTCGCAAGATTGCCCGCGGCCGCGTCGGTATCATGTCGAAGATCGAAAAGCCGCAGGCGCTGGAGCGCATTGACGAAATCATCGAGCTTTCCGATGCTGTCATGGTAGCGCGTGGCGACCTCGGCGTCGAGATGCCGCTTGAAGCCGTCCCGGGCATCCAGAAGCAACTCACCCGCGCCTGTCGGCGTGCCGGCAAGCCCGTCGTCGTCGCGACCCAGATGCTCGAATCAATGATCTCGGCCCCAGTTCCGACCCGCGCAGAAGTCTCCGACGTGTCGATTGCCGTCTTCGAAGGCGCCGATGCGATCATGCTGTCTGCCGAATCGGCTTCCGGCGAGTATCCGGTTGAAGCCGTCTCTATGATGGCGTCGATCGCTCATACGGTCGAGCAGGATCCCTATTATCCGAACATCATCTATGCGCAGCGCGCCACGCCGGAAGCGACGGGAGCGGACGCGATCTCACTTGCCTCGCGCCAGATCGCCGAAACGCTGAAGCTGTCGGCAATCGTCACCTATACTTCGTCGGGAACCACTGGCCTGCGCGCCTCGCGCGAACGGCCGCAGGTGCCGATCATCGCGCTTTCGCCAATCATAAAGACGGCGCGGCGCCTGTCAGTGGTTTGGGGCCTGCATTGCGTCGTTACCCACGATGCGACCGACCTGGATGACATGGTGAACCGCGCCTGCCGCATCGTCGTATCCGAGGGATTCGGCAGTCCGGGTGACCGGATTATTATTTCGGCCGGTGTTCCATTGGGAACGCCCGGAGCGACCAACATGATCCGGATTGCCTATATCGGTGCAGACGGACAGACCGGTATCTGACTCCATAATCTGCTCAGCGATTCGAGCCGTCGGTAATCCGGCGGCTTTTGCTTGTTCAGGCTTTCTCGATCGACAGGTCGAGCTCAGGTGCTGCATGGTCTTCGGTGGCTGCCAGCCTTCGTTCTGCGCGTCTTGCCGCGATATCAAGGTCGCGCTCATGGCCGCCAAGCTTCTCGATCGCAGCGATCGCCACATCGGTTGCCACATAGTCCGGCTTGTGGCCGAGATTGCGGATGACAACCAGTTCGGAGCCCGCAATATCGCGGGCGAGGCCGCGCGAATGGATCTCTTCGGCAACGATCGCATCGCTATCGCCGGTGATGATCACCGTCGGCGCTTCGATCTCGCGGTAATGTGGAGAAACGCGCCTGACATAGCTGTTGAGATTGGCGACATCGATCGCATTCGCGCGGAAATTCTTCGGCCGCAGTACCAGAGCCGGTGCACCGTCTATGAGATAGGTCGGCGGCCGAGGGTTAGGGTGGAAAACCGCATCGATCGCCTTGTCCATCAGCACCAGGCCGGCCGGCAGCGACAGCAGGTGGCTGAACAGCCAGCCGAGCAGCGGTCGCGATGTCAGCTTGTAATACCAGCCAATCGTTCCGGGCCAGGGATGCGTGGCCGGTGCCATCAGCAGCAGACCTAAGGTCTTCTCCGGATGATAAAGCGCAAAGCTTGCAGCGATCGCGCCACCGAAGGAGTGCCCGACGATGATGGCTTTCTCCATGCCGCGCTTGTCCATCAATCTGGCGATGGCGGAGGCCTGCCCGTCCGGATGATCGTTGTCAGGGCCGCCGCGTTCGGAATAGCCGTGGCCAGGTCGGTCGACGAACAGCAGTTCGCCCCTGCCTTCGAGTGCCTTGCGAAAGGCGGTCTCCTGATCGCGCAGATTTCCGCTGGCGCCATGGATAAAAACTAAGGGCGGCAGATCGGCACCGGGACCTGCCGGCAGATGCAGGCTGTTCATCCTGAACCCGCCGACATCCGTCAGTTCGCCGATATTGGGAAAGGAGGCTTCGATCGTCCGGGCCTTCCAGGCGGTGAAGCCATAGGTGCCGGCGACAACGCCCATGGCTGCGATGGGCAGGAGCATCATGGGAGGGGCGACTCGCTCAAGTCCGGCTGCCTGCGATCTTCTCGGTGAGCTTGGTGACTGCTTCCTGCGCATCCCGATCGGCCGGGTAGACTTCCAAGTAACGCTCCCACGCCTTGAGGGCGAGCTCGTCCTTTCCCGCTTCGGTTAGAATGCCAGCCATACCAGCCAGGGCACCCAGATGTCGGGGTTCGCGGCGCAGGACCTCGGAAATATCCGCCATGGATTTGCGAGTCTCACCCATCGTATAGTGGAGCGTCGCCCGGCGCTGCCAGCCTTCCGGATAGGCGGGATCCAGCACGATGACCTGATCGAGGAAGTCGAGCGCAGCGCCATTGCGCTTTTCCTTCATGGCGGTGGTCGCCCACTGCATCAGCAGATTGACCGTAGCGCTGCCCGAATCATTGAGGTCGGAGAAAATCTGGCTGGCTATGCCCCGCGCCTTCTGCGGATCCCGTTCACGCTTCAGCGCTTCAAACAAGGGGTCTACCGGTTTGGTGGCAGCCATCGGTGCTGCAGCCGCGACGGTGGAGCCGCCTGCCGGAGGCTGCTCAGGAACCTGGGCGAGAACAGAGCTGCAGGATAGTGCTGCGGTCAGGGCGATAGGGATCAAACGAAAATAGCGCATGCGGATAAGGTAATCCGCATGCGCTCAATATCAAACCCGATTTATCGCCCTGGCAATAAATTGATCGGCTCGGTCAAACCGGAGCCGAAGCCATATCAGCCCTGACGAGCCTTGAAGCGCGGGTTCATCTTGTTGATGATGTAAACGCGGCCCTTGCGGCGAACCAGACGGTTGTCGCGGTGACGGGTCATAAGCGCCTTGAGCGAGTTCTTGATCTTCATTTTTCCGGTCCAGCAATCTGTGGGCTTGGAAAGCCGCCTGTTATCAATCAAAAGCGCGCCGCCTGTTTGTGCAAGAGGAGCGCGCTCTCAAGTTGGCGAGGCAGATAACCCGAGCCTCGGCTCATGTCAACCTTATGACGAGGTTTTCGAGCCTATAAGCTGGGTAACATGGCCCATTTTGCGGCCTGGCCTTGCTTCCGTCTTGCCGTAAAGATGAGCCAGCACGTCTTTCCTGGACAACCAAGTCGGCAGGTCCAGAATGTCGTCGCCGATCAGGTTGGTCATAACGCAATCGGAATGACGGGCGGGGCTTCCCAGTGCAAGACCGGTGACGGCACGGATATGCTGCTCGAACTGCGAAACCACACAGGCCGCCTCCGTCCAATGGCCGGAATTGTGGACACGAGGAGCAATTTCATTAGCGATAAGCTCGTTGTCGGCCATGAGAAAGAATTCCATGCCGATGACGCCGACGTAATCCAACGCTGCCAGAAGCCGCTCGGCCGCTTCGCGGGCCATGTCGGCGGCCCTGTCGCTGAGTCGCGCGGGCAGGGTGGAGGTGTGCAAGATGCCGTCCCGATGGACGTTTTCGGCCGGATCGTAGCAGGCGATAGTACCGTCCGCTGCGCGCGCAGCAATGATCGAGACTTCGCGCTCGAACGAGACCAGGCTCTCGAGAATCAGCGGCACGCTGCCGAAGGCTTCGTATGTGCCGGCCGCATCGTCCTGCGCGGTGCGGAAAACGCGCTGTCCCTTGCCGTCATAGCCAAGCCTACGGGTCTTGAGGACGCCTTGGCCGCCGAAATCGGCAAGCGCTTTTTCCAGGTCTACCTGATTGTCGACCGGGTGGAATTTCGCCGTTTCGATTCCGCAGGAATTGAGGAAACGCTTTTCCGTCAACCGATCCTGCGCCACGTCCAGCGCCTTGGCAGGCGGGTAGACCGGCAGCGAGCGCTGCAGATACTCGGCTGCGGCTACGGGAACGTTCTCGAACTCGTAGGTGATGACGTCGCATAGGTCGGCCATCTGGGTAAGGGCTGCCGGATCGTCATAGGCCGCGACGATCTGCTGATTGGCGACCTGCGCGGCGGGACAATCCGTTTGTGGCTCGAGAATCACGGTCCGGAAATTCAGCCGCGCTGCGGCCATGGCCAGCATTCGGCCGAGTTGGCCGCCGCCAATAATGCCGATCGTGCGGATGGTCATGGTGCCTCGTCGATCGGATAATCGGCCACGGACGCGCTTTGGCGGGCCCGCCATTCGTCGAGGCGATCAGCGATCTCCTCGTCATGCAGCGCCAGAACGGCGGCCGCAAGCAATGCTGCGTTGACGGCGCCGGCCCTTCCGATCGCCAGCGTCCCAACCGGAATTCCGGCCGGCATCTGCACGATCGACAGGAGACTGTCCTGCCCCGAGAGTGTCTTTGACTGAACTGGCACGCCGAAAACGGGGAGCGCCGTCATGGAGGCGGTCATGCCCGGCAGGTGGGCGGCGCCACCGGCACCCGCAATAATCACCTGAAAACCTTCGTCGCGCGCGCCTTTCGCAAAGCTCACCAGCCGGTCCGGCGTGCGATGCGCGGAAATGATGCGGGCTTCATAGCCGATATCGAGCGCCTCGAGCGTATCGGCGGCGTTCTTCATCGTTTCCCAGTCGGACTGGCTGCCCATGATAATGGCGACGGCGGGTCGTTCGGCCAGCATGGCTTCCTCCTAGGCGATGATGTCCGGGACGATCTGGTCCTCGATCTGGGTCATCCTGTCCTTGAGAGCCAGCTTCTTCTTTTTCATCCGCTGGACGCGCAGGGCATCGCAGCCGACCTGGATCATGGCATTGATCGCAGCGTCATAATCCTCGTGCTCCTGCCGCAGTTTTGCAAGCGCAAGCCGGATATCCGCCTTCTCCTGATCAGGCATTCACTAGTCCCCATGTCTCCTCCGGCTTTTGAAGGTCGCCGGCGTGTTTGGCAAGCTCCTACCATCAAACCGCGTTAACGGCTAGTTAGACAAGGTCATGAATTTGCCTCTTTGAAACCACGATTTGTCCTTCGACAAAGCGGATCAATCGTGTCACACTTCTGTTGCAAACCTGAAGCCTCGGCTAAGGGAACAGCCGGGGCAGGTGTTCAAGGAAGGAACATGCCACATGACCGTCCAGGCTCATATCGCATCGCTTGAAAAGAAGCACGTCGCTCTTGAGGAGGAGCTCCAGTCCATTCTTGCGTCTCCCTCTTCCGATGATCGCGAGATCGCTGAAATCAAGCGCCGCAAGTTGCGTCTCAAGGATGAGCTGCAACGCCTGAAAGCCTCTACGCGTCACTAGTTCTCAACATAGGAGAGCCCGCCGCCGCCTCACGTCATGATCAGTAAGAGGCATTTCTAATAAGCGGCACAAATAATCCCAAGACAAGATTCTGGTCGTGGTTCGCAAGGATCACGGCCAGAAGCCATTCCCACTAGGCATGTTCTGCCTGTGCCGAATGTCGCTTGCGGCAGCTGTGGCCGACCGACTGCCTTGTTCACCTCTTCGTTTAGATCGGCAAACCGTCCCAAAGAAGCTTCAGACCTGCAAGCAGTGCAAGCCCATATGTCATCGGGTAGAAGGTCTCCGCCCTGAGGTGCTTGACCACTGCCGCGCCAGCCATGGTCGAGACCAGGGCGACCGGCAGAAGCGTCGCCGAGATCGTCAGGTTTTCGCGATCGAGTGCACCGAGGAGGAAGTAAGGGATAACCTTCACAGCATTGACGATAGCGAAAAACCTTATGCTGGCGCCGGTGTAGGATTTGGGGTCGAGCCGCATCGGCAGGACGTAAATCTGGAAGGGCGGCCCTCCCGCATGCGCGACGAAACTGGCATAGCCGGAAAGCGCGCCCCAGAAGGTCGCGGCGGCAGGGCGGTGCGGCAAGGCGACGACCGGCCGGTTTGAATGAGGGCCATAGACTTGCCAGAAATAGCGCAGGGTAAAGAGGATGGTGGCGGTCGCGATGACCAGTCGAAGGGCATTGTCGGAGACATAGGCCGACGTCGCCCAGCCGAGCGCTATGCCGATCACCCCTCCGGGCAGGATCATCAGCAGGGTCTTGGCGTCATTGTGATTGCGCCAGGACCATAGCGCCACGAGATCCATGAGGATCAGGATCGGCAGGAAAATGGCGGCGGCCCGGACGGGATCTACCGCAAGTGACATCAGTGGTACGCCGAGGAGGCCGATCGCACCGCCTATCCCTCCCTTGGACAGGCCCACGAGCATCACGGCAGGAATGGCGGCAGCGAAAAAAGCAAGAGTAAGCGTATCGGGCATGAGCAGTTCGGCCGCTTCGGCTGTTGATCCTCGTATCCTTCCGGTCTATCGAACTTGGGAAGAGAAGACGAGCACGGATTGCCTCAAACCGCCGTCGCCGCATGGGAAGCAATATGACATTACAGGAAGACCGTTGCCGCCTCGTCCTGGTCCTGCCGGAAAGCGAGAACGCCAAGGCGATCGAAACGCAGTTGCAGGAGGCATTGGCCACCGGCGACGTGGCTTCCGTTATCATTCCCCAATACGGTCAGGACGATCAGGCTTTTCAGCAGCGGTGCGAAGCACTCGTGCCCGAAATCCAGGCGGCGGGTGCCGCTGCGATCATTGCAGGCGATAGCCGGGTTGCCGGACGCGTCAAAGCCGACGGTCTGCATGTGACGGCAGTCTCGGAACTGAAGGAAACCATCGAGAAGTTCACACCGAAATTCATTGTCGGCTCCGGCGGTGGGGCCGAGCGGCATACGGCGCTGGAAATCGGCGAGATGCGGCCCGACTATATTTTCTTCGGCAAGCTGGATGGCGACATCAAGCCGGAGGCGCATCCGAAGAACCTAGCGCTGGCGGAATGGTGGGCCTCGATGATCGAGATCCCTTGCGTGGTCTTGGGCGGCACGGATGCGGCATCTGCTCTGGCTGTCGCCGAGACAGGCGCCGAATTTGTCGCTATGCGGTCCGCGGTCTTTGCTCATCCGGAAGGCGCGGCCGAAGCGGTCCGGCAGATCAATGCGATCCTCGACGAAAAAGCGCCACGGTTTGAGGCTTGATGGTATCCATGCCATGGAACCGTCACGCTTATAAAACCGCCTTTCTGTTCATCGCCGCACTGGCTGTTGGCGCAGTCTTGCCCGCCATTGCCCAAGCGCAATCGCAGCAGCCGCAGGCTGAGCCGCCGGAACCGTCCTCTCGCCAAGTGATGACAAGACCTGTAGCGCCTGACGCAGGCGGCATGTCGAACGCGGATCAACCCGATGGCATTGTGCCCTCCGGCGGCGTGGAGCTCTACCAGCGAATGGGGGCAGGGCTACCTCCGTTGCCTGCCGAAAAGCCTTATACAGGACCTGTCGACGAGGCCTTCGGAGCTTATCAGCGGGGCCTTTACGTCACGGCGCTCGGCAAGGCCTTGCAGCGGGCGAGCGCCGGGGATGCGGCTGCCCAAACCCTGGTGGCCGAAATGATGACCAAGGGTCTCGGCATCAAGCGTGACGCCAAAACAGCAGCCTTCTGGTACGGACAGGCGGCAGAACGAGGCGATCCTGCTGGAATGTTCCAGTATGCGCTGCTTCTGATGACCGGCCGGGATGTGCCCGCCGATAAGAAGAAGGCGGACGACTACATGCGGCGGGCCGCGGAAGCGGGCAATTCTTCTGCGCAGTTCAACTGGGCGCAGATCCTGATTTCCGACAATCCCGGTGAGAGAGGGCTTCAACTCGCGCTGCCCTTCTACGAAAAGGCGGCTGAACAGGGCGTCGCCGATGCGCAATACGCGGTGGCTCAGCTTTACGTAGTAATGAAGAATCTTCCGGCACAAAAGAAGTCGATGGCCCGGCAATGGCTGGAGCGTGCCGCCAAGGCAGGCTTCGACACGGCGCAGCTCGACATGGGCGTCTGGCTCGTCAATGGTGTCGGCGGCGAGAAGGACTACGAACGCGGCTTCGATTGGCTGAGGATTGCCGCGCATCGCGGCAATGTCGTAGCCCAGAACAAGCTCTCCCACCTTTACATCGATGCCCTCGGAACGCGTCCCGATCCAGTCGAGGCGGCCAAGTGGTATGTCCTGTCACGGCGGGCCGGTCTGCAGGATCCGGAACTTGAGGATTTCTACCTCGGCATCAACGACGAACAGCAGAGGCAAGCGATCGAAGCGGCCAACAAGTTCCGCCGCAGTTGATCGCCTGTTCTGGTAGCGAGCGTCAAGTGCTCCCAAGCGACATCAAGGCGCTGCGGATGACCAGGCCGTGGCCGACGGACAGAAGGAGAATGACGGCCAGCCAGAGAATGATGTAGCGCTCCGGATGCCGTGCTGTTGTTCCGATGTTCTTGCAAATAAGTGCAAAAACGGCCGTTGCGATCAGGATCGCAAACGGCATGATCGCCAGGAGGACAGTCTTGGAAGCAGGTTCTCCACCGAAGCCAAAAGGCAGGGGAATGCCCATTTCGGCTGGCAGCATCGAGCCGATCCCGAGCGAGAGCGACGTCATGGTGGTGAACATGCCAAGGCTCACGATCAGCGGCAGGGCGATCCTCATCTAGGGCGTCTCCGGGTTCTGCTTGTCTTTATCCGCTTCTCGCAAAGCCGTGGCGCAATAACAATGGCGATCTGCGCCTTTCTCCGAACGACTTGAATTTTTGCCGGTTTTATGGTCTTGAACCCGCCAATCACGAAATTGCACGTCACACGTCGTCCCGTTCAGGTGAAAATGGGACAATCCGAAGGATTTCCCGCATGGCCCGCTCTGCTCTTCTCAATGTCATGGTTCAGGCTGCCCTGAAGGCAGGAAAGTCGCTCGCCAGAGACTTTGGAGAGGTGCAGAACCTCCAGGTTTCCGTCAAAGGTCCGAGCGACTTCGTGTCTCAGGCCGATCTGAAGGCCGAAAAGATCGTCCACGACGAGCTGATGAAGGCGCGCCCGACCTATGGTTTCCTTGGTGAGGAAAGCGAAGAGGAGAAGGGCACGGACGGCGCCCATCGCTGGATCGTCGATCCGCTGGATGGGACCACCAATTTCCTGCACGGCATCCCGCAGTTTGCCGTATCCATCGCGTTGGAGCGCAACGGCGAAATGGTGGCAGGCGTCATCTTCAACCCGGCGACCGATGAACTTTTCACGGCCGAAAAGGGCGGCGGCGCCTTCATGAACGACCGCCGCATCCGTGTGGCTGCCCGTCGCGTCCTGTCGGATTGCGTGATCGGCTGCGGCGCACCACATCTCGGCCGCGGCAATCACGGCAAGTTCCTTGTCGAGCTCCGGCATGTCATGGGCGAAGTGGCTGGCGTGCGCCGCTTCGGCGCCGCTGCGCTGGATCTGGCCTATGTGGCAGCCGGACGCCTTGACGGTTTCTGGGAAACCGAGCTTTCGCCCTGGGATATGGCTGCGGGTCTTATCCTCATCCGGGAAGCCGGCGGGTTTGTCAGCGATATGAATGGCACGACCGACATCCTGCAAAGCGGCAGTATTGTCGCCGGCAACGAGCTTATCCAGAAGGCGCTGCTCGAAGCCGCTACTCGCCCGGTTCCGGGCCGCTGAGAAGCTTTTCGCCGAAAGCAGAGTGTACAGGCTGACAGCGGGCGGTTTTTCCGCCGTTTCGGCACTTCAATTCGTCTCATTTTTCCACTAGCCTCCGGCGCAAAAGCATACCGGAGGCAAGGCATATTATGGCGAATGCGAAAGTGGATGATTTGGATGAGTCTGAAACAAACCGCAGCGGCTATCCCTACAAGCTTTCCAGCCCTGCTTCCTTTATCTGGACGATGGTCATCTTCCTGATCATCGTCGGCTTCGTCGCCGCCATCCTCTACAGGCAGGCTGCCCATGCCTTTCAAACCAATCCCGGCCTTAACGGGCTTATCCTCGGCGTCCTGCTGATCGGCGTCGTGCTTGTTTTCATGCAGGTGATCGGCCTCATGCCGGAGGTGCGCTGGTTCAATTCCTTCCGGGCTGCGGGCAGCGCCGACAAGGTCGGGCGCGAGCCTCGACTTCTGGCGCCGATGCGGACCCTTATCGGCAGCCGCCGCAAGATGGCACTGTCGACCAATGCCTTCCGCTCCATCCTCGATTCGATCGGTACGCGGCTTGACGAGGCGCGCGACACGTCGCGCTACTTGATCGGGCTACTGGTCTTCCTCGGTCTGCTTGGCACGTTCTGGGGCCTGATTGAGACGATCGGCTCGATCAGCAACGTCATCGGCGCGCTCGATCCGGGTTCCGGCGGTTCCAACGATGTTCTTGCCGCGATCAAGACTGGTCTCGCTCAGCCGCTGGCCGGCATGGGGACCGCGTTTTCGTCATCGCTGCTGGGATTGTCCGGCTCGCTGATCCTCGGCTTCCTCGACCTTCAGGCGGGCCGCGCGCAGAACCGCTTTTATACCGAACTCGAAAACTGGCTGTCTTCCGTCACCGATCTCGGTTCCGATATGCCGATCGGCGGCGAGACGTTGGCGAGCGGCGGCTCGTCGAAAGAGATCCGCGCCTTGACGGAGGAATTGCGCAACATCGCGAGCACCCAGTTCAGGGCGCCGGACGGCGCGCAGAACGAACGGTCGCTCGCCGCCATGGCGAACCTCGCCGAGGGCATTCAGGGCCTGGTCAAGAACATGCGCAACGAGCAGCAGATGCTGCGCGACTGGATCGAGGCGCAGCAGGAAGAATCGAAGGCCATGCGCCGCACCCTGGATCGCCTTTCCGACAAGATCGGGAGCAAATAATCGATGGCGCTTGGCAGAAATCGACGCCGGGAGCGAACTGTCGACTTCTGGCCGGGCTTCGTGGACGCGCTTTCCACGCTGTTGATGGCCATCATGTTTCTGCTCACAGTCTTTGTGCTGGCGCAGTTTCTGCTGAGCCGGGAGATCACCGGGCGCGACGAGGTCTTGAACCGGCTCAACAGCCAGATTGCCGAACTGACCCAGCTTCTGGCTCTGGAAAAGGGTAATAATCAGGATATGGAAGACCAACTCGCCAATCTCCAGACGTCGCTTGCGACGACGGAAGGCGAGCGGTCGCGGCTGCAGCAATTGCTGAGCCAGGGAACCGGCAGCAGCAACGCAGCAAATGCCCGCATCGGCGAGCTGACCGGCCAGCTCAATCAGGAGCAGCAGGTCACGGCACGGGCCATGAGCCAGATCGAGCTGCTGAACCAGCAAATTGCCGCTCTAAGGGCGCAGATTGCCGCTGTCGAACAGGCGTTGCAGGCTTCGGAGGCGAAGGATGCCTCCTCGCAGACGCAGATTGCCGACCTCGGCCGGCGGCTGAACGTTGCGCTTGCGCAGCGGGTGCAGGAACTCAACCGCTATCGTTCGGACTTCTTTGGCCGTTTGCGGGAAATTCTTTCCGACCGCGAGAATATCCGCATCGTCGGGGACCGCTTCGTTTTCCAGTCGGAAGTGCTGTTCCCCGTGGGCGGCAACGAGCTTGATGATGCCGGCCGCGTTGAAATGGACAAGCTCGCCGCGGCTCTCCTTGAACTTGCCAAGGAAATACCCGCGGAAATCAACTGGGTTCTGCGCGTTGACGGACATACGGATAATTCTCCGCTGTCGGGCAGTGGTCGCTATCGCGACAACTGGGAGCTATCCTCGGCACGTGCCACCTCGGTGGTGAAATATCTGATTTCTCGAGGCGTGCCTGCCAATCGTCTTGTGGCCGCCGGCTTTGGCGAATTCCAGCCGATCGCGCCGGGAGACACGCAGGATGCCCGCAATCAGAACCGGCGCATCGAGCTCAAGCTGACCGAGCGATAGGCCATGGCTGGCGACAAGGGAGATATGGACGCGCTGGTCAAAGCGGTGGCGGAAAGCCCAAAGCGCGACAACAGCGCTTATCACAAGGCAATGGCAGAGGCGCGTCAGGCTTTCGAAGATGCTGAGAAGATACTGGGCGCGCCTGTTCAGGTGCACACCAAGATGAAAACCAAGCGCAATGGCGACTATGTCGTGAAGTGGACTTTCAAGTCCTGCAAATAAGCGGTGCAGACGCGGGGAGCGCTCCGGAATTAGACTTCCTTCAATTGTTGAAGGAGGAGCTGCAGCCTGGGCGAGTCGGGCAATATCTTGCTCGGCTGGGGCTTCAGCATGTTTCTGTCGCTGAGTTCGAACTGGTACCAGTCGATCAAGGCCGAGGCCACGTTCACAGCAGCTTCGTTGTTCATGTCGACATGGTTTTCTTCGCACCAAGCCTCCAGAAATCTTTGCAGCAACTCCAGGTCGTCAGATTTCAGGGGAACTGTGGATGGAAACTCGTTTCGGTGAAGCATGAAAGCATTCCCACTTTGCTGGCCGGTCCGCCTATTGTTGTGTTCATCGCGGCATCCGGCTCAGAAGAAAGCAACCTCGATAATAGAGGTTTACATTGCCAAGCTTATGCAGAGCTTACTAATATGTGTTCGTTTCTGATGCTTTAAAGCAGTGTTCAGAGGTCGCCTGACCGACATTTGGCAAACCCTGAGAAGCACATAGGCCATCAAAAGATTGCTCTGCGTTTCATTCCATCGGTTGCGCTGGTTTGCTTCGCCGGTGAATGAGAGAATGCTTTTGTCGTCTTCTGGTTCCAGACAATACAGCGCAGGCGTGCAAATCACGACTGTCGAGCCCCGTTCTTCTTACAAAGCGGCTGGATCTATAGTGCCGTTGCTCTTTCACGCTCGAGATCGTGGAACTGCAGGCGTGCCAGCCGGGCATAAAGTCCGCCCTCGGCAATCAGGCTCTGATGGGTGCCTTCCTCGACAATCGTGCCATTGTCCATGACCAAGATGCGGTCTGCCTTCAATACAGTCGCCAGCCTATGGGCAATGACCAGGGTGGTGCGGTCCTGCATCAGGCCGTCAAGAGCCTTTTGGACCAATGTCTCGCTTTCCGCATCGAGTGCCGAGGTTGCTTCGTCGAGGAGTAGCACGGGCGCGTCCTTAAGGATGGCGCGGGCGATAGCGATTCTCTGGCGCTGGCCGCCCGACAGGGTGATGCCGCGTTCACCCGCCATCGTGTCGTAGCCATTGTCGAGCTGCGAGATGAACTCGTCGGCCTGCGCCGCAATGGCCGCCCTGCGCACGGCTTCCCTGCTTGCCTCTGGCACGCCGAAGGCAATGTTATCGTGGATGGAGGCGGCGAAGATGCTGACATCCTGCGGCACGATGGCAAACCTGCTGCGCAAATCGGCAAGCCGAACCTGTCGCAGATCTATCCCGTCCAGCGTGATGGCACCTGAAGTGGGATCGTAAAAGCGCATCAGGAGCGAGAATAAGGTGCTCTTGCCGGCGCCCGACGGGCCAACAATGGCAACGGTCTCACCTGGCTTGATCGTGAAGGAGAGAGCGTTCAGGGTAATTGCGCTGACACGGGCGGGATAGGCGAAGGATACGGTTGCGAATTCCACATGGCCGAGCGGCGGAACGGGAAGCGGAGTCGGATACTCTGGATCTCTGATCGCCGGAACCTCCTGAAGCAGTTCCGTCAGCCGCTCCGCAGCCCCCCCGGCGGCGGACAACTCTCCCCAGACTTCGGACAAAGTGCCGAGAGAGCTCGCTGCGATCACCGCGTAAAGTACGAACTGCCCCAGCGTGCCGGCTGTCATATCGCCCGACAGGACGTTTTGCGCCCCATACCAAAGCACCCCGACAATGCTGCCGAAGATCAGCAGGATGCCGAAGCCGGTCAGCAGCGCCCGCGCTCGGATCGCCTTGCCGGCGGCATCATAGGCGCTTTCAATGGCATGGCCATAGCGGTGGGCGGCGGCCGCTTCCCCGGTAAAGGCCTGAACCGTGCGCGTTGCTCCGATCGTCTCGGCGGCATAAGCGGAACTCTGGGCCAGCGTATCCTGCGCCGCACGCGAGCGCTTGCGGACAGAGCGGCCAAACCCGACGAGCGGGAAGACGATCAGCGGGATGGCCCCCAGCACCAGCGCGGAGAGCTGTCCGCTGGTATAGATCATCATGCCCATTGCCCCGAGACAAAGGATGGTGTTGCGCAGCGCCTGAGAGGCGGCGGATCCGAAGGCGGACTTGATCTGGGTCGTGTCGGCAGTAAGCCGCGAGACGATTTCGCCGGACTGGTTGACGTCGAAGAAGGAGGGCGACAGCCGCGTCACATGGGCGAAAACCTCTCGCCGAAGGTCCGCAACCACCCGCTCGCCGATGGTGATCACGTAATAGTAGCGCATGGCGCTGGCAATCGCGAGCAGGGCGCAGAGAACCAGCAGCATGGCAAAGTAGTTGTTGATGAACCGGCCATCCGAGGAAGCAAAGCCGTGGTCGACCATGCGGCGCACGGCCAGCGGGAGAGCGAGTGTTGCCGCCGCCGCCAGGATCAGAAAAAAGGTTGCGGCGGCAACCATCGGCCTGTAGCGCGAAAGGTAGGGAAGGAGCCTTGCAAGCGGCCTTAAAGTTGCACTCTTCGGCGACGTTTCTCCGGCTTCAGCCATTCCATCTCCATAGTCCTGGCGGTGCATTCTGGGCTGCACGGGGACTTGTACTCACACCGACCTTCCTGTATAGGCTCCGCATCCAATTGGGAAGCCGTGGCCGGACGGGTCTGCGGCTTCGTTTATTAAAGAGGGTTCTCGCTCGCGATCGCGACAAATGAACCTCGCAGAGCAGGAATATCGACATGAAGGCCAGCATTCATCCTGAATACCACGTAATCAAGGTCGTCATGACCGATGGTACCGAATACGAAACCCGGTCCACCTGGGGTTCGGAAGGCCAGACCATGAACCTAGAAATCGACCCTAAGTCGCACCCAGCTTGGACGGGCGGCAACCAGCAACTCATGGACCGTGGCGGTCGCGTTTCTAAGTTCAACAAGCGCTTCGGCGGCCTCGGCCTCTAATCCGCTTCTGGATTTTGTTATTAAAAGCCTGGCGAAAGCCGGGCTTTTTTATTGCCTTCGCTCATGGCGGGATGCGGCATTGCAGGATCAGCGCACAAACAAAAAGGCAGGCGCGAGGCCTGCCTTTTTCATATCCGCGTCTGTTTGTGTGCGACTAGTTGCTGAAAGCCGTGCGCAGCAGGCTCAACTGGGCGCGCACGCTGTTTTCGTTGTCGGGCACGACTGCCGGTTCGCTTGGGCGATAAATCTCGCGGTCGAGGAGCGCGATGCGGTTCTGCAGGCGCAGCGAGCGTTCGACGAGATCGCGGAAGCTTTCCGGCAGATCGAACCAGCCCGGCGCGCTGCGATCCACGTTGAAGCCGTCGAGGCGAACCTTGCTCTTTTCGGAAAGCACCTGGTCGCGGCTCATTTCGCCGTTGTTAACAGCGCGTTGCAGCAGGAGCCAGGAAGCCATCTGCATCAGGCGGGTCGTCAGCCGCATGGACTCAGCCGCATAAAGCACGGATGCCATGCGGGGCAGAACCTTCGAGGCTGTGCGTCCGGGACCGTCGAGATAACCTGCGGTCTCTTCGACAAGCGCCATGCCTTCCGTGTAAAGCCCCTTGAACTGCGAAGAGCTGGCAGCGCGGCCTGCGAAACTGACAGTATTCAATCCTTGATCCGACATGGAGATCTTCCTGCTAACGCATTCATAACAAGGCAATGGCGACAGTGGCAAAAAGTTCCGCCGCGCTCGTAACTGACCTGAATGTGATGCTTATAATGGAAATCCGCAAGGCGTTTCTTAAGGAAAGGTTAATACCCACAAGAACCGGTAAATATCCCCGATCTTCTTGGATTGGGACAGAAATTAATCTTCGTAAAGACCATTCGGCAGACGCGCGTTCAGCGCGAGCGGAGTTCGCGGGAGTGACTGCTGCGAGCAAGACAAAAAAGAAGAGCCGCGGAAGGGCGGCTCTCAAGGTAAAACAGGGAGAAATCAGACCATCGCCGAGAGGTGAACCTGTCTGAGTCCGGCAGAACCGAACCTCTTCATATTCTCTGTTAATGATGAATATATGCTTAAGGCCACGCTGGAATCTACTTGTTCGTCGGAGCCAGCCACCTATGATCGGAACAGGCTGTCGGCGGCACGGCGACCTGCCGCCTTTCTCTCCATCTCTGCTTCGAGGCGCAGGATCTCACTCTTTAGCAACTCCACGCGCGCGCCAAGCTCTTCGACGGAAAGCAAGGACAGGTCGGCCCCAATCTCATGGGCTGCGGGTTTCTTCGGCTGCTCGTTGTCAAACAGGCTCATCAGTTTTCCTTCCGATTTCCTTCCGTTGTCGTCGACGTGGTCTGGGCCCGCGGATCGAGTGAAAGGCTTTCCGGTGTCGACAATGGTCCATTGGCCGAAGGCGATGCCGTATAGACTTCGCGGTCTCCGGTCGGCACCGGCGCCCGCTGTCGGCTGCGGACGATTGCATAGGCCGTGATGAGGATGTGAGCTGCTGCGGTGACCGCAAACAGAGCGTAGGGCCCGGCCCAGCTCATGACCGGCCCCCCGAGGCTTGGACCGATGATTGTGCCGATGCCGTAGAGCAGCAGCAGCCCGCCGGAAACCTTGACGAAGTCCTCGGGCGCGGCGAAGTCATTGGCATGCGCGACGGCGATCGGATAAAGCGAATTGGCGGCTGCTCCGTAGATCGCCACCAGCACCACGATATCATAGACGCCGGCCGGTCTCATCAAGGCGACCGCTAGTCCGGCAAGTGCAGCCGCGGCCGAGAGCCCCGCAAGCACGTAGCGGCGGTCCATCTTGTCGGAAAGCCGGCCGGCCGGAAACTGCATCAGCGCACCGGCAAAGATGGTGATGCTGACCATGGCCGCAACCGAGCTTTGGTCGAGACCGGCACGCGTGGCAAAGACGGCGCCAAGGGTGCCGTAGGCGCCGTTGGCAATGCCGATCAGCAAGATGCCGACAAAGGAAATCGGTGAATTGCGGAACAGTCCCTTGAGATCGAGCCGAGCCCGTTTCAGCGGCTGGGGAGAGGCGGCTTTCGACAATGTCGTCGGCAGCGCTGCTATGCTGTAGAGAATGCCGCCGATCATGAACAAGGTCGGCGTTGACACATCGGCAAAGGGCACCATCAACTGGCCGCCGACGACGCCGAACAGGGTAATGGAAATATAGAGCGAAAAGATCGTACCGCGGCTCTCGCTGGTGGCCCGCTCGTTCAGCCAGCTTTCGATGATCATCGACGTGCCGGCGGTGCAGAAGCCGGTGATCGCGCGCAGGATCAGCCAGGCCGTCTGGTCGACAAGCAGGCCGGTCAACAGCACGTTGAGGCAGATCAGGGCAAGAAAGCTCGAAAAGGCGCGCACATGGCCGATACGGCGCACGACATTCGGCGCAACGAAACAACCAACGACGAAACCGGAGGCCCAGGTGGTCCCGAGCAAGCCCAATATCTCGTTGGAATAGCCTTCGATCGACCCACGGACCGGCAGAAGAAGCCCCTGAAGGCCATTGCCGAGAAAGAGGAAGAGCGTACCACAAAGAAGGGCGAGGACGGGGAGGAGATTTCGTCTCATATCGGATACTGTCAGCTCTCTCCGCTTAGGCGATCAATGCCGACCGGAGCGCGGCGGTTGCGCGCGACCAGTCTGGGCGTTAACGAAGGCGGGAGCGAAGTTCGGACATCGAATCCGCTCCCAACCTATCTGTGGTGGAGCGCAAAAATGTCCAGCCTGTGGCGACGAGGAAAGCCGATGCTTGCATGACGAAGCTGATCTCGGTCCTTCTCATGCTTGCTATGCTGATCCAGATCATTCGGCCGATCGGCCTGCCTGGCCTGCGGCGGCGCATGGACTTCTGGAAGCTGGCGCTTCTCGCCTTCGCGATCTGGACCATAGCCCTGCTTCTGCGGGAAGCAATCTAAGCTAGAATTGGAGCGGGCCCCCGTTACCAAAGCGCGGCCCCCGGTGATGCGGCAATCGGCATGGCGGGTCTGCGGCAGCGGCAGTGACACCAGCATGCCAATCGATGGATTGGGAACCAGCCGATCTTTGTGATGATTGTCATCAGCAAATGCAAATGCAAATGCAAATGCAAAGGCCGAGCCGTTGCCAGCCCGGCCAGTCTTCCTCCCATGGAAGCAAAAGGTGTGCAGGGCGAAAGCAAAATCCGCAGATCTCCTGCCACCCCCCGGAAACGCGTCAGACCTTGTTGACGCTTGCGGCGTAGATCTGACCGATGGTCTCGGCCAGGCTCGAGTTGAAGTCTGCATCGCTCATCGTGACGCGCAGGTTTTCGGCAAGGGCGCGTGAAAAGCTCGCGATCATGCCACGGTTATGGCTCAGCTTCTCGCAGGCATCTGCAGTACTGTAGCCGCCAGACAGTGCGACGACGCGAACCACCGACTTGTGCGCAATCAGGGGAGCGTAGAAATCGGCGATCGTCGGGATCGTCAATTTCAGCATGACGGTTTCGCCTGCGGGAAGCTTATCGAGTTGCTGCGCAATCTCGTCGCGGAGAATGGTTTCAGCCTCCTGCTTGGTCGTGCTCTTGATGGAGACTTCAGGCTCGATGATCGGCATGAGGCCTTGACCGATGATCTGGCGGGCAACCTCGAACTGCTGCTGCACGACGCCAGCGATGCCGGCCTTGTCGGCATGCGCGATGACCGAACGCATCTTGGTTCCGAAAATGCCTTTCTCGCGACCGCGGATCAGGAGAGCGTCCAGCTCGGGCATTGGCTTCATTGTCTGGGCGCCGTTTTCTTCCGCGTTCAGGCCCTTGTCGATCTTGAGGAAGGGCACGACACCGCGATCTTCCCAGAGATAAGCGGGAACCGGCTGACCTTTAACGTCTCCGTCCATGGTCCGCTCGAACAGGATGGTGCCGATAACCTTGTCGCCTGAAAAGGCCGGAGCGCTCATGATGCGGACGCGCATGGCGTGCATCAGTCGGAACATATCCTCGTCGCCCTGGTAATCGGACTCGGAAATACCGTAGAGACGCAAAGCTCCGGGTGTCGAACCGCCGCTCTGATCCAGCGCCGCTATGAAACCGGGCGCCGAGCTGATTTTGTCCAACATCTTCGCGTCCACCATACTACACTCCTGTCTTTAAGTTGGCGCCACGAGCGCCGACATCCCCAAGCTCTCATTCGCCGATAACAGATGTTGTTTTAAAGGGAAATGCCGAGCTAAATCCTTGAAACGATTGAAATGCGTTCAATCGTTTAAAATATCTAAATTATTGAAATCACTCTTGCCGGCGAAGCGCCTGAAGCTATTTCCAAGCGCTTCGTATTGTATCTAGGGCGCTCAGGCCGACTTCGACAGTACCGCGACGCCCGGCAGTTCCTTGCCCTCCATCCATTCCAGGAAAGCGCCGCCAGCGGTCGAGACATAGCTGAAGTCATCGATGACACCGGCATGGTTGACGGCCGCGACCGTATCCCCGCCACCGGCCACGGATGTCAGCTTTCCGGCCTTGGTCAAGGCTGCCGCATGCTTTGCGGCTGCGACCGTCGCCTTGTCGAACGGCTCGATCTCGAAGGCGCCGAGCGGACCGTTCCAGACCAACGTGGATGCCTTGGATATCCACTCGCTGACGGCTTCAACCGACTTGGGGCCGACATCGAGGACCATGGCGTCCGAAGGAATTTCCTTGATGTTGACGACCTCGTTTGCCGCACCGGCCTTGAACTCGCGGGCGATGACGCCGTCGAGCGGAAGCACGATGGCGCATCCGCCCGCTTTAGCTTCCTTCATGATCTCGCGGGCGGTATCGGCCAGATCATGCTCGCAAAGCGACTTACCGACATCAATGCCCTGTGCGGCGATGAAGGTGTTCGCCATACCGCCGCCGATCACCAGCGCATCGACCCTTTTGACGAGGTTCTGCAGCAGATCGATCTTGGTGGAAACCTTGGCGCCGCCGACGATCGCGACCACCGGACGGGACGGATTGCCAAGGCCCTTTTCCAGCGCTTCCAGTTCCGCCTGCATAGTGCGGCCGGCATAGGCCGGGAGATGATGGGCAAGGCCTTCTGTCGAGGCATGCGCGCGGTGGGCCGCCGAGAAGGCGTCGTTGACGAAGAGGTCGCCATTGCCCGCAAGCGCCGTTGTGAATTCTGGATCGTTCTTTTCCTCACCCTTGTGGAAGCGGGTGTTTTCGAGAAGCAGGATGTCGCCGTTCTTCATGCCGTCGATTGCCTGCTTGGCGTCAGGGCCGATGCAGTCGGAAGCAAAAAGCACCTTGCGGCTGAAGACCTCGTTGACTGCAGACACGATCAGCGACAGCGACATGTCGGCCACCGGCTCGCCTTTCGGGCGGCCGAAATGCGCGAGCAGGATGACCTTGGCGCCCTTGCTGGAAAGCTCGAGGATCGTCGGAGCAACGCGTTCGATCCGGGTTGCATCCGTAACCTTGCCGTTGGCAACAGGGACATTGAGATCCACGCGCACCAGGGCGCGCTTGCCTGCGATGTCGGTGAGGTCGTCAAGGGTTTTGAAGGCCGGCATGATTAGATCCATTCATTGGGGAAATCGAGCGGACCATACTATGCCTGATCAGCGACGCAAGAGCCGTCCAGCATGGGAAAGGGGCGGGGTGCAGTCATCAAGCTACAGGCTTCAGCCTTCATGGCGCTCCGGTACCGTCTTGCCGCGATACTTGCGCAAGCGGTCTCGTATCCGATGGGCAATTTCGCGCATATTGATGAAGATCGGCAGATTGGTCGCGGGCTCGACCGGCTCCAGCGAGATGCCGATGGAGCGGATATGGGCCAGTTCGTCGAGATCGCGAACGATCAGGATGACTGATCCGAAACGCGTGCGGTCGGCGTAATCGGCGTGGCCGCCGAGCCTGTGGTTCATCAACTCGCCGACCGTCATGTTCTGCTCGGCGGGTAGAAGAAGACCGGGCCCGTAGGCGGCATCCAGTTCCTTGGCTGGCCGACTGGGTGAAATGGAGAAGGCGCCGAAGATTTCCGCGTCATCCTCTTCGACCGGAACGCGGCTGGCAAACACCCTGTCGAGCAGTTTGATATAGGTCGGCGTCACGAACAGATAAACCTGGTCTCCCTCTCTCAGCCGGCCGGCATATTGATAGCGGATGCTGCGCCCGTCGCGGATCACCAGCGAAGGCATGGCCCAGCGCGGAATGCGCTCGCCGAGCAGGATGGGGCTGTCCTTGATGACGCGGTAGGACACGAGTTCATGCGTCGCCTTGCCCGGCAGGTCGAGCTCGACCTTGTCCACGGCACCGATCCTGGGTGGTATGATTAGCCCTAGATATTCGGCAACCGGGCGGATGGTCCAGCCTTGTAGGAACAAGGAGACAAGAACGATGATGAACGTCGTGTTGAAAAAGAGGGGACCGTTTTCCACCCCGCTCATGATCGGCATGATGGCCAACAGAATGGAGACGGCGCCGCGCAGGCCGACCCAAGCAACGAAGCCAATTTCCTGCTGCGTAAAATCGTAGGGAAGCAGGCTCAACCAAACGGCGATCGGCCGGGCCACAAAAATCAGGAAGAGGGCGAGCCCGATGGCCGGCAGGAGAATGACGGGGAACTGCGAGGGCGTCGCCAGAAGGCCGAGGACCAGGAACATGATGATCTGGGCAAGCCAGGTGAGGCCCTCATTGAAGCGGATGATCTGCTGCTTGGCGAACATCCGCTTGTTGCCGGCATAGATGCCAGCGACGTAAACGGCCAGGAAGCCGCTGCCGCCCATCGTGCCGGTGAACGAAAAAACCAGCAGTGCCAGCGCCAGCACGAAGATCGGCGCCAGTCCGCGGTCGGAGGTGAAGCGGTTCAAGACCCAGACGATCATCATGCCGCCGAGCAGGCCAAAGATGACACCAAGACCCATTTCCTCGATAAAGAGCATGAGGAAGTGCAGGTTGAGACCGGAAAAGCCCTGGCCTGTGGCGACCAGCTCGGCGAGCGCGACAGTGAGAAAGATCGCCATCGGATCATTTGTCCCGGATTCCACTTCCAAGGTCGAGCGCACCTTGTCACGGATATTGATGCCGCCGATGCGCAGCAGGAAGAAGACGGCTGCCGCATCAGTGGAGGCAACGATCGAGCCGAGAAGCATGCCTTCCAGCCAGGTGAAGCCGAGGAGCAAGGTGGCGCCGAAAGCGAAGATCACCGATGTCAGAACGACGCCGACCGAGGCAAGCGTCATGGACGGGATGGCGGCGATCCTGAAGGAATGAACGGGCGTGCTGAAGCCGGAGTCAAAAAGCACAATGGCCAGAGCCAGAGAGCCCAGCATGAAGGTGAAGGGGTAGTTTTCGAAACGGATGCCAAGGCCGTCGACGCCCGCAAGCAGGCCGATGGACAGGAAGACCAGGAGGAGAGGCGCGCCAAAGCGGAATGCAAGGAGGCTTGAAAAGGCTGCCGCCAGCACCAGCACCGTGCCGACCAGCAGGATGATGTAGAATGCCTCCAATAGATCGGTCCTTCCGCTTGCAGCACTGCCGTCGCAGGATCCTCGTTCGCAGACCCCGCTGATCATCGGAGCCTGTGCCTTGGCCGCAATGCGGCTTCCGGAAGAATGGGACTATTCCTGGGAGCCAGGAGAATCGGTGCGACGTGCCGATTAGGCCGGAACAAATCCGGCAAGAGAAGGGCAGGGGGCCAAAAAGAAGGGCGGACCGGAGCTTTTCCGTTCCGCCCTTCGCAGACTGCAGTCAAGCGCCACCGATCGCCGCTTCTCAATGGCGATCGTTGGTTTTGATCAGATCAATTTCGCAAATGCCACTGCCGTGTCCGACATACGGTTGGAGAAGCCCCATTCGTTGTCGTACCAGGTCAGAATGCGCACGAAATTGCCTTCCATGACCTTGGTCTGGTCAATGGCGAAGATCGACGAGCGCGGGTCATGGTTGAAGTCGCGCGATACGAGCGGCTCTTCCGTATAGCCGAGAACGCCCTTCAACGGACCGTCGGCTGCCGCCTTGATGGCCTCGTTGATTTCCTCGACGGTCGTGTTGCGCTTGGCGACGAACTTCAGGTCGACGACCGAGACATTCGGGGTCGGAACGCGGATCGACGATCCATCCAGCTTGCCTTTTAGTTCCGGCAGCACCAGGCCGACAGCCTTGGCGGCACCGGTCGACGTCGGGATCATGGACAGGGCTGCGGCGCGTGCGCGGTACAGGTCCTTGTGCATCTGATCGAGCGAGGGCTGGTCATTGGTGTAGGAGTGGATCGTGGTCATGAAGCCATGGTCGACGCCGACGAGATCGTTCAGGATCTTGACGACCGGCACCAGGCAGTTGGTGGTGCAGGACGCGTTGGAGATGACCATGTGGTCCTTGGTCAGCTGGTCGTGGTTGACGCCGTAGACGACGGTCAGGTCGGCACCATCGGCCGGAGCCGAAACGATGACGCGCTTGGCGCCGGCGGTCAGGTGGGCCGCAGCCTTATCACGGGCGGTGAAGATGCCGGTGCATTCCAAGGCGATATCGACACCCAGTTCGCCATGCGGCAGGGTGGCCGGATCCTTGATCGCGGTAACCCTGATCTTCTTGCCGTCGACGACGATGGAGTCACCCTCGACCTTCACGTCGTTCGGGAACCGGCCGTGGATCGAATCGTAGCGGAGAAGATGGGCATTGGTTTCGACCGGGCCGAGATCGTTGATGGCAACGACCTCGATGTCAGTGCGGCCGGATTCGACGATGGCGCGAAGAACGTTGCGGCCGATGCGGCCGAAACCGTTGATGGCAACCTTGACTGTCATGTGCATTCACTCCCTGGGAACGGCTTTGTTGTCAGAGGTGAAGGCGCCCCGGTCCATTTTGGCGAACGCGAGGCGCACTCCATTCAGAGCTTGGCTTCGGCGGCAGCGACCACCGCTTCGGCAGTGATGCCAAAATGCTTGAAGACATCCTTGGCCGGGCCCGAGGCGCCGAAGCCCTTCATGCCGACAAAGGTGCCTTCCGGTCCGATGAAGGCATCCCAGCCTTCACGGACGCCCGCTTCGACGGCGATCTTGACCGGCGACGTGCCAAGAATCTCGCGGCGGTATTCGTCGGTCTGTTCGAAGAACAGGTCCGTCGAGGGAACCGATACGACGCGGGTGCTGACACCCTTTTCTTCGAGCGTCTTGGCGGCGGCGACGGCGAGTTCGACTTCCGAGCCCGACGCGAAGATCGTTACCTTGGCATCGGCATTGCCAACCAGGGTATAAGCGCCCTGCTTGCAGAGGTTCTTTTCGCTGTATTCGGTGCGCACTGCCGTCAGGTTCTGACGGGTTAGCGCCAGGCCGGACGGGCGGTCCTTGGTTTCGATGGCGATCTGCCAGCATTCGGCTGTTTCGGTCGCATCTGCCGGGCGGAACACCATCAGGTTCGGAATGGCGCGCAGGCTGGCGACCTGTTCCACCGGCTGGTGCGTCGGACCGTCTTCGCCGACGCCGATGGAGTCATGCGTCAGAACGTGGATGACGCGGATGCCCATCAGCGAGGCCAGGCGGATCGGCGGGCGGCAATAATCCGAAAAGATCATGAAGCCGCCGCCGTAGGGGATCAGGCCGCCATGCAGGGCGACGCCGTTCATGGCCGAAGCCATACCGTGCTCGCGGATACCCCAATGCATGTACCGGCCGGCGAAATCCGTCGGCGTGATCGAATGCATCTGGCTGGTCTTGGTGTTGTTCGAGGGCGTCAGGTCGGCGGAGCCACCGAGCGTTTCCGGCAGGAAGCCATTGATGACTTCAAGCACGTCTTCGGAAGCCTTGCGGGTTGCAACCGTGGGCTTGCTGTCGGCGAGCTTCTGCTTGTACTGGCTGATCGCAGCGTCGAAGCCCTGCGGCAGATCGCCGGCGAAGCGGCGGGTGAATTCGTCACGGTTCGGGTTCGAGGCGAGCCTGTCTTCCCAAGACTTCACCAGATCCGCGCAACGGGTGCCGGCGGCACGCCATTCGGACAGCACGTCGTTGGGAACGACGAAAGGCTCGTACTCCCAGTTCAGCGCCTTGCGGGTTGCGGCGATCTCATCCGGTCCGAGCGGCGAGCCGTGCACCTTGTGACTGCCGGCCTTGTTCGGCGCGCCGAAACCGATCACCGTCTTGCAGGCGATGAAGGTCGGGCGGTCCGATTTGTGAGCCTGTTCGATCGCATCGGCGATGGCGGCTTGGTCGTGTCCGTCGATCTCGATCGTATTCCAGTGCACGGCCTTGAAGCGGGCGATCTGGTCGGTCGAGTCCGACAGCGAAACCGCACCGTCGATCGTGATCGAGTTATTGTCCCAGAACAGGATCAGCTTGTTGAGCTTCAGGTGCCCGGCAAGCGCGATCGCCTCATGGCTGATGCCTTCCATCAGGCAGCCGTCGCCGTTGATCACATAAGTATAATGATCCTGCAGATCGGAACCGAATTCCTCGCGCAGCTTGCGCTCGGCAATGGCCATGCCGACGGCATTGCCAATGCCCTGACCGAGTGGGCCGGTCGTCGTCTCAATGCCGGTGGCGTGGCGATATTCAGGGTGACCGGCGGTCTTAGAGCCGAGCTGACGGAAACCCTTCAAATCGTCGACCGTCATGTCCGGATAGCCCGTCAGGTAAAGGAGCGAATAAAGCAACATCGATCCGTGACCGGCCGACAAAACGAAGCGATCGCGATCCGGCCAATGTGGCTTCGTCGGGTCAAACTTCAGGTATTTGGTGAAAAGAACGGTTGCGACGTCGGCCATGCCCATCGGCATGCCGGGATGGCCGGAATTCGCCTTTTCGACGGCATCCATGGCCAGAAAACGGATCGCATTTGCCATCCGGTCGTTTTGTTCGCGAGAAATCATGGCTAATCCAATGTGTCCGAGTGTCGGTCACGGCCCTGTCAGAGAGCCATGTTGGGGAGCGCCTGATCCTTATCAGCTGCATCGGGCAAGTCAACAAAAGCGCAGGTATGATGACGCCTTAATGACGACATTCGCTGCTGCCGGCATGACGGCAAAGGCAGCGGCCGATGCCAACTGCGATGGTCGATCCACAGTTTGCTGCCATTGTCCTGCCGTGCGTTTGTTGACCGCACCAAGGCCGGTGAATAGTCTGCACTGCGTGTTGGCGACCGGCCCGTGGCGATTCGGGTCGCCTGCAGCATCGACAGGAAAAGGGCGAATGCCGGCGGAAAAGACCTTGGATGTGGCGCTCTCGGAGCTCGTGGGAGCGATCGGAAGCCTCGAAAACGCTGTTGATGCGCGCATAGAACGGCAGCGGGAAAGCAGTGAGGTCGAAGGCGAGGTCAGGCGGGTTCATGCGGACCGAGCCCGGCTGGCGCAGGAGCTCGATCAATCGCAGTTTCGGGCCAACCGGCTCGAAGAAGTCAACCGCGAGGTTTCCCGGCGTCTGGTGACGGCGATGGAGACGATCCGCGCCGTGTTGGACCGCTAAGGACGAAGTATGGCGCAGGTTACGGTCACCATCGACGGCAAGGCGTACCGAATGGCCTGCGAGGAAGGCCAGGAAGACCATCTCTCCGAGTTGGCCGACCGGTTCGACCGCTATGTCGGCCATTTGAAGAGCCAGTTCGGCGAGATCGGCGATCTCAGAATCACCGTCATGGCCGGCATCATGATCATGGACGAACTTTCGGAGACGAGCCGGAAGATCGGCGCACTCGAAGCCGAACTGGACGCGCTAAAATCGAACCGCGAAGGGGCGGCCGAGAAACAGCAGCGCAGCGAACAGCAGATGGTTTCCGCCGTGACCGAGCTAACGGCAAGGCTCGAAACCCTTACAGCGAAGTTGAACGGGCGGGTTACGGCTCCGGTCAGTTAAAAAACTGGCGCCTTGCCACTGGCGCATATCCTGTTTGCTTCTTATATTGCCTTTGCGATCTGCGCCTCTCGACAGGAACCACAATCCCTGGGGCCATACTCGATCCAAAGGGAGCTGTCCCTGGCCAGGCCCGTGGGCTTGGACATATGGCGCCCACCTACGTTTGTAGGCACCCAGGATCGTAAACATCCACCGGTTGCCGCGGATCGCGCTTCAATTTTGTTTAACCCGAAACCCGACGGGTTCAGGCGACCCAATGATATGGGTTGCGCCCAGCGCGTAAGGCCGAGTGTCCGCGATCTGCGACGCATTCAATCCATGACCGGGACAGCAGCGTTACGCGCTGTTGGGCACATTATCTGTTGCTCGAAGATCTCGCGACAGGAGCGGCTAGTGCCCGCTGTGTATCACCCTCCGGAGCGAAGCATGGCTTTTAAGACCTGGCCGCCGGCATTCCGCCTGCCGGCTTGACAAGCGTTACGCGACGCTCGACTAGTGGCCGTCTTCTCAATTGACGGCCAGTTCATGCCTTTCTCAAACACGACTTTCGCCCGATCATCGCTGCTGATGCTGTTGGTGGGTGCAGCCATCCTCCTTGGCATCGTCCTTTCCTCCTTCTTTCTCGCCCAGATGACGAGGAGCTATTTCGACGATGTGACCAAGCTTCGGGCGGTGAGATCGGCATCCGCCGACCTGCTGCTCTTGGTCCAGGCGGCCGAAACCGGCCAACGCGGCTATCTGCTGGTGCAGGACCAGGCTTTTCTGGAGCCTTACCGCAAATCGATGACCGCCTTGCCGGCGCAGTTGGAAAAGCTTGAGCGCACCGCCGCCAACCAGAACACCGTTCCTGTTCCTGTCCAGGATATCCGCCGCCTGACCTCGCAGAAACTAGCCGAGATGCAGTCGACGCTGGAGCTCGCGGAAAAAGGTGACGTGCAGGGTGCGTTGGCCATCGTTCGCGATCAATCAGGTCGGGAAGCGATGGAGCAGATCCAGTCGACCATCGCCAGCGTCGTTTCGCAGCTTGACGGACACCTTGTTTCCGGCATCGAACAGCTCCGCAGCAGCTCGGACTCGTTGCTTTGGTTCACTGTCGGCGGCGGCCTGCTGATCATCCTGGTCGTTGGCGGATCCATTCTCGTCGTCGGACAGCATGTGCGCGAGCTTTCGCGAGCGCAGGCGGAAGTCGAGCAGTTGAATGCAGGACTGGAGGAACGGGTCAACGAACGGACGGAAGATCTTATCCAGGCCAATCGAGAGATCCAGCGCTATGCCTATATCGTTTCACACGATCTTCGCGCGCCGCTCGTTAATATTATGGGCTTTACCAGTGAGCTTGACGCGACGCTGAAATCCATCCGGACCTATGTGCTGGCCGAAGGCTCCGCACTGACGGAAGCCGATGTGCGCGAAGCAAGGCTCGCCGTGGAGGAGGATCTGCCTGAAGCGATTGGCTTCATCCGGTCATCCACGAAGAAGATGGACGCGCTCATCAACGCGATCCTGAAGATTTCGCGTGACGGTCGCCGTGAGCTGAAGCCGGAGCGCCTTAATCTCGGTGAGCTTCTGGAAAATACAGCTGCCAGTATATACCATCAGGTCAGCGACGCCGGCGGCGAGGTGAACATCTCGGTCGGAGCGGCCAAGGGGCTGGTAACCGACCGTTTTTCGATGGAGCAGATCTTCGGCAACCTGTTCGACAACGCGGTCAAGTACCGGCATCCAGATCGGCCATTGCATCTGTCCGTAAAGGCCATACCTATGGGCCGAGGCGCCGTGCGCATCGAGGTTGCGGACAATGGCCGAGGTATTGCTCCGGAAGACCATGAACGGGTGTTCGAGCTTTTCCGCCGCTCTGGCGTCCAGGATCAGCAGGGCGAGGGCATCGGTCTCGCCCATGTTAGATCATTAGTTAGAAATTTAGGCGGCGAGATTACGGTGCAGTCCACATTGGGCGGGGGAACGACCTTCATCATCCGCCTCCCCACCGATTTATCCCAATATGTCAGGAGTAACGGGTCATGAAAGCAGCCGGTAAAGAAGTCACGATTGTCATGGTTGAGGACGACGAGGGTCATGCTCGTCTGATCGAGAAGAACGTTCGGCGCGCCGGCGTCAACAACGAGATCGTTCCGTTCACCAACGGCAATGCCGCCCTCGACTTCATCCTCGGCCCGGACCGGTCTGGCGCCATCAACGAGGATCGCTATCTCCTGATCCTGCTCGACCTTAACCTCCCTGATATGTCGGGTATTGACATCCTGGAGAAGGTGAAGTCCAACGCCCATGCAAAGCGCCTGCCTGTGGTCATCCTCACGACCACAGACGACGAACGCGAAATCCAGCGCTGCTATGATCTCGGCGCCAATGTTTATATTACCAAGCCGGTTGAATACGACAGCTTTGCCAATGCCATCCGACAGCTCGGCCTGTTCTTTGCCGTGATGCAGATACCGGGATAATATCGAGAAGCGATGCCGCAAACCATTCTCTATGTCGACGACGATTTAGCGCTTGCCCGCCTTGCCGAACGTCATTTCCGACGGGCCGGCTATGAAGTCGTGCATGCCGCGGATCAGGCAGCCGCAATGCAGGTCATGGCAGAGGGCGACATCGATGCGGTGGTTCTCGATCATTATCTCAAGACAGGCATCGGTCTCGATATCCTGCACCAGTTGAAAGACCAGGGTTCCGATATCCCGGTGATCTACGTGACCGGATCGAGCGATGCCACGATCGCCATCGATGCTCTGAAAAGCGGCGCATCCGATTACGTTATCAAGACGGTCGGCGAGGAATTCTGGCCGCTGATGGAAAGTGCCATCGCACAGGGCATTGCCAATGCCGATCTGCGTCGCGCCAAGGAAAAAGCCGAGCAGGAAATCCGGCTGGGCAAGGAACGGGCGGAGGTCCTGCTCGCTGAGGTCAACCACCGTGTCGCCAACAGTCTGGCACTGGTGGCCGCGCTGATCCGCTTGCAGGTTTCCAGCAGCAAGAACGAGGACGTCAAGGCGGCGCTTTCCGAAACGCAAGCGAGAATCACCGCGATAGCCGGAATGCACCGCAGCCTTTATACGTCGGACGACGTGCGTCAGGTGGAGATGGACAAGTATCTCGGCACCCTGGTCCGCGAGGTTCAGGGTACGGTCAACGACCAGCAGGGGCCTTCCATCAAGCTCGATGCCGAACCTATCTCGTTGACATCGGACCGAGCCGTGTCTGTGGGCATGATCGTCACCGAACTGCTGACGAATGCACTAAAATATGCCTATCCTGCTGGGACCGAAGGCGAAGTGCGGGTGCTGCTGCGGCAACAGGATGACGGTAAGGCGCTTTTGTCCGTGGAAGACGACGGCATTGGCTGGCGGGAAGGCGACGCGCCCAAGGGCACAGGTCTCGGCAGCCGTATCGTCAAGTCCATGGCGTCGACCCTGGGCTCGACAATCCATTATGTTCCTCTGGCCTCCGGCACCCGGGCGGAACTTCTGCTCGACGTGCAGGTGTCGCTATAATCGGCACTTATGTGTTCCAACCATTGCAATGCCTCTGCTCGGACCCTATGATTTCGACCATGCGAGTGAAGGTGCGCAGCGACGAGAACCGTTTCCGGCTCTCCGAACAGCGTGCGAAACTGCGCTGACTTTTGCCGATATGGCGAAGGGCCGCGGTCTGCTTGAGGCAGCGCAACCGGTTTCGCGTGCAGGTTATTGTCCCAGTTGAAGAGCTTCTCTTGTTAACCGAAATTCTCATCGTCATTGCACTCACCGTCTTGAACGGCGTCCTGTCAATGTCGGAACTCGCGGTTGTCTCGTCGCGTCCCATGCGCCTGAAGGTCATGGCGGAACAGGGCAATCACGGCGCAGCCACGGCTCTCCAGCTGGCCGAGGATCCGGGCCGGTTCTTCTCCTCCGTTCAGATCGGCATCACGCTGGTCGGCATCCTGTCCGGCGCTTTTTCGGGCGCAACTCTTGGTGCAAGGCTGACGACTTGGCTGGAAGCCCAGGGCATGGCTGAAAACCTTGCCGACTGGCTCGGCGTCGGCACAGTCGTCGTCCTCATCACCTATCTGTCGCTGATCATCGGCGAGTTGGTGCCGAAGCAAATTGCCCTGCGAGCGCCCGAAACCGTGGCCGCCCGGGTCGCTCCTTCCATGAAATTGCTGGCCACGATGGGAGGACCGATCGTCTGGCTCCTGGACGTGTCCGGTCGGCTGATTCTCGGTCTCCTGGGGCAGCGGGGGGAGTCGGGCGAAAAAGTCACCGACGAAGAAATTCGTACCGTGCTTGCCGAAGCGCAGAGCGCCGGTGTGATCGAGACCGAGGAATCGGCGATGATTTCCGGGGTCATGCGGCTTGCCGACCGTACGGCGCGTGGCCTAATGACGCCGCGCCGCGACGTCGAGGTGCTGGATACGGAGCATGACGCCGACGAGCTGCGTGCCCAGCTGCGGGCAACGTCGCGTTCCCGGCTGCCGGTACGCAAGGGAAGTTCCGACGAAATCCTTGGGGTGCTCTTCGTCAAGGACGCCTATGATTTCATGGCCGGCGGCAGGAATTTCGACATCGAAACCATTATGCGCGAGGCGCCGGTGGTGTCCGATCTGACCGGCGCGCTCGACGTCATTCAGGCGCTGCGCAAGGCCCCGGCGCATATGGTTCTGGTTTTCGACGAGTATGGTCACTTCGAAGGGATCATCACCTCCGGCGACATTCTCGAGGCCATAACCGGCGTCTTCCAGGAGGACGAGAAAGAGGAGCCCGCGCTGGTGCAGCGGGATGACGGGTCGTTTCTGGTCGCCGGGTGGATGCCGGTCGATGAATTTGTCGATCAGATGGGCTTCTCGGTTGGCGATGATCCCGATTTCGAGACCGTTGCGGGCTTCGTGCTTGACGAGATGAAGCACCTGCCGGAGCTCGGCGAGAGCTTCACGAAGAACGGCTGGGTCTTTGAAGTTATCGATCTTGACGGGCGCCGGATCGACAAGCTGCTGATCCGCCGGGCTGCGGAAAAGGCGTGATGGCCGGCGCGGAACGGAAGGCCGAACTGCGGAGCGAGCGCTTGTCGCTCCGGGATTCGATCCCGCAGATCGAGCGGATCGAAAAGAGCCTCGCGATTGCCACACATGGTGCAACGGCCATTTCACTGGATCAGGGAGCAGTCGTGTCCGGCTTTCTGCCGATCCGCTCGGAGGCCGATATCCGGCCGCTGATGACGCTGTTGAGGGACCGCGGCGCCAGGCTCTGTGTCCCGGCAATCCTCGACAAGCAGACCATCGTCTTTCGTGAACTTCTTCGCGGCGCGGAACTGGTGGCGGGCACATTCGGCACCTTCGGTCCCAGCCCGGAGGCTCCCGAACTTGACCCGCAGATCATGTTGGTGCCGCTATCCGTTTTCGACGAAAGAGGCCATAGGATCGGTTACGGCGGCGGCTATTATGACCGCGCCATCGAACGCCTGCACCAAAAAGGCTTGAAGCCCCTGTTGGTCGGCATTGCCTTCGACTGCCAGGAAGTGGCATCAGTTCCCAACGAACCTCACGACATCAGGCTCGACGCGATCCTGACGGAGAGCGGATATCGCCGCTTCGACCTAAGCTCGGCGCACGATTGACTGATCTAGATTAAGGATAAGCATGCGTCTTTTGTTTCTCGGTGATATGGTCGGCAAAACCGGCCGGACGGCGGTTTGGGAAAAGCTGCCGAGTCTGGTTTCCGACCTGAAGCTCGATTTCGTTATCGTCAATGGCGAAAACGCCGCCGGCGGCTTCGGGATCACCGAAGATATCTTTCTTGAAACGATCAATGCCGGCGCCGATGTGGTGACGACCGGCAACCATGTCTGGGACCAGAAAGAGGCTGTTTCCTTTGCCAGTCGCCACGACCAGTTCCTGCGTCCTGCCAATTATCCGGCTGGCACGCCTGGCAAGGGGTCAGGCGTCTTCTATGCCCGCAACGGCGCACGCGTTATGGTGGCCAACATCATGGGCCGCGTCTTCATGCATCCGGAACTGGACGATCCCTTCAAGAGCGCCGAGGCGATCCTTGCAGCTTGCCCGCTCAAGGAGCAGGCAGATGCGATCATCTTCGACTTTCACGCGGAAGCGACCAGCGAAAAGCAGTGCTTCGGGCATTTTGTCGATGGCCGTGCCAGCCTCGTCGTTGGCACGCATACGCATGTGCCGACCGCCGACTGCCAGATCCTGAACGGCGGCACTGGCTATATGTCGGATGCCGGGATGTGCGGCGATTACGACTCGTCGCTCGGGATGGAAAAGGAAGAGCCGCTCAACCGCTTCATCTCGAAAATGCCGAAGGGCCGCTTCGAGGCGGCAAGCGGCCCTTCGACGATCTGCGGCCTCGGCATCGAGATTTCCGATGCCACTGGCCTGGCGGAAAAAATCGAGCCGTTGCGGATCGGACCGAGGCTGGCGGAAACCATTCCTTCGTTCTGGCGGTGACGGAAGGTTCGGCGCAGTAGTCTGCTATAGTCGGCTGCTGCAGCAAGCGGTACCGGCCGGCTAAAGCGTTTCCTCAAACAGGGTCAGCAGGCGCTTAAAGTGCCGCTCGGATCCCGCCTCGTCATAGATGCTGTGGTCGGGAACCGTCCAACCATGGGCCATGCCGATATAGTTCTCGATGGCATGATCAACGCCGCCGATGCGAAAGGCTTCTGCGAGGCGGGCCGACTGCTCCGGCGGGAAGCTGTTGTCGACGCCGGCCACGCCGACATAAACGCGGGCCTTGATCCGGTCCGCCAGCCGGTGCGGGCTGTCTTCCGCTTCGCTTGCGAGATTGCCGCCATGGAAACTCGCGACGGCCTTGATGCGGTCGGGATAATTGGCTGCCGCCGTGATGGCGCGGCCGCCGCCCATGCAATAACCGACCGCACCAATATCGCCGGTTGCACCTTCGGATGTCAGGGCCTGAATAAAGGCGGCACTGTCCCTGGACGTCAGGTTCTGGCTGGTCGCGCGCATCATGCCCATGATCTGGGCCTTACTGTCTTCCTGCGCAAAGGCAGTTTTGGCATCGAAAGGCCCGTAGCTGCCGGCCCGGTAGAAAAGATCGGGGACAAGCACGATGTAGCCGGCATCGGCAACGCGCTGTCCCATCCAATACAGCGCCTCGCGCGGACCGAAAGCGTCCATGTAAAGAATGACTCCGGCCCTCGGAGCCGCACCGCCTTGAGGCTTGATCAGCATAGCGGCTGCCGTGCCGTCGGCGGTCATGATCTGAATACTGGTCTTCATCGATTATCCTTTCTGCGGTGAAGCCGGCAAAGGCTCCGGTCTTTCAATAGAATTTTCCAGTGCCTCCACCAATGACAGAATTGTGAGAGTGGGGCCGCACTTGGCGCTAGACCGGCAAATGGCCTTGCCGCATCCTCCTTCGCAAGCTTGAGAATAAACGCGCTGTTTGGGGGTAGCATGAGGCTACGAGCTCTGGCATTCGGTTTTGGCATCACGCTGCTGTCGGCTTTGGGCGCTCATGCACAAGCCACCGACCCGCCGATCAGTCAATGTCAGGCCATCGCACAGGTGTTGCCTCGCGCGACCTTCGCAAGCTTCCGCCCGCCGGGGATCCAGGTCGCACAGACAAGAAACGGCCTCAGGATGGCGGCAAAACAGGAGGTGAAGATCACCTTCGTAGGGCATTCCACCTATTTCATCGAGAGCCCGGGCGGGATTGGCGTCGCCACGGATTATAGCGGCGTCTACCAGCCGTACCGCGTGCCGGACGTCGTGACGATGAACAAGGCACACTCGACCCATTTCACGCTGAATCCCGACTTCAGGATCGCGCATGTCCTGCGCGGCTGGAGCGATGTACCAGGGGAGAAGGTGGAACACCGGCTGATGGTCGGCGACGTTTATATCCGCAATGTCGCCTCGGATATCCGCAGCTGGGGAGGCGATGTCGAGACGAATGCCAATTCGATCTTCATCTTCGAGGTTGCAGGCCTCTGTATAGGGCATCTGGGCCATCTGCATTTCGAGCTCAACGAGGACCAGTATACTCAGATCGGCCGCCTCGACGTTCTGATGGTGCCGGTGGATGGCGGCCTGACTATGGGAGCCGACAGCATGAGCCGGGTCGTGCAGCGGCTGCGCTCGTCAATTATCCTGCCCATGCATCGCTGGGGGCCGCCGCTCGACAGTTTCCTCGCCATGTTCGACGGAAAATTCGATATCGCCTATGCCAAGGAACCGGTGATGCGGGTTTCCGTCCGCTCTTTACCAAAGAAGCCGACAATCATGATTCCGCAGGGGCTATGACGCCCCTGCATGCTCTCGTCGCTAGTACTGCGGAAAGGTAAGGTGTTGCTTGACGCCAACCTCGGGAACCTTCTCGTCGTTCAGGTTGGCCTTGGCGACCTCCCATCCGAATTTCAGCGTGCTGTCCGTCGACGCCCAAATTTCGGCATCGTCGACCCGTAAGGCCAGCATGGTCAGGAGCGGATCGTCCTTGCCGTGCTCGTACCAGGCGGCGGTCACGGCGCTCCAGTATTCGTCGATCTTGTCGCGGTCGGCGCGCACCTCGATCCTGCCCGAGAGGCATGCGTGATAGTCGTGGTCCTTGCCGACCACGCAGAAATGAGCCCGGCTGCCGGTTCCGATCGATTGCACCAGGTCGGTATCAGTTTTTGTGTAGAACCAGATCGTGCTGGTCTTGTAGTCGGCGTTCGGCGACATCGGCTGAAAATGCGTGTGGGATCCCTGGATGCCCAGCATGCCGGCATGGATCTTGCCGATCTCGTCCCAGAGCTGGCGTTCCGGTGCTTCACGCGCTTCGGTCAGGCTTACCATAGGGGGTCTCCCTTGTTGTTTTCTCCGGCAGAAAACGGGGAGGCCGTAGCTTTGTTCCTCCTGTGTTGCGAGCCCGCGGCCCGAGAGGCCAGCCGGCTGCGCGAAATGCCTTGAACGGTCACAACATCGAAATTATAAGGCGCCATTCCAAACGAACCATAGCGTCAGGGTTGTCATGGCCGGCCATTCACAGTTCAAGAACATCATGCACCGCAAGGGCAAGCAGGACGGCATCCGGTCGAAGATGTTTTCCAAGCTTGCACGCGAAATCACTGTTGCTGCAAAGACTGGACTTCCTGATCCGGCCATGAACGCAGCGCTGCGTCTGGCTATTCAGAATGCCAAGGCCCAGTCGATGCCGAAGGACAACATCGATCGTGCCATCAAGAAGGCATCTGGTGCCGACGCTGAGAACTACGATTACATCCGCTACGAAGGCTATGGTCCGGGCGGCACGGCGATCATCGTTGAAGCGCTGACCGACAACCGCAACCGGACTGCGTCCAATGTGCGGTCAATCTTTACCAAGGGCGGTGGAACGCTTGGCGAAACCGGCTCGGTGTCCTTCTCCTTCGACCATCTAGGCGAGATTACTTACAAGCCGTCCGTCGGGGATGCCGACAAGGTAATGGAAGCGGCGATCGAGGCGGGTGCGGACGACGTAGTGTCGGACGAGGATGGGCATACGATCACCTGCGCCTTCGAAAGTCTCGGCGAAGTCTCCAAGGCTCTGGAAGCGGCGCTCGGCGAAGCCGATACTGTTAAGACGGTCTGGAAGCCGCAGAACACCATCGATGTGGACCAGGAAAAGGCCGAGTCGTTGATGAAGCTCATCGACAGCCTGGAAGACGACGACGACGTTCAGGCTGTGTTTTCCAACTTCGAGGTCTCGGAAGAGGTCATGGCCAGGCTTTCCGCCTGATCCGGAGCTCGTTCAACTGATCTAAAAAGGGTGCCGCGGGCGCGGCACTTTTTGACTTATAACCCTCGGCTCATGCCGCGATGGCTCGTCTCTCCATCAAGGGCAGGCTCGCAAACAGTTCGACCGAATGCAGGCGCGCATCCACGTCGTGGACCGGCATGGAAATGATCAGCTCGTCTGCCCCGGTTTCTTCCAGAAACTCCTTGAGCTGCGCTTCGACCGTCGCGACGGAGCCAACCGCCGCGTAACGCAATGTGTGCTCGACATTCATCTTTTCCATCGGGCTCCACAAGCCTTCCATGCTGTCGACCGGCTTTGGGAAGGGTGTGCGGACGTTCTTGCGCAGGTTGAGGAACTGCTGCTGCGCCGAGGTGAACAGTCTTTCCGCTTCCCTGTCGGTATCCGCTGCGACGCCCATGACGCCAACCATGACATAGGGTTTTTCGAGCTCGATCGATGGCTGGAAACGCTCGCGGTAGATGGCGATGGCGTCCATCAGCATGTCGGGCGCGAAATGCGAGGCGAAGGCGTAGGGAAGGCCGAGTGCAGCCGCGAGATGGGCACTGTAGATGCTGGAGCCGAGCAGCCAGATCGGCACATGCGCTTCCATGCCGGGAACGGCAAGCAGCGCCTGGTTCGGCTCCGGCGTCCCCAGCAGGCGCTGAAGCTCGAGAATGTCGTGCGGAAAGTTTTCGGCGCCGGCTTCGAGATTGCGACGCAGGGCGCTGGCCGTGCGCATGTCCGTGCCCGGCGCCCGGCCGAGGCCGAGATCGACCCGGCCGGGGAAAAGCGCCTCCAGCGTGCCGAACTGTTCGGCAACCACGAGCGGAGAATGGTTCGGCAGCATGACGCCGCCCGAGCCGATGCGGATCTTCTTGGTGGCCGCACCCACATGCGAAATGACGATGGCGGTCGCCGCGCTGGCAATGCCGGGCATGCCGTGATGTTCTGCCAGCCAGAGGCGGTTAAAACCTTGTTCCTCAGCCTTTACGGCCAAGCGGCGGGACTGATCAAGCGCGTCACTAATGCTGTAGCCTTCGCCGATCGGCGAAAGATCGAGAATGGAAAAAGGGATCATCGACATGTCCTGAAACAAATGAGCAGAAAGTGCTTTATCGTTATCTAGGCAGCCAGATCCGCAAATGCGACCCCTTTGCGCAAGACGATTCGCCGCGACCGCTCAGGACTTGACCAGCCGCAAATGGGCGCCGGGCTTCGGCCCACCCTGTGGTTGCGGCTTGAAGATGCTCCCGGGCTGGATTGTCCGGATCGGGATAAAGCGGCTGGCATGGCGATCGACAAAGGCAACCTCGCGACTGATGACATCCGTCCTCGTCCGTAGCGTTTCCATTGTCATCGCATGTTCGCGGCTCGTCCGGGCAAGCTTCATCATGGTAGATCTCAAGCTGTCCAAGGCGGCTTTTTCCTTGCCGGCGTTTTCAGCCATGCCGGCCGCCTTTTCGTGTATCGCCTTGAGATAAACGGCCATTGCGTCGAATTCCCCCGAAACCTTGTCGGCAGCGCCGACACCGAGCGTGGCTGCTTGCGAGGTCGTGCGGCTCAGGTGGGCATTCGCCTTGGCCGCTTCGGCCATTTGTTCGGCCAAGTGCCGGAACTCGTCTCCCGCCGCATGCATGTCATCACCGGCTTGCCCTGTCTTGCCAGCCTGAAGCTTCAGGTTCATCGCCAGGAGGTTAGCCTTGAAGGCGATGTTCATGATTTCCTCGTTTAGCGAGGCGGTCTTGGCCGATGACGTGGCGAGCGCCTGCATCGCCGACGCGACCCCATCCACCGTCTGCCTTGCGCGCGGCAGATCAAGCAGTGCGCTGTAGCCGGCGCTTGCCGTGTAACCGGCCTGCGCTTGCCGCGCCCGGACCGTCTCGGAAAGCACGGCCGTTTCCGTTGCCGTCCGCGCGATCTCGGCCGTTTGTGAGGCAGCAGACTGCATAAGCGCCTTGATGTCCGCCTGAAGATCGGCCTGGCAGCCATGCAGTGTTGCTGCGCTGCTGCCAATGTCGTCGAGCACTTCTTCCATGCCTTCAAGGGAATGGTTGAAGTCGGAACGCAGGCCTTCGAACTCCGCGGGAAGCGGGGCCTCGATCCGTGCCGTGAGATCGCCGGAAGCAAACCGCCGCAGGCCGACGTCCAGCGCCGCCACCACCGTCTTCAGTTCCTCTGCCTGCTCGCGCTCATCGCCGGAGTTTTCGTGATGATTCTCGTCCGTCTTTCCGATCAGTCCCTCCATAACCTCGTCGGAATTTGCAAAGTGTACAAGATTGAGATGCGACGACTGTTGAGGTGCCGCAGAGGGCAGATAAAGGTGGTCCGGCGCCGGTTCTGGATGTGGCACGGCTGTGGTTGCGGCATTGTCGAACCCATGCAGCGGGAAGCTCTCGGAAGATGCCAGCAGACGCTTGACCAGCACGGCGAAGCCAAGCGTCACCGCTGCCAAGATGACCATCGCCATCATCAATTGGGGTCCGGTCAGGGGAGGAGAAAGCACAATGAGAAGCGCTGCCAGCACGGCCGCCTCGGCTACGATTGCCGTGACGAGCCTGAAGGAAAGGGATTGCTGTTTCTGCAACATGATTGTCTCCTCTTGTCCGTCCAACCTGAGCGTCAACGCGTGGCAAAGGCCCATGTTGCCCCAAGATAACAGCCGGGTCCTTCTATGGTTAATGAAGGGTTAACAACGACCTGTTTCTGGTTTGTTCACATTTGCATGGCACTCCATGCTTATGGACGCTAAGATCACGCACATGACACACACGATTCGCATTATCGGGATCGACCCCGGCCTTCGCCGCACGGGGTGGGGGATCATCGAGACCCTGGGCAACAGTCTCCGCTTCGTCGCATCGGGGACCGTGACCTCCGACGGCGACATGGACCTCGCTTCGCGCCTTTGCCAGTTGCATGACGGGCTTGCGGACGTGGTGCATGCCTATCAGCCCGATGAGGCGGCGGTGGAGCAAACCTTCGTCAACAAGGATGCGGTGGCCACCTTGAAGCTGGGGCAGGCCCGCGGCGTCGTCATGCTGGTGCCGGCCCGGGCCGGGCTGCCGGTTGCCGAATATGCACCAAATGCAGTCAAGAAGTCGGTGATCGGCGTCGGCCACGGGGAGAAGCAGCAGATCCACATGATGCTGAAGATCCTCATGCCCAAGGCCGAGTTTAAGGGCAATGATGCCGCGGACGCCTTGGCGATCGCCATTTGCCATGCTCATAATCGCGGCGGACAGCGCATGCGGCAGGCACTGGCCGGCTGATGGCCTGACGCTCTGCTGACACTCATCTTGATCAACTTTCCGGACGGACCTTTCCATGATCGGCAAGCTTAAAGGCAGTATCGACGAGATTGGCGACGATTATGTGCTCGTTGACGTGCATGGCGTCTGCTACGAGGTCTTCTGTTCTTCACGGGTGCTGGCAAGGATGGGATCGGTCGGCGAAGCGATCGTGCTTTTTATCGAAACCTATGTGCGCGAAGACCAGTTCAAGCTTTTTGGCTTCCTGACGGCTCTGGAGCGCGAATGGTTCAACCTGCTGCAGAGCGTGCAGGGCGTCGGCGCCAAGGTGGCGCTGGCAGTGCTCTCAACCTTGACACCCTCCGAACTTGCCAACGCGATCGCCCTGCAAGACAAGACGGCCGTGTCGCGAGCGCCGGGGGTAGGCCCGAAAGTAGCCGTCAGGATTGTCACCGAGCTTAAGAACAAGGCTCCGGCTTTTGCCGGCGAGGCATCGGCCACGATCGGCCTCAAGCAGGAACTGGGCGAGGGCGTAGCGGCCGCACCGGTTGCCGATGCCGTGTCGGCGCTTACCAATCTCGGCTATTCCCGTGATCAGGCCGCCAATGCCGTTGCCGCCGCAATGAAGACGGCAGGCGAAGGCGCCGACAGTGCCAGGCTCATCCGGCTCGGCCTGAAGGAGCTGGCGCGATAGTCCTGCAGCGGATGGCAAGACGCACGTCTTGGTGTATTGATGGGCCGAAAATCATAATGGAAATATCCCCATGACTGACTCCCGCCTGATCACGCCGGAAAAGCGGGGCGAAGACCTGGATGTAACGCTGCGCCCGCAGTCGCTGGACGAGTTCACCGGCCAGGCGGAGGCGCGCGCCAATCTGAAGGTCTTCATTGAAGCTGCCAAGAACCGCGGCGAGGCGCTCGATCACGTGCTTTTCGTCGGGCCGCCTGGACTTGGCAAGACGACGCTGGCGCAGATCATGGCCAAGGAACTGGGGGTCAACTTCCGGTCAACCTCCGGGCCGGTGATCGCCAAGGCGGGCGATCTTGCAGCCCTTTTGACCAATCTCGAAGACCGCGACGTGCTGTTCATCGACGAGATTCATCGGCTCAATCCAGCTGTCGAGGAAATCCTGTATCCAGCCATGGAGGATTTCCAGCTCGATCTGATCATCGGCGAAGGGCCGGCCGCCCGCTCCGTGAAGATCGACCTGTCGAAATTCACCCTGGTGGCGGCGACGACACGGCTGGGACTCCTCACAACGCCGCTTCGGGATCGTTTCGGCATTCCGGTGCGCTTGGCCTTCTACACGGTGGAGGAGCTGGAACTTATCGTGCGGCGCGGGGCGCGGCTGATGAACCTGCCGATGACAGACAATGGCGCAAGGGAAATTGCCCGCCGCGCACGTGGAACGCCTCGCATTGCCGGCCGCCTCCTGCGGCGTGTTCGTGATTTTGCAGAGGTGGCGCGTGCGGAAGCCGTCACCAAGGAAATCGCCGACGAAGCTCTGACGAGGCTTCTGGTCGACAACATGGGCCTCGATCAGCTCGACAAGCGCTACCTCAACATGATCGCCGTGAACTTCGGCGGCGGGCCTGTCGGTATCGAGACCATTGCCGCGGGCTTGTCTGAGCCACGCGACGCCATCGAAGATATTATCGAGCCCTATATGATCCAGCAGGGCTTCATCCAGCGGACGCCGCGTGGGCGGGTTTTGACGGCAAATGCCTGGAAGCATCTCGGGCTGCAGCCGCCCAAGGATTTGGAAGCGGCGCAATTCCGGATGAACCTGGACGATGAGTGAAGACGGCAAGGCCCCAGACCTCCGTATTCGTATCAAGTTCAAGCGGAAACGCATCTTCCAGATGCGGATAGCGGGTCTGGCATTTCGCGAGGGCCATGTTCTCGTCCACCGCGCGGTGCATGAGCCCTTCTGGACCTTTCCGGGCGGTCGAGCAGAAGTCGGAGAAACGTCAGCCGAAACGCTGAAGCGGGAGATGATGGAAGAGCTGGGGGTCGAGGTGACGGTCGAGCGCTTGCTCTGGTCGGTCGAAAACTTCTTCCATTACGAAGGCCAGGATTTCCACGAATTCGGTCTCTACTACCTGATGAACCTCCCTGAGCGCTTCCCATTTCATATAAGCGATATCGTGCACCGGGTGCAGGATGGGCATGAACTGGAGTTCAAGTGGGCGAGGGCGACGAAGCCGGCTTTGAAGACGCTGGATATCCCGCCTTATTTCATCGCAGAAGCGATTGAGGATCTTCCGTCAACGCCCCGGCATGTGATCTGGCGGGACGGCGACCTGGATTTGAAATCCTGAATTTCGGAACATCGAGCGGCTTCTCTCAGTTCTTCTGCAAACAAAGGAGAGCGTGATGCAGAAAATCAATGTCGGAAATGACGTCGAGTGGAAGTGGGGACGGTCCAAAGCCGAGGGCAAGGTCGCCGAGAAATTCACCAGCGATGTCGAGCGCAAGATCAAAGGCAAGACCGTCAAGCGTAAGGCAGACAAGGAAGAGCCAGCCTTCCTGATCAAGCAGGAAGATGGTGATCGGGTTCTGAAGAGCCAGTCGGAGCTGAAGAAGACCCATGGCTGATGGACATCCCGAGGAACGGCCGCCGGCTGAAGTGGCGGCGGCTGCCGAGAAAGGCCTGGAACTGCGGGCCAAGTTTCGCCGCGGCGGCACCACGATCGGCATAGCACGAGCCCGCGACCTGAAGCATCAGAAAATTCTGTCGGACAAGACGGTCAAGCGCATGGTCAGCTATTTCGCACGCCATAGCGTCGACAAGCGTGCGGAAAACTTCGGCAACGACGAAAACCCATCTGCTGGCTATATCGCCTGGCTTTTGTGGGGTGGCGACGCGGGCCAGAAATGGGCCGAAGAGCACAAGAAGGCCATGGAAAAGACCAAGGAAGAGGTCAGGATGAAACGGTTCAGACAGCAGCACTGAGCTTACGGCCCAAGTTTTCGACGGTTCTCGCGAGCAGCGGCTGTCCGCCCGGTTGCCATCCAAGGCCTCGTATCTTGTCCACCGGCATGACGTTGATCGACTGCCGGTCTGCCACAGGCGGCAGGAGGCCCTCCGGATGGTGCAGATGCTGCAGGATTTCGCGGGTGTCGGTGGTGACATCCGACAAGTTGAAGCTTTGGCCGCCAATCTCTTGCCCGTCGCTTTCCAGCATCAGCCGCACCGCCGCCGCGAGATCGCGTCCATGGACCTCAGTTCCAGCGCGCGACAGAACGGGCTTGCCGGACAGGAAGTCGGACAAGAGCTCGTCCCATTTGTTGGGCTGCAGATCGCCATAAATGCCAGTGGCCCTGAGGCTGGCGGTAATGAAGCGCGGTTCCGACAGGGCGGCGATCTCCTGCTCCGCGCCCAGCTTGATCTCGCCGTAAAGGCTGTTGGGGCAAAGCCGGAGATCCTCGCTGAGCTTCGTGCCGAGGGGCAGGCCATCATAAACGGCGCGGCTGGACAGGAAGACAGCCCGTTGCACGCCTGCTCTCTTGGCCGTTTCGAAGAGGCGGACGGTGCCATCAAGATTAAGGCGGCGGAACTGCTGCGGGTCAGTGCCTTCTCCACCGCGATATCGGCCGGGAACATGATCGAACGCCGCATGGACAAAGAATTTCACGGTTTCGAAGGCATGGCTTTGATCCAGGTCCGGATCCAGAAATAGCGGCACGAAGCCGACGGGCCGGTCGAACAGATCAGGGGCAGGCGGCCTTCGGCCGCCGATCACGACCTGGTACCCGGCCGTCAGCAGCCCCTCCACAATATAGCGACCGACAAAGCCGGTTCCGCCCGACACCAGCACCCTCATCATGCGGCTCCGGCGGGCGGCGGAAGCGAACGGATGTCAATTACCCTTCCGTCGTGGAAAGCGTGCCAGAGATCAATCAACGGCTTCAGCTCGTTCGATCGGGGGTGATCCGTCTCCCATGGCTTCTCATACTGATAGTGGAGAATGCCGATGCTGCGCCAGTCCCACAGCCCCGGCATGTTGAACCAGACATACTGCAGCATGTTCATGAAGACAGGCAGACCGTGCCAGTCGGGGAAAAAGGCTTCCAAAAATGTTTGGTCGGTGCGCCGCCAGAAGGCATCTGGCTGGTCTAGAGCGACAAGCATGGCCTCGAAAGTCGCCAGCGAAGGCTTGGCGACGAAGACGCCCGAATTCAGCCGGCGGAAATCGGCCAGGCTCTCGTAAAGGTTTGGCGCGGCGGAAAACTCCGGATAATCGAAAAGCTTGTCAACGTTCTTCAGGACCAGAGCATCCGCGTCGATAAAGACGCAGGTCTGGTAATCTGTGAGCTGCCAAAGGCGCAGTTTGCAGAAATTGTCGAGAGGCGTGTGGAAATTGGGCTTGCGCCCTTTGGTGAAAGGCGCTGCTCCGTGAAGGTTTCGGCGCGCATGCCGCTCATTGAAGGCGTCGGATAATGGTAGATGTTCGACAGCCACCATCCGGCACCCGAGTGACTGCAGAGGCAAGAGGTCGTCTTGCGAGACGCCTCCGGTATGCAGCACGACGATGTCGGCATGCGTTCCGGTCCGCTGGATGGATCGGGCGAGCGCCATCGCGCCCATCGTGTAGTCCGCATTGGTCACGAGGGTGACGAAGGCATTGGCCATGGTCAGGCTGCCTCAGGACACTGATTTCAGCCGCTTGCCTTCCGGATCATGCTCCACCTTGGCGGCAATGTCCTTGGTCCAGGCAGAGACCGCCGGCACCCGCGAACGGTCGACGCGATAGGCATATTTTCGGGCGACATCGACGATTTCAGACAAAAGGCCTTCGCCTAGGGTCGTCGGTTCAAGGCCGAGGCCCAGAAACTTCTCGTTGCGGACGATCAGGTCGTTTTCCGGCGCTTCCTTGCGCGGATTGGGCAGCCAGGCAATCTGCGCGCCGCTCATCTTCGACACGATCTCTGCAAGGTCGCGTATCCGATGGGTTTCAGTCATCTGGTTGAAGATCTCGACGCGGCTGCCGCGGGCCGGAGGATTGTTCAGGGCGATCTCGATGCAGCGAACCGAATCCTGGATATGGATGAAGGCACGCGTCTGGCCGCCGGTGCCATGCACCGTCAGAGGGTGGCCGATTGCAGCCTGAATGAGGAAGCGATTAAGGACAGTGCCGTAGTCGCCGTCATAGTCGAAGCGGTTGATCAACTGTTCATGGCGGCGGGTCTGTTGCGTATGGGTGCCCCAGACAATGCCCTGATGCAGATCGGTGATGCGCAGCCCGTCGTTCTTGGCATAGAACTGGAAAAGCTGCTGATCCAGGCACTTTGTCATGTGGTAGATGGAGCCGGGATTGCTGGGATAGAGGATTTCCTGAGACACGCTGCGACCGTCGACCGTCTCAATACCGACCGGCAAATATCCCTCCGGAATGGCTGCCCCGACCGTCGAATAGCCGTAGACGCCCATGGTTCCCAGGTGCACGAGGTGCGCATCCAGATCGAGCTCGACCAGGGCGTTGAGGAGGTTGTGGGTCGCATTGACGTTGTTGTTGACCGTGTAGTTCTTGTGCCGGTCGCTTTTCATCGAATAGGGCGCTGCCCGCTGTTCGGCGAAGTGAATGATGGCGTCGGGGCGGTTCTTGGCGAGCCAACCCTTCAGGAGCTCATAATCCTTGGCAAGGTCGATCAGGTTGAAGTGGACACGCCGGCCAGTCTCGGCGTGCCAGATGCGGGTGCGCTCCTGGATGCTGTCCATGGGCGTCAGGGACTGAACGCCGAGTTCCGTATCGATCCAGCGCCTCGAAAGATTGTCGAGGATATGGACGTCGTGGCCTGCCTCCGACAGGTGGAGCGAGGTCGGCCAGCCGACAAAACCGTCGCCGCCCAGAACTGCGATCTTCATTGATGACTCTCCGCTGGTGTTCGGGTTTTTTCCTGTTAGGGAGAAAGTGTGACGCTTCTTCGAAGCTGGGTCAGCAATTCGCGTTTATCCAGTGGTCGAAGACGAAAATTCTCAAGGCAGGCGGATGAGCGATCATAACTTTCTTTTGTCGGGGGAGCTGACGGAGGCCGGGCATCGGCTGGTGCAGCGTGTTTATTATGAAGACACGGACTTCTCCGGTCTCGTCTATCATGCAAGGTATCTTCACTTCCTCGAGCGCGGCCGAACCGATTATCTTCGCTGCCTCGGTTGCGAGCAAAGCGCGCTGCTTTCGGCCGACGAGGAAGGGCTGGTCTTCGTCGTTCATCGCATGGAGATCGATTTCAAGCAGCCCGCGCGCATGGACGATATCCTCACCATCGAGACAGCCACCGAGAAAGCCGGAGGCGCCAAGATAGTGCTGACCCAGGAGGTCCGTCGCGGAGACGCATTATTGATAGCCGCGAGGGTGGTGATTGCCGTCGTCAACAAGCATGGGCGACCCCGGCGGCTGCCGCAAACCCTTGCGGAGAAGTTTCTCGGATCTTCTTCTTGATCGCCATGAAGTAGATCCGCAGCCTGCGCAGGTAACACATTCTTAACGATAATGATGTCTTACTGCGGCATCGGGAATTTGTGCAGCGCACGCCTTCCTTTGACCAAATTTGAAAGCGAGAAGCCAAGCTGAAAGCTCAGTGCGCATAGGGCGAAGAGCGCATCCAGCGATATAATCGGCATTCTCGCGAGAGCGCGCTTTTGAACCCGCCCGGTCCTTGAAGCCGGGCGTTTGGATTCGGGGATAGTGGATAGATGGAACAGGTAGCTTTGGAAGCTGCGGCGCATGATGTCAGTCTATGGTCGCTGTTCATGCAGGCGGGACTGGTTGTAAAGCTGGTCATGATCGGGCTCCTCGGGGCATCCGTCTGGACCTGGGCGATCGTTGTCGACAAATACGTCAACTTCGCCAAGGCCCGCCGGCAGTTCGATCAGTTCGAGCAGGTCTTCTGGTCCGGGCAATCTCTCGAAGAACTTTACCGAACGCTAGCAGAACGTCAGAACACCGGGACGGCGGCTATTTTCGTTGCAGCCATGCGCGAATGGAAGAAGAGCTTCGAACGCGGCGCCCGCTCGCCGATCGGCCTGCAGATGCGTATCGACCGGGCCATGGACGTGACCATGGCGCGTGAGAGCGAAGGCTTCGAGGCGCGACTGGGTTCGCTGGCAACCATCGGTTCGGCCGGTCCCTTTATCGGTCTCTTCGGCACGGTCGTCGGCATCATGACCTCGTTCCAGGCCATCGCCGGTTCCAAGTCGACCAATCTTGCCGTCGTCGCTCCGGGTATCGCGGAAGCCCTTTTGGCAACGGCGATCGGTCTCGTTGCGGCTATTCCGGCGGTTATCGCCTATAACAAGTTCATGGGTGATGCCGGCAAGCTTTCGGCTCGCATGGAAGGCTTCGCAGACGAATTTTCGGCCATCCTGTCGCGTCAGATCGACGAAAAATTGCAGCCGCGGCAGGCAGCACAATAATCCTGCAAGCGCCAAGGAGCACGTATCATGGGTATGTCAGCCGGAGGAGCCAAGGCATCGGGTGGCGGTCGTCGCAGGCGCGGCGGGCGTCGTGGCGGTGCGATCAGCGAAATCAACGTGACGCCGCTTGTCGACGTGATGCTCGTGCTGCTGATCATCTTCATGGTGGCCGCACCGATGATGACGGTCGGCGTGCCGATCGACCTGCCGGAAACGCAGGCCAAGGCGATGAACTCCGATACCCAGCCGATCACCGTGTCCGTCAACACGAACGGTGAGATCTTCCTGCAGGAAACTCCCATTGCCATCGATGAGATCCTGCCCAAGCTGCAGGCCATCGCCACCACCGGCTATAGTGAGCGCATCTATGTGCGCGGCGATACCGCCGCCGCCTATGGCGTCGTCATGAAGGTCATGGCCCGTATTTCTTCTGCTGGTTACAAGAACATCGGTCTTGTGACGCTGCAGGAACAGGAGAAGTGATCCCGGCGCCATGAAAGGTAGTCTCGGCACATCGCTGGTCCTGCACACGCTGGTGCTCAGCTGGGCGCTCATATCGTTGAGCGCTCCCGCACCAATGACTGTTGCCGACGTCGAGGCTTTTCCGGTCGATATCGTTCCGATCGAATCCGTCACGCAGATGCAGCAGGGCGACAAGAAGGCTCCGATGAAGGACAAGCCGTCTGCCAAGGAGACCAAGAACCAGAAGGTCATCGAGAGCGCCGAAAATGCCGGTGAGAACGACATCGACCTGAAGACGCCGCCGACCCCGTCCAAGAAGCCGACGCAGACGGAAGCCGCGGCAGCGCCCAAGCCCGTCGAGCGGCCGACACCCACGCCGACGCCGGAACAGAACGACGTCAAGGAAATCGCGCCGGAGGAAACGGCGCCGAAGCCGGCCGAAGTGGCAGCCTTGCCGCAGCCCAAGCCCGAGCCGACCCCACCGAAGCCGGAGCCGACCCCGCCCAAGCCAGAGCCTACGCCACCCAAGCCGGAAGCGGCCAAGCCGACGCCTGCGCCTGTCCAGGCAGAGAACAAGTCTGAAACGGGAGAACTGCCGGATACGCCGCCCGTACCGACTGCCAAGCCGCAGCCCCCGAAGCCAGAGCCTCCGAAGGAAGAAGCCAAGCCGGTCGAAAAGCCGGCTGAGAAGCCTGTAGAGAAGAAGCCCGAAACGAAGCCGACGGAAGTCGCCAAGGCCGATACCAAAGCCACCGAATCCGCAAAGCCGACCGACAAGAAGGACGGCAAGAAACAGGAGACGGCGAAATCATCCTCTTCGCAGAAGAGCGACTTTAATGCCGATCAGATCGCGGCGCTTCTCAACAAGCAGGAAGCATCCGGCGGTGGCGCGAAGCGTTCCTCAACGCCTGCGTCGACGGGCAGCACCAAGCCTTCCACCGGCAACAAGCTCAGCCTGAGCGAGATGGATGCGTTGCGCGGGCAGATCCAGAACAACTGGTCGACCATTGCCGGCATCGAAGGCCTGGAAGGCATGATCATTCGCGTCAAGATCAGGCTCGACCAGTCCGGGACCATCGTCGGTGAGCCCGAGGTCTCGTCCAGCGGCGGTTCCGACATGGCGCGCAGAACAATGGAATCCAGTGCCCGTCGCGCAGTGCTGCGTTCGTCTCCGTTCAAGAACCTGCCTGCCGACAAATATGACTCTTGGAGCGAAGTCGTCGTCAATTTCGACCCCAGCGAGCTTGGGCTCTAGTAGATGAAGCATAGCTGAAAGGCTTTAGTACCATGAACAGACGTTCCTTCCTTGGCCTCATGATGGCGGGCGCCGGCGTGTCGGCACTCTCGACGCCGGCGCATGCTTTGGTGGAAATCAACATCAACAAGGGCAATGTTGAACCCTTGCCGATCGCGATCACGGATTTCGTATCCAACAACGAACTCGGTGCGCAGATTTCGCAGGTCGTTGCTGCCGACCTGCAGCGCTCTGGACTGTTTGCGCCGGTCAACAGGGCCGCATTCATTGAGAAGATCACTGACCCGAGCAAAGCACCCCGGTTCGAAGATTGGAAGGCGATCAACGCCCAGGCGCTGGTCGTCGGCCGTGTCAGCCGCGAGGGCGACGGCCGGCTGCGCGCCGAGTTCCGGCTTTGGGACACTTATGCCGGCAGCCAGATGACCGGCCAGCAGTTCTTCACCCAGCCCGAAAACTGGCGCCGTCTGGCCCATATCATCGCAGATGCGATCTATGAGCGGATCACCGGCGAAAAGGGCTATTTCGATACGCGCGTCGTGTTCGTTTCGGAAAGCGGTCCGAAGACCGCCCGCCAGCGCCAGCTTGCAATCATGGACCAGGACGGCTTCAACGTCCGCACGCTGACCAGCGGCAAGGACCTTGTGCTGACGCCGCGCTTTTCGCCGAACCGGCAGGAGGTGACCTACATGTCCTTCGAAGGCAATCAGCCGCGGGTCTACCTGCTGCAGCTGGAAACCGGCCAGCGCGAAGTGGTGGGCAATTTTCCCGGCATGACCTTCTCGCCGCGCTTCTCGCCGGATGGCCAGAAGGTCATCATGAGCCTGCAGCAGGAAGGCAATGCGAATATCTACACCATGGATCTGCGGTCGCGCACCACGACCCGCCTTACCTCGACTGCGGCCATCGACACGGCGCCTTCCTATGCACCTGACGGTGCCCGCATCGCCTTCGAAAGCGATCGCGGCGGCAAGCAGCAAATCTATGTCATGGGCGCCGACGGCTCCGGACAGCAGCGGATTTCCTTCGGTGACGGATCCTATTCGACGCCTGTCTGGTCTCCGCGCGGCGACCTCATCGCCTTCACCAAGCAGTCCGGCGGCAAGTTCTCGATCGGCGTAATGAAGCCGGACGGGTCGGGCGAACGCATCCTGACCTCCGGCTTCCACAATGAAGGCCCGACCTGGGCGCCGAACGGCCGCGTGCTGATGTTCTTCCGGCAGAATGCCGGCGCGGGTGGTCCGCAGCTTTATTCGATCGACCTGACCGGCTATAACGAATTGCAAGTCAAGACGCCCGCTTACGGCTCCGACCCGGCCTGGTCGCCACTGCTCGAATAATGGCGGCAAGCTTCAATTGGAAAGGGAGCGGTTGTCGCCTCTTTCCCGCCCTATTCTGCTGAGAAAGGGCGAATTAAGGGACAGCGGAAGACTTTGTTAACCATAACTGTTTGATCATGGTTAACCGACTTCGGTTAGAGTCTGGCAACTCTGATAGCAATCGATCAAGGAGAGACCGGCCATGAGCCGCATTGATACCCCGGCGATGAGCCGCATGCAGACACTCGCTCGCAATCCTGCCGTTATCGCGCTGACGCTCGCCCTCGCTCTTGCCGGCTGCGCCAACAAGAAGAACCTGCCGAACAGTGCCGGCGACCTTGGCCTCAACGGCGCCGGTTCGGCCACGCCCGGCTCGACGCAGGACTTCACGGTCAATGTCGGCGACCGCATCTTCTTCGACACCGATTCGACCTCGGTTCGCGCCGATGCGCAGCAGACGCTCGACCGTCAGGCTCAGTGGCTGCAGCGCTATCCGAAATACGCGATCACGATCGAAGGCCATGCTGACGAACGCGGCACCCGCGAATACAACCTTGCTCTCGGTGCGCGCCGTGCTGCCTCCACCAAGGAATATCTGGCTTCCCGCGGTATCCCTGCGAGCCGCATGAAGACCATCTCCTACGGCAAGGAACGCCCGGTTGCCGTTTGCGATGACATTTCCTGCTGGTCGCAGAACCGTCGCGCAGTGACCGTACTGGGCGGCGCCGGAATGTAATCAGCCTGATGGCTGGAGAAATAAAAGGCGGCCTTTTGGCCGCCTTTTTGTTTTTTCCATAGTTTAGCCCTGTTTAACGGGATTTTGGCGGAGGACTTGGTTGCTTTTTGACCGTAGTTGTAAAAATCTCTTTTCGCGCCAATTCGGCGCAAATCAAAAAGCAGGACGGACGACATGAAGAAAATTGTCTTGGCAGCAATGCTGGGGCTGGCGGTAACGGGCGGGCCCGCAGGCGCCTTTTCGCTGCCGAAACTCTTCCAGGGCGAACAAAGCGTAACGCAGCAGCAATCGACCGAGGATCGGCCGGTGGTGCTTGCGCAAAGCAGCGACGCCGTTCGCATCCAGCAGCTTCAGGAAGAGATGCGGCAGCTCAACGGCCGTATCGAGGAAATGAGTTATCAGATTCTGCAGATGCAGGAGCTACTCCGCAAGACGCAGGAAGATAACGAATTCCGCTTCCAGGACCTGGAAAAGAAGAAGAGAACCGAAGTGGACGACACGGCCGGGAAACCGGCCGTGGCGGCTAACCGCACTCCTTCGACGCCTGCAGCCCCACCTGTATCTTCTTCCGACGATGTCGCGCGGATCATCGACGAGCCGCTGTCCAGTGATGGGGCCGAAGCCCCGGCCGGCGGTCGGGCGGCGCCTCCACCGACGACGCTCGGTTCGATGGATTTCGATCAGAATGGCAATCCGCGCGGCGCGAGCCGCAACGAGAATGCCAAGAATGCTGCGGGCCTGCCCGGCGTTGCCGCTCCGCCGCAGGTCGGCCGCCCGGCAGCCAACGGCAAGGACCCGCAGCAGACGGCGTCGCTCGGCAGTGAAAACGACGCCTACAAGATCGCCTATGACCACGTTCTTTCCGGCGACTATACGCTGGCAGAGAAGGAATTCTCGGGCTACATCGCCGCCTATCCGAAAAGCGGGAAAGCTGCAGATGCGAATTTCTGGCTGGGGGAGGCACAATATTCGCAAGGCAAGTATGCCGATTCGGCAAAGACCTTCCTCAATGCACATCAGACTTATGGGAAGTCTCCCAAGGCGCCGGAAATGCTTCTGAAACTGGGCATGTCGCTTGCCGCGCTTGATAACCGCGAAACTGCCTGTGTGACGCTCCGGGAAGTGCCGAAGCGCTATCCCAACGCGCCGAAGGCCGTGCTGGCAAAGGTCGGCAGTGAGCAGAAACGTCTCGCCTGCTGAACCGTCGCACTGTCGTGGTGTCCGCTGCTGCTTCCTCTTTTCTGTCGCCGCACGATGCGGCCCGCGATTTTCTGAACAGGCTCCAGCGGCCGGCGCGCCTGCTGATCGCGATTTCCGGGGGAAGCGATTCCTCCGGCCTCCTCAGCGTCCTTCTTGATTGTCACCGTGGTGAATCAGGCGGCAATATCAGCTTGTTTGCAGCAACGGTTGATCACGGCTTGCGGCCGGAAAGCGCGCAGGAGGCTCGGGCCGTAGCGGAACTCTGCCGCAGCTTGAATGTGCCGCATCTTGTCCGTCGCTGGGAGGGCAGCAAGCCCGCGACCGGGGTTTCGGCGGCTGCGCGGGAGGCGCGCTACCGGTTGCTGATGGAGATGGCTGATGAGGTCGGCGCAACGGCAATCGTCACCGGCCACACATGGGACGACCAGCGCGAAACGGTGGCGATGCGCGCCGCACGCCGGGATGGAGACGAAAATCTCGGTCTTGCGGGCATGGCAGAGGCCGTTCTGCTCGACAGGCGGCGCTGGCTGTTGCGCCCCTTTCTCGCTACTCAACGGGCCGACATTCGGGCCGCACTCTCAGCAAAGGGTATGGCTTGGATCGACGATCCCAGCAATCTTGACACGCATTACGAGCGCATCCGCGTGCGGCAGGGTGGTCGGCAGGAGGCAGGTGTCGAACCTGCGGATATCGCGCGCGTTGCGGAAAGGCGCACAAGGCTGTCCGGCCAAGCCGCGCAGCTGCTGCGCGACCATCTGACGCTTCAACATTGTGTTCTGGCATATTTGCCGGCGGCGGCGCTTCAAGGCGAGCCGGACGTGCGACGCCATGCGCTGGCAACTCTTGCCAGCTTCCTCGGGGGGCGGGCCCATGCGCCGGGCACGGAATCCATGGATCGAATTGTGTCTGTCGTCGATGACGCAGTGCCGGGACGCGTCACGGTCGGTCGGGTGATCTTTGACCGCCGCCGCGAGGGGATCTACCTCCAGCGTGAATGCCGGGGCCTGGCGCCTGCTCATGTGGCGCCGGGCACCGAAGGTCTTTGGGATGGACGCTACCGTGTCGTGAACGGCAGCGACCAGGAGGTCGTCATCGGCCCTACGCCGCCGGAGCGTGAAAAGGCACAGGCCCTTTTTGCTGACGTTCCGTTGTCGATTGCAATGCGGGCTATGACGGTCATGCCTTTGATCCTGACGCGTGCTGCGGAGAATGTAGCGAACATCCGCTTTTACCCGGTGGTCGCACCTTTCGATCGCTTTCTTTCGCAGTTTGATCTCGATCTCGCGCGCCAACTGGCGGTTTTCTGCGAAGGCCACCTTTATCCGCCGCTGCCAATTAAGCTTTCCGTGCGGAAAAGCTAGGGGGCAGTCCCGGTTCGCCTTGGCAAGGCCATGCCGCAACCCTATGTTAGGCAACAAGCAAGGCGGCCGCCATGGGCTGGCCGTCACAGTCCGGGGAGTTCGATGAACCCAAACTTTCGTAATTTTGCCCTCTGGGCCATTATAGCCCTGCTGCTGATCGCTTTGTTCAGCATGTTCCAGACGGCACCGACGCAGACCAGTTCGCGCGAGATTCCATATTCGCAGTTCCTGCATGATGTGGATTCGGGACGGGTGCGTGATGTCGTCGTCACGGGCAACAGGGTGCTCGGCACCTATGCCGAGAATGGTTCTGGATTCCAGACTTATTCGCCTGTTATCGACGATACGCTGATGGACAGGCTGCAGTCCAAGAACGTCACCATTGTCGCTCGCCCGGAAACTGATGGCTCGTCCGGCTTCCTGAGCTATCTCGGCACGCTTCTGCCCATGCTGCTCATCCTCGGCGTCTGGCTGTTCTTCATGCGGCAGATGCAGGGTGGAGGTCGAGGCGGCGCGATGGGCTTTGGCAAGTCCAAGGCCAAGCTTCTGACGGAGGCGCATGGTCGTGTCACCTTCGACGACGTGGCAGGCGTGGATGAAGCCAAGCAGGATCTCGAGGAAATCGTCGAATTCCTGCGCGACCCGCAAAAGTTCCAGCGCCTCGGCGGCCGCATCCCGCGCGGCGTGCTGCTCGTCGGACCTCCCGGTACGGGTAAGACCTTGCTGGCTCGTTCGGTTGCCGGCGAAGCCAATGTGCCGTTCTTCACCATTTCCGGTTCTGATTTCGTGGAAATGTTCGTCGGCGTCGGTGCAAGCCGCGTCCGCGACATGTTCGAGCAGGCCAAGAAGAATGCGCCTTGCATCATCTTCATCGACGAAATCGACGCCGTCGGCCGCCATCGTGGCGCCGGCCTTGGCGGTGGCAATGATGAGCGCGAACAGACGCTCAACCAGCTGCTGGTCGAGATGGACGGCTTCGAGGCCAACGAAGGCGTCATCCTGATTGCTGCAACCAACCGCCCTGACGTTCTCGACCCGGCGCTGCTGCGTCCCGGCCGTTTCGACCGCCAGGTCGTGGTGCCAAACCCGGACATCGTCGGCCGCGAACGCATCCTCAAGGTCCATGCCCGCAATGTTCCGCTGGCGCCGAATGTCGACCTGAAGGTTCTGGCGCGCGGTACACCGGGTTTTTCCGGTGCGGACCTGATGAACCTCGTTAACGAAGCCGCCCTCATGGCCGCCCGCCGCAACAAGCGCCTCGTCACCATGAGCGAGTTCGAAGACGCCAAGGACAAGATCATGATGGGTGCCGAGCGCCGCTCGTCCGCCATGACCGAAGCCGAAAAGAAGCTCACCGCCTATCACGAAGCCGGTCATGCGATGACCGCGTTGAGAGTTCCGGTGGCCGATCCGCTGCACAAGGCGACGATCATTCCGCGCGGTCGCGCGCTGGGCATGGTCATGCAATTGCCGGAAGGCGACCGCTACTCGATGAGCTACAAGTGGATGGTGTCGCGCCTGGTCATCATGATGGGTGGCCGCGTCGCGGAGGAACTCACCTTCGGCAAGGAAAACATCACCTCAGGTGCGTCTTCGGATATCGAGCAGGCCACCAAGCTTGCCCGGGCCATGGTTACCCAATGGGGCTTCTCCGATGTGCTTGGCCAGGTTGCCTACGGCGAGAACCAGCAGGAAGTCTTCCTCGGTCATTCCGTTTCGCAATCGAAGAACGTGTCGGAATCGACTGCCCAGAAGATCGATACGGAAGTCCGTCGCCTGATCGACGAAGCCTACACGGAAGCGCGTCGGATCCTGACCGATCATCACGATGAGTTCGTCGCCATTGCAGAAGGCCTTCTCGAATATGAGACGCTTTCCGGCGAGGAAATCAAGGGCTTGATCAAGGGCCAGAAGCCTTCGCGTGATACCGGTGATGATTCCCCGACGGCGCGCGGCTCTGCCGTGCCGAGTGCGGGATCGAAGAAGGACGAGCCCAAGGGTGGAGAGACCGAAGGCGGTCTTGAGCCTCAGCCGCACTGACGGCGAACGAAGAAACAACGAAAGCCGCCGCGGAGTTCTCCGCGGCGGCTTTCGTTTATCCTGACGCAAGGGCCACAAGCCTCGGGCTCATGGTAACGGGATATAATCGTTTTTGATGCTAATTTATATGCCTGTTCATGCGAACTATGGCATGAGCCAAGCATGATGGCTCGAGCATCCCAGCTTGGCCAGGATGATGACCGTGGGTTCTATCCCTGCGAGGACCGCGCTTAAGAGCGCGATGACGAAGGAGCATTTATGACGCGCCGCTATTTTGGTACCGATGGCATTCGTGGGCAGTCCAATATCTTTCCGATGACGCCCGATCTTGCGATGCGGGTCGGCACGGCGGTCGGCACCATGTTCCGCAACGGCAATCATCGGCACCGGGTGGTGATCGGCAAGGACACCCGCCTGTCCGGTTACATGCTTGAAAATGCCATGGTGGCAGGCTTCACAGCTGCGGGGCTCGATGTGTTCCTGCTGGGGCCGATCCCGACGCCGGCTGTCGCCATGCTGACCCGTTCTCTGCGTGCCGATGTAGGCGTCATGATCTCCGCCTCGCACAATCCTTACGAGGACAACGGCATCAAGCTTTTTGGCCCGGATGGCTATAAGCTTTCCGACGAGCTGGAAATGCAGATCGAAGACCTGCTCGACAAGGATTCCCATGCCCAGCTGGCGAAGTCGGCCGATATCGGTCGAGCCAAGCGCGTCGAGGGTGACATCTACCGCTATATCGAGCACGCCAAGCGGACATTGCCGCGCGACGTTACGCTGCAGGGCCTGCGGGTTGCGATCGACTGTGCCAATGGCGCGGCCTACAAGGTCGCGCCATTGGCACTGTGGGAACTGGGTGCCGAGGTGGTGACGATCGGTAATGAACCGAACGGCACGAATATCAACCTCGACTGCGGCTCCACCAGTCCCGCCAATCTGCAAAAGAAGGTTCATGAGGTGCGTGCCGATATCGGCATCGCGCTGGATGGCGATGCCGACCGGCTGATCATCGTCGATGAGAACGGCGAGATCATCGATGGCGACCAGTTGATGGCGGTTATCGCTGAAAGCTGGGCGGAGGAACAAAGGCTGACAGGTGGCGGTATCGTCGCCACGGTTATGTCCAATCTCGGCCTCGAGCGCTTCCTGCAGGGCAAGGGACTGGAGCTAGCGCGCACCAAGGTCGGCGACCGCTATGTGGTCGAGCATATGCGCAATCACGATTTCAATGTCGGCGGCGAGCAGTCCGGCCATATCGTGCTTTCGGATTTCGGCACGACGGGCGATGGGCTTGTTGCAGCGCTGCAGATCCTGGCCCGGGTGAAGCGTCTCGGCCGGCCCGTCAGCGACGTCTGCCGCCGCTTCGAGCCAGTGCCCCAGCTTCTGAAGAATGTCCGGTTCCAAGGTGGGAAGCCGCTCGACGACATCATCGTGCGTCAGGCGATCAGCGATGCGGAAGCTGAATTGGCAACCCGCGGCCGCCTTGTCATCCGTCCATCCGGCACCGAGCCTTTGATCCGCGTCATGGCGGAGGGTGACGACCGCGCGCAGGTCGAGCGTATCGTCGACGGCCTGGTCAACGTCATCGCCAATGCCCGATCTGCTGCCTGATCAACGAATATGCTGACGCTCAAGGGGAGGCGGCCGTGGTTCGACGGCCGTTTCAAGATGGCGCGGCTCTAGAGCGCCAGCGACTAGCCATAAAAGATTTCTGCGCGCATTGGCTGAACTGGCGCGTTGCGGCTCTCGAACGGCAGCGGCGGTTATTTGCCGCTGCATGGTAAAAGCCTGTGTCAGACCGCATCAGGTTAGTAAACAGGCATAGTTAATCTACACTTAACCTTTATCGTTCATTCTCCATGCCAGACGAGGTGGTTGTGCGCCGTGCCTGCCATACGCGATACGAGCTTTGGAGATGAAGCCATGAACAAGTGCTTGGCTGGCGCTTTCGCGCTGTTGCTGACCGTGACCACCGCAAATTCCGCAGATCTTTATCAGGCCCAGCCGGAGCCCATTCAGGATGCGCCGGAAGTGACTGTCCAGGAGGCCAGTGGCTGGTATCTCCGTGGCGATGTCGGCTATTCCTTCAACCACATGCGTGGTGCCGAGTATTTCCAGGGATCGAACAGCAATCTGGTCGATTTCAGCCGCACCTCGCTGAAGGACAGCTTTCTCGTCGGCGCCGGCGTCGGCTATCAGGTCAACAGCTACCTGCGTACTGATCTGACCTTCGATTACTTGTCCAAGGCTAAGTTCAACGGCGGCACAGACGGCTTCTGCAGCGGCGTCGCATGCTCGTCGTCCGACCGCGCCGACATGCACGCCTATTCGCTGCTGGCCAACGCCTATGTCGACCTCGGAACCTACGGCTACATTACGCCCTATATCGGCGCCGGTATCGGTGGCTCCTATGTCAAGTGGAGCAAGCTTCGCAACACGATCTGCGATGATCCGGGCGTACCGGGCTGCTACAGCACGGAACATGGCGGCGAAGGCAAATGGCGCCTGACATATGCGTTGATGGCCGGTGCATCCATCGACATCACCTGCAACCTGAAGGCCGACGTCGGCTACCGCTTCCGTCACATCGCCGGTGGCGACATGTTCGGCTACAACGCCAATGGCGGTCCTGGCCGCGACAAGGGATTTGATTCCCACGAAGCCCGAGTCGGCGCCCGCTATGTCTTTGGCGGCTGCGATGCTCCGCCGGCTTACGAGCCTGCGCCGGAGCCGATCGTCTACAAGTAATTGCTGGACCCACCATATGAAAAAGCCGCCTCCGGGCGGCTTTTTTTTGTTCCAGAGAGCAGCCGGGGACGAGGATTTGGACCGCCCTCGAAGCAGATCTGCGCCAGAAACTAATCCTGCTGCGACACAATTTCCTTGACTGCAAAGGCGGATCAGATTACCCACGCCGGCGGGACACTCCTCCCCAACGAGGAGCTAATTACCTGTGAGGGTATACATATGGCCGATGGCACCGCGAAGCCGGACACACGTCCGAACAATGCTCATTTTTCTTCTGGCCCCTGCTCCAAGCGCCCCGGTTGGTCGCTCCAAGCTCTCTCCGATGCTCCGCTCGGTCGTTCGCACCGCGCCAAGGTCGGCAAGGATAAGCTCAAGCAGGCCATCGATCTCACCCGGGAAATTCTGAACGTTCCCGCCGATTACCGGATCGGCATCGTTCCCGCCTCCGATACCGGCGCCGTCGAAATGGCGATGTGGTCGCTGCTCGGCGAGCGTGGTGTCGACATGGTCGCCTGGGAAAGCTTTGGGGGCGGCTGGGTAACCGATGTCGTCAAGCAGCTGAAGCTCAAGGACGTCCGCAAGATCGAGGCCGATTACGGCTTTCTGCCTGACCTGTCCACGATCGATTTCGACCGTGACGTGGTCTTCACCTGGAACGGCACCACATCCGGCGTGCGCGTTCCCAATGCCGATTTCATCCCGGCCGACCGCAAGGGCCTGACCATCTGCGACGCGACCTCGGCCGCCTTCGCGCAGGATCTGGATTTTGCCAAACTCGACGTTACCACCTTCTCCTGGCAGAAGGTCCTGGGTGGCGAGGGCGGTCATGGCATGATCATCCTGTCGCCGCGCGCTGTCGAACGTCTGGAAAGCTATGTTCCGGCCTGGCCACTGCCAAAAATCTTCCGCATGACGTCGGGTGGTAAAATCTCGGAAGGGATCTTCAAGGGCGAGACCATCAACACGCCGTCGATGCTCTGCGTCGAGGACTATATCGATGCGCTCAACTGGGCAAAGTCGATCGGTGGGCTGAAAGCATTGATCGCCCGCGCCGATGCCAATGCCAAAGTGATCTTCGATTTCGTCGCCGCGAACGACTGGATCGCCAACCTGGCGCAGGTCGATGAGACCCGTTCCAACACCTCCGTCTGCCTGAAGATCGCCGATGCCGACATCGCTGCTCTCGACGCAGACGCACAGGCAGCCTTTGCCAAGGGTGTGACCTCCATCCTCGAAAAGGAAGGCGTCGCACTCGACGTCGGCGCTTACCGCGACGCACCTTCCGGCTTGCGCATCTGGGCCGGCGCGACCGTCGAAGAGGCGGACATGAAGGCGCTGATGCCGTGGCTGACCTATGCATTCGAAACGCAGAAGGCAGCCCTCAACAAGGTAGCAGCCTAACCTTAGTCCGGTGCCGCGGATTGCGGCACCGTTTCCTCCAATTTCAAAGAATGAACCCCTTATCAGGAGCCCAGACCATGGCACCTCGCGTACTCGTATCCGACGAACTGTCCGAAACCGCCGTCCAGATCTTTCGCGATCGCGGCGTAGAGGTCGATTTCCAGCCAAAACTCGGCAAGGACAAGGACAAGCTTGCCGAAATCATCGGTAATTATGATGGCCTTGCCATCCGTTCGGCCACCAAGGCGACGGAAAAGCTGATCGCCGCCGCGACCAATCTCAAGGTCATCGGCCGTGCCGGTATCGGTGTCGACAATGTCGATATCCCGGCTGCGTCGAAGCGCGGTATCATCGTCATGAACACCCCGTTCGGCAACTCGATCACAACGGCCGAACACGCCATCGCGCTGATGTTCGCCGTTGCCCGCCAGCTGCCGCAGGCGGACGTTTCGACCCAGGCCGGCAAGTGGGAAAAGTCGAAGTTCATGGGCGTCGAGATTACCGGCAAGACGCTCGGCGTCATCGGCGCCGGCAATATCGGCGGCATCGTCTGCAAGAAGGCCATCGGCCTTGGCATGCATGTCATCGCCTATGACCCCTTCCTGTCGGTCGAGCGGGCCCAGGAAATGGGCGTCGAAAAGGTCGAGCTCGATGATCTGCTCGCCCGCGCCGATTTCATCACCCTGCATGTACCGATGACGGACAAGACGCGCGGCATCCTTGGCCGTGAAAACCTTGCCAAGACCAAGAAGGGCGTGCGCATCATCAACTGCGCCCGCGGCGGTCTGGTCGATGAGGCAGCGCTTGCCGAAGCCATCAAGTCCGGCCATGTCGCCGGTGCCGGTTTCGACGTGTTCGAAGTCGAGCCTGCCACGGAAAGCCCGCTCTTCGGCCTCGACAACGTCGTCTGCACGCCGCATCTGGGTGCCTCCACCACGGAAGCCCAGGAAAACGTCGCGCTGCAGGTCGCCGAGCAGATGTCGGACTACCTGGTCAAGGGTGCCGTCTCCAACGCCATCAACATGCCGTCGATCACCGCCGAGGAAGCACCGCTTCTCAAGCCTTTCATCAAGCTTGCCGATGTGCTTGGCGCCTTTGTCGGGCAGGTGACGGAAGATCCGATCAAGGAGATCGAGATCCTGTTCGACGGTGCCACCGCGACGATGAACACCAAGGCGCTGACCTCGGCCTTGCTCGCCGGCCTGATCCGCAACCAGGTTGCCGACGTCAACATGGTTTCGGCACCGATCATGATCAAGGAAAAGGGCATCGTGCTTTCCGAGGTCAAGCGCGACAAGACCGGCGTTTATGACGGTTACATCAAGCTGACAGTCACCACCGACAAGCAGACCCGCTCCGTTGCCGGTACCGTCTTCTCCGATGGCAAGCCCCGTTTCATCCAGATCAAGGGCATCAACCTCGATGCCGATGTCGGCGCCAACATGGTCTATATCTCCAATACGGACGTTCCAGGCATGATCGGCTTCATGGGCACGACGCTCGGTAATGCCGGCGTCAACATCGCCAACTTCCAGCTCGGCCGGGAGAAGGGTGGCGGCGACGCCATTGCGCTGCTCTATGTCGACGGTCCGGTTTCGGATGAGGTTCTCGGCCAGCTGACGGCCAATCCGGCAATTCGTCAGGCCAAGCAACTGACCTTCAACGTCGACTAATCTTTTCCTCCCAAGGAAGATGTGGAGAGCCTGGTGCCTGATGCGCCAGGCTTTCTGCTTTCCGGCTTCTCATACATCGTCCGGGTCACTTTCTCGTGGGTTGCAAATCGGGAACTTGGCCGCGGCTTGGCCGTTCGATATCTACTTGAGCGGGAAATTTTGCTGCGACCCCTAAAATCGTGGAGGCAGCATCGCTATATGGATCGGTAGACCGCATATGAGCGGTCATGAGGAGAAGATGATGTTATCCAAGCTTCGGCGTTTCCAGAAACTCTTCGCGATCTTCGCGGTCGGAATGGCAGTTTCGCTAACGGCCGTCGACCTGGCAGAAGCACGCCGTGCCAGTGGCGGCAGCAGCTTCGGCAGCCGCGGCACGCGAACCTTTTCGGCTCCGCCGTCCACGAGCACGGCTCCGGGCGCGGCCACAGGCATTCAGCGGTCGATGACCCCAAATACGCAGCAGAACGCGACCAATCCTGCAACGGGCTTAGGTCAGGCGGCTCAGCAGCGCCGTCCAGGCCTGTTCGGCGGTCTCGCCGGTGGCTTGCTCGGCGGCCTGGCACTTGGCGGCCTGTTCGGCATGCTGATGGGCAATGGTTTCGGCGGTGCCGCCGGCTTCCTTGGCATGCTGTTGCAGCTCGCCTTGATCGCTGGCCTTGCCATGTTCGCCATGCGTTGGTTTACACGGCGCCAGCAGACCGCCAATCCCGGCGGTAGCCCCAGCAATGGTGCCCGCCCTGGGTTTGGCCCGGCGCGGAGCAATTATGACGCGCCAAGCCAGAACACGTCGGGCTTCCAGATCCCCAAGATCGGCGGCTTTGGCAGTAGCGGCAATGCAGGCATGGGCTATAACAATACGGCACCTAGGCAGGCCGGACCTGAAACGGACGAGATCGGCATCACCAGCCGCGATCTCGACCAGTTTCAGAAGATGCTTGGCGAAGTGCAGTCGGCTTATGCGGCCGAGGATTATGCAAAACTGCGCAGCCTGACGACGCCGGAGGCTATGTCCTATCTCGCAGAGGAACTCGGAGAAAACGCCACCAAGGGCGTCAAGAACGAGGTGCAGGACGTAACGCTGCTGCAGGGCGATCTTGCCGAAGCATGGCGTGAAAACGGCCAAGATTATGCGACGGTCGCGATGCGCTATTCCAGCGTCGACTTCATGCGCGACCGGGACACGGGCGCTGTTGCCGAGGGTGATCCGAATAAGCCGACCGAGACGGTGGAAGTCTGGACCTTCGTGCGCAAGCCCGCCAATGACTGGAAGGTGTCGGCAATCCAGGCCGCCGCCTAAGGACCAAGCAGCGCGATGGTCTTTTCGTCGCGCTTGCCGTCGTAGAATTGTTGAAGGGCTCGCTCGAAAGGCGAGCCCTTTTCGGTGACCTCAGCAAATAGCGTCATCGAGCTTTTGAACTTCAGGTCGTCGGGTGAGCCGAGGATGGCGTGGGCCGAAAGCTGCCGATGCTCCAGCATGGCCGCCGTGCATTCAGAAAGCCGCGACCCAAGCACGGCATGGCGGAGGTAGGCGCTCGCCTCAGCTCGAGAGCCGATGGCAAAGCGTTGCGACATGGCCGATCCACCCAGGCCCGCCACCTGCGGGAAGATGTACCACATCCAGTGAGATCGCTTGTGCCCATTTTTTAGTTCGCCAAGGGCGATCTCATAGTCTGGTGCCTGGGCATCCACGAAGCGTTCCAGATCGAACTCTGCCTGCTTTTGACCCATCAGATTGGTCTTTCTGTTTTACGTGCCATGAAGCGTCCTTAAACGTGAAATTTTTGCGATGCCCTTTTCCATGCTGCATTGCACTCTAGCTGGGTAGTCATGGAACATTTTATCCAGGAATTCCGCAGCGACACGGCTTGGCTGCCGGATGGCTTCGTCAGCCTGACGGTCATCATTGTAGCCTTTCTTGTCGGGCTTACCATCCAGCGCTTCGGCTTTCGTGCTCTGACGCGGCTTGTGCAGAACAAGGATCTGTTCTGGCGCTCGCTGGTTTCACGCACCCGGCGCCCGATGCGACTAGCCATCCTCACCTGGACCCTGTCTTTCGGCATTACAATTGCGCCCTTGACGGGGGAACAGGCGTCAGTCCTGCGTCACGTTCTGCTGCTTTGCTTTATCATCGTGGTCGGCTGGATGGCCAAGATTGCCCTGCATGTCTGGATGATCGTTTATCTGCGGCGGTTCAAGCTGGACGCAGAAGACAATCTGCTGGCGCGCACGCATGTCACGCAGTCGCGCATCGCCGAGCGCATCGCCAGCGTCATGATCGTCGCGATCACCATCGCCGCTATGCTCATGACTTTCCCTGCAGTGCAGCAATATGGCGTCAGCCTGCTGGCATCGGCGGGTGTTGCCGGTGTCGTACTCGGCTTGGCCTTGCAGCCGGTGCTGAAGAATATCTTTGCCGGCATCCAGCTCGCCATCACCCAGCCGATCCGCATTGACGATGCGCTGATTGTCGAAGGGGAGTGGGGCAATGTCGAGGAGATCACCTCAACCTATGTGGTGGTAAAGCTTTGGGACTGGCGGCGGATGATCCTGCCGCTCAGTTACTTCATCGAGAAGCCTTTTCAGAACTGGACACGCGAAGGGGCAGCGTTGATTGGAACGGTGATGATCTACCTGGATTATGCCGTTCCGGTGCCGATTCTTCGCCGGAAGGTGGAGGAGATAGCTGCCGCGTCGCCATTATGGGACCAGCGCGTCGTGGCAGTGCAGGTGACGGATTTCCGCGAAAACGTCGTGGAGGTGCGCATCCTGATATCGGCCAGCAATGCGCCGAAGACATTCGACCTGCGGTGCGAAATGCGCGAAAAAATCATCGATTTTATTCAGCGGGAATATCCCAACAGTCTGCCGCGAGTGCGCACAGAGGGTTCTGCTTACCCAAACGGCGCCATTGCTGGAGAGACTGCCAGGACTGCTGCGCTGCAATCCTAGTCAATGCTTCCTTAAGCCTGTTAGCTGCTTTTTAGTAAATTCGGAATGAATATTGTAGCCGCCACTGAATCGCGCTATCCGAGGCGCGGGAGGCTGCATCTGGATTTGAAATGAATACGATTGAAAATATTCTCCCGCTGATCTTCTTCTTCTTTGCGATCTACGGCTTCTTCCGCTGGGTCGTCTACGACATGAACAGGTCCCCCGATCGCTAGCCGGTCCGCTCTGAGCGCGCTTATACCGGTGCCGCATCGACCGAAGGCGCGGAAGATGCCACTGGTCTGGTCAGAGGCTTAACGGCTCTGTCCGGATGATTGAACTGGCGACCGTGCTCCCGCCAGTTCATGCGCCAGGCGTTGCCGCTCCGTCACCGCCTCGAAGTCGCTTCAACTGATGCACGATGCGCAGGGAACTGGAGGCGCGCGCGGCGGATAAGTCTGAGCTTTTCGAGAGGATGCGCAACATGTCCTCTGCCTCGTCCGCAGAAATGGTGCCTCGTGCGGCAAGCCCATCGATCAACAGGAGCACGGCTCCCTCAAGTGCCAGGGACCGCCGGCGGGCTTCCAGTTCGGCTTCGGACGTTTCGGACATGACAGGCTCCTTCCATTCTACCTCTGGAATGGTTTGAAGCCCGAATTGTTCCTCTTATTTCGGGTGATGCAACTGTCTGATGCATCTTTAGGTGGCGTCTTCCGGCGTCGGATCCTGACCGCGTTGCGGCACTGGTATAGGTCGATCCAGCCGGCCCTGTTCGGCCTTGTAAAAATATTGGCTCGCGACGAGCCATCCTTTCAGCGGCCGCAGGGGAAGGATGCAGGTCACCAGCAGGAAGGGCAGCGAGATCAGAAGATGCACCCAGAAGAGCGGCTGAAACGCGACCTCGATCCAGACAGCCAGAGCAATGCTCGGTACGCAGGCAAAGCAAATTACGAAGAAAGCCGGACCATCGGCGGGATCTGCAAAGGAATAGTCGAGCCCGCAGACCTCGCAGCTTGGTCGGAGCGTCAAGAAACCATCAAACAGGTGGCCCTGACCGCAGCGGGGGCAACGGCCGCGCACGCCTGTCGCATAGGGAGAGAGTGGAGCCCAGTCTGCTTCATCTGCCATGACGTCCGACCTTTCAAGAAATCTGCAATCTGGAGTTAGGCGTTAGGCTCAACCGCACTGGACGGCAAGCAGTTCCACCGGCGCGCGGCAATCTGCCACTTCCCCAACGCGAAGGAAGAATGCGGTGGACAATCAGAGCCTGTCTCACGCCGACCACCTATCTTGGCGTAGCATGCCAGAAATGCATAGAAGGTGAGAAAACAGATGGCCGATGCAGTTCACGGGCTGGGGATGGAATATGATGGCCATTTCACCCGGCTTAAATGGCACAGGCTGCGTCGCAGTCTTTCCGATAGCCTATTTGCCGCAAATGTCATGTTGGAAGGCTTCAAACTTGGCGCCTCCATGGAACTGGATTTGCGGGTACGTGGCGACGGCGGATTTGTCGTGCTTCACGACGAGGTTCTTGAAGGAGAAACGACGGGGCAGGGCCTGATTCGAGATGCGGCTCCCGCCTCCATCCGCCAGGTAACGATCCGTGACGGCGGTCATGTCCCCATCCTCAGCGAGGATCTGGCCGACATGCTGGAGACCGCTCACCCCCAAGCCCTGCTGCAGTTCGACATGAAGGACAGGCTGGATGTCATCGGCAGACGTGGGCTTGCCCATCTGCAGGAGTACTTCTCAGCCGCAGGTCCGTCGATTATCGTCAGTGGCGCCGATCTCGATCTCATCCTAGCCGTAAAGCAGCAGATACCCGATATTTTGCGCGGGATCGATCCGACGGACAAGCTGCTGGAGATCTACGGCCATCAGGGACTAAAGGCGGTGGAAGCGGAATTGAAGTTAGATCTGCTCGGCCCGACGGAGCCGGATACCGTCTATCTTGCCTGGCAGCTCATCTTGAAAGCGGCTGGCGAGGGGCTCGACTTGATCGCTCTGACGCATGATGTCGGCAAGCGAGTCGATGCCTGGACCTACAATATGAAGGTGCCTTCAGGCGGCTTCAGCCCTTCAGAAGCGCAGGAGTTTTCAGCCCTCATGGCGCTGAAGCCCGACCAGATCACCACCGACGAGGCACCGGCGACGGAGCAGGCTTGGCTCGCTCTTCAAGCGCGCTGATCACGGATCATTATTGCCGAACGGCGAGCGGACGACGCGGCGAGTTGCGAGCCTCAGGCTTCGGTCCGGCTGGACCACGTAGGTTTCCAGCGTCAGTTCGCCGAACTCATTGCGAAATTCATGTTGCACGACACTGCCCACAGGCGCTTTCGTGAGGCGGCTGCGGGGCTGACCGCCATAGGTAATGCTTCCCGGGATTGGCTGGAGGCCGGGGCCGCTGTTCATGCCTCCGGTGGTGCATCCGGCAAGTGCCATGGCAAGACATCCGGAAATGACGAGACTTCTCACAGGCCTATCCTTGTCAATGAAACCCGAAACTGCGGGGTTCAACCGCTGTGATGATTGAAAGTTCCCATACAATAATGCACGCAAATCCTCTGGTCTGTGCCGAGATATCCGCTACACAAGGCGTTTAGGCAATGCTTCAATGAAGGGGATTTAGATCGTGACAGACAATTTCGCAGCCATGTCGATTGCGCAGCTTTCTGCTCTCTTTCAGATGCGGAAAGCCGATCCGGTCGATGTCGCCGAAGCGGTCTTTGAAACGATCGAAGCCTATTCCGACAAGGCCGTGTTCGTCACGCTCCTCAAGGATCGGGCTCGGGCGGAAGCAGAGGCATCTTCCAGGCGTTTGCGCGATGGCCGCTCGCTCGGTCTCCTGGATGGCATTCCAATTGCCTGGAAGGATTTGTTCGACATCGAGGGTATGGCAACGACCGCGGGATCGACCGTGCTCGGCAAGGAAGAACCCGCCGCCAAAGATGCGGACGTTGTCGACCTGTTGAAGCAGGCGGGCATGATCGCCATCGGGCGCACCAACATGAGCGAGTTTGCCTTTTCGGGTATCGGTATCAACCCTCACTACGGCACTCCGCTCAACCCGCGTAGCCGGGATGTCCTGCGGGTACCAGGCGGGTCATCTTCGGGCGCGGGCGTGGCCGTCGCAGCGGGCCTGGTGCCTGTGGCCATGGGCACCGATACGGGCGGCTCGGTGCGCATTCCGGCCGCCTTCAACGGCGTCGTCGGCTACAAGGCGACGCGCGGACGCTATTCCATGAGCGGCGTCTACCCATTGGCAAAGAGCCTCGATTCGCTTGGGCCCCTGTGCCGCACCGTGCAGGATGCCGCTTGGATCGACTCGGCAATGCGCGGTGTCTCGTCGGCGCCTGTGCCAAAGCGTAGCAAAGCGCAGCTGGATCTGGTTGTTCCGACCCATGGGGTTTTCGAAGGAGCCGAGCCGGGTGTGGTCGCGGCATTTGAAGCGGCCTTGGGTAGGCTTGAAGCAGCGGGTGCCCGGATCAGCCGCGAACGCTTCCCGGGCTTTGAGGAAGTGATTAGCGTGATGGGCAAATATGGTCCTCTGGTTACCGCCGAAGCTTTCGCCCTGCATCGCGATCGGCTTTCAGGCCCGGATGCCGCCGCAATGGACCCGCGTGTCGTCGCTCGCACGCGATTGGGCGAAAAGACCAGCACCGCGGACTACTTGGCTATTCTTGAAGCGCGCAGTCGCCTGATTGCTGAGACCAATGCCCTGATCGGCCATCGCTTCGTGGCGTTTCCTTCAGTCGCCCATGTGGCCCCGGCGGTCGAGCCACTGCTGGCGGACGACGAGACCTTCTTCGCGATGAACGGTAAAACGCTGCGCAACACTGCTTTCGGCAATTTCCTCGATTGGTGCGGCGTGTCCATCCCTTGCGGGACGGGCGAGGCGGGCATGCCGGTCGGCTTCTTGCTTTCCGCTGTCGGTCATCACGACGACGACCTTCTTTCTGCGGCCATGGCCCTGGAGGAGGTCATTCGCGGCTGACAGGCTCGCGTGTTTGCCGTTTTCCACCAGGACATTGTGAAACCGAGGAACACAACCACGTATCGCGGCGTTCGGCAGTGGAAGACAACAGTAGGCAAGCAACGGAGAATAACAATGTCCTACAATGTGCTGATTGTGGAAGACCAGCCGCTGATAGCCTTGGGCCTTGAGGATGCGATCGAAGCCCTCGGCCACAAGGCGGTCGGCATTGCTCGCAATACGAACGAGGCCCGTGCGCTGGCCAGTGCGGCCGACATGGCCTTTGTCGACGTCAACCTTGAAGACGGTCCGACCGGTCCAGTGATTGGGCGCGAGCTGGCTGCGGCCGACATAGCGGTGCTGTTCATGACGAGCGATCCTCAGGCGCTAGGCGACGGCGTTCCTGGAACGCTTGGAATCATCGAAAAGCCGGTCTTCGACAGGGAGTTGACCGAAGCGATCCAGTTTGTCGCCGATCGGCGCGCCGGTATGGATGGAGCTGTCCCTCCCGGATGCCTGGTGCAGTTTTCGTCCTGACCGATACAAGAGTCGCAGGCGCAATTCCGGTTGCAGTGCGGAGGGAAGGTTTTGTTCCTGCGCCCTGCAGCCTTCACATCGAAGATTTCTGCTCTATGTTGGCGGCAAATACGCGCGTTTGAAGACACGCGGTGAAGCGTGTAAAGGCGAGTATGAGCGAACTACTGGCAAAAACGGGCGTCGTAGGCCTGGACGAAATTTTGGGCGGGGGCCTTTCAAAGGGCCATGTCTTCCTGCTGGAAGGGAATCCGGGCACCGGCAAAACGACCATCGCCCTGCAGTTTCTGATCGATGGGGCGCTTAAAGGCGAGCAGGGGCTCTATATTACGCTTTCGGAGACGGAGAAGGAATTGCGCGACGGCGCAGCTTCTCATGGCATGGCTCTTCCCGATAATGTCGAGATCTTTGAACTCGTGCCGCCCGAGAGCCTGCTTGACGCAGATCACCAGCAGAGCCTGCTTTACTCTTCCGATCTCGAACTTGGCGAAACGACCAAGCTTATCTTCGACGCCTTCGAGCGGCTTAACCCAGTGCGTGTTGTCCTGGATAGCCTGTCGGAAATTCGACTGCTGGCTCAGAGTTCACTGCGCTACCGGCGCCAGATCCTGGCGCTCAAACATTATTTTGCCCGCCGCGGCGCCACAGTTCTCGTATTGGATGACCTTACGTCTGATGCACAGGACAAGGCGGTCCATAGCATCGTTCACGGGGTTATTCACCTGGAGGAGCTCTCTCCAGATTATGGAGCGGAACGGCGGCGTGTAAGGATCATCAAATATCGCGGCCAATCCTATCGCGGCGGCTATCACGATTTCATTATCAAGACTGGAGGCGTCGCGGTATTTCCGCGCCTGCGGGCAATAGAACACCGAACCTCCTTCACAAGAGAACAGATTGGCAGCGGAATTGTCGAACTTGACGCGTTGCTTGGCGGTGGCGTCGAGAAAGGGTCAAGCACCCTGGTCATTGGTCCAGCCGGTACCGGAAAAAGTATTTTTAGCCTGGCTTTCATTGCCGCTGCGGTCAGACGTGGGGAAAAGGCTGCGGTATTCCTTTTCGACGAAGAGCTCGGACTTCTGTTCAACCGCATGCGCGGCATAGGTATCGATCTTGAGCGCATGCGCGACGACGGCAATCTTCATATCGAACAGCTGGACGCGGCTGAATTATCGCCCGGGGAATTCGCCTCTCGCGTACGCGAACGCGTCGATTATGCGAATGCCAAGACGGTGCTGATCGACAGCATCAACGGTTATCAGGCGTCCATGCCTCAGGAAAACGCCTTGATCCTGCACATGCATGAACTGCTTCAATATCTCAACCGGCAGGGCGCCAATACGTTTCTCACGGTTGCTCAGCATGGCCTGGTCGGGGACATGAAGGCACCCGTCGATGTGACTTACCTTGCAGATACGGTTGTTCTGCTCCGCTACTTCGAAGCCATCGGCAGGGTAAGAAGGGCGGCTTCAGTAATCAAGAAGCGGACCGGTCCGCATGAGGAGACCATTCGAGAGTATAAAATCGGCAAGGGAGGCCTCGTCCTAGGAGCGCCGTTGAGCGATTTTCAAGGGGTACTTCGCGGCGTTCCCACCTATGTCGGCGGCGGCGTCCCCCTTTTATTGGACGGGAGCGACACTGATTCCTGATTCGCCAAGTGCTGCCCTGGTCTATGCGCCTCATGGCCGTGACGGCCAGGTTGCAGCTGCGCTTCTGAAGGAAGCGGGGGTCGTCTCGAAAGTTGTCAGTTCCTTCCAGAGCTTTGTTGCATCGCTGGGAGAGGAATGCCTTTTCATCGTGGTCACGGAGGAAACTCTGCGGACACAGGACATGCGTCCGATTCATGAATGGGTAAGATCCCAGCCAAGCTGGTCGGATCTGCCGTTTATCGTGCTGGCTCACCGCGGTGCCGGGCCGGAACGCAATCCTGCTGCAAGCCGACTGGTAGAATTGCTTGGAAACGTATCATTTCTTGAGCGGCCTTTTCATCCGACTACCTTCATCAGCGTCGTCAATACGGCCAGCAAGGGACGCCGTCGGCAATACGAGGCGCGCAACAGGGTCGAGCAACTGAACGAGAGCGAGCTTCGTCTGAAGACGGCGCTGCTGGCTGGTCGGCTTGGCACTTGGGAGCTCCGGCTTGCGGATCATACGCTGGCTGCTTCGGACGTCTGCAAGAATGTCTTTGGTTGCAAGCCTGAAGAGCAGTTTTCTTATGCGGATCTTATCGAGGCTATCCATCCCGACGATCGGGAGCGGATGCAGCGGAGCATCACCGAAACATTGCAGACAGGAAGCGATTACCTAATCGAATTCCGGGTTGTCTGGCCCGACAAAAGCGAACATTGGGCGGAGCTACGCGGGCGTATCGTGCGGGACAGGGTTGGCTTGCCTGCACGGCTGGTCGGGGTCGCCTCGGACATTAGCGAACGCAAAGCCGCAGAAGCAGCGCTTCGCTCGGTGAACGAGATCCTTGAACAGCGTGTGGAGGAGCGAACCCAGGAGCTGCGCAAGGCGCACGAACAGCTGGTCGCAGAGGCTGTCCAGCGCGAGGCGGCCGAGGAAAGGCTTCGCCAGTCCCAGAAGTTGGAAGCGCTCGGGCAGTTGACTGGCGGTGTCGCCCACGATTTCAACAATCTGCTAATGGCTGTGCTTGGTAATCTCGAACTGATCCGGAAAAACGTTGCTGAGGACGCTCGAACGGTCAGGCTTGTGGATGGAGCGTTGCAGGGCGCGCGGCGTGGGGCGTCTCTGACCCAGCGGCTTCTCGCATTTGCACGCCAGCAAGACCTGCAGGTAAAGCCCACTAACCTGGCCGATCTGGTCGAGGGCATGCGCGAGCTGCTTGTCCGTTCGGTCGGCGGCGCTATTGAAATCGCCAGTGATTTCGAGGAAGACCTGCCGCTTGTTCTCGCCGATGGCAACCAGATGGAACTCGCACTCCTGAATCTCGCCGTGAATGCGCGCGATGCCATGCAGAACGGTGGAACGATCACCATCGGCTTGCGCAAGCACCTGCATGTGCGACCAAGTAGCGATCTCCCGCGCCGTGATTATGTGTGCCTCAGTGTCACCGACACGGGCGAGGGCATGGACGCGGCTACCCTGCAGCGGGCCGTCGACCCATTCTTTTCGACCAAGGAACTTGGGAAGGGGACCGGTCTCGGTCTTTCCATGATACATGGGCTGGCGCTGCAGCTTGGTGGTGCGCTAAAGCTAGAGAGTACGCTGGGTAAAGGGACAACTGCGCAGATTTGGCTTCCAGCCACAGATCTTGCCAATCAGGAAGACGAAAAGGGAGAGATCCAAATGGTTCAGGCGCCGGAATCGCTCAAAATCCTCGTGGTCGATGACGATGCCCTGATCGCGATGAGCACGGTCGATATGCTGGAGGATCTGGGACACCGGGTGGTCGACGCTTCTTCCGGCAATGACGCCCTGGCGATCGTCTCTGCCGCCGAGGATATCGATCTTATCATTACCGACTATTCTATGCCGGGCATGAACGGCGCACAGCTCGCCAAGGCTGTAAGGGAGATCCGTCCGGATCTGCCAGTTCTCGTGGCCACCGGCTATGCGGACCTTCCGCCTGGAACCGGTATGAATCTTCCAAGGCTGAGCAAGCCCTATACCCAGGAGCAGCTCGAAAGAGAGATCGCCATCATTTTCTCTTCCCGCCACGCATGAGCTCTAGAAAGAGCGGTGCCCGACGCCGCTCAAGCTAAATACCGCGGTTCGCGCTGTCTCAGTCGCCAGACTTCCTCACCATCCGGAACCCGTGCCCCCGGCTGCGAGTTGTGGGTGGAACAAAGGAGTTCAGCGATGATCAACGAGACAGATCCGAACAAAAGCCCCCTTAGCGGTTCAATCAGTGCCGCAAAAGTCGATGAGGCTCTCGCCGCAGTCACATCGCGTCCGGATGATGACGGGCGTGATGTACTGGCGATGGACGAATTGAGCGCGCTGAGGTCTGAGGTCGCTCGGTTGAGGGAATCTGCAACCGAGGTCACGGCTGCGTCCGGACGGCTCGCTCGCACCGGCGCCATTGCACTTCGCGAAGACGTCGAAGACCGGATCCGCGTAAGACCGCTGGCTGCCGTCGCCATTGCCGCGGTGGTCGGTTATGTCTGGGGAGCGACACGATGAGCGACAACCTTGAAACGGAAACACTGAAGCTTGCCAAGGAATATGTGCGGCTGGGAGGGCAGCGGCGCGCTATCATGGACGACAATATTTCCGATACGCGCAAGTGGGAATCGGACAATCCCGAGGCCGAAGCGTTCTGGAACCAGAACATAAAGCCGCTGGACGAAGACCGGCTTCGCGAAGTGGAATCGCATCTTCCGAGTATCAATTCCGTCTGAGCGAATAAGAAGATTTGGTAGCGGGAGAGGGACTCGAACCCCCGACACGCGGATTATGATTCCGCTGCTCTAACCACCTGAGCTACCCCGCCACAGGGGCCGATGCGGAGAATATCTCGGCGCGGCCCGTTTGGATGTGCGGCTTATAAAACCCGTGTCACCGAAGTGTCAAGCATATGATGGGAGAAAAACCGGCGGGCTGGCCCGCCCGGTTTCCTTCCTCGTTTCAAGCGGCTACGGGCGCCGCAAGCAGAGCCCTCAGCGATGCCTCCGCGTCTGCAGCCCGCTCGGAGCGCTCGATGAAGCCGCCGCCGTAAACGCGCGCATCTGCCCCTTCCGCCGAATAGAGGACGCAGGCTTGGCCGGGCGCCACACCCGCTTCGCCCATAGCGAGATCGACGTAAACACCGCGCCCGTCGACACGAACGGTTGCGGGTGTCGGAGGACGGGTCGAGCGGACCTTGGCAAAGCAGGCGAAACCGTCGCGGGCGTCCTGTTCCAGCGCCTTGTCACCCAGCCAGTTCATGTCGCGAAGATAAACGCGATGAGTGTCCAGCGCTTCCTTCGGGCCGACGATGACGCGCCGGGACCGGGCGTCGAGATAGACCACGTAAAGCGGATCGCCAATCGCCACCCCCAGGCCCTTACGCTGGCCGATCGTGTAATGCACGATGCCTTCATGCCGTCCGAGCACTCGCCCGTCCATGTGTACGATATCGCCGGCCAGGGCCGCGTTCGGCTTCACCTTGCTGATGATGTCGGCATATTTGCCCTGCGGCACGAAACAGATGTCTTGGCTGTCAGCCTTTTTGGCGACGACAAGCCCCATTTCCTCGGCAAGCTCACGCACCTGCGCCTTCGGCATGCCGCCAAGCGGAAAACGCAGGTAGTCGATCTGCTCCTGCGTTGTGGCGAACAGGAACCAGCTCTGGTCGCGGTCGCCATCGACCGGGCGGAAAAGCGCACGGCGGCCAGGGTTTTCCGGCGTCGGATTTGGAGCGGAGCGGATATAGTGGCCTGTCGCAAGGGCGTCGGCGCCGAGATCCTTGGCAGTCGCCAGCAGATCGGCGAACTTGACGGTCTGATTGCAGGCGACGCAGGGGACGGGGGTTTCGCCCATGGCATAGGCTTCAGCGAAGGGATTGATCACCGTTTCGCGGAACCGCTTCTCGTAATCCAAAACGTAGTGCGGAATGCCGAGCGTCTCACAGACCCGGCGCGCATCATCGATGTCCTGCCCGGCGCAGCAGGAACCGGCGCGATGGACAGCGGCACCGTGATCATAAAGCTGCAGCGTGATGCCGAGCACGTCATAGCCCTGACGCTTGAGAAGGCCAGCGACGACGGAGGAATCCACGCCTCCCGACATAGCAACGACAACACGGGTGTCTTCCGGCCTTTTGTTGAAATCCAGCGTATTCACGGAACTCTCTCGGTCTAATCTCAAGGCCGCCGGATCGTACGGCGGCGGAGGTCGTGGCCCGGAGCGGGATCGGCCGCACGCGGGCATTCCCTGCCGATATAGAAAGGAATGGCCCCGGGCGCAAGAAGCACGTCAATGAGAGCCCGAACGGCAGGTCAAGTGCTCGATCAGGTGCGGCGGCCGACTTCTTTGGCCAGAGCCTCGAAATCTGCCGCAACGCCTTTTCCGTCTGCCTCATTGGCCAGGAGCAGCAGGCGGATCGGGAAAGCGACTGCCTTCTGATGCGAAGGCGATACGCTGGCCGCCTTGTTGTCCGAAATCGCGACGGCTTCGGCCGCCTGCAGGGCTTCACGGATTTCGTCATGCGAGGCCACGCCCTTCTGGATGAGGAGGCGGTTCATTGCAGCAATCGCGAGATAAAGGCCTTCTAGCTGGGGGTTGGCTGTGTTCATCGATCTCTCCCATATTCGACGAGGCGGTAGCACGGCCCTAGCGCCGAAACCGGATCTTGTGCCTCATTTGCCTCGGCTTCGGCGGCCGCTTGATCGTCGTTCAACCCAATGCGGAGAAACTTTGTTCCGCCCGCTGCTGCGGGAACCTTTTTCCTTTGTTCCCGTTCATTTTCACGACATCAAAAGGAGAAGGTCATGAACAGCATCGTTTGGTTGGTTGGCGCCGTCGTTATCGTCATCGCAGTTCTCAATCTCGTTGGATTTGCTTGATTTATTGACGAACGGAAGCTTTGCTTCCATCATTAGAAAGGCGCCGCTTCCTCCCGGAAGCGGCGCCTTTTGCTAATGTACTAACCTTCCCGCTCAGGTGCGCAGCAGCGCAAAGGGATGGTCCGCGAAGACCCAGTTGACGGCAATACGGTCCTTGGGATCGATCGTCGTGCCGGTGCAGATGTCGCTATAGCGATGGTCGGCAAGCCGAGCTGGCAGGACCACTTCCGTTTCGGCCCAGCGATTCTCCGGGTCGACGTCCAGTGCCGGGTTGAGGGCATTGAAAACGAGCCGCGGGACGATGACCACGAGCGCATCTTCGGCATCGGCGCGCGCAAAGGCAGCAATGTTGCCCGCCCGCTTGCCGACCACTTCCAGCGGAATATATTCGCCCTTGCGAAAGAGCGACGGTAGCTCCTGACGAAGGCGCAGCAGCGTGGCGATCACGTGCTGCTTCAACCGCCCGGACTGCCACTCCTCTTCTTCCGCCGAGGCTAGCTTTTCCTTTTCGGTCAACTGCTGCTGCAACATGGCGAAATCCGGTTCGCGCCGGTTGTCGGGATCGACAAGGCTGAGATCCAGTCCCTCGCTGCCCTGATAGATGTCGGGAACGCCCGGAGCCGTCAGCTTGATGATGGACTGGCTGAGGCTGTTCACCAGGCCGCTGCGGACGAAGGGGCGCAGGGCATGAGAAAAGTCTTCCAGAAAATCACTGTTCTGAGGCGAGAGGAGGTTGCGAGCATAAGAGATCACCGCCTGCTCATAGGCTTCGTTGGGGCCGTTCCAATTAGTCCGCAGTTTTGCTTCGCGAAGCGCCTTTTCCACATAGGCCACGAACCGCTCTTCGAGTGCCTTCAAGCCTGCTGTATCCGGCAGGCTCAGATCCGTCGGCCAGACGCCGGCCAGTGCCTGATAAAGCATCCACTCGACCTCTGGCTCCGGGGCCGGCCCGTCGGCAAGATCCTGTCGTGCAGAGCCGTTCATCTCGCGCCACCGGCTGACCGATTCGGCCCATAGATCCGGCGCTTCGCTCAATACATAAAGACGGGCACGTGCATCTTCGCCGCGCTTGGTGTCATGGGTCGACGTGCCGGAGAGGGCATCGGGTTGCCTTTCGAGGCGCGTTTGCATTTCCGCATGGAAGCGCTCCAGTGAATGCACCCTTGGCAAGGGTTCGCTGCCCACTTCGTTCAGCGCGAGCGCCGCGTGCTGGCGGAAGAAGAGCGTGTCTTCGACTGATTTTGCCATCAGCGGCCCTGTCAGCTGCTGAAATCGGATGCGGAAGGTCGTGGAGTCGGCGGCAGCCGCGCCCGCCACGTCCCCTTTAAGCAGGCGTTCGAAATAGGCCAGCGCCTGCTCATCGGGTGCATTAGGCCCCCGGCGCACGGTGTCGACGACTTTTTCCAGCGTCTGCCGGCTTTCGGGCGGCAGGCCATTCGCCGTGCCATAGGTGCGGTAGACGGGGAAGGCGACGAGAAGCTCGCGCAGGGCAGCCTTGATCTTTTCTTCGGCCAGCGGTGCAGCTTTGCCTTCTGCTTCCTGGATCTGCAGGGCGAGCTTCAGGAGTGTGGAAACTTCGCCGGCAAAGTTGTTGTCCGCCATCAGCAGCTTAGCCTTGCGCAGTTCGGCTGCCATGTCGGCAGGATTGCCGGTCATCTCGCCGTAGGCACTGCGCAGGCGCTCGATCCCGTCGCTATCGACGAGAACGTCGCTCAGGGCGGAAATGAATTCATATCCGGTCGTGCCGGATATCGGCCAGTCGGCGGGGATCTGCTCACCTTCGCCGAGGATTTTCTCCACGGTGATGTAGCAATCCGGTCCGGCTTCCTGCCGCAGCCGCTCAAGATAGGATTTGGGATCGGCAAGTCCGTCGACATGGTCGACGCGCAGGCCGTCAACCTTGCCGCTGCGAACCAGTTCGAGGATCAGCCGGTGAGTGTCGTCGAAGACCGGACCGTCCTCGACACGAACGCCGGCAAGGCCGGTGATTTCGAAGAAGCGGCGATAAGAAAGCTCCCGCGGCGCATCCCTCCAGGACATCAGCCGATAGGATTGCTGGTCGTGCAGGCTGGCAATGTCGTTTTTGCCGCTGATCTTCAAAACCTCCGCCTCGCGCCCGGTATAGGTTTGAGGATTGAGGGGATAGAAGCTTTCAAAATAGGCGAGGGCAGGCTTGCCGGTCCTTGGGTCAGCCTTCACCGAAATATCGCCGGCTTCGAGGACGGTCTCGAAACTATCGCCGAGGAAAGGCAAAGTCAGGCGGCGGTTCCAGTCAATGTCGAAATGCCGGGCGTACCTGCTCTCCTTGCCGTTCTCCACCACATCGCGCCACCAGGCGTTCTCCAGGGACGCTGCCATGTGGTTGGGCACGATGTCCAGGATGAGGCCGAGGCCGTGCTCCTTCAAGGCGCTGGACAGGCGCTCGAACCCTTCACGCCCGCCGATCGTCGGATCGATCTCATTGGCATCGGTCACATCATATCCGTGTGTCGAGCCGGCAGTCGCCGTGAAGATCGGCGAAGCGTAGAAGTGGCTGATGCCGAGCCGCTTCATATAGGGCACCAGGCCGGCTGCCCGATCGAATGTCATGCCGTTGCGGAATTGAATGCGGTAGGTAGAGGTAGGGATCTTCATGCGGCATCTCCTGCAGCTTCAGGGAGGATACCGAAGACCTCGGCGCCCGCTTCCGGGCAAGCCGCTAAAAATACTCGATAATCGATGACCGCAGTCAGTTCCGGCATAGTTGATTAAGCCCCGTTTGATGAGACGGCCCAACGGTCGAAGGGCAGTCGAGTTCCATCGTGCGGCAGTCGCCGGATGTTTTCCTGTCGCGCTATGGCCTGCGCGGCAGTAACCCCATGCCACCACCGCCTGCGAACCGCAATGCCGTTCAAAGGTCCAGGAGCGCGTAGGGCCGGCCGGTCGGCTTGGCGATATGCGAAGCCACATTATAAACCGGCGCGCCGCCGGGCGTCCTGCCTTCATAGGTGCCACGATGGGCGTGACCGTGGACAACCGCCTTCACAGGGAACCGGTCGATCGTTTCCGCCAGCCGGGAAGAGCCAAGAAACGGGTAGATTTCCTGAGGCTCTCCGACCACGGTCTCGGGGATTGGCGCGTAGTGCAGCACGACCATGGCGCGCTCGGAGCGGACCTGCCTCAAGGCATTTTCAAGACGCATGGTCTCGTCGACGCTCTCGGCAACCATGGCCTTGATCGCCGGCTCCCCGAAAGAGCCGAGCATGTAGCGGCCAAAGCCGCCGGCAAATCCCTTGACGCCGGCAAAGCCGACGCCCTTGATCTCGACCGCCTGACCCTCGAGCAGGTGAACGCCAGCATCCTTGATGATGGTCCGGATCTCGTCGACATGGCCGCATTCGTAATCATGGTTGCCGAGCACGCCGACCATGGGAATCGAGCAGGAACGCAAGTCTGCCGCCAGCAGCTCGGCTTCCTTCGGCTTGCCGAGGTCGGTCAGATCGCCCGTCAGCACCAGGATATCGGCGACTTGGGAAATCTCGGTGAACAATTCCTTGTAGGAGACAGAGCCATGTTCCTTGACGTGCAGGTCTCCCATCGCGGCGATCTTGAGCGTCTGGTCCGACTGGTCGCCCTGGCGTATCGTCGTTTCGTTTGTCACATCAGCAGCCTCGCTCACACCGGCCCTCCTTCCATGCTTGCTTCATCGACGCCTTCGCGCAGATCACCTTCGCCGCCCACGTCGGCAAAGCCCCATTCCTTGACGTCGATCTCGAAATCAATGCGGCTGAACATGCGCCCGCGGCAGATCTTCATCTGCGGGAGAGGCAGTTCGCGCTGCGCCTTCAACCGGTCGAGCAGTTCGTCCAGCAGCCAGTCGGGCACCTTGTCCCGCTCCGTCGGGTAGATCCAGCGGAAGTTGAGGAGGTGGATCAAAAGCACCTCCCAATGAACTTCCATGTGGTTGAGAAGGCGCTCCCAATCAATCTGGTCGTGCGCCCGCAGGATCATGTGCACGACATCGCCGCCATCATAGCGGTGGCGCAACTGCACGAAGCACTTCGACCAGATCAGCTCGGTCGGCGCGATGATCCGTATCTTGTGGCCGTTCATCTCGATCTGCCGGGCATTCTCGAACCAGCTTTCACCGATCGGCATGGTGCCGTTGGAGCCGGCGAAGATCACGTCGAAGAAGTGCTTGCCCTTCCTCACCTTACCCAGCCAGCGGTCGTCCTCGACTTCGATCTCGTAGCCGTTTTCCTTGAAATGCGCCAGGATGCGGGCGTAGTCGCCGGCCTTGCAAAAAATGTCGAGATCCTTGGTCGGCCGCGTAATCCCGGTATAGGCGCTCACGGCAAATGTGCCGGCTAGCAGGAAGGGAATGTGGCATTTCACAAGTTCATCGAGGGATTCGGCAACAAACGCTTCTGCGTCGGCATCAGCCAGCGTGGGGGCAGCCTTGACCTCTATCCCCGGCATGGCCTCGACGGGATGAGAGCCTTTCTGTCGGATCAGGTCCGGCGCGCCGGTGGATGGGGAATTCATGAAGTGTCTCCGCTTGAGGTTCGCCCGTCAACACGCAACAAGCGCCGGAGGTTCCCCTCCGACGCCTGCAACCGTCACTCGCGATGAACCGCTCCGGCCTCGGCCAGTCTATCTTTCGGCGTTGTCGGCATTGGCCATGGGGCTCGGACGGCCGTCGGGCTGGTCCTGATCCTGCCGCTCGTCCAGATCCTCAAGATCGCTTTTGACGAGATAGGTGTCTCCACCGCCGAGCCTTGAAGCTTCCTTGACCGCATCCGGATTGGTCATGTCGATCTGCGCGTGCAGGGCATCTTCGGAGCGCTCACGGCCCTCCTGCTCGAAGCGGGCGGATTCGTCATTGGTTTTGAAGTCGCGTTCGGCGTCCATCATGGTCCCTTTCTGAAACTGCCGCTGCAAGAGGCGTGCGGCCATGGGATTAAGAACCCACGGGCGGACGAACAAGTTCCGTCCGGTGGGAGTTGGAACAAATGAAACAAGAAGGGGGTTGGCTTTTTATGAAGGTAAACAAGGAGCCAAACATGCCAGCGAAATCCAAGGCACAGCAGAAGGCTGCCGGTTCGGCGCTTTCAGCCAAACGCGGCGAGGCCAAGAAGTCCGACTTGAAGGGCGCTTCGAAAAGCATGGAGAAATCCATGAGCGAGAAGCAGCTCGACGAACTGGCGTCCACGAAACGGAAGGGCAAGCCGGAACATGTCGCCCAGCCATAATTGGCGCTATCGGGAAGTTGTAAAAGTCCAGGGAGGAAGCAATGCCGCCTGAGGAATTGGACGCCACGCTGACCGCTCTTCCCTTAAGGGTGGGAGCCTATGTTCCTGAAGATCTGCTCGAAGACTGGTTTGCGCCGGGCACCGGCATGAACCCGGTCAGCGCGGCGGCGCTGGAGGCCGCCGAAGCCTATGGCCGCCGCTTCGAATGCGAGTTCAAATATTATCCGGAGCGGATGGAAGGCGTTTTTTGGAAATGGGTGCCGGCGCTTTAACCGCCACCCGCCGGTCACGAGGCCGCGTAACGGTCGCGCAGCGCCTCGAACTTCTGCAACTGGTCGCCGATCAGCTCGCGGTTTTCGTCGCGGCGGACGAAGACCTTGAACATGGCCGAGCCCTTGTCGTTCATGAACCAGACCGAGCAGGAGCGCCGGCCGTGGAAGGCCCGGTCGACAAAGGTGACCGAGGCGCAATTGTCCTTGCGAATATGTCCGCCGATCGGGCTGTCGCCATGGATATTGAACCAGCCGTGACCTTCCGATCCGGCCGGCAGGCTTCCTTCGGCTTCAAGCACGATGTCGTCCGTGTGAACGATGAACAGGACCGTGCCCCAGGCCGTCATTTCGGACCAGATATCGATGAACCGGTCCTTGCCGGCAATGACGGCGGCGCCTTGCGGCAGGATCTCGAGGATCTCGGCCGGCGTTACCTCGGCCTTGCCGGCAATCGCCTCGACGACGCCATCGGGTTTTTCGGCAAGAGCGGCAAGCGCCCGCTCACGGCGGTCGGGCTTGATGTCGGAAGCAATGTTCATTGCCAGGCCTCAGGCAGCATCGGCGCGGACGCCGTTGCGGTCTTCATGGATGATGACTTCGAAGCCTTCGAAATGCGGACCTGAAAGGTATTCGATCTTGCCGCGGTTTTCGCCAGCCTTCGCATGTGCCGAGCGGAACTGTTCCGACTTGGTCCAAGCCTGAAAATGCTCGAAGCTTTCCCAAACGGTATGGGACGCATAAAGCGTGTGATCCTCGGCTTTGGGCCCCTTCAGCATGTGGAATTCCACAGAGCCCGGAAGCTCTGCCAGCCTGCCCTGGCGGCTGCGCCACATGGCTTCGAAAGCCTCCTCGTAGCCCGGTACAACCCGGAAACGGTTCATGGCGATAAACATGGATCAGTCCTCACATAAAGTTTCACTTTGGCCTCAAGATATCTGCGGCCCATGCTCTTGAAAAGCCCAAAAAACTTGCGTAGTCAACTCAAGTTATCAGGGCCGTTGAGCGAGCGCATGCAGATGCTGCTTCCAGCCCGAAACAGGCAGGAAGGGGCTGTGGTGATGATGTTTCCGATCAATCTGAATGGGCGTTTTTTGGTAATTGCATTGGGAGCATGTCTCGTTGCAGCTGCTGCCTCGGCTTCCGACCTTGGCAATCCGCAAGCCAAACGCATCGTCTCGATCGGCGGCACGATCACGGAGATCCTTTATGAACTCGGTGCGCAGGATCGCATCATTGCCCGCGATTCCACCAGCATGTTTCCCGGAGAGGCTGCTTCTAAGCCGGATGTGGGCTATATGCGAGCGCTTTCAGCGGAGGGCATCCTTGGACAGAAGCCTGATCTCATCCTGATGGAGGAGGGATCCGGCCCGCCGCCGGTCATCGAGATCCTGAAGGCAAGCGAAGTGCCGATGGTGGTCGTCCCGACGCCTCCCGATGCGGACAAGATCGGCCGTAAGATCCGGGATGTCGGCGCCGCTGTCGGGCTTGCTGACAAGGCGGAAGCGCTTGCGGCGAAAACGGAGGAGGGGTTGAAGGCCCTGGCCACCGACATCGCCGCGATCCCGGAGAAGAAAAAGAAGGTCCTCTTCGTGCTGTCGCTGTCCAACGGCCGGGTCATGGCGGGCGGCGCAGATACGGAGGCGGGCGCGGTGATCGAAATGGCTGGCGGCATCAATGCCGCGCCGACGATCAGCGGCTACAAACCCTTGAGCGATGAGGCGGTCATTGCGGCGCAGCCCGATGTCATCCTCGCCATGACGTCTACTGGCGGGCATGCCATCACACCGGAAAAGGTATTCTCCTTGCCGTCGATGCAGACGACGCCGGCGGCCGCCAACAAGGCGCTGGTCAACATGGACGGCCTGCTGCTGCTCGGCTTCGGACCACGCACACCACAGGCTGCTCGCATGCTTGCTTCTAAGATTTTTCCCGGAGCCATCAACTGATGGGAAGTACTTTGGCCATGCCTTTCCGACAGATGGGCAACGGAGACAGAACAGGGCAGGGGGTCCTGGTCCTCTTCCTGCTGGTGCTCCTGCTTGTCGTTTCCTGCCTTGTCTCGATCGGCGTCGGGCCGACCGGCGTCGGCCTGGACGATCTGTGGACCTATTTGCGCGGCGATGCTGCCAGTCTTTCGAGCCAGGAACGGGTCATTCTCGAAGCGGTCAGGCTTCCCCGCACGGCGCTCGGCATTCTAGTCGGTGCGGCCCTGGCTGTCTCGGGTGCCATGATGCAGGGGCTGTTTCGTAATCCGCTGGCCGATCCCGGTATCGTCGGCGTGACGTCCGGTGCCGGACTTGCCGCCGTTGCCGCCATCGTGCTCGGCAACACGATCCTTGCGCCGCTGTCCCTGTTCTTCGGCAGCCAGTTTCTGCCGCTGATGGCGTTTTTCGGCGCCCTGTTCAACACATGGCTGCTTTACACGATCGGCACGCGCCAGGGCCGGACGTCGACCACGGCCCTGATCCTGTCCGGCATCGCCATCGGCGCCCTTTCGCTGGCCATCATGGGCTTGTTGATCGTCATGGCCGACGACAGGCAATTGCGCGACATTACCTTCTGGAACCTCGGATCGCTTGGCGGCGCCACCTTTGGCCGCGTCATCTCCATCCTTCCTTTCGTTGCCGTCGTGCTCGCCATCATTCCCTTCGTCGCCCGCGGCTTGGACGCCCTGGTTCTCGGGGACGCTGCGGCCTTCCACATGGGCATTCCGGTGCAGCGGCTGAAGCGTGTGGTGATTGTCGCGGTTGCCGCTGCCTGTGGCTCGACCGTCGCCGTCGCCGGCTCCATAGGCTTTGTGGGCATTGTCGTGCCGCATCTCCTGCGGCTCGCCATGGGCCCTTCGCACCGCTTCCTGCTACCCGGATCCGCTTTGGGTGGAGCTGCGCTCATGCTGATCGCCGATAGCGTCGCACGCACCGTTGCCGCACCGGCGGAATTGCCGATCGGCATCATAACCGCCTTGTTCGGTGCACCCATCTTCCTTTTCCTGCTTCTAGGAAAACAGGGTGCCAGCATCAGAGACATGCCATGATCGCGGCCGAAGATATCACCGTCAGCCGTTCCGGGCGCAAGCTCCTCGACAAGGTCAGCATTACAGTGCGGCCTGGGCAGTTCACCGTCGTGATCGGACCGAACGGTGCCGGGAAGTCAACCCTGATGAAGGTGCTGTCAGGTGAAATGAAACCGGACCAGGGCCGCGTTTCCTATTACGGCACCAGCGTCGAGCTTTGCCGGCCGGCCGAACTTGCTAAGCGCCGAGCGGTCCTGCCGCAGGCGACGCAGCTTGCCTTTCCCTTTACCGCGCTGGAGATCGCCCGTATGGGCGCCGTTGCCCAGGGAGCGGTCAATCCCACGGAAGAGGCGCGCCGGGCGCTGTCCCGTGTCGGACTACGCGGTTTTGAAGACCGTCCCTATCCGTCGCTGTCGGGCGGCGAGCAGCAGCGTGTGCAATTTGCTCGCGCACTGGCGCAGGTGCCGCAGCCGGTGGCGGACGGCGTGCCGCGCGCGCTCTTCCTCGACGAGCCGACGGCTAGCCTCGACCTCGGCCACCAGATTTCGGTGCTGGAAATCGCCCGCGATTTCGCAGCTGCCGGCGGTATCGTCCTGGCAATCCTCCACGACCTCAACCTGGCGGCGGAATTTGCCGACCATCTCGTGGTTCTGAACCATGGCCGCGTTGCTTCGGAAGGCCCCTGCGCCGATACGGTCAGCGACGAGATCGTCGCCAGCGTCTACGGGATTGCCGGCGCCGTCGGGCGGATACCGGTTGCCCATATTCCCTATATCCTGCCGCAGTCACGGCACCGCTGACGGCTTAAAGTCTCAGGCGTTGGGGCGGGTCAGCATGAAGATAGCCGGGGCGATCATCACCGCTGCGACCAGCACGGCGCGTCCCAGGGGCGGCGATGTGCCGAACCAGAAGATGGCATAGCTTGCCGCCATCAGCGTCACGGCGGTGATCTTCGCTCGTTTGGAGATCGCGCCTTTTTCCCGCCAGTTGCGAAGCGGCGGCCCGAATGTCGGATGGTTCATCAGCCAGGCTTCCAGCCTTGGCGAGGAGCGCGCAGAGCAGGCCACCGCCAGCAGAAGAAACGGAGTGGTCGGCAGGATCGGCAGGAAGGCGCCGACCAAGCCGAGGCCGACGAAGAACCAGCCCAGACAGAGAAACAAGAGGCGCATGAAAGACCTATCGGAAATTGTGGCCAGGATAGACGGGTTAGCGCTTTTCGTCTCGGCAAATCGCGCCGCCGCTGAAGGGCACAGCATCCGGCGACCCTTTCCATTTCCCGGCCGCCGATTATATTGCCGCGGACTTCATCAAGCTTAGGGGCGGTAATGTCGCAAAAGAAAGTGCTTGTCGTCGGCGGAGCCGGCTATATCGGTTCCCATACATGCCTTGTACTGGCGGAGAAGGGCTACGAGCCTGTCGTCTTCGATAATCTTTCCAACGGACATGCGGAATTCGTCCGCTGGGGCGAACTGGAAGAAGGCGATATCCGCGACCGTGCACGCCTGGATGAGGTTTTTGCCAAGCACAAGCCGGATGCCGTCCTGCATTTCGCTGCCTTGATCGAGGTCGGCGAGTCGGTGAAGAACCCGGTCGGCTTCTACGACAACAATGTAGTAGGTGCGCTGACGCTTCTGTCCGCCGCCATGGAAGCCGGGGTCAAGGCCTTTGTCTTCTCTTCGACCTGCGCCACCTATGGCCTACCGGATCGGGTGCCGATGGACGAGACGCACAAGCAGGCGCCGATCAACCCCTATGGCCGCACCAAGTTCATCATCGAGCAGGCGCTGAAGGATTATGGCACCTACAAGGACCTGAAATCGGTGATCCTGCGTTATTTCAATGCTGCCGGAGCCGATGTCGAAGGCCGGATCGGCGAATGGCATACGCCGGAAACCCATGCCATTCCGCTCGCCATCGAGGCGGCGCTCGGGCGTCGCCAGGGCTTCAAGGTGTTTGGCGATGATTATGACACGCGCGACGGAACCTGCGTACGCGATTATATTCACGTGCTTGACCTGGCCGATGCACATGTGCGGGCCGTCGATTACCTCCTGGATGGCGGCGAAACCGTGGAGCTCAATCTCGGCACCGGCACCGGCACGACGGTGAAGGAACTTCTCGCAGCCATATCCGAGGTATCGGGCAAGCCCTTCCCGGTCGAATATGTCGGGCGCCGCGAAGGCGACTCCACCTCGCTGGTCGCTAATAACGACAAGGCCCGCGCCGTTCTTGGCTGGGAACCGCAGTATACGCTGCACGACATCATCCGCTCCGCCTGGGACTGGCATTCGCGCAGCAATCACGTGTTGCAGTAAGAGGCATCGGCATGGCGGCAAGCGAGGTCAAGCTCGAAGACAGTTGGAAACATACGCTTGAGGCCGAGTTCTCCGAGCCTTACATGACCGAGCTCCGCCGTTTTCTGGTCGCTGAGAAAGAGGCCGGCAAGCGGATATTTCCCAAGGGCTCGGAATATTTTCGGGCGCTGGACCTGACGCCGCTCGACGAGGTCAAGGTCGTCATCCTCGGCCAGGATCCCTATCACGGCTATGGTCAGGCGCATGGATTATGCTTCTCGGTGCAACCGGGCGTGCGTATCCCGCCGTCACTCGTCAACATCTACAAAGAGATAGAATCAGATCTCGGTATCCCGCCGGCAAAGCATGGCTTCCTCGAGCACTGGGCACGGCAGGGCGTGCTGCTGCTCAACAGCGTTCTGACGGTAGAGGAGGCGCGAGCAGCCGCTCATCAGGGCAAGGGTTGGGAGCGGTTTACGGATGCGGTGATCCGGGCGGTCAACGAGGAATGTGAAGGTGTCGTCTTCATGCTCTGGGGATCCTATGCCCAGAAGAAAGCAGCCTTCGTGGACCCGAACAGGCATCTTGTTCTCAAGGCGCCGCACCCCTCGCCCTTGTCCGCCCATAACGGGTTCTTCGGCTCCGGGCACTTTTCCAAGGCCAATTCCTACCTGATCGAGCAGGGCAGAGAGCCGGTCGATTGGCAACTGCCTGATCAGGCCTGATCTGTGAACGATCATCCGGTATTCGTCTACGATAGTTGAACAATCCGTTCGGATGGTCGCGTCTATCCAATCAGATCTGGTTGCACCATCTTCACCCCATACAAGGGCCGCAAGGGCGGTCCCAGAAAAGGGGTTAACAATGCTCAACCAGATCAAGGGCCTCCACCACGTTACTTCGATGGCTGCGAGCGCCAGCACCAACAACAGGTTCTTCACCGACACGCTCGGCCTGCGCCGGGTCAAGAAGACCGTGAATTTCGACGCGCCGGATGTCTACCACCTTTATTATGGCGATGAAGTTGGCACGCCCGGCTCGGTGATGACCTATTTTCCATTCCCGCATATTGCCCGCGGCCGCCAGGGTACCGGCGAAGTCGGCACGACGCTGTTTTCCATACCGGAAGGTTCGCTTGGATACTGGACCGACCGGCTGACCAAGGCTGGCGTCGACGGGCTGAAGGCCGACAGTGCCTTCGGGGAGAAGCAGTTGCATTTCGCCGGCCCGGACGGAGACGGGTTTGCGTTGGTCGAAGTAAAGGATGACGCACGGCCCCAGTGGACCGGCAACGGCATCGGCGAAGACAATGCGATCCGCGGCTTTCATTCTGCTTCATTGAGATTGCGCGACGAAGGCGCGACCGGTGAACTCCTGTCCTTCATGGGCTACCAGAAGATCGAGGAGAAGGATGGCGTTACCCGCTTCGCCGTCGCCAATGGCAATGGTGCCGATTTCATCGACGTGGAAACCATGCCGAATATCAGCGATGCGCGGCTGGGTGCCGGATCGGTTCATCATATTGCCTTTGCGGTCGACAATCGCGCAAAGCAGCTCGAAGTTCGCAAGGCGCTCATGGACACCGGCTATCAGGTGACGCCGGTGATCGACCGAGATTACTTCTGGGCGATCTATTTCCGCACGCCCGGCGGCGTCCTGTTCGAGATCGCCACCAACGAGCCCGGCTTCGACCGGGACGAGGATACGGCCCATCTCGGTGAAGCCCTGAAGCTGCCCTCGCAGCACGCGCATCTGCGCTCGGTCCTGGAAGAACATCTGGAACCGCTGGACGCCTAACAGACGAGACCCGTCGAAGGAGACTGACATGAGTAGCAACAGTTATGTGCACCGGGTGCGTCCCGGTGCACCCGGATCGCCGATCCTGTTCGTGCTTCACGGTACCGGCGGCGACGAGAACCAGTTCTTCGATTTCGGCAGCCGGCTTCTTCCGGGCGCCACGGTCGTTTCTCCCCGCGGCGATGTATCCGAGCACGGCGCTGCGCGGTTCTTCCGTCGCACGGCGGAAGGAGTGTATGACCTCGACGACCTCGTCCGGGCAACGGAGCGGATGAGCGAATTCGTGGAAGCCCATCGTGACAAGTACGAGTCGTCGACGGTGCTCGGCCTCGGCTTCTCCAACGGAGCGAATATTCTCGCCAATATCATGATCGAGAAGCCGGGCCTGTTCGAAGCCGGCGTCCTGATGCATCCGCTCATTCCGTTCAAGCCAGTCCGGCGAAACAGCGATAGCCCCGCGCATGTGCTGATCACAGCCGGCGAGCACGATCCAATCTGCCCGGTGCCTCTGACCGTCGATCTGGCCGACTACTTCAAGCAGCGAAATGATCAGGTGACGCTGGAATGGCATGCCGGGGGACATGAAATCCGACCAAACGAGATCGAGGCGATCAAGACCTTTCTGGCTCCCTATGGCGCAGACCGACCTGACGCGTGATCGGTCAGAAACAATGCTTGGAGAAAGGCAATGACAGGCGTGACTGCGGCCGCAGGTTCTCGGATCAGTAGCCGCAGCCTCTCAACTGAGCCTCGTAGCGCTGGGCCATGCCGGCCGACTTCTGCGCCGTTCGCTTAACGCCGCTGCCGAATTCGCCGCGCGCATAGCCTGCTTGGCCGGTATAATAGGCAAGGTACAGGTTATAGCTGTCGTTCAGGGAAATGCCGTTCTTCAGGTGGCTTTGGTTGTGATACCAGGCGACGAAGCGGATGGCATCGCCGAAATCCGTGCGGCTTGCGCCCCAGCGCCCGGTGTCCTTCTTGTAAGAAAGCCATGTCCCGTCAAGCGCCTGTGCATAGCCATAGGCGGAGGAAACGCGGCCCCAGGGGATGATGCCGAGCACATATTTGCGGGGTGGTCTTGCCTTTGCCCGGAAGCCGGACTCCACGTAGATCGTAGCCATCAGAATGGGGACCGGCACGCCATATTCGCGAGATGCCGACTTGGCATCGCGGGCCCAGTTGTTGAACAGCCCGTCGCGCTGGTCGAAAATCGCGCATGCATCATTGATCCGGCTCGGCGCGGAAGCGCAGGCAGACAGTGATAGCGCCAGAAGGGCGATGAAGAACGCATTACGCATCGCTCGATCTCTCGGTTTGCGAAAGATCGTATCGCTAAAAATTAACGAAAAGTTTAACGAGCCGCGATTGGCGAGAGCGTCTGCCTGGAAACCAGCCAGTTGCGAACGATGACGGCGAGCGTCGTGGTAGCTGCAATGGCCTCTAGCCCGAATCCCATGGCGGGCACAGCAAGCCCGACAAGCCCGAAGAGCAGGAGCATGTAACGGGCCGGACCAGTGCAGGTGAAGCGGTCCCGGACGAACCAGAGGCTGGCGAAATAGAGTGCCACCGGAATGGCCACCGCATAGTCGCCCGCCAGAAACGGAAGATTTGCATGGTGGGTGGCGATGTCGACATAAACGCCGAACCCCGCACCGACGGCCGCACCGGAGGTGAAAATCAGGAAATGCCCATAACCCCAGAGCAAGGTGTGCTTCAGGCCGTGGCGGCCCAGATGTTCGTCGCGGGTGAAATAGGCCCACCAGAGCGAAAAGACGATGACGAGGGCGGAGAGGGCCGTCCGCACCAGCATGAGGTCGAAATGGTCGGCCGATTGGCGTAGCGCCATCGAACCGGACAGAAGCGTTTCGCCGAGCACGATGAGCGTCAGCAGGCCATATCGCTCGACGATGTGGTGGCGGTGCCAGGGCGTATAGCCGTTCAAGGGTTCGGCCACTGCCGGCACGGCAAGTTCGAGCAGCACGGCGACGAGCCAAAGGCCGTAACCGAGGCTGGAGGACACGGGCTGGACGAGAAGGAAGAAGAGCCAGTAGATCTGGACGAGGAAGATACCGATCGCATAGGCCATGGCGGTTTTGCGTCGTGCCCGGTCATAGACGGCTGCCCGCAGCCAGAGCACGATCATCGCAGACCGCATGATCACATAGCCGATGGTGACCATGGTAAAATCCGGAGCCGCCGCATAAAGAAGCGGGATACCGGCGGCAATTGTCAGCGAACCAGCCATGATGACCATGGTCAAGAGGCGGTAGACAAGATCGTCATTGTCATAGGCCGAAGAATACCAGGTGAAATTCATCCAGGCCCACCAGATGGCGAAGAAGGCCATGATGAAGGTGATGATCCCCTGCACCGCATGGGCTTCCGCGATGGCGTGGTGCAGCCCTGATGCTGCCGAAGCGATGGCGATCACCGAGACAAGGTCGAAGAGAAGTTCCAGCGGCGTTGCGGCGCGGTGATGTTCATTGGGGTCGCGCGGCTGAAGCGGCCGGAGCAATCTGGCCGACACGGATCTTTCTGCAGCCATCTCTGTTCCCCTGTGTTCGATATCCGTCCTTCTGCAAAGAAATTGGCGACAAGGCAAGCGTCTGAGCTACAAGCAAACGACGACCGCTTGGTCAGCCATGGATCAGCCAGTCTGGCTTTCGGCAGCAGGTGGCTTTCCCCATTCCGCAATCGCAATCCCCCCGAGCGCCAGGACCAGGGCCAGGATGTGGAAGAGCTGCAGATCCTCGCCAATAATGGCAACCGACAACAGGGTACCGAAGACGGGAACGAGATTGATGAAGAGGCCCGCTCGGTTGGCGCCAATGCCTTCGACGCCGAAGATGAACAGGATCTGGGCCACCAGTGAGGCGAATACGCCGGTATAGGCGGCAATCATCCAGCCTTGCCGGTCGGGCCAGATCGCCGTGCCGTTCGACACCTCCCAGGCCACCAGCGGCACCGTCGTCAGCAGTGCGAACAGGGCGGGCAAAGCCATCAGGCTTCGCCAGTTGATCACCGGCTTCCAGCGCAGGGCAACCGTATAGACGGCATAGGCCACCAGGGCGATGATCATCAAGGCGTCGCCGAAATTGAGCGTCAGCTCGAGAAGTGAGGTGAGGTTTCCATGTGAGGCGGTCAGGGCGACGCCGACCAAGGTCAGCGAAAAGCCGCCGATCTGTGCCAGCGACACTTTCAGCCGGAAGAGCACGAAGTTGATGAAGAAGATCAGCATCGGGATGGCCGCCTGTTCAATCGTCACATTGATGGCCGTCGTGTATTTCAGCGCCGAATACAGAACCGCGTTAAAGGTCGTATAGCCGACGACGCCATAGAAAAGCAGCATCGGCAGGTGCTTGCGGGCAATCGGCCAGTCGCGCACGAGCTGGGGCACTGACATGGCGAAGATGATCGTCACAGCAAAAAACCAGCGCCAGAAGGTCAGCATCATGGGGCTTACATGCCCGACAGCCAGCTTGCCCGCCACCGCATTGCCGCCCCAGCACAATGTTGCAATGACGAGATAAAAGTAGGCTTTCCTGTGCAAATCATTCTCCTGCGCCGGCTGGACGATCTCGCCCGGGCGTTGTTTGGGGCAATAACGTGCCCTCAAGTCATTTGTCACGCAAAAATCCCGCCCGTGTCACAAACCGGTCGCTTTCCTTGCCTCAAGGCTTTATAGATGCGCCCGTTTGCATGGCCTGTAGCTTTTGGCGTCGGATCGTGTGGGATGGATTGGCGCGCTGCTGGAGGTTTCCGACTGGCGCGTATTGGCGTGAGCTTTGCTCGAAAGGCAGGGAAGCAAGATGACGAACGTGGTTGTGGTTGGTTCGCAATGGGGTGACGAGGGCAAAGGCAAGATCGTCGATTGGCTCTCCGAACGCGCCGACATCGTCGTGCGCTTCCAGGGCGGTCACAATGCCGGCCATACGCTCGTGATCGACGGCGTGAGCTACAAGCTTTCGCTGCTGCCCTCCGGTATCGTGCGCGGAAAGGTTTCCGTGATCGGCAACGGCGTGGTGCTTGATCCGCATGCGCTGGTGGCGGAAATCGCCAAGCTGGACGCGCAGGGCGTCAAGGTTTCGCCCGACAACCTGCGCATTGCCGATAATGCGACGCTGATTCTTTCCCTGCACCGCGAGCTGGACGGCATGCGCGAAGACGCCGCCTCCAACAGCGGCACCAAGATCGGCACGACCCGCCGCGGCATCGGCCCGGCCTATGAAGACAAGGTCGGCCGTCGTGCCATTCGCGTCATGGATCTTGCCGATCCGGAAACGTTGGCCGCCAAGGTCGACCGCATCCTTACCCATCACAATGCGCTGCGCCGCGGCCTTGGTGCCGCCGAGGTTTCGCATGAGGCGATCATGCAGGAACTCACCTCGGTCGCGGAAAAGGTTCTGCCTTACCGCGAGACCGTATGGGAGCTCCTGGACAAGGAGCGCCGAAAGGGATCGCGCATCCTGTTCGAGGGCGCGCAAGGCTCGCTGCTCGATATCGACCACGGCACCTATCCATTCGTTACCTCGTCGAACACCGTTGCCGGCCAGGCCGCTGCCGGTTCCGGCATGGGGCCTGGCTCGCTCGGCTATATCCTCGGCATCACCAAGGCTTATACGACGCGCGTCGGCGAAGGTCCGTTCCCGACCGAGCTGTTTGACGAGATCGGCCAGTTCCTTGGAGAAAAAGGCCATGAATTCGGCACAGTAACAGGGCGAAAGCGTCGTTGCGGCTGGTTCGATGCGGCACTCGTGCGCCAGTCGGTCGCCACGAACGGCATCACCGGCATTGCGCTGACCAAGCTCGACGTACTCGACGGGTTGGAAGAACTGAAGATCTGCGTCGGCTATATGCTTGATGGGGAGCGCGTCGACCACCTGCCTGCAAGCCAGGCGGCCCAGGCGCGGGTCGAGCCGATCTATGTCACGCTGGAAGGCTGGAAGGAATCCACCGTGGGTGCGCGATCCTGGGCTGATCTTCCGGCTCAGGCCATCAAATATGTTCGTCAGGTGGAGGAATTGATCGGCGCCCCGGTCGCCCTACTTTCCACCAGCCCGGAGCGGGATGACACCATACTTGTGACTGACCCGTTTGAAGACTAGTGTCAGGAATTGATTAATCCATTCGGCCGGTGCTGAGCTGGCGACCATGAGAAAGTGCTGATGGCTGATTTTGTAGCGGTGATCCGCCGTGCTGTGGACGGTCTGGCGACCAATACGCCGGAGACGCGCGCGAAAGTATATGAAAAGGCTCGCGGCGCAGTTCAGCGGCAGCTCGAGAACATGAAGCCGCGTCCGCCGGAAGACATGCTTCGCCGGCAGATGGACAAGCTGCAGGCAGCTATCAACGAGGTCGAGGCCGAGCATCGCGAAGCTCTGGCGCCGGTCGACGAGCCCTATGCAGCAGCGGCAATACCCGCTGCTGATGTCGCCGATCTTCAGGCTCCCCAAGAAACCTCGGCTCCGGCCTATCATCAGGCCGCCCCGGAACCGGCGCCAATCTCCGAAGATCGTGGCCGCTATTTCCAGGACGAGCCGCAAGAAGAACCGGCGCCAGCAGCAGAAGCCCATTACGAAGCGCAGTCGGAACCCGAGCCTTGGGCGGCTGAGCCTGAGTTTCGTTCTGAACCTCAGGAATTCACCGCTACGCCTGAGCCTGTGCAGGCTGCTCCCGAACCGCCAGTTTATGATGAGCTTCCGCGCGACGATCATGCCGCTTCCATGCAGCAAAGCGAGCCGCTAAGCGCTGTCTACAGCGACTGGCCGGAGACCGATGCATCTGCCGATGCGGCGACGGATGTGCCTTATGAAGAAGAGCATCTGCCGGCAACTGTCGCGCCGCCAGTCTTCCATGAAGAGGCTGTCCATCAGGACGTCTTTCATCAAGAGGCCGTTCGTCACGAGACTGAAGCCTATCAGGAACCGCTGCACGCCGCAGAGCCCGTCCCGTCTGCAGAGCTGGAGGACGATTTTCCTTATCCTTCCCGCGAAGAGCAGGCCCCTGCACCGGTGGCGCATGAGCCGGCCGCGGTCGAGCCGCAATGGCATGCCGAACCGCATCCTGTAGAGCAGCCGCATCCGCTGGATCAGGAACGGCCTCCCGAAAGCTGGGGCTGGGAAGAACCGGCCCGGCCTGCACAGGCGGATGTCGCGGCTGCCTGGGACGACGTCCCCGAACTGATGCCTGCCGGTCCAGTCGAAACGATCGACCGTGGGCCGTCCGCGGAAGGCATAGACGCGCATTTCGAATATGAGACACACGCTGCCGCGGACGCGGTGCGCATGCCCCCGGTGTCGGAGCTCCCGGATCTCGACACGCCGGCTGCCGCCAACAAGGCGACGGACGATCCTTTCGCTGACTATGTGGATCCCCAGCCGAAGACGGTGGTGCAGCAGGCCAAGGAAGCCGACAATGATCCCTGGAGCGATCTTGAGGATCTGATCGGCTATAACAGCAAGGACGCCGCCCAGTCCTCCGGTGCGGGTAATTCCCTGCGCGAAGACGATATCGACGATTTCATGCCGCCGCCGTCCAAGCCCTACAGGGTGACGCCGGTGCGCAAGCGCAACTACGCGGGCATCGTGCTTGGCCTTATCGGCCTGCTTCTGCTCGGCGGCGGTGCCTATGCCCTGTGGCTCAATCGCGCGTCCTTGAACGACATGGTCGATGGGCTCTTCCAGTCGGACGGCGCGGGACCGCAGACCGCCCAGCAGACGCCTGCGGCACAGCCGAACGCTCCCGCGGCTCAGCTGCCGGCTCAGGGTTCGGCCGCAACACCGCAGACGCCGGGCCAAGTCCCGGCTCAGCCGTCGATTCAAACGCCACCGCCGGCTCAGGCCCCGGCAGCAAGCCAGGCGGCCAATGCCACGACACCGCCGGCCGCTGATGGCTCCGCTGCAAATTCCAAGTTCACACAACGACTCATGCCCGATGGCAATGAAGTGGACGAGGGACCAGGCGGCACGGGCGGCCTGGCACAGAATGCCGAAGGCCAGTCGGTCGCACAGCTGAATGCGCCGCCGGCCAATCCCGCGCCGGCCGCACCGGCCGCCGCCGACAATGCCGGCGCAGCTCCAGCTACCGGATCGCCTGCACCGGCAGGTACGCCTCCGGCACCTGCCGCCACTCCCGCCGATGCGCCGGCGCTCGCCGGCGAAAAGATGTTCCTGTATGAAGAGCGGATCGGCCAGACTGCCCCGACGGCGATCGACGGAAGCGTTTCCTGGTCGCTGCAGCGCGAACCGGGCGCCAATGGTGCGCCGCCTGAGCCCGTGGTTCAGGGTCGGATCACTATTCCCGGACGTGGCCTGACGGCGCTGATGACCTTCAAGCGCAACGGTGATCCTTCACTTCCGGCCAGCCACCTGATCGAGATCGTTTTCGCGGTTCCTCCGGATTTCGAAGGCGGAGCGATCGAAAGCGTGCAGCGGATTGCGATGAAGCAGACGGAGCAGGATCGCGGTAGCGCGCTCGTGGCCGTGCCTGCAAAGATCACCGACGATTTCCATATGATCGCGCTCAACGATTTTCCGGACGCCCGCAATACCAATCTCGAGCTCCTGAGAACCCGCAACTGGATCGACATTCCGGTCGCCTATCGCAATGGCCGCCGCGCACTGCTGACCCTTCAGAAGGGGCCGGAAGGCGAGAAAGCATTCACCGAAGCAATTCGCGAATGGGGCCAGATGGGCGGAACGCCGACCGGCCAATGACAATCAAGCCAGCCCATCTCTACCGGATAGGCCGGCTGCTTGGACGCTGTGATGGCAGCGTAGCACTTGTTGATCCGACGAAAATGTCGCGTTGACCATTTGGCAGTCGTGGGGCATGGAAGGCCATGCGTATAATCCGGCAGATCACGGGCGATGTCATGAGCGGCGGCTTGATTGCCGTGCTCCTTGCCCTGACGATGCTGCTTCAGGGTGCGCTCGGTGGCTATACCCAGTCCGCCATGGCTTCCGTCGGTCCGGCCGGGGAAATCATCTGTTCTTCCCACGGAGCCGTGGCGCCAGCTGAACAGCCCGGCGACAAGCACAGTTCCGACTGCTGCCTGACGGGCTGCCAGCTTGCATCTTCGCTTCCCACGATCCTGCCCGCGCTCGGTTCTTCCCTGGCGACCGCGCCGGCCTCCAATCCAGACATAACCAGGCACTCCACCGACGACAATTTCTCACCGCGATTGATCGGTCTTGCCGGAAGGCCGCGAGCGCCGCCTGTTCTTCCAGTTTGATGTGACCGTCCATGGACGACCATTGGCCGTCCTGTCGTCTACTGGAGATTCTCATGTATTCTTTCCGCACCTTCGCGCTGGCGCCGGCTGCCACCATGCCGCCAGCTCCGCTCTTCCACAAAGCTTGCTTCACTCTTCGCGCGGGAGGGTGCCTTGGCCGCTGACCTTTCCTCCGCCGCGACATCGGCTTCAGCTATTAGGGCCTTCGTCACCCGCTTGCATTTCTATGTCGGGCTTTTCGTCGCCCCGTTCATTTTCGTGGCGGCTCTGACCGGCACGCTTTATGTCCTTACGCCGCAAATCGAAAGCCTGGTTTATCGTGATCAGCTTGTGGCACAAACCCAAGGGCCGGCGCAGCCGCTCGAGGCGCAGATTTCGGCAGCCCGTGCTGCGATTGGCGGGGGGCCTAAATTCTTTGCCGTACGCCCAGCGCCCACCGAGGGGTTGACGACGCAGGTCATGTTCACGCAGGCGGGCCTTGGCGATTCCGAAAGCCGGGCGATCTTTGTCGATCCTGCATCGCTTCGTGTCCAGGGTGACCTCATCGTCTATGGAACAAGCGGCATTCTCCCTTTGCGCACCACAATCGATTATCTGCATCGCAATCTCCTGCTCGGAGATTTCGGGCGGCATTACAGCGAGCTTGCAGCATCCTGGCTGTGGGTGGCGGTTCTGGGCGGCCTGTGCCTGTGGTTCTGGCGGCGCCGCCTGCCGAAGACGGCAGGGAAGGGTAGTTCTGCCCGAGGGATCCACAGCCTCACCGGGCTGTGGATCTCACTCGGCCTGCTGTTCCTGTCTGCCACCGGGCTGACATGGTCCCGTTGGGCCGGCGATCACATAGACAGTTTCCGGACGCAGGTCGGTTGGATCACACCTTCCGTGTCGCTGGCACTCGGGGACGGCATGGCGCAGCCCGAGGGTGAGCATGCCGAGCATCAGGGTCACGCCGGCATGGCCATGCCTATGCCCATGCCAGCGCCTTTGGCTTCCGAGACTGAGCTTGCTGCGCAGGCAGATCAGGTGCTCCGGGTGGCGCGGACCGGCGGCATCGATTCGGCGATGATCGAGATACGTCCTCCCCGGTCGGCCGGACAGGCTTGGATGGTGCGCGAATACGACCGGCAATGGCCGACGCAGGTGGATACGATCGCCGTCGATCCGCAAAGCATGACGATTGTCAGCCGTGCCGACTTTGCGAGTTTCCCGTTCGTTTCCAAACTCATTCGTTGGGGGATCGATGCCCACATGGGCATCCTGTTCGGCCTGGTCAACCAAGTGGTCATGGCTCTGCTTGGATGTGCCCTGATGGTTATGATCGGTTATGGCTATCGCATCTGGTGGCTGCGCCGCCCGGCACCCGGCGCCATGCCGCAAACGCTGACGCGGGCATGGTCCTATCTGTCCCTTCGAGCAAAGGTCGTGACAGTGATCCTCGCGCTCGCCTTCGGCTATGCATTGCCTGTTTTGGGCGCGAGCCTCCTGGCCTTCCTGTTGGTCGACATCCTGCGCTGGCGGATGGCAGACAGGAAAGAAGATCGAACAAAGAGAATAGCGACGCCGGCCGAATAGCCACAAAAGAAGAAAGCCCGCGGCCGTTTTTCTGGCTCGCGGGCTTTCAATATCGAGAATGCAGATAGCTGGGTTACTAGGCGTCGACGACGCGCAGGGCCTTTGCCTGAGCAAGGGCTTCCTTCTGCACGGCTTCCTGCACCTTTTCGAAAGCCCGAACCTCGATCTGGCGCACGCGTTCGCGGCTGATGTCGAATTCCGACGACAGTTCTTCCAGGGTTACCGGATCTTCGGCAAGACGGCGTGCTTCGAAGATCCGCCGCTCGCGGTCGTTCAGCACGCTCATCGCCCTTTTCAGCATGGAACGACGCGTTTCCAGTTCGTCCTGCTCGATCAGGACCGCTTCCTGGGTTTCATGATCGTCGACCAGCCAATCCTGCCACTGGCCGGCTTCGCCTTCGGCCGCGCGGATCGGCGCGTTGAGCGAAGCATCGCCGGACAGGCGACGGTTCATGGAGATGACTTCTTCCTCGCTGACATTCAGCTTGGTTGCGATCTCGGTCACCTGATGGGGCTTCAGATCGCCTTCCTCGATGGCCTGGATCTTGCCCTTGAGGCGACGCAGGTTGAAGAACAGCCGCTTCTGATTGGCGGTCGTGCCCATCTTCACGAGCGACCAGGACCGCAGGATATATTCCTGGATCGAGGCCTTGATCCACCACATGGCATAGGTCGCCAGCCGGAAGCCGCGTTCCGGGTCGAATTTCTTGACCGCCTGCATCAGGCCGACATTGCCTTCGGACACGACTTCACCAATCGGCAGGCCGTAACCGCGGTAGCCCATGGCGATCTTTGCCACGAGACGCAGATGGCTTGTCACCAGCTTATGGGCTGCATCACGGTCGCCATGCTCTGCATAGCGCTTAGCGAGCATGTATTCCTGCTGCGGCTCAAGCATCGGGAATTTGCGGATCTCGTCGAGATAACGATTGAGGCCGGCTTCACCGGCAGTAATGGAAGGCAGAGTATTGCGGGCCATAAAGCACCCCTTTCCGAACGTTGTCGGCTCCCTCTTGAACTAGCGCTGCATGCTGAAAGGCGAACCGAAAGTGGCGCGGATCGTTCCCCGATCCCGCACCAATCCGGGTAACAAATAACTACGGTGGAAAGGTGATTCAAGAGGTCACGGAAGTGTTATAGCATTACATCTTGGTAATCCGTCTCCGCCGACCGCCAGATGTCTATGCTCCTGACGAGCCCAGCGAAAGGTCAGCACCGGCCGTGGCTCAGCCTCTCAGGGCCTCCACCAATTCCTGCATGTCGGCCGGTATGGGGGCCTCGAATTCCATGACCTCGCCGGTCCGCGGATGTTCGAAAGCCAGAAGAAAAGCATGCAGCGCCTGGCGCGGAAACCGTCCGACGACGCTCTTTGCGGGTTCCGGCAGAAGGTTTACCTTGGTCTTGAAGCCGGCGGAGTAATCCGGATCGCCGATCAGCGGGTTGCCGACATGTGCCATGTGGACGCGGATCTGATGCGTGCGGCCCGTTTCAAGCCGGCATTCGATTAGGGCGGCAAGCGAGGTTGCATCCGGCTTTTCGTGAAAACGCTCCATGACCTCGTAGTGGGTAATAGCCTCGCGCGCGTCGGAGCTGTCGTCCTTCTGGACGGCTCGCTTGGTGCGGTCGCCGGCGCGCCCCAAAGGCGCGTCAATCGTGCCCTTCAGTCCGCGTGGCCTGCCCCAGACGATCGCCTGATAGGCCCGCTCGAGTGGGCCTGATCGGCCATGGTCGGCGAACTGGTCGGCGAGATGCCGGTGGGCGATGTCATTCTTGGCAGCCACCATGACGCCGCTCGTATCCTTGTCGAGGCGGTGGACAATGCCCGGGCGCTTGACGCCGCCAATGCCGGAAAGGCTGTCGCCGCAATGGTGGATCAGCGCATTGACGAGCGTCCCTGTCCAGTTGCCGGCGCCCGGATGGACCACCAGCCCGGCAGGCTTGGCAATGACGATCACGTCGGCATCTTCATAAAGCACGTCGAGGGGGATGTCCTCACCCTTGGGCTCCGGGTCCTCCGGCTCGGGTAGCCCGATTTCGATCACGTCGCCGACCGCCACTTTCTTTTTCGGCTCCGTGACGACCTTGTCGTTCACCGTCACCGCACCCTGCTCGATTAGCGCCTTGATGCGGTTGCGGGAGAATTCTCCGTCTAGGACGCTTGTCAGCCAGGCATCCAGACGTCCTTGCGCATCTTCTGAGGCGGTCAGGACTTTCCTCGGGCGCTCGGCTTGTTTAAAGGGGTCGTTCATTCATTCATCCGATGTCATGCAAGGACGCTCAATGCCCCAATCCGAGGTCGAGGACCAGGAACAGCCGCTTGATCCGGCAATGGACAGAATCCGCCGGAAAATGGTGCTTCTGATCGTCGTTTCGGGCGGGATCCTGTTTGTCTGCTTTATGGCGGTCCTTGGGGCCATTGTCTACAAGGTCTCGCAGAGACCGTCCGCGCCGACGGCGCCCATCGCGTCCGGCGGCTTTGCCGTACCGTCCGACCAGCCGCTCGCGGCCACTGCGGCGCTCCCCGCCGGCTTCAACGTCCAGGACGTGTCCCTGTCGGGCAGCCAGCTCGTCTTCTATGGTCTTTTGGACGGCGACCAGAAGGTGTTCATCTTCGACCTCGCGGTCGGCCGCATCGTTGCCGACGTCACGGTCGGCACAGCGCCGTGATTCTGCCGATCCGCATCGAGGACGCCGACGATCCGCGCATTGCGGAATTCCGGGCGATCCGCGAGCGGGACCTGACGGGGCGGGAAGGGCGGTTCATTGCAGAGGGCACAGTCGTGCTCCGCATGCTGTCGGCCGCCCATCAGCATGGCACCGACTTCAGGGCGGAAAAGATCCTGCTTCTGGAGAACCGCGTCGGCGGGCTTGTCGAGGTGCTTGCTGAATTTCCGCCGGAGGTGCCGGTTTATGTGGCGAGCGGCGAGGTGCTCGACCGCATTGCCGGTTTCCATCTGCATCGCGGCGTGCTGGCGCTCGGCCGCCGGATCGGGCAGGCCACTGCAGGTGATGTTCTCGAAGGCTTAGACGCTAGTGCCTTGGTGGTTGCTGCCTTCGGAATTTCCAACCACGATAATATCGGCTCGATCTTCCGCAACGCCGCGGCTTTTGGCGCGGATGCCGTCATTCTCGATCAGGGCTGCTGTGATCCTCTTTACCGCAAGGCGCTACGGGTTTCGGTCGGCAGCGTGCTTTCGGTACCCTATGCCCGCGGCGGCTCCGCTTGCGACGTCCTCGCAGCACTGGCGGAGCGAAATTTTGCCGTCTGGGGCTTGTCTCCTTCTGGTAAGACCGAGATTCGGGCCGTCCCGCCCGCGGATCGCATGGCTCTGATCACCGGTACCGAAGGCGAGGGGCTGCCGGCGGCAATCCTTGCAACCATCCGCACCGCGCGCATCGCTCAGGCGCCTGGCCTCGACAGCCTGAATGCGGCAACGGCGACAGGGATTGCGCTCTACGAAATAGCCATGGCACAGGGGCGGCTATAGCGATCGGCTCCGGCCGATCTCCAGAGTTCCATTGATCAGGTTGCGGCGCCACTGGTTGAAGCGAGCATCTTCTTTGCGCGTGCGGCAAGACTTTCCCGATCGCCGCTGCCAGATTTCCCTGCGAGCATCGCATGAATGGGCGATAATTTGCCTTCCGCTGCGGCGGTTACTGCCACCATGCTGGCGGCAATCACTGCCATTTCCTGGCGCAGGGCCTCGTCATTGGCGGTGTTCTTGCTGTTCAAAAGCCGTTCGGCGAGGGCGGTCGCACGGTTGCGCGCCTCTTCCGAAAGGCTTGCAACACGCGAATCGAGCCCCTTGTCGTCCGCCATTGCCTCAACCACATCCGGAAGGATGGCATCGGTTTGTGGATCCTCCGCTTCCTCCACCGGGCGTCTTGCATTTGTGGCCTTTGAGGCAGTACGGCCTGATCCAGCGCCGCGGGTGGTGCGGCTGGCTCCACGGCTTTCCCCATTTGCCGCTTTGAGTTTTTCGCGCAGGCGGACGATCTCCTCGACGCGACGGTTCAGAGCCATTTCCTTATCGGTGCGCTCCGCGATTTCCTTGGTCAGCTTTTCGTCTAGCCGGGCTGCCCGCTGCTCCTCCTGGGCCAGCCGCATTTCGGCATCCTTGGCTCGGCTGGTCAGCACGCGGATATCGTTACGCAGGCTTTCACGCTCGTCACGCAGCGTCGTGACGCGCAGCTTGAGGTTTTCCGTCTCGGTGTCGCGAGCTGAGAGATCGATACGGAAATTATCCGCATCGGAATTGAGCCGAAGCAATTGCTGACGCAGGGCATCTATTTCCAGAGCCTGAGCCGATTCGGCTTCTTCGGACTTCTGCAGCACCGCTTTGAGCTGCTGAATGTAACTGTCCTCTTCGCGCAGCCGCGAGCGGGCATCAGAGGCTTCGACATCGAGATTATCGATCTGCATCTTCAGCTCGGCCTTTTCGGCCTCCATCCGCTTGACCTCGTCCGCGAGTGCATCGGCGCGAAGCTGGAGAGCCGTAGCGCGCTCGCGCTCGCGCACCAGTTCCTGGCGGCTGCGGGCATTTTCCGCGGCATAGACGGCGCGTGCCATGTCCCGCTGGGCGCGGACTTCCTGGGGGCTGATGGGCAGGGTAGCCTGGATGCGCTTCTCGGTATAGCGGACAATCCGCCGATGGATCGCGGGGGCGACGAGCATGGCCAGAAGGGCGGCACTCAGAAAGCCCAAGCCGAACAGAAGAGCAAATTGGATCACGCCGCGGCCGTTTCTCAGTCAGATTGGGTGTGTGATAGGTTTAAGCACGAGCCGCGATGTCCCACAAGCGCCGCAACGAAAGCGGACGGCATCAAGCCTACGAAGCCGTGATGCCGCCGCTCGAGATTGCGATCTAATGCCTGTACTCAGAAGGGGTTCCATGTGGCGTCACGGGTCAGCTTGAGATAGCCGACATTGACTCCAAGACGAGCGCCGATCCCCGTGCGGATGGGAACAAGGACGACGTTGTTGTTGCGCAAAACGGTCATGCCGACGCCGGCCACGACGAAGGCTGAGCCGGAAACGCCGCCGAAGCGGGCGTAAAGCGAATCCACTGCAGGAAGATCATAAACGAGCATCATCGTACGCGTGCCCTGGCCGCCGTAATCGATACCGAGCGAAGGGCCCTGCCAGAAGGCGGGGTGTTGGCCGGCATTCTTGGTGTAGAGTTGGCCTTCGCCATAGGTCAGGCCAGCGATGAAAGCTCCGGAGCCTTCCTGGCCGAGGATATAGCCGTTTGGAAGCCCGTATTGCGAAAAGGCGTTTTCAACCACCTTCGCCAATCCGCCGCTGGTCGAGCCGAAAAAGCCGTGGCCGGCATCGACGATCTCCTGCATCGAATATTGTGACGCACCCTGCTGCGCCGAGGCCGGTGCGGCGAGCAGCCAGAAGCCGCACGCGATCGAGGCGAGGGCGGAGAAGAGGCGGGCAAAGGCGGGAACGTGATGGCGGCGCATGTTCAAGTCCGTTCGATGAGCGTCCAGCTTCAAGCATCATGCTCGAGCCTGTCCTATTTTCGTTTTATGGTGTTAATAATCGGTTTACCAAATATGGTGTCTTTATGGCCGCAGCAATGGGCACCATCCCCACGCAATCTTGGCGTGGAACATGGTCGCCGGCGCGATACATCCAGCAGGAGAAAAATATGCCGAAAAATCCCAACCTTACCCTCAGCGGTCCGGATCTGGCGGCTCTCCTGTGCAGCAGGGTCTGCCATGACGTTATCTCGCCGGTGGGCGCGATCAACAACGGGCTTGAGCTGATAGACGAAGGTGGGGCCGACGCAGATGCGATGGACCTCATCCGCACCTCCGCCCTCAATGCATCCGTCAGGCTTAAATTCGCCCGCCTAGCCTTCGGCGCCTCCGGCTCCGTCGGTGCGTCTATCGATACCGGCGAAGCGGAAAAGGCCGCCAAGGATTTTGCGATCGCCGAAAAGAAGACGGAAGTCACTTGGAGCGGCCCACGCGCCATCATCCCGAAGAACAAGGTGAAACTGCTTCTCAACCTCTTCCTTGTTGCCTATGGCGGCATTCCACGCGGCGGCTCCATCGACGTGACGCTCGAAAACCCGGAGCTTGATGCCAAGTTCATGATCGTCATCAAAGGACGGATGATGCGCGTTCCGGCGAAGTTCAATGAAATCGCCACCGGCACGCTTGACGAGCCTATCGATGCCCATACCGTTCAGCCCTATTACACGGTGCTGCTGGCGGAAGAATGCGGCATGGACCTGAAACACGTGGTTTCGGAAGACAAGATCACCTTCATCGCCGAAAGCATCTCTGCCTGACGACGGTTGCATATTCGCGTGTAACGATTCGTTAGCTGCAATCCCTTATTCATTGACATCAGCAATGGTTGGTGGAGAGAGGGAGCCTCAAGATGCAGCGTTTGATGATTGCCGACAGTTCGGATATCGTACGCAAAGTCGGCAAGCGCATTCTGTCCGAGCTTGGCTTCCTGGTCGTAGAGGCTGGCAGTGCCCCCGAGGCGATCATGCGCTCGCAAGCTGAGCTGCCAAATTTCATGATCGTCGATGCCTCGCTCGACGGCGCCTTGGACGTGATCTCTGCGGTCCGCGGCATGCCGAACGGGCAGGGGGTGCGGATCTTCTACTGCGTCATCGAGGCGGATCTCAAGAAGATGATGGTCGGCAAGCGGGCTGGTGCGGACGATTTCCTGCTGAAGCCCTTCGATCGAAAAATCCTGACCTCTGTGTTTTCCGGCTTTGCGGCCGCAGCCTGACAGCCGTCCTTTATCGTGAGCTATGACCCGGCGGCCTCGGCCGCCGTTTTCGTTTGGCGAGATCACGCTAAAGGCGTGGTCGAACAGGAAAACACCCGCCGGGCTCGCCAGGCGGGTGTTTCAAACTCATTAGGTAAAGGTTTGGATGAGGATCAGGCGCTTTCGGCGAATGCTGCCGCGTCCGGCTCGCGCAGCACATAGCCACGGCCCCAAACGGTTTCAATGTAGTTGGCGCCGCCGGCTGCATTGGCAAGCTTCTTGCGCAGCTTGCAGATGAAGACGTCGATGATCTTCAGTTCAGGTTCGTCCATGCCGCCATAAAGGTGGTTGAGGAACATTTCCTTGGTCAGCGTCGTACCCTTGCGGAGCGAAAGAAGCTCCAGCATCTGGTATTCCTTGCCGGTCAGGTGAACGCGCTGTCCACCGACTTCGACGGTCTTGGCGTCGAGGTTGACGATCAGTTCGCCGGTAATGATGATCGACTGGGCATGGCCCTTGGAGCGGCGGACGATCGCATGAATGCGGGCGACCAGTTCGTCCTTATGGAAGGGCTTGGTCATGTAGTCGTCGGCGCCGAAGCCGAGACCGCGTACCTTGTCCTCGATGCCAGCCATTCCGGAAAGGATGAGGATTGGCGTCTTGACCTTCGAAAGCCTCAAAGTGCGGAGCACTTCATAACCCGACATGTCGGGCAGGTTGAGGTCCAGGAGGATAATGTCATAGTCGTAGAGCTTGCCCAGATCCACGCCTTCTTCACCGAGATCGGTGGTATATACGTTGAAGCTTTCCGATTTCAGCATCAGCTCGATGGACTGGGCCGTCGCGCTGTCATCTTCGATGAGTAGAACCCGCATAATTTTCCCCTTTACCGCCGTGTAAGGTTAATCTGCCCCCTTACTCGTTACGGATCCAGACTGAGCCTGATTTGGAAGCTGCCACTAACTGGTTAACAAATTATGAGCGGTCCTGGCAAGGTGCATCATTTCATTAAGCAAAATTAGTAGTCGCCTGTTTTCTTTTGAGGATTAGCCATTACCAAATTGAACCAGCGGGTGAGGAGAGTCCGCTAAGTGATTCATGCGATTCGACATTATCGCGGCCAAATTGGCCCTGGCATTTACCGACCCTTAAACGATCAGGCTTATCATTAATGATGCCCGTAAACGAAAGGTTAACGCGGCGGCTAAATTATTAACGCCGCAGAAATTTTTTGATCCGGAGTGTAACAATCCGGAGTCATGGGCCGGGGTCTCGCTATCCACGGAGTATTGCGTATGAAGTCGCGTGACAACCTTGTTCGCCTGAAGAGTTTTCAGGTTAACGAAAAACGTCGCCAGCTGCAGCAGCTGGAGATGATGATGGCCGAGTTCGAGCGGATGGCGAAGGAGCTGGAACACCAGATCACGCTTGAAGAAAAGAAATCAGGCATCACCGACGCCAACCACTTTGCTTATCCAACCTTCGCAAAGGCGGCACGGCAGCGGGCAGACAATCTTCAAGTTTCTATCCGCGAACTGAAGGTTCAGCAGGAAGCTGCCGAACTGGCGCTTGAAGAAGCGGAAGCGGAATTTACGAAGGCTTCCGCCCTCGAAGAAAGAGATGGGGGAATGCGCGCTCGCGCCTGAACCGCTTGATCGGGATCCAGGGGATGCGGGGCGCGGTCTGAAGCCCCCCATTTTCCTGCTACCGTTCGGCAAGACTTACTTGATGACGTCCTGCCAGTCAGGATGACGCTCGGCCTGCGCCTTCAGATAGGAGCAGAGCGGAACAATCTTCCAGCCACCCCTGCGGGCTTCCTCGACAGCGTGAACTGCGAGCGCCTGCGCTATGCCTTTTCCTCGTAAAGGCTCCGGCACACCTGTGTGATCCACGACGATCAGTTCCTGTGATTGCCGAGAATAGGTCATCTCCGCCTCATGGCCGTTGATCTTCGCCACATAGCGACCACCCGATTTGGTGTTCTCGTTGATGATGTCCATTGGTTTCCCCGGTTAAGACTTGCTTCCTTCCGATATATGGAGGAGATCGGGAAAAACTGTAGGGAAGGGCGGTATGCGTCATACCTTTGGCGAAAGATGAGGCGTTTCCGGTTCGCCATACTTCTGGCCCTGGCCGCACTCTTCCTGGTGTTCGGGTTGTTCCTGCCGATCATTCGGTTCGAACGGCTTTACTTCTTCAACGAAACTCCGTCGCTTCTCGAACTCATCTCCGGCCTCTGGTCGCAGGGCGATATCGGCCTTTGCGTCGTCGTCGGGCTGTTTTCGATCGTGTTTCCGATCGTCAAGCTGATCGGGCTCGGGCTGCAAATCTTCGTGCGGGACGGAAGCCTTGTTTTTCTTCGCCGCGCGATGCCGCATTTGTCCAAGTGGTCTATGATGGATGTCATGCTGGTGGCGATCGTCGTGTTCGCGGCGAAGAGCAGTGGCTTGGCACAGGCTGCTGCGCAGCCAGGCCTCTGGTTCTACGCGGGGTCGACCCTTATTGCCGGGCTCCTGTCATCCCTGCTGCCGACGGCAAGCAAAACCTGAAACGAGTGATCCAGACAAAGCGAAAGGTGCCCGCTGCGTCATATGACGAGGGCACCTTTGTGGGAGACGGTCTACCCGCGGATGTCGCCTAGTGGCGGTACTGCTGAATTCGCGTCGTGCGCAGGCCTGCCAGGCCATGGTCGTTGATCGAGGCCTGCCAGGATAGGAATTCTTCGACTGTGAGCGTGTAACGCTCACAGGCTTCTTCCAAGCTCAACAAGCCACCGCGCACAGCCGCGACAACCTCTGCCTTACGGCGGATGACCCAGCGGCGCGTATTGGCCGGCGGCAGATCCGCAATCGTCAGGGGGCTGCCATCGGGGCCGATGACATATTTCACTCGGGGACGTATCATTTCGGTCATTGGACTCTCTACACAACACAAGACCACGTCCCGCAGCCTAGCCCCGCAGTTTTAACATTTGACTAAATGGGGAGCACCATTTGTGGCCGGACGCGCAAAGGATGTAATTTGCCGGTGATTCGATGGAATAGCGTGGGTTTCCGGGGGCTTCAGCGGCTGAAAACGCTGCCGCATCACGATCGTGAGCCCTTCGACCACGACTGGCCCGTATCGAAAATGCACAGGCTGGCGCAAATTTCCGCCACTAATTTGCCTTTAGGTGGCGGCGGAAACCTGCAGATCGCTCCCTCAGAGCATGGCGAGAGAGAGCTCAGTCTTGCCGCTGCCGGTCTGGATCTGCACTGTGCCGCTATGCCCGAGCGTCAGCGCGTTGCCGGCAAAGAAGAAGAACACGCCGCTCGCCGAGCGTGTCTGCATATCGCCGGATGGCCCGCTAACTGACAAGAGGATTTGAGAGCCGTTCAAGAGCAGTGTGACTTCATGCGCCGATGAAGCCTGAAGGACGATGTTGAGTGCGACGAGGTAGAGGCCGGATGCCGGGATGGTTAAGGCATTGCCGCTATTGGCCGCTGTAGCTCCAAGTGCGAAGCCTCCCTGGTTGAAAGCGAGCGTCGTAAAGCCGCTTTGCTGCCCGGGCGTTGGCGAAAAACTTGTGCCGGTGCGATAGGCTCGTGCCGTCGGCTGGTTCGGCCGCGAGACATGTCCGGCTCCCGTCAATGCCAGCGCCGTCTTCCAGTTGGCTCCATCGCTGACCTTGATGGAAAATTCGTTGTTGCCGGCCAGCCCCATTTCCGCGTGCCCCGTCCAGTTCGACTGGAAGAGAAGGGATGCGGTGTCGGAAGCCGATGCCTTGTTGACCTTGACCTGGTGACCATTGCCGGCATGATTGAAAAGGCTTGCTGGCGAAGACAGGACGAAGCGGTTGGTGTTGTCCGGTGCGGCGCCGACCCCCAACCGGTCGAAGCTCGCTTCCTGGGGCAGGGGAATGTCCTGCCAGCTCGACCCGGTGAAGACCTTCAGTCTTGCGCTGCTTATGAACCAAACACGCCATCCGACCTTTGGTCGGCTGAAACTCCAGGCGCCGTCCTGCCAGGCGGCGATGCAGCCCTGCTTGCCGGTCCAGAGGCCGGCGGGAGAGCCCGCAACGAGATAGCAGCTGCCTTCCACCGCCGACACCGGAGGCTCAGCCTGCTCGGCGACAACAGTTAGATGGACGAGAGCATCGAGCCGCAGCAGCGCCTCGTTGTGCGTGACGTGTTTCTGCGCCTGGGACGGCAGAATGAAGGGCATGTTCAGATTGGCGGTCGTGTCGCTCATGGTTCGCTCCTGTTCGATCGCGCAAGTCTACAGCCGCTGACAGAGGCGGGGAGGCAGAATGAGCTAAACCATTGGGCCATATGGACCCACACGGGTAAAACATCCCCATTAGCGCCTGCCGTTGCCACGTCGCAAGGTTTGCGCCCGGTTGTCGGGGGCTGTCGCAATCGGGCCTGTGGATGTCCTGAATGCGCTTGTTCTTTCTCCCGCATATGCGAATGTGCCATCGGCAGTGAACGGGACGGGCGCATGCGCTATTCGGCATATTCCATCTTCAAGCAGGCATTTTCCGGCAACCGGTTATGGACGCCGGCATGGCGTGAACCGCAACCGAAAACGCATTATGACGTGATCATTATCGGCGGCGGCGGGCATGGCCTTTCGACGGCCTATTATCTCGCCAAGGAATTCGGCATCACCAATGTCGCGGTGCTGGAAAAGGGCTATATCGGCTCCGGCAATGTCGGGCGCAACACGACGATCATTCGCTCGAACTACCTGCTCGAGGGCAATAACCCGTTCTACGAACTGTCGCTGCAGCTTTGGGAAGGGCTGGAAAAAGACTTCAACTACAACGCCATGGTATCGCAACGCGGCATCGTCACCCTGTTCCATTCCGATAGCCAGCGCGACGACTATGCACGCCGCGGCAATGGCATGCGCATGCACGGGGTCGACGCCGAACTGCTCGACCGCGAGCAGGTGCGGCGGATGATGCCCTATCTGAACTTCGATCATGCGCGCTTCCCGATCTTGGGCGGGCTTTACCAAAAGCGCGGCGGCACAGTTCGTCATGATGCCGTCGCCTGGGGCTATGCCCGCGGCGCCGATCAGCGTGGCGTCGACGTCATCCAGCATTGCGAGGTAACGGGAATCCGCCGCGAGAATGGAGTGGTCGTCGGCGTCGAGACGACGAAGGGCTTTATCGGCTGCAGCAAGCTGGCACTGGCGGCGGCCGGCAACACGACGACGGTCGGACGTATGGCCGATCTCGACCTGCCGATCGAGACGCATGTGCTGCAGGCCTTTGTCTCAGAGGGGCTGAAGCCGGTGATCGACCATGTCATCACCTATGGCGCCGGGCATTTCTACATTTCCCAGTCCGACAAGGGCGGCCTGGTGTTCGGTGCCGGACTGGACTTCTATTCCTCCTATGCGCAGCGCGGCAATCTGCAGACGGTGGAGCATACGATGGAGGAGGGGGTCACGATGATCCCCGGCCTGTCGCGCGCCAAGGTGCTGCGGGCCTGGGCGGGCGTTATGGACATGTCGATGGACGGCTCGCCGATCATCGACCGGACGCCGATCGACAATCTCTACCTCAATTGCGGCTGGTGCTATGGCGGCTTCAAGGCGACCCCGGCTTCCGGTTTCTGCTTTGCCCATCTGATCGCCAGGAACGAGCCGCATCATGTGGCGCGCTTCATGCGGCTCGACCGGTTCGAGCGCGGTTACATGATCGACGAAGCGGGTAAAGGCCCGCAGCCGAACCTTCATTGAGATATTGACGATGGCAAGCCTGATCACCTGTCCGCATTGCGGAACCAGACCGAAGGAAGAGTTCTCCATCCGCGGAGCGGCAGCCCCACGGCGTCCGTCACCGGCTGCGCGCGACGAGGTATGGCATCGCTATGTTTACGTGCGCGACAACCCGAAGGGGCGCTACGAGGAATATTGGCATCACGCGGCCGGGTGCCGGCGCTGGCTGGTGGTCGATCGCGACAACCTGACCCACGAGGTATTCGGGGTAACCGATGCGACGGATCACCTGACGGCGGAGGCTGGCGAATGACCTCCTACCGCCTCGACGCCGGCGGCGCGATCAACCGTGCCCAGGCACTGACCTTCACCTTCGACGGCCAGAGCTTCAAGGGGCTGGATGGCGACACGGTTGCCTCGGCGCTGCTGGCCAATGACCAGATGCTGATGGCGCGCAGTTTCAAATACCACCGGCCGCGCGGTGTCGTAACCGCCGGCTCGTCGGAACCGAACGCGCTTCTGACGATCGGCAGCGGCCTGCGCGCCGAACCGAATGCCCGCGCCACGGTCACCGAGCTCTACGATGGGCTTGTCACGACCAGCCAGAACCGCTGGCCGTCGTTGAAGACGGATATCGGAGCCGTCAACGGCCTCCTGTCGCCGTTTCTCGGCGCCGGCTTCTACTACAAGACCTTCATGTGGCCAGCGAGCTTCTGGGAGAAGCTTTACGAGCCGCTGATCCGCCGTGCCGCCGGCCTCGGCAAGCTTGTGCTGCAGCCCGATCCCGACCGCTATGAAAAGTGCTGGGCGCATTGCGACCTTCTGGTGATCGGTGCCGGTCCTGCCGGGCTGATGGCCGCGCTTGTCGCGGGCCGTTCCGGGGCACGGGTCATCCTGGCCGACGAGAGTTTTACGCTCGGTGGCTCGCTGCTGTCGGAGAACGTCGCAATAGGCGAGACACCGGCCTCGGAGTTCGCTAAGAGGACGATCGAGGAACTGGCATCGCTGCCGAACGTCACCTTGATGCCGCGCACCACCGTCTTTGGCTGGTATGACGACATGGTGTTCGGCGCGGTCGAGCGGGTGCAGAAGCACGTCGCATCCCCGTCGCCGGACCTGCCTATGGAGCGGCTCTGGCGGATCGTCGCCAAGCGGGCGATCCTCGCATCCGGTGCCGAGGAACGGCCGCTTGTCTTCGGCGGCAATGACAAGCCCGGCGTGATGACGGCCGGCGCGGTGCGAAGCTATCTCAACCGGTACGGGGTCGCAGTCGGTTCCAGATTGGCGATCTTCACCAATGGCGGCTCCGGATACCGCACGGCAGCGGATCTAACGGCGAGGGGGATCAAGGTCACGGCGATCATCGATGCTCGGCAACAAGCGCCGGATTTGGGCCCCGACGGCGTTCGCGTCATCCGCAACGGTGCGGTGGTCGCGACTAAGGGCCGTCATCGCCTCGAAAGCCTGATCGCCGAGCGGGCCGGCTTCCAGGAAGTTATCGATTGCGATGCGCTTGCCATGTCCGGCGGCTGGTCGCCCATCGTGCATCTGATGTGCCAGCGTGGCGCCAAACCTATCTGGTCGGAGGAGAAGCAGGCCTTCATGGCTCCGAATGTGGGTGGCGCTTTCGTCGCCGCCGGTGGCGCCCATGGAGCGGACACGATCTATGCCTGCCTGCGTGACGGCGCGGCCAAGGCTGCGGCAATGATGGGCGAGCTCGGTTTCTCAGCGTATCAAGCGACCCTTCCGGAGGTCGAAGGGGAATATGATCCGTCCTTCGCACCCGTCTGGTATGTGCCCGGAGCCAAGGACAAGGCTTTTGTCGACTTCCAGAACGATGTGCATGTGGGCGATCTCGGCATCGCCCAACGCGAGGGGTTCCGGCATATCGAGCATACAAAGCGCTACACGACATCAGGCATGGCGACCGACCAGGGCAAGCTCGGCAATGTCAACACGGCCGGGATCGTCGCTGGCATGCGCGGTGTTTCCCCGGCCGAGATCGGCACGACCACCTTCCGACCGTTCTATACGCCGGTGTCCTTCGGGGCGCTTGCCGGTGCCGCCCGTGGCGAGCATGCTGCACCTGTCCGGACATCGCCGCTACATGGCTGGGCCAAGAAGAACGGCGCCACTTTCGTGGAATCCGGTCTCTGGTATCGTTCGGCTTGGTTTGCGAAAGAAGGCGAGAAAACCTGGCGAGACAGCGTCGACCGCGAAGTGCTGAACGTGCGGGCCAATGCCGGCCTTTGCGACGTGTCGACGCTCGGCAAGATCGAAATCTTCGGCGCCGGTGCGGCAGAATTTCTCAACCGCGTCTATTGCAACGGCTTTCTGAAGCTGCCGGTCGGCAAGGCACGCTATGGCTTGATGCTGCGCGAGGACGGCATCGTCTTCGACGACGGAACGACCAGCCGCCTTTCCGAGCAGCATTACGTGATGACAACAACGACCGCCTATGCGGCGGAAGTCATGGCGCATCTGGAATTCTGTGCCCAGACCTTCTGGCCGGAGCTGGACGTGCGCTTCGTATTCGTCACCGATGAATGGGCGCAGATGTCGCTGGCAGGTCCGAAAGCCCGCATCATCTTGAGCCGGATCGTCGAGGACGACATCTCGAATGTCGCTTTTTCATTTCTCGCAGTGCGGACGGTGACGCTACGCGGCGGCCTGAAGGCGCGTCTCTTCCGCATCTCCTTCTCGGGTGAGCTAGCCTATGAGCTCGCCGTGCCGGCAGGCTACGGTGAGGCTGTGGCCGATGCGATTATGGAGGCCGGCCGTGAAGAAGCGATCTGCGCCTATGGCGTCGAGGCGCTGAACGTCCTGCGCATCGAAAAGGGCTTCGTCACCCATAATGAACTCGATGGTCGCACCACCGCCGACGATGTCGGGCTTGGCAAAATGATGGCGATGCAGAAGGCCGACTTCATCGGCAAGCGGCTTTCCACCCGGTTTGGCCTGACGGCCGCCGACCGGCTGCAACTCGTCGGCCTGAAGCCTGTCGAAGCAGACAAGGAGATCAAGGCGGGCGCGCATCTGCTCAAGGAAAATGCCAAGCCGTCCCTGGCAAACGATCAGGGCTTCGTCTCGTCCGCCTGCTTTTCACCGACGCTCGGCGGCTTTATTGCGCTGGCCATGCTGAAGTCCGGCCGTGAGCGAACCGGCGAGCATATTGTGGTCTGGGACGCCTTGCGCGGTGCGGAAGTGCCGGCGGAGGTCTGCCAGCCGGTCTTCTTCGACCCCGACAACACTAGACTTCATCTGTGAGTATGACGATGGCGCTCAACCTCCTTCACCGGCATGTCCTCGAAGATCACATCCTCGGTTTTCACGGCGGCGCGAACCCGAACCATCTCTCGGTTGTCCGGCGCCCGGTGATCTTCTCGGTTCTGGCGCATGCCGGCCGCGAGGGGCAGGTCAGGGAGGCGCTGGCGAAGGCTGAGGATATTGCTATCCGGGCCTGTGGCCCATCGGAATGGCTGGCCGTGTCGCAGACGGCGGGCGCCGAGCATGTTGCTGCGCAGCTTTCAGCTATACCTGGTGTCTCGCTTGCGGAGCAAAGCGATGGCAAGGTGCTGATGGCGATTGCCGGCCCGAGCGTTCGCAGGATCCTGGCCAAATGCGTCGCGGTTGATCTGCACCCGGACGTGTTTGCCGAAGGCCAGTCGGCGAACATGATGTGCTGTCACGTCGTCGCTAATCTCGCCCGGACCGGTGCCGACACGTTTGAGATTATTGTGCCGCGCTCCTTTGCAGGCTCCGTCTTCGAGGAGCTTACGGAGATGGGCCGCGAGCATGCCCTGACGGCGTCGTTCTTGGACGCCTGAGGCTTCAGTACTTTTCCCGCACGAAATACCAGAGCGACTTTTCTTCTGACGCGGCGACCACGAGATCCGGTCGCCGTTCAAGCGCAGGCACGAGGCTTTCCAGCCCTTCGACCCTGTTCAGGATATCGACTAGGTCAGGAGCCAGCTCTTCGGCAAATTCACGGCAGAAGCCATGGATGACGCCGAATTCGATCGTCTTTCTCGGCGTCGCGTCACGGACCATGCTCAGGACGCTGCCGACCAAGTGGTCAAATTTCTGAACGCTTGTCATTGTGCCAATCCCTGTTCGCTGGCGGTCATGCAGATGATACGCGAGGTTTGTGAAACAAGTTTCGGGCGCCCTCGGATAAAGTCGGTTCCTTCGGTCAGTCAATCTCCCAAGTGGCGCGAACCGAACACTGACTATGTCGGAAACGACAAATCCGGCTTCGCAGAATAGCCTATTGGGCTTACGCAGGAGGCTCTAGGTTCCTTGCGATCTTACCGTACTCGACCGGAGAATTCGAATGAAGAGCCATGCCCAGGTCGTCGTCATCGGCGGCGGTGTCGTCGGATGCTCCGTCCTCTATCATCTCACCAAGTTCGGCTGGACCGACGTGGTGCTGGTCGAGAGGTCGGAACTGACCTCCGGTTCAACCTGGCATGCAGCCGGCGGCATGCACACGATCAACGGCGACCCGAACGTCGCCAAGCTGCAGAAATACACGGTCGACCTTTACAAGGAGATCGAGGATTATTCGGGCCAGGACATCGGCCTGCATATGACCTCGGGGCTCATGCTGGCCGCGACCCACGAGCGGTTCGACTGGATGAAATCGCTGCTCGCCAAGGGCAAATATGCCGGCGGCGAAGCACGGCTGATTTCTGCCGAAGAAGCCCACGACATGATGCCGCTTCTCGATCCGTCGCAATTCGTTGGCGCCGTCTTCGACCCGCATGAAGGGCATCTCGATCCCTACGGCACGACGCATGCCTATGCGAAATCGGCCAAGAAGAATGGCGCGGAAATCTACCTTCACACCAAGGTCGAGGATCTCGTGCAGCTGGAGGACGGCACCTGGCGGGTCATCACAGACAAGGGCGAGATCCACTGCGAGCATGTCGTCAATGCCGCAGGCCTGTGGGCTCGCGAAGTGGGGCGCATGGTCGGGCTGGAACTGCCGGTGCTGGCCATGGAGCACATGTATCTGATCACCGAGGACATGCCGGAGGTGATCAAATTCAACCAGAGCCGCGGCAGGGAGCTGATGCACTGCGTCGATTTCGACGGCGAGATCTACATTCGCCAGGAACGCAATGGCATGCTGATGGGCACCTACGAGAAGGATTGCCGACCCTGGTCGCCGATCGAGACGCCGTGGGATTTCGGCCACGAACTGCTGGCCGAGGACCTAGAGCGCATCACCAACGAGCTTGAGGTTGGCTTCCGGCATTTCCCGGCCTTCAACAATGCCGGCATCAGGAAAATCATCAACGGGCCCTTCACCTTCTCCCCGGACGGAAACCCTCTCGTGGGCCCGGTGCGCGGCATGACGAATTTCTGGTCGGCCTGCGCCGTGATGGCCGGCTTCAGCCAGGGCGGCGGTGTCGGGCTGGCGCTGGCGCAATGGATCATCAACGGTGATCCGGGCTTCGACGTCTTCGCCATGGACGTCTGCCGATACGGCGACTATGCAACGCTCGCCTATACCAATGCCAAGGTGCGCGAAAACTATTCCCGCCGCTTCTCGATCCGCTATCCCAATGAGGAACTGCCGGCGGCACGACCGCTGCTGACGACGCCGATCTACGACAAGCTCAAGGCCGCCGGCGCCGTGTTTGGCGCATCCTACGGGTTGGAAACGCCACTATGGTTTGCGCCGGAAGGGGTGGAGGACAAATTCTCCTGGCGCCGGTCCACGGATTTCGAAGCGGTCGGAAAGGAGGCAAGGGCGGTGCGTGACCGTGTGGGCCTGATGGAAACCTCAGGCTTTGCCAAATATGCCGTGGCGGGCGAGGGCGCCCACGACTGGCTCGACCGCATCCTGGCCGGCCGCATGCCGTCTGCCGGGCGAATGACGCTGACACCCATGCTCAACGATGCCGGCAAGCTGATCGGCGATTTCACGCTCGCTAATCTCGACGATCAGGAATTCCTGCTGATCGGCTCCGGGATCGCCGAAGACTATCACATGCGCTGGTTCGAGAGCCATCTTCCCGAAGACGGTTCGGTGGAGCTGAATACGCTCAATCTGGGGCTGGTCGGGCTGTCGGTGGCGGGACCGAGGTCGCGCGACGTCCTGCAGAAGCTGACCCACCTCGACCTGTCGGATGCGGCACTGCCGTTCATGTCGATCACCGAAGTCGATCTCGGCATGGCGCCGGTCATTCTCGGCCGTGTCAGCTATACGGGCGATCTCGGCTTCGAGCTGTGGATGAAGCCGGAATTCCAGCGCAGCCTTTTCGACCTGATCATGGAGGCCGGTGCGGAATTCGGCATCCGGCTTTTCGGGCTCCGGGCCCTCAATGCACTGCGCCTCGAAAAGGGCTTCGGCAGCTGGTCGCGCGAATACCGGCCTTTGTACGGGCCGCAGGAAGCCTCGCTCGGGCGCTTCATCGCTTATGCAAAGCCGGCCGACTTCATCGGCAAGGCGGCGGCGCTCGAGGAGAAGGCTTCGGGCGGTGCGCTTCGCCTGGTGACGTTCGTGGTGGATGCTCGAGATGCGGACGTTATCGGCGACGAGCCGATCTCGCTGAACGGCCAAGTCTGCGGCTGGGTCACGTCCGGCGGCTACGCTCATGCTTCGGGCGTGTCCGTCGCCATGGGATATGTGCCGCGAGAGATCGCCACCGTTGCGGACGGTTGGCAGATCGAACTTTTGGGTGAAATGCTGGATGCGCGATTGCAGACGCATCCGCTCTTCGACGCGCATGGCGCGCGCATGCGCGGCTGAGACAATCTTGCAAAGTAACACGAGGAAACCTGTGGCTAATTTTTTGCCACAGGCTGCTGCTTTTTTGTTGCTCATGGACTTTGTGGCGTCAAATTGTTGAGAATGCGGTGATTCTTAAGCCTCCTGCGGGTTTTGGACTTCACATTTCTTTCGAAAACGTTATGAAATCGCGGGTGTAAGAACCCATTAGGGACATCCAATACAAGAGACGCAGCGCACTCCTGAACTGCGTCCGGGGGAAAAGGTATATGGAGTATTTTATCCAGCAGCTCATCAACGGGCTGACTCTTGGATCCATCTATGGCCTCGTGGCGATCGGCTATACGATGGTTTACGGCATCATCGGCATGATCAACTTCGCCCATGGCGACATTTTCATGCTCGGCGGCTTTGCCGCCTTGATCGTCTTCCTGATCGTTACTTCATTTTTTGCCGGCATACCGATCGCGCTTCTGCTTCTGGTGATGCTGCTGGTGGGCATGATTCTGACGGGCTTGTGGAACTGGACGATCGAGCGCGTGGCCTACCGCCCGCTGCGGGGATCCTTCCGGCTGGCGCCGCTGATCACCGCGATCGGCATGTCGATCGTCCTGTCGAACTTCATCCAGGTGACACAGGGGCCGCGCAACAAGCCGATCCCGCCGCTGGTCAACGACGTTTATCACCTGGGTGCCATCACGATTTCGCTGAAACAGCTGCTGATCGTCGTCATCACTGCCGTCCTCTTGTTCGCCTTCTGGTATATCGTCAACAAGACACCGCTCGGCCGCGCTCAAAGGGCGACGGAACAGGATCGCAAGATGGCGGCCCTTCTCGGTGTCGACGTTGATCGGACGATCTCCATCACCTTCATTATGGGTGCCGCGCTGGCAGCTGTCGCGGGTGGCATGTATCTGATCTACTACGGCGTTGCCTCCTTCAACGATGGCTTCATTCCCGGCGTAAAAGCTTTCACAGCAGCAGTTCTCGGTGGCATCGGCTCGCTTCCGGGCGCAGTTCTCGGCGGTCTCCTCATCGGGCTTATCGAGTCCCTGTGGTCTGCCTACTTCTCGATCGCCTACAAGGATGTCGCGACCTTCGCGATCCTTGCTTTCGTGCTGATCTTCAAGCCGACCGGCATCCTCGGACGTCCGGAAGTGGAGAAGGTCTGACATGTCCAATCCTTCTGAAACCGGCAATGCCGGCACGATGGGGCAGGCGCTCAAGGAAGCACTGTTCGCAGGCGTTATCGCCTTCGGCATGTTCCTGCTTTTCGTCGGAATCGAAACCTACCAGGACATCAACAATGCCCTGGTGTGGCGCACGCGGTGGGGCCTTCTGGCCATCTTCGTGATCGTGGCCGCTGTCGGCCGTTTCGTCACGGTCGCCTTCATCAAGCCGCATATCGATCGCCGCAAGCTCAACAAGGCCAAGAGTGGCGTTCTTGAGATCTCCGACAAGAAGAGCTTCTTCCATAAGCACTTCCTCAAGATCGCGCTCGTGCTGTTGCTGATCTACCCCTTCCTTTCGCTGATGATCGTCGGCAAGCAGGGCTCGCTGAAATATGTCGACAATTTCGGCATCCAGATCCTCATCTATGTGATGCTGGCCTGGGGCCTGAATATCGTCGTTGGCCTTGCTGGCCTGCTCGATCTCGGCTATGTCGCCTTCTATGCGGTGGGCGCCTATTCCTACGCCCTGCTGTCGTCCTATTTCGGCTTCTCCTTCTGGCTTCTCTTGCCGATGTCGGGGATTCTTGCCGCTCTCTGGGGGATTATTCTCGGCTTCCCGGTTCTGCGCTTGAGGGGCGATTATCTCGCTATCGTGACGCTGGCCTTCGGCGAGATCATCCGTCTGGTGCTGATCAACTGGACCGACGTCACCAAGGGCACATTCGGCATATCCGGTATCGCCAAGGCGTCGTTCTTCGGTATCTGGTCCTTCGACACCGGTGCCACCAACAATTTCGTCAAGGCGTGGGGGCTGTCGGCCTCGTCGGTTTATTACAAGATCTTCTTGTTCTACATCATCCTGGCGCTCTGCATGCTGACGGCCTATGTGACCATCCGCTTGCGGCGCATGCCGATCGGGCGCGCCTGGGAAGCCTTGCGCGAAGACGAAATTGCCTGCCGCTCACTCGGCATCAATACCGTCACCACCAAGCTGACAGCCTTCGCCATCGGTGCCATGTTCGGCGGCTTTGCAGGCTCCTTCTTCGCCACGAGACAGGGTTTCGTGTCGCCCGAGAGCTTCGTCTTCCTGGAATCGGCCGTTATTCTGGCCATTGTGGTTCTCGGTGGGATGGGCTCGCTGACCGGCATCGCCATAGCGGCCATCGTCATGGTAGGCGGTACAGAAGTGCTGCGCGAAATGTCCTTCCTCAAGGTCGTGTTCGGACCCGACTTCACCCCTGAACTCTACCGCATGCTGTTGTTCGGTCTGGCGATGATCATCGTCATGCTGTTCAAGCCGCGCGGCTTCGTCGGTTCGCGAGAACCGACTGCCTTCCTCAAGGAACGCAGGGCGGTTTCCGGCAGCTTCACCAAGGAGGGCCACGGCTGATGGCTCTCGAGACAATCACGATGACGAATAATACGCTTTTGAAAGTCGAGCATCTTTCGATGAAGTTCGGTGGCCTGATGGCCATCAACGACCTCACTTTCGAGGCTCGACGCGGCGAGATCACGGCACTGATCGGTCCCAATGGTGCAGGCAAGACGACCGTCTTCAACTGCATTACCGGCTTCTACCGGCCGACCATGGGCATGATCACCTTGCAGCGCAGGGACGGACGGGAGTTCCTGCTGGAACGCCTGCGCGACTTCGAGATCACCAAATTGGCCGGCGTTGCCCGTACCTTCCAGAATATCCGGCTCTTTTCCGGCCTGACGGTTCTGGAAAACCTGCTGGTGGCGCAGCACAATGCGCTGATGAAAGCATCCGGGTATACGATCCTTGGTCTTCTGGGACTGCCTGCCTATCGCAAGGCAGTCGATGTCTCGATCGAAAAGGCCAAATACTGGCTGGACAAGGCGGATCTCACCGATCGCGCCGACGATCCGGCCGGAGACCTTCCTTATGGCGCCCAGCGGCGTCTGGAAATCGCCCGCGCCATGTGCACTGGACCGGAGCTCCTCTGCCTCGATGAGCCGGCAGCCGGCCTCAACCCGCGTGAGTCGGCGGCGCTCAACACGCTGCTCCATTCGATCCGCGACGAAGGCGTATCGATCCTTCTGATCGAGCACGACATGTCGGTGGTCATGGAGATTTCCGACCATGTCGTGGTTCTCGAATATGGCCAGAAGATCTCGGACGGCACGCCGGACCATGTGAAGAACGACCCAAGAGTGATCGCGGCATATCTCGGCGTCGAGGATGACGAGGTGGAAGAGGTGATATCGGAAGTCGAAGGAGGGAGGCTCTGATGGCCGGTGAAACCCTTCTGAAAGTCCAGGGCGTCGAGACTTATTACGGCAATATCCGTGCTCTTGCCGGCGTCGATATTGAAGTCCACAAGGGCGAAATCGTCAGCTTGATCGGCGCCAACGGTGCCGGCAAATCAACGCTGATGATGACCATTTGCGGCAGCCCGCAGGCGCGCAACGGCTCGATCGTGTTCGACGGCGAAGATATTACCCAGCTGCCGACGCATCTCATTGCCCGACGCCGCATCGCCCAATCGCCGGAAGGTCGTCGCATCTTCCCGCGCATGACCGTTTATGAAAACCTGCAGATGGGCGCGGGCCTCGATAACCTCAAGTTTTTCAACGAGGACATCGAGAAGATCTTCACGCTTTTCCCGCGCCTCAAGGAGCGGCAGAGCCAGCGTGGCGGAACGCTTTCCGGCGGCGAGCAGCAGATGCTGTCGATCGGGCGTGCGCTGATGGCACGGCCGAAGCTGCTTCTGCTCGACGAGCCGTCCCTCGGCCTCGCGCCGCTGATCGTCAAGGGAATTTTCGAGGCGATCAAGAAGCTTAACCAGGAGGAAGGATTGACGGTCTTCCTGGTCGAGCAGAATGCCTTTGCGGCACTCAAGCTTTCCGACCGGGCTTACGTCATGGTCAACGGCAAGGTGACGATGAGCGGATCTGGTCGCGAGCTGCTGGCCAATCCGGAAGTTCGGGCCGCTTATCTCGAAGGTGGACGGCATTGAGCGGCGTGGTCCTGAGTTTGGCTGTCGGGAGTATTTGAGATGCAGGGATTGTTCTTCGAAAGCGATAGCGGCGTCCGCTACCTTCTCCGCTTCCTGGTGCTGCTGATCGGATTTTGGACCGCCTGGCGGGCCGGCAAGGCGGTGGCCGAGGGCTGGGACAACCTTCCGACGGTGATCGTTTACACTCTGCTTCTCGGGGTGGTGATGCGCTTTCTGCACTTCGCACTGTTCCAGGGGCCGTTCATCAGCCCGTTCTACTACGTCGTCGACGTGGTCATTCTGATGGTGTTTTCGGTTGCTGGTTTCCGCGTCCGTCGCACCCGCCAGATGGTCCAGAACTACTACTGGCTTTATGAGTCTACGTCAGCGTTTTCCTGGAAGAAGAAAGATTGACAGCCGCACTTTTCTGACTTCAGATTGGTGAAGGTCGAAGCATAACGCACCTAGAGTGGAACAAATTTCCGACGCAACGATGGTGGGTGTTGCAGTTGGATCCTAGACAGGTACTCACCTAAAAAACTGGGAGTTAATCTATGAAGAAGTCTCTTCTTTCCGCGGTTGCGCTGACGGCCATGGTTGCCTTCGGCGGCAGCGCATGGGCAGCCGACATCGTCATCGGCGTTGGTGGCCCGCTGACAGGCCCGAACGCCGCTTTCGGCGCTCAGCTCCAGAAGGGTGCCGAACAGGCTGCTGCCGACATCAATGCAGCTGGCGGCATCAACGGCGAAAAGATCAAGATCGTGCTCGGCGACGATGTGTCGGATCCGAAGCAGGGTATCTCGGTTGCCAACAAGTTCGCGTCCGACGGCGTGAAATACGTGGTCGGCCACTTCAACTCGGGGGTTTCCATCCCGGCTTCCCAGGAAGTCTATGCGGAAAACGGCATGTTGGAAGTGACCCCGGCTGCAACCAACCCAACCTTCACCGAGCGCGGCCTGTGGAATACGTTCCGCACCTGCGGACGTGACGACCAGCAGGGCGGCGTTGCCGGCAAGTATCTTGCCGAAAAGTTCGCATCCGCCAAGGTTGCCATCATCGACGACAAGACGCCTTACGGTCAGGGTCTTGCCCAAGAAACCGAGAAGGCATACACCGCCGCCGGCAAGAAGGCAGTCATCCGCGAAGGCGTCAATGTCGGCGACAAGGACTTCTCCGCCCTCATCTCCAAGATGAAGGAAGCCGGCGTCTCGATCATCTACTGGGGTGGCCTTCACACCGAAGCTGGTCTGATCATCCGTCAGGCAAAGGATGCGGGCCTTAAGGCGACGCTGGTTTCCGGCGACGGCATTGTTTCCAACGAACTCGCATCGATCGCTGGTGACGCAGTCGCCGGCACGCTGAACACCTTCGGCCCCGACCCGACGCTGAAGCCGGAAAACAAGGACCTGGTTGCCAAGTTCAAGGCTGCTGGCTTCAACCCGGAAGCCTACACGCTTTACTCATACGCAGCCGTGCAGGTCATTGCTGAAGGCATCAAGGCTGCCGGCGCATCCGACGATGCGGAAGTGGTTGCCAAGGCGTTGAAGGAAAAGGGACCGTTCAAGACCGTTCTCGGCGATATCGCCTTCGACGAAAAGGGCGATCCGAAGCTGCCGGGCTATGTCATGTACGAGTGGAAGAAGGGCCCAGACGGCCAGTACAGCTACTTCCAGCAGGGCAGCTAAGACGCTTCGGTTTCGAGCTCACGATCACACAGTTGGAGAAGCCCGGCATTGCCGGGCTTCTCTGTTTCAGACTGGGCGATGCAGATATCAATCGCCGGTCTGCGGTTTGCGCTCGCAAGGATCATCATCGGAAGCCGACTGCGGGCCTTCCTCTTCATGGATTTCCACCTTGACCGCACCCGGCCGGCGCTGCTGCAGGTCCGTCACGGCCTGAGCCGCATCATGAGCCGTGTCGACATCTGCGGCCCTGGTGCCGTTCTGGACCGATTTGACCGTGAATGACATTGGGTTTTGTCCGTTTTGGAGACAACCTGAAAATCACTGCCGGGTTCCATGGCAGGAGCAGCGATTGTCAGATCTCGTGCAGGACGTGTGCCGCCTTGACTGCCGCCGACGCCCGGTTTTCGACGCCGAGCTTCACATAGATCTGCTCGAGATGCTTGTTGACCGTGCGCGAGGAGAGACCGAGGATATCGCCAATATCGCGGTTCGACTTGCCCTTGGCGATCCAAAGCAGAACCTCGGATTCCCGCTGGGTGAGGGGGAAATGCTGGCGCAGGGTCTGGTCGTCCGGGCGCTTGTTGGCTGCCGTCAGGCGGAAAAGGTGCTCGTCGGCCCCGATCGCTCCCAGGAACGAAAATTGCAGCGTCGCCTTTCCGTTTTCCGTCAGCGCAAATGAGGCATCACGGACGAAACCCGGCTTGTCGCGCTCCGACATCCAGGCGGCAATACGGTGGGCGACGATATCTAAGCCGTCATCACTGTTGGTTGCGGCATTGATCAGCCGGGTCGCTTGCGGCGTCGACCAGTGCACGACACCGTTGCCCTTGACGGCCAGCAGATGGCGCCCGGCGGCATCGAGCGCAACGCGGGCGCTCTGGGCGGAGCGGGCATTTGACAAATGGACGCGGATGCGGGCCCGCAGTTCGTCGATATTGATTGGCTTAGTCAGATAATCGACGCCACCGGAATCGAGAGCGTTGACGACATGCTCGGTCTCGGTCAGCCCCGTCATGAAGATGACCGGAACCTGGGCGACGGCAGCATTGGCCTTCAAGCGCCGGCAGGTATCGAAGCCGTCTAGGCCGGGCATGACCGCATCGAGCAAAACGAGATCGGGCGTTATGCGCTCGACGATATTAAGCGCTGCCTCGCCGGAGGTTGCGATCAGAACCGAGAAACCGGATTTCTCCAACGTTTCGGTGAGAAAGCCGAGCGCTTCGGGGCTATCGTCGACGAGAAGAACGATGTCGCGCGGCAGAGCTGCTTCAGCCATCAATCGTCCTTTCCGCTTCCATTTGGCTCAGGAATTTCATGTATCCGGCAATATCAAAGGCTTTGACATAGGCCCCCAGTCTTTCGGCAAAAGGCACGTGTTCGTCGTCACGTGCCAGGTCCGCCAGCTTTGCTTCTATGCCGCGGATGTAGCCGATTTCGCCGAGCCGTAACAGGTCCTCTACATGGTTCTTGCCCGGGCTCTTGAGCGGCAGTCGGGGCGCGAGCGGGACGGGTGGCGCTATGTCGTCATGATAAACCCACACTAGGCCGAGATGGGATGCGAGCTTGTCCGCCAGGCGGCGAATTTCAACCGGCTTGGCGAGCGTATCATTGTGACCTTCGTCGCCGAAATCGGCAGCGCCCCCGTCACCTATATTGGCGGACAGCATGATGATCGGTGCCATTTGGCCAAGCTCACGAAGCTTTGTCACAAGCTGCCAGCCGCTCATGCCCGGCATGGAAATGTCGACCAGGAAAAGATCCGGTGCCGCGCCTTCGATGAGGGTGAGGCAGTCCGGCCCGCTGTTGGCAGTGAGGACTACGAAATCCATGGGCGCGAGTACCTCGCGCATCAAGTCGCGGTGGTCCTCGTTGTCGTCGACCACGACGATCGTGCGGCGGGGACCGGTATAGGAAACAATCTTCTTTTCCGCCGCCGGTGCCGTGTTCGGGCGTTCGATCGCCGACAGCATCAGGCGAACCTTGAAGACCGATCCTTCGCCCTTGGTGCTGGCCGCCGCGATCTCGCCGCCAAGTGTATTGGTCAGCAGCCGCGTGATGGTCAGGCCGAGGCCGAGACCCGGCATCGGCTGCATTGTCTCAGCCTCGCCCCGCTGGAAAGGCTCGTAGACGCGTCCGAGATCCTGTTCGGCAATGCCGCGTCCGGTATCCGAAACGGTAAAGGTGGCGACCTGGCTGCGATAGGTAATGTCGAAGCGAACTTCCCCCTCGTCGGTGAACTTGATAGCGTTGGACAACAGGTTGACGAGGATCTGGCGCAGCCGCTTTTCGTCAGTGCGTACATATTGCGGCAGGGAGCGGGCCCGCTCGTGCTTGAAGGCCAATCCCTTGGCCTGGGCTTGCAGGGAAAACATTTCGACGATCTGGTCGAGGAAGTCCTGGATGTTGATTTCGTTAGAATAGACCTGCAGGCGTCCGGCCTCGATTTTGGAGATATCGAGAAGCCCGTCGATCAGGCCGGACAGGTGGTCGGCGGAGCGCTTGATCACCTTGATCGCCGATTGGCGCGGCGCCGGGATGGTTTCGTCCCGTTCGAGGATCTGCGCATAACCCAGCACGGCATTGAGTGGCGTCCTCAGTTCGTGCGAGAGCCCCACCACGTAGCGGCTCTTTGCGCGGTTGGCCGCTTCTGCCGTTTCCTTGGCCTCCTGAAGTGCGGCATCGGTTTTCTTGTGGGCGGAGATTTCCTTCAGCAGAAGCGTGTTCTGGCGCGAGGATTCCTCTTCCGCCACCACCCGGCTGTCGTGGGCCAGCACGTAGAACCAGGACACCACGGCGGCGATCATGGCAAAGACGAAGAAGACGATCAGGATCGTCCGATAGATGACCTCGGCATTGGCAGGCGTCGCCTGGCCGACATGATAGGCGATCATGGCAAGGATGGCGGCGATCAGCGAGGTCGCGATGATCGCCGTCGTGGCATAGCGGCCAAGGCGGGTGGTCAGCCGCGCGACCACGGTTTCGGGGAGAAACGATCGGGCAACGGCGCCGACCTGGGCGTTGAGCCGCGCATGCGGCTTGCACATGTCGTGGCAGCGGCTGTCGAGCGAGCAGCAGAGGGAACAGATCGGCGCCGCATAGGCGGGGCACCAAGCCATATCCTCATGTTCGAACGGGTGTTCGCAAATGGAGCATGTAATCGATCCCAAGCTCTTCCAGCTGTGGCGCGGCTTGCGGGCAAGGTAGAACTTCCCCTTGGTTGCAAAAGCGATCGCCGGCGACAGCAGAAATGAGATCAGCGTCACATAGGTGGCAAGCGACGCCATGATCTGCCCGAACAGGCCAAAATGCGCAGCAAGCGCAATGCCGGCGGACGTGAACATGGCGCCAAGTCCGACCGGGTTGATATCGTAGAGATGCGCCCGCTTGAATTCGATGCCCTCGGGCGACAGGCCGAGCGGCTTGTTGATGAAGAGGTCGGCCGAGATCGTGCAGAGCCAGGCCATGGCGATGATCGAGAAAATGCCAAGCGTTGCTTCGAGCAGCCGGTAGATGCCGAGTTCCATCAGCAGCAGCGCGATCGCCACGTTGAAGATCAGCCAGACGACGCGACCCGGGTGGCTGTGGGTAAGGCGGGAAAAGAAGTTCGACCAGGCGAGCGAGCCCGCATAGGCGTTCATCACGTTGATCTTCAGCTGCGAGACCACCACAAAGGCCGCCATCAGCAGCAGTGCCGCGGTCTCGTTAGGGATCATGTAGCCGAAGGCGGCCAGATACATATGGGCCGGATCGGCCGCCTCGTGGATTGGTACGGCGGTCGACAGCGTCAGCACGGCAAGGAAGGAGCCGGCCAGCAGTTTCGGCACGCCGACCACCACCCAGCCGGGGCCGGCCAGAAACACCGCCAGGCGGTGGCGCCATTTGCGCACGCCTTCGGCCGGCAGGAAGCGCAGGAAGTCCACCTGTTCGCCGATCTGCGGCATCAGCGCCAGGATGACCGCCGAGGCGGCGCCGAACTCGACGAGGTTGAAGGGAGCCGCGCCACCGACCTCGGCATTCGAATGGTTGACGCCCGCAAAGGCCCGCCAGAGGTCGAACTTCTCCCAGTCCATGAAGGCGATGAAGATGAAGGGCAGGACGTTGAGGATAATCCAAAAGGGCTGAGTGATCAGCTGAAAACGGGAAATCAATTGCACGCCGTAGATGACCAGCGGGATCACCATGACGGCGCTGATGATATAGCCAATCCAGGGCGGTACGCCGAAAGCGAGATCAAGCGCCCCCGTCATGATCGAGGCCTCGATCGCAAACAGCATGAAGGTGAAGCTCGCATAGATCAGCGAGGTAATGGTTGAGCCGATATAGCCAAAGCTCGCACCGCGCGTCAGGAGGTCGATATCCACGCCGTGGCGGATCGCATAGCGGCTGATCGGCAGGCCGATGACAAGCATAGCGATCGCAGCCGCGATGATCGCATATATGGCGTTGGTCGTGCCGTATGAGAGGGTGATGGCGCCGCCGATGGCTTCGAGCGCCAGAAACGAGATCGCGCCGATGGCGGTCTGCGAGATGCGGCTCGATGAGAAGCGCCGTGCACTCTTGGCCGTAAAGCGTAGGGCGTAGTCTTCCAGCGTCTGATTGGCGACCCAGCGGTTATACTCGCGCCGGACCGGGATGATGCGTTGCCGCGCTGCCATGCCTATTTTCTAGCGCCCCTACAGTAAAGACTGTTCAATGGGCACTTTCGGCTGCCGCCCGCGGATTTGCAAGGGTGGTCGCCCTTAGAAAGCCGCCTGATTTCAGCCCTTCCAGCTCCTTGTTCTGTGTCCAGCGTACAAACGCGCGCTTCTTCTGCCACACTTGCCTGTGAATCTCATGAGCCGGCTGCCATAGATGGGACACAGGTGCTTGCAAGCTGGAACATGACATCACATGTCAACTACTCCAGAAGCGGACGAGGGTGTGATCGGAACACCTTAACCGCAGCCTATCAACCGTCAATTCAGGCCAATTCCCGTGGAACCGTCATCGCCTCTCGCTTCTCAGCCTGTCATCTCCCAGCATGAACAAACATTCGGCACGTCCGGCCTTGCGCCGATGGACCGCCCAAGCCGCATCACCCGTTTTTTCATGGGTATCGTTTCCTGGGCCGAGGGCCTGAACTTCAAATATGCCAAGCTCGGCAATCCGCCGGTCTACGACAATGCCACCTTCCCTTGGGCAGCGGAGGTGGAGAAAGCGGCGCCGGCCATCCGCGCCGAGCTCGACCGCATTCTCCTGCGCAAGGACGAGCTGCCGACCTTCCAGGACATTTCCACCGACGTGAAGACGATTTCGACGGACAATGGCTGGAAGACCTTTTTCCTGCTGGGGTTCGGCGTCAAGTCGGAACAGAACATCAAGACCTGCCCGGAAACCTGGAAGGCGATGCAGAAGATCCCCGGCCTCACCACGGTGATGTTCTCGATCTTCGAGCCTGGCAAGCATCTGCCGGCCCATCGCGGTCCCTATAACGGCGTGCTGCGCCTGCATCTGGGACTGATCGTGCCGGAAAATTCCGGTGACAACCTTGCGATCCGCATCAAGGATCAGGTCTGCCACTGGCAGGAGGGCAAGGTGCTGATCTTCGACGATGCCTATGAGCATGAGGCATGGAACCACACCGACAAGACACGGGTGGTGCTGTTCGTCGACTTCGTCAAGCCGCTGAAATTTCCGGCGCGGCTGGTCAACTGGATGCTGATGCATATGGCGATCTTCACGCCGTTCATCCGCGAAGGGCTCGACAACCACAAGGAGTGGGAAAAGAAGTTCTATGCGGAAGCGGAAGCCCTGCGCAACCGACCGAACTGAATTCGGCGAAGACTTCTTGCCTTATGCGCAACCTGACCGATTGAATTTTGGTTGAACCAAAATTGAAAAATTTCGGTTCAACCCTCGCGCCATTCCGTAAGCTAATTCGCTGAAACGACGCAATAAAACCTTTTGTTCGCTCGCCGTCTCCGGTTGAACTCCGTGTGGTCGAACTCGACGAGCCAGTTTGCAGGAATCGCAAGAAACGACCAGCCGAATTGAATATTTTTGAATTCGCGAGGTCGTCTGAAAACTTTTGAATTCAAGTTGGCGGGCTGAAGGTCATGCCTACGAATCGAAATTTGGATGAGGCAAACTGAAAATTTGTGCGTCATCCTTCCGCTGCGTCCGCCGCCATCATGCACCGTTCTGTGGTAGCGAGTGAAAGCGGCGACCTGTACTGAATATTTTTGAGTTCGCGGTGACGTCGGACCAAATCTGAACGAGACGGCGGCGGCGAAAAGCGGCGGCTCTCCGGCCTGATCTTCATAGCTAACGAGAATCTGCGGAGGGCTTATCCGAGCCCGGAGCAGACGTTTTGGAGCGTGCGGTATCCGTTCCGCGCTTCTAAGACGCGGCTCAACCTGCCGGCGTCAGCCGCATTCGCCATCCAGCGTCCGCAACGGGGCGGAAGAACTTCACGCCCTCCTTCTCCAGGTGCCTCTGGAGTACGTATGCAAGCTCAGGGCTTGCTTCCACATCGCTTTTTTCCAGCCGGCGGACGGTCGTATGCGCCAGCCTGGCCCGCAAGCCCAGTTCGCGTTGCGTGAAGCCGAGCGCCACCCGTGCCGCCCTGAAAAGCGGGCCGGGCAGGGGGTGGTAGAGCTTGCCGCGCTCCAAGTTCTTGTCGGGGGCGGGCGCGAGCCATTGCGGCAGCATCAGCGTCCAGTCCTCCTCGTCCGTGGGATCGAGGAACACGACCCCGCGACTTTCGAGGAAGATTCTGATCTGTCCGACGTGACTGAAGCTCACTAGGCCGGCGCCTGTCTCGATTCTGTTGATCGTGCGCGTCGAAACGCGCGCCGCTTCGGCGACGTCGGTTTGGCTCAGATCGAGCACATCTCTGGCTGCGCGCAGCAGGCGATAAAGGCTGTCCATTCCCCTAGATTTCAGGAATCAAAACTGTTGACAACGACGATCCGAATCCGCCACATTGCGGCGTCAATCAGCCATAAAACGGCTTTAAAATGCAATTCTTCTAGGCTTGCGAATCGCCTGTACTAAATGAGGAGATCAGATGCACCATCGACTTTCGCGGGACGACTTCGACGACATCTGCAGGCAGCCAGCCAAGTTCCTGATGTACTCCGCGGTTCGCAGAGCGTTGCGGCAGACTGAGCAGTTCCGCGGAAACGCAAGAGGGCTGATGGTCCTGGTCGTCGACAAGCAATGGATCTGGCACGCCAAGGCGGCAGCCCGCCTTCTATTAAAGGATCCGAGCAACCCATATGTCCGAGACGACATCCGCTCTGTCGTGGCGATCTACGACGACACGTCGAAAAGGCGCTCCGAAGTCAGCGTAGTTCGTCCAGAACATCAAAGCTTTCTCCTCTCCACATCGCGCGAGGCGCTTCCGGTCTCCATCCAGCTGGCCGCCGACGCGATCGTCGACATTCCAGGTCCGACAGCACGTCATGTCCAAGCGGCGCGACGGCTCGCCGGCGTCGACGACGTCGACGTTCAGACCGCCGCGTGGATCGCCCGGCAGCGGGCCGAGGTCGTCATCGGGCTGAGTGCGAGGAATTCCCTCAAGTATTTCGACGCGTCGCTGCTCGGCCGGCCGCCGGACGAGCCGGAACGGGGGCCCAAGCTCAGCGATCTTCCGGGCTACCGCCCGACGAGGCGGTGGGTGGCGGACCTCAAAGGGGACGTCGCCGACTGGCGGCAGGGACGTCTGCAGTGGAGCGAGCTAAGCAAGGGGATACTTCTGACCGGACCTCCCGGAACAGGAAAGACGCTGTTCGCGACCGGACTGGCCAACGAGCTGGGCTTCGATCTTGTCTCGACCTCGGTGGCCGAATGGCAGGGGTCCAAGCAGGGCTATCTAGGCGACACCCTCAGTGCAATGTCTAAGTCCTTCGCCGACGCAGCGTCGAGGCGAGGGGCCGTCTTATTCATCGACGAGCTCGACGCAATCGGGGATCGGGCGAGGATGAGAAGCGACCACGTCTACTACGAAGGGAACGTCATCGCCCGGTTCCTGGAGCTGGTCACACGGATCAACGAGCAGCCCGGCACGGTCGTCGTCGCCGCGACGAACTACGAACACCTGATCGATCCCGCGATCCTCAGATCCGGCCGGCTGGAAGAACACATTGTTCTGGAACTTCCGGACGAGGAGGAGCGGGCCGAGATGTTCTCGTACCATCTGGGCCATGGCATTTCCTCCCAGCAGCTTCGTCCGCTGACCGATCAGCTCCGTCTCGCCACGCCGGCGGATATCGACAAGTATGCTCGTGAGGCAAAAAGGCATGCCCGTCAGCGAAAGGCAATGGTCGATCTCGGCGACGTCGCCGCCGCGCTTCCCGCCAAGGCGCCGCTACCGGAGGACGTGCTTCACCGGATTGCCGTCCACGAATCCGGCCACGCCATCATGGCGCTGGCCTCCGGGCAGGTGGAAGCAGTCCACATCAGGCTCGAAACCCACATGGTGGAGGGCGTCACGGTGCAGGACGGCGGAAGGGTCCAGTATGAGATGAAGGACATGGCACTTCCGACGGAAAGGCAGCTTCTCGCCAGGGTGAGGACCATGCTGGCGGGCATGGCGGCGGAGGAGGTCGTCTTCGGGACCAGATCGATAGGATCCGGTGGGGTGCAGGGCAGTGATCTTGATCAGGCCACGCGGCTCGCATACCGCCTCGCGGGTTCCTACGGCCTGGGAAAGTGGCTGCGGTTCCAGGTCGACGCTCAGTGGGTCGACCACTCGTTCCAACCCATGCCGGAACTGCGCGTCGAGGTGGACGGAATTCTGGGCCGCGAGTATCGCGCGACGAAGGAGCTCCTCTCGAAGGAGAAGGCCGCGCTGATGCGAATGGCGGCGGAGCTTGCGGTCGACCGCGAGATCAGGCTCGGTAGGCAGAGCTGATCGGCCGAACCCGCCCGAGGCGCCAGAGCCTCGGGCGGTCGGAACTCATGCCGAACCTTGCATCTGGCCGGGCGGAATGCCTCTCCCAGGAGTAGAAGACGTGGCTCCGTAACCGTGCGAATCCTTCTAGCACCAAGCGACATCGGCGCGGGCGGCTGAATCCTTGTCAACAATTATGCGGTAGTCCATGCTCGCAGTAAGCTAGGCCTAATTCCAACGCCTGCGGACCCTCTAAGACGCTCGAATCCTTCTCCCGAATTCGAAGATCGAAACGAATATCCAGGAACTCGAAGGATTGAACCCGAAGCTTAATTGTTGACAAAGGGCGGACGCCTTGGACTAGATGCCGTGTCCTTCAGCACTTCCAAGTTGGCCGAACCAGTATCCGCCTTCTGTGTGCGTGAACTCGGACGCACCCCAGAGGACCCTGCCGATCTGCTTCACCGGGTTGTTCACCGAAAGTAGGAGCCCCTTCTCCGACATCGCTCGGTATATTTCGGTCGCGGACATTGGCCGTCCGGCTTCCCGAAGAATATCGGCCGTGTGACCTCTTATGAGATGAGCGGTGCTGTTTAGATGAAGCTTCTTCCGGCGCCTTGGCTGGGCCGTCGCCGGCGGGTTGTCCGAGGTGAGCGCCTTCAGGGCCTCTTCGAGCCGCGCCTTCTTGTCCTTGATGGCCTCGAGCCGCATGCACGTCGCATGCAGCTCCCTCTGAAGGCTGTCCACCAGCTGGTCCACCCTCGCATCGTCATAGATGGGACCTTCGGAAACCATCTGATCGACCGCGTGCTGCACCAGTTCACTTTCCATCTTCATTTTGCCTTCGAATCAGTTCAAGGTTGAACAAGTTCATTTGAAGGAATTTCGAAGTCTGCTGCTTCGAAGCGTTTGTTCATAAATAGCATGTGCGGCAGCGTCCTCGTAGAAAAAACTTCCGGCAGCGTACTGATTGCCCGGTCGGCACGATGGAGATCTTGTATGCACCAGCCCGCGAAGCGCACCGGTCCACGGGGGTTCTCGGCGATGATCGTCCGGGCGGCCGACGGCGGACCCATCAGGACCCTGGCCATCGGACGGCAGAAGAAGCCCGTAGGGAGGTACCCCGCCTACAAGGCGTCCGGCAGGGCGCTGCCGGAGGAGTCGCCCGCGGAGGTATCGGTCATCCAGATCTGCGAGGTCTCTCCCTACGTCCGGAGCGTTCTCGCGCAGCCGCACCGGCTGGAGATCTCGGTGCGCGGGCGTACTCGGCCGCTGGTCTATTTCCCGGACTTCGAGATGAAGGTGGACGCGCCGCTTGCGGCCGCGCTCGAAGAAGGGCGTTCGTTCGGCAATGCGGCGCTCGAATGGCCGCCCCGTGCCTCAACATCCGGAGACGTCCGTACCATAGTGGCGGAGGTCAAGAGACCTGGGGACAAGAGGCTGTGGGATCCCGAATACAGGCAGAAGCTCATGCTTGCGCGCGAGGTATACGAGAGCCTGGGCTTCCATTTCGCGGTGATCGAGGAGGAACGGGACATTGCATGCGTCGACGGCGCCGTTCTACGGCTCATCGCCTACCATACGTTCGTCAAGGTGGACAACCTGGACGCCGTGCTGGCCCTGGAGTTTCTTGCCGCACGCGGCGGGGAGGCGGATTTGCGGGAACTCCAGGAGGCGCTCGGTCCCGGTGCCGAGGGCGTCGCGAAGTCTCACGCGCTGCAGATCCGGGGCGTCCTTTCGTTCGACGTGCTCAGATACCGGTCGGGGACGGCACGCGTCGTCGCCGGCATCTGAGCGCAGACCGATGTCTCAGCTTCCAATGCAGCCGGGCCAGACGTTTAGGATAAGGTCGAAGGCTGCCGGGGAGGGCGCGATCTTCGACTTCAAGGAACGGCTGCGGAGCGGCAGGCTCGTTTTCGTAAACCAGACGACGGGGCGCACCCGGACGATAGACGAGAACGAGTTCGAGCTCATGCGCGGCGTCGGGAACGCCGCCTTGCTGCGGTACCGCTTCGCGTCGGACCAGAGGCCGCGGGAACATATCGAACCGGCGATGCTGGCGGATCCCAATAATCAGAAGCTAACGAACAAGCAGAGAGCCGCCGCGGAAGCCGCTTCGGTCAAGTACGAGAAGGCGAGAGCCGTCCTATTCTTTATCAGAAAGTGGGACGAGGCGCCGGAGGTGGCGGATTCCAGACGTCCGGTGGAGGCTCTTACGAGGCGGTTCAGGAACGAAGCAGCCGCGCAGGGCATCACATGGCTTCCCTCCTACTCGACTTTGCATCGGGCGCGACGAATCGGCCAACCCGGACAGCGAACGCTCGCGATGTACCTGGGCGACCACGGAGTGCACGATCCTGAAAAACGCTATCCGCCGTTCGTCCTGGAGGCCAAGCAGGCGGCGATTGATTTCTACTGGAGCGAGAGGGGCGTGGAGCAGCTGGACGCGATATCGCGGTTCTTCGAGCTCTTCGACATCGGCGTGCGAAAGCTGGTAGCCGCGGGTCTGAAGCCTCCGAAGAGGGTCGACCGAACCACAGTCCGGCTGTGGATCCTGAAGGCGGAGACCTATGAAAGGCATTGTAAGAAGTACGGCAGGCCGTCGGCGGACCGCCAATTCCACGGCTCAAGCCCCTCCATCGACGCCGAGCACGCGCTTCAGTACGTGATGATAGACCACACCAGGTGCGATCAATGGGCGATCGTGCTCGACGAAGACGGCAACGAGATCTTCCGAGAGCGCCCATGGATCGTCGCGGCAGTCGATGTTTATTCGGAACTGGTCCTGTCATTGATCCTGACGCTCGAGCCGCCTTCTCTCACGACCGTGACAGCGTGTCTGAAGCAGGTGATGAAGCCCAAAAACTTCCTCCTCGAACGATACGGCGAATACAAGGGAGCGACGACCGGCTGGGGCGCACCGTTCTACCTCGTGGTCGATAACGGATGGGAGAACGTCGGAAAGTCCTTCCAGACCGGGTGCGAGAGCCTCGGCATCAGGGTGAAATGGGCGCCTGTCAAGACGGGCGAGTACAAGACCTTCGTCGAGCACCTTTTCCACGTCCTCAACAAGCAGGTCTGGCACAAGGGCGACGGAGCGGTTCCGTTCAAGCCGAGCGAGATGTCGGCCCTGCAGCTCAAGCCTCGAGAAGAAGCCACTCGGACCGTCGCCGAGCTGGAAGCGCTCGGCTGGGACTATCTGGTCACGCGCCACAACCTCGAGGACTGCAGGCGGCGTCGCATGGCGAGGGCGCGCGCCTGGTCGAAAAGCCTTGAGAAGGTGGGCCGGAATATCCTAGACGACGTCTCCGCGCTCGACAGGGCGCTCGGCGCTGTGGACAGCGCCAGCCTTACCAGGGACGGCGTCCTCGTAGACGGACACCGCTTCCACGACGCCGCGCTCACCGGCCGGCTTCTCGATTCGCTCGTCAGACACGCGCCTCCGTCGCGACAGCCCAGGTCCAGGCTGCGCGGCGCCACCATCCCGGTTCAGGTGGTCAAGGACCCCACCGACTGCTCGTTCGTGAACGTCTGGGACTTTGCCGCCAAGGAGTACGTCAGACTGCCCAATGTCGATCGCCGCTTTTCGAGCGGCCTCAGCTGGCACGGAGCCGGCCTGATCAAGGATTTCGCGAGGAAGGTGAACGCTGCCTTCCACTCGGACGAGGAGAAGCTAGCCGCACGTTCCGCGTTTACGCACAAGCTATCGGGAGACATAGCCGTGCTTCCGTTCGCCGAGCAGAGGAAAGCGGTCAGGATCCGTCAGCGGGAGCTCGAACGTGCTCCGGGCGACATCGTGGAGGCCTACGCCGAGCCGTCGCCGATGGGCATGTCGACCGCGGAGCTGCCAAACGGCATGGCCGCGGTGCTGCAGGCAGGCAATCGCATTCCCTCCAAGGGAGTCCGGCGGGGGCGGCCGAAAAAGGCAGGTAAGACGCAGCGGTCGGATCTGCGCGCGGCGCACCCGAAGGCGGGCGTTGCAGCAGCCAGCACGCAGCAGAGCGCAAGCCCGCGGCCGACGACGCCCTGCCCGACCCGAGAGAACTACTACGTCGTGAGCGACTCCAAGTCCCTTCTCGACGATCTGGCGAAGGACCTTGACTGATCGAAACCGTAGACGAGGGAAACCAAAAATGCGCGACGACGTTACGGAAGCAGACATTTACGTCATGTTCGAAGACCGGCGCATCAGGCACGACCGCCTGAACAAGGCGCAGAAGTTCTTCGGAGAACTTCGCAAGACGAAGCGGATGTCGCCGCTGTCGCCGAAGAGGTTTGGAACGCTGTTCGCGCCGTCGCAGGCCGGAAAATCGACCACTGTCAGGCACTACATCGAGACAGTGGTCGTCGACGACGCGATCGCGCAGGGGCTCTTCCCGCCGACGATGGACCGTCAGACGATCGCGGCGAGGCAGAAGCTGGTCCTGCACGTGACCTTGTCCGCGAAGGCCACCATCAAGACGCTCGCGTCGGACATCCTGACTGCGATCGGGGACCCCTACGCAGTAACGGGAACGGCCGACAACCTTCTGAAGAGGGTCTACGACAATCTGCGGCGTTGCGGCACGGAGCTGGTCTTCATCGACGAGATCCAGCACCTGTCGCACCGGCTCGCCCGAGAGAGCGGGACCACGACCGACCGGAGCGGCCTGCGCGAAAGCCTCGAGGTTACCGACACGCTGAAGAACATGATGATTAAGGGCGTGGTTCCCATGATGTTCGTGGGCATCCCCGAGGCGCGTCATTTCATTTTCAACGAGGAACAGCTCGCCCAGAGATGCCTTAAGGAACTGCAGTTCGATCCGGCGAACTTCAGCAAGGAGGGCGAAAGGAACGACTTTATCGCCTTCGTGGGGAAGCTGGGGCTGAAGCTCAAGCAGGAGGGACTGTTCGCCGAGGCGAGCGACTTCGTCGCCGGCGACATCCCGTACCGCCTGCACGAGATCTCGCACGGCTACATGGGCGCGGCGTGCAACCTCGTTTGCGAGGCCTGCATCATCGCCCTGGCGGAAGGCGCGAGCTGCGTGACGAGGGATCATCTTTCAGAGGCGACCGACTCCTGGGCGATCCCCCGAAGAGTGGTCACCAGCAATCCCTTCAAGAGGACGCGGGGACGTGGCGCCCCGACGGACGATCGCCGCAGCAGGCTGGAGGGGTGACATGACGGTCGGGCTCGTAGACGACATGTCGAGCCTCGTTCACGCCGTGCGGCCGATTCCAGGGGAGGGACTGGGCGAGCTTCTTCTCCGCGCCGCCGCCGAGAACGGCTACGACAAGACCGACTGGATCCTGGCGCTGGCCGGCAGGAAGGGTTCGTTCCTTTCGAAGACGCTCCGGCTAGCGCCCGAGGAACTCGTCCATCTCGCACGGGTGCTTGGTCTCGACGACCCCGCGGGCGTCGGGCCGCTTCTCTACAAGGAGGTCGCCGGCATGAAGGGCTGGCTGGACTTCTTCGGCGCGCCGGTCCGGGCCCGGCATCTGCAACTGCGGCGCAGGCGCGTCTCCCCGCGTTCGCTGCGGCAATCGCCGCACCTCAAGGCCGTCTGGGCCGTCCGAATATTCTCGTTCGACCCGGAGACGAAGGAACAGCTGATCGACCGCTGCCCCGTGTGCGGTGTGAAGTTCAACTTCTGGCGCGTGCTCGAACCCTGGTCCTGCGCCAGCTGCCTCCGCACGGACCACGAAGGATTTCGGCGGCCTTCCGTCGATCTCAGGGACTACCCCCAGCCGGTCGTGGAGGTCGCCGACCAGATGGCGCTTGATTTTGTCACGGGCCTCGTCCAGCCGGACCCGGAGAGGAGATCGGATTGTGCCGGACTCCATCCCGGCCTCCAGGCCCTGTCGCGGGGCGAACTCTTCGAAATGGTGGTGTCGCTCTGCTGTGCGGTGATTCCGGAGCCGGGCGAAAGTCCGAACGCGCTGTGGCGTCCGATGACCAACGAGGATTATCGTCGGGTCACTCCGGACCTGCTCGCTAAGATGGGGCGCACAATCCTCAGCTGGCCGGAGGGCTTTCATCAGCTTGCCTCCGAGGTTCGGGAGCGGTCGGACGAAAGGCCGGGACATTACGGCGTCCGAAAGGAGCTGGGGCCGCTCTTGAGGGTCACGGGCTACAAGAACGTCCCGAAGGCCGTGAGAGACCTCGTCAGGAAGGCGATCGACGACGATATGGCTATGACCGCCTCCGCGCTCCCGACCGTCCGGAGAAGCGCCGACAGGTACCGGGCGGATCTCATGACGATCGCAGACGCCCACGCCGAGCTGGGCTGCACGGGAAAGCACATGACGAGGCTGGGACGACGGCCCGAAATAGAAATGATACAATCGGCTGGCTCTCACGGTCCTATCCTGTTCAGGCGCGATCAGATCGAGACGATCCTCAGGCAGAAAGACAGGATAGTGGCGTCCCAGGAAGTCGTGAACCGGCTCGGGATATCGCGCTCGGGACTAAGGCAGCTTGCAGAGAAGGGGCTACTCGAACGCGAAACGGGGGCGGTGATCGACATCATGATCGGTAACGATTACTACCTCGCCAAATCGGTGGACGACTTGCTCGACAGGATCGTCGCACTGGTCAGGAACGACGAGTGCCCCGAGATGCACGTTCGGCTTAGGAAGGCGGTGAACAGGCTGCCCGAAAGGCCGGCTGACCTATGGCCTACTATCATCGAGAACATTCTGGGCGGCCGCCTGCCGATATGGCTGCGGGAGGGCAGGCTCGCCGCCCTCACGAGCCGGATCGCAGTCGAGCACATCGCCATCCTCACGGACATTTTACAGACTCCGGGGCAGTCCAGAGGCGCGCTTGTTCTCAATCAGGCCGAAGCCGCGCAGGTCCTAGGCATAGGGCCGCTGAACGTCAACCAGCTGGTCGCAGCAGGCTTTCTACCCCGCAAGATGGTACAAAAGGACCTTGATGAATTCGCGCGCACATACGTGCTCACAAATGGGGTACTCGAACTTCTAAAAGAGCGCGGACGCGTTGCTTCAACCAAGGTGCTCGTTGGGGTGCTGCGTGCCGCCGGATTGAAGCCGGCGACGGAGCTCCTTCTTACGGGGAGGCCGGTCTGGGTCCTAAGGGAGATCGTACGGTTCCTTGACGGCGGAGGCCTGTCGCATTTCAAGCTTCTGCAAAGCCGCTGACGGCGGCGTTCAAAATACCTGATGCTTGAGCCGCGTTGCGGCGGCGCCGGAACAGCAGGTACTCCGGTAGTCTGCAATGCGGAGTCGATAGCTTCATGCAAGTTTCTCTTCCTATACCGAACGGCGGCGGCCAGCCGGCGCCGCCTGTGAAAGGAGAAGGTCATGACTGCTATCAATGGAAACCCGCTGACAAGCATGCTTAACGGCGCATTCGGAAAGTTTGACCGCAACGGCGATGGAAAGATTAACGGAGACGAGGTTAGCGCATTCGACGAAATGCTTAGGCCGGGCGTCCCGACTGATGGAATGGGCCGCCCGAAATTCAACTACAGCGATCGCATGGATCAGGATGGCGACAGCGCCGTAACGAGGGAGGAAATGTCTTCCGCAACCGTCCTGATGCCTGCAAACCTGACGGACACCAACTTCAGCCGCATGGTCTCCTATCTTCAAGATCAGAACACTAAGGAGGCATTCTTGGCGGCATCGATCCTGATGGACAATGGCGATGTCTGATACTTCCCGGCGAAGTGTTAGATGCGGCACTCTGTTGAACTTTGGAGGCTCTAGTGCAGTTTTCAGCTGGGCCGATTGTCGGCAGCATCTTGTTTAATCAAGAGTCCGTTAAGGGGCCGTGAGGCGACTGTCCGGTGTTGGGAAGGCGAACGGAGATAGCGGACATCGATGGGAAGGATGCATAGTCCGAGTCCGGCCCGGAGCCGACTGTCTCGTTTCGAGTTTACAGGGTTCATAGCTGCCGTTCAGGTCATCTAATTCGAAATCCGCCCAGCAATGAACGTAGTGCAGCTTTCAGAATTTCGCTTTGAGAGGCAGTATGATATGCACCTCTCTACGCTCCGTCATGGGGGGTGGAGGGGGAAAACTTGAGATGCCGTTAAAGTCGCCGTCCAAGCCAGTCGAGCATTTAGGTGACATGGCTCATTTAAAGAGGAAGACGTTAGGTCAGCACGCTGATGCCAGACGGGGGCGCGTTTGACCCCTCAGACGATCGCTCGGCTTCTAGCTTCCATGAACGCCGGCCGCCTTCTCGTGGTCTGCGGCGCCGGACTCTCGATGGCGCCGCCCAGCAGCCTGCCATCGGCCCGTACGGTGGCCGAGAGGTGCTTCGACAAATACCGTCTCGAATCTGACCCGAACTGCGACCTCGGTCTTCGGGACAATCTGGAGGCACTCGCCGAGCACTTTGCTGGCCTCAACACCCTGCAATCGGTCTTCATCGAACATCTAGTGCCCTGGCCCGCTTTTGTGCGGCCTTCGAATACAGGGCATGCCGCGATCGCGGATTTCCTCATAACCCGCGCCGCCGTTGCCGGCATATCGAGCAACTACGATACGCTGATCGAGCGACGCGCTTGGGACTACGGCGCGGACTTCCGTGGCTCGCTCGACGGAGACGAAGCCACAGCCGATTCCGTCCGGCAGGCACCCTTGTTGAAATTCCATGGCTGCTCCCACCGTGATCGGCAAGCCACGGTCTGGGCGCCTTCGCAGCTCAACGATCCGACCATCTCGGGGCGCATTGCGCGAAGCAAAGTTTGGATGGCTGCCAACCTTCGGCAGAAGGATCTGCTCGTCGTCGGCTTCTGGTCGGACTGGGAATACCTCAATGCCGTGATCGGCGAAGCTCTGATCGACGTACAGCCGCTGTCCGTGACCGTCATCGACCTCTCGCCGACAAACGCGCTCGAGCAGAAAGCCCCGCAACTCTGGGAGATCGCGCACGCACAAAATGTGACGTTCGAACACGTGCAAGAGTCAGGAGCTGCGGCGCTCGACGAGCTTCGTCGAGCCTTCTCATCGAACTACCTACGTCAGGTCCTGGAAGCCGGACGAGCCGCCTTCGAGCAAGCTACCGGAGCCCACTGTGACCCGGCTTGGCTAGACGTCGGAGATTTCGACAGCGAAGCCCTTTATGGTCTGAGGCGGGATGCCGAAGGCGTCTCTGCGGCGGAGCCGGCTAAGCTCCTGCGCCCAGCAAATCCGGAAGCTCTCGGCTTCTTCCACTTGCTGCTCCGTCAGGCGGGCGCCGTTAAACGCGCTGATGGTTATGATCTGAACGGCCGGACCATCCGAGTCCTCAACGGGGCGCAATCCATCCTTGGGACGATACGCGGGAAATTCGTCGAACCGCCTGCCGCGATGCAGTCCGATATTGTTGTCGCGGTAGGCGCGACCGACCTGGGCGTGCCGGACAATGTCGTGCGCAGCGGGCGCGCCGGTGACGTCATTCGTCCGGACCCAGCGGGTGAATGGTACGACCTTCCTGGGGCAAGAGCTGCGTTGGGCATCTGATGGACATCTTCACGCAAGCCGAAATCCTCCTCCGCGACGCACAGTATGAAACCTGGGCGTGGACCGGCTCGGCTGGCCCGGTGACCTGTTTCGAAAACGCGGCGCTGATGGGATTCGTCCACGTCTTCGACAGTGCAGATGCTCTCCTCGGCACCTGGAAGGAGAACCAGCAAACCGTGCTCGCTCGGCATGCCGCTTCGTTACGCGGAGCCGGAGCAAAGGCATGGAACGTCTATTCGGTCTTTCTGACCCCGGGTCAGGATGCACGCCGAGGGCGAGAGATCGAGCGTATCGAAGAGGATTTCTCTTTGACCCGAAAGATCGCGAGGGCCTCCATCACCACACCTGATGACGTTGAGAAGGCGCTTCTACCGCTGCTGTCGATACGCTCCAAGCCGCTGCTCGGCGCGTCCAATTTCGAAACGAGACTGCGGACCAGGCTGAAGGATATCCCTCCGGATGCCGTGACCGCGTTTCTCAGCGAAACCACGCCGGCAGAGATCGCTCGCATCTTGGGGGCGACGTCATGAGGCTCGATTTCATCGAAGTATGCGGCTTTCGTGGCTTCAGAGATCTCGTCCGGATCAATTTCGGACGGGGCTTCACCGTCATCACCGGTCGTAACGGCGTGGGCAAGAGCACGCTGTGCGATGCGGTCGAGTTCGCGATCACAGGCTCCATCGACAAGTACAGCGTCGAAAAGGCAGCGAAGGAGAGCCTGAGCGATTACCTTTGGTGGCGCGGCGAAGGTGTTCCCAAAGCCCACTACGTGACAGCCTCTTTCGTCGACGACAGCGGGAACCCATTCACCATCACGCGGACGCGGGAAGGCGGCCCTGATCGCTCACCGGAGGAAATCCACGCTGCGCTTTGCCGTGGACCTGCGCCAGACGACGCACTTCGGCAGCTCACCCGGACGTCGATCATCCGCGACGAATGGATCGCCGCCCTCAGCCTGGATCTCACCGAAACCGAGCGATTTGATCTCGTGCGCTCGGCGCTCGGTGCATTGGAAGGCTCGGAAGCCGGCAGCAGAGCCAAGGAAGTCGTGACCGCCGCCGAAGCCGCGCACACCAAAGACGAGGCTGCCTATGAGGCTGCCCGCTCGCGACTGGCCGACAGGCTGACGCAGCAGTCCGAGACACAAGCCGCGCTCAGCCGATCAGGGGACGTGTCCGGCGCGCTTCAGGTGATCGCCGCCGCGGCGCCGGATGCGCCCACCGAGTTGACGGCACGTCTGGCTGCAGGTCGAAGCGCGCTCGCAAACGGACGAGCCAGATTGGGTCGGATGGGCGAAGCGCTTCAACTCGGCCGAGAGGTCGCGGCGGCGCAGGCGCTCTACAACGCTCCAGAGGCTGTAGCGAACCGCGATGCCGCATCCGCAGCGCACGAAGCGGCGCAGCGCGAGCATGAGGCCGCACAGCGAGCGCTCTCGGAAGCCGAACAACGTCTCTCGCAGGAAGAAGAGATGGACGCGATGGCGGCGTCGCTGAGTCTCCTCGTTGAACACGGCGAGCGTCTCGGGCTACACGACGATCATTGCCCGCTATGCGCAGCCAATCGGACATCGGAAGAGTTCGCTGCCGGTCTGGCCGCCGCGCGTCGACGGATTACATCACTGGCGTCCGGCGTTCAGGCCGCTCGTGATGCTCTCGCCACCGCGAAACAGAACGCGCGACAACCCAGCCTCACGTTGCAGACAGCCATCGCCGCGGTTCAAGCTCATGCGGACGACTTGCGGCGTCTGCGCGATCTGGAAGCGGCGCATGTCGATTTCTACGATCAGTGGGGGCTCGACCACCGCTTCATCCAGGATCCTGACGGGTTGGAGCAGGCCATTTCTCTGGAACGCGACCGGTTGATCGACCTCGAGCGCGCGCTACTCGTATTGGAGGCTTCGCAAGCGGTCTCGCGAATGTCGTCGATCGAAAGCAACATCTCGGCGCTACGAGCTGAAATCGAGAAGCTGGCGCAGGCGGTCAGCCAGTCGCAAAATGCCGTCACAGCGGCCCGCGAAATCGAACGCTCGGTCAAACGGGTGAGCGCGGAAATCATCGATGAGCGCCTTGCTCAGATCAGTCCTCTGCTCAACGAGCTCTATCAGCGCCTGCGACCGCACGCCGATTGGCGGACGATCGACTACAGCATCCGCGGTGACGTCCGGCGTTTCCTCAGCCTCAAGGTGGGCGACGGGCTGAACCCGCAATTCGTCTTTAGCAGCGGTCAGCGCCGCGCCGCCGGTCTCGCCTTCCTTCTCTCGGTCCATCTTGCGCGGGCGTGGACACCGCTGAGATCCCTTCTACTCGACGACCCCGTTCAGCACATCGACGATTTCAGGGCCCTTCACCTGGTCGAAGTGCTCGCCGCTCTGCGCTTGGACGGGCGCCAAATAATTTGCGCCGTCGAAGACCCCGCGCTGGCCGATCTCTTGTGCCGGCGCTTGGTGAGCACCTCAACGGAGAGAGGCCGGCGCCTCGACATCGACCTTGGACTGCTTGGCGCAACAAGCGTGGTCACTGACCAGGAGATCAATCCGATGCCGGTCGGTGTTTTGCGTGGTGTCGCCACCGCATGACGGCCGAGAGCGCGCAAATCGAGCCCCTGGCGCCGCGCGGACGTCGAGCGCACGGACCCTGGAGCGATCTGGCGCTACATACCATTGGCTGGCGTGCGTTTCAGGATCTCTGTTCGCAGGTATGCGAGGTCGTGCTCGGCCGACCGGTAGAGATATTCCGTGAAGCACAGGACGGCGGCCAGGACGCGGTCTTCCTCATTCCCTCGGGACCAGACGCACCGCTCATCGGCACGGTCCAATGCAAGCACACGTCCGATGCCATGAGGACCTTGAAGCTCAGCGATCTCACGGTCGAGCTTGAGAATGTCGAGGAACTGGTTAAGGCCGGTCAGGCGGACACCTACGCCTTCATGACGAACATGAGCGTAGATGCGCCTGTTGCGGCGGCGATGCGCGCCAGACTTCGGGCGCTCGGCGTGCGTAAGCCTCACATTCTTGGTCGTCAGTATATCGTCCGAGTTATCAGAACCAGCGCGCGGCTGCGGGCCCTCGTCCCGCAGGTCTACGGCTTGGGGGACCTCACCTCGATTGTGGACGAGCGGTTAAGCGAGCAAAGCCGGGCGCTGCTTGACAGTTGGATTCCAAAGCTCCGCACCTATGTGCCCACGAAGGCCCATCGCGACGCCGTCAACGCCATTTCCAACCACGGCGTAGTGCTGCTGTTGGGCAACCCCTCGAGCGGCAAATCGGCGATCGGCGCGATCGTCTCGACCATCGCTTCGGAAAACCCGGATAACACCGTTCTCGCTCTGACCAGTCCCCGTGATTTCGAGGTGGGATGGAATCCGAACGATCCGGGCCGCTTCTTCTGGATCGATGACGCCTTCGGCTCGAATGTGCTACGCGACGACTATGTGCAGGACTGGGCGTCGGCCTTCTCGAAGCTGCGAGCCGCGATCAAGCACGGCAACCGCTTTCTCCTGACCTCCCGCAAGCATATCTATGAAGCGGCGCGGCGTCGGCTCGGACAACGCAACCTCGCCCAATTCGCTGATGGCAGCGCCGTCGTCGATGTCGGCGCACTGACATTCGAAGAGAAGGCGCAGATCCTCTATAATCATGTGAACTTCGGCGAGCAGAGCCAGAGCTGGCGATCAAGCGTCAAGCCACACCTAATTGCCGTCGCCGCCGTTCGCGACTTTCTTCCTGGGATTGCCGAACGTCTTGGCGACCCCAACTTCACCAAGGGGCTCGCTCCTCGCGAAAGCTCCCTTGTTCGCTTCATGGAAGAGCCGACAGAGCATTTGATCGATACGGTTAATGCCCTGGATGATCAGCTTCAAGCCGCGCTCATTCTAGTCTACGTCCATCAAGCCGGCTTCGATCCCAGCGACCACGATGTGTCGGCTGCCCAAGCGGTCGCGGAGCTGACGTCGTACAGCCTCACCAAGATCCAGGATTGTTTCGCTGAGCTGAAAGGCTCGTTCCTCAAGCTCTCCGGATCAAAATGGACCTTCGCCCATCCGACCATATCCGACGCGCTGACGGAGATCCTGCGCCAGAAGCCGCACATGATGGCCGCGCTCATACGGGGCGCGACCATCGACACCATTCTCAATAGTTTCACATGCGAGGGCTCGCCTCTGATTCGAGACGCCCTTGTCATCCCGACGACGCTTGACGACGCTCTGGTCGCCCGGCTCGGCCACACCCCCAATGAATGGCACCGCAATTGGATGCTATTCCACTTCCTATCCTATCGGGCGAGTGGACCCGTGTTCGCCAAAGCTGTCCAGCAATTTCCAGATTTACTTCGACGGTCCTGCTGGCGAACCGACCTCGCTGGCAACAATCCCAAGATCGCGGCCCACACCCGAGCCCATCATCTCGGCGTCTTGCCCGACGATCTGCGCTCGGAGGCGGCCGACAACCTCGAATACGCCGTGCTCACGAACCTGGATGCTTCCGTCTTCGACGAACCAGAGATGCTCGCGCTCATACCGCCGCTGAGACTGGTCGGTATAGGGTTGGCGCTGCGAACAACCGTGCTGCCTTCGCTCGAAGAGCGGATCGAGGAGATCGTCGCCGACGCTGACTTGGACGACGAGCCTGACAGCCACTTCAAGAAGCTTCTTGGTCTACTCGATCACATTGAGGCGATCGGTGTCGACGCGGACGCCACAGCCCTGATCGACGACGCGCGTGATCAGGTAAAGAGGTCAATCAAGGGACTGGAGGAGCGCAAGCGCGAGCGGGAGGAAGGTTTAGAAGACGAAGCAGATTGGACGCACATCGTGACGCAAAAGAAGGAGGAAGCTCCGGCTCCCACTTCGGTTGCCACGAAGCGCTCGGTGTTCGATGATGTCGACAAATAGTAATGAAGACGCCCAACGACTGAGCTCCAGCCCGTCGGTCCCGCCCTTGAGCGATAGCGCGGACGCGAAGCGCCCCCTACGAGGCGCTGCCGCCGCTCAAGCGGGTTTCGACTATCAAATCGACGTCTCAATCCTGGCGGCCCTGCAACTCCTCCTCATTTCCAAGGCGGCTACGCGCCTCGTGCTCGAACCAGCGAGCGAGGAGGATTTGGAAGCAGACCTCGAGCCCCACGTGCCGGGACGCTTGCAACCCAGTGCAACTGTCGCAGGCGGGTACAAGCTTGTCGTCCAAGTCAAAATGGACAACGGCGAGCCCTGGTCGATCGAGGATTTCGAAGCCTTGCTCAAGCACGGCTCTGACAAAAAAGGTGGGCGCCGAAAAGCCCTTCACCATCTCGACGAGCCGAACACTCGCTATCTGCTCGTCACCAATGCGGACGTAAAAGGTGCCGCGCGTGGACTGCTAGTCGAAGGCTTCGAAGACGTCGCGGACAAGGCAGGCTTTCCCCCGAGCCTGTATGCCACATTGAAAGAGTCGCCCGAGGGCCGCGTCGCGATCTGGGGGAAGCTCACCGAGAAACAGCTCGCATCGGATATCCGAGCGCTAATGTCGGACCTGTTGCACGTTCCCAAGGTCGAGCAGCAGAATCTCCTCCAAAAGCTACGTCTCGAAGCCAGACGGCGTACTCGAGGCAGCACACCCGGTCTATGGACGAGCGATGACCTTCTCGCAACGGTGCGGGCGCATGGCGGGTTTCTCGCCAGCTCAGCCAGCCTCGAGCATTTCGTGCCTCCTGCGAACTTCGACGAGATGCTCAAGGTCCTGAACGACAAGAACGCAGTTGTCATTCGGGGACCCTCGGGCGCAGGAAAGACGCAGGCAGCGCTCAAGCTAAGCGATATCGCGCGACGGCGTAATGGTGAGTTGGAGGTCGTCACTGTCGGGGCGGACGATGCGCCGACGAGCGTGCGTAAGGTCGTCAACAACGGACCGACCCTCTTCTACGTCGATGATCCTTGGGGCCAATTCAGCCTACGCGGAGGCAGCGAAGCTTGGACCGAGCAGTTGCCACGCCTCCTTGCCAAGGCTACGCCGGATCATCAGTTTATCGTCACGTCCCGCAGCGACATGATGCAGAGCGCCAAAGTCGGGGACAGCCTCAACGCATGGTCGGTCGAGTTGGATGCGGACCAGTACCGGGACGGTCAACTCCGCGACATTCACGACAACCGCATGGACCAGTTGCCGGCCGCCCTGCAGACCAAGGCGTATGCGTTTCGGAACGAGGTGCTAGACAGGCTCAGCACCCCACTTGAGATCGAGCTGTACTTTGCGCACATGCAAACCGGCCCCGACGTCGGCGAAGAAGACCACGTCTTCTTTCGCCGGTTGCTCGACTTGGCGCAGCGCGATGCAGTGGAAGGCGTTGTCCTGAGAGCGCTATCGTCGATCGACACATATGGCACCTCAGCCATCGTTTGGGCGCTGCTGGCGGCACGGGGTCAGTTCGACCGCAGCCGGCTCCACCCTCTTCAGCGCGCGATACGCGGCCTTGATCGCGAACTCGGCGACGGCTTGGACCGTCTCATAGACCGCATGGTCGCGGCCCGCCATTTGCGCCAGCCGGCCCGCACCATCGCCTTTGCTCATCCCAGCGTCCGACAAGGTTTTGAAGCCTTCGTCAAGGACAATTGGGGCCAGAGCGAGTCGGCAATCGAGACGCTGATAGCCGCGCTGGTTCAGTTGCCGCCAGCCAATAGAGGTTGGGGTCTGGAAACCGCCGCCCGAATTTTTGAGGTGACGCGCTCGCTCGCCCGTCGAGAGGACGTTGATCAGGCCTTCGACATTGACTCCGGCAGCCAGGAAGCGATCGATGCCTGGCTGGACGAAAGCCTCATGGACCCAACTTCCAAGTTCACGCCCTTGTTGGAGCTGGCGTCGGAAGTAGGCAGCGATGCGTCCATACCGAGCCGGGTGGCTCGATGGTTGTTGAAAGGCACGCAGCGAGGAGCTTCCTTCTTCGTCCGCAATTGGCAACCGCCGGTCTTCGACGATGCCTGGTACGACATCGTGTCCGCGGGCCCGGTCGCGGCCAAAGTCGCCGAACGATTTATCCGTGAGCAGCTTGGCTTCGACCGAGGGAACTACGGATCGGGATTCGCTAAGCGGCTCGACCGCTTCGCACCCAACTTGACCTTCGCCTATCTCGACGCCGCGCGCCAGATGGTCGGGAACGGCTTCGAGCTCAATGCCGATGCCGTGGCGGCCGGCGCCGTGCGCGACCTAGAGGGATTTGAGAGCGTCTTGCATGCTGCGCTGGATGACCTTGCGGGCATCCACCGTCACCACATTCAGAGCGGCCTAGAGGAGTGGCGCGCGATCGAGGACGGCGAACGGGATCGTGCCGTCGAAGAGGCCGCGCAGTCGAGCCATGAAGGCGACGGATACACTTCCGGTGTCTTCATCGACGCATATGTGCGCCAGCTTCGCGGAGAGGGTCGTTGGCTGGTTCTTGCCGACCATCCGAGACTCGCGGAGTTGGTCCGCGCCTGGTCGCAGGCGCTCATGATGTCTCCCGGACCCGTGAATGAAGATGAGATTCAAGCTATTCTTGCGGCGGGCAAGGGGTCAGATGACGAGCCAAATGTCTGGGCAGCGGTGCGAGAGCACTGGCGCGCCACTTTGGAACCAGCGCTTGCGGCGCGGCTCTGCTCTGTCCCCTCTGAGGTGGATCTGCGCGACGAGCTCGCGCTCACAGCTTTGAAAGTCGCACCAAATGCGCTGATCGCGGCATTCCAAGCAAATAGCGAGCAGCCTGATCGGCAAGTAACACTGCTCACCGCCATGCAACGCGCTCGCCGGCGGCTTGGGAAAAGCAGCTACGCCAAGCTGAAGCGCATCACCGATGCACTTCCAAATGAATTCGAAGAAATTCTAAACGCCCTTTCCACCACGAAGCGAAAAGCTCGCAGAGTCGACGGTCCGGCGCTGGCGCTCCTGACCGGCTGTGCATCCCAACTCGATGCGGTGGCGCTCGACCTCGTGGTGCCGGTCATCATCGAAAGCGGAGGCGACGCCTCGCCGGCGATCGCCCAATGGCTGACGATTGCCAATCGCACGGAGCATGCCGTCAGGGCGACGGAGGCGGCCATTGCAATTGGCGATGCCGCCCTTGTTCAAACGGCACTGCGGCACCAGCGCGCCGATGCGCGCCGTGCGGCTCTTGTTCATCTGGCGCCGACACTCGCCGACCCTTTGCCGCCGACAATCCTCTCCATGGCATCCGATCCCGGTAGCCGCGTCCGCCGCGCTCTGGTCACTCTGCTCGCAGAACGGCCACATCCGGATCACCTCAAAACGCTGTTGGCCCTGATCCATGACACCTGGTCGAGCGCTGAGCCATACCACAACGAGCCCGAAAGCTTCGATATTGCGCAAGAAGCCGTCGTTGCCCTTGCAGCCAACGGTCCGCTATCCGACGCGGTCGGTGATGCGCTTCTCGAACTTGCCAACACGACGGTGGATCGCACGCTGAGCCAGTACGCCCTGATCGTGGCAGCGCATTGCTGCAGCACCGGAATTCAGCAGAAAATCTTGGACCTTGTCAGCATTCCGGAAGCGCGCTGGATCCGGCTCGATGCCCTTGATGCCTTGGCCGATGCGGAGTTCGTGGACCCAAGCATTGTCGGGCGTCTGACGCCCGCGTTTCTACTGAAGTCGCCGGCAATCCTGGCGGCGCCAGCGGCTCATCTCGTCGGCGCCCATGCTCCAGCAGAAACTGCCCTCAAACTCTTCGAGCGGGTCGCCAGCTCGAACAAGCGACGTGCTTTGCTGCTCGTCGGGGCTAATGCGTTGGCCAAGCGCGACCGGACGACTGCCGAGCAAATTATTGATCTGCTTGAACCTGATCATCCTGGGCGCCAATTGTTAACAGCGATCGACCCTCTCCCCGCCTCCATCCTAGACAATCTTGGCAAGGTTCAACTACGAGAGGCTGTCCGAAAGCGGCTAGGTGATCGCATCGCGGGCTCTTGACCTCTGAGCACCTAGGTCTGCTGCATTGAGTACGTCGCTTCCTACCTCGACTTAGCGTTCGCGAATGAGTATCGCTGCCTGCCGAAATCAAGCGGCGCGAACGTCCGCTTCTGGTGTGGGGACAGCCGTCTCTGTCGACCGAAATGGAGGCGCATAGCCGACGTCGGAGCGGTCGCTATCTCGTTGACCAGAGGAAACTCTGACGCTCCACACAGTTTCGGAGGCAGCAAAACAACGCTTCAGCGGTCAATGAGATTACCGCAGGCCTTTCCATCAGCCGCTTACTTCAGTCGCTTTAAAAGCTCCTTGGCAACCATAAGGGCCGACGCGGGATTTTGTCCTGTGATGAGCTCCCGATTTATGACCACGTGAGGAGCGAAAGCGTCCGAAGCCTGGCTGTATGTTCCTCCTGCGCGCACGAGAGCGTCCTGTGGGTAGAATTTCATCTCGCCGCCGAACATACTCTTGGCCATCTCTTCCTCCCGGTTGCTGAAGGCGGTCATCTTGTAGCCGGAATAGATCCAGTCCTGTGACGACACCACCCTCTCGCCCGTAACGAGGCCAGACGTGAACACTTCTGGATCCTTGAGAGAAGACAGGAGGGCGATCGGCCCGTGGCAGTCCAAAGCAGTTGGCTTCCCCGTCTTGTGGAAGTGATTGAGCACGCGCCCTAGGCGCTGATCGTGAAGGAGGTCCTGCATCGGAGCATGACCCCCTGGAACATAGACGGCGTCGAACTGATCGAGGCCGATCTGCTCCACCCTTGCAAGACTCACGACCGGAGAGGTATCCGGCGACAGCAGGCCCAGGTGATCAAGCTGTCTCTGCGCTTCAACAACGGCAGTCTGATCTCCACCGAAGTATGCCTTGTCGATCGACGCCCTGTCGACGGAAGGCGCGCGTCCGTCGGGCGTGACGAAGGTCAACTTGTGACCCGCCTTCTGAAGCGCCTGCACCGGCTGCATCAGTTCGTTGAGATAGAAGCCGGTCTTGTAGATCTTGCCGTCCTTTAGTTCGAGATGATCGGAACTGGATAGAACGACGAGCACATCCTTGGCGTGAGCGGTTGCTGCGCCGAGACCGAAACTGATTGCAAGCGCGAGCGAGAGCAGTGTTTTCTTCATGATGAGGTCCTTTGGAAGGTGGTTTAGCCGGCGATCTTGGTCAGTCGGTGGAGCGCGAAGTCGGCGAAGAAGGCGCCGACACCTTTGGCCTGGAAGCGCCTCATGGCGTCGCCTTCCATGTGAGCATGCCACTTCGACTCGCTTTCCCAGGTCTCGACGAAGATGCGGACGCGGTCGTCGTCGAGCGATTCGTGAAGCTCGTAGCGCAAGCACCCGTCCTCCAGCAGCGTCTCTTTGACCAGATCTTCCTGTGCGGCGCGAAGAGCGGCCTCCTTGCCCAGCTTGGCGGTCGTGATTGCAATGATGGTGATCGCAGATTCTGACATGTTTGATCCCTTAGGCGATGGTATTCACGAGGCCGCCTTCGGCGCGCAGCGCGGCACCATTGGTGGCGGATGAGCGGGGACTTGCGAGGTAGGTCACGAGACTGGCGACCTCTTCTGCCTCGACCATTCGCTGAAGAATCGATGCGGAACGGGCGGTGGCGAAGAACTGGCTTTCGATCTGCTTCATCGGTGCTGATGAATCCGCAGCCTGACTGCGCAGGAAGGCTTCGATCCCTTCGGACCGCGTAGGACCAGGCAGAACAGAGTTTACGGTGACATTGGTGCCGCGTGTGAGTTGCGCGAGGCCGCGTGAAACGGAAAGTTGGGCTGTCTTCGTCATTCCGTAGTGGATCATGTCAGACGGTATCGCCAAACCAGCTTCGCTCGCGATGAAGATCACGCGGCCCCAGTTGCGCTCGATCATCGCTGGAAGGTAAGTGCGCGATAGGCGTACGCCACTCATCACGTTCACCTCGAAGAGCTTGTACCAGTCAGCGTCGTCGATTTGATCGAAGGCCTTGCTTTCGTAGATGCCGAGGTTGTTCACCAGGATGTCGACCGACGGTGCCGCCTGGGCGATCGTCGAGGCTCCTTCTGCGGTTGCGGCGTCGGCGAGAAGCCCTTCTATCGACGAAGCTCCAGATGTCGATATCGCGGCGACGGCCGCATCCAGCTTATCCTGGTCTCGGCCAGTAATTATGACGCGCGCACCCTCGGATGCCATCGCCTTGGCGATCGCGAGGCCGATACCGGCAGTGCCGCCAGTTACCAGCGCAGTCTTGTCGTTCAGTTGCAGGTCCATGATCAATCTCCGATCGTTGTTTCGGAGGGAAATTTATGATCAGGCTCTACCAGCTACTATTGCCTTACACAGACAAGCACCTGTGAGTGGAGATCATCAATGCCGCAGATCCTGATGGACCGTTCTGGGGAAATGGAAGTATTCGTAAGGGTGGTCCATGAGGGAGGCTTTTCGGCTGCCGCACGCAGCCTCGACATCACGCCCTCCGCCGTGAGCAAGCTCATAGGCCGCCTCGAGACGAGGCTCGGCGCGCGGCTACTGATGCGCACGACGCGCGCTCTTGCCCTTACAGAGGAAGGACAAGCCTACCATCATGCGGCACTGCGGATCCTACAGGATCTGGCCGATGCCGAAGAGGCAGCATCCGGAGGCGCAATTCGGGGCCGGCTACGGGTCAATACCACGATTCCCTTTGGCACCATGTTCGTAGCCCCTGCGATGCCTCAGTTCCTAAAGGGCAACCCAAGCCTCATTGTTGATCTGAGCTTCACCGATGGTATCGTCGATCTTGTTGCCGAGAAAACGGACGTGGCTATCCGTATGGGAGATCTGCCGGATAGTGGCCTTGTCGCCCGCAAGCTCGGCCAAAGCCGCCGCGTTGTATGCGCTGCCCCATCATACATAGAGCGCCATGGCCCCCCAGAAACACCTGCGGATCTTCAGCATCATGACTGCCTGACCTTTAATTTCCGGCGGTCACGGCCTTCCTGGCCGTTCCTGCTTGATAGGCGCGACCACCAGCAACCGGTCGCGGGAAGCCTTATAGTCAATAACGGGCAGACGATGAAGCAGATGGTGCTGGCGGGCGCGGGGATCGCCAGGCTCGGTTTGTTTCACGTTGCAGACGATTTAGAAGCTGGTCGGCTTGTCCCTCTCCTGGAGCAATTCAACCCTAACGACCTTGAGCTCATTCATGCGATCTATGTGGGCGGCGGTCCTCTACCCCAGAAGGCACGTGCCTTCATCGACTTCATGACGCACATATTGCGTGACGTCCCAGCCCTCAAGGCCGAACCCAAAGCGTGAGATCACGGAACTGAGGACGAACTCCGCAGGGCCCGAAGAGCGCGCAAAAGGTAGAAATTGGATGATAGCTCGCCTCAGGTAAGTCTGCTTTTAGAAGCTGGGCGCGGTGACTTCTACGGCCGACATGACGGCGCCTACCGGACGTGCTGGCGGAGCTTCATAAGTATAGCCATCAACCTTCAGCAACGCGGAGCCGGGCAACCGAATGCGGCGCCTCTTAATTGTGGCCCATAGGGAGCAAGTCTGAAGGCTTCATGTCCGAGCGCTTGACGGCATCATAGCGAGCAACAGCTCTCTTGCGCCGTTCGAGCGCGGCTGAAATTCGGCCACTTTCGGCAGGATCCAGGCCACCGCTCACGTTGCCTAATGGCTCCTTAAGGAAGATGTTCCGGCCATTCGTAAGAGCATGTGAGGCCCCCGATCGCTGAAGGCGAGCGCGCCTCCGCAAGGAGCTGTGGAATGAACGAGAAAAAACCTCTGACTACGGCAGCCGGCGCGCCGGTCGTCGACAACTTCAACGTCGAAACGGCCGGTCCGCGGGGTCCTGCACTTCTGCAGGACGTCTGGCTGATCGAGAAGCTCGCCCACTTCGACCGCGAGGTCATCCCGGAGCGGCGCATGCACGCAAAGGGGGCGGGAGCGTTCGGCACGTTCACGGTCACCCGCGATATCACGCAGTACACGAAGGCGCGAATATTTTCGCACGTCGGCAAGACCACGGAAATGTTCGCGCGCTTCTCGACGGTTGCAGGCGAGCGCGGCGCCGCCGACGCCGAGCGCGACATCCGCGGCTTCGCATTGAAGTTCTATACCGAGCAGGGAAACTGGGATCTGGTGGGCAACAACACGCCCGTCTTCTTCTTCCGAGACCCTTTGCGGTTTCCCGACCTCAACCATGCAATCAAGCGCGACCCAAGGACAGGGGTGAGAAATCCCGAGAGCAACTGGGACTTCTGGACATCGCTTCCTGAAGCGCTCCACCAGGTGACAATCGTGATGAGCGAACGCGGTATTCCCCGTAGCTACCGTCACATGCACGGATTCGGCAGCCACACCTACAGCTTCATCAATGCGGCCAACGAAAGGTTCTGGGTCAAGTTCACCTTCAAGACGAGGCAGGGGATTGAAAATCTGACGGACGCCGAGGCGACCGACCTCATCGGGCGCGATCGCGAGAGCCACCACAGGGACCTCTTCGACAGCATCGAACAGGGCCAGTTCCCGCGGTGGACGCTTTACGTCCAGATCATGCCGGAGGCCGCGGCGGCCACGCATCCGGTCAACCCGTTCGATCTGACTAAGGTATGGCCCCACTCCGACTATCCGCTGATGGAAGTCGGGGAGATGGAGTTGAACCGCAACCCGCAGAACTACTTTGCGGAAGTGGAGCAGGCGTCCTTCACGCCCGCGTCGGTGGTACCGGGCATCGGCTTTTCGCCCGACCGGATGCTTCAGGCCCGACTGTTTTCATATGGGGACGCGGCGCGCTACCGTCTCGGGGTCAACCACCATCAGATCCCCGTCAATGCTCCAAAGAACCCGCACAACTCGTACCACCGCGACGGGGCGATGAGGACGGACGGGAATCACGGCGCGACGCCGGCATACGTACCAAATTCCCAAGGCCTCTGGCCCGAGCAACCCGACTTCCGTGAACCGCCCTTGGCGATCGGCGGAAGCGCCGCCCACTGGGATCATCGTGTGGACGACGATCACTACGAGCAGCCTGGCAACCTCTTCAGGATGATGAGCTCAGAACAGCGTGAAGTCCTCTTCGCGAACACCGCAAGGGCGATGGAGCGGGTCTCTTTAGAGGTGCGCGAGCGGCATGTGGCGAACTGCGCGAAGGCCGATCCTGCGTATGGCGAAGGCGTGGCGCTGGCGCTGGGCGTGACGTCGCCGTCGGCCGCTTAATGATCGTGTATCGATGCGTCCGAAGGGTTTTGGCACAGGCGCGGAGCGCCAGAATTGCAGGAGTGAACTATGTCTGAAGAGCCGAAGGTGATCGCGGGGGTTAAGGTGCCCGATAGTGCAATGGCTCGAGCCGCCACGGAGGTGGTGAGGGATACGGAAACCGACCTTCTCTACCATCATTCGCGCAGAGTGTTCCTTTTCGGTGCCCTGACAGGCGAACGGAACAAGCTGAAGTACGACCCGGAGCTACTCTACGTGGGCGCCATGTTCCACGATATGGGTCTGATGGATTCGTACGCGAGCGACACTGAGCGCTTCGAGGTAGACGGCGCGAACGCGGCCAGGGATTTCCTGAAGGCGTACGATGTCGCAGAGCGGGACATCGACGATGTCTGGGACTCGATCGCGCTCCATACCACGCCAGGAATTCCCCAGCACAAGCGACCAACGGTGGCGCTAGTCACTGCCGGCGTCGAGATGGACGTGCTCGGCCTCGCCTATGACGACTTCACGCCCCAGCAGCGTCACGAGGTCTGCTCATGTCATCCGCGCGGATTGCGATTCAAGCACGGAATTATCTCTGCGTTCTGCTACGGAACCATCAGGAAGCCGGAGACCACCTTCGGCAACGTGAAGGCGGACGTCTTGTCGCGGATGGATTCCACCTACCAGCGCAAGGACTTCGTTGACGTGATCCTCGAATCCCAGTGGGAAAGCTAGGTGGAAGAGCCGGTGGCTTGGCCCTGCCGGCCTTGCGCCTGCCGTGTCCGGTATTGTGCCGCCGTCATCCCTAGCCTGCGCAGAAAAACTTGGCTCATGTGCTTGGCCGTCCGGAAGCCGCAGTCGTGCGCAACGAGCTTCAGAGGTGCGTCCGACGATTCCAAGGCGGCCTTGGCCGCCTCCAGCCGCGCCTGCTCCACGAAGTCGGCGGGGGTGATCTGATAGCGATCGACGAACGTTCGCGCGAACGAGCGGCCGCTCATGCCCGCGGCGGCCGCCAGCTCGGCGACCGAGAGCTTCTTTCGCAGGTTGGCCATCACGTACGTCTTCACTGCTGCTATGGGGGAGCCGATGTCGCCGGCGATCTCGGCATAGGGGCTGAACTGAGACTGGCCGCCCTGCCTCTGGGCGGCGACTACGAGCCTCCTCGCCACGGCGTTCGCAACTCGGGCGCCGTGGTGCTCGCGCACGATCGCCAGGGCGAGGTCGATGCCCGCTGTCACGCCAGCCGAAGTAATAAGGTCGCCGTCGCGAATGAAGATCTTGTCCGGGTCCACGTCGGTTCGCGGATACGACGCAGCCAGTGCTCCCGCGTGCTGCCAATGAGTCGTGACGCGCCGACCGTCGAGAAGTCCCGCTTCGCCTAAAAGGAAAGCTCCCGTGCACACCGAGCCGAAAGATTCGGAGCATGCGGCTGCTTCGCGAACCGCAGCCAGAACACTGGCGCTAGCGACGGATCTGGGGATGAGCGGACCTCCGGGCACCAGGAAGAGGTCCAGCGGAGGCTTGCCCTGTACGACCGCCGCGTCCGGCAGGATCCTCATTCCGTTCGACGCGCTCACCGCATCGGCAGTCGCTGCGACGAGCAGGACTTCGTACCTCTCCGCTTCAGGAACGAAAGCGTTCGCCTCGGCGAACACGTCGGCCGGGCCGGTGACGTCGAGGGCCTGTACTCCGGGGAAGATGAAGATGCCGATGCTTCGCATTAGCCGTGGCAGGTTCCTGCGCGGTTTGCTGCCGCTGAGGCTGTTATCTGGTCCTGCGCACGTTAGCGGCGGGATGGTTCATGTGCAACGCCGTGTGAGCGGCGATCAAGTGCCGGTCCGATCGAGCTGCATCTGCTTGCGCAGCATGCCATCCAGCATCTTTTCGGGCACGAGCTTTCGTGCCACTTCCAGACTGCGCGCGAGACCACCAGCTTGGTATCGCAAGGCAGGGGATCGTGCCGTAGCCGCCCTGATGACCACTTTGGCCACCGCCTCCGGCGTATCTGCCTTCGCGATCGCCTGCTCGATCAGCTTGTCGGCGCCTGCTCGTGCCTTCAGGTATTCATCTTTCGGGTGGTCGGGCTTCAGCATGTTCGCGTCGAACGACGTCCGGGTATAGGCGGGCTCGACCAGCACCACTCTGACTCCCTGGCCGCGCACCTCGTGGTCAAGCGACTGGCTGTAGGCTTCCAGCGCATGCTTGGAGGCGGCATAGGCGGCGGAGAACGGGGCAGGTATGAAGCCCAGCACCGAACTGATGTTGACAATCCGCCCGCTTCCGCGGCGACGCATGGACGGCAGGACCGCCTTGCACGTCCTGATAGCGCCGAAGACGTTGAGGTCGAAAAGCTCCTGATGCTGCGCGACTGACGAATCTTCAACAGCCCCCAGGAGGCCAACGCCCGCGTTGTTGACCAGGAGATCGATCTGGTCCGCCCGATCCAGCACGAAGCCGACGGCGTCGGCTACCGATTCCTCCGACCTGACGTCGCAAGTGATCAGACTGACGTCGCCGGTGGGCTCGGGAGCATGTCGCCGCGTCGTCCCGTAGACCGCGTAGCCCGCCTGGACAAGCGCATTGGAGGTGGCGAGCCCGATGCCACTGGTCGCGCCGGTTACCAGGGCTACAAGATGTCTCTTTCCCATCAATCCAACTTTCTTCCTACACGATAAAATTATGACCATAATTTCATATTATGATCGTAATGCAACAGGAAATGACCTATTAGGTATGCATGCGATACAAGAACGATCAAAAGAGCGTTTCCAGACAGCGGATCCTCGACGCGGCCTCCAGGCGCTTCAAGGCAGACGGCGTGGCGGCTTCTGGCCTCGCGGCGGTGATGGAGGACGCGGGACTGACCAACGGGGCGTTCTACACCCACTTTGGGTCCAAGGATGATCTGGTTCGCGAGGCCCTGAGTGTAGCGCTTCAGGAACAGCTGTCTTCCACTCCCGACCCGTGTGGCGCAGACGCGCTCCTAGAAATACTACGGACCTATCTTTCCGCCGGGCACACTAAGAACCCGTCCCTCGGATGTCCCTCGGCGGCACTTCTGCCTGAAATTGCCAGGTCTCCGCTTGGAACTCGCCGGGAATACGAGGAGGCGGTCGGGCGCTGGGTCGACAAGCTTTCCAGCGGCGTTGGCGGAGACGTTGTTGCCAGGCGGCGGGCCATGGCCCTCTTCTGCCTTGCCGTCGGCGCCCTGCAGGTCTCGCGGGCGGTGGCGTCGGATGAGTTCTCCGATTTTGCCAGAACCTCCGCCGTGGACACGGCACAGGCCCTTCTCAAGGGCTGAACAGGCCGGCAGCGCCGCCGGGCGGTTCTCACGCCCGTCTCGTCACGACGTGAAACAGGAAGGCGGCCAGACCGAACAGGGCGCCGCCAAGGCAGGTGAGGGGCCAACCCCCCGCCGTCCAGAGGAAGCCGGAAGCGGCCGATCCTACCGCTCCGCCAATAAAGAAGATGCCGACGAACAGGCCGTTTATGCGGCCCCGCGCCTCCGGCCGCAGGTGGTTTATGGCATGCCGGCCCACAGTTTGGTCTCCCGTTACACCGACGTCTAGCAGGACCGCTCCAGCTCCAAGAAAGGCAAGCAGCACCGCCGTCGGCGCCCCGTTCGACGAACCCGCCCAGGCGGCGACCGCGAAACCGAGAACCATCAGTACGTGGGAGAAGATGGTAACGCGCCCCCCAAGACCTCTGTCCGATAGTCGTCCGACGACCGGCGTGACCGCTGCGCCTCCCGCGCCCACAAGTGCGAATACCGCGATCCCCGTCTGATCCAGCGCGAAAGGAGACCGTTGCAGCAGGAACGCTACCGAGGTCCAGAACAGGTTGAACGCGGCCATTACGAGCGCCGCCGAGAGGGCGCGCCTTCGCAGCACTCGTTCTGTCGCCAGCAGGTGCCACAGGGAGGCGATCAAGGCGCCGTAGCCATGAAGGCGGTCCGGACGTCGCTCCGGGAGACGGACTGCTAGAAGAACCGCCAGCAGCGCAATTGCGCCCGCGCTGAAGAAGTAGAACGCCCTCCATCCCCATAGGTCGGCTAGGAAGCTTGCGGCGGGGCGAGCCAGCAGGATGCCGACCATCAGCCCTCCCATCACGTCTCCGATCACACGCCCGCGACTCTCCGGAGAGGCCATGGAGGCGGCGATCGGCACGAGGATCTGAATGGCGGAGCAGGCGGCGCCGAGGACGAACATCAGCACGAACAGCAGCCATGTGCTCGGGGCGAGACCAATACCTGTCGCAGCGGTGGCGGCGCAGGCGAGCATGCGCATGACCAGTTTCCGATTCTCGAAGATGTCGGCCAGCGGCACCAGCAGGAAAAGACCACTCGAGTATCCGACGAGCGTTATCGTTGCCGCAAGGCCACTCGAGCTGGCGGTGAGTCCAAAGTCTCCGCCGATCGCTCCGGCCATCGTCTGTGGGGCGAAGAGGTTCGTGATGATGACGCCTACCGCGGTGGCGAACAGAACGACCGGAGGCGCGGTCTTTTCCCGCGGCGGCTCCACGAGACCTTCTAGTTCTTCCTGTAAAATGGTCATGCCTCGTGTCTCCTTGATCTACAGATAGTGACATCTACCCAAAGCCAATGTTATGCATCAAATAGATAATATCGATAAACGTCATGCGAGATTGTTATGAACATTAGGGACGTGGAGGCGCTTATAGCGGTCATAGAAACGGGGTCGGTCGTCGCGGCGGCCGCGCGTCTGCGCATAACCCAGCCTGGTCTGACGCGGCGGATACAAAATCTCGAAGATCACCTCGGCGCCCGGCTGCTGGAACGGGATAGCAAGCCGTACAAGCCGACAGCTGCGGGCATTAGGGCATATGAGCACGGCCGAAAGATACTTCGGGAAATCGACGCCTTCCGGGCGCACGTCTCTCCCGGATCAGGCATGGGCGGCGTCTTCCGCTTCGGTTTCATGCCGCACGTTTCGGAGGAGGCGGTGACGTCGGGAGTAGCGGCGCTTCGTGAAAGCTTTCCCAAACTGTTTTTGAAACTCTCGTCCGGCTGGTCGTCCGACCTGGCGGAGCGCGTGGTCCGTAGGGAGCTCGATGCGGCGGTGGTGTTCATGTCTGAAGGAGCGGCGCCGGTTGAGAGCGGCCGGGCCATCGACCTAGGTCTACTCGAGCTCGTCGTGGTTGCGCCCAGGAGCTATGGCCTTTCCAATCGGACCATGCTGCAGGACCTTGCCGAATACCCTTGGGTCCTTAACCAGACAGGCTGTGGTTTCAGGAACTACGTTAGGCAGAGCCTCAACGCCGCAAACCTGCCTTTCGACGTGGCGGTCGAGGTCGCGGACCCCTCCGTGCGGCTTGCTCTCGTCGCGAGCGGCCACGGGATTGGATTGACGACGCCTTCGGCAGTCCACGCAAGTCGATGGAGGAGCGAGCTCATGGTGGTCGAGACCCCCGATTTTCGTCCAATCGTACGGATGTGGCTGCTCCACGGTGCCGGATCCGGAATTCTTGTCGAGCCCGTCGACGTACTGGCGGCCTGCTTCAAGTCGGTCGCCAAGGAAGGGGGGCTGCTCGCGGCATGAGCAGTCTTCTCGATGTTCCGCAAGAATATCTCCTATTCAAACCCGGAATTGGATTCTCGCTTCCACGGTCGGCAATCAGTTCCTATCTCGGCTGCTCCACGGCTGGCGCCGCCCAAAACAGGAGAATGACGATGGGCCGAACTGGAACCAAAAGGAGATGCAATGCTGACGGATGTTGGCCCGCTGCCAGCATTTTCTGTCAGAACTTAAAGGCAGTGTTGACGGGAGCGTTGCTCCTGGAGGGCCATCTGTTCCGGTGCTGGGCTTGAGCGGGCGAGGTGATCCCCCGCCGCTCGATCCTTTCGGTTCACTTGGAGGAGGCGGCCTTCTCGATAATGTCCGCGACGTCCTTTGCACGTACCACGAGCGAAGCGTGGCTCCCCTCGACTTCGACGGTCTGCGCCTTGATGCGGTTGGCGAAGAAGTGCTGGTCGCGAGGGTCGAGAAGCTTGTCCTGCGTGCTCACCACGTAGAAGCTCGGCTTATCGTGCCAGGCGGCTCGCGTAACGGCCGTGTCGAATTTCACGTGGTTCAACGGAAGCTGCGACTTCGCAAGAGCCTGGCCGATGCTGTCTGGGAGGTCTGCCGCGATGACCTTGGGGAAGGCCTGGGGATCGATGGTAAGGAAGCCCTTCTGGTCCGCTCTGATGCTCTTAATACCTTCGGTCTGAGTGCCATTCTTCCCGAGAGCTGCGACAGATTCGCCCTTTTCAGGGGCGAACGCGCTGACGTACACGAGCGCCGTGACTTTGGGATCGTCTCCAGCCTCGGTAATGACGACGCCGCCCCAGGAGTGTCCAACGAGAACCGTCGGACCCGACTGCTGCGCGAGTGCCTCGCGGGTTGCCCTGACATCGTCCTCCAGCGAGGTGAGAGGGTTCTTGACCAGGGTCACGTGGTAGCCGCGCTTGGCGAGCAGGTCTGCGACCGGCTGCCAGCTCGTCTCGTCGACGAATGCTCCGTGCACGAGGACCACGTTCTTGGCCGGCGTCTGGGCCGAGGCGACGGACGCGAAGGCCGAGAGAAGCGCGGCTGTGGCCGAGATAATGACTTTACGCATTTTGTAGATCCTGACTGTTGCTGTTCTTGGCGTGCCGGACTGGCAGGGCGCGATCGGCGCCCAGTCCTGGAACTGCGTTCCGGGCAAGTGCCGGCGCGGCTGAGGCCCGGCTCCCTATGCGTCATCCGACCCCTCCGACCCTAGAGATTGGCCTCCCCGTGGTACATGACGGAGACGACGGATCGCTTGCCCCAGCGTCCAGAAATGAGCTCGAGCCGGACTTGCTGTCCGAGGTGCTCAGGTTCGTCCAGCTGAGAGGGGGAGCAGTCTTTTCACAGCCGCAGACAGACCTCGCCTGGTCGGCGGGACCCGCGCTGCACGTGGTTCAACACGGTTCGATTGAACTGGATCTGGGCGAGGGCGCCGTAGCCTTCCTCGCACCCGGTGACATTCTTGTTCTGCCACACTCGGCGAGCCGCTACCGGCTGCGGACGCGGTTGGACGGGACGGCCTCGCCACTCGCCGCGGCAAGGACGATCAGCGCCACATTCCAGTTCGAGAACGCGGCCGCCGCCGCCTCGCTTCTGAGGCTTCTTCCAAGGATGATCCACATTTCGGCCGCAAATGACAGCGCCGCCGTGCTGATCGGCGACGTCGCAAAGTTCCTCCTGCTCGAGATAGAGGCGCCGGAACCGGGGGCGTCCCTCATGATTTCCCGTGTGATCGACATCCTTGTGATCCGGTGCATCAGGACCTGGGCCCGCTCGATGGGAGGCGCCGGAGGATGGATCGGCGGACTAGGGGACGACAGGGTGGGCCGGGCCCTTGCGCGTCTGCATCGCGACCCGGAACGGAACTGGACGGTCGCGGAGCTGGCGAGGGTCGCCGGCATGTCTCGATCGAGCTTCGCTAGTCGCTTCGTGGCTCTGATCGGCGAGCCGCCACTGCGATACCTGCACAACTGGCGTCTCGCGGCCGCCTTCGAGCTCCTCCATCGCTCTCCGATGCAGGTCAAGGACGTCGCACGAAGCGTAGGCTACGACTCCGAGGCTGCTTTCAGCCGCGCCTACAAATCCAAGTTTGGACATCCGCCGAGCCGGAAGCGCGAGGCGTAGCAGCTTTAGTGGCCTGTGAGATTCTCTACGGGAGCAGCCCGGCGTCCGTATAGGCCGCAACGACGGTGTCGAACACCTTCACGTCTCCACGGCCTCGAGCGATCAGCTGAGCGCCCTCGATCGCCGAAAAGATTGCGAGGGCGCGCGATGCGGCTTCCTTTCGCGGCATCTGCGGATGGACGTTCCGCAGGAGGATTTCGAGCCATTTGACGTTCACGTCTGTGAAGCGGTCCACCTCGACCCTGACGTTGTCGGGCAGGTCGTCACGCTCCGCCACCATGATCCCGCACAGGCACATGCGGTTATCGTTGAGAAGGGCGGCCCTGAAGGCGGCGATGTATGACTTCACCGTCTCTCGAAGGTGCGCCGGCTCTACCTGCAGCGCGCCGAGGAAATTTTCAGCATCTTCGGTGTACCGCGCGGCAAGCGCCGCGCCCAGGTGTCCCTTGGTGGGGAAGTGATAGTGAATGCTCGCGCTCTTCACGCCGATCGCCTTAGCGATTTCCCGGAAGCTTAGCGCATTGTAGCCATGGGACTGAACCATCTCCTTGGCGACGTGCATGATGTTCTCTCGCGTGTCCATCGAGATCTCCTTATCTATCAATAGATAACCCGCAAACTCAAACATGGCAAGCACACCTATCTATCGATAAATAGATATTGACAGAGGACCGGATGTGAATATACACAATGCCTATCTATCACTAGATAAGGAGATCTAACAGTGAAGATTTACGACCGCTCCGGCTTCCCGAACCCCGCGCGCATCCGGATCGTCCTGGCCGGAAAGGGCCTCGACAGCAAGATCGAGTTCGTGCCGGTCGACCTGATCGGCGCCGAGCACAAACAGGAAGCCTTCCTCGCAAAGAACCCGTCCGGCGTCGTGCCAGTGCTGGAGCTGGAAGATGGAACGCTCATATCCGAGGCGACTGCAATCACGGAATATCTCGACAACCTCGACGGCGATCCGGTGTTCACTGGCAAGTCCCCTTTGGAGAAAGGACTTATCCACATGATGCAGCGCCGCGCCGAGGCGATGCTGATCGATCCCGTCGGCATCTACTTCCACTACGGCACGCCCGGCCTCGGGGAGGCCCTGCAGGCCTTCAAGAGCCCGGAATGGCAGGGAAGGACCGAATGGGCGCAGCGCAACCGCCAGGCCGTCGAGGAAGGGATGCGCTATTTCGACGGCATTCTACGGGGTAGGGACTTCGTCGCCGTCGACTACTTCTCGATGGCCGACATAACTGTTTTCGCTGGACTAGCGTTCGCGGAGGCCGCGGGAATGACTGTTCCGGAAGAGCTTTCTGAGCTGCGTGCATGGCGCCAGAGGGTCGCGGATCTCCCCGAGGTTAGAAACCGCTCTGGTCAGCAGTTCCTAGCCGAAGACGCCCGCCGCCTTGGCTTCTAAAAAAGGATAAGGATCATGACTAGCAACCAAAACGTGCATGGTAGCTCGCGCCGGGGTGTTCTGTTGGGAGCTGCGACCGCAGTCGCTGGCGCAGGACTTGTGGGAGCCGCTCTCGGGAGCCCCTCGGCGGCTACGGCTGCTGCGAGCAAGCCTTCCATCGCCGGCAGCTCGGGCTTCCACAAGACGAAGGACGGTACGTCCATCTACTACAAGGATTGGGGCGCCGGCCCCACGGTGGTGTTCTCGCATGGATATCCTCTGTCGTCGGACGCCTGGGAGAACCAGATGTTCTTTCTCTCCCAGCGGGGCTTCCGCGTGATCGCGCACGACCGCCGCGGCTTCGGGCGCTCCAGCCAGCCCTCGTCGGGATACGACTACGACACCTTCGCGGACGACTTCGCGTCCCTGCTTGAGGAGCTCGACGTGAAGGACGCGGTTCTTGTCGGGCACTCGATGGGAGGCGGGGAGGTCGTGCGTTATGCTGCCCGTCATGGCCAGAAGCGGGTCCGGAAAATCGCCCTTGTGGCGGCCGTGACGCCCTTCCTGCTCCAGACGACGGACAACCCGGAAGGAGCTCCCAAGTCGCTGTTCGACACCTTCCGTTCGGCAGTGGAGACGGACAGGTCCCAGTGGAACCTGGACGTTACGATGCCGTACTACAGCTTCAACCGTCCTGGCGCGAAGGTCAGCGAGGGCGTACGGCAGGAATATTGGCGCCAGGGACAGCAGACCGGGTTCCCCGCGGCCTACCATGCGCTCACCGCGTTTTCGGAAACCGACTTCCGCAAGGACCTTGCGAAGATCTCCGTGCCGACGCTCGTCATCCACGGGAGTGACGACCAGATCGTCCCGATCGAGATTTCCGGCGCCAAGGCCGCGAAGCTCGTGCCGAACGCGCAGCTGAAAGTGTACGAAGGCGGCTCGCACGGTCTTCTGGTGACCGACAAGCAGAAGCTGAACGAGGATCTACTGGCATTCGCCAGGGCCTGATGCCGATGAGGGAGCGGAGGCGGTCCTGCCTCCGCTCCCTCATGCCGAATGCTTGAGCAGCAGCGCATCGATGTCTATTTCTCGCAACCAAGGGGTTCTTGCGAGCGCGCGTCTAAGATCGGCGCCGACGTCGACCCGCCTCCATCCGAGACGTTGAAGGAACTTTGCGGAGCTGATCGCGTACGTCGCCGCCTCTTCGATCGCTGTCCGAGTCTTGCCAGCGAAGCCGTAACGCAGCCCCGCGACCGCCGCGACCGTCTCGATCGCGCCTTCGTAGTGTTCGACCAGATCTCTTGCATGCAGGGTGCCGGAACCGCTTGCCGACACGTACGTCATCGGCACCGTTTGCTCCCAAGCGGCGGGAAAACCGTTCATTCGGGCCAGGACGAAGAACTCCCCCTGACCGCGCGAGCGGGATAGGTGGCGAAGAGCATTGTCGGCCGCCTGCTCCAGGTCCGGAGCGGCCCCCTCGGCCAGACGTCCATCGTATTCTACCGTGATCGTAAGCAACGAACTCTCCTATTGCTGGCGGCGACGGGCCGTTCAGCGCCCTGCAGTAAATCGTCCGGGTGTGGCCGCCGAACGCATCCGGTACTCTCCGGGAGTGACACCCAGGTACCGCTTGAACAGCCTTCTAAAGGAGTTGTGATCTTCGTATCCGCAGAGGTGTGCAACCTGCTCCACCGACATTGAAGAACTCTCAAGAAGGCCTTGGGAACGGCTCACCCTCAGCCTTTGGCAATATTCGGTCGGGTTGTGTCCCGTCACTCTGGCGAACCTGCGCAGAAAAGTTCGTTCTCCAAGCTTCGCCATCGCGGCGATCTTCGGCAAGCTTACGTCAGCCGCCGCGTTCGCATGCAGCCACTGCTGGACCGCCAGCACCTGCTGGTCGCCGTGGTCCATGCGGGGGCTGAATGAAGTATGGCGGCTTTGCGGGCGCAGGGCCGGGTCGATTACCATGAACCTCGCCGTGTCGAGCATGACGCCGTGTCCAAGAAGCCGCTCGATCAGACGCAGCCCCATGTGAATCCACGCCATCATTCCTCCCGCGGTGATAAGGTCACCGTCGTCCAGAAGCATCTCGGTCGTATCCACGGCGGCGGCGTCGCAGACCTTGGCAAGCGGCTCGCCAAGCGACCAGTGGGTCGTGATACGCCTTCCTCGCGCAACTCCCGAAGCGGCAAGATAGAATGCGCCTCCGCAGGCAGACGCGAGGCAGACACCTTCGCCGTGCGCCGCCGCAATCCACGAGCAGCATGGCTCGACAGGTCCGCTCGGCAGATCCCCGCGTCCGACGGGTGGGAGGACGAGGAAGTCCAGGTCCGAACGTAACAGCTGCGACGGGAGGTCCGGCTCAACGCATCCTGAAGCGGAGACCCGCCAGACGGCCGTGCGGATGACGGGCTCCTCCTCGCATTGTCTGAAGCTGTTCGCAATGTTGGCCATTTCCTGCAGCCCATACACGCACGACTGGAGAGCGCCGTCGTAGGCGAGGATGCCGATATTTGCTCGACGTCGAGTCATAATTGCCATCAATAATGTCATTTTCGACTCTGGTGTCTCTATTGGTTTTGGTGCCTTGTGGCAACCACGCTTACACAAGGAATAGAACGATGCAGGATCCTCATGATCTTCGGCCGCTCCGCTATGGCGACTTCGAACTGACGCTCGCATCCGATGGGATCATTGTGCTTCCGGCGGCCATAGTGGTGCCGGACGCTCCGGAAACGGAGCGCCCTTACTGGCTTGCAAGGCTTGGAGGAGGATGGGGGAGCGCTCCCATGAGTGCGCACGTCCCGGTTCTGAGGAAGGGCGACGACGTCATTCTGGTCGATGCAGGCTCGGGAAGAAGCTTCCAGGATACAGCAGGAAATCTGGTCGAAAATCTGCGACTCCACGGCATCATACCTCAGGACGTAACAAAGATCGTCTTCACCCACATGCACCCGGACCACGTCGGCGGAATGATCGACGGTGAGGGCGCGGCGGTTTTCGCCAATGCTTCCTACTTCGTCGGCCAGGCCGAATACGCCTTTTGGCGTGATCCCGAATTCAAAGGCCGGAGGCCCGAGAGCCTCCATGCGTTCGCGGATCTTGCGGTCAAATGCTTCTCCGCTATGGGTGACTCTCTGACACTCCTCCGCGACGGGCAGGAGGTCGTAGAGGGTCTGGTTGCCCGCGCGACTCCTGGTCATACGCCCGGCCATCTGTCGCTCCATCTGCATGGCGGCGAAGGCCTCTTCATCGTCGGCGACGCCATAACCAATCCTCTGGTGCCATTCGAGAACCCGGACTGGGGCTTCGGCTTCGACGTGGACCGGGACATCGGTGTTCGAACCCGGAAGCGGCTGCTGGACGAGCTCGCCGCAAGTTCATATGACGTCCTTGGCTACCATTGGCTTGGCAGCGGGCTGGGCCGCGTGGAGCGCTCCGGCAGGACATACCGGTTCGTCGCGGCATGACTACACGCCGACAGCCGCCCAAGGACCTTCCCTATGAGTGACTGAGGCCGCTTCGCAGGCCGAGATTGGAGGAGTCGCCGCGGCGCGCGCTGGGGCACCTAATCGTCAGTGCCGCGGCCAGCCGGCCGAGGCGAGCTCAACAGAATGATGCTTTCAATGAACGCACCGATAAAGAACCCCTGTGGGCAGCCTCGGGCGTCGAGCCGGCCGACGTTGCTACTAGAACGCTGTGTCCACGATGCCACCTTCGACTCGCAGAGCCGCCCCCGTCGTCGCCGAGGAGAGGGGCGATGCGACGTAGAGGATCATGTTGGCTACTTCCTCGACGGTCGCGGTACGGCCGATGATGGAGGTGGGCCTGTTGGCCTTGACGAAGTCGTCAGCGGCTCCGAGGATCCCTTCGCCCTTAAGTCCGGTCGCGCCTTCCAGCATGGATACAACGCCGTCGGATAGGGTGGGACCTGGGAGAACCGAGTTGACTGTCACCCCAGTCCCTGCAGCCCTTTTCGCAAGGCCTCTGGACAGGGCGAGCTGAGCAGTTTTGGTGATCCCGTAGTGAATCATGTCGGCGGGAATATTGATCGCGCTTTCGGAGGAGACGAAGATCACTCGGCCCCATCCTTTCCGCATCATCCCCGGCATATATAGGCGGGAAAGGCGGATGCCGGAGGTGACGTTGACAGACACGAAATCCTCCCACTCGGCGTCCGACGTCTCGAAGAAGTCCTTCCAGGCGTACATCCCCAGATTATTTATTAGGACGTCGCATTCCGGATGCGCCTCCAGCAGTTTTTCAGCAACGTCGGCCTTTGAAAGATCGCCTACGAATCCTTGAGCCGAAGACGACGGCGAGAGAGACCGCAGGCGCTCGACAGCGGCGTCGACCTTCTCGGAACTGCGGCCGTTAACGACGACGCTTGCGCCGGAGGAGGCCAGTGCGGCTGCAGCTGCGAATCCTATTCCGCCTGACGATCCGGTAATGAGCGCCGTCCTGCCGGTGAGGTCAATCTTCATGGGAGTACCTTTCGTTTTAAGTCTAGGATGAACGCGGTGAGGCGGCGTCGGAGGAGGGGAGACCGCCGCCGCCTCTGCGGGGGTTGGGACCCCGCCCGACTATGCTGCCTTTGTCGGCGGCATGTAGTCGGCAAAGGCGCCGGCCGCTGTGGTGGCCGGCGAAAGCCGCTTGTTCGTAGTCGTTCCACCAATGTATCGTTCAAAAATCTTCCAGCCGGTCTTGGTGCGGCGCAGCCGGTCCCGCATCGGCGAGTAGAGCCATATGCCAGGAAGATCGTCGCCGCTCTCCATCATTTCTCCCGAACCCACCAGACGTGAATCCTCGACGTTCGCATGACGCACGAGCAGGTTGTGATACCGCACGACGACGCCGTCGCCATCCTTGTCGACGATATGGTTGGTCGCGTGGCGCCCAACTCCGGGGATTAGGTAGGGGTAGTCTACTTCGAAGAAGTGGCGGATCTCGTCGTGGCCGCGTATGGTGCCGTGAAAATGATAGGCGACCGCTTCCGGAACGAATGCGTCGATCATCTTTTCGACGTCCCACGTCTCGAAGAGCCAGTTGACCCTGTTAACGAAGTCGATCGCCGTAGCTATGTCTGACGGGTCCGCGAGCGTTGAGGCTTGCACGGCCGGGAAGGCTTCCATTTCTTTGATCCTTGCTAGAGGCGCCGTAGCGCTAACTGTGTAAATACACATATAGAGCTAGGCGCGCCACCTTCTTCTGTCAACTCCGTTTCGAAAATGCTTTCTCAGTCCTGCATCAGGCCGAGGGCGGCCAGACTACGACGTCTTATCTCGTCTGCTTCGGCGCCGCCGGCCGCGGCCTCGAACTCCTCCTGCGCCTGCGACCATAGCGCGGCGGCTTCCGAAAGCTTGTGTCTGCCCGTGGCGGTTATGGCTACCATGTGCCGCCGGGACTCCTGCGGGTCGCGGGATACCTCGACCAGGCCTGCCGCTGTGAGAGGCCGGAGGTTGCGCACGAGCGTCGTACGCTCCATGAAGAGCGACGCCCCAAGGTCCGCCATCGTCATTCCCTCTCCTGGAGAAAGGAACTGCAGGATCGAGAAGTCGCCGACGGATATGCCTGCAGGCCTAAGGCGCCGGTCGTAAGAACGGGTCAACTGTCTGGCCATCTGCCGCGCCACGAGGCAGTGGCAGGAATAGGGGCCGGGGACATCGTTTTGCGCCGCTTTGATCTCTGTCGCCATCTTCTTCATCCTCTATCAAACTGCCACGGGAGGTTTAGCCTGCCGGTCCTCAGACGTGCCCGATCCGGTTCCGCAGATCCGGACCAACCAATCCACGAAGACCCGTACCTTCCGGCTTAGGTGCCTGTTCGGGAGATAGACGACGTACAGCGGCAGCGTAGGGTGCGTCCAGTCGGCGAGAATCCGCTGAAGACGGCCCTCCCGAAGGCCTGGAGCCGCGAGGAATTCTGGCATCTGACCTACACCCAGTCCATGCTCGGTCGCCGCCAGATAGCTCCTGATGTCGCTGAAGGACAGCTTCGAGTTCGGCGCCATCTCGAAGTCGCGTGCGGCGGCGGAAAGCTTTAGCGGGAGGACCTGTCCGCTCTGCGCCCTCAGGTACCCCAGCACCGAGTGCTCGTGTAGGTCCTCAGGGGCCGCCGGCGTGCCGCGGAGGCGCAGGTAGTCCTGCGACGCGACCGTCACGAACTGCAGAGTGGCGATCTGGCGCGCGATCAGGAATTCCGACGCAGGCGCGCCCGCCCTGAGCGCGCAGTCTACGTTCTCGGCGAGATAGTCGATCGAGCGGTCGCTGACCCCGACGTCGAGCTGGATGTCGGGGTAGAGCGCCTGGAACTCGTTGAGCGCCGGAATGACAACGAGGTCGCACATGGCGCCGGCCATCTCGACCCGCAACCGTCCGCTCGGCGTCCGGCGTGAACTTGAGATCTCCGATTCCATGTCGTCCAGTTCCGCCAGGACTCGTACGCCGCGCTCATAGTACGCCAGACCGTCCGCGGTGGGCAGGACGCGGCGCGTGTTCCTGTTCAGTAGCTTTGTCTGCAGTCGGGCCTCTAGGTGCTGCACGGCTTTCGTGACAGTCGCCTGGCCCATCGAGAGCGAGTCGGCTGCCTTCGTGAAGCTGGCCGTCTCGACGACCCGCGCGAATACCCGCATTGCGGATAGGTGATCCATGAAAGCGCCTCGACCCCATTCCAACATGGAATTAGTGTAATTACACATAAGAGGTTTTTCAAGAGGCGCCGCTCGCTCATGTTCCTCCAGACCGGGCGCTGCCTGATAGATCCTTGAGTGAGGGCACGGATGGGGAGCATCTACAACGACGACCAGGGACGGCCGCTGGTCGCAGTCACCGGAATGGGGCTCATAACCTCTCTCGGCCAAGGCCTAGAGGAGAACTGGGCCGCAGCTTGCGAGGGCCGCTCAGGCATTTCCCCCATCACCAGGTTTCCCACCGACTTTCTGAGGACGCGGATCGCGGGGACTGTCGATTTCGTGCCGCTGCCCGCTTTCAATCCCGTGGAAAGGGGGTTCGCTCTCGCGCGCGAAACCGTGGCGGAGGCGCTGGGGGCGTCCGGACTGAGAGCGGATTTCGGCGGCCCGCTTTTTCTCGCGGCCTCGCCCGTCGAGCCCGAGTGGGAGGCGCGGTTTGCTCTCGCCGACAGGTCTCCCCCGGTCGCGGAAGGGGCGACGGCCTACGACCGCTTCCTTGCTGCAATGCGCGAGCGACGCGATCCGATCTTTCACGACGCGGCGGCCTTCGGAACGGTCGCGGAAAGGCTCGCCGACAAGTTTGGGACGCGTGGTCTGCCAGTAACCGTTTCGACCGCCTGCGCCTCTGGAGCCACGGCGATCCAGCTGGCCGTGGAGGCGATAAGGCAGGGCAGGGCCGATCGGGCGCTGGCGGTCGCCACCGAAGGATCCATTACTGCGGAAGCCCTCATCCGGTTTCAGCTCCTGTCCGCACTCTCGACGCAGAATGGAGATCCCGCACGCGCTTCCAAACCCTTTAGCTGTGAACGCGACGGCTTCGTGATGGCCGAGGGAGCGGCAGCCTTGGTGCTGGAGCCGCTGGCGCGGGCGGCGTCGCGCGGAGCGAAGATCTTCGGCTATGTCAGGGGTTGCGCCGACAAGGCCGACGCCTTCCATCGCACCCGTTCATCGCCCGACGGAATTCCAGCAGTAGAAACGATGAGGGCGGCCTTGGCCGACGCCGGTCTGCATCCGGACGAAATCGGCTACGTCAACGCCCACGGAACCTCGACGCCCGAAAACGACAAGATGGAGTACGGGGCGACCTCCGCCGTCTTCGGCGGCCGTCTGGCGGACCTGCCGGTATCGTCAAACAAGTCGATGATCGGACACACAATATCCGCCGCCGGAGCCATCGAGGCGGTTTTCTCGCTGCTGTCCGTCGGCCGGAATACGCTCCTCCCGACAATCAACTACGACAGGCCGGATCCTGCGATCCCGCTGGACGTGGTGCCGAACGTCAGGCGGTCGATGGAAGTAAGGCACGTCCTGTCGAACTCGTTCGGCTTCGGAGGGCAGAACGCCAGCCTCGTGCTATCCCGCGCCGACCAGGTGCCGGGAGGCCCGACGTGAGCGCGTCTGGAGGCAGGAGGGAGATGGCGCTGCAGTTCCCCGCACTTGCCGGCTCGGCGGCGCTCGTCGACGGCGAATGCTTCTGCCTCAACATCAACCGTGCAGCGAGGGCGATGAACAGGCGCTTCGACGACGCCTTCCGCCCGCTCGGCATCGGCAGCGGCCAGTTCTCGGTCATGATGCTGCTTTGCGACGACCACGCGCTCTCTATCGGGCAGCTCGCATCCCGTGTCGGCTGCGACAGGACGACTGTGACCGCCCTTCTGAAGCCTCTGCTGCGCCGCGGCCTTGTGGAGATGTCCGTCGATCGCCGCGACAGCAGGAGGAAGTGCGTCGTGCTCCGAGAGGAAGGTGCGGACCTCCTGCGGCAGGCCCTGCCCCTCTGGCAGCAGCTGACGGCCAGTATAGGCGACGCCGCTTCCTTGGAAGGAGGGGGCCTCGTAGCGGCCCTGCGCAGCTTGTCCTCCGGCCGTCACGGGACCTGAAGAGGCGGGCGTCCTTCAACCACACATCGATGAAAGGTAGCAATATGATAACCCGACATAACAACGGCCGTCGCAAGCGGCACGGGGGAGACATCCGCGCGTTTGCGGTGATAGCAGCGGCCATATCGTTTACGCCTGCTGCGTCGTATGCCGACAACGATCCGCGCACGCGGCCGCCGCTCGTCCGGACCGCTGTCTCTGCCCCGAGTTCGCATTCCGCGCGCAGTTTCACCGGAACGGTGACGGCCAGGATCGAGAGCGGCCTTGGCTTCAGGGTCGCGGGAAAGATCGTGGACCGAAAGGTCGACGTCGGGGAAACGGTCAGGCGGGGCCAGCCGCTCCTCGCGCTGGATCCCCAGGACCTCGAGCTGGCGTTGCGCGCCAAGGAAAACGCGGTCGTCTCGGCTCGCGCCATGGAGGAAAGGAGCGCCGCCGACGAAGAGAGGTATAATAGGCTACTCGGCGCCGGCGCGATCTCGAAGCAGGCGTACGATCAGGCCAGGCAGACCCACGAGAGCGCCGTGGCTGCGCTGGAGGCGGCGATTGCCGACGCAAACTTTGCACGGAACGAAGCGACCTACGCAGTCCTGGTCGCGGACTCCGATGGTATTGTGACGCAGACGCTTGCGGAGCCCGGCCAGGTGGTGGCGGCGGGCCAGATCGCGATCAGGGTGGCTCGTAGCGGCGAGCGGGAGGCGGCCGTCAACCTGCCTGAGACAGTCCGGCTTCCGCTTGGATCGGAAGCTTCCGCAAGCGTCTACGGTGACCCGAAGACATACAGGGCCAGGCTAAGGCAGCTTTCCAGCGCGGCTGATCCAGGAACGAGGACGTTCGAAGCAAGGTTCGTTCTGGAAGACGCCGGTGGGCTGCCTCTCGGCGCGACGGTTAAGGTGGAGGTCGACGTCGATGGGGAGCGGCAGAAAGCGGCGGACACTTCTGTCATTCCAGTTGGAGCTGTTTTCGACGACGGAAGGAGGACGGGGGTCTGGCTCGTCCGCGACGACGCTACCGTAACTTTCCATCCGGTGACGGTCTCTCAGGTGGGCGAGGAGACCGCGCGTGTGGTGGGCGTCGACCCTGGGACGCGCATCGTCGCTCTTGGGGCGAACTTCCTTTCCGAAGGAATGCAGGTACGGCTAGCGGAAGGAGATGCGAAATGAGCGGATTCAACCTGTCGGCTCTCGCCGTCCGGGCAAGGGCGGTGACCCTCTTCTTTATGATCGTCATCGCGGCGGCAGGCGCCTTCGCCTTCGTAAACCTGGGGCGCGCGGAGGATCCCTCCTTCACGATCAAGCAGTTTACGGTGGCGGCACTCTGGCCCGGAGCGACGGCACGTGAGATGCAGGATCTTGTCGCCGAGCCGCTGGAAAAGCGCCTGCAGGAGCTGAGGTACTACGACCGTGTCGAGACGATCAGCCGTCCGGGCGCCGTGTATCTCATGGTAAGCCTGCGAGACGACACGCCCCCCCAGCAGGTGCCGGAGCAGTTTTATCAGGCTCGCAAGAAGATGGGGGACGAGGCGTCGAAGCTGCCCTCGGGCGTTCTGGGCCCTCTTGTGAACGACGAATATTCCGATGTGACGTTCGCGCTCTACGCTCTGAAGTCCAAGGGCCTGCCCCCGAGGACCCTTGTTCGGGAGGGGGAGAGGCTGAGGCAGGAGATTCTTCACGTGCCGGGCGTCAAGAAGGTCGCAATCCTTGGCGAGCAGGCCGAGAAAATCTTCGTCGAGTTCTCGTTCGCCCGGCTCGCCGGACTCGGAATTAGCCCCCAGGACGTGTTCGATGGGCTCAGGCAGCAGAACGACATCGCGCCCGCTGGATCCGTTCAGACTAACGGGCCCGAGGTGTTCGTACGGGTGGACGGGGCCTACCAGGATCTTCAAAAGATCGCCGACACGCCGGTGGTGGCCGGCGGACGGAGCTTCAAGCTTTCCGACGTCGCGACCATTCGGCGGGGCTATCAGGATCCGGCGACGCATCTGATCAGACACCAGGGACAGCCTGCGCTCATGCTGGGCGTCGTGATGCAGGAGGGCTGGAACGGCCTTGACCTCGGGAAATCCCTCGACGCCAAGGCGTCGCAGCTTTCCTCCGAACTTCCGGTGGGCGTATCGTTCGAGAAGGTCTCCGATCAGGCGGTCAATATCGCGAGCGCCGTCAACGAGTTCATGCTAAAGTTCGTAGTGGCGCTCGGGGTGGTGCTGCTCGTAAGTCTCATGAGCCTCGGCTGGCGCAGCGGGCTGATCGTGGCGGCGGCCGTGCCTCTGACGCTCGCGGTCGTCTTCATCGTCATGGAGAGCACCGGCCGAGTGTTCGACCGGATCACGCTCGGAGCGCTTATTCTATCGCTCGGCCTACTCGTCGACGACGCTATCATCGCCATCGAAATCATGGTGGTGAAGCTCGAGGAGGGCATGGACCGGGTCGCTGCCGCCGCCTACGCCTGGAGCACTACGGCCGCGCCGATGCTTTCGGGTACGCTCGTGACGATAATCGGGCTGATGCCGGTGGGATTCGCGCAGTCGAGCGCAGGCGAGTACGCTGGAAACATCTTCTGGATCGTAGGATTCGCGCTCATAGCGTCGTGGCTTGTGGCCGTTATCTTCACTCCGTATCTCGGCGTGAAGATGCTGCCCGAAATCGGTCCGGCCCAGGGCGGTCATCACGATCCTTACGACACCGCCAACTACAGGAGGCTGCGCGGCCTCATCGAGTGGTCCGTGAAGTACAAGTTCGCGGTAGCCGGCGTCGTCCTTGTCCTGTTCGCCGGCGCCGGGGTTGGCATGTCCGCCGTCAAGAAGCAGTTCTTCCCGACATCGGACAGGCCCGAGGTTCTCGTCGAGGTGCAGATGCCGGAGGGCAGCAGCATCCAAGCCACCAACGAGGCGGTCAGGAAGCTGGAAGCGTACGTTAGGCAGCAGCCCGAATCCCTGATCGTCAGTTCCTACGTCGGCCAGGGTGCGCCGAGGTTCTTCTTCTCTTATGCGCCCGAGCTTCCCGATCCCTCGTTCGCGAAGATGGTGATCCTCACGGCCGACGCCGAGGCGAGGGAGAACCTGAAGCACAGGCTGCGCGAGAAGATCTCCGAGGGGCTGGTGCCCGAGGCTCGGCTGCGGGTGTCGCAGCTTGTCTTCGGTCCTTATTCGCCCTATCCGGTCGCGTTCAGGGTGATGGGTCCGTCGCAGGACGAGGTCATGCAGATTTCCGACCAGGTCATGGGAGTGATGAAGGCCAATTCCCACACGAGGACGGTCAACAGGGACTGGGGCGAACGCGCGCCTACCGTCCGGTTCGTGTTCGACCAGGAGCGTCTAAAGCTCATCGGGCTATCTCCGACCCAGGCGGCACAGCAGCTTCAGTTCCTTCTGTCGGGCGTAGCGGTGACCTCGGTGCGCGAGAACATCCGCTCTGTCGAGGTCATCGCCCGGAGCGAGGGGAGCGAGCGACTGGATCCGTCTAGGCTTGGAGACTTCACTCTTGCGGCTCCAGGCGGAAAGATGATCCCGCTGGACCAGATCGGCGCTATGCAGGTCGCGATGGAGGAGCCCCTTGCGAAAAGAAGGGACCGCACGCCGACCGTGATGGTCCGCAGCGACGTGCAGGAGGGACTGCAGCCGCCAGACGTTTCGGCGGAGGTCTGGCAGGCGCTTGGTCCGCTGGTTCAGAAGCTGCCTGAAGGCTACCGGGTGGAGGTCGCGGCCGACGTCGAGGAGTCGGCGAAGGCCAACGTGGCTCTTGCCAAGGTCTTTCCGGTCATGATCGCGCTGACCATGCTCGTAATCATGCTGCAGGTCAGGTCCTTCTCGACCATGTTCATGGTTCTCCTGACGGCGCCGCTCGGCCTGCTCGGGGCAGTGCCTACGCTGCTGCTGTTTCATCAGCCGTTCGGATTCAACGCCATCCTGGCACTGATCGGCCTGTCTGGAATCCTGATGCGCAACACCTTAATCCTGGTGGAGCAGATCAAGAGCAACCATGCTTCCGGTCTCGACCTATATCACTCGGTGGTCGAAGCCACGGTGCAGCGTTCGCGGCCGGTGATCCTGACGGCACTGGCAGCGGTGCTGGCCTTCATCCCACTCACCCACTCCGTGTTCTGGGGATCGCTCGCCTACACCCTCATCGGCGGGACGGCCGTAGGCACAGTCATCATCCTCGTGTTCCTGCCCGCTCTCTACGCCATCTGGTATCGGGTGCGGAAGGCGGACCCGTCGAACCGCGGCGGAACGCAGGGGCTGGAGCTGGCGGAGGCGGCTGAGTAGCGTCGGCGCGCACCGCCCAACGGCCGCCACAGGCGGCCGTTGGCTTTAAGACGAATACAAAGAGCTGGGGAGTTAGAACGGCCCCGCGACCGACGTCCCCGTCAACCGTCCGTCCTTGCGATCCGCCGCAGGCCCTGAGGCGGGTGGCCTAGCGTCCTCACGAACGCCCGCCGCATCCTTTCCGCGTCCATGAACCCCGTCTCCGTCGCGACGAATCCCATCGGATGCCTCGTTGTTTCTATCATAACTCTTGCAGCTTCGACGCGAAGCCTCTCAACCGCCCTGGCAGGCGTCTGCCCGGTTTCCGCCCGGAACATGCGGCTGAACTGTCGCGGGCTGAGGGATGCTGCCTCGGCGAGACGCTCCACCGGAAGCGGCTCCGAAAGTTTTTCGCGCGCGAACGAAATTGCTCTCCGAATTCGGTCCGATCTGGGCGCCAGCGCAAGTAGTGCCGAGCGTTGGCCGTCCGTTCCGCTCCGCCGGTGGTATAGCAGCAGCTTGTCTGCGACACTGCCGGCTATGTCTCGTCCGTGATCGTTCTCGACCATCGCCAACGCCAGATCCGTTCCCGCCGACATGCCTGCCGAAGTCCAGATCGGGCCGTCGACTACGAAGATTCGGTCATGCTCGACCGCGACGTCGGGGAACCGCTCTCCAAGTTCGTTCGACACCATCCAATGCGTGGTGCAACGCCGTCCCCCGAGAAGCCCTGCCTGAGCGAGAACGAACGTACCAGTGCAAATCCCACCAATCCGGCGAAACGAGTTTCCCGCTTGGGTCAGCCACTCGAGAAGCTGGGCAGGTGGCGTCGGAAGCTCCATTCCACCTGCCACCAGCAGCGTGTCGAAGCCGCCCCCGAAGACCTTTTCCGAGCCGATGGTGAAGCCTGCGGAGCTGCGTACGGGACCACCCGCCCAGGACAGGGTTGCTACCTCGTAGGGAGGATCGGCAAAGGCCTGGTTGGCCAGCTCGAAGACCGAGAGCGCCTCGAGGCTCATGGCTTGGAAGTCTGGATATATGAGCAGTGCGATCTTCATGCCTGAACCTCGTCCTGAAAAGTGGGATTAACGTCATTTGTGGACTGAAGCTCTTTGCGTATCTTCCGCGCCAGGCGTCGTCGAACGCCTCGAATGGCAGGAGACACCATGGAAGAAGAACTAGCAGTCTGGCTGGCGAGGCCGCCGATCGAGTGGCGGCCGAGGCGACGGAACAGACTAATCAATGAGACAGGCGCCGAAGGGCGCATCTGTACGCAGGGAGGTCGGGCATGAACGATCTCTTGTCCTATACCCTTGAGGCGCACGGCGGGCTGTCCCGCTGGAGGACGGTAGAGTCGGTTTCCGCAAGGATCGATGTCGGCGGGCTGTTGTTCGAGTGGAAGGGCGTCGCCGGTGCGTTCCGGGGGAAGAAGGCGGTTGCGGACGCCCGGCGGCAGCGGCTCGTCGTGGAGGAGATCGGCGGTGGCAACCTGGTCTACACTCCGGAAATGGTCTGGATCGAGGACGGCGCGGGACGCGTGCTTGATCAACGCCCGGATCCGGCCCGTGCGTTCGAGGGACATGTGCAGGAAACCCGATGGGACTTGTTCCACGCTGCCGTCTTCAACGGTCGTGCCTTGTGGACGTACCTCACGCAGCCCTTTCTCTACGTCGAGCCAGGTTTCGAGGTGGAGGAGGTCGAGCCCCTGCAGGAGGACGGCGAGGTTTGGAGAAGCCTGCGCGTCACGTTTCCAAAAGCGGTGGCAAGCCACACAAGGACCCAGATCACGCGCATCGGCCCCGATGGGCTGATACGTAGGCACGACTACACGGTGGACCTGCTTGGCGGCGCCTCGGGGATGAATTACGCAAGCGCATACCAGAACGTGGACGGCATCATGGTGCCAACTAGGAGACGGGTCTATCCCCGAGATGCACCGCCGCCCGATGGTCCGCTTCTGGTGTCGCTCGACCTGTCGGACGTCGTTCTCGATCATTGGGAGGACGGGTCGCAATGAGTACGGAGAGAGACGGCAGGACACTGGCGCTGGAGGCGCTCGACCTCCTGTTCAATCGTCGGGATTTCGTAGCTGCGGCGGAAAGGTGGTCTTCTGACTATATTCAGCACAGTCGAATGGTTCCTGGGGGGAGGGAGGGCCTCTTCGACCTCGTCCGTGGCCTCCCCGACGGTACGCGGTACGAGCCCGGAAGAGCCATGGCGGATGGAGAGTACGTGATGATCCACGGACGCTATTCGGTGCCCGGAGCAAGAGCCCTCGTCGCGATGGACATGTTCCGGCTTCGCGACGGCCTGCTGGTCGAGCACTGGGATGTCCTCCAGGAGGAGGCGACCGCGGCCGAATCCGCCGGAGGTCATCCCATGTTCGGCAATCGTTTTGCCTCGGACGGTGCGTCGCCCTAGTCGACGCGCCCAGTTGTCACGGATCGCGCGTTCAGGCTGGTAGTAGCCCGGCCAGCTGGGCCTGAAGGCCTTTCGGATCGGATTCGAATGCCGAGGCGGCGCCCCTGGAGAGGGCGCCGGGGAACACTTCGGTCTCTCCGGCTTCGACTGCGTCGAGCATGTCGGTCGCGGCTTCTTCCGGGGTGACCTTTTCCTGAGTGGTCCAGGCGCCCATCGTGGTGTCCACCTGTACCGGCATGGCGCCGACGACGAGCGTTCCCTGGGCGGCGAGCTCAGCGCGGACGGTCCGCGTGAGGGCGAGCGCCGCCGCCTTGGAGGCCGAATAGGTTCCCATGAGCGGCAGGGTGACCAGCGAAAGGAAGGACAGGACGTTGAGGATTGCTCCTCCGCCGGCTGATGCCAGGACGGGAGCGAAGCTGCGGGAGACCTGCAGCGGGCCGAAGTAGTTGACCTCCATCTCTCGCCGCGCGTCCTCTACGTCCAGTGCCGAGAGAGCGCCCTTCTCCGCGCAATAGCCGGCATTGTTGACAACCAGGGTGACGTCCTTGGCGACCGCCGCCGCGGCCGACACGCTGGCGGGGCTGGAAACGTCCAGCGGTAGTGCCACGACCACGCTGCCGAACCTCTCTACCAGATGCTCGACCGTCTTGGGATCGCGTGCGGCAGCATAGATCTTGAGCGCCTTGCGAGCCACGAGTTCGGCGACAAGAGCCCTGCCGATGCCGCCATTAGCGCCCGTGACAAGTGCGACGGAATTTTCAATCTTCATTTTCATCTCCAAAATGTGTAATTACACATGTACTGCTCTACACGTTTCACAAACGTCGGTCGAGAGGTTTTTCCGAACTTAGGATACAGTGGGTACCGAGCGGTCCGCGCCGCCCATCCGAGCGCGCGTTTCTGGCTTCTCTTCCGACGCCTTTCAGGCTGCGGCACGAGCCGCGTTGCGTCTGCAACAAGCGGTAGTACCGCGCGCACCAGGCTGTAGTTTTAGTCCTAGTCTGTATAGCGCCGGCGTCGGAATGAGCTAGACCTACGTCGTGAAGCTCCTGAAGAATTATACAAGCATAACGCGCACCATGACCGTAGGTCGGGAGTTTATGAGATGATCGTAGCGCTCGCGCGTGCTGAGAAGGTAGAACTGGCTGTTAGTCACGTCTGCCCGGCAAGCACGCTTCGAATTCCGGTGGATGCTATCGCGAGAGCGTTCGCATGATCCCGTTGAACGATCTTGTGGACGTCGTGATGGAGAGGGGGCCGACGTTACCGAAGGTGACCAGAGGACGCCGCTGAGCCGAATGCGATAAAGCTCGTTCCAAAGCCGCGCCCATATTTGTTCAGGATTTTGGATTATGATGACCCTTCAACGGCGAGGATCGGAAATGACTGAAACCTCCATCGAGTGGACTGATGCCACTTGGAATCCTATAGCGGGCTGCTCTGTGATGAGTGCAGGCTGCACAAACTGCTACGCGATGCGAATGGCAGCTCGTCTCGAAGCGATGGGCGTCGAGAAGTACCGGGGCCTGACGCGGAAGACCGGTGGCCGGGCCAAGTGGACCGGGGAGATATTCCTGGATGCCGCGTCGCTTCACATTCCCCACCGTTGGTCACGGCCCAGAAATGTATTCGTGAACTCAATGTCGGATCTGTTCCATCCAGACGTCCCCAAACAATTCATCGGCCAGATCTGGGAAGTGATGCGAGAAACGCCGCGGCACACTTACCAGATCCTCACCAAGCGGCCCGACCGAATGGCGGAGGTCCTGTCGCAGGGCTTCCCAGTTCTACCGAACGCTTGGCTAGGAACCAGTGTCGAGGACCACCGGGTTCTCCACCGTCTCGACGAGTTGCGCAATGTGTCGGCGAGGATCAGGTTCGTTTCCTTCGAACCCTTGATAGGTCCCGTCCAGGGCGCCGACTTGCGTGGCGTTCACTGGGCTATCGTCGGCGGCGAATCGGGGCCGCACGCACGTCCGCTAAAACCTGAATGGGTCGACGAGATATTCGACCAGTGCCAGCAGGCTGGGTCCGCATTTTTTTTTAAGCAATGGGGCGGGGTGAACAAGAAGGCGACCGGACGGACCTATCGTCAGCGCACTTGGGACGAAATGCCGGCTTTGAGTATGTGAGACGCGATGCTCGTCGCGAGACCGACGGCGGCCGGCGATCGGTTCGACACCGCAAAGAACAACGATGCCAGCGGCTTGCCCAAAGCGTTGTTGATTCGCATAGGCTTCAGAACGGTTCCCTTGAAGACGGACGCCAGGCGTGTTTGAACATAAGCCTCTATCGCATCGACTTCGATCCGTCGTTCCTCTCCATCGAACATGCCAAACATAGTTTCGACCGGAGGCGGCTTGTCATAGAGAGCGTCGCGCCAATCCTGAGTTCCCAGCACCCGGTTCAGCGAACTGACCTTCACCGGATCGAGTTTCAACGGATCGCGTGGCGCGTTCCGGTATAGCCCTGACAACGGAAAGAAGTACCAGCAGTCGAGAGCTTCGGTCTGCGCGATCGCCTCCACCGTACTCCATTCGACTTCCATCCCGTACGGGTCCAGGAAAATCACGCCTCGTATTCCGTTGCCGATGGTGCCGCGTCCCCGCCATGGAGTGTTGCGGCAGATTGCCTTCACGATCTGGTTGGCATCGCCTTGTCGTACGTGAGCGCCCTTGTGACCTGATCTTGTGATCACGTCTTTCAAAGCTCCGATTTTGGACGGATCCTGTTCGATGAGGGAGATGTGGTGGAACTGAGGCTGGGTATTCAGCGCAATGTCGGCTGATCCCTGCGTCGTAACTACTTCGGGTTCGAGGCTTCCGAGGATCGGGATCGCGGGCCGGACTTCTGCGCGGCTCCCTGTGCCCGCGAATGCATCGACATATAACCGGGCGAAGTTCTGCTTCTTTAGTGCGATAGAAAACGCTGCGAGATATTCACGGAGACATTGAAGCTTCGGCTCGGTGTGGGCGCCTCCAAAGACGTGATCGACTGTGGTCATGGGTGCCTGCACTCCGCGGAGCCAGTGGTGCTCGAATCATTCAAGTCTAACGTTATCGAACCACTTAAGAAGGCAGGTGTCCATTTCGACACTCGGTTTTATGCAGATGGCCGCGCCTTCTGACGAATGCTAGGTACGTCTTTAGCGCGAGGTAGCGATGTTTCCGCGGGATTCAGCGCAGGGAGCCACGTAGGGCTAGTAGTCGCACAGCCAGAACGCCGCGGTTCATGGATCACCCCGAGGCTGGTCCGCGACCGCCGCGGCTCTTTCGCCGCCATCGAGCTCCGCGAAGCGCTCCGTTTCGGGTTGACCGATGCGCGTCATCGCAGCAGGCACGGACTTGACCTGCCGACGTTTCTGCAGTCATATGTGCATATACACATATGGAGTGAGAAGCATGACACACAGGAATAGGCTTTTTGGCGAACCGGCGCCTGCGGACGCGAGGGGAGAGGCGATCGATTTCGTTAACCGAGTAAACTTCCTCTTCGACCGCTGGGAGCCGGAGGCGCTGCTCGACGCATTTACCGACGACGTCGTAGTCGACCACCCGTTAGGTCGGAGCGTCGGGCGGGAACAGCTGCAAAGGTTTCTGACGGACTATGAACCCATCACCCGCGGGGTGCGGCGACACAACTGCAATCACGTGGTGGAAGCGCTGGAAGATGGAGACCTGCAAGTGACGTACTACATCCTGCTCGTCAGGATCGCACCCAGTTCTGCGGCGGAAGACCTCAAGAACGAGCCGATGACCATCATGCACTACGAGCGGGATCTTCCCAAGCTCATCTCTTACGCGATGGTAACTGATACGCTAGCGCGTCGTCCCGACGGCCGGCTAGGGGTCAGGCACAAGCGCGTCGAGAACGTTGCGGAAGACGTCGCCTTTCATTTCTGATTGGTCTTCGTGTGGCGGCTGTTGCGAAAACATCTGAGTCACGCGTCGCAACTCGCTACTGCCCGCCACGTCCGCAGATCGCTAGGACACGAGACTTGGCAGGGCTGCTGCCAGGATAGGTCTCATTGTACCAGCATCACCTGACGACCAGCGGACGTATCGTGCTCGAAGCAGGTCAGATGGGTACGTTCCGGCGAGAATTGAGGTGGGAGATCATTGACTTGAGGAGCCGCCGAAGGAGAGGTAGCCGTGCGCGTCCCGTACCTCCCTCCACCGGCACATGCCCCGACGAATGAGAGATGCCAAAGGTACGCCGCACCGCCGCCTGTCGGCGAAGATTTCATAAGGGCTGACACGCAGGGACGTTCGATATCGTCGTGCTTGAGGCGCCGGGTTTCGCCGCCAGGTCAAAGCCGGCTGAGGATCCACCTAATCGTCCAAAGCCGCGGAGGTCTTCTTAGAAGCATGCTGACGTCAGTTGGCTAGGTTTATCCAGGCGCTGCTTCTCTCAGTTAGAGCTTTATAGCATCGGGTCTACGTCCTCCTCTATTTGACAGCAGAAAGTGTTCGGCGCCTAACCGAAATCCGGGGCGAGGTGCCACAGGTGTTCCACCGATACCTGGCCGTGTGCGGCCATGGTTCCTCGTCCCCTAGATGGAGCTGGATCCACATTGCTGAAGTCGTTCCGCAGACGCTCTGCCACAGCATCCTCCAAAGTGCGAACCGCGGGGTCCTTGGCGCCCCAGAAGCACGCGCGGGATGCCCTGTTCGTGCATGCTTCGTCGAAGCTAAGTATGAGCAATGTGTCCAGCAGGGCCTCCAGCGACAGCCCAGCGACGTCGCGAATGCCGCCCATTTCGTCGGCTAGCTGCGTCCGGCGACGATTGATCTCGTTGACAACCTCAAACTGTTTCAGCTTCGAGTCCGTCTCCGTTTCTCTCGCACTCCGATACTGCATCGTAACCCTTCCAAGTCTGTGCTTCCGATGAAAGGCTGAGGCGGCTGGAGCCGTATGTCAATGAGCCGCGATACATGATCGAACGCAAGCCAGCCGACTGTCGCCGATGATCCAGAAGCTCCTTCAGCAGCCCATGCAGAACGTCGCACAGACAATACTAGCTCCGCCGGCACTTGCGGGCGTCGAAGATCATACCAGCTGGCAAGTACGCTCTAAGTTTAACGTGGCGGGCGGCTTACTCCGCGCAAAGCAAGTCGCACCTGTCACGCAGGACGCAGGACTGTAAGCTGCATTAGTCGCCGCGTCTGAAATCCGATCTTCCGATAGAGCTGGCGGGCACCGTTCTCGGTCTTCACATGAAGGAACGGCACTACGCCCTGCGACAAGGCCTTCGAGACCAGGAAGCCGACCAAGTTTCGCGCCAGACCTAGGCCCTGGAACTCTGGGTCTGTGCACACCGCACTGATTTCCACGAATCCTTCCGGCATCAGCCGCTGGCCGGCCATGGCGACGAGCCGCCCGTCTTCGGAACGGACGCCGTAGTATTCGCCGAGGACGATCGTGTTGCCTGAAAAAGGCCCCGGTCGCGTAGCCGATACGAGGCGGAGCATGTCCTCCACGTCGCCGCTGCGCAGCCGCTCGATTCCTTCAAGATTGTACTGCGCTACCCTGTTACAGTACATCTGCTCGATCGTGAGGCTTTTTAGCACCTCCAAGTCCGCCGGCGGTTCTAGCGGCACGCCGGTGAACAACGCCACATCGGCATCCACGGCCAGCTTGCGCAAGTCGCCCATTCCGGCTGGGCTGTAATCTGCCAGGCCTGCAAACGGCGCCACGTCGATAGGGTAGCGCAATGCCAGGCCCTTTGTTATCGCAAGGTTTCGGTGAGCGGTCGAAAGAGAGTACCAGATAGGGTTGTCTAGCGCGAACAGGTCCATGATGGCTTCCTAGGAAGTGTTGACCCAAGAACTAACACGGTGACTTGCACCATGAAAGTCACCGTGTAAGATGGATGTGCTGAAGGAGCGCCGGATGAAGAGGAAGAGTTTTCAGGAAATGGACTGTCCTGTAGCCCAGACGCTTGAGCGCGTGGGCGAGCAGTGGAGCATCCTTATTCTTCGCGACGCGCTCAGGGGGCTGAAGCGGTTCGATGAGTTCCTGCGGAGCCTGGACGTCGCACCGAATATGCTTGCACGAAGATTGGCCACGCTTGTGGAGGCTGGACTGCTTGAGAAGTCACGGTACTGCGACAGGCCACTACGGTACGAGTATCTGCTAACCGACGCGGGAAGAGACTTTCAGAGCGTGATCCATGCCTTGATCGCATATGGAAACAGGCATTTCACGGAGGGTGGCCATTCGGTGTACATCTTGGACACCGAGACGGGACAGGCGGCGGAGCCGGTAGTCGTGGACCGGTCGAGTGGTGAACTGATTCGAGAGCCGCGGTTCCGCCTCGGCGGAGACGCCGTCAAGTCGGCAACCGACGGAGCCTGAAGAGCCGGCGTCAGTTGCGGAGCCTCTGCCATGCACGCCGGGGCGCATGAAAACGGAAGAAGGCGCAATGACGCAGTGACCTCCGCCACGAACTCCAGCGTTTCCTCTTGGGGCCTGACCTAGTGACCCGTGGGATGGCCGTAGCCCTAGCTAGCGCGTCGAGTTCCGTGGCAACGGGGAATATCTTCAGGAGGCAGTCGAGATATCGCGCAGCTCTTCCTGCTGGCGTCCTCTCCGCCATCTCTGATCGCAGATCTGTCTGTGTCCGGCTTCCATCATCGTTCGGACTGCTCCTCGCTCCACCTATTCGACAGCACGCGTTGAACGCTGCCACGCGAGAAGAACCGTCTTTGCGGCAACATCGAATAGGAGGGATATAGCAGCTCAGGAGCTCCGGCTACGATATGAGGAAGGGCGATAAAGCCGTTCATCCGCCCTGTCGTCGACAAAGCAGCAGGGTCGAGAAAAAAGCTGCGTCGGGAGGCCAGCCGGGGCCGGAGCGGGCGTGCCTCGAAAGCGCGCGCCTGGACCTTCCGGATAGCGCCGAGGGCGCTGTGGTAGCTAGCAGTTACGGTCGGCTCGCCTGTGGCAAACTGCTTCAGGTGTATGCCCATGAGCAGCTCGATCTCCGTCGCGATTCGGCGGCTCTCGTCCGGGCGGGCGATTGCGACGGACGCCAGGCCGAACAGGGCGTCGAAAGCGGCGAGCGGACCGGCAGCGGAGGAAAGCGCGGAAAGGTAGACGTCGACGACCTGAATCCCGGACGCTATTGCCGCAACGGCGCCCGCCGCCGACATCCAGAGTGTCCTCTCGCGGGTGAACGCTATCGATGGCGTCCTGTTGCTCCAGGGCAGTCTCGGCGCAGCGTCCTGCAGGGAAGGAATGCTACCGCCGCGAACCCCCAAGATCATCATGGTGGCCATCGCGTGGGTGGTGGACCAGTATAGCTGCAGGGCCTCGATCGGATGCTGGCCAAGCCGGAGCCTCGCCAGCAGCCCCGGCCTTGAATCCTCTAGCACGGCGCAAAGCGTAGCTGCGGCGTCCGAAGCGGCGGCGCCGATGAGCGGCGCCCAATCTGCAAGATCGCGATACTGCCGGCGCGTCATGGCAGCGCCGACATGATAGACGGGGTCGAGCAGACGGTCGGCCCTATCCGCAGCTCGGCCCTTCAAGGCTGTACTGATCTCGTCGGCAAGATCCGGCCGAGATAGAAGCAGGCGATCCAAGGAGACCGCCGGAATGCCTTTGGGATCGAGGGGCAGGATGCGGACCGCCCCGTGTACTTCAAGAACAAGCCAGCCGGTGCGAGGAGGAAGCTTCAGTGCGACTGCTGCTCCATCGTTACCAACGGCTGCGCACCGCAGCTTCTCGCGAAGACAGCGGTGGGAGGTCAAGGCTATTCCGAGGGCGAGAGCCCCGGCCAACTCGCGCCGTACAGCCTTGACCACGGCGAAGGCGTTCGGCTCGCCAGGCGTCATGGCCGCTCCGTCACTAAGAGGCCGATCCGCTCGCTTCCGTCTTCCCATTCCCGTTTCCGCCGCGAGCGTTTAAACCCATCGCGCAGAGGCCGGCACCAAGCGAGGTGCAGGCGATGACTATAAATGCCAGCCGATAGTCGCTGCTCGAGGTCGCCGTACCGGTGATCGACACCAGCGCGGCTACGCCCAGCGCGCCGCCCACTTGCCGGGAGGTATTCAAGATCCCGCTCCCCGCAGAGTACTCCCGTGGGGAGAGCGACGCAGTCCCTCCTGCCAGAAATCCTGCCTGCGCCGTGCCGACGGCTATTCCCGAGCAGACGGATCCGGGGAGGAACCCGAGAAGATACTGAGAGTCATCTCTTAGGTTGAAGAGCCAGTAGAGACTGGCGACAGCGAAGGAGCCGCAGCCTACAAGAATCAGTTCACGAGGGGAAAGCCTCGCCCTGCCGGCAGCCATGGAAGAGAGGCCGGCGATCGCGGGACCGACGACGTAGGCGAGGCCGGCCACGGTCGGATCCCAGCGCCAAACCTGAGTCAGATACATCGTTCCACCCAGGATGGACATTGCGAACCCGATGTAGAAGAGCAGCATTCCTGCTACGGACAGCGAGAACGGACGGCTGCGGAACACCCGCAGATCGAGCGCGGGAGATGGCGACGTCAGGCACCTGCGCACGAACACGAGGAGAAGCGCGACGCCGCCGCCGGCCAGGATCCCGAGACGCCAGCTGTACACTCCCCAATCCGTCGAATAGGAGATCGCCGCCACGATGCAGGCGGTTCCGGTCGCGAAGGACGCGGAACCCAGGAGATCTGGCATCTGCGAGCAGCCAGCTTCCGTTTCTCCGATTCTCCGGCTCAGCCATGCCGCCGGAAGCCCTACGGGGACATTGATAAGGAAGATAAGCCTCCAGTCGAGATGGACGAGAAGGCCCCCTAGGATGGGACCGGCCGCGGCCCCTATGCTGGCGATGGCGGCCCATGTCCCGATCGCCCGTTTGTGCGCGTCAGGAGGATAGGCTGTCAGCAGCAGAGCGAGGCTCGACGGAATCATCAGTGCGGCGCCCAGTCCCTTGAAAGCTCGGGCCGCTACCAGCCAGACTACGTCCGGAGAAAGCGCGCAAGCGGCGCTCGACGTCAGGAAGACGATGAGTCCTGTGCGAAAGAGGCGACGCCGCCCGAACCGGTCACCCATGCGGCCTCCGGGAACCATGAAGGCGGCGAAGGCAATCGAATAGGCGCTCAGCACCCAGGAGAGGCTCTGGTTGGACGCGCCGTGGAAGCTGTCGCGAATGGAGGGGAATGCAATGTTCACGATGAAAAGGTCCAAGGCGGACAGGAGGCTGGCCGTGGCAACGACCGCCTGGGTCAGCCGCGGGCCGGCGGATTCGCGCGCTCCCGCTCTATCCCGTCGTAGATTCCGATCCATTCCGTCGCGCCTCCGTTGCCGACAGAGGCATAGCTATGTAACTATTATCATGCAAGCGACTTTATGTTTGTGGTGCCTCGGCCGCAAGCGAAGAGCCCGGCGAGTAATATGCAGCCGAAACACGGAGGCAGGGGGCGAGACCTACCATCTGCCTTCCGTCGCAATCAACGCTTGGTCGAGATGGAGCGGGTTTGACGTTCCGCGGCGAGGACCCTGGAGCACAATGAAAGTGTCCGGAGGCGCCGCGTAAGGAAGCAGCCGCCTGCTTCTCAGCCTTAAGGTCCAGAGGTCTTTACCGCAATCAGATCGCTCAACCTCGATATTGCAATTGTGCATATACACATGTACTTTCTTCTCCGCCGCCGGCCTAGGCGGGAACATCTGAACAAGACGGAGAGAATATATGAGCGCTGAGCGCTACCTCGTAACGGGCGCCACTGGCGAAACCGGCCGCTATACGGTGAAGGAACTTCTGCAACGGGGGCACGAGGTCCGTGCGCTCGTTCGGAAGGATGACGAGCGCGCTGAAGAACTCCGCTCGTCGGGAGCGGAGGTTGTCGTCGGCGACATGCTGGAGCACGACGATCTCCTTGCTGTGACGAAAGGAGTGGCAGGGGCTTACTTCTGCTACCCGGTGCGGCCCGGCATCGTCCAGGCCACGGCATACCTTGCGGACGCTCTTCGGCGGGGCGGAGCGCGGGTTCTAGTGAACATGTCCCAGATCTCGGCCCGCGAGGACTCTCGAAGCCATGCTGCTCGCGACCATTGGATTGCGGAACGCATCTTCGACTGGTCGCGCGTGCCGGTGGTCCACCTGAGGCCTACCTTCTTCTCCCAGTGGTTCCTGTATCCTCATGCGCAGGCGTCCATCGTCAATGAAGGTGCGATCGATCTGCCCTACGGCGAGGGGCGTCACGCCCCTATAGCGGCAGAAGATCAGGCGCGGTTCATCGCAGCCGTGCTTGAAAGCCCGGCCGAACACATTGGAAGGACTTACGCGCTGCATGGCCCGGTCGAGCTCGACCAGAAGGGTATCGCGGCGGCGATCGGGGAGGTGCTAGGAATCGACGTCCAGTACCGGCCGACGACTGTGGCTCAGTACAAGCATCGACTAGAGGCACAGGGTCTTCCCCCATTCCTCGTGCAGCATTTCTGCGCCATTGCGGTGGACTACCAGAACGGCCTCTTCTCCGGGTCGGACAAGGTGATCGAGCAGGTGACGGGTACGAGGCCCCTGACCGTACGGGAGTTCGTCGAGCTCCACAGAAACGAGTTTGCTGTCCGGGCGTCCACCTGAGATTGGCCGTGAGGGCCGATAAACCTGGTCGCTCTGCGGCGCAGATCGGATCTCACGCTCCCCTCCGGTACGTGACGGAAACGAGAGCTGCAGATAGACGAACTGCTCTTCGGGAGCGAAATGCCCAGGGTCTGGTGAAGTCGGTCATGTGTCATGCAGCCGCTGGGACCGGCGATCGCGCTTGTCGCCCGCATGGGCGCTGAGCTGGAAGATCATTTCTCTACGAACCTTCCTGTGAAGACGTCTCAAGGAAACGACGACCTGAAAGTTGGAGCTGAAAAATGATGATTATCAGAAGAATGCAAGCGGTCGTCCTAGCGTCTTTGGCGGTCGCGGGCTGGGTCGCGCAGTGTGGAGCGGCCGACGAGGCCGTTCGTCAGGGGAGGGCGTCGGTGGACGGTCTGGAGATCTTCTACAGGGAGGCCGGCGATCCGGTGCGCCCGACGATAGTCCTGTTGCACGGCTTTCCTTCGTCATCCCACATGTTTCGCGACCTTATTCCTGCCCTTGCCCTTAATTTCCGCGTCATCGCTCCGGACTATCCCGGCATGGGAAGCAGCGCCGTCCCGCCCGAAGGCTCGCCCCCTCTGACCTTCGACAAGGTCGCGGACTATGTCGAGAAGTTCCTGGACGATATGCACGTCAACCGAACTATCCTCTACATGCAGGACTTCGGCGGACCCATAGGCATGCGGCTCGCCACGCGGAATCCGGAACGCGTTGCCGGGCTTGTCATCCAGAACACCCCAATCAGTTTGGACGGTTGGGAACCGGGTCGATTGAAGGCGGTACAAGGACTCAAGGGCCCGGTTACCCCCGAACGGCGCGCGGCGGTGGAGGCACGTGTGGCACTGGCGACCGACGTCTTTCTATACAAGAAGGGAGCCGCCGAGCCGGATCGGCTGAGTCCTGACGCTGTGGCATCCGACGCCTTCGCGCTCGCGGATCCTGCTCGACGAAGGGCGATGGTAGACTTGCAGCTGGACATACCATCGAACCTCGACCTCTATCCTGCATGGCAGTCTTACCTTCGGACGGCGCAGCCCAAAGCCCTCGTCGTCTGGGGCGACGGCGATCCCATTTTCATCCCGAGAGGAGCAGACGCCATCGAGCAATACGACTCGAACGTCGTCGTCCGCCATTATGCGGCAGGTCACTTCGCGCTTGAGGAAAGGCACGACGAAATAGCTAGGGAGATCCTAAAACGCTTCGGTGGTTGAACAGCGACGATGCGTGAAGGCTGACCAGGGGCCGAGCACAACATCGGTACAGGCTGTGCTTTAGAACGGCAACCCGCTAGAGCGCGCGCGTGTGCGGCTGACAGATCCGTCGAGAAAGATGCGCGTGCACCGTCTGGCGCGATCAGCGACGTCCTCTTCCGAAAGAGCGGGGGCGCAACCGAGCATCGCCGCGCGCTGAGGCTCCATGGCCATCATCCCGCGCAGGATCCCAGCGGCCTCCGGCACGTTGTCGAGCTGCAGCGTTTCGGCCGCCACCTGGCGCGCAAGCCATGCCTCGATCGTGGCGCTCGTTCTGCGGACCGCCTGCTCGTAAAAGACCGCGGCTAGCTCCGGGAACCGATCGGATTCCGCCAGGACCAGACGCGTCATGAAGATGGTCTCTTCCGACAGAGTCAGCCTACCGTACGCCGTAAGGAGGTGCTCGAGGCCCTCCCTCGTTGACATGCGGGCAAGCTCCCTTTCCTCGAGCGGCAGGAAATAGCGTCCGATCTGCTGCGAGATGACTTCAGCAAACAGGTCGGACTTGGCTGGAAAGAGCCGGTAGAGAGTTTTTGTTGACACTCCTGCGGAACGTGCGATCCGGGCGACGCTGGCGGAAGCGTAGCCGTCCTGCCGGAACTGCTCGGCGGCTGCGGCCACAATGACGCGCTTCGTCTCCGAGGGCGGCCTGACCGGCGGCCTGCCGCGGCATTTTTCTGTTCGCTCGGAACTCTGTTTCATTGGGCGCCTCCTCGACGTCCGTCGGTAGTTGCCGGGCGGGACGGCGTCCGGCTGGTTGACGACCGGATGGTCGTGTGCGGATCGGCAGCGAAGAAAATCCTGCGTTGGTGCCAACCCGCGGAAGAAGAATCTCAGGAGCATCAAATAGGAAGATGGCTGTTTTCCGAATTCGCGTTGACATACCATCGTACGGGTATAATTTGGAAAATACAAGTTTTCTTAATATCGGGTTGGTGGCATACGCCCCGAGCCCTTCGGAGAAGTCGCTATGGAAGAGAACGTCGTGTCACTTGGGAGCAAGGTAGAGCGGAACGCGGAGCAGGACGCCAAGGCCGAGGCCGGTCGCGCGCCCGGAGGCCGCGATCTTGCCCCGGCGGTTTCCGAGGGTGATGCAGGCAGAAGGCGCGGCAGAAAATTGGCAGGAGCACTTTCGGCATTGGTCGTTCTTGCCGCGGCCGGGTACTACGGCCATCGGTATTGGACGGTCGGGCGTTTCGAGATCTCCACCGACGACGCGTACGTTAAAGCGGACAGCAGTGCCGTCGCTCCAAAGATATCGGGATATCTGACAGATGTCCGCGTCGCGGACAACCAGGTAGTTAGAGCCGGAGAAGTTCTCGCTGTCGTTGACGACCGGGACTACGCGACAGCCTTGGCTCAGGCGAAGGCGGAACTGGACGCTGCAAAAGCCACAGTGGAGGCCAAAAAGGCGGCACTCGACAACCAGCAGGCCGTGATCGCCGCGGCCCGTTCTACCATTGACGTCGATCGCGCCAACGAGGTTTTTGCAGAGCAGAACGACAAGCGGTACGCGCACATGGCAAGCAACGGCTATGCTCCGGTGCAGACGGCGGAGCAGGCGGCCGCTCAAATCGCCGCCAGCCGCGCCACGACGGCGCGTGACTCCGCGACCCTCGACGGCGCGGTGAGGCAGCTTGAGCTTCTGAAGGCGGAGCTTGCTCAGGCGACAGCGGCGCTCGCGCGTAGCGAAGCCGTGCGACGTCAGGCCGAACTCGATGTGTCGTATACGCGCATCGTTGCGCCAATAGACGGCGTTGTGGGCAATCGTACCCTCCGCGTTGGGCAGTTCGTCCAGGCCGGCACGCAGCTTATGACGGTCGTTCCGACCGACTCGGCCTACGTCGTCGCCAACTACAAGGAGACGCAGCTGACGGACGTTCGTCCAGGCCAGGTAGTCGACATCGAGGTCGACATGTTTCCAGGGAGAAGCTTTCATGGCCGAGTCGACAGCATCGCTCCTGCGAGTGGACAGGAGTTCGCTCTTCTTCCGCCCGACAATGCGACGGGCAACTTCACCAAGGTAGTCCAGCGGATCCCGGTTCGAATAGTGCTAGACGGGGAAGGGAAGTCCTCCGGCGAACTGCGCCCAGGCATGTCCGTCACTCCCACCATCGACATCCGGTCCGAGCGCTAGTTCGCTATCCTAAGCAAATCAGGGTATGACAATGTCAAACGTCTCGACGTTCCCCGGCCCCACGCGACCGGTGGCTGAAGCATCGGTGCAAAAGGCCGGGGCGAAGGAATGGATAGCGGTCCTCGCCGGCATGATTGGCGCGTTCATGGCGATCCTCAACATCCAGATCACCAACGCGTCGCTCCTCGACATAGAGGGCGGAATCGGAACCGGCGTCGATAACGGCGCCTGGATCTCGACGTCCTACCTGATCGGGGAGATCATCGTCATCCCGCTGACGGCGTACTTCAGCAGCGTCTTCTCCTTTCGCACCTATATCCTTGCGAACACGATCCTGTTCCCGTTGTTCTCGATGGCCTGCGCGTTTACCCATGACCTAAGTTCAATGATCGCGATGCGAGGGCTCCAAGGATTCGCAGGCGGCATATTGATCCCCATGGCCTTTACTATGGTGCTGACCAAGCTGCCCAAGCCCCAGCAGCCGGTCGGGCTGTCGATATTCGCTCTGTCGGTGACCTTCGCTCCGGCGATAGGGCCAACGATCGGCGGTTACCTGACGGAGAACTACGGATGGCAGACGATCTTCTTCATCAACACCATTCCCAGTGCACTCATGGCAGTCGCGCTTGCCGCCACACTCGACAGGCAGCCGATGCGCCTCGGTCTCCTAAAGGAAGGTGACTGGGCGGGTATTGCCACGATGTCGATCGGTCTCGCTGCATTCCAGACTGTGCTGGAGGAGGGTAATAAGGACGACTGGTTCTCGTCGCCGTTCATCCTCAAGCTCAGCGTGGTCGCGTTCGTGTTTCTGGCCGCATTCATCTGGATTGAACTGACGGTCGAGAAGCCTCTGGTAAAGCTGAGGTTGCTGGCACAACGCAACTTCGGGATCGGTGTCGCAGTCAACGTGCTGGTCGGAGTCGCACTGTTTGGGACGGTGTATATCCTGCCGCAGTACCTGGGGCAGGTGCAGCGTTACAACGCGCAGGAGATCGGCAACGTTCTGGCTTGGACCGGATTGCCGCAGCTTGTGCTGATCCCCCTGGTCCCGATGATGATGAAGAGGTTCGACGCTCGCTACATAGGTTTTCTAGGCATCGCTATCTTCGCCCTCAGCTGTTTCATGAACGTCATGCTCTCCGCAGATAACGCGGGTGATCAGTTCTGGATACCGAACATTGTGAGGGCTATTGGGCAGGCGTTCGTGCTGACGCCGATTACGGCCATCACGACCGGTGGCATAGCACCCTCGGACGCCGCCGCGGCGTCCGGTCTGACGAACATGCTGAGAAACCTCGGTGGCGCAGTGGGAACGGCGACGCTTGGAACCATTCTGACCAAGCGGGAGCAGTTCCATTCGAACATCATCGGACAGTCGGTCACGACGAGTCGGGTGGAGGTTCGCGAACGGCTGGAGCAGTTGACGGCATACTTCCAGGCACACGGGGTGACAGATCACGCGAAAGCCAGCGGCCAAGCCGTGGTCGCTCTTGGACGGGTGGTGAGACGGCAGGCGCTGATCATGGGTTTTAGCGATACCTTCGCTGTGATAGGCGTGGTTCTTGCCGTCGCGGCGATCGCGCTTCTCTTGACGAAGCGGACCTCTGGCGGAGGAGCGGGTGCCCATTAGGCGTGAGTCAGGAGCATCAAGGCTTGAGAGAGAATCCATGAGCAACATGTTTGCTAGCCACGAGAGCGGGGCTCGCGCAGATGGCTGGCCGTCTATCTGACGGGGCGCAATCTGTCCCTAAGGACGTCCGCGTGGTCGCCACCGAATGCAACGGATCACCGGTTAGACACATCGTTCTGAAGGGGCGGCGATGGTTCTCGGGCGCGGACGTGCTGCGCGCATTGGGGCTGGACGTGGCGAGAAGGGGAGCGAGCACTTTTCTTCGGGTTGTTCCACGGTCAGAAGTCAAGTTGGTGTCAGCCGATCTCCTTCCTGCCATGTTCGAAGGGCGGCGCGGCTACAGGATGATGAATCTGGTGAGTGAAGTGGGCGTTGAGGTCCTGATCGATCGCTTTCGGGGCCTGCGCCGTTCGCCGGGATAGGGCCGCGCGGCGGGGCGGGATAGGGCGGCGCTGCGGATAGGAGTTAGCCCCCGCAAAAATTACGTATCGTCCAGCGCCCGCGCTAAACCAGTGCACCAGTACATCGGCTCGATCCGGTTCGTCCTCGTCGAGCATCTAGGAAGTGATCACCTTCCGATCGATCGCATAGGGCTCCTGTGCTGCCGCCGCCAGATCGATTCCCAGCCCTGTCCCTGCAGGGACTGCAACGCAACCGTGCTCGTCCAGCACCGGGCGAGCGAGGTCGAGCAGCGGATGCGGGCCCACGTCGAACTCGATGTGGGGGTAAGGCTCGGCGCCTCCGGCACGATGAGGCGGCAGCGTCGCCGCGAGATGCAGGGCTGCATGGAAGTTGACTGTGCTGCCCCAAACGTGCGGGATGACAGGCCGGTTGTAAATCGCAGCCTGCGCGGCAACTTGAGGCACTCCTGTCAGGCCGCCGCAGATGGCGATGTCGGGCTGCAGGACGTCCATGCTGCCATCGGCGAGGAAAGGCAGGAATCCTGCGGCCCGTGTCACAAAGGACATCATGGACGACGGCAGGATCCGCGACAACGCATATCGGAAATGGGGGACGAGAGGCGGTTAGAGGGCGGCACGAACGGCACTGGAGCGAGGCCGAGCAGCAGCACGCGGCGTCGGCGGAAAGAGCCAGAAGATTGCCCTCCGATTGAAACAGCGGCGTATCCCCACCAACGCGCACGGAACAGGCGCCGGCCGGACCGCAGGACGTAGACGAGCCGTCGAACGGCTTGCCTAGTTCAGGCGAGCGGTAGATCTTGCGCAGCTTAGAACGGACGCTGCCCCTGAAACGGAGCAAGCGAACCGTGTTCGTTCAGGATAGGGCCTCTCTCCCCACCAAGGTGGCGAGACACCGTTGCTTGAGAGCGGCAAGTCTTGGGTCGGCCCGGTCACGTGGGCGAGCCAGCTCTATCTCGAAGACGTCGCGGATACGACCTGGATCGGGTTCCATGACGATCACGCGGTTTCCGAGGTAAAGAGCCTCTTCCACGTCGTGGGTGACGATGACGATCGAGACCCGGTTCTTCTCCCATATGGAGAGCAGTTCGTCCTGCAGTCGCATGCGGAGGATTGAGTCCAGCGCACCGAAGGGTTCGTCCATCAGCAGGATGTCAGGTTCCTGGGCCAGCGCCCTCGCGATCGCCGCTCTCTGCGCCATCCCGCCGGATAGCTGCTTTGGGTATGCTTTTTCATAGTCGGAGAGGCCGACAAGCTGCAGGTAGTGGTGAACCCGCGCAAGACGCTCGGGTTTCCGGAGGTTGGAGGCGTCAAAAGCGAGATCGACGTTCGCGCCGACCGTGAGCCAGGGATAGAGCCGGTGATCTTGGAAGACCATGCCGACCTTGGCCGCTTTCGTATCGCTCACGCCGCCTTGGATGATCGAACCTCGGTAGTCTTCGTCGAGTCCGACTATCAGCCTGAGCAATGTCGACTTGCCGCAGCCGGATGCGCCGACGATGGAGACGATCTCGTTGGGCGCAACGTCGAAGCTGATATCATTGAGCACAGGGCGCTGAACGCCGTTCAAGGCATAGGACTTGCTGACATGTTCGATGGCGAGAGCGGTCATGACTGATCCTGTGCCCATGGAGAAAGTTGTGCAGTGAGCGACCGCACGGCCGTCGTGAGGAGCACGCCGCCGCCCGCAAGCGCGAAGACGCCGACAAGGACGATGTCCATCCGGAACTGGTCGCGAGCGCTGGCAATGTAGCTTCCCAAACCTCGTCCGTTGCCGATCGCGTATTCCGCGCCGATGGTTCCGATCCACGCGGACAGCACCGCGATCTGAAGGCCGACATAGATGCTCGGCAGAGCCGCAGGCAGATAAAGCTTCGAGACCCGCGTCCAGCGCTTCAACTTCAGCGTGCGAGCCACGTCGACGAGCTTTTCCGGAGTGCCTCGGACGCCCTGCTCGGTCGCCAGAAAGAGGGGAAAGAATGTCGATAGCCCGATGAACACCAGCTTGGTACCTTCGCCATTGCCAAACCATGCAGTCAACAGCGGTATCCATGCGAACAGGGCGACCTGCCTGATGGTATGGACGGTCGGAGCAAGGCCGAGCGACGCGACGCGGTACATTCCCGCGGCATAGCCAAGCATCAGCCCGACGATCCCGCCGATCGCTCCGCCAACAAGGACCCGCAGCATGGTCGCCAGAAGCGACAGCCAGAGCTCCCGGCCCGACGCGTCGAGGAAGGGCGTCGTCAGCACCTCCAGGGGGCTGACGGCCATCGGTCCTGACAGCATGCCGGTCATAGACGCAGCCGCCCAGGCGCCTGTCGCCGCCAGCGGCAGGACTGCGCCGAGTGGGAGCCTCCGAGGGGTATGCAGACGCTCAGGCATCTGCGCCGCTCCCTCTCCGGACGAAGGATTCGGCCTGCTTCAGGAGCCAGTCCAGAAGGAAGCCGACGACACCAACGACGACCATGCCAATGATCACGATGTCGAGCTGGAACAGGGTACGGCCCCAGACCATCATGTAACCCAGCCCATCTGTGCCGGCGAGCATCTCCACGACAATCAGAGAGACGAAGGCCTGGCTGAGAGAGAGCCGGATCCCGCTCGCGATGAAGGGCACCATCGAGGGCAAGGTCAGCTTGAAGAAGCGCGTCCGGGCCCTGAGCTTGAGGATGTCCGCGACCTCCGTCAGTCCTTTTGGGACCGTTCGTGCGCCCTCCGCAGTGCTGATGGCCATCGGCACGAAGCAGGCCTTCGCGAGGATCACGATCTTCAGGCTCTCCTCGATGCCCAGAAGAAGGATGAGAATGGGCAGCCAGCCTATGGAAGGAACGGCTGCGAGCGCCCGGAAGGTCGGTCCCAGATAGGCGTCCGCCGTTTCCGACTTGCCGATCAGCAGCCCGAACAGAAAGCCGAGCGAGGCGCCAATCAGGAAGCCTTCCGCAATCCGCCGGAAGCTGACGGCGGCGGCAGCGGCTATGTCGCCGCTTTCCAGCAGATCGAGAAAGGTCTGCAACACCCAGTCAGGCTGCGGCAGGACCTGTGGCGATACCCAGCCGTTGACCGACGCAGCCCACCAGAGCGCCAGTATTCCGGTTGGCAAGGCCAGCGGGAGTACCAGTCTGAGAGCAAGCGACCTTACCTTCCATAACTGCACGTCCGGAGCCGCGCGCTCGACACGAAAGCTCTCTTCGGCTCCGAACGTTGTCATGATATCGCCCCTCAGTTCTGAAGGACGCCTGCCGCGGACCGGTCGGGCCACAGCGACTGCAGGTTCAGCGACTTCACAGCGTTGTCGACATAGGTGCGGTCCACCCATTGGTCGAGATCGACGTCGCGGCGGATCAGCTTCTGCTCCCGGTCGAACGCGATGCCACTCCGATACCGTGCGACGAAGAAGTCGTCGAGGCGCGGGTTGTACTTCTGTCCCAGCGTGCTTCCGGAGTTTGACCTGGCGATGATCTCGACCGGCGATCCGGCGCGCGACCAGATCCTGAAGGCCTCGTCTCTGTTCTTGTCGTCCGCCAGCCACTGCGCCGCCTTCACGAACCCGTTCACAACCTTTTGGGTCGCTTCCGGGAAAGCCTTGCGGAACTTGTCGGTGACGAGGAAGGCGCCGAAGCCGTCGCCCGAAGCGCCCGCTTCCGACGACTTGTAGAAGATCTTGGCGACGCCCTTGTCTTCCAGCGGCAGAAGGAAGTCCGCTCCGAACACGGCATCGACGCTCTTGGCAGCAATCGCGGCGAGCTGATCGGCATTCTTCAGATCGACGATCGTAACGTCCTTCTCCGAAAGCCCGGCGTTCTTCAGTGCGGTGATCAGGCCCCAGTGGATGATCGTCGCCTTCTGGATCGCGACCTTCCTGCCCTTGAGGTCGGCGATCGACTTGATGTTGAGGTCCGGCCGCGCGGCTCCGAAGATCGTCGTTCCGCCGTAGGATGCAAGAATGACGGTATCGAGACCGTTGGCCTTGCCGATGATGTTCGGCACGGCGCCGTAGGAGGCGAAGTCGAGCTGGCCATTGGACAGGGCTTCGTTGATTGCCGGGCCGGTTCCGGTGAAGTAGGTGAACTCCAGCTTCGTCGGCGTGCCCCTGAACTCGTCGGCTATGAATCCCTTGGCGTCGGCGATCGCCTGCAGCCCGACGCCAAATGGCGTGCCGAAGCCGAAGCCTACGTCTCCGAAGCGTATGGTAGCGGGGGCGTCCTCCGCATAGGAAGAGTGCGCGCCGAGCACCACAGCCGCGGCAAGCAGCAGGTTTGAAAGAAGTCGTTTCATCAGTCTCTCCGGTTCAGGGTGTGATCGTGCCGGTCTCGAAGATCCGGTAGCTCAAGTCGCCAGCGGTCCCGCGCGGCTTGGCGTTCTGCCAGCCCATCTCGCGGCGGAAGCTTCCAAAGATGCCGCGGGCGAGCAGATCCTGCTCCGTCGACCCTTCGATCGTCTCGGACAGCGGCGACACGTAAAGCGCGTCGGTGGGGCAGAAGAGTTCGCAAAGGAAGCAGGTCTGGCAGTCGTCCTGCCGTGCGATCACAGGTGCTGCATTCGGAACTGCGTCGAAGACGTTGTCAGGACACGCGTCGACGCAGAGGTCGCACTTGATGCAGCGGTCCACGCTGACGATTTCGATCATGATGCTGCACTCGCCTGCGCTCGGTTGTGGAAGGACGTCCAGATGAGGTCGGTGCCGCCGGTATCAATGGTGCGCGACAAGACCGGATTGGCGTCGGGGAAATCGGTCCGCCGCTGGAGGCCGCGGCTTTCCTTTCGCAGCAGTGCGCTCGCTGTCGCCCACCTTGACGTCGCGATCAGGGCTTCTGCTTCGCGGACCTTGGATGCACGCCCGGTCCGCCAGCTTTCGTCATGCCAGAGATCGGACAGCAGGTGCTCCGTGTCGGAGAGACTCTTCTGGTTTCGGAAGTACCCCTTATCGAGGGGAAGCATCTGCTGTTTGACAATATCGAGAACCGCCTCGATGTCAGTACTCGCGCCTGACGGCCTGGTGGGCGGGCGTTCGGCCGCCGTCCTGACGCTCCTGGAACGCCAGTTCTTTCCGAGGGATCTGACGAATCTTACCGCGTCCTCGCCTGCCCAGGAGCCCGTTGCCATGGCCCAGCTCGAGTTGGGCCCTCCGCCTCCGGTCGAGGCTCCAAACATCGCCTGCCGGGTCGCGGCGTCTCCCGCAGCGAAGAGGCCGGGAACGGTCGTTCCTGCGCGGTTGTCGATCTTGAGCCCGCCAGTGCCTCTCACGGTTCCCTCGTGGCGCAGCGTGATGGGGAAGCGCTGGGTGAACGGGTCGATACCCATCCTGTCGAAGGGAACGAAGATGTTCGGCTGGCCCTTGCGGAATCCCTCCTGAAGGCGGGGGGACGCCTTGTCAAGGATGGCGTAGACCGGGCCTTTGATCAGTTCGCTCGCCACCACGCTCTGACGGTCGCCGGGGGCTGTGAGGACATTGCCCGCCTCGTCGCTGAACGTGCCCCAGAAATAGACGACGCCTTTGGTGACGCTGGAGTAGGCGGGCGAGATGCCATACTGGGCCGAAAACTCCATCCCGGAGAGGACGGCGCCGGCTTCTGCGGCGATCAGGTAGCCGTCTCCGGTCAGGTTGTTGGTGCCGAGTGCTCCGCTCATAAAAGCGCAGCCGCCGGTCGCGATCACGACGGCGCCTGCGCTGATATAAAGTGCTTCGCCTGTGCGTCTGCTGCGGGCGATCGCTCCGGCAGCCATTCCTTCGGAGACGAGAAGCTCCTCCACGGGACAATGGTCGATGACCTTGACCCGTGCCTTGATGAGCTTCTGACGCATGAAGCGCAGGTAGTCGGGTCCCCGAAGCATGCCGCGGTATGGACGGCCGTCCTCGTAAGTGGGAAAATCATAACCCCACTCGGCGAGGAGATCGAGATTGTGGAGAGTCCGGTCGAGCACCCGTTCCACACGCTCGGGCTCTGTGAAGCCGTGTCCGAGCCTGACACGCTGGGCAACGGTCGCCGCACGCTCGGTCGTGCCTCGGCGTGTGTAGATCGTGGTGGTGTTGCCGGCCGCCGTCGCACCGCTTGTCCCGACATAGCCCTTTTCGATCAAAACGACGCTCGCGCCGTTCGCGGCTGCGTTCCATGCTGCCCAGCATCCGGCCGGGCCGCCCCCGACCACCAGGACATCCGTATCCAATCGTACATCTGAAGTATTCATCATCCCCGCACCAGATAAGAGATCACGTCCCGCCCGTTTCAGCCGCCCGCGTGAAGTTCTGCCGCGGTCTTGCTCTTGTTGCTCAGTCCGTCGAAGCGCAGATCGAACTCGTCTTCTGCCTTGAGCGTCTTGCCCTTGAAGCTGCCCGCTGCCTGCAGAATGTCGATCGTCTCCTGCTGGCGCGGAATGGTTTCGCTCTTCCAGTCCGGGATGTACGACCGCTTTTCCGTTTTCACGACGCTGTCCGCGTCTTCAGAACTGAGGCGCTGGTCCTTGATCAGGTATTCCGCTTTCCAGACGTCCTGGTGATCGTTCTTCCAGAGCGAAGCGCGATACCAGTGCACGACGAGGTCGCGGATCGCGGCCGCCTGTGCCGGATCATCGAGCGCGATCTTGCTCGCGTAGAGGATCTTCAGGTTCTTGTTAGCCTCGCCGCCATTGTCGATCTCCTTTGCGCCCGTGCCGGCAACTGACTTCAGATACCTCGCCCGATCCGGCTGCTTGAGAACTGCAGCGTCGATCTGACCGGAGCGCAGAGCGTCGGCGAACTCGGCTAGCCCCAGGTTGATGGGCTTGATGTCGTCCGGCTTCAGTCCGGCCGCCTTCAGGTCGCGAAAGACGATCGCCTGCTGAGCGGTGCCTGGATTGACACCGACCTTCTTGCCCCTAAGGTCCTTCAATTCGTTGATGCCGCTATCGGGCGCCGTGGCGATGATGGTGGTCGGGCCTTCCGTGACCACGACGCCGACGATGACGACGTCGGCATTGGAGAAATGTGCCAGGATCGGCGGCACGTCTCCGACCGCCCCGACCTGCGCCGCGCCCGCGCGGATTGCCTCGAGACGTAGCGGGCCGCTCGTGAAGTTGGCAAAGCCCACGTCGGCTGCAAGCTTGTCGTACTCGCCTGACAGCTTCAGGAGGCTCGCCGCGTTGTTGGCGTCGTCAGCAAGCACGATCTTGGTACCTGACGGCACTCTCGTCGGAAGCGACCCATCCTGAGCGATAGCGCCACTGACGACGAAGAAGGAGAGGAGGGCGGCGACGCCGGCCTTGGCTGCTGCAAGTTTTCTGCGCATAAGACGCCTTTCAATGATGGTGATTGTAATGGTCGGTTACGCCGAGATGGCCCAAGATCTCGGTCCGGCGTTCGTCAAAGCGAACAGGAGATAACCTTGCGTCACCAACCTGCTCGTCATAGGAGACGACTCCATCCGTGATGATCACCACCCGGTCCGCCAGTCGGAGCGCCTCCTCGACGTCATGGGTGACGAAGAGGACGGCAGGTTGGCGACGCTTCACGAGATCGAGGAGCAGCCGCTGCATGCGGATTCGGGTCAGCGCGTCGAGAGCACTGAACGGCTCGTCCGCCAGAATGAGGTCCGGGTTGCGTACAAGCGAACGGGCAAGGGCGACGCGTTGCTGCTCCCCTCCGGATAGGGTCTTCGGCCAGACGTCCGTCCGGTGCTGGAGCTCGACCTCGTCCAGGGCCTTCAGAGCTTCGGCCCGCGCTTGCGGACCCTCAAGTCCAAGGGTTACGTTGTCTATGACGCTTTTCCAGGGAAGTAGCCTCGAATCCTGGAAGAGGACCGACCGTCGGTCTGGGACGGTTATCCGTCCTGATCCCTCGACGCCCTCGTCCAGTCCTGCAATGGCACGTAGGATCGTGCTCTTGCCAGAGCCGCTCTTGCCGAGGAGGGCGACAAACTCGCCCTGCCGGATCTGCAGGTCTACGCCGTGCAGGACTTCGTTGCCGTGGAAGCGGCGGACGAGGCGTTCAACGCGCACCGCCACCTCTCGCTTCGGTGCAGCGCTTCCCGCCATGCGAGCCACTACCGCCATGACAGCACCCTCCGTTCGAGGACGCGGACGACCGCGTCGGAGGTGAAGCCGAGCACGCCGTAGATGCAGAGGCCAAGCAGCACGAGTTCGGTCTGGCCGTAAGTACGAGCCTGCGTAATCATGTAGCCGACGCCGCTGGTCGCGTTGATGGTCTCGACGACCACGAGCGCGGTCCATGCGGCCGTGGCGCCCAGCCTGAGGCCAGTAAAGAAGCCGGGCAGGGACGCAGGAATGACGATGTCCCGCAGGAATCGGCTCTTCGACAGCGACACCGTCTGCCCCAGTTCCATATAGCGCCTGTCGATGCTGGTAAGGGCCGCGTGAACGTTGATGTAGATCGGGATGAGGACGCCGAGCGCGATGATCACGACCTTCATGGATTCGCCAATGCCAAGCCAGATAATGAAGAGCGGTATAAGGGCCAGGTTCGGGATCGCGCGCTTCACCTGGACGTTGCCGTCGATGATGGAGTCGCCGATCCGGGAGAGGCCCGCCAGTACCGCGAGCAGGAATCCCGCGGTAACGCCGATGACGATCCCGAGGCCTGTTCGTTGAAGTGAAATCGCAAGGTCAGTCGCAAGCGTTCCGTCGCTGAGTGTTCCGATGAACGCCTCGTACACGGCGACCGGCCCTGGCAGCTTGCCGGGCGATACCCAGCCGAGCGATGTCGAAACCCACCACGCCGCCAGCACCAGGACAGGTCCAAGCAGCCGCTGGCCAGGGATCCCCGGACGGGGAAGCAGCCTTGTCGGAGGGCGCTTTCTGTCGCCCTCCGACCTTGCAGTTTCGCCCGCTGGGCTGAAGTAGGAAACGAGGGTCATTGGAATACCTCCGCTACTCTGCGGCCGCGACGAAGGTTCGGGACGCCCTTGTCACAGTCGGGCGGTCGAGACCAAGGTGCTCGCGAAGCGTCGTGCCTTCGTAATCCGTTCGGAATAGACCGCGCTTCTGGAGGATCGGCACGACGTTGTCGACGAACGCTTCAAGCGACGTAGGAAGTGCCGGCGGGATGAGGTTGAAGCCGTCGGCCGCGCCGTTCTCGAACCAGTGGACGATCGTGTCGGCGATCTGCTCCGGCGTGCCAGTCGCGATGCGGTGGCCACGGCCGGCGCTGAGCCGTCGCAGGAGCTGCCGCAACGTCAAGGTCTCCGTCGCAGTGAGGTGGTGCACGAGATCGTGGCGGCTCTTCTGATCGCTGGCCAGTTCGCCACGGGCAGGGACGCGCACCACGTCGTCCAGATCGTGGGACGAATAGTCGATGCCGGTCACCCGCTTGAGCTGGGCGAGACCATATGTCGGAAGGGTCAGATCCTCGAAGGTCTCCTGCAGCCTCCCTGCTTCTTCCTCGGTCCCGCCGATAAAGGTCGAGAGGCCCGGAAGGATGTGGACCTTCTCCGGATCGCGCCCATAGGCCCTGACCCGAGCTTTCACGTCGGAATAGAAGGCCTGCGCCTCATCGAGGACCGGCTGGGCGGTGAAGATGGCTTCCGCAAAGCGGGCGGCGAGGTCCTTGCCTGGCTCCGACGAGCCAGCCTGGAAGACGACCGGACGGCCCTGTGGCGAGCGCGGCACCTCAAGGGGACCCGCGACGTCGAAATGCTTGCCGTGATGGTCGAGACGGTGGATCCCGTCCGGATCGATGAACGTACCGCTTCCCTTGTCGCCAACAATGGCGTCGTCGTCCCAGCTATCCCAGAGGCGGTTCACGATATCCAGAAACTCAGCAGCACGTTCGTACCGGGCGTCGGGATCAGGATGATGGCCGAGGCTGAAGTTCGCCGCCGCCGCGGCGTTCGCCGTCGTCACGGCGTTCCAAGCGGCGCGTCCCTTGCTGACATGGTCGAGCGTCGCGAAGCGACGGGCGAGGCCGTAGGGGTCGTTGTATGTCGTCGACGCGGTGGCGACGAGGCCGATCCTCTCCGTCACGCCGGACAGAGCAGCGATCAGTGTGAACGGGTCCAGCGAATCCCACGGACGGTCCTGCGCGCGATCCTTCAGCACCGGGTGGTCTGCGAAGAAGATGGCGTCGAGCTTTCCCTTCTCGGCAATCCTGGCGAGGTTGCGATAGTGCTCGATGTCTGTGACGGAGGCGATCCGCGTTTCTGGAAGCCGCCAGGCGGCTTCGTGCTGCCCGACGTTGCGAAGGAATGCGTTGAGATGGAGCTGGCGGTTCTTCGGCATGTCTACCTCCTGTCGATGAGGTAGATACTCGACAGATTTGATAGACATTACGAGGCAAGAAAATTTCAGATCGGCTTCGGGTGTTAGCAAATATCTCTAATTAACCATGCGCCGCGGAATATCGACGGGACGTTTATCCTGGCGCGGCTTTTTCCGAGCGCGGTCCGGCTAGCGGGGGGCTCATGTTCAAGCTCCCGCCGCGCCTGGACTATATCTTGTCCGCAGATCACCAGAAGGCATACTGGGGAGCTCGATGCATGTGGCCGTCGCAGAGTGGACTATGGCCTCCGTCACCCACACCTTCCCGTCCTCTCCTCTACGGACAACAGCTTCGGCAAGATCACGGTAGAACTCCGCATAGCGCACTACCGCAGCCGCATGCCGCCTCACCGGACCATGGACGGCGGCCATGACATTCGCAGACCCAGCCGACGCCGCTGCAGCGCAGATCGCCAACAAATTAGCGGCATCATCTCAGAAGGGATCAGTCAAATGAGCCGCTGCAGAGCGGCCATGCGTTTTGAATCAAGAATTTTCAGCGCGTGAATCAGAAGTTTTCGGCGCTTTGTGCAGAAACAGCAACTTAAGTGACTCAGCGAAGATTCAACTCGTCACAACCTGCCCAAGATCATACTCCACTAGGCGTTTGATCAGGTGGGGACCTCATGACGACGAAACGATCCGGCGGCCTGCGTCTCTTCCTGGCCGCCGTCATAGTCCTTGCAGTCATCGTTCCCGGCTTTCTGAACCGGTCCCCCTGGATCATCCTTCTCTCGGCCCCGGCCTACACAACACTCTATGCACTGGGCAAATGGAGCACCTGGACGCTGGCATGGCGTACCGGCGGTGTGCGGGCGATCCTGTTGGCTGTCGCGATCACCCTGCCTATCCAACTCGTCCTCGTTGTAGTTTTCTATATGATCGGGCTGGGCGCCAGCCTGTTGCTCGGTCAGTCCAGCGGGCTCCAGCCATTGGCTTCGGTGGATGTCGTCACCGCCGGTGCGCTCTTCCTGATCGCGCTTGCAATATCCCTCTCGATCAACTTCCTCGAGGCGAGGGGTTCAGCTGCGGATCTCCCGCCCATAGCCGATCCCCGGAAGCTCGACACCGATGCTGCGTTTGCCGATGAGGTCGAAGTTGAACTTGATCTGGATCCCCGCCCACTGACGCCGCAGAACTTTTATGTTTCTCGCGGCTATTGGAAACGCGACGCCCTCTACGACGCCTTAGAAGGACGGGGTAAGCCTGTCGTTAAACAGCCGGACGCGGCAAGCGACAAGGCAATCGCCACTGCGGAAGCAAGGCTAGGTGTCCAGTTGCCAGAATCGCTGCGCGATCTCTACAGGATCATGGACGGTGGTTATGTCGGCTGGCTTTACGTGCCGCTGAAGGATAATCCCAGGCCGGTCGACGAGGATTGGCGCGGTGCTTTCTCAATCGATTACTCGTCGCTCGCGTCACTTGATCAACTGCAGACAGTGAAGGAACATTACGAGAGCTTTACGCACGATTCGGATGAGATGCCTCGAAATGCTGACAAGATGATCGTGCTGCAAGCTCGATATCAGGACATGACCTTGCTCGACTATACCCATGGGCCTGAGCCTAAAGTGAGACTGGTCGATTTCGACCGGCATCCAGATCTTTCCACGGACGTCGAGTATTCGGATTTTAAAAGCTATTTTGCAGCCCTCCGTCGACCGCGGCCGGAGAAGCTGATCTCGAGCGATCGCCTTCTCTCCTATCGGAACCAGCCGATTGCCAAGATCAATCTAGCCCAGCAGCCTTCGGAATTCTGGCTGTCGGGTGTGCATGTCTTCGCCAATATAGCTCACTCTCGTAAAGACGGTTCTGCACCAAAGAAACAAGCCGACGACGATCTCGTTGCGGAAACAGAGGCTCGCCTCGGCGTAAAGCTGCCGCATTGCCTGGTCCGCTTCTGGAAATACCGCAATGGTGGCGCTCTTGCTGCCCGCCATCTTCAAATCAGCAAACCGGAGGAAGGCTATGCGGAGATAGAGCTGCCGGATCAACTGATGCCAATGGAATATTTCGCTACTCTGGCCGAAGCCTCTGACCGAATTAGTTATCCGGAGGGCGAAACATCGTTGCGAAAGCGCCATGCGGGTGCTGACCGGCTGGTGATTCTGCAAGCTAAGGACAAGGAAGCGGTTCTCCTGGACTATCGCGGAAATACGCTTGAGCCGGGTATTCTGGTCGTCGACGATATCAATAGCCAGCATCTTGCCAGTGCCGTTCGCGTCAACAGCTTCGATCTCCTGCTCGAGCGTTTGCGAGCCTGGAAGCAGAAGAGCTAGCCTCGACGATCAAACCTCCTTGCGCTTGAGCAGGTAGTCTAGCCCGCCGACGCGGTACCAGCGATAGGCATAGGCCTCGAACAGCAGGCGGTGCTTGCCGGTCTCATCCGCCTCGCTATTGCCGCCATCGGCAAGGTCGATCAAGGTCTCGCCCTTGTCTCCAAGCCCGACAGACAGATCGAACTCCACCGGCGTGGCGTTCAGGTTGTGGACAACCAGCACTGAATTGTCGCGCCAGTCGTAGCGCAGCGCCAGCACGCCGTTATTGCCGGGATTGAGGATCTTGCAGTCTCCCCAGCCGATCTCGGGAGCCTCCTTGCGCATGCGGATCAGCCGCTCCATCCAGTTCAGCATGGAATTCGGATCCCGGCGCTGGTCGGCAACATTGGTGTGCTGGAAACCAAAAGCTCCGCCGCTGATAACGGGAAGCACGGGTTTGTCGTTCTTGGTAAAGCCGCCATGCGGCTCGGTGGACCATTGCATCGGCGTGCGGGCGCAGTTGCGCTCCGGCAGCGACAGGTCGTCGCCCATGGCAATCTCGTCACCGTAGCGGAGGACCGGCGTGCCAGGCAGCGAGAACATCAGGCTATAGGCAAGCTCCAGCCGCCGACGGTCGCCCTGCAGCATGGGCGCCAGCCGCCGGCGGATGCCGCGGTCGTAGAGCTGCATGGACTTGTCCGGCCCGAACTCCTGGAACACCTTCTGGCGCTGCTTTTCCGACAGGCGGCCGAGATCCAGCTCGTCGTGATTGCGCAGGAACAATCCCCACTGCGCCGTCTGCGGATGTTCCAGCGTTTCCTCCACGGCCTTTGCCAGAGGCCGAGCGTCGCTGCTGGCCAAGGCGTAGAAGAGGGCCTGATTGACGTGGAAGTTGAACATCATCTGCATCCGGTCGCCATCGGCGCCGAAATATTTAACATTGTCCTTGGGAACGACATTGGCCTCAGCGAGGATGATGGAATCGCCAAGCCGCCACTGGAGAAATTCCCGGAAGGTTCGCAGCATGTCGAACTGCTCCTTCGGCTTGGTTACCTCAGGCCCTTTTTCAGCGATCACGAAGGGGACCGCGTCCATGCGGAAGCCGGAAACCCCGAGCTGCAGCCAGAAGCCCATGATCTTCAGGATTTCCGCCTGCACATGCGGATTGGCCGTGTTGAGATCCGGCTGAAAATCATAGAAGCGGTGGAAGTAATACTGCTTGGCCTTCTCGTCGCGGGTCCAGGTGGTCTTCTGGACGCCCGGGAAAACCATGCCTTCATCGGCATTGGCGGGCTTTTTATCCGACCAGACATACCAGTCGCGGTAGCGCGAATTGGGATCGCTGCGGGCGTCCTGGAACCAAGGATGCTCGTTGGATGTATGGTTGACGACGAGGTCGATCAGCACCCGGATGCCGCGCTGCTTGGCACCATGGGTGAATTCGACGAAGTCGCCGAGCGTGCCGTAGCGGGGATCGACATTGTAGTAATCAGAGACGTCATAGCCGTCGTCGCGGCCGGGCGAGGTTTGGAAGGGCATCAGCCAGATGGCGTTGACGCCGAGGCCGGCCAGGTAGTCGAGCCGGCGCTGTAGCCCCTGGAAGTCGCCGATACCGTCGCCATTGGCGTCCATGAAGGTTTCGACGGACAGGCAGTAGACGATAGCGTTCTTGTACCACAGGTCATTGATCACGGCACGGCTCCTCGAGCGGTTGACGGTCCGGGGAGGCAAGCGCACGGGCCAGCAAAATGTTCCAGCCTTTCGGTGACATTTGTGCAGTGCAACTTCGACAGGAATTTCCGTATTTCGCAGCTTGTGGTGGACCGGCTGGCCGTGCTGGACAACAAACAAAAAGGCGCCATGCTTGCGGCACGGCGCCTTTGGGATCCGATCTGCCGACCGAAATTGCGGGCGGGCTTAGAACTTGTAGTTCAGGCCGGCCTTAATCGTGTGGTCGTGGACATCCTTCTTGGAGTCGACGCCGCCGGCAAAACTCCGGACGCCGTTGGTTGCCACGTAATTATACTCCACCCGTGCCGAAATATTCGAGGTCAGCTGCTGCTCGACGCCGGCGCCGACCAGGAAGCCCGGCTTCCAGCCGTCTGGACCGGAAACGCGGCCATTGTCGCGGAAGTTCGTCATGGCGAGACCGGCCGTTCCGTAGATGAGCGTCTGATCGAGAGGCATGCCGGCCTTGACCTTGGCGGCCAAACGATGGCGCTCCTTCAGGCTGCCGCCATCCACCTTGACCCGGGCATCGCCGAGATAGGATGCCTCGACTTCGCCGCCGACGATAGCGCCGCCGACGTCGGCATTGTAACCGGCCTGTCCGCCGACGGCGAGGCCCTTGCCGCCCGAGAAGGGGTTGATCTTGGAAGAGGCCATGCCCCCGTGCACGCCCACATAGGCACCGTCCCAGCTGGTGCTGGTGGTGACGGAATCGTTGGAAACAGGTGGTTCCGAATAGGATGTCAGATCGGCGGCCAGAACCGGGGTTGTGAACAGGCCGGCAACCATTGCCAAAGCAGAAAGCTTCACGTTCATGACTATGTTACTCCGTACAGTGCCTTCGCGCGTGACCCGCATTGGCATTACTCAATACTAGCTGTGCGGCGGTTTCCGCCTTCGCCGAACCCCCGGACCGTGTCACGGCTCGGTCCTCGGCATGCGCTATTAATTTTCACGATTTTATAAAGACTTCCTTAACCGGGTGCGGGCCCGAACGATCTGGGCGATCAACAAATGTAACGGCCCTGTGAGGCAAGGCGTTTCCCCACCTTGCGGGGCAAATGCTCCAAGCTTCATCCTCCAGACCACCAGGGCAGGTCGCGCCCGCCTGTACTAGCCTTCCCCGTTCTCCCCCTGCTGTACGTCATTTCACGTATACGGTTTTGCGATGCAGCAACCGATAGTCGCTTAAGCAACGGTTAATGTTTTCGTTGCGAACCAATGAGAAGAGGGGTTCGACCAATGAATTTTAAAGCTAAGCTGGGTGGTGCGCTGCTCGCTGCCGTGCTGTCGACAACGGCGCTGCACGGCGCATTCGCGGCCGACGACACGATCAAGATCGGCGTTCTCCACTCGCTGTCCGGGACAATGGCGATTTCCGAGACGACGCTGAAGGACGTCATGCTGATGCTCGTCGATCAGCAGAACAAGAAGGGCGGCGTGCTCGGCAAGAAGCTCGAAGCCGTCGTCGTCGATCCGGCTTCGGACTGGCCGCTGTTTGCCGAAAAGGCACGCCAGCTGGTTTCCCAGGACAAGGTGGCTGCCGTCTTCGGTTGCTGGACCTCGTCTTCTCGCAAATCGGTTCTTCCAGTTTTCGAAGAACTGAACTCGATCTTGTTCTACCCAGTCCAATACGAGGGTGAAGAATCCTCGCGCAACATCTTCTATACGGGTGCTGCGCCGAACCAGCAGGCGATTCCGGCTGTCGACTACCTGGCCAAGGAAGAAGGCGTCAAGCGCTGGGTTCTGGCCGGCACGGATTATGTTTATCCGCAGACCACCAACAAGATCCTCAAGGCCTATCTGATGTCGAAGGGCGTCGCGGAAAGCGACATCATGATCAACTACACGCCGTTCGGTCATTCCGACTGGCAAACGATCGTTTCCGACATCAAGAAATTTGGCTCTGCCGGCAAGAAGACCGCCGTGGTTTCCACCATCAACGGCGATGCCAATGTTCCCTTCTACAAGGAACTCGGCAACCAGGGCATCAAGGCGGAAGACATTCCGGTCGTCGCGTTTTCGGTCGGTGAAGAAGAACTTGCAGGCCTCGACACCAAGCCGCTGGTCGGCCATCTGGCCGCCTGGAACTATTTCCAGTCGGTCGATGCCGATGTGAACGCCGAGTTCATCAAGGAATGGAAGACCTTCACCAAGAACGAAAAGCGCGTCACGAACGATCCGATGGAAGCCGCCTATATCGGCTTCAATGCCTGGGTCAAAGCCGTCGAAGCTGCCGGAACGACCGATACGGACAAGGTTCTGGACAGCATTATCGGGGTTTCCGTTCCGAATCTTTCGGGCGGCACCTCCACGGTCATGCCGAACCACCATATCACCAAGCCTGTGCTGATCGGCGAAATCCAGGCGGATGGCCAGTTCGAAATCGTCCAGGAAACGCCGGCAGTGGTCGGCGACGAGTGGTCCGACTACCTGCCGGACTCGAAGAACCTGATCTCGGATTGGCGCAAGCCGATGTCCTGCGGCAATTTCAACGTTGCTTCTGGCAAGTGCGGTGGCAAGGGCAGCTGATACCGTCTGCTCCTGATGTTCGAGTGACATCATCGCGGGTGGTTGAGCTAGCCGCCCGTGATTTTGCAAGGGGGTTTCGATGACGAGAAAAATTGCTTTCCGCCTTTTGCAGAGCCTTTGCATACTGCTCTGCCTGACATGTTCCTTTTCCGCACCAAGCTTGGCGCAGTCGGGCAGCGATCCGAAACCATTGATCGATGCGCTTGCCAAAGCGGATTTCAGCGAAACCGAGGTGCTTCTGGGCAAGCTCGCGGCCACGGGGGACACCCGCCTGGTTCCGGCGCTGGAGGCCTTCAATGCAGGTGATCTCTATTTCCGCAAGGCCGACAGCCTGGTTTTCATCGGCGAAGCTGCCGGTTCCAGCTATGAGCTGATTGATCCGCTGACGGGCGCTTCGGCCGGCCAGGCGCCAAAAAATGCCGTCACCAAGATCAAGATCAACAACACGCTGCGGCGGGCTATCCGTTCCGCCCTGGGCGGGCTCACCCTCCTGAGCCCCGATCGCTCCGTGCGTCTGCAGGCGGCGGATGCTTTGCTGCGTTCGCCCAGTCCCGAAAACCTCGATCTGGTGGAAACGGCGCTGGCCAAGGAAAGCGACGCCGAGGTGAAGGCGCGCATGGAGGAAGCCCGGGCCGTGTCGCTGCTCCCTTCGGACCGCAGTCTGGACGAAAAGCGGGCGGCCATCCAGACGATCAAGAGCCTCGGTGGGCGCAATGCGCTCGGTATCCTCAACACCGTGGCCGGCACGATCGATCCGAGCCTCAAGCCGGATCTCGATGCCGCCGTTTCCGCCATCCAAAGCGAACAGCAATTGTGGGATATGGCGCAGAATGTCTGGTACGGCCTGTCGCTGGGGTCGGTACTGCTACTCGCCGGCATCGGGCTTGCCATCACCTTCGGCGTCATGGGCATCATCAACATGGCGCATGGTGAAATGGTCATGCTTGGTGCCTATTCCACATTCGTGGTGCAGGACGTCATCCGCGATCATATGCCCAGCCTGTTCAACTGGTCGCTGGCAATTGCACTGCCGGTCGCCTTTCTGGTGACCGGCGCCGTCGGCTTCGTCATCGAGCGCGGCATCATCCGCTTCCTTTACGGCCGGCCGCTGGAAACCCTGCTCGCCACCTGGGGCGTTTCGCTCATCCTGCAGCAGACCATCCGCTCGATCTTCGGCCCCACCAATCAGGAAGTCGGCAATCCATCCTGGATGTCAGGCTCATTTCCCGTCGGCGGGATGACGATCACCTGGAACCGGATGTGGATCATCGTCTTCTCGCTCACCATCTTCTTCGCGCTGCTGGCGCTGATGAAGAAATCCTCCTACGGGCTCAGCATGCGGGCCGTTACGCAGAACCGGCGCATGGCATCCTCTATGGGGATCAAGACCCCATGGGTCGACGCGCTGACATTTGCGCTTGGCTCGGGGATTGCGGGCATTGCCGGGGTGGCGCTCAGCCAGATCGACAACGTTTCTCCCAATCTCGGGCAGAGCTATATCATCGACAGCTTCATGGTCGTGGTGTTCGGCGGGGTCGGCAATCTTTGGGGAACCTTGGTGGGCGCACTGTCGCTCGGCGTCCTCAACAAGTTCCTCGAACCCTCGGTCGGCGCCGTGCTTGGCAAGATCCTCGTCCTCGTGCTGATCATCCTGTTCATTCAGAAACGGCCGCGCGGGCTCTTCGCGCTCAAGGGAAGGGCGGTGGAAGCATGATGTCCGGCTTTGTCTTCCGCGCCCTGGAGGGCCGCATCGTCATCGCTTTGGCTATTATCTTGGGCGTCGCGGCGGTCGTTCCTGCGCTCAATCTTCTGACGCCCCCCGACAGCACGTTTCACATCCCCACCTATGCCATGTCGCTGATGGGGAAATATCTTTGCTATGCACTTCTGGCCCTGGCGCTGGATCTGGTCTGGGGATATTGCGGCATCCTCTCGCTCGGCCATGGCGCCTTCTTTGCGCTGGGTGGCTATGCCATGGGCATGTACCTGATGCGGCAGATCGGGCCGCGCGGCGTCTATGGCAACCCGGTTCTTCCCGATTTCATGGTGTTCCTGAACTACAAGGAGCTGCCGTGGTTCTGGCATGGCTTCGACTGGTTCGCCTTTGCCATGCTGATGGTGCTGGTGGTGCCGGGCCTGCTCGCCTTCATCTTCGGCTGGTTTGCCTTTCGCTCGCGCGTCAACGGCGTCTATCTGTCGATCATCACCCAGGCGATGACCTATGCGCTGCTGCTTGCTTTCTTCCGCAACGACATGGGCTTTGGCGGCAATAACGGCCTGACCGATTTCAAGGATATCCTCGGCTTCTCCGTTCAGGCGGACGGCACCCGTGCCGTTCTGTTCGCCGTGTCGGCGATCATGCTGGCGCTCTGCCTTCTCCTCGCCTCGGCCATCGTCCGTTCGAAGTTCGGCAAGGTTCTGGTCGGGGTGCGCGATGCGGAAAGCCGGGTCCGCTTCCTCGGCTTCCGGGTCGAGAATATCAAGCTATTCACCTTTGTGGTTTCGGCCATGATGGCGGGCATTGCCGGGGCGCTTTTCGTGCCGCAGGTGGGCATCATCAATCCGGGCGAATTCGCACCGGCCAATTCCATCGAAGTCGTGGTCTGGACCGCCGTCGGCGGGCGCGGCACGCTCATCGGCCCGATCATCGGCGCCTTGCTCGTCAATGCCGGGAAAAGCTTCTTTACCGGCGCCTTTCCGGAAATCTGGCTGTTTGCGCTCGGCGGCCTGTTCATCGCAGTAACGCTTTTCCTGCCGCGCGGCATCGTCGGCGCCATCCAGCACGGCTACAAGGCACGACAGGCGCTGAAGGCCGCGGCAGAGGCTGAAAAGGGCAGGGGCAGTGCCGAAACGGTTGCCCAAGCGGCGCAGGCAGCGGAGTGACGCCATGAACACGATTGCTGAGACACGATCCAAAAGCCTGCTCTACCTGGAAAACGTGTCGGTCTCCTTCGACGGGTTCAAGGCGCTCAATTCGCTGTCCTTCGTCGTCGAGCCGGGCGAATTGCGAGCCATTATCGGACCGAACGGCGCCGGCAAGACGACGATGATGGACATCATCACCGGCAAGACGCGGCCCGACAGCGGCATTGTACTTTTTGAGGACGATATCGATCTGACGAGAAAGGACGAGGCGGATATCGCCCAGCTCGGCATCGGCCGCAAGTTCCAGAAGCCGACCGTGTTCGAAAGCCATACGGTCTGGGACAATCTGGAACTGGCGCTTAACCGTGACCGCGGCGTGTTCGGCACGCTGTTCTACCGCCTGACGCCGGACGACAAGGCCCGTATCGAGGAAATTCTCGAAACGATCCGGATGACCGCCCGCAGAAACGACCTAGCGGCCAATCTCAGTCACGGCCAAAAACAGTGGCTGGAAATCGGCATGCTGCTCGCCCAGGAGCCGAAGCTGCTGCTGGTCGACGAACCGGTTGCCGGCATGACCGATGCTGAAACCACCGAGACGGCGGTGCTTCTGAAGGAAATTGCCAAGACCCGCTCCGTGGTCGTCGTCGAGCACGACATGGGTTTCATCCGCGACCTCGGCGTCAAGGTGACATGCCTTGCGGAGGGTTCGGTGCTCGCCGAAGGCTCGATCGATTTCGTGTCAAGCGATCCGAAAGTGATCGAGAATTACCTGGGGCGCTAACATGCTGACAGTCAGTCACGTCAATCTTCATTACGGCGCGGCGCAGGCGCTGCGCGGCGTCTCGCTGCAGGCGGAGATGGGCAACATCACCTGCGTGCTGGGACGCAACGGCGTCGGCAAGAGTTCTCTGCTGCGGGCCGTCACCGGCCAGCATCCGGTGAGTGCCGGGACGATCAGCTTCCAGGGTGAGGTGCTGAACGGGCTGGCGCCCTATAATCGCGCCAAGCACGGCATCGGCTATGTGCCGCAGGGACGGGAAATATTCCCGCTGCTGACGGTGCAGGAAAACCTGCAAAGCGGCTATGCGCCGCTGGCCCGCAAGGACAAGTTCATTCCCGACGAGATCTTCACTCTCTTTCCGGTCCTGAAGAGCATGCTCAGCCGTCGTGGCGGCGATCTGTCTGGCGGCCAGCAGCAGCAGTTGGCAATCGGTCGGGCGATGGTCACGCGCCCAAAAATCCTCGTTCTCGACGAGCCAACGGAAGGCATCCAGCCGTCGATCATCAAGGATATCGGCCGCGCGATCCGATACTTGCGGGATACGACGGGCATGGCCATCCTGCTCGTCGAACAATATCTGGACTTCTGCCGCGAGCTTGCCGACCAAGTCTATATCATGGATCGTGGCGAGATTGTGCACGAAGGGCCGGCGGAAACACTAGATACGGCGGAAGCAAGGCGGCATCTTACTGTCTGACGCCAAGTTTTCCCGTATGAATGTTTGCACTGCGATGCAGCAAATCGGCCTTTTCATCGCGCCTTGATCTATGCTAACAAGACGGCATTCAAGCAAATGCACATTGTTGATACACTCCTGCACCCATGATGAGGCGCTGATGGATTTTGCTCGTGTTGCCGGTAATCTTTCCGGTTCGGCTCTTGCTCGCAAGACGATGTCACGCAAGATGATGGTAGGAGCCGCTCTTTTTGCCGTCATGAGCCTTATGGCCTCCGGCAGTGCTCTTGCAGCAGGATGCGGCCAGCCGGTCGAGGCAGGCCGTCACCCGATGACCATCAGCGTAGACGGCGTGGCCCGTTCCGCCATCTCTTTCGTTCCTGCTTCCTACACGGGCCAGGACAAGGTCCCGGTCGTTTTCGATCTCCATGGTAGCCACAGCAATCCTGAATCGCAGCTGAACAGAAGCTCCTGGGACAAGGTTGCCGAGAAGAACGGTTTTGTGGTTGTGGCGCTCCGGGGTAGCCTGACATTTCCCGCCGCGCCCGGCACCTATGCCTGGAACGTGCCTTTCGTGACGGCCCAGCAGGGCGGACTGGACGAGCTTGCCTATATTCAGCAGGCGGTCGAGACCGTGAAGCAGGAATTCTGCGTCGATCCCGCCCGCATCTACGCATCCGGTTATTCGGGCGGCGGCCGCATGCTGTCGGCTTATCTATGTTCAGGCCGAGACGATTTCGCCGCTGCAGGATTCGTGCATTCGCTGCGCGCCGGCCGGCCCGTCGAGGCAGACGGCAAATGGGCGCCGGATGCGGAAAACTGCAATCCTGCGCGGCCCATCTCGATCATGGCTTTTGCCGGCGAGAAAGACGCATCCAATCCCTATGCCGGCGGCGGCAGCGCCTATTGGCAGTATGGGTTCAAGACTGCCATCCAGCGCTGGACCGAGCTGGACGGCTGCAAGGGCAATGGCGACCCGAAGACAGTCGACGGCGTCACATTCAATCTCTACGCAACCTGCAAGAACGGCGCCCGCATTGCATCCTATGTGTTCTCAAGCGGGACCCATGACTGGCCGAAGCCGACGCCGTCAACGGAAGCGGTCATGGCCGCCGCCAAGGAAGGCGTCGCCAGCGTCAGCAAGGTTGCCGCGGTGACCATGGCTAAGCCGGCTTTCGACGCGACGAATATTGATCCGGCGTCGCGGATGTGGGACTTCTTCCGCAAGGCCGACAGCACGGATGTCATTGCCACCGCAGCGCCGGCCAAGGCCGGTGCAGCCGGCAAGTCTGGCACGGCCGTTGCATCGGACTGCGTCATGCAAGCCGAACTTCAGGGGACCTCGTGCACCAGCAGCCAGCCGATCAATATGCGCCGCAGCGGGCAAGGGGTGCAGGGCGCCTTGTAACCAAGTCCTTCGGCGGGCGCACGAGACTCGCCGAATTCTTCCAGGAAGGTTGCGCAAAAATACGCCTTCCGGAAACATTCTCGCCTGAAATGGAGGCGATACTCATCAATACGTCAGGGGGACTGACGGGCGGCGACGTGATCGAATGGTCCGTCGCCGCCGCTGATTCCACTCGCCTCTGCGTCACCACTCAAGCCAACGAAAAAATCTACAAGGCTGCCGCCGATACGGCGAGCCTCACCACCCGGATCACCGTTGGCGCAAACGCTTCTATCCATTGGCTGCCGCAGGAAACCATCCTGTTCGACCGGGCTTCCCTCACGCGCAGGCTTGACGTCGACCTTCACGAAAACTCCGAATTCCTGGCTGTCGAGGCCGTGCTACTCGGCCGCAGGGCGATGGGCGAGGCCGTCAATACCGGCTTCTTCCGTGATCGTTGGCGGGTACGTCGCAGCGGCCAGCTGGTTCACGCGGAAGAAATGCGTTTCGAAGGTGAGATAGCTCGGCTTTCAGAGGCCGCTGCTGTCCTATCCGGCCAGGTCGCATTCGCCACTCTTTTCTATTCAGGCCCCCTTGCGGAAGTGCTTTTTCCCCGGCTGCGAGCCTGCGTGGAAGGCATGGCCGGCGGCGCCAGTTTTTGGAACGGCAAGATCATCGCCAGGCTCGTGGCACCAAGCGGCTTTGATCTGAGAAAAAGCCTGGTACCGGCGATTTCCGTATTGCGTAACGGGGCGCCAGTGCCGAAAGTCTGGAACATCTGATCTTACCGCGGGAATCCCATGAACCTGAGCCCAAGAGAAAAAGACAAGCTGCTGATCTCCATGGCGGCGATCGTTGCCCGTCGCCGGCTCGAACGCGGCGTCAAGCTCAACTATCCGGAGGCGATCGCCTTGATCAGCGACTACGTGGTGGAAGGCGCCCGCGATGGCCGCTCGGTCGCCGACCTGATGGAAGCCGGCGCCCATGTCGTCACCCGAGATCAGGTTATGGAGGGGATCGCCGAGATGATCCACGACGTGCAGGTCGAGGCGACTTTCCCGGACGGGACGAAGCTCGTCACCGTCCACGAACCGATCCGCTGAAGGAGGCCTTGATGCTGGAACTGCGACCCAACTGCGAATGCTGCGACAAGGATCTGCCTCCGGAAAGCCGCGAGGCAATGATCTGCACGTTCGAATGCACCTTCTGCGTCGATTGCGTGACGGGAACGCTGGCAGGTGTCTGCCCCAACTGCGGCGGCGAATTCCAGCGGCGGCCGGTGCGGCCGGTTGGGAAACTGGTCCACAATCCGGCATCCACCAAACGCGTTCTGAAGGCCGAGGGCTGTGCGCCCAAGGCGGCATAGGGGAGGAGAACGATATGATACCCGGTGAAGTCATTGCCGCTGCAGGCGACATCGAGCTGAATGCCGGTGCCCCGACGGTCACGGTCGAAGTGTCGAATACCGGCGATCGGCCGGTACAGGTCGGCAGTCACTACCATTTCTTCGAGACCAATAACGGGTTGTCGTTCGAGCGGGACAAGGCGCGCGGCATGCGCCTGGACATCCCGGCGGGTACAGCCGTCCGCTTCGAACCTGGCCAGACGCGCTCGGTCACGCTGATCCCGCTTTCGGGCTTGCGCAGGGTCTACGGTTTTCAGCAGAAGGTCATGGGTTCACTATGAAGACTTTGATGCTCTTGGGCCTCTGCGGATGCGTTCTCCTGATCGACGGCCCGGCGCCCGCGCAGGAGCCGGATGTCGACTGCAGCAAAGCAGAAACCCAGGTCGAGATGACCTATTGCTCCGAACAGGAATTTAACGAGGCTGACAAACGGCTCAATACGCAGTACCAGCGGGTTCGCAAGGCCATGAAGACCTGGGATGCCGATGCGGACCTTCCCGCCTCGGAAGGTGCGGATGCGGCTCTTGTCCGGGCGCAAAGGGCCTGGATCGCATATCGGGATGCCCAGTGTGAATTCTACGGGTTCCAGGGCCATGGCGGCAGTATCGAGCCGCAGCTGATCTACGACTGCCAGCGCGACCTCACCGTCAAGCGCACCACCGAAATCAAGGAGCAGGCGGACGCAATGAGCAACTGAACCGAGCCATCCCCCTGAGCCTCGCCGTCAGCAATCCGAGTTCGATAAGGTAGACCGATCATGCCTCACACTATGTCCCGCGCCGCCTATGCCTCGATGTTCGGCCCGACCACGGGCGACAAGGTGCGGCTGGCCGATACCGAGCTCTTCGTCGAGGTGGAGAAAGATTTCACCACCTATGGCGAAGAGGTGAAGTTCGGCGGCGGCAAGGTGATCCGCGACGGCATGGGACAGAGCCAGGCGACGCGTGCCGAGGGTGCCGTCGACACGGTCATCACCAATGCACTGATCATCGACCATACCGGCATCTACAAGGCTGATGTCGGCCTCAAGGACGGTCGCATCCATGCGATCGGCAAGGCCGGCAATCCGGATACCCAGCCGGGCGTGACGATCGTTATCGGTCCGTCCACCGAGGCGATCGCCGGCGAGGGCAAAATCCTCACCGCCGGCGGCATGGATGCCCATATCCACTTCATCTGCCCGCAGCAGATCGAGGAAGCGCTAATGTCGGGCGTCACCTGCATGCTCGGCGGCGGTTCCGGCCCGGCGCATGGCACGCTTGCCACCACTTGCACCGGCGCCTGGCATATCGAGCGGATGATCGAAAGCTTCGATGCATTCCCGATGAACCTGGCGCTGGCCGGCAAGGGCAATGCCTCGCTGCCGGCACCGCTTGAGGAAATGATCCTCGCCGGCGCTTCGTCGCTGAAGCTGCACGAGGATTGGGGCACGACGCCGGCCGCGATCGACAACTGCCTCACGGTTGCTGATGCTTATGACGTGCAGGTGATGATCCACACCGACACGTTGAACGAAAGCGGTTTCGTTGAGGATACGATCGGCGCCATCAAGGGCCGCACCATTCACGCTTTCCACACGGAAGGGGCGGGCGGCGGCCACGCACCCGACATCATCAAGATCTGCGGCAATCCGAACGTCATCCCGTCATCGACCAATCCGACGCGGCCCTATACGGTCAATACGCTGGCTGAACATCTCGACATGCTGATGGTCTGCCACCACCTGTCGCCGTCGATCCCGGAAGACATCGCCTTTGCCGAAAGCCGCATCCGCAAGGAAACAATCGCGGCGGAAGATATTCTCCACGATATCGGCGCCTTCTCGATCATCTCTTCCGACAGCCAGGCCATGGGCCGTGTCGGCGAAGTGGCGATCCGCACCTGGCAGACGGCCGACAAGATGAAGCGCCAGCGCGGTCAGTTGAAGGAGGAAACCGGCGACAACGACAATTTCCGCGTCAGGCGCTACATCGCCAAGTACACAATCAACCCGGCAATCGCCCATGGCGTTTCCCACGAGATCGGCTCGGTCGAAGTCGGCAAGCGCGCCGACTTGGTGCTCTGGAGCCCGGCCTTCTTTGGCGTGAAGCCGGAAATGGTGCTGCTTGGCGGCTCGATTGCCGCTGCCCCGATGGGCGACCCGAATGCTTCCATCCCGACCCCGCAGCCGATGCATTACCGGCCAATGTTCGCCGCCTATGGGAAGCTGCGGACCAATTCCTCCGTCACCTTCGTGTCCCAGGCCTCGCTGGATGCAGGATTGTCGCACAAGCTTGGCGTCGCCAAGAAGCTCCTGCCGGTGAGGAACACCCGCGGCGGCATTTCGAAGGCATCGATGATCCACAATTCGCTTACGCCGCATGTGGAGGTGGATCCGGAAACCTATGAAGTGCGTGCCGATGGTGAATTGCTGACCTGCCAGCCAGCGACCGTGCTGCCGATGGCGCAGCGCTATTTCCTGTTTTGACTGGCTCCCGCACCAGAAGCGCCGCATGAAAACACTCGCCCAAAGAGTTCTTGCGGTCATCTTCGCCATCGCGCTGATTGCCGCTGCCGGCACATTTATCCCCCGGCCGCTGTTTATCGAGCGCCAGGAACAGGCGGCGGAAACGCGGCGTATCCTGATCCTGTCCAATCCAATTCACACGGATATAGCCATTCCGCTGGCCGATGATACCCGCGCCGCGTTTTCCTTCCTGGCTCCATTCGGAGTTCCAGTCGCCGAACCCGCTGCGGAATGGTTGATCATCGGCTGGGGAGGGCGTGCCTTCTATCTTGAAACGCCAACCTGGGCGGACCTCAAGCCGCTGCCGGCCTTTCGCGCCATCACGCTCGATAATTCAGTTATGCATCTGGACGTGGCAGGCGGTATAGATGAAGGCCATGCCTCAGTTACGCCCCTGGCGCTAGGTCCGGCAGAGTTCCAGCATATGACCGACTTCATCCTGGCGAGCTTTGCCCGCAAGGACGGAGGCGTCATCGTCGTGCCGGACGCGGCCTACGGTCAATATGACCGATTCTTCGAGGCGAACGGCTACTTCAACGCCTTCCTTGGCTGCAATACCTGGACGGCGGCAGTACTGCGCGCTGCCGGACTGCGCACCGGCCTCTGGAATGCGCTGCCGCAAACGCTTACCCTTTCGCTCAAATTTTTCAACTGACCGGAGTTCTACATGCAGCACGTTCGTTCCTATCGTCCCGCCGGCGAAGTTTCCGATCCGCCGGTGGATATCGTGACGCTGCCGCACGACCTTCGCCACCTGCGCCGCAAGCTCCTGCACCTGTCCAACGGCGACATGGTCATGCTCGATCTCAAGGATGCGGTTCTGTTCCACCACGGCGACCGGCTGGTCTTGGAAAACGGCGATACGGTGGAAGTGCAGGCGGCGCCGGAAAAGCTGTTCGAGGTGAAGGCGCGCGACACGCTGCATCTGATCGAACTTGCTTGGCACCTGGGCAACCGGCATCTTTCGGCGCAGATTGAAGGAGGCCGCATTCTGATCCTGCGAGACCATGTCATTCGCGCAATGCTGGAGGGGCTCGGTGCTGCCGTGACCGAGATCGAGGAAGGTTTCCAGCCGGCCCGTGGTGCCTACCATTCGCACGGCGGTCACGGCCATGATCATCATGCTCACTGAGCGGCAATGACAGGCATGCCCGATACGCTCGACACGAAGGCGCTTCTGCGGCTGATGGCCTGGCTATCGCCGGCCTTCCCGATCGGCGGCTTTGCCTGGTCGGGCGGCCTGGAGCGGGCGGTTCACGACCGGCTTGTCAAGGATGCGGCGGATGTCGAGGCCTGGCTTTCGGCGCTTTTGCAGCGCGGGACGCTGTGGAACGATGCCGTGTTGTTTGCTGAAGTCTGGCGGCACTACGATGACGAGGCGGTGCTGAAGGAACTGGCTGAGCTGGGATTGGCCATGGCCGGGTCAGCCGAGCGGTTCGCCGAGACGCTGTCGCTCGGCAAGGCCTTTGTCGCGGCAGCCACTGCTTGGCCGCATCCGGTTCTGGACAGGTTACCTGGCGAAGTGCCGTATCCGGTTGCAGTCGGTGCCGTGGCTGCGGCGCATAAGGTACCGCTGAGCGACGGGCTGGCTGCCTATCTGCATGCCGCAATATCGCAGTCTGTTTCCGCCAGCATCCGGCTCGGCGCGTGCGGGCAGGTAGAGGGCGTGGCCATTCTTGCTGGCATGGAAGATTTGCTTGCTGAAATCGGCAGGAGGGTTTCCACGACCACACTTGAGGATCTCGGAGGCGCAGCCGTGCAGGCGGAGATCGCGTCGCTGAGACATGAAACGCAGTACTCGCGGCTTTTCCGCTCCTGAGAATGGAAACTAAGCCTAGATGTGGATTGAAAGGACGAACATGAAATCGGCGAACGGACCCTTGCGCGTCGGCATCGGCGGGCCTGTCGGGTCGGGCAAGACGGCTTTGACGGAAAAGCTGTGCAAGGCGATGCGTGACGACTATTCGGTCGCCGTCGTCACCAACGACATCTATACCAAGGAGGATGCCGAGGCGCTGGTGCGGATGCAGGCGCTGTCGTCCGACCGCATTGTCGGCGTCGAGACGGGCGGCTGCCCCCATACCGCCATTCGAGAAGACGCCACCATTAACCTGCAGGCCATTGCGGGGCTGAACCAACGGTTCCCGGATCTCGATCTTGTCTTCATCGAATCCGGCGGCGATAACCTTGCGGCAACATTTTCACCGGATCTCGCGGATATTACCATCTACGTGATCTCGACCTGCCAGGGCGAGGAAATTCCCCGCAAGGGTGGCCCTGGCATTACCCGCTCCGACCTGTTGATCATCAACAAGAAAGACCTGGCGCCCTATGTGGGCGCAGATCTCGATGTCATGGACCGGGATGCGAGCCGAATGCGGGACGCCAAGCCGCATATCTTTACCGACCTGAAACGTGGGGATGGCGTGGACCATGTGGTCCGCTTCCTGAAGACAGAGGGCGGGCTGTAAGGAATTTGGCCGGCAACTCCCTCGAAAGCTGCCGGCCCTCAACATGCCACTCCGCCCGCCTGCGGTGCGGCATGCTCTCCAAGAGGGCCTGGATCCCGCCAGATCCGGAACGCCTCGCTTGAACTTAAATATCGCGCAGGGCCGCCACGTCGACAACCTGGATTGCCCGCCCTCGCACCGTGACGCCCGTCTTGCGAAGCGTTGAAAAGGCGCGGGAAAGCGCTTCAGGCGCAAGCCCCAGCATTCCCGCGAGCAGGCTCTTCTGGAACGGCAGCCGGATCGACGCCGGACCGCCGTCAACAGGACAGCGGGCCAGAATATAGTTCGCCACCCGCTGCGGGGCCGTGAACAGGCGATCATTGGCGACGCAGTCCATGGAATTGAGAAGGTGTCGCGACAGGGAGGTCATGACCGCCCTGGCTACGTCCTTCTGCTCATCGGCCAGATCACGAACCGCCTGCATGTCGAAGCGTGCCAAAGTGACGTTTTCAGCAGCCTGGGCGTGATGAGCATATCGATCACCCCCATAAAGAAGGCATTCGGCAAAAGTTTCACCGGGACCGCAAATCTGGATATCGGCTTCCCGCCCCTCATGGCTGAGCCGATAAAGCCGGACATAGCCGCTCAGCACGCAGTAGAAAGCGTCCGGCTTCTCACCTTCACGAAATATAGATGTGCGGCTCGCCAGGCTCAACACGGACATGGCCGACAGCATTCCCACCAGCGAACTTGAACCCAAGCCGTTCAGGAACGGCGTTTTCATGAGAACCGCCCGATCCCGGCTGTTGAGCTTGAGGTTGCTGTTCATCATTTCTGCCGTCTCTTCCATGGTATAAAGCCACTGCACTTTCGAATGATTCAAAAATACCAGCTCGTGGGAAGGCGGGTTTGACATCGATCAAATTTCGACGCTTTTTTTCCAAGCTGCGCAGAAAAAAGCCGGGCGAACGCCCGGCCGTCCGGCATTAGTCGGCGGCGGTCGGCGGCAGTCGTAGAACCCGGCCACCGATATGCGCACCCGGAGCGCTGTCATTGGCATTCGTCTGCCGCTCGATACGAGACAGACGCTCGTCTAGCACGCTGATGGACTGGCTGTTCCTTTGCGCCTGCCTTGCCAGTTCCTCGGTCGACAGTTCCGTCTCCTCTTCATCCTTTTTGCCGACCAAGCGGCCGAACAACCGCCCGAGAAGACGCGAAAGGTCGTCCATGATCAGGAAGAAGGCCGGGACGACCAGGAGGGAGAGGACCGTCGACACGATAATGCCGCCGATGACGGCAATCGCCATGGGCGCCCGGAACGAGCCGCCTTCGCCGACGCCTAAGGCTGATGGCAGCATGCCGGCCGACATGGCGATCGAGGTCATGATGATCGGCCGGGCGCGCTTGCGGCCAGCTTCCACCATGGCATGAACCCGCTCCAGGCCGTGGCGCTTCATCTCGATGGCGAAATCCACCAGCAGGATGGCGTTCTTGGTGACAATACCCATCAGCATCAGGATGCCGATCAGCACCGGCATGGAAAGGGCGTTCTGAGTGATGATCAGCGCCACGGCGACGCCGCCGATAGCCAGCGGCAGCGAAAAGAGGATGGTGAAGGGCTGGATGACGTCCTTGAAGAGCAGGATCAGCACGACCAGAACGAGAAGCAGGCCGAGCAGCATGGCGTTGCTGAAACTCTGCACCATCTCGCCCTGAACCTTGGCGTCGCCGCTTTCCGCCAGACTGACCGTCTTCGGCAGCTCCGTTTCCGCAACGATCCGCTTGAATTCATCGGTTGCCGTATCGAGCGCGGTGCCGAACGGCACGTCCGACCCGATGGCGACGACCCGGTTGCGGTTGTTGCGCTTGATCGAGCTCGGGCCTTCGGAATAATCCACGTCGGCGACGCTGTAGAGCGGCACGGTCGAGCCGGCAGCGGTTTTGATCTTCAGCGAGCGAATGGATGCCAGATTGCGACGAAGGTCGAGCGAGGCCTGCACGCGGATCGGGATCTGCCGGTCGTCGAGCGAGATCTTCGCCAAATTGGCATCAATATCACCGATGGTGACGACGCGGACTGTTTCGGCGATCTGCTGCGGCGTGATACCAAGCCGCGACGCTTCCGCCAGACGCGGGCGGATCTGCAATTCCGGACGCGGAAGGGCACCTTCCGAAGAAACGTTTGCAAGGACGGCAGAGCCGCGGAGCTTGGATTCGAGCAGGCTTACGGCATCATTGAGATCGGCTTCGCTCGTTGACAGGAAGTTGAAAGCGAGATCGCGCTCAGCCCGATCGTTGACCTTGGATATCCGCACGTCGGGAATGGTGTGTATCGCCTCGAAGATTTCCTTTTCCACATCCCATTGCGGGCGCGAGCGGCCGTTTTCCTTTATGTGCGGAACGAACTGCCCGACCAAGGGCAAGGACCCGAGCCCCTTGTTGACCAGCGTCTTGACCAGCGAGTGGTCGATATTCTGGAGGATTACGCGCACCGTTGCGCGGCGCAGCTCCAGATCACCCTTGGGGGAAGCACCGCCGAGGATGAAGACGCTTTCGACGCCATCGATGTCACGGACCGCCTTGTCGATGGCTTCCGTGGTCGACGCAGTTTCGTCAAGCGTTGCGTTCGGCGGCAGTTCCACCGACAGGACGACGCGCGAATTGTCCTCCGGCGGCAGAAAGCTGCCCGGCACCTGGCTCAGGAGAACTACTGAGGCGGCGAGAAAGGCGATAGCGGCCAACATCGTGGCATAGCGCCAGTACCAGCGGCGGGTCGTACCAGTCACGAGCCGGGTATAGGCCTTCATGATCCAGCCGTCATTGTCCTCGTGGTCTTCCATGCCGTCTTCGGCGCCCATCAGGTAGGCAGCCATCAGCGGCGTGATCAGTCGCGCGACCATGAGCGAGAAGAAGACGGAAAAGGCGACGGTCAAGCCGAACTGGATGAAGTACTGGCCCGGTATGCCCGGCATGAAGGATACCGGAACAAAAACGGCGATGATCGTGAAGCTGGTAGCGATAACCGCGAGGCCGATCTCGTCGGCAGCTTCAAGCGCTGCACGGTAGGGTGTCTTTCCCATCTTGATGTGACGGGCAATGTTCTCGATTTCGACGATCGCATCGTCCACGAGAATACCGGTGGCAAGCGTCAGGGCGAGGAAGCTGACGAGGTTCAGCGAGAACCCCATAATGTCCATGATCCAGAAGGTCGGAATGGCCGAAAGCGGCAGCGCGACGGCTGCGATCAAAGTTGCCCGCCAGTTTCTGAGGAACAGGAAGACGACGATGACGGCAAGAATCGAACCTTCCACCAGGGTGTGAAGCGCTGCCTCGTAATTTCCGTAGGTGAAGTAGACGGAATCGTCGACCATTGCTATGTCGACATTCGCATTACCCTTGCGTACCTGGTCGAGGCTTGTGGCGACCGTTTCGGCTACCGAGACTTCGCTGGCGCCCTTGGCGCGGAAAACGGCGAAAGTGACGGCCGGCGTGCCGTTGAAGCGCGCAAAGGATTTCGGCTCTTCATAGGTATCGGCAATCGTGCCGAGCTCCGACAGTTTGACGAAGCGGCCGTTCGACAGGATGATCGTGGTATCGGCGAGCTGCGCCACGTCGCGCGCATCGCCGAGGGTGCGGATCGTTTGTTCGTTGCCTGCCACCTGGCCGCGGCCGGAGCCGAGATCCACATTCGTGCCGCGCAATTGCTGGTTCACATCCGCTGCAGTAATGCCATAGGCATCTAGCTTGGCGGGATTCAGCGATACCCGCACTTCCCGATCCGCGCCGCCATAGCGGTCGATCCGCCCAACGCCCGGCTGGCCTTGGAGCGACCGCTTGATCGTGTCGTCTACAAACCAGGACAGTTCTTCCAGCGTCATGTTGGGCGAGGAAACGGCAAATGTCTGGATCGCCTGGCCTTCGACATCCACCTTGCTGACCACCGGCTCCTCGATGCCGGCCGGCAGGTCGCTGCGGATCTTGTCGATGGCGTCCTTGGTGTCCTGCACCGCCTCCGGCGTCGGCTTTTCGATGCGGAAGACAACGACGGTCTGCGACTGTCCATCCGTCACCGTTGACTGGATCTCGTCGATGCCGCTGATGGAGGCGACAGCGTCCTCGACCTCCTTCGTCACCTGCATTTCGAGTTCGGCGGGCGAGGCGCCGCTCTGCACCACCGTGATTGCCACGACCGGCACATCGATATTGGGAAAGCGGGTGATCGGCAGGGCATAAAACGACTGGATCCCGACAAACAGCAGCAAGGCGAAGCCAAGCAAGGGTGCGATCGGATTGCGAATGGACCACGCGGAGAAGTTCATCGGCTGACCTCAGTTCGCAACAGTGGCAGGTTCGGTGGGTACGGGCGCGATCCTGTCACCGTCGCGCACGAAGGCACCGGCCTTGGCCACTACCAGATCGCCCGCCTGCAGACCGCTGACGATCTGGACGAAGCCGCCATCCTGGATGCCGGTTTCGACCTTGACCTGCTTGACGACATTATCCTCGACGCGCCGGGCGCTCGATCCGGACTGGCTTGTGGTAACGGCAGACAATGGCAGAGCAAGCGCATTGGTTTCCGTGACAATGATTTCGGCACTCGCATACATGCCGGAGCGGGCCCCGCTGTCGCCGTCGACGACGATGTTGACAAGGCCAAGCCGGTTTGTCGGATCGACGGTTGGCGAAACAAGCCGCACCTTGCCCTCGATTGGCTTGCTGCTTCCAGCGACTGTCACGCTGGCGCGTTGGCCTATTTTTACCTTCTGGATATCCGTCTCCGACAGATCCGCAACCAGCTCGATCGCGCCATTCTTGATGACGGTGAACAAGGGCTCGCCCGCGCCGCTGGCGATGGCGCCGATCTTGGCATTCTTCGCAGAAACCACGCCATCGACTGGTGTCTTGACGCCGGTTCGGGTCAGCTTGAGGTCGATATCCTTGATCTGAGCGGCGACAACCGCAATGTCCGACTGACCTACGACAACCGCCTGATTGGCGGCATTGAGGCGAGCCTCAGCCACCTGGACCTGGGCAACGGCCTGTTCGAGCTGCGAAACCGTGCTCGTGCCGCTCTGGCTCAGGCGCTGGGTGCGGTCGCGCTGGCGCTTCGCATCGTCCAGATTGGCCTGGGCTTCCAGGACCTGCGCCTTGTATTGGGCCACGCCGGCTTCGGCCTTGGCCTTGTTGGCCTGAAGCTGGCTTTTTTCAAGGATCAAGGCGTCATCGTTGAGAGAAGCAAGGATACTCTCGGCCGTCACTTCGCTGCCGACATCGACATTGATGGCCTTTATCGAAAGACCATCTACCAGCGGTTGCACGTAGATCTCGTCCACCGGGCGGATGCTGCCTGTGGCGATCACGCGGTCGGTCATCTGCTTTTCGACCGTCTTCGTCACCACAATGGCAGGTAGCTTCGGCTGCGCCGTAGCCGGCTGGCCTGGCTCCTGCGCCCATGCGAAGGTAGCCGTCATCAAAGAAGCAAGCAATGCTGTGGAGCGGACAAGGCGAAGGGGACTGCGAAACATACGGCAACTTCCACACGAGAAGAGGGCGATTTGTTCGCTTCGGGATTGTCCCAGGCCTCGCCACGCCCCTCCACGCACAAGACCCACGCTTAGGTGGCAACCACAGAAATAAGTTGCAAGACCAGCAGCGAAAGATTCCTCAGGCCGCAGTATTACGTGCTGGAAGACCAGAAATCAATCCGCAGCGGTTATGGAAGGAATGAGTTTTGGTTATGGTTGTGGCGGAGCCGGGCCATCCGAGCGAGAATGGTCCGGCTCCCAACGCGCGTTATTTTAGCGCTGCTGACGTAATGTCTGCCGTATAGGCGCCTTCCGGCTTCTTCGAGATGATCTTCTGGTCGAGCAGAGCCTTCACCGTGCGGTCATAGGTCGCCATGTCCAGCTTGCCCGATCCGTCGCCGATCAGCTTGGCCACTTCACCCATCATTCGCTTCTGGTGGTTCTCGTCCTGGCCGCCATTGTCCATGACGATTTCGGCCGCCTCTTCTGGGTTGTCGATCGCATATTTCCAGCCCTTCATCGAGGCGCGCACGAACTTGACCATGTTCTCCTTGAACTTCGGGTCCTTGAGTTTGGTATCGAGCACATAAAGACCGTCCTCAAGCAGATCGTTGCCAAGGGCGGTATAGTTGAAGACGATCAGGTCTTCCTGCTTGAAGCCCGCGTCGATGGCCTGCCAGTATTCATTATAGGTCATGACCGAAATGCAGTCGGCCTGCTTCTGGATCAGCGGCTGGACGTCAAAACTCTGCTTGAGAACCGTTACCCCATCCTTGCCGCCGTCGGTCTTCAAGCCCAGCTTGTTCATCCAGGCGAAGAAAGGATATTCGTTGCCGAAGAACCAGACGCCGAGCGTATGGCCCTTGAAATCGGCTTCCGTCTTGACCGGGCCGTCCTTCGGGCAGATCAGCTGGAGCCCCGACTTCTGGTAGGGCTGGGCAATATTGGTCAGCGGCACGCCTTTCTCACGAGCCACCAGCGCACCACCCATCCAGTCGACGATGACGTCTGCACCGCCGCCGGCGATCACCTGTTCCGGCGCAATGTCAGGCCCGCCCGGCTTGATCGTCACGTCAAGACCTTCGTCTTCGTAAAACCCCTTATCCTTAGCCACGTAATAGCCGCCGAACTGGCCCTGAGCGACCCATTTCAGCTGCAGTGTGACGGGATCGGCCGCCATTGCTTGCGAGGCCGCCATCGCCATGCTGCCTGCCAGGAATGCCATCATCATCTTTTTCATTGTCGTTTCCCTCTGTTTGGTAGCTCTTGTCATTGCCGGGCTGCGGCCCGGATATCAGCGCCTAGCTTCGGTTAGACGGATGCCAGAATGTCGTGATCCTTTCGCCGAGCGACACAAGCCCATAGAAAACCGATCCGGCCAGCGCTGCAACAGCGATTTCGGCCCAGACCATGTCGACATTCATGCGACCGATCTCGGTCGAGATGCGGAACCCCATGCCGACAATCGGCGTACCGAAGAATTCCGCAACGATGGCGCCGATCAGCGCCAGCGTCGAATTGATCTTCAGCGCATTGAAGATGAAGGGCATGGCGGCCGGCAGGCGCAGCTTGACCAGCGTCTGCCAATAGTCGGAAGCATAGGAGCGCATCAGGTCACGCTCCATGATGCCCGAGGCGGACAGGCCGGCCACCGTGTTCACCAGCATGGGGAAGAAGGTCATGATGATCACCACGGCGGCCTTGGATTGCCAGTCGAAGCCGAACCACATGACCATGATCGGCGCCACGCCGACAATCGGCAGCGCCGACGCCAAATTGCCGATCGGCAGCAGGCCGCGGCGAAGGAAGGCGATCCGATCGGCAAGAATGGCGGTCACAAAGCCCGCGGCGCAGCCGACAATGTAGCCGAAGAGCACGGCCTTGAAGATCGTTTGGCGCACGTCCGCCCAGAGGATCGGAACCGAACTCGCCAGCCGCTCGCCGATGGCCGAGGGCGGCGGCAGGAGGATGAAGGGCACGCCGGCGCCGCGGGTCACGGCCTCCCAGAGGATGAGGATCCAGGCGCCGAAGATTGCCGGGATCAGCAGGCGCAACAGCGCCTCGGTCGTGGCCGAACGGGTCTCTACGGCAGACAGCGCCGATACGCAGCGCCATGCCATCAGCCAGCTCGCCGCGATCAGCGGGAAGAAGGCCGATGTCGCGTGCCCCTCGTTGCCGGATAGCAAGCCGATCAGCAGCCAGGCGGCCGCATAGACGCCGACGAACAGGATTGCCGCGAGGATCGGGGCCGAGAGCCTTGCAAAGGAGACGAGGGCTGCACCCACGATCAGCGCGAAGATCAGGACCGTGACACCGTTTCCGGCAGCCGTTGCGGCATCGGGGCCGAGCAGCGGCAGCAAGGGCAAGGCGGCAAGGCAGAGAAGAAGCGCCAAAGCACCCTGCCAGGATCGGCGGATCAGCTTCATGCCGACCTCCCGCCCATCGACCGGTCGACGATCCGGCCCAGCAGGCCGACAAGCGCCACCAGCAGTGCTGCGAGAACCGATCCGGCGATCAGTGCGGCCCAGATGTCGATCGTTTGACTGTAATAGGAGCCGGCCAGCAGCTTGGAGCCGATACCGGCCACGGCACCTGTCGGCAATTCGCCGACGATCGCCCCGACCAGGCTTGCGGCGACCGCCACTTTCATCGAGGTGAACAGGAACGGGATCGAAGCCGGCACACGCAGCTTCCAGAAGGTTTGCGCCGTGCTGGCATGGTAGGTGCGCATCAGGTCGAGCTGAATGAGTTCCGGCGACCTCAGTCCCTTGACCATGCCGACCGCGACCGGAAAGAAGGAAAGATAGGTGGAGATGAAGGCCTTCGGGATCAGGCCGGTTATGTTGATGGCGCCCAGCACGACGATCACCATTGGCGCCACCGCCAGAATCGGCACGGTCTGCGAGGCGATGATCCAGGGCATCAGGCTGCGCTCGAGCGTCGTTACATGCACGATGCCGACCGCGATCAGGATCCCGAGCAGCGTTCCGAAGCCGAAGCCCACAGCGGTTGAGGATAGTGTCACCCAACTGTGGTATACGAGGCTCCGATTGCTGGTGACGCTGCGCAGAAACGTGTTTTCGAAGACATTGCTCACCACCTGATGCGGCGCCGGCAGGATCGGCTTCGGCTGCGACATGGTCTTCTTGAAGAAGTCCGCTGCCGTCGACGTGACATTGGCACGCCGGTCGAGATCCCGTTGGAAGGGCGCGTTCATGAAGTGGGCGCCGATATACCAGATCGCGACGATGGCCAGCACGATTACCGCGACGGGAAGTATGCGGTCCTGGACGAGTTTTTCCGTCTGCATCAGCTCTTCGCCTCCAGCGGAAGCAGCATCAGCACCATGGCGATGACGCCCAAGCCAACGCCTGCCAGTTGCATCGTATTCGGGCGTTCCCCGAAAACGGCAAAGGCGATGACGTTGATCAGCACCAGTTGCGCAATGGCCGAGGCCGAGATGGCCAGCCCCAGCCCGCCCTCGCGCATCAACTTCACCATCATCAGGTTTCCGACGCAGTAAAGCGCCAGCGATAGGACGAGCAGCAGGATATTGTTTGAAGTGATATAAGCCCGCGACGCCGTCGCTGCCGACAGAAACACCGCCATAGCCCCGGCCAGCCAGAGGAGGAAGATGGGGTTCATGCCTCACTCCTCATAACTGTGCCCCGCTCTCAGTCCTTCGCGGACCCGGTGGGCGATGGCGAGGAATTCCGGCGTCTCTCGGATGTCGAGCGGGCGTTCCCTTGGGAGGGTAGATTCGATGATGTCCGTGACGCGGCCGGGACGGGGCGACATGACGACGATGCGGGTCGAGAGATAGACGGCTTCGGGGATGGAATGGGTGACGAAACAGATGGTCTTTTCGGTGCGCGCCCAGAGCTTCAGCAGCTGTTCGTTGAGATGGTCGCGGACGATCTCGTCGAGTGCGCCGAAAGGCTCGTCCATCAGCAGGAGGTCGGCATCGAAAGCCAAAGCCCGGGCGATCGAGGCGCGCTGCTGCATGCCGCCCGAAAGCTGCCAGGGATATTTCTTGCCGAAGCCGGACAGATTGACGAGCTCGAGCGTGCGCTGGATCCGCCCGTCCCGATCGGCCTTGGAATAGCCCATGATCTCCAGCGGCAAGGCGACGTTCTTTTCGATTGTCCGCCAAGGATAAAGGGCGGGCGCCTGGAAGACATAACCGTAGGACCGCGATTTGCGCGCTTCTTCCGGCGTCATGCCGTTGACGGTGATCTCGCCCGACGTGGCCTTCTCAAGATCGGCGATAACCCGCAGAAAGGTTGTCTTGCCGCAGCCGGACGGTCCGATGAAGGAAACAAAGTCACCACGCTTTACCTCCAGATCGACATCCGAGAGTGCATGCACCGGCCCGTCATTGGTCTCGAAGGTCAGGCCCAGCCTTCTGGCGGAGACGACCGAAGATGCAGTTTCATTTACCGGCATTTCGCGAGCGGTCCCCATTTCGTGCCATCCGGGAAGGTCACCGTATAGCCCTTGCTGGATCTGTTCAGAGTTGCCGTGTCCAGCGACCCTGCTTCCCCATCGGCCTCGCATTCTGCTAGGATTTCAAAGCCCGTCGCCGTCTTTTTGGCTTCGCCCCTGAAGTCGCAGGTCGAGACCGAAGTGGTAATGCCGTCGTCGTTCAGCAGAAAGAAGTCGTCGGCGCCTGAGGATTCGCCTGTTCTGGCGTAGATGCAGCCTTCCTTGCTGCCATAGGCGCCGTCGAGGAAGGCGGCGGCGTTTGCGGATGCAGTTGCCATACCCAGGCAGAGGACAGTTGCTACCGAGCGCATCCCGTCACACTCCCGAAGCCGGAATCCCCGACCGCTCCACCTTGCGTGGCGCGGTCAGCTCCTTCCAGTTCGAAAGGGCCTTGCTGACGGCAGGATAGGGCTCGCGCTTGACGAAGTGACCGTGGCCTTCCCGGGTTTTGACGGCGCCATCCTCGATGGCAACGAAACCGCGGGTCAGCGTATATCGCGGCAGCCCGATCACCTGCTTGCCCTCGAAGACATTGTAGTCGATCGCCGATTGCTGCGTGGCAGCCGAGATGGTCTTCGACTTGCTTGGATCGAACACGACAATATCGGCATCGGCACCGACGAGGATCGCGCCTTTCCTCGGATAGATATTGAGGATCTTGGCGATGTTGGTGGAGGTCACTGCCACGAACTCGTTCATGGTGATGCGGCCGGTCGCGACGCCATGGGTCCAGAGCATTGGCAGCCGGTCTTCCAGCCCGCCGGTGCCGTTCGGGATCTTTCTGAAATCGCTGAGGCCGGTGCGCTTCTGGTCCGTGGTGAAGGCGCAGTGGTCGGTCGCCACCACCTGCAGCGAACCCGAGGCGAGGCCGGCCCAGAGTGAATCCTGATGCTGCTTGCTGCGGAAGGGCGGCGACATGACGCGGCGGGCGGAATGGTCCCAGTCCTTGTCGAAATATTCGCTTTCGTCGAGCGTCAGGTGCTGGATCAGCGGCTCACCATAGACGCGCATGCCATTCTGGCGTGCCCGGCGGATCGCCTCGTGGGCCTGTTCGCAGGAGGTATGGACGACATAGAGCGGGACGCCGGCCATATCGGCGATGATGATGGCCCGATTGGTTGCTTCACCCTCGACGGAAGCGGGCCGCGAATAGGCATGCGCTTCCGGGCCGTTATTGCCCTCGTCCATCAGTTTAGCCTGCATGGCAGCAACCACGTCGCCGTTCTCAGCATGAACCAGGGGAAGGGCTCCCAGTTCGGCGCAGCGGGAAAACGACGCGAACATCTCGTCGTCGTTGACCATCAGCGCGCCTTTATAAGCCATGAAGTGCTTGAAGGTGTTGATGCCGTGATGCGAAACAACGGCCTTCATCTCGTTGAAGACCTGCTCGCCCCACCAGGTGATCGCCATGTGGAAGGAGTAGTCGCAGGTGGCGCGCGTCGCCTTGTTGTCCCAGCGCTTCAGCGCGTCGAGCAGTGACTGGCCGGGATCGGGCAGGCAGAAATCGACCACCATGGTCGTGCCGCCGGCCAGCGCCGCGCGCGTGCCGCTTTCGAAATCGTCGGCCGAATAGGTGCCCATGAACGGCATTTCCAGATGCACATGCGGATCGATGCCGCCCGGCATGACATAACAGCCGGAGGCGTCCAACGTAGTGGCCCCGGATAGGTTGGGGCCGATCTCGACGATCTTGCCGCCATCGATCTTGACGTCGGCCATATAGGTGAGGTCGGCAGTGACGATGGTGCCACCCTTGATGACTGTGGTCATGGTTGTTCCCCTTGTTATTGGATTCGCGTGACTGGCAGCACCGATCGCCTTAGCCCGATCATAGTGATGACTGCCGCCTCAAGGAGTTGCATCTCGTCATCGTTCAAATGTCCGATGACTTGCCGTAATGCTGTCTTTTTCAGATGCGTCATCTTGTCGACCATAATCTGCGACGTTACGGACAAGCCATTGTCAGCCGAAGGGTGGATCGTCGGGCGAAAGATCGGTGAGTCGGCAAGGAAGGTCGTTAGCGGGCACATAAGAAGCGTCGTGTGGTAGTCGATGAACTCGTCAGCGTGGAGGATGACAGCCGGTCTAGGCTTGCCGAGATCGCCCTGAAATGCTGCTGTTCCCATGTCGCCGCGTCTGAACTTCACGGCTTTTCCCAATCCGTTTCCGGATCTTCATCCAGAAGTTCGTCTATGCCGGCTCTAAGATCGGACTCGACGGCAGACTTTGCCTGCCTTGCCGCCTCCTCACGATAAGCCTTACTCGTCGCGTCCGGCACCCAAATCTCGACCGGCCGATAGCCACGACGGATCAGGTCGGCGCGCTCTTCGGGTGATAACTCTGCCGGACGTCCCATGGCATTCTCCTTTTCAGCAGGCTGCTCCCCAATCTACTCCACAATCTCCGCCGTCTCCAGCACCGCATGAAACAGCACGTCCGCTCCCGCCGCCGCCCAGTCCTTCGAAATCTCTTCTGCCTCGTTGTGCGAAAGGCCGCCGACGCAGGGGCACATGATCATCGTCGAAGGCGCCACCTTGGCGGCCCAGCAGGCATCGTGGCCGGCGCCGGAGATGACGTTCATGTGGCTGTAGCCCAGACGTTCGGCGGCCTCGCGCACGCGTCCGACCAGGACCGGGTCGAAGGTCACCGGGTCGAAGTGGCCAACCGCTTCCACCGAGCAGCCGACGCCGAGCTTTTCGCAGATTTCGGCGGCCCGGGCCTCGATCCTCGTCCGCATGCGATCGAGCTTGTCTTGGCTCGGCGTGCGGATGTCGACGGTGAAGACCACCTTGCCCGGCAGCACGTTGCGGGAATTGGGCGAGAAGACCATCTGCCCGACACCGCCGACCGCGCCCGGCTGCTCGGCCATCGCCACGTCCTGAACCATTTCCAAGATGCGGCTCATGGCAAGCCCGGCATTGATGCGCATGTTCATCGGCGTCGAGCCCGTGTGGGCTTCGCGGCCGGTCAGGGTGAATTCCAGCCACCAGAGCCCCTGGCAGTGGGTGACCACGCCGATCTGCTTGTCTTCCGCCTCGAGGATCGGCCCCTGTTCGATGTGATATTCGAAATAGGCGTGCATCTTGCGGGCACCGACCTCTTCCTCGCCGACCCAGCCAATCCGCTTCAGCTCGTCGCCGAAGGTTTTCCCGTCCGGATCTTTGCGGCTATAGGCATAGTCTATCGTGTGGACGCCCGCAAAGACGCCCGAAGCAAGCATGGCGGGAGCGAAGCGCGCACCTTCCTCATTTGTCCAGTTGGTGATGGTGATCGGGTGCTTCGTGCGAATGCCGAGATCGTTCAAGGACCGTACGACCTCAAGACCTGCCAGCACGCCGAGGACACCGTCGTATTTTCCGCCCGTCGGTTGTGTGTCGAGATGGCTGCCGATATAAACGGGCAGGGCATCCGGATCGGTGCCTGCGCGTGTGGCGAACATCGTGCCCATTTGGTCGACGCCGATCGCCATGCCCTCTGTTTCACACCATGTCTTGAAGAGGTTGCGGCCTTCTGCGTCCGCATCCGTCAGCGTTTGGCGATTGTTGCCGCCGGCAATGCCAGGGCCGATCTTCGCCATCTCCATCAACATGTCCCAGAGACGGTCGCCGTTGACGCGCAGGTTCTCGCCCGGTGCTGCCACCATGGATTAAGTCCTCACCAGTTATTCTGCCGCCCAGGAGCGGCATGCTGTTCGTTCCCATGGTCCTTCCGCCAAGGAGGCGGAAGATCGGCATTGCCTTTATTATGCTTGTTACCGATATTTGACCGATTGGTAAAAGCTTACAATTTCCGTGGCTTCACTCAAGCCAAAAATCAGGAAACTCCAGATAATTCTGGGCGGTTGAATAAGAAGGCGAATAGCGGATGGCTGTGCCACGGGCGGCAAAGACACAAAGGCGCACGCGCATCCAGGAAGAGAAGGAAGAGCGCATTCTGGATGCGGCGCTCGACGTCTTTTCTTCGAACGGATTTCGCGGATCCACTATAGATCAGATCGCCGAGGCAGCCGGTATGTCGAAGCCGAACCTGCTCTATTATTTCAGAACGAAGGAAGCGATCCACCGGCAGCTGATCGATCGGGTCCTGTTTACTTGGCTGGAGCCGCTGCAGGCATTTGATGCGGAGGGCCGTCCTGAATCCGAGATCCGTTCCTATATTCGCCGGAAGCTAGAAATGGCGCGCGATTTTCCCCGGGAAAGCCGGCTTTTTGCCAATGAAGTGCTGCAGGGAGCGCCGCATATCGAGGACGAGCTGAAAGGTCCGCTGAAGGAATTGGTGGACGAGAAGGCGGAGGTGATCCGCACCTGGGCGCGAGCCGGCAAGATTGCCAAGTGCGATCCTTACCACCTGATTTTCTCGATCTGGTCGACAACGCAGCATTATGCGGATTTCGATGTGCAGGTGCGCGCCGTGCTTGGCCAGGCATCCGCAGGAGAGGGGCGTTTCGAAGACGCGGCGCGCTTCCTCGAGCAGTTGTTCATGGATGGCTTAAGGGCGCGGGCGGGAAAGTAGATCCGCCACAGCCTTTGTCGTTATGCCGGCGAGATGTCGCCGATCATGGACGCGATCGGAGCAGCGACCAGATCAAACAGAAAACGCCGGCCCTGAAGCCGGCGTTTTCGTCCTTGGGAGGATGGTATCAATAATCAGGCTGCAGCCGAAGCATAGCCTTCGGTCGGCACTTCCGAGATCGTCTTCAGAACCTGCGAAGCGATCTGGTAGGGGTCGCCCTGGGAGTTCGGACGGCGATCTTCCAGATAACCCTTGTAGTCGTTCTTGATGAACGAGTGCGGCACGCGGATCGAAGCACCACGGTCGGCAACGCCGTAGGAGAATTTGTTCCACGGGGCGGTTTCGTGCTTGCCGGTCAGACGCTTGTCGTTGTCCGGGCCGTAGACGGCGATGTGGTCCATCAGGTTCTTGTCGAACTGGGCCATCAGAGCTTCGAAATAAGCCTTGCCACCTACTTCGCGCATGAACTTGGTCGAGAAGTTGCAATGCATGCCGGAACCGTTCCAGTCGGTGTCGCCGAGCGGCTTGCAGTGGTACTCAATGTCGATGCCGTATTTTTCAGTCAGGCGCTGCAGCAGGTAGCGGGCCATCCAGATCTGGTCGGCGGCGCGCTTGGAGCCCTTGCCGAAAATCTGGAATTCCCACTGGCCCTTGGCGACTTCGGCATTGATGCCTTCATGGTTGATGCCGGCAGCAAGGCAGAGGTCAAGATGTTCTTCGACGATTTCGCGGGCCACCGAGCCGACGTTCGAATAGCCGACGCCGGTGTAATAGGGGCCCTGCGGAGCCGGGTAGCCTTGTTCCGGGAAGCCGAGCGGGCGACCGTTTTCGTAGAAGAAGTATTCCTGTTCGAAGCCGAACCAGGCGTCTTCGTCATCCAGAATGGTGGCGCGGGCGTTCGATGCATGCGGCGTTACGCCATCCGGCATCATGACTTCGCACATGACCAGCACGCCGTTGGTGCGAGCTGGGTCCGGGTAGACGGCGACCGGCTTCAGCACGCAATCGGACGAGCGGCCTTCGGCCTGCATAGTGGACGAACCGTCGAAGCCCCAAAGCGGCAGCTGCTCGAGCGTCGGGAAGGCGTCGAATTCCTTAATCTGGGTCTTGCCGCGCAAGTTCGGTACCGGGGTATATCCGTCGAGCCAGATGTACTCGAGTTTGTACTTGGTCATTTTTTATCTCTCAGGCCGTGATTCATGGTTGAGGCATCCCGGAACCGCGAATGCTTCCGCCGCCGGGGATAACAAGGAGAACGCATTTCCCGTGCCAGTTTAAGGATAGGCTGAATTTTTCCGCTCTGCTCGTAGAGCGCAGGCGGCCAAACCACAAAGAGCAGCAACAAAATACACTCCAATTCTCTTTGCTGTCCAAGTGGGAACCGGAAGGACCGGTTAGGGTTGGTAGCCGCAGCGACAGTAGGTGACAGAGCTTGGATAGCTCGGGAGTGCAAAGCAATTGAACGCTGGCGCCAGAGCCGTTTTTGATGTAAAATAATGCAATCAGCTTAAAAAATGTGCATATGATGCTGTTGGATGAATATGCGCATGACATCAGGAGACGATGGAATGACAATCGACATGCATCGTGAAACCGCCACGATACTCCAATTCCCGCTGCAGCCGCGCCTTCGCCTTGAAGGCGGGAAGACCATAGCCGGTGGTTATGAGCGCGCGGTCGTCGTGGTCGACACCTGCTGGTATCACGAAGAGGCTGTGCGCGACGCTACACCAAAGCCGGAGCGTCCCAAGCCCTGTTGATCGCTTGCAGGTGCCACGAGACCGCTGATGAGGTTGGAGGTCCCGCGTCAGAAACCGAACAGCCGTACCAGCAAATAGCCGAAAACGGAGATGAAGAGCCAGCCGAAAGCGCCAAGCGCCAGTGGTTTCCAGCCTTCTTGCCCCAGCCGACGTATGTCGGTTTGGAGCCCCATGGCCGCAAGCGCCACCGAAAGCAGGAGACTGGATCCGACCGCCAAGGCATGGCTGACGTCCGGTGGAACGGAGATGGCGCTGTTGACGAACATCGTCATCAGAAAGCCGAGAACGAACCAGGGCATGGGGATCGTCGTCCGGGGGCCGGACGCGGGGCCGGAGCGTATGGAGAATGCCATCGTCAAGACAAGCGGCGCCAGCATGACGACGCGGGCGAGCTTCGAAATCGTTCCAAACTCGCCAGAAACATCGCCTCCCTGGAATGCCGCTGCCACTACCTGCGCCACCTCGTGGATGGTCGCGCCGGTCCATAGACCGTAGGCAAGCGGGTCAAGACCGAGCGGCTGGGCGAGAAGCGGGTAAACGAGCATCGAGATCGAGCCGAACAGGGTCACGCAGGCGACCGCATAGGCAACATGCTCCTGCTTTCCTCGTACGGCTGCATTGGCGGCAATCACCGCCGATGCACCGCAAACAGACGTGCCTGCCGCGATCAGGTCGGTGAGCGACGGGTCGACGCCGATAAGCCTTCCCATCCAGCGAATGGCAACAAAGGTTGAGGCGAGCGTCAGCACGACCAGAAGAATGCCGGACCCTCCGAGTGACAGGATCTGCGTGGCCGTGATCTGGAACCCTAAGAGAACGATACCGAACCGCAGCACATGCCTGATGGAGAAACCCAATCCTGCCGTAACCGCATATGGCAGAGTGACCAAGGAACGGATCAGTAGGCCGATGACGATGGACAGGATGAGCGGGCTCAGCGCTATCCATCCGGTCAGGCCGCGGATGGCGAGAGCGGCGCAGGCGACTGCAGTCGCCAGCAGCATGCCCGGCAGAAGCTTTCGCATTCCCGCAGATGAAAGCTGGCGCCAATGGGTACGTTCTATAACAGCAGGGCAGGAGTTGCTCATGGTTCTACATTCTGCGTAATGACAGGACATAATTCTCCACCATAAGAAATAATTAATCTAACCGATAATTTTCATGATATCGTTCAATTTTACCGAACGGTTTGCTGATGACACTGGAGCAACTGAGAATTTTTGTGGAAGTCGCTAGCCGCGAACATGTGACACGCGCAGCGGAAGCCTTGAATCTCACGCAGTCGGCGGTCAGTGCCGCCATTTCGGCTCTTGAAGCCAGACATGCGGTGATCCTGTTCAACCGGGTCGGTCGGCGGATCGAACTGACGGAAGCAGGCAGGATCTTCATGTCCGAAGCGCGTGCCGTTCTGGATCGGGCCCAGTCGGCGGAGCATGCGCTTGCCGACCTTGGCCGCGCGGCCTCCGGCATTCTGCGCATCCATGCCAGCCAGACCGTTTCAAGCTACTGGTTGCCGGCGCGTCTCGTCGCCTATCACGAGCGCTTCCCCCTTGTTGATCTCCGCCTCACGGTCGGCAACACCCAAAGCGCTGCCGAAGCCGTTCTGGTCGGCGCAGCGGAAATCGCTGTCGTTGAGGGCGAGGTCGCCGTTGCCGGCTTGGAGCACGTCCAAGTCGCCGAAGATCGGCTTGTGCTGGTGGTAGGCAGCCGGCATCCCTGGTCGGACGGACGCAAGATCCGGCCGCAGGATCTGCTCGAAACCCATTGGCTCATGCGCGAAAAAGGCTCAGGAACGCGGTCTGCCTTTGAAGCTTACCTGACCAGCACAGGCATCGATCCAACCGACCTCTCGGTGGTTCTGGAAATGCCTTCCAACGAAGCTGCCATGGCTGCGGTCGAGGCCGGCTTGTCTGCCACCGTGCTGTCCAGCCGCGCCGCCTCCTCATATTCCTTCTCTGGCCGGCTGCACATTGCCGCCTTCGACATGCCGCTCCGAAGTTTTTCGGCTCTTTACCATGGGCAGAGACATGTGACGCGGGCTCTTCGGGCCATGCTGGATCTTTTGGGCGAAGAGACCGCTGAATCATCCGGCTGACGGGTGCCAGGCTTGTTTGGGCTGAGAATTGCTGATCTCCTGAGAAGCGCCGTTATCGTTCAGCGGGACTGTCATCCATGGCGCCGAATACATTCCACCTCTTGCCTTCTGCCAGGCCGGGCATCGATGCCGTTGAAGCGCGCTCGGACTGCAGCTTTCCCCGTCATACTCACGAACAGTTCGGCATTGGTGTCATCCTTCATGGCGCGCAGAAATCCGCCAGCGGACGCGGACCGGTCGAAGCCGGAGCCGGCGATATCATCACCGTCAATCCAGGTGAAATCCACGATGGCGAGCCGATCGGCGACCAAGGCCGCTGGTGGAGGATGCTTTATTTCGATCCGGTTCTCGTGGCTGAAGCCTGGAGCGACGTGACCGAAGGGAGGTCGCGACGGTTTGAATTCGCCCACCCGGTTCTGCCCAATGCCAGAGCCGCGCCGAAGCTGCTAAGGTTGTTCGACAGCGTTGCGGCGCAGGCTGTGGATGCCAAGCTCAGAACGGAAGAGCTATTAGTATGGCTTCTCGCCGACATGGCCGACCTTCATCGAGACAACGGCGCCGTTCATGCCGTTGCTTCGGCCACGTCCATGGCGAAAGCGATGATCGACGATGCGCCCGCGTCAGACTTGACGCTGGCCGATCTCGCCATTGCCTGCAGGCTGAGCCGCTTCCAGCTTCTGAGGGGCTTTGTTGCCGCAACCGGCTTCACGCCGCATGCTTATCTTCTGCAGAAACGGCTTGATCTGGCCCGGCGCCTTATCGCCCGGCGCATGTCGCTGGCACAGGCGGCCGCAGAAGCGGGCTTTGCCGATCAAAGCCATATGACCCGCGTCTTTGCCAGCCGGTACGGCTTCACGCCCGGCGCCTATGCCAGCGCCCATCGCAAGTAATCTGGCCATCGCGCAATCCTGTTCAAGACCGGGCGAGCTTTCGCAGTCAGGCTTGCAAACCTCACCGAACAGGAGCCGCCATGACCATAGAATTTCTCGTCACGACCCTCATCATCACCGCATCGCCCGGAACGGGCGTCGTTTATACGCTCGCGAATGCGCTGTCGCGCGGAGCGAGGGCCAGTCTGATCGCCGCCTTTGGCTGTACTCTCGGCATCATTCCCCATCTCCTGGCCGCGATCGGCGGTCTGGCGGCCATGCTGCATGCTAGCGCGGTGATCTTCGAAATCTTCCGGTATGCCGGAGTGGCCTATCTGCTCTACATGGCCTGGAATTCGCTGCGGGAAAATGGGGCCCTGAAAGTTGAAGGAGAATTGCCGCCCCGCTCGGCCGTGCGGATCATCGTGGATGCGGTGCTCCTTAATCTTCTCAACCCGAAGCTTTCCATCTTCTTCCTGGCTTTCCTTCCGCAGTTCGTCCGGGCCGACGATCCTCGGCCGCTCGCCAGCATGCTCGTCCTCAGCGCGGTCTTCATGGGCATGACATTTGTAGTCTTCGCCGCCTATGGCTTGCTGGCGGTCTCGATGCGGGATCGGGTTATTTCGAGACCTCCCGTGATGCAGTGGCTGCGCCGGGCCTTTGCCGGCGCTTTCGTTCTGCTCGGCCTGCGGCTTGTAATCGTAGAACGCTAGTGGTCTCATCATCGGAGCAAGGCATTGCCGGAAACCAAGAAGCCCGGTCGACCGTGAGGGCGACCGGGCTTCGCGATGCTGCGACGTCAGTTTTATCAGGCGGCGCGGGCAGGGCGGGCGTAGCTGCGCTCGTCGCTGTCCAGCTTGAAGCTCCGCAGGATCGACTGAAGCTGGCGGCTTTCTTCCGCAAGCGTCTCGCTGGCAGCCGTGGTTTCTTCAACCATGGCGGCGTTCTTCTGCGTCATCTGGTCCATATGATTGACGGAGGAATTAATTTCCGCCAGCGCCGTTGACTGTTCGCGGGCGGCGGTGGCAATCGATTCCACATGTCCGTTGACGCGGTTGACGAGGGCTTCGATTTCGAGGAGCGCATCGCCAGTCGAGCGGACCAGCGAGACGCCGCCTTCGACTTCCGAGGCAGATGTGCTGATCAGGGTCTTGATTTCCTTGGCCGCATTGGCGGAGCGCTGAGCAAGCTCACGGACTTCCTGAGCAACCACTGCGAAACCGCGCCCTGCTTCACCGGCACGCGCCGCTTCGACACCTGCGTTGAGAGCCAGAAGGTTGGTCTGGAAGGCGATCTCGTCGATCACCGAGATGATCTGGCTGATCTTCGTAGACGAGTCTTCGATACGGCTCATTGCGGTGACCGCGCTACGGACGATTTCGCCGGACTTCGCAGCGCTCTGCTTGGTCTCATGCACCATGTCACGGGCTTCGGTCGCACGGGCCGAGGCGGCACGAACGGTTGCGGTGATTTCGTCGAGAGCTGCAGCAGTCTCTTCCAGCGCCGCAGCCTGCTGCTCGGTACGCTTGGAAAGATCATTGGCAGCCGAGCTGAGTTCGGCTGAATTGTTGTTGATGGTGCCAGCGGCGCTGCGCACGTTGTTCATCGTGCCGCGCAGGCGAACCATGGTGTTGTTGACGTTGGTCTGCAGTTCGGCGAACGCACCCTGGAAGTGGCCTTCCATGCTTTCCGTAAGGTCGGCGTCGGCCAGGGCCGCGATAACCCGGCGTACTTCCGTGACGGCCCTGTCGACGCTCGAGACCAGCTCGTTGACGCCCTTGGCAAAGCGGTTGAGGTCGTTGTTCTGGTAGTCCTTGGTGATGCGGCCGGAAAAATCGCCGGCGACGGCGGAAGCAACAACGGTGGAAATGCTGCTCTGAAGGTCGCTGCTGCGCTCGTGGAGGGCGGCTTCCTGGGCCTTCAACTCGCGCATGGCGATCGCATTGCTGCGGAAAACCTCGACCGCGGCGGCCATTTCGCCGATCTCGTCCTTGCGGGAAGCATCGACTGAAATGCCGTCCATGTCGCCCTGTGCAAGGCGGCTCATCGCCTGGGTCAGCGAGCGGATGGGCCCGACGATGCCACGGCGCGCAACCATCGTGCTGACAGCCCCACCCGCGACGATGAAAGCGATGGCCGAGATGGCCGCGACAAGCATGGCCGTCGTGGAGGAGGCCAACGCCTCGGCGCGGGCTGCGGCAAGCGCATTGCCAGAATAGGTGCTGTAGACCTTGACGGTGTCGGTAACGACCTTTTGGCCCTCAAGCGCCTTCTTGAGAGATGCGCTGATGGCCGCCGTGTCTGTCGGGTTCTTCTCCGCCGTATCGACCATGGCGCGGATGCTGCCGAAATAGCTGTCGAGCGCTGCGCGGATCTTGCTCAGCTGATCCATCTCGGCGGCATCGGCCGTCGATTGGATCTTGGGCAGGCGCGCCAGCATTTCAGTGGATCGCTTTTCCGTTTCGGCACGGAAGTCCTTGGCTTTGGCCGGGTCGGCGGCAAGCTGATAGGTCATGCGGCTGATGGCAATGATGTCGACGCGCAGGTCCATGGCCTCGCGGGCAACTTCTTCCTCGGCGCCGACGTCCGTCATCGCCTTTTGAAGACCATAAAGTCCGGATCCGGATATGCCAGCAATAATAAGAGAAGCCAGTCCCATCACCACGACGACAAGACCGATCTTCTTTGAAATTGAAATATCTCTAAACGCCATAATCAACACCATTCAGCTCGTTGGCCAAAACAACAGACTGCCCGCGCAAGGAAATGCCACCTCGCGTCAAGAACTCTCGCTAAAACTCTGGCACAACTAAACTAATCCCCGGTTAAAATAATTGGCGATTAGGAGTAACACTTTGGACGTGCTCCTGACGCTCGATGAAGCCGTTGCACGGGACCGCCGGCACCACTTCCATCTCCCTTCACTAAGCTCCGGATAAAGCTCGCATTAGGAAGTCTTTTTGAGACTTTCGAAGCCGAAGCCTTCATCCGCCCAACCGGTCATGCCGCCGACCATCGCCTTGACCGCGAGGCCGAGGCGGGAAAGCCGAAGTGCCGCCTTGTCGGCGCCGTTGCAATGCGGTCCAGCGCAGTAAACGACGAACAAGGTGTTGGCCGGCCATTCCGACATGCGATGAGCCGTCATCTTGCCATGCGGTAGGTTGAGCGCGCCCGGCACATGTGATTGGGCAAACAATGTTGGAGAACGGACATCGAGCAGTACAAAGTCGACATTGGCCGATGCGAGCGACGCATGCACGTCCCAGCAATCTGCTTCGAAAGCCAGCTTGCGAGCAAAATGCTCGGCAGCACTTTCCGGCGCGGCGGCGGTGAATTCTGAAACCGGGCTCGACATGTTCTGGTCCTTTCCTAGCGCAGTTGCTGCCCATCATCGCTGATGTTACTGATGGCGGAAATTGGCCATCATGACCTATAGCGTAAAGATCATGCCAAATCTTTCCATGCCCCAAACCAAAGGTCCGCATGTCGTTGTGCTCGTCTATGACGGGCTTTGTACCTTCGAATTCGGCATCGCCTATGAGGTGTTCGGCCTGCCGCGTCCGGAGATGGGGGAGGGATGGTACAAGTTCTCGGTAGCCGGCGTTGCGCCGGGACCGCTACGGGCGGCAGGCGGGTTGCGTGTTTCCGTCGACAGCGGGCTGGAACTGCTGGAAGAGGCAGATCTCATTATTGTCCCCGGCTGGCGGTCAATCGATGCGCCAGTGCCGGAGCCGCTGGTTGTTGCTTTGCAGACAGCGCATCAGCGCGGGGCTCGTGTGATGTCGCTCTGCTCTGGCGTCGTGGTGCTGGCCGCTGCAGGCCTGCTTGCGGGGCGAAGAGCGACGACCCACTGGCATTATGTGGACACGATTGCCGAACTTTATCCCCACACGTCCTTCGATGCGGATGTTCTTTATGTCGACGAAGCCAATGTGATGACTGCGGCGGGAAGTGCCGCCGGCATTGACCTTTGCTTGCACGTGGTTCGAAGTGATTTCGGCGCTGATGCCGCCAACAGCGTAGCGCGGCGCCTCGTTGTGCCGCCGCATCGCGAAGGTGGGCAGGCGCAGTTCATCGCAAGACCGGTACCGGAGGAGAGGGAAGGGCTTCGCCTCGGTCCGTTGATCGAATGGATGCGGGAGCGGCTGTGCGAAGACCAGCCCATCCGCCTGCTTGCCGACCGGGCCGGCATGAGCATGCGCACCTTTCAGCGACGGTTTGAGGCAGTGACCGGCGACAGTGTCGGAGAATGGCTTTTGAAGGAGCGGCTGCGGCACGCCCGCGATCTTCTGGAAATGCAGCTATCGATATCGCTGGAGGACGTTGCGATCAGCTGCGGCTTTGGCACATTGGCAACCATGCGCCATCATTTCCGCAAGCGGCTGCAAACGAGCCCTAGCGCGTATCGTAGATCCTTCCGGCCATAACGAACCGGCCTCCTGGGGAGGCTACCGTTGGAAGTGGCCGGCCAGGATTCTATTCTGCCGCTTGTCGGGCCACAGGATTGTTTGGGTGCATGGTCCAGTTGGCATAGGTGGGTTCGACAACCTTGCCGGTGCGCTTGTCCAACTCGCCCGCCGGCAAGGCATCCATGGTGATGCAGTTCTCGACAGGACAGACATTGACGCAAAGATTGCAGCCGACGCATTCCTCTTCCATCACCTCAAAATGCCTGATGCCGCCAACCACGTTGGTGATCGCCTGGTGGGAAGTGTCCTCACAGGCGATATGGCAGCGGCCACATTTGATGCAAAGATCCTGATCGATCTTCGCCTTGGCAATGTAGTTGAGGTTGAGATACTGCCAGTCGGTCACGTTGGAGACGGCGCGACCGGTAATGTCGTCGAGCGTCCGGTGGCCCTTTTGATCCATCCAGTCCGACAGGCCGGTGATCATTTCCTGGACGATCTTGAAGCCATAGGTCATGGCGGCGGTGCAGACCTGCACATTGCCGGCGCCGAGCACCAGGAATTCCGCCGCATCGCGCCAGGTCGTGACGCCGCCAATGCCGGAGATCGGCAGGCCATAGGTTTCCGGATCCCGGGCGATCTCCGCCACCATGTTGAGTGCGATCGGCTTGACCGCCGGGCCGCAATAACCGCCATGGCTGCCCTTGCCGCCCACGGATGGATTGGGCGAGAAGGTGTCGAGATCGACGGAAACGATCGAGGAGATCGTGTTGATCAGCGACACGGCATCCGTGCCGCCCCGCTTGGCAGCGCGGGCAGGGTGACGAATGTCGCTGATATTGGGTGTTAGCTTGGTGATGACGGGCATGCGGGTGTACTGCTTGCACCAGCGCACCACCATTTCGATATATTCCGGCACCTGCCCGACGGCCGAGCCCATGCCGCGCTCGGACATGCCGTGCGGACAGCCGAAGTTCAGCTCGATGCCGTCGACCTCGGTTTCTTCGACGAGCGGCAGGATCGCCTTCCAGGCCTGCTCCTCGCAGGGCACCATGATCGAGGCGATGATCGCCCGGTCCGGCCAGTTCCGCTTCACCTCCTTCATCTCGCGAAGGTTGGTGTAAAGATCGCGGTCGGTGATGAGCTCGATATTGTTCAAGCCGAGCAGGCGGCGGTCTGCGCCCCATATCGCGCCGTAACGCGGGCCGTTGACATTGACGACCGGCGGTCCTTCCTCGCCGAGCGTCTTCCAGACGACGCCGCCCCAGCCGGCCTTGAAGGCCCGCTCGACATTGTAGGCCTTGTCGGTCGGCGGCGCCGACGCGAGCCAGAAGGGGTTCGGGGATTTGATGCCGACGAAAGTGTTGCGGATATCAGCCATGTTCGTCTTCCCCCTCAGGCTACGGCAGTGGCCGGCTGCAAGGCAGCGGCGAAGGCTCGGGTAATGCTTTCTGCGGCGTCGCGTCCCTGGGCGGCAGCCGAGACGGTGAGATCCTCGCCGATGCCGGTGCAGTCGCCTCCGGCCCAGACCCGCTCGAGCGAGGTGCGACCTTCAGTATCGACCGCGATCTTGCCTTTGGAGAATTGCAGGGCGCCAAGCCCGGAGGCGGAAAAGCTCTGGCCGATGGCCTTCATGATCTGGTCGGCAGCAAGGACACCGGTTTCGCCGGTGCCGATCAGCTGTCCGTCACGCATGGCGGTATATTCCACTTCGATGCCGGCCACTTTGCCATCCTGTCCGAGGATGGATTTCGGCGCCAACCAATGGCGGATGATGACGCCGTTGGCCTTCGCCAGATCCTGCTCGTAGCCGGACGCGTTCATGTTCTCCTTGCCGCGGCGGTAACAAATCGTCACCTCTTCGGCACCGAGCAGCTTCGCCTGGATGGCTGCGTCGATGGCGGTCATGCCGCCGCCAAGCACGACAACGCGCCGGCCGATCGGCACCGCGCTCTTGTCCCTGGCCTGGCGCAGAGCCGCAATGAAATCGACTGCGTCCTCCACGCCCGCCAGATCTTCGCCCTCGATGCCGAGGCCATTGACGCCGGTCAGGCCCATGCCAAGAAAAATGGCATCATAATTGGCGGTCAAGTCGCTGAGCGAGAAGTCGCGGCCGAGCATCTGGCCGTTGCGGATCTCGATGCCGCCGATGGCGGTGATATAGGCTACCTCGCGCTGGGCAAAATCCTCCACCGCCTTATAGGTGGCAATGCCGTATTCGTTAAGGCCGCCCGCTTTTTCCCGCGCATCCAGAATAACCACGGCGTGACCATGCAGGGCAAGGCGATGCGCAGCGGCGAGCCCGGCGGGACCGGCGCCAACTACCACAATGGTTTTTCCGGTAGGCGCGGCGCGGCGATAGAATTGCCTGTTCTCTTGCATGGCAATGTCTGTCGAATAGCGCTGCAGTTTGCCGATCTCGACCGGCCTGTCTTCCGCTGTGTTGCGAACGCAGGCCTGCTCGCAGAGCGTTTCGGTGGGACAGACGCGGGCGCACATGCCGCCCAGGATATTCTGGTCGAAAATGGTCTTCGCCGAGCCAAGCGGATTGCCGGTCGATATCTGCCGGATGAACAGCGGGATATCAATCGCGGTGGGACAGGCCGTCATGCACGGCGCGTCGTAACAAAAGTAACAGCGGTCCGCCGCGACCAGCGCCTCGTGCTTGTCAAGACGCGGATGAAGATCAGCGAAATTCGCCGCGTATTCGGCCGGCGTCAGGCGGCCGGCCTCAATGCCATTTCCCAGTCGTTCCATCTATGTTCCCTCTTTTATGGATTCATGGACAACTATTGTGCAGACGGTAACATAGCCGAAAAATTTATCAAACGGTAAAATTTAGGCTGCTGACCGGCCGATGCATAATCATGACTAAATTCATCAACTTTAATCTTGCCTGGTAAATTCAAGTTTCATAAGGTGCGCACCATTGAGGGGTTCCAGCCACAGGGAGCCTGCTGCCAACGGGGAGCGTCATGGCAAAGAAACAGAAACGGAAGAGCGGCAATAACGGTGCGGAAACCGCGGCCAAGCCGGCATCCCAGGCAGGCAGCGGCGCAGTCGATGTCCGCAGCTTTCTGTATGTCGGGGGCCGTGACTGTCAGGTTGCGCATCTGCGGGAAATCGCCAGCACCTTCGGTGCCGAACTCATCCACCATGATGGTGGCCTGCGCGAAGCGGTCTCGCGCATCGACACGGTCCTGCCTTCGGTGGACTGCGTCTTTTGCCCGATCGACTGTATCAGCCATGATGCCTGCTTGAGGGTGAAGACCGGCTGCAAGAAGTTCGGCGTCGCTTTCGTGCCGCTGCGCAATGGCTCCAAGTCCAGCCTTGAGCGGGCGCTTCAGACGATGAAAGAACGCAATGATGAACGAAGAACCGCATGACCTAAGCCTGCTGATCGGCCTGCACAAGCTGGCCGAGCAGAACGGCGAGGGGCTGGTGCCGGAACTCTATGCGCTTCTGTCGGTCCAACGAGAGGCTGCGCTGGACATGACCAATGTGGTTGTCTTGCCTGCGGCTTCGAGGTCGCCGGTAACCCGTCTTAGACCCAGCGGCGCCGGCAGAATACTGTCCTTCGGCCGATAATCGACGCGCTTCGGCGTTGCAGGCCCAATCTATGTGATTGCGGATACCTGGTTGTGCCTGTAACGAGGACGCATTGCCTTTTCCCGAGGAGCCTGCCGGTGCGTTGCATAGCATTCATTATTGCACTCGTCTCCACTATGGGCGGATACGGCTCTGCGGCCTTTGCCTGGGGTTGCGTAGCAGAAGCGTAAGATGGCGCCTCCGGCTGGTCGACCGAATATGAGAACCGACGTGATGCGCTGAAGCGTGCCTTGCGAGAATGCGAAGCGAAGACATCGGGAGAGTGCGAGATCACCGACTGCAACGAGGACTGGTAGGTCTCCTCCTGATCCAGCTTCAGCGGCCGGGCGTCTGGAAAAAAGCGCCCGCCGCGAGCACCAGCCATCCCAGCATCATCAGGCTCCCGCCCAGGGGCGCAGCCATCGGGAACAGCCGGTCGCCGAGATAGTGGCGCGACACCAGATCGCCTGCAAAGATGATCGTGCCGAGGCCGAGGATCAGCGCTGCCAAGGTGGCGGTGCGGAAACTCCTGTGCCCAAGATAAAGCCCCAGCAGCACCGGCGCATGCGCCAGGCACATGGTCGAGGCGGAACCCAGAAAAACCGTGTCGCCTCCATGACTTGCGCCGGCCGCCAGAGCCACGCCGGCAGCGCCCATCAACCCGCTCACAGACAGAATCAAGGGTCGCAGATACGCGAACTTTTCCAACAGCCTATCCCTTGTTCTGCATGTGGTGAGCCAGCCTCTCGATCGTTGGCCAGATGATCTCGCGAAGCTTCGGATTGTCGATCGTCTCGTCCATGGCGCGTCGGAAACACAGGATCCATTCGTCTCGCTCCTGCGGGCCGATGGCGGCGCCGAAATGACGCGAGCGCAGTCGCGGATGGCCGTGCTTCTCCACATAGACCGGTGGGCCGCCGAGATAGCCGGTGAGATAATCCTGGAGTTTTGCCTGGCTGCCCTTAAGGCTCGGCGGATGCACGGCGCGGCAGCGGGCGGCTTCGGGCAGGGTGTCCATCAGCTCATAGAACCGCTGCACCAGCTTGGCGATCGTTGTTTTTCCGCCGATCGCTTCGTAAAGCGTCACTGTTTCGCCTGTCATGCCGCTCATCCGGTTTTGATGAGCCGGTGTTAGACGCACCAAAGAAACCAGGCAAGCGGCAGGCCGTCACAGGCAGAGCAAAATACCTTATAGGAGGCCTTGAGATGACGTTGCCGGTACCAGAGCGAAACCGCGCTCAGCCGGATCCTGCGTCCGTGTCTTCGCTATTAGCTTCAGGCAGCGCGCCGGTACCGGGCGTCTTGTCGTTGTCGGTGAGATCTTCGCGTGCATGCGGGCCTGCAGGCGGCTTGCTTGCCGAGGTGGTCGACGTGTCGATATTTTCGACGGCTTGCTGAGCCTGCTTGTCTTCAGCCATGTGCGGACCTCCGGTTTCCTGTTGATGGGTTCAACGTTCGCCGGATGCCGGAGTTCCGGCATGTTCTGTTGGAGAGGGAGGACTGCGGCAGGATCTTCGCTCTCTGGAGAGTTTGTTTCCGGCGATACGGTCCGCTTGGTGAGAAGCAAAAACGCAACGGCTCGTCAACTGTGAAATGATCGCAAGCCGACCATCGGGGAAGATAAAGCCCCGAATGGAAACGAAAAAAAAGCTGGATTGCGATTGCCCGGTCGGTGAAGCTTTGCTAGAGCAGCGGCATCCGCACGGACGGCAAGTGTTCATTCACCCGTCCATCCTGTTGGGGCGTCGCCAAGCGGTAAGGCAACGGCCTTTGATGCCGTCATACCCTGGTTCGAATCCAGGCGCCCCAGCCAATTTTCTCTGAGCTAAAAAGGCTGACGACCAGAACAAACGTCACATACACCTTTCGTTAGAGCAGAATGCCTTCGTCCGCGTCAGCGGTCATCCGCTCGACGATCGAGCGTGTGGCCTGCGCCGCCGATGCTCGCTTTGATGGATTATCGATCAGATCGAGGATAGCTTGTCGCCAGGTTTCCACATCATAGGGAATGCGTATTTCGCCACTGTCGTCGGCTTCGCCGTAAGCGTGCGACGTGGAGAATATTCCAGCTGCCCGCATGCGTGCCACATCAATGCGTTTGGTGGCAGACCGGCAGTCGTTGACATGTGAAGGTGCCAGCGGCACGAGCATTATGTCGATCGAGCGAGATCGTCCTTCATCGACGTAACTTGCCCAGGGAATGGACTTTCTGACGGTTACTCGGGTAATTTTACTCCAAGAGTATGCCGCCGAGCCTTCGGCGAACACCTCGAATATTGCATTCGGGCGTTCAGACAGGACTTGCGCTATGACAGGACGCAGGAATTCATGTTCTTGTACGTGGATGCCTGTCGCGTGATAGGCTACCAAAACTGGCGCATGATCCGCGTTTTGACGGCCGGAATGAGGGATGTCCCACAATGTTCTCGGCGGAGCCGGAGGCATCAGGCGAACATCGACCTCGCCGAATGTCTGCGCCAGCCGCGGTGTCGATACCCAAACCATGTCGAGCTGCCGGTTGAGACGGCGAAGCGGTAATATCGCCTTGGTCAGCAAAGAAAACTTATACCGGATGGCGGACTGGTTGCTAGCGATGACGGCAGGAATGTCGTCATCCAGAAACAGCCCTACGCCCGCAAGTCGGTCTGCCGACGCTTCGATCCATTCAAGCGCGGCAGCTGACATATATCGGCATATGATGACGAGGGCGCCGTTCGGATTTAAGTCGGCAAACTGCTTCTGTCTAATGTCTGCGAACTGATAGGGCGGCATTCCAGGGGCAGTCAAGCGTGCGCTGAAATAGTAGTCGCTGGTCGGGTTCGGGTGCTGCCCGAAGAGAACGACGCTTTGGATCGCGTCGCGCTTCGGCTGCCGTCTTGCAGAGCGAATCCTAGGGGAGGGTAGAGCCTCGGCAATGCGGGAACGCAGTTCAAGCCTATTCATCGCCACCTTGCGCTCCTTCAGATCGAAGGCTCCCTTAACGCATGCCCTTCGATCTATCCAGTGCGCCGGAAGCCGATCGCATGGTCGGTCTATCTGCGACCCGCAAGGCTACCGAACCTCGGTGATAGATCCCGCGGCTGAACGTCGAGACTGTGGTCGCCGACGACCAACGAGAGATTGGGGTTGTAGAACGGATCATTGGCCAGAATATCTCCCCATCGTTGGTGCATATAGGCTTCCTCGGCCGCAAAACGCGCTAGTTTTTCGGGGGTATCGTCCTTGCCGCGAGAAACGGATTCCCGGTGATAGAGGCGAGCATGGGGCGTCCACATGATGCCTTTACCGATCTCGCGGACTTTCAGGCAGTAATCGACGTCATTGAATGCAACGGCAAGATGCTCTTCATCCATGCCGCCTACGGCTTCCCAAAGGCTTCGGCGCGTCAGCAGGCAGGCAGCCGTAACGGCGCTCATCTCCTGGCGTTGCTCGAGAAGACCAAAGTCTTCGCCTGTGCCGGGCTTGCGGAACTGGAAACTGTGTCGTGCGACCGAACCGGAGCCGAGCGTGACGCCGGCATGCTGCACGAAGCCGTCGGGGAAAAACAGCATTGCCCCGGCGATGCCGATATATTCGTCGTCAAGCTCCGCCACCAGCTGATCGAGCCATCCGGGCTCCATGGGTTCGACGTCGTTGTTCAAAAGCAGAATAAGCTCGTGGCGGGCATTTTCCACGCCGAGATTGCAGGCGCGGGCGAAGTTGAACGTTCCGCCCAATTTAATCCGGTTGATCAGGCTTCGTTCTTCGTAATGGGAGAAAAGCGAGAGGGTTTCCGGCTCTCGGCTTTCGTTATCTATGACGATGACGTCCAAGTCGTCATAACGGGTTCTCCGGAATAGACCCTCCAGACACGTGTGCAGGAGATCGGCCCGGTCACGTGTGGGAATGACGACACTTACCTTCGTTTGATTTCTTCGCCTTATGATAGGCGAAGCAGCGACAGACGGACGTGGTTGTCGGCGATGCAACAGAACGCGTGGCACGTGAGCAATTCTTCCGGACTTGGAAGCTTCGATGAGTAACTGGCCAGCGTCGTTCTGCTCGAGGTCGAAATTCCCTTCAAGTGCACTGAGGCGAAAGATCGCTCCATCCGGTGCCAACCAGCCCGTCTTTGCGAGGGGCGGGTTCCACGCCGGCTTGAAAAATGGATTTCTCCGTCTCCCGCGAGCGTCCATGTGGTCCTCGTCGCTATAGGCAGCGGCAACATTGGGGTCCGCCAGTAGCGGCTCGATCAGCTTTTCGACTGCTCTCTCATGAAGCCGCATGCCGGCGGAAAGCCTCATCCAGAAGATGTTTTGCGTTTTGCCGGCTGCCGCCGACATGGCGGAGGGCGCATCGATTTCCCCGATATTGCCATAGGACTGCTGTGCAAGGGATCGTCTTGTTTCTTCGACAAGCGTTTTGGCTCCGACAATGGAAACCATGACGGCAGGCAAAGCTGCGGCATCCCTTGGTGGTATCGAGATGTCGCCCTGCTCGACGACGCTCGTCCACACATCGTAAGCAGGAGCATTCAAGCCGTCGTAGAGACGTGCAAAACGGTATTGAAAGCCGCGCATGTTTTTTGCAACGAGGAGCCTGCAGGCCTGCAACATCGCCCATGGCGCATCTACCGTATTGAAAAACGCTGCCCGCGATAGGCCCACTCTGTGGACAGCCACTGACGGCCTGCGACCCTCCGGTTTACTGTGGCTGGCTACTTCAAGAATTATGTTGCTCATCCCGACAGGCGTCCAGCCGTAGAATCGTCCACAGCCCTTGTTGTTGATAAGCACCGTGCGGGTCAGGGATGATGGAACCCGGCCCGGGCGGATCAGGCCTAGTTTAGCCACGGAGCCTAGCACATGGTCGGGGTCATGAATGTCTATACGCAACGCATGACCTTCAAAATGCGCGGCTTGATCCGGTCTCAAGACAAGAAGCTTATGGCTTGGATCGTGTGACATCGTTGGAATTTTCATCAAAAGGCTGCTTGGCCGTGGGCCGGATTTCACGGCTCGAGCGTAATGTATGTTGTTAAATTACAACTTTCGGCGGTACGCGTCTCGCCGTCTGTCGAGCATTGCAGGTGTCAGGCAGGTACATTTACAGACGCGGATTTCGGTTTCATCGTCATATGCAGTTCGTTTCGCCCAGTTTATGCGCGCTTGCAAGAGAGAGTTGCTTGTCATCGAAACCAGTGTCGATCTGTGACTTTTGTTGAGATCTGACATTACGATGTGTAGCATGGCCGGCGAGGTTGCCGTGACCATCGGGACCCGATTTATTTTTCCTGTCCGGAGGTTGCTGCCCGCCCGCGCATGTGATTGAAGATGATTTTGATGCAGCGTGGGGAGCATAATGCAGTTCGAACAGCTAGCGATACCCGAAGTGGTTTTGATCAAGCCAAAGCGCCTTGGTGATGCACGCGGCTATTTTATGGAAACCTATCGTGCTGATATGTTCGAGCGTGAAATCGGGTCGTTTAGCTTTCTTCAGGATAACCGGTCCTTCTCCGCGGAGATAGGCACTGTTCGAGGTTTGCACTTTCAGCTCGACCCGAAAGCTCAAGGCAAGCTCGTTTCCTGTGCGGCCGGCGCTCTGCTTGACGTAGCGGTCGATCTTCGAACAGGTTCTCCAACCTATGGGCGATTTGTTTCCGCGAAGTTGACTTCCGAAAACGGCTTCCAGCTTTGGGTGCCTGCAGGCTTTGCTCACGGTTTCTGCACGCTACAGCCCGATACAGTGATCAGCTATAAGGTGACGAGCTATTATAGCCAAGAACATGATCGCGGGCTGCTCTGGAATGATCCGGCACTTGGCATCGAATGGCCCGTTGCTGCCGAAAAGGCGATTCTTTCTGACAAGGATCGGAAGCAGCCGACTCTCGACCATCTGGAATCGGCCTTCACCTACAACGTTAAATAGATCATTTGAGGCAGCTTAGATCATGCGCGTACTTGTCACTGGCGGTGCAGGTTTCATCGGATCAGCTGTGGTTCGGCATCTGGTTCAAGACAAGAGCTATGATGTGCTCAACGTCGACAAGCTTACCTATGCAGGTACGCTCACCTCCTTGGAGGCGGTAAAGGCCAACCCGCTTTATCGTTTTCTTCGATCCGACATCTGCGACGGAAAGGTGATGTCGGACGCGTTCGCGAGCTTCAGGCCAGACCGCGTGATGCATCTTGCTGCTGAAAGCCACGTGGATCGCTCCATCACTGGGGCCAAGGACTTTATCGAAACCAATGTCCTTGGTACCTTCACCATGTTGGAATGCGCACGCACGTATTGGCAACAGCTCGAAGGTGAAGCCAAGGAAAGGTTCCGCTTCCTTCATGTCTCGACGGATGAGGTTTACGGATCGTTGGGAGACCAAGGGCTCTTTACGGAAACAACGTCGTACGACCCCAGTTCCCCCTATTCAGCATCCAAGGCAGCCTCGGATCATCTGGCAAAGGCGTGGTTTCGTACCTATGGCATGCCGATCGTCGTCTCCAACTGCTCGAACAATTACGGCCCTTTTCACTTTCCCGAAAAGCTTATCCCCCTGATGATCATCAGCGCGTTGGAAGGGAAGCCTTTGCCGGTCTACGGAGAAGGTACCAATATTCGCGACTGGCTTTATGTCGAAGACCATGCTCGGGCTCTTGATACAATCGCCGAGCACGGACGTGTGGGTGAAACCTATAACGTTGGGGGGCGTAACGAGCGCCGGAACATCGACGTCGTTAGCCGTATCTGCGCTCTGATGGACGATTTGCATCCGGGAGGCGGTCGCCATGCTGACCTTATCACCTATGTGCAAGACCGTCCCGGCCACGATGCACGGTACGCGATCGATGCGAGTAAGCTTGAGACGGAGTTGGGCTGGAAGGCTCGGGAGAATTTCGATACCGGCATCGAAAAGACGGTTCGTTGGTATCTGGAAAACGAGTGGTGGTGGTCGCCGCTGCGCAGCGGGTACGATGGCAGCCGCCTTGGGCTGATGAACGTGAGCGCTTCGCAATGACCGCACCAAAGCGCTATCTCGTCACGGGCCTTCAGGGGCAGGTGGTTCAGTCGCTGATCGAGAGAGCCGCGGGGCATGTAGACGTCGAGCTCATCGCTGCCGGCCGGCCCGAGCTCGACCTCTCTAGGCCAGAGTCAGTTCAGTCAGCGGTTTTTTCCGCCAAACCAGATCTGATCATTTCCGCTGCGGCGTATACAGCCGTCGATCAGGCGGAAAGCGATGAAAGCGCTGCCTTCGCTGCGAATGCGCAAGGTCCGGATGCGCTTGCGAAGGCTGCAGCCCGTCTGGGCATTCCGATCGTTCATCTGTCGACGGATTACGTTTTCGATGGCAGCAAGGCGACCCCGTATACAGAGTTGGATCCCGTCGCCCCGCTTGGCGTCTACGGGCGCAGCAAACTTGAAGGCGAGTATGCTGTAGCCTCGGCGACTGATAATCATGTCATTCTTCGCACTGCCTGGGTCTATGGGCCGTTCGGGAAAAACTTTCTTAAAACAATGTTGAAGGCGGCAGAAAGCCGCGCCCAGTTCAACGTTGTTGACGATCAAAATGGCAACCCTACTTCATCCATTGATATTGCCGATGCACTTCTAGCAATCAGCCGGAACATCATTTCCTTGCCGGATTCAGCGCTACGTGGAGTGTTTCACATGACGGCAAAGGGAGAAGCCACGTGGGCCGATTTTGCCAGGGAGATATTTAAGACGTCATTGGCGAACGGCGGGCCGTCCGCTCATGTCACGTCTATTCCATCCTCCGCGTATCCCACACCCGCAAGGCGCCCGGCGAATTCTCGGCTTGATTGCGGTAAGCTTGAGCGTGCTCACAGCATTTCATTACCCGACTGGCATCTTTCGACTGCCAGCACTGTGGCGCGGCTCGTCGATGTGACGCGGCTTACCCGATAAAAGGAGCTCTGATGAAAGGTATCATTCTAGCGGGCGGCAGCGGCACCCGCCTTCATCCGATGACTCTGGTAACATCGAAGCAACTCATGCCTGTGTATGATAAGCCAATGATCTACTACCCGTTGTCGACGCTGATGTTAGCAGGCATCCGGGAGATACTGATCATATCGACGCCGAAAGACCTGCCGAGCTTTCAAAGCCTTTTAGGCGACGGCTCGAAATGGGGTATATCCCTTAGCTACGCTGAGCAGCTTGCACCCGATGGCCTTGCGCAGGCCTATATCATCGGGGCAAATTTCGTGGGAACGGAGTCTTCTTGCCTGATCCTCGGAGACAACATTTTTTACGGCCACGGCGTGAGCGAGCTTTTTCAGAAGGCGAGCAGGCGTGCCGAAGGCGCAACGGTCTTCGCGTATCATGTGAGCGACCCTCATCGGTATGGAGTTGTAGAATTCGACCAGTCGATGAAGGCGATTTCCATTGAGGAAAAGCCCGCTGAGCCGCGATCAAATTGGGCCGTTACCGGGCTCTATTTCTACGACCGTGAGGTTGTGAATATCGCCGCCGACCTGAAGCCGTCAGCGCGCGGAGAACTTGAGATCACGGATGTTAACCGAGCATATCTGGAACGAGGATTGCTCAGTGTCGAGAAGATGGGGCGGGGTTTTGCGTGGCTCGATACCGGCACACCCGACAGCTTGCTGGAGGCTTCAGAGTTCGTGGCCACCTTGGAACGGCGTCAAGGATTTAAAATCAATTGCCCGGAAGAAATCGCTTACCGGCTTGGCTATATCGACGCCAATCAACTGGCGGCCCTCAGCAGGCAGTATGGAAAGAGCACATATGGGCAGTATCTTGCAAATCTCGGTTAGTTCGAAAGCCACAGGCAATCAGCCATATATTGCCTCCCGAGCGACCGTTGTCTCGCCGGTCAAAAGTGCAACGGAGTTGGATTAGGTTCGTGATCATCCGTCTGACAGAGCCTGTTCAGGATGTCGGTGGTATCGAGACGATGCATCTGCTGTAGAGAACTCGTAGGAGTGTCTTTACGCACCGAAGAAAGTTCGAGAAGGATGCTCGCATACGCTATATGCAGGTTCGATAGGATTGGAGTGATTTATGAAGGCTGTAATATTGGCGGGTGGCTTGGGCACTCGATTGGCGGAAGAAACCAGCCTACGACCGAAGCCGATGGTGGAGATCGGTGGGCGACCGATTTTGTGGCACATCATGAAGATATACTCTCACTATGGCATAAACGAGTTCGTCGTTTGTCTCGGCTATAAGGGGTACATCATAAAAGAATATTTTATGAATTACTTGCTGCATATGGCCGATGTAAGCATCGACCTCTCAAGTCAGACCACAACTATTCATAAAAGAAGAGCCGAACCTTGGAAGGTTACCTTGGTTGACACTGGGGAGGCCTCCATGACCGGCGGCCGTATTGGACGCGTTCGCGACTACATCGGTGACGAGACGTTCTGCATGACCTATGGCGACGGGGTGAGTAACATCGATATCCGCCGCGAGATCGAGTTTCACCAGAGCCATGGGCAAGATGCAACTGTTACGCTTGTACGACCGCCCGGGCGATTTGGAGCGGCCAATCTTGACGGTGACTTCGTGCGAAGCTTCAAAGAGAAGCCAGATGGAGAAGCTGGCTGGATCAACGCTGGCTTTTTCGTGCTATCCCCAAAGGTATTCGATCGCATTGAGGGTGACGATACTGTCTGGGAAAAAGGGCCGATGGAAAGCCTTGCAGCATCGGGTCAACTTGCTGGGTTCCGACATGAGGGATTCTGGCAACCGATGGATACGCTGCGCGATAAACAGCAGCTAGAAGAAATGTGGCGGAATGGCCATGCGCCTTGGCAGGTCTGGAGTTGATGGGTGATATGGCCGGAGTCCTTGCTCGATGAGATCTGATTTTCTGAACGTGTACGCGGGCCAAACCGTCCTCGTGACGGGCCATTCCGGCTTCAAGGGAAGCTGGTTGACCACATGGCTGCACGAACTTGGTGCGAAGGTCATCGCTGCAAGTCTTCCTCCGGATCAAGGTGAAGATTCGCTTTTTGCAGCCGCCAAAATTGAGGAGCTTTGCGACGGCCGCTGGCTCGACATCCGCGACGCCGACGGTGTCTTCTCTTTGGTCGAGGAAATTCGTCCGCGGATAATTTTCCACCTTGCAGCACAAGCACTTGTGCATCGTGGCTATCGGGAACCGCTGTTTACCTTCGGCACCAACATAATGGGCGCGGCGAATGTCCTCGAAGCGGCTCGTCAGACGTCCTCGGTCGAGGCTGTCGTGTTCGTCACGAGTGACAAAGTTTATGATAATCGAGAGTGGCTCTGGGCTTATCGAGAAAATGACGCTTTGGGTGGCTTGGATCCTTATAGTGCGAGCAAAGGTGCTGCAGAACTTGTGGCCCGACCTTACATGACTGTGCTCAAGAGCGAAGGTGATCGTCTCAGGGTCGCGACCGGCCGTGGTGGGAATGTCATCGGGGGTGGTGATTGGTCAGCTGATAGAATCGTTCCGGATGTTGTAAGGGCACTTCGGAAAGGTGAAGCGCTGGTGCTACGCCGGCCCGATGCGACGCGGCCATGGCAGCACGTTCTGGAGCTTTGCTGTGGCTATCTTACCTTGGGCGCTCGCCTTCTCAATGGTTCCCCAGCACGCTCAATGACCGCCAGGAGCTTTATTGGATCGTATAATTTTGGTCCCGACCGAGCAAATGAAATGCCGGTCCGCGAGTTGACGAAAGCTGCCTTGCAGGCTTGGGGCGACCCCTCATATCCCGTGGAGTTCGGGCCGGCGGAACTTCATGAGGCTACTTACCTCAGAGTGGATTCTTCGAAATCGCAGTTCACGTTGGGTTGGAAACCACACCTCACCTTCCAAGAGACGATTGAATGGACGATGAACTGGTATTCCGATTACTGCAACGCTCGCTATGATGCCAGATCTTTGATGCTGAAGCAAATCGATGCTTATTCTAACTTGTACTTGAGGGAAACTCAGTGACAATTTCCGTTCCTCGCAGACAGACAGCGTGCCGTCATTGCAGCTCGCCACTTTCGACCGTATTTGCCGATCTTGGAGCTACACCAGTTTCCAATGACTACCTTACGGAGGAGACCCGTTTTGAGGGTGAACGCTTCTATCCGCTGAAGGCATTTGTGTGTGATGAGTGCCATCTCGTTCAGCTGGAAGATTTTCGCCGTGCGGATGATCTTTTCCGGGAAGATTATGCCTATTTTTCCTCGATCTCGACAAGTTGGTTAGCGCACGCGAAGATTTTTTCGGACGCTATGATATCCCGCCTTGGCTTGGGCGCCGATAGCACTGTGGTGGAAGTTGCCAGCAATGACGGCTATCTGTTGCAGTACTTTCAAGCCTCGGGTTTGCGCGTGCTCGGCGTCGAGCCTTGCCGCTCCGTGGCGGATTTCGCCATCAACGAAAAAGGTATACCTACCCGCATCGAATTCTTTGGGGTGGAGACAGCCAAAAAGCTGGTTGCGGAAGGTTTCCAGGCGGATCTTACAGCCGCTAACAATGTGCTTGCGCATGTTCCCGACATCAACGACTTCGTGTCCGGGTTCCGGGAAATTTTGAAACCGGACGGTGTCGCATGCTTCGAGTTTCCGCACCTGTTCCAACTGATTAACCAAAACCAGTTCGACACTATCTACCACGAACACTTCTCCTATCTTTCTCTTCTCTCCGTACAGCGGTTTTTCGCGGCAAATGGTTTGACAGTGTTCGACGTTGAGAAAATAAAGACCCACGGTGGGTCTCTTCGCGTGTTTGCCTGCAAAGCAGGGGCAAAGTGGGAGGTAGCCCCAAGTGTCGCTGACATCATTGAAGAAGAGCGCCAAGCCGGTCTCGATCGCCCCGAGGTTTATACCTCCTTTGGCGAAAAAGTGCGTGAGACCAAGCGGTCGCTCCTTGAACTTCTCATCTCGCTGAAGCGCGACGGCAAGGTGATCGTGGGATACGGCGCGCCCGCCAAGGGCAATACGCTTCTCAATTACTGCGGCATCGGCAGCGATTTTATCGAGTTCACCGTAGACCGTTCGCCGCAGAAGCAGGGAATGTACCTGCCGGGCACACGGCTGGCGATCAAGGCTCCTGAAGCGATCGATGAAGCAAAGCCCGATTTCGTGCTCATTCTGCCTTGGAACATCAAAGACGAAGTTGTCGAGCAGATGTCTCATATCCGGGACTGGGGTGGACAATTCATCTTACCCATCCCCAAGGCGATGATTATCTAGGGTTAGCTCAAGTGAAGTTCATCGATACTGGCTTGGAGGGTTGCACACTGATCGAGATCGAACCGATCGGAGACAACCGAGGTTTCTTCGCTCGGACATTTTGTTCAGAGGAATTCGCCAAGCGCGGACTGAACCCTGTTACGGCCCAATGCAGCATATCTTTCAGCGCCACGCGCGGCACCACGCGAGGCCTACATTTCCAGCATGGTACCGGCCTGGAGGACAAGCTTGTTCGATGTGTTCAGGGCTCGATATTTGACGTGATGGTCGACCTAAGGGACGGTTCTCCAACATTTGGCCGCTGGTTTGGCCAGATTTTATCGGCCGAAAACAACCTGCAGCTTTATAGCTCCAAGGGTTTTGCTCACGGGTTCCAAACTTTGACAGATGATTGTGTGGTGAGTTACCAGATAGCTCAGCCGTATGACGCCGCGTTGAGTGCCGGCGTTCTCTGGAACGATCCTGACATTGGCATCGAGTGGCCGTTGGAGCCGACTGAACAGTCATCACGCGATCTTGTATTTCCCAGGTTGCGAGAGATGAAATCAGGCGTTTTGCCATGAGCGTCGAGATGGATGTCGGATGAAGCGTCTTCTCATTACAGGTGCGTCGGGCTTCGTTGGCCGACATTGCGCATTACTGGCAGTTAAACAAGGTTACGACGTCTGGGCGACGCGTTCGGGCAGGTCAAGAGAGAACGCCGCATTAGACGTTGAGGGAGTCAATTGGCGCACGGTTGACTTATTGAAGCCAGGCGGTCTGGAAGACGTGTTGGAGGAAGCGCAGCCGACGCATGTCCTTCACACCGCATGGGTGACCGAGCACGGCTCCTACTGGTCGTCGCCCGCGAATTTAGATTGGCTCGCACTTGGCGCACGCTTTTTCCGGCGTTTTAGCGAACTTGGCGGCCAGCGTTTCGTGTCTGCTGGCACCTGCGCCGAGTATGACTGGTCGCACGGTTATATGGTGGAAGGAACAACGCCGGATGCACCGTCGACATTCTATGGCCGTATAAAACTCGCGCATCATCAGTCGCTGATGGCTGCTGCGGAAGGGCTAGGCTTCAGTGCGGCGAGTGGGCGAATATTCTTCGCCTATGGCCCTCACGAAAACTCCGCGAGGCTAATCCCTTCGCTTTGCACCTCTCTTCTAGCGAACTCATATGCCGAAATGGGAAGTGGCATGTTTTTCCGCGATTTCATGCATGTTGATGACGTCGCATCGGGATTTCTTGCCCTTCTGGAGTCCGAACTCACAGGAATATGTAATGTTTGTTCCGGTGAGCCAACGCGGCTGCTCGATATCGCTCTTGCGCTGGGTCGGCTAAACGGCCGAGCCCACTTGATTCGGCCCGGTGCCCGTAGAGACCGAGAAAGCGACCCTAAAATGGTCGTGGGATCCAATCGAAAACTTCTTTCAACGGGGTGGGAGCCGAAAGTCGGATTGGATGAGGGACTGAGCGGCGCCTATAAATGGTGGAGTCGCGTTCTATAAATCCGAAACTTAACTTTAAGTACCGCTGCGAATTTCGCATTTTTAGGGGGTTATGATACATCCAGCGCATTTCCTCGACGCTTACCCTTGCCCGAAACTCCCAACCGCCTCCAACTAGGTAATGTGCTTTTTGGGAACATAGGGTGGCTAAATTCCTCAGCTAACGATTTCGTCAGGGACGCTGTCGAATGGTCGTCTTATAAGGGTTTGATCACCATGGCCATGCCGTTCTTTGCCCAATCGAAGGCCGCTTCCAACTATGATCATCGCCGATGGCGGTGATCGACAGATAATAGCATATCTGGATGCTAGACCTGCGCGGCTTTACATAGAACTAGCGGCTAGGCACTCCGCCACCCCGCGGTGGATACAGAATTTGAGGGACTATCATGCGCGGCACAGACATGTCGCGACTTAGGTTGGGATTCAGAGCAAAATCTTGAAAATCTTCGGTGCTATGCAACTTTCGGAGATGGCTCTTCTCCATTTCGAAGCGCCTGATTTTATCTTCGCCGGTTTCCGGGCCTCGCGACAACGATTCATGGTGATACAGACAAGCAAAAGGCGTCCAGACGATACGATAACCGGCTTTGGAGGCGCGAAGGCAGTAATCGACATCGTTATAAGCGATCGCAAAATGATCCTCATCCCACATCCCGACGGCTCGTGCGCATTCAGCGGAAATCAACATAACCGCACCGGTGACACATGTGAATGAGTTGCGCACGTGCAGTCGGTTCATCGCGCCGCCGTAATCCTTCGGCGACCTAAGGTACCAGTGTCCGGCCAGTCCGCCAAACCCTACTATAATGCCAGCGTGCTGGATCGTATCATCCGGGAAGAGCAATTTTGCTCCGACGATCCCCGCATCTTTTAAAGACAAGCAGGAGGCCATTTCCTTCAGCCATTGGTCCTCTATGACTTCGACATCGTTGTTGAGGATCAGAAACGCGCCCCCTTTAGACGCTTGCATGCCTCGATTTATAGATCGCGAGAAATTGAAAGGCTCAGACTTCATCAGTACGGAGAAGCTAGCCTCATTCCGCTCCCACATCTTGTAAAGATCAAGGACATTCTGATCCGTGGTGCCGTTGTCGACGACAATGACTTCATAGTCCGGATAATCCGTCCGTTCATATACATCGGTTAGAATGCGGGAGATCAAGGCAAAGCTATTTCTGCTCGGAATTATAATCGATATCTTTGGCCAAGTTAGCTCATTCGTATCAAATACCGGCCGATGAAGTGTTGCGGTTATCGCAGATGTGACCTGTACGCGATCGCCATAACGGGCGAAATGGTCCTCGAGAGCATTCCTCGCATTTATCGTTGCTTGTTTCAGGAAGGTCTGTGAGTAGGTATTGCTCGTTCTGCGCCACCAATATGCAGGAAACGGCAGGTGCAGGATCTCTTCCTCGTTCTGACCGTGCAAGTATCGTAAGAGGGTATCGTAATCCTGGGATCCATCGAAGCCCGATCTCAGATATCCGATCTGCCTAAGGCGATCGTGGCGATATATCGAGAAATGGTTGATGTAGTTCAGACCTGTAAGCAATACTGCATCGTATGCAGGCTTCAGGAGCGTCCCGATAGGCTTCAGGCTATCGTCGACGATCAATTCGTCGGTATAGAGGAACGTCGTTTTTCGGTTCTCCGAAAGTGCTTTTCTGATGAGTTTGAGAGCATGAGGCGCAATCATGTCGTCATGGTCGAGAAAGGTAATCCATTCGCCCTTCGCTTCTAAAAGACCTGCGTTGGTTGCTGACGCAATGCCGGCATTTTCAGAGTTCATGATAATCTTTAAGTTGTTTCTTTCCTTCCGGGAAAGAAACCATTGGCGGGTATCGTCGGAATTGGAGCCATCATCGCTGAAGATCAGCTCCGCGCCATGCTGATCCTGGTTATCAAATGAGCTCAACAGATCGTCCAGGTGGCGCGCCGACGCGTTATAAACCGGTACAATGATGCTGAGCCATGGCTCAATTTGATCATAGGGTGACGGAGTTTCGCGGGCCGCAAGTGCATAGGAGGCCTGAACAAAACGCGTAAGCAAAGGACTTTTACTAGAGGAAAAACGCGGGACCTTCAGTCGGAAACGCGGCAAAACGCCGAGCTCCGCCTGCTGGGTCGACTCCACCCCGTCGAGCAGTTTGACGTAGGCCGTAAGTGCAGCCTTGGAAGGGAACGTTTTCGCCTCCATGCGGAAGGTGGAGGGTTTGCTACATGGATCCAGTCGGAAGCTACGGATGAGACCCAACCTGCCGACGTCGGCTGTAATCAGGAAAGAACCAGCCGTAGACAGTATCATGGAATCCTGTTCCCGAAAGCCTTTGCCTCTGTCTATGTAGACCCTCGGGTCGAGCGTTTTCCCATTTTCAGGGGTTAGGTGGATGAGGACGAACGCGTCTCGCATCACGTTGTAGCTCAGCTTAAATGCAGGATCTTCGCCGGTTGCCTTCCACATGGCGTCCGTGTTTGTTTCCCCGCTCAATTTTTCGACATCACTAATGGGTACTACAGTCAGTGCCAAGGAAGATGGCCTCTCATGATGATTTGGTTTCTGGACTACGGTTCAGCTTCCCGCCCGTCCAAACGTGGGGGCAATGCTGCTACCGACGGGCTACGGGTATCAGTTTGTAACGGAGGACCCAGCGCTGTATCCAGTTTTCATTGACGTAACGCTTCCGCAGGTCAACAGCGTCGGTACGTGATTAGACTAGCCGCCTTTGCAACTGCTTCATCAGTTTAATCGGGTGCGGACAATGGACAGCAAACCAAGCGAAGCACTCCAGGCAAGAAGGCTAATGACGACGACACAGCCTATCCAAAGGCCTCGGTGTGGATATTCCGCCTCCTCAGGTAAAGTCGGAGACAGAAACGGATCCAAATATACGAGCTGCTGCTTGCTGACAAACTGCACCTGTTCCACCGTCTTCACCGATGCTGCGAATTGCCGTTCAGCAAGGGTCTGCTCTAGCTCAAGCTGAGACAAATCGAGGGAAGTGTCTGCTAAGCTCCCTCGGTTGCCTTTTTGGCCGGCAAGTTGCAATTTTAGGTCGTCAATCTGGGCCTGCTTGCTGGCAATTTCCCTGCCTAGCACCAGCATTTGCGGTGCTTTGCGTGAAACCGAGACCAGTTGAGAATTGTATTTTTGCTGAAGATCCAGCAGTTGCGTCTGGGCATTGGCAAGCAGGGAGGTAATGATGACCGATGCTCCCCCGACATCCAGGACACCTGTTTTGTTTCGCGCTGCCTGGAGATGCTCACGAGCTGTTTGCAACTGCGCAGCTCCATTTCGGAGATTCGCCTGAGCGGTTTCGATCACGTCTTTCCAGATGCGGTTGTTGATGTCGTTCACCACCCGCTCTGATGCATCGACGACATGTTCGAGAATCCGACGAGCATCTTCGGGGGAAAATGCACGCACCTTAACCGTAACAATCCCACTGGAAGCACTGACGCCGGTGGAGACCATGTCTCTCCAATAATCAAGTAATTCTTCGGCCGTGGCATCCGGCTTCAACCTGGCTAATGGGTCTATATTCGCATCGCTGTAAATTTTCCGGATATTGGCGTCTTTGGATAGCGCGGTGGTCATCTCCCCGCTCAAGATGTAGTTGATTGCTATCTGTGTGTCCTGAGCGATCTTTGCCGTCGGCAGCCCCGTCACCTTTGCGATCTGGTCTTTACCTAAGGCCGGTGTGGAGGATCTAACTGTGAACCGTGCCTCGGACTGGTATTGGTCGGTCGCGATGAAGCCATAGTAGGTCACTGCCGCTGCAATCGGAACAATCAGCAGCAAGACGGTCAAAAGAGCAACGCCAGCCGCGAAAATGCGGTCGATAACGCGAGGTCGCAATCCAACTGCCTTGAACAAGCTGCTGCGATTGGAGGTCGCTAGACGAAGCTTTCTCGCTGTGACCGACAGGCGATTTGCGACATTACGGTTATAGTCGAGGACCGCTGCCGAGCGATCTTCGGGGGGGGGCAGATGTTCGTTATTGCTCATTTAAGCCGAGCCTATGTCAGTTATCTGTTAAGCCGATAATATGCCTCTATTGCAGGCTCTACCTGATCAAAGAACAACACTCGCCCGTCTACGAGCACCATGGCCTTGTCGCAATAAGACTTGATGATGTCCATCCCATGGGAAATCATAATGACGTCGGAATTCTTGCGTCGAGTTTCGAAAGCCACCCGGCATCGCTCCTGAAAGCGCGCATCGCCGACTGCGGTAATTTCATCTACTAGGTAGCAATCGAACTCGATTGCCATCGACAGACCAAACGCAAGCCGGGCGCCCATGCCGGATGAATAGGTTCTAACCGGCGCATTGATGTAATCTCCAAGCTCGGCGAAATCTTCCACGAAACGGCTGACGCGGATCGGATCCTCTCCATAAGCGCGGGCAACAAATTTCAGGTTGTCTTTGCCTGACATGTTAGGATGAAACCCTCCCGAAAATCCGAGCGGCCACGACACCCTTACATCCTTCTCAATGCGCCCAGAATTGGGAATAATCGTCCCGGCGATCATTCGCATCGTGGTGGACTTTCCGGCACCATTGACACCTAAAAGGCCGTACGAGGTACCTGATGCAAATTCGATGTTCGCCTTTTCGAGAATCACCTTTCGATGCTGTTGCGTCTTGAAATGTTTCGACACGTTGGCGAAGCGGATCATAGCCGATGATCCTCCACCGACGCCCATAGCAACATCAACGTCCCCCACAGTACGAGCAGCCCAAGACCGATGATCAAGGGGGTGGACACGCGATTTGGAAAGAGCGCCTCCTCCGGTAGGGACGGATGAACGAAAATCATGACGTATAAAGCTTTCCGCAATGACGCTGCCAGTGCGGCGTTATAGGTTGTTCGCGCCGCCTCATAGAGCTTTTCGGACACCAGGCGTTCGGTTTCCAACTTGGAAAAATTGAGCAGGTGCGCAGCCATACTGGCATTTTCCGGACCTGTTAGTTGTGATTGAAGACGTGAGACCTGGGCGTCCACGCTGCTCTGGGTTCTTACCAGCTGTTCATACGCCGGCGAAGCTTCTGCTGAGGACTGCTTCAAAACAAACAGCCGAGTTTCAAGCTCAAGTTTCTGCGCCAAAAGGGTCGTCAGTAGCTTACCTGTTTCCTTCGCCTGCACTTCCGGGCTCAAAAGTCCCGCCTGGGTCTGAAACTGGTTCAGTGAATACAATGACTCGCCATAGGCCTTTCCGGCCTTTTCGACCTCGCTCCGGATGCCTGCCACCATATCCTGCTGGGCACGACGGTTCAGCTCATTGATCAGGTTTTCGCTTTCGACCAGTATCGCCTCGACGAGAGCTTTGGAATCTTCTGGCCGAAATGTTCGAGCCCTCAGTGTGATTATTCCGGACGGGCCATCGATATAGGCAGTAACCTGTTTTTTCCAATAGTCTAGGAAAGCCTCCACGGAAAACGCCGGGTCGGAACTTGAAAGGAAGTCAATTCCATCACGGGCAAACATTGCCCGGTAATCGATAACCTTGCCAAGCCGTGCCAACAATTCCGGTGAATGGATAAAACTGGTGATGACAAAGGCATCCTGCGGGGCGACATCCAAACCAATGACGCCGCTGTCGACACCGTCAGTTTTTCCCTGATCCGCCAGAGATCGAACGGCGAAATGAGCTTCTGCCGTGTATTGATTGCTTGCCAGGAAAACAAAATAGGAAAGGCAGCCAAGAAAGGGCAGCATGACGATCAAAAAAAACGACAGGAGGCGTATCGGAGGATGGCCGCCGGGTGCTCCTTCCAACTGCCCGCCATAGTTTTCTGTTGTCGTCACTTCGACAACATAGTCAGACAGCCTTTTTTTCGAATGCAGCGCGTTGCGAGCCCGCGTAAACGGCAGAAAGCGAGAAATAGGTCGCACTGGCGCGGCTATGATCTCGATGCCGTCTTCATCTACGGACTTCGTCGCAGTCTCAAGGTTCGCCGTGCTAGTGTGTTCTCTGATCTCCATAGCTTATCGCCTGCCTAACATAGTGGTCCAAAATAAGGTCTTCTTCGAGCATCGCCTCTGCGATCGGTAAGCTGCGTAGTTTCCCCGCGATCATGTCGAGAAGTCCTTGCCGGGCCGGAATTACAAGATCGTCAGCGGAGATTTCGAGCAGGCTTGCAACTGCTTTCTGAAATGTCTGGATATCACTGTTGTGCCCAACGATTGTGAACCGCGACAGGAGATCTATCGCGGGTGCAATATCTCGCCTGCTTGCGCCTTGCTCCGGAGATGTGGTGGCAAGAAGGCGGGTAAGAGGTGACGATAGAACATCGCTGACTTTTTGAGGAGCCTTTTTCAGAAGCGTCTTCAACGAGGACACATCATCGAGATTAGCGTCTTTCAAATATTCGGCGGCTGGTCCGAGAATGAGTTTGTCGCGGTCTCCTATAAAGGAGATATGTGTCGTCGCCATTCTCTTCAAGAGAAGCAAGCGCAAAGCCATCTCGTAATACGGATCCGACAGCATCGTAATGCCAAGAAATCCTTTGTCCAAAAAATGCTCGTAGTTTCGAAAGAGCAGCCGGCCACTCAGATAGATAGAGTCTGTAGAATGGAGATGGAACGCTTGCAGGGCGGTCTCATGTCCAAATCGCTCGATGGAATGAAGTTCATAATGAAAGTTCTGTCCGCAAACCCTGTCGAGCCTCACCATCGGCAGAATTTGCGTTTCGAGCCGTATAATCTTCTTTTGGATAACCGGTGCCCTTTGTGGTCGGCGATAAACCAGCAATCCCGTCTTGGCATCCTGGATCGTAAGGGTATGTCGGCTTGCAAGCATGGGGATCATCGACTCATCCAGTCTGAAGCCGACCACACCGCTTTGGTGGCGGCCCGCCGCACTAACTGCAGGCCTAAGCTGGTCGCATGGAAATACGCCTAGATCCCCACTCTCATCTGAAACCCGAATGCTGGTTGGCTCTGAGAAACCATCAGGAACAAGGTAGCCTTCGAGTGCTTCGCCTGTATCAATCTCGATTCCGAATAGCAATTAGAATGACTCCCGAGTTCGGTTCGGACTTATCGAAGCTAATGATCTGTTCGGCAGTCGGCAGTTTTGCCGTCCCGAAATGCCTGTGCTATCGGGCGCCGCCGGAAGATTGAAGCTTTACTGTGTGGCCAGATTCAAGCTTGCACAACGCGTTTTGCAAAAATCGAAAAGGATGGACCATTGGGGTGCTTCGGGTCCTCATGAGCGACCTCCAGATTCCCAAACCCGAGCCCTGAGAGCAACGAAATAATGTCCTGCCGGTGCATCCAGTAATGTCGGTCTCTCATTCCGCCGCAGAAATTGCTGTTCGTATTTGCTTTGAAATACCCCCGTTCGTAATACCGGACAGGCACACCTCCAACCTCCCGGGTCTCGACGTTGCCGGTAAGGGGTTGCCTACGAGAATCACCCGGTGGCATTGCCGCATCGTCGAAGTAGTGCGTCCATATATATAGGTTATCGCATCTTGCGGCCATTTTCGCGATGAACTGCGCGGGGTCAGCCATATGGTACAGAACGCCCGATGCAATAATCAGGTCATAGCGCAATTCTTTTTCATCAAGCCACTTGAGTGCATCACCCAAGTGAAACTTAGCGCGGTCGATGTTCAGAATTTCTTTGGTTATAAGACACCGAAGGAAACACTGAGTATTTGCCTCTATGGCATCGATGATTGCTGGCCTGTGCTTGTTGAGAATATAGGTATGCATCCCCTCCAGAGGGCCAACTTCCAAGATTCGGCGCTCTTGGATCTGCTCCATTTGCGCAACTGCCCAAATGATTCGGTCATCTGCAAAAAGAGGATGCGTTCCTCCCCAAATTTCGGCTTCCGGTGGAAAGGCGGACGTCCATCCGCTGACAGCGTCTACCGCAGTCTGGTTGCTGGGACTGTCAAAGCAGTACTGCTCGAAGACGTTGTCATCCATGCTATCGGCCGCGGTCTTTTTCGAACGGAAAAAATTTCTGAGCTTTATCAAGTCACGCATCCACGCATAGGGTGTTTAGTTTTAGGCCACTCATAGTCGGCAGAGCTAGAAAACGCAAACCGCACGTTATAAGTTATTCAAATTATAAAGGTTTCTTTGGGTGATCTGAGAGCCAGCGGATCGTATTATAGGGAGCAATGGCCAGATAAATGCTTTTAAGTAGATGAGTGCCGATGGCCATGTCTGGCGCTACTGACACTGATCTGAAATTCGAATGATTCGGGCGCGCGCGGTCTGCAGTTGGACCGGTGAGAAGCGCTTTAGTTGGCGCCGATGGAATTATGAATCCAACATGATGAAACAATGCGGCTGCACCGCTTGAACGGCTTTGGTCGAATGACATGGAATCTGTTGGTGCCGCGTTGCCGTCGATGTTGCGGCAGAACGAATCTCCGGTACAAGCTTCGCACTCTGAAAGCTATACCGTTGGTTTAACGGCAGGCTTGATTTACTGTGATGCAGGGTTTCTAACAAGGACGAACGAATGAGCGGCTTCTTTCATCAGTTTGGGCAGCGCAAAGCTAAGAACGAGGGTGGGCATCTTACACCGGAGCCTTACGAGCCTCAGGTCCGCGTCGAAGATGTGTTTTATCAGCGGTTGGTTGACGCCGACAGGCAGCGGGTTCTAGAGGTTGGAACGCTACAGGCTGTCCCGGGCCGTTCTACGCATTCCATGTCGCTGTTTCCGTCCGTGCAGCCCAAGAATTATGTCAGGTTGGACATCATCGACGGTCCTGACGTCGATGTCGTTGGTGACCTCCACAAACTGCCTAACGACTGGAACAACCGGTTTGACTGCTTTGTCGCCCACGCCGTTTTCGAGCATCTCGAGCGTCCATGGATTGCTGCCAAAGAGGTTGCACGTGTGCTTGCGCCGGGTGGGCGGTTCTTGGTCAAAACCCACCAATGCTTTCCGATCCACGGCTATCCCAGCGACTTCTTCCGCTTCAGCGATGCAGCCTTGAGGCTCATTTTCGAAGATGCCGGATTGGTCGTCGACGCGTGCGGTTATGACTACCGGTGCATGATCATTCCGCCCAAGGAGATTGTGCCTGAAGCGCATCTTAGCGGTTGGAACAAGGAGTTTCCGTCGTACATCCATGTTGGCGCTACGGGATATAAGCCGATCGGATAATTGTTTGACAGGTAAGGGACAGGTGTCATGTCTGGTATGCCCATCTGGCGGCTGAGGCGGGATGGACAGCGAAGCGCTATGTGACAAAGGGTCGTCGATCCCGTTCCATTGGATATCGACCGCAAGTACGGATGTTGGGATGACGGTCTGTCACCCGACACATTGGATCAGGATCCCAGTTCGGCACGGAACGCAGAGACAACAGGTGTCGCCAAGGTCGGCATCCGGCAAAGATCGCGACGCTAGCGTGCGGTTCGTAGAACCCTTGGACCGCTTCACCCCATCTGCTGCTCAGATGTAATCGTAGGTTTCTGCGGCCGTAGCAAACGATAGCTGAGCGAGGACGTCGATATGGCATAGCTGAAGCTCGTCGAATTTCGTAAAGACAGCACGCAATGAGACTCGCTGCCATGGAGATTTTGACAGACGTCGAGCGTTGGCGCGACTGGTCCAATGACGAAAAGCTTTCAATACTGCAAGAGGCGTCCGACCCAGATGCGAGGATTGCCAACGTAGCGCATTGGCACGATATCAAGCCGCGGCAGATTTATACCTCGCGGCGGAAGTTCGCTGTTTCACGATCATCGAGACCGAATGATAGGGTAGAGACGTGAGCCGATGCCCTCCTTCGCTCTCATGAAAATGGCCTTGCACTATTGCGACAGCCCTCAGTGGTTCATATAAAAGTGCCATCTTCAGTTGAGGGTAGTTTCATGCTTGTGAGGTATTTCGTGACGTTTCTGAGAAGCTGGTTTGCTAAATTAGAAAATGGAAAGCGCGAAAGTGCATCTGGAAGCAAGAAATTTCGAACTCGCGTCTATCAGGCAATAGCAGAGAGTGGCGAGTTTAACCGGGACTTCTACAACCAACAGTATCCGGATGTTGCTCGGAGCAAGATAGATCCCCTCAGGCATTATATAAGATACGGCGCCGGTGAAGGGCGAAATCCTAGTGCAAGATTTGATACCCAGTTTTATATGTCCGCCAATCCGGATGTCGCCAGCTCTGGCCTAAATCCACTGTTCCATTACGTGGTACATGGAAAAATCGAAGGGCGTTCCGCAGCTCCTGCTGGAACAAGCAGCTTGACAGAGGCGGCTCTTTTTGATGAGCCATTCTATCTTTCGACATATCCTGACATTGCAGCGGCAGGTGTAGATCCATTTAGGCATTACCTGACCTCAGGTCATTGGGAAGGGAGAAATCCAAACAAATTCTTCTCTTCGGCGTGGTACTCGGCGTTGAACAGAGACAGCATTTCGGCCGGCCAGAACCCACTCAAGCACTATCATGAATTCGGATGGAGAGAGGGTCGTGATCCTCATCCGAATTTTAGCGTTAGGGAATATTTGGCGCACTATCCCGATGTTGCCCAGGCCGGGATCGACCCCCTCGTTCATTACCTCAGGAGCGGCGAGAAAGAAGGACGGCAGGCATTCGCTAGCACGCTCGCTCCGCCGGCGTCAGAGCTTTATTACAGATCGGGCGAGCTTCTTGCTTCATCAGTCACGAGATTAAGGGAAGATGGCCTTCGGGGCCTTGAGAAGAACTTTGGATTTGTCCCTCTTAATGTAGTTGTGGACCCGGTATCTATCAGAGACCCTGCGTTGCTCATTCTGCTCCCGGGGCTGAACAGGAGATACGCAACCGGTGGGCCAAACACGGCTTATATCCTAGGTTGCCTGCTTGCCGCAGAGGGTGTCCCGGTAAAGTTTGTCTCAGTCGACGCCCCAGCTGATCAGGATCTTGGGCCGCTGAAGGAGCATCTACTCAAGTTAACGGGCTTGAAGCCTGATGATCTCGGCATAGAATTTCTCGATGCCCACGCTCGCGACTTGCCGATTACCTTGAATTATAATGATATCTTGTTGGCAACGGCATGGTGGACGGCTCAGCCAGCCAAAGCCGCACATTCTTTACTTCGTAGTCCACGTTTTGCTTATCTGATACAGGACTACGAGAGCATGTTCTATGGTCTCTCGGTCCTCCACGCCTTTGCAGATGAAACATACGGGTATAATCATATTCCTGTAGTAAATACGAAGCTTCTTCTGGATCATCTTGTAGATGAGAAGGTAGGGCGGTTCGCTGATGCAAGTTTTGCAAAAAGCGCTTTGTGCTTCGACCCAGCTGTCGACAGCGAGCATTTTTATCCTGCCAAAAATTCCAAGAGAACGACGCGTCGGCTTCTATTTTATACTCGGCCAACCATGGCCGAGCGTAACCTGTTCTGGCTCGGCGTCGCCTCTCTTAAAGCGGCGGTTCTGGCGGGAGCATTCGGAGACTCCGGCTGGGAGTTCATCGGCATGGGCGAAAATTTCGACCCAATACAGCTCGGACGAGGCTATGTACTCAAACCAGCGGAGTGGATGGATTTTGCTGGTTATGCTCAGCTGATGAGGGAGTCTGATCTGCTTCTATCGCTGATGTTATCGCCGCACCCAAGTTATCCGCCACTTGAATTCGCTGCTTGCGGCGGCGTGGTGATCACAACCACTTATGGCAGCAAAACCCCAGAGCGACTTGCAGAACTCTCGCCCAATATCATTGCGGTGCCAGCCACGTTGGATGAATTAGTACCAGCGATAGTTAAGGGAAGACTAAGGTACGACAACCAGAGTGAAGCACCTGCGATGGTTCCTCTGCCAACTAGCTGGGTCGAAAGCCTTTCGGAGGTCATCCCAGGGCTCATCAGCGAGCTTGAGAAGGATGGACTAACCCGGAAGGCTCGTTTGGTGAAGGTAGAAGGGGATTCGCCTGTTCCGAATGAGGTTCCATCTCCGACCTATTCCTTACTCAATAAGCTTTTCATGGATCGAGCAAGACGGTATACGGCCTCTGAAGACACGATGACGGTTTCTGCTGTGATCCAAATTGCCGGCCCGGGAGAGCTTGACGTTGTCTTGCCCGCCTTTTCATCGCAATCTCGCGACCTTGTAGAGCTAGTTATACAGGTTCCTGAAAAATACCGCAGTAAAGCTCAAAGTTATGTTGCGTCGCGGAGCCATGGTGCGGAACCAAGGATTCTTTCGCGCGATGCATCTATGCGAGAAATCGCGGCTGCAACCACTGCCGACTACATCGTATTTGTAGGACCGGACGGAACGGTCTCTCAAGACGCGTTCGCGGTAGCAAGAGCCTTCGCTGAGCAAACCGGTAGCCCATCGCTGATAGTCGCGGACGGCTACAACGTCTCGGGATCGTCTGGTTCTTTTGATCCGCTGATGAGGACTGGATGGGATCCGGTAATTGCCCACTTCGGTGGTTTTGTTCCTGGCTTCATAGCCGTTGGCCGCAAGTTGGTCGAATCTAGCCCTGAAGACTTCAAAAATGTCGGCCAGATCTTAGCGGATGGGGACAACATCCATCAGTCTGTTCATCTGCCGGAGCAGCTGTGGTTAAGCTTCAAAGGATTAGTACAGAACACGGCGCAAGTGCGGCGCCCCTCATGGATAATCCCTGTTGAAATTCAGTTGGCCGAAGTAATCGAGAGGGATCAACTGTTGGCGGCTATCGCCGAAACGTCATCCGAGATCGTAGCCCTTATCGGCAAATCGACCGCAATTGGAACTCCAGACTACGCAAGTGTAAGTCGGGTTTTCGAGCAATTTCCCGACACTGTGATGGTCGGAGGTCGCGTTAGTTGTTCCTCAGATAAGTTAGGTCGCGGGATCGTCTTTGGGTATGACGGTCTCTTTGGTGACCCACACAATAACTCGATTGACCTGCCGTACACCGTTAATGCTGTCTCTGCGCGACTTGGTTGGGTGAAAGTGTCCCATCTGCGAGAGGCTTTGAAGGATATGCCAAAAAGTTTCGGCATTGACCTCCTTGGCCTCTGGTTGGGAGTTTACGCTAGTGAGACTAGGAATCGAATTGTCTACCTGCCGTCGTATAAGGCCGAGGTGACTTCGACCGATGCTGATTTGTCCAACGCTGATATGCTGCATTTGGGACGAAGGTTGAGGAGCTCTGACTATCGAGCGCGCGGCTATGCACCTAACCTGAACTTCAGCTCAAAGCGCACGTATGAGATTCAAGCGGGATCGTATGCGACTCCTGCTGGTGTTGCCTATGCTGAGATGCCTGTCGTGGACTCGGAAATTGAAGTGCGACGGGACGCCCCGTCGTTCGGAATTTTGACGACTGTCTATATCCGCACCGATGCCTCGCTCTTCCGTGAGACCGCAGGTTGCGTGATGGCACAACTCGACGAACTGGCAGAATGGGTCGTCTTAGCCAATGGTCCGGTCACTCCCGAAGTGGAGGGAGTGCTGCGGGACATAGGTAGTCACGCAAGCGTCCGTGTATTGCGTTGCCCAGTAAACTTAGGGATCCATGGCGGCACGCGTAGATGCCTTGACGAGGCAAGCGCGGAATATCTGATGGTCCTAGACGCGGACGATCTTCTGGTCCCGGGTTCAGCCGCGCTGGTAAGAAATGCAATATCAGAAGCGGGTAATGCGAGAATCTTCTACACCGATGAGGATCTATTAATCGGTGGACGGGCGGTGCATCCTTTTTACAGACCAGACTACGATCCCGCTCATCTACGAGCTCATTCTTTTATCTGGCACGCCATCATTTTCCACAGACCCACCGCGCTCGAACTCGGAACATTCACGAATGGCGATGCCGAGTATGCCCAAGACTGGGACAACCTCCTGAGGTTCGAACTAGCTGGCCATCATCCGGTTCATATCCCGTCTGTGGTCTATCACTGGCGGCAGCACACTAACTCTCTTTCAAACAGCGGATCTACGTTTGAAGGCAGCATCAGATCCGTACGGAACTCTCTTGAGATGATCCGGGCCGCCCAGCCATCTCCAGACAACTTCCAGGTCGTCAAGTTCCCTGGTGACATGGGCGCCCCAGACTTCTTGATCAAGAGATTGCCCAAGAATATTCCCCCAATCGTCCGGCTGCAGTTAGGTGAAGGGCGTCCTGATGACCTCGAAATCCTAATGGGTAGCGTAGATGTGCCGGCATCCAGAGGGCGGAGCGGGTTTAAGATCCTTGAAGACCATGCAAGCCCTGTGAATAGTGACCTTGTTTTGATAGCCGGCCCTAGCGTCAATCTGATTGATCAAGACAACGTGCTACATGCTCTCAGGCACCTAGAGATGATCGACACTGCTGTTGCAGTATGCGGACCGGTTGCCAAATTGGATGGAGAAATCGTCCGGGGGGCTGGTGTTTACACCGGGCCCGACATTTTGGTCGACCCGTATATGGGTAAGTCCTTCTTCCAGAGAGGAGAGGAGATGTTGTCCGCCCTTAAGCCGGTATGCGTGGGGGCGCTGAATCTGGATCTTCTGCTGGTTAGGAAGAATTTCCTTATCGACGCAATGGCGGAAGCGCCTGTGAACCTTCCTCTCCGGAGCCTCGGGGTCTGGCTGGGTATTGTCGCCGAAAGGCGTGGGCTACACGTAGTATATGAGCCTTTGTTCAGGGCTTTTGCTGAGAAGCCGGCAGATCTAATGACTGACACCATGGAACGCGCATCTGTCGCGCCATCCGTGCTGAGGGAGGCGTCGAGCCAGCCTACGCGACGACCCATAAGAGGGCATGCCGCCATGTTGGCGTCACGTAAGATTCACTCCCGTTAGTATTGTCATGGAACGCCGAGAACTCATGAAGCGAGCTCTAGTGGTCGCAGCTTTTGCAGCGGCCCGCCCTCATGAGTCTTTCTCGGACACCATGCCTGATCTTGACTCCAGGCTTCAGCGGATCTCCGGTCGCAATAGCTTCGGCGAGTTAGACATCAATGGCAGCGCCTACCTGGCAGAAGGCAGCCGAAGCGGCATCTTTGACTGGATAGCCGGGGATCATTCGGATCTTATAGCGGCAGACTTAGAACAAGGTATCTACCTAAAATCGGGCGATCGATCAGCAACAGCTGGTGCATGGGTAAGGCGATTTTCTGGGCCATGGAATGCGGCATGGTTTGGCATGAGTTCGGAAAACCAGGGAGCAGCTAATGTTCGCGCTTTCAAGGCCATGCTCGCTCTTGCCGAGACAGGAAGAGCGGAGATCACCTTCCCGCCCGGTAGGTATATGCTCAATGAAAAAATCGAGGTTATTACAGGATTTTCTCTAAGCGTGCTGAGCGACAACGCCGGGTTAGTGGAGCTAGTTTGGTCGAATAGTGATGGCGGCCTCAAAATAACTTTTGCTGACATAACGAAGCCGCCGACAATCCGCGCAATTGACTTCATAACGACTTCGATAGGGGGCGGCACAGCATTAAGTGTCGTTGGGCCGCAGGCAGATTTTGGTTTTCAGAACGGGCCGGCGCTTGAAGACATCGATGTACGTGGATCAGACCCCTCGCGACATTACTGGCAGAACGGCATTTCCCTAAAAAATGTCTGGTACCCGTACGTTCGAAGGGTTGATCTAAAGGGTCGAACGAACGTCGCAGTGGCAGCGACAATGTCAAATGGTCTGCATCTCCATAATTGCCAGGCGCCTCAGGTGCGGGATTGTTACTTCTTACACATGGAGCGGGGCATCAAAGCTACAGGGACGAAAGTAGAAGGCTTTAACCTCACGGGCGGAGAGATTGTTGGAGTGAATTATGGCGTAGATCTTGACGCCTCCCTATTTAATGCGTGCATTTCAATCCACGATCTGCACATCAACGCCTATTCCTGCTGCGTCCGTCTAAGAAACATCGGGCAGATGGCTCTCCATGATTTGCATTTATACAAAACGCCAATTGGGAGCACCTACTGGCAGGCAATAGAGGCCATCAATTGCCACGCACTCAGGATACATAACATACTCCTGTCGACCACGATGCTTGGATCGGGTGGGGCTGACGGCGTTGTTCTCAACGGCTGCACCTACTGTCTTGTGCACGACATTACTGCCGAAGCGTGGCGGGGCGGTGGCACCATGGTCGTCATATCAGGTGGGCCAAGTGAAAAGAACCAGGTTCGAAACATTGCACCTGGTCGGCTGTCTCCCGAGCTCAAATCAGTTCGTGTATCGAATGATGTATTGGGCAATAATCGTTTCGACGACGTTGCTGTAGCGTCACGTCAGAGGTTCAGAGATAAAGACGCTACACCAAGCGTACGAAATGATCTCAACGGTCATTGGCAGTTCGCAAACGCGCTACCTGTCTCTGTTACGTGCTTCACCGATGGGCTCGATGGACAACAAATCACTGTGCTTTTCGCCTCAAGCAAAACAACTTTGACGCACAACTCAAAGCAAATTCTTCGAAACGGCTCTGATGTTCGGCCCCCTGATGGAGCGATCATGACTTTCCGGTATCAGTCCGACGGTGACCTCTGGCGCGAAGAGCAGCGAAATTTTTGAGTGTCCACTTGCTCTCAGCCCTCGAGCAACCGGCGACGGATCAGTCGCTCCAACATCATTCCAGCAAACAAACACATTAGCCCAAAAAAAACTGTGTATTCTCGATCGAGAAGCTTATCGCTATAGGTGGGATAATACGCAACGCGCATCCACTCAACACACTGAAAGACAGGGTTTAGCGACAGCGCATATCCAATCTCGGACGGAAGTGATGCTGCGACGAAGAGAGTGCCAGATGAGATGTATATTACGATCGAGAACAAAGCGTAAGCAGTGACCACAAGAGGCGTCACCGCTGCTAATACGCCAAACAAAGTGCCTGTTCCGATAGCAACAAGCAAAGTGGCGAGATAAGCAGAAACAGCATCGGCCAGGTCATAAGGCCAAGGGTCGTCACCTATCAACTTGAGAATCAGAACCATCAATGCTGCAGTTGCAAACGCGCCGATTACTTCAAGATAAGCGCGAGCGAAAAGAACATCTAGCAGCTTCACGACGGGAAACGACATCATCGGCCGGTTCGATAAGACCGAATACTGCATGAACCTTGATACGTAGAGGAAGCAAAGAGTTGGCACCAACCCGGTCGCAAAGAACACCGTGGCACTTTCTCCATAGGGTACAGCTCGGCCGCTGAAGTGATACATGGCGAGAAGAATTAGCATATGCGCTAGGGGCCAAAGAGGCACGATCAAGAATCCTAGACCATGATCAAAAAACCGCGTGCGCACATCTCGCAGCACAACAGCTCGCATCACATTCGCCTTTTGACGGATCGCTAATTTGGTCGGGCTTGTGTGGTGGTCTTTAGCTAGGGGCATTGGTACTCTCACGCTACTTCAGGCCGAGGCTACCTCAGCTCCCAATGTGGCGCAATGACGACGCATTTGGCTTGTAGAGGGCGGGCGAAAATCAGTAGAGTGTTCGAAGGTGATCATTGGCGTAAGTGTCTACGCGCGATGGGTATTGCTGGTTGTAAGGCGGGCGCGATCTACATCTGATGGACGCTGCTACCCAGCTGGAATGAGGGGGTAAGGTGTCGAACCATTTGCTAATCGCTGGTACGGGCCGTTCTGGAACAAGTCTGCTTGTGAGGCTTCTTACAAAATTGGGGCTTGAAACACACGTATCGGCGTCGGGAGAGGCAAATTGGTATCTAGACGCTAACGCGGGCTTAGAGGACCTTGTCCATCATGCGGACGCAAAGCTGCCGTACGTTGCAAAGTCACCGTGGCTTTATGAGTTCGTGGATTCGGTCCTGGCGCGGGATGATATAACTATCGATGGCGTCATTATTCCGGTGCGAAACCTCGCTGAAGCTGCGAGTAGCAGAGTAGTCGTGGAGTTGCAAAACAGTCACCGCAACCACCCGTGGATGACAGCTGAAGATAAGGTTTGGGAGAACTGGGGGGCGACTCCAGGAGGCGTTCTCTATTCTCTCAACCCGCTGGATGAAGCCCGACTTCTGGCGGTTGGTTTCCACCATTTAGTGGAACGGCTGGCTAATGCGGGAATACCGACTTACCTTCTGGCCTTCCCAAGGTTCACCCACGACGCTGAGTATTTTTATTCAGTACTGAAAGGGTGCTTGCCCTCTGGCGTTAATGTGGAGGACGTCAAGGCGACCTACGAGGTAGTCGACCCCGACAAAATTCGCGTAGGAACTGAGATAGCTGGTGGGGCAGCCGAGAGGATCGTGAAGTCTCCTGAGAAATATCCGTCACTTGAAGAACTCGATAATGCAGCGCTGCGTCGAGAGTTGATAAAAATCAGGGGTGAACTTGTATCGTCAGCTGCCAGCCTTACAGAGACAAGTGCATCTTTGGCAGACTTCCAGGGGCGGAACGCTACGCTAGAGGAGGAACTGAGAGCAGTTCGTTCGCAGCAGTCTTCCCTACAGGAGGAGCTTGCGGCAAAGCTTCTTGCCGAAACTGCTACAGGGGAGAAACTTTCACTTCTTCATGCGCGCACCGTGGATCTTGAGCATGAGCTAAATGCCGCAGAAGCGCGGATCTTGGGGCTAGAAGAAGAGGTGGCTGCAAAATCTGCGGCTGAAGTAACGGCGAACGAAGAATTATCGATTTTTCGGGCACAGTGTCCTTTGATGGAGCGGGAGATAGAAGCACTGCGAATGAGGATTAGAGGTTTTGAGCGAGCTTTGTCTTCCAAGACAGAAGAACTGGAAAATGAACGTCTCGTCTTAAAAAAAGTTAGAGGCAGCGCGTCATGGCGGATTACAGCTCCCCTCCGGAGGGTCGGCCGGCTTCTTCCAAAGAATTGAAGCTTAGTTCTTTTGATGCGGTGGAGGTACTCTGCTTTTTACGTGGATCTTAGCCTCGAAGGCGATGCTGCGCTCGTTGCCGGATTTTACAATTTCGTTGAGCGAGAGGGTTGCGTCGGGGGGCTTCGTCAACAGTTCCTCAACCAGCAGATCGAACAATTCGTCTCCGGTTATGCGCAACCGCCACCACCAGCATATGGTTCTAAATGGACGGCATATTATCTGCAAACACTGAGACTGCAATGACCGACGATAAGAGTTGGCCTATCGACTCCAAACCGACAGCGAACGTAACGTGGCAGAAGACCACGCTAGATAGGCAGCGTCGTGCCAAGCTTTTGGGGCAGAGACCAGTGGTCATCTGGTTCACAGGTTTGTCGGGCTCCGGCAAATCAACCATTGCAAACGAGCTGGACATCCTTCTGCATGCTGAAGGTAGGCATACAGCCATACTAGACGGCGACAACGTCAGAATGGGGCTCAACCGGGATCTTGGTTTTACTGACGCCGATCGCGTCGAGAACATGCGTAGGGTGGCTGAAGTGGCGCGGCTCATGCTTGATGCAGGTCTTATCGTCATCGTGTCATTCATCTCGCCATTCCGCCTGGAGCGTGAGAGTGCAAGAAATCTGATAGATGCTGAAGACTTCGTTGAGGTGTTCATTGATACACCCCTGCAGGTATGCATCGATCGAGATCCGAAAGGCCTTTACGGAAAAGCTTACCGCGGCGAGGTCAAGAATTTTACTGGAATTGATTCCGCCTATGAGGTGCCTCTTGCTCCAGAGGTACATCTGAAGACGGTTGGCGCCAGCCCTGCCGGCAACGCTTCTGAGATCATGTATTATCTGAAACGCTGTCGCTGGGCGGAACGCGCCTAGCGAAGATGGATTTCTGCTGATAATTGTAGATCCCAGCCGCCAGTACGGCCGGATCAGCGTAATGTGCGGCCTGCCCTTGACCAGTTCAAAATTGAGTATGGCTTGCTTAGCCTCAGCCGTAAGCGCTGTTTGCCTCCACCTTGACTGCGGCGTTTGATGCCTTTCGAAGGCTGGAGCCGTCACGCAGATGGCGCCAACGAGGCATTGGCGGCTGGTCATTTCTCGCGGTGTGATCGCCCGCGAACAAACCCAATAACAAACACAACACTCAAGTATGCCATAATCGCCGAACCGCACAGCATTGTTAGTGCAAGGGGATAGAACAGGAAAGGGTCATCCGCGCTTGTGATGGCTGATCCACGTCTGCCGGGCAGCTTTCCATGAAAGGACCACGTAACAGAATAGGCAAGAAATGTTAGGCCTAGAAGGGAGAATCCTACGACCGCTGCCCACTTTTGAAACCAATCTCCCAAATCCTATCTTCGATATAGTGCCGATGATAAGCGCGGCGGCTCCCGTTTACATACACTTGAAGGCTGTTCAAATTGCTAACGTCAACCACTAAATTTGAAGCATTTTGTCGCCTCCGATGCAGCCACGTTGCCTTGCGTGCAGCACCAAGGTAGCAGTTCCTCAATGCGACTCTGCTTGTGGCCGTTGACGATGGCAGTGAGAGTGGAGGTCAGATAAGCCAGCGGATCGACGCCATTGAATTTACAGGTTTCGATCAGAGAGGCGATTGTCGCCCAATTCTCAGCCCCAGCGTCGTGTCCGGCAAAAAGCGCGTTCTTGCGATTGAGGGCTATCGGCCGGATTGTCCGCTCGACGGTGTTGTTGTCGATCTCGATGCGGCCGTCGGTAAGGAAGAGCTTCAATCCATCCCAGTATTTGCCGATATAGGCCGAAGCCTCGCCGAGTGGAGACTTGTTCGCGACACGGGCGCGGTGATGGATGAGCCAGGCATGCATGTCTGCGACCAATGGCGCTGACCGCTCTTGCCGTCTAGAGAGACGAGCCTCCGGATCAAGGCCGCGCAACTCGGCTTTGATGCGATACAGCTCTCCGATCTGCTTGACGCCGTCCTCGGCAATCGGTGCTGAGCCGTTGCAAATGATCTCCACCAGCTTGCGCCGGGCGTGTGCCCAGCAATAGGCAAGCCGGATGTCCGGACCAACGCGCTCAGGCGCGATCAGTCTGTTATATCCGGCATAACCATCGACCTGCACGACGCCGGAGAAGCCCTGCAATATCTGTTCGGCATGAATGCCTCCGCGACCGGGCGCATAGGTGAAAGCGACCCCTGGCGGAGCGCCGCCGCCCCAAGGGTGATCACCCCGTGCCAAGGCCCAGAAGTAACCGGTCTTGGTCTGGCGGGAGCCAGGATCGAGAACTGGAGCACGGGTCTCGTCCATGAACAGCTTGGATGAGTGCTTCAGGTCGGTAATCAGCGCATCAAAGACGGGACGCAATTCGAATGCTGCCCGTCCGACCCAGTCAGCCAGCGTGGATCGGTCGAGGTCAATGCCCTGGGGCTCATGATCTGGGCCTGCCGATAAAGCGGAAGGTGATCGGCATATTTGGAGACCAGCACATGGGCGACGGTCGCTTCCGTCGGCAGCCCTGCCTGGATCAGCCGTGCTGGTGCCGGAGCTTGAACGACTCCGTCTATGCAGGCACGGCACGCAAATTTGGGGCGACGGGTAACCATGACGCGGAACTGCGCCGGGACCACGTCCAGCCGCTCGGAAACATCCTCGCCAATGCAATGCAGGCAACCGCCGCAGGCGCAGATTAGCCTGTCTGGTTCGATCACCTCTTCGACACGCGGAAGATGCTTTGGAAGGGAGCCGCGATTGATCGCGCGTGGCTTGGCAATCCTTGTTTCCAGTAGGAACACCCGCCTCATCCTCGGCATGGATCGCGGCCATGGCCGTTTCCAAGTCTTCCAGCGCCAAATCGAATGGCCAGGATCGGTCTTCTCTGATTTGCGTCCAAAGGCTGCCTGCTTGGATGCCGCGACCAGCTTCTCGATCCGCTCATCCTTGCGGGCGATATGTTCGTCCTTGCTCGCTATCGCCACATCCTTGGCCGCCTCGCGGGCCTGCGCCGCGATCAGCATCGCCTTCAGAGCAGCAACATCATCGGGAAGATCGGCGGCATCAAGCATGGCCGGAACCTACCAAATCCCCCGCCGATTTGCCTTTGGAATTTACAGCCCTGAGTCATCGTGCCGCAGCTATTCGATGGTCTGGGGTTCTCGTCTGGACGGCATGAACTCGCCTCCAATCAAGCCCGGCAAACAGTGCCTTGAACTGAGCGTGGCTCAGTGTCATCAAGCCATCCCTGATTCCAGGCCAAGTGAACGTGTGCTCTTCCAGCCTCTTGTAAGCCAGGACGATACCAGAGCCATCCCAGTATATCAGCTTCAGCCGATCTGCTTTACGGGACCGGAACACGAAGATTGTTCCTGTGAACGGGTCTTTGTGCAACTCGTTCTTCACGAGCGCCGACAATCCGTCATGACCTTTACGGAAGTCGACCGGCTTGGTGGCTACCATGATCCGCACGCGGTTCGATGGAAAGATCATATCGTGGCCGCCAGGGCGCGAGCGATGGAAGCGATCCGGGCCGAAGACGCTCCTTCCTCCAGACGGATTGTGACCGGACCCACGACGATCTCAGCACGGGAAACGGCTTTGACCTTCGACGGCTCAGGGGATGGTGGCTCGACAGCTATGGCCGCAAACTCGACTGCGTCCTCCGGCTCTGGCAACACCAACTTCCCCCGCCGCGCCAGCCATGCCGTCGTCGCGGTCGCCACGGGTGCCCGCAAGGTCTGGCGCGTCTCTATCGAGAGCAGGGCGTCGGCCTCGCTGGAGCGTCAGATCCTCGGCGGCGCCGTGCTTGAGGGTGGGGAACTCGCAAACCACGGCAGGCAGTTCTACCTCGACAACATCGCGATCCATATGAGCGGCATGGCCGCGGAGCAGGTCTTCGTCGGTCACCTTGGGGACGGCGTCGCGTCCGACCTCAACGGAGCGACGCGCATCGCGATCATCCTCGACCGCAACCTGGGCATGAACGGCATGCTCGCCTCGTGGCTAGCAGGCGTCCACGAGCGACTGATCGACAGCGCCCGCCGGGTCGACGGCCCGCTGCTCAAGAGGATCGAACCTGTCCTGCAGGAGCAACTCGCACGCGCGAAGACCACCGTCGAATCCTACCGTACTTCGATCGAGGCTCTCTGGCTGGAGCTGATCGGGGTGGGGCATCTGACGGGACAGCAGATCGTCGACGGCCTGAAGCCGGACGACCGAAGGAAATGCCGACGCCGAAGACGCGCCGGAAAATCAGACAACGGCTGCACGGATAAAGGAGAGACAGCATGACCATCGAATCCATGACAACGACGGCGCCGCCGGAGGTCACCGGCTGGAAGGGCCTAAGCGACCCTGCCCACTTCGAGCAGCTGAAGACGGCCCTGTTCCGGTCGAGGGGCCGCGCCGGTTTCGACTGGGCGGCTCCCGACCGCATCCTCGACGACCTCCGGCACGTCGCCTATCGGCGCGGCCGTCAGGTCGCGGTGGTCTTCCAGTTCCTCGACCAGGATTTCATCGAGGCGGAGGAAGACCTGTCGATGGCGCAGGACGACCTGAACCGCATGTCGAGGAATCTGCCGTTCCTGCGGAAGGTTACGGCCGTTGTCGAAGAAATCGAATCCATTTGGGGTGAGATGTCGGATGTTGCCCGGCTGTTCATGGGATGGAGGCCGTATTCGGGGCAGTGGGCGTGGCCGAATCCTTTGTGGGTGGAAATGACGGCGGCGTTCCGAGAGGGGCGGGATGATGCGGATCGGCAGGAAGAGGTGGAGTGCCCGATCTCCCTCGTTAAAACGAGTTCCGCTTACCGCGACTTGTAGCGCTGCTCAATGTAGTCGATGTGTAGACGAAGTGCTTCTGATGCGGTGATAGCCTGGGCATCGGCGAGTGCTGCCAGTAGCGCTTCCGTCTCATCGAGTGGCAGAGCGGTGGGGGCAAGAACATGCTGGAACGGCTTCACGTCATGTTTCTCCGCCAGCTCGATGATCCTCGTGCGAGCGGTATTCTCGGGTGGAGGGAACGAGGAGGTTGGCAGATGGATGACGTCGTAGACAGGCCGCGGCTGGGCCTCGCTCTTTCAGGCGGCGGTGTTCGTGCGGCGGTGTTCCACCTGGGCGTTCTCCGACATCTTGCAGGTTGGGCCTTCTCGAGCACATCACGCAGATTTCAACCGTGTCCGGAGGCAGCCTGATCGTGGGCGCGATCTTCTCTCACGCTGATTTTAAATGGCCGACCTCCCAGCAGTTCCTGGACGAGATCTATCCCGAAGTTCGCAGGAGGCTTACGGTTGGCGACCTGTTCAGCCTCACCGCCCTGGGCTAGCGCGGAATTCTCCGGGAGAACATTCGTATCCTGTTTCGAAGAGCCGAGATTCTTCCCAAGCTTCTCTCCGCTCGCTGGGCGTCAAAGGATCGGTGAAGGACCTGCCCGACACGCCGGAATGGCATATAAACAGGACCTGCTTCGAGACCGGCAAGAACTGGCGGTTCTCGAAGAGGGTGATGGGCGACTGGCAGTTCGGGCGTCACTTCAGCCCGGACGTCCCAATCGCGAAGGCCATCGCGGCGTCGGCAGCAGTTCCATATGCGATCGGCGTCCTGCGGCTCGAGTTGCCGGAACATGGATGGTGGAAGACGGACCGGGCGAGCAAGAAGCCACAGGAGAAGATTGCGCGCCCTATGCCGCGCGTTCGGCTGTGGGATGGCGGGGCCTACGAAAACATGGGTCTGTAGGCCGTCTACAAGCCTGCCGACGGCCTTCAGGGATGCGACTTCCTCATCTGCAGCGATGCCTCGGGCCCGTTGACGCCGCCGAAGTCTTTTTCGATCACCGAGATGCTTCAGGGCAGGGTCAACTCGCCGCGGCTCTTCGACATCGCAAGCGATCAGATACGGGCACTGCGATCCCGCATGCTGATGGGATCGATCTTGCGTGGAGAAGTGAAGGGCGTCCTGATACGAATGGGCGTTTCCATGCGGCAGTTCGGCATGGAGCCAGCCGCCCTCGCGGAGCGGCTCACCGACGAGCAGAGCGCAGTTTCGCTGAACTACCCGACCAACCTGACGAAGGTATGGGAGGACGACTTTGACCTTCTTTCACGTCACGGCGCGGAGGTTTGCGAGGCCACCTTGGTCGCGTACGGGCAGGCTTGATGCTTTCCGAGCTGTTGAAGCCTGCCGGACGGGCTCGCTCTCGCGGGTAATAGCGTCGCTCTCAGAGAAACCAGTCGCTCTCGCCCGTCGCCCAGCGTTCGATTGGACCTAACATCGCGCGTTAACTGATCGTCTCGACGAGGAGTGTCCTCGCCGACTGGATCTGCCAGCGCACGCGCGTTGCGCGGAAGGCGAATATGCTTAGGGAGGTGAAAGCTCCGTCACAGGCTTGATTACTCCGAGGTGGCTGGGCGAGGAGACCCGCTATTGGCGTCGCTTCTTCGCCTGAGAGCCGTTGTGCACATGCTCGTGGCGAGCTGGCCGTGGTGACATGTCGTTGTCCGCCGGCAGCGCGTAAGTGTTCACGTAACCCGTGCGGTTATCCTTCGTGTCATTCCCGATTCGTAATCTCAGGCCAAACGTCAAGGATTCGGCGCACCCGCGAAAGGCAGTCGAATCCTTCGATAGGCATCTGCGAATCCCTTAAGGCTTTTGTTCGCCGATTACGTCGTAAAACATTCCAGAGTATAAAATGGATAACCTTCGAAATCTCACCCAATTTCGAAATGTACTTATTTATTACAGCGGGGCAAAGTACCGTGTTCGCGTTTGCAGAGCAATTATACTTGCATTCCGAGCGCGAAAACAAAGATACTTGCCGCACATCGGTCGAGCCTAGGTTAGATTTCGGTCGTGATAAAATGCCTGTAATGAAGTGTGACCGCTGGCAGACTTACGAGGCCGCAAAGCTGGGCGCTGCAGGGGACGCGGATGGAGCCGATCTGCCGCGTGGACGAGAGGATTTGGACGCTTTGACCGAAGTCCTGTTTGTAGCGACTTCCGACAGACAAGACGCCCGGAAGCGAAAGGCGCGGTAAGAATCCGGCCTCATGGTTCTCGCCGTTCGCAATAGGCGAAACTAATCCGCTCTTATGTGTCGCTCTAAAAATTAGTGGCGCACCCGACAGGATTCGAACCTGTGACCTTTGGAATCGGAATCCAACACTCTATCCAGCTGAGCTACGGGTGCTAACCGTGAAGCGATGACTCGCTTCATCCGATGAAAAGCTTCTTAGACGAGCCCGCGTGTCTGTTCAACGCATATTTTCATGTTCTTAATTTGTTCTTTTTCTTTCGATGCTGACGCGCTAAGCTCCACCCAGCATTCCTCTTGTCGTGCGGATCCCTGTGGCAAAGCTGCGCAACCTCATCTTCATCCTGGGCGATCAGCTGTCGCCGGACATATCCAGTCTCGACGGCGCGGATCCAGCGCTTGACGGCATCCTCATATGCGAAGTGCTGGAGGAGGCGAGCTATGTGCGGCATCACAAGCGCAAGATCGCCTTCATCTTTTCCGCCATGCGTCACTTTGGGAGGGAGCTGGAGGCGAAGGGTTTTCATGTCCGCTATGTGAGGTTGGACGATCCCGGCAATAGCGGCTCGTTCACCGGCGAGCTCCTTCGCGCGGTGCAGATCCTCGATCCCGAGCGCGTACGGGTCACCGAGGCCGGTGAGTGGCGGGTCATGCAGATGATCGACAGCTGGTCGTCTCGGAGCGGTCTTGCCGTCGACGTGCTCGCCGACCACCGCTTCCTGTGTTCGCATGCGGAGTTCAGGGCCTGGGCCGCCAGTCGTCCGGAACTGCGGATGGAATTTTTCTACCGTGACATGCGCCGGAAGACCGGGCTCCTGATGCGCGGCGCAGAGCCGGAAGGGCGGCGGTGGAATTATGACCTGGAAAACCGCAAGCTGGCCTCCAGCGACCTGTTTCAACCGCGGCATCTGCATGTAGAACCGGACGAGATCACCCGCGAGGTCCTGGACCTCGTGGAAGTGCGCTTTGCCGGTCATATCGGCAGCCTCAAGAATTTCGGTTTCGCCGTGACACGGGCGGATGCGGAAGCCGCCGCCCGGCTGTTCATCGCCGAGTTCCTGCCGGATTTCGGTGTCAAGCAGGATGCCATGGTGAGTGCGGATCCTTTTCTCAACCATTCGCTCCTGTCCTTCTACATCAATATCGGTTTCCTCGATCCGCTGGACGTCTGCCGTGCGGCCGAGCGTGCCTATCACGAGGGCAGGGCGCCGCTGAATTCGGTGGAGGGCTTTATCCGCCAGATCATCGGCTGGCGGGAATATATGCGCGGCGTCTACTGGCTGAGGATGCCGGATCTGGCCACTGCCAATTTCCTCCAGGCGACGCGGCCGCTGCCGCAATTCTACTGGACCGGAAAGACGGACATGAACTGCCTGGCCATCGCCATCGGCGACACGATCCGGCACGCCTATGCGCATCACATCCAGCGTCTGATGGTGACCGGCAATTTCGCGCTGATAGCCGGCATCGATCCGCGGGAGGTTCATCAATGGTATCTGGAAGTCTATGCGGATGCCTATGAATGGGTGGAGATGCCCAATGTCATCGGCATGAGCCAGTTCGCCGATGGCGGCTTTCTCGGCAGCAAGCCCTATGCGGCGAGCGGCAGCTACATCGCCCATATGTCGGACTACTGTACGGATTGCCGCTATAATCCGAAAAAGAAGACGGGTCCGGGCGCCTGTCCCTTCAATGTGCTCTACTGGGATTTTATCGGCCGCAACGAGGACAAGCTGAAGACCGTGCCGCGTCTCGAGCCGGTGCTCGCCGCCTGGCAGCGAATGCCGGCTGAACGCCAGGCGGAATATCGCGAGAATGCGCGGGTCTTTTTGGAAGCGCTTTCGTAACTGCACAAGAAGGGCTAGATGACATGGCCTGATAATGCGCCGCAGGAGATAAGGACGATGATCGACGCCAACCACCCGTTCTACCGACCCTTGTGGCGGCGCTTGATGATCCCGATCGTCTGCCTGATCTGGGTCTGTTTCGAGCTTTATGCCGGCGGGCCGATATGGGCTGCCATGGTCGGTGCAGTCGGCCTTTACGCCACCTACAAGCTCTTCATCGAAAAGCCGAAGGCGGCGGCGCAGGAACGTGCCGACGAGCGGCTGGAATAGGCGAAAGGTTTTACCGCCAGGACAGCTGCCGGATGGCGGTGTCGATCAACAGATTGGCGGTCTGCATGCGGATATTGGCGCTCTCGCGAAACTCAGGCGGGACGCCGTCCGGGTGATTGGACTTGGCGAAATGCCGGCGTTTTTCGCCAAGCTCTGCTTCCGTGTCCGAAGCGGCAATGCCAAGATCCTCGGCAATCTCCTGCGGGCTCAGGCGCAGCAGATGAGGCGGCGCGACCGGTACCGGCCGTGGTTCATCCTGCGGCATCGCCGTCGGCTGGAGATCAGCCATGGGCTCTTCCGCAAGAAAGGCAAGATAGGCGTCCGCGCCGCCCACGGTGACCATCGGTCCGTTGTCCGGCGACACCACGAAGCCCGAGCCGAGCCCCTGGATCCGGAAACTTTCTCCCGCGTCGTCCACGATGTCGTCGGCACGTTCGTCGTCGAGCCGCGTCAAAACAGACTGGAAGATCGATTGTCCGAGCAGCATAGCAACCTCATTGCGTGAGTGCGGACCCAATCATGCAAAGGTGGTGTCGGGCTTGCGGCACGTTCGCCGGCATTCTCCCGGCAGGTTTCCCAGCCAATCAGGTGCCGCTTTACCGCAGCGCCATCACCCTTGAGTTTGGCTTTGGCCCTGCTGGCTCTGGCTTGGCGTCTGGCTCGGCGCCACGCTAAGCGAGACTTTGAGATGCTCTCCTGCAATGCCGATCCGCATGCCGGAGACGGGAACGCAGTCAGTATAGGATAAGCCGGTGGCAATCCGGACATAGCGCTCGTCGGGGCAGACGTTGTTGGCGGCGTCGAAGCCGACCCAACCGAGCCCTGGCAGATGCACTTCCGCCCAGGCATGGGTTGCCACCTGCTCGGTCTGGCCATCCATCAGGAGGTAGCCGGACACATAGCGGGCTGGATTTTCCAGCGAGCGGGCGGCGGCCAGGAAGATATGCGTGTGATCCTGGCAGACGCCGGTCTTTGCCGCCAACGCTTCCTCTGCCGTCGTTTCCGTTGTCGTTGTACCAGGAATATAATCGACCCGGGCGTGAATGGCTTCCATAAGCGTATGCATACGGGCAAGTTCCGTGTCGCCCGTCAGGCTTTTGACCAGTTCGCCCACCAGTTCCCCCGGCTTGGTCAGCGGCGTTTCGCGCAGAAAGAGCCAAAGCGGGCAGAAACCCTGGTGCGGGCCGAAAACGCCGGCGCGGTCCTGCGTTTCAACTTCTCCCGTAGCGGTGATGCGGATGGTTTTTTGCGTGTCTTCTGTCGATACCAGTTCGACCCGGTTGCCGAACTGGTCCGGATAACCGACCTCAACCTTGGCGCCATCGACGCTGACGGTCCAGTTCAGCACCTTCTGGCCCGGGCCGTCCAGCGGCGTCAGCCGCAGGCGCTGCAGCGAATAAGGTACCGGCTCGTCATATTCATATTCGGTCGTATGCGAAATCTTCAACCGCATGGGCGATGTCCTGTTGCCGGTTAAGCTTACTGGTAGAAGCGGTAGCCCTCGGAAATGTCCGCACTTAGCTGGTTGTTGCGGCCGATGAAGTCCTCGAGAAACTCATGTAGGCCGTGATCCATGATGTCGGTGATCGAGCCGCGCTTCAGCATGGCCTTGATCGCATCAGCCGTGTCATGGGCCTTGTGGCGCTGGCCGTAGTCGGTTTCAAGATAGCACAGATTGCTGACGATTTTCTCATAGCAATAAGCGAGCGAACGAGGCATCTGCACCTTGAGGATGAGGAAGTCGGCTATATTGGCCGCCTGGTACTCGCCGTCATAGACCCAGCCATAGGAGCGGTGCGCCGAGACCGACCGCAGGATTGACTCCCATTGAAAATTGTCCAGTGCCGAACCAACCTGGCTGATCGAGGGCAGCAGCACGTAGTATTTCACGTCAAGAATGCGGCTGGTATTGTCTGCACGCTCGATGAATGTGCCGATGCGCGAAAAATTGTAGATCTCGTTGCGCAGCATCGAGCCGTGGAAGGCACCGCGGATCAATCCGCAGCGGTGCTTGATGACGTCGATGAGTTCCGGCAGGTCGGTCGGCTTGGCTTGCCGCGCCAGCCGCGTCTTGAGGTCGATCCAGCATTCATTGGTGGCTTCCCAAGTTTCCCGGGTCAGCGCCGTGCGCACCATGCGGGCGTTGTTGCGCCCATAGTCGATGCAGGACATGACGCTTGACGGGTTTTGCTCGTCGCGCAGCAGGTAATCAACGGCGGCGGCGGCGGTCAGCTTGTCATGCACCTGGTCATAGGCCTTGCGCACGCCTGCGCTCTGCAGCACGCCGTCCCAGTCCTCGTCGGAGGAGCCGGCACGCGTCAGTGCGACGCGGAGACCGGCATCGACGAGGCGGGCGATGTTTTCGGCCCGCTCGATATAGCGGAACATCCAGTAGAGGCCGTTCGCGGTTCTTCCCAACATTTGCGTCAGTCCTCCAGAACCCAGGTATCCTTGGTGCCGCCGCCCTGGCTGGAATTAACCACCAGCGAGCCCTGCTTCAGCGCCACGCGGGTCAGGCCGCCGGGAATGATCTTCACCTTGTCGGAAACCAGCACATAGGGTCGCAGGTCGACGTGGCGGGGAGCAATGCCCTTGTTGACGAAGATCGGCACCGTCGAAAGCGCCAGCGTCGGCTGGGCGATGTAATTGCCGGGCCTTGCGGCGAGCTTCTTGGCGAATTCCTCGCATTCCTTTTTCGTCGCCGTCGGGCCGACCAGCATGCCGTAGCCGCCGGATCCGTGGACTTCCTTGACCACCAGTTCCTCTAGGTGCTCCAGCACGTATTTGAGGCTGTCGGGTTCCGAACAGCGCCAGGTTGGCACATTTTCCAGCAGCGCCTTGCGGCCCGTATAGAACTCGACGATCTCCGGCATATAGGAATAGATCGCCTTGTCATCGGCAATGCCGGTGCCCGGTGCATTGGCAATGGTGATATTGCCGGCGCGGTAGACATCCATGATGCCGGGTATGCCCAGTGCGGAATCCGGGCGGAAGGTGAGGGGATCGAGAAAGTCGTCGTCGACGCGGCGGTAGAGCACGTCGATCGCTTCATAGCCGCGGGTGGTGCGCATTTTGACCCGCCCGTCGATGACACGAAGATCCGAGCCTTCCACCAGTTCGACGCCCATCTGGTCGGCCAGGAAGGAATGCTCGTAATAGGCGGAATTATAGATGCCTGGCGTCAGCACCGCGACCCGTGGCCGTCCCTTGCAGCCGGGCGGCGCCAGCGAGGAGAGCGATTGGCGCAATTGCCGTGGATAATCCTCGACGCGCTGCACCTTGTTCAGGGTGAAGAGCTCGGGAAACATCTGCATCATGGTTTCCCGGTTCTCCAGCATGTAGGAGACCCCGGAAGGCGTGCGGGCATTGTCTTCCAGCACGTAGAACTGATCCTCGCCGGTGCGTACGATATCGGTGCCGACGATATGAGTATAAACGCCGCCCGGCGGCTTGAAGCCGATCATTTCGGGGAGGAAGGCGACGTTCTTCTCGATCAGTTCGCGCGGAATGCGGCCCGCCTTGATGATTTCCTGCTTGTGGTAGATGTCGTCCAGAAAGGCGTTGAGCGCCAAGACCCGCTGTTCGATGCCCTGGGCCAGTTTTCGCCATTCGCGAGCGGAAATGATGCGCGGGATGATGTCGAAGGGGATCAATTTTTCCGAACTGTCGGCATGGCCGTAGACTGCGAAGGTAATGCCGGTTCTTCTGAAGATGTTTTCCGCGTCCTGCGTCTTGCGGATCAGGTGGGCGGCATCCTGATTGGCATACCAGTCGTGATAGGTCTTGTATGGCGGTCGCGGATGGTTTTCCGCCGTCAACATTTCGTCAAATGCCAAACGCATATTCCCCTTTTTTTGTCATAAGAATACAACGCCGTCGGCAATGCAAGAACCATGCGAGATGCCGTCCAAAGATTTGCCCCCCGTGGGTAATTGTCTGCCGAGCCCTACTGCAGCAGAGCTGCTTTGCCCCGTCGAATGTCCAGGCCTCTAACTGGCGAAACGGCAGAAAGATGCCTGCGGGCCATACTCCCTTGCCGCGGTTATTGATCATAGCCGTCAGTTTTTCTGTTTTGACCGGAAAGGGCCATAGGGTTAAGCAGGCCTCGCCATTCATTCCAGCCGGAACCTCCCCATGCTCGACCGCACCGCTCCGGCCATTTTCGTTCTCCTCTGGTCGACCGGCTGGATTGTTGCCAAATATGCCGCGGCCCATGCGGATCCGGTGACCTTTCTGGCCGTGCGCCATGCGCTTGCCGCCGCCGCTTTTTTCGTCATCTGCCTGGCAGTCAACGCGAAATGGCCGAAAACGCGCAGCCAGATCGGCCACGCGCTGCTGTCCGGGGTCTTTCTGCACGGGCTTTATCTTGCCGGCGTCTGGTACGCGATCGGGCAGGGCGTTCCTGCTGGCCTGTCCGGCATCATTGCGGGGCTTCAGCCGCTGCTGACGGCTCTGATGGCGCCGTTCTTCTTGGCAGAGCGGCTGCGACCGCTGCAGAAACTTGGGCTGCTGCTCGGTTTTGCCGGAATCCTGATCGCCGTGTCGCCGCAGCTCATGGGCATACTGGACCAAGGCCTTCAGGGCCTCGCCCTGCCGGTGCTGATCAACCTGATCGCCATGGCTTCGGTCACCTATGGCACGCTCTATCAGAAGCGGTATCTCCAGGAGGGCGACCTGATGTCGATTGCAACGCTGCAATTCCTCGGCGCGCTGATCGTGACCATCCCGATTGCCCTGGCCCTCGAGAACCTGCGCTTCGACTGGACCCAACAGGCGATCCTGTCCATGGCTTGGTCAGTGATCGGCATTTCCATGGGGGCGGTGGCGCTGCTGCTTTATCTCATCCGCCGCGGACAGGTGTCTCGCGCCGCCTCGCTGATCTATCTAATGCCGCCGGTGGTCGCCATTGAAGCGGCCATCCTGTTCGGCGAACCGCTGACGCTACCGATGATCATCGGCACGATCATCGTCGTTTCCGGCGTTTATCTCGTCAACCGAAAGACGGATCCGCAGGCTGCCGGGTAACGCTCCATCGGCAATGGCGTTGCCAGTCGGGAAACGGGTGTCGAGGCCTTCTCCAGACCACTAATCAGCATGGGCAACTCTAAAGGAGAGCTATAGCCATGTTGAGAAAAAAGGTCGCCATCATCACCGGAGCATCGAGCGGGATCGGCAGGGCCGCCGCATTGCTGTTTGCGAAAGAGGGCGCTGCGGTGGTCGTCAATGCGCGCGGAAAGCAAGCGCTTGAGGCGCTGGTCGCCGAGATTGAGGAGAGCGGCGGGCAGGCAGCCTCAGTTTGTGGCGACATCGTCGACGAGACGACCCACCGCCGGCTCGTCGAGACGGCCATCGGGCGCTTCGGCGGTCTCGACATTGCCTTCAACAATGCCGGCACCGTCGGGCCCTACAAACCGCTGACGGAGGTGACGCCAGGTGAATGGCAACATACCATTGCCACCAATCTCATCAGTGCCGTTCTCGCCGCCACGGCACAGATCCCGGCAATGCTGGTGCGCGGTGGCGGTTCGATCATCTTCACGTCAACCTTTGTTGGCACGAGTGTCGGCATTCCCGGCATGTGCGCCTACGGAACCTCGAAGGCCGGCCTGATGGGGTTGGTGAAGGGCATTACCGCCGACTACGCGGCGTCAGGCATCCGGGCGAATGCTCTGCTGCCCGGCGGCACAGATACGCCCATGGCCGGCGACGCGGCCCAAAAGGAATGGGCGGCAGGCTTGCATGCCTTGAAGCGCATTGCTCAACCGGAGGAGATCGCCCGGGCTGCGCTCTTCCTCGCCGGACCGATGTCGAGCTTTGTTGCCGGCACCGCCCTGTGGGCCGACGGGGGAAACTCCGCGGTAAAATGAAGCCATAGACAAAAAAGAGGCCGCGTTGGCGGCCTCTCAAGAAGATTTCAGCAGGCTAGGATCACTTACGCCGGACGGCGCTTGCGACCCTGCTGACCACCGCGGTTTTCACTCTGGTTGTCATTGCCGAAGCGCACAGGGCCACGGTTGTCGCCTGCCTTCTGGACAGGACGGGCCTGGCCGGCAGGTGCCTTGCGCTGTTCCGGACGCGCCGGACGCGCGTCGCCATGAGATGCTGCGGCAGGCTTCTTGGCTGCACGGAAATCGGAGGTCGAGCCGGCAAGATCGTTATCCGCTGCCAAGCGCGGAGCTTCCTCGCCACGACGCTGACCGCGGAAATCGTCGCTGCGGGCACGCTGCGGGCGATCGCCATTGGCACGTGCCGGACGCTGCGGGCGAGCGCCGCGTTCGTCGGAACGCGCGCCGCCCTCGGCGCCTTCACCCGCAAAGAAGGACTTGCGGGCCGGGCGCTCGCGACGCTCCGGACGACCTTCGCCCTGGGGACGGCCTTCGCCATTGCCACGGCCACGATTCTGGCCCTGACCGGCACCGTTGCCGCCCCGGCCGCCTTTGGCGCCACCGCGGTTGTTGTTGCCGCCGCGCGAAGGGCGGCTCATGCCTTCCGGACGGGTGCCGGAAGCCGTGGCAATCTCGATGCCCATGAGCTTTTCGATGTCGCGCAGCAGACCGGTTTCATCGGTCGCGCAGAATGCAATGGCGATGCCGTCGCGGCCGGCACGAGCGGTACGGCCGATCCGGTGCACGTAGGCATCCGGCACTTCCGGCAGGTCATAATTGAAGACATGCGTGACGCCGGGAATATCGATGCCGCGGGCTGCGACGTCGGTCGCCACCAGGACGCGGATCTCCCCGTCGCGGAAGGCCTTCAAAGCCCGCTCGCGCTGACCCTGGCTCTTGTTGCCGTGGATGGACGCGACCTTGAAGCCGATATGCTCAAGATATTTGGACAGCTTTTCCGCCGTGTGCTTGGTGCGCAGGAAGACCATGGCGCGACCATCCGGATTTTCTTCGAGCGACTTCTTGAGAAGTTCGGTCTTGTCGTTCTTGCCGGCGACGAAGTGGACATATTGCTCCACCTTGTCGGCAGCCTTGCCCGGAGGCGTGACGGAAACCTGGATCGGATCCTTTAGGAAGTCGGAGGCGAGATCGGCAATCGCTTTCGGCATGGTGGCAGAAAAGAGCAGCGTCTGACGGTTCTTCGGAACCATCTTGGAAATCTTGCGCAGGTCGTGGATGAAGCCGAGGTCCAGCATCTGGTCGGCTTCGTCGAGCACCAGGTAGCGCACCGCGGTCAGGCCGATCGCCCGGCGGGCAATCAGGTCTAGCAGGCGGCCCGGCGTTGCAACGAGGATGTCGGTGCCCTTTTCGAGCTGCAGCTGCTGCTTGTTGATCGATGCGCCGCCGACGACGGCATTGATCTTCATGGGCGTGCCGCGCACATAGCTTTTCAGGCTCGTAGCGATCTGGTTGACCAGTTCGCGGGTCGGCGCGAGGATCAGCGTGCGGGTCGTGCGGTTGTCAGGACGCTTCGGGTCCTTGGCCAGCATTTCAATGAGCGGCAGGCCGAAAGCCGCCGTCTTGCCAGTGCCGGTCTGGGCGAGGCCGATCATGTCGCGGCCTTCGAGAAGCTGCGGGATGGCCTGCTCCTGGATCGGGGTAGGCGTTTCGTAGCCAAGTGCAAAAAGAGTGGCTACGATCTGCTTGGACAGGCCAAGCTCCTGGAAATTCGTCAAGTCGAATACCTTTTAGGGGCGCCAAAAGCGTCACGCCGAACTGGCACCATGCCGTCCGGTCTACCTGTGGCGTCAAGAACCCCGCGTGAAGTGGGAACTTGCAAGTTGGAAAAACTTTCCAGCGCTTAAACCCTGAATGCCAGGGCGATCTATCTGTGCGCCTTAATCCTTCTTCGCGGTCATTATCTGAGGCGAGGCCAACTCACGCGGCGGCCGGAAGGTGAAAGCTGGACTGCATTTGGTGCTTTCGCAGCCAAAAGTCAAGCAGATGTTTTGTTGACCGATCAAGGCTGGCGGCCGGGCCGTCGAAATGAAAAAAACCTGCCCCGCCGGGTGGCGAAGCAGGTTTGTCTGAAAGCCAGGGGCGGATCCTGCCAGGGATTAGCGGCAGACGCGGGCGCGATAAGCTTCACCCCATTCGTTTTCGACCCATTCATAATGGCACCGTGGCACATACTGCGCCCGGTAATAGGTCCGGTGATAGACCGGCGGCGGCGGTGGCGGCGCGTAGTCGTATTCCGGCTCCACATAAACGGGCTGCTGCGACCCGGCGATGATGGCGCCGCCGATAATGCCGCCGGCCAGGCCGGCTGCCACGCCCGGCAGGATATTGTTGTGGTGGTGGTGATCACGGGCCTGAGCAGCCGGTGCCGTCGCCGCCAAGGCGCCAGCGATGGACAATGCTGCAAGGCCGGCGGAGATAGGTTTCTTGAAAACTTGCATGCTGTGGTTCCTTTCCCTTTGCTTCAGGGTAGGCGGATAATCATGCGCAAAGGCGACGAATTGATGGAAAACATACAGATTTGATCTGAACAGCTGTTCAGCTTGGATCTACCCTCAGTTGATCTTCACGCCCGACGCGCAATCCACAAACAGCATTGCGGCAAAAAGCTGGCGTAACTGCGGCTTTTCTGTTCCCTTAGAAATCCGTTGCAACGCCTCCCTCCGACTTCCGGCGGGTGACGAACTCCTTGAGCTCTTCCTCGATGGCCGGATCGAGTGCCGGTTGCTGATAGGCGGCGAGCGCCTCCTTGAAGATGCGGTTGGCGTGGTCGTAGGTGGTCGGCCGGCCGGCATCTGTCCACGTCTCGAAATTGCGCCAGTCGGACAGGATCGGCGAATAGAAGGCGGTCTCGTAGCGGGCCAGCGTATGGGCAGTCCCGAAATAATGGCCTCCGGGGCCAACGTCGCGCACGGCATCCAGGGCCAGCGCGTCCGGGCTGACGTCGAGCGGCGTCAGGAATTCCGCCACCATTTGCAGCATGTCGACGTCGAGGATGAATTTTTCAAACGAGGCCGTCAGTCCGCCCTCCGTCCAGCCGGCCGAATGCAGCACGAAATTGCCGCCGCCTTGGGTCAGCGCCCAGAGCGACATGGCGGACTCGTAAGCCGCCTGCGCGTCCAGCGTATTGGCGGCATTGGTGTTGGAGGTCCTGTAAGGAATGCGGTAGCGGCGGGCCAGCTGGCCCCCGGCGATCACCGCCTTCATGTATTCCGGTGTCCCAAAGGCCGGCGCGCCGGTCTTCATGTCCACATTGGAGGTGAAGCCGCCATACATGACCGGGGCGCCCTTCCGCACCATCTGCGTGAAGGCGATGCCAGCGAGCGCCTCGGCGTTCTGCTGCACCAGCGCTCCCGCGATCGTCACCGGGGCCATGGCGCCGGCGAGCGTGAAAGGCGTCATGATGACAACCTGGCCCCGCGACGACATTTCGATGATCCCCTGCAGCATCGGCCCGTCGAGGCGCAGCGGCGAGGAGGAATTGATCACGGTAAACAGCGATGGCTCGCTTTCCATCTGCTCCATGGAAACGCCGCGGCCGATGCGGGCGATCTCCAGGGCGTCGAGATTTCGCTGTTTCCCCAGTGAGTAGCAGTGAAAGACCTTGTCAGTCAGCGTCACCAGATCGGACAGGCAGTCGAGGTGGCGGACCGAAGGATGGATGTCGATCGGCTCGACAGGATAGCCGCCGGTCGTGTGGATGATTTCGTAATGCTGGGCGAGCTTGATCAGCTTGCGGAAGTCCGCCTGGTTGCCGGCCCGCCGGCCGCCTTCGCGATCGGCGACAAAAGGCGCGGAGGCGACCTGTGCAAAGACCAGATTACTACCGCCGATGTCGACATTGCGGGCAGGGTTGCGAGCATGCATGGTGAAGGCGGAGGGGGCGGAGGCGATCATTTCGAGAATGAGACCCCGGTCGAACCGGACCCTTTCACTGCCTGGCCTCACCTCGGCCCCGGCCGCCCGCATGCGGTCGCGCGCTTCGGGGAGGATGATATCCATGCCGATTTCCTCGAGCACGGTCAGGGAGGCCTCGTGGATGTCTTCCAGCGCTTCGGCCGAAAGCATCTCCGTGCGGGCGATCGTGTTGACCAGTTTCCGGTAACGGCTGGTCTCCGTGCCGCTTCGGTGGCGCTCGGCCCCGCGTCCGCCGGCGCGTTTGCGGCGCTCGGGTGCGGCAGCCAGCGTTTCGGTATCTGGCGCTTCGGAACCTTGCCCCTCGGAGCTTGGCAGAGGAGGTGTCGTAATCTCGCTCATGATTATCCCGTCCGCGTCATAGCGAGGACACTGTCTCAGAATTTCAGCCGGATTGTCCTCGCCATTTGCGACCACAGTCCGCCTCAACTGGAATACCGGAGCGTGTGGATCGGCAGGCTAAGGCCTGAGAAACAACAAAACCGTCCGCCAACCTCAGCCAACAACGCGTTGTTAACACCCGCTATGGTGTTATCCTCCGATTGAGGGTTAACGAATCGGTCTCGGCTTAACGAGCAAGTGGGGGTAGGTGGAGAGCGAACTGCTAAGAAGAGCCTGCGCGCGGATCCAAGATCTCGCCGAGCCCGCCTTCATTAAGGACAGCGCCCTCGTTTATGTCGCCGTCAACGCTGCCTATGCGCGCCTGTTCGGCGTGCAGCCGGAAGATCTGGTCGGCCAGGTGACCGGTAGCCTGCCCGGGAGCACCGAAGATGCCGAGCGCAAGGAAAAGGAATGCCGCGCCATCGTCTTTGGCAGCGACGAGACGGCGCTCTGCTTCGATCGTGCCGGCGTGCTGCGCCAGGAAATCTACATCGAACGGTTCCTCACCGAAAACGACCATGCCTATCTGTTCGGCACCTATGCGGCCATACCGAAGCAGCAGGGCCTCGCATCTGCCCCTAGGCATCTTGTCGTCGTCCCGTCGGTGCAGCCTGCAGAGCCTTCCTTGAACGGCGCGCTGATCGACGACGCGCTCGACATGCTGGAAATGGGCATCGGCATCTACGACAAGAACGACACGCTGATCTACTGCAATGCGCAGCTTGCCAATCATTTCGAGCCATTGGGCATAGAGATCAAAGCGGGCGTGACGCTGTCGGAAATTCTTGGCTACGCCTTCGAGCGGCGGCAGAATCTCGGGTCCCGAAGCACCGGCAGGACGGCTGCGGAAAAATCCGTCTGGATCGCCGAGCGGCTGAAGCCCTTCAAGCTTCCTTATCACGAAAGCCTCGATCATCTGTCCGATGGTCGCTGGCTTCGCACGCTCAGCAAGCGACTGGAAAACGGCCTGCTGATTGCCGTGCGTCACGACGTGTCGGATTTCAAGGAGCAGGAAATGCTGCTCCGCAGCCAGGTGGCGGAGACCGAGCTTTTCCGCTCGATCCTCGAAGACCTGCCGGCCCCGGTTTTCGTACGCAACGAAAACTACGAACTCACCTATGCTAACCATGCCTATGAGAAAATGCTCGGCGGCGATCGCGAGCAGTTCCTGGGCAAAACGGAAATCGAGATGTTTCCCTGGGGTGCGGAAAAGTTTCGCGCCGAAAATGCCGCCGTCATGGAAGGCCAGTCGATCGATAAGTCCGAGGAGATGACGTTTCCGGACGGTTCGATCATTCCTGTTCTGACGCGCCTGCGCCGCATCAGCACCGAAGGAGGCCAAAACTATCTTGTTGGGTCACGGACGGACGTCTCGCTGATCAAGGAAGCACAGGCGAAGGCGGAGAAGGTGAGCCAGGACCTGCAGACTATTCTGCATGCCCTTCCGGTCGGGATCGCCATCCTCACAGAAGACTTCACCTTCGAATACGTCAATCCGTCCGTGTACGACTTCTGGGATGCGGAAGAGCGTTTCGATCTCGTCGGCCGTCCTTACCGGGATTATCTCAAGGCCAATTTCGACCAGGGCTCCTACGCAGCGCGCAATCAGAGCTTCGAGGACATCTACCAGGAGCGTATCGAAGCGCTGGTCGATCCCGACGGCCGCCCTCCGATCGAAGTCAAGACGCTGCACGGCATGGTCATTGTCGCGTCGGGAACCAGGCTTTCCGGCGGAAAAACGCTGCTGACTTATATGGATATCACCGCCGTGCGTCGCCGCGACGAAGAGATCCAGGAGGCACGGGCGGCGCTCGAAACGCATGGCGCATTAATGCGCGATGCCACCAGCGCCATGTCGCAGGGTCTGCTGATCCTGCATGACGGCGCGGTTGTCTTTTCCAATGATGCGCTTCCGGCCATGCTGGAACTTCCATCGGACGTGGTAGGGCAGGGCGCCAGCTGGCGTGAAATCTTCCGCCTGTGCGTCGGGCGGGGGGATTTCGGCAGCCCCGCGGAAGCTGCTGCGACGCTGCGCTCCTGGGAAGAAAATATTGCCAGCGGCAAGCCGGCATTCGCTTCTTTCCGAATCAACGGCCGCAAATGGATCAAGGTCGAGGCGACGCTGACGGCGAGCGAACACTGGCTGGCCATCTTCACCGATGTAACGGAAAGCAAGGAACGCGAGGAAGAACTGACCCGGCTGCTGCATCGCGCCGAGGCTGCCGACCGGGCCAAGTCCGAATTTCTGGCCAATATGAGCCACGAGATTCGCACGCCGATGAACGGCGTGCTGGGCATGGCCGAACTCCTGGCCAAGTCCAGTCTCGACACCCGACAGAAGACCTTCATCGACATCATCGTCAAATCCGGCAATGCGCTCTTGACGATCATCAACGACATTCTCGACTTCTCCAAGATCGACGCCGGACAGATGAAGCTGCGCAAGGCGCCCTTCGACCCGGTCGAGGCGATCGAGGATGTGGCGACGCTTCTGTCTTCTTCGGCTGCCGAGAAGGATATCGAGCTCATCGTACGCGGCGACGTATCGGTGCGGGAGACGGTGCTCGGGGATGCAGGACGGTTCCGACAGATCGTCACCAACCTGGTCGGCAATGCCGTCAAGTTCACCGAAAAGGGCCATGTCTTCATCGACCTGAAGTCCGAGCCCGCTGCCGATGGCCAGCTCATGCTGGCGATCCGCATCGAAGATACGGGGCTTGGCATTCCGGAAGAAAAGCTGAAGTCGGTTTTCGAGAAGTTCTCGCAGGTCGACACATCGTCGACCCGCCGTCACGAAGGCACCGGGCTAGGGCTGGCCATCACATCCGGCCTGGTGGAACTGTTCGGCGGATATATCGAAGTAGAAAGCGAAGTCGGGCGCGGCTCGGCCTTCACGGTTCATCTGCCCTTCGAAGTGGTCAGCGCCCGCAAATCGGCCACTTCACTGCCGATCAATACCAGCGGTGCCAAGGTTCTGGTGGTGGATGACAATGCTGTCAACCGCCGCATCCTCACCGAACAGCTGAGCATGTGGGGCTTCGACACGGTCGCTGCCGAAAGCGGCGCCGAAGGCCTGGCGGTGCTCGGCGAAGCGGCGCGTCTCGGCGTCGTCATCGATGCAATCGTGCTCGACTATCATATGCCGAACATGAACGGCCTGGATTTCGCCCGCCTGATGCGCCAGGACCGCCGTTTCGACGGCACCGGCATCATCTTCCTGACCTCCATGGACATGGCAAGCGACGACAATGTCTTTGCTTCCCTGAACATCCAGGCGCATCTGATGAAGCCGGCGCGCGCCAACCTGCTGCGCAGCACGATCATCGACGTGGTGCGCTCGGTGCGCACGAAGCGGCGCATGCCGGCACCGGATGTCCCCCCGGCGGCTCCTACTGTTCCTGCGCCGCCCTCCGCGACTTCCAAGGCCGACAGCGGTTCGACGCCTCCTCTCGCGCCGGCGCCGGTGCTGGATGTACTGGTGGCGGAAGACAACGAGGTCAACCAGATCGTCTTCACGCAGATCCTGCAGACCACCGGCTGGCTGTTCCAGATCGTCAAGAACGGCGCCGAAGCGGTGGAAGCCTGGCAGAAACATCATCCGGCGGTGATCGTCATGGACGTCTCCATGCCGGTCATGAACGGTCACCAGGCGACCCAGAAGATCCGCGAGTTGGAACTGGACATGGGCGGCCATACACCGATCATCGGCGTGACGGCGCATGCGCTGGAAAGCGACCGCGAACTCTGCTTCCAAGTGGGCATGGACGACTACCTGTCCAAGCCGATCAGCCCGGAAGCCCTGGAAAACAAGATCCGCACCTGGATTGACGGAGCCGTCGCCACTTCCGTCTCCGGATAGAAGAGACGCCGGCGAGTACAGTCTATTCCTAATTACTGCTTCTTGCCGGACAGCATTTCGCGCTTTCCCGCAAATCCCGGCCGCCGCTCCACCGCAAATCCGGCCGCTATGAGATTGCGCCGCACGAAGCCGGCGGCCGCATAGGTGGCGAAGCTGCCGCCGGGAGCGGTCTTTTCGAACAGTGCCTGCATCAGCTCCGGCGACCACATGTCCGGATTGCGCGACGGTGCAAATCCGTCGAGAAACCAGGCGTCGAACGGGTCCGGCGCGCTGGCCACACCTGCGAGAGCCGGGCCGCAGACGATCGTCAGCCGCGTGGCTTGGTCCGCGTGAATTTCAACATTGCCAGACGGCTGCTCGGGCCAGGCGGCGACAAGCGCCTTGCGCTCGTTGTCGATTTCCGGCCAGCGGGACAGGGCCCTGTCGATCTCGTCGCGCTTCATCGGGAAAAGCTCGAAGGAGGTGAAATGTAGCCTCGTGCCGGGGGAACGGGCCAGCTTCCACTGCCGCCAGGTTTCGCAGAAGTTGAGGCCGGTGCCGAAGCCGAGTTCGCCGATGCGGAAAGGGCGTCCGGCGCTATCTCCTGCCGGTGACGCGTCGGCTTGCCAGCGCTGCGGCAGGCCATTGCCAGCCAGGAAGACATGGCCGCATTCCAGCCGCCCTTCGGTGCGGCAATAAAAGTGATCGCCAAATTTCTGGGAATAGGGCATATCGCCGTCGTGCCAGTCCAGCGTCTGGCTGGTCGTCTCAACCATTTCGGGATCGTGCTTGTTCATGGCATATGCGGATAATCCTGCCGGCTCAGGCGGTCAACCGCAGGCTGACCACGGTTACGCACACGACCTTCCAGCATCCGCCGAGCTCGTCATCATCGGCGGCGGCATTATGGGCCTTTGGGCTGCGGTGCACGCCGAACGGCTGGGGATCGACACACTGCTCGTCGATGCGGGCAGGCTGGGACACGGGGCAAGCGGCGGACTGCTCGGCGCCCTAATGCCGCATATGCCGGACAAGTGGAATGACAAGAAGCAATTCCAGTTCGAGGCGCTGCTTTCCCTCGAAGAGGAAATCGCCAGGCTGGAGGATGCAACAGGCATGGCCTGCGGTTATCGCCGCTCCGGACGGCTGATCCCGCTGCCGAAACCGCATCTGCGCGAGATCGCCCTTCGCCATTCGGCGGATGCCGAGGTCAACTGGCAGCAGGGGGAGCGGCACTTCCGCTGGGACGTGCTCGATCAGCCCCTGCAGGACGGCTGGCCGGACGCATCTTTCACTGCCTCCGGGCTGGTGCATGACACTTTTGCAGCACGCGTTTCGCCGCGCGCTCTTGTCTCGACGCTCGCAGCTTTCCTGCGAAGCGCAAAACACGTGCGGATCGCCGAGGGCCTGGAAGCCGCCCGCGTGGATCCGTCTTCCGGGCGTGCCATGTTCTGCCATGGCGAAAGCATTGCCTTCGGCCGCTGCGTCATCGCCGCGGGATACCAATCCTTCCCGCTGCTGCAGGCGATATCGCCGCCGCTTCCGCGCCCTCTCGGGCAGCCGGTCAAAGGCCAGGCGGCGCTCCTCAAAGCGGATGTCGATCCGGCCCTGCCGGTGATCTTCCTCAACGGGCTTTATGTCGTGGCGCATGAGGACGGTCATGTGGCAATCGGCAGCACCAGCGAAGAAAGTTTCGACAATGCGCAGTCCACCGATGTCCGGCTCGACGATCTGGTCGAGCGGGCGCGTGCGCTCGTCCCGGCCCTCGTGCATGCGCCGGTGATCGAACGCTGGGCCGGCCTGCGGCCGAAGGCGGTGGACCGAGACCCTATGGTGGGACCGCATCCGGATCACGCCCAAGTGATTGCACTCACAGGTGGTTTCAAGGTCAGCTTCGGTCTGGCCCATGCTCTGGCAGCTGCAGCGATTGGTGCCGCGATTTCCCAGGAAATATGGCTTCCGCCGTCCTTCCTGCTCGAAAGTCACCTGGCGGCGGCTTCGCGTTAAACGCGAATCTTCCATTTTTCGTCGTCAATCTGTCACGCAAATCACTTAACCCCTGCGACGGGGATTGTTGAGCATTGCGTAAAACACGGGGCTCTGGATAAGGACTCACGAGAAGGTGACGCATGCGCTATGCCATTCATTTCACGCCGCCGGCTCATGACCCTTTGGCGCTTGCCGCAGCCCAGTGGCTCGGTCGGAATGCGTTTTCCGGCGAAGCCGTGGAGCCTCCTGCAATCCGCGGCATAGGCCTGCACGATATCGCTTATCATACGGCTGTGCCGCGCCGCTACGGTTTTCAGGCGACGCTCAAGGCTCCCTTCCGATTGCCCGCCGATGTCTCAGAAGCCATGCTGCTGCGCCACCTGATGCGGTTTGCCGGTGCTCATGATCCCTTCGAACTGCCGCATCTCGAAGTGGTGCGGCTTGGAAACTTCTTTGGTCTGGCCCCGGCAGTGCCCTGCGAGACCATGCGCTTCCTCGCTGCATCGGTGGTGCAGGAATTCGATGCCTTTCGCGCGCCGCTCAGCGAGGCCGAGCTGGAGCGCTGCGATCCTGACAGCCTTTCCGCCACGCAGTTCGCCAATCTGCATCGCTGGGGCCACCCCTATGTGATGGAAGAATTCCGTTTCCACATGGCGCTGACCGGCCCGCTCTCAACCACGGAAATGCCGCTCTTCGAAAAGACGCTGCGCGAATATTTCGCGCCCTACCTGCGCCATCCCATCGAAATCGCCAATCTGGCGCTGTTCGTTGAGGAAGAAACAGGTGCGCCATTCCAGGTCCATTCCTTGCATCCCATGGGTCGAGTCGCAGCACGCCGGATTGCCTGAAGCCGCCGCTTTAAGCGAAGGCAATCGAACCATCTATCCACCACCGGCATTTGCATCTCGACATGCCCTGAACGGCTAGGCTACCGTCTCTGCGAACGTTCGAGGGGACCCGATGCAGCCACAGGACTATCCACGCGACCTCGTCGGTTACGGCCGCCGCACGCCTGACCCAAAATGGCTGGGTGACGCCCATATCGCGGTGCAGTTCGTGATCAATTACGAGGAGGGCGGCGAGAGCTCCATCCTCGACGGCGATCCTGCCTCGGAAGCGCTGCTCTCGGAAATCGTCGGTGCCGCGCCCTGGCCCGGCCAGCGCAATCTCAACATGGAATCGATCTACGAATACGGCTCGCGGGCAGGCTTCTGGCGGCTCTGGCGGCTGTTTACCGAACTCAACGTGCAGGCCACCGTTTATGGCGTGACGCTGGCTATGGCCCGCAATCCGGAAGCGGTCGCAGCCATGAAGGAAGCTGGCTGGGAAATTGCTAGCCATGGCTATCGCTGGCTCGAATACAAGGATTTCACGGAAACCCGGGAACGCGAACATATCCTCGAGGCGGTGCGGCTTCATACGGAGCTCACCGGAGAGCGGCCCTATGGCATGTACCAGGGCAAGCCGTCTGGCAATACGCTGAAGCTGATCATGGAAGAAGGCGGTTTTCTATATTCCTCCGACAGCTATGCCGACGACCTGCCTTACTGGGTGCCAGGCCTCGCGAACAAGCCCTTCCTGATCATACCCTATACGCTCGACACCAACGACATGCGATTTGCGACGCCGCAGGGCTTCAATGCCGGCGATCAGTTTTTTACCTATCTGAAGGACGCGTTCGATGTGCTTTACCGCGAGGGCGAAGAGGGCAGCCCGAAGATGATGTCGGTCGGCCTGCACTGCCGCCTTGTCGGCCGGCCCGGACGGGCCGCGGCACTCAGGCGCTTCATCGAATATGTGCTGTCCCACGATAAGGTCTGGATTCCGCAGCGCATCGAGATCGCCAGGCATTGGCACGCGCATCATCAGCCGGCCCATGTCCCAGTAGGTGCGCTTTGACGGCGCGCGGCGATTTCATCGAAAAGTTCGGTGGCGTCTTCGAGCATTCGCCCTTTATTGCCGAGCGCGCCTATGACGACGGGTTGATCTTCGTTCCCTTGACGGCCAAGGGCGTGCATGCGGCGCTTGTTTTTGTGTTTCGCAACGCGAGCCACGACGAAAGACTGGGCGTGCTGCGGGCACATCCAGATCTGGCGGGACGGCTGGCGATTGCCGGCGAACTGACCGAAGACAGCAGACAGGAGCAGGCCGGCGCCGGCCTCGACCGCCTGAGCGCTCCCGAACATGCGCGCTTCACCGAACTCAACATCGCCTACATGCAAAAATTCGGCTTTCCCTTCATCATTGCCGTGAAGGGCCTCACCAAGGACGATATCTTGGCCGCCTTCGAGCACCGCATCGGCAACGGCGTCGATGACGAATTCGAAACGGCAACGGCCCAGGTGGAAAAGATCGCGCTTTTGCGTCTGCAATCGCTGCTTCTGCAGAAGTAAGGCGGGGCTTCTTCCTTCTGTTTTTCCGCTAGCCTATAGTGACGCCATGAGACCCTCGGAAGTCCTGGAGAAGAACAGGGAAGCGATCCGCGAAGCGACCATACGCTTCAACGCGGCGAACCCGCGCGTTTTCGGTTCCGTCGCCCGTGGAGAAGACGGACCGGACAGCGATATCGACATTCTGGTCGATGCACTTCCGGGATCGACGCTTTTCAGCCTCGGCGGCTTGCAGTTCGAGCTTGAGCAGATGTTCGGCGGCATCAAGGTTGATCTTCTGACGGAGGGTGGCATTCCCTATGTCATCCGCGATCGAGTTCTTCGGGAAGCCAAGGACATATGACCAACACTGATCGTCTGAAAATTTATATCGATCAGATGCGCACTGCAGCGCTTCGCGCTCGAGAGTTCGTGGAGCAGATGTCCAATGAGGAATTTCTCGACGACGTCCGGACGCAAATGGCGGTCGGAATGGCTTTTGTGCTGATCGGCGAAGCAGCATCCCGGATCATGACGCACTATCCCGATTTTCCCATTGAGCATCCTGAAATCCTGTGGACCCAGATCAAGGGCATGCGCAACTTTGTGGTCCACGACTATTACAAGACGGAGCTGCCAATCCTGCTTGGCACGGTGAGAACATCGCTGCAGGCGCTCGTCTCCGATCTCGATGCTCTGCGCAACATTCATGCCCAGGGCGAATGACGGAAGGATCCCTGTTGACCGAAAAGCTTGAAATCCACCGGCTGACCAAAGCAGCCTTCGCGGCTTTCGGAAACGTCATCGAGGCCGATCCTTCGACCATGCGGCTGATCAACGGCGGCTATACCGAGCGTTACCACGCGCTTTCGTCGCCGCAGGTGATCGGCGAGCCGCTGCCGATCATCTTCAACATCTTCCGGAGTCCGCCGCGTCCTTTCCCCTACGAGGTGACGATGATGGAGCGTCATCCCTTTGCCAGCCAGAGCTTTACGCCACTCTCCGGCCATCCGTTTCTGGTCGCCGTATCCGAGGACGTCCGCGGTGTTCCCGGCAAGCCACGCGTTTTCCTCGTCGGCCCGCATCAGGGGATCAACTACTCCCCGAATGTCTGGCATCATCCGCTGATGGCGCTGCAGGCGACCAGCGACTTCCTCGTCATCGACCGGGAAAACCCCCAGGACAATTACGAGGAATTCTTCTTCCCCGAACCTTATCTCCTTGAGGAGCCTCGCCTGTGACCGGCTTGACCACCCATGTGCTCGATACCGCCAGCGGCATGCCGGCGGCTGGTCTGGTGATCGACCTTTATAGACTGGACGGCGCCGGTCGCGACAAGCTCAAGAGCGTCACCACCAATGAGGATGGCCGCGTCGATGGCGGGCCGATGCTGATCGGCGATGAGTTCCTGCCGGGCGAGTATGAACTCGTCTTCCACGCGGGGGACTATCTGCGCCGCCGCGGCATGCAGCTGACGGAACCCGCCTTTCTCGACGTGATCCCGATCCGCTTCGGCATTTCCGATTCCGCCGCGCATTACCATGTGCCCCTGCTGCTTTCGCCCTACGGCTATTCCACCTACCGGGGCAGCTGATGCGTTTAGCGGTGATCGCCGACGTGCATGGAAATTGTGCCGCTCTGCAGGCGGTGCTCGAGGATATCGCCATGCTCGGCATTCGCGAGATCGTCAATCTGGGTGATTGCTTCAGCGGTCCGCTGGAGGCCGATCGGACCGCGGACCTGATGATCCTCCTCGATGCGGCCGGGACCATGACGGTGCGTGGGAATCACGATCGCCATCTTCTGGAGACCGCGCCCCATGCCATGGGAGCTTCGGATGCGCATGCCCATGGGCAGCTGGCCCCACGTCATCTGCAATGGCTTCGCAGCCTGCCGTTCAGCGCCATCTATCGCGACGAAGTCTATCTTTGCCATGCAACGCCGCAGGCAGACGATGTTTATTGGCTGGAGCAGATCTCGGCGGATGGCCAGGTTTGCCTGAATTCGGTGGAGGAAATCGAAAGGCGCGCCGCGGGCATCGAGCAGGCCTTGATTCTGTGCGCCCATACCCACATTCCGCGTGCCGTGCAGCTTGCCGATGGTCGGCTGATCGTCAATCCGGGAAGCGTCGGCTGCCCAGCCTATGAGGACGATGCGCCTTGTTTCCGCAAGGTTGAGACAGGCCATGCCATGGCGTCCCACGCCGTTCTGGAGAAGTCGGAAAAGGGCTGGGTGCCACAGTTCCGCAATGTCGCTTACGATCATATGGCAATGTCGCGGCTGGCGCAGAAGAACGGCCGTGCCGACTGGGCAAGCGCTTTGGCGACGGGGCGGATCTGAGTTCTCTCCGTCGATCGAAACCATTCCGAAATCCTTGGCCGCGATACTCCGCTTCGAATCGGAAAGGAGATGGTCATGGCTCAATCGCGCGGTAAATCCAGCTCGCGTCGCAAACCCAGTGGCAAGCGTTCGGCAAAATCCGGGTCGACCCTTTGGCCCTGGCTCGCCGCACTGGCGCTGGTCGCCGGCGGCATCGCCCTATACGACAATTCTGTCGGTGCTCGTCGCCTCGTCGCCGGCCTGACGGCGGCAAAGCCAGTCCAGACCGCATCGAAAACCGAGCAGGCGAATGACAAACCTGTGCCGTCCAAGCCCTTGCCAGCAAGTCCTCACCGGCCGGTGACACTTCGGCCTGCGACACCGCCTGATCAGAACCAGACGGCGGCGATCATTCCGCCGGCGCCGATCGGCAAGCCCGGCATGGACGTCACCTCCCAGAGTGCTGTGCCTTCCCAACCCAGCGAGACGAAAACCGGCGAAGCGAAACCGGGCGAAGCGCTGGCCGGCGCTTACCAGGCGAAATTCTATCTTTGCGGCACGGCCAAGCAGGATGATTGCGTCATGGCACCCGATCGCTTCATGTTCCATGGCCAGAAGATCCGCCTTGTCGGCATCGAAGTGCCCGACATCAAGAAACCCCGCTGCGAAAGCGAGCGCATCAAGGCGAGCGATGCAGAGCTGCGCGTACGGGCCTTCCTCGATTCGGGCCCGTTCGAACTTGTCACCTGGCAGGGCAATGGCGATGAAATTGAAGGCCACAAGCTGCGCGACGTTACCCGCAACGGTCGTTCGCTTGCCGATGTCCTCGTCAATGAAGGTTTGGCCAAGCGCCCAGGCGCTGGCAAAGGCGGCTGGTGCTGATCTTCGGAACTATTTCAGCTACGCTGGATGATCAGCCAGTTGATCCGCGCCGGCATATAAAAGGTCAAGCACCAGCACATGCCCTACGACCAATCCTCCTTCGAGTTCGACCTCGCGCTGATCCCGAGCGGCTACAGCGAGGGTGAGTTCAACGGCCGGCGCTGGGGCGTCACCGTGCGGCGGGATGCGGAAGAAAAGCGGATTTGGCTGTTTGCCGAAGATCTGTCCGGCAAGGACATTGTCAGCTTCAATCTCTACCGGATGAAGTCGGGAGTGCTCGCCTTGAAGCCCTGCGAGATGTCGAGCGACAAGGTGGTCGACTTCGTCCACGGCTACCGGTTGCGTAAGGACAAGCAGGCAGAAGGCTGAGCCCAGCCACCGCCGTTTGGAACCCGGATGCCGTCCAGGTGTTGTTGCTCCAGGAGACCGCCATGAGCAACAATGACAGCAATGCTGATCCGGAACAGCGCATCCCGCCCGATGTGACGGAGAGAGCCGACGAGCAGAAGCGTTCCGACCGCCAGTCGCTCGCGCCTGCTGCCGTCCAGCCCTCGCAGACGAAGGACGAGAGCGAAAGGCCGGTCGTCGATCCCGTCACCGGCGGCGTCATCTAGAGGCCGTCAAGCCCTTCACGCAGCGATAAATCTTGAAACCGGAGGATACTTCATGTCCATCTCGGCAACCGTCGGCAAAGTCGCAAGGGTCGCGCAGCAGGGTTTGAGCCTGATCAGCAGCGGCCACGTTGCCCAGGCAGCAGCCCTCTGCTACCGCAACACGGGCGGCGAGCGGAGGTTTCTTGTGATCAGCAGCCGCAAGAGCGGCAAGTTGGGTGTCCCGAAGGGCAATGTCGATCCGGGGGAAACCTCGCCGATTGCAGCGGCCCGGGAAGCTTTCGAGGAAGCCGGCGTGCGGGGAACGGCACAAAACAAGATCCTGACCGCCTATACCTACAGGAAGGACGGCAAGCGGCTCCGCCGCCACGTGGCCGTTCACCCGCTGGAGGTCGCCGGCATGACAGAGGACTTTCCCGAACGGGGCGAACGGACGCTGGCATGGCTTCCGGCGGCCGAAGCTGCCCGCCAGGTCGCCGAGCCCGCTTTGAAGTCGCTATTCGAGGCTCTGGCGGACGGGTCTCTGCCGGAATTCTCGCCGGTGCCGCATCGGCACAACTGAACCCGATGAACCGGCCGGCTCCATCGCTGCGTGGCCGGCCAAGGGTCGTGGCTCTTCGGTCACATGGCCGGGAAGGGCGTTCCCGCTAGAATCTCCCGATCGACATGCTGGATGTCGCGCTTGCCGCACAGCGCCATGCTGATATCCATCTCCTTGCGGATGATTTCCAACGATGCCGTGACGCCCTGCTTGCCCATGGCGCCGAGGCCCCACAGAAAGGGGCGGCCGATATAGGTGCCGCGCGCTCCGAGTGCCACCGCTTTCAGCACGTCCTGGCCGGAGCGGATGCCGCCGTCAAAATGCACCTCGATCCGGTCCCCCACCGCATCGACGATTCGCGGCAGCATGCTGATCGAGGACGGAACACCGTCCAGCTGGCGGCCGCCATGGTTGGATACGATCAGCGCATCGGCGCCCGTATCGGCAGCGGCCCGGGCGTCTTCCTCGTCCAGAATCCCCTTGATGATCAGCTTGCCGCCCCAAAGATCCTTGATCCAGCGGATATCGTCCCAGGAAAGCCGCGGGTCGAACTGCTCGGCCGTCCAGGCGCCGAGCGAGGAAAGATCGGAAACATTGCTCGCATGGCCGACGATATTGCCGAAGCCGCGCCGCTTGGTTTGCAGCATTTCCAGGCACCATTGCGGCTTGGTCGCCAGCTGCAGGGCGCTGTTCAGCGTCCATTTCGGCGGAGCCGAGAGGCCGTTGCGGATATCCTTGTGGCGCTGACCGAGAATCTGCAGGTCGGCCGTCACCACCAGGGCGGAGCACTTTGCAGCCTTGGCCCGGCCGATCAGCCGTTCCACGAAGCCGCGGTCCTTCATCACATAGAGCTGGAACCAGAAGGGTTTTGACGTGACTGAGGCGACGTCTTCGATCGAGCAAATGCTCATGGTCGAAAGCGTGAAGGGTACGCCGAATTCCTCGGCGGCCTTGGCTGCCAGCATTTCTCCGTCGGCGTGCTGCATGCCGGTCATGCCGGTCGGGGCAAGCGCCACCGGCATAGATGCCGTTTCGCCGACCATGGTCGTTGCCAGCGTCCGGTTGGTCATGTCAACCAGCACGCGCTGGCGCAGCTTGATCCTTGCGAAATCCTCTTCATTCGCCCGGTAGGTGCCTTCCGTCCAGGCACCCGAATCGGCGTAGTCGAAGAACATTTTCGGGACTCGGCGGCGTGCGAGCGTCTTCAGGTCGGCAATGGTCAGCGGCGTGGACATGCGGTCATCTTCCTCCAAAAGAAGTCTCAAGGACTAGCATAGAAGCGCGGCCGCGATCATCCCAAACTGCTGGCTTTCGCCGGCAATTTTAGCAGCGCACCCGTCGTAGATATGCTTCGGCCGATCCACGTTCGCCTCAGACAGCCGCCTGCAAGGCCTGTTGAACTGCGATCTCCGCCATGGCGAGCGCTGCCTCCCGGGTTTTGGCAGCAGCAATGAAGCGACCATTGTGACAGAAGGTAGCGCCGTTCACTCCGCAGGCGGCTTCCAGATCACCATTGGTGAGCCCAGCCCAGGCGGCCGGCAGATCCGCCCGTAGTTCGAAAGCGTCGTCGCTGCGGCGAATTCCGGTCAGGCACCAGTCCTTGTCGCGCGGATGGACGACGAAGAGCAGATGGTCAGCGCCGGCCTTCACCACCGCGGCGCGGAAGGGCATGCCCATGGGAAGCTCTAGAATGCGTCCGGTGCCGGTTTCGCCGATCGCTTTCAGGACCATGTCCTCGGCGCGAAGCTTGGCAGCACGCTGTCCGATATTGGCTTCGACGAAGCTGCGAGCGATGGCAAGCGCGTTGCAGAAAGCCCTGTCTTCCGCATCCCCATCCTTTTCGTCGAAAACCGGCTTCAGGGTTTCCAGCAGTGCGGGAAGCGTCAGGTCGGCGAGCGGACCGGCGATCGAGGGGCTGAGGGCGCCATTATCCATCAGGTCGACGGGCAGTACGAAACTCTCATCGAAGGAAGCATGCACGTCATCGACGTTGGCCTGTGGGAGGCCAAAGGCTAAAAGGTAATCGCGGCCGTAATGCTTCCAGATCAGGCCGAAGGAGCTGAACGGCTTGCCGTCGTCGCGCAACGGCGCGCCGCGCTGGTGGTGGTCGAAGATCTGCATCGCCGCGTCGTAATCGCCGCCGACGTCGTAGATGATCCGGTCACCACCGGGTGTGATCCAATCGGGAGCCCGGCTGCGGACCAGCCGCGCCTGCGGGAAAAGCCTTGTCAGGATGACGCTTGATAGAAGCTCGTCGGCATGGAAGCCACCTGAATGGGTGACGAGATAGTCTGGACTCATGCCGGGATGCGCCTTTTCGTGATGGCCGTGATGACTGATCTGATAACCAATTCGTGAAGCCTACTCAAGCCGACGCTCCGGCAGAGGCAGCGGCCGTCTCACCGCGCTCTACGGGCTTGCGCGCCATACCCGCCACATAAGTCTCGACGACTGCCCTGTCGTCGCCCATGGTCTGTAGCAGGAAAAGCTCCTCCGGTAGCGTTTTGATGGTCTCCATGCGCAGTTGCATGGCCGGGGTCGAGGCCGCATTGAGCACCACGAGATCGGCGGTCGAGCCGACATCCAGCGTGCCGATATCCTCCACCATAGACAGGGCTTCTGCATTGCCGCGGGTCATCAGGTAGAAGCTTTCCAGCGGGTTGAGGCGCTCGCCGAGCAGCTGCTGGATCTTGTAGGCTTCGTCCATGGTGCGCAGCATGGAGTAACTGGAGCCGCCGCCGATATCGGTTGCCACCGCCACCCGCACCGGCTTGTCGCGGCGCATCAGCGCCTTCATCGGGAAAAGACCCGAACCGAGGAAGAGGTTGGAGGTCGGGCAGTGGATCGCAATGGCTCCCGCTTCGGAGAGCGCATCCGCCTCGCGATCGGACAAGTGTATGGCATGGCCGAGCAGGGTCTTTTTGCCCAGCAGGCCGTATTGCGCATATATGTCCGTGTAGTCCTTGGCTTCTGGATAAAGCTCGCCGGTATAACGGATCTCCTCGTGGTTTTCGGAAAGATGCGTCTGGATGAACAGGTCCGGAAACTCCTGCGCCAACGCCTGTGCCGCCTTCATCTGCTGCGGGGTGGAGGTGATGGCGAAGCGCGGCGTGATGGCCACATGGTTGCGCCCCTTGCCGTGCCATTCGGCGATTACCGCGCGGGTCTCGTCATAGCCAATCTGCGGCGTATCGAGCAGTCCCTGCGGCGCATTGCGGTCCATCATCACCTTGCCGCCGACCATGCACATGCCGCGCTTCATAGCTTCCGCGAAGTAGGCGTCGGCTGACGTTTTGTGCACGGTGCAATAGGCGGCGGCGGTGGTTGTGCCGTGGCGCAGCAGTTCATCGTAGAAATGCGCGGCGATACGCGCCGCATGATCGCTTTCGACGAAGCGGCATTCCTCCGGAAATGTATAGGTGTTCAGCCATTCCAGCAGGTTGCCGGCATAGGAGGCGACCACCTGCATCTGCGGGAAATGCATGTGGCAATCGATGAAGCCGGGCAAGATGAGATGCGGCCGGTGGTCGATCTCTTCGATCTCCTCCGGTGCCTGTGCCTTGACGGCTGCGTAGTCGCCGGCCGCTGCGATCTTGCCATTAGATATCAAGAGGCCGCCGTCATGCTCGTAGCGATAGCTTTCGATGTCGGTCAGGGCGAGGGGCGCGCGTTTGAAGGACAGAAGGCGCCCGCGGATCAATTTGGCGTGGTTCATTCGGATATGGTGCTTTCATACCAGGCAACCAGAGCTTTGCGCTCCTCGGCCGAGATGGATGTGACATTGCCGGGCGGCATGGCATGGCTGCGGCCGGCCTGGAGATAGATCTCGCGGGCGTGAGCGGCAATCTCCGCGTCGGTTTCGAGCTTAACCGATTTCGGCGCGAAGTTGACGCCGTCATAGGCGGGCTCGGCCGCATGGCACATGGAACAGCGGGACTGGACGACGTCCCTTGCGGCTCCGAAGTGAATGTTGGCGGCGAACCTCCGCTGCATGGTGGAGGTGGCCGGTGCCATGGACGTTTCCGTCGCGCCCGTCAGGATTTTCGGCACGGTCGACAGCCACATGATGAGGATGAAGATCAGCATGGTCGCGAGCCAGGTCCAGGTGGGTCTGCCCTTGCGGGCATGGGTCGTGTTGAACCAGTGCCGGATCGTCACGCCCATCAGGAAGACCAGTGCCGCAATGACCCAGTTGAAGGCCGTCGCGAAAGCGAGCGGATAATGGTTCGACAGCATGAAGAAGATGACGGGCAGCGTCAGGTAGTTGTTGTGAAGCGAGCGCTGCTTGGCGATCATCCCGTATTTCGGATCGGGCGTGCGGCCGGCGATCAGGTCCGCCACGACGATCTTCTGGTTGGGAATGATGATCATGAAGACATTGGCCGACATGATCGTCGCCGTGAAGGCGCCGAGATGCAGGAAGGCGGCGCGGCCGGTGAAGACCTGCGTATACCCCCAGGCCATGGCGACCAGCGCGATATAGAGGACGATCATCAGTCCCCAGGTATTGCGGCCGACCGGTGATCTGCAGAGTTGGTCGTAGAAGATCCAGCCGAGGGCCAGTGATGCGAGCGAGATGAGGATGGCCTGCCAGGGCGCCAGATCCATGACCGAATGGTCGATCAGGAAGAGGTCGGCGCCGCCGTAATAAACGATGCAGAGCATCAGGAAGCCGGAAAGCCAGGTGAAATAGCTCTCGTATTTGAACCATGTCAGATGCTGCGGCATCTGCGTCGGCGCGACGAGATATTTCTGGACATGGTAGAAGCCGCCGCCATGCACCTGCCATTCCTCACCGTACACACCGGCCGGCATGTTCGGCCGCTTTACCAGGCCGAGATCGAGCGCAATGAAATAAAAGGAGGAGCCGATCCAGGCGATCGCGGTGATGACGTGGAACCAGCGTGCCGCAAAGCTCAACCATTCCCAGGCAATGGCATATTCGTACATGGCTTCCCCTTGTTGCCCCCCGACTCGTCACTCTGCGTAAAAATCCACGGCATGGGAAGTGCCGATGCGCGACGAGGCTGTTCCAGACACGCAACCGCGATGCAATGCGCCTGGCAGGAGCTGTTGATCCGCGGTGATCGCCCCGGCCGGGAGTCAGTCGCGGAAACTTTGAATGGTCGTCAGGAGGAAATCGCGGAAAGCGCGGATCTTTCTGGAATTGCGACGGCTCTCGGGATAGGCCAGCCAATAGTCGCTGCCGTCATGGGCAAGGATTGGAAGCGGCTGGATCAGGCGCCCGAGCAGGACGTCGTCGGTATAGAATTCCGGCCTCAGGATTGCGACGCCCTGGCCGGCCACAGCGGCTGCGGCCTCGACCGCCTGCGCGCCGAACTTGGTGCTCGGACGGCCGCTCAGGTCCACATCCGGCATGCCCGCCGCCGCAAACCAGATCCGCCACCAGGGATCGCCGGGATCGATAAGCCGCAGCTTCAGCAGATCTTGGGGCTTGTGCACGCCGCCGATCGTTGCCGCCAGGTCCGGGCTCAGCATCGGCGTGAAATGACTCTTGACCAGGAAGTGGGAGCGCAAACCGGGCCAGTCACCCCGGCCGGTACGGATCGCCACGTCGGCTTCGGTCTTGCCGAAATCGATGATCTCCTGCGAGGTTTCGAGTCTCACCGCCATGCCCGGATTCTGCAGCTGGAAAGTTCCCAGGTGCCGCGCCAGCCACCGAGCCGCAAAGGTCGCCGTGGAGTGGATGACCAGCGTTCCTTCCGCCGTCTCCTTCAAGCCGGCTACCGCATCGGTCATGATCGTGAAAGCTTCCGCGATCTTCGGCGCCAGTCGCTCGCCTGCTTCCGTCAACGAAACCTGCCGCGGTCGGCGCAGAAACAGCGGCTCGCCGAGCGTGTCCTCCAGCAGCTTGATCTGGTAGCTGACCGCCGTCTGGGTCAGTCCCAGTTCCTCTCCGGCTTTGGTGAAGCTCATGTGCCGGGCAGCGGATTCGAAGACCCGCAGCGCGTTCAACGGAAACTGCTTCGAGATTTTCATGGATGAGCTCTCTTGATCCATAGAGACGGTTATTCGATTGGATCTCCGTCATTTCCGGGCGCAGACTACTTCCACAAACAACAAATGAAAATGGGTTATCCCATTGGAGAAATGCGATGTTTTCGTTTGCAGACGTGTATCTTGCGCGGTTTTTGCCGCGGCGTTTAATCGCCGAGATCTTTCGATCCAAAGAAAGGACCTATCAAAATCGACTCGATCTGCAGGGCATGTCGGATCATTGGAAACAGGATCTCGGGCTTCTGGAAGGACGCCAGCGGCCCGGCCAAACCGAAGGCAACGCCTTTCGAGCAGCCCGCATCATTTTTCCGCCGCGAAATCTTTGAGAGGGCGGGCACTGTCACGCTGCGGGCAAGGCGGCTTGGCTGGGGCTGCGAGCCATGTCGCGCGCTATAGCGGCCTGCAGCCAGGTGGCAAAAGCCTTGATCTTTGCGGCGTTCTTGCGCGCCGGCGGATAGCACAGCCAGTAGGTTTTGTTGTCGTCCAGGCAGATATCGAAGGGCTGCACAAGACGTCCGGACAAAAGCTCGGCGGCAAACAGGAAGGGGCTTAGAATGGCCACCCCATGGCCGGCCAGTGCCGCATTCGCCTCCAGGTCCAGGGCGCCGAACGTGTCCAGCTGCATCTGCCGCACATCGACATTCTGGAGACCGGCAGCCTGGAACCAGTCTCGCCAGAAGCCCTTGCTGTTCGAAATCCACGGCAGCTTGAGCAGGTCGGCCGGCTCCGAAATTCCACCGATACTGTCGGCGAGGTCGGGGGTGAGCATGGGCGTATAGGTCATTTTCAGCAAGGCATGGCAGACAAGCCCGTCCCACGGCTTGGCACCGATACGGATCGCCACATCCGTCGGTGGCGGCTCCATGTCGTCGTTGCGGCCCGAATGGCGCACCAGGCGCACGGCGATGTTCGGATGCTGGAGCTGGAAATCGCCGATATGGCGCACCAGCCAATGAGAAGCGAAGGTCGGTGTCGAGTGGATTTCGAGCGTTTCGTCGGCAGTGCCGCGAGCCGCCTGAACCGCTTCAGTCAAAAGGGAAAAGGCTTCCGCCACCTTGGGCAGCAGGTTCTCGCCGGTTTCCGTCAACTGCAGCGCCCGCGGTCTGCGAATGAAAACTGTATCGCCCAGATGTTCTTCCAGCAGCTTGATCTGGTAGCTGACGGCCGTCTGCGTCATCCCCAGCTCTTCCGCGGCACGGGTGAAGTTTTCAAGCCGTGCCACGGCCTCGAAGACCCGCAATGCATTCAGCGGAAAGCGGAGCGAAAGTTTCATCGATAAGCTCTCTTGATCATGGCCCACTCTAATTGAATTGGAAAGCTCCAGCAATCCGGCGCATTGCTGCTTTCGAGCTATTAACTCAGTTTATCGATGAGGCACTCATGCCAGCCCCAATCGCCCGGCTCAGAATCTTACGGCCAGCCATGGCAGATCTATTGGCTTGCCTTCTGAAAGATCTCTCTGCATCGTTCCGCAAGCCTTCCGCTGGCGTGGTCGATATCCCGGATGATCTGGCCCGAGACCTCGGATTGAACGAGAACCTGCCTTGCCAGCGCTGCGAAGCCTATTGGCAGGCGCGGCGAGGATCAAACATGCGCGATCTGCCGATCTGAGCTGCGCTCTAGCGAGGCGCTGATACGTTGCAACAGTTCGGCCGCCACCAGCGCGGCAATAACCGCCGGCCGCTTGTCGCGCACCGCCGACCCGCCGATCGGCAGGACGAGGCGCGACAGCATGGTCTCGTCACCTCCTTCGCGCCGTAGCCAGTTGGAGAAGGTCGCCCGCTTCGTCTTTGAGCCGATCATCCCGACATAAGCGAGGTCGGGGCGTGCCAGCGCCTTCTGTGCAATGAGAAAATCCAGGGCATGGTCGTGGGTGAGAATGACGGCCGCGCCGCCCGCGGGTATCGTCTCGACCAGAGCTTCCGGCATGGCGGTCAGGCGTCGGCTGGTTTGCGCTGGCAGCTCTTGCAGGGCTTCCTCCCGTGTTTCGACCACGCTAACCGCGAAGGGCAGGGGGGCGAGCGCATAGGCCAGCGCCAGTCCCACATGGCCCGAACCGAACAGGAAGACGGCCGGACGCCCCTGCTGGTCGGTTTGCAGCTGCCGCTCCAGCCTTTGTCGAAGTTCGTCGTTCATCGCCGTAAAGAGCAGCTTCGTCCGACCGCCGCAACATTGACCGATCTCCGGTCCAAGTGGAATGTCCATCACCCTTTCGCCGCCGCCCGAAAGCATCGCCCGGGCATTGTCGATCGCCATATATTCGAACTGGCCGCCGCCGATCGTTCCCCAGATTTCCGTGGACGAGACCAGCATAAAGGTTCCCGCCTCGCGTGGCGTCGAGCCTCTGGCTTCGACGATCTCGACGAGGACCGAGCAGGAGTGCGCGACAAGGTAATCGGGTAGTGGAATATGGCCCACAACGACTCCGGCAATGTTGTGCAGGCAACCTTAAACCGGTGGACGTAACGCGGCAACTATCTCGTTCAATGCCTTGGCCTATGCCTGCAGCACTGTCATTGAACCTCTGGAAAACTCGTGTAAAAGTCCCATCTAAAGTCCGCGCGAGGCAGGCCTACAATTCCTCCCAATTTTCGTTCAGTCGCGAGTTAGCTCTTAAAGAATGTCCCATGATTTCCAGAGCGATATAGACGCCGTCCAGGGCATTGGCGCCGTCCCTACGATTCTTGACGTCATCTGCCGTACCACCGGGATGGGCTTTGCGGCTGTCGCGCGGGTAACCGACGATCGGTGGATTGCCTGCCAAGTTCTGGACAATATCGATTTCGGCTTGGCTGCCGGCGGCGAGCTCGAGGTTGAGACGACGCTTTGCCATGAAGTTCGTCAGGCGAAAGAGGTCGTCGTTATCGACAATGTGGCCGAAGATCTGATTTATTGTGGCCACCACACGCCTGCCACCTACGGTCTGCAGAGCTACATTTCCATGCCGATCATCCTGCCGGACGGTACGTTTTTCGGGACACTGTGTGCCATCGATCCGAAGCCGGCGGAGCTGAACAATCCAAAAGTGCTTGGCATGTTCAAGCTGTTTGCCGAGCTGATCGCCTATCACCTTGATGCCAACCAGAAGCTCGAACTGGCGCGTGCCAGTCTGATGGACGAGAAGGCAACGTCCGAGTTGCGCGAGCAGTTCATCGCGGTTCTCGGCCACGACCTGCGCAATCCTCTGGCTTCGATCGACGGCGCCATCAACATCCTGAAGCGGGAGCCGCAGACCGATAAGGCGCTCAAGGTTCTGAGCATGATGCGCGGCAGCGTGATGCGCATGTCGACGCTGATCGGCAATGTGCTCGATTTTGCACGCGGAAGACTGGGCGGCGGACTGACGCTGACAACGGATGCAGAAGCGTCTTTGCAGGATACGCTCGATCAGGTGGTCGCCGAGATCCTGTCGGGGCATCCGGAGCGTCAGATCAACCTTTCCTACGATCTTCAGCATGCCCTGCCGGTCGATCACCAGCGCATTGGCCAGATGTTTTCCAACCTGCTCGGCAATGCCGTAACGCATGGCTCGGCGGACCACCCGATCCATGTTCAGGCGTCGATCATCGACGGTGAACTGCATCTGTCGGTCGCCAATGCAGGCGATCCTATCCCCGCATCTTCGATCCAGAAACTGTTTCTGCCTTTCAAACGCGGCGAAGCAGAATCCAGCATGCAGGGCCTCGGGCTCGGGCTCTATATTGCTTCCCAGATCGCCGAAGCTCATGGGGGCCGGCTCGACGTGTCCTCCGACGACGTCGAGACCCGCTTCACCTTCCGCATGCCGGCGCGCTGAACGGCTGCAGGTCCATGTTCATTCGACTTGGGCTTCTTCGAACGCAGGCGCGAATTCAAGCATGCCCTGCGGCGCCGGGCCGAAGAAGACGATCCTCATGACATAGCGCCTGTCGAGGTCGCCATAGGCCAACTGCCCGTCGCTGATAAAGCCCGAGCCGCGATATACATCGGGACTGCCGATCAGCGCGCAGCCGGACGCGCCCTTTGCCCTCAGCCGATCCAGACCCTGTGCTATCAGCGCTCTTCCTATGCCCTGCCTCTGCCTTGCCGGCTCGACTGAAATCGGCCCAAGGCCGAACCAGCCAGCCTCCGCCCCCTCCACCTTCACTGGCGAAAAGGCGACATGGCCGATGATCCCGCCGTCGTCTTCGGCGACCCGGGAAATTGTCAGATCGCCCGCCTGCCGCAGGGCGTCGACAATGGCCGGTTCCGAGCCGTCGCTGAATGCCATGGGGGCAAAGGCGCGCTCCGTCAGGTCGCGGATCGCATCCTCGTCCCCTGAGCGCTCGTCGCGGATCACCACCATGCATCAAACTCGTCGTTGCAACTATTTTCAACCGAAACCGGACCCTTTTGCAACCTTTGCCGCGCCCGCCAGTAAGGCCGGCGCTGAAAGCTTATGCTCCTGCGGTTCTTCGGCAGGTCCTTTCACGGCCTGGACGCCAAGGCGGGGCTGAGCTTGCGCAGGAAATCACAGGATCCTGCAAAAAGAAAACTTGAGCGGGAACATACTGTATCGCCACATGTTCGACTAACGATACCCCCAGGGGGTATCTGATAAAGATCTAACGAACCCCACCAAGGAGCACCCAGATGTATAGTTTCGACAGACGTCTCCAATATCCGGTGAAAGTCGCCAGCCCAGATCCGGCCTTCGCACGTATGCTGCAGCAGGCGATCGGCGGCGTGGAAGGCGAGATCCGCGTATGCATGCAGTATTTCTTCCAGGCCTGGGGCGCTCGCGGCCCGACCACAAAATACCGCGACATGCTGCTCAACACGGCGACCGAAGAAATCGGTCACATTGAAATGCTTGCAACGGCCGTCGCTCTCAACCTCGAGACTGCCCCGACCAGCCTGCAGGAAGCCGGCGCCATGGATGCCGTTGTTGGCGCTGTCATGGGCGGCGAGAACCCGCGTCACGTGATCGAAGGCGCGATCCAGAAGCACATCCTGTCGACCGGCATGGCGGCGATGCCCGTCGATTCCGACGGCGTTCCCTTCAACATGTCGCATATCTACGCCAGCGGTAACCTTGCCGCCGACATGTATTGTAACGTCGCAGCCGAAAGCACGGGCCGCGTGCTTGCAGTGCGTCTCTTCAATGCCGCCCAGGACCCGGGCATGAAGGACATGCTTCAGTTCCTGATCGCTCGCGACACGATGCACCAGAATCAATGGATGGGCGTGATCGAGGAACTCGGCGGCACGGCGGCAATGCCGATCCCGAACAGCTTCCCGCAGGACATGGAAAACCAGCAGCATAACTACGACTTCTTCGCAACGTCCTCGGACGGCACGCTGCCGCCTCCGGCCCGTTGGAACGAAGGCCCCTCGGTCGATGGCAAGGGCACGTTTACCATCTTCCCGAACGAGCCGATGGGTGAAGAACCGGTTCTCGGCCCGGCTCGTCCGGATAGCGGTGCTCAGCTCGAGCAGATGTAAGCAGAACAAGGCGGGCTCCATTTTCCATGGAGCTCGCCATTTCGTGTTGGCTGGCCCGAGAACTTGTTCTTTCATTGCTGTCTTTCTTGCTGCACCCTCCGGTCTCAAGGATCTAGGTCCGGCATGAAGAATGCAGCAAGACAGGCAGCAGATGGACGCTATTGTAAAAGACGACCGTATCGAGTTGCGGCGTACGGACGACGAGAAGAAAGCGCTGGTGCAGCGCCTGAACCGCATCGAAGGTCAGGTTCGCGGTCTCAAGACGATGATCGAGGACAACCGCCACTGCCAGGACGAGGTCCAGCAGATCGCCGCCGCCACTGCCGCCTTGCGGGAAGTGGCGCTGTTGATCATCGCCCAGCACACGGAGCAAAGCCTGCAGGTGGCGATGCGGCCCGAAGACCGGGATCTGGCGATGAACGACATTACCCAGCTTCTGCGCTCGGCTATGCGCATCTGCGACTAACGGGCGAACGAGGTCGATGCCAGATCGGCTGGCGCCATTTCTTGAACGCCGGCCGGCAGTTCACATCGCCTTCAGCCGCTCGACCGCCATCAGCACACGTTCCGGTGTGGCTGGCGCGTCGAGGCGAGGGCAGACGGCATAATCTGCGACACTTGCCACAGCCATGGAGATCGCTTCGAGTACCGAGATCGCCAGCATGAAGGGCGGCTCGCCGACGGCCTTGGAGCGGCCGATGGTTGCCGCCGGATTTTCCGACCATTCCGCCAGTCTGACATTGAAGATCTTCGGCCGGTCGGAGGCGAGCGGGATCTTGTAGGTGGAGGGCGCGTGGGTCCGCAGCCGGCCCTTGTCATCCCACCACAATTCCTCCGTCGTCAGCCAGCCCATGCCCTGCACGAAACCGCCCTCGATCTGGCCGATGTCGATCGCCGGGTTCAAGGACTTTCCGACATCGTGAAGGATATCGGTGCGGTCGACCATGTATTCGCCGGTGAGCGTGTCAATCGACACTTCCGAGCAGGCCGCGCCATAGGCATAGTAGAAGAAAGGTCGTCCGCGGCCCGCTTTGCGGTCCCAGTGAATGTCCGGCGTCTTGTAGAAGCCGGCTGCCGACAGATGCACGCGGTCGTAATAGGCCGCCCGCACCAGCGTATCAAAGGGCACAATGTCCTCACCGATGCGGATGCAATTGGGCAAGAACTCTACCTCTTTGCGCTCCACCTTCCATTGCCGGCAGGCGAAATCAACCAGCCGCTCCTTCAGCTGGCGTGCCGCATCCAAGGCCGCCATGCCGTTCAGATCGGTGCCGGACGAGGCGGCAGTGGCCGAGGTATTTGGAACTTTTCCGGTCGTCGTGGCGGTGATCTTCACCCGGTCGATGTCGACCTGGAACGTGTCGGCCACCACCTGCGCCACCTTGGTATAAAGGCCCTGGCCCATTTCGGTGCCGCCATGGTTCAGGTGGATCGAGCCGTCCTGGTAGAGATGCACCAGGGCGCCCGCCTGATTATAAGCGGTCATCGTGAAGGAGATGCCGAATTTCACCGGCGTCAGCGCAATGCCCTTGCGGATGACCGGGCTGTTGGCGTTGAAGTCGATAATCGCCTGGCGCCGCGCCTGGTAATCGCTCGAGGCTTCCAGCTCTTCGACGACGCGGGCAATGATATTGTCCTCGACCTCCTGGTGATAGGGGGTCGTGGTGCGCCCCGATCCCGGCTGGCCGTAGAAGTTCAGCTTGCGGATTTCAAGCGGATCCTTGCCCAGCGCATAGGCGATCTCCTCGATGATCCGCTCCGCGCCGAGCATGCCCTGCGGGCCGCCGAAACCGCGAAATGCGGTGTTGGACACGGTATGCGTCTTCAGCGGCTGCGACCGGACCTGCACATGCGGATAGAAATAGCTCGAATCGGCGTGGAAAAGGGCGCGGTCGGTGACCGGGCCGGAAAGATCCGCCGAAAAGCCGCAACGCGCCGCGTAGGTGGCGTCGAGCGCATGGATGCGGCCGTCCTCGTCGAAGGCGACGTCGTACTCGACGCGGAAGTCATGGCGCTTGCCTGTCATCGCCATGTCCTCGTCGCGGTCGGGGCGGAACTTGACGGCGCGGTCGAGCTTCTTGGCGGCGACGGCGGCGAGTGCCGCAAACTGGTTGCCCTGGGTTTCCTTGCCGCCGAAACCGCCGCCCATGCGGCGGATCTGCACGGTGACCGCATGATTGGCGATACCCAGCACATGCGCCACCATATGCTGCACTTCGCTCGGATGCTGGGTTGAGGACCAGACGGTGATGTCGTCGTCCTCGCCGGGAATGGCCATGGCGATATGGCTTTCCAGGTACAAATGTTCCTGGCCGCCGATCGTCATCGATGCCTGGATGCGCAGTGGCGGCTTTTCGATCTCGGTTTGCGGCTCGCCGCGGGTCAGGACCATAGGCTCGACCACAAGCGGCGCACCGTTTTGCCGGGCACCGTCGATATCGGTCCAATGGGGCAGGTCGCGGTATTCGATTTTCGCCAGCCGGGCGGCGCGGCGGGCCTGGTCGCGGGTTTCGGCGATGACGGCGAAAATCGGCTGGCCGTGGAACTGCACCAGATCGGTCGCCAGCAGCGGCTCGTCCCGCTGACCGGTCGAGGCGACGTCGTTGAAACCCGGAATATCGGCGGCGGTCAGAACGTGAACCACGCCCGGCGCCGCCCGCACCGCATCGAGATCGATGGAGACGATTTCCGCATGCGCCCGGTCGGAAAGGCCGAGACCGCCATGCAGCGTGCCGGCGGGTTCGGGAATATCGTCGATATATTCGGCCTGTCCGGTGACATGCTTGTGGGCTGAATCATGTTTCAGCGAGGCATGCATGGGGCCGGTGATGACGGATTTCGTTTCGAAGGTGGAGTTGTCCATCAGCGGGCTCCCCTTTGGTCGCGGACAGAGGCGGTCCACCAAACTCTGCCGTCATAGGAGGATAGGGTGCAGCTCATCACCATCATCACGCGTCCTCCATCTCGAACCGGCGCAGTTCCGTCGGTGCGCCGGCCGTCTCCAGGAAGAACCGCGTCAGCAGGTTCTTGGCCGTCAGGCTGCGATAATCCGCCGTCGCCCGCCAATCGGTCAGCGGCTGGTAATCCTCGTCGAAGGCGTCGCGGGCGGCCGAGATCGTCGCCCAGTTCCAGATCTGGCCGATCAGCGCCGCCTCGACATGCTTGGCACGTTTCGGGGTTGCCGCCATGCCGCCGAAGGCGATGCGGATCGCTTCAATTCTGCCATTTGCATCAAGCGTCATGTTGAAGGCGCCGCAGAGCGCCGAAATGTCCTCGTCCCGACGCTTGGAAATCTTGTAAACGGCGAAGTGACCGTTCTCCGCAGGACGCGGCACGAGAACCTTCTCGACGAATTCGCCCGGCAGCCGGTCCTGCTTGCCGTAGGCCAGGAAGTAATCCTCCAGCGGCATGGTGCGGCGGCCGGAATGGGAGCGCAGCGTCAGCTGGGCGCCAAGCGCGATCAGCGGTGGCGGCGTGTCGCCGATCGGCGAGCCATTGGCGATATTGCCGCCGATCGTGCCCATATTGCGCACCTGGGCGCCGCCGATCCGATCGATCAGCCGACCGATGGCAGGAATCAAGGCTTCCAGGAAACCGTGTGCTTCCGTATAGCTTACGCCAGCGCCAATCGTGATGCCTTCTCCATCAGCCGCAATCGACTGAAGTTCGCTTAAGTGGTTGATGAAGATAACAGGGCTCAAAAGCCGCATCTGCTTGGTGACCCAGAGGCCGACATCGGTGGCGCCGGCAACAACAGTCGCGTCCGGCTCCTGCGACAGCGCCTCGGCGAACGCTTCCAGCGAAGCCGGGATGACCGACCGGCTGCCGTCCTTTTCGACTGTAATCGTGTCCGTCGCCGATTGCAGAGACCAGAGCTTGGCCATGATTTCCGCGCGGTCCCGTTCCAGCGGGTCGAAGAGCGCGCTCGGCCGGTTTGCCGCCACCTGTTCGGCGGCCCTGACGATCGGTTCATAGCCGGTGCAGCGACAGAGATTGCCTTGCAGGGCGCTTTCGATGTCGGCCCGGCTGGGCGCGTCGTTCGAGAGCCACAGCCCATAGAGCGACATGACGAAGCCTGGAGTGCAGAAGCCGCACTGCGAGCCGTGACAATCGACTATCGCCTGCTGCACGGGGTGCAGCGCGCCGTCTTTTGCCGCGAGATGTTCGACCGTGACCACATGTGTGCCGTGCATGGAGCCCATGAGCCGGATGCAGGCATTGACGCCTTCATAGGCCAGGCCGTGGTCGGTCAGCCGTCCAACCAGCACGGTACAGGCACCGCAATCGCCTTCGGCGCAGCCTTCCTTGGTTCCCGTCAACCGCCGCCTCAGGCGCAGATAGTCGAGCAGGGTGTCGGTGGGTGCGAAGTCCCCGAGCGTCACGTCTTCCCCGTTCAGGATGAAGCGGATGGCTGAACTCATGTCTCTCCTTCGTCCGCCGTTGCCGGCTTTTGTGTCCAAGTCACTGCGCGGTCCAGCCGCCGTCGACCGAGATATGCGTGCCCGTTATGCTCCTGGCCGCCTCGCTGGCCAGGAAGATCGCCGTCGCCGCCACTTCCTCGATCGACACGAATTCCTTGGTCGCCTGCAGCCTCAGCATCACGTCGGTCTTCACCTCGGCTTCGGAAATACCACGCTCGCGGGCGGTGTCGGGTATCTGCTGTTCGACGAGCGGCGTCAGCACATAGCCAGGGCAGATCGCATTCACGGTAATCGCGAATTCAGCAAGTTCCAAGGCCGCCGTTTTGGTGAGGCCTAAAATACCGTGCTTGGCCGCGACATAAGCGGATTTGAAGGGCGAGGCGGCCAGAGCATGGGCAGAGGCCACATTGATGATGCGGCCATGGCCGGCCTTCTTCATCAAGGGGATCGTGTGGCGCATGGTGTGGAAGGCGGAAGACAGCAGGATGGCGATCAACTGATCCCATTTTTCCCGCGGGAAATCCTCGATCTTGGCCACATGCTGAATGCCGGCATTGTTGACCAGCACGTCCACCGACCCAAATGTGCCGGCCGCTGTGGCGACCAGGTCCTCGATTTCCTCCGGCTTCGTCATGTCGGCGCCATGGTGGAGGATCTTGCCGCCGCCGAGGCTGCCGAGCTCTCCGACCGCCGCCGCGATCGTCTCCTTCGGGCCGAAGCCGTTGATCACCACATGAGCGCCATCCGCCGCGAAGGCCCTGGCAATGCCAAGGCCTATGCCGCTGGTGGAACCGGTGACGATGACGGTTCTGTTCATGTCCGATGCCTCCCTGACCAGTTTGCCTGGAGCGGCGTTCTAATGCGCCGCGTCGTGGGTCAGGTTATGCGGAAAGCAGCCGGCCTGGCAATCGCCAAGCTCCGTCGGAGCGGTGTTCCTCTTTTCTTGGGAACATCGAGCCGCAGCTCCGGTTTGGTCAGTGTCTCCAACCAAAGGATCAAACCTATGTTTATGCGCGTCGACAAGCTTCAGGCAGAACTTCCGGCGCCTAAACGCGCCGATCCGAACGCGGCAGCTGCGCTTCAGGAATTGCTGGGCGGTAAGTACGGAGAAATGTCCACCCTCGGAAACTATATGTTTCAGAGCTTCAACTTCCGTTCAAAGGAAAAGTTGCGGCCGTTCTACAGCCTCGTCGCCAGTATCACGGCAGAAGAACTCGGCCATGTGGAACTCGTCAGCAACGGCGTCGCCATGCTCAACAACGGTCCTGACAAGCCGGACGGGGATGCGGGCGACGGCGGAGATATTTCCGGCGCCCCCTTTGAAGACATGAAGGATATCCGGCTGGCAGCCGCCTTCCTTTCCGGCGGCGGTGGCGCCATGCCGGTCAACAGCAATGGCCTATCGTGGAACAACGACTTCATCACCACGACCGGTAATGTCGTTGTCGATCTTCTTCATAATTTCCATCTGGAATGCGGCGCGCGTCTTCACAAGCTGCGCGTTTATGAAACCCTGTCCGATCCGACCGGCCGCGAAGTCTGCGGCTATCTGCTGGTGCGCGGTTCCGTCCATGCCCATGCCTATGCCTTGGCTCTCGAAAAGATCACCGGCGTCGACATCAAGAAATTCCTGCCGACACCGAACATCCCGCTCGGCAACATTCCCGAATGCCAGAAATATCTCGACGAAGGTTCACACCGTCGCCTGTATACGTTCAGCCCGAACGACTACAAGGAAATGTCGGGCATCTGGGGCAATGGCGAAGTCGCCTTGCCGCTCGATCCTCCGGGAGAATTGGAAGTGGTGGACGGTATGCCAGAGGGGGGCAAGATCCACCAGCTCGTCGGCGTTCCCTCGGCGTTCACTCCGGACTATTCCCCGGAGGAAATGTTCGAGATCGCCGAGAAACTCTATAAGAAGTCGCGATAATCGTTGAACAATATCGGCGGTCGGTTCCAAAACCGGCCGCTGGTGTTTCGAACTCGGCTGCCGTCAATATTCCGGCGGAGAATGCCGGTCGCCTGCGGTTTCCAGCTCGTTCGCTCGAACGACACGGTTGCGCCCACCGCGCTTGGCCTCGTAAAGCGCCTTGTCCGACATCAGCAGCATCTGTTCCAGTGTTTCGCCGGTGGAAGCTTGGTAGATGCCGAAGCTTGCGGTGACATCGCCCCGCATCAGGGGAGGGATGTCCAGCACGGCCAGCGCGCTCCGAAGCCGTTCGGCAATCATCTCAGCATCCTTGAGCTTGGTGCGCGGAAGGATGATGCAGAATTCCTCTCCGCCTATTCTCGCCGCCAGATCATTGTGACGAAGATGGCGGCGGATGACGTCGCCGGCAGCAACGAGAACCCTGTCGCCGGTGTCATGGCCATAGCCGTCATTGATCTTCTTGAAGCGGTCCAGGTCGCAGAGTATGACGGACATCGAAGCGCGACGGCGCACGGCCCGCGAAATTTCTTCAGAAACCTGCTCCGAGAGCCAGCGCCGGTTGCCTAGTCCCGTCAGCGGATCGGTCGTCGCCTGATGCTGGAGGCGCTTCATCGCACCGTCCATTTCCGACACCATGGCTTCGACGGCGCTCGACAGCGTGCCGATTTCGTCCTCGCCACGATGGCGGATTTCGAAGGGTTGCCCGTCTTCCTGATACTGGTTGACGGCCCGCGCCAGCTTGCGCAGCGGTCGGATCAGCCACCAGAGCGTGGCAAGGCAGATGCCTGTTCCGGCAAGCGTAGCGCCCAGCATCAGTCCCAGCAGAGGTATGGTTTCGGTGCTGAAGCCGCTGGCCAGATAGATGATGAATGCGATCAGCGGAATATGGACGCAGATGAAGCAGATGGTGAAGATCTTCAACGTCAGCGATCGTCGGAAAAACCGCAGCGGCCCCTTCATCACAGTCAGCATCTTCACTCCTTCAGGACATTGCGCGCCGAAAACTAGGTGGCAGGAGCCAATAGAAGGTTAACGAAAAAAATCAATTTGTAATTCTCGGCAAGGCTTTACCCAAGGCTGTGACTCGGCTGCCGAGCGTTCGAGCTGCCTCTGTTTGGAAGATAGGCGTTTTCGTTTGACAGTTGATGAGGCCTTCTGGTCAAAGCTTGGCTCAGGCAAAAGACGATCCTGGGGAGGAGCGGCATGGCGGGTTATGTTCTGGCAATCGATCAGGGGACGACGTCGACACGGGCGATCGTCTTTGACGGCGACATGAAGATCGCCGGCATCGGCCAGAAGGAGTTCACGCAGATCTTTCCGAAATCCGGCTGGGTGGAGCATGATCCGGAAGAGATCTGGGAAAGCGTTCTATGGACCGTCAAGCAGGCTCTCAAGGAGGCCAAGCTCGAGGCGTCCCAGATTGCCGCGATTGGCATCACCAACCAGCGTGAAACCGTTGTGGTCTGGGAGCGCGAGAGTGGCAAGCCGATCCACAACGCGATCGTCTGGCAAGACCGCCGCACCGCTAGCTATTGCGAAAAGCTGAAGCGGCAGGGGCTCGAAAAGCTCTTCACCCGCCGCACTGGCCTTTTGCTTGATCCTTATTTTTCGGGCACCAAGCTTTCCTGGATGCTCGCCAATGTCAAAGGGGCGCGGGCGAGGGCGGCCAAGGGCGAGCTGTGCTTCGGCACCGTCGACAGTTTCCTGATCTGGCGCCTGACCGGAGGCCGGAGCTTCGTGACTGACGCGACCAATGCTTCGCGCACGCTGATCTACAATATCGGCGACAATCGATGGGACGAGGATCTCCTGGAGATCCTTCGCATTCCCGCTGCCATGCTGCCGGAGGTCAAGGACTGCGCCGATGATTTCGGCGTTTGCGACGAGAGCCTGTTCGGCGCGGCCATTCCCATTCTCGGTGTTGCCGGCGACCAGCAGGCGGCGACGATCGGCCAGGCCTGCTTCGAGCCTGGCATGATGAAATCCACCTATGGCACCGGCTGCTTTGCCGTGCTCAACACCGGCACCGACATGTGCCGCTCAAAGAACCGGCTCTTGACCACCATCGCCTACCGACTGGACGGCGAAACGACCTATGCGCTGGAAGGCTCGATCTTCATCGCCGGCGCCGCCGTGCAATGGCTGCGCGACGGGATCGGCGTCATCGAAAAGGCGAGTCAGTCCGGGGAGTTGGCGGCGCAGGCGGATCCTCAACAGGAGGTTTATCTGGTGCCCGCCTTTACCGGGCTCGGGGCGCCCTATTGGGATGCCGAAGCACGCGGCGCCATCTTCGGTCTGACGCGGGCAACCGGACCGGCCGAGCTTTCGCGGGCGGCGCTTGAAGCGGTCTGCTACCAGACCCGCGACCTGCTCGACGCCATGCGCAAGGACTGGCGCAGCTTCGACGGCGACACGGTGCTGCGGGTGGATGGCGGCATGGTGGCCTCCGACTGGACCATGCAGCGGCTTTCCGACCTGCTCGACGCGCCCGTCGATCGACCGACGATTCTGGAAACCACGGCGCTCGGGGCTGCCTGGCTGGCCGGTTCGCGCGCGGGCGTCTGGCCGGATCGCCAGGCATTCGCCAGGAGCTGGGCGCGCCAGTGCCGGTTCGAGCCGCAGATGGACGAGAAGAGCCGTGCTTCCAAGGTGCGTGGCTGGAAAGATGCGGTCAGACGTACGCTAACGGACGCTTGATCCGCAATTTCGCGGAAAGCTTGGCAATTACCAGGGAATTTTCGTCCCCGCCATTTTCACGCCAGGATCGCTGCCTTATGCTTTCCCGGTATTTGCGAGGGTGACTGATGTTTCGATTTCTGCGCGTGGCGGTGTTTTTCCTTCTGCTCGGCTTCAGCTTGGGAGTAGGAAAAACAGAGGCTCAGGCCGGCTATGCGCATTTCATCTATGACGCCACCAGCGGCAAGGTGCTGACCTCCGAAAATGCCGACGTCATCAACCATCCAGCTTCCCTGACCAAGATGATGACGCTCTACCTCACTTTCGAGGCGCTGCATGAAGGGCGGCTCTCCTGGGACGGGCAGATCGTCATGACATCCAATGCGGCCAGCAAGATCCCCTTCAAGCTCGGCCTCAAGGCGGGCCAGCCGCTGACCGTGCGCGAGGCCGTTTATGCCATGGCGATCCGCTCTGCCAATGATGCCGCCGCCGCGATGGCCGATCATCTGGGTGGCAGCGAAGATCGTTTCGGTGCGATGATGACCGCCAAAGCCCGTCGGCTCGGCATGTCGAGCACAGTCTTCCGCAATGCATCCGGTCTGCCGGACGACGCTCAAGTCACGTCGGCGCGCGACATGGCGACCCTGGCCATGGCGCTGATCCGCGACTATCCGGAGGAATACAAGCTGTTTTCGCTGCGCGCCTTCGATTTCCGCGGCAAGCGCATCAAGGGCCATAACAACCTGATGTATCGCTACCCCGGTATGGACGGCATCAAGACCGGCTTCGTCAACGCATCCGGCTTCAATATTGCCAGCGCCGTCAACGTCAACGGCCACCGCATCATCGGCGTCGTCATGGGTGGCAAATCGGCGCGCAAGCGCGACGACCAGATGGCGGCACTTCTCGACAAATATGCAGCGCCGAACGGGGCTGGAAGCGATCCCTCGGGCGCGCTTGTCGCTTCGGTTCCCGAACAGAAGAGGACGGCGGAAGGTCCGCTTCCGCTTTCCTTTGCGGCACCGCAGAAGCAAATTGTCGTCGGCGGCCAGCCGCCGAGGGCGGCCGTCGCCAATCTTTATGCCTTTCCGAGCCAGCCGGCGCATCCTAGCGAGGCGCCGGCGGGTCAGGTCCAGTCGGGTCAGACACAGCCGGTTCAACCTCAAACAGGTCAGACAACAACCTCTGCCCAACCATCGGACTCCTGGAGCATCCAGGTGGCGACGGCAGCCAGCCGGGAGGCTGCATCCGCGCTTCTGGAGCGGGCACGGCCTGTCGTGTCACGGGCCTATGCGAAAGCCTCGCCGAGTGTCGAAAGCTATGCCAAGTCGGGCAAGGAATATTTTCGCGCCCGATTCGCCGGTTTCGCCGATAGGGAGGCGGCTCAAAGCGCCTGCACTCTCTTGAAGTCGAAGTCGGTCAATTGCTTCGTGCTCAGGTAGATATCGGCTGGTGTCTGACGCGCCATTGCAGGCGCGCCGAACAACGTGGAGAGGTGACATGGTTTTTGGCGTCGTGAACCCGGCTAAGACGGGCAAGGATGCCACTCCCCAGCCATGCTCTTACACCCGCTTGGGGATCTCCAGGCCGCGCTGCACGGCCGGGCGGGCCAAGGCGCGATCCAGCCATTCCGGCACCCGCTTCAGTTGGTCGTATTCGACCAGTGCGCCGGCGCCGTAGAAGCCGACAAGGTTGCGCACCCAGCCGATCATGGAAATATCGGCGATCGTGTATTCATCGTTCATGATCCAGTCGCGGCCTTCCAGCCGGCTTTCGAGTACCCGGATCAGGCGGTGCGACTCCTTGGCATAACGGTCACGCGGGCGCTTGTCCTCATAGTCCTTGCCGGCGAACTTGTGGAAGAATCCGAGCTGGCCGAACATCGGCCCAAGCCCGCCCATCTGGAACATCACCCACTGGATCGTCTCGTAGCGCCTGGCCGGATCGGCCGGCAGCAGCTTCCCGGTCTTTTCTGCAAGGTAGATCAGGATGGCGCCGCTCTCGAAAAGCGCGAGCGGCTTGCCGCCGGGGCCATCCGGATCCAAGATCGCCGGGATCTTGCCGTTCGGGTTCAGGGACAGGTATTCCGGCCCCTAGGTTTCGTCGGCGCCGATATTGATGAAATGCGGCTCGTAGGGCAGGCCGATCTCCTCCAGCATGATCGATACCTTGACGCCGTTCGGCGTCGGCACGGAATAGAGCTGCAGGATGTCGGGATTGCTTGCAGGCCATTTGGTGGTGATGGGGTAGTTGGAAAGGTCGGTCATAGGCGCTTCCTCGTTTGTGCATTCGTTTGAGCCGACTATAGCCACGGATAGGTCCTGCGCCAGATATCCCGAACCAACATTTTTTGCTGCGGAGTGTCGGTTCAGGGGCTAATTCTTCGTCTTGATCAGAAGAGGGAGGTCACCATGCTTTATGCCGTGCTTTGCTATGCGCACGAGGAAACCGTATTCGCCTGGTCCCGGGAGGAGGAGGCGTCGGTCATGGAAAGGCTTTATGCGGTGCAGGAGCCGCTCGCCAAAGCCGGCAAGCTCGGCCCAGTCGGCCGGCTGATGCCGACAACGACGGCGACCACGGTGCGAAAAGGCTCGCAGGAGCCGCTGGTGCTGGATGGTCCATTCGCCGAAACCAAGGAAGTCCTGCTCGGCTTCTACACGGTCGACGTCGAGACGCTGGACGCGGCGGTCGCCTTTGCTAAGGAGCTTTCGGCCGTCAATCCCGGCTCCAGCTCTTATGAAATCCGGCCGTTCCACGTTTTCCATGCGGGATACTTGAAGACATGACCGATCTTGCCTGGATCGAACTGGCGCTGAGCGCGGCCCGACCGCAGGCGCTCGGTGCACTTCTGCGCTATTTCCGCAATCTCGATACGGCAGAAGAGGCATTCCAGGAGGCAAGTCTCAGGGCCGTGAAGACATGGCGGGACAAGGGGCCGCCGCGCGATCCGGCTGCCTGGCTGATCTTCGTCGGCCGCAATAGCGGCATCGACCAGATCCGCAAAGGGGCAAAGCACGATCCGCTGCCGCCGGAGGATAGGTTTTCCGATCTCTCGGATGCCGAGCAGGATCTGGCCGAGCGGCTCGATGATTCCTATTACCGAGATGACATCCTGCGCTTGATGTTCATCTGCTGCCATCCGGATCTGCCGACCACCCAGCAGATTGCGCTGGCGCTGCGGATCGTTTCCGGCCTCAGCGTGGCGCAGATCGCGCGAGCCTTCCTGGTCGGCGACAGTGCCATGGAGCAGCGCATTACCAGGGCCAAGGCGCGGGTCGTCAAGGCGGGTGTGCCCTTCGAGGCGCCGAGTGCTTCCGAAAGAAGCGTGCGCCTCGCCACGGTCTCAGCGATGATCTACCTCGTCTTCAACGAAGGCTATTCCGCCGGGATCGCCAATCCGGACAGTGCCGGCTTCTGCGACGAGGCCATCCGGCTGGCGCGGATATTGCTGCGGATCTTTCCAGCCGAACCGGAAGTCATGGGGCTTGCAAGCCTGATGCTCCTGCAGCATTCCCGCGCCAGGGCACGGTTCGACGGGCAGGGCCAGATCGTCCTCCTCGACGACCATGACCGCGGCCTATGGGACCGGACGCTGATCGCAGAAGCGCTGGTCATGCTCGACAAGGCGATCCGCCACCGCAGGCCGGGGACGTATCAGCTGCAGGCGGCGATTTCGGCATTGCATGCGCGAGCGGCGCGGCCTGAGGACACTGACTGGCAGCAGATCGTCCTGCTTTACCAGCGCCTCGAGCAGCTTCATCCATCGCCCGTGGTGACGCTCAACCGCGCGGTGGCGGTCTCGAAACTTGAAGGGCCGCAGGCGGCGCTGGAACTGGTCGAGACGCTTTGGCCAAAGCTAGACGGCTATTTCTACTTCCACGGGGTGCGCGGCAGCCTGTTGATGCAGACCGAGCGCCGGCAGGAGGCCAGGAAGGCATTCGACCGAGCCGTTGCACTTGCACATTCGCCAGCCGAATGCGTCCACATCCGCCAGCAGATCGACCAGCTCGGCGGCGAGACGGGACCATGCGCTTGAAGAAAATCGACGTGGGATGTCGGACCGACGGTGCAGCATACGTCCTGCGGCTACATTACATTCAACAGGATTTCGGGAGAAAGAAATGAACGCTGATACCGCTGCCCATGCCCTGACGCTGACGCGCGAGATTGACGCTCCGGCGGAGAAACTTTTCAAAGCCTGGACGACGCCGGAGCTGATGAAGGAATGGTTCTGCCCAAAACCCTGGAAGGTTTCTCATGCGGAGCTCGACCTTCGGCCCGGCGGCGCCAGTCTGATCGTGATGGAGGGGCCGGAGGGCGAGCAGGTCCCCAATCGCGGCATCTATCTGGAGATCATTCCCAACCGGAAGCTGGTGTTTACTGACGCCTTCACCAGCGCCTGGGTGCCGTCCGAGAAGCCGTTCATGACCGGCATCATCGAATTCGAGGATCTTGGCGATGGTCGCACGCAATATACGGCCAGCGCCGTCCACTGGACGGCGGAAGACAAGCAGGCTCATGAAGAAATGGGGTTTCACCAAGGCTGGGGCGCGGCTGCCGATCAGCTGGAACAACTGGTCAAGAATTTGTGAGATGAGCCCGGGCTGGACGGGATAGGAATGGGGCGGAGCTTTTGAGCCGCCTCCGCCGGCCTGAAGAGAAGTCTGACGGCAGGAGCCGAGCCAGCATCAACTGCCGCACAGGCAGGCTGCGCCGAAGATGCTGCGTTGAAAGTCCAATTGGCTGGCCATCTGCAAAGATCGACAAATCGCCATTGGACAAGCCGGAAGCCCGCTCTACATTTGCGCCACGTCATGATGCGGAATTACGTGGAGCTACGAGTGGTTGAGCCACAGGCACAGCACGATAAGGGCATGGTCTTCCCCTTCGGCGGAGGCGAAACAGGCAAGCTGATCCGAAGCTTTGACTGGTCGGAGACGCCGCTCGGGCCGATTTCCGGTTGGCCGCAGAGCCTGAAGACCGTCACCAATATGCTTCTGCTTTGCCCCATTCCCATTGTTCTTCTGTGGGGCGAAGACGGTATCATGATTTATAACGATGCCTATTCTGTCTTCGCCGGCCGCCGCCACCCCCAGCTTCTCGGCTCCAAAGTGCGCGAGGGCTGGGACGAGATCGCAGATTTCAACGACAATGTCATGAAGGTCGGCCTTGCCGGCGGTACGCTCGCCTACGAGAACCAGGAGCTGACGCTGATCCGCCACGGCAAGCCGGAACCGGCCTGGATGAATCTCGATTATTCGCCGGTCGTCGATGAAAGCGGCAAGCCGGCCGGCGTTATCGCCATTGTGGTGGAAACCACCAGGAGCGTCGTTGCGCAACGCAAGCTCGAGCAGAGCGAAGGACGCTTTCGGGCTTTGACCAATGCCACCTCGGACGTGGTCTACCGGATGAGCGCGGATTGGAGCGAGATGCAGCCGCTCGACGGGCGCGGATTGCTGGCCGACATGGAGCGTCCCAGTGCCGCCTGGCAAGACTTCTACATGCTGCCGGAAGACAAACCTGCCCTACAGGCAGCCATTGACGAAGCCTTGCGGACCAGGAGTGTCTTCCAGCACGAGCATCGGGTGCGCCAGGCGGATGGCTCGATCGGCTGGACGCTGTCCCGAGCCGTGCCGATTGTCGACGAGGCAGGCGACATCGTCGAATGGTTCGGCGCTGCCAGCGATGTCACCGAGCGACGGCGCAACGAGGAGCATCTGCGCCGCGTGGTCCACGAGCTCAACCACCGGGTCAAGAACAACCTGGCGATGACGCAGGCGATCGCCGCCCAGACCTTCCGCAATGTCGACGATCTCAAGGAAGCGCAGGCGCGGTTCGGTTCGCGCATGGTGGCGCTTGGGCAGGCCAATGATCTGCTGACCGGAGAGCGATGGGTCGGCGCTTCCCTTATAGGCGCGATCGGCCAGGCGATCCGCCCGCACTACCCGCAGCCGGAGCGGAGCCTGGTCACCGGCGACGATGTGCAACTAACGCCGAAGACGGCACTGGCGCTCACCTTGGCCATGCACGAGCTCGCCATGAATGCCCTGAAATATGGTGCCTGGTCGAATGCAAGCGGCACGGTCACCGTGACCTCCGCCACCTATTCCGGCTCTGCCGGGGACAGGCGGTTGCGGGTCGAATGGCGAGAAAGCGGCGGGCCGCAGGTGCAGCCGCCGACGCGGCGCGGCTTCGGCTCGGTTCTCATAGAGCGCGGGCTGGCGCGTGAAATGGGCGGCCAGGTGAAGATGGAGTTTTTGCCCGACGGGCTCGTCTGCACCATCGACGCGCCGGAGCATGTGGAAGCGGGAAGCTGACATGCGACTGCGTATCCTGGTGGTCGAGGACGAGATGACCATCGCCTTGCTGATCGAGGACATGCTGAGCGAACTGGGGCATGAGGTCGTCGATCTGGCCATGCGCCTGCCGCAGGCGGTCGAGCTTGCGCAGAGGGCGGATTTCGACCTTGCCATCCTCGACGTCAATCTCGATGGTCGCAAGTCCTTCCCGGTGGCCGACATCCTGTTGGAACGAGGCATACCCTTCGCCTTCGCGACCGGATACGGGGCAGCCGGCATCGAGCCGGCCTATACGGGCCGCCCGGTTCTGACGAAGCCGTTCCTGATGGACGATCTCGAAACCGCGATTGCCACCCTGGCTGCTTCCCCCGCCATTTCTTGATGCCCTGGTGCGGCATCTATCCATTTCATCGAAGGAATGCTTCGAGAGATTGCCGTTTGCCGGCACGCGGCGCACCGACTATCTGAGCGGTATCAGCAAGGGATGATCAAGATGGAACTGGGGCTTCATACTTTTGGCGATGTGGATGCGACGGCAGGCGGCAAGGGGCACGAAGGGGCGCGGCGCATCCGTGACCTGTTGGAAGAGATCGAGCTTGCTGATCAGGTGGGACTCGACGTCTTTGGGCTCGGCGAACATCACCGCCCCGACTACGTCATCTCGTCGCCGGCCGTGGTGCTGGCCGCCGCTGCCGCCCGCACCAAGAAGATTCGCCTGACCAGCGCCGTGACGGTTCTTTCTTCCGACGATCCGGTCCGCGTGTTCCAGCAGTTTTCGACGCTCGACCTGATTTCCGACGGCCGTGCCGAGATCATGGCCGGTCGCGGTTCCTTCATCGAATCCTTTCCGCTGTTCGGCTATGACCTGGAAGATTATGACGCTCTGTTTTCCGACAAGCTCGAACTCCTGCTGGCGCTGCGCGATCATGAGGAGGTGACCTGGCAGGGGACGATGCGACCGGTGATCAACGGACGCGGCGTTTACCCGCGCCCCCTGCAGGAGCCGCTGCCTGTCTGGATTGCCGTTGGCGGCACGCCGCAATCGGTGGCGCGGGCCGGGACGCTCGGCCTGCCGCTGGCGGTCGCCATTATCGGCGGCGACTATCCGCGCTTTGCACCCTTCTTCAACCTGTATCGCGAATCGGCGCGGCGGGCCGGCCATGATCCTGCGACCCTGAAGACCAGCATCAATGTGCATGGTTTCATTGCCGACACGACGCAGGCGGCGGCCGATCAGTTCTATGGCCCGCAGGCGCAGGTGATGGACCGCATCGGCCGCGAACGGGGCTGGGGACCGACCAGCCGGGCCCATTTCGATCAGGCGCGCGGACCGACCGGAAACCTGTTCGTCGGCGAGCCGGAGCTGGTGGCCGAGAAGATCATCGCTGCGCACAAGGTGTTCGGTATGGATCGCTTTCTCCTGCAGATGGCGATCGGGCCGATGCCGCATGCGGCGATCATGCGCGGCATCGAACTCTACGGCACGAAAGTCGCGCCAATCGTGCGAAAAGAACTCGGAGTCGCCAGAAAAGAATTGACGGGATCGGTCGATGGCGCGACACCCGCCGCCGAAAAGCAATGAACACGAGCCGCAGACATGGTTATCTCCACCGATGAAGAACTTGCCAAGCTGAAGGAGATCGGCCGGCTCTGCGCCCAGGCGGTGGAGACCATGGCCAGGGCGCTGGAGCCGGGCATCACCACACGCGAACTGGATGCCATCGGCCGCAAGCTGCTGGAAGACAATGGGGCGCAATCGGCGCCGGAAACCAGCTACCGGTTTCCCGGCGCCACCTGCATCAGCGTCAACGAGGAAGTGGCGCACGGCATTCCGGGCGACCGGATCATCCAGGCGGGCGACCTCGTCAATATCGACGTATCGGCCGTCAAGGATGGCTTTTACGGCGATACCGGCGCTTCCTATGCCCTGCCGCCGGTGAAGCGGGAGATCGAAAAGCTGTGCCGCGACGGGCGTCGGGCGCTGTGGACCGGGCTGCAGCAGGTGAAGACCGGAAAATCCATGGCCGGGATCGGCAATGCGATCGGCGCCTTTGCCAAGAAGAACCGCTATACGCTGATCACCAATCTTTCGAGCCACGGGATTGGCCGCTCGCTGCACGAGGAGCCGAAGGAATTGCCGACCTGGCCGGATCCGCATGAAACCCGGATCATGGAGGAGGGGCTGGTGTTTACCGTCGAGCCCTTCCTGTCGCTCGGCGCCGAATGGGCCGAGGACGGCGGCAATGGCGATTCCTGGACGCTCTACAGCGATCCGCGGGCGCCGACCGTGCAATACGAGCACACGGTGGTGGTGACGCGCAACGGTCCGCTGATCCTGACGCTCGCCTCCTGAACCGATGATCAGGCGCTGCGTGTGAGGCGGCCTTCCAGATGCATGCATCAACCGCCTTCATCGCAGCAATGACAAATCCTTATTTGTCGGCGGGCCCGGCGATTGTCATAAGGGCGGAATGCTGCAGATGAACAATGCTCCTTCCGGCCGCCCCCTGCTGACCGGCTTTGCCGGCGCCATTGCCATGGCCGCCGCCATGGGCTTCGGGCGCTTCTTCTACACGCCGATCCTGCCGGGAATGATGGCCGGGATCCCGATCTCGGCAGCCGATGCCGGCACGATCGCGGCCGGCAATTTCGGCGGCTATCTCGCCGGCGCTATCCTGTCTGCCTATGGCTGGGCGGCGGGGCGCGAGCGGCAGGTGGCGCTCGGCGGACTGCTGACGACGGCGCTGCTGCTGGCCGCCATGGCAATGACGCAGTCGGTCACGGCCTTCGTCGTCATCCGCTTCCTGGCCGGGCTGGCGAGCGCGCTTGCGATGATCTTCACCTCGTCGATCGTGCTGCCCCATGCGGCGGGCAAGAACGTGGTCAACATGCTGCATTTCGGCGGCGTCGGGCTTGGCATAGCGCTGTCTTCGGCACTTGTGCTGGTGGTCAACACGGTTGCCGGCGATGCCGCGCATGGCTGGCGGATCAACTGGCTGGCGGGCGCGGCCATCGTCTTCGTCGTCTGGCTGATCGTCCTGCGGATCCTGCCGCGTCCGCCGCTCGGCCTTGGCAAGGTCGTCGAGCCGCCGCTTCAATGGCGGCTGCCACTGGTTCTCGTGACCGCCTCCTATGGCCTTTTCGGCTTCGGTTATGTGATCACCGCCACTTTTCTGGTGACCATTGCGCGGATGGGCAATGCCGGGCCGCTCGTGGAATTCCTCGCCTGGTTCGTGACCGGCTGCGCAGCGGCGATTTCGCTGCTGGCCTGGCATCCTGTCGTGCGGCGCTTCGGCCTGGCGAAAGCCTATCTGGCGGCGGTGCTGCTGTTGGCAGCCGGCGTGCTCGGCTCGGTCAGCCTGCCGCCGACGCCCGGCGCGCTGATCGGCGGACTGCTGCTCGGCGCCACCTTCATGGTGGTCACCGCCTTCGGGCTGCAGATCGGCCGTCTGCTTTCCCCCGCCAGCCCGCGGCGGGCCTTCGCCTTCATGACAGCAGCCTTCGGCACCGGCCAGATCATCGGCCCGCTGGTGGCCGGATGGCTGGCAGAACGGACCGGCAGCTTCTCGGCGCCGACGCTCGCCGCAGCGGCGGTGCTGGTGGTCTGCGTTCTCCTCGCCATCCCGGTGGCCCGGCGCCCGCTCTAGAGGGTCCGCGGTTACATTTGCGTAACAATCGGGAACGGTTATTGCCGCTCCCTTGGAACTGCCATAGTTTCCGGCTCAACCGTCGTTTTCGACCTCCCGAAGATTCGAAGCCAGGAAAGCCAAAGCTCCGTGTTTCATTCCTTTTTTCCCCGACCGAAGCTGTTTTTCATTTCGGCCGTCATCTGGGCGGTCGTTGTCGTTATATCCTGGTACGCAGGGGGGAGTGCGCTCGGTCCGGCTATAGGTCTCTCTCTTGGTGACGCCAATGCGCCAGTAGACGTCTCACTTTTTTGGTCGGGACCGTTCCTTTGGTTTTATCTGTACTACCTTCTGGCCACTGCCATTTTTGCCGCCTTTTGGTTCGTTTACTCTCCTCACCGCTGGCAGTACTGGTCTGTATTGGGAACCGCGCTTATTGTATTTGTCACCTATTTTTCGGTCCAGGTAAGCGTTGCGTTCAACGCTTGGTATGGTCCCTACTACGATTTGGTTCAGCAGGCGCTTGCAAAGACGGCGCCCGTGACTGCGCAGCAGCTATACTCTGGCCTTCTCGGGATCACCGGCATAGCCTTTGTTTCGATCACTGTGAGCGTGCTGAACCTCTTCTTTGTCAGCCACTACATCTTCCGCTGGCGTACTGCCATGAACGAGTTCTACATGGCCAACTGGTCCAAGCTGCGCCATATCGAGGGCGCATCGCAGCGTGTTCAGGAAGACACGATGCGGTTTGCTTCAACTGTTGAAGGACTGGGAGTCGGCTTCGTTCGTGCGATCATGACATTGATCGCTTTCATGCCGGTGCTGTTTTCGTTTTCGAACACGATCACGGAGCTGCCTATCATTGGCGAAGTACCGCATGCGCTTGTATGGGCGGCAATCGTATGGTCGCTGTTCGGCACTGTCTTTCTTGCCTTAGTTGGCATTAAGCTGCCGGGTTTGGAATTTCGGAATCAGCGCGTTGAAGCAGCCTATCGCAAGGAACTCGTCTATGGCGAGGATCATGCCGATCGAGCCCAGCCTGCAACGATCGCGGAGCTGTTTTCCAACGTCCGAAAAAACTATTTCCGCCTCTATTTTCACTATTTGTATTTCAACATTGCACGCTTCTTCTATCTTCGCGCGGACGACCTTTACAGCTTGCTCGTTCTCATCCCGTCCATTGCCGCTGGGAAAGTGACTCTTGGCATCTTTACGCAGATCGGCAACGTCTTCGATCAGGTACGGACGTCCTTTCAGTATCTGATCAATTCCTGGACGACGATCGTCGAGCTTCTGTCGATCTACAAGCGTCTCAAAGCTTTCGAAGCGGTCATCTATGACGAGCCGTTGCCTACGATTGATCGGAACTATCTGGAACGCGAGGCCGTGGGTGGCGAGATAGCGGCCGACAAGCCGACCTGATCGTATCGGATTCCAAGCAAGCAGTTTTGGCCGCGCCGGATCGTCAGTCCGGCGCGGTTTCGTTTTGAGAATGGGGCAGGCGGGTTATTTCGGGTAGAGGTATGTCAGGCTTTCCACCTGCCCTGATCGCCTTTCCGGTTTTTCGGGGATTTCCGAGCCCCCGTCGACCGCTTTGGCAACCGCCATCGAAACCGGGCCTTGCAGCCCTTGGATGCGACCGGCTCGCGAACCCGGTTTCCCATCCGATGACGATGCAATTGTTGCACGGTGAAGCTGAGCGGGGAAAATCGCGGCCTGCAAAAAATGACAAGTCATTGAAGCGGCGGGAATTTTTTTTCGAGATAGCTGGTATTCTTGCCCGCCGATGGTCAGGTGGGCGCCTGGGCGCGGACGCGATTGAGGCGCCAGCCAAGAAGGCAGCCGATCGTGGCACCGGCCGCCTTGACCAGGGCATCGTCCATATGCGCATGGCGGCTGGGCGACAGATATTGCAGGAGTTCAATGCCGCCAGCGCCAAGCAAGGTCAGCACCGCGCAGAAGATCCATTGCCGCGGATAGGCGAGAACAAACAGAAGCGACATCAAGGCGAAGGCTCCGGCGCGGTCGAGGTCGACCGGAAGCAGGTCGTGCGGGCGCCAGCCGATCGGCGAAACTGTGACGAAGACGATCCCGGCAAAGCTGAGCCAGGCAAGAAGGCGGAACGGCAGGTTGTTCATGAATGTCTCATAGAGCAGGACGGCGGCGGCGGGAAATCAAACCCGTCATGAAAGTTAACCCGGTGCGTACCGAGATCACACATGAGGACCGGTCAGGTCGTCAAAGGCCGGAGGCTCCCTCATGCCTTTGCCGTTCCCGGATCATCGCCACAGCCTGCGAATAGCTGACGCAGGCGACGTCCTGGCGACCGCAGACGTCGCTCACCAATCGCTCCATCGCCCGCCAATAGGCGCCGCCGTTCATCTCGACAAAATGAAAGCCGAGCTGCAGCGGAATGCGGTCGCCGTCATATTGCTTGTCGAAGGCGGCGCGGAAGGCTGCATAGGCGCGCTCTTCGAATTCCGCTGCGCGGCTCGGATTGTCGATGCCGGCGGAGTGGCGGATGAAGAGATTGTAGTCCATGCCGATGATCGGCCGGCCAGCCGGCCCTTCCGGGATGAGCGGCAGGCCGAAGCGGATCAGCCCGTCCTTGTCTTCCGGCATGGCGGGTCCCTTGGTGACGAGGCTTGCGTCATAGCGGATGCCGGCCGCCTTTTCGGCCTCCACCATGCCGGCGCTTGTCGAGAAATAGGGCGCGCGAAACCCGTTGATGTCCCTGGCGACGAAATCGCGCCAACCTTCCGGCTCGTCCAAGGCCGCGCCGGTCGTCTGCCAGGCATTGGACAGGACGTGGCGGAAGCTGGAAAATTCCGCCGTCCAGTCGGCCGCCGCCCAGTCCTTGCCGTCGAAGTGGCCGCAGGTATGGCTGGAAATATCATGGCCTTCGAGATGCGCCTGCCAGATGTGGCCGAGCCTCGTGCGCGCTTCCTCGGCCGTCTGGGCAAAGCCGATATTCGATCTGCCCGGCTTTTGGTGCGGCCCCTGATAGCTCCTGGCCCTGGCGCGCTCGATCAGCAGCGTACAGGACAGGAAGTAGGTGAAATGCGCATGGTTGCGCCGGGCTATATCGCGGCTTCTCTCCCATAGGGTATTGGCGCCGGCGCCATCGAAGGAGATCATCATCAGTTGCTTCGGCTTTTCCTGCGCCTGCGCCACCGGTGCGACAGCAATCAGGAGCATGAGAAACAACGGCACCGAGAATGAACGCATGACACCTCAAACCAAAGCAAATCGAGCCCGCGGTTACTGCCTCCTGATTAAGGCGAAGCTTTGAACCGGATAGACGAAACAGCCAAGTCCTAACCACGGGCCGGTTAACAAGCTTTCGACTTTTGGGCGGGGGGCCTTACATCCTAGATAAAATAGGCTAGAAGGCGCTTTTCCGATGATGGGCCTTTCCGGCCGGAGACCTTGATGGCGCAGGACGACGACAGCTTTTTTCGTGAGGTAAACGAGGAACTCCGTTCCGACCGGATGCAATATGCCTGGAAGCGATATGGCAGGATCATCCTGGCCATCGCCGCCCTGGTCGTCATCGGCACGGCCGCCTATCGCGGCTATGAATACTGGCAGTCGCACAATTCCTCGCAGTCTGGCGATCGCTTCATCGCGGCCCTGAAGCTGGCTTCGGAGAACAAGCCGGACGAGGCCCTGGCGGCCCTTGAAGCGATCGAGAAGGACGGTACCGGATCCTATCCGGTGCTGGCCCATATGCGCGCCGGCACGATCCAGGCGAACAAGGGCGATCTGTCCGGCGCCATCGCCACGTTCACGGCGATCGGCAGCCAGAAAGATGCACCCGAGGCGATCCGCGAACTGGCAAAGCTGCGCGCCGGCTGGCTGCTGATCGATACCGGCACCTATGAACAGGTGGCGGCGCAGGTCCAGGTGATGACGTCGCCGGGCCAGATGCTGGCCAATTCCGCCCGTGAGGCCCTTGGACTTGCCGCCTACAAGGCCGGCAACATGCCGCAGGCCAAGCAGTGGTTCCAGCAGATCGCCAATGACACGGCGGCACCCCGCAATGTCGCCAACCGGGCGCAAATCATGCTCGACAACATCGCCGCTTCCGGCAAAGCGCCCTAACTTCCAGGAGAAGTCAGGGCTTAAGGACAACACCATGAGCTTCACCGTCGCCATCGTCGGACGCCCCAATGTCGGCAAGTCCACGCTTTTCAACCGGCTGGTGGGAAAGAAGCTGGCGCTTGTCGACGATACGCCCGGCGTCACCCGCGACCGCCGCCCGGGCGAAGCTAAGCTCGTCGACCTGCGCTTCACCATCATCGATACGGCGGGGCTTGAAGAGGCCGGGCCGGAAACGCTCGAAGGCCGGATGCGGGCCCAGACCGAGGCTGCAATTGACGACGCCGACCTCACCCTGTTCGTGGTCGATGCAAAATTCGGGCTGACGCCGCTCGACAAGACGTTCGGCGAGCTTTTGCGCCGCAGCGGCAAGCCGGTCGTGCTGGTGGCCAACAAATCAGAGGCCAAGGGTTCGGATGCGGGCTTCTACGATGCCTATACGCTCGGCCTCGGCGAGCCGGTGCCGATCTCGGCTGAGCATGGCGGCGGCATGATCGACCTGCGCGACGCCATCGTCGAAGCGATTGGCGAGGAAAGGGCTTTTCCGGAAGACGACGACGAGGCGGAGACCGATATCGACGTGTCCGGCTCGTCGTTCGGCGATGATGCGGACGACGATTTCGAACCGGAATATGACGAGACCAAGCCGCTCCGGGTGGCAATCATCGGGCGGCCGAATGCCGGCAAGTCGACGCTGATCAACCGCTTCCTCGGCGAGGACCGGCTGCTGACCGGGCCGGAGGCCGGTATTACCCGCGACTCCATCTCAGTGGAATGGGACTGGCGCGGTCGCACGATCAAGATGTTCGACACGGCCGGCATGCGCAAGAAGGCGCGGGTGCAGGAAAAGCTCGAAAAGCTATCGGTCGCCGATTCGCTGCGCTCCATCCGCTTCGCCGAAACGGTCGTCATTGTCTTCGATGCCACTATTCCGTTCGAAAAACAGGACCTGCAGCTCGTCGACCTGGTTCTGCGCGAAGGCCGGGCGGCGGTGCTCGCCTTCAACAAATGGGACCTGGTGGAAGAACCGCAGGCAGTGCTGGCGGAGCTTCGCGAAAAGACCGAGCGGCTGCTGCCGCAGGCGCGCGGCATTCGCGCCGTGCCGATTTCCGGGCAGACCGGTTACGGTCTCGACAAGCTGATGCAGAGCATCATCGACACGGACAAGGTGTGGAACAAGCGCATCTCGACGGCGAAGCTGAACCGCTGGCTGGAAGGCACGCAGATCCAGCATCCGCCACCGGCCGTTTCGGGCCGCCGCCTGAAGCTCAAATACATGACGCAGGTGAAGGCCCGTCCGCCGGCCTTCATGATTTCCTGTACGCGGCCCGACGCCCTGCCGGAAAGCTATATCCGCTATCTCACCAATGGATTGCGGGCGGATTTCGAAATGCCCGGCGTTCCCATCCGCATCCACTTCAAGGCGGGCGAAAACCCCTTCGAAGGCCGCAAGAAGAAGCGTTAGGTCTCGCTGATGCAAGGCTTGCTTGCATTTTGCCGGCGGGCATGATCCACTGATGACATCGCTGCGGTGCTGGAGGGTGCTGCAGGCGGTTCATTGGAGGAGGAAATCATGATCATTATCGGGCTCTTGTCGTCCCTGTGTCTTGCGGCCGGCAGCATCGGCTATTTCGTTTGGCGCGACAAGCGGATCGGCTAAGGCCTATGCGCCAGCCTCCGCCGAAAGCGGCGGGGGCAGCCAAGGCTTTGCGGCTCAAGGCGCGGGAGCGATCAGCGCCTTGCGGCTTTGAGCCGTCAGCACATTTCCAAGAAACTGCCGCGATGCCGATTCCCAGCTGAAATTGCGGGCCAGCTGGCGGGCATTCTCGCGCGAGCATCCGAGCGCCTGCATGCAGGCCTCCCGCAGATCCTCGTTCAAGGCGCCGGCGCCCGACCCGTCTTCGATGATATCGATCGGACCAGTGACGGGATAGGCGGCGACCGGCACGCCGCTTGCCAAGGCTTCCAAAATGGTGTTTCCGAAGGTATCGGTCTTCGAGGGAAAGACGAAGACATCCGCCTGCGCATAGGCATGCGCCAGCTCTTCGCCGATCTTCATGCCGGTAAACAGCACGTCCGGGTAGCGCTTCTGCAAATCGGCGCGCGCCGGTCCGTCGCCGACCACCACCTTCGAGCCGGGCAGATCGAGCGCCAGGAAGGCGGGCAGGTTCTTCTCCACCGCAACGCGGCCGACGGTCATGAAGATCGGGCGCGGCAGATCGAAGGGACGCTCGTCGCGTTCCATCGGATGAAAAACGGTCTGGTCGATGCCGCGGCTCCAGCGCAGGAGATTGTGGATGCCGAGCTTCGTCAGTTCGCGCTCAAGGCTCGCCGTGGCGACCATGCAGCCATTGCCGGCATTGTGGAACCAGCGCACGAAGGCATGCAGCCAGCGCAGCGGAACGGGGAAGCGCGCCGCCACATATTCCGGAAAACGAGTGTGGTAGCTGGTCGAAAAGGACATGTTGTTCTTGAGGCACCAGCGCCGCGCCAGAAGCCCGAGGGGGCCTTCCGTGGCGATATGAACCGCAGTCGGCAAGGTGGCTTCGATCGCATCGGCCACCTGGCCGTAGCTGGCGATGGAAAGGCGGATTTCCGGGTAGGTCGGGCAGGGGATATTAGCGAAATCTTTCGGCGTCACCATAAAGACCTCGACACCCATGCGCAGCAATTCGCGGTTGGTGTTCTCGATGGAACGGACTACGCCGTTCACCTGAGGATACCAGGCATCCGATACGATGGTTATTCTCGTCATTGAGGCCGAACCCGGTTGCCCGTCCGCCCAAGCGACTCGCGTGCAGCGGAGCGTTTTCAGCCCTTCATCGCGTGACAGTGTAACAGGAGGATGAAGGCCGAAGCGGGCTGACGTCAATGCTGTTTATCAGCTGCCAATTGCGTGCCTTGAAGGCTTTCGGAAGAAGCCGCACAAGATCTTCGGCCAACCAAAGAAAGAACGCAGGCCGCCCGGCCCGCGTTTCAGCCGCAAATTTCTTATTCGGAAATGGTCAGCTCCTGATCGAAGGTCGACGTCTGGTCAGCGCTTATGTCGTGGATCGTGTAGGTCAGCAGGTATTTGCCGGCCGGCGCGCCCGTGAGGTTGAGCGTGAAGTCCATGGAGAACTCCATATTGGCGCTATGGCTTTGCAGCACATTTTTTGCAAAGCCCTTTTGATCGCTAACGACCTCACCGCTTGCTGTCTTCAGCAGAAGGTCGGAAATGAAGTTCATCTCGTACATGTCGCCTGGAAGCTCCTTCCAGCCATAGCCGATTGGCTCCACATAGGTGATGATCTTTTCGCCGGGCTTGAAAACGTTACCCTGTTTGGCCTGATATATACCGTAGCCCTGCGACGGTGCGGTGATGAAGGTGACTTCACGCTCGGTAAGCGGCAGTTTGGTCCAGGCGTCATAGACCTTGCCCTCCGCCTTGGTGAGCGTGTCCAGCGGATCGGCATGAACACTTCCGGCTAAGCCCAAGATCGCGGCGGCAACAAAAGTAATACGCATTTCAAGTCCCCTTCAAACCAAACGATATCTGCGCCGTCCCTGGCGAGATGCAGATGACGCTAGGTGGTTCGAGCAGAAAATCGTTGCACCATTTTTGGGGCGATGGACATTTCATCGCGTAGGCGCATGCGGTAGGGCCCGATCCGGACGTGCTACGTGTGAGATGAGGACGAAGCCGGGCCCCGGCATGGACTTCACCGATAACGGCTGTTATCCGTCGGCCATTGCCGAGGTTATGATGAAATACAGACGAGAAATCGACGGGCTGAGGGCGGTTGCCGTCGTACCGGTCATTCTTTACCACGCCAATCTGGGTCTGGTTCCCGGCGGCTTCGTGGGTGTCGACATCTTCTTCGTGATCAGCGGCTTTCTGATCACCACGATTATCCTGGAAGACCTAAGCCGCGATCGTTTCAGCATCCTGCACTTCTACGAGCGGCGGCTGAGGCGCATCGCGCCCGCACTTCTATTGGTTTGTCTTGCATGCGTGCCGTTCGCGGCGCTGTGGATGCTTCCTTCGGAGTTCAAGGCTTTCGGCAAAAGCCTATTCCACAGCGTCCTGATGGTGGCGAATTTCGAGCGCTGGGGTCACTATTATTTTTCGCCGAGCAACGAGCTGAAGCCGCTGCTGCACATGTGGTCTTTGGCGGTCGAAGAGCAATTTTACCTCGTCTTCCCTCCCTTGTTGTGGCTGCTGCGACGGACGTCGCGCCGCTGGATGCTGGCTATCGTCGGCGGGCTGGCGGCGGTCAGCTTCATTCTGACATGGCCGCTGTCCAAGCTCGACCCGTCGGCCAATTTCTACCTTCCATTTACCCGCCTGTGGGAACTTGCGCTTGGCGCCATGCTTGCCATCCAGCCGCTCGAGGCAAGAGCACGCCTAGGGCAGCGCAGCCGATCAGCCTTAGCAATGCTGGGTCTGCTGGCCATCCTCGCATCATACGTGGTTCTCGTGTCGGGACCGCATCATCCGGGGCCTATCACCCTGATACCCTGCCTCGGCACGCTTCTGATCATCGCTTTTGCTTCGCCGCAGAACCTGGCGGGGCGTTTGCTTGGGCTGCCCCCGATCGTCGCCATCGGCTTGATCAGCTATAGCCTTTATCTGTGGCACCAGCCAGTCTTCGCCTTTGCGCGCCTCAGGATGATCGATCCCTTGGCGCCAAGCCACTATCTCGTCTTGATGACGCTCATCCTGACACTCGCCACCTTCTCCTACTTCTTCGTCGAAAAGCCCTTCCGAAGAGGGCAGCTGTTTCCCGCCCAGCGGATCTTCGCATTTGCCGGCGCAGGCGGCGCAGCATTGATCGTCATCGGCATAGTCATGACCAAGGCTGGAGGCTTTGCCAGCCGTGGCCACGATCTGACGGCACTGCGGACGGTTAGCAGCGGCATCAGCGACAGGTGCAACGGCAGGATCGAGCCTGCCTGCGTCACAAAGCCTGAACCGACCATGGCCGTATGGGGCGATTCGTTCGCAATGCATGTCGTCGACGGTATCCTGGCCTCGCAGGAGGCTGGCGCTCCTGGGTTGGTCCAACTCAATAAGAGCACCTGTGCGCCGCTGCTGAATCTTGCTCCGGCTCTGCCCGACGAGCCGGCGGACTGGGCGAGGGAATGCCTCACGCACAATGCGGAGGTGCGCGGATTTATCCAGTCCACGCCGTCCTTGCGCTATGTCGTCGTGTCCTCGAAATTCTCCACCTATCTGGATGCCGGATTGCTTATCGGCGGGGATGGGACTGTCGGCGAGGCTGCCTACCAGGACGTCCGGCGTGATTTCGAGGCGACCCTCGACTGGTTGCGCTTGATCGGCCTCAAGCCGGTCGTCTTTGCACCACCACCACGCGACGGGCGGGATGCCGGCCTCTGCGTTTCGCGCTCAGTGACGCTCGGCATTCCAGACGATTTCTGTGCGATGCGGCGGCAGGACGAAGAAGTGTTCGATGCCAAGGTCAAGCGATTGATGGAGGATGTCTCGACGCGGTTTCCGGTAGTCTCTGTAGATGGCTACCTGTGTGATCAGCAAAGGTGCCGGGTCGGCGAAGATGGCGTATCCTTCTTTTACGACGACGGGCATTTCTCCAGGCAGGGTTCCAAATATCTGGGGCAGCGGCTCGACTTCTACCATCACCTCGTGGACGCGGCGGAACACGGATGCGTGGCCGGGGGTGGGGAGCCGCGCGGCATCTGCCAGATGATGCCCGCCGCAGTGCCCGGCGTCGGAGCCGCTGCACGGTCGAACCTCAGTTCCCCTACGGACGGCGAGCTAGTTCTTCAATAACTTCGGGCTGATCAGGGCGCCGTGATGGCCGATCACCACGGCCGCAACCGATGCGCCGTAGGCTGCGGCCTCGGCCGGAGAGGCGCCGCGCACCAGCCGGGACAGGAAGCCGCCGTTGAAACTGTCGCCGGCGCTCGTCGTATCGACGATATTATCTGTCCTGACGGAAGCAACATGCTCCGCTGCCGCGCCGCCGAAGCTCAAGCTGACGCCGTCGGCGCCGTTCTTCACTACGACATCGGCAACCCCGAGCCCGTGGTAGCGCGCGACGGTGTCGCTGACGGTGGCGTCGCCGAAATGAGTGGTTTCGTCGTCGAAGCTCGGCAGGACCAGGCTGGCCGCGCGGGCGCCGGCTTCGATCGTCCGCAGCATGACGTCCTTGCTCGGCCAAAGCCTCGGGCGGAGGTTTGGATCGAAGGCGACCAACTTGCCCGCGGCCCTGGCGCGGCGCAGTTCGGCGAGCAGCGTATCGACCGCTTCGGGCGCCAGAATGCCGAGCGTGATCCCTGAAAAATAGAGGATGTCGGCCTGCTTGACTGCGGCGCGCAGGTGGTCGGCGTCGTCGGCAAGCTTCTTGGCGGCAGCAGTATCCCGCCAGTAGCTGAAGGTACGCTCCCCGTCTTTCAGGGTGATGAGGTAGAGGCCAGGCGTTTTGCCCTCGATCCGGCGGATATGGCCGGTGCCGATACCGGCATCCTGCATGAAGGCCAGCATGTCGGCCGACAGCGGATCGTCGCCAAGTGCCGTCAGGTAATCCACAGACCAATCCGCGGGAAAACAGGCACGCGCATACCAGGCGGTGTTGAACGTGTCGCCGGCAAAGCCCTTGCGCAACAGGCCTTGACCCGCCTGCGACAGTTCCACCATGCATTCGCCGATCGAAAGAAGCCGTCCGCCCATGTCATCCCTCCAGTGATCCTGATGTCGCTTAGGCCGACACGAAGCCTGTGACAAGAGCGATACATCTTTGCTTTTGCGTTGTCTTTTATCCGCCTGGCTCTAGTTTGGGAGGAAAATCCGGACAAGGAGTCGAGGCGCATGGCGACAGAAGCGGCAAAGGCAGTGGATGCGAATTGGTGGCGCGGGGCGGTGATCTACCAGATCTATCCGCGATCCTTCCAGGATACGACCGGTGACGGTCTGGGCGACATCAAGGGCATTACCCAGCGCCTGCCTTACATCGCTTCGCTCGGCGTCGATGCCATCTGGCTGTCGCCCTTTTTTACCTCGCCGATGGCCGATATGGGCTATGACGTCTCCGATTACTGCAATGTCGACCCTATGTTCGGCACGCTTGCCGATTTCGACGAGATGATGGTGGAAGCAGAGCGCCTCGGGTTGAAGGTGATCATCGACCAGGTGATCAGCCACACGTCCGACCGTCATCCCTGGTTCATCGAAAGCCGTTCGAGCCGCACCAATTCCAAGGCCGATTGGTATGTTTGGGCCGATCCCAAGCCGGATGGCACCGCGCCCACCAACTGGCTGTCGATCTTCGGCGGTCCGGGCTGGGAATGGGACGGAGTGCGCAAGCAATATTACATGCACAATTTTCTGATCGCCCAGCCGGATCTAAACTTCCACAATCAGGAGGTCCAGGAGGCGATGCTGGGGACGGTGAAATTCTGGCTCGACCGGGGCGTGCACGGCTTCCGGCTCGATACGGTGAACTACTATTTCCACGACAAGCAACTGCGCAGCAACCCGCCCATGGTCTACGACACGGACGGCGCCGGCATGGAAACCGATACGAATCCCTATTCCATGCAGAACCATCTCTATGACAAGAGCCAGCCGGAAAATATCGACTTCCTGAAGCGGCTGCGTTCGCTGCTTGACGGTTACGAGGGCCGTGCGACGGTTGGCGAAGTGGGCGACGGGCCGCGGTCGCTGACGACGCTCGCCATCTATACGAGCGGCAATGACAAGCTGCATATGTGCTATACATTCGACCTTCTGGGGCCTGCCTTTTCGGCCGCCTATCTACGTAAGGTTCTGACCACCGTGCAGGATACGGTGACGAACGGCTGGGTCTGCTGGGCGTTTTCCAACCACGACGTGGTTCGGCATGTGACTCGCTTCACCGAAGTGCCCGAGGAACAGGATCGGGTGGCCAAGCTGTCGGTGACACTGCTCTCGACGCTGCGCGGTTCGATTTGCCTTTACCAAGGCGAGGAACTGGGGCTGACGGAAGCGCAGCTTTCCTTCGAGGACCTGCGCGATCCCTATGGCATTCGCTTCTGGCCGGCCTTCAAAGGCCGCGACGGATGCCGCACGCCGATGGTCTGGGAAGCGGGTGCGCCGCATGCCGGCTTCACGACGGGTTCCAAGACCTGGCTGCCGGTGCCAGGCGAGCATGTCTCGCAGGCGGTGGATGCCCAGGAAGCCATAGCGGATTCGGTGCTGCATCATTACCGGGCCGCGCTGGCCTTCCGCAAGTCGCACCCGGCGCTCGTCGACGGCGACATGACCTTCATCGATACCAACCAGGACCTGCTCGCCTTTGTGCGCGAAAAGCATGGCGACAAGCTGCTTTTCGTGTTCAACCTGACGCGCGAAGCGCAGGATTTCCGGCTGCCGGAGCGTCTGTCCTCCTGCATGCCGATCGACCTGCCGGGCTTTGCCCTAGGTTTCGACGGTGGCATTGTCAGGCTCGCCCCCCTCGACGCCTTCTGCGCGCGGGTCTAAGCCGGTCAGGCGGCAGGCGGCAGGCGGCATGCGGCATGCGCGCAAAGGGTCAACCGTATGGTTTAATGTTTGCGTCTGAAGATTTGCGGTCGCCGAGCTGCCTGTGACGGCGGGCGGATGTGGAGAGAGCTAGATTTCCTCGATGCGCCGCTCTTCTTCCGGAAGGACCGAAAGTTCGCGCCAATCGATTTCCTCAAGAAGGAGGTTGTAGACCTCCGGATTTAACTGGTGCTGGCCACGCAAAAAGGCAAGCTTTTCACGCTGGGCGGCAATGACGTCGAGTGCAAGACGGCGATAGTTGTTGAGCGATTCCAGAGCCGGGTTGGACAGGCTCTGCTGCTCCATACGCAATTTCGTGCGCAGCAATTCCGCCTCCTCGCCGCCGGCGCCTTCCAGCCGTGCGAGCCCGGCCGAAGCGATTTTGCCGCGCAGCTCGTTGAGGTCGCCCGCTTCATGCCCGTCGAGATCGAAGCGGAGCCAGCGGATCACGAATTTCAGCGACAGGCCCTGGATGACGAGAGTGGCGAGCACGACCGAGAAGGCGGTCAGGACGACGATGTCGCGGGCCGGAAAGTCCTGCGGAAGTGCGAAGGCGGTCGCAAGCGTCAAAAGTCCTCGCATGCCGCACCAGCCGGTGAGAACAGCTTGCCCGACCGTGGCGCGTTCGGCCCGCGCTTCCCGACGGGCTTGAAAGGCTTCATAGCGGTTCAAGGCAAAACAGACTGCAAAACGAACGGCGACGACGATGACGACGACAATCCCCGCGAAGACGGCTGCCTCTCCCAGCCGCGCCGGCTCGATCTCGCGCAGGATGTCGCGCACCTGCATGCCCATCAGCAGGAAGGCCATGACGTTGAGGACAAAGACGACCGCGCTCCAGACGGCATAGGATTGCACCCGCATGCGAGCTGAGGAAAGCTGCGCATCATTGCTGCTGGCGATCGTCATCGCGAAGGCGACAATGGCCAGCACGGGCGACAAATGCAGGCGCTCGGCCAGGATCCAGAGGAAGAAGGTCTGCACGAATTGGAGGATGTTACCGCCGAGCGTTCCTGACACGAAGGGGGACAGGCGCGTGATGATCCAGGCAGCGATGACACCAAGCAGGATGCCGCCTGGCACCGCAAGCGTAAGGCTCAAGGCAACCGGACCATTCAATGATCCGGCAGACTGGACAGACAGCGCTGCGCTGAAGATCAGCAAGGCGGCGGCATCGTTGAAAAGGCTTTCGCCGCGCAAGATGGCATCGGTATTGCGCGGTATGGCGACGGATGAGAGAACTGCGGTCGCTGCAGCGGCATCCGGCGGTGCAACGATAGCGCCGAGCACGAGCGCGGCTGCAAAAGGCAGACCGGCGAAGGTCCACCCCACCAGAGCAACCACCAAAGCCGTCATGACGACGCCGCCGACAGCAAAAACGAGCAGCGGCAACCAGAAGCGACGGGCCGTCCCGACGGGGAAGTCAAAGGCGGCATCCAGAAGGGCGGGGGCAATGAATAAGGCCAGCGCCACTTTCGGATCAAGAGCCACATAGGGCATGCCGGGAACGAGAGCCACGGCCGCGCCCGCCATGGCCAACATGGAAGGGTAAGGGATGACGAGGCGGCGCGAGACCTGCAGCAACACGATGGCGACGAGAAGCAGTGCCAGAAGGCTTTCAAAAAAACTCACGGCGAACTCCTGCTGTCTCTCGATATCGCTTGAGGGCCATATGCGGCGAGGCGCTGGCGGCTAATGGGGACAAGCATAACTGCGGGCAGCGCATGTGCAACAGACTGTTCACAGGAGAGGCCCGTAAAGCGATCGACCGGTAATGGACATGTCGCAATAATTCGGTAGGTTCAGCTCCGTTGCAACAAAATACAATTCCATCTCCCACCTCGATTGCCTCTTCATCATCTTTGAAGGAAACGACCATGAGCAGCACCATTACGACCAAAGACGGCATAGAAATTTTCTACAAGGACTGGGGCTCGAAAGACGCACAGCCAATCGTTTTCCACCATGGCTGGCCTTTGTCTTCCGACGACTGGGACGCCCAGATGCTGTTCTTCCTCAAAGAAGGCTTTCGCGTCGTCGCCCATGACCGCCGTGGACACGGGCGCTCGAGCCAGGGTGCAGATGGTCACGACATGGATCACTATGCCGCGGATGCGTTTGCCGTCGTCGAACATCTCGACCTGAGGAACGCCGTACATATCGGCCATTCCACCGGCGGCGGCGAAGTTGCCCGCTATGTCGCCAAGCATGGCGAACCCGCCGGCCGCGTCGCCAAGGCCGTTCTTGTTTCGGCCGTTCCGCCGCTGATGCTGAAGACCGAGGCCAATCCTGACGGGCTGCCGCTCGAGGTTTTCGACGGATTTCGCTCTGCGCTCGCCGCCAACCGCGCGCAGTTCTTCCGCGACGTGCCGGCCGGACCGTTCTACGGCTTCAACCGGGATGGCGCGACCGTGCATGAAGGCGTGATCCAGAATTGGTGGCGCCAGGGGATGATGGGCGGCGCCCAGGCCCATTACGACGGTATCAAGGCTTTCTCCGAAACCGACCAGACGGAGGATCTCAAAGCCATCACCGTGCCGACACTGGTGCTGCACGGCGAAGACGACCAGATCGTGCCGATCGGTGCAGCGGCCCATAAGTCGATCAAGCTCCTGAAGAACGGCTCCATCAAGACGTATCCTAGCTTCTCGCACGGTATGCTGACGATCAATGCCGACGTGCTCAACGCCGATTTGCTCGCCTTCATCAAGTCGTAACTTACGAAATTGGCCCGCTCGCGAGAGCGGGCCAATTTTGCGGGCCAATTTTGAAGCAGCCGCTTTTGGGCGGCGGTTCACTGCCGCCGATACCGGCTGCCTTCATTCCGCAGCGACGATCTTGCCGTTTTCCCATTTGAAGAGCGAGAAGCTCCGTGACGTCAGGTCGCCGGTCTCGCCATAGGAGAGGTCACCAATTGCCGTCTTGATCGGTTCGCCGCTCTTCAATGCTGCGGCGACGGCTTCTGCATCGTCGGCGCTCTTTGCCTTTTCAATGCCGGCCTTGATAACCTCGACGGCGGCAAAAGCGTTGAGCGTGAAGGCTTCCGCCGGTATGTTGCGCGCGGCGAGCGCATCGGCGGCGGCCTTGGAGTCAGGGTTTTTCGTGGCGTCCGAAGCGTTGGTGAACAGCGTGCCGGCAGCGGCATTGGAGCCGATGTTCCAGTATTCGCTATTCGACAGGCCATCGCCGCCGATGATGGTTGCCTTGACACCGAGATCTGCAAGCTGGCGGGCCAGCAGTCCGCCTTCCGGGTGATAGCCGCCGAAATAGATGACTTCGACCTTTTCCGACTTGAGGCGGGTGGTCAGGGCGCTGAAATCCTTGTCGCCAGGGGTCACGGCATCGTTCAGCACTTCCTGCACGCCGCCAGCATTGAGGGTTTTCTTGAAGGCGTCCGCCAGGCCCTTGCCATAGGCGCCCTTGTCGTTGACGATCGCCACCTTCTTGTCCCTCAGGGACTTGAGCACATATTGTGCGGCGACCTCCGCCTGCTGGTCGTCGCGGCCGCAGGTGCGCAGCACATTGGTGAGGCCACGGGTCGTCAATGCCGGGGTTGTTGCCGTCGGCGTCACCATCAGCACACCGTTTTCGGCTAGCGCGTCGGAAGCCGGCATGGCCACGCCCGAAGTTACCGGGCCAACCACGAAGCGGATGCCTTCGCCGACGAGCTGGTTGGCGGCGGAAACCCCCTGCTTCGGTTCGGCGGCGTCATCGGCCGCCTTGAGCACGACCTTTTCACCGAGAATGCCGCCCTTTTTGTTGATCTCCTCGATTGCCGTCTCAGCGCCGTTCTTGACCTGATCGCCATAGGCAGCGACGGGGCCGGTCAGCGGAGCAATCAGCCCGATGATGATATCGGCATGTGCGAGCGGTGCGAACGAAAAAGAGGCGAGGGCGGTGGCGCCCAGAAAGGTCTTCAACTTCATGTCTGTCTCCTTGGGTTGGGCCATGGCAGCCCCGGTGATTGCCGCATCTGCGGGCGCTCGTTTTGGATTTCGCCGGGTGCAATCCTTGTGCGATTTCCTGCCATGACGAGGGCGAGGTACGGTCAAGGCCGGCGCGAGTCATGTTTGACTTTCTCAGCCAGCGCCAGATTGTGTATGAACCACGTGCAATATGCGCAAGAACATATCATGTTCATGCCTGTTTTATTGCATTCGACATGAGGCCGCGCCATACGAAAAAGCGGCCACCATGGCCGCTTTGTGGGTTCGGCGCCTGCCTCTTGAAGATCAAATATTTCCCGTCAGGATCTCGCGCAGCTTGCCGAGGATCTCGTCGATATGGTGTTTTTCGACGATCAGCGGCGGCGACATGGCGATCGTGTCGCCGGTGGTGCGGATCAGCAGGCCGTCTTCATAGGCCTTGAGGAAGGCCGTGAAGGCCCGCTTGGTCGGTTCGCCCACGATCGGGTCAAGTTCGATGGCGCCGATCAGGCCGAGGTTTCTGATGTCGATCACATTCGGAAGGTCCTTCAGCGAATGCAAGCCTTCTTCCCAATAAGGCGCGATATCGCGAGCCCGGTCGAACAAGGCTTCCTCCTTGTAGGTTTCGAGCGTCGCCAGAGCGGCGGCCGAAGCGATCGGATTACCGGAATAGGTATAGCCGTGCATGAATTCGATCATGTGCTCAGGCCCGGTCATGAAGGCATCGTGGATTTCGGAGGTGACGAAGACGGCGCCCATGGGAATGACACCGTTGGTGAGGCCCTTGGCGGTGGTGATGATGTCCGGCTTGACGTCGAAATACTGGGCTGCGAAAGGGGCGCCGAGGCGGCCGAAGCCGGTGATGACTTCGTCAAAGATCAGCAGGATGCCGTGCTTGGTGCAGATGTCGCGCAGCTTCTGCAGGTAGCCCTTCGGCGGGATCAACACGCCGGTCGAGCCCGCCACCGGCTCGACGATGACGGCTGCAACTGTCGAGGCGTCATGCAGGGTGACGATGCGTTCCAGTTCGGTCGCCAGGTCACCGCCATGTTCCGGCTGGCCGCGGGTGAAGGCATTCTGGGCCGGCAGGTGGGTATGCGGCATGTGATCGACGCCGGTCAGCAGCGTTCCGAACATTTTTCGATTGGAGACGATGCCGCCGACCGAGATGCCACCAAAATTGACGCCATGATAGCCACGCTCGCGGCCGATCAGGCGAAAGCGCGAACCATTGCCCTTTACGCGGTGATAGGCGAGCGCCACCTTCAGCGCCGTCTCGACTGATTCGGAGCCTGAATTGGTGTAAAGGACGTGGTTCATGCCCTCAGGCGCAATGTCGACCAGCCGGTTGGCAAGTTCGAAGGCCTTCGGATGGCCGAGCTGGAAGGCGGGCGCATAATCCAGTTCGCCAGCCTGTTCGCGGATTGCCTCGGTGATCTTCGGGCGGCAGTGCCCGGCATTGACGCACCAGAGACCAGCCGTTGCATCCAGCACTTGGCGACCGTCATGGGTGGTGTAGTGCATGTCCTTGGCGGCAACGAAGAGGCGGGGCTCCTGCTTGAACTGGCGATTGGCCGTGAACGGCATCCAGAAGGCGCGAAGGTCGTTGGGCGTGGTGTTGAGGCGGTTGGACATGCTGTTCTCCTGCGGCCCTATTGGTTCTGCCAGGGGCCATTCCCGGTCGGCGGCGTTGCGCCAAGTTTGACTGCATGGTCAAATTATCAGCGGGATTGAGGCCGTCAACCGACTTCGGAGCCCCAAAAAGGGGCTGCATTTACAGGAGAAATGTCAAAGCATAAGCCGCCGCCCGCTGGTGCCGCGGGGCGCCGGTTCAAGATCCGGGCAGGGTCGGCGCCATCGGGCGCCGTGGGTCAGGCTGCTGCGGAGGTCTTCTGTTCCTGCGCGCAGTAAAGGTCTTCCAGGGTCGCCAGAACCTTGAGTACGGATTCGGAGGAGCTGGAATAATAGATGGTCTGCGCGTCGCGGCGCGTCTTGACCAGCTTCTGCGCCCTCAGCTTCGACAAATGCTGCGAGAGTGCAGACTGGCTGAGGCCGACCTGCGAAGCCAATGCGCCGACTGCGACTTCGCCCCTGACAAGGCAGCACAGGATCATCAGCCGCTTCGGATTCGCCATGGCGGATAAAAGACCGGCCGCTGCCGTAGAATGCTCTGATAGTGACATCGTGTCCATAAGCTCAATTCCCCTCGTAGCCAAAGCGAGCCGCCCTGGCATTCGCCGTCATCCGTCCGATGAAATAAACCAGCAGCGAACGAAATTGTATATCCCTAGATTTCGGGTAGTTGCCCGGTCTGATAAGCCATGCTGGAAATATAATCCAGCACGCTCTGTGGAGATGGTAAAAGCGTCTCAAATTCGTGCCTTAGCTGGAAATCGCCTCCAATAATGTCGAGACCTGCCCTGTCTGCCCCGCCGAAACGCCAATCGGCGTCAATTTTGGCACCAATCTTGGCGGCAAGGCAAGCTGCGCCTTCCTTCATGTTTTCTAAAGCATTTTGCAGTTGCACCCATTCCGACGTGATTCCCGGCTCGGGGATCAGGAGGTCTGATCCTTTAAGCTGATAGGCGCGTCCGAAACCGCCGTTCAGCGACGCCTTCCTTGGCACAAGCCGAAAGAAGCAGAAGTCGGGAAAATCGACGTAAAGCTGCGCCTTGGGGTGCCGATGAAGAAAGCGGCTGCGGATCCTCAGGTGATCGGGACCGTCCCGCGCCACCTTTTCCGCATCGCTTTGGACGCTGATTCTCGGATGGGCAAGCGGATCGCCCTTGCCCGGCTCCCCGGCGAGAAGCGAACAGCGTGGATCGGCAGCGAGCGCCGTCGTATGGGTCGAAAGGCCGGACACCAGAATAACCGGAGCCGCGTCCGCATCGGTGCCGGTAAGCACGCGGCTGGCGGAAGGATATCCGTCTTCGGGATCGTTGACAGCGAGTGCCATGAACCGGGCACCGCGCACCAGCACGCGCGCAAGCCGGCGGGCCTCGTCGTCCGTATCGCGCAATGTCTGGGGCTTGTCAGCCATTTCCATAACCGTCTTTATCGCCTTGATCTGTGGCGCGACGCATAGCACCTCGCGCGGTAGAGCGAAAGCCGAGCGGCGTAGTCCACTTCAATGATGTTTAACGCTGATGGTTAGCGCGACAGCTGCCGGAGCCTGGTTCAGGATCTCCGGCGGCGGTGGCGGGTGAGGCCGGCAATCACATCTTCGGCGGAAATCGTGCCAATCACGGCGCCGTTTTCTACCACGCCGATTGCTCCCGGCTGGCGCGACAGAGCATCGAGGATATCGATGAGCGGCGTCGCGCTGCGGGCGGTGGCGGTGACGGAGGCGGATGCACCCTGGCCGGTCATGCCGGGGCGCATGACGTCGGCCGCCGTCAGCATGGTGATCGGGTTGAGATGCTGGACGAAGTCGGCGACGTAATCGTCGGCCGGCGCCCGGACGATTTCCTGCGGCGTCCCACACTGGACGATGCGACCGCCCTCCATGATGGCGATGCGGTTGCCGATCCGGAAAGCCTCGTCCAGATCATGGCTGACGAAGAGGATTGTCTTTTTCAGCCGCTGCTGGAATTCCAGGAGCTCGTCCTGCAGACGGTTGCGGATCAGCGGGTCGAGGGCGGAAAAGGGCTCGTCCATAAGCAGGATGGGCGCACCGGTCGCAAAGGCGCGGGCCAGGCCGACGCGCTGCTGCATGCCGCCCGACAGTTCACCCACTTTGCGGTTCGCCCAATTGGTGAGGCTGACCAGTTCGAGCTGTTCGCCGACGCGTTTCCTCCGTTCCGGTTCCGGAATTCCGGCGAGCTCCAGCCCGAAGCCGACATTTTCGGCAACGGTGCGCCAGGGCAGCAGGCCGAATTGCTGGAAGACCATGGACACGGTGTGCATGCGCAGATCGCGCAGGGTCTTGGCGCTCGCCCTGTAGGGATCGACGGGACCCGAGGGCGTCGCAATACTGACAGTGCCCCGGACCACCGGAGCGAGCCCGTTGACGGCGCGCAGAAGCGTCGACTTGCCTGAGCCGGATAGCCCCATCAGCACGAGGATCTCACCCTCGCGAATGGAAAGCGAGGCATTGGCGACGCCCAGAACAATACCGGTGGCGGCGGCGATCTCATCCCGGGTGCGGCCCTGGTCAAGAAGCGGCAAGGCCTGCTGCGGGCTGGCGCCGAAGATGATGTCGACATTGGTGAAAGTGACCGCGTTGGTTACAGAAGCGCTCATGACTTGCTCCCGGGTTCGGCCGTGCGGAACATGCGGTCGAGAATGATCGCCAGCACGACGATGCAGAAGCCGGCATCGAAGCCGCGGGCGATATTGACCGTGTTGAGCGCCCGCACAACCGGCACGCCAAGCCCAGGTGCGCCGACCAGGGCGGCAATCACCACCATGGACAGGGACAGCATGATAGTCTGCGTCAAGCCGGCCATGATCTGCGGCATGGCATAAGGGAGTTCCACCTTGCGCAGCACCTGGAAGGGTGTGGCGCCAAAGGCAATGGCGGCTTCCGTCAGCGCTTCGGGCGTCGAGATGATGCCGAGCCTGGTCAGCCGCACGGGCGCGGGAACGGCAAAGATGACGGTGGCGATAAGGCCGGGCACCATGCCGAGGCCGAACAGGATGAGGGCCGGAATGAGATAAACGAAGGTGGGAATGGTCTGCATCAGATCGAGGACCGGCCGCAGGATTTCGTAAAGCCAGGGCCGGCGGGCTGCCGCAATGCCGACCGGCACGCCGACAAGCATACAGACGGCGGTGGCGGCCAGGACCAGGGCTAGGGTTTCGCTTGTTTCCTTCCAATAGCCTTGGTTGTAGATGAGCAGGAGACCAATGGCGGTGAAGGCTGCGACACCAAGCGAGCGGCGCAGGATCCAGGCAACGCCGGTCAAAAGGGCAATCAGCACGAAGGCATTCGGCCATTGCAGAACGAAAAGCATGGCGTTGATGACGGCCGACAGGACCGCCGACAGCCAATCGAAGAACCAGTCGGCATTGGCGGTCAGCCAATCGACGCAGTCCTTTGCCCAGTTGCCGAGGCGCAGCTTGCCGGTCGAATCCACGAGCCATTCGGGAAGCCAGTTCACGTCGTGTCGCCTGCCTGATCAGGAGAAATGGGAGCCTCGAAGATCAAGGGCCGGAGACCTGCCCTTGATCTTGTGCCGCGTGTCTTACAGGCCGAGTTCGGCCTTGACGGCTTCGGCACCAGGCTTGCCATCCTTGGTGGTGACACCGGCAAGCCAGGGCTGGACGGCTGCGCCATTCGCCTTCAGCCATTTGGTGGCGGCGGCTTCCGGCTCCTCGCCGTCATTGAGGATGCTGCCCATGATCTGGTTTTCCATCGGCAGCGAGAAATTCAGGTTCTTGATGAAGGCGCCGACATTGGGGCATTCCTGCGTATAGCCAGCCCGCACATTGGTGAAGACTTCCGCACCGCCGAAATTCGGTCCGAAGACATCGTCGCCGCCAGTCAGATAGGTCAGCTTGAAGGTCGAGTTCATCGGATGCGGCTCCCAGCCGAGAAAGACGACCGGCTGGCCGGCCTTTTCGGCGCGCGCCACCTGGGCCAGCATGCCTTGCTCCGACGACTCCACCACTTCGAAGCCTTTCAAGCCGTTGGTATTCTTCTCGATCATGCCGAGGATCAGTCGGTTGCCGTCATTGCCGGGCTCGATGCCGTAGATCTTGCCTTCCAGTGCATCCTTATTGGCGGCGATATCCTTGAAGTCCTTGATGCCGAGGGCTGCGCCCTTGGCGTTGGTGGCCAGCGTATATTTTGCCCCAACCAAGTTGGGGCCGATGGATTCGACCGACTTGTCAGTGAGGAAGGGCCGCACATCGGCTTCCTGGGTCGGCATCCAATTGCCGAGGAAAACGTCGATATCCTTGTTCTTCAGCGACGAATAGGTCACGGGCACGGAAAGCACCTTGACGTCCGTGTCATAGCCCAGCGCCTTCAAGAGCACGGAAGCGGTGGCGGTGGTCGCGGTGATGTCGGTCCAGCCGACATCGGAGAAGCGAACCGTGCCGCAGCTCTCGGGTTCGGCCGCAGCAGCAGCGCCCGCCAGCGTCAGAAAAGATGCGGCGAGTGCAAGTGTCGTCTTCAGCGAAGAGGTGGTGCGCATGATTTGCTCCCGTTTTTTATGTTCCCGCCATTATCAATATCTCTCTTCAACAGGCAAGCGCGCGCGTTCACGTCGCGTCGGGCGGGTCATTGCGACACGGGGCAGCCAGGAGCGCCCACATGATTTCCTGTGATTAGCCGGAGCGACCAGCTTTTCTTCCGTTTCGATGCGGATCAAAAGGAGCCTATGGCCAAGCTTTATTTCCACTACGCAACGATGAATGCCGGCAAGTCGACCATGCTGCTGCAGGCCTCCTACAATTACCGGGAGCGCGGCATGCGCACGGCAATCTTCGTGGCGGCGCTGGACGACCGGGCGGGCCAAGGCCGGGTCGCCTCGCGGATCGGCCTCTCCTCGGACGCCATTCCGTTCAGCGAGGAAGATGACCTCTTCGAAATCATCACCGGCATGCACAATGACGACCCAATCGCCTGCGTCTTCGTCGACGAGGCGCAATTCCTGGCGCAGGAGCAGGTTTGGCAACTTGCCCGCGTCTGCGACAGAGTAGGCGCGCCTGTCATGGCTTACGGCCTGCGCACCGATTTCCAGGGCAAGCTCTTCCCAGGGTCGCACGAGCTGCTCGCCATAGCGGACGAGTTGCGCGAAGTGCGCACGATCTGTTTTTGCGGTCGCAAGGCAACCATGGTGGTGCGCATGGACGAAGAGGGCAGGGTTATGCGTCACGGCGCCCAGGTGGAAGTGGGCGGCAACGAAAAATATGTGTCGCTCTGCCGCCGCCACTGGGAAGAAAAGATGCGCTGCGACTAAGAGCTTGTCGCGGCCGCCGGTTTTCGGCGGAAGATAGATGTGGCTGAATCCGTAAGGAACGTTATCTTGCCGCCAAAAGCGACAGGGGGCATCGAACGTGGCGGACAGGAAAAGCTTCGAGACTGCGGTGGGAGAAGTAGGGGCGAAGCTGGAAGCTCTACGATCCGCGCTGGCGGCCTCCGAGACCATGGTTATACAGGCGGCGCGCGACCGGCAGCTTCCAGACAAAGCGGCGCTTGCCGCCGAGCAGGCGCGCCAGGGAGCCGATGCCGATGAGCGCGATGCCGCGGAGCAATCGCTGGCAGCGCTGATCTCCGCCTTTGCGGATCGGCTGGAGGAGGAAAAGCGGGCCTTCGAGGATCGGGAAGTGCCGAGCCGAGCGGAACGGCTGCTCGGATATTTTTCCCGATCGACAACCAGAAGGCTCCTGGAGCGGCGCTGGGTGCGACGCAACAGCCTGGACCGCCTGACCGATCTTCTGCGGCGGGCGGACCGGCTGGCGGGCGTGCTGAGCGAGGAGCGCCGGTTGCTTCTGGCCAAGCATAAGTCGCTTGAAAGCGCTCTTGCGCAATTTGTCGATCACCGCCCCGAGGTGATGGAAAGACTGGGAGATTACCAAAGTGCGGGCGAGCGGCTTCAGGCCGTCACTGCCGTGGAGGACTTCATCCGCCTTTCCAACGCGCTGGTCCGGATGCTGAACAGGCGGGTTGCGGTCTGCAACGCGCTTCTTCACAAGCTGACGGTGGATGTGGAGGATCTGCTGATCCTTTACCGGGTGGTGATCGAGGTTGACGGGAAGCGTCAAGGACTCGCTCTCGATGCACAGGGTTTCATGCATCTCGACGCATCGCTCGATCGCTTTCGACGCGGCATGCTGATCGGCCGCGACCTCGAGCGGTTGAGGGAGGCGACGGAAACGCGCTTCTTCAGCTGGTTTCCCACCTATGGACCGCAGGTGGCGCCTGAGCCGGCAAGTCCGCCGCAGGATTGATCCCTGCCTTGTCGCAACAACCAATTTGCCGATGGCGGTTGTGATTGTGCACCACAGAACATATGTGTGTCGAAGATCGGATGCCCCCGGCACAGGAGACAGCGATGCCCGACCGCATTACCGCCTTTTTCCAGAGGCTTGGCCAAGGCGTCGGCAGAGGCATCGGCCTACTTGTCGCCTGGCTGATCTGGCCCTTCATGGCTGCCCGTGGCTGGTATAGTGGTCGGCACTGGATGGTAAAGGGCCCGGTTATCGCGGTTCTAGCGCTGCTGGTCGGCTCGTATGGCTATTTCATCTGGCAAACCCAGGTCTGGAGCGGCTTCAACCCGAATTTTGTCGACAGCTATCGCTGGTCCGAGCGCACCGTGCCGGCGGGCCAGGAACTGACGGCGCCGGCGCCGGCCAGCCCGCAAACCACGGCCGCAGCCACGGCGGCGCGGCAGTGCCAGTCTTCCGCGATCGTTGACGCGGCCGCAGACCTCACCGACATGAACGTCAACCAGAATGCCTGGATCTCCTCCATGCTGCTTTACCGGCTCGGCCTGTTAGGGCTGGACTGGGACAGCACGCCGTTTCTCGACAACAAGGCTTCCTTCCAGCGCGGTGTGAACCAGGCAGTGCGGCGTACGTCTGTCGAGCTCGTGGATACGCTGGCGCGGATGCGGGGCACGTCCGGGGTCAACAACAATCTCCAGGATGCCCGCAGCAACCTGCAATTCGACGAGTATTCCTGGTATTTTGGCTTGAGCCCCTTCGGGCCGAAGACGCCGAGCCCAAGCTATTACCGGGCGGCGATCGACAGCCTGCGCAAATTCAACGCCGAGTTAACCACCTGCGTAGCAGTTTTCGACGGGCGTGCCGATAACCTGGTGCAGTTCCTCGACCGGATCGCCAATGATATCGGCAGTACCTCGGCAATCCTGCGCGAGCGCTCGGAAAACTTCAACGGCGGCTGGTTCGATACAAGGGCGGATGACCGCTTCTGGTTCGCCTATGGCCAGCTCTATGGGTATTATGCCATCCTCACTGCAGCCGGCGCCGATTTCTCGCAGGTCATTCGCGAGCGCAATCTTGGGCCGATGTGGAGCGAAACGCTGGTGCAGCTGAAAGCGGCGCTGCGCATCCAGCCGGCGATCATTTCCAATGGTCGTGAAGACGGCTGGATCATGCCGTCCCATCTGGCGGTCATGGGCTTTTACATCCTCAGGGTCCGGTCAAACCTCGTCGAGGTCCGCTCCGTTCTCGATCGCTAGGGCTGCAGGATTTGTTGTAGAGCGGCCTTTAAAAGCAGGGCCTCGTCTTCATCCTGTCGGAAGAGCTCATAGCTGATGCCGACCACTTCGCCACTCGTGCCGGGCTTTGGCCGGAATTTGCCGACGGCGCGGACAAACTTGAAGCCTTCTGCACCGATCCGGACCCGGAATATGCTTTCATAGGCGGTCTTGTCGCGGCCGGCATGCTCGAAGATACGCATCAGGTTCGTGAGGTCGTCGGGATGGATCCGCGCGCTGACTTCAACGATGTCGACCGGCCCGGCATGTGGCTCAAGGCCGCAGAGGTGAAAGAAGTTTTCGGTGGCGAACACATGGCCAGCGTCGAGTTCCATGCGCCAGAAACCATAGAGCCGGAAGCCAGTGGCAAGCTCAATCACATCCGCTTGTGAAAGACCGAAATCCCCAAACTGCTGCGCGGCACCCTTTTCAGCGCCGTCGGACCCTGAATTCAATCATTTCCCCCGAAGCAGGAGAAAATGCCCTGCTTATATGATCAGCCTCAACCTCAAGGCTTTAGCTACCAATTGGGTACGATTGACACAATCCAGTTTCTTGATGGCATTGGTCATATACGCGTTAACGGTATGGTCCGACAGCGAAAGGATCTGGCCGATTTCCGCTGATGTCTTGCCTTGTGCCGTCCAGCGGACCACTTCCAATTCGCGCGTCGTCAGCGGCGCGGAAACGCCCTTGTCAGCTCGGCGGATCTTGTCGAAGACGCCGAAGGCATGCAGCAATATCATACCGATTTCGTTGATTTCGACCTGAGTGAGCCTTGGACGGCTGCCATCGATGCGTATGCGGAAACCAGTGCTGTCGACCGAATGCATGGCCATGGCGAGGCTTGTGGTCATCTCGTATTGACGCTGGAGTTCAGCCAATTCTGGCGGAAAGGGAAGGCCGTTGGCGTGGTCGCGCTCGTCGAGCACCCAGCAATAGGGCAGTGAAAACTCGGCCAGGATGGGCGAGAGCGGACATTTGCGGAGCAGCCGCCGCCGGTCGAATTCGCGGATATAGTCCCTGGGCAGGTTCGTGTCGACGATGGATCGAGCCAGCAGCACCTCGTCAGCAGGTGGGACCTTGACCAGCATGAAATAACGGAAACCGAATTCGTGCGTGATGCGCGCAAGCGCGCTCGAGATCCCGGTGCGCGAATCCGCCGCGGAAATTTCGCTGCTTAAAATGGACTGCCGTTCCAGAGTAATCATATCTGAGGCAAAAAATTATCTGATTATGTTAAGGGCAACAAATATACCAAACCATTTGAATAGCCAGTAAAATATGCGGGTCAAGCCCCCACGCAACAACTGTTTATGATACTCGTTCATATTTTTAAGTCTTTCCATATGGTTAACGCCGGCTTGCCCCGTTCAGCTAATCTAAGCGCATGTGCTGGGGGAGATTGAGACGGGGAGGACTGACAAATTTCGCTCCGACTCCTCTCGCCGAATCATCCGCAGAGACGGAGGCGGATGTGGCGCTTGAGCCAGATCGGCCAACCGGCTGCCAGTGTCATACCGCAACGTCAGGTGAACCAAGAAGAAGAGCAAATCGTCATGTTTTAATTATTGACTATTTTTGTCATGTTTTATATTGGCATGATTAAGGCAGATTTTGCCTACCGCCACATATTTGCCAGATTTGAAACGCCTTGCGCTCGGTTCGCGTCCCTTCGCGCGCCGCCGACCGTGCGCGCCTTGAAAGGACAGACATGCCTCACCGCTCCCAGTCTTTGTTGCTCGCCTGCACGGCTTTTGCCGTCTTTTCGCTGCTCTCGGAAGCTTCGGCGCAAGATGCCGCGCAGCAGGACAGCACGGTATTGCGGCCGATCAGTCTGAAGGGGAAACGAACGTCCAATCCGGGCAGTGCCACCGACACACCGCTTGCAACACAAACGACGCAGGCGCAGATCGAGAACAAGCAGATCACCAATATTGAGGATCTCGGCCGAGTGCTTGAACCGGGCGTCAATTTCAACCGCACCACCGGTGCAATCAACATTCGTGGTCTGGAAGGAAGCCGCGTTCTGACAACCGTGGACGGCATTCCGACTCCCTTTATCGACGATGTAACGCGCCAGGCAACCGGCGGCGTCGATGCCTTCGATTTTGGATCGCTCTCAAGTGTAGATGTGGTGCGCGGTGCCGATTCCAGCCGCGCTGGGCCCGGAGCGCTCGGCGGGGTGCTCGGTCTTCGTACCCTTGAGCCTGAAGACCTGATCCAGGAGGGGCGGGACTGGGGCGGCATTGCGAAAACAGGATATGACGGATCCGACACAAGCGGTTTCGGCTCCCTCGGGGTCGCCAAAAAGATCGAAAACACCTCGATTCTTTTCCAAGGCGGCTACAAAAAGGGCCAGGAGCGGAAGAGCAATGGCGACATTGACGCGCTGAGCACGGCACGCACGGAGGCCAATCCCTCCGATTACGATCAGTATAATCTTCTCTTCAAGCTGCGCCACGAGTTCGAGGAAGGACATATGTTCGGCCTAACGGCTGAGCGTTTCCGCCGCGACCGCGACACGGAAACGCGCACCATGCAGACGGCGGCCGGCAATTACCGCGCAGGCAACTATGACGGGATCAAGGATCTGGACCGGGACCGGATCTCGCTTGATTACAAATACGAGTCGCAGAGCGAAGAAAGTCCGGTGGACCGCGCCTGGGCCTCGCTTTACTACATGAAGCAACGGACGCTGGATGGCTATGACGGATATCGCTCGACATCGGTGATCGGTCCTATCGGCCGGCGCAACGAGTATGAGCAGGAAAGTTTCGGCCTCGTCGGGGCAGCGGAAAAGGAGATTGATGCAGGCTTGCTCGACCACAAGCTCACCTTTGGTTTTGATCTTGCTCGCATGACGTCGGAACAAAATTCCGGAGGCTATGACAATTGCCCACCAGAAATCCGACCAGGGGTCTATCCGCCCGGCTTCTCGGCCTGCGCAAACCTGCATACCAACCAGGCGGACACGCCGAAGGTCGATACGAGTCGTATCGGCTTCTATCTCGACGACGAGATCGGCTTTGAGAATTCAGCCTTCACGCTGACGCCGGGCGTGCGCTTCGACTGGGTGCGGCACGAGCCGAAAATGACTGCCGCCTATGACAACAATGCCAGCAATCCGGCCTTGCCCGATGGGTTCGAGGACTTCGCCGTTTCGCCCAAGGTGCGCCTCGGCTATGACGTGAACGAGGACGTGAAACTGTTTGCGCAATGGGCGATGGCCTTCCGCGCTCCGACGGCCGGCGAGCTCTACAGCGTATTCGGCGGCCCCGGCACCTACCTGCGGCTTGGCAATCCGGATCTCGAGTCGGAAACGAGCAACAGCTTCGAAGTCGGCGCCGATCTCGGCGACCAGGACTTTGGCGGCCGGGTCAATCTCTTCTACAACCGTTACAAGAACTTCATCGATGCGCGGAGCTTTACCGCTGCGAAGATCATTGCGGCCGGTTACAATCCAGCAGACTTCCCACAAGGCGTTCAAGGCTACCAGAACATTGCCCGCGCCCGGATTTACGGTGTGGAAGCCAGCGTCCAGAAGACGTTTGCCAGCGGCTTCAGAATTGGCGGCGGACTTGCCTTAGTGCGCGGCGAGGACCTTGATCGGGATACCTTCCTGCGATCGGTCGCACCGTTGAAGGCGGTTGCCAGCTTCGGATACGACACCGAGTTCTGGGGCGTCGGCGTCGACGTGATTGGCGTCAAGCGATCGAAAGCAGACGATGGCTTGGGTGGCAGTTATTTCCGCACCCCAGGCTATGGAATTGTCGACCTGACAGCCTGGTGGGAGCCGGAGCAGGTCAAGGGCCTGAAAATCAATGCCGGCATCTACAACCTCTTCGACAAGACCTATTACGACTACTCCACCGTGAGGGGGTTCAATGCGACGCAGGCGCGGGAATTCTATTCGGAGCCCGGCCGCAGCTTCAAGATCTCGTTGACGCAGCGCTTCTGATTGCCAAGCGAAGACAAAAGCAGAAAGGGCGGGACGAGCGAACGTTGCGCCTTTTCCATGCCCGATCAGCTGTGGCCAGTGGATGTGCCCCTATTCCCACGCGCGGCTCTCTCCTTTATCGATGATGGCTGCATCCTGACGGGTCGCATGCATCAGAAGGGGACACCATGGCCGGCGTGAAATCCGATATCGAAATTGCCCGTGCGGCGCAGAAGAAGCCGATCGGCGAGATCGGCGCCAAGCTGGGTATCCCCCTCGATGCGTTGGCACCCTATGGGCACGACAAGGCGAAGATCGGCGCCGACTTCATTGCGTCGCTTTCGGACCGTAAGGACGGCAAGCTGATCCTGGTCACGGCGATCAACCCGACCCCGGCCGGCGAGGGCAAGACGACGACGACCGTCGGGCTCGGCGACGGATTGAACCGGATCGGCAAACAAGCCGTCATCTGCGTGCGCGAACCGTCACTCGGGCCCTGTTTCGGCGTCAAGGGCGGGGCGGCCGGCGGCGGTTATGCCCAGGTCGTACCGATGGAAGATATCAACCTGCATTTCACCGGCGATTTCCACGCCATCACCTCGGCCCACAATCTGCTGTCGGCGATGATCGACAACCATATCTACTGGGGCAACGCACTCGATATCGATACGCGGCGGATCAGCTGGCGGCGGGTGATGGACATGAACGACCGGGCGCTGCGCCAGATGGTGGCCTCGCTCGGCGGCGTTTCCAACGGCTTTCCGCGCGAAAGCGGCTTTGATATTACCGTGGCGTCGGAAGTCATGGCCATTCTTTGCCTGGCTCAGGACCTTGCGGATCTCGAGCGGCGGCTTGGCGATATCGTCATCGGCTATAGGTTCGACCGTTCGCCGGTCTTTGCCCGCGACCTGAAGGCGGACCGGGCCATGGCGGTGCTGCTGAAGGATGCAATGCAGCCCAACCTCGTCCAGACGCTGGAAAACAACCCCGCCCTCGTGCATGGCGGCCCGTTCGCCAATATTGCGCATGGCTGCAATTCGGTGATCGCCACCAAGGCGGCGCTGAAGCTCGGTGACTATGTGGTGACGGAAGCCGGATTCGGTGCCGATCTCGGGGCGGAAAAGTTCTTCGACATCAAGTGCCGCAAGGCGGGACTGAAGCCGGATGCGGCGGTGATCGTCGCGACGATCCGGGCGCTCAAGATGAACGGCGGCGTCAAGAAGGAAGACCTTTCGACGGAAAATGTCGAGGCGCTGTCGCGCGGCTGCTCCAATCTGGGCCGCCACATCGCCAATGTCAGGAAGTTCGGCGTGCCGGTCGTGGTCGCCATCAACCATTTCACGTCGGATACGGCAGCGGAAGTGGCCGCGATCGAGGACTATGTGGCACGCCACGGCGCCGAAGCGATTGTCTGCCGTCACTGGGCCGAGGGCTCGGCCGGTATCGCGGATCTCGCCTACAAGGTGGTGGAGCTTGCCGAAGGCGGGCAGGCGAATTTCCAGCCGCTTTACCCCGACAACCTGCCGCTGATGGAAAAGATCGAGACGGTTGCCTCGAAAATCTATCACGCAGGCGAAATAACGGCCGACAAGACGGTGCGCGATCAGCTGAAGGCCTGGGAAGAACAGGGCTACGGCCACCTGCCGGTCTGTATCGCCAAGACGCAGTATTCCTTCTCGACGGACCCCAATCTGCGCGGCGCGCCGGAAGGCCATGTGGTGCATGTGCGCGAGGTGCGGCTTTCGGCCGGCGCCGGTTTCGTGGTTTGTATCACCGGCGAGATCATGACCATGCCGGGCCTGCCGCGGGCACCTTCGGCCGAGCGCATTTTCCTGAATGAAGCCGGGTATATAGAAGGCTTGTTCTGATAGCCTGATTCAACCGCTTAAAGAGATGAAGCAGGAGCTTCACGGTTTGATTTACATCGCCTGCAGGTGTCGTCCGGCATTCTCGGGTGAGGGCTCGCCTATTCGCAGATCCGGTAGTCGCCGTTTCGCTCCATCGTGTCGAGATGCAGGTGGTCTTCGTGGGCGGCGTCACTCCCGGGGGCGAGCACTGTGGTGAAATACAGGCAGGCGCCGGCAGTGGCTGTCTTTTGGAAGGCTCCCTCCATGGTGTGATCGTCACCGCGCGGCTTCATCTCGATCTTGTCGCCATTATCCAGTTTGAAAGCGGCCACATCGAAGGCGTTGCCGCGCGCATGCTCCGAAATCCTGCCGGTCGAGGCATTGTTGCGCAGGCGGCAGGCATAGGTGGAGCCGGGAACAAGGCCAGTGATTTTTCGGCCCGGCATGGCGATATTGAGAGCCGGCTGAACCGTATCCTTCAGCCAATGGCCAAGCGCCTGCGCCGTCTTGCAGCGCATGGTCGCGCCGCCTGTGTCGACGCCGGGCAGAACCTCGGCGACATTAATGGGCTGGTCTATGCCGCAGCCTTCACCTTCTTCGATCTTGTTCGTCGTCTTGAACTGCGTGCCCAGCGCTGCAAGATCGGCGAGGCATGCCTTTAGTTCCTCCGGTTCTTCCTTGGCGATCGGCGGGGGAGGCGGAGGCGTTTCGGCTTTAGGCTCCTCCTTTGCGGGCTCGCCTTGAGAGGCGGCTGGCGGAGCGGGCTCACCAGCGGGCGCCACGGCCGGCTTATCCGCTTCTGGCTTGGTGGCTTCAGGCTTGCCTGAATCGGGATTAGCGGCCGGCGCAGGTGTTGGTACGGGTGTTGGTACCGGGGCCGGCGCCGCGGATGACGTATCTTCGGCAGGCTTGGGCAATGGCGTTGGAACTTCCGCCGCATGCGGCGGTTCCGACGCTGTGCCCGGCTGCTCGACCGTCGGCGGATTGGGTTGAGGCTCCGCCACAGGGGTCGCCGGCGCCGGATTGTCAGCAGGCGAATTGGCCGCTGGCGGATTGGCTGCTGGTGCAACCTCGGGGGGCGGCGCAGCAGCCTGGCTTTGCGCTTGTTCAACCGGCTTTGTCATCGGCACGGGAACGGAGGCGAGCGCCGGTGGTTGAGGAACAGCATTGCTTGTCCTGGCAGCCTGCGAAGGCCGGCGGGGACGTGAAGAAGAGCGGCGGCGGGTATTGTCGTCCTGCAGGATGCGGTCGAGGAAGCCTACGTTGACGACATCAGAGCGTCGGGCCGACGCAGGAATATCGGGAACTGGCAGGCTCGCGCCCGCCGCGGTAAGTGCCACCACCAAGATAACAGCCGAACGGATCACGCTTTTTCGCTCCCGTGCCTATGGACGTCAGGCAACGCCCAAGGCTTGAACTTGTTGCACCAGGATGCAGCATTTCCTGCTTCTGTATCCGCGATGTCACGAAAGTTTCGCAGGCGGAACAGGCTTGCCGAATTGCCTGACGCGCCCGTCCGCCCTACAAATCCGGCCAATGATGCGAAGATGGAGGGGATGATGCCGCTCAAGTCCTATGGCGTTCTGGTGGGCAAATGCGTCGAGATAAGACGTGAGGACGAGGACACGGCATCGCCGCATGTCAGTCTCTTCATCCAAGCGGGCGGCCAGCGGTTCCGGGCCGCCATCAACGTCAAGTCAAGCGTTGCCCCATCCGAGGTCGTTTATTATTTCGCCCAGGATTTCCGGCATCCCGTGCTCGAAAGGCTGGTTGACCTGCCTGAGGGCTTCAACAAGCTCGCCCAAACGCCGAGCAGCGGCGCGCTGGACTATATTCGCGGCAATCTGTTCCCTTTTCAAGACGTGATCGCCCTGCCGGCCAACCTGCCGGGGCTCGACAATGACCTCAGCGATATCGTCGAGAGCCTGGCGCGCCGGGCCATTGATGACGCGCAAACGCGGATCTTCGTTTTCGGCGAACCCTTTCCGGACGGAATTCACGACGTGCATATGAACCAAGGCAATGTCCGAAAGTTCGAGCGCGATGACGGTGTCTGGCAGGACGGCGGACTTATGATCCATAGCCCTGGCCTATCTCGCTGGAGCGCCGTTTTCCTGGCCTTTCAGTCGCAAGCCATCCATACCGACGACCAAACTGGCCATCTGGAACCGGGCTCGCTGATGTTCGAGGACATCGTCAACGGCCGTGCGGCGCCTGTGAAGCCGGCTCCGGGTGAGCCATTGCCGGATCAGCCATTGCCAGATCAGCCGGGGCCTGAACAACCGAAATCGGGAAAACCTTTGCCAGAGCCGGGTCAGGGGGACCGCCTGGTCCGTATTGTTTCGGCCATGGTCAATCCGCAGGGGATGGAAGGGCAGCCGGGCTTTGCGGGCGAAGGCGAATGGGTGCAATTGATCAACCTTCTGCCGCAAGACGTCGAGCTCGGCGGCTGGGCTATCCTCAACCGCAACAAAGGACGCAGCGAAATCGAGGCGGGAACCGTTCTGCCGGGCGCCGGCTTCCTGCGCGTGGCGATCAACGCAACGGCTCCGCTCGGCAATAGCGGCGGTCTGATCACGCTGGTGGATGCGCAGGGCCTCAAGGTGGACGGCGTCAGCTATACGGCGGCGGCAGCCAGGCGCGAAGGCTTCCCGATGGGCTTTTGAGCGGAGGATCGCGAACAGGACAGGCGTGCGGGTGACGCAAATTTTGCCCCGCATGCCGGCAAGCCTCTTGTCTGCGATGCTGGCCGCATGTATGTCATGTCCCATGATCAACTCGACGAACATCGGTAACTGGTGGTGGGCACGCTAAGGCGGCCTTGACCAGTCATGTCTATCGACAAGACGAGACCAAGCCGCCCGGGAACCCGAGGCGGCTTTTTTGTTGGCCGCGCCAGGAAACCGGGCAGATCAATTCCGGCAGCAGGCATCGGAGAAGCAGACATGGTAACGATCATTCGCGACGACGGCTCGGAAACCTACGAGACGCGCGGCGGCATCGCCGTCAACCGGCAGCGCCGGGCGACCAGCTATGCCGACGCCATCTCGACTTACGTCGACAAGCTGGATGAGCGCCGCGGTGCTGTATTTTCTTCCAATTACGAATATCCGGGCCGCTACACCCGCTGGGATACGGCGATCGTCGATCCGCCGCTCGGGATTTCCTCGCATGGCCGCAAGGTGTGGATCGAAGCCTTCAACGAACGCGGCGAAGTGCTGCTCGGCTTCGTGGCCGCAAAGCTTGCGACGATCGAGGACCTGACGCTGGGGGAAAGCTTCTCCCGCCGCCTCGATCTCGATGTCAACGAGCCGACCCGCGCCTTCACGGAAGAAGAGCGGTCCAAGATGCCGACCGTCTTCACCGTGCTGCGCGCCATCGTCGACCTCTTCTATTCCGAAGCGGATTCGGCTATCGGCCTGTTCGGTGCCTTCGGCTACGATCTCGCTTTTCAGTTCGACGCGATCAAGCTGTCCATGCAGCGCCCGCAAGACCAGCGCGACATGGTTCTCTACCTGCCCGACGAGATCCTCGTCGTCGACCACCATGCTGCCAAGGCCTGGATCGACCGCTACGACTTTGCCCGGGACGGCGTAACGACCGAGGGCAAGGCGGGCGACATTGCGCCAGAGCCCTTCGTTCGCACCACGACCGTGCCGCCGAAGGGCGACCACAAGCCGGGCGAATATGCGGCGCTCGTCACCCGCGCAAAGGAAAGCTTCCGGCGCGGCGATCTGTTCGAAGTCGTGCCGGGCCAGAAGTTCATGGAGCGTTGTGACAGCAAGCCCTCCGAGATTTCCAACCGGCTGAAGGCCATCAATCCGTCGCCCTATTCCTTCTTCATCAATCTGGGTCATCAGGAATATCTGGTTGGCGCTTCGCCGGAAATGTTCGTTCGGGTTTCGGGCCGCCGCATCGAGACCTGCCCGATCTCCGGCACGATCAAGCGCGGCGAGGACGCAATTTCCGACTCGGAGCAGATCCTCAAGCTGCTGAATTCCAAGAAGGACGAATCCGAGCTGACCATGTGCTCGGACGTAGACCGTAACGACAAGTCACGCGTCTGCGAGCCGGGTTCGGTCAAGGTGATCGGCCGCCGGCAGATCGAGATGTATTCGCGGCTGATCCACACGGTCGATCATATCGAGGGGCGCCTGCGTCCCGACATGGACGCTTTCGACGCCTTTCTCAGCCATGCCTGGGCGGTCACCGTCACCGGTGCGCCGAAACTGTGGGCGATGCGCTTCGTCGAGGCCAACGAGAAGAGCCCGCGCGCCTGGTATGGCGGGGCGATCGGCATGGTCGGCTTCGACGGCAATATGAATACCGGCTTGACGCTGCGCACCATCCGCATCAAGGACGGCATTGCCGAAGTGCGGGCCGGCGCGACGCTGCTCAACGATTCCGATCCGCATGAGGAAGAGGCGGAAACCGAGCTGAAGGCTTCGGCCATGCTGGCGGCGATCCGCGATGCACGGGCCGGCAATACGGCCAAGCCGGGCCGCGACGTTGCCAAAGTCGGGATTGGCGTGAAGATCCTGCTGGTCGACCACGAGGACAGCTTCGTTCACACACTTGCCAATTATTTCCGCCAGACCGGCGCAACGGTATCCACCGTGCGCACGCCGGTACCGGAGGAAATCTTCGACCGCATCGACCCGGATCTCGTCGTGCTGTCGCCGGGACCTGGCAGCCCGAAGGATTTTGACTGCAAGGCGACGATCAAGGCCGCGCGGGCAAAAAACCTGCCGGTGTTCGGCGTCTGCCTTGGCCTGCAAGCGCTGGCCGAAGCCTATGGCGGCGATCTGCGCCACCTGGCGCTGCCGATGCATGGCAAGCCGTCCCGCATACGGGTGCTGGAGCCGGGCATCGTCTTCTCGGGGCTTGCGCATGAAGTGACGGTCGGGCGCTACCATTCGATCTTCGCCGATCCAAAGACGCTGCATCCGGATTTCATGATCACCGCCGAAAGCGAGGACGGCACGATTATGGGGATCGAACACGTCAAGGAGCCGATCGCGGCGGTGCAGTTCCACCCGGAATCGATCATGACGCTCGGCGGCGATGCGGGCATGCGGATGATCGAGAATGTCGTGGCGCATCTGGCACGGCGGCGGGAAACCAAAGCGGCTTGAATTCCCGCTTTTGATCGTGGTTCGTCGGCTTGACCGCGTCGCATTGGCTATGATCCCGCAGAGGCGACACTCAGGGGCAGAATGATAGGTATCGTCAAATAAAACTTATCATTGACTAGTTTTGGTATCTATCTATGATACCTTGGTTGGGATGCTGCGGTGATCCGATCTTTCAAGAACAAGCTCACGGGGTTGATCGCCAGTGGTTCGGTCAGAAAGGGTTTCCCAGCCGAGTTGGTTCGTCGCGCGCAACTGCTGCTGGCGGTGCTGGATGCAGCGACCTCATTGGAGGACCTTCGTTCGCCTCCGGGCAATCGTCTCGAAAAACTGTCCGGAGATCGGCAGGGGCAATATTCGGTGCGCATCAACAAGCAGTGGCGGATCTGCTTCATCTGGACCGACGCCGGACCGGACGACGTGGAGATCACCGACTATCACTAGCGAACGGTGGGCAAACAGGAGATCGACATGGGTATCAGCACGCTTCCGCCTATCCATCCCGGCGAAATCCTGCGCGAGCTTTATCTTGAACCGCTGGAGATGTCTCCATATGCGCTCGCCAAGAAGCTGAACGTTCCACGCACGCGCATCGAGCGCATCGTGGCGCAAAAAACGGGTATTACATCCGATACTGCGCTGCGTCTGGCCAGGTTCTTCAAGACGTCGCCGGAATTCTGGATGAATCTCCAGAACAGTTTCGAGCTCAAAACCGAGGCTCAGGTGCTCAAGGATGAACTTGCACGGATCCCGGAATACGAGGCGGCGGCTTAAAACCCGGCAGGTCAACTGACCTGCACTTGTCATGTCTGGCCTTTGACAAAGCTAGCCGCTTCATTCATATGCATCGCTTATCCGAAACCGCCGCCGCGAGAGCATCTCGCAGCGGCGGTTTCGCTGTTTTGAGCGGTGATCCTGCAAATCGTTCGCAGGCGCAACGAGGGACGTGATGGTGGCGACAGAGGGGAACATGGTCGAGCGGCTAGCCTTTTGGGGCATTCCCATCTCGTTCGGCGTTCTGGGGCTGAAGCTCGCCGCCTGGTGGGTGACGGGATCGGTCGCGCTACTGTCGGATGGGCTGGAATCGCTGGTCAACGTGGCGGCCGCACTGATCGCCTATTTCGTTGTCCGCTATGCGCGCCGGCCGGCCGACCACGACCACCAGTTCGGCCATCACAAGGCGGAATATCTTTCTGCCGTGCTGGAAGGCGTGCTGATCGTCCTGGCCGCCCTGTTGATCATGCAGGAAGCTTGGGGCGGACTGACGACACCAAGGATGCCGGAAGCGCCTTGGCTCGGCCTTTTCATCAATATCCTCGCCGGCATCATCAATGCGGTCTGGGCGACCATCCTGATCCGAACAGCCAAGGCCCATCACTCACCGGCGATGAAGGCCGACGGCCAGCACCTCATGTCGGATGTGGTGACCTCGGCCGGCGTCTTCGTCGGCCTGGTTCTCGCCATCGTCACAGGCTATGCGATCCTCGATCCGCTGCTCGCCATCGTCGTTGCATTCAACATCCTGTGGCAGGGCTATAAGGTGATCTCCCATTCGTTGGGCGGACTGATGGACAAGGCGCTCGAGCCTGACGAGGAAGCGGCGGTGCGCGAGACGATTACGGTCCATTCAGCAGGCGCTCTTGGTGTGCATGATCTCAAATCGCGGCGGGCAGGGGCTGCAGCCTTTATCGACTTTCACCTGGTCGTGCCGGCCGATATGAGCGTCGGCGGAGCGCATGAAATCTGTGATCGCTTGGAAGATGCGATCAGAGCGGTTATTCCCGGCGCAACACCGACCATCCATGTGGAGCCTGAAAGCGAGCGCGCCCATGGACGAAGAGTTGAACTTGAAGGAACACATAAATGACCATGACTGATGTCAGCGGGCTTTCCCAGCTCGGCCAGAATGTGGAAGCGCCGAAGACGCCGGAAGAAGCGGTGCTGGAAAGAGTGCCGAACAGCAACCAGGGAACCGATTATGTGGTGCGCTTCACGGCGCCCGAATTCACCTCGCTCTGCCCGATGACCGGCCAGCCCGACTTTGCCCATATCGTCATAGATTATATCCCGGACGGCTTTCTGGTGGAATCGAAGTCGCTGAAGCTCTTCCTGCATTCCTTCCGCAATCACGGCGCCTTCCATGAGGACTGTTCCGTTTATATCGGCAAGCGGATCGTCGATCTTCTGGCACCGAAATGGCTCAGGATCGGCGCCTACTGGTATCCGCGCGGCGGCATTCCGATCGACGTCTTCTGGCAGACAGGCGCTGTCCCGGCCGGCGTCTGGCTGCCGGATCAGGGCGTTCCCACCTATCGCGGCCGGGGCTAGGGCGTCGTGGGCCAAAGCTCAACCGCCTGATCCAGGCTCAGACGTTCAGATTGTCATCGCCGCCTAGATCATCGCCGCCGAAATCGGAAGCGTCGCCGGCATAATCGTTGCCGAAGTCGGCCTGCTGCAGGCCGTCGCTAGGATCGGGATTGTCGGCATCGCTATTGGAGGCTTCCCGGATGGCATCGTCACCGTAATAGTTGTTGATGACGGTTTCCTCGGTCGGCGTATTGGCGGCCTCGCCGCCGAACGGGTTATGGCCGGCTAAAGGTGAGCCCCAGCCGAGCGAGGACATATGGTTGCCGAAAATGCCTGACAGCGAATTGGCAAGCAGCATGCCACCCGCAACCCCTGCAGCCGTGCCGAGCGCTCCGCCGAGAAAGCTGCTGCCGGCCGAGGGAATGCCCTGGCCGCCCCAACGCCCGGAAGGCTGCGGCGCGCGATAGCCGTCGTCTTCGGAGCGGGGATCATATCCGCGCGGAGGCTGGTAATTCTGGCGCGGCGGGCTGCTCCAGGGGCCGGATGGCGGCGCAGACGACACGGGTGGCGCGGCTCTTGGAGACTGGCCGGAGCCGAAGATCGAACTCAGGAAACCGCCGCCTTCTTCGCCATGGCGGTGCTCCCCCCCTTCTGTCTCCATCTGGCGAACCCGCTCTTCAAGTTCCCGGATGCGCGCGGCTGCAGCCTCAAGCCCCTTTTCCTGGACGATGACGGCCTGGGCCAGATAGTAAGTCGAATAGGGCTGCTGGCGGGTCGCCTGATCGATCAGCGCTTCCGCTTCCGGATCACGCGGCGTCGAGGATGCGGTGCGGACGCGTTCGAAAAGGGCGGTGAGAAGCTGGCGTTCTTCCGGTGACATTGCGGTCTCCTTGCGGACTGTGGTCTCACCAAGGAGGTAGGCAGGGATTGCAGTTTTTCAAAGCCGCAATCCCTTAAATCTTCGTCATGGTTCTCAACCGAAAACCAGCGACAGGCCGATCAGCGCAGTCAGGGCGCCGGCGAGGCGGGCAAGAGCAGGGGCAAAGCGGGATGCGGCAAGGCCAAGCGCAATGCCGGCGCCGTGCAGGAGCGCGGTGGCCGCCACAAAGCCGAGCCCGAACTGCAACGCGCCCGCCGTGCCGAGTTCTTCGCCATGGGCGAAGCCGTGGAACAGCGCGAAGACGGCGACGACGGCTGCAGACGCCGGGACGGGAAGCTTTACCGCCATCGACACCAGAAGACCAAGTGCGATCACCGAGGCGAGGATTGCCGGTTCGACGAAAGGCAGGGCGACGCCGGCTGTGCCTGCAGCAAAGCCAAGGGCCATGGTGGCGACGAAGGCCGCTGGAACCGCCCATAAAGTCGTTACGCTGCCCTGGTCCCGCCCGGCGGTCTGGGCGGCCCAAAGGCCGACCGTTACCATGGCCAGCACGTGGTCGAAACCAAACAGCGGATGCGACACGCCTGCCATGAACGATCCATGCGCCAGGGGGTCGAGATGCGCAAATGCAGGCGCGGCGGCCGCAGTCAGAATAGCAGCGGAAAGCGAAAGGCGTCTCAGCATCTTGGTCTCCAAAATTGATGATCAAAACTGGCAAGGCCTGAGGATAGGCAAGCCAGTTTCGCCTGTCCATTGCCAATCGCTTCAGCTACGGCGCGTGCTCTACGTCATTTAGCCCAGGCGGGCATTGCCCGTGACGTGGGGCAGGGTATGTCACGGTCTGTACGCTGATCGGTGGGCATTGCTTCTGGCTGGATCGGCACTCGCAAGACCAGCCATGCCACGTTCACCTTAGTCTCTTTCGCGCATTGTTTTACGGCGGCGAACACATTATGTCCCGTATATGAATTTCATGCAGGAGACTTTGACCGTGCTGAACGACGAAGACGACAACGACGACAAGACGAAGGAACTACCGCTCGGCAAGGAAACGGAGGCGAACCTTTTCAAGTCGCGTTCGATCTTCATTTATGGGCCCATCACCCAGGAACTGGCGCAGAAGGTCAACACGCAGCTGGTGGCACTGTCTGCAGCCAGCGACGATGACATCCGCATCTACGTCAATTCCCCTGGTGGTCACGTGGAATCAGGCGACTCGATCCACGACATGATCAAGTTCATCAAGCCGAAGGTCTGGATGATCGGCACGGGCTGGGTGGCTTCCGCCGGCGCGCTCATCTATGTAGCGGCTCCGAAGGAGCGCCGGATCGCCCTGCCGAACACCCGCTTCCTGTTACACCAACCGTCCGGCGGCACCCGCGGGATGGCATCGGATATCGAGATCCAGGCCCGCGAAATCATCAAGATGAACCAGCGGCTCATCAAGATCTTCGCCAAGGCCACCGGACAGACGGAAGAAAAGATCGCCGCCGATATCGACCGCGATTACTGGCTCGGTGCAGATGAAGCGGTTGCCTATGGTCTCGCCGCGCGGGTGATCACCAACCAGTCCGAGATCGCTTGATCCAAGCCTAATGCCTCTTTTAGAAACCCCGCCGGTCGCCACCGGCGGGGTTTTTTCTTTGCATGTTGCTGTCCTGGCTGACAGAACGACAGTCCCTTCTTAGGCAGCGTCTCAGACGGCCTGCGCCGTGATCAGTCGGTCCTCTGCCTGGTGCTCATCTTGCCATTGACCGGCAAAGGCCACGAAATCATTGCCCGACATGGGCTTGGCGAACAGATAGCCCTGCAGGGTCTGGCAGCCGAGACTGCGCAGGATTTCCACATGGGCCACCGTTTCGACGCCTTCTGCGACGATTTCAATGCCTTGGGAGCGACCGATTTCGATGATCGCGGCGACCAGCCGGCGTTGCGAGCCAGCCGCCTGAAGCGGCGCGATCAGCTTGCGGTCGATCTTCAATCTCTTCGGGCCGAGTTCCAGCAGACTGACGATAGACGCATGGCCGGTGCCGAAATCGTCGATCTCGATATCGATGCCCAGATCCCTCAACTCGTTGATGACCTCACGTAAATCCTGATCGTGGCCGTCAAAGGAGATGGATTCCAGGAGCTCGAACGACAGCGAACCTGGAACGAAGGACAGGCTTTCCAGCCGTTTCATCAGGCGCTCGTCCTTCAGCCTTTGGGCTGATATGTTGACGGAAAGGTTGGGGATGACAAGCCCGAGCGTGCGCCAGCGGGCTGCCTGAAACAGCGCCTTTTCGAGAATGATGGCATCGATATCGGCTGCGCGGTGGAGGCTCTCGGCTATGCCCAGGAATTGGTCCGGTGCCAGCAGTCCACGCACCGGATGCTGCCATCTTGCGAGCGCTTCGACGCCCACGATCTCCAACGTATGCGCATCGAACTGCGGCTGGAAAAACGGCACGATCTGGTCATTGTCTATAGCCGTGATGAGCTCGTCGGAGGTGCGCTTCGTCTGGATTGTCGCAAGCAGGAGGTCGTGCGAAAACATTTCCATCCTGTTGCGGCCGCGCTTCTTCGCTTCGTAAAGCGCCACATCGGCGTTGATCAGCAACTGGCGCGGCTGCTCGCTTACGGATGTCTGGCAGGCAATACCCGCACTGCAGCCGATGTGGCACTCGATGCCGTCGAAGCGGATCGGTGCTGAAAGGGCCTTGACGATGGCGCAGGCGAGCTCGCGTGCTCTTTCTTCCGGCGCTGGTCCACTGGTCACGACAACGAATTCATCGCCGCCGATGCGCGACGCAAATTCGTCATGGCCGATCAGCTTCAAGACCCGGGCCGTCGCTTCCTTCAGGACTTCATCTCCAGCGGCATGGCCGAGCGTATCGTTGACTTCCTTGAAGCGATCCAGGTCGAAATGGATGAAGGCGAGCCGGTTCGTGGCATCAGTCGATACGGCCGCTTCCATGAACTGGTCCAGGAAACGACGGTTCGGCAGGCCGGTCAGAGCGTCATGCAGCGACTGGTGTTCCAGCGTTCTCCGGACGGTGTGCAGCTGCCGGTTCTGCTCTTCGGTCCGGGACCTTGCATCGCGCAGCTCGGTCTGCGTGACAACATCCTCCGTGACGTCCCAATTTGCGCCCACCAGTCGTTGCACACCGCTTGACGTGCGGTAAATAGCGCCATGCGCACGGATATGCTTGGCTTCGCCGGACGGTGCCAGGATACGGAATTGAGTGATATAAGGTATTTCTTCGTTGACAGACTGGATGAGCAGTTTTTCAGCCGAATGGATATCGTCCGGATGGACCGCTCCTCGCCAGTCTGCGTAGGCATATACGGCCTTGTCGGCCGGCGCGCCATACAGCTCGGACATGCGCCGGTCCCAGATTAGCGTGTCCGTCGCAGGCTCGTATTCCCAGACGCCGATGTCCGATGCTTCTAACGCCAGTGCCAGGCGCTGGGACAAAGCTTCGAGCTCTTCTTCGCGTTGCTGCAGGATGACGATGTTGCGCGAGCGCTGCTTCATGAGGATGCCGGCCCAAACCAGCGGGACGACGATACAGAAGGCAATCAGGAAACTGAAGGTGCGAAAGGCGCCAATATCCGGCGGCGAAAGCTGCCAGCCGCTTCTGGGTACCGCGGCGAGATACCATGTGTCATAGCCGAGTTCGATACGCGCGGTGACCGGATCTTTGTTGAACACGCCAAGACTGCCGAGGAAAAGGTCCTCCTGTGTCGGCGCCGGCCGTCGCGAGATTGCAATTTCCAGTGGCTGCTGGGACGTGTTGACATTGCTGTCGGCATAAAGCTTGTCCAGATCGATAACGGCCGTCAGGACGCCCCAGAACCGGCCGCCGGCGAGCGAGAAGACGGGATAGCGCGCCATAAGCCCGGTGCCGCCCTGTTTCAGCTTGACAGGCCCGGTTATCGTTAAAGCTCGGCGCTGCACGGACTGAAGTACGGCGCCGTATTGCTCCGGATTGGCACGGTAATCGAGGCCGACAACTCCCCGAGCGGCGGCTTCAGGGTAAACATAGCGGACCACGAGTTCGGGTGCAGCAGCCACATTGCGCAATTGCGACGGCACAGCAAAAATGCGTTCGGCGAGTGCGGCAAATTGCGGTTGATTGATATTGGGATTGGCGGCAACGGCGGCCACGAGACCGTGAACGAGCCTTACATTGCCATAGATATTTGTCTCGATGTTCGAGGCGACTTCTGCCAGTTGTTCGGCCGTCTTCAGGCGTTCGGTTGCACGGTATTCCGTATGCTCCTCGAGGTCTCCCAGGATGACCGCAATCGCCACGGCCGTTACGGCGAGAATGGCGGGAAGAAAATAGCTCATCCCGGACCAACGCGATCGGGCGGCACTATGCTTATCGGGGGATGCAACAAGGATCATGAGGGCTTCCGGTACACAGAAGCACAATCTCCCATAGAAGCTTTAACATTATCTAATTTGCCTGTCGCTACCGAAGCTTGGTGCCTGATCTACCAGCAATGGTCTTATTGCGGGTATGTCGGCCTTGCCTGAATGGGCGAGCTTGTGCTCCATGACGCCTTTACCTTCACGGGTCTTCCCAATGCTCAAAGACTTTTCTGTTTCCGCTCTGATGATGGGCCTGCTCACAGCATTTGTAGGTTTCATCAGTTCCTTCGCCGTGATCATGCAGGGGCTTCAGGCGATGGGCGCAGCGGCGCCGGAGATCGCCTCCGCACTGCTGGCTGCCTCGGTCGCCATGGGCCTGCTCGCCATCTGCTTCTCCGCCTGGTATCGAATGCCGATCAGCATGGCATGGACCACGCCCGGAGCAGCATTGCTTTCAGGCATCGGCATGGTCCAGGGTGGTTTTCCCGCAGCGGTCGGCGCGTTCGTCATCTGCGGCGCGCTGATTGTTTTGTCAGGCCTGGTTCGGCCGCTTGGTCGTGCAATCCGTATGATACCAGCGCCGCTGGCCAATGCCATGCTTGCCGGCATCCTGCTCGGCCTGTGCCTGGCACCGGTCAAGGCAGTCGCCTATGACGCCGCGCTCGGCCTTCCAATCGTGCTGACATGGGCCATCGTCGTGTCGCGCTGGCGGCTATGGGCGGTGCCGGCCTCGCTCGGCGCACTGATCCTGGTCCTGATCTTCGGCGTTCATCTGGCCCCCGATGCCTTGGCTCAACTGGCGACCGCCATTCATCCGGATATTACCTTCGTAGCACCCGTCTTCACCTGGCATGGCTTTGTTTCCGTAGCCGTGCCGCTCTTCATCGTCACCATGGCCTCGCAGAACATTCCCGGCATCGCCATTCTCAAGGTGCATGGATACGAGCCTCCTCCGGGGCTTCTGTTTGCCGGCACCGGATTGTTCTCAATTCTCGGGGCCTTCGCCGGCAGCGTTCCGATCAACATGGCGGCGATCACGGCTGCCATGTGTGCCAGCGAAGACGCTCATCCCGATCCACGCAGGCGGTACTGGGCGGCCATCATTGCGGGCTTCGGCTATATCGGCATGGGCTTGCTCGCAGGCGGGATCATCGCCTTCGTGTCGCTGGCGCCGCCGATCCTCCTGCAGGCAGTGGCGGGTCTTGGCCTGATCGGCGCCTTTTCCAACTCTGCTTTTGCAGCATTTCGCGAACCGGAAACCCGGGAGGCGGCAGCCATTACTTTCTTGGTCACTGCGTCCGGGCTGCCGTTCGCAGGCATATCGGGCGCGTTTTGGGGGCTGGTAGCCGGCGGCGTGATGATGGCGTTGCAGCGGGTGTTGCGCAAGCGTATGATGCCATGACTTGTGTTCGCGTGGCGCGGGGCCGGCATGGAGTTCGAGTTCAATGCCGAGAAAAGCGCCTCCAACAAAAACAAGCACGGCATCGATTTCTTAGAAGCGCAGGCGCTGTGGCGCGATGGAGCCTATCTGGACCTTGATGCCAGGTCCGACAACGAACATCGTTTTGCGCGGATCGGCCGTATAGGCGGGATGTTGTGGGTTGCCATCTATACGCTGCGCGGCCGATCGATACGGATTATCTCGGTGCGGCGTGCACATGACACGGAAAGGCGACGTTATGAAGACCATTTCCGCCCAGGAATTCGATGAGAGATTTGATAGGGGCGAGGATATCAGCGAGTATCTCGACTGGGAAAACGCCCGAAGTGGCGGTGAGCAATTCGGTGCCGCGGAACTCGATCTGCCGCTTCGGCTTCTTGGCACCTTAGACCGGGAAGCCGGAAAGCTCGGCGTCACTCGCCAGCAACTGGTGCAGCGGTGGCTCGAGGAGCGGCTAAAGGAGCGGGGTGCTGCCGGACAGGACGCCGCGCAGTAGCGGCTGGGAACTAATCAAGCCGGTCACGGTGGTTGGAGTGGGCTTGCACATCCTCTGCTCCGCGGTTATAGATTCTGGATGATCATGACAGGCGCAATCATGTCTGACCGTTCGTTGACCAGCCGCACCGCGGCCGGAACGACGGTATTTGCGCTTTCCTCGCTTCTTAGCCTCGACCTTACGCGCGGTTGCCGGGTCCGTTGAGGAGCGCCCGGCGGCCGACAAGCCCGCCCGGCATAAGAGCTCCTCTCAAGAACTTTCAAGACCAGAGCAGATAGACCTTCAAGGTCCGCATCGACGAAGGCTCGACCCGAAAGGGCGGCTGGTCGGGGCGTCAGAACGAGATGAGACGAGACCGATGGACGCCAAAGCCAATTCTTCCAGATCGGGCATGCCCGACGCAACCGTGAAATACCGGCCTTACCCAACGATCAACATCCCCGACCGCACCTGGCCCTCCAAGGTCGTTGACAAGGCGCCGATCTGGTGTTCGGTCGACCTGCGGGACGGAAACCAGTCGCTGGTCAATCCAATGGGCCACGACCGCAAGGCCCGCATGTTCAAGCTGCTGCTCGACATGGGCTTCAAGGAAATCGAGATCGGTTTCCCGTCGGCCTCGCAGACCGATTTCGATTTTGCCCGCTGGTGCGTGGAAGAGGGCGGCGTGCCGCAGGACGTGTCGCTGCAGGTGCTGGTGCAGTGCCGCCCGGAACTGATCACCCGCACGTTCGAGGCGCTCGAAGGCGCGCATAAGCCAATCATCCATTTCTACAATTCGACATCTGAACTGCAGCGCCGCGTCGTGTTCGCCAAGGACGTCGCCGGCATCAAGCAGATTGCAGTCGATGCCGCCAAGATGATCACCGACATGGCCGCGAGGGCAAGCGGCGATTTCCGGTTCGAATATTCGCCGGAAAGCTTTACCGGCACCGAACTGGAAGTGGCTCTGGAGATCTGCAACGCGGTGATTGCGGAAATGAAGCCGACGACGGAAAACAAGCTGATCCTCAACCTGCCCTCGACGGTCGAGATGGCGACGCCGAACATCTATGCCGACCAGATCGAGTGGATGTGCCGCAATATCGACAACCGCGAGAATGTCATTATTTCTCTGCATCCCCATAATGACCGGGGCACGGGCATTGCCGCGACCGAGCTCGGCCTGATGGCGGGCGCTGACCGTGTCGAAGGCACGCTGTTCGGCAATGGCGAGCGCACCGGCAATGTCGATGTCGTGACGCTGGCACTCAACATGTATACACAGGGCGTCGATCCGCAACTGGACTGCTCGAACATCGAGCGGATCAAGCAGGTCTACGAATATTCCAATGAAATGGTCATTCCCGAGCGACACCCCTATGTCGGCGAACTGGTCTATACCGCTTTTTCCGGCTCCCATCAGGACGCGATCAACAAGGGCATGAAAGCCATCAAGGTTGCCAATCATCCCGTTTGGGAAGTGCCTTACCTGCCGATCGACCCGCGTGACGTCGGCCGTTCCTACGAGGCGATCATCCGCATCAACTCGCAGTCGGGCAAGGGCGGCATCGCCTACATCCTGGCTGAAGATTACGGGCTGAACCTGCCGCGCAACCTGCAGGTGGAATATCGCGAGGAAATCCAGCGCATCACCGATGAAGAGGGCGTCGAGCTTCCATCGAGGCGGATCTACGACCACTTCATAAACCGCTATGTGGAGCAGCCCGAGGGCCGGCTGAAATTCGTCGATCACAACACCTATCCGGCCGGCGTCGAGCAGAAGGGCGTGCGGGTGGTTTCGGCGGAGATAACCGACCGGGGAGAAGTGAAGCGGATCGAGGGCAAGGGGACCGGCCCGATCGACGGTTTCATCAACGCGCTGTCGACCTATCTTGGCGTGGAGCTGTCAGTCGCCGACTATTCCGAGCACTCGCTGCAGCATGGCTCCAATGCTTCGGCCATCGCCTATGTGGAAATGGAGCATCCGGGCGGAAAGCTGTTTGGCGCGGGCATTAATACCAATATCGTGGCAGCCTCGCTCGAGGCCATCGTTTCGGCGGCCAACCGGGTGCTGGCGGCGCGGGGCTGAGGTCAAGGCTCAGCCTGGCCAAGGATAGGGCCGTCTGTCGAAGACGGGCGGCCCTTGCGAGGTTGGGAGCCAACGGTGTGGTGCTGGCCGCTTTACGAGATTGCGGTGATCTCCAGTTCCTGCTCACCCATGCTGACCACGTCTCCAACGGCCTTGCCGAACAAAAGACGGGCGACCGGCGAAACATGCGATATCGTTCCGCTTTTCGGATCTGCCTCGTCTTCTCCCACGATGCGGTAGGTCTGTACTCGTCCGTCGTCACGGCTGAAGGTGACGGTGCTGCCGAAACCGACAGTTACCGTAGTGGCTGGAGCTGGCATAACCTGGGCCGAGTGGAGCCTGGCTGCAAAATAGCGCAGATCGCGCAGCGGCCCGGCCGCCTGGCGCCGGCGCTCGTTAACATCCTCTATGCCACTGGTTGCATCATAGGCCTGGCGGGCTTTTTGCAGTTCCGCCTCGATCGCTTTCAGCCCGGCCTCGGTGACGAGGTTGGGATGCGGCGAGATCGGGCGGTCGGGCAGCAGGGTTTCTGCAGCCGTTTCCGCACTCTCTTCCTTAACGAAGGCGACGCTCATTCTGAACTCCGTTCATAAGTCAATGCGCCGCGGGCCATACCGAATGCGGCCACGCGGCTCATCGAGCCCTTAGCTTGGGGCCACCTCAGCTTCTCTTGGCTGATCAGACTAGATCAAGCCGGCCGCCTTGGCGGCGATATCATCGAGATCGGCAGCCGAGGACGGGCCGACTAGAACAAAGGTGGCCAGCGGCGTGCTCCAGGAAACCAGCCCGGTATCGTTGCGGATATCTTCGATCGGGCGACCGGTATCCGGACGGGTCTTCGAAAAGGTAAGGGCAATCACCTCGTTCTCCCCGTCGCTGCGCTTATAAAACAGCACACCGAGCGGCAAGCCGTCGGCCGCGACCAGGCGGGCGCCCGCAAAGGTCAAGCCGCTGTCGCTGAGATTAGGAATTCGGAAGCTGACGCCGGTATTGGTCGTCAGCCATTGGAGGATGTCAGCCGGGCGATCGGCGCCGATCTCGCTGAGCCGGCTCTCCTGTCGCTCATAAAGACGGTAATGAGCAACGACATCATCCAGCCAGTCGCGGGCGTCGGAGGCAGGTGCGCTCGTCCGTGCGAAATCCGGCATGGGCGGATGGGCGGCCAGCATATATCCAATGCCGCCGCCGACCCCGAAAAACAGGAGGCAGGCGAGAAGCGCCTGCGCACCGGAGGGACGGAAGGCAAGTGGAGCACGCGGCGCCTGCGGCAGCCGCACGGCGCGGCGCGGCAAGGGAGCGTTCTTGATCGTGCGCACCAGATCGAGTGGCACCGGTTCCTTCAGCATGTCGTCGAGAACCCGCCGGCCGAACTCACCGCCGCGCTTGAGCGAATCGTGCAGGACGCGTGCCTGAGAATCGTTGACGAGCAGAGCCTCGAGCTCGTGCTTGTCCTGGTCGCTGGCTTCACCGTCGAGATAACTGGAAAGGCGCAGTTCGAGCGCGGAGGGCTGGGCGTTTGGCAATGTCATGCTCTCCGTTCGGCCACGTCCATGCCAAGAGCTGCAAGCTTAAGCCGTGCAGCGCAAAGACGGGAAGCGAGCACATCCTTCGAGAGACCGAGGACAGCGGCAGCTTCCTTGTAGGTAAAGCCCTCAACCTCAACCAGAAGAAAACTGCTGGCTAAGCCTTCGGGAAGAGAGAGAAGCAGATAATTGGCTCTTGCCGGGTCGCCTGCGGGTGCGTTGAGATCAGCCGACTGGCTTGCTGCGTCGGATTTGCGGCGCTTCTTGGCGTCATCGGCCCAGGCGCTGCGCATCATGCTGAACAGCCAGCTTTCGATGCGGCCTTCGCCTTTCCAGTGGTGGCTCTTGTGGATCGCCCGGCCGCAGACCAACCGCACAAGATCATCCGCCTCCGGCGCGCTGCCCGTCAGCGTCAGCGCAAAGCGGCGCAGTCGCGGCAGGAGCGCGACCAGATCGCGACGGATATCAGTTGTTGGGGTCGATTGGCTCATGTGCTGAACAAGTTTACTCGGAATCTGCGTTACAATTGCGGCAACAAGCTTCAGCTATGAATTGGATGTGGTCATTTCGCAACAGGCGCCAGATATATTCTACAGAATTCTTGCCGCTTCAGGCACGGAAACCTCGGCGGGCATCGTGCCGTACAGGAGCTTGCTGTCCTCCAGCGCCACTCCGTCGCCTTTTTCGGTGAGGCTGTATCTTTCCCGCAGGAGGTTCCAGTTGCCCCTCTCGCCCGTCAGTGTGAACAGGTTATAGGCAGACCGAGGCTTGTGGCCGCCAGGCCCTTGAGACGCCGAAGCTATGCCAACCACCGGCACCTGCTTCTCGCGGCCCTTGAGCCAATAAAGCGTGTTGAGATGGGTGTGTCCGTGCAAAACGAGTTCTGCACCGCCGGTGGAAATAGCGGCTCCGAAGCGACGGATGCCGATCATCCGCTTGTGGGAGGAGGCGGCGCCGCGGATAGGCGGATGATGGATCAGCACGACGCGAAACAGGCCCTCCTCACCGGCCTGCTTGAGAAGGTTGACCGTTTCACGCGCTTGGCGGGAGCCGTAATAGCCTGATGCCGAAAAGGGCAGGGTGGCATTCGATGTCGAGCATCCGATGATGGCGATCGGGCCGCGCCGCCGCATAGTGGGAAAGATATGATCGTCTTCCGGCCATTGCGCCGGATCGTCGTCGCTTTTGATGAAAGGGTACCATTCGTTGACGGATTTATCGTGGGCACCGGGGACATAGGCATCGTGATTACCGGGCACGACGGTTGTATCGTGCGGATCGCCAATGGTGCGCAACCATTCGCCTGCAAGCCGTGTCTCGATCTTGGTCGCAAGATTGACCAGATCGCCGGTAATCACCAGCTGATCCGGTTCGCGCAGCTTCAGATCGCTCAAGAGCAGGTCAAGCGTGTTGACGAAAAGGTGCTTGCTGCGATTGCGATGCCAGTTCACAAAGCCGGTAATGCGCTTTGAAAAGAGCTCGCGAAGCGACAGCTTCGGAAGCGGGCCCAGGTGGATGTCGGAAATATGCGCGAATTTGAACATGGTTTTGGCATAACGCACGAACCGCCAAAACGTTATCGATTTTCTGGCCTTTGCCGGAGATATGCATGACCGGCCCAGGAATAGCCGAAATCGGCAATGCACGCACGCGCGTCACCGTGTGGCTGCTGCACCGGTTCTTCATGCTGACGCGCGGTATGACGCTTGGCGTACGGGCCGCCTGCTTCGACGACAAAGGCCGCATATTCCTGGTGCGGCATACCTATGTCCCCGGCTGGTACATGCCCGGCGGCGGGGTGGAGCGGCACGAGACGGCCTTGCAGGCGCTTGCCAAGGAATTGCGGGAAGAGGGCAATCTCAAAATCCGCGGGGCGCCGGAGCTTCTGCATGTTTATCTCAACCGCAATGCCAGCCCGAGGGACCATGTGCTGTTCTACAAGGTCAGCGTCGAACAGACGGCGCCGCGGCTGCCGGATCGGGAGATTGCCGAAAGCGGGTTCTTTGCGCTGGATGCTCTTCCCGATGGCGTGACTTCGGCCACGTTGCGCAGGCTGGAGGAGCTCGCGGATGAGGTGCCACGAGGCGAATATTGGTAACCACCAAGCGACGGCTTGGCTCCTAAGCCGCCGGAATGCGCATAGGTCTCCGCATAGTGCAGTCCGTGAAACGCGGGCGGAGCTTCGTCAAACCCAACAGTCTTGGTGGCGTTTCTATACTGGCAGATCAGGCTGACAGCCTGTTTGTGATGTGGCGAGTTTGCCCGGCCCGCGTCTTCATGCCCCTGTAACCATTCTCCATGGAGGCATTTTAAGACTCTCTGTTTTACCACCTGCATAGATACGAAAGCAGGTTCGCATGATCAAGCAGATGCAGTCACAATGGTTTCTTCGGTTTGCTCTCCCGGCAACCCTCTCCTTTACGATCTGCGGCCTCCTCTACCTTACCCTCAACTGGGCGGCGCTGCGGATCGACGAAGTGGCGGAAACTCGGCAAAAAGGTCTGGTTACACTCACCGTGTCCAAGCTGCGCACCGCGATAGCCCACGATCAGGAAAGTGCAACTGTCTGGGATGACGCTGTGCGCAACGCTATAGCGAGAAATCTAGAATGGCTCGATACCAATGTAGGTGCCTGGATGCATACCTATTTTGGTCACGATATAGCCCTGGTACTTAGCGCAGATCGCAACCTCATTTACCGTTTTTCCACCGAGGATGGACCAAGGCCAGATGATCTTGCCCGAGCCTATCTACCGCTTGCCGAGAGACTTCAAGAACGTCTGGCAAGCGGCGACACCGAAGGAACTAACGAACGCGTATTATCGATTGGAGAGGCCGATCTCGTTTATGTTGGTCTGCGACCTGCCATCGTCAGCGTCAAGCCGATCGTGTCCGACAGTGGCGAGATCCAACAGGAGCCCGGGCAGGAGAACCTGCATGTCGCCGTTCGCTTCCTCGACGGTAACCTGCCAAACGAGATCGGCACGGAGTACGAGTTTTCGGACTTGCAGTTCAGTTTAGCGCCGACCAAGGACCTGAGCCGCTCGTTTGTGCCCCTCATCTCCCACTCCGGGGTCGTGCTCGGCTATTTCCACTGGATTCCATTCAGGCCCGGTTCAAGCGTGCTTCAAGCAACGGCACCTGCACTCGTGCTGGCATTCGTCGCCATTGCCGCTGCGGCAAGCCTGTTTGGAGGCATGATCTGGCGGCGCGGCACGCGGCTCGCCTCCAGCAGGGCCGAGCTTCTACACCAGGCGTCGCACGATTCTTTGACAGGGCTCGCCAACCGCGCTCATTTCAACAAGGAGCTCTCCAAACGCCTGGAAGGCGCTTCGGAAGATAAGCTCAGCGTTCTTTTTGTCGACCTCGACCGGTTCAAGGCCGTCAACGACACGTTCGGCCACCCTGCAGGTGATAAGCTCATCACCATGGTTGCCACTCGGCTGAGGTCTCTGCTTGCCAAGGCGCTGATCGCTCGTATCGGTGGAGACGAGTTCACGATCCTTCTCGAAGGAGACGATGCCCAACGAGCAGACCAAATCGCCTCACAGATCATCAAATGTCTCAACCAGCCCTTCGACCTTGAGGGCGGTGCGCACGCTTCGATCGGTGCAAGCGTCGGTGTTGCGACCTCTTCCGGGAAGACGGATTATCTGGAGCTTACCCGCCAGGCGGATATCGCCCTTTATCACTCGAAAGCTGCAGGTCGAAATACTTACGCGATCTTCGGCAGCCATATGGACGAACTGCTGCAGAAGCGGAGACGTCTGGAAGACGATCTTCGTGAGGCGGTCGCATCCGGCATTCAGATCCAGACTTTCTACCAGCCGGTCTTCTCTCTTGATGACGGGAAGGTTGCGTCATTTGAAGCGCTTGCCCGATGGATGCATCCAAGGCAGGGCTTTATCAGCCCAGAGATATTCATTCCTCTTGCGGAAGAAATGGGCCTTATTCACGAGGTCGGGACGCTAGTCCTTCGGGACGTTTGCAAGCTTCTTTTTGAGCTGCCTGCCATCCGTGTGGCGATCAACGTTTCCGTTCTCGAACTCAGCTCGCCAGGCTATGCGCTCCGCGTCATCGGCACGCTTGCCGCTTCCCACATCGATCCTAACCGCCTTGAGATCGAGCTGACGGAGAGCCTGCCCGTCGATAAGGACGGCCACTTCATCAACAACGTTGCTTCCTTACGGGCGGCAGGTGTCAGCTTCGCGATCGACGACTTTGGGACAGGTTACGCCTCCTTCTCGCGCGTGCAGACGATCGACGCTGATCGCATCAAAATCGACAAGTCTTTTGTCGACGACATGGACAAGGCCGACAACAAGGCGATTGTCATGGCTATTATCAGCATGGCACGTGCGAAGGGACTGAAGATCACTGCGGAAGGCGTCGAAACCGAGGCGCAGCGGGCTGCACTCCAGAAGCTTGGCTGCGACGACCTGCAGGGCTTCCTGCTCTCACGTCCCTTGTCTGAGGCGGCGGTCCACTTGCTCGTCAAGGGTCCGGAACGGCGGGCGGTGGCAGTATAGGCATCAGGCCAGATCCGTACCACCGGCCCATGTCTTATCGCCTCAAGCCGCCCGTTTCATTTTCTCCCGCGCGTGCGGCGCATCGAGATCGACCACTGGGCCAACCGGGACGATGCCCGTCGGATTGATCGTCTTGTGGCTCTGGTAATAGTGGTTCTTGATATGCAGCATGTTGCAGGTGTCGGCTATGCCGGGCTGCTGGTAAAGATCGCGCAGATAGGCCGACAGATTGGGGTAATCTGCAATCCGACGGATATTGCATTTGAAATGGCCGACATAGACCGGGTCGAACCGCAGAAGCGTCGCGAACAGCCGCCAATCGGCTTCCGTTGCAGTATCGCCTAATAGATAGCGGCTAATGCCCAGCCGCTCCTCCAGCATGTCGAGCGTCTCGAACAGCGCCGTGACGGCTTCCTCATAGGCTTCCTGGGTCGTCGCAAAGCCGGCCTTGTAGACGCCATTGTTGACCTTGTCGTAGATGACGGCGTTGAGGGCATCAATTTCATGGCGCAGATCCGGCGGATAAAGGTCGAGCGCCGAGCCGGTGATGCCGTCGAAGGCACTGTTGAGCATGCGGATGATTTCAGCACTTTCGTTGGAAACGATGGTGTTCTGCTGCTTGTCCCAAAGGACCGGCACGGTGACGCGGCCGGAATAGGTCGGGTCCGCCTTCAGGTAGAGCTGGTAAAGGTAGTCGAGGCCGAACAGGTCATCTCCTGTCGCGCCGTCGCGCGTTTTGAACTCCCAGCCATTCTCGACCATCAGATAATCGACAACCGAGACCGATATCGTGTCCTCTAGCTTCTTCAGCTTGCGGAAGATCAGGGTGCGGTGGGCCCAGGGGCAGGCGAGCGAGACATAGAGATGGTAGCGCCCTGCCTCTGCCTTGAAGCCTCCGGCGCCCGAGGGGCCGACCGCGCCATCCGCTGTCACCCAGTTGCGGAACTGCGATTGCGATCGCTTGAATCGGCCCTTGGTTTCCTTCGTGTCATACCAGACATCCTGCCATTTTCCATCGACCAACATGCCCATGACGATCTCCTTCATTTCGTTGCCCCTGTAGATACGGCAGCGGTTGCGGATGGCGAGACGGCATTTGTCGAACACTGTGTTTTTGCATTGGACGAAGCGGAATTTTCCTGATACCTCGATTTTCGCACAATTTGGAACATGACTACATGACTGAAGCACGGGCGCTGCGACGACGCTGATCTACCGGAAACGACGCTGAAACGCGTCTTCAAGATCGCTTGTCCCGTCCGCTCACTTTCCACGGCTCCAGTCACCCATGTCCAAGCACAATCTCCTGCCAAAGCACGACCTTGTCTACCTCACGGAAGACGCTTCCCATGATGGCGTCATCGAACTGATCAACGAGGAAGCTTTCGGCCCTGGCCGGCATACCCGCGCCGCCGCCCGCATCCGCGAGCAGGGACCACATGACCGCGGGCTTTCCTTTATCTGTGCGGATGACGGCGAAACCATCGCCTCCGTCCGAATGACGCCGGTTCTGGCGGGGGAGGTCAATGGCCATCTTCTCGGCCCGCTGGCGGTGCGGCCTTCGCACAAGAGCCGCGGCATCGGCCGCGAACTTGTGCGGATCGCGCTGGAGGCTGCAAGACGGCAGGGTTCGGAAGCGGTGATCCTGGTCGGCGATCCGCCCTATTACTGCCCGCTCGGCTTCGAGAAGGTCGCCCATGGCGCGCTGCAGTTTCCAGGTCCGGTGGACATGAACCGGATTCTCGTCGTGCCTTTCGCTCAAGACGTGCATGCACGTCTCAAAGGAACGATCGGCTGGCGCGGATAGAACCTTTCCGCTAAGCACTCCGAGAGGTTGGCGGCGTCGCCGGCCGGTTCGCGCGGGCGAGGGACGGGTGCATGAAATCGATTACCCTGGATCAGGCGCTGGACCGCGCCGGGGCCGGACGATATCAGCGCAGGCTGATCGGCATTTTCGGATTGGTCTGGACCGCTGACGCCATGCAGGTGCTGGCTGTCGGCTTCACCGCCGCATCGATTGCTGCCACCTTCGGGCTGACGGTGCCGGAAGCGCTGCAGACCGGCACCGTCTTCTTTTTCGGCATGCTTCTTGGTGCCATCGGCTTCGGCAGGCTTGCCGACCGGATCGGCCGCCGTTCGGTGCTGATCACCACGGTCGCCTGCGACGCCCTTTTCGGGACCTTGTCGATCTTCGCGCCCGACTTCACCATCCTCCTGGTGCTGCGCTTTCTGACCGGTGCGGCAGTCGGCGGCACGCTGCCGGTCGACTATGCCATGATGTCGGAATTCCTGCCGGCCAGGAACCGGGGCCGCTGGCTGGTCATGCTCGAAGGTTTCTGGGCGCTCGGCACCCTCATCGTCGCATTGACGGCCTGGGCGGCGAGTGCATACGGCGCCGTCGATGCCTGGCGGATCATCTTTGCGGTCACCGCCATTCCAGCCCTGGCCGGCATTGGCATGCGCGTGCTCATTCCCGAATCGCCGATCTACCTGCTGCGAACCGGCAAGCGAGGGGAGGCACGGGAGGTGGTCGACCGCATCCTCGATCTCAACACCGGCTCTAGGCTTGCCGACGACGAGGAGCTTTTGCCTCCTCCGCCGATGGAGAAACTCGGTATTTTCTCTCCGGCACTTCGCCAGCGCAGCACGGCGATCCTGTCGATCTGGTTTCTGGTTTCCGTTTCCTATTACGGCGTCTTTACCTGGATGCCGGCGCGGCTTGCCGGCGAAGGTTTCGGCTTTGTGCGCGGCTACGGTTTTCTGGTGCTAGTGGCGCTGGCGCAGCTGCCGGGCTATGCGCTGGCCGCCTATGGCGTCGAGAAATGGGGCCGCAGGCCGACGCTGATCGGCTTCTGCCTGCTTTCCGCACTTGGCTGCCTGCTGTTCGTCATCGGCTCCAATCCGCTCTTTATCGGCGGCGCCCTGATGCTGATGAGCTTTGCGCTGCTGGGAACCTGGGGAGCCCTCTACGCCTACACGCCGGAGCTCTTTCCGACCCGCTCGCGCGCCACTGGCATGGGGGCTGCCGGCGGCATGGCGCGGCTCGGCGGGCTGATTGCACCGTCGCTCATGGGCAATGTGATCGCGCATGGTTTCGGGTTGACGATCGGCATCTTCGCCGGTCTGCTGTTCATCGCAGGGCTGATCGGGCTGACCATGAAGACCGAAACCCGAGACATGTCACTCGCTTGAAGCTTCCGTGGTGTCGAAGCGCTTTTCAAGCCAGGTGACCGCGTGGCCGCCGGCCAGACCCTTCAAGCTGCCGATCTCCCGGTAGCCGTGGCGCAGGTAAAGCCGCAGCGCCTGCGGATTCATCGTGTCGATATAGGCGCCGATGCAGCCGCGGGCGCGAGCTTCGGCTTCCGCCAGATCGAGCAGGCGAGCTGCAAGCCCTTGGCCGCGCCGATCCTCGGGTATGAAAAGCATGGCGACATAGAGCCATCCGCGTCCGGTATAGCCGACAAGGCCACCATGGATGCTGCCGCCTTCATCATACAGCGGAATGGTCAATTCGCGCCGATGACTTTCCCCGAAGGCCGCAAGATTATGGGCCTTCAACAGTTCGAGGATTGCTGCTTCCTCGGTCGGTGCGAGACCTTCTGTGACCTTGAGTTCGACAGGCATATGTAGCACCATTTGCTTTCAGAAACGCGCGAAGGGATAAACTAAAGCGGCTTCTTCAGGAAGGTGCGGGTGCGTCCACCGACAAAGCCCGGCAGCTCGCCGAACACTTCGTAGCCCTGTCGCTTGTACGCCGCGAGTGCTACCGGGTTGAAGGTGTCGATCCAGGCGCCGTGACAGCCGCGCCGGCGTGCTTCCCCTTCCGCCCGATCGAGAAGACGGGCTGCCATTGCCTGTCCCCGCAAGACTTCGGGAATGAACAGCAATTGGGTGAAAAGCCATCCCCAGGATGTATAGCCGGACAGGCCGCCAATCGTCCGGCCTTCCTCGTCGCGGATCAGAACCGCGAGTGGCAAGCGCTCCGAAGCACCGACCTCGCCTTCGTTGAAGACGGTCAAGCCGTCGGCAATCACGGCCAGCTCTTCGGGTGAGGGCTCGGATGTCAGGTCGAGATCGGCCATTCTCAGCGGCCCTCGCGCCACCACATGGCGGCGATGGCAAACAGCAGAGCCGAAAGCCCGGCGAAGCCGGCGAACAGCGGCAAACTGTTGATCCCTCTCAGAACGGTCTCGTCGGTCATGCGGATCACCATCCGGTCCGGATCGCTGACCCGCACTTCGCCGCGTACCGGCAGGATGTCCGGCAATGTCACGCCGGCGCCGGAAGCAACCCGGGTAACCAGTCCGCGGGTTTTTTCCGCATAGGGCTTCAGCGTGTCTTCGGTGGAGATCATCGCCTTGAACTCCGGCGCATCGACGGTGCCGACATGCACAAGGGTCGAGAAATCGCCGTTGGACACTTCGAACAGACCCGTCTCCTCCATGCGTCGCTCCACCCGATACTGACCAGGACCAAAGGTTGTCATGGGCAGGGTTTCAGTCCGGCCGGAGGGGTATTTGATCGTGGCGGGACCTGGATCGTCGCCGATCGTCTGACGGGTTGCCTGCAGAGTTCGACCGACCGCGCGGGCAGTCAGCGCCTCTTCCTCCAGTTCCGGCTCCTTCATCAGCCAGTGCGCAATGCGGCGGTAAAGCGACACGTGCGGGCCGCCGCCTTCGAAGCCACGGGCCCAGAGCCAGCCCTGGTCGGACAGAAGCATGGCGACGCGGCCTTCACCCTGCCGGTTCAAAACGAGCAGCGGACGGCTTCCGTCACCTTCCATCACCGTCTGACCCTGCGGCGGATCGACATCCACGGTCCGGAACCAGCGGCCCCAGGCCGGCGGGTTGGACGTCGACCCATCAAGGCCACGCGTAACAGGGTGCTTGGTGCCGATCTGCGACAGATGCGGATAAAAACCTGCCTCATGCATTTCGCCAGTCGGGGCGGCCGGCAGCACCTGTTCCAGCGGCGTTGCGGCAATCGAATCCTCGCCCGCATGTTCGGGCCCTGCCGCGATCAGCAGCGCTCCGCCGTTCTCCACATACTGAGCGATATAGTCATAGTAGAGGATAGGCAGCACGCCGCGATGCTTGTAGCGATCGAAAATGATCAGGTCGAAATCCTTGATCTTTTCAACGAAAAGCTCGCGGGTCGGGAAGGCGATCAGTGAGAGCTCGTTGATCGGTGTGCCGTCCTGCTTTTCCGGCGGACGCAGAATGGTGAAATGCACGAGATCGACGGAAGCGTCCGACTTCAGCAGATTGCGCCAGGCCCGCTCGCCGGCGTGCGGTTCGCCTGAAACGAGAAGGACGCGCAGGTTCTGGCGGATGCCGTCGATGACATGGACGGCGCGGTTGTTTGCGGTGGTCACTTCGCCGGGAAGTTCGGCGACCGAGAATTCCATGACATTATTTCCGCCGCGCGGAACGGTGAAGGAAAAGGGGGTTTCCCGCCCTGGGGCCGCCTGCAGCGTGGCGATCTGCTGGCCGTTCATCTTGACCGTGACTTCCGCCGTGCCGCCGGCTTGACCCTGCGGGCGACCATCGTCGAAGACCCGCAGGGTGAGTTCCTGCTCCTCGTTGACGATGCCGAACCGCGGCGCCCGCACCACTTCGACGCGGCGGTCGAATTCATCCGGCTGGCCGGTGATCAGCCCATGGACAGGCGCATTGAACCCGAGATCCTGGTTGGTGCCGGGAAGATCGTGGATCTGGCCGTCGGTAAGGAACACCGCCCCGCCGATCCGTGCCGGCGGTACATCCGAAATGGCGGAGCGAAGCGCGGTGAACAGCTTGGTTGCCGGCGTGTCGGAATCGCCGTCGTCGGCCACTTCGACGACACGCGTCTCGATGCGTGGATACCGTGAGAATCGTTCCTTCAGACCTGCCAGCGCGGCATCCGTTTGCTGCTGGCGCTGGGCGGTGTCCTGGCTTTGTGAGCGGTCGACGATAACGGGTACGATGGTGGACAGCTGTTCCCGATCCTCCTGATTGAGGGTGGGATTGGCAAGCGCCAGAAGCAAAGCGGCAAGCGCAAGCGCGCGGATGCTGGCGCCGCGCACGCTTCGCCAGAAGGCCAGCACTGTCAGGATAACGGCCAGCAGGCCAAGTGTGGCAAGAACGAACCAGGGGAAGAAGGGGGCAAATTCGATGGTCATCCGCTTCCCGCCTTACTGGCCCAGCCGCTCGAGGAGCGCCGGGACATGCACCTGGTCGGCTTTGTAATTGCCGGTCAGCATGTACATCATGATGTTGACGCCCGAGCGATAGGCATATTCCCGCTGCATCTCGTCCGCCGGCACTGTCGGCAGAACCGGTGCGCCTTGCGTATCAATGGCCCAGGCGCCGGCAAAGTCATTGCCGGTGATCAGCAGCGGCGTGACGCCGTCTCCGGTGGAGGAGAGCTCAGTGCCGCTATTGCGGGCATCCTGACGCGCTTCGACCCAAAGCGGGCTGCCGGAATAACGGCCGGGAAACTCCTTCAACAGGTAGAAGGAGCGGGTCAGCACGTGATTTTCTGGAGTCGGCTCGAGCGGTGGAATGTCGATATTGGCGAGGATAGCCTGTAGCCGCTGTGCATTGGCACTGGAGCCGCCGTCCAGCGACGAGAACTGGTCGCGGGTATCGAAAAGCACCGTTCCGCCACCGCGCATATAGGCGTCGATCCGGGAGATGGCGGCTTGCGAGGGCATGGGGGCGGTTGCTGAAATCGGCCAGTAGATGATCGGGTAGAAGGACAGTTCGTCCTTACTGATGTCGACGCCCACGGGTGCGCCCGGCTCAAGGGTCGTGCGGTAGGTCAGAAACTGGCTCAGGCCCTCCAGCCCCTGTTCCGAAATGCGATCGACGTCACTTTCGCCGGTTATGACGTAGGCAAGATGGGTCGTGTCGAGGCGCTCGAGGATCTGCTCATCGCCTGGCTTGGCGCCCTGTCCGGGCTGGAGCTCCTGGGCATGCGATTGCCCCGGTTGGAGCGTCAGCAGGCCCAGCGCAAGGAAAGCCATGGCGGCAGCGGCAGGCCCGGCTGCCCGACGCCGCCCGGGCCTGCGCGAGAAGGCGCCGTTCATGAACAGGACGACAAGGCTGTCCAGCACCAGAAGCGCAAAGGCTGCGGCGAAGAGGGCAGGCCGAAGCGACACGGCCTCGCCGCCTGCAAGCCCTTCGCGCACCAGAGGGCGGCCGTCGGCAGCGGCCTCGAACGGCGCGATCACGCTGCGCGGGGCCAGCAGGTTGACGGCATTATAGCCATCCTCTGTGCCGTAAAGCCCAGGCGGGTGGTCGAAGCTCGCAACGGGTGTCTGGCCTGGCGCTATGGAAATGGGTCGTGCGGTTCCGGTTTCCGTTGTCAAAATGCCATCGGCCGTCAGCAGACGGTATGGCGGAAGGGCTGCTGCGGCGTCACCGCCTGCGCCAGTCGCCGCACCGCCGGCACGGGCGAGCTGAACGAGGCGACGCAGCATATCGACGAACTGGCCGGAAAGCGGAAGGTTCGACCAAGTGGCCTCGGCGCTCGTATGGAAGAGGACGATACGGCCGGCTTCCACCTGTCTGGTGGTGACGAGCGGCGTGCCGTCGGCAAGGCTCGCCCAGGTACGTTCTGCCAAGTCGGGTGTCGGTTCTGCCAAAACCTGGCGGGTGACGGTGATGTCGCTGGCGCGCGGCATGCCGGCAAAGGGACCGAAATTCGGAAAATCGGCGAGCGGCTGCGGCTCCGACCAGGACATGGCACCGCCCAGTGCCCGCTCACCTTGGCGCAGGACGACGGGCACCAGCGGATCGTCGGCCGGTGCGGCCGCCAGACGCGGGCCGGCAAAGCGGATCAGGGTGCCGCCGCGCGCCAGCCATTGCTGCAGCGGCGCGTAGGTTTCGCCCGGCAGGCGACCGATATCGGCCATAATGATTGCCGATGGATTGCTGGCCAGAAGTTCGGGTATGGAGGTTGCGAGATCCGCCGTGCGGGGCTCGATGATATCCGCATAGGGCTCGAGTGCCCGGCTGATGTAGTAGAGCGGCAGGAGCAACGGCTGCAGATCATTGCCGCTGTCGCCGGCGAGAAGAGCGATGCGCCGACGTTTGAAGCCGTCGTCGAGAAGATGTGCGGCGCCGGCTGTGGCTAATCCCTGGACGCTGAGGCGGGCAAGATCGTTGCGCAGTTCGAACGGCGCGTTGATTTGCGCCGTCGCAGTAGCGGCACCGGGCGCGAAGGCGAGCGTTCCTGACGCAAGCGAGCGGCCCTGGCTGTCGAGCGCATCCACCCCGAATTGCTGGGCTGATGTCGTGGCAAGCCGCGTCGCCGTCACGCTCATGGCCGCGGCATTGTTGGTTGCATCGGTGACAGCCACGGCGCTGAGGCCAGTGCCCTCGATGAGGCGGGTGTTGGTGGCCGACAGGCCGTTGAGGAGGGTCATGGCTTCGCTGTCACCGGCTGTTGCGATGCCGTCCGAAATCATCGCCAAGGTGCCCGGGCGTGTGCCTTGGAGAGCTTCGCTCAAAGCCTTGGCTGCCCGGACGCGATCCGGCACCAGCGGCTTGGGGCTGGCGGCCGCCAGCTTTTCGCGGGCAGCTGCGGCAGTGCCGGGCGCCGGCTCCTGGCTCGCATCGGCGGTGAAGGCAATCGATACGGGCAGTTCGGCACTTTCGGCGTCGTCGATCAGCAGGTCGGCCGTCTGGACGCGGCGTTCCCAATCGGCAGCGGTCGCCCAGCCGTTGTCGATGAACAGCACTAACGGGCCGCCTGTAGCAACGGAACTGGCCCGCGGGTTGAGGACCGGATCGGCGATCGCCAGAACGACGGCGGCGGCCAGAGCCATGCGCAGCAAGGTAAGCCACCAGGGGCTCTTGGATGGCGTTTCCTCGCGTTTCAGGACCGTGGCAAGGATCCTCAGCGGCGGAAAGACTTCCGCCCGCGGTCGCGGCGGTGTCAGCCGCAGCAGCCACCAGATGACCGGCAGGGCCATAAGGCCGAAAAGCATGGCGGGATTGGCGAAGGCAAGCGCACTCATGCTCTGCTCCCCGCGACGGCGCGCTGAGCTGGCATGCCCGACAGATAGCCGTGTACTGCGACCAGCGCCTCGGAGGCCAGATGATCCGTGCGGTTGAAGACGAAGCTCCAGCCCAGCCGACGGAGCGCTTCGCCCAGCGCCATGCGACGAGCAGCGTAGGCGCGCTGGTAATCCTCGCGAATGGTCTCGGCGCGTCCGGACACAAGCTTTTCACCGGTTTCCGGATCGGTAAACTCTGTGCGCCCGCTGTAGGGGAAGGTTTCTTCCGCCGGGTCGGCAATTTCTACCACATGGCCGCGCAGGCCGCGGCGGCCTAGTGGAGTGATGCGCTCCATCACCCTGTCAGCGTCGTCGAGAAAATCGCCGATCAGAACAATATCGCTCTGGCCGCGGATCATGGCAGTTTCCGGCAGGCCGGTAGCCGGCGACGCATGCATAATGGCCGTGGCCAGCCTTTCGGCGGCATTGCGGGCGGACACCGGCTCAAGAATGCCGGGGCAGCCGATCCGCTCGCCGGAGCGGGCAAGAATTTCCGCCAGCGCCAGCATGATCACTAGCGCACGGCTTTCTTTCGAGACCTGCGCCAGGGTCGATTTGTACATCATCGAGGGTGAAAGATCGGCCCAGAGCCAAACCGTATGGGCTGCTTCCCATTCACGGTCGCGGACATAGGTATGATCGTCGCGAGCCGAACGACGCCAATCAATGCGCGACAGGCTTTCGCCTTCCGCATAGGGGCGGAACTGCCAGAAGTTCTCGCCAATGCCGCGCTTGCGGCGCCCGTGCCAGCCGGCAATGACGGTGTTGGCTATGCGTTTGGCCTCGACCATGCAATCGGGCACCAGCATGGCCCGCTGCTGGGCACGGGAAAGAACCTCGCTACCGGGTGTCTGCTCGACGGTCTGGCCAATGGATGCCACGCAGGTTCCTTTCCAGGGCGCTCTGTTATCGGCGCTTCAGCCCCGCGCCTGCTTCACCAGGCCGGCGATAACGTCGCGCACCGACATGCCTTCTGCGCGGGCGGCGAAGGTCAGTGCCATACGATGTTCCAGCACCGGCTCGGCCAGCGCATAGACATCGTCGAGCGACGGTGCGAGGCGGCCCTCGTAAAGGGCGCGGGCGCGGGCAGTCAGCATCAGCGATTGGCCGGCGCGCGGGCCGGGACCCCAGGCGACCTGCTTGTCGGTGGCCGCATTGCCATGGCCGGGGCGGGCGGAACGGACAAGGGACAGGATGGCGTCGACGACCTTGTCGCTGACCGGCATCTGGCGGATCAGAACCTGAATCTCCTGCAGCCTGGCCGCGTCTATGACGCTGCGCGGCTTGGTTTCGGAAAGGCCGGTGGTTTCGAGCAGGATCTGCCGCTCGGCAGCCAGTTCCGGGTAAAGCACGTCGACCTGCAGGAGGAAGCGGTCCAGCTGGGCTTCCGGGAGCGGATAGGTACCTTCCTGCTCCAGCGGGTTCTGGGTCGCCAGCACATGGAAGGGGGCAGGCAGATCATAGCGTTGCCCGGCGACAGTGATATGGTACTCCTGCATGGCCTGCAGCAGCGCCGACTGAGTACGCGGCGAGGCGCGGTTGATCTCGTCCGCCATCAGAAGCTGTCCGAAGATGGGGCCCTTGACGAAGCGGAAGGAGCGGCGGCCGGCTTCGTCCGTGTCCATGACTTCGGAGCCGAGGATATCGGAGGGCATCAGGTCCGGCGTGAACTGGATGCGGTTGGAGCCGAGCCCGAGGACCGAGCCGAGCGTGGTGACGAGCTTGGTTTTGGCCAGGCCCGGCACGCCGACCAGCAGCGCATGGCCACCGGATAGAACAGCCAGCAGCGTGTTCTCGACGACCTTTTCCTGGCCGAAGATGACCTTGGCGACCTCTGCGCGAATGGCAGCAATATCGGACAAAGCCTTCTCGGCCGATGCGATGATGGTCTTCTCATCAAGAGCGGTTTCAGCGGAATTCATCATGCCCATGTCGCTCTCCATCATCCAGAACCGGAAGGCTTCCAACTCCGAGCTTCATCCCCGCGGCGAATCGCTGCATCGCAGCAGACGCCCATCGAACCAAACTTATTCCCCGAAAGATGGCTGACAAGCACGTTTCGAATGACTATCTCGTGAGGAACAAGTGCCGTGTGGAGTGCTTACGGTTGAACCGGGACTGAAAGATGGCAGCACAGTCAACTAATTCGGCCAGCGACGCTGCGGGACTTGCGGCTCTGATTTCGCGCGCTTCGGAGCAGGCAGGCGGAGACGGCAATCGAGGCCTGCCACCCGTCCACAAGTGGTATCCGCCTTTCTGCGGCGATATCGACATAGAAATCCGGTCTGACGGAAGCTGGTTCTACATGGGCACGCCTATAGGTCGCGCGCCGCTGGTCAGGCTGTTTTCGACCGTCTTGCGCAAGGATGATGACGGCAGGACCTATCTTGTGACGCCTGTGGAAAAGGTCGGGATCAAAGTCGTCGATGCTCCCTTTCTCGCTGTGGAAATGCAGGTGACGGAGCGGGACGGCCAGCCGGTGCTTTCCTTCCGCACCAATGTCGGCGACGTGGTGGAGGCGGGCGCCGAGCATCCGCTGCGGTTCAAGATCGCCGGCGAAAATCGGCAGCTGAAGCCCTATCTTCTTGTTCGGGGGCGGCTTGAGGCCCTGGTGACGAGAGGCGTGATGTATGATCTGGTGGCTTTGGGCGAGACTGTAGACGTCGACGGCGCAGACATGTTTGCAGTCCGTTCGGCTGGAGAGGTTTTTCCGATCATGCCGGCTGCGGAACTGGATCTCCTGTCGCAATGATGGATGCCCCGCGTTTCTCCGCCGACGCATTCCGTCAACGGGCGCTGAGCCAGAATGGCAGCCCGGTGGAAGATGCCGCTCGCGAGCACGGCGACCATCTGCTCAATCCGACGCTTGTGGATTACGCGTCCGGCCTGAAGCTCAGGGACGCGGCCGTGCTGGTGCCGGTGGTGGATGACGGCGACGATGCCAGGGTCATCCTGACCCAGCGGACAGCGACGCTGAGGAAGCATTCCGGCCAGATCGCTTTTCCGGGCGGCGCGATCGATCCAGAAGATGGTTCGCCTGAACAGGCCGCCCTGCGGGAAGCTGAAGAGGAAATCGGCCTTGTGCCGCATTTTGTCGATACCGTCGGCCGGCTTCCGACCTATTACACCACGACGGGATTTCGCATTACGCCGGTTCTCTCGGTAGTCCGGCCCGGCTTTGATTTAAAACCCAATCCGACGGAAGTCCACGAGGTTTTCGAAGTGCCCTTGTCGTTCCTGATGGACGAGGCGAACCACCAGCGAAGCTCACGGATCTTCGAGGGGACGGAACGGCATTTCTATCTGATGCCCTTCGAGGAGCGCAACATCTGGGGCGTTACGGCGGGCATATTGAGAACGATGTATGAAAGGCTTTATGCATGACTTCGGTTGCGGGAGAGAGCTGGTTTCACGATCCGGCGCTGCAGAGCGTCCTTGATCTGCTGAACGGCGAGGGTGGCGAGGCACGGATTGCCGGCGGCGCCGTCCGCAACGCGCTGATGGGCCTGGCGGTAGCAGACATCGACATTGCCACGACTCTTCTGCCCCAACTGGTGATCGCGCGGGCTGAAAAGGCGGGCATCCAGGCGGTGCCGACCGGCATCGAGCATGGGACCGTAACACTGGTGGTGGACCGGCAGCCATTCGAGGTGACGACGCTCAGGCGCGACATCGAAACGGACGGGCGACATGCCAAGGTAGCCTTCGGGACTGATTGGCAGGCCGATGCCGAACGCCGCGACCTTACCATCAATGCGCTTTATGCGAACCGCCGAGGCGAGGTCATCGATTTCGTCGGCGGACTTGCCGATATAGAAACGCAGACGATCCGTTTTATTGGCGATGCGGCGCAGCGCATCGAGGAAGACTATTTGCGGATCCTCCGCTTCTTTCGCTTCTTTGCCTATTACGGTTCGGGGCGGCCGGATGCCGAAGGCCTGCGCGCTTGCGCAAGGGCTAAAGAGAAGCTGGCGACGCTTTCGGCGGAGCGGGTCTGGTCGGAAACAAAGAAGCTGCTCGGCGCTGCCGATCCGTCGCGGGCACTGCTCTGGATGCGCCAGGTCGGCGTGCTGACGCAGATCGTGCCCGAGACGGAAAAGTGGGGCATCGATTCCATTCATCCGCTTGTCGCTGCGGAAAGGTCGCTGGGCTGGGCACCGGACGCCGTTCTGCGGCTGGCGGCCATTGTGCCGCCGGATGCCGCACGGATGGAGGAGATGGCCAAGCGGCTGAAAATGTCGAAGGCGGATGCCGGGCGCCTGCTGGTATGGGCTCATGCGCCGGTTCTGCCCGATGAGGTGACGGATGTCGGCTTCGATCGGCTGCTCTACCGGCACGGCACGGAAGGCCTGATCCTGCGCATCAAGCTTGGGCTGGCCGGCGCGCGCGCTGCCGCGGAAGGCGATCCGATGGCAATGCGCAAGTCGGCCCGGCTCTCAGTCCTGCTCAAGCGGGCACAGGATTATCGCAAGCCGGTATTCCCGTTAAGCGGCGCCGATGTGGTCGCGGCGGGCGTGCCAGCCGGCCGACGTGTTGGAGAAGTGCTGAAAACGCTCGAGGATTTCTGGGTCGAACACAATTTCGCGCTCGACCGGGCGGCGCTTTCCACCCGGCTCGACGAGATGATCGCGAGCTCGCTCTGACCGTCAGGCGGCCTCGGCGCTGCCTTCGTCGCGAATGCGTGCCTTGATGTTGTCGACCACGGTCTCACGAATGACCTGCTCGCCGTGCGTGTCGCGCAGGTGCTCGACGGCTCGTCGGATGACTTCGGCGTCCTCTTCCGCGCGGGTATGCCATTCGCAGCCCGGGACGAGCGTACCGCATTCAAACAATCGCATGACATTCCTCCTCTCACTGTTGCTTCGGAGCGGAAGCGTTTGATCTCCCTTCCGCTCAGTTTAACCAGCATTTCGCTTGGGCGTTCCCAAGGCTATTCGGAAAGCGCCCAGGCGTGAAACACGGAAATCTGCTGGTCCTTGTCCTGGGCTAAGTCTTGGGCCGGCTCGTCATTGGCGGCAGATGTCCGGATGTTCTTGCCGGCCAGCTGACGCATGACCTGCTCCACATAAAAGGCGTGCGGCAATTCGCCAGCGCTACGTGCCCGCATTTCAGTGGCGAGCCGGTCGATCATTTCCGACGTGTCGAGGGAACGGTGTTGGTCCTGCTGTTCGGCCAGGCCGGACAGGCTTTTCGGTGCGCTCATAACGATCCTCCTCCGCTACGACCGAACCTCCTCCGGCGCGGCCGAAAGGCAGGCTAGCACCGGAAAAGCGATTCTCAAAACACCTTTATTAGCGGTCCCGGATTCGCCCAAAGCGCCTGTCAGGGCCAGCGCACGACTGGGGGCAGAGAGGACAGAATAGACTCCACATTGCCGCCGGTCTTGAGGCCGAAAATGGTGCCGCGGTCATAGAGAAGGTTGAATTCCACATACCGTCCGCGGCGGATCAACTGTTCGTCACGGTCTTCTTCCGTCCAGGGTTTGTTGAAGTTGCCGCGGACGATCTTCGGGTAGACCATGTTGAAGGCGCGTCCGACATCCTGAACGAAAGCGAAATCCGCTTCCCATCCGCCTTTCTCTGCGTCCGGATGAAGCCAATCGAAGAAGATGCCGCCGATGCCGCGCGCCTCGTTGCGGTGCTTGAGGAAGAAATACTCGTCGCACCAAGCCTTGTAGCGGTCGTAATCGGCAACCGCCTCATGTCGCTTGCAGGTGATCTCCATGACCCGATGGAAGAGCACCGTGTCAGGGTCTTCCTGGGTACGGCGGCGGTCGAGGACCGGCGTCAGGTCGGCACCGCCACCGAACCAGTGGCTGGAGGTGACGACCATGCGAGTATTCATATGGACGGCGGGCACATTGGGATTGACCGGATGAGCGATCAGGGAAATCCCCGAGGCCCAGAAACGCGGATCCTCGTCGGCACCAGGGATCTGACTGCGGAAATCGGCCGAGAATTCGCCGTGCACTGTGGACGTATGGACGCCGACCTTTTCGAAGACCCGGCCATCCATCATCGACATGGTGCCGCCGCCGCCTTCGCCGCCGTCTTCTCCCTTGGCTCGCTGCCAGTCCTTTTTGAAGAACCGGCCGGGCGGCTGGTCGGCAAGTGGACCCGAAAGCTCGTCTTCCAGTGCTTCGAAAGACGCGCAGATCGTATCACGCAGGCTCTCGAACCAGGCTCTTGCCGCCGCCTTCTTATCTTCGATATCCGCGGGCAAGCCCTTTGGCAGTACCGGCCGTTCCATGTCTCGATCCCCTCATCGCCGATGCCTGCGCGATTCGCATTTGCCTTTGGGCCGCATTAGCAAATCTGGCTGTCGTGGGCCATTCCACCGGTTGTCGCAGGTGGAAATTCGGACTCGCAAAGCGTGCCATCAAATACTATCTTGCTCGCCTTAGAGGTGCGGATCGGAGGCTTTCATGGCGAAGTTCACACCCCCGCCGCTCGACGGGCTGAAGCGCAGAATCGATCGCCACCGGCAGGAAAAGGCCGGCGGGCGAAACGGCATGTTCGTGCGCCAGACATTCCTCTTGTCCCGGCAGGAAGCGCGCGAGAAGGCGCGCGAATGGTTCGATGAATTTCCAAAGGCCGCGTATTGGACGGAAGTGGAAAGCTGGCGCCAGGTTGAAGGTGACCAGATCGAGTTCACCATGCGCCGGCTGCCGACAGCAGACTAGCTTCCGGTGAGATCAGATCGTTGATGATAAACCTGTTGGATTCCAAATCGTCTGGCGCAAAGCTTCGCCTGTAATCATGGCGGCCGACATGGCGACATTGATCGAACGTTGCCCCTCCACCATCGGGATCAGGACGCGACCATCGGCCGCCTCGTGAACATGGTCCGGCACGCCAGCACTTTCACGACCGAAAAGTAGGATGTCATCGCATTTGAATTCGAAGCGCGTATAGGGCAGGGCGGCCTTGGTAGAGGCCAAAACAAGCCGGCGATCCTCGCTGCGGCGCCATTGGTCGAACCGCTCCCAGTTGATATGTCGCACCAGGGTCACGCTGGAAAGATAGTCCATGCCGGAGCGTTTCAGGTTGCGGTCGGAAATGTCGAAGCCGGCTGGCTCAATGATGTCGACGCCAAGCCCGAGACAGGCGGCGAGCCGGAGAATAGTGCCGGTATTGCCCGGAATGTCGGGCTGGTAAAGGGCGATGCGAAGGTGGGTCATGATGGCTGTCTAGGCGAAGTAACGCGCTCGCCTCAAGCGTTTTCGTTGGTGGCAAAGATGCAGCAAGAGGGAAGGCGTCGATTTCCCTTTTCAACGTTCGGGCGAGCGGCTAAAAGACTGGCACATCTTTAACGCCAGCCTTGGAGGCCTACATGGACATGACCGTGCTTTTGCGCCTCCGACGCCAGACCATTGGAATTCTGGCTTAGGCGCTCGCGGTTTCCACGCAACTTTCCTCAACCATCCCGCGGCCATAACCGGCCCCGATCATTTCAGTTTCGCCCTCCACCTCGGCACTGAGCTGCCACAGGTGCGAGCGGCTGTCAGGCTTACGGAGCAATCCATGTTTTCCTGGTTCGAACGGCGCATCAATCCTTATCCGGAGGAAACGCCGACGCTTCCGCCCTCCCGCCTTGTCGGGTTCCTTTGGCACTATACCAGGCCGGTCTGGCCCTGGGTGGTGATCATGTCGGCCTGCACCATGCTGATCGCCATCGGTGAGGTCATGCTCTTCCAGTTCCTCGGCCAGATCGTCGACTGGCTGTCGCATGCCGACCGGACGACCTTTCTGGCGACCGAGGGGACGAGGCTCGTCTTCATGGCTTTCGTCGTCCTGATCGGGCTACCGCTGGTGGCCGGGCTGAACTCGCTGATCATGCACCAGATCCTGATGGGGAATTTCCCTATGATCGCCCGCTGGCAAATGCACCGTTTCCTGCTGCGGCATTCGATGACCTTCTTTGCCAATGAATTCGCCGGCCGTATATCGACGAAGGTCATGCAGACCTCGCTTGCCATCCGCGAGACGGTGATGAAAGTGCTCGACGTTTTCGTTTACGTCCTCACCTATTTCATTTCCATGGTTGCGGTGGTGGCCAACGCCGACCTGCGGCTGGCCGTGCCGCTCGTCGTCTGGATCATCGCCTATTCGTCGACGGTCGCCTATTACGTGCCACGCCTTCGCAAGATCTCCGCCGAGCAGGCGGATGCGCGCTCGATGATGACCGGCCGGGTCGTCGACAGCTATACCAACATCGCAACCGTGAAGCTGTTCTCGCATGCGGGTCGCGAGGAAGCTTATGCACGCGATGCCATGGACGTGTTTCTGAAGACGGTTCACGGGCAGATGCGCAAGGTGACGATGTTCCAGGTGCTCGTCTACTTCTACAACTGCCTGGCCCTGTTCGTTATCGGCGGCCTGTCGATCTGGTTCTGGCTCGACGGCGCCATCGAGATCGGCGCCATCGCGATCGCCATCGGTCTTGCCATGCGCATCAACGGCATGTCGCAATGGGTGATGTGGGAAGTCTCGGCGCTGTTTGAGAATATCGGCACCGTTTATGACGGCATTTCGATGATGAAGAAGCCGCACGACGTCATGGATCTGCCGGACGCCGCAGCCTTGAACGCCCGCAAGGGTCATATCCTCTATGACAATGTCCGCTTCCATTACGGCAAGGGCGGCGGCATCATCAACGGCCTGACGCTCGACATCGCGGCGGGTGAGAGGATCGGCCTGGTTGGGCGCTCCGGCGCCGGCAAGACGACGCTGATGAACCTGCTCTTGCGCTTCTTCGACCTGGAAGGCGGCCGCATCACCATCGATGGGCAGGATATTGCAACGGTGACGCAAGACAGCCTCCGCTCGCTGATCGGCGTGGTGACGCAGGATACATCGCTGCTGCACCGCTCGATCCGCGACAATATCGCCTATGGCAAACCGGATGCGACCGATGCCGACATTATCGAAGCGGCAAGGCGCGCCAATGCCTGGGACTTCGTCGAAGGCCTGTCGGACATGCAGGGGAGGCGCGGCCTCGATGCCCATGTCGGCGAGCGCGGTGTCAAGCTGTCAGGTGGCCAGCGGCAGCGGATCGCCATCGCCCGGGTCTTCCTCAAGGACGCGCCGATCCTGGTGCTCGACGAGGCGACTTCGGCGCTCGATTCGGAAGTCGAGGCAGCCATCCAGGAGAACCTGTTCGCACTGATGCAAGGCAAGACCGTGATTGCGATTGCTCACCGCCTGTCGACATTGACGGAAATGGACAGGCTGATCGTGCTCGATCGCGGCCAAATCGTCGAGATCGGAACGCATCATCAACTGGCGGAGGCGGGAGGTCTTTATGCCGACCTTTGGAAGCGCCAATCCGGCGGTTTCATCGGCGATGATGTCGCGGAAGATGCAGCGGCCGAGTGACCAGGCCGACGTTGAAGGACCTCCGGCCCTGGTGGCCTGAGGTCCTTCTGCCCGTGGTGCAAGTTGGATCGGAAATCGCCCGATGTAGGTAATTTTTTCTTTATCCTATGCTGTCAGGGAAAGGCGCATGTGCATGGCACTGTTCCCTTATTCCTGCCGGTGATGAGATAATGAGCACGATAAAAATCAAAGTTCTTCTTCCCGCCCTTTTTGGCCTGGCCGTTTTGATCCTCATCATCCAGGGAGCTTTGGGCATGCGCTCGGTGGCTCAGCTGGACGCGCAGTCCGACAATATCAGCGATCGCATGGAGCAATCGCTGATGATTGCGAATATGGACAGGCTGTTTTCCGATGTCCGGCGTCTCTATTTCATGACGCTCGCCGCCGGCTCGGCAGATGAAAAGAAGCAATTGCTGGAGCAGTTGCAGGCAGCCAACAAGGCTCGGGCAGATGCCTTCCAGAGCTTCGGCGAGGCAAGTGGTCTGGAAGCCAAGGCCAAGTTCGAAACGCTGGACAAGATGATGGCGGAGTTCGACGCACTCGGTGCGCAGTTCGTGCAACTGATCAGCACGTCGAGGATTTACGAAGCCAAGGACGTCATTGCCAGCATGGTGCCGAAGGGCGCCGAGGCCGGCAAGGTCCTGCAGGATCTGATCAACGACAACAAGACGCGCGGCATGGAAGATCAGCAGGCGGTCGACCAGGCCGCCCAATTCGTTTATGTGTCGACCATTCTTGGCGTTATCTTCGCCGTTGCTATTGCATTCGGTGCAGCATTGCTCAGCCTGTTTCGTGTCACCAGGCCGATCACCGATATCACGGCCTCCATGCAGGCCTTGGCGGGCCGAGACAATCAGGCCGAAATCCGGTATGCCGGCCGTCGCGATGAAATAGGCGAAATGGCCGCCGCCGTGGCCGTGTTCCGCGACAATGCCCTGGAACGCGAACGGCTGGAACAGGAAACCGAAGCCAATCGCAGCATGGGCGAAAAGGAACGGATTGCCCGTGAAGAGCAGAAAGCACGCGAAGCGGCGGATGTTTCCTTCGCCGTCCAAGGTCTTGCGTCCGGCCTGAAAAGCCTTTCGGATGGTGACATGACGGTTCGGCTGCAGCAGCCGTTCTCCGGTCAGCTCGACCAGTTGCGTCTCAACTTCAACGATTCCGTTGAAAAGCTGCAGACGGTGCTACGCTCCGTCGGCGACAATGCCCGGGCGATCGACGCCGGCGCAAGCGAGATCCGCTCTGCCGCTGACGATCTGTCCAAGCGCACGGAGCAGCAGGCGGCCTCCGTCGAAGAAACCGCGGCAGCGCTCGAAGAGGTGACCACAGCGGTCAAAGATTCCTCGCAGCGCGCCGGCGAAGCGGGACAGCTGGTCGAAAAGACGCGGGCCGGGGCGGAACGCTCCGGCGCCATCGTCCGCGATGCGGTTGCCGCCATGCAGGAGATCGAGCGGTCGTCGAGCGAGATCGGCAATATTATCGGCGTCATCGACGACATCGCCTTCCAGACCAACCTGCTGGCGCTCAATGCCGGCGTCGAGGCGGCAAGGGCCGGCGAAGCGGGCAAGGGCTTTGCGGTCGTCGCCCAGGAAGTGCGCGAACTGGCGCAGCGCTCGGCCCAGGCGGCGCGCGAGATCAAGGCGCTGATCATCAAATCCGGCGCGCAGGTGCAGAACGGCGTGACGCTGGTCGGCGAGACCGGCAAGGCGCTGGAGCAGATTGTCGTCGAGGTGCAGGACATCAACCGCCTGGTGGCCGGCATCGTGACCACGGCGCGCGAACAGTCGACCGGCCTGAACGAGATCAATGTGGCGGTCAACCAGATGGACCAGGGGACGCAGAAGAACGCTGCCATGGTGGAGCAGACGACGGCGGCATCGCATGGGCTTGCCAGGGAAGCGGGCTCGCTGATCGCGCTTTTGAACCAGTTCGAACTCGGTATAGCGGCCTCTGCGCCGGTCCGTGCTGCCTCGGCCAGTTCGCAACCGGCTGCTTCTCCCGCACGCGCCATGGGACAGAAGCTCGCCCGCGCCTTCGGCGGTGCTCAGCCGGTGGCGCAATGGTCTGAATTCTGACCGGCTACGCGACAAGATCCGCCTGAAGAACGGCGCCGGCTTCAAAGCCGGCCCTTTTTGTTTGCAGCGCTGAGCTGCTCATACCAAGGCGTCGCTAAGGAGGCCCGGCTTACGAAAATGTAAGGCGGATCCGGGTGGCTTTCGCTTTGCCCATTTGTGAAATCCGCCTATATCCGCTTCATGATTATATCGGTCTTCCGCTTTTTCGAAAACTGGATCAAACCATTCGCCAGGCGGGACGACCTGAAGCCCCCCGAAAATGTATTTGCCTTCATCTGGTTCTATGTCAGGCAGGCCAAGGCGCCCTTTGTCGCCATGCTGGTGCTCGGCGGTCTGACGGCGGCGATTGAAGCAGCATTATTCTGGTTCGTCGGGCGGCTCGTCGATATTTTGGCGACGGTCAAGCCAGGCGAGGGCTGGCCGGGCCTGCTTTCCGAGCATGGCGCCGAGCTTTTCGGCATGCTGGTGCTGATTGCCGTGGTGCGCTTCGTCGTCACCCTGCTGACGGCCCTGACCGACCAACAGATCATTACGCCCGGCTTCTACAACCTGGTGCGCTGGCAGTCCTATATGCATGTGGCACGCCAATCGCTGTCCTTCTTCCAGAACGATTTTTCCGGCCGCATCGTCACCAAGGTGTGGTCCGGCGGGCAGGCGGCCGGCGACCTTGTGACGTCGCTGATGGAAAGCGTCTGGTTCGTGCTGGTTTATTCCGTCTCGATGCTGACACTGGTTGGCGGGCTCGACTGGCGGCTTGCGCTGCTGGTCTGCGTCTGGGTCTTCGTGTTTGCCATGCTGGCGCGCTACTTCGTGCCGCGCATCCGCTACCATTCCCGCGAAACGGCCGAAGCTGCTTCCATGCTTTCTGGACGGATGGTCGACGCTTACAGCAATATCCAGACGTTACGTCTGTTCGGCCGCGACGAAGCCAACGACCGCTATATGCGGCAGGGCTTTGATATCTATCAGGACACGCAGACCATGTTCACCCGCTTCATCACTGGGGTGAGGGCGTCCATGGCGCTTCTATCAGGCGTGATGATCACCAGCATGGGAGCGCTCTGCATCCATCTCTGGCTATCCGGCAAGATCAGCTCCGGCGCAGTCGCCTTCACGCTGGCTCTGGTTTTGCGGCTCAATTTCCTGCTGGGACGCCTGATGACCCAGTTCAACGGCATCATGCGCAATTTCGGCACGGTACAAAACGCCGCGGAACTGATCTCGCAGCCGATCGGGCTCGTGGACATGCCGGATGCCGAGGACATCGTCGTTCAACGCCCCGAAATCCGCTTTGAACATGTCCGCTTCAACTATGGCGCAGCCAGAACTGTGATCGACGACTTTTCGCTGACCATCCGTCCCGGCGAGAAGATCGGCATTATCGGCCGCTCCGGCGCGGGCAAGTCGACGCTCGTCAACCTTTTGATGCGCTTCTACGATGTTGAAGGAGGGCGGATCCTCATCGACGGGCAGGACATATCGAAGGTCACCCAGGAGAGCCTGCGCGCCAACCTCGGCATGGTGACCCAGGATACGTCGCTGCTGCACCGCTCGGTGCGCGACAATATCCTGTTCGGGAGACCGGATGCGAATGAAGAGCAACTGCTCGAGGCGGCGAGCAAGGCGGAGGCGGACAGCTTCATCATGGCGCTGGAGGACCAGCGCGGGCGCAAAGGCTTTGACGCGCATGTCGGAGAGCGCGGCGTCAAGCTTTCCGGCGGTCAGCGGCAGCGTATCGCCATTGCTCGCGTAATGCTCAAGGACGCGCCGATCCTGGTGCTCGACGAGGCGACTTCCGCACTCGATTCGGAGGTCGAGGCAGCCATCCAGTCCAACCTCGAACGGCTGATGGAAGGCAAGACGGTGCTGGCGATCGCGCATCGCTTGTCCACCATCGCATCGCTCGACCGCCTGGTGGTGATGGACAAGGGCCGGATCATCGAGGAAGGAACCCATAGCGACCTCATCGCCCGTGGCGGCCTTTATGCGGATCTCTGGACCCGCCAGTCCGGCGGCTTTGTCGGCCTGGACGCCGCAGCCCAATAGATCAAGGGCGGCCCGGAGAAGCTCCGGTGATGGAGATCTCGGCGAGCAGGCCGTAATGATTGGATCCCAGTGGCTTGGGAAGCTGCGTCAGCGACTTGATCTTCAACGGCGCGCGCACATAGACATGGTCGATCGGCACGCCGAATTGCCGCGCCCGGATCGGCCATGTCGCCGGCTCGTAAGGAGCGGTGCGCAGGTCTGTCCATCTGAGGAAGCTGCGCATGTTCGGCGCCAGGCTCGAGGCGTTGAAATCGCCCGAAAGCACGAGCGGCCCCTGTCTGTCGTTAAGGGTCAGTGCTGCGCGCATCAGTTCCAATGTGTGGAAACTATCGAAATAAGGCTTGGTGGTGTGGATGCCGCCGACATTGATGGTCTGTCCGGCGAGCCTCACCTGAGCCAGGATGAAGCGGTTGTCGAAGATGTCGCTAAGCGTTCGGACAACCGGATTTTCCAAGGGGGTCTTGGACAGCATCAGCTGGTCGCAGTCATCGATCATGATGCCGCAGCCGATGCGGTAGGGATAGATGCTGCTCAGCTCCGTCAACCGATCGAGGAGCGGCAGCGCCTCCATGATGGTGACGACGTCCGCACCCGAGGCGAGAATGGCTTTGGTGATCGCGTCGCGATTGTCGAAATTGTTGGAAAGGATGTTGAAGGACAGCAACCGGAAGCTCGGCGCACCAGCATCCGCTTGAGTCATCGTCACCACGAAGTCTCGGCTCATGTAGATCGTGTGGCCGGCGATCAGCAGGGACGCCATGAGCACCGCGTAGACAAGGAAATCCCGGTGGAGAACCAGGGCTACCAGTATGGCGGCGACGCAGCCGACCGCCAGGTGAAGCTGAAGGCTGTGCAGCGTCGCCAGGATCCAATGAGGATGGACGTAGCGGGTAGCGAGCGCGGCCAGCACAAGCGACACGATGACGCAGATGGCAACCGATAAGGTCTTTCTCATCCCAAAATGTCCGACACGGCTGCCCTGGCTCGACTGCGCACTAACATGCGCTTTCGCCACTTGCAACGTCGGACTCGCCGGGTGCTAAGCTGCCAAAGGCCGAAATCGGCACTTATCGGTTGTATTGTCATTGCGGGTGATAATGGCTGCCGGTGCCGCCTGCGAAGGCGGGTCGAAAGGGCAGTGGCGCGGTATCTGCAAACAGCCTGAGGTTTCAGGCGTCAATGTGTTAGCTGCCTCTTGCCAAGGCTGGACATAATTTGCGATCAAGCTTAGAACGCGCCGAATTGCCGGGGAATCTATGGCCTAATTATGATTAGGTGGGATTCGCGGAGGACGGCAATGCGGTTCGGGAACTGCGCGGAGAGGATTGACATACCGTGAGCGAGCACGAGACGAATAGCGAACCCCTGGGCGAACCCACTCGCCGCGATTTTCTTTATCTGACGACGGGCATGGCGGGGGCGGTGGGCGCCGCGGCCGTGGCATGGCCCTTCATCGACCAGATGCGCCCGGACGCTTCCACGCTGGCGCTGGCCTCGATCGAAGTCAATGTCGCCGCGCTCGAGCCGGGCATGTCGCTGACGGTCAAGTGGCGCGGTAAGCCGGTCTTCATCCGCAACCGCACGCCCGAAGAGGTCCAAGCCGCTAATGCAGTGGCATTGACTGAGCTGAAAGACCCTGCCGCACGCAATGCCAACCTGCCGGCCGACGCCCAGGCGAGCGGCATCGACCGTTCCGGCGGTCAGGGCAAGGAAAACTGGATCGTGATGATCGGCTCCTGTACCCATCTGGGCTGCGTGCCGCTCGGCCAGTCGGGCGAGTATAACGGTTGGTTCTGTCCCTGCCATGGCTCGGTCTACGATACGGCCGGCCGTATCCGTAAAGGCCCGGCGCCAGAGAACCTGCCCATTCCGGCTTTCAAGTTTACGTCTGACACAGTGATCCAGATCGGGTGAGGGGGATACATATCTATGAGTGGGCATTCCACATATCAGCCGTCGACCGGCCTTGAAAAATGGATTGATTCGCGGCTTCCGCTGCCGCGGATGATCCATGACAGCTTCATTTCCTATCCTGTTCCCCGCAACCTCAACTACGCCTACACGTTCGGTGCTATGCTGTCGGTGATGCTGATCGTGCAGATCGTCACCGGCATCGTGCTGGCCATGCATTATGCCGCTTCGACCGGCCTCGCCTTCGACTCTGTCGAGAAGATCATGCGTGACGTCAACCACGGCTGGCTGCTGCGCTACATGCATGCCAACGGCGCCTCCTTCTTCTTCATCGCCGTCTACCTGCATATGGCCCGCAGCCTTTACTATGGCTCCTACAAGGCGCCGCGCGAAATCCTCTGGATCCTCGGCGTCGTCATCTACTTGTTGATGATGGCGACAGGCTTCATGGGCTACGTGCTTCCCTGGGGACAGATGTCCTTCTGGGGCGCGACCGTCATCACCGGGTTCTTCTCGGCATTTCCGCTGGTTGGCGAGTGGGTCCAGCAGTTCCTGCTCGGCGGCTTCGCCGTCGATCAGCCGACGCTGAACCGCTTTTATTCGCTTCATTACCTGCTACCCTTCATGATAGCCGGTGTTGTGGTGCTGCATGTCTGGGCGCTGCATGTGACCGGCCAAACTAACCCGACCGGTGTCGAGGTGAAGACCCAGACGGACACGGTTGCCTTCACGCCTTATGCAACGCTGAAGGACGCGCTGGGCGTATCTGTATTCCTGCTCGTCTATGCGTGGTTCATCTTCTACATGCCGAACTATCTCGGTCATCCGGACAATTACATTCCGGCTGATGCGTTGAAGACACCGGCCCATATCGTACCGGAATGGTATTACCTCCCCTTCTACGCCATGCTGCGCGCCATCACCTTCAATATCGGCCCGATCGATTCCAAGCTCGGTGGCGTGCTGGTGATGTTCGGCTCGATCATCATCCTGTTCTTCGTGCCCTGGTTGGACACGTCAAAGGTTCGTTCCGCCGTCTACCGTCCCTGGTACAAGCTGTTTTACTGGCTCTTCGTGGCGGACTGCATCCTGCTCGGCTGGCTCGGCTCAGGCCAGCCGACCGACCTTACCACGACTTTGGCGCAGCTCGGCACGCTCTACTATTTCGGCTTCTTTATCGTGATCATGCCGTTGCTCGGCCTGTTCGAAACGCCAAGACGAATCCCCAATTCCATTACGGAAGCGGTGCTCGAAAAGAAGAACAAGTCGGACATGGAAAAGCTCAAGCCTGGCAAAGCCAGCGTCTGACGCGCGCCACGAGAGGGATTAGAGAAATGAACAAGCTTGTCTCAAGCCTCCTGTCGCTGGCCCTTCTGACCGGGCTTGGTGCGGCGACGGCGGTGGCGCAGGATAATCATGCCGCAGCTCCTGGCGGCGCAGCCGGTGGAGAGCATGCGGAAGGGGAAACGCCGCACTATCCGTTCAAGCATCCGAAGCATGTCGACTGGAGCTTTGGCGGGCCCTTCGGTCACTATGACAAAGGCCAACTGCAGCGCGGACTGAAGGTGTACACGGAAGTCTGTTCCGCCTGCCATTCGATGCGGCTGGTGTCTTTCCGCACACTAGAGGGCCTCGGCTATTCCGAAGCACAGGTGAAGGCCTTCGCCGCCAACTACAAAGTTCAAGATGGCCCGAACGACGACGGCGAAATGTTCGAACGCACGGCTGTGCCATCGGACAGCTTCCCGTCGCCTTATCCAAACGCACAGGCGGCAGCCGCCGCCAATAACGGCGCCGAGCCTCCGGACATGTCGCTGCTGGCCAAAGCGCGCGGCATAACTCGTGGCTTTCCGCAGTTCGTCTTCGATATTTTCACACAGTACCAGGAAGGCGGCCCTGATTATATCTATTCGCTGCTGACGGGCTATGAGACGCCGCCGGCCGGCTTCCAGGTTCCTCCGGGCGGGCACTACAACCCGTATTTCGCTTCGGCGGCCTCGCTAGCCATGCCGATGCCGATCAGCAATGACCAAGTCACCTATGACGACGGCAGCCCGCAGACCGTCGACCAATATTCGAAGGACGTATCGGCCTTCCTGATGTGGACCGCCGAGCCGCATCTCGAAGAGCGCAAGCGGACCGGCTTCATGGTCATGGTCTTCCTGCTGATCTTTACCGGACTCATCTACCTGACCAAGAAGTCAGTTTACGCCCGCAAGCAACATTGACCTCTTGATCTGGTCACCGAAAGGGCGGCTCCGGCCGCCTTTTTTGTTGGGTTAATCGTCCCGCCTTGCTAGGCTCCACGCTACTCATTCTGGCCACTGGTTTTTCTTATGTCTTCCAAAATCGATCTAGCCGCTTCCATCCGCGCCATCATGGACTATCCCAAACCTGGCATCGTGTTTCGCGATATCACCACCCTGCTTGGAGATGCGGTGGCTTTCAGGCAGGCGGTGGATGAACTTGTGGCGCCGTACCAGGGCCTTGGCATTGACAAGATTGCCGGCATCGAAGCTCGTGGCTTCATTCTCGGCGGAGCTCTGGCTCATCAGCTGTCAGCCGGTTTCGTGCCGATCCGCAAGAAGGGCAAGCTGCCGCATGACACGGTTCGCATCGCCTACAGCCTGGAATATGGCATAGACGAGATGGAAATGCATGTGGACGCAGTGAAGCCGGGCGAGAAAGTCATCCTCACCGACGACCTGATCGCCACCGGGGGCACCGCCGAGGGTGCCGTCAAGCTTTTGCGCCAGCAAGGCGCCGAAGTCGTATCGGCCTGTTTCGTGATCGACCTGCCAGATATCGGCGGACGCAAGAAGCTGGAAGCACTCGGCGTCCAGGTGCGGACGCTGGTGGAATTCTCCGGGCACTGAACCGCTATTACGTCAATTTAAGCGAATTCCAGCACAGTCCCTTCGTAGCGCATGACCGGATCGCCGTGCTGATTGATGCCCTCGTTGATCGTCATGTTGATCCAGGTGCCGGGCCGAGAGGCGAGCGGCCGGCTATCGGTGAGGGTGACGGAATAGGTGATGCTGTCACCGGCATAAACGGGCTTCAGCCATTGAAGCTTTCTGAAGCCAGCTGAGGGACCAAGCTTCGGTGCGGTCAACCCTTCTTTCTCCAGCCTTTCGACCTCGGTCTTCCAATGACCGAGGAACATCTTCATCCAGCCGGCGCAGGTGTGCCAGCCGGAGGCGCAGAGCCCGCCGAAGACATAGGTTTTGGCGGCTTCGGCATCGACGTGGAATGGCTGCGGGTCGAATTGCTTGGCGAAGCGGATAATGTCTTCGGCGGTGAAGACAAGAGTGCCGGTGACAACCTTCCGGCCGGGAGGCGAAAGCTCGATCAGCCGCATATGGCTGCCTCCCCGGATTGGCGCAGGCGCATCATGATCGGATTTTCGCCGCGCATCACCACCTCACCATGCTGGTTCTCGACTTCGTGCAGGAAGCGAACCAGACCTATGCCCGGTCGGGAGCGCAACGGCCGGCATTCGATGACGGTTGAGCGGCCGGACAGGGTGTCACCAGCGAGAACCGGCTTCTTCCATTCCATGAATTCTATCCCCGGAGAGCCTTCCGAGGAGGAATTGGACAGCCAGCCGTCGAACATCATACGCATAAACATACTTGCCGTATGCCAGCCAGACGCAGACAGGCCGCCGAGAATACTGGCCTTGCCTGCTTCTTCATCCAGATGCATGGGCTGGGGATCGAATTCTGCGGCAAATGCAACGACCTCTTCGGCCGTTACCGCCTTGGGAGCAAGGGGAAGCGAATGCCCCGGCTGAAAGTCCTCGAAATAGAGCATGACGTCTCCTTCAAGATGCCACCACGAGCCGGCGGCCTTCCTCCCGCGATTCGCCGAAGGCTGTCCTAAAAGGGCAGATCCTGTCCGTTGATCTTTACCTTGTTCGTCTCGTCCACCGAGACCGTCCACATCTGCCGGCCATCCGGCGCCTGCTTGGCAAATCCCTTGGCCATCAGCACAAAGAAGGCTGCCTGGTTGAAATCGGGCACAGCCTGCGCATTCTGCTGCAGGTAGGCGATGGTCTTGTCCAGATCACGCGCATAGACCGTTACTTCGGTGTTCTGGCGGGCAGTGTCGTCCGGGTAGAATGTGGTGGTTCCCGAAAGGCTGAAATCGTAGATGGACGACCGTGCCTGAACGTCGTCATAGCGGATCGTCACGGCGCCACCGGGTAGGAAGATACGCCCGATTTCAGCCGACTGTTCGTCGTTCAGCGGCGTGTCTGCATCGAGATCGGCATGATCCAGGAAGTAGCGGATGCCACTCGCCAGGTTGAGCTTGTCGACCGAGATGTTGAGGGAGAAATTGTCTGGAATGGCGACCTTGAACATTTCGGGGACGAGATCAGGCGGGATAGAGGGAGTATCGACGCTGATCCCGAAACCGGCCTTTGCACCGTCGCTGAGGCCTGTCGAATTGATCGTATATCGGAGCGTCTCGGCACCAAACCGGCCGGCAGGAGTGTCGACATCGAGATTGGCGAAGTCGATGGTTTCCGCCAGGCCGTCGAAGACGGGCAGGCTGGCGCGGATCATGTCCTTCAGGCGCGTCTTGTCCTCTTCCACTAGTTGCTCGACCTCGGCCTTGTCCATGACGAACAGGACGATGTCCTGTAGCGGCTTGAAGGCGAGGCCGGTGAGCGCCACGTCGACCAGGAATGTATCGGCAGAAAACTCGACCTGCATTCCGGAAGGGTCAACCACGGTTTCAGCGAATGACTTGATGACCGCGTTCGAACGGAGAGTCACCTTGCCCTCCGCTTCGCGGCTGCTGTCCATCGTCGATTTCATGGAGCCGAAGCGGGCGTCGAGCGATTGTCCGCCGGACTTCGAGGTCATCGTCATGCCGTTGGCGGTCATTTCGCCAGAGCGGAAATACAGAATTTGCGGGTCGTAGACGCCGTCGAAGCGGAACGCGTCGATCTTGTAGCCGAAGTCTGAGGTTTCGTCCGCGGCCGTCACATGTCCCTTCACTTCGAGGCTGTCGGACTGGGACAAGTGCCAGGTCCCATCATCGAGCGGACGGATTGCCGACAGGAACGGTTTGAGGCCGTCAATCGTGAAGGTTTTCGGATCCACGTCCTTCAGCAGGATCGAAAAGTCGACAGCCAGCTCGTAGGCGCTGGTGCCTGGGCGGACGGAGAGCAATCCGGGCTTCGCGATGCTATCGGGCAGATAGGAGATGATTTTCTCCTCGATCTGCTTTGCCCCCTGATAGGTGATCTCCGCCGCGCCTGCAGGATGGGCGCCAAGGGCGGTGGAAAACAGCAGCGCGGTCAACAGACGCATCGAGAAGATCCCTCACGGAACGGACAAGACTATCCACCTCTTTCTGCCCCGCAACGGCGAAATGTCAGTCGATGCGGGACAGCCAGGCGGCGATCAGGTGTTGAAGCGGAAATGGATAACATCGCCGTCCTGGACGACATATTCCTTGCCTTCGTCTCGACCCTTGCCGGCTTCCTTGGCACCAACTTCGCCTTTGTAGGCGATGTAGTCGTCGTAGGAGATGGTGAAGGCGCGAATGAAGCCGCGTTCGAAATCCGTATGAATGACGCCCGCAGCGGCGGGCGCTTTGGTGCCGCGGACGATGGTCCAGGCGCGGGTTTCCTTGGGGCCGACGGTGAAATAGGTGATGAGGTCAAGAAGGTGATAGCCGGCTCGGATCAGCCGGTCGAGGCCAGCCTCTTCAAGCCCGAGTGCAGACAGGAATTCCGCCGCTTCCTCTTCCGGCAGCTGGGCGACTTCAGACTCGATCGCCGCCGAAATGATCACGCATTCGGCGCCCTGTGTCTTTGCCATTTCGCCGACGGCCCTAGTGTGCTCGTTGCCGTCGACGGCATCGGCTTCGGCAACATTGCAGACGTAAAGCACCGGATGCGATGTCAAAAGGTTGAGGCCCTTGAGGATCTCGATCTCTTCCGGCGCCAGCGTCTTCAGGAGCAGGCGGGCCGGCTTGCCCTCATTCAGCAGCTTGACCACCTGTTCCATGATAGGCAGCTGGGCGAGCGAATCCTTGTCCTTACTGGCGGCGCGCTTGCGCGTCTGTTCAACGCGGCGCTCCAGGCTTTCGAGGTCGGCGAGCATCAGCTCGGTCTCGATCGTATCGGCATCACCGACCGGATTGATGCGGCCTTCGACATGGGTAATGTCGTCGTCCTCGAAGCATCGCAGCACGTGCACGACCGCATCGACTTCGCGGATATTGGCGAGGAATTTGTTGCCGAGACCTTCGCCCTTCGATGCGCCACGCACCAGGCCGGCGATATCGACGAAGGAGATGCGGGTCGGGATGATTTCCTTGGAGCCGGCAATGGCGGCCAGCTTCTGCATGCGTGGATCTGGAACGGCCACTTCGCCCGTGTTCGGCTCGATCGTGCAGAACGGATAGTTGGCCGCCTGAGCCGCAGCCGTCTTGGTCAGAGCATTGAAAAGGGTGGACTTGCCGACATTCGGCAGGCCCACGATACCGCATTTGAAACCCATGGGTCCGGACCCTGTATCTTTGAGACTTCGTTGCTGTGGCTATGGGCGAAACCGCCAGAGCGGTCAAGGCTTGGTGGCAGGAGTCGCCGGTTCGTATCTTGTTGGTAAGGCAATAATGCCTGACATTGCCGAGTAAGGAGAACGTCATGGTAAGACTGAAAGTGACGGCTAAGGGTCAGATCACCTTGAAGAAGGAGGTCTTGGATCATCTTGGGATCAGCCCAGGGGACGAGGTCGATGTCGATCTGCTGCCCGAAGGCGGCGGGGCAATTCGCGCTGTCGGGGGCAGGCGAAGATCGAGAGCATGTTCGGCATGTTTGCCCACAAAGCCGACAGGGCTTATTCAATCGAAGAGATCAACCAAGCAATTGCTGTAAGCTACCGCAGCCATTCTCGATCTTGCGGGGTTCAAGTCGTTGCTCCTCCAGGCCTAAGCCCGGCCGAAGTTCTTCAGGTGGTCGCTTGAAAAACTCTGGGTGCGGTGCGACATAGCCCGCATGCGCTTATTCTGGCGAACGACATCAGGAGAGGCCGATGGCCGGAAACGCGACCCTTAAACCCACCACCGTCAACAAGCCGAAGCTGGAGCGCCCCAAGCTCTACAAGGTGATCCTCGTCAACGACGATTATACGCCGCGCGAATTCGTCACCATGGTCCTGAAGGCGGTATTCCGGATGAGCGAGGAGACAGGCAATCGCGTGATGATGACTGCTCATCAGATGGGTTCTGCCGTCGTGGTCGTCTGCGCTAAGGATATCGCCGAGACCAAGGCCCAGGAAGCGATCGACCTGGCCAAGGAAGCGGATTTCCCGCTGATGTTCACCACCGAGCCCGAGGAATGAGTCGGCCCTGAACAGGCCGCTTGAACCTCAAGCTGCCTGCTGTTCACCTCTTGCTCGCCGCAGTCACTCCCAAAGCCTCTGCCGTGATCCAGAAAACCGAATCTTGGGATTCTGTGGTTTCAATCCATAGAAAGTCCAAATCGGGAAACTCTTCCTCCAGAATCTCGCGGCCGTTGCCGATCTCGCAGATCATGCCGCCGCCTGGATTCAGATGTTTTGGCGCTTCGGCCAGCAGCGTGCGGACGATATCGAGGCCATCCAGTCCTCCGTCGAAGGCCATGGCCGGCTCGGCCCGATATTCGTCAGGAAAAAGCGCGATTTCCTCATGGTCTACATAGGGTGGATTGGTGATGATGAGGTCGTATTTGCGGTTCCCGATCGGCGTGAAGAGGTCGCCCTTGTGGAGTGTGAGGCGGTCCTCCAGTTCGTGATCGGCGACGTTCAGCTTTGCCACTTCCAGCGCATCGGCAGAAAGATCGACAGCATCGATCTCAGCAACGGGAAAGAATTTTGCGGCAAGGATCGCGAGGCAGCCCGACCCGGTGCAGATGTCGATCACGCTTTCAACCGACAAGGGGTCAGGCAGATAGGAGGAATCCTCTTCGGACAGATATTCCGAGAAAAGGATTTCGCCGATATGCGAGCGGGGCACGATGACCCGTTCGTCGACGCGGAAGGGAATACCCTGAATGTAGGAACGTCCGGTGAGATAGGCAGAGGGCTTGCGTGTTGTAACCCGCGCATGGATGCGCTCTGCCAGCAGTTGACGCTCGGTCGGCGTCAGCCGCGCGTCCAGAAACGGATCAAGGATGTCGATCGGCAGGTCGAGCGAATCGAGAATGAGAAAGGCGGCGTCGTCGGTCGCCGTGGTCGTTCCATGTCCGAAGCTCAGCTTGGCGGCATTGAAGCGCGAGATCGCATAGCGCCAATAATCGCGGATGGTAGTGAGTTCCCTGGTGATGTCGTCATCCTGGCTCACGATAAGGTCCTCATTGTCCAAATGGTCATGGGATATTCCTTAGTCGCGGGAAGCGTCAATCTCAAGAGCGCGCAGGGTATCCTCGTTTGCGGGCTGTCGGCACCGGTTAGTGTGCCCGGCGGTAAAGGTAGTCGTCGGGGAGACCAAGCCGGCGGCAGGACTGAACCGGCGGCAGCGAGCGCAATAGAAGGCGGTCCGCCGTCGCAGCCGCAACCTTGACGGTTTGCCGCTCGAGGAATGACAATGACCATTGTCTGCCGAGGCCGAGCCTTGCGCGAAGCCACGGCGGCAGCAGTTCCACCGCTGCCTTCAGGAACAGGATTTGCAGCGGACGGGCCAAGGCTGGTAGAGCAGGCACGCGGCTCATGATGTCGAGAAACTCGAAGACCACCGGCGAGGGTACAAGACGTTCCTTCTTTTGCTCCATCAAGGCGTCGAGTTGCCGTTCGGACGTCGGCGCGCCTGCGGCGCCATAAAGTTCGGCTGCAGGTTTTGCTTCGGCGAGAAAGGCATCCCGCTCGGTTTGCGTCAAAGGCGCAGCGTAGATGTGATAGGCTCGCATGAAGCCATAGCTGGCAGTCGCCTGGACCCAATCCAGCAATTCCGTGTCATTGGCCTCATAGGCCTCACCATCAGTCGTGCGCCCGGTAACCCTTCCATGTCGGCTGACCACGCCTGCGATCATCTTCTCCGCCTGGCTTCTTGCGCCGTAGACTGTCATCAGGGCCGCAAGCCCCGTGCGCTGCATGCGCTTCAGGGCATCGGTCCTGAAACTGCTGTGCTGCCAGACACCGTCCCGGACCTTCGGCTCGGCCATTTCAAGGAGCACCGCGGTCACTCCGCCGATAAAGAGCGCCACCTGGTTCTTGAAGATGCGCCAGGACACGGAATCAGCTGGTACCAATGCGGCTTCGCCCGGCGGCTGCGAGAAATCAATTCTGGGGCCGGCCTCGGCAAGGAATGCGGAGGCCGCGGCATCCAGTCTTCCGGCGAGCAATCGAGGAATAGGCAGAACATCAGCGTGTCCAATCATGGGGCGCTCCTTCGCGAACCAAGCCCTGGAGACGATATTTGTTCCGGATCGGCTCCCGAATGCTTTGCCGCGGGGAACTAATCTCCCTTGCTGCCGAACATCTTCTTGAGCATATCCGCCATCGGGCCAGAATTCGGTAAGTTGGGTTTGGCGCCTCCGCGAGCCTGGCGGATATGCGATTGGCCGGTCGGCTTTTGCCCCGGCGGCTTTTTTGCGGGCTTGGCTTCGTCCGGCTCGCTGCCGACCGCAAGAGCGAGCTTGTTCATCAGCTGCGAATCCTCGCTCTTCACCAACATGTCCGAATGATCGGCCAGCGCATCGATCAACGGCGAGAGCCATGCTTGATCGGCTTTGGCGAAATCACCGAGCACGTGATTGTGGACCAGTTCTTTGGCGCCGGGATGGCCGATGCCGAGCCTCAGGCGCCGGTATTCCTTACCGCAATGCGCATCCAGCGACTTCACACCATTGTGGCCGCCGTGGCCGCCGCCGGTCTTGATCCGCGCCTTGCCAGGCAACAGGTCGAGCTCGTCATAGATGGCGATGATGTTTTCAGGTGCGAGCTTGTAGAACCGCATCGCTTCGCCGACCGCCTCGCCGGACAAGTTCATGAATGTCTGCGGCTTCATCAGCAGCACTTTTTCGCCTGCCAGCTCGCCTTCGGAAATCAGCGCCTTGAACTTCTTCGACCACGGCGCAAAGCCCGGCCGGCGCTGGATGGCGTCGACTGCCATGAAGCCGATGTTATGGCGGTTCCCGGAATAAGTGGCGCCGGGATTGCCGAGACCCACGATGATGAGCATGAAAGATCCATTCTGAAGCGATCGCCTTCACCAGCCTGAAATGCGGCCGAAGTCAATCGGTTTCAATAGGTGCCTGCGCCGGCTTATTGCGGCGTGGCTATGCCGTAGCGGCTCAGGATGACCTTCTGGTCGCCTTGCCTGATCAAGGCATCGAGCGCCGTCTGCATCCTGGCGATCTCCGCATCCGGGACGTCCTTGTTGCAGGCCATGCCAAGCTGCTGTTGAGAAAAGGCCATGACGCGCTCGATCGGCATACCCTCGGCCTTCAGCTTGGCATAGACACCCTCGGACATGGGCATCATGTCGATCCTTTGACCGAGCAGCTTGCGGAGCGTCGCGTCAAGGTCGGGGCTGAGGTCGATCTTGGGGAAGTCCAGACGCTTCAGCAGGTCTTCCGTATAGTCCTCCCGATGCGTGCCGATCGTGAACTGCCGGGCCTCGTCCATGGTCGCGGCCTTGGCCGCGGAAGCCGCATGGCGCACCAGTATGTTCACGTCAATGAAAAGCGGCACGACCCATTTGAACCGCGGCTCCCGATCGGGGGTGCGGGCCGCAGCGAAGACGCAGTGCCGTGGCTGGGTTTCTGCCAGCGTGATGGCACGCGCCCAGGGCATGATCTCAATCGTATAGGGGAGGTCGGCTTCCCGCATGATGATCGTCACCTGATCTATCCCCACGCCGCGATAGGTGCCGTCCGCTTCTCGGTAGCTGAAAGGCGGATAGGATTCGGTGGTTAAGGCGATCGGCGCGTCGGCATGGGTCGGCTCGGAAAGGGCAGGCGAGGCAAGAGCGAGAAATGCAACAGGCAGTAGGGAAATCCACCTCATCTTCCGCCTCCTTACCGACGATAGCGGGGCTTCGGCACCGGCATCCACCAAAGACGCCTCACCCTGCCAGGGACGCCACGCCGCTCGCCCCCGCCGACAATTCAGACATGAGCTCCTTTATCTCGCGGGGGCGGGAAAAATAGTAGCCCTGGGCATAATCTATACCCATTTCGAGCAGCAGGGAACGTTGCTGCTCGGTTTCCACTCCTTCGGCGACCACCTCGCAGTTCATCTGGTGAGAAATGGCTCTGATGCCCTCTACCAGCATCTTGCTTTTGCCTCCGACGTCGGTGCTTGCATCAGTCAGCGAGTGGATGAAGGACTGGTCGATCTTGACGATGTCGACAGCGAAACGGCTGATATAGCTGAGCGAAGAATAGCCTGTTCCGAAATCGTCAAGCGCGATGCGGCAACCGAGGTTCTGGATCTCGTTGAGGACAGCGCGGATTTCCGGATTGTCGTGCATCAGAACCGCTTCAGTAATTTCGATGATCAGCCGCGATGGGCGGATGGCGTGGCGGCCGAGCACACCGGCGAGGCGGGCCGGCAGGCCCGGCTCGAACTGCAGCGGCGAAAAATTGACGGCGACATAGGTATCGGCCATGTCCGGAAGACCTGAAAGACGCGCGAGGTTGGCCGCCGCCTCTTCAAGAATAAGCCTGCCAATCTCTGCGATCGTACCAGTTTCCTCCGCTGCCTCGATGATACGGGAAGGTGAAAGCAGCCCCTTGCTGGGATGGCGCATGCGCATCAGGGCCTCGAAGCCAATGGGGATGCCGGTCGTCAGATCCACGATGGGCTGGAAATGTGCCTCGAACCATTTGCCGGCGATACCGGCGGAAATGTCGCTCTCGATTTCAGCTCGCTCCCGGGTCTTATCCAGGATGGCGGCGTCGTAAACCTGAGCGCCGTTTTTGCCGTCGCGCTTGCGGGCATACATTGCGAGATCCGATTTTTGCAAAAGTTCGGCGGCGCTGGATGCATGGCTTGGATAAACGGCAAGCCCAATGCTGGCACTAAGGCGAGCGCTCGTGCCGTGAACTGGGAAGGGTGTCTCGAAGACGTCGACGATCTTCTGGCAGAGCTCGATCCCTCGCTGCTCGGCGGCATGGCCGGCTATGAGGATCGCGAATTCGTCGCCACCCAGTCGCGATGCCGTGTCGTCGCTGCCCAGAAGGGGCTGTAGCCGTTCGACGAACTGGCGCAGCACGGCGTCGCCGGCCGAGTGCCCGAGGTTGTCGTTGATCGATTTGAAGCGGTCGAGATCCACGAAGAGGCAGGCAAGTTCGCTCTTCGCCAAGTCCGCGTCGATGATCTTTCGGTCAAGAACGGCTTCAAATCCTTGACGATTCAACAAGCCGGTCAAATGGTCGGAGATCGCCTGCTGGCGGTTGCGGATTTCTGACTGTTTGAGCTCGGTGACATCCGTCATAACGCTGAGAGAACCGGCAAGGCTTGCGCTCGCGCCGCAAAGCTCGGTCTCGACTACGAGCGCATCCATCAGCCGACTATCCGCGCATCGAAAGGCGACCGTCAGCTCGATTGCCGGGCCAGCAGACTTCACCTGTCGCTTGCGGGCTTGGTAAAGGTCTCGATCGTTTGGCGCCAGAAGTTCGGAGAAGGGGTGGCCGATGACGTCTTCCCGTCGATAGCCGGTGGCTAGCAGCCAATAATCGCTGACGGCAGCGATATGGTCGTCAGCGGTCAACGAGAACAACATGGCCGGGGTAAGGTTGTAGATCTCCGTGGTCTGCTGGTGGGCCCGCCGGATCTCGCGCTCCTCGCGTTCCAGCAGGGTCTGCATTTCGTTGAAGCTCTTGGCCAGCCGCCCGATTTCGTCGGTGGACCGCCAGTCTACATGGTGGCGTGACCCCAGCCTTCGCGTCGCTTCTATGGCCGCCGTCAGGCGCATCAGCGGCTTGATGATCAGCAGGCGATTGCCAAGGATGGCGGCGCCGAACACGGTGAAAATGGCGATGATGAAAATTGAAATGAAGGCGAATTCCATTTCATGAAGTGCCGAGAACCAACCGAGCGTCGGCACGTAGAGGGTGATCGTTCCCACCAGCCGATCCCCATGCAGAGACCTGTAGGTAATCTCTTTCGATATCGGTGTAAGTTCCGGCGACAGCGATGTGCCAAGGGTTCCGCTGCTCAGGCTGAGCTTGCCGGTAGTGTCGGTGATTTGAACGGCCTGGATGGCGGGATCGGCGACCAGCGTCTCCGCAACTTGCCGCATGCTGTCAGGATCCAGATCCCACAGTGGCTTGCCGAGAGCCTGAGAATGAGTGGCAAGCACGACATCCACATGCTTGTTCAGATTTTCTGACGACTGCTGCGAAGAGAGAGCCAGAAAAAGTGTGAAGAGTGGAGCGACCACGATCAGGAGCGCGCCGGAAATCAAGGCGATGAAGCGACTCTCGACCGAATGGGTCATCCGTTTTCCCCATACCCCTCAACCGGCAGGCCGCGATTGATGCTTATGCTGAAGCAACGGCATGTTTCCGTTCAAACCATTAAGCTTTGCTGAAACAGGAGCGTCAGGAACTCAGTAATAATAGGGAAATTAGTGGAAAATCATGATGAGAAAATAAAAACCCGCCTCCATTGCTGGAGGCGGGTTGTTTAATACAGGGAAAGCGCCGAAGTTACTCGGTAGCTGCGGTCTCTTCGTCCGCAACGCCGGCAGCCGGAGCCACAATTGTCGCAATGGTGAAGTCGCGGTCGGTGATGACCGGACGAACGCCCTTCGGCAGCGTGACTGCGGAGATGTGCAGGCTGTCGCCGATCTTCGCGCCAGTTAGGTCGACCGTCAGGAATTCCGGAATGTCGCTAGCTGGGCAGAGCAGTTCAACTTCGTGACGAACGATGTTGAGAACGCCGCCGACCTTGATCCCGGGGGACTTGTCTTCGTTGACAAAGTGGACCGGCACTTCCACCGACACTTCCGTATTACCGGAAACGCGCAGGAAATCGACATGCATGGTGAAGTCGCGGACGGGATCGAGCTGGTAGTCCTTGGGCAGGACGCTGATCTTCTCGCCGTTGACGTCGATGGTGGCAACCGTGGTCATGAAACCACCGGCATGAATGCGCTTCGTCACTTCATTGGTATTCAGTGCGATAGCGATGGGGTCCTGCTTGTCACCATAGATGACGGCAGGAATGAAACCGTTGCGGCGAAGTTCACGGGAGGACCCCTTACCTACCCGTTCGCGCGCCTCGGCCTTGAGCTCGTAAGTATCGTGGCTCATGGCATATCCTTTCGAGGTTGTTTGGAGAGTTCTTCGCGATAAATCTAGCGCGTCAAACCGGAGGGCATCATCCGATGCGCTCCAACCGCGTTGCCTCCAAGGGTGTCTACGCGGATGCGGTCCTATAATACAAGCCGAAGATCGGCGCAAGCGCTGGGGCAGTGTAGTGCAGTGAGACGGCGCGGCAACTGGAAATGCTGCGTTGGGAAGCATTCATGAAGTCCAGGGGTACCTGCTCGGTCGACCCATGCCGATGGAAGACCAGCCGCTTACGGGGAGTCGTTTGACGGCGTCAGCCGCGGGGCTCTCCGCCTGGAGCATAGGCAGTTTTTTGCTCGAAACGGAATTTATGGCCACATTCGCCGCAGCGGATTACGTATTTCTTGGGATCGGTCGAGGAAAATTCTGTAGAGAAGCCTCTTGGAAGCTCATCGATCCTGAAGTCGCGCCGCGCTGGCCGCTTGTCGTCGGATTCAGAAACCTCGGCATAACCGCTATGCCCGCACTGAGAGCATTCGAGCTTTCGAGAATAACGGTCGCGGGCTGCCATGAATGAACTCCTTCGTCGCGGCGCTTCTAGCGGAAGCACTCGGGCAAGGAAAGCGGGTGTATCGCGTAGCCATCAGGTTTGCTTTGGCTCGGCGAGCCGCCGCGGTGACGCGATCGGACTCTGTTAATCGAACAGACTCGAAACCGACGATTCCATCGCCGTGCGGTTGATCGCCTCGCCGAGCAGGTTGGCCGTAGTGATGACGCGGATATTGTGGGCAGACTGTACCGATGTCGTCGGCTGGATACTGTCGGTGATCACCAGTTCCTTAAGCTTGGACGCCGCGATACGGGTGACCGCGCCTCCCGACAAAACGCCATGGGTAATATAGGCGGTGACGCTGGTGGCGCCGTTCTTCAACAGAGCCTCGGCCGCATTGCAAAGCGTGCCGCCGGAATCGACGATGTCGTCGATCAGCAGGCAATCCTTGCCGTCTACGTCACCGATCACGTTCATGACTTCGGATTCGCCGGCGCGCTCTCGGCGCTTGTCGACAATCGCCAACTGACAGTCCAGCCGCTTGGCGAGTGAGCGGGCGCGCACCACGCCGCCGACATCCGGCGAAACGACCATGACGTTCGCGAGGTCGTAATGTTCCTTGACGTCACGGGCGAGCACCGGAACCGCATAAAGATTGTCGGTCGGGATATCGAAGAAGCCTTGGATCTGCCCGGCATGGAGGTCGAGCGTCAGAACGCGGTCGGCGCCGGCTTCGGTAATCAGGTTGGCGACCAGCTTGGCCGAGATTGGCGTGCGCGGGCCAGCCTTGCGATCCTGACGCGCATAACCAAAATAGGGAAGCACAGCCGTGATGCGCTTTGCCGACGATCGCCGGAAAGCGTCGATCATGATCAGCAATTCCATCAGGTGGTCATTGGTGGGGAAGGATGTGGACTGGATGACGAAAACGTCTTCCCCACGCACATTTTCCTGGATTTCAACGAAGATTTCCTGGTCTGCAAATCGCCTTACGCTGGCTTTTCCGACTGGAACATTAAGATATGTGCAGATCGCGTCGGCGAGATGCCGGTTCGAGTTGCCTGCGAAAACCTTCATTGCGGTCCGCCTGTTGTGAAGCTGGATGGGCGCCTTTTACCGTTGCCACCCCCGAATGCAATAGGCTATGTGTAAGACCTACCATTTTTATGGAGAAACGGTGACCCTAGCCCGCTCTGGAACGGCGCCAGGTGAGATAGCCGTCGATCGTCTGGGTGGCAATGTCTTCCATGGCGGAGGCGGGAACGGCAGCCCAGGGATCCTGTCCTCGGCCAGGAACGCTTTCCTGGCCCTGCATGCGGTGGAGGCGGGCGCCGGTGCTGTCGAGCACGTCCCAGACATAAACCACCGTCACCTTGCCATCGTCCGCAAAGGCGGAGAAATAGCCCTTGAGGATGTGTTCGGTGGCTTGATCGCTCGAAGGCCGAATGGTCAAGCCGCTGGCTCGCGCCTGGGCGCCGAGCCGCCGCGACAGCGGCGTCACCGCCTGAACCGGGGCGCCAATGATCGGCAGGAACCGGATGGTGCTGGGGGATTGGCCGGATGGCGCCGGCAATCCGCTCTGCTGCGGCGCCGGTTCTGCGGTTACGGCTGTCTGCGGCTGGCGCGCTTGCTGCTTCTGGCCTTCCCATTGCGGTGGGAGGCCGGAGGAGGCAGGCGAAACATCGTTGCCGGACTGCAGGGCCCGAGCCTGAGCCTCAAGTGAGTTTTGCGGCCCGGCCCGGTAGATGGTCCTGTCGGAGCGACTGCCGCTGCCGGCATCAGACGTCGTAGAGCGCGCCATACGGTCCGCCTCGGCCTGAGTTACCGGTGTCGACGATCTTGTCGTCCCCGAACCCACATCGGCGCGCGGGGTCAAAGCCTCGCTCGTATTGCATGAAGCCGCTGCGACAACGAGAAGGCAGGCGGAGATAAAGCTTCTCAATAGCCGCATGCTGCCTCCTGCCGAGATATCATGATGAAAAGCTTAGGGTCGGGCCTCCTAGCCTGTCAATGCATGATCACGACGTGGTCACCGGATGATGAGATCCAGCGTATGGCGGGACAAGGATAGGGGAGCGGCTTCCGTCGTCTGATAGGTCTGCCCCAGCGTCATGGCCGTACCGCTTTCGGAATCCATGATGATCATGTGCACGAAGAGCGTCATGTCGGGCAAGATATCCTGCGGATTGCCGAAGTGGAACATCTGATGCTCCATCCAGGACGGCGAGAAGCGGGCGCCGAGCGAATAGCCGCAGGCATTGAGGCGGTGGCGTGACAGGCCGCGCTCGTCCAGAATGCGGGCGTGAGTATCGAAGACGTCGCCGAAGGTATGTCCCGGCACCAGCACCTCTTCGATCGCCTTGATGGTTTCCAGACAAGCCTTGTGAAGCTCACGGTGGCGCATTGAAGCCTCGCCGACGACAATCGTGCGCATCATGGCGGCATGATAATGAGCGCTCGCTCCCGCCCATTCGAGGGTCAGTTGGTCGGTCTCATCCAGTTTGCGCCGGCCGGACTTGTAGCGGCACAGAAGCGCATCCTCTGCGGAGCCGATGATGAATTCGTTGGCGGGATAATCGCCACCTCCGAGAAAGACCGCACCTTGCATGGCGGAAAGGATTTCCGCTTCGTCGCCGCCGGCCCTGATCAGCGGCAGAGCTGCATCAAGCGCATCGTCGGCCAGTTCCGCCGCCCGCCGTGCATAAGCAAGCTCAGCGGGACTTTTGACGAGGCGCAGCCTGCTGACGAGATAAGAAGCATCGCTGATCTGGCCGAAGGTCGAGAGCTGGCTGTCAAGGAGCCGGGCAACACGGCCGGTGATGCCGTGCGTGTCGTATTCGATGCCGATCTTCGCCCCCAACAGATCCATGTCGCTGAGCAGGTTCTTCAGGTCGAGGGTCGGGTCGGCATTGACCCGATCCACCCAGACGACAATGTTTTCAATGACCGAGGTCTGGCGTGCCTGACGCAGGTCGGCCGAGCGCGTCAGAAGCGTCATTGAACCGTCGGCCTTGACGATCAGGGTCTGAAAGAAGCAGTAACCGAAAGTGTCGTAGCCCGTCAGCCAGTACATGCTTTCCTGGGCGAAAAGGAGGAGGGCATCCAGCTTTTCGGCCTGCATTCTCGCCGTGAGCTTTGACAGCCGATCGGCATATTCGCCTCGTTCGAAATGCAGGGCCATGTCAGTCCTCCCGTATGGAAATTGCAGAAATCTGGCGGCCGTAATCCGGCTCTTGTGCATGGGTGGTGCGCCGATAGGAAAAGAACCGGTCGGCATCCGGATAGGTGTCAAGGTCGAGACTGTCGGCTGTTACGCCCGCATCACGCAGCCGCTTGACCGTCAGCGAAGGCAGGTCGAACATGGCATGCCCCGGCTTGTTGGAGGGGCTGAAGAATGCCTGGTAAGAGGCGTCGAATCCTAGGAACCGTTCAACGAATTCAGGACCGACCTCATAGCTGGCAGGACCGATGGAGGGGCCGAGAACAGCCGTGATCCTGTCACGCGCAGCACCCAGCGACAGCATGGCTTCGATGGTATTTTCGAGGACGCCGGTGAGGGCGCCCTTCCATCCCGCATGGGCAGCGCCGATCACACCGTTTTCGCCGTCGGCAAACAGGATCGGTCCGCAATCGGCCGAAAGCACGCCGAGCACCAGGCCCGGAACGGTCGTCACCATGGCGTCCACCTGCGGCCGCTCGCCCGCATAAGTCTCGTCGACCACGAAAACTTCGGGGGAGTGAACCTGATGGACGGTCGCAAGCTTTTCCGGCCTCGCACCGAACCAGGCAGCGACGCGAGCGCGATTTTCCATCACCCGGTCGAGATCGTCGTTCGACCCAATCCCGACGTTGAGGCCGGCATAGATGCCTTCGGACACGCCGCCGTTGCGGGTAAAGAAACCATGCCGGATGCGATCACCAACAGCCTCCCGCAACAGCGGGCTTTCGATCGGCGTCGGCAAGGGCCTGTCCTGCATCGGCGTCCTGTATCCTGTTGATTGCATGAGGTTTTATGCAGGCTTGTCGGGGAGATCCTGCTGCTTCGACCGGCGGGAGATTGGCGCAAGGCACGGGCAATTGTCAATCCGTACGTGTCGGCTGCTCACTCCACCGGTCGGAAAGGCATCAAATTGAGGGCAGGGCTGGAGACGGCGATCACTTTGAAAAGCTCGCCCATTTTGCCGGCACCTTCACCGGCCAGACGGTCGACAGCGGCAGCGATGAGCCGCTGCTCGATGGGCTGCTTGTCCCGTGCGAGTGCCGAAGCCCGTTCCGCCAGGCCGAGGCCATACAGGAATTCGCCCTGCCGCAGACCGCCGTTGAGATGACATCCCGTGGAGACGGCCACCTTGGCCAAGTCCTCGAAGTCGACATGGCTCGTCAGGTCTGCCTCGCCCGGATGAGCAAGCGGCGGATCGTAATCATGGTTGCGAACTGCCTGCAGAGTGTCGCCGAAGCCGGTGACCATGTGGCCGTAATCGATAATCAGCGCACTGCCGCCGAAAGCCTTCAGCCTCTCGCAGAGCGCCTGCATGACGGCCTGACGGGCCGGCGATATTTCAAAAACCGTACCGTCCGGAATGGAGGCCGCTGGTACCGGCAGCCAGTCTGGGTCGAGTGTTGCGACTCCGGCCGCAAAAATCAGCTCGTCCTCGGCTCCAAGGCCGACCAAACGTTCCCGGAACCCGGTTGGCGTCTTGACGAACTGGCGGATCGGGATGGCGTCGAAGAGTTCATTGGCCGCCACCAGCGTAAAACCTTCCGGCACGTCCTCGAAGCTGTCGTGCCAGGAAATTTTGGTGGAATAGGCTTCCAGCGAAACACGCTGCACGCCGCGCAGCCGATCGCTGGTTTCGACCAGGTGAACATGCAGGTCGTCGAAAAGGGCGGGTGCAATGCGCTTGATGACCCGCAGCATGTCGGCCATCATCGTGCCCCGACCCGGACCGATTTCCACCAGCCTCACATCGGTGGGGGTGCCGTGGCGCTGCCATGCATGCACCATGAAGATTCCGACCATCTCGCCGAACAACTGGCTGATCTCAGGGGCGGTAATGAAATCGCCGTGGCGGCCGAAAGGCTCGCGGGTCTTGTAATAGCCGTGTTCCGGATCGGCGAGGCAGAGGGCGAAGTAGTCGGTAACGCTGATCGGTCCGTTCGCCCGGATGAGGGATTTGATCTTTTCCGCCAGAGGAGTGGTCAATTGCGTGCCTCCTCTCAAGCTTCGGTCGCGGGCAATGCAGCGGCGCGGGCGCGAAAGATCGCCCATAGGCCGACGGCAATCATAGGCAGCGACAGGACCATGCCCATGGTGAGCCAGCCGGTGCCAAGAAGATAGCCCAGCTGCGCGTCCGGTTCGCGGAAAAACTCCACGAAAATACGGCACAGGGCGTAGCCGGCGACAAACGTACCGGCGACGACGCCCGGACGTTTCAGAGCGCGGAAGCGGAAGATCATCACCGCCAGAGCGGTCAAGAGCATGAGGCCTTCGAGGCCTGCCTCGTAAAGTTGGCTCGGATGGCGCGCAAAAGGTCCGCCGGTCGGGAAGACGACAGCCCAGGGCATAGCGCTCAACCGGCCCCACAGTTCGGCATTGATGAAATTGGCGATGCGCCCGAAGAAGAGCCCGATCGGCACGACGGCGGCGATCGTGTCGAGCATGCTCCAAACGGGAATGCCGTTGCGGCGAGCAAAGATGATGATGGCGATAATAGCGCCGAGAAAGCCGCCGTGGAAGGACATGCCGCCGTTCCAGATCTCGATGGCGCGGATCGGATTGGCGAGCACGGCCGGCAGATCATAGAAGAGGATATATCCCGTGCGTCCGCCAAGCACCACGCCGGCAGCGACCCAGACGAGAAAATCGTCGAGATGGCCGTAAGTGATGGGTGACTGGTCGCGTGTCCAGAGTGAAGAATTACCGACCAGCCGGCGCGCATAAAACCAACCCAGAAGGATGCCGGCGACATAAGCGAGCCCATACCAATGAACCGCAAGTGGCCCGATGGAAATGGCCACCGGATCGATGTCCGGAAACGGTATAAGGGCGAGAAGATGAAGTGCTTCGTACAAGTTACAGGGTTCTCAACCGATCGGTATTTGGCCCGGACCATGACGTTGCGGGTATCGGCGGTCAAGGCGAATCTCTTGCCGGCTCAGAGCTAGCAGTGGATGACGCTTGCAAGCGGGCGGCGCAGGCCCTACTTCCCGTTCATCGAAACTATATCAGCGCCGTACGGGAGACTGAGACGATGACAAGCGGAACGAACCGTATATTTGACGACTTCGCGCGGTTGATGACCGATGCTGCCGGGGCGGCACAGGGCGTGCGCAAGGAAGTAGAGACGGCATTCCAGTCTCAGGCGGAGCGTTTCCTCAACAGCATGGATGTGGTCAAGCGCGAGGAATTCGAGGCCGTGCGCGAAATGGCTGCGCGTGCCCGTGATGAGAACGAGGCGCTGAAGGCACGTCTGGATGTGCTCGAAGCCAAGCTCGCCAGCCAACAGAGCTAATCCGCTGCTATTTCGTCCACAAGGGGGTCCTGCTGGTCCTCGTTGTGGACGAGGACCAAGAGTGCCGGCGCTAAGCCGGCTTGCTGATGGACTGCTTGCTGCCGCGGCCCTCGGATAGGCGGTCGAGACGCGTTGCTGACCAAGATTGGCCGCTGCTGCCGCCGGTCTGCCGGATCTTTTGCAGGAAAAATCGCAGCCTGTGGACACTGTCAAAAAAGCCAGTCTGCTGAGTCAGTTATGACTCCCTCCTGATCTCCGTTACGAACAGCTTTTCAAGCCGGATCAATCAAAATCATGCCGAAGGGGATGGCAGCCGGACTCCGTCTAGGTACACTGATTTTAAAGGATGATTCGAAACGTGCCGGTAAGCTCCAGACAGGGTGACTGCGTTATTCTGGCGGCGTCGGGCGATCATTCCAAATGTTGTTTCCGGTTAAGTGTTCGCGTGGTTTGGCGTTGTTCGCACGAATTCGCTTTCATTCCGGTCAAGAAGGTGCCGCATGAGCCTCATTGAAATGGAAATCCAACGCCAGTCGAATCCGGTCGACATGATCGAATTCGTAGCAGCCTCGAACGACTGGACGTTCGAGCGTTCCGGAGAAGATGAAATCGCCATGACCGTGGAAGGTCGTTGGACCGATTATCACGTTTCCTTCTCCTGGATGGAGGAGTTCGAGGCGCTGCATCTGGCCTGCGCCTTCGACATCAAGATCCCGGATATCCGCGTCAACGAGGTCATCCGACTGCTTTCGCATGTCAACGGCCAGGTGCTGATGGGGCATTTCGATCTGTGGCGCCAGGAGGATGTGGTGATTTTCCGCCAGTCGCTGCTGCTTGCCGGCGGTGCCGAACCCACCAACCAGCAGGTGGAAGTGCTGCTTTCGAGCGCCTTGGAAGCTTGTGAATCCTATTATCAGGCCTTCCAGTTCGTTGTCTGGTCCGGCATGGAGGCGAAGTCCGCCATGGAAGTCGTTCTCTTCGAGACGGTGGGCGAGTGCTGATGGATTTGCCGGGCCTAGGGTCGATCCTGCTTGTCGGCGCCGGCAATATGGGCGGCGCCATGCTGTCGGGCTGGCTGAAGAACGGCGTTCCGGGTGCCTCCGTGACTGTGATCGATCCGTCTCCGTCCGAGGCGATGGCGACCATGCTGGCCGAGGCCGGAGCGCGCCATTTCGTAGCACTTCCCGATGGGTTTTCAGCAGATGTGCTTTTTCTGGCGGTGAAGCCGCAGTTGATGGATGTGGTTCTGCCGCCGCTCAAAGCGGCGGTGCATCCGAATACAGTTATCGTTTCTGTCGCCGCTGGTAAAACGCTCTCCTATCTCGAACAGCATCTCGGGCAGGCCGCCATGGTGCGTGCCATGCCCAATACGCCGGCTATGATCGGCCGCGGCGTCACCGGCGCCTATGCCAACCCAAAAGTCCTCGATCACCAGCGGGCGGCCGTGCAGTCGCTGCTGAAGGTCAGCGGACCAGTCGAATGGGTGCCAACCGAAGCGGATATCGATGCGGTGACGGCGGTGTCGGGCAGTGGCCCCGCCTATGTCTTCTACCTCGTCGAGTGCATGGCTGAAGCGGGGCGAAAGGCTGGCCTGCAGGCTGATCTCGCCATGCGGCTAGCGCGGGAAACCGTTTCGGGCGCCGGGGAGTTGCTGCACCAGTCGTCGGACGCGGCGTCCAAGCTGCGGCAGAACGTGACATCTCCTGGCGGCACGACGGCGGCAGCTTTGTCCGTGCTGATGAACGAAGAAGGAATGCAGTCGCTGTTCGACAAGGCGATCGCTGCCGCCAAGATGCGCGCGCAGGAACTCGGTGGTTGAGTGACGCTATGAGCAAGGAAATTACTTTTGGTGACTTCGAAAAGGTAGATATCCGAGTCGGTACCATCGTAGAGGCGGAGCCCTTTCCGGAGGCCCGCAAGCCCGCATTCAAGCTGAAGATCGATTTCGGTCCGGATATCGGGATCAAGAAGTCCTCGGCGCAGATTACCGTGCACTATACCTTGGAAGCGCTAGTCGGGCGCCAGGTTCTCGGGGTCGTCAACTTTCCTCCCCGCCAGATCGGCCCCTTCCGGTCCGAAGTTCTGACGCTCGGCTTTGAAGACGACAAAGGGGCTATCGTGCTTGCGGCCGTCGAACAGCCGGTGCCGAATGGCCACAAGTTGATGTAGCTCGCTTGAAGCCGGCGGCGTCTAATGGATGTCGCGGTTCCGGACGTCGCCGATGCTGAAGGAGCGGAATTCCACCTCGAAGCCCTGCCGCTGCGGCGAGCAGAACATCATGCCGACGGACAGCTCCACATATTCTGGCGAGAAATAGGCAAGCCTTGCCATACGCCAATCCGGCTGCGCATCGGTTCTGTATTGGATGAAGAGCGCGTCGCCCATCCGAGTGACCTTGACAGCTAATTCGGTGAAATCATCGGGCAAACGGAAGGCCGACCAATCAGATCGGCCATTGGTGACGACCGTGCTGAAATGACGGGCGCCGTCAGTGTATTCGATACCGCATTTCATCCAGTGCTTGTCGTCGAAGCGGACCATCAGGCCCGCCTGGTCGTAAAGCGCCTGATAGTCTCCGACAAAGCATGTCTCAGCGGTAAAATCGCCCTGCCGTCGCCGGTGCAGAAAATGGCCGCTGTCGCGTTGAAATCCGTAATAAGTGTTCTGCCAGAAATCTGTCTCGAAGCCGGACCGCCCAATCAGCCGACCGCCTGCCGCGCGGCTTTCCGGCGGCGGATTGAGCCAGGTCATGTCGGAAATGTCGACGGTCATGCTGTCCTCGTTTCAGGCTCAGGCCGGCAGCCGCACGATTGCCCGGAGGCCGCCTTTGGGGCTGTCGGCAAGGGTGACGTTGCCGCCATGGGAGCGAGCGATATCGCGGGCGATGGCAAGGCCGAGGCCGGTGCCGGATGCATCCAGATTGCGTGCTTCATCGAGCCGGAAGAAGGGTTTGAACACCTCTTCACGAGCATCCGGCGGAATGCCAGGTCCGTCGTCGTCGAGGACCAGCGTCAGCCATTTTGCGTTATGAGTGGCCTCTATGTTGAGGCTGGTGGCGTAGCGCTCGCTGTTTGAAACAAGATTGCCGACCAGCCGTGCGAAAGCATTCGGCCGAACGGCGATCTGATCCTCGCCTTCGATTCGGTAAGTGAGCGTCTTGCCGCTCAACGAGAACTCGCCGCGCAGCTTCTCCAGGAACTCGCTCAGCCGAAGCTCCCCGAAGTCTTCTTCGGCCTCGCCCTTGGCGAAAGCGAGATAGCCCTCCAACATGGACTGCATGTCATCGACATCCTGGCTCATGCCGGCGAGCTCCGGCTTGTTGCCGGCAAGCGCCAGTTGCAGCTTGAAGCGGGTCAATATGGTGCGCAGGTCGTGGCTGATGCCGGCCAGCATGGCCGTGCGCTGCTCCATCTGACGTTCGATCCGCTCGCGCATCTGGATGAAGGCTAGGCCCGCCCTTCGCACCTCGTCGGCGCCGCGGGGCGAATAGCTTTCGTTCTTCTGTCCCTTGCCGAAACTTTCCGCAGCTTCGGCCAGTCTCAGGATCGGGCGGATCTGGCCGCGCAGGAAGAGGATGGAGATCAGCACCAGCACGAAAGCCGTCCCGATCATCCAGATGAGGAAGATATGTGTATTGGATGCATAGGTCGAGCCGCGGCGGGCAAAGACGCGCAGCACCCGCTCGTCGATCTTGACGCGGATCTCGACTAGACGGCTGTCCCCGACGGAGTCGATCCAGAAGGGCATCTTGATCTGGCTATTGATCTGATCGGCGAGGATGTCATCGAGGATCGAGAAAAAGGGACGCGGACGTGGCGGCGGAAGCTGCCCTTTGTCCTCGACAGCAATGGTCAGATTGAGTGACTCGTCAGCAATCCGGGTGATCGCGTCGTAATTGCTGTCTTGCGGATATGTCCTGATGACTTCGATTATCCCGGCAATGTCGCGGATAGTGCCTTCCGAAAGGCGCTCAGTGACCATGCGCCAATGACGTTCCATGAAGAGAGCTGCAACGACCGTCTGCAGCAGCAGCATCGGAAGGATCACGATCAGCAGCGAGCGGGTGTAGAGGCCGGTCGGCAGACGACGGCGCAGCCAGCGCGCCAGCGGACGCCATCCCGGCAGGGCAAGGCGGCCAATGTCGCGCTTCAGCGTTTCAAGAAATGCCATTGTGCCGTCCGCTAGCCTTTCCCCGCATCAGTCGATGCTCAGCCGATACCCTATGCCGCGCACTGTCTGAAGATAGACCGGATTGGCGGGATCCTCCTCGATCTTGCGCCGCAGCCGATTGATCTGCACGTCGATCGTCCGCTCGCCGACATCTGCATCGTCGCCGATCAGCTCGTGGCGCGGAATGGTGTCGCCGGCGCGAAGGGCAAAAAGCAGCATGATTTCCTGCTCCCGGTCGGTCAGGCGAATGGTTTCTGCCGCCTTGCGCAATTCCTTACGGGGTATGGAGAAGGTAAAGGGGCCGAACATGATCTGCTCGATCTTCGGCGCATCGGCCGAACTGCTGCGCCGCAGGATGTTGTTGATGCGCAATACGAGTTCACGCGGATCGAAGGGCTTTGCCAGGTAATCGTCGGCACCGGCTTCCAGACCGGCAATTCGGGATTCAGCCTCGGCGCGGGCTGTCAGCAGGATGACCGGCGTGGTCTTCTTCTGGTAGAGCGATTGGGTCAGCGAAATCCCGGATTCTCCCGGCATCATGACGTCGAGGATGATCAGGTCGAAATGGATCCCCTCAAGTTTGCGCCGGGCTTCGGCCGCATCGCCGGCGACCGTGATGCGAAAGCCCTGCTCCATCAGGAAGCGGTTCAGCAGGTCACGGATGCGGGTATCGTCGTCGACGACCAGAAGGTGAGGGGCATCGTCCAGGGGAGGTGTCGCTGTCATCTCAAAGATCCTGGCTTTCGTCCAAGTCGCGCACGGGAAGTTCGATATTCGGGTCTCGACCACGCATGCGCTGCAGGAACAGCTTCACATGCTGGCGCATTTCGGGAGTGAGGGCTTCCATGGCGCGGGCGATACGACGCGATTGCGGCTCCGACAGGGCAAGCGCCAGTTCCCGGCCGGCAAGCGTCGGATAAAGACGACGCTGCCGACGGTCCTTGGCGCCGGCCATCTGCCGGATGTAACCCATGTCGATCAGGTGCTTGAGAACCCGCGCCAGGCTCTGCTTTGTAATCTGCAGCGTGTCGAGGAGATCGGTGACCATCATGCCGGGTTGGCGGCAGACAAAATAAACGACGCGGTGGTGCGCGCGCCCCATACCCAGATTGGCGAGGATAGCATCCGGATCGGAAACAAAATCGCGGTAAGCAAAGAATAGCAGCTCAATGGCTTCGAAATCGATCTGGGCTTCGTCCACAGCCGGCATCGGCGGCAGGACCCTCTTCGCGGATTTTCCCGTCGATGCAGGCGGCACTGCAGTTCCCTTTCGCGTTGAGGTGCCTCGCCGAGGCGGATCGCATCAATACACACGTTATCCGGTTGCTGGTGATAAAGCGCGAACCGGTTGAACAATCAACAGCATTTCTTGCTGTGGCACATGGGCGCCACCCCCCGCTCGTTATCCGCAGTGCATCCGCTTGACTGCTGCGGCCTTGCTGAATGTTCCGGTTGAGAAGAGCGGAACCTTTCCGCCTCCGGGCCATTGAAGTGGCCAGATAGACTGGAGAGAATGCAAATGTCCGCCCACACTTATGCCGCCATGCCCCCCATCGAAATGGCAAGCTCCTCGACGACGGCGCATACGCTGCGGCCGGTTTTCGTAACCGTAATCACGCTGAAGATCGTCGTGTCCGCATTCCTGCTTGCAACGGTTTCGCTCGCGCCCCCGGTTTCGGCCGAGACCCGCTATATGACTGTCGCTGCCGCTAACTGATTTTGTGGCTGAAAAGCCCTAAGTTTATCGTTATACCCCGGCTCATCTTATTGCTTAAGCCGAGGCATCATGGGCAAGCTACAAGCCGTCATCATTCCGGTAACGCCATTCCAGCAGAACTGCACCATTCTCTTCGACGACGAAACCCGCGAGGGCATTGTCATCGATCCGGGCGGTGATGTGCCGGTCATCCTTCAAGCGGTCGAGGAAAACCGTCTGACGCTGAAGGAAATCTGGTTGACGCACGGTCATATCGACCATGCCGGCGGCGCTGACGAACTACGCCAGGCGTTGAAGATCGAGGTGATCGGTCCTCATAAGGCAGATCTTCCGCTGCTGGAGCGGCTGGAAACCCAGGCAGAGCGATTTGGTGTGCGGATGGCGGTTCGCAATCTCGTGCCGGATCGTTGGCTTGAAGAGGGCGACAAGGTCACCTTTGGAGATCATGTCTTCGAAGTATTTCACTGCCCCGGTCATTCACCCGGCCACGTAATCTATTACAGCCGTCAACATGGCTTTGCCCATCTCGGTGACGTACTCTTCAACGGATCGACCGGGCGCACCGACCTTCCCGGCGGTGATCACCAGACATTGCTCTCATCCATCAAGAATAAAGTACTGCCACTTGGCGATGAGGTCGGCTTCATCTGCGGCCATGGATCCGGAAGCAGGATCGGCGACGAGTGCCGCAGCAATCCATTCCTCAAAGATCTCTAGCTGCCCGAGCCATCAACCTAAGCTGATGGCGAAAAAAAACCCGGCATGACTGCCGGGCTCCAACGCGTTCGAAGCCTTGAAGGCTCAACCAGCGATCTGCAGATTGACCGCTTTCGGGCCTTTTCCGCGGCGATCTGGTTCCGTGTCGAAGCTTACCTTCTGATTTTCAGTCAGGCCGGACAGGCCGGAAGCCTGTACAGCAGAAATATGGACAAAGATGTCGGCGCCACCATTGTCTGGCTTGATGAAGCCGAAGCCCTTGTCGGTATTGAAGAATTTTACAATGCCAGTCTCGGCCATGCAGCAGGTCCTTTTCTTTCTGTCCGTGTTCAGCGGCGGACAGCATCACGATGTTGCCCATAGGGCGGTGGCAGGCAGCTTTAAGAAAGGGTCCCTGTATTACCGCGGTGACTGGCAGGAAAAGCTCATCGATCCGCCCCCAGATCTACCGCCCGAAGTCTTGGCGCCTTCGGAGCGCATTATTATAGGTCTTCCCGTGCTCGTAAATTGCCCGAACTTGGACAGAGTGCTGTGTTTATGAAAAATTGGCAAGAAAAAGTTTTTTAACGTCTGAAGAGGTTCATTTCGACGGTCGGAGAAATCTCATCAAAAACAAACAGTAAGGGAGAATCGAGGGTGCTGACATAGGGCCGGAGGCTGTTAAAATGATTCGTCCGCGCTGTTTTTGTTTATTTCTAGGCAGGCCGTGGTGAATGATTTATGGCGCATCAACCTCAGAAACTGTGCCAATTCGGAACGCCTTTCCCATGGGCGTAGCCAAGCCACCCGTCGCTTCATTCATCAGCTGGAGCGCCGTGGCGTAGCGTATGCTGTCTTCTTTGATGAGTGAGATTGATGGCAGCCATTCATGCTTTCCGCTTGAACCAGCCGCTTTCATTCGACATACAGCTTGGCGGCGGACAATCCGCGCCGCCTTTGTTCCAACAGCGCTTCAGGACGAAGATCATGGCCTTTCTTGCCGACGCACTTTCACGCGTAAAGCCTTCCGCGACCATCGCGGTCTCGCAAAAAGCTCGCGAACTCAAAGCAAAGGGTCGTGACGTTATCGGGCTTGGCGCTGGCGAGCCGGATTTTGATACGCCGGACAATATCAAGCAGGCAGCGATCGACGCCATCAACCGCGGCGAAACGAAGTACACGCCCGTTTCCGGTATTCCGGAGCTTCGCGAGGCGATCGTCAAGAAGTTCAAACGCGAGAATAACCTGGATTATACGGCAGCCCAGACGATCGTCGGAACCGGCGGCAAGCAGATCCTTTTCAACGCCTTCATGGCGACACTGAATGCCGGCGATGAAGTGATCATCACGGCCCCTTACTGGGTTTCCTACCCGGAGATGGTAGCGCTCTGCAACGGCACACCTGTTTTCATCGAGGCGACCCAGGAAAACAATTTCAAGGTCACCGCCGCCGATCTGGAAAAGGCGATTACGCCGAAGACCAAGTGGTTCCTGTTCAACTCGCCGTCCAATCCGTCCGGTGCCGCTTACAGCAATGACGAGCTGAAGGCTTTGACCGACGTGCTGTTAAAGCACAGCCACGTCTGGGTGCTGACCGACGACATGTACGAACACCTGACCTACGGGGACTTCAAGTTCGTATCGCCGGCGGAAGTCGAGCCGAAGCTCTACGACCGGACCCTGACGATGAACGGAGTTTCCAAGGCCTATGCCATGACCGGCTGGCGCATCGGCTATGCCGCAGGTCCGCTCGAACTCATCAAGGCCATGGACATGATCCAGGGACAGCAGACCTCCGGCGCGTGCTCCGTAGCCCAATGGGCAGCCGTTGAAGCGCTCAACGGACCGCAGGATTTCATACCGGCCAACAAGAAGATCTTCGAAGGCCGTCGCGATCTGGTCGTTTCCATGCTCAACCAGGCAAAGGGCATTACCTGCCCGTCGCCGGAAGGCGCCTTCTATGTTTATCCTTCCTGCGCCGGCCTGATCGGCAAGACCGCGCCATCAGGCAAGGTCATCGAGACGGACGAGGATTTCGTGACGGAGCTTCTGGAAACGGAAGGTGTCGCTGTTGTTCACGGATCCGCCTTCGGCCTCGGCCCGAACTTCCGCATTTCCTACGCCACTTCGGAGGATCTGCTGGAAGAGGCCTGCAAACGCATCCAGCGCTTCTGCGCCAACGTCCGATAATCTCTGCTCCTGGTCTCAATGGAAGCCAGCCATAGTGGCCGGCTTCCATTTCACTTCTAGCTCTTTGTCAACCGGACGATGCTCGATTCTCCGCCGCCGCGCTCCTCGGTGACCGCATAGACGGCGCCATCCGGCCCCACTTTAACATCGCGGATGCGAGCCTCCAGCGGTACGCGCTCCTCGTGGCTGACCTTGTCTCCATCCATATGCACGATGACAATGCCCTGGCTGACAAGGCCGCCGATCAGGAATGAACCCTTCCATTCGGGAATGGCATCGGCACCATAATAGGCCATGCCCGATGGAGCGATCACCGGATCCCAGTAATAGACCGGCTGTTCGGTTTCCTTCATGGCCGTAATGCCTTTGCCGATGGGCTGGCCCGAATAATCGATCCCGTAAGTGACTTCCGGCCAGCCATAGTTCTTGCCTGGCTCAGGCCGGTTCAGTTCGTCGCCGCCCCGAGGTCCGTGTTCCACCGTCCAAAGCCGACCTTGCCCATCGAGCGCTGCAGACTGGAGGTTGCGGTGCCCGAAGGACCAGATTTCCGGACGCGCTCCATCGCGACCCGCAAATGGATTATCGGAAACGGCCTTGCCATTCATGTCGATGCGGAAGACTTTGCCAAGGCCGCTGTTCAGATCCTGCGCCTGGACCCGCGGCTCCGGATCCGATCGCTCGCCGACCGTGACGTAGAGTTCATTCTTGGGGCCGAAGACGAGACGGGAGCCGAAATGCTTGTTGCCGTCATAGCTGGGCATCTGCTGGAAAATCACCTTGACGTTTTCCAGCTTGCCGCCGCCCTTGTCGTCGGTCACGAGCTTTGCGGAGGCCACGGATGTACCGTTTCCGTCGTCTCGTTCCTCAGAGAAGGAAAAGAAAATCATGTTCGACGAGGCAAAATCTGGCGCAAGCGCAACGTCGAGAAGCCCGCCTTGGCCACCAGACAGCACATCCGGAACCCCATCGAGTTTCGGTCCCGCTTCTCCTTGTGCCGAAACGATGTGCATGGCGCCTGCCTTGGCAGTCACCAGCATGCGGCCGTCGGGCAGGAACTCCATCGCCCAAAGATGCGGCAGGTCTTCGGCCACGACCGTGGCTGCGATCTTTGGCATGGAAGCCGGCTGCGGCGCACGCGTCTGGCCGGCGAATGCGGGCTTCTGGTTGCGGGCATTGGGCATTTGCGTCTCGGCCGGCTTGCCGGGTGCCACACCCTCCGCTCCGGTCGCCGGCGGCAACCCTTCCATCTGACCAAGGGCAGGCGCTGTCGCGACTATGGCCGACAGGGCGGAACCAGCGAGCAAGAGGCTGAGACGTTTCATCGTAAACTCCCTGTAATGGGCGGCGGGCGCCGCTCTTTCCGTCCCGGTGGCCTCTGATGTGAAACAAGTGCCGACCGATGATGAATTACATCTAGGGCGTGCTGTTCGGATCGCCCTACACAGGCTGTTCAAGATTAATTTATCGCGGCCTTGAACGACAAGAGCCCGCCGTTGAGGGCGGGCCCGGCCAGTATGTCTGACGGGTTGATCAGTCGGCGAGGTCGGCCGGAACCTTGCCGCCGTTTTCGGCGAGCTTCTTCATCAGGGCCTTGTGCAGCCACACGTTCATGGTGGCGGAATCATCGGTATCGCCGGTGTAGTTCAGCTCATGTGCCAGTTCTTTGCGGGCGGTAAGGCTGGAATCCAGATCGAGCGCCTTCATCAGGTCGACGATCGATTTCCGCCATTCCAGCTTCTGGCCACTTTTCTTGACGGCTTGGTCAAGAATGGGTTCGATGTCGACGCTGCGGGCCGGCGAGGCTGCAGTGGGCGTGGCCGATGCGGCGGATGCCGTCGTCGATGCAGTCGGTGCAGGAGCGGAAGCCGGCGCAGGTGCCGAGGCGACCGAGGGAGTGGCAGCGGAAGGGGCGGGGTTCAAGGGCGCCGAGGTAGATGTGCGGCGGGCAGCGGGTTCAGCAGCAGTCGTTTCCGGCATGGGAGCCGCATGTGCCTCGCTGCCAAAAATGGCGTTCTTGATCTTGTCGAAAATGCTCATCGAATGTTTCCTTGCTTCTGTAGTTTCAGCAGGGAAACACCTTCGGGACTTCTTGTGTTCCGTGAAAAGAAGCCGCAGGCGGCACATGCCTGCGGCTTGTAGGATCAGGCCGCGCCCCAAATCGCTTCAGCCGTCTTGACGACCAGTTCGAGCTTGCGCGTCTGGTCGTCCTCGGTGATCGAATTGCCTTCTTCTGTCGAGGCGAAGCCGCATTGTGGGGCGATGCCGAGTTGGTCGAGATCCACATGTTTGGACGCTTCGTCGAAGTGGCGGCGGAGATGGTCGATAGTTTCGAGATCGCCGGTCTTGGTGGTGATGAAGCCCGGATAAACGCGCTGCTTGCCCTTCTGGAGCAGCCGTAGCGGCTGCAAGCCACCGGCCCGCTTGGTGTCGTATTCCATAAAGAACATGTCGACGCCGGTCTGGTTGAAGATTGCGTCGGCGGCTGCATCATAACCACCTTCGGCAGCCCAGGTGGAGCGGAAGTTGCCGCGGCACATATGCATGCCAATCAGCATGTCGGCCGGCCGATCTTTGATTGCCTCATGCATCATCCATGCATATTTGCCGATCAGCCAGTCGGGGTCGAAGCCTTCCGCCTGTTTCATGGCACGCTGCTTTTCGTCGCCCAGATAGGCGAAATAGATGTCGTCCATCTGCAGGTAGCGGCAGCCCGCTTCGTAGAACTTAGCGACCGCCTTGGCGTAGGTCCTCGCGAGGTCGGCAAACAGCGCTTCGACATCCTGATAGGCCGGCGGATGAATGTCGGACTTGGCGGTGCGGTAATGCGCAACGCTCGGCCCAGGGATGGAAATCTTCGGCGTCACCTTTGTATTGGCCGCCAGGAACCTGAAGTGGTCCAGCATCGGGTGATCGTCGGGGAAATCAAGTTCGCCAGTAATGGTCGGAAAGGTCGGTCGCAACTTGACGCCGTGAAATGTCACGCCCTTGTCTGCTTCCCGCTCGACCAGTTCGAAGCCATCAAGGTTGCCAAGGAAGTCATAGTGCCAGAACGAACGGCGTGCTTCGCCATCGGTGACGACCTTCAGTCCGACGCTCTCCTGCAGCCTGACGAGATCTTGAACCGCTTCATCCTCGACCGCCTTCAATTGCTCGGCCGAGATGCTCTTCTCGTCATAGAATTTCTTGCGCGCCTGCTTCACGGATGCGGGGCGGAGAAGCGAGCCGACATGATCGGCTCTATAAGGTGGTGTCGACATCGAAGTTCCTCCATTCGTTTCGCCAGAAGCGGAAGCCATTTGTCCTCGTCCGGCTTTTCATGCTGGTCCCGACTGCTGCAAAGAGGAGGCAAGCCTGCATGAACGGTCTCCAAAGCTGATTCCGCACACAGCGGCAAGCTATTGATCAAGCTCGCGTCTAGACCCCGAGCCCGGTCAGCATGATGAAGGTAGCAAACAGCACGAAGTGCGTCATGCCTTCGATCGCATTGGTGTGACCGTCATTGAGATTGATGGCCGCCGCAATTAGGGTGATGGCGACCATCACCGTTTGAACGGGGCTCATCGCCATGATGAAAGGCTGCCCTGTATACAAGGCAATGCCTTCCATGACGGGTACGGTCAGGATGACGGTGGAAAGCGATGCGCCCATGGCGATGTTGACCACGGACTGCATCCGATTGCGAAGGGCAGCACGCATGGCGGTGAGGATTTCCGGGGCGGCCGAAATCGCCGCGACCACGGCTGCCATAAGGGCCGGCGGGGCGCCCGATCCTTCCAAACCGGAATTCATGAAGGCGGACATGAATTCCGCCAGGACGCCGATGATGATGACGCCCGCCAGAATGATCGCAATGGAGAGCTTAGCCGATTCCTGTTCCGCATCCTGCTCGGCGTTTGGTTTCGCTCCGGGCGTCTTGGCACGGGGATAGGTATAGCTGAAGAAGTAGCTGTGCGGTCCCACCTGCATCTTCAGGAAGACGCCGTAAAGAGCGATCATGGCACCAATCGTAAAGGCCGAATAATAGTGCCAGCGATCAGGGGGGATGAACTCCGGCACGATCATGGAAATGCCCATCGCCGTCAGGATCATCACGCCGTAGGTGCGACTGGAGTCATCGTTATAGGGTTGTTCTCCATGCCTGAGGCCGCCCAGGAGCGCCGCAAGCCCGAGGATGCCGTTGATGTCCAGCATGACGGCGGAGTAGATCGTGTCGCGAACCAGGGTCGGCGAGGACGTGGTTCCCATCATGATTGCGAGGATCAGCACTTCCACCGCCACCGCCGAGAGCGTCAGGATCATCGTTCCGTAAGGATCGCCAACCTTGTGCGCCAGGACTTCAGCGTGGTGCGCAACGCGCGTCGATACCATAATGATGACGGCTACAAAGACGACGGCTGCGACAAGGGCCGCAGTCTTACCCAATTCAAGGATGGTGTGCTCGAACATGTAGCCGAGCAGGGCCGTTACGAGAGCGACGATAAGAAAGGCTTCCTGCTTCGCCAGAGATGACAAACGCACCAGTCGCTCCTGTTTTCGGTGTGGTCGGATCTAAGGCAGCAACTGTGGGCAGCAAGCAAGGTTCGCGCTGAAGGTAGAGGATTTGCGATAAATCGCCGTCGGTGCCATTATTCGACCGGCGGCCGGGAACCCATGCGGTGGCTTTTCACTTCTCCGCCACATACAGTTCGGATCGGCAAGATCCGCATGCCCATAAAAAGCAGGAGGGATTTATGACCAAGGTTGTCTACAAAGTCGTGCAGCATGACGGCGGCTGGGCCTACCGCCTCGGCGATGTTTTCTCCGAAACCTTCGCAACCCACGAAGATGCACTGCAGGCTGCACGAATCGTTGCTGCCGAGCAGCAGGTGGGTGGAGAGCCGGAAGAGATCAGCTGGCAGGATGCCAAAGGCGTTTGGCACACTGAACACAGCGATGGCGGGGACCGCCCCGAAGCCGATGTTGAAGACAGCGATGACGTAGAGACGTCTGCAGATGTTCGTCACGGACGCACGTAACGCAGAAGACCTGGGATTAGAGCAGCATAACCTTAAATGGCTCGTCGACTTTCTGGCGACGAGCCTTCGGCTCTGATCGACGATGCGGCTCGGGCAACGATCTTCAAGCTTTGAGACCATTGTGCCGTGCCCGGCGATGCCGGACACGGTATCGGTCAGGACTTAAGCAACGGATTCAAGTGCCGGATAATCCGTATAGCCCTTGGCGCCGCCGCCGTAGAAGGTGTTGCTGTCCGGCTTGTTGAGCGGAGCATTGTCCCGGAAGCGCTCGACAAGGTCCGGATTGGCGATGAACAGCTTTCCGAACGCGACGCCGTCTGCATAGCCGCTTCCCACGGCTTCGGTTGCGCTGTCGCGGTCATAGCCATTGTTAACGATCCAACCGCCCGTGCCGCCGGCCTTGCGATAGGCATCCTTCATTTCCTGGTAGTTGAACGGCGTGTCGCCTTGCTTATAGGCACGGTCGCCGCCCGTGGCGCCTTCGACCACGTGGATGAAAGCGAGGCCACGCGAGCCGAGCTTTTCCGCCACATAATTGAAGAGGGCCTGCGGCTGGACTTCGGTGATGTTGTTGGCCGGTGTTACCGGCGACAAGCGCAGGCCGACGCGACCGGCACCGATCTCCCTGGACACCGCATCGACCACTTCGAGCAGGAAGCGAGCACGGTTTTCGATCGAGCCGCCATATTCGTCGGTGCGCTGGTTGGCGCCGGACTTCAGGAACTGGTCGATCAGATAACCATTTGCCCCGTGTAGCTCGATACCATCAAAGCCTGCGTCGATGGCGGCGCGGGCGCCCTTGGCGAAATCATCGACGATGCCGGCAATCTCGGAAAGCTCGAGCGCACGCGGTGCAGAGGTTTCGGCAAAGGCACCGTTGCCGTTTTCATCAATGATGTACGTCTTGCCGCCGGCAGGGATCGCGGAAGGTGCGACGGGTGCGGCGCCGTCCGGCTGCAGCGAGACATGTGAGACGCGGCCGACATGCCAGACCTGGGTGACGATCTTGCCGCCCTTCTTGTGCACGGCATCAGTGACTTTCTTCCAGCCTTCGATCGCGGCGGGCAGGTAGAGGCCCGGCACGTCGGCATAGCCTTGGCCCTGCTGGGTGATAGGCGTGCCTTCGGTGATGATGAGGCCGGCGGTTGCCCGCTGTTCGTAATAGGTGGCGTTGAGGTCGTTGGGAATCGCCTTGGGCGAGCGATTGCGCGTCAGCGGCGCCATGATGATGCGGTTGGCAACTTCGATATCGCCAAACTTGGATGGGTCAAAAATATTGGCCATCGGAAATTCCTTTGCTGCAGTTTCGGGAGGTTGAAGCTCGGTCAGAGAGTTGATCCAAGCTCTTTAAGGAAGGCGGCAATGTTTTCTTCATCGCGGCGATAGAAAGCCCATTGTCCGACCCGGCTCGTGGTGAGCAGGCCCGCCTTTTCGAGCGTCGAAAGATGCGCAGAGACCGTGGACTGAGAGAGGCCGCAGCGCTTTTCGAACTGGTTGGCGCAAATTCCCATTTCGAGCGGGTGCGCCTGATTGCAAAAATGGCGTTCCGGCTCTTTCATCCATTCCAGGAATTCAACCCGAAGAGGGTGAGCGAGTGCCTTCAGAATTTCCGTTCTGTCCATAATGGGTGGATCTAATATCGGCATTATTCGATATGTAGATCGGAAATTCGCGATTTAAAGTGGGCGATCCCAAATCGTATGCTCACCAAAAAAATGGGCCGCCGGATCACTCCAGGGCCCACGAAGTGTGAAGGTCAAAAACCTCCAGAGGGGAACAGCCGGCGGACAACGGGGACGTCATCAAGTGCCGGCTGGATTCTATATGGGAACATTGGCTGCGGCCGACAAGGGGCGGGAACATCAAACTCGACGGCGCCGCCAAGTTCTGGGCAAAAAAAGAGGGCCACCGGATTTCTCCAGGGCCCTTTTAAGTGTGAAGGTCAAATAACCTCCAGAGGGGAACAGCTGCTGCGGTGGAACTGGGAGGAAAAAGCCACCATGTGCATCAGCTGTGGGCGATATGATGGTTTTTTGGGCATGGAACAATGCTCTTTTGTGCAGCACTGCTATGCTTGACGCGCATCGCTGCTGCCATAAAAGCTTCGCATCCACCAATTTCCACAACTTACTGAAGTCGCGAGGGGAATTTAAACCTGATTCGGAATCGGCTTCTAGAAGTTCCAGTTGCGAGCCTTCGCGACAATGAAGTCACGGAAAACTTTTAGCTTAGCGGCATTCTTCATTTCATCCGGATAACAGAAGTAAGTGTCGAAGGAGGGGATATCGGCGTTGATTGCCAGTTGGATGAGGCCAGGATCGCGGCCAACGATATAATCGGGCAAAACAGCGATGCCGATGCCAAGCAGGCAGGCCCGCTTGATCGAAGTCTGGCTGTTGATCTGTAGGTGAGGAACCCGCGTATTGTCCGAGGACCGCCCGGCATTTTCCAGCCAGTTGACGTCGAGGAGATAGTTCGGAGCCGGTTCCCCGAATGTGATGATCCTGTGGCTATCGAGATCGTCGATCGTCTGCGGCTCTCCGAAGCGGTTGATATAGGAGGGCGCGGCATAGACGTGCATGTGGACGGTGAACAGCTTTCGCTGGATGAGGTCCGACTGCTGCGGCTGGCGCAGGCGGATGGCACAATCCGCATGACGCATATTCACGTCCACTTCCTCGTTGTCGAGGATGAGCTGGATCGACATTTCCGGGTAAAGCTGCAGGAATTCCTGCACCTTGTCGGTCAGCCAGCCCTGGCCAAGACCAACCGTGGTCGTCACTCGCAGCTTGCCCGACGGCTTCTCCGTCGTTTCCGTCAGCTGAACCTTCACAGATTCGAGCTTCAGCAGAACATCATGGGCAGTTCGGTAAAGAAGCTCGCCCTGCTCGGTGAGGATCAGGCCGCGCGCATGGCGATGGAAGAGCTTTACCCCAACATCCTGTTCGAGCGCGCTGACCTGGCGGCTGATCGCCGACTGGGACAGATGCAGCTTGTCCGCCGCATGGGTAAAGGAACCCGCTTCGGCCGCTGCATGGAAAATGCGCAGTTTGTCCCAATCGAGAGGTACGACCATGCCTACTCCGCCGCTACGGCGACCGGCAGGATGCCGGCCAGGTATCGTTCAGCCTCAAGCGCTGCCATGCAGCCCATGCCGGCTGCGGTAATTGCCTGACGAAAAGTGTCGTCCGTAACGTCGCCGGCGGCAAACACGCCAGGAATGTCGGTGGCTGTTGAATCGGGCGCAGTCCAGAGATAGCCGCCCGGCTTCATCTTCAGCTTGTCCTTGAAAAGCTCGGTGGCCGGTGCGTGCCCGATGGCGACGAAGACGCCGTCGATCGCCTGCTCAGTCACCGTTCCGGTCAATGTATTGCGCAGCTTCACCCCTTCCACTGAAGGCGGCATGGGCGGCTTGGAAGGTTTGCCGGTGATTTCAGCCACCTCCGTATTCCACAGAACCTTGACGTTGGGGCGCTGGAACAGGCGTTCGCGGAGGATCTTTTCGGACCGGAAGCTATCGCGGCGATGGACGACCGTCACCGACCGGGCGATATTGGAAAGATAAAGAGCCTCCTCCACGGCGGAATTGCCGCCACCAACGACGATCACGTCCTTGTTGCGATAGAAGAAGCCGTCGCAAGTGGCGCAAGCGGAAACGCCGAAACCCTGGAAATGCTGCTCGCTTTCAAGCCCCAGCCATTTCGCTTTGGCACCCGTCGAGATAATGATCGTATCGGCGGTCCAGACGGCGCCGGAATCGGTGCGTATCGTGAACGGGCGGCGCGAGAGTTCCACCTCGGTGACCAGATCGTTGACGATCTCAGTACCTACGTGGGTCGCCTGCTTGAGCATCTGCTCCATCAGCCATGGGCCCTGGATAGGGTCTCCGAAGCCCGGATAGTTTTCCACGTCGGTGGTGATCATCAACTGGCCACCCTGTTCCATTCCGGCAATGAGAACAGGCCGCATCATCGCACGCGCCGCATAAATGGCGGCGGTGTAGCCGGCAGGGCCGGAACCGATGATGAGGACTTCTGTATGGCGGGGGGACATGATGGCAATTCCTTTCAAAGACCGACCAATGGCGCGTGGCGCCTTCCATATAGGAAGTCGAATATCGATCTGCCGCTTTTGACATGACATCTAAGAGTGATCCATGCAGCATTGCAAGGGCAGCTCTGCGTTAACAACAGGACAGTTGGCACGCGTCCGGCTGCAGTTGCTTCATCCTTGCGTTAAATGCTGTTTCCGCTAAAAGCCTTGCCAACTACAGGGGAAAGCCGTGCTCCGCGCCGAACTGGACGCCATTGACATCAAGATCCTGCGGGAACTGCAACGCGACGGCCGTATCACCAATGTCGAGCTCGCCGAGCGAGTCGGCATTTCGGCACCGCCATGCCTGCGCCGGGTGCGCAAGTTGGAGGAAGCGGGTGTCATCGAGGGTTATCACGCTCTCCTCAACGGTCCGAGGCTCGGCTTTGACCTCGTCGCCTTCTGCATGGTCGGTCTCAAGCGGCAATCGGATTCGGATCTGAAGGCGTTCGCAGCCAAGGTTCAGCAATGGCCTCTGGTGCGAGAAGCATGGATGGTCAATGGAGACAGCGACTTCCTGCTCCGCTGCGTGGCGGAAAACCTCACAGCCTTCCAGGATTTCGTGATCGAAGTGCTGACCGCCGATGAACATGTGGATACGGTCAGGACCATGCTGACCATCCGGCAGGTCAAGCAGCTTGGATTGGTGGAAGTCTAGGGCAAATGTCGAAGCTTCCGATCTCGGCTTTCATTATCTGCCAGAACGAGGAAGCCTATCTCGGCAACTGTCTCGAGAGCCTTGCCGACTTCTCCGAGATCGTCATTGTCGATTCCGGCTCGACCGATGGAACAATCGATTTCATTCGCTCCTATATCGACAAAGGATGGCCCATTCGCCTCTTTGAGGAGACCTGGCGTGGCTATGCTGCCCAGAAACAATTCGCACTTCAACAGTGCCAGCAGCCCTGGTGCTTCAACATCGATTCGGACGAACGCCTCGATGCCGCCTTGCGCAAGCTGCTGCCGGAGTTGATCCGGGCGCCTTCGGAGTTGAGCGGCTGGCGCGTCGCCCGCCGGCCTTACCTGATAGGCTACGGCTATACTCCCGCGCATGTGAAGGAGCGCAAGAATTTGCGGCTCATCCGCAAGGGCAGGGGCGCCTATGATCTGAGCCAGGCGGTTCATGAGGGCATCGTTGCCGAGGGTCAGGTTGGAAAGGCGGCAAGCGGCAGCCTGCTGCATTACCGCCCGCTGATCATCGACGAGCAGATCCTCAAGGAAAACAAGTACTCAACCCTGAAGGCGGACCAGCAGTTCAAGGCAGCTAAGAAACCACGGCTGCTCAAGCTCGTCTTCTCCCCGCTGGCTTACTTCCTGCGCCTCTATTTCAGGAATGGTTTGTGGCGTTGCGGCAGATCCGGCTATGTCGAGGCCATGACTGGCGCCGTCTACGCCTTCCTCACTCAGGCCAAGCTCTACCAGCGGACGGTTCTCAAAACACGGCCAAACCGCGATGACGCGGGTGCTCACTGAAAGCAGATCGCCATGAAGGTCATGCATATCCATTTCGGCAAGGAAGGCGGCGCGGAGCGCTTCTTTGTCAACCTCGTCAATGCGCTGCACGACCGCGGCGTCGAGCAGCGCATGCTGATCCGCCCGGACCGCAGCTGGCAAAAGGACGCCGAAAGATGCGGTGTCGTCTATAAAGGTGTGTTCAGGCGCATTTCCCTGTCGCGCTTCATCCTTTCGGCCCGCATGAACCGGATACTCAAGGAGTTCCGGCCGGACGTCATCATGTCCTGGCAATTGCGGGCGAGCCGGTTCATGCCCGATTACGGCAAAGCACGACGTATCTCCCGTCTCGGTGATTACCCCGAACATCTCGGCTATTACCGCCATTCCGAAACCCTTGTCTGCATCACGCCGGATATTGCTGAAAAGGTGCGGGCGCTGGGCTGGCAGCGCGGCGTGGAGGTGATCCCGAACTTCACCCGAGCCGTGCCATCTGCGCCGATCGCAAGGGATGACTTGCAGACCCCGGCCGATGCGTTCGTGGTGCTGGGCATGGGCCGCTTCGTGAAGCGCAAGGGTTTTGACACGCTGATCCGCGCGGTCTCCAAGCTCGACAACGCTTATCTTTGGCTGCTCGGTGATGGACCCGAACGGGAAAACCTGGAGGCTCTCTCCAAGGAGCTCGGATTGGAAAGCCGCATCCGCTTTCCGGGATGGCAAACGGATGCCTACGCCTATCTGGCCGCGGCCGATGCTTTTGCCGTGACCTCGCTGCATGAGCCGCTAGGGAATGTCTGTTTTGAAGGCTGGGGGGCCGGCAAGCCGACGGTCTCGTCCCGCGCCGAGGGACCTTCCTGGGTGATGACCGATGGCCAGGATGCGCTGATGGTCGACTGCGGTAATGTCGATCAGCTCGCGGCGGCACTCGGTCGGTTGCGGGATGATGCCGGCCTCAGGCAGAGGCTCGTTGACGGCGGGCGACATACGTTGGAACATCGCTTTTCCGAGGAAGCGATCGCCGGAGCCTATCTGCGACTGTTCGGCACCGGGTCGAGCGCTCCATGAAGGTGATGCATTTCCATTTCGGCAAGGATGGCGGAGCGGAGCGTTTCTTTACCCATTTCGTCAACGCGCTCGCCCGTCGTCATGTCGAGCAGACCAGCGTCATTCGCCCGGTCAGAACTTGGCGCAGGGATATCGAAGCGTCGACCCGGATCATCGAAAGTCATTTCCGCAATCTTTCGCTCGACCGGATTCTGCTGCCGCGCAAGGTGATGCGCCTAGCACGACGTGAAAAACCGGACGCGCTGATGGCCTGGGCGCCGAGGGCTAGCGAGCTGATGCCCGCCTATCCCGGCTGCATAAAGATATCGCGTCTTGGAGACTATCCGTTGCGGCTCGATTACTTCCGCAACACGGATGTCATCGTTGCCAACACGCCCGGCATAGCGGATCAGGTGCGGGCGCTTGGATGGACACGGCGGGTGCAAGTCATTTCCAATTTCACCGATACCCAGCAAGTCGCGCCAATTGATCGGGCGGCCGTCGATACGCCCGAAGACGTGCCTGTGATCATGTCCATGGGCCGCTTCGTCGAGCGCAAGGGCTTCCGCACGCTGATCGAGGCGGTGGCAAAGTTGCGGGATGTCTGGCTTTGGCTTGCTGGCGAGGGGGAAGAGCGCGAGGCGCTGGAAGCGCTGACGCGGGAACTCAAAATGGAGCACCGGGTGCGTTTTCTGGGCTGGCAGAACGATGCTCGCCCTTATGTCGCTGCAGCGGATATCTTTGTTATGCCGTCAAACCACGAGCCGCTCGGCAATGTCATTCTTGAAGCCTGGGCACAGAAGCGTCCGGTCGTTTCCTCACGCTCCGAAGGCCCCAGTTGGTTCATGCGGGACGGCGAAAACGGCCTGATGGCCAAGATTGGAGATGCCGATGGATTTGCGGGCGCCATCGCCACCCTCCTCGCCGACAATGCCCTGAGGCAGGCGGTTATCGCAGGCGGATACAAAACGCTGATGCGGCAGTTTTCCGAGGCTGCCGTTTGTGACGCTTATCTGGAGCTTTTCAGGCAGAAACCGTGAGCCGGTAAAAATTACCGAGTGCCCGAGCCTCGCCTTCTATGCTGAAATGAGCGGCCGCATGGGCGCGTGCGCGGCTGGAAGCTGCCTCGCGACGGTTTTGATCCTCCATGAATGCTGAAGCAGCATCCGCCATGGCCTCAAGATTATCACGTGGGATGATCACGCCCGTTTCCGCTTCGTCGGTAACAATCAGCTCCGGAAAGGCACCGACATCGGTTGCGATTACCGGGACGCCGGTCGCCATGGCTTCCAGCGGCGTCAGTCCAAAACCTTCCCATCGCTGTGGCGCAATGAAAAGGTCGAGCGCCCGGTACCACTCGTTGATGTCCGTATGTTCGCCGACAAACAGGATGCGGTCGGCCAATCCCGCCGCTTTGACCTTCGCCTTCAGGCTGTTCTCGAACTCCACATGTGGACCGGTTGCACGGCCGGCAATGACACCGATCCAGTCCGGGCGGTCCGGCAGAACACGGATCATCGTATCCACGAAAAGGTCCGTGCCCTTCTGGTGTCGTACCCGACCGAAACAGCCGACCACTTTCCTTTGCGGATCGAGCCCGCGTGCCCGCTTTGCCTCCGCTTTCTCGGCAGGGGGAGAAAACCGCTCAGTGTCGATTCCATGCAGGATCAATGTGCTGGGAACGACAAGGTAGTCGGCGGTCTTGCCGCTCGTGGCGATCACGCCGTCCATTTTCGAGATCAGCCATCTCGTCCAGCCGGTATGACGGCGCTGGGAGGCGGAAGTGAAGACGATCTTCAGCGGCATGCGCAGGATGTCTCGCATGATGATGGCCGGCAGCATCTCGATATTGCGGCGCGCATGCCACAGGCGCAGGCGCTTGCCGGACGGAGGGCGCCAGAGCCGGATCAGGTCCGAATATCGCAGATGCGGCAGCTCGGCAGGAAGGCCAGGGCCGAGTGTTGCCACCTTTTGCCCCAGCGCCCGTTGAACCGGCACGAGTTGGATGATCGTCGACGTGACGCCGGACAGCCGCCGCTTGAAATTCGGCACGATGACCTCGACGTCACGGATATCGACAATGGCCGGCGGGCCGGCTTCCTGCACTGGAGATCAGCCCCAGGAGACGGCCAGGATCTCGTACGCCTTGGAGCCACCCGGTGCAACGACCTCGATGGACTCGCCGGCTTCCTTGCCGATCATGGCGCGCGCGATCGGGGAGGAGATGGAAATGCGGCCGGATTTGACGTCCGCTTCCTGATCGCCAACGATCTGATAGGTCTTTTCTTCTTCGGTATCCTCGTCAACGAGCTTGACGGTCGCGCCGAACTTGATCTTCGAACCGGACATTTTGGTGAGGTCGATGACCTCGGCCCGTGCCGTTAGATCTTCGAGCTCCGTGATGCGGCCTTCATTGTGGCTCTGGGCTTCCTTCGCCGCATGATATTCGGCATTTTCCGACAGGTCGCCATGGGCGCGGGCTTCGGCAATTGCTTCGATGATACGGGGACGCTCCTCCTGCTGACGCCAGCGCAGTTCTTCCTGCAGATTGGCGAAGCCGCTCGGCGTCATCGGTACCTTATCAACCATTTCATTGTCCTTCAGACTCATGCCCGCGGTTGCCGCGGACACAAAAAGAAACAGGTTCCGGAGCAAAACTTCGGAACCATCGCAGCATCAGAATTTAGGTCACTATAACAGAATTTCGACAGCTTCCGCCAGGAAATTTCAAATTCAGTCAGCGAGCCCCCTCCGGCAATATGTGAGTTCAAGCCGTTTCGATTGTCAATGTCTTGACTTCATCATCAAGAACATTTAGTGAACGCGCTAATGAAGAAGTCGCTGAAAGAAAGATTGGCGGTCCTGTCGGATGCCGCTAAATATGATGCTTCCTGTGCCTCCAGCGGTACGGTCAAACGCGATTCCTCTGTTTCGGGTGGGCTTGGGTCCACCGAGGGCTCCGGGATCTGTCATGCCTATGCGCCTGACGGGCGTTGCATCTCGCTTCTCAAGATCCTGCTCACCAATTTCTGCATCTACGATTGCGCCTACTGCATCAATCGATCTTCGAGCAATGTGGAACGGGCGCGGTTTACCCCGGAAGAGGTGGTCTGGCTGACGCTGGAATTCTACCGCCGCAATTATATCGAGGGCCTGTTCCTGTCCTCCGGGATCATCCGATCGTCCGATCATACGATGGAGGAGATGGTACGTATCGCCCGGGATTTGCGGACGGTGCATAACTTCCGCGGCTACATTCACCTCAAAACCATTCCCGAAGCATCGGCGCATCTGATCGAGGAAGCGGGCCTTTATGCGGACCGCCTCTCAATCAACATCGAGCTGCCGACCGATGCGGGCATCGGCAAATTCGCTCCGGAAAAGCGGCCTGACAATATTCGCCGATCCATGGGCGAACTACGGCTGAAGATGGAGGAGATGGCTGATCCGACATTGCAGACGAAGCGGCGCAAGAAGTTCGCCCCCGCGGGCCAGAGCACGCAGATGATCGTCGGTGCCGACGGGGCGAGCGACGCAACCATCCTTGGCACCAGCGCTCGTCTTTATGGCAGCTATGGTTTGAAGAGGGTTTATTACTCCGCCTTCAGCCCCATACCGGATTCGTCTAAGAACCTGCCGCTGATCAAGCCGCCCCTGATGCGTGAACACCGGCTTTACCAGGCGGACTGGCTTTATCGTTTCTACGGTTTCGATATTGGTGAAATTACCTCGACACAATCAGACGGCATGCTGGACCTCGATCTCGACCCGAAGCTTGTGTGGGCTTTGGGACATCGAGAGCAATTTCCGGTGGATGTGAACAAGGCGGAGCGGGAAATCCTGCTGAGGGTGCCCGGGCTCGGAACGAAGACGGTCAAGAGCATCCTGTCGGCGCGTCGCTTCCGGAGGCTTCGGCTGGAAGATCTTAAGCGGCTTGGCGTGTCGCTCAAGAAGATCCAGCCGTTTATCACTGCGGAAGGGTGGACGCCGCACCGGCTGGTGGACCGCACGGATCTGAGTGCCATGTTTGCGCCCAGGCCGGAACAGCTTTCGCTGCTATGAGATATCGGTTTTCGCTGAGGGGCAGAGGCGATCCGACCGAGTGGCGGGAGGCGGCGCGAGCCTTCCTGCTTGCCGGCATCGTGCCGGATTTCGTCGAATGGCGAACGATGGACGATGCCGATGGCTTGTTCGGCTTCGATGACAACCATCGTCCGCCACCTTATCCGGATCATCCGCCGGCCAATGTGCCGGCAGCTTTCGTCAAGCTCGCAGAAGCGGTGCTCTGTCATTCCGACCCGACCCGGTTTGCGCTGCTCTACCGGATGCTGTTCCGGCTGGTGCATGACCGTCATCTGCTGCAGATGGCCTCTGATGCGGATGTGGTGGCGGCCCGACGAATGGCCAAGTCGGTGGGCCGCGACTACCACAAGATGACCGCCTTCGTTCGCTTCAAGGAATTGCCGATGCCGGCGGATTTGGCCGGCCGGCGGCGCTTTCTTGCCTGGTTCGAGCCCGATCATTTTATCGTCGCCCGCGTGGCGCCCTTTTTCCAGCGTCGCTTCAACGATATGGACTGGCTGATCGCAACGCCGAAGGGGTCTGCGTCCTGGGACGGCGAAACTTTGCGCGTGACGGACGAGCCTGCGGAAAAGCCCGACTTGCGCGACGAAACGGACGAGCTGTGGCGAACCTATTACGCTTCCATCTTCAACCCGGCACGGTTGAAGGTGAAAATGATGACCAAGGAGATGCCGAAGAAATACTGGAAGAACCTGCCCGAGGCGGAGCTTATTCCAAGCCTGATCGCCAATGCGGAGGCAAATGTCATGGACATGGCACGAAGGGCGGCAAGCGAGCCCCTACCGTTTCATCACCGCATTCAGGAGGCGGCTGCCAAAGTGCCGGCGGCGCCCAAGGCGCCTGCGGGAACAATCGCCGCGCTGAAGGAAGAGGCGCGCAGCTGCACGCGCTGCGACATCTATTGCCGGGCAACGCAGACTGTCTTTGGCGACGGCCCGCCGGATGCGAAGGTGATGTTTGTGGGCGAGCAACCGGGCGATCAGGAGGATTTGGCGGGCAGACCGTTTGTCGGACCTGCGGGCAAGCTTTTCAATGATGTCATCGGCGAAGTCGGGATCGACCGAAATTCGCTCTACATCACCAATGCCGTCAAGCACTTCAAATACGAGCCGCGCGGCAAGCGGCGCATCCACCAGAAGCCGAATATGGGTGAGGTGCGGCAATGCCGTTGGTGGCTGACCCAGGAGCTCGAACTGGTGAAGCCGAAACTCGTCGTCGCCATGGGTGCGACCGCGCTCTTTGCGCTGACCGACATGAGGCAGAAGCTAGAGGATGTCCGGGGCGAGCCGATCGCCATGGAGGACGGTAGAACATTGTTCGTCACTGTCCACCCCTCCTACCTGCTCCGCATCCCGGACGAGGGCCGGAAAGCGGAGGAGCTTGTCCGGTTCAGGGAAGACATGAATCGGATCAAGCGCTTGGCGGCATAGGCGCAGAAGCTGATTCAGGCGGTTCAGAAACGAAGTGAGGATTGGCAGGCAGGTTCGGCGGAGAATAGCCACTGGCAGCCATCCGAGTCTGCACCGACGGGTGGAGCATGGCGCCGTGAGGAATGCGGCGATGGTCGCGGAGCGGGAAATATTGACCGCCCTGCTTGCCTTGCCTGCGCCAGGAGTGTTCGGGAATGCGGCGCGGAAGATATTCCAGGACGTTCCAGGCTGCCGTCATCGAATCATGAAGCCGGGCAGCCGGATCGAGCCTTGTATATCGCGACCTGGCCGGCAGACCACGGACGACGTCATTGATGGTCGCCAGTTTGTAGATCAGCTGGGTTTCGGACGTTTCGCGGATCATCCAGTCGAGCGGGATCTTAATCTGGCCGCTCTCCGCTTCCGGATAACCGCCGCCGATATCGCCATGGACGCCGGCAAACCAGACTTCCTTGAAGTTTTGTTTCGCAGCGACCGGCTTGAAAGGACTGCCGCGATAATCCTGGTCCGGCGTCCAAAGTTCCGGCTGGAACATGGTGCGGCGCTCATCGATCGCTACCGCGTGCCTCACCCATTCGACACTGGGGTTCCTCCGCGTGAAGGGATGCGTCTTGAACTGCAGGCCCGTCTTGCCATGTTCGAGCAACGAAGCGACCGTGTCGAACAATCCAAGCAGCTTGATCGGCGGCCGGTCGTTGCGGAGCATCCGCTCATAAAGACGCATGGACGCGAAGGCTGATGCCTTCGAAAAGTCATCTGCCGCATGCCCGGGATCGCCTTGTTCCTGACCAGGGATCCCCTTGTAGGTCCGGTAGGCATAGTCGAGCAGGTTCAGGTGATTGCGGCTCATCAGCCCGAAGGCATGGATAAAGCCGGCCAGCACGCGGGCCGAATAGGCGCCCCGGCTGAAGCCGAAAATGTAGATGCGGTCTCGATCCGGGTGCCGCTCTCCTTCCGATGGGCCGCGGTCATAGTTCTCGACGAGGAATCGATAGGCTTCCTTCACATTATGGTCGAGGCCCCAGCCGGTCGCCAGACCGATGAACTCGTAGAAATTGCGGGATAGGCCCGACCAGTCGTCCTCCGCGCCGAAAGTGCCGACGCCCGGATCGTAATAAACGATCTGCCGGCTGGAACGCTCGAGGCATCCGAACAGCCTGAGGATGTTGGTGCGGTCCGCCGATATTTCGTTCGAGGTGCCGTCGAACAGTAGGACGATATTCTTGGACATCATGTCCTCCACCGTCGAACAACCTATCATCGATCGGATGCGCCGAGAATGGCATGTTCGCGTGACAGCCGGGATCAGCCGGTCTTGCTATAGCTGGCCGCGACCGGCTTTGATTCCGGGGAGCCGCGAAACCGCAGGAAGATCGAAAGGACCACCAGGACCAGGGTGGAGAGGAACTCGGACTGCCAGTTCTGGAAGGACTCGAACCAGAATTGCGCCGAAACCAGATGCTCGAGGATCGTTGCAACAGGCTGCTGATGGCGCAATGCTTCCTCGTTCGCCTGCTGCGCACTGTTGACGAGATGCAGGACGAAGGAGACGACGAACAGAAGAGCCAGGACGAGCCCCAATGAATAGGAATAGACGCCGCGCCAAGCCGGCCCCCAGCGGACCGGTCCCGGCGCGTCTGGATCCAAGGCATGATCGGCCGGATCCTGGTCGACCTCGTTGTGCTCCTGGTCCGGATCCTTCGATTCCGCCGAGCCCTTCTGGTAGAGGAAGGCGGTGAGGCAGACATACATGGACATCTGCAGGAATTCGCTTTCCCAATTCTCGAAAAGAGCGGACAGGAAATCGGCAGAAGTGGCATAGGCCCAAAAGCTCTGTGCCGCGGCGCCATGCTGTAGCGCCTCGTCGTTGCTCACATGCCAGCCACTGAGCATCATGCCTGCTATCGTTAGCAGGGTTGCTGATGCAAGAACGAGGCTTAGCCCATGATTACGCAGAAATCTCATCGACTGACCACCTCGCTCCCTTCTCGGATCCGCGCTTATGCGAAGAGGAGGGAGAACGTGCTGACAGTTTGACAGTTCCGCCCGACAACCGGGCGGAACTGAGCTCGGGCCGATGTCAGAAATAGCTCTGCAGCGGGCGCACTTCGAGACTGCCGGCCTTCAGAGCCTTGATCGCCAGGGCAGCGGCTTCGGCGCCCGCCATGGTGGTGTAATAGGGCACTTTCTGCATCAGCGTCGCGCGGCGCAGGGACTTGGAGTCGGAAATCGCCTTGTTGCCGTCGGTCGTGTTGATGACCAGCTGGACCTGGCGATTGCGGATCGCATCCTCGATATGCGGACGGCCTTCCAGCACCTTGTTGATCTTGGTGGAAGCGATACCCTGTTCTGCCAGAAAGCGAGCCGTGCCGCCGGTGGCGAGAACCTTGAAGCCGCTCTCCGTCAGGATCCGGATGGCTGGCAGGACGCGGGTCTTGTCCTCGTCTCGCACGGATACGAAAACGGTTCCGTTGCGCGGCAGTTCGACACCGGCGCCGAGCTGCGATTTGGCAAAGGCCAGCGCGAAATCGGTATCGAGGCCGATGACTTCGCCGGTAGAACGCATTTCCGGTCCAAGCAGGATGTCGACACCCGGAAACTTGGCGAAGGGGAAGACGGCTTCCTTGACGGCAATGTGCTTCAGGTTGCGGGGGTCGGGCTTCTTGCCATAGGCGGCAAAGGTCGCATCCAGCTTCTCGCCGGCCATGACGCGGGCGGCGATCTTGGCAATCGGCGCGCCGATCGTCTTGGCAACGAAAGGCACGGTCCGCGAGGCACGCGGATTGACTTCCAGTACGTAGACGATGCCGTCCTTGATGGCAAACTGGACGTTCATCAGGCCAACGACCTGCAGAGCCTTGGCCATGGCCTTCGACTGGCGCTCCAGTTCGTCGATCATTTCGGAGGATAAGGTGCGCGGCGGCAGCGAGCAGGCACTGTCGCCCGAATGGATGCCGGCTTCCTCGATATGCTCCATGATGCCGGCCACATAAACGTCGGTGCCGTCGCAGAGGCAGTCGACATCGACTTCGATCGCATTGGTCAGGTAGCTGTCGAAGAGAAGCGGGTTCTTGCTGAGCAGGGTATTGATCTGGCCGGTCTTGTCGTTCGGATAACGCTGCTTGATGTCTTCCGGCACAAGGCCCGGCACCGTATCGAGCAGATAGCTCTGCAGCATGGATTCCGAATGAATGATCTGCATGGCGCGGCCGCCGAGCACGTAGGACGGGCGCACGACCAGCGGGAAGCCGATTTCGGACGCGACGAGGCGGGCCTGTTCGACCGAATAGGCGATGCCGTTGTTCGGCTGGTTCAAATCGAGCTTCATCAGCAGTTTCTGGAAGCGGTCGCGGTCTTCGGCGAGGTCGATCATGTCGGGCGCCGTGCCGAGGATCGGAATGCCGTTCTTTTCCAGCGCTTCGGCGAGCTTCAGCGGGGTCTGGCCGCCGAACTGGACGATAACGCCGACGACTTCGCCCTTTTCCTGCTCGGCCCGCAGGATCTCGATGACGTCTTCGGCCGTCAGAGGCTCGAAATAGAGACGGTCGGAGGTGTCGTAGTCGGTGGATACAGTTTCCGGGTTGCAGTTGATCATAATCGCTTCAAAGCCGGCATCCTTCAGCGCGAAGGCGGCGTGGCAGCAGCAATAGTCGAACTCGATGCCCTGGCCGATGCGGTTCGGACCGCCGCCGAGGATGACGACCTTCCGGGCGGTCGAGACTTCGGCTTCCGAACGCAGTGCGCCGACGAAAGGCGTTTCGTAGGTCGAATACATGTAGGCGGTCGGGGAGGCGAATTCGGCGGCGCAGGTGTCGATGCGCTTGAACACCGGGCGGACGTTCAGCGCGTTGCGCAATTCGGCCACTTCCTTCGGGCGCCGGCCGGTGAGGCTTGCGAGCCGGGCATCGGAAAAGCCCATAGCCTTCAGCATGCGCAGGTTTTCCGCATCACCAGGCAGGCCGTGCTCGCGGATGCGGGCCTCCATGTCGATGAGATCCTTGAGCTGCGCGATGAACCACGGGTCGATCTTGCAGGCTTCATGCACTTCGCCTTCGGTCAAACCGAGACGCAGAGCCTGGGCAACCATGCGCAGGCGGTCCGGGGTCGGCGTGCCGATCGCGGCACGGATGGCGTTCTTGGAGTTTTCACCATCCTCAAGGCCGGGGATTTCGATTTCGTCGAGGCCGGTCAGCCCGGTTTCCAGGCCGCGCAGTGCCTTCTGCAGCGATTCGGCAAAGGTGCGGCCGATCGCCATGACTTCGCCGACCGACTTCATCGCGGTGGTGAGGATCGGCGAGGCGCCCGGAAATTTCTCGAAGGCGAAGCGCGGGATCTTGGTGACGACATAGTCGATCGACGGTTCGAAAGAGGCCGGCGTCGCGCCGCCGGTGATGTCGTTTTCCAGCTCGTCGAGCGTGTAGCCGACCGCGAGCTTGGCCGCGACCTTGGCAATCGGGAAGCCCGTCGCCTTGGAGGCGAGAGCGGAGGAACGGGAAACGCGCGGGTTCATCTCGATGACGACCAAGCGGCCGTCCTTCGGATTGACGGCAAACTGAACGTTCGAGCCGCCGGTTTCGACGCCGATCTCGCGCAGCACCGCGATCGAGGCGTTGCGCATGATCTGGTATTCCTTGTCGGTCAGCGTCAGCGCCGGCGCTACCGTGATCGAGTCGCCCGTGTGGACGCCCATCGGATCGATATTCTCGATCGAGCAGATGATGATGCAATTGTCCGCCGTGTCGCGGACCACTTCCATCTCGTATTCCTTCCAGCCCAGCACCGATTCCTCGATGAGCACTTCGGTGGTGGGCGACGCGTCGAGGCCGGAGCCGACGATCTCGAAGAATTCGGAGCGGTTATAGGCGATGCCGCCGCCGGTGCCGCCGAGCGTGAAGGAGGGGCGGATGATGGCCGGAAGGCCGACCACATCGATCGCCTGGGCGGCAATCGCCATGGCATGGCTCATGTAGCGCTGCTTGCGGTCGCTTTCGCCGAGATTCCACTGGTTTTCGAGCGCATCCAGCGCCTTGTCAAGATCATCGCCGGAAAGGCTGTCGCGCAGCTTGACCCGCTCAGCCTCATGGGTCTTGCGATCGGCATCCTTGATGTCGGTGGCGTTGGCCAGCATCGACTTGGGTGTCTCGAGCCCGATGCGCTTCATGGCTTCGCGGAACAGGGCGCGGTCTTCGGCCATGTCGATGGCGGCAGGCTTGGCGCCGATCATCTCGACATTGTAGCGGTCGAGCACGCCCATGCGCTTCAACGACAGTGCCGTGTTGAGCGCCGTCTGGCCACCCATGGTCGGCAGCAGCGCGTCCGGGCGTTCCTTGGCGATGATCTTGGCGACCACTTCCGGGGTGATCGGCTCGACATAAGTCGCGTCGGCAAGGCCCGGATCGGTCATGATGGTCGCCGGGTTGGAATTGACCAGGATGACCCGGTAGCCTTCCTCGCGCAGCGCCTTGCAGGCCTGGGTTCCGGAATAATCGAATTCACATGCCTGGCCAATGACAATCGGACCCGCGCCGATGATGAGGATCGATTTGAGGTCTTGGCGCTTGGGCATGGTTCTATCCGCTTCTTTTCCTGCGCGAAAAGCCGGCACGGTGGGAAAGCACCGGGTCGGGTCACGCGCGTCTGTTCTTTTCAGGCTAGACGCGGCTTATAGGCAAATCTTGGCACCAACGGAACCCCATAATTGCTGAAATAACAGGAAATCGACATGACGCCCGAAGACCGCACGGCACGAAAACGGTCAACCGTACCGGAAGCCGGCGACGTGACATAGACAGCGTCGATCGGCTTGATTACAGCTCGCACAAACGACTTGAGCAAGGGCCATGGGTGATTGACCGCTTGCGCGGAGAAGATCCCATGAGTGATGCCACGATCAATTCCACCGCTTCTGCAGAGGTGACCGTACTTCCGATCATCCTGGCGGTCAGCTTCTGCCACATGATCAACGACATCATGCAATCTATGATCTCGTCGATCTATCCGATGCTGAAGACTGACTATGCACTCGACTTCTGGCAGATCGGCATGCTGACGCTTGCCTTCCAGTGCACGGCGTCGCTCCTCCAACCAGTGATCGGCATCGTCACCGACAAGAAGCCCTATCCCTATTCTTTGCCGGTCGGCATGGGTTCTACATTGGTCGGGCTGTTCATGCTGGCCGGCGCCCATAGCTATTCGATGCTGGTCGTCGCCTCCTGCCTCATCGGCATCGGATCGGCAGTCTTTCATCCCGAATCGTCGCGTGTGGCGCGACTGGCTTCGGGCGGACGCTACGGCTTCGCCCAGGCGACATTCCAGGTGGGCGGCAATTTCGGACAGTCGATCGGACCGCTGCTGGCGGCCTTCATCATCGTTCCGAACGGGCAGGGCAGCGTTGCGTGGTTCTCGATCGGTGCCATAGTCGGGATTCTCGTTCTTGCCTGGGTGGCGCGGTGGTACCAGGCCCATATGCTGGCCAACAAGGGCCGCAAGAAAGTGCTGCAGGCCCATAACCTGTCGAAGCGGACCGTTGCGGTTTCGCTTTCAATCCTTGCTCTGCTTACTTTTTCCAAGAACGCCTATATGGCGTCGATCGGCAGCTACTATACTTTCTTCGTGATAGAGCGTTTTGCCGTCGGCGTGCAGCAGTCGCAGATCATGTTGTTCATCTTTCTCGGTGCCGTGGCGCTCGGCACGGTGGTCGGCGGCCCCATCGGCGACCGGTTCGGTTCCAAGGTCGTCATCTGGTTCTCGATCCTCGGCGTGCTGCCCTTCACGCTCGCCATGCCCTATGCCAACTTGCCGGTGACGATCGGGCTCTCGGCGATCATCGGTTTCATCATGGCTTCGTCCTTCCCGGCCATCGTCGTGATGGCGCAGGAACTGGTTCCCGGCCGGGTCGGCATGATTGCTGGGATCTTCTTCGGCATTGCGTTCGGGATCGGCGGGATCGCTGCAGCCGTGCTCGGCGTGTTCGCGGATCGCTACGGAATCGGCTTCGTTTATACGATCTGCTCGTTCCTGCCGATGCTCGGCCTCCTGACGGTGTTCCTGCCGGGCAGAACGCAATTACGCGCCGCCTAAAGATCAGCATTCTTATTTATCTGATCGCCGACGGATCGCCTTTGCTCCGCGCGGCGTTATATCGGCCAAGCGCGATCAGACGGATAGGAGATAAAAGATGGAATGGAGAGGCCGCCGGCAATCGGACAATGTCGAGGATCAACGGGGCGCTTCCATGGGAAGCGGCTTGGGGCGGGGTGGCTTCAGGATCCCCGTCGGCGGGAGCCGCGGCGGCGGATTGGGGATAGGCGGTATCGTCGTCGTGCTGATCATCTGCTGGATTACCGGCATCAACCCAATGACGCTGCTGTCGGGTGGCGACATCGGCATGGGCGACAGCGGATATGAGCAGCCGACGACGCCGCGTGCACCGGCAAATGACGAGATGACGTCCTTCGTGCGTACTGTGCTGGCGGAAACCGAGGATACTTGGAAAACCATCTTTGCAGCGAATGGCCAGACATATCAGGATCCGACGCTGGTTTTGTTCTCCGGACAGGTTAATTCGGCCTGCGGTTTCGCCTCGTCTGCCACTGGCCCGTTCTACTGCCCGAACGACCAGAAGCTTTATCTGGACACGGACTTTTTCCAGGAACTGCAGAACCGTTTTGAGGCCTCGGGTGATTTTGCCGAAGCCTATGTGATCGCTCACGAGGTTGGGCATCATGTCCAGAATCTCACAGGCATCCTGCCAAAATTCAACCAGGCCCGCGCGCGAATGAGCGAGGCCGATGCCAACCGCATGTCGGTACGGGTCGAGCTGCAGGCCGATTGCTTTGCCGGCGTCTGGGGCAAGTACACCGACCAGAAGGGCATACTGAGCAAGGGCGATCTGGAAGAAGCGCTCAATGCGGCCCAGCAGATCGGCGACGATACGCTGCAAAAGCGCAGCCAGGGCTATGTGGTTCCGGAAAGCTTCAACCACGGAACCTCGGCTCAGCGGATGACCTGGTTCCGCCGTGGTTTTGAGAGCGGCGACATGAAGGCTTGCGATACCTTCTCCGGAAATGTGTAGGCACATCAAGGCGAAGGCCGCAGCTTAGAAGACTTGAGGCGAGGTGGGTGAGACCTGTCTCGCCTCCAGTCGGGTGGGATTTCGCCTGCCGGCAGTCATCAGATTTGTTGAACACGGGCGCAAAAATCGTGGTGCATTGACGCCCGACCTTGCCGCATCCGCCATGCTCCTCTATAGGCTGCACTAACCGCCGCTCGCCATTTTTGGAAGCGGCGTTTTTCGTCTTGGAGGAGCCTATGCCGAGCCTATCCCACACGGTCGAGGGGATGCCTTCCCATTCCTGGACAGGGCATCTGCGCGCCACCTTTATTCTCGGCATTCCGCTGGTCGGGGCGCAATTGGCGCAGATGGCGATCAACACCACAGATGTGATCCTGGTTGGATGGTTGGGGACGACCGAGCTTGCATCGGTTGTACTGGCCAGCCAGATCTTTTTCCTGGTGTTCATCTTCGGCACCGGGTTTACCTCGGCGGTCATTCCCGTCGTCGCCCAGGCGCTTGGCCGTCATGATCCTGTGTCAGTCCGGCGTTCGGTACGCATGGGTCTCTGGATTGTCATTGCCTATAGCGTGCTGACCGCCCCGCTTCTTTGGTTTTCGGAGCCGATCCTTTTGTCGCTGGGCCAGGAGCCGGACGTGGCGGCGATGGCACAGAGCTATCTGAGAATTGCGCAATGGGGGATCTTCCCGGCGCTGGGTTTGATGGCGCTCAGAAGCTTCGTCACCGGGCTCGAGAAGGGCGGCGTGGTGCTCTACGTCACGATCGCCATGTTCATCCTCAACGCAGTGATCGCCTACCTGCTCATCTTCGGTCATTTTGGATCGCCGCAGCTCGGTCTGCATGGAGCAGCGGTCGCATCGGTCTGCGCAAACCTGTTCGGCTTCGTTTTCGCCATCCTTTATATCAAGAGTCAGGCCAACATGCGCGCCTACGAGATTTTCGTACGCTTCTGGCGTCCTGACTGGAGCATGGTGCGGGAGATCGTCGGACTGGGCCTGCCGATCAGCTTTACCATACTTGCCGAAACCAGCCTGTTTGCGGCTGCTTCGTTGATGATGGGTACGCTCGGGAAGTTCGAACTGGCAGCCCATGGGATCGCCCTTCAGTTCGCCTCGATCGCCTTCATGATCCCGCTCGGACTGGCACAAGTTGCCACCGTGCGGGTCGGGCTCGCCTATGGCCGCGGCGACATGCAAGGCGTCCGTTTGGCGGGGCTGGCGGTTCTGGTCGTTGGCATGTGCTTCACCTTCGCAGGCGGCATTTTCTTCGCCACCTTCCCAGACATGCTTGCGATGCTGTTTCTGGATCTCGACCAGCCGGATGCGCTGGCCGTGCTGGGTCTTGCTACGCCGCTGATCGTCATTGCCGGCATATTCCAGCTGGTGGACGGTCTGCAGGCCGTTGGGGCTGGGCTGCTTCGCGGTCTGAAGGATACCAGGGTGCCAATGGTGCTGGCGCTTGTCGCCTACTGGCCGATCGGTTTTGCCTGCGCCTGGCTCTTCGCCTTTCCGCTCGGCTTCAGAGGCGAGGGGATCTGGTTCGGCTTCGTGATCGGCCTTGCCGCCGCGGCGCTGCTGCTTTGCGGCCGGTTCTGGCTCCTTGTCCGTCGCCAAAAGCAAATGGCCCGCTAAGATCAGCGGGCCACCACTTTATTTCGTTCCAAATTCGGTCAACGCTCAGCAAGCGCCGGCTCGCCCTTGCGTTCGCGCACCATATTGATGAAGCGACGGAAGAGGTAATGGCTGTCCTGCGGACCAGGCGAGGCTTCCGGGTGATGCTGGACCGAAAACACCGGCTTGCCCGATACACGGAGACCGCAATTGGTGCCGTCGAACAAGGATATATGAGTCTCTTCAACGTTTTCCGGCAGTGAGTTTGAGTCGACCGCAAAGCCGTGGTTCATCGAGACGATTTCCACTTTGCCAGTGGTGTGATCCTTGACCGGATGATTTGCGCCATGGTGCCCCTGGTGCATCTTGGCAGTGGTCGCACCCAAGGCAAGACCGAGGATCTGATGACCGAGGCAGATGCCGAAGGTCGGAACGTCCGTCTTGATGACCTCCTGAATGACAGGAACAGCATATTTGCCGGTCGCTGCCGGATCGCCTGGGCCGTTGGACAGGAAGATGCCGTCTGGGTTCAGCGCCATGATGTCCTCAGCCGAGGTTTGGGCCGGCACGACGGTCACCTTGCAGTCGAGGCCGGTGAAGAGGCGCAGGATATTGCGCTTGACGCCGTAGTCGACGCAGACGATGTGATATTTTGCGTTTTCAGGCTTGAGCTCGTCGAACCCTTCATTCCACACCCAAGGCTTTTCGCTCCATTGGGAAGACTGGCCGGACGTCGCTTCCTTGGCGAGGTCCAGTCCCTCCAATCCGCTCCACGACCGGGCTTCCGCCTTCAGTGCCTCGATGTCGAAATTGCCGTTCGGATCATGGGCAATGACTGCATTCGGCGCGCCGTTCTGACGGATCCAGGACGTCAGCGCGCGTGTATCGATGCCGGACAGCCCGATTACGCCACGGCTTTTCAGCCAGCTGTCGAGATCCTTGGCTGCGCGATAATTGGAAGGAGCGGTGATGTCAGCCTTGAAGATGACGCCCACTGCGCCGCGTCTGGCGGCAGGCGTCAGGTCTTCCACATCCTCGTCATTGGTGCCGATATTGCCAATATGCGGGAAGGTGAAGGTGACGATCTGGCCGATATAGGAGGGGTCTGTGAGGATTTCCTGATAGCCCGTCAGCGCAGTATTGAAGACGACTTCCGCCGGTACCTTGCCTGTCGCACCGATGCCGGTACCTTCAATAACAGTGCCGTCGGCAAGAACGAGAACTGCGGTGGGCTTTGCGGTAGTCCAAGGGGCGGTCACGGTCATCTTGATCCTTCTGCCTCACTGGCCCCGTCCCTTGCAAAGGAACAGGCTGTCGAGGCCATCTTTGGTCGCAGAAAAGGGCGCACGGAAAACCGGCTCGAGCCCTAACATCTAAAATCTGTGTGCAGGTGCGGGAAAATAAACAAAGCAGGCAGCGCGGTCAATGATCTGGCCAAAGAATCCCGGGTTTCTGATCGGAGATGTCTGAGAAATGCCCTCCTATTGATTGATTGACTGGGCATGCTGATCTATGACGGCGACCGAATTGACAGGACGTGTCATGGCTCTCTTGGCCCTGACAGACCTCCTCAGGAGAAACGACGATGATGCGCGACAAACTTTCGCAGGCGCTGAAGGATGCAATGAAGGCGAAGGACACCCGCCGCCTTTCCACTGTGCGGCTGATCCAGACGGCGATCAAGGATCGCGACATAGCCAATCGCGGCACCGGCAAGGACGCGGCCAGCGACGACGAAATCCTGCAGATCCTGCAAAAGATGGTGAAGCAGCGCGAAGAATCCGCCAAGATCTATGAGGACGCCGGCCGGGCCGAGCTTGCCGCTCAGGAGCGCGAAGAGATCGTCATCGTCAAGGATTTCATGCCGGAGCAGCTTTCCGACGAGCAGGTCGCTGGGATCGTTGCGTCCGTCATCGCCGAAACCGGCGCTGCCAGCATCAAGGACATGGGCAAGGTCATGGCGGTGCTGAGAGAGCGTTATGCCGGGCAGATGGATTTCGGCAAGGCTTCCGGAACCATCAAGGCGCAGCTCGGCTGATATCGCCTGAAATGTTCACCGCGCTGCAGAGGCTGCGCGTCGCACTATGAGACGGAAAAGGCGGAGGCTCATCATGAACCTCCGCCTTTGCTCTCCTACGCCCCTGCCGGCCGAATGAAACACGCATGCCGGAAGAAAAGGAATGAACTGCAACACATCGCAGCCATGCCCCAGAGAGTAAAACCTAGCGCCCTCAAAGGGTGAACCTTTCCCTGTGGCTCGCCCTAAGCTAGGAGGCGGCCTGATTTAGAACAAGTTAAAATTAGTTAATGTCGGGACAGCGGTCGGAGAGCTGCTATGTCACGTGCCGCTTGAGGAAGGCAGATCAGCCGTCAGGGCGACCAACCAATCGCCGAGATAGATGCCGGCTACGGCGGCTGCGATTACGCCAGCTAGGAACCCGAAGTAGACAAGCAGTCCTGAAACTGGGCGTCGAGACTGCAAGCAATAGATCAGCAGGCCGAGCGGCATGAACAGCACGGTCAGGAGGCGCGTTGGGCTGCGTAGCGGCAGGCCCAGGAGACGGCCGTCCTCGATTTCCCAAAGGACTGAGAAAATCACGATAAGCAGCATCTGCGCGATGTCGTTGAAGATCATGAGCCGCTCGTCATAAACGAAGATATAGCTGTCGATGACTGAGCCGATGGCGACCGAGCCGAGTAGGCAAAGGTAAAGATATTCGCGCTTCTTCATGGGTGCTTCTTCGTGCGTGAAGGTTTGTTGAGGACGAAGCATTAAATGGTGGAGCGGGATGCCCTGTGAATAGCGGGTACCAAGCGCCTTCGGGATGGCAAGCGCGCGGCATGCAGTCTATATGGAAGCTTGCCTTGAGGTGACAATGCGTTTCTCCAATACCTTTCTTGATGAAATCCGTGACCGCGTGTCGATTTCGACAGTGATCGGCCGGCGGGTGACGTGGGACCGCAAGAAAACCAATGTGTCTCGGGGAGACTATTGGGCCTGCTGCCCGTTCCACGGCGAGAAAAGCCCAAGCTTTCATTGCGAGGATCGCAAGGGGCGCTATCACTGCTTTGGTTGTGGCGTCACCGGGAATCACTTCCGATTCCTGACCGACCTTGAAGGGCAGAGTTTTCCTGAGGCCGTGCAGACAGTCGCGGACATGGCCGGGATTGCTATGCCGCAACCGGACGCGCAGGCTGAAAAGCGGGAAAAAGAGCGCACCACGCTGCTGGATGTCATGGAAATCGCCACGCGCTTCTTTCAGGACCAGCTGCAAAGCGCTTCCGGGGCAAGGGCAAGAGCCTATCTTCGCGATCGCGGTCTGACTGGCCGAACGATCGAAACCTTCCGCCTGGGATATGCGCCTGAAAGCCGTAACGCGCTCAAGGAGCATCTTGCCTCAAACGGCGTGCCGAAGGAGCAGATCGAGGCCTGCGGACTGGTGCGGCACGGCGAGGGGATTGCCGTTTCCTACGACTATTTTCGCGACCGCATCATGTTTCCGATCCTCTCGTCACGCGAGAAGGTGATTGCCTTCGGCGGCCGTGCGATGGCGGCAGACGCGATGGCGAAATACATGAATTCGCCGGATACCGAGCTCTTCCACAAGGGGCAGGTGCTCTACAATTTCACCCGCGCCCGGCGGGCGGCCCAGGTGGGCGGGACCCGGCAGGAGCCTGGCACGATCATCGCGGTCGAAGGCTATATGGACGTGATCGCGCTTTATCAGGCAGGCGTCGAAAACGCGGTGGCACCGCTCGGAACCGCCTTGACCGAAAACCAGCTGGAGCTGCTTTGGCGCATGACGCCGCAGCCGATCCTCTGCTTCGACGGCGACGGGGCTGGATTGCGGGCCGCCAGCCGGGCCGCCGATCTGGCCCTGCCTTTCCTGAAGCCAGGACGCTCGGTGAGCTTTGCCCTACTGCCCGACGGCAAGGATCCGGACGATCTGGTGCGGCATGAGGGGCGGGCTCCGTTCGACAAGGTGCTCGCCGAAGCGCGGCCGCTGGTCGAAATGATCTGGCAGCGCGAGGCTTCTTCCGGAAGTTATGACACACCGGAAAAACGCGCCGAGCTCGAGGCGAGGCTGAAGCAGATCGTGTCGGTGATTGCAGATGAAAACGTGCGCCGTCACTACCAGCAGGCGGTTCGCGAGCGATTGAATGGCTTCTTCCAGCCGGCCTCGCGCGTGTCGAATGACAGGCGCCAGAATTTTCAGCGCGGTGGCGGCAGGCCGGGGCAGGGCGGGGCGCCGATGGGACCGCGCGCTGCCGGACGGGCCGCAGGGGTGTCGGACAGGCTTACCCGTTCCGGTCTCGTGCGTGGTCATCGCGATCTGCCGGCACTGCGGGAAAGCGTGCTGGCCATGACCATTGTCAATCATCCGCAGCTCCTTCTAGATGAATATGACGAGATCGCTTCCGTGGAATTCGAAAGCCGCGACCTGCAGCGCCTCTGGTCCTGCGTGCTGACGATTGCCGGACGCGCCAGCCCTGATTTTTCGGCAAAACACCTGCGCGAGCAGCTGGAAGAAAACGGCTTCGCAGACCTGCTGCGGGCAATGAACCAGCAGATCCGTAATGCTCGGCTATGGACCGCCACGGAGGATGCGGATCCGCAGGATGCGCTGCAGGCATATCGTCAGACCCGCGCGCTGCATTCACGCAACAAGGAACTGCTGTGGCAGAAGGTCGAGCTGGAGCGCGAGCTTGCCGAAATGACGGAGGACGAGGCGGAGCGCGCTGATCTTTTGCTGCGCGCATTGCTGGAAGTGCAGAACGAAATTTCGAGGATGGAAAATCAGGAAGCGATCATCGACGGCTTTGGTGTCCTTTCCGGCAGGGTCAAGGGCGCAGCCGTCAGCCACGGTTGATGCCGTTCTGTCGACGCGGGCTGATGTCGGAAAGCGGGCGCTTTGAAGCGGTGAACAGGGTCCGGTTTATTGGAGACGGCAAGCTCTTGTCTTTCCAGGCACATTGCCTACATAACCGGTAACCTGGTGAGCGTACCCCCGATTAGGCCACTTAAAGCGGCTTTTCCCATATTTCCTGGGCATGGCCTTTGGAAATGCTTGACGAAGCGTTAATTTGTGGGAATCACCATTTCAGGCAGAATGGGCGGAGTGGATCGAGCGCGGTGAACAAAGCTGGTGATCCTTATATGGCACGGTTCCGCAAATGACGATCGCCGATGGTAATCGGGAATTAAAGGTCATTCCGTTACGAGTTGAACAGTGATTCACGGTTAGGGTGGTTTCCGCCTCTATCCGCAAGCCACCAAGCGCGGCTAAGGTGGCGTTCAAGGAAAGCGACGAAATACATGGCAACAAAAGTCAAAGAAAACGAAGAAGCTGAGAACGAACGCGAAGGCGCTCATGACGGTCCGCTTCTCGACCTTTCTGACGACGCCGTCAAGAAGATGATCAAGGCCGCCAAGAAGCGCGGCTACGTCACCATGGACGAGTTGAATTCGGTTCTGCCTTCGGAGGAAGTCACCTCGGAGCAGATCGAGGATACGATGGCGATGCTCTCCGACATGGGGATCAACGTTGTCGAGGACGAGGAGGCCGACGACGGGTCGAACGAAGAGGACGATTCCGCCGAAAGCGACGACAACGAGAGCGAGGGCGGCGAACTCGCCCCAACCTCAAGCACGGCGCTTGCGACCGCAAAGAAGAAAGAGCCGACCGACCGGACCGACGATCCGGTGCGCATGTATTTGCGTGAAATGGGTTCGGTGGAGCTCTTGTCGCGCGAAGGCGAAATCGCCATCGCCAAGCGCATCGAGGCCGGCCGCGAAACCATGATCGCGGGCCTGTGCGAAAGCCCGCTCACCTTCCAGGCGCTGATCATCTGGCGCGACGAGCTGAACGAAGGCACGACGCTGCTTCGCGAGATCATCGATCTCGAAACGACCTATTCGGGTCCGGAAGCCAAGGCTGCGCCGCAGTTCCAGAGCCCGGAAAAGATCGAGGCCGACCGCAAGGCTGCCGAAGAAAAGGAAAAGACCCGCAAGGCCCGTTTTTCCGCGGCCAATGACGACGACATTACCGCGGTCGGCGGCGACATGCCGATGGAGGAAGAGGAAGAGGACGACGACGAGTCGAACCTTTCGCTTGCCGCCATGGAAGCCGAACTGCGTCCGCAGGTGATGGAGACGCTCGATACGATCGCCGACACCTACAAGAAGCTGCGCAAGCTTCAGGACCAGCAGGTAGAAGCGCGTCTGTCCTGCACAGGAACCCTGTCCACCGGACAAGAGCGCCGTTACAAGGAGTTGAAGGACCAGCTGATCACCGCCGTGAAGTCGCTGTCGCTCAACCAGAACCGCGTCGATTCGCTGGTCGAGCAGCTTTACGACATTTCCAAGCGGCTGATGCAGAACGAAGGCCGCCTGCTGCGGCTTGCCGAATCTTACGGCGTCAAGCGCGATAGCTTCCTGGAGCAGTACCAGGGTGCGGAGCTCGATCCGAACTGGATGAAGTCGATCGCCAACCTTTCGGCGCGCGGCTGGAAGGAATTCTCTAAGGCCGAAAATACGACGATCCGCGACATCCGGCAGGAGATCCAGAATCTTGCGACGGAGACCGGCATTTCCATCGCGGAATTCCGCCGCATCGTGCATATGGTGCAGAAGGGCGAGCGCGAAGCGCGCATCGCCAAGAAGGAAATGGTCGAAGCAAACCTCCGCCTCGTTATTTCCATCGCCAAGAAGTACACCAACCGCGGCCTGCAGTTCCTCGACCTCATCCAGGAAGGTAATATCGGCCTGATGAAGGCGGTCGACAAGTTCGAATACCGCCGCGGTTACAAGTTCTCGACCTACGCGACCTGGTGGATCCGGCAGGCGATCACCCGTTCGATCGCCGACCAGGCTCGCACGATCCGCATTCCGGTGCACATGATCGAGACGATCAACAAGATCGTCCGCACATCGCGCCAGATGCTGCACGAGATCGGCCGCGAGCCGACACCGGAAGAATTGGCCGAAAAGCTCGCCATGCCGCTCGAAAAGGTCCGCAAGGTCCTGAAGATTGCCAAGGAACCGATCTCGCTTGAAACCCCGGTGGGCGACGAGGAAGACAGCCATCTGGGCGATTTCATCGAGGACAAGAACGCGCTTCTGCCGATCGATGCGGCCATCCAGGCGAACCTGCGCGAGACGACGACGCGAGTCCTCGCTTCGCTGACGCCGCGCGAAGAACGTGTGCTGCGCATGCGCTTCGGCATTGGCATGAACACCGACCATACGCTCGAAGAAGTGGGCCAGCAGTTCTCGGTCACCCGCGAACGTATCCGCCAGATCGAGGCGAAGGCGCTGCGCAAGCTGAAGCATCCGAGTCGGTCGAGAAAGCTTCGCAGCTTCCTCGACAGCTAGGCCAAATTGCAGCGGCCATGCCGCTTACCTATGTTCAACCGGCCTGCCACAGCAGGCCGGTTTTTTCGTGCGCTTTTTTGCAGCATTTGAGAGCTGGGACTCGATCCCGGCGCGGTTTGATCTTACATCGCCTTCTATGGGCAATGAGCGCAACAAGAGCTATGGCAGGATCGGATGGGGCATTTCAGCGTCGATCCTGCTGCACCTGCTCGTGGCAGCCGGTTTTTTCGTGCACCTGCCTTTGCCCATGAGCGATCCGCAGAAGGAGGAGACGGTCGATGTTGAACTCGTGCCGCCGCCCGAACCTGAAAAGCCGCCTGAGAAGGCCCCCGAAAAGCCGCCGGAACTGAAGCTCCCTGAGCCGAAGCCACCCGAGCCCAAGCCGGAAGAGCCGAAAAAGGAAGAGCCAAAGCCAGAGGAGCGGAACAAGGAGGAGCCGAAGCCGCCGGAGCCGCCACCGAAACCTCCGGAAGCACCGGAGCCTGCCGAACCACCACCGCCACCGCCACCGCGTGAGCCGGAACAGCCTAAGCCTGAGGAGCCTGACCCCAACAGGGCTGAGCCTGAAAAGGCTGAGCAAGGCAAGCCGCAACCGCTTGATGTTTTGCGTCCGGTTGTTGAATTCGGCGAAGAAGACAGCGGCCCCCGCCAGTCTCTCGACGGTGACAGTTCGGTTGATCAGCCTGCACCGGTCGACGAGGCTTTGGAGGAAGATAAGCCCGATGCGGCACCGGACATTTCCGAAACCGCAGACACGGCTAAGGGCCTTGAGGGCAGTCCCGTACCCGATGAGATAACGGTGCCGGACGTCTCTTCCGCCTCTGCCGATCCTCAAGCGAAAGGCGCGCAGGATGCGACCGTTTCCGATGAGGTGCAGGCTGCTCTGGTGCTTCCGACGCCGAAGCCCCAAACGCCCGCCAAACCGAAAGCCGATGCGTCAGCCGCGCTCTCGGAAGCCAAGCGTTTGTTTTCGGTCAAGGACACCGGGGGCGCAGTGGCGCGAACCGCCATAGGTAAGATCCCGAGGGAAATTCGCGCCAGCCAGCTCTGCAGCACCGAATTGCGCGAGCAGCTCCGGCATGCCTCACCGCCTTACTACCCGGAGATGGTCCCGGCTCCGCGATTGCCGACCGGGACGGTCATGGATGTCAGACGCAGCGCCTTTCGCGCGGAAATGCAATGGTACGACGTCAGCTTTCGCTGCGAAGTCGATGATAATGTCACCAAGGTCGTCTCCTTTGCCTTCGACATCGGCGCGCCCGTGCCGCGCAGCGAATGGCGCAAGAGGGGCTTCCCCGATTTTTGATGGCGAAATTGGTGGGGCGGGACGGCCTGCTGGTTTCGAACAAACTGCCTGGTAGTCGGACCACCACGAACGCCTTTGTTCTAAGCTGGAAGTTTTATAGCACCCGCTTGGCTGCCCGTGAAGCTCCATGCAAAGGCGCCATGAGACGGGCGAGCGCGTGGGCATGGCGCTAGTCTTTGATATCGATGCCGGCTTCATGGGCTGCGGCAATAAAAGCCAGACGCGCGGCTTCTGCCGATTTTTTTCCCTTCATCGCGTCCTCTAGGACGATCAGGGCCCGGTCCAATGCTTCGCCTTCCTCTATCGGCCAGTCCTCGATCAGAGCCCAAGATGCTTCCTGGATAGTAGTAATGGTGGTGAATTGCGCCGGACCCTCCAGGGCCAGGGTCACACCTTTGTTCCAGCTCTTGCTCATTTGCTATCTCCACTCGGATAAGCTGCCCATAGCCACAAAACCGTTTGAAAGCGAGGCGCGTGACATAAGGCGGCTCGCCCAGCTCAATGCCGAACTGTAAAATGCTTTACGGTGGGTGTGAGATAAGACGCCGCCAAACGTCTCCCGACGCATTGCAACTGACGCAAGACCCCTTGTTCCGCTTCAGCTATCGGCGAGCATGGCTCACTGGAACAAGGTCATAATGTTCTTAGGGTTAGCATTGGCGATCGCCAAGGACTGTATTGCCAGCTGTTGTTGCGTCTGCAATGCCGAAAGTTTCGCAGAGGCTTCCTCCATGTCCGTGTCGACCAGTCGGCTTACCCCGCTGCTGATGCTATCGGAAAGCTTGCTGGCAAAATCGGTCTGCATCCCAATGCGCTGTTGAAGCGATCCGAACATCGCTGCAACCTCGATCATCCGCTGGATCATAAGGTCCGTCGTTTTCGTCATCCCCTCGATTTCTTCGGCTGTCGTATCTTGCGTAAGGACCATTTCGGGATGACCTGGGTGATCTTCGCCATTGAAGACAACCCATCCGCCTGACGGGCCGTCCGGATAACCTGCCATGTTGGCAAACGCAGAATTGGTGATGATCCCGTCGCAGCCGCCGTTCGAGATTAAGTAGAAGACCTGATCAGTATCGAATGTCGCGGTCATGTCGAAATTGATGGTCTGCACGGAGACATTCCCGGATGCGTCGCGAATGATCGCGCTGGGCAACTTCTTCACGCCATTTTGCGCCGCATCCGCTGGATCCGTCATCCAAAGCCAGTTTTCGCCGCTGAATGAAGCAGATTTCGCGATTGCTTTCAGCTGTTCTTTGAGTTGGTCAAGTTCGTTATTGATCTGTGTCTTGTCGGTGCTCGTTTCGTGGGAGGTAACTAACTTTGACTTGAACTCGCTCATCACGTCTATTGCAGCTGCCATTCCAGCATAGGCGGTGTCGACTTTTGCGGCGCCAACCCCAAGCGCATCGATTGTCGCGGAGACGGCTTTCTTGTCCGAATTCATCGTCGTCGAGATCGACCAATAGGCCACATTATCGGATGCGGTCCGGACTCGCAGGCCTGAGCTGACTTGGTTCTGACTCTTCTCCAATTCGTCATGAACCTCTCGGAGAGTCTGGAGAGCAGTATTGGCGGCAAAATTGGTTATTATACTAGACATAAATAGCCCAATCGTAAAAACAATACGTATTATAGCGGTTGTAATTTCCTCTCATTCAATCGGTATTGGGTTAAGGATCTTTAAAAAAGAACAGCCTTAGACGGGGAATAATTTGATTTTTATCAAGTTGACTTGAGGAAGAGACGCTTCCATGCCTGTAGTCAGCCAGTGGGCCAGATTACCGGTTGCATGAAAGCCAGGCCGTACAGCAGAGCCGAGCGACGAGACGACATGCCGCAGATCAGAAAATCTAGCCTTCTGGACGGGCAGCGGCTGATCAGCAAGTTGGTGGGCCCGGAGGGACTCGAACCCCCAACCAAGCGGTTATGAGCCGCCGGCTCTAACCATTGAGCTACAGGCCCTGCCTTCGTCAGGCACACGAGGGACGCAATGGTTCGCCGTCTCGCCAAGGCGCTCTAGCCTAAATCGGCTCAGGCTACAAGACGTTGCCGTAATAGGTTCACAATCGGCAAGCAGGTAGAACCCGGCTGCGGCCAAGAGCCAATCAAGCGGCAGCAATGACGGTTGTCCGGCCTGCCATTGACTGCAGTCATGAACAATGCCGATCTGGCACATATGAGAGGGAGATCCATGTCCAAAGCCCGCCATTCCTTAGGCGTCTGCGCCGTCATCGTAAGCGCCAGCCTGCCGGCGCTGCTCGCTGCCCAGCCCCTGTTGGCCCAAGAAAGCCGCCCCCGCGAGCCGGTCATCAGCGTGTCCGGTCAAGGCGAGGCAGCCGTCGCGCCCGACATGGCCCTGCTCTCGCTTTCCGTGGTGCGCAACGGCAAGACTGCAGAGGAGGCGCTTTCGAGCAATAGCGCCGCCATGAACGAGGTTCTTTCGTCGCTGCGTAAAAGCGGCGTCGCCGATCGGGACATCCAGACGAGCAACTTTTCCATCCACCCGCAATATCGGCAGTCGGAGCCGAAGGACGGCGTGGTCGAGCCGCCGCAAGTGGTCGGCTACGAGGTTTCCAACATGCTGATGCTGAAGGTGCGTGAGCTCGGCAAGCTCGGCGATCTGATCGACAGTTCGGTCAAGCTCGGGGTCAACCAGGGCGGCCAGATCAGTTTCACCAACGACAAGCCGGAAGCCGTTCTCACGGATGCGCGCAATGCCGCCGTGGCCGATGCCGTTGCCAAGGCACGCACGCTGACGGAAGCGGCCGGTGTCAAACTCGGGCGTATTCTGGAGATCAACGAGAATTCAGCGCTACCAATGCCGGAGCCGATGATGCGTATGTCCATGGCCAAGGAGGCTCGGCCAGCCGTTCCTATTGCAACAGGCGAGAACAGTTATACGGTCACGGTCAACGTGACATTTGCCTTGGAGCAGTAGGCGGAAAAAGGGACGCCCTCGTCCTGTCGAGACAGGACGAGGGCGCTTCATCCGTCCGTCCATGGGCAATGGAGACGGAATGGGCGTTACCGGATGACCGGGCAGCCTCTGACATTGGCGAAGATAACCCGGTCAGGGCCGCGACGTCCGAAACCGACAACCGTCACCGTGCGCCGCGATACGTCGACCACGCGCGTGCGACGCAGGCCCATGCGGCTAGCCTTGTCTTCGGCGCGACGGGGCGAGCAGCCCGGAGGCGGGCGGCGGTCAGGACGCCAGTCACGGTCGCGGTCCCGGTCGTTATACTGAACATAGATGCCGAGATCCGAACTTGCCGCAGCGGCGGTCGGGGCGGTGGCGGCAAGGCCGGTCAGCGCGATAAGGGCGGCGACACCTGCCTTGACAATCAGGTTGGTCATGGGTGTTTCTCCGAATAATGCCGGATTTTGTCCGGCCTCCTGCACTGCTCTCGCCCTCTGGGGAGCGATCGCCCGAGATTTAGCTGGATCGATCTGAACATCGGCAAAATCCCTTGTTCATATGGGGTTCAGGATCATTAGCCGATCGGCAGAAAGCTTGCTCTTCAGGCTAGGTGGAGGACGATCTCGCGCCGGTGAGGCCGATCGCGGTGTTCAAACAAATAGATGCCTTGCCATGTGCCGAGCATCAGCCGCCCGCCACTGACCGGAATACTGAGCGAAACAGCCGTCAGCGCTGCTTTGATATGGGCAGGCATGTCGTCGGGCCCTTCGGTCGTATGGGTAACCCAAGTCATGTCTGGGTGATTTGTCGGCGGTACCATACGTGAGAAGAACGTCTTCAGGTCGCGGCGCACATCAGGATCGGCATTCTCCTGAATGACTAGGGAACAGGAGGTGTGGCGCACGAAGACGGTTAACAGTGCTTCCGGCTGATGATGCTGGTAAACGAAGTCCGCCGCCGCTTGCGTAAATTCGTAAAGACCCTGGCCGCTTGTCGAGATGGAAATCGTAGTCTGGGGCATGGGCTTCCTCTCTATGACCGGGGAGCGGCCGGTAGCAACTACAGATATCCAAGATCAGCCGGCAGCGATTGGCCAAGGTTGAAGCGTCTTCGCGTTGGTGTTCGTCCCGGAAGGCAGCGTTGTCAATGGCAGAAGCCATCGCTCGTTTCACCAAAATGTCCGACGTACCCTAACCCGTCCATGATCATCGTCTGTCCTGATGCTGATGAAACGTCGGTTGTCTGATATGTTGAGCTAGATCTGGCCCCTGCAGAGCAGGTTGTTGCCAAATAATGCCAATCGTGCGATTGACTGCCTTGGACAGCTTATAGGATGAGCTGATGGTTCCGATATGACAAGCGGGCTGTCATCAACAACGGGATTGCGGAGGAGAAAATGCTCAAGAAACTATTGTTGACCGGCGCTGCAGGTGGTGTGGGACGCGCAATTCGTCCGCTGCTGGGAGAACTGGCGGAAAAGGTCGTGCTGTCCGATATCAGCGAGATCGGCGATATTACTGCAAACGAAACCTTCATCCAGTGCGACCTCGCTGATAGCCAGGGTGTTGCCAGACTTGTGGAGGGCGTCGACGGCATCATCCATCTCGGAGGCGTGTCGGTGGAGCGAAGCTTCGATCTGATCCTCCAGGGCAATATTGTCGGCCTCTACAACATCTATGAACATGCGCGCCGCAGCGGCATGCCGCGCATCGTCTTTGCCAGTTCGAACCATGTGGTCGGTTACTATCGCCGCGACGAGCGGATCGACAATACCGTGCCGCCGAAGCCGGATTCACTTTACGGCGTTTCCAAGGTTTTCGGTGAAGCCGTTGCCAGCATGTATTACGAGAAATTCGGCCAGGAGACGCTGTCCGTCCGCATCGGCTCCTGCTTCGAAAAGCCGGCCAATCCCCGTATGCTCGCCACGTGGCTGAGCGCTAGGGATTTTGTATCGCTGTGCGGCCGCGCCTTCGTGACGCCGCGGCTGGCGCATACGGTGATCTACGGCGCGTCTGCCAATGACGAGCAGTGGTGGGATAACCGCAATGCGGCCTTTCTGGGCTGGCAGCCGCAGGACAGTTCGGCGAAATGGCGGGCCGAGGTGGAAACCGCTGCGGGCAAGGAAGATCCGACCTCCGCTGCCGTCATCTACCAGGGCGGCGCCTTCACATCTGCCGGTCACCCGGACGACTGATCGCCCGGATCAAGCGTTGGTTCTGGCCTTGCCGGGCAAGCAGACGTTGATGCCGCAGTTTCAGATTGGGCTGCGGCATCTCTTTATCGACGCTTTGGCGGCGATCAGAGGTTTGCGGTCATAGCGCCGGACGAAAGGCTTAATCCAGCTTTTCGTGGGCGTCGGCCAGTCCTTGAACCCAATATCCCGCGGCCTTGAGCCAGGGCAGGGGATGGTTCCGACCTTCGGTTAGATAAGCGCGGACGGCGCGGGCGACAGAGGCTTCCGCGGCAATCCACGCAAAAGTCTCGGCTGGGATGTCGACCGTATTGAGCACGCTGATAATATCGGAAGCATTGGCGGCGGCCGATAGTGGCCTGTGGACCCAGATCGTCCGCAATTGTGCGGCGGTCTCGAAAGTCTGCTCTTCCTGCGAGCCGGTGACCGCGCCGATCACGGTGAAGGTTTCGTCGGGGCCGGCTTCCTCGACGCGTCGGCCCATCGAGGGCAGGGCGGTTTCATCGCCGACGAGGATCCAATGTTTGACGCCGGAAATGACGGCAGACCCACGTGGGCCACCGATAGACAGCCTGCTGCCGACCTGCGCCTCGAGCGCCCATTGCGTCGCCGGCCCGGCCTCGTGCACGGCAAAATCGAGGACCAGTTCGCGTGCGGCGGTATCGTAGCGGCGGGGCGTATAGTCGCGCCGTTCCGGCTCGCCCTCCGCGGTTGGAAGGAAGATCTTGACGTGGTCGTCCGGCGAGGCGCTGAGGAAGTCCGCCAGGTCTTCCCCGACCAAGGCGATGCGCAGCATGTTCGGCGTGAGCTTTTCGACCGACCGAACCGTCAGCTCCCGCCGTTTGAGCTCATGACGCACCCGCTCGATGCACGGCATGGACATCTGGCTGGTTTGATCTTGAGAAGAAATATCGGTCATAACTGTCCTTTCAGGGAGATGAGGCTCGACCTGCCGGACACAACCGCGCAGACCAAACCGGCAAAGCCCCATTGATCATGCGCGTTGAGTGACGTTAACGCTTACGTGCAAGAGCCTCGCGGCCCCGGCAGTATGGCTCCTCCCTAAATCAGGACGAGGGCAGAAAGCAAGAGCATGCCGCTTGATCACCGATGTCGCCACGGAGCCCGCCCTGTGTGTGGGTTTCGCAGAAGACGAGATCACTGCGCCATGGCGACCAGCCGCCCATTGGAAGGCTGCCGAACCACATCCATCTGCACGTCGTAGATGCGTTGCAGCTCTGCAGGCGTCATGACATCCTCCGGGGGGCCGTGGGCAATCAATCGGCCGGAACGCAAGGCGATGATTTCGTCACAGAAGCGCGCGGCCATGTTGACGTCGTGAAGCACGGTGATGATCGTGATGCCCTTCTGGCGGCAAAGCTCCTGGGTCAGCGAAAGCACTTCGAGCTGATGGCCGATGTCGAGCGCCGAGATCGGCTCGTCGAGCAGGAGGCAGTCAGCATTCTGGGCGACCAGCATGGCCAGCCAAACACGCTGCCGCTCGCCGCCCGAAAGCGTATCCACCATACGCTCCGTGAAAGCTCCGATCTTTGTCAGCTCGATCGCTTCATCGACCTTCTGCTGATCCGTTTCGGTAAATCTGCCGAGTGCGCCGTGCCATGGATATCGCCCAAGCGCGACGAGTTCGCGGACCAGCATGCCGGGTGCCGCCGGGGTCCGCTGCGGAAGATAGGCCAAGCGGCGGGCGAATTCCCGTGCCGGCCATGCCTGCAATGGTTTGCCGGCGAACTGGATGTTGCCGGTTGTGGCAGCCTGTTGCCGGCCGATCAGCTTGAGGAGCGTCGACTTGCCAGAGCCGTTATGGCCGATCAGCGCGATGGACTTCCCTTCAGGCAAATCGAGCGTCAGCGGATGCAGAAGAGTCCTTCCTTCCAGGGCAAAGCTGACGGCATTCAGTGAGAGAATGGGCGGGGAGGCATTGGCGAGCTCTGGCTCGGTTGATCCGGTCTGCATTAGGCGCTATCCGTCCAGCACTTTTTTTGGAATATGAGGATGGAGCTCATGTTTCGTCAATTTTCGCTAGCCGGTCAACCGCCACTCTTCATCGATAAATCGCAGGTTTGAGATGCTATCCCGTTTCTTTGGCTATTACCGACCTTACAGAACGCTGTTCGTCGTGGACTTTGCCTGTGCGGTCCTGTCGGGCCTGCTGGAACTCGGCTTTCCTATGGCGGTGAAGCTGTTCGTGGACCGGCTGCTGCTCAGCCAGGAATGGTTTCTGATCCTGGCGGCGTCTGCGGCCCTGCTGGTGGTTTACGTGGTCAATACCGGCCTTATGGCGGTCGTCACCTATTGGGGACACATGCTGGGGATCAACATAGAAACCGACATGCGCCGCCAGGCGTTCAGCCACCTGCAGAAGCTCTCCTTCAGCTATTTCGACAATCATAAGACCGGGCATTTGGTGGCGCGGCTGACTAAGGATTTGGAAGAGATTGGCGAAGTTGCGCATCATGGTCCCGAAGACCTCTTCATCGCGCTGATGACATTTGCCGGCGCTCTTCTGCTGATGTTCTCAGTCAACTGGCAGCTGGCGCTGGTCACGGCCCTGGTCGTGCCGCTGACAGCCTGGGTGACCAGCCGCTACGGTAGCCGGATGACCCAGAACTTTCGTCGTCTTTTCGACAGAGTGGGGGACTTCAATACCCGTATTGAGGAGAATGTCGGCGGCATGCGCGTCGTGCAGGCTTTCGCCAACGAAAACCACGAGCGAGCGCAGTTCGAGAAGGACAATCAGAACTATCGCCGCGTCAAGCTGGAAGCTTACAAGATCATGGCGGCCAGCACCTCCCTCAGCTACATGAGCATGCGGCTGACCCAGATGATCGTGATGATTGCCGGCGCCTATTTCGTGCTGGCCGGCGAGCTGACGGCGGGTGGGTTCATCGGCTTTCTGTTGCTGGTCGGCGTCTTCTTCCGCCCGGTGGAAAAAATCAATTCGGTAATCGAGACCTATCCCAAGGGGATTGCCGGGTTCCGTCGCTTCACGGAACTCGTCGACACCGAGCCGGATATTGCCGACACGCCGGACGCGATCGATGTCGATCATCTGAAGGGCGAGATCGTCTATGACAGCGTTTCCTTCGGCTATAGCGAGGCAAGGCCGGTTCTGCAGAATGTCAGCCTGACGATCCGCGCAGGTGAGACGATTGCCTTTGTCGGTCCCTCGGGTGCCGGCAAGACGACGATCTGTTCGCTCTTGCCGCGCTTTTACGAGATCAACGAAGGTGCAATTCGCATCGACGGCATCGACATCCGCCACCTGAAGCGCGTGTCGCTTCGCCAGCAGATCGGCATCGTGCAGCAGGACGTATTCCTGTTCGGCGGCACGATCCGAGACAATATATCTTATGGACGGCTCGGGGCCAGCGAAGCGGACATTGTCGAGGCGGCGCGACGGGCTCGGCTGGAAGACATGCTTGCCGGACTGCCCGACGGGCTCGATACGATGATCGGCGAGCGTGGGGTGAAATTGTCGGGCGGCCAGAAGCAGCGCGTGGCGATCGCCCGCATGTTCTTGAAGAACCCGCCGATCCTGATCCTCGACGAAGCCACGTCAGCGCTGGATACGGAGACGGAACGGGCGATCCAAAGATCGCTGGCTGAACTGGCGCAGGGCCGAACGACGCTGATCATCGCCCATCGTCTCGCCACCATCCAGGGTGCCGACCGGATCGTGGTTATAGACGCCAACGGTATTGCCGAGCAGGGGACGCACCAGGACCTCGTCGCTCGTGCCGGTGCCTATAACAAGCTTCATTCCGCCCAGCTTGGGACTGCCTAATTCTGCCAGGATTGCTGCGGGAGCGCAAACTTGATAGGAAGCAGCAAGTTTACGCTGGCCTCAGGACTTCGCCATGACGTTTCAACCGCGAATGGACAACCAGATCGAAGGTTTCTCCGTTATCGGCGGAATGCGCCGGCGGTACTGGAACGGCATCACGGCTGATCTTTGGGATGTTGAATGCGCGCCCTATGCCGGCGGTCGCTATGTCGCCCGCGATCCGCGTCTCTTCATCCTTCTCGATCACCGCGGCCGGGGGCGGCCTGCCGTGAAGCTTTCACCCAAGGATCGTGGCACAGCCCAGGACAGCCGGCAGAGCCCGATTTCCTATATTCCTGCCGAGATGGATTTATGGGTGGATATCAAGGAGGTGCAGTATGTGCGTCACCTCGATATCCACTTCGATGCAGAGGTCATCAGCCGTCGCCTGATGGAAGAGATCGACCCGAAGCGGCTCAAGGATCCACAGTTGTTGTTTTTCGATCAGCGCGTCATGACGCTGGCGGAACTGATCGCTTCGGAGATTGCTTCTCTTGAGCCTCTGCATGATCTTTATGGGGACAGTCTTGCCTTAGCCCTGCTGGTCGATGTGTTGAAGCTGGTGAAGTCACCGGTCCGCAAGCGCGGCGAACTCGCCCCTTGGCAGCTCAAGCGTGCCTTGGATTTCATCGAGGGCAATTGCTTGCGCAACATCCGGCTGCAGGAGCTTGCGGCTTTGACTGGACTGTCCCAGTCCCATTTCAGCCATTCGTTCAAGGCATCCACGGGCATGGCGCCGCATGATTGGCAGATGAATGCTCGCCTGGCCAAGGCTAAGCAATTGCTGCTGGCCGGGGAGCAGCCGCTGATTGCCGTGGCCGCCGATACCGGTTTTGCCGATCACGCGCATTTCTGCCGCGTCTTCAGGAAGCATGTGGGGGCGACGCCCTCTCGTTGGAAAAAGACACAGCAAGCAAAATAGTGTCGACAATTGCTCACTCCCATCAACTTTGCCCAAAACTATTCAAATTCCGCAAAACCGGCCAAGCTGCCAATCTAAATTTGAGTTAACCACTCATCTTATTGTAGGTCGCCGCGTGAGATCGCGGCGCGAGTGGGGCAAGCTAATGAGTAAGCAACAAAGATTTATGGGATGGCGGGCAGGTCTGGGGGCAGGCGTTGCCGTTATTGCAATTTGCGCCGCGTGGGCCGCGCAGGCGCAAAGTGCGGCCGAAGGCTCGACGCTGGCACCGATCGTTATAGAGGGCGAAGGTCAGGGCGATCAGGGAACGGGCCCGGTCAAAGGCTATGTGGCAAAACAGTCGACGACGGGTTCCAAGACCGACACGCCACTGAACGAGATCCCTCAAGCCGTTTCCGTGGTTGGTCGGGAAGAGCTGGATGACCGTGGCGTCGTGAACAAGATTGACGAAGCGCTGCGGTATACGCCGGGTGTCACTGCAGCACCCTTCGGGACCGATCCGGATACGGACTGGGTTTATATCAGAGGCTTTGATGCAACGCAGACGGGCCTTTATCTCGACGGGATGCAGCTCTACGGCTACGGCTTCGGCGCGTTCCAGATCGACCCATTCATGCTTGAGCGCGTCGAGGTTCTAAAAGGCCCCGCGTCGGTTCTTTATGGCGGCGGCAATGCCGGCGGCATAGTCAACGAAGTCCGCAAGCGGCCGACGGACGAGCCTTTCTACTACACCGAAATCGGCATAAACTCCGACGGCAATGCCTTTACGGGCTTTGATGTTTCCGACCAGCTCGGCCATGACGAGACGATGAGCTACAGGCTGACCGGCAAGATTGCCGGTGGCGAGGGATATTCCGACTTCCAGAATGATTTCCGCGGCTTTCTCATGCCGCAGGTCACCGTTTCGCCGGACGAAAGCACCAAGCTGAACCTGTGGGCCATGGTGTCCGCTCTCGATCAGCGGCACACGGGCAATGGCTTCTTCCCCTATGTCGGCACCGTTGTCGATGCGCCTTACGGCAAGATCCCCCGCGACGCCTTTCTCGGCGAACCCGGCATCGACCGTGGCTGGTACAGCCAGCAAATGGTCGGCTACGACTTCGAACACGAATTCGACAGCGAATGGAAGGTGTCGTCGGCGGCGCGCTACGGCCACCTGAAAAAGTTCGAGGAGGCCCCCTACGCTTACGACGTCGACAACACCGATCTTGAGATCGACCGCATTGGCTTTACCGGCCGCTCGGAGGTCAACACCTTCACGATAGACAACCATGTAGAGGGCAAGGTCGATACCGGCCCCCTGGAACACACGGTCTTGCTGGGGCTGGACTATAAATACTACCAGCTCGACAACAATCAGGCATCTCCCGCCTGGCCCGATACCGCAACCCCGATCGATCCGCTCGATCCGCAATATGGCGCGCCACAGCCGGACAATGCGACTTACAGCAACCAACTGATCACCCAGCAGCAAGTTGGCATTTATGCCCAGGATCAGGTACGTTTCGCAGACGGCTGGCTCGTGACCCTCAACGGCCGGTACGATTATGTGCATACCGACACCGATAATCGCGAGACGGCATACGGGACCTCGCCCGACTACGATTTCGACAAGTCTGCAGCCAGTGGACGCGTCGGTCTTGCCTACGAATTCGACAGTGGCCTGACGCCCTATGCCAGCGCCGGCACCTTCTTCAATCCGACCGTGGCCGTCAGCGCGACGCCAAACAATGCGCCGGAAGAGGGCGAACAGTATGAAGTGGGCCTGAAATACGATCCGACCTTCGTCGACGGCACCTTCACCGCCTCGCTGTTCCACCTGAACAGACGCAATGTGGTCGTGACCGACCCGGCGACCTTCCTTGCCCAGCAGATCGGGGAGGTGGAATCGCGCGGCATCGAACTGGAAGGCAAGATCAACCTCGACGACAACTGGAAGATGCTCGCCTCCTTCTCCTATACGGATCTCGAGGTGAAGGACGACATTATCGCATCCTATGTCGGCAAGAAGCCTTACCTGATACCCGCTACGACTGCCTCGCTTTGGCTCGATTACAGCGTCACCCATGGCGCGCTCGAAGGCCTCAGCCTCGGCGCCGGCGTTCGCTACCAGGGCGAAAGCTATGCCGACCGGCTGAACACGCTGACGGTGCCCGATGCGACCCTCGTCGATGCCGCCATTCGATACAAGAAGCAGGGTTGGGAAGGCTCGATCAACGTTACCAACCTGTTCGACAAGGACTATGTTAAAGGCTGCCAGGGGGCCTATACCTGCGGCTACGGCGACGCGCGCACCGTTATCTTCAAGCTCAGCAAAGTCTGGTAAGTTGAAAGGTGTGTTGAAGTTCAGCAGGAAGGCTCCAACGGAGCCTTCCTTTGCGACCGGAGACGAAGCTTGAGCAGCGCATTTCCGCTCTCGCGCAGAATGCTGCTGACGGGGGCGGCATCTGTCTTGACCGCCGGCAGCCACGCCTGGGCACGGTCCGGTCCCCGCGTTGCCACGCTCGACTGGGCGCTGATGGAGACATTGCTGGCTATTGGCGCCAATCTGGTGGCAGGAAGCGAGCTTCGGCAGTTCCGTCAGGTTGCCGTTCTGCCCAACGTGCCCGATACCGTGGCGGATCTCGGCCTGCGAGGCAGCCCTAATCTGGAGCTTCTGCATTTCGTGAAGCCTGACGTGATCTTCAATTCGAATTTCTACCAATGGGCTGATCCGCTGATGAGCGCGATTGCGCCGGTCGAAAGCCATTCCGTCTATCAGCCGGGCCAAAGCCCGTATGATCTTGCCATGACGGCGACCCTTGCGCTTGGCGAGCGGCTGGAGCGCCCAGAAGCTGAGCGATTGGTCCACGACCTCGCCGGAAGATTGCATCGCCACGGAGGCGAGTTGAGGCAGGGCGACGGCCGGCCGATCCTGCTCATCAACCTTGGCGACGCCCGACACTATCGCGTCTTCGGTGCCGACAGCATGTTCGGGGAGGTTCTTGCGCGCCTTGGGCTGGTCAATGCCTGGACGGGCGCGACGAGCTATTCGGCCATGGCTCAGATCGGTGTTGAAACGCTGGCATCCATGCCCGATGCCTGGATCGTGCTCATTCCGCCGCATCCGCAGGACGCGCTAAAGGAACTGACGGAAAGCGACTTCTGGAATGCGTTGCCGCCGGTCCGCGAAAACCGGGTGCTGACGCTGGGTTCCGTCAATCCCTATGGTGCATTACCGGCCGCCGGTCGCTTCGCCGATCTGCTGACGGAAGGATTGGCCCATGCGTGGAATGGCTAGCCTTTCAAAACCCCTGCGGCCCGTGCCTGCGGCTTTCCTGCCTGTCGCGGCCTTGGCATGCGCATGCGTGTTGGCTTTTACCCTTCTTCTCGCCTGGCGTCCGCATGTGAGCGGCGAGCCGGCAACCGCTGATATTCTCGACAACATCATTTTATGGGACAGTCTGCTTCCGCGTGCAGTGATTGCCTTGGTCGCGGGCGCTTCCCTTGGCCTTGCCGGCGCCTTGCTGCAGCGCGTCCTGCGCAACCCGATCGCCGATGCGTCCACGCTCGGTATCGCATCGGGAGCGCAGCTCGCACTGACGCTGGGCTTGAGCTTCTCGCCGCTGCTGGCTGGTCTCTCCCGCGACCTCGTTGCTTTTGCCGGCGGCCTGATCGCGGTCTTGCTGGTTCTGGCGCTGAGCTGGCGGCGCGGTCTCGATCCGGTAACGGTCGCTATTTCCGGCATGATCATCAGCATGATCGCGGCATCGCTCAGCGTCACTTTCATCCTCGCCCGCGGCGAATACGCCTTGTCGATCAGTATCTGGGGCGCAGGCGCGCTTAACCAGCACGATTGGAACGGCGTGATCTCGCTTGCACCGCGGCTGGTGATGGGCGGTTTTCTGTCCTTCTTTCTCATCCGGCCGCTGAATGTACTGGCGCTGGATGACTCCAGCGCGCGCAGCCTCGGTCTGGCGATCCACGGGCTGCGGTTCGTCATCCTGCTCGTTGCCGTCTGGCTTGCCGCTTCGGTCACGGCGACCGTGGGGATCATAGCGTTTCTTGGCTTGGCAGCGCCCAGTCTTGCCAGGCTCTGCGGCGCGCGCACTACCGGGCAAGTCATGGCCACCGCGCCGATTGCCGGTGCCGCGGTACTCTTCCTGACCGACTGCCTGACGCAATTGCTCGGTCCGGGTTTTTCCGATCTGGCGCCAACCGGCGCCGCCACGGCACTGCTCGGCGGGCCGCTTTTGCTGATGCTCCTGCCTAAGATGCGCAGCCTTAATATCGCATCGACCGGAGCGGAAGCGGCATCAAGGGCCGCCGCTCATCCCAATGCGCTTCTTACGGGCATGACCGGCCTCCTTTTGCTGATCATCGCCATCGCGCTTGTCATCGGGCCGACGCCTTTCGGCTGGAGCCTCGCTCGTGGTGCAATGTTTGCCGAGCTCCTGCCGTTCCGGCTGCCGAGAGCCGCCGCCGCCGGAAGCGCCGGAGGGCTGTTGGGGGCTGCCGGTTTCATCATGCAGCGAATGACAGGCAATCCGCTTGCAAGCCCTGAAGTTCTGGGTGTTTCGACCGGAGGCGGGGCGGGGCTGACGGTTGCTCTGCTCGTCTTCGGTTTTATCTCTCCCCTCACCATGCTGGGGAGCATGACGATCGGAGCCCTCCTGGCTTTCCTCTTCATGATCGCCGTGGCCGCCCGTTCCGAGCTGTCCGCCGAGCGGCTTCTGCTCGCAGGCATCGCCGTCAGCGCGATCTCCATGGCCCTGATCAGCATGGTCCTGGCCCAGGGCGACATGCGGTCCTTCATCCTGCTGACCTGGATATCGGGTTCGACCAGTCGCGCCGGCAGTTTCGAGGCCTGGACGGGCCTAATTTCGCTTGTCGCTCTCGCACTTCCCTTGTTCGCCTTCCACCGCTGGTTCTCGATCCTGCCGCTGGGAACGGGCCTTGCCCGAAGCGTCGGCCTGCAGGTCATGCCATCACGACTGACACTGTGCGTCCTGGCGGCCGTGATGACAGCCATATCCTCGTTTCTCGTCGGCCCCCTGAGCCTGACGGGGTTGATCGCACCGCATCTCCCACGACTGATCGGTTTTCACCGGCCGCAGCATCAATTGGCCGGGGCTATTGTCATTGGCGCAAGCATCCTGATCGGCGCAGACTGGCTGTCCCGCGTGATCATCTACCCCTATCAGGTGCCGGTCGGGCTTTTTGCAGCTCTCATTGGCGGGCCTTATCTTCTCTGGTTGCTCAGCCGCAAGGAGCGACAGCGATGATGAGGGATCGGCGGCAAGGATCAAGCCTTGCGCGCTTTTTGCCACCACACCAAAGACGTTTCCGGCGGAGATAAGGCCTAGCTTCTGGATATAAGGAACGTGTGGCTACCCTCATCCATTGATCCGTGAGGCAATGGAGCAAGCAGCATGGATCCTCTTCAGCAAACGGTATCCGACGTTCTCAAGGTGACCGGCCGGAAATCGCCGGAATTGGGGGGCGGGGCTGCCTCGATCCTGTCTGGTCTCATCGGCATGTCGTTGATCCGCATGGCAGCGGCAACCACGGCCATCAAGACCAATCTTGATGCTGCCGATATTTTGGCGCCGATCGACCAGATCTCGACGCGCCTGGAAGACCTTGCACGGGCGGATGTGGAGGTCTTCAGGCGATATGTGGCGGCGCTGAGGCTTCCGCACGAGACAGATGGGGAGGAAACAACCCGCAAAGAAGTTCTTGACGAGACAGGAGCCGAGGCAGCTCAAACGCCGCTTCAGGCAGCGCTTCTCATGGTCGAAGGGCTAGAGATTGCCGCCCGGATTGCCCCCGAAATCGACGCCGAAGTTGCTAGCGACCTTTACGCGGGGGCCGCCATCGTAAAAGGCGCGCTTTACGGCGCTATCGCAACACTGGATATCAATTTGAGGCCGCAGCGCATGGCGTCACGCCGGGCCGATATGCTGGCGCAACGATCACATGTTCTCGATCGTCAGAGGGCGGCCATGAAGCAGATCGGCCAGCAAGCGGAAGTTGCCGGCCATCTTCTGGATTAGCGGCTGGGGCCATACCGCAGCCTTATCACTTCGCAGCGGCCGGCTCAGGCGGTCGGTTGCTTCGTCTTGCGAAGGTAGGGAAGGACCGTATCGAACGAGCCGAAGCGCGCGATAGCGTCTTCGTTGGACACGGCTGCCGTAATGATCACGTCATCGCCCTGCTGCCAATTGGCCGGGGTCGCCACCTGGTGCTTGGCGGTAAGCTGGATGGAATCGATCGCCCGGATGATCTCGTGAAAATTGCGGCCGGTTGTCATTGGATAGGTAAGGATCAGCTTGATCTTCTTGTCGGGCCCGATGACATAAACGGAGCGCACAGTGGCGTTGTCGGCCGGCGTGCGGCCTTCCGAGGAGGCGCCTGCGGCTGCCGGCAGCATGTCGTAAAGCTTGGCGACGTTGAGATCCCGGTCGCCGATCAGCGGATATTCAACATCATAGCCCGTGGCCGTTCGGATATCGTCTTTCCACTTTCCGTGGCTTTCAACTGGATCGACGGAGATGCCGATGATCTTGACGTTCCGCTTGCGGAACTCGCTTTCAAGTCCGGCCATGGTGCCGAGTTCGGTGGTGCAGACCGGTGTGAAATTCTTCGGATGGGAGAAGAGCACCGCCCAGCCGTCCCCGATCCACTCGTGGAAACGCAGCGAGCCCTGCGTGGTTTCGGCGGTAAAGTCTGGTGCGACGTCGTTGATGCGAAGTGTCATGATGCTAGCTCCCCATTTGTTCTGCCATGGCCGCGCCTGCTTGACGTCCGCCTTGATGCAAATTCCCGTCGCGCGGATAGTAGCCGGTCGTTTCCGTAAGGCTACGTCATCTGTTCCAAAAATGGGGCGGAATGAGCGAAATCTTGCTCGGCCAATGCGCCGGTCACCGCTTGCGTTCTTGCAGAAGCCTGGTTCGTCCGGTCTGGCGCGAACGCTGGTAAGATGCCGAAGTAATGGGTGAAGATCAGCGGCAAGCCAAGATCGAGGATGGCGCCCGATCAGACGATGACGCCGAAGCTGAGCTTCGGGTTCAGGCGCGTCATGTCCTAGGTGGGAAGGTGAACAAGGCCGTCTGATCGCGAGCAAATATCTCGGCTGCATCTTCGACGACATCCTGCCGCCCCGCAGCATTCTGTTCTGCGGGGCGGCAGGAAGCTCGGCTTCAAAAAGTCCTAGCGGACGATCTGAACGACATTGCGCGTCTTCTGGTCGACGATGACGCGCTGCTTGTTGACGACGGTATAGGCGTATTGTGGTGCCTCCGGCACCGGCGTCAGCACGACGGTTTCCGGCACTGGCTTACCCACAACGATCTTTTCCTTGACAACAACGGTCTCTGTAGACGCCGGCTGCTGCTCGACATAGGTGACGACGCGCTCCGGCGGCGGATCGATGGCGGTGCCCGCGGCAGCGCCGACAACGCCGCCGACGGCTGCACCGACCGGACCACCGACAATTGCACCGGTGACGGCGCCGCCGGCCGCACCATTAACCGTGCTTTGCTGCGCAAATGCTGCGGGAGCAAGAGCCGTTGCGATCATTGAAGAGAGTATCAGGACCTTGGTTTTCATGACGTTTCCTTCACTTTTCTCGTTGATTTTGCCGGCTCTGCACGAGCAGCAATGGCTCCTAAACCCCGGCTTGGCAGGTGGTGTTCCGCTATAAGGCCTCGGTCTGGTGTCCTTGTAAGACCAAAGACTGAAACGGCCGGGGCCAACGGCCTAGTGCCTCAGGTTAAAGGTCTGTGCCCCCTTTAGACCGGGAACGGCGGAAGGATGCAGCAAGTTGCTGTGGCAGTTCTTTCAGGAGGCAAAAAGCATGGAAAACAGCGTATTTCAGGCCCGGTGGCTTCTTATCCCACTAGCCTGCCTAGCTCTCAGCCTGATGGCCCTGGGAGTGGCTGCCGGCTAGCACCTTGTTCCCTTCGCTGCGTCTTAGTCCCTCGGCGCAGCCCTTGCCTGCCGGTATTGTTACCGGCAGGCCTTTCAACTGACTCAAAACGTCCTAGACTCAGAGGAAGTGCGGACGCGTTGCCGGAAAATGAGGTTGTCGCAATGAAAACGAGAAGAGACCTGATCCTGCTTACCTGTAGCGCTTTGACCGGACTGGCGCTTGTTCCGGAGCATGTTTCCATTAAGGACGGCAAGGTCGTGGTCGGCTGGAGCGAAGCCCTGGCCGGAAATGGCAATGGTAATGGCGGTGGGAACGGCAACGGGGGCGGCAATGGCGGGGGAAATGGCAACGGTGGCGGCAATGGCAATGGTGGCAGTGGAAACGGTGGCGGTGGCAAAGGCAACGGCAACGGCCAAGGAGGGAAATCGGCCGGAAACAACGGTGAGAGCTCGGCCGGAAGCAGCTCTTCGAAGGGAAGCCCGAGTTCCGCGGTAGGGAGCGCCGATCAGGATCGCGGGCTTGCGGTCCGCCATGCGAATGGAACCACCGAGCGGATTGTCGACGGGCGCTACGAAATGCGCGACGCGCGATCCAGGACGATCGTCAACCGCCGCGCGACAACCTCCGACCGGTCCAGACTGGAAGCCTTTAACCGCTGAACCTGTTTTCCGTCGCATCGCGCAGCGCCAATGCCGCTTCGGTGCGGTTGCTGACCTTCAGCTTGGCCAGGATACGCGTCATGTGGTGCTTGATGGTCTTCTCGTGAAGGTCCAGCTGCAGAGCAACGCGCTTATTGCTAAGGCCGGATGCAACCAGTTTCAGGACCTGGTGTTCGCGTTCCGTCAGTTCCGCCATCAGGTCCTGCTTCGTATCGATAGCGCCCGGCTGCGACAGGCCAGCGAAAAGGCGCGCCGACAGGGATGGAGAGACGTAGCTTTCACCGGATTGGACGGAGCGTATGACATCCGCAAGCGCACGCGACCCGACGCCCTTCAAGACATAGCCGCGGGCTCCAAGCTTCAGCGCCTTGGCGATGTCTTCATTTGCCTCAGACACGGTCAGCATGATGATCTTAATCTCTGGGCAGGCTTCCAAAGCGCCGGCAACGGCATCGAGGCCATTGCCGGGCATGGAAATGTCCATCAGCATGACATCCGGACACTGCTCAGCGACGATCTGCAGCGCCTCGTCGCGCGATCCACCCTCGGCGACGATGTTGAAGCCGTCTATCTCGCCCAGGCTGCGGATCACGCCCTCGCGAAACAGCGGATGATCGTCAATCACAGCAACGCGTATCTCTGACATCATGCATGCTCCATTTCACTCAAGTTCAGAGCCATCTTTACTCGTGTCCCCTCAAGCGAGGTCGAGATATCGAAACTTCCACCAAGGCTTTCGATCCTTTCCCTCAAACCGGCCAATCCCAGTCCTCCGGGGCGGATGTTGCCGGGATCAAATCCTGGCCCCTTGTCGCTGACTTCAATCACAATGCTGCCGTCGTCATAGTATTGCCGAACCGCCTGGGCGACCCCGCCGCCGTGGCGGAAGCCGTTATTTAGCGTCTCCTGCACAAATCTGTAGATGCAGATCTTTGCAGACGGCGCCAAAAATCGCGAGGAGGCCTGCATAGATAGTTCGACAGGGATCCCGGTTAGTTGACGGTGGGCGCCGACTGCCCGCTGCAGAACGTCAGACAGGTCGGCGGTTTCTATTTCAGGCAGGACCAGCCCGGTACATATGCTGCGGATTTCATCCATCGCTTCCTGCAGCCGGTCCTTGATGGCAAGAATTTCGGCTTCCCGCTTCGGGCGTGCCGCAGCGGGATCCATGAGGACCTCGCTATCAACCCGAAGAGCTGCATAGGCGACGAGTTGTGCGGGCCCATCATGCAGATCGGCTCCGAGGCGTCGCAGGTAGCTTTCGTTAAGTGCCGTGGCACGTTGGGAAGCACGCTGCGCCCGGGCGTGCAGCGCCCGGTTCTGCGACAGGAGTTCGGAGAGCTCGGCGACCCGCTGCGTCAGGGCGCGCTGCTGCGTGTCGATGATGCGGCTACCGCGAAAGACGATAGCCGACAGGAGCAGGAAAAAGGCAATCGTGACGCCGGCGACTGCCAGCCAGCTGCGCAGCCGCGCCTGTGAAAGGCTGTGGTAGAATTCTTCGGCGACTTCGTAGAATTCCGATACGGCGACGACCTCGCCAGACCAAGGCTGCAGCACGGGGTTGTAGATCTCCAGCAGGGGTTTGCCGGACGCCCGTTCGGAGGCGCTCTCAGGGTCGTCAACGCGGTCGAACTGGGCGACCATCCGGCCGGAAAACGCTGCCCGAAGATCCTCGCTTGGTGGGTAGCTGCGCCCAACCATGCTCTTGTCGGTCGAGTAGAGCACCGTTCCGTCTGCGCGCCACAGCCGGAAGGACAGAACCCGTCCGCCGAGAGCGCCCTGGCCGAAGGTCTCGTCGAGTACCCGGGTGGTGACATCGTCAAGCGTTTCAGCCGTCTTGAGGTCCGGCAGGATGGGGGCGATGACGCTGTCGACATAGAGGGCGGTGGTGGCTGCGGAATTGCGGGTGACGGCTGCTTCGATCAGTGTCGTGACCAGCGCTCCGACGAGCAGCATGGCGCATAGGGAGACAACCCCTCCAGCCAACAGGAATTGCTTTGCCAGCGACTGCCTGTTCCAATGTTGAAGAATGTCGACTGCGCGCAAGGGACACCGGTAAAGACTGCACGAGGCTAACCTATGGCAGCTTTGGGCGGGGTCAATGTCACTCGGCGCTTCGGTGGCTCCTAGGATGAAGCCGTCAAAGCCGAGCTTGGAACATGGGAAGGGCGGCTGCGTTCTCGACCAGTCTGATGCGGAGGTTCCCATGATTGCTGGAAATAAGCTCGAATGGCTGGCGCGGTTTGGCTATGCAGCCCGCGGCGGCGTATATGCGTTAACGGCGGGTATGGCCCTGCTGTCCAGTTTCGGCGGGGACAAACTGGACTCCAAATCCGCCATGCAAGTCCTGCTTGCGCAGCCCTTTGGTCAGATCTGGCTCGGTTTGATCGGCGTTGGTCTGCTCGGCTTCATCGTTTGGCGCTTGATCCAGGCGGCCTTCAATACCGATCATCATCCGCAAGACGCGAAGGGATACGGAACCCGCGCCGTGCTGCTGGTCAGCGCTGCCACCTATAGCGGTTTGGCACTTTTCGCTCTGAGCCAGGCGCTGCATCTCGGCTCGGGCGGGTCTTCGGGCGGCGAGGACAGCTGGACCGCCTGGCTCATGAGTCAGCCGTTTGGACGCTATCTGGTCGGGCTTGTTGCGGTTGCCATCATCGGCGGCGGGATCGCCCAGATCCTCCGGGGGGCGAAACGCGGCTACCTGAAATATTTCGAGCGTGATTGGCCTCAACACCGCTCGCTCGACGCCATTTGCATGTTCGGGCTGATCGCCCGCGGAATCATTTTCCTGATTACGGGAGTATTCTTCCTATATGCAGCTTTCACCGTCGATTCAGACCAGGCGGGCAGCACGGCGGACGCGTTGATCTGGGTGCGGCAGCTTCCGTTTGGCGGGGAACTCTATATCCTGGCTGCGCTCGGTCTGTTCTCGTTCGGTGCCTATGGCTTTATCGAGGCGCGTTACCGCATCGTCAATCCGCCGACAATGCGGCAGGCGCGCCAGGCGTTGGCCGTATAGCGACAAGAGTGAGGCAGCAAGGACATGCAATTTCATCATCGCTTCAGACAAAGGATCATCGATCGGTTCATGACTTTCGAGCCAATCGGGCTGATGACCTTCGGCGTGATTGCCGGCGGCCTTTTCCTGTTCCTGAGCCTTGCCAGCGAAGTCAGCGAAGGTGAGACGCATGCTTTCGACGAGCGGATATTGCTGGGGCTGCGGGTGCCGGGGGATTTGGGGACGCCCATCGGCCCCTACTGGCTGAACCACGCGATGAACGACATCACAGCGCTCGGCGGCACCACCGTCCTGTCGCTGATGACGATCCTCGCCACCACCTATCTGCTGCTTGGCCGCCGCCGGGAAATCGCCGTCTTCATGTTCCTGTCCATCCTCGGCGGCTGGCTGGTGAGCCAGGTGGCCAAGCTTGGTATCGCCAGACCGCGCCCGGACATCGTGCCGCATCTGGTGGAAGTGCACAATATGAGCTTCCCCAGCGGCCACGCCATGTTGTCTGCGGTGACATATCTGACGCTTGCGGCTCTGCTTTCGCGCGCGGAAGAATACCGGTCGACGCGGATTTTCTTGCTCGGAACCGGCATCCTGCTGACGCTTTTGATCGGCATCAGCCGCATCTATCTTGGCGTCCACTATCCGACAGACGTGCTGGGAGGATGGTGTGCCGGTGCGACCTGGGCCGCGGGATGCTGGCTGGTGTCGCGGCGGTTCATTTCCGCAAAACCGGCTGTTCCTGAACAGCCGGACGTCAGCTCAGGTCCTTGAACAGGACGTTCTGGTCGGTCAGGTAGCGCGCAAATATGGGCAGGCTTGCGCCGCCGATGGCGCGTGCCTGGTCGCCGACGGATCCTTCGACGATCTGTGGCATGACGACCCCCTGAAGATCCAGGCGGACCACCTCGGCGATCGTCGCCTTCACGAGGCGCTGCCGAACCCAGCCGGGAAAGCCGCCGTCGATCACGGCGGCACTGAAATCGATGATGGAGGCGGCTGCAACAATTGCCTGAGCGAGCGCCTTGGCGCTGTCCTGGATCCATGCCTCCAGGGGCTCGCCAAAATCGATCCACTGATCGGCTGAATACCAGAGCGGCTGCGGGTCTATGTTTCGTTCGCGTAGCATGCGTTCCAGCACGAATATCGAAGCGATTTCCAGAAGCTGGCGATGCTCGCCATTCTTGCCGCGCACAGGGAGTGGGCCGACGGCTCCGGCCGTTCCCGTCCGGCCGGAGAAGATCGCAGAATTGAGGACGATCCCGCCGCCGATAAAGGAGCCGATAAAGAGATAGATGAAGTCCGGATAAGCCGAGCCCTTGCCGAAAACCAGTTCTGCACCACATGCGCTCGTGGCGTCGTTCTGCAGAAATACCGGATAGGAGATCTTGGCTGCGATTTCGGACTGGAGATCGAAGTTTCGCCAGGCATCCATGGCACCTTCCGGGGCGCCGACCTCGCCGGTCCAGTTCCAGAGCTCGAACGGTGCGGCAATGCCGATGCCGGCGATCCGGCTCCTTTGCTGTTCGTCGATCTGCGCCTCTAGGCTGGCGATGCCATTGGTGATGAAGGCCATGATCTGACCGGGCAGGGGATAGGGGAAAGTCTCGTGCAACTGCATGCGGACATTCCCGATGAAATCCATGAGCACCAGGTCCGCGCTGCGGCGGCCGATCTTGACACCAAACGAATAAACCGCATCGGCGTTGAGCTGCATCGGGATGGAAGGCTGGCCGACCCGCCCCCGGACCGGATTGCCGCGCAAGATCATGCCTTCCTTTTCCAGGGACCTCATAATAACGGACGCCGTTTGCGCCGAAAGTCCGCTTCGCCGAGCAATCTCAGCCTTTGACAGCGAGCCATAGAGCCGCACGAGAGAGAGGATAAGCCGCTCGTTATAGGCTCGTACCCGCACCTGGTTGGCGCCTCCCGACGAACTGACGTGGGACGGTGGATGGACAGTGTTATCAATGGACATTCGGCCTGCCTCCCGGAGCCATGTCCGGCAATTTCTACGCGGCCCAGATAAATAATTCAACCGGATTTATTTATTGACAAGCTTCTGTTCATGGAGATTAATGACTGCGTGAAAGATGCGGAGGCTTGGAGGAAGCTTTAGCGGAAACCGGTCCGGAACCGCATCTGTGAGGGTGACATAACCCTTCAATCCAATTTTCCTGGGAGGATTAAAAATGACGAAATCAATTCTTTCTGCGGCTGTTGCCGCGCTTGCCATGGGCGTGGCCTTTGCCGCGCCTGCCTCTGCTGCGGATGTGTCCGCCTGCCTGATTACCAAGACGGATACGAATCCATTCTTCGTGAAGATGAAGGAAGGCGCCGCGGCCAAGGCGAAAGAGCTTGGCGTGACGCTGAAATCCTATGCCGGCAAAATCGATGGTGACAGCGAAAGCCAGGTTGCCGCCATCGAAACCTGTATCGCAGACGGCGCAAAGGGCATCCTGATCACCGCCTCGGACACCAAGGGCATCGTACCGAACCTCAAGAAAGCGCGCGACGCCGGCATGCTGGTGATCGCCCTCGATACGCCGTTGGAGCCGATCGACGCCGCTGACATGACGTTTGCGACCGACAATCTGCTGGCCGGAAAGCTGATCGGCCAATGGGCGAAAGAAACGCTCGGCGACAAGGCAAAGGACGCGAAGGTCGCCTTCCTCGACCTCACCCCATCGCAGCCCTCCGTAGACATCCTGCGCGACCAGGGCTTCATGATGGGCTTTGGCATCGACACCAAGGATGCCAACCGGATCGGCGATGAAAACGACCCTCGCATCGTCGGACATGACGTGACCAACGGCAATGAAGAGGGTGGGCGTACAGCCATGGAAAACCTTCTCCAGAAGGATCCCACCATCAATGTCGTCCACACGATCAATGAACCGGCAGCGGCAGGCGCTTATGAAGCGCTGAAGGCGGTCGGCCGCGAGAAAGACGTTCTCGTCGTTTCAGTTGACGGTGGGTGCCCCGGCGTCAAGAACGTCGCTGAAGGCGTGATCGGCGCAACGTCGCAGCAATATCCGCTGCAGATGGCGGCGCTCGGCATTGAAGCGATCAAGAAGTTCGCCGACAGCGGCGAAAAGCCGAAGCCGACCGCAGGCAAGGACTTTTTCGACACGGGCGTGACGCTTGTAACCGACAAGCCGGTGTCCAGCATCAAGTCCATCGCCACAAAGGAAGCACTCGGCAAGTGCTGGGGCTGACGGTCCTTTGATCAACCGCGGGGAGGGCTAGCTCTCCCCGCCTCAACGCCATGCCAAAGGCAGCGCCTGCGCATCCAGCCACTCGTACCGAAGTGGCCCCTGCAGCGCAAACGTTAGCGGCAAGGGCTTAAGTGGAGGAGCTTCATGAGCGAGCCAACTGCGGCGGCGCCGCACCACGATTATGAAAAAGTCCTGAGGGATAGTGCAGTCGAAGTTGCGTCCTTCGATACGGGCGACAAGTCGGTCGTACAGAAGTTCAGGAATTTCCTGCACTCCAGCCCGTCGGCAGTGTCGCTGATCGTGCTCGTCACGTCGCTGATCATCTTCGGCATTCTTCTCGGCGGCAAATTTTTCAACGCCTTTTCCTTGACGCTGATCCTGCAGCAGGTAGCGATCACGGGCATTGTCGGTGCGGCGCAGACCTTGGTGATCATGACGGCGGGTATCGATCTTTCCGTCGGCGCCATCATGGTCCTGTCCTCGGTTGTCATGGGACAGATGGTGTTTCGATATGGAGTACCCGTCGAAATCGCCATTCCTTGCGGCTTTGCTGTCGGCGCTCTGTGCGGCTTCATCAACGGCTTCCTCATAGCCCGCATGAAGCTGCCGCCCTTCATCGTGACGCTCGGCATGTGGCAGATCGTGCTGGCGAGCAATTTCCTGTATTCGGCGAACGAGACAATCCGCTCCCAGGAGATTGGCGCAACGGCGCCGCTTCTGCAGTTTCTCGGCAATAATTTCCGGCTGGGCGGAGCCGTCTTTACCTATGGCGTCGTTGCCATGGTGCTGCTGGTCGCGCTGCTGTGGTATGTCCTCAACCAGACGGCCTGGGGACGCCACCTTTATGCGGTTGGCGACGATCCCGATGCGGCAGAGCTTTCCGGCGTCAACGTCAAGCGCATGCTGGTTTCAGTTTACGTGCTGGCCGGCGTGATCTGCGCTCTTGCGGGCTGGGCGTCGATCGGCCGCAACGGCTCGGTCTCGCCAACGGTTGGACAGTTCGCCAATATCGAATCCATCACCGCAGTAGTGATCGGCGGCATATCGCTTTTCGGCGGACGCGGCTCGATCCTCGGAATGGTGTTCGGCGCGCTGATCGTCGGCGTCTTCTCATTCGGGCTTCGCATGCTGGGTACCGATGTGCAGTGGACCTATCTCCTTATCGGCGTGCTGATCATTCTCGCCGTCGCAGTGGATCAATGGATCAGAAAGGCAGCAAGCTGATGGCTATCGAACCAATCCTGACCGCTCGCGGCCTTGTAAAGCGCTACGGCCGTGTTACCGCACTCGATCACGCTGATTTCGATCTCTATCCGGGCGAAATCCTTGCCGTCATTGGAGACAACGGCGCCGGCAAGTCCTCCTTGATCAAGGCGATTTCGGGCGCCATCCGGCCCGACGAAGGCGAAATCCGCATGGAGGGCCGACCGATCCAGTTCGCCTCTCCCAACGACGCTCGTAAGGCGGGCATCGAGACGGTCTACCAGAACCTTGCGCTTTCGCCGGCCCTGTCGATCGCCGACAACATGTTCCTCGGGCGAGAAATCCGGGCACAGGGCTTCATGGGTAAGTTCCTGCGCAAGCTGGACCACGGTGCCATGGAGAAGATCGCCCGCGAAAAGCTCTCGGAACTCGGGCTGATGACCATCCAGAACATTAACCAGGCCGTTGAAACATTGTCCGGCGGCCAGCGGCAGGGCGTCGCAGTCGCCCGTGCTGCAGCCTTCGGATCACGGGTCATCATTCTCGATGAGCCGACGGCGGCGCTTGGTGTGAAGGAAAGCCGGCGCGTGCTGGAGCTCATTTCCGACGTCCGATCCCGAGGCATCCCGATCGTGCTAATTTCCCACAATATGCCGCATGTTTTCGAAGTCGCTGACCGGATCCACATCCACCGTTTGGGGAAAAGGCTGACGGTCATCGATCCGAAGCAGTATACCATGTCCGATGCCGTGGCACTGATGACCGGTGCCCGCTCGGTGGAGGCGGAAGCTGTTCCGGCATGAGCATGACGATCGATGACGTCTGCGACGGCATCCTGGGCAAGGCTGCCGATGCACGGCGCTTCCTGGTCGCCGTCGCCGGACCGCCTGGAGCCGGCAAATCCACCCTGGCTGATGCTCTGGCTCACCGGCTGGCAGCGCTTGGCGAAACTGCCGAAGTGCTGCCGATGGACGGCTTCCACATGGACAATCATGTTCTTGTGCAACGGGGGCTGCTTGCCCGCAAAGGGTCGCCGCAGACATTCGATCTGCGCGGCTTCATCGACATCTTGAGAGCTGTCAAGGCGGCCGAGGAAGAAGTCCTGGTACCGGTCTTCGATCGCGATCGGGAGCTCGCCATTGCTGCCGCGAGAGTGGTATTGCCGAGCCACCGCTTCATCGTCATCGAGGGCAATTACCTGCTTCTGCAGCAGGACAGGTGGGCGGAACTCAGGTCACTGTTCGATTACGCCGTCATGCTTTCGCCGCCGCTTGAGGAGCTGGAACGGCGGCTGATTGCCCGCTGGCACCATTACGGTCTGGCCGACGAGGCGCTGCGGACCAAGGTCTATGAGAACGACCTGCCGAATGTTCGACTGGTTCTGTCCAAGTCTGCAGGTGCAGATCTGGTGATGAACGACTGGGCCTTGGACCTTTGATGGTGCGCGCAGGTTGAACCGGTTGCTGCTTCGGAGCGGGCCGGATATTTTTTCCTTCTACGGTTTGCCAACAGGAGCCAGCATGCCGAACACCTTATTCAGCCTGGAAGGCAGGACTGCCCTGGTCACCGGCTCCTCGCGTGGTCTGGGAAGAGCTATTGCCAAAGGCCTGGCGGAAGCCGGGGCCTCGGTGATCCTCAATGGCATCGACAAACCAAGATGCGAAAGTGCTGCTTTGGAAATGGCTGAGGAAGGCTTGGCAGCGCGTGCCTTGCCCTTCGATGTAGCCGACGAGGCATCCGTTGTCTCAGCGTTTCGACAGATGGACGGGCAAAGTATAGAGGTCGATATCCTCGTTAACAATGCGGGCATCCAGCTTCGCAAACCAATCGTCGAACTGTCCGCCCAGGAATGGCAGACGGTGATCGATACCAATCTGACGAGCGCTTTCCTGGTCGGCCGCGAAGCCGCCAAGCGCATGCTGCCGCGCCGGCGCGGCAAGGTGGTTAATATCGGCTCGTTGATGAGTGGATTGGGACGTGCAACCGTCGCGCCCTATACGGCGGCAAAGGGGGGCATCAAGCTTCTGACGCAGGCCATGGCGGCGGAATGGGCGGCGGAAGGCATACAGGTCAATGCCATCGGACCTGGTTACATGATAACCGACATGAACCAAGCTCTTATCGACAATCCGCAGTTCAACGATTGGGTCAAGACAAGAGCGCCCGCGCGCCGTTGGGGAAAACCGGAGGAACTGGTGGGAGCTGCGGTTTTCCTTGCCTCCTCGGCCTCGGACTACGTCAATGGGCAGATCATCTACGTCGACGGCGGCATGAGCGCCGTCCTCTGAAAGCTAAAGCGCTATTCCTTCTCGTCCATGCAACGGTTTACTTTGTCGCCCCGGTGACTATCTTCGCATTGTGACCGGCCAGAGCTCGTTGAACTAGCCCAATGGATGCGCTTCACGCGGAGCACTATCGTTTATAGCGTAACAGTCGAGGACCGATAGGTGAGCCGATCCGAGTCAGACCTTGAAGCCTGTTCAAGGGAGCCGATTCATATTCCCGGAGCCATACAGCCTCATGGCGCGCTTGTCGTTCTGCGACCGGCCGATATGGCTGTGGTCCATGCAAGCCGCAATGCCTTGGAATTTTTCGGCGAGGAGGTTGCGATTGGTCGGCCTATAGGCGGTCGCTTGGCGCCGCTCGTGGCTGCCATCAGAGAGTGGTATGCATCGTCGGCGCCGGTCTTCCAGTCGAACTCCGTCGAAGGAGATCTCCAGTTCACGGCCCACAGGTCCGGGCACTCTATCATCCTCGAAGCGGAACGCGCAGATACAAGGCCACTGGAAGGCTTGTTCTCGCGCTTGAGAGGCTTTGTCGAGATCCTGTCGACTCGGCCGGATCCGAATGGATCTCTTCAAGCGGCGGCTGATTTCATCCGTGAGCTGACCGGTTTCGATCGCGTTCTGGTCTACCGCTTCGATCCCGATTGGAACGGCCATGTTGTGGCCGAGGCGGGAAACGGAAATCTGCCTTCTTATCTCGATCTTCGTTTTCCGGCCGCTGACATTCCTGCGCAGGCGAGGGCTCTTTACGCCTCCAACCGGGTCCGCATCATTCCCGACGCATATTATGAGCCCATTGCGATAGAACCGGCTAACGATCCGGAAACAGGCGAGCCGGTAGACCTGAGCCAGGCGCAGCTGCGCAGCGTATCGCCTGTCCATATCGAATATATGCGCAATATGGGCACTGCCGCTTCCATGTCCGTATCCGTGATGGTCGACGGCAGACTTTGGGGCCTGGTGTCCTGCCACAGTGCAAAGGCCCACACAGTTGCAGGCACAATCCGGGACGCCTGTGACTTCATCGTCCAGTCGCTTGCCATGCGCATCGCTGCGCAGGTTCACGGGGAGGACGCCGCCAACCGCGTCGAGCTTAGCCGTATTTCCGCCCGCCTTCTTGCATCCATGGCTGCAGCTTCCAGCTGGTCGGAGGGACTTGTACAAGCTCCTGAGGATCTTCTGGCGCAGGTCGGTGCTTCGGGTGCAGCAATCATCACCGAAGACAACTACGCTGCCGTTGGCGCGGTGCCGGCCGAACGAAACGTCAGGGCAATCCTGGAATGGCTGAAGACCAAAGAAGATCAGGATATCGTCAGCACGAATTCGCTAGCGGCGGAGTTTCCACAAGGCGAGGCTTTTGCGAGCGAGGCGAGCGGAATCATCGCAATTCGCATTTCCGAACTCTACGCCAGCTGGCTGATCTGGTTCCGACCTGAAGCGGTTCGTACGGTCCAGTGGGGTGGCAACCCGCACAAGATCGTGCGGGAGGAGGGGCGTATCCATCCTCGAAAATCTTTCGACGCCTGGCGCGAACAGGTCAGCCTACAAGCGGTGCCTTGGACCGAGGCACAGCTTTCCGCTGCGCGTGACCTGCGTGGTGCAATTGTCGGCATCGTTCTCCGCAAGGCCGAAGAACTTGCCGAGCTTTCCAGCGAGCTGCAACGCTCAAACAAGGAGCTGGAAGCTTTTTCTTACTCGGTGTCGCACGATCTGCGCGCGCCGTTCAGGCACATTGTCGGTTTTGCGCAATTGCTAAGGGAGCGCGAGAGCGAGCTCGATCCGAAATCCCGGCATTATCTAGAAACGATATCTGAATCGGCTCTTGCGGCCGGCCGGCTCGTTGATGATCTCCTCAGCTTCTCGCAGCTTGGCCGGGCAACGATTGTGAAGAAACAGGTCGACATGAATAAGCTTGTCGCCGAGGTCGTGAAAAGCGTCATGATCACCGCGTCGGACCGGGAGATCGAATGGTCGATCGACAAGCTGCCGGATGCCTGGGGCGATGCGACGCTTCTTCGTCAGGTCTGGTACAATCTGGTTGATAACGCCGTCAAATATACGCGGCCGCGGAGCCCAGCAAAGATCACGATCGAGGGATCCTTTGCTGACCAAATAACCTCGTTCAAGGTCACTGATAACGGTGTCGGCTTCGACATGGCTTATGCAAGCAAGCTGTTCGGCGTTTTCCAGCGTCTTCAGAGAGCGGAAGATTTTGAGGGTACCGGCATCGGGCTTGCTCTTGTGCGACGCATTCTAGATCGCCATAACGGCAGCATCACCGCAACGGGCGAAGTCGACAAGGGAGCTTCCTTTGTGTTCGCTTTGCCAAATCCTGAAAAGAAAGGTCGGGCATTTGCCTGAAATACGTCCCATACTCCTGGTGGAAGATAGCCCACGGGATCTCGAACTGACACTGGCGGCGCTCGAAAAGTGCCAGTTGGCCAATGAAATCATAGTCGCCCGCGATGGCGCCGAAGCCCTGGCCTACCTGTTTAGCGAAGGTGTGCATTCAGGCCGCGCAGAGGGGGATCCAAGCGTTGTGCTGCTTGATCTCAAGCTTCCGAAAATTGACGGACTTGAGGTGCTCGAACGTGTCAAAAAGGATGAAAGGCTTCGTCATATCCCGATCGTTATGCTGACTTCATCTCGCGAGGAGCAGGATCTGGTGCAGAGCTATGCTCTTGGCGTTAATGCTTTTGTAGTCAAACCCGTCGAGTTCAACGAATTCTTCAAAGCTATTCAGGATCTGGGCGTGTTCTGGGCTCTGCTCAACGAGGCGCCGCCGGGCTATCGAGGCCAAGGGGCAGTCTGAGCCGATGCAGAGAAAGCCGCGCATACTGCTGCTTGAGGACAGCTCGCTGGATGCGGAGCTGATCCGCGAACATCTTTCGCAAATGCAGCCGCAGCCGGAGATCCAGCGGGCCGAGAACCGGGCGGATTACTTGAAGGCGCTCGATGAGGGCGCCTTCGATCTCATCCTTTCCGATTTCTCGCTGCCCGATTTCGACGGTATGGCGGCTTTGGAATTGGCAAGCCAGCGAGTACCCAACATTCCCTTCATCTTTGTGTCCGGAGTTCTCGGCGAAGAGGTTGCAATCGAGTCCTTCCGGCATGGGGCGACGGACTATGTGCTGAAGCAGAGGCTGATCAGGCTGCCGACTGCTGTGGAGCGGGCGCTCGCTGAAGCGCGCGAGAAGGCTGAGCGCAGAAGGGTGCAGCACCAGAAGGAGTTGCTGGTGCGCGAACTCAGTCATCGCGTTAAAAACACTATGGCCATGGTTATGTCATTGGTGCGCCGCACCGCAAAAAACAGTGCCACCGTGGAAAGCTATTCGGACGACCTCTTAGGCCGTCTGCGTGCCATGGCCGATGCCCATGCGCTGCTGTTCGAGACGAATTGGGGACAGGCCGAGCTGTCTGAAGTTATTCGCCGCACTCTTCTTCCCTACGTCCAGGGCCGCAGCGACAAGTTCCGCGTTGAAGAAGGGCCGTCTGTCCAGCTCGACCCCAAGGCTGCCCTGGCGCTCAGCATGGTGATCAATGAACTGACGACCAATGCCGTCAAATACGGCGCTCTTTCCCATGAACCGGGCTATATCAAAGTCGGGTGGCAGCGGGACCTTCTGGAATCTGGAGATGTTGTGACCTTGCATTGGCAGGAAATGGATGGTCCAGCCGTTCAGCCACCGGATAAAGAAGGCTTTGGTACCACGCTCATCCAGCGCAGCATCCGATACGAGCTTCAGGGCGAGGCCAGGCTCGATTATGCGCAGAGTGGAGTGGTCTGCATTATTTCCTTTCCTCTTCCGACGCCTTCTGCCTGACTAAGTGGACAGGACCATCTCAAATTTTCATCAGGAGCGGGGAGCCCTTGAGTCTATGCGGAGGCAGCTTGTTTCTGCAGCTTGGCTTTTGCGAGTTCGACGATGTAGTCCGGATCGGCAGGCTTCTGAACCCAGTCACAGCCTTGGAAAAGCTCCGGCTCCCATCCATCGGGAAGGTCGCCTCCCGAATAAATAATAACCGGTACGGCCTGCTTTCTCAGAGCGCCCAGAACTGGCCGACAATCGCCATCACTGAGATGGAGATCAAGAATCACCAGGTCTGGAACATGGCTTTGGAGCCAGCTAGTAGCCTCGCGCTTTGACCGCAGTGTCAAGACGCGCTCGATCCCGAGGTCCCGGAAGCTTTCTTCCAGATCCAGCGAAATCAGCGGCTGATCTTCCAGCAGCAGTATCAACTTGTTTGATAGACAGATCAAAGCGATGGCCAATGCGAGCAATGGCTTACCTTAAACAATCTGCGGCTCGCTGTAGGCGTTCGTCCGATATCGTACTGAGGGCGCGCATCGGGTTGTCTATGCTTTTTTATGGCCATAGATGAATTTTACAAGTCAGCGGAGATCTCCCAGTAAGGCCCAATGCCGTGCTCCGCTTCAAGGATGAGCAATGGCTGAAGTGCGGCAAGATACGGTTCGGAATAATCTCCTCCGGCTGATGCCAGCTAACGTATTCGAGCAGATCAGACCGCATCTTGAGCATGTCCCGCTTTCGCGCGGGTTCGAGATGTCGGCCCCCCTTCAACAGCCCGCTCACGCTTATTTTCCCGAAGTTGGGATTGCCTCGATCGTTGCCGAATCGGCGGAAGGGCAGAAAGCTGAGATCGGCATATTCGGCCGCGACGGAATGACGCCGACCGCCTTGGTCCTCGATGCAAAGAAGGATCCTTATTCGACTTTCATGCAGGTGGAGGGGTATGGCTATCGCATGCCCGCTTCTTTGCTGACCGAGTTGATCCAGCGCGAACGGGAACTGCAGAACCTGCTTAACCGCTATGCACAAGCTATGGCAGTGCAGAGCGCATATACGTCACTTTCCAATGCGGTTCATCATATTGATGTCCGTTTGGCCAGGTGGATCTTGATGTGCCATGACAGGACGGATGGCGACGAAATCAGCCTAACCCACGAGTTCCTGTCGATCATGCTTGCGGTACGGCGGCCCAGTGTCACGACAGCCCTCCATGTCCTGGAAGGCCGCAAATTCATTTATTCCGAGCGCGGTGTCATCATTGTGAGGGATCGGGCGGCGCTTGAGGAGTTTGCCCGCGACGCCTATGGGAAATACGAGCAGGAATACGAACGGCTGATCGGCCCGATCGGCTGAACTCGCAACTCTGGTGTGGGGCCACGGTCGGCGACGACTTTGCGACCATCTTTTCCGCGTTCGGTCCGTGGAGGGTACGATTTCGTACGGCAACGTAAGGTGGGGCGGAGCCGTTGCTACTCCATTAAAGGAGGTGCCAGATGAACCAGATAGATACAGTCAGGACCCGATATTCTGGCGACGCGGTTCAACGGGGCGTCGAGGAGCAGATCCCAGCGCTTCGTCGCTTTGCCCGCCGCCTCGTTGGAAGCAATGAGGAAGTTGACGATCTGGTGCAGGAGACCGTCGCCCGGGCTCTCAATGCCGCTACCCAGTTTCAGCCAGGGACAGCCTTGAAGTCGTGGCTATTCACAATCATGCGCAACACCTTCTGCACGATCTACCGCGTCAGGCAGAGGGAACATGTGGGTATCGAAGACGCAATGGCGGCCCGCCTGTCGATTGCGCCGCCGCAGGAATGGGCGGTACGCCGCAACGAGATGCAGTCGGCTCTCGATCGGCTACCCGGGCAGGTTCGCGAGGCTCTTATGCTGATCGCGATAGGAACCAGCTATGACGAGACGGCCCGGATCTGTCAGTGTGAGGTGGGGACGGTGAAGAGCCGCGTCAACCGGGCACGCAAGGCGCTGACCGAACAGCTTGGCGACGTTTCGCTGCGCTAGCCAAATCGGGGCCTAAAGCCGTGTCAGGCCCGCTCCTCCCATAGTTTCGCCAGTTCCACCACCGTATTGACAGCTCTCTGCATGTCCTGACTGCTCACCCATTCCAGCGGCGAATGGAAGGCATGGCCACCGGCGAATATATTAGGGCATGGAAGCCCCATGTAAGACAGGCGGGAACCATCGGTGCCGCCGCGAATGCTGCCGCGCACGGGCGTCATGCCAGCGCGCCGAACCGCTTCCATGGCGTTTTCCACGACGTCCGGGTGCTGGTCCAGAACGAGTTTCATGTTGCGGTATTGCTGGGTTACCTTGAACGTGTAGCTAGAGCCGGGATAGCTGGTCATTACCTGGCGGGTGATCTCCTCGAGCATAGTCTTCTTGGCAGAAAGGCCCGCCTCGGTAAAGTCGCGGATAATGAAACTGACAGAGGCCTTTTCCATACTTCCGGAGATGCCAGTCGGATGGATGAAGCCGTCTTTGCCATGTGTCGTTTCGGGCGCCATCTCCTTCGGGAGGCGATCGACAATCGCTCCAGCAATACGGATAGAGTTCTCCATCTTTCCATAGGCAAAACCCGGATGGATGGCGACGCCGGTGATGGCGATGTCCACGGCGTCAGCGGAAAATGTCTCGTCCTCGATTGTGCCTGCTGTTTCGCCGTCGAGCGTATAGCCGAAGTCGGCTCCGAGCTTTTGAAGATCGACCTTTTCGACGCCACGGGCGATCTCTTCGTCCGGCGTGAACAGGATGCGGATGGCGCCATGCTTGATGTCAGGATTATCCATCAAAAACTGCGCGGCCGTGACGATCTCAGCCAGACCCGCCTTGTCATCGGCGCCCAGCAGCGTCGTGCCATCAGAGGTGATGATGTCATTGCCGATCTGGTCCTTGAGTGCCGGATGCTCGCTTTCCCTGATCACACGCTCGGCATGGCCCGGCAAACGGATGTCACCGCCCTGGTAATTGCGGATCACCTGCGGTTTGACGCCCGTACCGGAGAAATCCGGAGCCGTATCCATATGGGCGCAAAGGCATATGACCGGAACATTGTTCTTACCGGAATTCGACGGAATGGTCGCATAGACATAGCCGTATTCGTCGAGATGAGCATCCGTCAGGCCGATGGCCAGCAGTTCCTCGACCAGCAGGCGGCCAAGATCCTTCTGCTTTTCCGTGGACGGCTGGGTAGCAGACTTGGCATCGGACTGGGTGTCGATGACGACATAGCGGAGAAAACGATCGGTAACAGTATCGGCCATAAGGGAGGTTCCACGCCTGCTTCGGAAGCCGTGACTTTAACGGCCATGGCATGAGGCACAAGAGGCTCTGGCGCCAAGCGCGAACGAAAAGGTCCCGCCTTTTCAGGCGGGACCAGACAAAGCGCTAAGGCTTAGCTTCAATTACCTGAAGACGCTCGGCAGCCAGAGCGACAGTGCCGGGATGTAGGTGACCGCCATCAAAACCGCAACGCTGGCGCCGAAGAACGGCCATATGGTGCGCATTGCCTGCCGGATCGATATCCTGCCAACCGCGCAGGCGACGAAGAGTACGGTTCCCACCGGCGGCGTGTTGAGCCCTATGCCGGCATTCAGGATCATGATGACGCCGAAATGTACGGGGTCGATGCCGAAGGCCTTAACGACTGGGAGCAGAATCGGAGTCGCGATGATGACCATCGGCGCCATGTCCATGAACGTGCCGAGCACCAGCAGGATGACGTTGATCATCAGCAGCACGATGATTGGGTTGTCGGAAATGGCGCTGATTGCGGCGATGATCAGTGTCTGGACCTGAAGAAAGGCCATCAGCCAGCCAAAAGAGGCCGCTGTGCCGATGACGAGCAGAACCATGGCTGTTGTGCGCACGGCACCCATCACGGCCTCGACAAAGCCTTCCCAATTGAGCTCGCGATACACCAGCATGGCGACCAGAAAGGCGTAAAGAACGGCAATGCAGGAGCTTTCCGTTGCGGTGAATATGCCGGAGCGAACACCACCGAATATGATGCCGATCAGCAGGATGCCGGGCAGCGAGGCGAGAAAGTAATATCCGACGCGGGCCAGGCCCGGAAAGGCATCCGCCGGATAGCCGCGTTTCACGGCGACCCACCAGGCGGTGAACATCAGCGCGCCGGCCAGCAGCAGGCCGGGAATGATGCCGGCCGTGAAAAGGTCGGCGACGGAAACATTGCCGCCGGCTGCGATCGAGTAAAGGATCATGTTGTGCGAGGGAGGGATCATCAGGGCGATGATCGCCGCGTTGGCGGTGACGTTGACGGCATAATCCCTATCATAGCCGCGCGCCGCCATTTGCGGGATCATCAATCCACCAACGGCCGATGCGTCTGCGACGGCCGAGCCAGAAATTCCACCGAACAGGGTTGAGGCGACGACGTTGACCTGGCCAAGGCCACCGCGCATATGACCAACAAGGCCGGCTGCGAAGCGGATAAGCCGGGTGGCGATGCCGCCGCGCACCATCAAGTCGCCGGCGAAGATGAAGAAGGGGATCGCCATCATGGCGAAGACGTTCATGCCGGAGTTCAACTGCTGGAAGACGACGATCGGCGGAAGGCCGATATAGAGTACGGTTGCAAAGGACGATATGCCGAGGCAGAAGGCGATCGGCATGCCGATGATCATCAGCGTCGTGAATGAACCGAAAAGAATAGCGTAAGCCATTACGCAGCCTCCTGCACGAGCACGTCAGCAGCCACTTCAACGCCAATTATGACGTCAACAAAGCGCTCCAAGGCAAAAATCGAAATCATGGCGCCGCCAAAGATCATCGGGAAGAAGTCAGTGCCGCCCGGCCAACCAAGAACCGGTATTGTCGCCGACCAGGTGCCCATTGCGAGCAGCGTCGAATAATAGGCCATGCCGATGCCGAAGAGGATGATCAGGCCGAGACTGATGAGATCCATTGCCTTCTGAACGGCCGGCGGCATGACATAGCGGACGATGTCGAGTCCTAGATGCACGCTTTCGCGCACGCCGACAGCTGCGCCAAGCATAATGAACCAGGACATGAGATAAAGCGACAAAGGCTCTGACCAACTTGGCGAGTCGTTCAATACATAGCGGCCGAAGACCTGCCAGCCGACAATCAGCGTCATGGCGATGATGCCGATCCCCGCGATGTAAAGCATGAGGCGGCTGAGTCCGCCCAGAAAAGGCCTGATGGCCAGCATAAAATTTCTCAAGAATCTGTCCTCCGAGATCCGTAACGGGTCTCCCGCACCGGAAATGAAAACCGGCCCCCGATTGGGAGGGGCCGGATACTATGCCGGATCTACTTAGCGGCTTGGATCTGCTCCAGCAGAGCCTTCTGTTTCGGGTCGGTGACGAACTTGTCGTAGACCGGCTTCATCGCTGCGGCGAATTCATCTTTATTAACTTCGATGACTTTGGCACCGCTTGCGCGAACCTTCTCTTCGGAGCTTTTCTCACGAGCGGTCCACAGTTCGCGCATCTTCTTGACGGACTCCTTGGCTGTTTCGCGAACTGCCTTTTGGTCTTCCGGCGTCAGCTTGTCCCAGGAGATCTTGGACATGACCAGGATTTCTGGGTTCAGAGAGTGCTGAGTCAGGGTGTAGTTCTTCGCCACCTCATAGTGGCGAGCCGACTCGTATGATGGCCAGTTGTTTTCGGCACCGTCGACGACGCCGGTCTCAAGCGAAGAATAGACTTCGCCCATCGGCATGGGCGTCGGATTGGCGCCGAAGGCCTGCATCATGGCGATCCACAGGTCGGACTGCTGAACGCGGATTTTCATGCCCTTGAGGTCGGTGAGCTTGGTGATCGGCTTCTTGGTCGTATAGAAGGAGCGTGCACCGGAATCGTAATAGGCGAGGCCAACAAGGCCATGCGGCTCGAAGGCTTTGAGGATCTCGTCGCCGATCGGCCCGTCAACGACATTATGCATATGCTCCGTCGAGCGGAACAGGAAGGGAAGGCCGAGCACCGTCGTCTGAGGCACGAGATTGTTAAACGGTGCTGCGTTGACGCGGTTCATGTCGATGACGCCGAAGCGGGTCTGCTCGATCGTATCTTTTTCCTGGCCGAGCATGGAATTGTTCATGACCTGGATCTTGATCCGGCCATTGGTCCGCTGGGACAGCAATTCGCTCATGTATTTGACCGCTTCCACCGTCGGATAACCGTCCGGATGAATGTCCGCGGAGCGCAGGGTGATTTCCTGCGCATGTAGGGCTGTCGCGCTCAGTGCGAGGCCGAATGCGAGGCCGAGCATTTTGGTGATTTTCATGTTTTCCTCCTCATTGTATCCGCCGGAGCCTCCACGCCCCGGACAGACGGATTTAGTTGCTACCCGCCTTCCAGGCGGGTAGTCGATAAAGTTCTTCAGGATTTTTCACCAGAGCCAGATGGCGAGCCTGATCGTCCGGGAGCCATCCCAGCACCGTGTCGGTCAAGGCTGCGTCATCGGGATAATCGGCTTGCTCACGGGCAAGATTGTGCGGCCAGTTCGTGCCCCAGACGATACGTTCAGGCGCATAAACGGCAATGTCGCGGGCAACGGCTGCGACATCGGCATAATCCGGTCCGCCGGCTTTCGACGACTCGTAGACGCCGGCAAACTTGAACCAGCATTTTCCGCTGTCGATCAGCCGCTTGACGGCGTCGATTTGCGGACTGTCCGGCGTCACGCCGGCAAAGAATTTGCCGTGATGGTCGAAGACCCAGCGGGACTTCAGGTTCTTCAGGCGCTCTTCGTGGTCTAGTATGTTGCTGCCGTCGAACTGTACGGCCAGCATCCAGCCGAGCGAAGCTGCCTTGACATCCACCGCTTCAAGCTCGCTCAAGCCAACGGCGCCGCCAGGCAGATCCATGATGCGTGTGCCGACATTGCCGGCTGCAGCCAACTGTTCAAGTTCCGCATCCGTCGTCGCGCTGTCGATGACGCAGACGCCGCGGGCAAGGTCGCCCATTTCGGCCAGGCAGGCATTGAGATTGGAATTGTCGCGCTGGTGCGCATTGCCCTGGGTGATGATCACCCGGTCAATGCCGATCCACTTCATGAACTGCCGGTATTGGGCCGGATCAGGCAGGGAACCGACCGGCAGTCCGGGGCCGCCGGGCAGGGAAGGATAGCCTGGTAGATACATGTGCATCTGAGCATCGACCGCGCCCTCGGGCAGCTTGGTCTTCGGAGCGGTGCCGGAAAGGGTACGGGTCAGCATCAGATGTCTCCCATGCGGAATTCTTTGAGCGCGTCGCGGTTGATGTCGATTCCAAGGCCCGGGCCGTTGGGGATCTGTACCACGCCGCGCTCGTGTTCGATCGGCGTTTTGATCACCGCCTGACGGAAGGGGTTATGGGTGCGGTCGAATTCCAGAATGGGTTCGATCGGGTTGACCCGGACCGGGCTCGGGATCATCGCTGCCATGAATTGCAAGGCGGCTGCGATATGAACGGCGGTACCCCAGACATGCGGGACAACGCGCACACCGTGCAAGGCCGCCAGATCGGCGACCCGCTTGGCTTCGGTAAAACCGCCGACACCGGCAAGGTCGGGCTGGATGATATCTACGGCGCGGGTTTCAATCGGCTCGCGCATGCCCCAGCGGCTGTGCCAAGTTTCGCCACCGGCAACCGGGATGGGCTGGCGCGCCCGGACTTCGCGATAAGCTGACAGCTGTTCCGGAACGACCGGCTCTTCAAACCAGTCGATGTCGAAATCTGCGGCGGCCTTGCCGAGCTTGATCGCTTCCACGGCATCATAGCCGTGATTGGCATCGATCATCAGGCGCATGTCCGCACCCGCAGCTTCGCGCACGGCTTTTATGACTCGAAGGTCTTCCTCGATGCCGAAGCCGATCTTGATCTTGGTGGCGTGAAAGCCCTCGATGCGATAGCGGGCGATATCCGTAGCGTTGTCTTCAACCCGGTCGACGCCGTCGCGCTTGAAGCTGCCGGTGGCATAGGCTTTGACGCTTTCGCGAAAACGGCCTCCGAGCAGGATGGAGACGGGAACGCCGAAATGCTTGCCCTTGATGTCCCAGAGCGCGATGTCGATGCCGGAAAGGGCAGTCACCGCCAGACCGCGCTGGCCCTGGTCGCGCAGGGCATTATAGAGGCGCGCCCAGATCTTTTCGGTTTCAAGCGGATTTTCGCCGATCAGCCAGTTGGCATAGGTCGCGACAATGGCAGCGTTCGGGCGGGCCGGGCCAAGGCACTCGCCCCAGCCGATGGTTCCGTCCTCGCACTCGATCTCGACGAGCACATGCGCGCGCCGATCAAAGCGCATGGAAGCGCTTTCGAAGGCAACGTCGAGCCTGTGCTCCAGGAGATGGGTGCGGACGGAAGCAATCTTCATCGTGGTTACCGCTTATGGGAGCCAATCAGTTTCAGGAGCATTTCTTCTTCCTCCGCCGTCAGGTCGTCGAGCGGCGGGCGAACCTTGCCGGCATCGAAGCCCTGCAGGCGTACCCCAGCCTTGATGGCGGAAACGGCGTAGCCCTTGCGGCGGTTTCGGATCGCCATGAAGGGATAGAAGAAGTCCCGCAGGATCTCCTCGCAGCGGGCGCGGTTGCCGGCGCGGAGTGCTTTGTAGAATTCGACTGCCAGGCCAGGAACGAAATTGAACACCGCCGAGGAATAGGTGGTAAAGCCGGCACCGAGATAAGCTTCGGCAAACAGTTCGGCCGTCGGCATGCCGCCGAGATACATCAGGCGGTCGCCTATGCTGGCAGTTACCTGTCTGACAAGTCCAATTTCACCCGTACCGTCCTTGAAGCCGATCAGGTTCGGGCATTCGTCGCATAGCCGCTTGAGCGTATCGACAGAAAGAACTGAATTGTCACGGTTGTAGACCATGACACCAATGCCGACCGACTGGCAGATCTTCTTGACGTGCTGATATAGACCTTCCTGGGGCGCGTCGATCAGGTAATGCGGCAGCAGCAGGATGCCATCGGCGCCAGCCTTTTCGACCGATTTCGCGAGCTCGACGCCGACATGCGTGCCAAAGCCGCAACCGGATACGATTGCCGTCTTGCCGGAAGCTTCCTTTGCAGCCGAAACGATGCCGGGGATTTCATCGGGAGACAGCGAGAAGAATTCGCCTGTGCCGCCTGCAGCAAAGAGTACCGGAGCCTCGAAGCCCGACAGCCACTCGATGTGGCGGCGATAGCTTTCCGCCTGGAACTGGCCCTCGGCGTCAAAGTGGGTCACGGGAAAGGACAGCAGGCCCGCGCCAAGCGCAGACTTGATCTCTTCTGGCGTCATAATCGAAATTCCTCTCTAGATGTCTCCTCCAGACAAAATTGTCGTACAGGTGTGCTGCATATGAGTCAATAACTCATATTACAGATTTCTGATGTCGCGCAAAAGGCTGCGGTAGCGCAGCTGTGCGCCGCGCAAGTGGCGCCGCATGGCCTGCCGCGCGCCATCCTCGTCACCTTCGGAAATGGCAACGACAATGGCATTGTGCTCCTCGTCCAGCAGCTTGATATAAGCGGCTTGATCCGGTTCGGAATCATCGGGGCGCAAGGCGGCGCGAGGGATGAGGCTCTTGCCGATCATTGTCAAAAATTCTCTAAACCGAGGGTTATTCGTAGCCTCGGCGATGGACAAATGAAGCGCGAAGTCAGCCTCGCTGGTCGGTTGCGCCGCCTCGATTCCGGCCCGTACGGCATAATGTCGATCGAAAATCGCCTCTTCCTGCGCGGGCGAGCGGCGTAAGGCAGCTAGGCCTGCAGCTTCCACTTCCACGGCGGCTCTCAGCTCAAGAAGCTCAATCATCGAAGAAACCCGAGCTAGGTCGATGTTGTTCATCGACAGCATGACGGGCTTAGAGGCGCTCGCAGTGTCGAGCACGAAAACGCCGGCTCCCTGGCGCGCTTCCACCAGCCGGTCGGCGCGCAGGGCGGCGATGGCTTCACGAACCACGGTTCGGCTGACGCCATGGGCGGCGGTCAATTGTGCCTCGCTTGGTAGACGAGACCCCGGAGGATGGTCGCCTTTGGCGATGGCTTGCCTCAGCGTTTCGCTCAGCTGCGAGACCAGCGTGCCTGCCGGCTTGGTCGTTTCGAGCCTGCCCTCGGCGCTCATCTGCTTCTCCCTGTCAGGACCGTTTCAAGCCGATTCATCCTGCGGTAACCTGTTCAGCCATGGCCATATTGACCAAGCCTATAGCGCCAACATGTATGATAACTGCTCGCTGCTGTCACCAACAAGTTTCTCCTAGCGCATTTGCCGAACAGACGTTGCCCGAGCTTCAGGGCAGCATGAATAAGCGGCTGGCGGCGCATCACATTGGTTGAAAGCTGGTGAGCTTGTCACTAGTGTCCCGCGGCGTGCGTGGAAAATCAGGATTGCCGGTGACGAGAAAACTGAAATTCGCTCTTTTGCTGGCTCTGCTGACATGGCTATCTGCTCCCGTGCAGGCACAGCAGTGGAAGGCTCATGAGGAAACCAAGACCTATCCGATTGCAGGCAGTTCGGGGATAGAGCTTTATTCTTCGATCGGTGAAAGAGGGCCAAAGGCGGGACAGCATGTGCGTGCCATTGCTCATACGGATTTCCGGCTGACCTGGTCGCGCAAATATGATCCACAGCCCGATGGTTCATGCAAACTCGTCTCCGCTCGTCCAAAGCTGACAATCACCTACTTGCTTCCAAAGCCTGCCTCGCCTTTGCCACCCGAGCTCCAGAAGAAGTGGGCGACCTTTGTTGATGGGGTGCGGCGCCACGAACTGGTTCATGGAGAGCAGATCAAAGCCATGGTCGCGGAGATCGAGAGGGTGAGCGTCGGACTGACGGCTGCCTCGGATCCGAAGTGCACGAAGATCCGCGCCGATCTGACTTTGAAGCTCGGGGAAATATCGCGGGCGCGTCAGCGTGCCAGCCAGGACTTCGACAAGGTCGAACTGGGGGAGGGTGGCAATGTCCACCAGTTGATACTCAACCTGGTGAACGAACGTTGATCCGGGTTTCCAAGCCGCTCTCGACGCTGTTTTCCTTATCCAATTGAAGCCACGTATATAATGAGCCTATCTGTTTCCGCTGCCGATATCGACGATCAAGCGCTGCTTCAAGAACTGTGCCGATGGGTGGAAATAGAAACGCCTTCGCGCGATGTTGAGGCCGTCAACCGTCTTGCGGATCGGGTGGAGGAGATTGCCAAACAAGCCGGGTTCGACATCGAACGGCTGCCGGGCACGCTGGGTTTCGGCGATATTCTCGCAGTCCGTTCGCCAAGGCCAGCGGGCAGCAACGAGAAGAGTGTGCTGATCCTCGCTCATCTGGACACTGTGCATGCAGTCGGCGTGATCGGCGAGCAGCTTCGGCTCCGCCAGGAGGGTGACCGCTTCTATGGCCCAGGGATTTACGACATGAAATCGGGCGCGCTGATGGCGCTGGAGGCGATGAAGCTGGCGGTGGCACGAGGAACACGGATGCCGGTCGATCTAGTCTTCGTTCCAGACGAGGAAATGGGCAGCCTGTCCTCGCGGGCCTTCATGGAGGAACTCGCCAAGAATGCCGGCTACGCCTTAGTCGTTGAGCCGGCGCGGGATGGGGGCAAGGTTGTGACGTCCCGAAAGGGCGTCGCCATGTATGACATCGTCGTTCATGGCCGTGCCGCTCATGCGGGGGCACGGCCACAAGACGGACGGAGCGCCATCCGCGCTGCGGCCCGACTGGTGCTTGAACTCGAGGCGCTGAACGATGCGGATCGCGGCATCACGGTGACAGTCGGAACAATACAGGGCGGAACGGGACGCAATACGGTGCCTGCAGAATGTCGTATGCAGGTGGATGTCCGGGTGCCGGATGCAGCCACGGCCGAAGAGATAACGGCAAAGATCGAAGCAATGCGGCCGGTTGACCCCGATATCAGCTTTGACATCAGCGGCAAGATGAACAGGCCGCCTTTCGCTCAGTCTGAAGAAGGCATGCGACTTTTCGAGGTGGCAGCGGGCATTGCTGCCGATCTGGGCATCGCCCTTGAGGGCATGAGCACAGGGGGTGGGTCGGACGGCAATTTCACGGCAGCCCTTGGCGTGCCGACCCTAGACGGGCTTGGGGCCGATGGCGCCGGCCCGCATACGTTTCAGGAGCATATCTATGTCAGCAGTCTGGCGCCGCGCACTGCGCTTCTGGCAAACCTGATGATCTCGCTCGAGGCGCGATAGCGTCGATCTTGAGGCATTGTCGTCGGCTTGGCGTAAGCGCCAGCCTCAATCAAAAGTGAGTATCATGACGTCTGGCCTGCATCACATCACCGCAATTACCCGCAAGATCCAGGCCAATGTCGACTTTTATGTCGGTTTTCTTGGCTTGCGCCTTGTCAAGAGGACGGCAGGCTTCGAGGACGCCCGGCAGCTCCACCTCTTCTATGGCGACGGAGCGGCGACACCGGGGTCATTGATCACCTTTCTTGCCTGGGAAGACGGCTCGCTTGGGCGGGTCGGACATGGCGCGCCAAGCGAGATCGGCTTTGCCATCGCGCCAGAGGCAATCGGCTTCTGGCTGACACGCGCCCTGCAGTTCAACGTGAAGACAAGCGGCCCGGCTCAGGAATTCGGTGAGCCCGTGCTCCGGCTGACGGATCCCGACGGCATCATCGTCAAACTGGTCGGTGTCGAGGATAAAGGACCTTTTGTCTGGTGGAGCGGTGGCGGCATTGGCGAGGGCGACGCGATCCGCAGGCTGCATGGCGCCACCGTCCTTTCGGAAAAGGCGCATGAGACGGCGGACTTTCTTATCCGCCACTTGGGCCTTTCTTTCGGTCCTCAGGCCGGCAATATCCAGCGTCTTCTATCCGAAGCCGGCGATGTCATCGATGTCCGAGACGCGACCGGTTTCTGGACCGCAGCGCCAGGTACCGGGACTATCGACCACATCGCATTCCGGGCGACCGACCAAGCTCAGGTCGATAGCGTCCATGCGAACCTGCAGGCAGATGTCGCCGGCGAAATGAATGTGCATGACAGGCATTACTTCTACTCTCTTTATGTCCGCGAACCCGGAGGCTCGCTGATCGAGCTCGCTTCCGACGGGCCTGGATTTGCACTCGACGAGCCGCTTGAAAAACTGGGCAGTCAGCTTTTCATTCCGCAACATTTCAAAGCGGATCATGAGGATCTGAAGGTGATGCTGCCGCAGTTCGGGCTCCCTGGTGAAGAGCGAACCACCTATCGCGATCTCGACTTCGTGCACCGTATCCATGTGGCGGACGAGCCGGACGGATCGACGCTGGTCCTGCTGCATGGCTCGGGCGGCAGCGAGGCGGACCTTTTGCCGCTTGCGCGCAAGGTTGCGCCGAATGCCATGCTTATCGGCGTGCGGGGGCGCTCTACCGAGGAGGGGGTGGCCCGCTTCTTCCGCCGGTTCAGCATGATGAATTTTGATCAGCAGGATATCGCGGCAGAAGCACGTGCCTTTGCCGCCTTCGCCGCTGACTTGGTGTCGGCCTATGGAGTCGATCCGGAGCGGACGATATTTCTCGGCAATTCCAATGGCGCCAACATGCTCGGTGCCGTCATGCAACTGCATCCCGGCGTCATCCAAAAGGCGGTCTTGTTGCGGCCGATGAATGTGCTCGAAGATCATCCGCAACCGGATCTCTCTGGCACGAAGATCCTGTCCGTCAGCGGCAGCGACGACCTTTATGCATCCTATGCAACAGAATTGGAGCACCGGCTTCTCTCCTCTGGAGCAGAGGTGACGGTAAGGAAGATCGAAGCCGGGCATGCGCTGGTGCCAGCGGACCAGGAGATCATCATCGACTGGCTGATGGGCTCGTGAGACGCTAGGACGATCGTAATTCCGTATCCGCCCAATTCGACACGGCCCAGCGGGGATTGTTGGACACATTCAGCACGGTCTCGCGTGCCACGGTAATGAAACCCCATTCCGCCACGTTGATCATCGGCAGGTCAGTCGCGACGATCTTCTGGAACTGCTTGTAAAGCTGCGTGCGTGCCGTGGCGTCCACGGTCTCGGCAGCTTTGGCAATAATGCCGTCCAGCTCATCGTTCTTATAGCTGCCCTGGTTGGAAAAGGGGACGCCAGCCGGGATGCCCGACTGGACGAGGATGGTCGTCGAAATAGCTGGGTCGCTGCGAAAGACTGGGGGGCCGACGGCAAGATCGAAATCATGATCGGTGTAGACGGCCTTTTGATGAGCAGCGACATCGGCATTGACCAGTTGGACGTCAATTCCGACCGCCGCAAGTGCCCGTCTCAGGTAATAGCCGAACTGCTTTGTCTCGTTGAAATACGGTGCCGGGCGGAGCTTCAGCGAAAACCGGGTGCCGTCGGCACCTAGGGGATAGCCGGCTTCGTCCAGCAAGGCGTTAGCTCTGGCCGTGTTGAATGCGTAAGTCGGCACATCTGCTTCGTAGAATTCAGCAGCATGTCTGGGGACAGGACCGGTGGATGCGGCGGCGTAGCCTAGAAAGATCGTGTCGACCACGAACTGCTTGTTGATCGCATGCGCAATTGCCCGGCGTACCCGCACATCCGCCAGTTCCTTTCGGCGGTGGTTGATCTCGACTACAAGCTGGTAAGTGAGCCCCTCATAGCCTCTGGAGATAACCTTGATACCGGGCAGCTTCGACATCCGGTCAAGCTCGCCGAGAGGGATGGCCGAGAAGGCCGCGAGTTGAATTTCTTCGGCTTCAAGCGCAGCACCGGCCGCCGCACGATCGGCGAGAATGCGGAATATTATTTCATCGAGCTTCGGCCTGTCCTTCTCCCAGTATACGGAGTTCTTTGTCAGCCTGTAATATTCACCCGGTTTGTATTCGGCAAACTTGAATGGTCCTGTGCCAATGGGATGCAGATTGGCGGGATTGCTCGCAACATCCGTGCCGTCATAAACGTGCTTGGGAACGACGCTGCTGACGACGGGGAGCGCATTGCGGATCAACTGCAGTGGCGTCGGCTTCGAAAACCGGAAGATGGCCGTGGTGGGATCCGGCGTATCGACCGCTTCAAGATTGGCGAACACAAGACGTCCGAGATTCTGCAGCGGCTTCCAGATCTTGAGAGCAGAGAAGGCGACATCCTGCGAGGTGAACGGCTCTCCGTCGTGCCATTTCACTCCGTCACGCAGCTTGAACGTGATCGAGCGGCCATCATCCGATCCTTCCCAGTTCAGGGCCAGACGCGGCACGAGGCCGTTCTGCCCCTCGAAGGATGCTTCGGCAAGCGGTTCGATGACTTTGCTGGCGATAAAGAAGACGCCGTTCGAGGCAACCATGGCAGGATTGAGGTTCTTCGGTTCCGAATCCGCCGCCACAATCAACCGACCACCGAAGGCGGCATTCTGTGCACGAGCCAACCTCACGAAAGAACCCGAGGCGGCCAGAGCACCAGCCGTCTGCAAAAGGATCCGGCGCGATAGGCGTTGGGTCACGGTGATTCTCCTGCATGGGCGTTCGGCGCGATATTGTCAGCGAAATTGCCGATCGCACAGACAGGAATTTCTTCCATATGCTTAATTATCAGACTGTTGTCTGGAAGTGGTGAGAGAATAAACAGATATGTTGTGCCGACTGGCCGCGCCACCCGTTGTGCAAGAAGATGAGCGGGCAACTATTGCAGCTGTTCGCATCTGCTTGCTGCCGAACCTCCCGCCATGGGGAGTTTTTGGCCTGCTCTTCACTCCCTACACCGACATATCGCCGGTGGCGGGAAAAGAAAGAAGAGATTCCACGGCAGCCGAACCGGGCGATGGTATTGGCATGCTGCAGAACCAAAAGGAGACACGTGCGGCTGAAGCTTGCCGGCTGGGCGAGTGGGCAATATGAGCCGAAATGGCATGACTGCCGTCGCTTGCCTTCCGCTGCGGCATAACAGCTTGTGGATCTTATCGCATGAAACGTTGAGCGCGCTTGAATTTGGCTCGTTTGCAAAACGAGACGATGAACAGTGTTCGAGCCAACCTTTCCATTGCGGCTTATGCGAAGCGACCGGAGCATGATCAAAATCGAGCGCTTTCGAACTGCTAATTGCGCCGCCGGGAGCTTTTGCTATCAAGCAAGAGCGAGCGGGTGGCTCGCTGTTGAAGATTGCGGCGCATCAATGAACGCAGCAGACTTGCCGGGGGTTCGACTTCTGGATTCGCTATTCGAGGACTTGCTATCATGATCAAGCTACCTGGCTACAACATTTTCGGAAATGGCCTCAGCAGCCGGTTGGCCCGGCGCTGATGAGCACCATGGGGACGATGCCGGTCGCCAATGCTGGAAGTGTGACCGCGTCACCTGTGTTTTGCGTGGACATAGGGGGCTCCTTCATGAAGTTCGCCGTGTCACCGCAACCGGGTGCCTTGGTGCCGCTGGAAAGGGTTACAACCCCGGCCACGAGCTGGACGGATCTGGCGTCGTCGCTGTCCGCCCTGATCGACCGTCATGCCGGGGCGGCTGACGCTGCGGCGCCGCTTGGCTTGTCCATTGCCGGTCTGGTCGACCCGCGTGACGGCGTGGCGACCTCTGCCAACATCCCTTGCATCACCGGAAAGCCAATTGGAACGGAACTTTCAGCGCTGCTTGGACGACCGGTCGTGGCAGCGAACGATGCGGATTGCCTTACCCTTGCCGAGGCGAACGAAGGAGCGGGCAGGGGACATTCCGTAGTTTTCTGCGCGATCATGGGCACCGGTATCGGGGGCGGACTGGCAATCGACGGGCGGCTTGTGCGCGGTGTCGGCGGTGTCACCGGCGAATGGGGTCACGGCCCTGTTCTCAACACGACCGTCGACGTTAATGGGGAGAGGTTTCACATACCCCGCTTTTCCTGCGGCTGCGGACGGTCCGGCTGCGTCGATACGATCGGTGGCGCACGGGGTATCGAGAGGCTTCATCGCTTCCTCCACGGAAATGATGAGACAAGTCATCGCATTCTCCAAGATTGGCAGGAGGGTGAGGCGCAGGCGTCTCGGACGGTTGCCGTTTATCTGGAGCTCATTGCCGATCCACTTGCCTTGGTGGCAAATGTCACAGGCGCTTCCGTGATACCGGTTGGAGGTGGGCTTGCATCAGCAACGCCTCTGATCGCAGCCCTGGATCAGGCGGTTCGCGCTCGCGTTCTGCATCGTTTAGATCAGCCGCTGGTGACCCCGGCGCTGCGACAAGAGGATGGGGGACTGGTCGGCGCTGCCGTTCTCGGGCACGACGTGGCTGCCCGAATGAAGGAAGCTTGAGCATGTCGGTTCGGCTTGAAGTCTGCGTCGATTCGCCGGAAGGCCTGGCCGCCGCCATTGCCGGCGGCGCGGACAGGATCGAACTTTGTGCCGCACTCGATCTCGGTGGCCTCACGCCGCCAGCCGGGTTGATGGCACTGGCAGCCAAGGCGCCCATCCCGGTTTACGCGATGATCCGTCCGCGGGCCGGAAACTTCGTTTACGACGGCGACAACGAGGCTGCCATGCTGGCGGATGTGGATGCCGCTCGCACAGCCGGGTTGGCAGGTGTTGTGATCGGCGCGAGCTGTGCCGACGGAACCCTTGACCTGCCGCTCCTGACCCGGCTGAGCGAACGGGCTAAAGACATGGGCGTTACCCTGCATCGGGCGTTCGATCTCGTGCCCGACCCGATCCAAGCGCTGGAGCAGGCGATCGAACTGGGGGTCGAGCGCGTGTTGACGTCAGGGCTTCAAGTCAAAGCGCTGGATGGGCTGGGGACCCTGAAAGTGCTGGCGGATCTCGCTGCCGATCGCCTGTCGATCATGCCGGGCAGCGGCATCAACATATTTAATGTGGAACGGATTGTCAGTGAAACGGGCGTCCATGAGGTTCACAGTTCCTGCCGTGTGCCGCTGGAGGCTGTAGACCAAAAGGCCGTCAATTTTGGCTTCCAGCCATCGGCGAGCTATCAGACGAACAGCGTGACCGTTCTTCAGATGCGCAATCTCCTTGACATGATCGGCAACAAGGGCTGACCAATCAAATCGTCAGGCGCATAGCCCCTGGAGCGCTCGGAGGTTGTTGATCTCGACGCAGCGAATGCTGCGCAGCTTGATCAGGCCGGCACTGCGAAGCTTGGCAAAGACTCGCGATACGGTTTCGATCGTCAAGCCGAGATAATCAGCAATGTCCAGCCGGGTCATAGGCAGGTCGATGTGTTCAAGATCGCCCTGGCGGCTCGCCATGTCGATGATGAAGCCGGCGATACGCTCGACCGCCGTCTGGCGACCGATGACCAGAATGTGCTCCTGGGCGCGGATCATTCCACGAAGCGCGAGGCTCAACAGGTCCGGCGACACCGCGCCGGAAGCCGGATGCACCACGGCCTTCAAGCCCGTTGCAACAATGGCCTCGGCAAAGAAGCTGTGGATAGGCTCGGCGGCAAAGCCGAAAGTTTCTCCAGCCAGATAGAAGGCTATGACCTGCCGTCTGCCGTCCGACAGAAGGCGATGCAGCCGCACCGCGCCGAATTCCACCTGGTAAAGCGCATCGGCAGCCTGTCCGGGAACATAGATTTCCGAACCCGCGCCGAAGGTGACGACAGGCAAAGGCCTCGCATAGCTCAAGCCCAGTGACCTTGCAGCACTGCCTGATGTCAACAAAGCGTGGTCGGCGTAAGCGAGTGCAACCATGTTCTTTCTCATCCCCTACCTGTCGAGCAACAATGCCGCAGGGGGACGCGAACGAAAATTCGGTTGTGTCACTAGGGGGAAATACTTAGGCTGCGCAGGTAAGGCTTCTCACCATCTGAACCAGATCCGAACCGTCGAACGGCTTTACCAGCAATTTGGCCCGCCCGGCTGGTGGTACCGGCGACAGGCCGTCCACGAGCAGGATCATGACATTGTTGTCATCATTGAAGCTGCGCATCGCCTCGCTGTCGTTGTGGATCACTTGATCGTCAACGATCTTGCAAAGGCAGCACCCGGTGGATGGCCGGCACTCCACCCAGGTCTCATGCGCCTCGACCTGATAACCCTCGACCTCCAAGGCAAAGGTCAGGGAGTGCCTGAGCCCCGCATCGGCGGCAATAACCACGATCTTCGAGAGTGACAGCACGAAAAGCATCCGGGATAAGGCAATTGAAGACCTACCGCTACGTCACTACCACCTCTTTGGTCGGAAGACTTTGCGCTAGATCAAAAACCGCCGCCGAATGTTGAAGAATTACTTTGGCCCGAAGCCGGCTGCGATCGCCATGCGGACCAGTTGAGGCAAACTCTTTGCCTTCATCTTGGACATGACATTGGCCCTGTGGACTTCAACCGTTCGCGGGCTGATGTCCAGCTCATAGGCGATGACCTTGTTCGGAAGCCCACCGACGACCGCTGACAAGACCTGCCGCTCCCGGTCGCTCAGCATCTTCAGGCAAGCGTTTACGTCCGCGAGATCGGCATCCGTCGATGCTTCCGTGAGGAGGGCGGACGCCCTGCCGATCGCCTCGATCAGGACGACGTCCTCGAAAGGCTTTTCGATGAAATCCACGGCGCCGGCCTTCATGGCGTCCACCGCCATGGGAACATCGCCGTGACCGGTAATGACAATGGCAGGCACCTTTACCGGCAGGCTCGCCAAGCTGCGGATGAGCTCGACGCCGCTCATGTCGGGCATGCGCAGGTCGGTGATGAGGACACCGTTGCGGATGCTCGGGGCAAATTGCAGGAAGCTCGTTGCGCTGTCGTGCATGCGTACCGCAAAGCCGTTCATGGTGAGCATGAAAGCCAACGACTTGCGCACCGGTTCCTCGTCGTCGACGACATGGACGGTATAGTCAGCCGTTTCCATTTTTTTCCTCCTCATAGACGGGCAGGGTGAAACGGAAGGTCGCTCCGCCGGCTGCATTGGGTACCGCGGTCAGTTCCCCTCCGTGAGCTTCTACGATCCGCTTGCAGATCGAGAGACCCACGCCCATGCCCCCGGACTTAGTTGTTACGAAAGGCTTGAATAATTGGCCGGCGATTTCAGCGGCAATGCCGGGGCCGGTGTCTTCAATCGATACAGCGATGACGTTGTTACGCTCTGCCACGGTGCGAATGATCAGTTCGCAGTGTGTGCTGTCACGCATCGCCTCGATCGCATTGCGCATGAGATTGGTCAGTACCTGCTGGATCTGGATGCGGTCGACCATGACCGTTTCAGGCCCGGCGCCAAATTCCAGGAGGGTCCGAACGCCTTTCTCACGCGATCCGATGAGCGCCAGGGCGGCGGCTTCTTCCACGAGGCGGCGGATGTTCTGCGGTGCTTTTTCCGTCTCGCCCTTGGTGACGAATTCGCGCAGATGCTTGATGATCTGGCCTGCCCGAAGCGATTGCTGTGCCGTCTCTCCCAAGGCGTCGCGCATGCGCACGGCGATGTCGTCGTCCATATCCCTCAACAAGCGCGCGCAGCCATGCGCATAATTGGCAATCGCAGAAAGCGGCTGGTTGAGTTCATGGGCCAGAGTAGATGCCATTTCTCCCATCTCGTTCAGCCGCGCGAGCCTTGCCATCTCGCCTTGGATTTCCTGCAGTCTGGCGGCGGACTCCTCCCGCTCCGTCAGGTCGCGGATGAAACCAGTGAAGACGGTCCGGCCTTCCGATCGTGTTTCGCCAACAGCCAGTTTCATCGGAAAGGTCGAGCCATCCTTTCGGCGGCCGACAACGACCCGGTCACGGCCGATAATTCGTTTCTCGCCCGTCCGGAGGTATCGCTCGAGATATCCGTCGTGTTCGTGGTGGTACGGCTCGGGCATCAGCATGCGCAGGTTCCGGCCGATCGCTTCGTCTTCGCCATAGCCGAATTGGCGCACCGCCGCGGCGTTGAATGACAGGATCGTGCCATCCTTAGTGCTGACGATCGTCGCATCCAGAACGGTATCCATGATCGATTTGAGATGCGCCTCGCGCGAATCGGCTTTGGCCTGCGTCCGCTCAATTGTGCGTCTGGCTATGTGAAGCATCTCGCCCACGAGGCCGATCGCCATGCCGACGACCGCGACGACGATCATTTCCGATAGCTGCGCCCCGCGCGCTGTCGTGGTTTCTTTGAGCACATAGACAGCCAGAACGGACAGGGCGACGGCAAACGCGGACGCCCTGAACCCGCCAATGATCGAAACGACCAAAATGGGTGGAATGAAGAAGACGAAGGTCGCCTTGTCATCCAGCGGCACGAAAAGCGCCAGACGCAGCAGGAAACCTGCAGCGACGCCAACCAGCGCGATCGTATATACCTCTGATGTGGTGAAGCGGCGGCTCAGGAAGCCCTGAACGAGCCGTTCTTTGCGATCAGCAAACTTGGCTAGAACCATCAGTGTACCGCACAAACACCTTCATCTTGTTGATCGGCAGATTTCCGGCTCGTGAGTTGGAACTCGGTTGAATCATTATGTAGCACAAGCTGAAATGTCTCGTCCAACCTCTATCGGCTCACCGTACCCCCTTTGCGAGCGTGACGGATTGCATTCATCTTCAGTGTTATGACTTTTCTAATTTATTTCTCCCTAAACTCCGCCGCTCATGCGATGGTCCGGAGCCGATATGTCCGAAGCCGACAAGATGAGTTTGGAGGAACAGGGACGGCTCAACGCCCTGGAGCGTTACCAGATTGCGGAAACGCCACCTGAGAGCCGCTTTGACCGCATCTGCCGCTTCGCGGCCGATCTGTTCGGAACGCGGATGGCGTTCATAACGTTGATCGACGCCGACAAGCAGTGGTTCAAGGCATGTTCTGGCGCGCAGCTGGAGCAGACCGAACGGTCGGCATCCTTTTGCGATCATACGATCAGAAGTGAGGCTGTGCTGGTTGTCGCAGACGCGCGGCAGGATCAGCGATTTCGTCAGCTTCCGATAGTGACCGGAGAACCCTTCATTCGTTTCTATGCCGGAGCTCCGCTGATAACCTCGGACGGTCACGGCATTGGAGCGCTTTGCATCGCCGATCCGGCGATCCGGACGGTTTTTTCGGAGCGCGAGAAGAAGACGCTTTCGGGGCTGGCGGCTCTTGTCATGGAGCATCTGGAATTGCGACGTGAGGGCATACCCCTGGCGACGGCGACAAATTTTGCCAATGCGACGGACCTTTCGATCGTCACCATCAATTCCTCCGGCCGCATCGAATTCGTCAACAGTTCAGCGCTCGCCATGTTCGGATACGGTTTGGATGAAATGGTTGGCAATTCCCTCGATATCATTGTTCCGGAGCGCTTTCGGGCTGCCCATAATGCCGGTCTTGCGCGAGTCGCGGCCGGAGGGCCATCCACTCTCAAGGGCAAGACAGTGGAAATTTCCGCCATCCGGAAAGATGGCAGCGAGTTCCCCATCGAGATGGCGCTGTCGAACTGGGCGGATCAAGGCGGCATTGCCATGGGCGCAATCATCAAGGACATCTCGGATCGTCGCGAGCGCGACAGCCGGCTGCTTCGCCTGGCAAGCCAGGACACACTCACCGGTCTGTGCAACCGGCATCGCTTTGAAGCTCTCCTGGAGGAATCCCTGAAGCAAAGCGGCGGGGCGGCGGTGGTCCTTTTCGATCTCGACGGCTTCAAGGACGTCAATGACCGCTTTGGTCACGCCGCAGGAGATGCGCTGCTTCAGGCCATCGGCGTGCGTATACCGGCCCTGTTCGAAAAGCAGGTAACGGTGTCACGTTTCGGTGGCGACGAGTTTGCCGTCCTGATCCCGGCGGTCAGCGATCCACTCGTGGCTCAGAAAGCGGCAGCAACCATATTGGAGGCTTTCAAGTCTCCGTTCCAAGTGGCGTCAAACACATTCCGGATCGGTGCGAGCGTTGGCTTTTCGCTTGCGCCTTCCCATGGAAGCGATGCCGACGAACTGATTGCCAGCGCTGATTTTGCGCTCTACCGAGCCAAGCAGACAGGTGGCCGCGTTTATCGCATGTTCGAGCCTGCCATGCGCAACGAGACTCTGGCACGCCGCAGCCTCCAGGACCAGCTGTTCCGCGCGATCATTGATGGAGAACTGGTCCTCCATTACCAGCCGCAGGTAATGATCGGCACGGGTGAACTATTCGGCGTTGAAGCGCTGATCAGATGGCAGCACCCGGAGCGCGGCCTGCTTGCTCCGGCAGCCTTCCTTCCGGCACTGGAGCAGAGCTCCCGCGCTCTTGACGTGGGCTTCTGGGTTCTGGACGAGGCATGCAGGCAGCTTGCTGCATGGATTGCTCAAGGCCATCCGCCTATCAAGATGGGTGTCAACCTTTTCGCAGCACAGGTAAGGGCGGGCGATCTGCCGGGAGTGGTAAATGAACTTCTGCGCCGTTACGGCATCCCTCCGCGCCTTCTCGAGATCGAGATCACCGAAACCATTGCGCTGAACGACGACGATCAGTCGCTTGAAACCATGCAGGCACTTGCCCAGATCGGCGTCGGCATTGCTTTTGATGATTTCGGGACGGGCTACGCCTCCTTGAGTTCCTTGCAGCGCTATCCGTTGACGACGCTAAAGATCGACAGGAGTTTTGTCCGCGACCTTCTGAGTCGCCCGACGGATGCGGCCATCACCAAAGCGATGGTGACCCTTAGCAATGAACTGGGGCTGAGGACGGTTGCCGAGGGCATCGAAACCCTGGAGCAGGAGCAGTTGCTGCGCAAGTTGGGTTGCGTCGCAGGGCAGGGATATCGCTACGGTAGGCCCATGCCGGCTCAAGAAATGACCCAGGTGTTGCGGCGCGCACGGGGCGCAGGATGGAGGGCTGCCGGCAGCAAGACGTGAGAACGCGACCAGCGTCTGAGGTGCTTCTTTGAATTCGTGCAGGCACCGTTGGCAACAACTGGTCCTCCTTGCCTTTGTCATTGTCAAACAAGGCGAAAAGTTTATAAGCTGCAGCGCGTTTGGCATCAGGGACTAGGTATGTTTCGGCTGACGGGTCTTTCCGCCATCGATTTTAATCAATTGTTCAACCTGTCCCCCAATCCCTATGTCATCCTCGACCGGGATTTGCGGCTGATCGGCATGAACGATGCCTATCTGTCTGTCACTGGAAGATCCCGCGGGGAACTCACGGGCATGGGCATGTTCGATGCCTTCCCGAGCGATCCTCAGTCCGCTTCAGGGGAGATCCTGCGCCAATCCTTTGCCAAGGTCTTCACCTCCGGTGCCGTGGATCATATTCCGCTTATTCCTTATCCGATCGTAGATGAAAAAGGCGAGCTCCAGGAGCGGTACTGGAGCGCCACCCACACTCCAATGCTTGATGAAAAAGGCGAGGTTGCTTTCATCCTTCAGCATACGGTCGACGTCTCCGAGCTCCATCATCTGCGCCAGACGGCAGGCGATCGTAACCTGGAGATGGAAACCGGCCTTTTGAGGCGAGTGGATGCTGTCCAAGATGAAAATCGGGCTCTTGAGCAGGAGCGGGAATATCTACGGTCACTTTTCGAGCAGGCGCCGGGCTTCATGGCGGTGTTGCGTGAGCCGGACCATATTTTCGACATCGCCAATGGAGCATTTCGGGCGCTTGTCGGACGCGAGGACCTGATCGGCAAGCCGGTTCAGCAAGCCCTGCCGGATGTCAGCGGCCAGGGCTTTTTTGAACTGCTCGATCAGGTATACCGCACCGGTGTGCCCTACAGCGCCAATGGAGCGGCCGTGCTTCTTCAGAGGCGAAGGGGCGAGGAGCCTGAGCAACGCTTCCTCGACTTCGTATACCAGCCGATCAAGAGCGCAGCCGGAGACGTTACCGGCATATTCGTGCAGGGGCATGACGTAACCGACCTTCGGCGGGCCCAGGATGCGGCGCGCGAGAACGAAGAGCGCTTCCGAACGCTGGCGCAATCGCTTCCCAACCAGGTCTGGACGGCGACACCGGATGGCCGCATGCAGTGGTGCAACGACCGGATCTTCGAGTACAGCGGGACAGACAGCTTTTACTTCGACAAGGCGCGAGGGTCGGGCCTGCTGCACCCTGAAGACAATGAAAATGTCAGGACGCGCTGGACCGGGGCGGTTGAGAGCGGAGAAACCTTCGAAACCGAATTGCGGCTGAGACGTCACGATGGTGTCTACCGCTGGTTTCTCAGTCGGGCCATTCCTGTTTCCGGCGCCGACGGCATCATTCAGTTCTGGGTTGCCACCAATACGGATATCGAGGATCAGAAGAATACTGAGAACCGGCTGGAGACGCTTGCGGCAGCGCTTGGCAATCGGGTCGAGGAACGAACGGTCGAACTGCAGAGAACGCAGGAAGTCTTGCGGCAAAGCCAGAAGATGGAAGCCATCGGCAATCTGGCTGGCGGCATCGCCCATGACTTCAACAATTTGCTGCAGGTGATCACCGGCAACCTTCAACTGCTCGGACGCGAGGTGGCCGGCAACGAGACTGCCGAGAAACGCGTCAATAGTGCCTTGGCAGGTGCCACCCGTGGAGCAAGGCTGGCATCGCAACTGTTAGCCTTCGGGCGGCGTCAGCCTCTGGCTCCGAAGGTCGTCAATCTGGGGCGCCTCGTTCGCGAGATGGATCACCTTCTGCGTCGGAGCATAGGCGAAGCGATCGAGATCGACACCATCGTGGCGGGAGGGCTTTGGAATACGCTCGTAGACCCGACCAATGTGGAAAACGCCCTGCTCAACCTCGCCATCAACTCGCGGGACGCCATGGGCGGCCAAGGAAAGCTGACCGTCGAGCTGGGCAATGCTTATCTGGATGAGGAATATGCCCGGCATGCTTTCGATGTGAAAGCAGGTCAATATGTCATGCTGGCTGTGAGCGATACTGGCAGCGGCATGACGCAAGCCGTTCTCGACAAGGTGTTCGATCCCTTCTTCACCACGAAGCCCGAAGGCAAGGGAACCGGTCTTGGCCTGTCCATGGTGTATGGATTCGTCAAGCAGTCGGAAGGACATATCCGGATCTACAGCGAGCCCGGCAGCGGGACCACTGTGCGGATCTATCTTCCTCGTTCCATGGAAGACGAAGACGTTGTCGTGGCCGAAACCTCGAGCGCGCCGGCCTCCGGCGGTAGCGAGACTATTCTCGTGGTCGAGGACGACGAGGCCGTCAGGGATACGACCGTCAGCCTGCTGATGGAGCTTGGCTATCGGGTGCTGAAGGCGCGCGACGCCGATAGTGGCCTTGCCATCGTCGACAGCGGCGTACCGATCGATCTGGTGTTCACCGATGTTGTTATGCCCGGAAAGCTGAAGAGCCGCGACCTCGCCATCAAGGCGAAGGAGCGGCTGCCGCATGTGGGTGTTCTGTTCACGTCAGGTTATACGGAGAACGCTATTGTTCACGGGGGCCGGCTTGATGCGGGCGTCAACCTGCTGAGCAAACCCTATACGCGCGATGCGCTTGCAAGAAAGATCCGTCAGGTGCTGGAGCAAACCCGTCTGGAAGCATCCAATTCAACAAAGCCGCAGTCTGCACCGTCCACGGTAACAGAGACAATGGCGGGAAATGCGTTGCCGCTCACCATCCTGCTGGTCGAAGATGAGGCGCTTATCCGTATCTCAACTGCCGATTTCCTGCAGGACAGCGGTATGCGAGTACTGGAAGCAGGAACGGCCAACGAGGCGATCGCCGTCGCAAAGGATCATGCAATCGATATCCTGGTCACCGACGTGCATCTGCCGGACATGAGTGGCGTGCAATTGACGCTGGCTCTGAGGGAAACGCTGCCGCATCTGCCGGTCATCTTCGCCACAGGGGACAGAAATGTCGCCGGCTCCGAAGCGCTGGCCCAGACGGCCCTGATCACCAAGCCCTATGACTACGATTTGCTGGTGACGCGCATTCGCTCCATGGTGACGCCGCGACCGGCAAGCTGAGCTATACCCGTCTTGCCTGCAGTGACCAGCGAGCATGACGATCCGGCCGGTAGCGGAGGCGGCAGATCGTCCGCCTCCGGGTAAAACAGCAGAATGCTGCTGCGATCAAAGTTTGCCTCCGGTTTCCGAAACTACTTTCGTGAGGCTGCCGGTGGCCGGAAAAAGAGGAATAAGGCAGGCCTGCAGGGCGTGGTAGATGTCGCCCTTGCCCGGGAAAAGCGTATGGGCCGGGACGAGATCCTCCGTCAATTCCTCGTGCCAGCCGCCGTTCCTGTGGTCGATGAAGCGGTTGGCGATCGTACCCCAGATCAGCCGGTAGCTGTCCTCGTAGAACGGATCCACCGGCAGATGCTCGTTGAGGAAATACGCAGCGCCGGCAGCTTCGCACATTGGCCACCAAAGCTTATTGGTCTTGGCCGGCTGGTCCTGCCAGTCGAGCGTATAGAAGAAACCACCCTTCTGCTTGTCCCAACCCAGTGACATGGCCTGGACGAAGAGGGATTTCGCAGCATCCGGCATCCAGCTCCGCTGCTTGTCGTCGAGCGACCAGAGCTGCAGCACGAGACGCGACCATTCCAGCGCATGGCCAGGTGTCGTGCCGGCAGGCCGGAACATCTCGTCCGGATGGTAGTAATCCTTGTTGATCCGCCACTGGGCATCAAAATGTTCGGCAACGCGGAAGCCGGTACTGCCGGCAGATTGATGGATCACCAGCTCGGCAATGCTCAGAGCCTTGTCGAGGTAGGACCTCTCGCCGGTGACCTCATAGGCAGCCATCAGTGCTTCAGTCAGATGCATGTTGGAGTTCTGGCCGCGATAGCTTCCTCCGTCGATCGGCGACCAGTCGCGGTTGAACTCTTCGGCAATTGCACCGTGTTCCGGCTCCCAAAATCTGGCTTCCAGCACCTTGGTGATGTCGGCGAGCATCTCGTCTGCAAGTGGGTGTCCAACTGTCTTGGCCGAGGCGGCGGCTAGCAAGACAAAGGCATGGCCATAGCCCTGCTTGGCCGGATCAACCGGACCGTCGTCATTGACCTGCCAGAAGTAGCCGCCATGTTCGGCGTCGCGGTGTGTTTCCCAGAGGTAGCGCATGCCGTGGTCGATCATGTCGCCGGAGCCCGGGCGCCCAAGCAGGTAGCCGATCGAGAAACAGTGTACCATACGGGCAGCAGCGTGAACGCCGCGCGTTGGGTTGCCGCCGCCGATTGGAGCGCCCTGATCGTCGAGATCAAAGAAGCCACCGGCCGGGTTAGCCGCACGGTACTGGAAGAAGTCAAAAAGACTGGTGGCTTGATCCGCAAGCCATTTCCGATGATAGGGGAGGCTCGCCCATTTGGCCGACCTTTGATCTTGATCACTCATATGAACCTCTGAATTGTTCGGCGGAAAATCCGGCTTGATGTCTATAGCGCCGGACGTGCCTCCTGTCATCGGGATCGCGCCTCCGGAAGTGCCGGTTTATGTTGACATAAAGATATGCTTATGCGTTTATCGATCGCAATGCATGAGGAAGGATCGCCCGATGTTTGATGATTTGTTCGGCTCAGATATTGAGCGCCGTGACGGCGTTGAAATCCTGGCGGCGCTCCAGGCGGCGGCACGCGAGAAAATCCTCGTTATCGACGGTGCCATGGGTACCCAGATACAAGGGCTTGGTTTTGACGAAGAGCAGTTCAGGGGACAGCGCTTCATCGGCTGCGCCTGCCATCAGCAGGGCAACAACGACCTGCTGATCCTCTCGCAACCACAGGCGATCGAAGACATCCATTATCGATATGCCAAGGCTGGCGCCGATATCATAGAGACCAATACATTTTCCTCGACCCGGATCGCTCAGGCCGATTACCAGATGGAAAATGCCGTCTACGACCTGAACCGTGATGGGGCGCGTCTGGCGCGGCGGGCTGCTGTGCGGGCACAGAAGGAAGATGGACGCCGCCGCTTCGTGGCCGGGGCCATCGGACCAACCAACCGCACCGCCTCGATCTCCCCCGATGTGAATAATCCTGGCTACCGCGCGGTAACGTTCGATGACCTCCGTATCGCTTATGGCGAACAGCTGGACGGTCTGATCGATGGCGGTGCCGACATCATTCTCATCGAAACGATCTTCGACACGTTAAACGCCAAGGCGGCCATTTTCGCCTGCGCGGAACGGTTTGCAGAAAAGGGAATCCACCTGCCGGTGATGATCTCGGGCACGATCACCGACCTTTCCGGCCGAACGCTTTCAGGTCAGACCCCCTCGGCCTTCTGGTACTCGGTTCGTCATGCCAAGCCCTTCACGATCGGCCTTAACTGCGCGCTGGGCGCCGATGCAATGCGGCCGCATCTGCAGGAACTTTCCGCTGTCGCCGATACCTTCATCTCGGCCTATCCGAATGCCGGCTTGCCGAATGAGTTCGGGCGCTATGACGAGACGCCGGACGACATGGCACGCCAGATCGAAGGCTTCGCGCAAGACGGTCTCGTCAACGTTGTCGGCGGCTGCTGCGGCTCGACGCCCGAGCACATTCAGGCCATCGCCGAGGCCGTCGCTCCTCACAAGCCACGCGCGGTGCCGGAACACCGGCCGTTCATGTCGCTGGCAGGGCTGGAGCCCTTCGTCTTTGCCAAGGAAGTGCCGTTCGTCAATGTCGGCGAGCGAACCAATGTGACCGGCTCGGCGAAGTTTCGCAAACTGATCACGGCGGGCGATTTTACCGCAGCACTGGCCGTGGCGCGTGAACAGGTCGAGAACGGCGCCTCTGTCATCGACATCAACATGGACGAAGGCTTGATCGATTCGCAAAAGGCGATGGTCGAGTTCGTCAACCTCATCGCCGCAGAGCCGGATATTGCCCGCGTGCCGATCATGCTCGACTCGTCGAAGTTCGAGATCATGGAAGCCGGCTTGAAGTGCGTGCAGGGGAAACCGGTCGTCAATTCCATCTCCATGAAGGAGGGCGAGGAAAAATTCATCGCCCAGGCAAAGCTGCTGCGCAACTACGGCGCCGCCGTTGTGATCATGGCTTTCGACGAACAAGGCCAGGCCGACAGCTACGAGCGCAAGGTGGCGATCTGCGAGCGTGCCTATAAGCTTCTGACCGAAGAAGCCGATTTCCCGCCCGAAGACATCATCTTCGACCCCAATGTCTTCGCGGTGGCGACGGGCATTGATGAACACAGCACCTATGGTGTCGCCTTCATCGAGGCGACCCGCACCATCCGGGAGCGCATGCCGCTGGTGCATGTGTCGGGCGGCGTTTCCAACCTTTCCTTCTCGTTCCGCGGCAATGAACCGGTTCGCGAGGCCATGCATGCGGTCTTCCTTTACCACGCCATCCAGGCGGGTATGGACATGGGCATCGTCAATGCCGGTCAGCTGGCGATCTACGAGAACATCGATCCGGAGCTGCGTGACGCCTGCGAAGACGTCGTCCTCAACCGCCGCGACGACGCCACTGAAAGGTTGCTCGAGATCGCCGAGCGCTACCGCGGCAGCGGCGCCAGGGAAGCCAAGGAGAAGGACCTCGCGTGGCGGGAATGGCCGGTGGAGAAGCGCTTGTCGCACGCTCTGGTCAACGGCATTACCGACTTCATCGAGGCCGACACGGAAGAGGCCCGCCTGCAGGCGGAGCGGCCGCTGCATGTCATCGAAGGCCCGCTCATGGCCGGCATGAACATCGTCGGGGACCTGTTCGGCTCGGGCAAGATGTTCCTGCCGCAGGTGGTGAAGTCGGCCCGCGTCATGAAGCAGGCCGTGGCGGTGCTGCTGCCTTACATGGAAGAAGAGAAGCGGCTCAATGGCGGTGACCAGCGCAAGACGGCCGGCAGGGTGCTGATGGCGACCGTCAAGGGCGACGTCCACGATATCGGCAAGAACATTGTCGGCGTCGTGCTGGCCTGCAACAATTACGAGATCATCGACCTCGGCGTCATGGTGCCGGCTACGAAGATCCTCGAAACGGCGGTCAAGGAGCAGGTGGACATTATCGGCCTTTCCGGTCTGATCACGCCATCGCTCGACGAAATGGTTCACGTGGCCTCCGAGATGGAGCGCCAGGGCTTCGACATCCCGCTGTTAATTGGTGGTGCAACCACAAGCCGGGTCCATACGGCGGTCAAGATCCATCCGCGTTATGACCGCGGCCAGGCCGTCTACGTGACCGATGCCAGCCGCGCCGTCGGCGTCGTTTCGTCGCTTTTGTCTCCCGAGGCGAAATCGGGCTATGTGGAAACGGTGCGCGCGGAATACGCGAAAGTCGCGGCCGCGCATGCACGCTCTGAGGCCGACAAGATCCGGCTGCCGATTGCCCGTGCCCGCGCCAATGCGGAAAAACTCGATTGGTCCGGCTACAAGCCGGTGAAGCCACAGTTCATCGGTACGAGAGTGTTCGAGAACTATGACCTGGCCGAGCTTTCGAGATACATCGACTGGACGCCGTTCTTCCAGACCTGGGAGCTGAAGGGGCGCTTTCCCGGCATTCTTCAGGACGAGAAACAGGGCGAGGCGGCCCGTCAGCTTTATGCAGACGCACAAGCCATGCTTGAGAAGGTGATTGCCGAAAACTGGTTCCGGCCGCGCGCTGTCATCGGCTTCTGGCCGGCCAATGCGGCCGGCGACGACATCCGCCTGTTCACGGACGATAGCCGCGCCCAGGAGCTTGCAACCTTCTACACATTGCGCCAGCAGTTGTCGAAGCGGGATGGTCGCCCCAATGTGGCCCTGTCCGACTTCGTGGCTCCGGCCTCGAGCGGGCTTGAGGACTATGTCGGCGGCTTCGTGGTGACTGCAGGCATCGAGGAAGTGGCGATTGCCGAGCGCTTCGAGCGCGCCAACGACGATTATTCCTCGATCATGGTCAAGGCGCTGGCAGACCGGTTTGCCGAGGCTTTTGCCGAGGCCATGCATGAGCGCGTCCGCAAAGAATTCTGGGGCTATGCATCGGATGAGAGCTTCTCGCCGGATGAGCTCATCACGGAGACCTATGCGGGTATTCGTCCGGCGCCGGGCTATCCGGCTCAGCCCGATCACACGGAAAAGGCAACGCTCTTCCGTTTGCTCGATGCGACGGCAGCGACCGGGGTCGAACTGACCGAGAGCTATGCGATGTGGCCGGGCTCATCGGTGTCCGGCCTTTATATCGGTCACCCTGCTTCCTATTATTTCGGCGTTGCCAAGGTCGAGCGCGACCAGGTCGAGGATTATGCCGGCCGCAAGGGCATGCCGGTCGAGGAGGTGGAGCGCTGGCTTGGGCCGGTTCTCAATTACGTGCCTGCCAAAGGCGAGGTGGTCGAGGACGCGGCCTGACGCCTGAAGTTCATGCACTGAATCAAGAAGCCGGAAGTTGAGTCAACTTCCGGCTTCTTCTGTTTGAAATCGCTACTGAACTTGGAACTACGGCTTGGCCAGCCGCGCCGTCAGTTCCTCGATCCCGGCGTCCGACTCGATCCGGTCGCCGCGGATGCTCAGATAGATGCCGAGACCCGTCGTCAAAGCGGCGATGAACAGCAGATACCAGGCATGCGCCATGGGATTGACGGCCAAGAGTGAGGTGACGGCAATCGGGGTCAAGCCGCCGAAGATGGCGTAGGAGATGTTGTAGGAGAAGGAGAGGCCGGAAAAACGCACGCGGGCCGGGAAGGCACGTACCATGACGTAAGGCACGGCGCCGACCATGCCGACTGCCAGGCCCATGATCGCGTAGAGCACGAAGACCACGGTCAACGAGACGGCGGCATAGCTGTAGAAGGCCCAGGTGGCGGCACCGAAGAAGACGCCGGCGACGGTGAAGAAGCGGCCCGATCCGACCTTGTCGACGATCGCGCCGGCGGCAGCGGTTCCAAAGATCAGGAACAGCGTGCCGAAGCTGGTTGCCGCCAGAGATTGCTGCGGCGTATAGCCGTAGAGCTTCTGCAGGAAGGTTGCGGTCATCAGCGTCGTCACCACGATGCCGGCCGACAGGACCCAGGTCAGCAGAACTGAGATGATGACGCCGTGCGGGTAATCCCGCAGAACCGCCTTGAGCGGCAGTTCCGGCACGAGAGCGCGGCTCTGCTTCATTTCGGTGAAAATCGGCGTCTCCTGCAGCCAGCGGCGCAGCCAGACTGCAAGGAGGCCGAACAATCCGCCGAGGAGGAAGGGCAGGCGCCAGGCCCAGGCAGCAATGGTTTCGGGCAGGAAGACGGAGTTTATGATCGTCGCGATAAACGAGCCGAGCAGGATGCCGAGCGTCAGGCCCGAGCACAGGAAGCCGCAGGCAAAGCCGACGCGGCGGAAGGGCACGTGTTCGGCCACGAAAGTCCAGGCGCCCGGCACTTCGCCACCGATCGCAGCACCTTGAAGAAGCCGCATGACGACAAGCAGGATCGGTGCGAAGACGCCAATCGTGGCATAGGTCGGCATGGCAGCCATGCCGAGGGTGGAGAGGGCCATCAGCAGGATCGAGAAGGAGAAGACGCGCTTGCGGCCGAAGAGATCGCCGTAATGCGCCAGCACGATCCCACCGAGCGGGCGGACCAGATAACCGGCAGCAAAGATGCCGAAGGTCTGGATGAGGACGAGCCAATCCGGCATGTCCGGCGGGAAAAACAGCTTGCCGATGACGGAAGCGAAAAACACGAAGATGATGAAGTCGTAGAACTCCAGAGCTCCACCGAGTGCGGCCAAGCCGAGCGTGCGGAAATCCTGTGACGTGAGGCGGCGCGGTGCCGCAGGCGTAGTGGTGGGCGACATAAGGTTCAACCGGTTCGGCGCGCTTCCCGTTGCAGGAAGCCAACATGTCCGCAATGCGTTATCGCCACGCGGTTTTCAAGCTTTTCCATCGTCTTTGAAACAGTCGTCCACGCCGCAGGTCGGTTGCGCACCAGAGTTGATGGCGTTATTCGCGCACGAGAAGCAGATCATGCGCCATGAAGCGCAGACTTACCAACTCGCCCGGCTGAGGCAGAGCTGCATCGGGCGAGTTGAACATATCGAAGGAGATCTGGCTGCCTCCGACATCCAGCTTGGTGCGGATCACCGAGCCGAGGAAATGCGAGGACACGACTTTGCCGCTGAGCATCGTGTCGCACTTGGCCGTCTCGGACATAGATCCCGCTTCGGGTCGCAGGGCGATGGAAACCGTGTCGCCATTCTTCAACGCTGCAATCGGCTCGCGTAGGGTGACAAGATTGTCACCAATCCTGATTGTGTTGGCGGCCGGGTCAGAAACGATCGCCTCAATGATATTCAGCGTGCCGACAAAGGACGCGACGAAGCGTGTGGCCGGTCGATTGTAAATGTCCGACGGCGTGCCAATCTGGTCAGCCCGGCCGGCATTCATCACCACGATGCGATCAGAGATCGACAGCGCCTCCTCCTGGTCATGGGTGACGAAGACGGTTGTGATGCCGAGCTGGCGCTGGATCTGGCGGATCTCCTCGCGCAGCGACACGCGGATCTTGGCATCCAGTGCCGAAAGCGGTTCATCAAGCAGGAGGACCTGCGGCTTCGGTGCAAGTGCGCGGGCAAGCGCCACACGCTGCTGCTGACCGCCCGACATCTGGTAGGGGTAACGGTCAGCCAGATGCTCCAAATGGATGAGCTTCAGCATGTCCTTGACACGGCTTTCGATGTCCGGCTTCGCCATGCCGGCAACCTTCAGGCCAAAGGCGACATTGTCGAAGACATTCATGTTCGGAAATAGCGCATAGGCCTGGAAGACCATGCCGATATTGCGCTGGCTGGTCTTCAGACTGTTCTGGTTCTTGCCGTTGATCGTTACCGTGCCATCGCTTGGGCTCTCGAACCCTGCAATCATCCGCAGAACGGTCGTCTTGCCGCAGCCTGACGGGCCGAGAAAGGAAACAAACTCGCCCTTGTCGATCGACATGTTGAAGTCTTTGACGACCTGGGTCTGCCCGAAGCTCTTCTTGATATTCTGGAGGACGAGGAAGGACATCGAGGAATTCCTTAAGGCCGGGAGGGTGCCAATTTGCCGAAACGGGAGACGATCTGCAGCAGACCCATCGACAGCCAGGTGATCGCAAAGGCGATTACGGCAAGTGCCGCCGGCTCATAGGCCCTGTTGGCGCCGATCAGCTGCAGATAAGGACCGAAGGCCGGACGGTTGAGAAGGGCGGCCATGGTGAATTCGCCCATGACGATCGCAAAGGTGATGAAGGCGCCGGACAAGACGCCGGACATGACATTCGGAAAGATGCAGCGGAAGAGGATGGTCGGCCATTTGGCGCCAAGGATTTCCGCCGCTTCGGTCAACGTCCTGACGTCGATCGTGCGCATGGCCGTGTCCACCGAGCGATACATGTAGGGCAGCGACAGGGTGATATAGGAGAAAACCAGCAGGATATTGGTGCCCTGTGTCGAGCCGGTGAACGGGATCCAGGACGAAGAGTTGTAGAGGCGCAGATAGCCGAACACGATGACGATGGCCGGTATGACCAGCGGCATCAGGGTAATGAATTCCACGACCGGGCGCATTTGCGGGAGGCGCAGCCGCACCCAATATGCCGTCGGCACGATCAGCAGCATGCCGAGGATGATGGTGAACAGCGCCATCAGCATCGAAAAGCCGAAGGTGGACCGGAACTGCATGTCGGCAAAGACCGACTGATAGGCGTCGAAGGAATATTCGCCGCGTCGCATCCGCATCGAGAACTCGAAGGTTCCGATCAGCGGCACGAAGAAATAGATGACGCCCACGGCGATGGCGGTCCAGGCGAGTATCTTGCTCGGCTTCATGACTGCCACCTCACTTTTGCCAGCGTTCGGCGCGCATGCGCAGCAGGATGTAGAGGATGTTGGATATGCCGGTGATGACGATCATGCCGAGCGCCAAGGCGTAGCCGAGATTGGCATTGTGCAGGACGTCGCCGCGGATCTGGGCGTAAAGCAGGATTGGCACGATGTTGAGTGAGGACCCGGTCAGCGCATAGGCGGTGGCGATGGCGCCAAAGGCATTAGCAAAAAGCAGCAGCGTCGTCCCCATCAGGCTCGGCCAGAGGATGGGAAGTGCGACCATGCGCCAGTATTGCCAGGTCGAGGCGCCCAGAATTTCGGAGGCTTCGCGCCACTCCTTCTTCATGCCGTCCAGCGCCGGCGTCAGGATCAGCACCATCAGCGGGATCTGGAAGAACATGTAGGTGATGGTCAGGCCGAAGAAGGACAGGATGTTGAAGCCGGTCGAATAAAGATTGAAGCCGAACCAGTCTCGCAGCAGCACGGTGACCAGCCCGGTGCGGCCGAGCGTGGCGAGAAACGAGAAGGCCAGCGGAACGCCGGCGAAATTCGAGGCAACGCCGGAAAACGTCAGGAGGCCCGATCGGATCCAGGATGGAACGCCGCCGAGGACGATGGCCCAGGCGAGAAAGAAGCCGATCAATGCGCCGCCGAGTGACGAGGCGACCGACACCTTGATGCTGATCCAGTAGGCGCTCATGATCGTCGGGGTGAACAGATCGGCGATATTCTTGAAGGTAAACTGACCATCAGGCGTGAAGAATGCCCCTGACACAAGGTAGAGGGTCGGGATGATCAGGAACATCAGCGCGAAGATCATGAACGGCGCGATGCCGAGCCAATCGACAACGGTGCGGCGGTCGATGAAGGACGTGGAGGCGGTGCTCATGAGGGCGGGCTTCTGCCGGAGGAGGAAAAGCCTCCCCACCTTCAAGAGGCGGGGAGGCTGGTCGCTGGATTACTTGACGTTGGCGCCGACGATGCTGTCCCACTTGCCGGTGATGGCAGCCTTACCCTTGTCCTGCTCTTCGAGCGTCGGGAAGACAGCCTTGGCGTAGCCTTCGGCCGGTGGCAGCTTGTCGAGCAGTTCCTTCGGAACCTTGCCCTTGGAAGCAAGGTCGTTGAAGCGGATCGGGTGGCAAAAGCCCTTCAGCCAGCCGAGCTGACCTTCGTCGGAATACAGGTATTCCATCCAAAGCTTGGCAGCATTCGGATGCGGAGCGAAAGCGGAGATCGCCTGTACATAAACGCCGGCAACGACGCCCGTCTGCGGTACGACGACTTCAACCGGCGGGTTGCCCTTCAGCGTGTCACGCCAGGACAGGCCGTTATAATCCCAGGCGACGACGATCGGGGTAGAGCCCTGCGCGAGCGAAGCCGACTTGCCGATCACCGGAACGAAATTGCCGGCCTTGTTGACTTCGGCAAAGTAGGAAAGACCGGCTTCACCGATCTTGGCCGGGTCTGTCTGGCCAGCCGAGACGCCGGCTGCATAAACAGCCTGAACGGCCTGGTTGGACGCGCGCGGATCGCCGGCCAGTGCAACGGCATTGGCAAATTCGGACTTCTTCAGGTCCGCCCAGTCCTTCGGCACATTCTTCACGATGTCGGTGTTCACAACAAAGGAAAGAACGCCGTAATAGTCGCCATACCAGTGACCTTCAGGATCCTTGGCGGAATCGGGGATGCTGTCCCATGTGGAGACCTTGTAGGGCATCAGCAGGCCTTCGGCCTTGGCTGAAGGGCCGAAGGACAGGCCGACGTCGATCACGTCGGGAGCCTGCGGACCCTTGTTGCCTTTGTTGGCCTTGATGGCTTCGATTTCGTCGCCCGAACCGGCGTCCGGGTTCAGTTCGTTGACCTCGATGCCGTATTTGGCCTTGAAGCCGGCAATCACGTCACCGTAGCCGCACCAGTCGTGAGGCAGGGCGATCGTGGTCAGCGTGCCTTCCTTCTTGGCGGCAGCAATCAGATCGGCGCTCGGTTCGGCAGCAGCGAGGCTGGCGGAAGTGACGACGAGAGCTGTCGTCAGGGAAAGAAGACGTTGGGTCTTGGTGAGCACGGTATCCTCCTGGGGCTTGGTCGTGGTGGGCGGGACTCGTAGTGACAGTTTATGTATCGTATATGACAGTGGCGGGCGCGTGAGCACGTGCCGAGAAATTGCTTGTTCTTCTGGGTATTCTGCGACATCCGCCGGATCAGTCCAAAGAACCGCCCCGGGTCGGCCGTCGAAAAAGTCTACTGCGCTCAAACAAGCCTTCCAAGGAATTCATCCGCTCGCGCGTTTCCGTCCAGGCGGCACTTTGTACGGCCTCGATTAGCACTTCAACGACGAACAGGGTCACGACCGACGAGTCCCAGGCGGATGGTGCCTCGGTGCGGACCTTGAAGACGTGCCGGGCATGTTTGGCAACCGGCGATGTCCAGAGATCTGTGAGCAATACAATGACGACGCCGGCAGCCGCGGCTGCTTCAGCGAGTGTCGCCATCTCCTGCTCGTAGCGGCGGATGTCGAACATCACCAGCACGTCGCCAGAACTCATGTTCAACACATGCTGCGGCCAGGAGCTGGAATTGTTGGAGATCAATGTCGCCTTGGGGCGGATAACCTGCATGTGGGTGAAGAAATATTCGGCCAAGGCGCCGGTAATGCGTCCGCCGACGAAATATATGCTGCGATCCCTGTCGCGCAGCAGTGTCGCAGCCCCTTCGAAAGTGGGCGTGTCCAGCTCGCTCAAGGTATCCCGCAGATTGGTGATAATGGCATCGGCAAAGCGGTTGAGAATGTGGGCGCCAGGCGCGTTCGAAGCCCATCGGTCATGTTTCGCGATCGGGCTGGAAATGGTCGCTTCCAGCTCCTGGTGCAGATGCAACTGAAATTCCGGATAGCCCTTGTATCCGAGCTTCTGGACCATGCGAGCCACTGTCGGCGTGGATACGCCAGCATTTTCCGCAACCGTGGTGATGCTCCCGAGGCCTGACACCGGATAATTGTCCAAGAGGCTATCTGCCAGCTTTTTTTCCGAGCGCGTCAGGGTGTCGTAACGAACTCGAATGACATCCGATACGGTGCGTGCCACGGAACCTGTTCCCTCCGGTCTCCGCCGGTTGATACGAAGATTAACATTTGTTTCCCGTAAAGAGTCAACCAGACGTTTGAAGAGATATTTTCAGTTTTGCGTTGACGGCAGAGGAAAGATGAAGAATTCTCTTCTCGATTTTTAAACGGTTTCCGGGGCGCCTGCATGCTGGTTCAGTCGGACTTTTTCACGGAGGCGGAGGGTGAACCCGTTGCCGTGGAAAATCCGCACGGATTGAGCGACGTTCTGCTGATCTGCGAACACGCATCTTCCCGTTTGCCGCAGCGCTACAGTGATCTGGGCCTTTCGCAAGACGCTCGCTCTTCGCATATCGCCTGGGATCCGGGCGCGCTTGCGGTTGCGCAGTTGATGTCGGAAAGCCTCGATGCTGTGCTCATCTATCAGCGTTTTTCGCGCCTGATCTATGATTGCAACCGGCCACCGGATTCACCTGCGGCGATGCGGGATGTCAGCGAAATCTTCCGCATCCCAGGCAATGAGAATCTCTCTGACGCGGAAAGATCACGCCGCACGACCGCGCTCTACATGCCTTTTCATGGCCGGATCCGCGAGGAGATTGCGAGCCGGCGGGACAGCGGGCGCCAGACCGTGTTGGTCACGGTGCACAGCTTCACCCCCGTCTATTTCGGCAAGGAAAGGCGGACCGAGATCGGCATCCTCCATGATGCCGACAGCAGACTTGCCGACAGGATGTTGGATGTCGCCTCCGGCACAGCGGCCTTTCGGGTTGAGCGGAACGAGCCTTACGGACCAGCCGACGGCGTTACCCACACACTGGAAGTCCACGCTCTGCCGGCTGGGCTCTTGAACGTGATGATCGAGATCAGAAACAATCTCGTCGAAGACGAAACCGGCCAGCGGGTCGTGGCCGGTTTTCTGACAGGACTCTTAAGGGAAAGCCTCGCGAAGATCCTAGGATAAGACCTGAGGGAGCGTTGGGAACAGCGGATATTGCAGAAGCGCCGACACCGATAAAAGCGGGCGGCGCATACTAAACTGGGGGTATGGCAGGCCATGTCGGCTCGCCGGCCGTTTCTTTCATCAGGAGAAAAGGGCATGGAAAATTCATCATCGGGCGTCAGCTATAAAAAGCCGGACGCTTCCTATTTCGACAAGCGCGTCCTGTCGCGCTATGCAGGCGTCTGGTCGCTTTGGGCTCTTGGCGTCGGAGCGGTTATCTCAGGACATTTTTCAGGTTGGAACTTCGGATTCGCGACCGGCGGCTGGGGCGGAATGCTGGTCGCCGGCATCATCATTGCCATCATGTATCTCGGGCTCACATTTTCTATTGCCGAAATGAGCCCGGCTTTACCGCATACCGGTGCGGCCTATTCCTTCGCTCGCACCGCCATGGGACCTTGGGGCGGATTTATCACCGGCCTTTGCGAAAACGTGGAATACGTTCTGACGCCCGCCGTCATCGTCACGTTCATCACCGCCTACGTGAACTCGATACTCGGGTTGGATCCAGCCTATTCGCCGCTGCTGTGGATCGTGTTCTACATTATCTTCCTTGCGCTGAATGTCTTCGGCCTCGAACTGTCGTTCAAAGTCACCCTGGTGATTACGGTCGTCTCCCTGGCGGTGCTGGTCTTCTTTTGGGTCAGCGCCATTCCGAACATGGACTTCTCGCGTTGGGCGCTGAACATTGGCGTAGGTCCGGATGGCGCTGCCGTCGAACTGCCGGAAGGCAACGGCTCCTGGTTCCCGTTTGGCATTTCCGGCGTGCTCGCGACCTTGCCTTTCGCGGTCTGGTTGTTCCTGGCCATCGAACAACTGCCGCTCGCCGCAGAAGAGTCGGTTGATCCGAAGCGGGATATGCCGAAGGGGATTATCCTCGGCATGATCACGCTGATGCTCTCAGCCTTCATGATCGTATTGCTCAACCCGTCGCTGCCGGGCGTCGGAGCTTTCCACTTGAGCTCTGCGCTGGAGCCCCTGCTGGATGGTTTCAAGGCAGTCTATGGTGACAGCGGCGTCGTGGTCCTCGGCTTGGTGGCGCTGACGGGCCTTATCGCCAGCTTCCACACCATTCTCTATGCGCAGGGCCGGCAAATCTATTCGCTGTCCCGGGCCGGTTATTTCCCAACAGCGCTCTCCATCACCCATCCGGTCTACAAGACGCCTTATGTGGCCATGATCACCGGAGCCCTTGTCGGCCTTGCCGTCATGCTGGTGATCTGGTTCTCGCTCGGCGCTGAAGCCGGCGGCGGCGTTATCGGAAGCGTTCTGCTCAATATGGCAGTCTTCGGAGCGATGTTCTCCTACATCATGCAGGCGATCTCGTTCATCATCCTGCGCAAAAAGCTGCCTGATATCGAGCGGCCGTTCCGCTCGCCGCTCGGCATACCCGGCGCCGTCCTGACGGTTATTATCGCAGTAGTGACGCTGCTCTACCAGATTCAGGATCCAAACTTCACCAAAGGCGTGCTTTGGGTCGTTCTCTGGTTCGCCATCGCGATCGCCTATTTCGCGTTTGTTGGCCGCCACCGCCTGATCCTTTCTCCGGAAGAGGAATTCGCGATGGAGCACAAGCGGGCGGCGTCGCTGGACTGACGATCATTGAGCGCGGCCTGCTTTACAGCAGGCCGCGCTCTCCATATCAACAAGAAGCGGATTCGATCATGGCGCCTCATTATTCATTCGACGAACTCAAGAAGGATGTTTCCGCCGGACGCATCGACACGGTCATTGCCGCTTTGGTGGACATGCAGGGCCGGCTGATGGGCAAGCGGTTCCAGGCAGAATATTTCGTCGAGAGCGCCTTTGAGGAAACCCATAGCTGCAACTACCTGCTTGCAACCGATATCGAGATGGAGACGGTATCGGGCTACAAGTCGTCGAGCTGGGAGCAGGGCTACGGCGATTACACGATGAAGCCGGATCTCACGACGCTGCGCAAGCTGCCCTGGCTTGAGGGCACTGCGCTGGTGCTTTGCGATGTCTACGACCACCATACCCATGCGGAAGTGCCGCACTCGCCGCGCGCCATCCTGAAGAAGCAGGTCAAGCGGCTGGAAGACATGGGCATGAAGGCCTTCATGGCCACAGAACTCGAATTCTTCTTGTTTGACCAGACCTATGACAGCGCCCGCGAAAACGGCTTCCGCAACCTCAAGCTCGCCAGCGCCTATAACGAGGACTACCACATCTTCCAGACCACCAAGGAGGAGGAGGTGATGCGGGCCCTCCGCACCGGGCTGCAGGGCGCCGGCATTCCGGTCGAAAATTCCAAGGGCGAGGCTTCGGCTGGGCAGGAAGAGATTAATGTCCGTTATGCGGAAGCCTTGACCATGGCCGACCGGCACGTGATCATCAAGAATGCCGCCAAGGAAATCGCCTGGGGCAAGGGCAAGGCAATTACCTTCCTCGCCAAATGGAACGACCGTTCGGCCGGTAGCTCCTCGCATATCCATCAGTCGCTTTGGAGCGCCGACGGCAAGACGCCTCTGTTTTTCGACAAGGGCGGCGAGCACGGCATGTCCCAAACGATGAAGCACTACATGGCCGGTCTTCTGGCCCATGCGAGCGAGATTACCTATTTCCTTGCGCCTTATATCAACTCCTACAAGCGCTTCGTCGCCGGAACCTTCGCGCCGACCAAGAGCGTCTGGTCGAAGGACAACCGGACTGCTGGCTTCCGGCTCTGCGGCGAGGGCACCAAGGGTATTCGGGTCGAATGCCGGGTCGGTGGCTCCGACCTCAATCCTTATCTTGCCATGGCCGCACTGCTCGCCGCCGGTATCGATGGCATCGAGAAGAAGATGGAGCTCGAGCCCGCTTTCGTCGGTGACGCCTATATGAAGGCAGGAATCAGCGAAGTGCCGAAGACGCTGCGCGACGCGACCCTCTTGTTGGACGGCTCACAGCTGTTGCGCGCTGCCTTTGGCGAGGATGTGATCGATCATTATGTCCGGGCCGCCCAGTGGGAGCAGGAAGAATACGACCGGCGCGTGACCGATTGGGAAGTGGCACGCGGTTTCGAGAGAGTGTAGACCTTCCTCCATTGCATCAGTAGCAGGAATACCGATCATGACCATGATCCAATGCATCTCGCCGGTTGACGGTTCGGTTTACGCTGAGCGCCCGGCCATGTCGGCGGCGCAGGCCCAAGAAGCCATCGGCCGCGCCCGCCAGGCGCAGAAAGCCTGGGCGCGGCGTCCGCTCGAGGAGCGCGTCCAGCTTGTCCTCAGAGGGGTTGCGCGGCTTAACGAAATGGTTGACGAGGTGGTGCCGGAGCTCGCCTGGATGATGGGCCGGCCGGTGCGCTACGGCGGCGAATTCCGCGGCTTCAACGAGCGTTCGAATTATGTTGCGTCGGTCGCCGCCGAAGCTCTGGCGCCGCTCCACATCGAAGACAGCGCCAGCTTCGAGCGCCGTATCGAGCGCGAACCGCATGGCGTCGTATTTGTCGTCGCGCCCTGGAATTATCCTTACATGACGGCGATCAACACGATCGCGCCGGCATTGATGGCCGGCAATACAGTGGTGCTGAAACATGCCGCCCAGACCTTGCTGGTAGGCGAGCGGATGGCGCGCGCGTTTGTGGAGGCCGGTGTCCCGCAGGATGTGTTCCAGAACGTCTTCCTCGACCACGCGACCACGGCCGTGCTGATCGCCGAAGGGCTCTTCAACTTCATCAACTTTACCGGATCCGTCGAGGGCGGCCGCGCGATCGAACGCGCGGCAGCCGGTACCTTTACCGGCATCGGCCTTGAGCTTGGCGGCAAGGATCCGGGCTATGTCATGGAAGACGCCGATCTGGATGCAGCGGTCGATACGCTGATGGACGGCGCCACGTTCAATTCCGGCCAGTGCTGCTGCGGCATTGAGCGCATCTACGTGCACGAATCGCTTTACGACGCCTTCGTCGAAAAGTCGGTCGCTTGGGTGTCGAACTACAAGCTCGGCAATCCGCTCGACCCGGAAACCACGCTGGGTCCGATGGCGCACAAGCGCTTTGCCGATACGGTGCGCGAGCAGATCAACCAAGCGGTTGCGCAGGGTGCCAGACCCTTGGTCGATCCAAAGCTGTTCCCGGCGGACGATGGTGGCGCTTACCTTGCGCCGCAGGTACTGGTCGATGTCGATCACTCCATGGAGATCATGCGGCAGGAAACCTTCGGTCCGGCTGTCGGCATCATGAAGGTCCGCAGCGACGACGAAGCGATCAGCCTGATGAACGACAGCAAATACGGCCTGACTGCCTCGCTGTGGACGCAGGATCCGGAGCGGGCAGGGCGGATCGGTCGGGACATCGAGACGGGCACGGTCTTCATGAACCGCGCCGATTATCTCGATCCGGCACTCGTCTGGACCGGCGTCAAGCAGACCGGGCGCGGCGGATCGCTATCTTTGCTCGGATTCCACAACCTGACGCGTCCGAAGTCTTACCATCTGAAGAAAGTCACGAAATGAATATCGTCGCGAACTGGAGCTACCCGACCGCCGTCAAGCTGGGCCGGGGCCGGATCAAGGAATTGGCGGACGCCTGCAAGACGCTGGGCCTGAAGAAGCCGTTGCTGGTCACCGACCGGGGACTTGCATCGATGGCGATCACTGCTCATGCGCTGGACGTGCTGGACGAGGCGGGTCTCGGCCGAGCCATTTTCGCCGAGGTGGATCCCAATCCCAACGAGAATAATCTCGACGCCGGCGTGAAAGCCTATCTCGACGGTGGTCATGACGGCGTCGTTGCCTTCGGCGGGGGATCTGGCCTGGATCTCGGCAAACTGATCGCCTTCATGGCCGGCCAGACGCGGCCGGTCTGGGATTTCGAGGATATCGGCGACTGGTGGACCCGCGCCGACGCGTCCAAGATCGCGCCGATCGTGGCAGTGCCGACGACGGCCGGCACTGGTTCGGAAGTCGGCCGGGCAGGGGTGCTCACCAATTCCGTCACCCATGTGAAGAAGATCATCTTCCACCCGAAGCTCTTGCCGGGCGTCGTGATCTGCGATCCGGAACTGACCATGGGCATGCCGAAGGCAATCACTGCCGGTACCGGCATGGACGCGTTCGCCCATTGCCTGGAAGCCTACTCTTCGCCGTTTTATCATCCCATGTCTGGGGGTATTGCACTGGAGGGGATGAGGCTCGTCAAGGAGTTCCTGCCGCGTGCCTACAAGGACGGCGCAGATCTTGAAGCGCGCACGAACATGATGGCCGCCGCGGCCATGGGGGCTGTCGCATTCCAGAAGGGCCTGGGTGCGATCCACTCCTTGTCCCACCCGATCGGCGCCGTCTACAACACCCATCACGGCATGACGAATGCCGTCGTCATGCCGCCGGTGCTGCGCTTCAATCGTCCGGCGATCGAGGACAAGATTGGCCGCGCCGCCGCCTATCTCGGCATTTCCGGCGGCTTCGACGGCTTTTACGACTACGTCCTGTCGCTACGCTCCGAGCTCGGTGTTCCCGATAATCTAAGTGCAATGGGCATAAAGCCGGACCGAATCGATGAGCTGACGGCCATGGCGATGGAGGATCCAAGCTGCGGCGGCAACCCCGTGACAATGACGATGGAGAACACCAAGGCGCTTTTCCTAGATTGTTTCTGAGTATAAGACGCTAAAACTAGGGCAACCCGGAATGCCAACCACCGGGTTTTCCTCGCTTTTCCGCTCACAGTTATTAATACTGATTGATATTAGCGGTCCCTAAATTCAGAATTCGTTAACCATGTTTGGAAAGGATGCAGGCAAGACACCATGCTTCCGGTGTCCTCGCGAGCAATGCAGCTCAAGTGACATTCGAGGACGATAATGCCTGTAATATCCTTTGCTAACGCCAAGGGCGGAGCCGGAAAGACAACGGCAGCTCTACTGCTTGCGACCGAACTTGCCCATCAAGGTTATCGGGTCACTGTGATCGACGCCGATCCCCAGCGCTGGATCAGCCAATGGCGGGAGGCATCCGGTCCTGTTCGCAATATCGAAGTCGTGTCCGAAGTTTCGATTGCATCGCTGCAGTGTCACCTGCGCGAGATGAAGGCTCAGACGGATTATTTCATCATCGATCTCGCCGGTGCGCGCGATGCGCTGGTAACGACTGCGATCGGCCTTTCCGATCACGTGATGATCCCGGTCCAGGGCTCGGCCATGGATGCCAAGGGTGCGGCACAGATCCTCGATCTCCTGTCCTTCCTCAAGGAAAAGGCCAACCTGAGCATTGCTCATTCGGTCGTGCTCACCCGCGTCACCTCCATGGTCACGACCAAGGCGCTCGTGGCGATCAAGGGACTGCTGGCGGCACGGGGCGTCAATGTCCTGACAACACCGATCTGCGAACGCATCGCGTTCAAGGAACTGTTCGAGACCGGTGGCACGCTTCATACGCTCGACCCGCAGAAGGTGAGCAATGTGGACAAGGCCAAGGAAAATGCTGGCTCCTTCGCCCTTGAGGTTATGCGCCTCATGCCGATGAAGGTGATCCGCTCTGGCGCTCCGCGCATTTTCGGCTTTGGTAGGAATGCTGCCTGACATATCTAGACGCAAAAAAGGCGCCGCGAGGCGCCTCTTTTTGCTGCTAGCTTGTCCGGTTCTAGTCCAGAAATTCAACAGTGGTGCCAGGCTTCACCATCTTGGCAAGCTCGGTGGCATCCCAGTTGGTCAGGCGAACGCAGCCATGGCTGTTGGTCTTGCCGATCTTCGACGGCTCTGGCGTGCCGTGAATACCGTACGTGGGCTTGGAAAGCGCGATCCATACGGTGCCGACCGGGCCATTCGGCCCTGGCGGAATCTGCAGGATCTGGGTGTTATTGCCCTGGGTGAAGTTGATTTTCGGGTTGTAGGTATAGCCCGGGTCGAGCGCGATCCGGTCAACGGTATGGTTGCCGCTCGGCGATGGCGTGTCGCTCGAGCCGATCGTGGCCGGATAGGCGGATACGAGCCGCCCATCGGCACCATAGGCGAAAACCTGCTTCTTGTACTTGTCGGCAACGATGCGGGTGACCTGGCCAACCTTCGGCTGACCCGGATTGATCACCTTGATGGTCGTCCCGGGAATGCTGAAATCGGCATTGGGATTCAGCGCCTTGAGATAGCCCTCATCCATGTGGAACTGCTCGGCGAGCTTTTCGGTCACCGTCGTATAGGACATGGCCGGAAGCTGCGCCTTATGCGCATAATCTTCCGGAATAGAGGCCACATAGGGACCGGCCGCATCCGCTGCGCTGATGGTATAGTCGACAATGGGCAGACCGCCGGAATACGTGAGGCGTTGCATGATGTCTTCGGAATTGTTGGGGTCGAGAGTCTCCCCCGTCATCTCCTGCCAGGCGGCAATCGCCTTGTTGACGTTGTCGCCGAGGTGCCCGTCGATGACGCCTGGAGAAATACCCTCACGATCTAGGAAAACCTGCAGCGCGGCGATCTCGGCCTGCGGCTTCTTGGTTACCGTGATGATCGGCTTCTGAGGTTGCAAATCCTGCACTGGCGCCTGATCGGGTTCGATGGAGGCTTCCTGCGGATAGCCCGCATCCACCCCGGGAAGCGCCTGGTCGTCGAGCGGCAGGCGGCTGACCGAACCCTCGCCGGGAATACCACCGGTGACGGCGCCAGGCTCGCCCGGCCGGTACTGCCGGTAGTCGCGGTAGCCGCCCGCAGCCTCTTCGGAACCGTCCTCGTCAAAGCCGCCGTCCAGAGAATTCCCGTAGCCCGGCTCATAACCGGCCGAACCTCCCGAGTTGCGATAGCCGCGCGGAGCCGGAGGATATTCCTCGCTGCGTGCGCGGCGGGATGTTTCCTGGCGGACCTCGGTCGCAACAATGTTACCGCGCCGGTCTAGATAGACCCGCCGGCCCATTCCGTCGCGGCTGATGATGACATCACCCTGGTCAGGCGTGTAATCGAGGATGGCGCCATCGGGGGCCACAAGCACCACATTGGCTTGGGACTGGTAATAGCGGGTCTGCGCCTCCGCCGGGGGGGCGCCCTGGGCCGCTGTCAAAACCAGAAGGCTGATACTTGCGAGAAAAAGGCGCTTCACGATGTCACCGAATTTATGATTGCGTTCCCACGTAATTGGGAATCACCGTTTTTGGTTCCCACCCATGGGCTTGTAGCCACAGACAAGGTAAATTTGACGGTAGTGTGGAAAAGGTGAATTCGTCGTGAATGGAACGTTAAATTCTGCTTAGGAATAGAAGGACGCTCGGATCAAAGCGTGAAGAGGACCATCATGAAGGCATTTTCAACAGGTCTCGGCCCAAAACTCTTCCTCGACGAAGGCTCAGTCTTTGACATCCAAGGATGTTTTATTGGCGATACTGACTTATCGCCTGGCCGATCGATCCCCGACGATGGCGATTCCCGTATCGATCACTCGCTGGAAGGTTTTCTTTTCACCTGCGGGCCCGACCATATTCGCCACCCCGAGCCGATTGCCGGGGCAGCCGAGGGCAAGACATACCCGCTACATGGTTCGTTCTCTGCCCATCCGGCCAAGATCATGTTCTGGGATGCCCAAGGCGGCGATGCGGAATGTCGGGCACAGGTGGACGTGACCATGGCGACAGGCGAGCCCGCGCAGCTTGATCGGCACTGGCGCATCGACGGCATGACAGGGGAGGTATGCCTTCTCGACAAAGTGACCAACACCGGCACAAAAGCATTCGCGCCGGTCCATATGTATCATATGAACATTGGGGCATGGCTGTTCGATGAGCATGTACGGCTCTCAGGCCAGATGCTGGAGGACGGCGTCTTGCCGTGGAGTTTCGGACCGGATCCCGGCAGCGTCTTCTGCGTGCCCGCGCGCCAGGATGGTGAACAATGGGCAGAGCTTTGTCTGGGGCCGATCGCAGCGATTGGCGGACTGACGCTCAAGGTCAAGTTCAAGACCGATACCTTGCCGCACCTGCAGGTCTGGCGGAACCAAAAGGCGCCGGCACATGTGCTCGGCATCGAGCCGGTTTCGCACCGTCTGGCCAGTCGTGAAGAACTTGCCCGGCAGGGGGAACTAGTCATGCTGAAGCCGGGCGAGAGCATTGAATATGCTTTGAAGTTTCACTTTGCTTAAGGCTTGTCGACTGCGCGATTGACGCCCGTGGGGCTGCGTCGTAATGCTGTCGCCTCAAGCAGCACGGAGGTTAAGCCATGGATATCCGCCCGATCAACGACGAGTATTCCGTCACTGGCCAGATCACCACAGGAGATATCGACGAGATCAAGGCCATGGGTTTCAAGTCCATCGTCTGCCATCGTCCCGATGACGAGGAGGCTGGTCAGCCCCACTATGCAGAGATTGCCGCACGGGCCGGTGAACTCGGCCTCGAGATCCGTCATATTCCGGTCGGCCGCATGGGCGTCGATGCCGAAGGCGTCAATTCCATGGTCGACGCGCTCGACGAGCTTCCTCGACCGATGCTCGGCTTCTGCCGCTCCGGCGCCCGCTCGACTGCCATCTACGAGAAGAGCCAGCACATTCGCGGCTGATCCCCTTTCATCGCGAGCTTCGCGCATCCTATCTGCAATCACATCAGGAGCATTCAATGACTATCAAGCGCATCGAGCCGGGCGCCCGCATGAGCGGCGCTGTCGTGCACGGCAATACGGTTTATCTGGCTGGCCAGGTCGGTGACGGCGAAAGCGTTACCGATCAGTGCAAGTCGGCGCTTGCCGAGGTAGACAGCTTGCTGGCGGCCGCCGGAACCGACAAATCCAAGGTCCTGCAGACCATCATCTATTTGTCGGACATCGCTTATTTCGCAGAGATGAACGCAGTCTGGGAAGCGTGGATCGATCCGGCCAATCCGCCGGCACGTGCGACCAGCGAAGCGAAGCTCGCTGCGCCCAAATACAAGGTCGAGTTCATCGTCACTGCCGCTCTCGACTGACGCCCGGAGGATCGGCTCCGGCCGATCCCCTTTACTTGAATGAATGGCTTAAGCTTCGCCTGGTGTCAGGCCGAAGAAGTAGAAAGCGGCCAGCGCGATCGCGATGAGAAAGATGACGGCGACGAAGGTCGTCATTCCGCCGAGTGCTTTGCGTTTCGTATCATCTGCCATGGCCCGTTAACGGCCAAAATGCTGTTTCCGTTCCTCAAGCTTACGTTTAAGTCCTATCTCGGATCTGCGTCAGCGTCCTCGCCGGCGTGATGGCTTCCGGATTGAGCCGGACCTCGATAATGGAAGGTTTGCCGCTGTCGCGTGCGCGCTGATAAGCTGGTCCGAAATCTTCCGTCTTTTCCACCAGTTCGCCATGGCCGCCAAAGGCCTGCGCATAGGCAACGAAATCCGGGTTAACCAGATCGGTGGCGCTAACGCGTCCTGGATATTCCCGTTCCTGATGCATCCGGATCGTCCCGTAAATGCCGTTGTTGACGAGCACGGTGATGATCGGCAATTCATATCGGACGGCTGTGATGAACTCTTGGCCATGCATCATGAAGCAGCCGTCGCCGGCAAAGCAGACCACTTCCCGTTCAGGAAACAATTGTTTCGCCGCAACCGCTGCCGGCAGTCCATAGCCCATCGAACCGGAGGTCGGTGCCGACTGGGTGTTGTATTTGCGAAAACGGTGAAAACGGTGAAGCCAGGTGGCGTAATTGCCGGCGCCATTGGTGAAGATCGTGTCGTCCGGCACATTCTCTTCGATCCACTGCATGATCGGCCCCATATGGACGGCGCCGGGACCAGTCTGCGGCGGCGTCGACCATTTGAGATAGGAATCATGCATAGCCGATTTTCGCTCTGCCCACAGCGGTAGGGCCGGCGGTTGGAGATCGCCAAGCGCGGCCACGAACTCCGCCGGTGCAGCGCAGATGGCAAGATCGGGCCGGTAGAGGTGCCCAAGCTCTTCCGGATCAGGGAAGACATGAACAAGCTTCTGCTTCGGGTAGGGGATGTCGATCAGCGTGTAGCTGGATGAGGGCATTTCCGACATGCGGCTGCCGATCAGAACCAGGAGGTCGGAATCCTTGATCTGCTTGGCGAGCGCCGGATTGATGCCGATGCCGACATCGCCCGCATAGGACGGGTGAAGGTGGTTGAACAGCATCTGGCGACGGAAGGAGCAGCCGACCGGAAGCTTGAAGCGGCTGGCAAAGTTCTGGAAATCAGCGACGGCCTGTTCGCTCCAGCGGGTGCCGCCGATGATGAACATTGGCCGCTGCGCCTCCTTCAGCATCGTCTCGAAGCGGGCCATCTGGGTTCTCCCGGGATGGCTTTCGACCAGTGTGTAGGGGCGGGCTTGCGGTGCCTCGACCTCGTCCACCAGCATGTCTTCCGGCAGGGTCAAAACAACCGGACCGGGCCGACCGGACGTTGCCACGGCAAACGCGCGGGTGACGAATTCGGGTATCCGGCGCGCGTCGTCGATCTCGCCGACCCATTTGGCGAACTCGGTAAAGGCACGTCGGTACTCCACCTCCTGGAAAGCTTCCCGCTCGCGCATGTCACGGGCAACCTGGCCGATGAAAAGAATCATCGGGATGGAATCCTGGCGCGCAACGTGGAGACCGGCAGAGGCATTGGTGGCGCCGGGGCCACGAGTAACCATGCATATGCCCGGTTCTCCGGTCAGCCGTCCCCAGCTGTCGGCCATCATCGCCGCGCCGCCTTCCTGGCGGCAGACGAGTACCTCTATGCCGCTGTCATAAAGAGCGTCGAGCACTGCGAGATAGCTTTCGCCTGGAACGCAAGAGATGCGCTTGACACCATTGGCCTTCAGCGCCTCGACGATCAGTTGTCCGCCGGTCTTCATGCTTTGCTTTCCTCCATCTGGTTCAGTTCGGCCAGGATCTCTTCGGTATGCTCACCAAGACTGGGACTTGGTCGGGAATAGGCGAGTGGAGTTTCCGAGAGCACGATCGGGCTCCTTACCCCTGGAATAATGGTCCCGTCGGCGGCTTCGAGGTCGATCCTCAAGCCGCGCGCCCTGACCTGGGAGTCATCGAACATTTCTGCCACCGAATTGATAGGTCCTGCCGGCACGGCGTTGTCGCCGCAGGCCGATAGAAGAGCCGTCTTTGTCCACTTGGCTGTTTCCGATATCAGCAGGCTGCGGACCTCGGCACGGTGCGCCACGCGGGCCTTGTTGGTGGCGTAGCGCTCGTCGCTCGCGACGGCCTCGATGCCGAGGACGCGGCAGAGCCGGCGGAACTGGCCGTCATTGCCGATGGCCAGGATGATATGGCCATCGCTGACCGGGATCACCTCATAGGGCGAGATATTCGGATGTGCATTGCCCAGCCGTTGCGGCGCTACCTGGGAGACCAGATAGTTCATGTTCTGGTTCGCCAAAACTGCCGACATCACGTCGAGAAGCGCCATGTCGATATGCTGGCCTTCGCCCGTCTTCATTGCATGAATGAGTGCGCCCTGGATGGCGGTGACGGCGTAGATGCCGGTGAAAATGTCGGCGATCGCGACACCCGCTTTCATCGGCTGGCCGTGCGGCTCGCCGGTGACCGACATGAAGCCGGACATGCCCTGGACGATGTAGTCGTAGCCCGCGAGGCTGGCATAAGGCCCGTCCTGGCCGAAACCGGTGATCGAGCAGTAGATGAGCTTCGGGTTGATCTTCCTCAGGCTCTCATAGTGAAGCCCGTATTTTGTCAGGCCGCCGAGCTTGAAATTCTCGATCAGAATATCGGCGCTTGCCGCCAGACGCTGCACCACGTCCTGCCCTTCTGCCGTCTTCAGATCCACTGCAATCGACCGCTTGCCGCGGTTGGTCGAGTGATAATAGGCGGCTGACAGATTTTCGCCGTCCGCCCCCTGCACGAAGGGCGGCCCCCAGGCCCGGGTATCGTCGCCACCATCGGGATTTTCCACCTTGATGACATCGGCCCCCATATCGGCCAGCATCTGCCCGGCCCAGGGACCAGCGAGAACGCGGGCGAGTTCGATGACGCGGATGCCGGAAAGCGGCGGCTTCTTCTGGGGCTTGTCCATCTTCAAGGGGTCACTGATGTCTCGGCGCTGCTGGTCACCGGTTTTTGCGAAGCGACGCGGCGTTCGCGCCAGATGATGAAGAGGCCGGAGCCGATGATGATGCTGATACCAAGCCATTTCACCGGATCCGGGAAGTCGCCGAAGACCAGCCAGCCGAACAGCGTCGCCGAAACGATCTCGAAATACTGCAAGGGCGCGACGACCGAGGCTGGCGCGGCGCGATAGGCGTAGACGGCCAGGATCCCGGAAAGAGCGGCAAATACGCCGACCCCGGCAAGCCAGGTGAAGGTCAAGCCGTCCGGCACAGAAGGGAGGAGAAACCCGATGCCGGTCAGATGGCCGACCAAGAGCAGGATGGCGCAGATCGGCATGCCCCAAAGCGCCATCTGGAACTGCATGGACCAGGGATCTTCACGGTGAGCGAGAGCGCGCGTCATCAGTGCGAATATGGCGACGCAGAAGGCAGTGACAATGGGCAGCAGCGCCACCCAGCCAATCTCCTGGAAACTCGGCCGCACGACGATCAGAGCTCCGGCAAAGCCCACCGCGCAGGCGGTATAGCGACGCCAGCCGATGGTCTCCTTGAGGAATATGCTGGAAAGCACGGTCAGGATGATTGGTTCAACGAAAAATATGGCGACCGCGTCGGCGACCTCCATGACCGCGAGTGTGGCGACGAAACACACCATGGAGAGCGTGATCACCGCAGCCCGGATGGCGTGGTAAAAGCTCAGCCGCCATGAAAACTTCAGCCAGGATCTGTTTCGTAACACGATCGGCAGCATGCAGAGCGCCTGGAACATAAACCTAGCAGCGGTGATCAGTGTCGGGGAGGCGGTGTCGGTGGCAAGCTTGGAAAAAATGTCGATCAGCGGAGCCAGCAGCATGGCCACGATCATCAGGCCGAGGCCCGTCATGACGGCCGGCGGTGAAGAGGCTGGGGTTAATCTGGCGGTCGACGAATTCATCATCTTCCTATAGTGGCTGCGCCTGCTGCCGGCACTTGAATAAATGTCATGATCTCATTCCGTTTCGAGGGTCTTGGGAGCGGCCAGAACGGTCTTGGCCCAGGCGGCAAACTCGGCGGTGGCGCGGCCTCTGACCGTGTCGTTGAGGGTTTCGTGCCGGGTTGCGGGCCATATCTTCGTGATGACCGATGACAAGCCATTTCGTTTCAAAAGCTGCGACAGCCACTGGATCTCGCGTCCGCCGTTTGTTGCCGGGTCTTCGGCTCCGCCAACGAGGTGAATTGGCAGATGTTTCGGCAGGCGTTCGATCATCTTCGGCGCCCTGAACGTCAGTTCGAAGAGATCAAGCCAGAGGGAAACGCTGGCGTCGAAGCCGCAAAGGGGATCCTCGATATAGGCGTCGACGGCATCGCGGTCATGGCTGAGCCAGTCCAATTCCGTGCGATGGCCTGCGATAGATCTGCCCCAGGCGCGGAAGGTGAGTTTCGGCAGGAGGCCGCTTGGGACATCTGAACCTTTCAGCGCTCTTTCCGCTCGCAGGATGATTTGCGCGGCTCGGCCCGCGAGACCCGGGTTGAAGTTGGAGTTCCAGATGGCGAGGGCTGCAAATTTCTGGGGACTGCTGATTGCGGCATTGAGCCCGATCAATCCGCCCATGGAATGCCCGAAGAGGATGACCGGCAAATCGGGATGGGTCGCCGCTGCCATATCCCTCACGGCAAGAACGTCATCGACGACGAGGCGAGCACCTTGCCTCTGCGCAAAGCGCCCGAGCGGCGCGTCCGGCACCGTTGTCTGGCCATGTCCGCGGTGGTCAAAGGCGTAGACATGAAAGCCATGGCCACTCATCTCCCTGGCGAAGGCCGCATAACGCCGCGAGTGTTCGGCAAGCCCGTGCGAGATCAGCAGGATGCCTCGCTCAGGTTCTGTCGCCGGTTGGTGGTGATAGGCAATGGATGCGCCAGTCGGGCTTTGCAGTCTTTGCAGTCGATCGAACATCGTCCCTCCGCTCATCTCCCGACAGGCGCATCGATCGCCTTTGCCGATGTTTCGCAGACCGTCCTGCGTAGCGCAATGTTAAAGACTTCGCGCGTATGATAGCCGAGGGCTGCAAACGGCGGGATGGAATTGCGATGAGACGCGGCGGCAGTGTTGCTTCGCAAGGTGTTGCCGAAGCAAAAACGTCGGTGCTCCGCATCTTCCTTGTCATCTACCTCACCGGCCTTCTGCTCTGTGCATTCGATCTTGCCGACGGCAAACTGTTTTTGGGAGACATCGACGACCTGATGCGGGAGATCCAGATCCGCCAGCTGATGTCCCCAGCCGGTGACTGGTGGGGCCTGACTCTGCCAATGATCAGCATGCCGGAAGCCTATGTTTCGCCTTGGTCACGCCTTGTCGATCTTCCCTATCTCTTAATCGCCCGTCTGCTTTCGCCGGTCTTCAGCCCCGACCGGGCGCTATTGACCGCGTTTCTGATCTGGCCGCCTGTCATGCTCGCCGTCTACAGCCTGCTTGGCGCTTCGGTCATTGCCCGAACGACGACGTTCCGGTCGGTGCTCGACGGCCTGCTTCTGATCGCAGCGACGATCCTGATGCTGTTTGCCTTATGGGAATTTGTCCCAGGCCGCATCGATCATCACAACATGCAACTTGTTGCGCTGATGGCTATCACCGCCGGCCTTGCGCGTTGGGACCGGGCAGGCGGCGTGATGATCGGGCTCGGCAGCGTGGTATCGATTGCGATCGCTCTGGAAGGCCTGCCATTTGTCGTCCTGGCGTTTGCAGGCATCGTTATCGCCTTCGTCCTCAAGAACAGTCCGGCGCTGCCGGTCCTACGCGCTGCGTCGGCATCGATGCTGATTTCGACCGGTCCGCTGGCTCTGGCCCTGCTGGGGCGTTCCGGTAGTGCTTCGACGCAGTGCGACGCGTTTTCGGCGCCGTACATCGTGCTGATGATAGGGTGCAGCGCCATCCTGCTGGCGTCGTCGCTGATCTTTCATCGGGCTGCGTCCTGGGAAAGGCTGGCCTCCATTGCCGTGCCTGCCGGCTGCCTGATGGTCATCGCCGGCCTGCTTTTTCCCAGATGCCTCGCTGGCCCCTATTGGATGATCGATCCAGTCTCCAAACATTACTGGTTCGACCGGATCCCCCAGGAGCAGGGGCTCATCTACCTCGTGTCCAATGGAGAACTTTCGCTCGTGCTGCTGGTGGCGCTACTCGGCGTCGTTATCATCGCGGCAATAGTTGCAGTGCTGGCGGCTGGGCGCCGCGGCGATCTTGGGCTCGTGATGGTGACGGCGGTCGCGGCTGCAAGCCTGCTGCTGACGATCGCCCTTATCCGTTATATCCGCTTCCCCTCGGCCTTTGTTCCGCTGCTCTTGCCCTTCGCCTATAAGCACCTGAAGCACCCACCGGGCGTATGGCCGCAGGCCAGGCTGCCTGTTCTCGCCTGCGTCGGCCTGCTCGTCGCGACGGTTGCCGGGTTGAGACTGTTGATGCCCGCAACGGTGAAGATCTACGATGCCGTCGACTACATGGCGTTCGACGAGTGCAGGAGCGGAGATCTTTCCGTGCTTGCGCAGGTTCCTGCCGGGCGAATCGTCGCGCCGCAGGCACTGTCGCTGCAGCTTGCCTTCACCATGCCGCACGGGTTCTCGGTCGCGGCGGTGCCGTTTCATCGGGCGTCTCCGGGAATGCGGCGTGCGTTCGAAGCGCTGGTCTCGACCGATGCGGAGGTCAGACGCAAAGCGCTCGAGCCTTTCGACTACGTGGCTGTCTGCCGGTTTCCGCTGAAGACCGACGTCGGCACGGCGCCACTTTATGACGCGCTTGCTGCCGGACTAGACTGGCCCGGCCTCGTTCGCCTCGATACGGGCCCAACAAATCCGTTCCAGTTGTTTCGGATCGATCACGTAAATCTGCGCTGACTGCCATTTCGGCCAATATGCCACACGGAAAGCGCGCTTTCCAATTCACCTAGATTGCTCCCGGCTCCCAATTCGCCTACATAGCGGCAAACCGAAATTCCCCCGGAGCACCTTTATCCATGGCACGTCAGTTCATCTATCACATGTCGGGGCTGAACAAGTCCTACGGCGCCAAGAAAATCCTCGAAAACGTCAACCTGTCCTTCTACCCGGATGCCAAGATCGGTATCCTCGGCCCGAACGGCGCCGGTAAGTCGACCGTGCTGCGCATCATCGCCGGCCAGGACAAGGAGTTTACCGGCGAAGCCTGGCTCGCCGAAGGCGCCACCGTCGGCTATCTCGAGCAGGAACCGCATCTCGACCCGACGAAGACGGCTTTCGAGAACGTCATGGTCGGCGTTGCCGACAAAACTGCTGTGCTCGAGCGTTACAACGAGCTGATGATGAACTATTCCGACGAGACTGCCGACGAAGGCGCGAAACTCCAGGACATCATCGACAGCCAGAACCTCTGGGACCTGGAACAGCAGGTCGAGATGGCCATGGAGGCGCTGCGCTGCCCGCCGAAGGACAGTGACGTCACCCTGCTCTCGGGTGGTGAGCGTCGCCGTATCGCGCTTTGCCGCCTGCTTCTGTCGAAGCCGGACCTGCTGCTGCTCGACGAACCGACCAACCACCTTGACGCCGAAACCATTGCATGGCTCGAAAAGCACCTGCGCGACTACCCCGGTGCCGTAATGATGATCACCCACGATCGCTACTTCCTCGACAACGTCACCGGCTGGATCCTTGAGCTCGATCGCGGTCGCGGCATTCCCTATGAAGGCAATTACTCGGCCTATCTGCAGGCGAAAGCCAAGCGCATGCAGCAGGAAAACCGTGAAGAAGCCGGCCGCCAGAAAGCGCTTTCGCGCGAGCAGGAATGGATCGCGTCCAGCCCGAAAGCGCGACAGGCCAAGTCCAAGGCGCGTATCAAGGCCTATGAACAGCTGGTGGATGCCGCCGAAGGCATCCGCCCCGGCGATGCGCAGATCATCATTCCGGTTTCCGAACGTCTCGGCAATGTCGTCGTCGAGATGGAAGGCATCACCAAGGGCTTTGAAGGCCGTACCTTGATCAACGAACTGTCGATCAAGCTGCCGCCGGGCGGCATTGTCGGGATCATCGGCCCCAACGGTGCCGGCAAGACGACCCTGTTCAAGATGATCACCGGGCAGGAAACGCCGGATGCGGGCTCGATCCGGATCGGGGAGACCGTTCATCTCGGTTACGTCGACCAGAGCCGCGATGCTTTGGACGGCAACAAGACCGTTTGGGAGGAAATCTCAGGGGGCGCGGAAGTGATCAAGCTCGGCAAGTTCGACATGAATTCCCGCGCTTACTGCGGCGCCTTCAACTTCAAGGGCGGCGATCAGCAGCAGAAGGTCGGCAACCTTTCGGGTGGTCAGCGTAACCGCGTGCATCTGGCGAAGATGCTGAAGGCCGGTGGCAACGTTCTGCTTCTCGACGAACCGACAAACGACCTCGATACGGAAACGCTCGGCGCGCTCGAAACAGCGCTTGAGAACTTCGCCGGCTGCGCCATCATCATCAGCCACGATCGTATGTTCCTCGACCGTTTGGCGACGCATATCCTCGCTTTCGAAGGCGACGGTCATGTGGAATGGTTCGAAGGCAATTTCGAAGATTACGAGCAGGACAAAGTCCGCCGGCTCGGACCGGATGCCCTCAATCCAGGCAGTACCGCCCACAAGCGCCTGACTCGCTAAGCTTAGCGGCAGGACAACAATACGCCCCAGCCGGGGCGTATTGTTGGACGTCTCTTGGCTATTCTACTAACGAGAGCGTAGGGCCCGTCAGTCGGGCGAAAGATGATCCCTGCCGCGGTTCCGTGAGCAGACAGGGCGGCTTTATTGCAGACTATATTGCAATTTACTGAATTTTTAGCTGCCTCACCTATGGTTGTCCGACAGTCATATCCAGGGCGAAGCCATGTTCTCAATACGCAATGTTCTTGTCGGTGCATTTCTCGTGGTAAGTCTGGCGCTTGCCGGGCTGGTGGGACGCTCAACCCTGACAGCGCATTCTCAATACCGGACTTATCAGGAGGTCGCGCAACTTGCAGAGATCGACAAGGCGCTGTTCAACGCGCTCTTGAACTTCCGCAGTGAACGCGGTGACAGCGCGACGGCCCTGACGATGGCGCGTTCCGCTGCTGCCGGCTCGATCGAAAGCGTCAAGGCTTCTCGTGCCAAGGTCGATGCGGCCATGAAGGGCGCCTTGGATGGTGCTGTTGGCCTTCCATCCGAGGCTGTCGGCACAGCCATCTCAGATGCCAAATCCATATACGACAAGGTGCTGGCATTGCGTCAAAGAGTGGATCAGGCTTTTGCCTCGGAGCTGGAAGCTCGCGAGAAGGGTCTGGACAAGGCTGTCTTGGACCTCGGTGCGGAGTTTCTAGCCAAACTGGAAGCCACCTCGGCTGCTGTCGAAGGCGAAATCCGCACGCTTGATCCGACCATGGTCGCGCTTATCCAGATCCGCTCGGCCGCCTGGTCGGCACGCGCCTTGGGTGGTACTGCGACAGTTGCTCTCAATGGCGCTGTTGCTGCAGGTCGCCCGCTCGATGCTGCCGAAAACAATACTGTAGCAAGCGCCGACTCGGGAGCTGCATTCGCCTGGGGCTCGGTAAAAGCACTTGTTAATCATCCGGCTACACCGGCTGACCTGAAGAGCGCTCTGGCCAAAGCTGACCAGAGCTATTTCACCGGCGACTTCGCAACCTGGCGCAAGGATATCGTGACTCGGCTGAAGAGCGGTCAGTCGAGCCCTATCGGCATCGACGAATGGCGCCCCAAGGTGACAGCTGCACTTGGTACCATAGCCGCAGTCGCCTCTACTGCCATGGATCAACTGGCACTGGTTTCTACCGCGTCCGTGGCCTCAGCCTTCAGCGCGCTGATCTTCTACACGGTGATGCTGGTACTGGTCGTAGGTATTGCCATTGTCGGCATGATGATCGTCATCGTCCGGGTCGTGCGGCCGGTATCGCGTCTGACGGAATGCATGCGTGCGCTCGCAGCCGGCGATCTAGACGTCGTCATCGCCGGTTCCAATCGCAGGGACGAGATCGGCGGCATGGCTCAATCCGTCGAAGTGTTTCGGGAAGCCGCGATCCGCAACAAGAAGCTGGAAGAAGAAGCGGAACTGAACCGCCAGGCTGCAGAGCGCGAAAAGGCGGATCTGCAGGCACGTGCAGAGGCGGAAGCCGAAGAGCGGCTCAATCAGGCGACGGGGGAACTTGCCGTCGGTCTCAAGCGGCTGGCGTCTGGTGACATGCTGTGCGAGATCAACCAGCAGTTCGCTCCCCAGTTCGAAGCGCTGCGGCAGGATTTCAACACGTCGGTAGTCCAGCTACGCAATGCCCTGCTCGGCTTCGGGCAGGCGGTTTCGACCGTCGCCGGCGGCTCCAAGGAAATTTCCGATGCATCCGACAATCTGGCCAAGCGCACCGAGCAGCAGGCTGCCTCGCTGGAACAAACGGCCGCTGCTCTGGAAGAGATCACCTCCAATGTGGTGAGCACATCCAAGCGGACCTCCGAAGCGCGCGACGTGGTGCGTGACACAAGCAGCCGAGCGGAACAATCCGGTCAGGTGGTGCGCAACGCCGTTGCCGCAATGGAGCGCATCGAACAATCGTCCAAGCAGATCGGCCAGATCATTGGCGTCATCGACGAGATCGCTTTCCAGACCAATTTGCTGGCCCTCAATGCGGGCGTGGAAGCGGCGCGTGCTGGCGAAGCTGGCAAGGGTTTTGCCGTTGTCGCTCAGGAAGTCCGCGAACTGGCCCAGCGCTCGGCCAATGCCGCCAAGGAGATCAAGGCGTTGATTTCCAACTCAGCCGTGGCGGTCGGAGAGGGCGTCAAGCTCGTCAACGACACGGGCGAGGGGCTGGGGCAGATCGCTCATCTGGTGCTGACGGTCAACAACCACATGGATGCCATTGCCACGGCTGCTCAAGAACAGTCCGTCGGGCTTGCAGAGGTCAATACGGCGGTGAACCACATGGACCAGGCAACCCAGCAGAACGCCGCCATGGTCGAGGAAATGAACGCGGCAGGTGCTGGCCTGGCGCAGGAAAGCGCTAACCTCAATGACCTGCTGGCTCAGTTCCAGCTCGGCGGCGGTTCCGGCCAGCTTCGGCAGGCAGCTGCACGTATGCGCACTGCCGAAGCGACACCCGCACCGGCGCGCCAAGTGTCGGCGGCTCGGCATGAGCATCAGCCGCGCCCAACTGCCCGGCCTCCGGCATCGACAGGCAATGCGGCGCTCGCTCTAAAGGCGGACGAGTGGCAAGAATTCTGAGAAATACCATCGTTAAGGCATGGGCGGCTTCGGCCGCCCTTTTCATTTCCGGCGGGCGCCACTTGCAAGCTCAATACGATTCATATAAAGATATCTTTATATGTTGATCACGCCGGGGCGCGCATGGGACTGCCACTTGATAATCTTGTCGACGTGCTGAAAACCGCGGGGGAACCGACGCGGTTCCGTCTTCTGGCATTGCTGGCTGCAGGGGATCTCACCGTCACTGACCTTACCGAAATTCTCGGCCAGTCCCAGCCTCGTATTTCACGTCATCTGAAGCTCCTTGCAGAAGACGCGCTGATCGAGCGTTACCAGGAAGGCGCCTGGGCTTATTTCAGATTGAAGCAGGATGGCAAGGCGGCGGTGCTGGTGAGAACGCTGCTTTCCGCCGTATCGGAGGAAGATCCTGTTCTGCTGCGAGATGGAGAGCGATTGCGCACGGTCAAGCGCCTTCGCGCTGAGCGAGCCCAGACCTATTTCAGCCACAACGCTTCGCATTGGGATGAACTGCGTCGACTGCATGTAAGCGACAAGGCGGTGGAGGCGGCGCTGCTGCGACTCTTGGGCACGTCCCCGATCGATTCCCTTCTCGACCTCGGCACCGGGACCGGATGGGTTCTGCAACTGCTGTCGCATCTCTACAGGCGTGCGATCGGGATCGATGCAAGCCGCGACATGCTGTCGGTAGCGCGCTCCAATCTCGACAAAGCCGGCATCACCAAGGCCTCGGTGCGGCACGGAGACATCCTGAACCTTCCGGTCGAGGGGCAGGATTTCGACCTGGTGACGGTTCATCAGGTGCTGCATTTTCTCGATCAGCCCGAACTGGCGATCGCCGAAGCTGCACGCATGCTGCGGCCTGGCGGCCGCCTGCTGATCGTCGATTTCGCGCCACATACGCTGGAGCATCTGCGCGAGGAACATGCTCATGTGCGTCTCGGTTTTTCGCACCAGGTAATGACCGAATGGCTGAACAAGATCGGCATGGACGTCGAAGAAGCGATCAACCTGGAGCCGGGGCAGGACGGTGCTCTCACCGTAACAATCTGGCTTGCCCGCGACCGCCGCCTGTTGATCGCTAATCCCGGAACGGCTGAAGCCGTGGCCATAGCTTAGGAGTTCCAAAATGGAAGCGAAGACAGCAGCGCCACAGCCATTCGCTCTTTCGCTGGAGTTTTTCCCGCCCAAATCGGACGAGATGGAAGCCCAGCTTTGGGAGGCGGTCGAGCAGCTTTCCCCATGGCAGCCTGACTTCGTTTCGGTCACCTACGGCGCGGGCGGCTCCACCCAGGAGCCGACACTTGCCGCCGTTCGGCGCATGATCGGCGATGCCCGTCTCGCGACGGCTGCACACCTCACCTGCGTCGACGCTTCCAAGCAGGAGGTGAAGGCGGTGGTGGAAGAGTATCGCGCAGCCGGCGTACGCCGCATCGTCGCCTTGCGAGGCGATCCGACCACAGGCCTCGGCACCGCCTATCTTCCTCATCCTGAGGGTTTTTCAGACACGGCTGATCTGGTGCGGACGCTCGTTGCCTATGGTGATTTCGATGTATCGGTTTCGGCCTATCCGGAAAAGCATCCGGAGAGCCCCGATATCGCGGCAGATATTAATACGCTGAAGCGCAAGGCCGATGCCGGCGCAACCCGGGCGCTGACACAGCTCTTCTTCGACAACGACATTTTCGAACGTTATCTGGAAAAGGTCCGGGCGGCAGGAATTGCCATCCCCATTGTACCGGGCATCATGCCGATCCAGAACTTGACCCAGATGAAGCGCTTCGCGCGCCGCTGCGGCGCCTCCGTACCCGCATTTCTGGATGACCGCTTCGAGGGGCTGGACGACAAGCCGGAGGAGCGCGCCAAAGTGGCGGCCGATGTCGCGGCCGAACAGATCGAGGACCTGATGCGTCGCGGGCTGGACGAGTTTCACATCTATACGATGAACCGCGCGCCGCTCGTATCGGCCGTGCTCGAGCAGCTCGGCCGCTGCCGGAGGCAGGCCGCAAGCGTTGGGGCCGCGGCCTGACAATTGTTGAAAAGCGCATGTTCCACTGGAACATGCGCTTTTGGCAGCGGGCAAAGTGTCAGGCGATCACAGATGTGGATGTGAATGAGGAAAGGCTACAGTCTCAGATGAAAAGCATCGAGACGACGAAAAGAAACGCTGCACCGACTATCAGGACATTAAGAGGATAAATGCGTCCCATGTCTGCCTCCTTGCGTTAACGGCCGGAGTTTATGTCGGTTTCATGTCAAAATGGAAGCGGAATTTGTGCTGCGCTGCCTTATCGCTTCGCTCCAGTTTGTGGGGCCTCGGCCTAAGCGCCTGACAATCTGTGATTTCATGGCAAGTCAGCCAGAGATAAAGGTTGGGAAGCTCCCGAACCGTAGGCAGTCTTCACGCTCCGTGATTTCGGGCTTGGTCAGGTGGAGCGGCCGGCGGGCTGCCTGCGCAGATGAAGTACCCTTCCGTCAAGAAGAAGCAATCCGACGGCGATCACCAGCATGCCGCCCATGTCGGTCCAATCCAGCCGTTCGCCGAGAAAAGTTGCGCCGAGCAGGATCGCGCTTGGCGGAATGAGCAGGGTGACAAGCGAAGCATTGGTCGCCCCTGCCAGGGCGAGGATCCTGAAAAACAGAAGATAGCCGAGTGCCGTGGAAAGCAGCGCCAGCGCCAAGATAGCTGCAATAGCATAGGCGGACGGCATGGGCAGGTGCCAAGGCTGGTCGGCAAGCAGGCATGTCGGAGCCATGATCAGCGTCGAGGCGGTCAACTGGCCCGTGGCTGTGACGGGGGCGGGAATGCTGCGGAAGCGTTTTCCATAGGTGCCGGCAAAGCCGTAGGAAACGGCTGCAATCAGCGGCAGCAACAGAGCCCAGACAGGCGCCGAGGCGGCATTGACTATGCTTGGGCCGATGAGAAGCGCCGTTCCGACAAAACCTGCCAGGCAACCGAGTATTTTTGCAGATGTCAGCTTTTCGTCCGCTGTCCACCTGTTGGCGATCAGCACGGTCCAGATGGGAGTGGTGGCGTTGAGGATGGACGCCAGTCCCGCTCCGATCTGCGTCTGGCCGAAAAAGATCAACGTGTGCGGCAATGCGTTGTTGAGCAGGCCGAGAACCAGGAATGGCCGCCACTGTGCCAGGAGCGTCGCATAAAGGTCGAAGCGGCCAAAAAGATACACATGCAGGGCAAGCGCGGCCAGGCCGAGGCGCAGGAAGACCAGGGTGAATGGCGGCACTTCCAGCACGGCGACCCGGGCAAAGAAGAATGAGCCGCCCCACAGCAGCCCCAGGAGCATCAGCAGGACCCAGGCTAGAGCGCTGGGTTTCGATGTCGCTGCAGTCGTCATCAGCCTGTCCCTTCAATCCGAAGTGGACGGCATAGCGGGCGGCGAGGTGACTCGCCACCCGTTTCTAGCGGGCGCGTGGCTTTGATCGACGAGTGGAAGATCAGAGGGCGCCAAGAAGCGCTTGCGTCGGCCAGCCGTCGGCCGGAAGGCCAAGCCGCTTCTGTTCTTTCTGGACGGCGACGCGCGTACCCGAGCCCAATATGCCGTCAACTTTGCCGATGTCGTGGCCGAGCGCCTGCAGCTTGGTCTGAAGGGCCTTCATGCGTGCATCATCCAGGCCCGGCTCAGGATTACCCTTCTGATAAGGCGGGGCTCCGGAAAGACGGGTGGCGAAATAGGCGGCCGAGGTCGTGTAGATGAAGGACTGGTTCCATTCTAGATAAATCTTGAAGTTCGGATAGGTCAGAAAGGCCGGACCCTTGCGGCCCTGCGGAAGCACGAGAGCAGCCGGCAGGTTGCCGAAGCCCGTATTGCCGTCGCGCGGCGCGACGCCCAGCGCGAACCACTCGCTGGCCGGGATCTCATTGCCGAGACCGCTCTTTTCGAAGGGAAGGCTTTCCGGCAGGCTGACTTCCTGGATCCAAGGCTGACCGGCCGCAAATCCCATACTCTGGATGAACTTTGCAGCCGTCAAGATCGCGTCAGGTGCGCTAGTCTTGACGTTGATATGAGCGTCGCCATCCCCATCCGCACCATGGGCGATAATGTCTTCAGGCAGCATTTGCACCTGCCCGATTTCGCCGGCCCAGGCGCCCGTATTGGTCGCCGGGTCGAGATCGCCATGCTGAACCATTTCGATCAGCGCGATCAGTTGCGGGCGGAAGAGCTCTGGCCGACGGCAGTCATGCGACAAGGTGACGAGCGCGTTGCGGGTGTTGAAATCGCCTTGGACGGCTCCGAAATCGGTTTCCATTGCCCAGAAGGCGGTGATGATGCCGGGTGCCACGCCAAATTCCTTCTGCGCGCGGTCGAAGACGTCTGCATACTGCTTCAGCTTCTGGCGGCCGATATCGAGGCGAGCCTGGCTGACCGTGCGCTGTGAGAACTCAAGAAAGGTTTGCCTGAAGACGCCCTGGGCGCGGTCGCGGGACAGCACTTTTGGATCGATCTGGGCGCCTTCCAGCGCTTGGTCCGCGGCGCTCTGCGGCGCGCCGGCAGCAACGGCTTCCGCTTTTACCCCTTCGAGGAAAGCCGCCAGATCGCCACCGCAGGCCGGTTTCGGCGCGGCAGACTGAGATGGTACGGAAGAAGGGGCTGGTGCGGGAGATTGAGCCAGTGCTGCCGAGGACAGGGCAGTCGCGAAAATGCAGCCATAGGCAAGGCGTTGAAGACGGGTTCGGTACATCGGCGTTCCTAGCATCATTAAGGGCAGCCTGTCTGATGGGCAATGAAAAGACCGAAACACAGGCAGGAGCCAAGCTAGGCAGCTTGTAACGCAAGGTTTTGAACAATGCCAGTCGGCTATTGCGCCATCTCTGCAAGCGGCTGCTCTGCATAAGCGAGCGTCTCCGCCGGGCCGGCCGCGATCGGCTCACTGGCGACCGTGACGGTCGACGGCTTGCTGACGCTTGCCACGTAGCTGTTCCAGTTCTTGGCGGTACCGGCAAAAACGTTAATATCTGTCTCGCCTTTCAGACCGGGCACCACGCCGGTCGCCGTATACTGCCAGAAGGCCCAGCGGCGCCCTTCATAAATCTTGCTCGGATGAGCCGCAACTGACCTGACCCAGAAGGGATAGTCGTTGAAGGCGCCAACCAGATTGTCCTTATGAAAGTCGACGGATGTATAGATGATCGGCCGCTTGCCGTAATAGGCTTCGATGCGGTCCATGAAGCGCTGCATCGAGGCGCGTACAGTCTGCGGGTCGGGCCGCGTCTTGCAGGTCTTTGATGCGTGGTTCCATTCGACGTCGAGGACCGGCGGCAGCTTCATCGACGCTTTCGGGACATTGGCGATGAACCAGTCGGCCTGGTCGTCCGCGGTCGAGCAGAAATAATAGAAATGGTAGGGCGCATAGGGAATGCCAACGGCTGCTGCATCCCTCCAGTTCTTCTCGAATGTCGGGTCGATGCGGTCCTTGCCTTCGGTCGCCTTCAGGAAAACGAATGACACGCCTGATTTCTTCACGGTCGGCCAGTCGATGGCGGTGCCGTTCCATTTCGACAGGTCGATGCCGTGGACGTCGTGGCGGGCGGGGTGGTTCTTGCCGAAGTCCTGCGGGTCATTGTCCTTGAACTTCGGCCGAGCGACCGAAGACGTCTCGATCAGGTCGTAGCTCGTCGAGGTGCAGCCGGTGGCCAGAACCGCAGTCGCAAGAAGAGCCAGAAAGAGCCGACGCATGAAGGACCCGTGAGATGGCGACAAAAGGAGCCTTTTCCCCGCGCCCACAGCGCAAGAGAGGCATGAACCTCTTTTTCACCATAACTGCGTAAAAAAACAGTTAGAGCAAGCTCAAAATAAAAGCCAGCGGGGCTTCAGCCCTGGCTCATCCGCCGGCGTATGACAATGTGCCAGGCATACCCCCCACCAATTTCGTGGAAGATCATGTCTGCGTCCGCCGAACCAAGCCTGCTGTGGAGAGCGTCGTGGAGCTCGGCACGCGGCGTGACGTGGAACCGCGCAAGCCACGCCTTCAGCAGCCTTGCGAACCACCGCGGTAGACCCGCCTGCTGCCCAAAATCAACGATGTGCAAAGAGCCGCCGGGTGAGAGGGAACTGAGTGCGGCATCCAGAGCCTTCTCCCAGTCGGGGATCATCGACAAAGCATAGGAGATCAGGATGCGATCGAAGCCTTGAAGGCCGAAGTCCTGCGGCCTGAAATTCGTCGCATCGGCGACCTGAAAGACGGGTCTGCCCACCGTTCCGCGGAAATTGGCGCGGGCGCTTTCGAGCATCTCGGCGGATATGTCCAATCCGTAGAGCTGCGCCTGCGGAAAGAGCCGGTGGGCCAACAGCATATTTCGGCCTGTACCGCAGCCGATCTCCAGGAGCGATTGCCCGGGCTCCAGAGCCAGCCCCGCAATGGTCGTATCGCGGCCGAACAGATAATATTTGCGCGTGGCGTCGTATATGTGACGCTGGTAGCGATACATCCGATCCATGCTGGCTGCATGACTGGCGGGCTGCGCCGGCGCCACCTTCATGGCCATCACGCGGTCTTCGTGTAAATGTGAAAGCCGCCGTAGATGGCGGAGCGGTCCTGCAGTGTCAAGGCGCGCGACCGCTCCTCCAGATATGTCCACTGGTCAAGGAGCGCAGGGGAAAGTCTTCCCGTAAGCACGCTCTTTTCAGCGGCGGTGCGGAAGATGACCCGGGCGCCGACGGATGCCGTTCTGGTGATCTCGGTCCAAAGGCCATTAAGCTGCTCGTCCGTCATCCAGTCCTGCGCGTCGAGAAGAACGTAGCGGTCGACGGAGGCGGCAGACTTTTGCGCCAGCAGTTCGGTGAAGCTCGCGTGGTGCACGGTGACGCGTTCGGTATTGGCGCGGATGGACTTGTAGTTCTCGGCTCGCAGATAGGTGGGCAGATTCCCCTCCTGCGGGCTGGGATAACGGCGGGCAAAGGCCTGCCAGGCAAAATAATTCTCCCGCAGCGGGAAGTGGCAAGCCAGTTTCTCGAGCCGCTGGCGCAGCACGGGCGCGATCGACCCATCCGCGGCAAGGCTTGCGAGTTCGTCATATTGCTGCGGAGGGATGCCGAGGCCGAAAAGCGAGCTCTTGCGGGCGGTGATCCAGCGGATCAAGGGCTTATCGAACAAAGGTGCGACATGGCTTTCGAAAAACTGGCGTTGTTCGCGAAGCGATTTGGCCTTGGCCATTTCGGTCAGGTCGATGCCATGCAGGCGAGCGATCAGGTGCCCGGCACCGATAAAGCGACCAAGCAGGCCGGTCTTGTAGATGTTGCGATCGAATGCCTCAATCCGCCGACGACCTGACAGCGAGCGCCTTTCCCAATAGCCGCGGGTGCGCTGGTCGAGGTGCGGCGCGATAAACATGTCGAAGCTTTTGCTGTTGGAGCGTGCGTCGGCCGTCCCGAAATGCCGTACCACATCGGCATGGCTCGGCAGATGGCGGAAGGCCGCGAGTTTCAGCCGGTTCAGCGCGACATGATGCGGGTTGAGGTCGACGACGTCTATCTTCTTTGGCGAGCGCGACAGATAAGCCAGCATGTTGCAGCCGCCGGAGGCGATGGTCACGATCGAGTGGCCCTCAGCGAGTTCCATGGCCGACATGTCAACGTCGGGATCTTCCCAAATTTGCGGATAAACGAGGCCGGAGAAAAGCAGGCCGAAAAGCCGTTCTGAGATTCCCTGCCGCGAAAGAGCTTTATGCTGCAGAAGCGCTTGCCTCAGCTTCTGATTTTTTCCGAAACCGGCTTCCTGTGCAATATCGGCCATCGTCGAATCCCGCCTGTTCTTGCGTTTCGCCGCACTTAAACCCGTCATGCAACAGGGAGATGACGAGAGCGGTTGATGCTTTTGTGAAGCTTTGACGTGTCACAAGAAAAGGCTTTCTTGGCGACGACAAACCTGATTGCATGCCGGCCGCTACAGGAGAGGCGGATGGCACGGATCGTGAAAGTTTTAAAGTTCATCGGTGGGGGCTTGCTGATATTGGTCGCGGCTATCGGTATGTGGCTCTGGCTTTATCCACCCGCCCTGTTGCGGATCGGAAGCGGCTATACGGCGAAAATCGTCTGTTCCAACGTCTTTATCGCTAAGCGCGATGCCGAAGAGGTCCTGACGGTCGATGTCCAGGCTCCTGGCAATCCGCTGCTGCGTCTCATGAGCGTTTCTGTCGATTATCAGCAGCACCGCGTTCGGGCGGCATTGCTGGGCATTTTTGCTGGTAATGAGGCAGTCTACCGGAACGGACTTGGATGCACCGTGGCACCTGTCGCGGGGCATTTGGTGCCAGCGGTCCGGGGGGTCGACAGCTTACCTGTTGCGGACGCGTCTCTCTCGTGGCCGCAGGGGCAACAAGTGGAGTCGGATCAAGCCGTTATGGCCATTCTTTCCGACGAGGCTGCAATTGGGCCAGGAATGCGAGCCGTTGTGGTCGTCAAGGCGGGGCGGATCGTCGCCGAAGCCTACGGCCCCGCTTTTTCGAAGGACACGCCGCTGCTTGGATGGTCGATGACGAAGACGGTCAACGCCGCGATCATCGGCACCCTGATACGCAACAACAAGCTGTCGCTCGCGGACAACGATCTGCTGCCGGAATGGCACGGTGACGGTCGCAGGGATATCCGACTGACCGATCTTTTGGCGATGGAGAGCGGCCTTGCCTTCAACGAGAACTATGGCACGGTCGCGGATGTGACCCGCATGCTTTATCTTGAGCCTGACATGGCATATTTCACCGCGGCCAAGAAGGAAGAGGCTGCGCCGGGTTCCCGGTTCAATTATTCCTCGGGAACGCCCATTCTGCTGGCGCGCATCTGGATGGACCGTCTTGGTGACGCGCAGCACGCGCTTGATTACCCGCACAAAGCCCTGTTCATCCCGCTTGGCATGCGAAGCGCGGTGATGGAAGTGGATGCGGCCGGCACTTTTGTTGCCGGTTCCTACATGTACGCAACGGCGCGCGACTGGGCGCGATTTGGGCTTTTGCTTGCCAGGGATGGCATGTGGAACGGTGAGCGCCTTTTGCCGGAAGGTTTTGTTCGCGCTATGCACGAGCCTAATAGCCATTCTGCAGGCCGCTATTCCAGGATGCAGACATGGCTGCCGCAACGAGGAGAGGCGGGCATGCCTGCCGACACCTTCTTCATGCGGGGGCACGACGGCCAGACGATCGCCATCATGCCGTCGCTTGATCTTGTCGTGGTGCGGCTTGGGCTGACGCCCTCCTCAGGCGGCTACAATCCGACGTCGCTGATTGCTGCGGTAGCGAAGGCAACGGATGCGGATAAGTGATTACTTCTCAAGGACGTCGAGCATATCCTTGCGCTTGGCGTCATAGTAATAGCCGCGCGCATAAAGCTTGATCGCGTTGTCGTTCTTGTTGTCGGCAACGAGCCAGGCGCCGCGCAGATATTTGATGGCATATTTCAGGTTTGTTTCCGCGTCGAGCAAGCCTTCCGGCTTTCCCTCATAGCCCATGGATTTCGCGGTGGCATACTTGATTTGCATCAGCCCCCAATAGCCATTCTTGTGATAGGCTTTCGGATCGTATTTGCTTTCCCGGTGGACGACGCGGTGCACGAGGGATTCTGGCACGCCGTAAAGCCCAGCATAGCGCTTGATGAGCTTGCTGAGCTCGGGAGGAGCGGCCGAGGCTGTTGCCGGCACGGGTTCGCCTGGCGCCGGCGGAAAGTCCATCTTCTTGTCGAGGGCCGAGATCGCAGCGACGGCTTTCGGCTGGGCTGCATAGGCCAGCACGCTGGTATCAGGACGCGGGATCGGCACGACGGCCTGCAGAGCCGTCATATCCGGGGTCGGTTGCTTTTCGTCCAGCGCAATGGCCTGCGCAGCGGCCGGCGAAACCTGACCGGCGGCCACAGCGTGCGCGATCGGGGGAGACACGAGCCGGCCGGACTTCTGGGCCGATGCCGGTACGATCCTCGCCGAAACGGCGGGCTGTGCAATGGCAGCCGGCTGAGGCGGCAAAAGCGGTTGAGCATAGGCCTGTACCGGCGCCTGGACGGTTGCGGCAATGATTTGAGGCTTGAAAGGAACGATCTGCGCCATGACGGGTGATGCCATAGCCGCTGTCTGCACTGTTGCGGTTTCCGCCGCCGGCGGCAGGGCCACTGGAAGCCTCACCGTCTTTGTCAGTTCCACCGTCGGCTGTGCGGCTGTTCCAGCGGCTGCAGTGACCGGACCGGCACCTGCAGTCGCGACCGGTGCCGCGGTCTGGTTGGACGCCATCTTGGGATTGCGTTCAACGCTTGAGCATCCAGCGAGGGCCGAAGACATCGCAAATGCCACAACCGCTCTCCGGCCCATGGTTCGCATTACCGCCATTGCGTCGCTTTCATGAAAAATGGTTACCCCAGCCCGCCCAATGTCACCGAAAGTGCATTTTCATTAACGTATAAGGCAGCGTCAGACAAGACGCCATAGTTCATGCCGCAATCCGGCGGTAACCAGCGGTCACTGCGCGGCGCGCGATGTATACGGTTCTAGACTTGCCCGAGGCTGAACCGGCAGCCACGCGGCCGGGTTTGCGGCCACGCATGAAGCGCGGCGACAGGGCGTGAACCGTCCCGCCGATCAGCGCGCAAACGACAAAGATTTCTCCAGCGAGAACGGCCTGCGGCAGCAACGGCGCGGCAGGATCAACGAACTCAATCAACATCACCGCAAGTGCCAGAATGTAGCGCGGCGCGAACATCGTCCTCGTCAGGAGATGATGGAAAATACGCATGCCCTTGCGTTCGGGAAGATTATCATTGTCGGCGATCAGGCCGCCTGCTCGGCGATCCTGTAGCGACCAGATCACATAGATCATCAGATAAGCCATGCCGACCCAGGCCAGTGCGCCGTAGATGCTCGGCAGGTAAACGACGACCAGGGCAACCGGCAGCATGGCGATCAGCAGGCATGTCAGCAGTCCCAGGGCCAGCGCCGGAACGGTTGCCAATGCGGTACGGCGCCCGCGCTGGAGGGAGAATGTGCCGACCTGCTGAGCGGGCGGGTTGGGAAGGAGGACGAAGGCAATCGCGGTCGCGGCAAAAGCGAGCCAAAGGTTCATCGTCATCCATCTTCCTCCCGAACGTATTCACACGCCCGCTCTATGCCGTTCTACGCAGCCTCGAAAGGCTGACCGATGACGTCCATGACCTCACGGAACCATTTTGCCGTCATATCGAAATGTTTTCCACCCTTGATTCGGGGAAATTCGATCGTTCGAAGCTTGCCGTTCTGATCCTCGTCATGGCCGGTGACGCCGGACACTTTGTTGAGGGCGCTTTCCACGGCGAGGTCGACCATGCTTTGGATAAGCCGCAGATCATCGCCGTTGGCGGCTGCGGATCGTGCAAAATAGCCGGACTTCTGAACCATGGAGCGGTCGGCACCCAGGAGAGCTGCAAACTGCTTCTGGAACCAGTTACCGACATTGATGGTGTCGATCTTGACGTGACCGAAAGCGTCGCGCTTGATCGTTTCACCGGCGGCTTCCCGCTCGGCCACGATCGCATCCAGGCAGGCGCCTTCCGAAACAAAAAGCGTCACCGAGCCCCGCTCATTCATCACCTTCTTCAGGCGCGCCGATTCCTTGTCCAGATCGAAGGCCATTTCCGGCAGGTAAAGGCCGTCGATACCCTTGAGAGCGGCGTTCATCATCATGCCCTCGATGTATTCGTGTGCGTTTGCCTTCTGGATGTAAGCCCGGGCCGTGGCGGCGGTCAGCCAGCCGCAATGGCGTCCCATGACCTCATGGACGACAAGCGTGCGCGGTGCAGCAGTCTGTTCATTGGAAACGTTGTCGAAAAATTGGGCACCGACTTCTGCGGCCGTCCAGGCACCGAGCGATTGGCGGATAGGCACCACATCGTTGTCGACGGTCTTGGGCAGGCCGACTACGGTCAGATCATAGCCATTGGCGCCGAGATAAGCGGCCAGATCGGCGGCAGTGGTATTGGTGTCATCACCACCGATCGTATGCAGAATGGTGATTCCGTCGGCGGCAAGGCGTTCAGCCGCAACCCGCAAAGGATTGTCGCCTTCCTTGACCAGGCCACGTTTAACGCAGTCTGCGGCATTGGTGAGCTTTACGCGGCTATTGCCGATCGGCGAGCCACCAAAGCGATGCAGGAGATGGGCCTTTTCGCGCATCTGCGGCGTGATCGTGATTCGATCTTCCAGAAGCACGCCCTGATAGCCGGATCGATAAGCGATGATCTCCGCCTCGGGAGCGATGTCCGTGTAGCGCTCGATCAATCCGCCAACTGCAGACGACAGGCAGGGCGCCAAGCCCCCCGCAGTCAGCATTGCTACTTTCTGTTTTGGCATGGATCCTCCTTGACGCGCATCTTCGCGTGGAACTCAAACTGGGAAATGGATGCGACACCAGGAGCACGCTGTAAAGTGAATTTCTGAAGAAGAATCCGAGTCTTTTGGGCAGCCAGCGGGAATTTGCGGAGAGGCTCGATCTGAGCATTGACGCGGAAAAGTTCGGCGGCTGACGAGAATTAGGCCGATCCACGCATGTGACAACCTAGTGCGCCTTCCTGGCCGCCCAGTCACGAGGAGTGTCCTGACGGCCCTATCTTCGGGAAACGAGGGGCATTTCCTATTATCGCCTTCTTCTGATTGTTCGGTAAACATGAACAGAGTTTAATCCGCTGCGGGCCGTCGCTGCCTTGCAAAAAGGCGGATAATCTGGTCAGTTGCGGCATGATATTCGATTTTGCATGCCTCCAACTTTCCTCTCTCTGGGAGCGCCTGCTCGGCGCCATCGGCGACACGACCGAAAGCTTGCTCGGACGGGTCGTGGAAGCGATCCGTACTACTTTCGAGGGCGACCCAGAAACAAGGCGCCAAGTATCCTTTTCCGTTGCCATTATCGCCTTGTCAGCCAAGATGGCCAAAGCGGACGGCATCGTCAGTGAGGCGGAAGTCAAGGCATTCCAGCAGATCTTCGATTTCCCGGACGAAGAAGCGCGCAATGTCGCGCGGCTTTATAACTTGGCGCGGCAGGATGTGGCGGGCTTCGAAGCCTATGCTTCCAAGCTGGCGGGTTTATGCAGTTCGGGTGTGAGCCAAAACTGCCCGATGCTGGAAAACGTCGTGGACGGGCTCTTTCACATCGCCAAGGCCGATGGGCTGGTGCACGAGAAGGAATTGTCTTTCCTGGCCCGCATCGCGGAGATCTTCCGCATCGACGAACAGCACTTCCGCCGCATTATGGCGCGTCATGTTCACCTGGACGGTCGCGATCCTTATCTGGTCCTCGGCGTTTCGCCCCAAGATGATTTCGCCAAGATCCGCAAACATTACAGGCTTCTGATCTCCGAGCATCATCCGGACCGGTTGATAGCCCGCGGCGTTCCTGCTGCCCTCCATGCCGCGGCCAATGAGCGGATGGCGGCCCTCAATGCGGCCTATGCGGCAATTGCCAAAGAACGCCGCGCCGCATGATCTTTTTCGACGCCGATTACTCCGGCGCTTCGGTACAGCCGTCCCCCAACCACGGTGAAAGGGTAGGCGGCCGTCGGCCGGATATGATCATTCTGCATTATACGGGCATGCCCAGTGCGGAGCAGGCCCTTTCCTGGCTGTGCAACGAGCAGAGCCAGGTTTCCAGTCATTATTTCGTCCATGAGGATGGCAGGGTTTACCAGCTCGTGCCGGAGGACCGCAGGGCGTGGCATGCGGGCAAGAGCTGCTGGGCAGGCGAAGAGGATATTAATTCCTGTTCGATCGGCATTGAGATCGCCAATGCCGGCCATCCTGGCGGGCTTCCCCCATTTTCTAATGCGCAAATCGCCGCTGTCGTCGAATTGTGTCGTGAATGCGGCGAAAGGTGGAATGTTGCACCAGAAAGAGTGCTCGGGCATTCGGATGTGGCGCCAATCCGCAAGGTTGACCCGGGGGAAAATTTTCCCTGGCATAAGTTGTATATTGACCGGATCGGTCATTGGACCGATCCGACGGAAATCAGCGGTGGTCGCTTTTTCCAGTTGGGGGAAAGCGGTCAGCCGATAGAGGCCCTGCAGTCCATGCTGTCTCTTTATGGCTATCAGATTGATATTACCGGAATATTTTGTGAGAGAACAAAAGGCGTCGTGGAGGCTTTCCAGCGCCACTTCCGTCCTTCGCTCGTGGACGGGATCGCCGATTTCTCGACAATCGACACGCTTCATCGCCTGCTAAAGGCGCTTCCCCGATATAACCAGCGTTAACACTTCGAGAGCCGTTTGGTTCCGAGGAAGCAGCGCTTTTCTTGTGTTGCCACATCATCTCCTCATTAACTGGGTCTAAAGAGGATGGTTAACGCAGCGCCATGTAGGACGGGGTTGCAGAGATAAACGATCAGGTTTCGTAAAGATTTGCGCCGTCAATCCGGCGACGCGAAGTGAGGACGTCTGCGTATCGATGTCCGCGATCCTGTTGGTCCGGAGACAGACTAAATCCATGAAGAATCTGGCAGTTGCTGCCGCGATGAGCCTTGCCATGCTCGTCGCGGGAACCGAACTCGTGCGCGCTGAAGACGGCGGGGAAGTCACCACTTACACCAAGCCCTTGATCACGCCATGGGAGAGCCGCGAAACCGGCTTTGCCGCACCGACGGCAGAAGATCGCCGTCTCGTCCGCAAGCTCCATTACATGTCGCTGATCGCGAAATATGCGGATGAGTATGCTGTTCCTTTGGAGCTTGCGCAGGCGGTGATGCAGATCGAAAGCAATTATCGACCGACGGTGAAGGGCTCCGCAGGCGAAATAGGTCTGATGCAGATCAAACCGGCAACAGCCCGGCTGATGGGTTATGAAGGTCCGGATTATGGGCTTTATGATCCGGAGACCAATATTCGCTTCGGCATGAAATACCTGGCAGGCGCACACGAGCGCGGCGGCGGCAAGATTTGCGGCACGATCCTGAAATACAATGCCGGCCATGCGGCCAAGAAAATGAATCCTGTTTCGCAACGCTATTGCAACCGCGTGCAGGCGGTGCTGGAAACAATACAGCCTCCTGTTGCTGCGCCCGATACGGCGGAAATCTCGGTGGCGTTCGATCCCTATGGTTCGGCCTATATCGTCGCCAGCGCCATGGTATTTTGATTCCGCAGACCGACGGAACTGTCTTAAAGATAGAGCAGTTCGGTTAGCGGATCGGGAATAAGGTATGGCAGGTCGGTTCAAGTATATCGTCGTTGGCAGAGGCATGATGGGCGCAGCGGCTGCCCGCCATCTGTCGCAGTGGACCGACGGGGTCGCGTTGATCGGTCCCGGTGAGCCGGCGGATTACAGGCGCCATGAGGGCGTCTTCGCCAGCCATTACGACGAGGCACGAATCACCAGGACAATCGATCCCGATCCGGTCTGGGCGCGGCTCGCCCATCGTTCTATTGCCCGATACGGCGACATCGCCGCCGAAAGCGGCGTGGACTTCTATCACGAGGCGGGCTGCCTGATTGTCGGGCCGAAGCGGGGCGTCGGTCCTTCCTATGTGGGCGACGTACTCGATGCCGCGGGTCGGCAAGGTGTTTCGACCGAGACGGTAAGCGATCCGGAACTGGCGACGCGTTTCCCTTTCTTCTCCTTTCCTTCGGCCAGTGAAGGCGTTTGGGAGCCGGTCAAGGCCGGCCACATCAACCCGCGGCGCCTGGTGCAGGCGCAAACGCTGCTGGCAGAGCGCCAGGGCGCGACCTTGATATCCGAGACCGTTGCGTCGGTTCGCCAGCACGGTGACCGTGTCACGGTCCAGACTGCCGAAGGCAATACCTATTCCGGTGACCGGGTGTTGATCGCCGCCGGCGGTTTCTCCATCAATGAGGACTTGTTGGGGGCTCGGCTTGATCTGAGGGTTTTCGCACGCACGGTCGCCTTTTTCGAAATAGACGAAGCAAGCCTTGTAAGCATGGGGCAGGTGCCGTCGCTCATCTGGAAATGGAACGAGGAGCACGATGGCATCTATCTCCTGCCGCCGGTGCGGTACCCGGACGGCAAGATCTATATCAAGATCGGCGGTGATCCGGATGATCTGCCGCTGCCGACGGAGCCAGAGATCCGCGCCTGGTTCCGCTCCGGCGGCCGCGAAAGCACCCGAGCTCACCTTGACAACATCATGGCGCAACTGATGCCGGATCTCGATCTGTCCCGCTCCTCCATGGCGCCCTGCGTCACATCCTTTACGCCGACTGGCTATCCCGCCATCGCCATGACAAAGGCTGATCGAATCGGTGTTCTCACTGGAGGATGCGGTGCCGCCGCGAAAAGTTCGGATGAAATCGGCCGGCTCGGGGCCGAACTGATCTTCCATGGGCGTGTCATCGATGAGGCTTATCGCGCCGCAACTGATTTCCGTGCCAATTACCTCTGACCTATGGCTTTCAATTTGGATGTCGGTTATGGACCGCCTGCCAGTTGGCCGGGCAGCCGCGCTTCACCAATGCCGAAAGGCGGTGAGGTGAGGAAAGTCCGGGCTCCACGGAAACACGGTGCCGGATAACGTCCGGCGGGGGCGACCCCAGGGAAAGTGCCACAGAAAGGAAACCGCCCCGCTTTCTGATCCGCTCGTGCGCCGAGCGGCTGAGATAGCGGGGTAAGGGTGAAAGGGTGGGGTAAGAGCCCACCGCGCTTCTGGTAACAGCGGCGGCAAGGTAAACCCCACCGGGAGCAAGACCGAATAGGGATGACGCGAATCCTGGCGAAAGCCGGGATCACAGCCTGTTTCTGGGCCAGTCATCCGGGTGGGTTGCGTGAGGCGATGTGCAAACATCGTCCCAGATGAATGGCTGCCACGTTCCGCTGCTTGCATCGGAGCCATACAGAACCCGGCTTACAGGCCAACTGGCAATTTCTCCCATAGATTGTGTTCCTCGCTATGAGGCAGGTGAGAAGCGTGTGCCTTGCTGCTAAAGTGACAGATGCGCATATATAAGGTTTCACGAAAAGGTATGTTGTCTCGGTAGCTTACCGGGTGACCTCGGTCCGTTTACGACCGCCTGCGGAGGCAGTGCCTCCACCGATGACGGTAACTCTTTGTTAAACTTAACAGCTTATAAATAAGTCCTGTTTGGGATTGGCTAGCGGGGCTTCTCCCATTGACGCCCATTTGGTCCCATGATATCCCAAAATCGCACTGCACAAGGGCGAAGTTTCGCCCGCCAATCCCAGAATTTCGGTCCTGCGGCCGGGCGGTTCACCGTTCAACCGGATGGCGAAGCTGTGTTTGGGGTGGTGCTGTTGGGCGGGAAATTTTCCGTCTTCAACCTTAATGGAGCGGATGTTTGGCGTGATGAGCCGCTTCCTGTCGAATGCGACGAACAAGGTGGATGCGAAGGGGCGGGTTTCCGTCCCGGCGAGCTTCCGTTCGGCGCTTTCGGAGCGAGGGGTCCAGGAGCTTTATTGCCTCCAGGATTTCATCTATCCGGCGATCAGCGTCGGCGGCCCGGATCTGCTCGATCGATACGAGAAGCAGATTTCCTCCGTCGATCCTTTTTCTCCGGAAGCAAACAGGATGTCGCTGCTGGTTCATGGCGGCGGCGTTTTCATGAGGCTCGACGCGGAGGGCCGGCTGATGGTCACGGATTTCATCCGCGACTTCACGGGAATCAGTTCGGAAGTCACCTTCGTGGGACGCTCGGATCATTTTCAGCTTTGGCGGCCGCAGGCGTTTCACGAGGCGCAGGCGGCAGCGAGAGAGGGGCGCTTGGGTTTGCGTCCCGCCTAAGACAGGGGAACGGGATGGTGACGAATCCAGGCGAGGCGACGACCGAGCCCGAAGGCGGACCGGTTCGTCACATCCCGGTTCTCTTGGCGGAGGTGCTTGAGGCGCTTGTGCCCGAGCCGGGCAAGGTTATTCTGGACGGCACTTTCGGAGCCGGTGGTTATACGACCGCCATCCTCGATGCAGGAGCGGATGTCGTGGCGCTCGACCGTGACCCCACCGCCATTGCCTCAGGGCAGGCGCTCGTAGCGCAGTATTCCGGCCGCCTCTCGCTTGTCCGGTCGCAGTTCTCCAAGCTCGCCGATCATGCGCCGGAAGGCGGGCTGGACGGTGTCGTGCTCGACATCGGCGTTTCCTCCATGCAGATCGACGAGGCGGAACGGGGCTTTTCGTTCCAGAAGAACGGGCCGCTCGATATGCGCATGTCGAAGCACGGAGTATCTGCTGCCGATGTCGTTAATCATGCCAAGGTCAGCGATCTCACCCGGATTTTCGGGTTTCTCGGCGAAGAAAAGCAGCCGGGCCGCATCGCCCGCGCCATCGAGAAACGCCGAGCATCCGAAGCCTTCGCCACCACGCGCGAGCTAGCCAACCTGATCGAGACGGTCAATCCGCGCAAGGCCAAGGACAAGATCCATCCCGCTACGCGTGTCTTCCAAGCGTTGCGCATTTTCGTCAATGACGAGCTTGGCGAGCTTGCGCAGGCGCTGTTTGCCGCCGAGCGGGCTTTGAAGCCAGGCGGCCGGCTGGTCGTAGTCACCTTCCATTCCCTTGAAGACCGCATCGTTAAGCAGTTCTTCGCCGATCGATCCGGCAAGGCTTCGGGCTCGCGCCACCTTCCTATGGTCGAGGCCAAGGCTGCGATTTTCCAGCCGATCGGCAGATCGATGATCAGCGCCAGCGAGGCTGAGGCGGAAATCAACCCGCGCGCTCGCTCGGCCAAGCTTCGCGCAGGCATAAGAAGCGATGCTCCGCCAAGATCGGCAGACATGTCGATCTTCGACCTTCCGGATCTCGCCAGCCTTGCCAAGATGGGAGCCTAACCATGCTCAGAAGCTTCGATCTGGTTTTGATCGGTATCATGACGGCAACGGCCGTGGTGACCTATACGATCAAACACAAGGCGGACGAAAAGCTTGCCGAAGTTCGACGTTTGGAGACGGAGATCAAGCTGGAGAAGGATACAATCGATCTGTTGAAGGCCGACTGGGCGCTTCTCACGCAGCCCAACCGACTGCATCGGCTGATCAATGTCTATAATGCGGAACTTGCATTGGCTGCAACGGAACCCACGCAGCTCGCCATGCCCAAGGAACTTCCGATGCCGAAGGCGCAGCTTCCGCAGCCTGAAACGACGATCGAAGACATCATCGCTGGCAAGAATAGTGAGGTCATGGCGGCTCTCAAGGGCGTCGAGGCGGCTAAGGCCAAACAGCCCGTGAAAAAGCCAGTGTCTTCTGCCCGCCGCTCTTCCGTCGATGTTATTCCTACCGGATCGGTGAAACGCTGATGTCCTTCCTGTCGCGCGTCATGGTTTTGAAGAGCCGAGCTCATTTCTCCGCCGGCGGACGAGGTCTCTCGAGCGAGCAGACCGCATCTTTCGAAGGGACCCGCAAGCGCAAGTCGGCGCAGGCGAAGAACCGCGTCGGTCTTTTGATTGCCGGCTTCACCGTCTTCTACTGCGTCATCGGCGGTCGCCTAACCCAATACGGCATAGCGCAGCCCGAAGTCACTTCCAGCATACTGCCGGCCGATCGTCTGCTTGCGTCGCGTCCCGATATCGTTGACCGTAATGGCGAGATCTTGGCGACCGACATCCGCACCGTCTCCTTGTTCGCCGAGCCGCACAAGATCGTCGATCCGGATGAAGTAATCGAGAAGCTGTCGACGGTTCTCAACGACCTGGACGTCAAGTCGACATATTCGAAACTCAAGTCCAATTCCCATTTCCAATGGCTGCGCCGCCAGCTTACCCCGAAGCAGCAGAGCCAGATCCTCGCTCTCGGCATTCCCGGCATCGGCTTTCGTCCTGAAAAGCGCCGCTTTTATCCCGGCGGGGCGACGGCGGCCCACATTGTCGGCTATGTCAATATCGACAACCGGGGCGTCTCCGGCATGGAGCGTTATATCGATAGTCAGGGACTGGCGGATCTGGCCTCTGTCGGCATGACTTCGGATCAGCCGCTCGAGCCTGTCAAACTGTCGATCGATCTGCGGGTGCAGGCAATCGTGCGCGACGTGGTGGCGAGCTCCATCGGCAAATATCACTCCATCGGCGCTGGTGCAGTCGTCATCGACGTCCATACCGGGGAAATTCTCGGCATGGCCTCGGCACCTGATTTCGATCCTAACGATCCGAATGCCAATGGCCCCGAGGGTTGGATGAACCGCATGACGAACAGCACGTTCGAAATGGGATCCACCTTCAAGTCCTTTACGCTGGCCATGGGTCTGGATCATAAGAAGATATCGCTCAACGACATGGTTGATGCGCGGTTCCCGATCCGCATCGGCGGCTTCACGATCAAGGATTTCCACGGCAAGGGCCGGTTCCTCAGCATTCCGGAAGTTTTCCAGTTTTCCTCCAATATCGGCACCGCCAAGGTTGCTGATGCGGTCGGCATTGCTGATCACAAGGCATTCCTCACCAAACTTGGCCTTCTCAGCCGCATGAATACTGAACTTCCAGAAGTCGCTATGCCCAGCCAGCCGCGCGAGTGGAAGAAGATCAATTCGGTCACCATCTCCTTCGGACATGGCGTGTCTACCACGCCGCTTCAAACGGCGGTTGCCGGTGCGGCACTGGTGAATGGGGGTGTGCTGCATCCGCCGACATTCCTGCCGCGCACAGAGGAGCAGGCAGCAGAAATAGCCACGCAGGTGATGAACCCTTCGACAAGCAAGGATATGCGTTATCTGTTCGAATGGAACGGTGCCAAGGGTTCTGGCCGTAACGCGCGTGTCGATGGCTTTGATGTCGGCGGCAAGACCGGCACGGCAGACAAGGTGGTCAACGGCCGCTATGCTCACGACAAGAACTTTAACGCTTTCCTAGCTGCCTTTCCAATGAGCGATCCTCGTTATGTGGTTCTGAGCTTCTCGGATGAGCCGAAGACGGACAAGGGCAATGGCGCAGCGCTCGCAGCGACCTCTGCTGCCCCCATGGTCAAGGAAATCATCAGCCGAGCCGCGCCCATTCTCGGTGTAAAGCCGAAATTCGGCAATGACGGCTCTGCCCTGCTTGTGTCTTATTGAGCGACGAGAAGCGGGCGGGACGATTCGTGAGATCCGCTCGGAAATGGGATGACAAGTGATGAAACTGCGAGATCTGGCCGGACATGATTTTCCGGAGTTGGCCGAACTGATGCAAGGTACGGCCGGTGACCTCGAAGTGACAGGGATTTCCTCAGATAGCCGAAAGATCCGTCCGGGAATGCTGTTTGCCGCTTTGGCAGGCTCGAAGGCCGATGGTTCAAGCTTCGTCGGCGATGCGGCTGCGCGTGGTGCGATTGCTGCGATCGCCGCTCATCCGGCGGATGCAGGTATACCGGTGCTCGTCGTTGCCAATCCGCGCCGGCTGCTGGCGTTGGCTGCCGCCCGCTTCTATGGCGCACAGCCACAGACTATGGTGGCCGTGACGGGGACGGCGGGCAAGACTTCCGTGGCATCTTTTACGCGTCAGATCTGGGCCCATGCTGGTTATGCTGCCGCGCAGATCGGCACGACCGGCGTCATTTCGCCCAGCCGCAATGATTACGGCTCCCTGACGACCCCGGATCCGGTCGACCTGCAAAAACTGCTGGCGGAACTGGCCGGCGAAGGTGTCACCCATGCCGCCATGGAAGCGTCGAGCCACGGTCTCGACCAGAGCCGGCTGGACGGCGTGAAATTATCCGCCGCCGCCTTCACCAATCTGGGCCGCGACCACATGGACTACCATCCGACGGTCGAAGATTACATGGCTGCCAAGATGCGCCTGTTCGACACGCTGATGCCGAAGGGGGCGCCGGCGATCATCTTTTCCGACGACGAGTGGGCCGGCGAGGCCATTGGCGCGGCTTCCGCAGCCGGTCTCGATGTGCGCACGGTAGGACGCAAAGGCGATTACCTCTGCTTGAAGCGGGTCGAGCATTTTCGGCATAAGCAGATGGCGGAAGTGCATGTCGGGCAGGAAATATTCGAGGTCGATATTCCGCTAGCCGGTGATTTCCAGATTGCCAATGCACTAGTTGCCGCGGGGCTTGCCATGTCAACCGGAGTTGCCGCTTCCTTGGCCATGGCGGCACTCGAAAATCTGGTCGGCGCTAGCGGAAGGCTGGAACTGGTCGGCCAGACAAAGGCCGGCGCGCTCGCCTATGTCGACTATGCCCACAAACCCGATGCGCTTGAGAAGGTGCTGGCCTCCGTTCGTCCTTTTACGACGGGTCGCGTGATCGTCGCATTCGGATGCGGCGGCGACCGCGATAAGGGAAAGCGGCCGATCATGGGCGACGTGGCGACTCGGCTGGCGGATGTGGTCATTGTCACAGATGACAATCCGCGCTCCGAGGTGCCGGACGTGATCAGGTCAGAAATTCTCGCCGCCGCGCCTGGGGCCCTGGAGATCGGCGATCGTGCCGAAGCCATTCGCAAAGCGGTCTCGATGCTTCAGGCAGGCGATACACTGATCGTGGCCGGCAAGGGGCATGAAGAGGGTCAGACGGTGGGCTCGACGGTCCTGCCGTTCTCCGATCATGTGGAATTGCGCAAGGCACTTGAGGAGTTGCAGTCGTGAGCTGGTTATGGACTTCCCAGACTATGGCGGCCGTCATGGATGGACGGCCGATTGGCATGCTTCCCGAAGGCGTCAGTGGAATTTCCATAGACAGCCGTTCGGTCAAGCAGGGGGAAGTCTTCTTCGCCATCAAGGGTGATCGCGTCGACGGCCATGATTTTGCGAGCCTCGCGATCGCCAATGGTGCGTCCTTGCTCGTGGTCAGCGAAGGCAAGTTGCCGGCACTCGGCCGGCTCACCGTGCCGATGATTGTTGTCGAGGATGTGCTCGCAGCGCTGGGCAAGCTGGCCGTCGCTGCGCGCGAACGCAGCCAAGCACGAATCATCGCGATTACCGGCTCAGTCGGCAAGACGACGACCAAGGAAATGCTGCGACATGTGCTGGCGCCATCGGGCAGGGTTCATGCGGCGGTAGCCTCCTTCAACAACCATTGGGGCGTGCCCCTGACTCTGGCCCGCATGCCGGCCGAAACGACGTTTGGCGTCTTCGAAATCGGCATGAACCATGCCGGGGAAATTCGGCCGTTGGTGCAGATGGTTCGTCCGCATGTGGCGATCATCACGACGATTGCCGCAGCGCATCTGGGGCATTTCAACAATCTGGAAGAAATTGCAGCCGCCAAAGCGGAGATCTTCGAAGGCCTGGAGCCGGGTGGAACCGCGATCCTCAATCGCGACAACAAGCAGTTCGCGTTCCTTGAAGAGCAGGCGCAGGCAACGGGCGTTTCGCAGATCCTCACCTTCGGGCAGCACGCCAAGGCCGATTTCCGGCTGGCCGATTTCGAAGGCAATGCGGAAACGTCGACCATTTGGGCGGTGCTCAACGGCGACACGACCGAAGTGCATATCGGTGCACCCGGCCGGCATGTGGCTGAAAACGCCATGGCAGTCCTTGGCGCTGCCCTTCTGGTCGGAGCCGATATGGCGCAGGCCGGGGCGGCTCTTGCCGAACTGAGGGCGGTCAAGGGGCGCGGCGAACGGCATCGGCTCGGGATCGGCGAGGGTCATCTGACGCTGATTGACGAAAGCTATAACGCCAATCCGGCCTCGATGCGGGCGGCGATCGCGCTTCTGGCCGCAACCACGCCGGAACTGACAGGGCGCCGGATTGCAGTCCTGGGTGACATGCTGGAAATGGGCGAGTTTTCACAGCAGGTGCACGAGGAACTGGCCGGGCCTCTACTGGCCGCCGGCATAGAGCATGTCTGGCTTGCGGGACAGGAAATGGCAGCGCTTCGGGATGCGCTTCCTGACAGCGTCAATGTGGAATATCGCGAAACGACGGCAGAGCTTCTGGATCATGCTGTCAGCTCCGTCATCCCAGGCGATGTGTTGATGGTAAAGTCGTCACTTGGTCTGGGCTTCGGCAAGATCGTCGCTGCGCTTATTGACAACTATCCGCCATTTGCCGACACGGATCGCCAACTTTGAATCCTATGCGGCTTGAGAAAGGGCTTTCATGCTGATCTGGCTTGTCGAACTGGCGGATGAACTGCAGTTTTTCAACCTGTTCCGGTACATTACCTTCCGGACTGGCGCCGCCCTCTTTACGTCAGCCCTGATCGTCTTCCTGTTTGGGCCGAAGATCATCGATTCGCTGCGCGTGCGCCAGGGCAAGGGCCAGCCGATCCGCGCCGACGGCCCTCAGACCCATTTCAAGAAGGCTGGAACCCCGACCATGGGTGGCCTGATGATCCTCGCTGGGATCGTTGGCGGCTCCCTGCTTTGGGCCGACCTTTCCAATATCTACGTGGTGGCGACGCTGCTGGTGACGCTCGGCTTCGGCGCCATCGGCTTTTATGACGACTACCTGAAGGTGACCAAGCAGACGGACAAGGGCTTTTCCGGCAAGGCTCGTCTCGGCATAGAATTTGTTATAGCCGGCATCGCCGTGTTCTTCATGATGCGGCTGGCCATGGTGTCGGAGCCGTCGGCCAATCAACATCTGGCCACCTCAATTGCCTTTCCATTCGCCAAGGATTTCCTGATCAATATCGGCTATTTCTTCATCCTGTTCGGCGGCTTCGTGATTGTCGGCGCCGGCAATGCCGTCAACCTGACGGACGGTCTCGACGGGCTTGCCATCGTTCCAGTGATGATTGCCGCCGCATCCTTCGGCGTGATCGCCTATCTCGTCGGCAATGCAGTGTTTGCGGGCTATCTGCAGATCAATTTTGTGCCCGGCACCGGCGAACTCGCGGTGATCATGGGCGCAGTGATCGGCGCCGGTCTCGGATTCCTGTGGTTCAACGCCCCGCCGGCAGCAATCTTTATGGGCGACACCGGTTCGCTGGCCTTGGGAGGATTGATCGGCTCGGTTGCCGTCGCCACCAAGCACGAGATCGTCATGGCCATCATTGGTGGTCTGTTCGTGATGGAAACCATGTCGGTCATCATTCAGGTCGGCTTTTTCAAGATGACCGGCCGCCGCGTCTTCCTGATGGCGCCGATCCATCATCATTTCGAAAAGCTCGGCTGGACCGAAAGTCAGGTCGTGATCCGGTTCTGGATCATAGCCGTTGGCCTCGCCATGCTCGGCCTGTCGACGCTCAAGCTCCGGTAGGCGGCGATGATACCGGTCACCACTTTCAAAGAATGCCAGGTCGCTCTCTTCGGCCTCGGCGGATCAGGACTTGCAACTGCCAAAGCGCTTGTTGCCGGTGGTGCGCGGGTGACCGCTTGGGATGATAATCCCGACAGCGTCGCCAAGGCAAAGGCTGCGGGCATTCCAACGGCAGACCTGAAAACCGTCGACTGGTCGGCGCAGGCAGCCTTCATTCTCTCTCCGGGAGTGCCGCTCACGCATCCGAAGCCACATTGGACAGTGGAACTTGCGCGTGCCGCTGGCGTGGAAATCATCGGTGACGTGGAGCTGTTCGTGCGCGAGCGCCGCGTGCATGCGCCCGATTGCCCCTTCATTGCCATCACGGGGACAAACGGCAAATCCACGACCACCGCCTTGATTGCCCACATCTTGAGATCGAGCGGCCGCGACATGCAGCTCGGTGGCAATATCGGTACGGCGGTCTTGACCTTGGAGCCGCCTAAGGCCGAACGCTACTTTGTGGTGGAATGCTCTTCCTACCAGATCGATCTGGCTCCGACGCTCAACCCGACAGCCGGCATCTTGCTTAACCTGACTCCGGATCACCTAGATCGCCACGGGACGATGCAGCATTATGCGGAGATCAAGGAAAGACTGGTGGCTGGAGCCAAGACCGCCATCATCGGCGTGGACGACAGCCACAGCGCCTTGATCGCCGACCGGGTGGAACGCGCCGGCGTCAAGGTTCGCCGCATATCCAACCGGTCCGTTGTTGCAGACGGTCTTTACGCTGACGCTTCCCGGATATTCGAGGCGCAAAGTGGGGCATCGTCCTCACTGGTCGATCTCGACGGCATTCAAACGCTGAAGGGGAGCCATAACGCTCAGAATGCCGCCGCCGCGATTGCTGCTTGCCTTGCCGTCGGAGTTTCGCAGGAGGAGATCCGCGTAGGGCTGCGCTCGTTTCCCGGTCTCAAGCATCGCATGCAGCCGGTCGGGCGCAGGGATCAGGTGGTCTTCGTCAATGACTCCAAGGCCACTAATGCGGATGCCGCTGCACCTGCATTGTCCAGCTATGAGCGGATCTATTGGATCGCCGGTGGTCTTCCCAAAGAAGGCGGCATCGCAAGCCTCGCACCACTCTTCCCGCGTATTGTGAAAGCCTATCTGATCGGAGAGGCGGCGCCGGCATTTGCGGCAACGCTCGGCCAGGCCTCGAAATATGAGATTTCGGGTTCGCTTGAAAAGGCGGTTGCACATGCTGCTGCCGATGCCGCGGGCGATCCTGCGCCGTCTGTGGTCATGCTCTCGCCGGCCTGTGCAAGTTTCGATCAGTTCAAGAATTTCGAAGTCCGTGGAGATGCCTTCGTGGATTTCGTTGCCGCACTGGATGGCGTCACGATGTTGATCGGGACCGGAAAAGGAAACTGAAGATGGTAAGCCGCGCAGACCGTGGGCCGCTCGCAGACTGGTTCTGGACGATCGACCGCTTCTTTCTCGCTGCCTTCGTTCTGCTGATGGGCATCGGATTTATGCTGTCGTTTGCCGCGTCTCCTGCGGTCGCGCAGCGCATCGGCCTGTCGGACTTCCACTTCGTCGAGCGCCACGCGGTCTTCCTGATACCGTCGATCATTGTGATGATCGGTCTATCCTTTCTCAGCCCGCGTCAGGTGCGCCGCACGGCCATCATGCTTTTGGCTATCGCACTCGGGCTAATGGTGCTGGCGCTGTTCTTCGGCGTTGAAGTCAAGGGCGCGCGCCGCTGGATCGGCGTTGGTGCCTTGTCCATCCAGCCGTCCGAATTCATGAAGCCTGCCTTCGTTGTTGTGTGTGCCTGGCTGTTTGCCGAGCATGCCCGGCAACCGGAGATTCCGGGCAATCTGTTCGCCATCATCCTTTTCGGCATTGTTGCAGCGCTGCTTGTTGCACAGCCTGACCTTGGGCAAACCATCCTGACGAGCGTCGTCTGGGGGGGCATGTTCTTCATGGCCGGCATGCCTTGGCTCTGGATCGTGCTTCTCGGCGGCGTCGGCGCCGGAGGGCTGCTAGCCGCCTATTACATGCTGCCGCACGTGACTGCGCGTTTTGATAAGTTCCTGACCGGCGAAGGGGACCGCTTCCAGGTCGAGACGGCCCATGAGGCAATCGTACGGGGGGGCTGGTTCGGCCAGGGGCCGGGCGAGGGAATGGTCAAGCGCATCCTTCCCGACAGCCATACGGACTTCATTTTTTCGGTAGCGGCCGAGGAATTCGGCATCGTCTTCTGCATGGCGCTGGTGCTGCTTTTTGCCTTCATCGTACTGCGCGGCCTCAACCACGCCTTTAAGGAACGTAACGACTTCAACCGTTTCGCCGTCGCAGGACTGGTGCTGCAGATCGGCATGCAGTCGATGATCAATATCGGTGTCAATCTGGAGTTGATGCCGGCGAAAGGCATGACGCTCCCATTGATATCCTATGGCGGATCGTCAATGATCGCCATTTGCGTCACGGCGGGCTTCATCCTGGCGCTGACGCGTCACCGGCCGGAAAAACGGGCACAGGAGCGCAGCCTCTTTCGCGTGACCGCCGGCATCCCGGCGGAGTAGGACATGACCAAAGGCATTATTCTGCTTGCCGCCGGCGGGACAGGCGGTCATTTGTTTCCGGCCGAGGCGCTGGGGCACGAGTTGAAACGGCGTGGCTATTCGGTGCATCTGGTCACTGACAGCCGCGCCGAACGTTTTGCGGGCAAGTTCCCGGCCGATGACATCCATGTCGTACCGTCTGCGACGCTCGGTTCGAAAAACCCGCTCGCGCTCATTCGTACCGGGTGGAAGCTGTGGACGGGACTGCGCGCCGCGCGCCGTCTCATCGCTCGCCTGAGACCGATCGCCGTCGTCGGCTTTGGGGGGTATCCAACAGTGCCGCCGCTCATGGCCTCGACCGCCATGGGCGTGCCTTCCATGATCCACGAACAGAATGCCGTCATGGGCCGCGCCAACAAGGCACTGGCCAAGCGGGTGCAGGCGATCGCTGGCGGCTTTTTGCCGGAGACGGAAGGACCGTTTGCAGCAAAAACCGTGACCACCGGCAATCCCGTGCGGCCGGCCGTCCTGGAAGCTGCGAATGTCGCCTATGCGCCGTCGCGCGGCAGTGATCCTTTCCGGCTCGTCGTGTTCGGCGGCAGCCAGGGCGCGCAATTCTTTTCATCGGCTGTTCCGACGGCACTCAGCTTGCTTGATGCAAGCGAGCGGGAACGTCTCGTGGTCACGCAACAGGCCAGGCCGGAAGACCAGGGGCGGGTGAACTCCTGCTTTGCCAAGCTCAAATCACCGGTGGATGTTTCGCCCTTCTTTGCCGATATGGCCGAGCGGCTTGCCATGGCGCATCTGATCATCTGCCGTTCCGGCGCATCGACGGTGTCGGAGATCGCGGTCATCGGCAGACCGTCCATTCTCGTGCCTTATCCATACGCGCTCGACCACGACCAGGCGGCCAATGCGGCAGCCCTGGTTGCGACGGGCGGAGCTCAGGTCGTGCCGCAATCGGAACTGTCACCCGATCGACTGTCGTCCATGATTTCGGCGGCCATGAAGGAGCCGGAGCGACTGGAGAAAATGGCCATTGCAGCCAAGCAGGCCGGTCACCCAAATGCGGCCATCGCGCTGGCGGACCTGGTCGAAGCCGTGGCTCAACGTCAATCACCAGCAGCGTTTAAGGGAGTAAAGGCATGAAGATGCCGAAGGCCATCGGGCTTGTTCATTTCATCGGCATCGGTGGGATCGGCATGAGCGGCATTGCCGAAGTGCTGCACAATCTCGGTCACAGCGTTCAGGGCTCGGATCAATCCGACAGCGCCAATGTTCAGCGTCTGCGCGACAAGGGCATCCCGGTCTTCGTGGGCCATGGGCCGGACAATCTCGGTGATGCCGAAGTCGTCGTGGTCTCGACGGCCATCAAGAAGACCAATCCGGAACTGATCGCCGCGCGTGAAAAATCGCTGCCGGTCGTACGCCGCGCCGAAATGCTCGCCGAGTTGATGCGTTTCCGAAATGCCATCGCCATCGGCGGCACGCATGGCAAGACGACCACGACTTCGATGGTCGCAGCGCTTCTGGAAGCCGGCAATCTCGATCCGACCGTCATTAATGGCGGTATCATCAATGCCTATGGCACCAATGCCCGCATGGGCGCAGGTGAATGGATGGTGGTCGAGGCCGACGAATCGGACGGCACTTTCCTCAAGCTTCCGGCGGATGTCGCGGTCGTCACCAATATCGATCCGGAGCATCTTGATCACTACGGCAATTTCGACGCGGTACGTGCAGCTTTCCGCCAGTTCGTCGAAAACGTTCCTTTCTATGGCTTCGGCGTGCTTTGCATCGACCATCCGGAAGTGCAGGCGCTGGTCGGTCGCATCGAGGACCGCAAGATCGTCACCTATGGCGCCAATCCTCAGGCCGATGCCCGGTTTTCCAACATCCGAATGGAAGGCACGAAATCGATCTTCGACGTGGAGATCCGTCGGCGCCGGACCGGCCGCGTGTTCACCTTCAAGGACCTGACGTTGCCGATGCCGGGCCGTCACAATATTTCCAATGCGACCGCGGCGATTGCCGTTGCGAACCGGCTTGGCATTGCAGAAGAAGACATCCGCAAAGGCCTCGCGGCCTTTGGTGGGGTCAAGCGTCGCTTCACCTTGACCGGTACCTGGAACGGCGTGTCGATCTTCGATGACTATGGGCACCATCCGGTCGAGATCAGCGCCGTGCTGAGGGCTGCGCGCGAGGCGTGCCAGGGCCGCATCATCGCGGTGCATCAGCCGCATCGCTACAGCCGTCTATCGAGCCTGTTCGAGGACTTCGCAAACTGCTTCAACGATGCCGACAGCCTCATCCTTGCGCCGGTCTACGCCGCCGGCGAGGAGCCAATAGAAGGAATCGACTCGGAAGCACTCGTTTCTCGCATCAAGTCCGGCGGCCACCGCGATGCACGCTATATCGCTTCGCCGTCCGAACTGGCTCCGATCATTTCCGGCATTGCGAAGCCGGGTGATTTCGTGGTTCTTCTAGGAGCTGGGAACATTACCCAGTGGGCAGCTATATTGCCAAAGGAACTTGAGAGCATTTCAGGACAGTGAGAATGAAACAGGTGAACGGGGAAAAGCTGCTGGCGTCACTCGGTGACGGCGTCAAGGAATTGCGCGGACGTTTGACCCCAGATGCGCCGATGGACCGGGTCACCTGGTTTCAGGCGGGTGGTCTCGCCGAACTGATGTTCCAGCCACATGACGTCGACGACCTGGTCACATTCCTGAAGCTCCTGCCACAAGACGTGCCGCTGACGGTCGTCGGTGTCGGCTCCAACCTGCTCGTGCGCGATGGCGGCATTCCCGGTGTGGTGCTGCGCCTTTCCGCCAAGGGTTTCGGCTCCGTTGATCTGGCGGGGGAAAACCTCATCCGTGCAGGCGCCATCTGCCCCGACAAGCACATTGCCGCCATGGCTATGGACAACGGCATAGGCGGCTTCGCCTTCTACTACGGGATTCCGGGATCGATCGGCGGTGCGCTGCGCATGAATGCCGGAGCCAACGGTGGCGAGACCGCTGAGCGGGTTGTGGAAATCCATGCGGTTGACCGCAAGGGCAACAAGCACATCCTCTCCAAGGCCGACATGGGCTACAGCTATCGGCATTCCTCCGTACCGCCGGATCTCATTTTCACGCATGCGGTCTTCGAAGGATATGCGGAGGACAGGGCCAAGATCCGTGCCGACATGGATGCGGTCCGCCAGCACCGTGAGACGGTGCAGCCGGTGAAGGAAAAGACCGGTGGCTCCACCTTCAAAAACCCCGAAGGACATTCGGCCTGGAAGGTGATCGACGAGGCCGGATGCCGTGGGTTGATGAACGGTGGCGCGCAGATGTCTGCGCTGCATTGCAACTTCATGATCAACATTGGTCACGCCTCCGGCTACGATCTTGAATATCTAGGAGAGACAGTCCGCCAGCGTGTCTTCGAGCACTCCGGGATCAAGCTGGAATGGGAAATCAAGCGTCTGGGCATCTTTATGCCCGGCCGCGAGGTCAGACCCTTCCAGGGTGTGACGAGCGATTAGCCATGGAGGACGCCGAGTTTCTTGAAAAGGAAGAACGGCGTCTGGTTCTGGTCGGAAACGAGCGGCGCAAGCTCCTGGCCGGAGCGCTGGACCGTCTTTCGACTGCCTTCGTTGCTGTAGGCGTGCTCGGGCAAATCCTGTCTCTCGGCCCGGCATCCGCCAACATAAGTGCGTTGATGACGATGATGGGTTAGATTTCCGGCGCCATCACACTACATTGGACGGCACGCCGCGTTCTTGGAGGACTAAAGGTATGACCTCGCAGGAATTCTTTTGGTACGTATTTCCGTGGGTCGTTTCCGCAATCGGTGGAGGTTGGCTCGTCTACGATTACTACAAGAACCCGCATCGCCGTTGACGGAAAAATCCGATGATGTCAATGGAAAGCCCGCGAGACCAATGGCTTCGCGGGCTTTCTTGTTATTCCGATTTCATCTGATCCGGATCAGACTTCGTTTTTCCGCGACAGCAGGATGCAGGCAAGGGTGATCAAGGCGGCGACGCCGAGATAATAGCCCACATAGGTCATGCCGTAGTTGGCCTGCAGCCATGTGGCGATATAAGGGGCCAACGAGGCGCCGAAAATCCCGGCCAAGTTGAAGGTGATCGACGAGCCGGTATAGCGGACCGCGGTCGGGAAGGGCGCGGCAAGTGCCGTGCCGATCAGTCCGTAGGTCATGCCCATCAGCATCATGGCTAAGACAACGAACAGGAAGATCGTGCCTTCGCCATTGGTCATCAGTGCCGGCAGGAAAAACGAGAATATACCGATCAGCACCGTCGTCAAAATAAGCATCTCGCGGCGGCCGAAGCGCTCGGCGAGCTTGCCGATCACCGGAATGAAGATACCGAACACGACGGAGCCGAGGAGCTGCACCTCCAGCGCATCCAGGAACGGCATCTGCAGCACCTTGATGTTGTAGGAGAGCAGGTAGGCAGAACCGATGTAAAACAGCACGAAGGTCGCCAGGGCAACGAATGTGCCAAGGGCGAGGCTGCGCTTGTGATGGCGGAAGAGTTCGGCAACCGGTACGGCGACCCGTTCGTGGCTGTCGATCGTCTTTTGGAAAGCCGGCGTCTCGCTGATCGACAGACGAACCCAGAGGCCTACAGCAATCAGGATGATCGAGGCGAGGAACGGGACGCGCCAGCCCCAGCTGAGCAGCGCTTCCTGGCTGATGAAATGCAGCAGGATCCAGAAGACGCCCGACGACAGGAAAAGGCCGAGCGGCGCGCCCAATTGTGGGAACATGCCGTACCAGCTGCGCTTTCCAGGCGGTGCGTTTTCGGTTGCGAGCAGGACGGCACCGCCCCATTCGCCGCCCAATCCAAAACCTTGGCCGAAACGGCACAGCGCCAGAAGGAGCGGTGCGAGAACGCCGATGGAACTGTAAGACGGCAGGAGCCCAATGACGACGGTGGAAATGCCCATTGTCAGCAGAGCAGCGACTAGGGTCGTCTTGCGGCCGACGCGATCGCCAAAATGACCGAAGACGACGGCGCCCAGCGGCCGCGCAAAAAATGCGATCGAGAAGGTCGCAAAGGAAGCCAGAAGTGCGGTGGTCGGATCGTTGTTCGGGAAGAACAGGGTCGGGAAGACCAGGACCGCAGCAGTGGCATAAACATAAAAGTCGAAGAACTCGATCGTCGTGCCGACCACGCTGGCCGTCAGAACGCGTGCAGGGGAATTCAATGCACCGGGCGCTAACGGCTCAGCAGATGGCGACGCGGAGGGGGTCGCGTTACTCATGCTGATTCCAATTCATGATGTTTGACAAGGCTCTCAAGAAGGGCCTGGTTGGCCATATCGCAATTTTCGGGCGACTAAAACTCTAAAACCGCAACAAAACTGATAATTTCTGCGGTTGGCGCTAACAGAATTACGCCGGGATTGAAGGCTGCATTCGCTTGAGCATCGATGGTCTCCACTGCGGACGAACCAGCGCGTTAACTTTTCCTACAAACGAATTGCTGATGTTTCTCAGTAACTTGGGACTTCCGATTAAGGAAAGTAAACGTTTTGTTAACCATTTCGGTGCACTAATGCTCGGGTAATCGACGAGCAGCGGAATCATCGGTTGCAACAAGCTTGGCGCAAGCGCCGGAACGTAACCTGAAGCCCTTTTTGTGGGAGTGGTTGATGAGAAACAAGCATGTGGCTGTTTTGATGGGGGGATTTTCCTCCGAGCGGCCCGTTAGCCTGTCTTCGGGCAATGCTTGCGCCGACGCCCTGGAAGCCGAAGGCTACCAGGTGTCGCGGGTCGATGTCGGTCGTGATGTCGCCGCTGTTCTCTCCCAGTTGAACCCGGATGTCGCTTTCAACGCTCTGCACGGGCCTTTCGGCGAAGATGGCACGATCCAGGGTATTCTCGAATATCTCGAAATTCCCTATACCCATTCGGGCGTTCTCGCGTCCGCTTTGGCGATGGACAAGCATCAGGCCAAGCATGTCGCTCATGCTGCCGGCGTGCCGGTGGCTGAGGCGAGGGCGCTTCATCGCATGGAGATCGGCAGCGAGCATCCAATTGCTCCGCCTTATGTCGTTAAGCCTGTCCGCGAAGGCTCCTCCTTCGGGGTTGTCATTGTTCGTGAGGATCAGTCTCATCCGCCGCAGGTCATCGGTTCCTCCGACTGGCGCTATGGCGACCGGGTGCTGGTGGAGCGCTACATTTATGGCCGTGAGCTGACGTGCGGCGTCATGGGCGATGTCGCGCTGGGTGTGACCGAAGTTCTGCCGACCGGCAATGCCTTCTATGATTATGATGCGAAATACGCAGCTGGCGGCTCCAAGCATGTCATTCCTGCGCAAATTTCACCGAATATTTACCAAAAAGTCCAAACATTCGCGCTGAAGGCGCATCAGGCGATGGGCTGCCGGGGCGTCAGTCGCTCGGACTTCCGTTACGACGATCGGTTTTCTGAAGACGGTGAAATTATCTGGCTGGAGATCAATACTCAGCCAGGGATGACCCCCACATCGCTGGTGCCCGAAATGGCTGCGCATGCCGGTCACGGTTTTGGCGAGCTTGTCCGTTGGATGGTGGAGGATGCTTCGTGTTCGCGTTGATAGGCAAAAAGGCGGGTGACCCGCGCAGCCGTTCGCATGTCGCTTACCTCGGCGCTGAAGATCGCCGGGTTCTGCCGCGGCCGTTGCGGCGGATGGTCAGATTCGGCGTCAGCCTGGCAACCGGCCGCATCCACATCCCCGGACATACGGGAACCTTTGCGACCTTTGGCTTTCTTTCTGCGGTAGGTCTCTATGGCATGTCTCTTGGCGGTCACGCTCAGGACGTTGCGCAGGCGACGACGGCTGCTGTCGGTTTCGCCATTGAGGATGTTCGGGTGTCGGGCAATGGCGAGACGTCCGAGATCGACATCTTGCAACTGCTGGGTCTCGACGGCACAACCTCGCTGGTGGCGCTTGATGTCGACGCCGCTCGCCGTAAGCTGTCCGGTCTCCCCTGGGTTCAGTATGCCGAAGTGCGCAAGGTCTATCCGCGCACCATCGAGGTCATGCTCAAGGAGCGAGAAGCCTTCGGCGTATGGCAGCACGGGTCGGAACTGTCGCTGATCGAGCGCAATGGCAGCATTATCGCGCCGCTGCGTGACAGCAAGTTTGCGTCGCTGCCGCTGTTCGTCGGTCGTGATGCCGAGACCGCGGCGGCTTCCTTCGTTGACCAGATGGCCGCCTGGCCGGACATCCGGTCGCGGATCCGCGCTTATGTGCGGGTCGCCGGACGCCGCTGGGATGTGCATCTCGACAACGGCGTCGTGCTCAAGCTGCCGGAAGCCAACATTGGCAACGCGCTCGCCGTCATGGCGCGGTTGGAAAAGGAGCAGGGCATCCTGGAGCGGGATATCGCCGCCGTCGACCTGCGTCTCGAGGATCGAACGACGGTGGAACTCACCACCGGTGCTTCCGAGCGCCGCAAGGATGCGCTCGAGGCGCGGACCAAGGCATTGAAGAAGGCGGGGGAGCAGTCGTGAGCGTTTTCGGTTCCTCTCATTCTGGGTCACCTCGCATGAAGCCGCTGTCCTCCAAGCGAAGCCACGTCGTATCCGTTCTTGATATCGGCTCGACCAAGGTCGTCTGCATGATCGCCCGGCTGACGCCGCGCCAGGAAAGCCAGGTTCTGCCGGGCCGCACCCACAATGTGGAGATCATCGGCATCGGCCATCAGCGGTCGCGCGGTGTCAAGTCAGGCGTCGTCGCCGATCTGGATGCAGCCGAAAGCGTCGTGCGTCTGGCTGTCGACGCTGCCGAACGCATGGCCGGCCTGACGGTCGACAGTCTGATCGTCAATGTTTCTGCCGGCCGCGTCGCCAGCGACGTCTACACCGGCACGATCGATCTCGGTGGCCAGGAAGTTGAAGCGGCGGATCTTAAGAAAGTTCTTTTTGCCGCCACCCAGCAGTCGCTGCGGCAGGACCGAGCGATTCTTCATTCACTGCCCACCGGCTTTTCGCTGGATGGCGAACGCGGCATTCGCGATCCGCTCGGCATGTTCGGCGATTTGCTCGGTGTCGACATGCATGTGGTGACGGCCGAACGCGTAACGCTGAAGAACCTGGAGCTGTGCATCAACCGCGCGCATCTGTCGGTCGAGGGCATGGTTGCGACGCCCTATGCCAGCGGCCTGGCTGCTCTTGTGGACGACGAGGTCGAACTCGGCTGCGCCGCGATCGACATGGGCGGCGGCACGACGACGATTTCGGTTTTCGCGGAAGGCCGGCTGGTCCACACCGACGCCATCAGCCTCGGCGGCCATCACGTGACGACGGACTTGGCCCGCGGGCTTTCCACCCGCATCGAGGATGCCGAGCGCATGAAGGTCGTGCATGGATCGGCGCTGGCGAACGGCGCCGACGAGCGCGACATGATCTCCGTTCCTCCCATCGGCGAAGACGATCGCGATCAGCCGACACAGGTTCCGCGGTCACTGGTGACGCGCATCGTGCGCGCCCGTATCGAAGAAACGCTCGAGCTCATCCGCGACCGAATTCAGAAGTCCGGCTTCAGCCCGATCGTCGGCAAGCGCGTCGTCCTGACCGGTGGCGCCAGCCAGCTGACCGGGCTTTCCGAAACGGCGCGTCGGGTGCTCGCTCGCAATGTCCGGATTGGTCGGCCCATGGGGATTTCCGGTCTTCCCGCGGCGGCCAAAGGTCCGGCCTTTTCGACGGCTGTCGGCCTGATGATCTATCCGCAGGTGGCAGAACTGGAAACGCACGCTTCGCAGGGCGGGCTGATTGGTTCGCTCGGTAACAGTAATGGCCGGCTGGCCCGTGTGGGGCAGTGGCTGAAAGAGAGTTTTTGATCGGGCGGCCACAAGCGCTTCGGATCGAAGAGTTGAAATGGATTGGCCAGCTCGGCAATGCGGCCATAGAAAGAAGGAACAGGTACAATGACCATCAAGCTGCAAAAGCCTGATATTACCGAGCTGAAGCCTCGGATTACCGTGTTTGGCGTCGGCGGCGGCGGTGGCAACGCTGTCAACAACATGATCACGGCTGGGCTGGAAGGCGTCGATTTCGTTGTCGCCAATACCGATGCCCAGGCGCTGACCATGACCAAGGCCGAGCGTATCATCCAGATGGGCGTGCAGGTCACAGAAGGTCTCGGCGCCGGCTCGCAGCCGGAAGTCGGTCGTGCAGCCGCTGAAGAGTGCCTCGATGAAATCATCGACCATCTGCAGGGCACGCATATGTGCTTCGTCACCGCCGGCATGGGTGGCGGTACGGGCACCGGCGCTGCTCCGGTTGTCGCCCAGGCTGCCCGCTCCAAGGGCATCCTGACGGTTGGCGTCGTTACCAAGCCGTTCCACTTCGAGGGTCAGCGCCGCATGCGCCTTGCCGAAATGGGCATTGCGGAACTGCAGAAGTCGGTCGATACGCTGATCGTCATCCCGAACCAGAACCTCTTCCGCATTGCCAATGACAAGACGACGTTCGCGGACGCCTTCGCCATGGCCGACCAGGTTCTTTATTCGGGTGTTGCCTGCATTACCGACCTGATGGTCAAGGAAGGTCTGATCAACCTCGACTTCGCCGACGTTCGCTCGGTGATGCGCGAGATGGGGCGCGCCATGATGGGCACTGGCGAAGCCTCCGGCGCAGGTCGCGCCATGCAGGCAGCCGAAGCCGCGATCGCCAACCCGCTGCTCGACGAAACTTCCATGAAGGGCGCACAGGGCCTGCTGATCTCCATCACCGGCGGTCGCGACCTGACGCTGTTCGAAGTCGACGAAGCGGCAACCCGCATCCGCGAGGAAGTCGATCCGGAAGCCAACATCATTCTTGGCGCTACCTTCGACGAATCGCTTGAAGGCATTATCCGCGTTTCCGTGGTCGCAACCGGCATCGACCGCGTCGCCGCAGATGTCGATCTGCGCGCCGCCGAAATGCGGGCTGCCCAGAAGCCGATTATCCGTTCTTCCGCGGCCGTTGCTTCGGCTCCGGCCGCAGTTCAGCCTGCCCCAATGATGCAGGCACCCGTCATGCAGGCACCAGTCATGCAGGCACCCCGCGCGGTGGATCCGATCGCCGAAACCATCCGTCAGGCGGAAGCCGAAATGGAACGCGAATTGGCGATTGCCGAGCCGCAGCATTCGGTCGCGGCACCGCAGCCGGTCATGCCGCAGCCGGAAGAAACCTTCCGTCCGCAGAGCCGTCTGTTTGCTGCCTCCGCTCCGGTTGAGCCGCAGGCCGCACGTCCGGCTCCGGCACCGCAGCCTGCTCCTGCACACCACATGCAGCAGGCCCAGCCAGCTCCGGTCATGAGCCAGCCGGCACCACGGATGGCCCAGCCGATCTATCGTGAGGCGGCTGCTCCGTCGGTTTCGCCAGTCATGGAACCGGTCCGCATGCCGAAGGTGGAGGATTTTCCGCCGGTCGTGAAGGCTGAAATGGATCACCGCAGCCAGCCTGTACAGCATGTGCAGGAAGAACGTGGCCCAATGGGACTTCTGAAGCGGATCACCAACTCGCTTGGTCGCCGCGACGAAGACGACATTGCTCAGCCGGAAGCCGCGGCCCCCGCTCCGGCGCAGCGCCGTCCACTTTCGGCCGAAGCCAGCATGTACGCGCCGCGTCGTGGCAACCTCGATGATCACGGGCGTGCCGTACCTCAGACCGCTCATCACGAGGACGATCAGCTGGAAATCCCGGCCTTCCTGCGCCGCCAGTCCAACTGAGTTACAGACCGTCACTAATTGTGAATGTGGCCCGGATCTCCATATCCGGGCCTCGTTCGTTTAGAACGGGAAACGGCGCAGCAATGCTGCAAAGACTGATTTGAAAAATTACCATTGTCTTCAATGGTTTAGGGCGCTCTCTACAGGCTGGGTGAAAACTGGAATGCGCAAGCAGTTTCTTTATCCCAAGAGGCGTAACAATTCGAAACGAACAGTGATTTGGAATGTCTCAGGTCGCTGCGTATGTAGATGATGATGAATGTCGCTAGCCGATTCAAGCAGTGGCGGCGGGACATTCAATAGATTATCGGATCCTCTCTTGTAAGGCGTCCGGCGAAGAAAAGGCATTAGGAATGACTGTCGGATTGCTCGGTTTCCAGACCACAATTGCTGCTCCCGTTACCTTGCGGGGCATAGGCGTTCATTCCGGCGCTCCTGTCGGCATCACCTTCCAGCCGGCGGAAGCGGGAACGGGAATCGTTTTCACCCGGAGCTTTGCAGACGGATCCAGCGTCGAATACAAGGCCATTTCCTCGCAAGTCGGTAATACGGATCTCTGCACGGTTCTCGGCACATCGGCGACCCGTTCGATCGCCACGATCGAGCACGTCATGGCGGCGCTTTACGCGCTCGGCATCGATAATATCATGGTCGAAGTCGATGGCGGCGAAATGCCGATCATGGACGGCAGCTCCTATCCGTTCATCGAGGCAATCGAGCAGGTTGGCATCGTTAATCTGGGTATCAAGCGCCGCTATATCCGTGTGATCAAGCCGGTGCGGATCGACAATGGCGCGTCCTGGTCTGAATTCCGTCCCTATGACGGCACCCGTTTCGAAGTCGAGATCGACTTTTCCTCGCCGCTGATCGGCCGCCAGAGCTGGAAGGGCGATCTGACTGCAGAGACGTTCAAAAGCGAACTTTCGCGCGCCCGTACTTTCGGCTTCATGCGCGATGTCGAGCGTCTGTGGGCCGCCGGATATGCGCTCGGATCCTCGCTCGAGAATTCCGTTGTGATTTCCGACGATGATGCGGTCGTCAATGTGGAAGGGCTTCGCTTCACAGATGAGTTCGTGCGCCACAAGACGCTCGATGCGGTTGGCGATCTGGCTTTGGCTGGTGCACAATTCATCGGATGCTACCGTTCCTATCGCGGCGGCCACAAGATGAACGCCAATGCGCTTAAGGCGCTCCTCAACGATCCGACCGCCTATGAACTGGTCGAGGCGCCGTCTTCCAGGGCGTCGCGCGTCCGGGCAGGCGAGTTCGTGCCCGTCAGCATGACGGAGCGAGCACCTTGGTCCGCATGAGATTTTTAACTCCGGTCCACCTGGCCGCTTCCCCGGAAGCGGCCTTTTCTTTTTCATCCTGTCGTGTCAGCGGCGTGCCGCGCCACAAAAATGCATTAATGCGCCATCATTGCGTTGCTCTGCCTTTGCTTTTATGGCTAGAACGGCCTGCTTGCGCGGGCGAGATTACGCGGGACGATCGGGAACTGTTGAATGACTTATCTATGGTCCAATGTAATGCGTAAGGCGGCAAGGATCGCGCTCGTCTCGTCTATACTGGCAGGCGCCGGTCTGGGCATGACGGCGTGCCAGTCGGACCCGGACATTGATATCACCAAGCTGGGTGTGGAAAGCGAATCCTCGGAGGCGCTCTACAATCAGGGCCTGGCGAATATCAAGGCCGGCAATCTGAACGAAGCAAGCCGCAAGTTCGACGCTATCGACCGCCAGAACCCGTTCACCGAATGGAGCCGCAAGGCCCTCGTGATGAGCACGTTCACCAAATATCGCCAGGGCAAGAACGACGAAGCCATCACCACGGGCAATCGTTACCTGAGCCAGTATCCGCGGTCCGACGATTCGGCCTATGTCCAGTATCTCGTCGGGCTCTGCTATTCCCGGCAGATCGCCGACGTGACGCAGGACCAGCGGCCGGCCAACCGGACGATCGAAGCGATGAGCAAGGTCGTCAAGGACTATCCCGACTCGGAATATGTCGAGGATGCGCAGGCCAAGATCCGGTTCGCCCGCGACCAGCTCGCCGGCAAGGAAATGCAGATCGGCCGCTATTACCTCGAGCGCAAGGAATATCTGGCCGCCATCCAGCGCTTCCGCAATGTTGTTGAACAGTTCTCGACCACCAACCAGGTTGAAGAGGCGCTGGCGCGACTGACCGAAACCTATTACGCCATGGGCATTGTGGAAGAAGCCCAGACGGCTGCGGCCGTCCTCGGCCGGAACTACCCCGACAGCCAATGGTATTCCGACTCTTACAAGCTGCTGCAGCGCGGCGGCGTTGAGCCGCGCGAGAACAAGGGCTCGTGGATTTCCCGCGCCGCGGCAAAGCTTGCCGGGGCCTAAGGACCGGCGTTCGAGGTAACATGCTGATCCAGTTGTCGATCCGCGATATCGTCTTGATCGAGCGGCTGGATCTTAACTTCGAGTCCGGCTTGTCTGTTCTGACCGGCGAGACGGGTGCCGGGAAATCCATCCTGCTCGACAGTCTTTCGCTGGCGCTCGGCGGTCGCGGTGACGGTGGCCTTGTGCGGCACGGCGAGGACAAGGGCCAGGTGACGGCCGTCTTCGATGTGCCCTCAACGCATACTGCCCGCAAACTACTGCGCGAAAACGGCATAGACGACGAAGGCGACTTGATTTTCCGCCGTGTTCAATCGGCAGACGGCCGCACGCGCGCCTCCATCAACGATCAGCCAGTCAGCGTCCAGCTGATGCGCCAGACGGGTCAGACGCTGGTGGAGATCCACGGTCAGCATGATGACCGGGCGCTGATTGACACCGATGCCCATCGCACTCTGCTGGACGCCTTCACCGGTATCAGCGAGGAAGCGCAGCAGCTTGCCGGGATTTACCGCTCATGGCGTGATTCCGAGCGCGCCTTTAAGGTGCATCGCGCCAAGGTCGAGGCGGCGGCGCGCGAGGCCGATTATATCCGCGCCTCTGTCGATGAGTTGGAAGCCCTTTCTCCGCGCGACGGCGAAGAGGATGAACTTGCCGAGCACCGCTCGCGCATGCAGAAGTCGGAGCGCATTGCCGGCGACATTTCCGAAGCCTCGGAATTCCTTAATGGCAACGGGTCTCCGGTGCCGCTGATCGCTTCCATGGTGCGGCGGCTGGAACGCAAGAGCCATGAGGCGCCCGGCCTTCTTGAGGAAACGGTGGAACTGCTCGACCAGGCGCTCAATCATCTTTCGAACGCGCAGATGGAAGTCGAGGCGGCACTCCGCCGTACCGAGTTCGATCCTCGCGAACTGGAGCGGGTCGAGGAGCGCCTCTTCGCGCTTCGCGCTGCTGGCCGCAAATATTCAGTGCCGGTTGCCGATCTGCCGGCGCTGGCGGAAAAAATGGTGGCGGATCTCGCCGATCTCGATGCCGGCGAGGAGAAGCTCGGTGAACTCGAGAAGCTGACCGTTGCGGCCAAAGCGGACTATGATCGCGCGGCCGTTGCTTTGTCGGAGAAGCGCCGTAATGGTGCAGACGCTCTTGCCGATGCTGTCATGGCCGAACTGCCGGCCCTTAAGCTGGAACGCGCGCGTTTCATGGTAGATGTGGCAAGCGATGGGGAACAGGCGACAGCGGATGGTATCGATACGGTCGAGTTCCACGTCCAGACCAATCCCGGCACTCGGCCCGGTCCGATCATGAAGGTGGCCTCCGGCGGTGAACTGTCACGTTTTCTGCTGGCGCTCAAGGTGGCGCTCGCCGATCGCGGCTCCGCCCCGACGCTGGTCTTTGACGAAATCGATACCGGGGTCGGCGGTGCGGTCGCCGATGCGATCGGCCAGCGGCTGAAGCGGCTATCGGCCAAGGTACAGGTCCTGTCGGTGACCCATGCGCCACAGGTGGCGGCACGAGCGGCGACGCATCTGTTGATTTCCAAGGGGCCCGCCGGCGAGGGGTCCGACAAGATCGCCACACGCGTGGCGACGATGGAGCCGGAGCACCGTACTGAAGAGATTGCTCGCATGCTGGCTGGCGCGTCCGTGACCGACGAGGCGAGGGCGGCTGCTAAGCGGCTGCTGGCCGGCAACGGCTGATCTGGTCTCTTTTCATCTGCGGATTTTGCTCTAAAAACATGTCCTCGAATGCCGAGGAGTTTCCGCATGCCTGCCGAACAGATACCCGTCGAATCTTTGACTGAAGAACAGGCCGCAGCGGAATTAGCTTTTCTTTCGAGCGAGATCGCACGCAATGACGAGCTCTACCACGGCCATGATGCTCCGGAAATTTCGGATGCGGATTATGATGCGCTGAAGCGCCGCAACGATGCGATCGAGAAGCGCTTTCCGCAGCTGATCCGCGCTGATTCGCCCTCGGTTAAGGTGGGCGCGGCACCACTTGCGACCTTTGCGCCGATCACCCATTCGCGGCCGATGCTGTCGCTCGACAACACCTTTTCTGACGAGGATGTCCTGGATTTTGTAAACTCGGTGTATCGCTTTCTTGGCCAGCTTCCTGACGACTCGATCGCCTTTACCGCTGAACCGAAGATCGACGGGCTCTCCATGTCGATCCGCTACGAGAACGGCCGTCTGGTCAATGCCGCGACGAGAGGCGATGGCACGACCGGGGAAAACGTCACGGAAAACATCAGGACCATCAAGGACATTCCGGCGCGCCTTCCCGCAGGCGTGCCTGATGTCGTGGAAGTTCGCGGCGAAGTCTATATGACCAAAAGCGACTTCCTGGCCCTCAACGAGAAGATGGCGGCAGAGGGCAAGCAGACCTATGTCAATCCGCGCAATACGGCGGCGGGATCACTGCGCCAGCTCGATGCCAAGGTGACGGCCAGCCGCAACCTGAAATTCTTCGCCTACGCCTGGGGCGAGATGTCGGACATGCCGGCCGACACGCAGATGGGGATGGTCGAACAGTTCAAGACCTGGGGCTTTCCCGTCAATCCGCTGATGAAGCGGCTCTCCTCGGTCGAAGAGATCATCGGCCACTACAACGAGATCGGCCTGGAGCGCCCCGACCTCGACTACGAGATCGACGGCGTCGTCTACAAGGTCGACCGTCTCGACCTGCAAGCGCGGCTCGGCTTCCGTTCCCGTTCGCCGCGATGGGCGACGGCCCATAAATTCCCCGCTGAACAAGCTTTTACCCATGTCGAGAAGATCGACATCCAGGTCGGGCGCACCGGGGCGCTGACGCCGGTCGCACGGCTCACCCCGGTAACGGTCGGCGGCGTCGTCGTCACCAATGCGACGCTACACAACGAGGACTATATCAAGGGCATTGGCAATTCCGGTGAGCGGATCCGCGAGGATGACCACGATATCCGCATCGGCGATACGGTGATCGTCCAGCGAGCCGGCGACGTCATCCCGCAAGTTCTCGACGTGGTGATGGAAAAGCGTCCGGCCGACACGGTGCCTTACGAGTTTCCCAAGAAGTGCCCGGTCTGCGGCAGCCATGCGGTGCGGGAAAGGCATGAGAAGACGGGCAAACTCGATTCCGTCACCCGCTGCACCGGCGGTTTTGTCTGCCGCGCGCAGGCGATCGAACATCTGAAACACTTCGTTTCTCGCAATGCCTTCGATATCGAAGGTCTTGGCGCCAAGCAGATCGACTTCTTCTTCGAGGCCGAGGATCTCGCGCTGCAGATCAGGACGGCACCCGACATCTTTACGCTGAAGAAGCGTCAGGAGACGTCGGCGCTGACCAAGCTTGAAAACATCGAGGGATTTGGCAAGGTCAGCGTCAGGAAGCTGTTCGATGCTATCGACGAACGCCGCAATATTGCGCTGCATCGGCTGATTTACGCGCTCGGTATACGGCATGTGGGCGAGACGACTGCCAAGCTGCTCGCCCGGCACTACGGCACCTATGACGCCTTCGAGAGCGCCATGAAGGAGGCTTCCGGTTTCTCAGGTGATGCCTGGGCCGATCTCAACAATATCGAAGGCATTGGCGAGGTCGTTGCGCGTGCTATGGTCGAATTCTTCAAGGAGCCACGCAATGTCGCGGTGATCGATCGCCTGCTCGCAGAGGTTTCGCCGCAGGAAGCGGAGCAGGTAGCTGCCAGCAACAGCCCCGTCGCCGGCAAGACTGTCGTCTTCACAGGCAGCCTAGAAAAATTCACCCGTGACGAGGCGAAGGAGCGCGCTGAAGGGCTAGGAGCCAAGGTGGCTGGTTCGGTTTCCAAGAAGACCGATTATGTCGTGGCAGGTCCCGGTGCCGGCTCCAAGCTCGACAAGGCGACGGAGCTCGGCGTTCAGGTTATGACGGAGGATGAATGGCTGTCCTTCATTGGCGCCTGAAGGGTCACGCCTTGAGCCGAGCCATGGTATAGGCGTCAACATATTTCCCGTCGCGGAAGGCGAACTGTCTGAGATGGCCTTCCGTGACGAAGCCATTCTTCTCATAAAGGCGGATGGCGCTCGTGTTGTCGACGAAGACAGTCAGCTCGACGCGGCGCAGGCCGAGCCAGTTGTCCGCGACGTCCAGAGCAGCCCGCATCAGCGCCGAGCCGACACCTTTGCCGGTATAGTCATCGTGTACCGCCATTCCGAGCGAGGCGACGTGCCGACGGCGTCCGAGCATGGGGCCCAGGAAAAGACTGCCGATGATCTGGCCGTCGTATTCTGCAAGGATTTCCTTGCCGCCGGGGCCGAGAGTCTCCAGGCGCTGTCTGGTTTCGGCGGACGTCTGGAAAGGAAGGCGCAGCGTCCCGTAGCGGCAGCCCGGCAGATTGACGAGAGCCGTCAAGCCGTCGGCATCTGCGGGTGTGGCCGAGCGAATGATCAAGCCTTGCAGCTTTCCGGCTCGGGGTGGCTTTTCCTTTATCTCATCCTCAGAATTCATTTGGCTCTCCTGGTCTTGTTGCCGAGGCAGAGCGAAACCGAGCCCCGCCATCTTCGGCAGGGTTGGCGGACGGATGACCGGCTAGCGCGCCAAACCCGCCACGCGCCCTGCAGGGCGAGTGGTCATGGATACGGTAAGGTGGGCGCAAAGACGGATCATCCCGCGATGCTCTCAGACAGGCAGCAATCCGTCAAGAGTGGATGACCCCTTGCAGGTTTTGATGCAGGTTTTGCCGAATCACAGCGCCGACTGTAGATACCACCGGATGAGCACGGGACAGAGCATGTGAAAACCATCGCCATCGATTTCGAAACCGCCAATGAGAGCCGTGGCAGCGCCTGTTCGGTCGGGCTCGCCTGGATCGAAGATGGCGAGGTCGTGCGCGTCGAGGAAAGACTGATCCGCCCCAAGGACATGCGCTTTTCCTCCTTCAACATCGCCATTCACGGGATCAGGCCCGAACAGGTGGAGGATGCGGGCGAATTTCCGGAAGTGATGGACGAGTTCACCGATGACTTCCGTGACGCGACGATGATCGCCCATAACGCCGCCTTCGACTTCAGCGTCTGGCGCTCCTGCCTCGATCTTTACCGGCTCGGTTATCCGGAGCTTTCCTATCTCTGCAGCGTCAAGATGGCGCAGAAGGTCTGGCCGCATCTTGGCTCCCACAAGCTCAATGTGCTGGCGGCGCATATGGGGCTTCGGTTTGCTCACCACAATGCGGCCGAAGATGCAGCCGTCTGTGCCCGGGCGGCTATTGCCATCGCCGGTTCGTTGTCCGTGCAGCACGTTCGCGATATTCCGGCGATGATCGGCATGAAGGTCGGCCGACTCTATTCAGGCGGCTATCATCCCTGCACTTGCGGCTGAAGTAGTCGGTTTACTTCAGGTGCTTGTAACCGCGCACGCGCGTCTTATCTCTGATCACGGATCGTTGAACGGAGCCTGAACTCATGAAGCGCCTGACCTGCCTTGCCACCGCCGCTGCCCTGTCTCTTGGTTTACTTGCAGGCCCCGCTTCGTCCGAGGTCGTTGGTGAGGTGGGGGTCGACTGGATCGGCAATGACATCATCGTCGAAGCCCTGGCGGATCCGGAAGTGAAGGGCGTCACCTGCCACGTGACCTATTTCGAGCGCGGGGTGATCGACCGGCTGAAGAACGGCAACTGGTTTGAGGATCCTTCGAACAATTCCATCGCCTGCCGGCAGACCGGCCCGATAGAGGTCGGTAATATTGAACTGTCCAAGGAGGGCGACGAGGTCTTTCGCGAGGGCATGTCGCTGATCTTCAAACAGCTGGTCGTCAACCGCATCTACGACCGCAAGAACGATACCCTGATCTACCTGGTCCACACCCGGCAGGTAAGCGACGGCTCGGCAAAGATGGCGATCTCCTCAATTCCGCTCTACAATCAGAACGTCGTCTGGACGAAGGGCAAGCCGCAGCCTTGAGCGGTTGATGTGCAGGCCGGGCAATGTCGCCAGAGCGCGACATGATTGCGCAAGGCTGGAGGTACCGGGCCTTTGTGGAGGCCCGGCGCGGCCTCAATCAGCGTACATAGATCGTGGTTTCGCGAGTGCGCGCCTTGTCGATCGCCATGACATTCTTCAGTTCGACATCATGGCGAAGCAGAACCTTCCGAAGGCTAGGATCCTTGCGGATCTCTTTCTGGGCCTGCTGCTTGGTCGCGTTGTCGGGGCTGATCTTTTCGCCGAACATGCCCATGTCGGCGTGGCCGTTCATGTAAACGACCTCGACATGGTCGTAAGAGCGGGTGGAGCTGCCGGCGTCACGAGCAATGGCGCCGCCAAAGGCAATGGCGGACATAAGGGCAGCTGCTGCAAAGAGCTTCTTCATGATCATTCTCCTATCTTCTGCAACCAGCCGAAGAGTCGAAGCGGTTCGGTTGGAATTTACGACAGGAAACGCCTGAAATCCTGGGCCCGTTCCGGCCAGGATTAAAAGTGAGACATGATTACAAAGGTTTAATCTTCCACAACACCGGCGTGTTGTGGAAGATTAAGAAGCAATCAACAGGATGGTTCAAGCGGCTTCGCGCGCCAGCTCGTCGGCGATGACCGTGTCGAGATTGAGGAAGCAGACCATGGTCTTTTCCAGTGCCACGATGCCGCGGCAGAAGGCGCGCTGCTCTTCCGGAATGATTTCCGGGGCGGGCTGCAGGTCTTCCGAACGAATGGTCATCATGTCCGAAACCTGCTCGACGAGCAGGCCGACGAGCTTTCCGGCTATATCGGTAACGATGATGGCGGAGCGCTCCGATGGCTCGGTCATCTTCATGCCGAGACGGCAGGCCATGTCGATGACCGGTATCACCGCGCCGCGCAGGTTGATCAGTCCGAGGACGTAAGGGGGCGTATGAGGCATGGGTGTAACGGGCGCCCAGCCGCGGATTTCGCGGATCGCCATGATGTCGATGCAGAATTCCTGATCGCCGAGATGGAAAGAGACGATTTCGAGATAGGCGCCGGACTGCTTGATGGCATTGCTCATGGGACAACTCTTCCAATTTACCTAAGGAACCCGCGTCTATACGGTGGTTTGATTCCTGATATTTTAGGCAGTATGCTTGCAAAGAAGTGAAAATCGGGTGAACGCGATGCAGATTTGGCGCGGTCACAGAGCTTGCTTGTGGAAATACTGCCTGCTTTAGGTTTCGCATCAGGCAAAGCTGGAAAGCTGAGGTGCCGTCATGGAACATAATGCTGAAAGGCTTAGCCTACCCGCCCTGCTTCTTGGCGGAATGGCGCTTTTCGCCGTCGTGGCGGCAGGTTTCTACGGCTGGCTGCAGCATGGCTCCGCCATTCTGCTTGCGGCGGGAGAAACGGCTCTTTCCTGGTGCTTCTGAGCTGAGGCATTTCAGCGCGCGTGGCTTGGCAAACGCAGTGTTGAGTTGCGCAAGCTGTCGGCGCAGCCTATCGGTCGGACTGACGCATCTGCTCCCTCGAATGCCTGAAGAGATCTAAATGAAAAGCTTTCGCATTGTCTTGTGGGGCGCCGTGCTGGTGCTCGCCGGCATCCTTGTTGGGTTGGCGCTCGAGGTCACCCAGTCGAAGCAGCAACTGGCCGAAGCGCCTTTCGGGGTCCCTTTCCAGCTGGTTGCGCAGAACGGCCAACCGATTACGGAAAAAGCTCTTCAGGACAAGCCGACGGCGCTGTTCTTCGGCTTCACCCATTGTCCAGAAGTCTGCCCGACGACCCTGTTCGAGCTGAACGGCTGGATGCATAAGGTGGACCCTGACGGCACAAAGCTCAATGGCTTCTTTGTCAGCGTCGATCCGGAGCGCGATACGCCAGAACTGCTGGGCCAATATGTCGCCAATGTCACCGACCGGGTAAAAGGCATCTCCGGTCCGCCCGAAAAAGTCCTTGAGATGATCAAGGGCTTCAAGGTTTATGCCAAGAAAGTGCCTGTCGACGAAAAAAACCCCGGCGGCGATTACACGATGGATCATACCGCCTCGGTCTTCCTCCTCGACAATGGCGGACGTTTCGCCGGCACCATCGCCTATGGCGAAAATCCCGAGGTTGCGATCAAGAAGCTGGAAAACCTGATCAAGGGTTGACGGCTTTCGAGGTTGAAGCGGCTGGCCATTCTGTGGCAATCCTCTGGCCAATCCGTTCAACAATCGAAAGACCGGCTCCTTGAGCGAAATCCGCCTTTACGTCACGTCCACCGAAAAGGGTGCGGCCCAGATCCTCGATATCCTCAGCGAGGTTTTCGGGGAGGAGGATTTTGCCATCGCCACGACTGAAGTGGACGAGAAGAAGGATATTTGGGAAGCCTCGGTTTATCTCATGAGGGCTGAGGAAGACGAGGTGCGGCAACGAATCGCCGATGGCCTGCAGTATTCTTTTGCCGACCTCGATATCAAAAGCGAAGTCATTCCCGACGTGGATTGGATCGCGAAATCGTTGGAAGGCCTGAAGCCGGTACGGGCAGGGCGGTTCCTCGTGCATGGCTCGCATGATCGCGACAAGGTCAAGATCAACGACATCGCCATCGAGATCGATGCAGGCCAGGCGTTCGGCACCGGTCATCATGGAACCACGGCCGGATGTCTGGAAGTGATCGACCAAGTTGTCCGCGCCCGCGCACCGCGCAATGCGCTGGACCTCGGGACCGGCAGCGGCGTGCTGGCCATCGCCGTCCGCAAGCTGCGCAATATTCCCGTGCTCGCTACCGATATCGATCCCGTCGCAGTCAAAGTGGCGAAGGAAAATGTACGACGCAATGGCATTGCCAGCGGCATCCGGCTCGAAACGGCGCCAGGCTTTCATTCGCCGGCGTTCCGACATGAAGGACCTTTTGATCTGATCATTGCCAATATTCTAGCGCGGCCGCTGATCAAGATGGCGCCGCAGCTTGCCCATCATCTGGCTCCAGGCGGTTCGGTCATCCTTTCGGGCATTCTGGCCGCCCAGCGTTGGAAGGTCATCGCCGCTTATAGCGGCGTCCGGCTGCGGCATGTGCGCACGATCTGGCGTAATGGCTGGGTGACAATCCACCTGATGCACGGCTAAGCACGCTGCAGTGCAGCATTGAGGCCGGCTCATGTCGCGGAACCAGAGCGGCAACAAAAAAGGCGGCTTGCGCCGCCTTCCATCATCCATCCAAGCCGCTTGAGCAATAACCCAAGACGGTGACGTCAATCAGAAGATGTACTGGCTTGCGCCCTTGCGGCGAAGCTCCTCGCGGCTCGTGCCCAAGTTCTTCAACGTGGTGTCGTCGAGGCTAAGCATAGCACCGTTCACGTAACGCGAAACCTGGCGCTCGCGGGCTTCGATCATGCGGTTGAAGGCGTTCCGGAAAAAGGTATTGGCCATGACGTTGTCCTCTTGAAGACAGGCCTTGTTCGGCGCCCATCGATGGTTGCAATATAAGGCTTTTCTTGCATTTCAGGGAGGGGCTCTGCATCAGGGGTGTCATGCGCGCTGTGCATAGGTAGCTCATTCGCCCGGCAGCGTTACCTCGCAACTGCACAATAACACATCAGAGTCGGGATGGACTGGCGTCACCCGTGGCAAATGATCTAGCATGAGCAGCCAAGTTTGAATCACCAGCCGGATATTACAGCCATGTTCCAGTCCTTCGAAACCAAGTCGGCTCCGCAATCCGGTCGTGAGCGCGTGCAGGCATTGCGCGCAAAGCTCGATGCGCTCGGCGTTGACGGCTTCCTGGTGCCACGAGCGGACGAATATCAGGGCGAGTACGTGCCTCTCTCGGCGGAGCGGCTGTCCTGGCTCACGGGTTTCACGGGTTCTGCCGGGATGGGCCTCATTACACAGCGTGAAGCCGTCATCTTCGTGGACGGCCGTTACGTGACGCAGCTGGCGGAACAGGTGGATGGGCAGGTCTTTACCGGCGGCGATCTGGTCAATGAGCCGCCACATGTCTGGCTGCCGCGCCACGGCGCGAAAGGTTTGCGGCTTGGCATTGATCCATGGCTGCATGCGGGTGCCGAGGTTCGCCGTCTGCAGAAGGCGCTGGACGAATTAGGCGGCTCGCTGGTCATGCTGGGCGCCAATCCGCTGGAGGAGATCTGGACCGACCGCCCAGCCGAGCCGGTCGAGGCGATATCGGTCCACAAACACGAGCACGCCGGCCAGCCGGCGGCGGAAAAGATTGCCGAAATAGCCGCAACGGTAAGAAATAAGGGAGCCGCAGTCGTGCTCATCACCGATCCATCCTCTGTGGCATGGATCTTCAACATCCGCGGCAATGACGTTCCGCACACGCCGCATCCGCTGTCGCGTGCCATTGTTTCAGCTGCCGGCAAGGCGGAGATATTCCTCGACCGGAGGAAGCTCGGCGGCGAACAGACTGCGTATCTCCAGGAACTTGCGATGATTAGAGAGCCCTCCACCTTGATGGAGCGGCTGGCGGACCTGGCGAGCGGTGGAGCCAAGGTGATGATCGATCCCGATCTTACTCCCCTAGCGCTTGCCGTCGCTATCGAAAAGGCCGGCGGTATTACCGTGGAGGCCGGCGATCCGGCAAAGTTGCCGCGCGCCTGCAAGAACCCGGCCGAGCTTCAAGGGTCGGCCCAGGCGCATCTCCAGGACGGTGCCGCCGTGGTCGAATTCCTGTGCTGGCTGGATGAGCAGGCGCCGGGTTCGATTACCGAGATCGATGCCGTGAAGGCGTTGGAAGCGGTGCGCGCCCGCGTCGGCCAAAGCATGCAGAACCCGCTAAAGGACATTTCCTTCGATACGATTTCCGGCGCAGGCGAACATGCGGCCATCATGCATTATCGGGTGACCAACGAGTCGAACCGCGCCATTGCGGCGGGCGAGCTGTTCCTGATCGATTCCGGTGCTCAATATATCAACGGCACGACGGATATCACACGCACGGTCGCCGTCGGAGCCGTTCCGGAAGACCGCAAACGCTTCTTTACGCTCGTGCTGAAAGGCATGATTGCGATTTCCACAGCGCGCTTCCCCAAGGGGACCCGCGGCTGCGATCTCGATCCCTTGGCGCGCATTGCGCTGTGGAAAGCGGGAGGCGATTTCGCACATGGCACCGGACATGGCGTGGGTTCCTATCTCTCGGTTCATGAAGGGCCGCAGCGGATCGCCCGTCTGGCGACGCAGGAGCTCTTGCCGGGCATGATCCTGTCCAACGAGCCGGGCTACTACCGCCCGGGCTCCTATGGCATCCGCATCGAGAACCTCGTCCATGTCAAGGCTGCCGAGGACATCGAGGGAGGCGATCAGCCGATGTTGTCGTTTGGGACGCTCACTTGGTGCCCGATCGACCGCCGCCTTGTTCTCAGCGAGCTTCTGACCGCGGAAGAGCTGGCTTGGCTCAATGCCTATCACGGCGAGGTGCGCGAAAAGCTTTTGCCGCTGATCGACAAAGCTCCGGTGCGCGAGTGGCTGGTTCGGGCGACGGAAGCGATCGGCTGATCAAAAGCCCAGGAGGTGGCGGCATATCAATGCCGTCGCCCAGCCGGCTGCCAGCATGAGCAGGCCCGGATAGCGCAGGCTGACGACGAGCGCGACCATCATGGAGATTTTCACGTCCCAGCCGCCGTTAAAAAAGGCAGGCGCCACAAGCGTGGTCAGGACTGCGGCCGGCACGGCGTTGAGCGCCTGCTCCATACGGGGCGGAACCGTTTTCATGTGGGTGATCATCACGTAACCGCCAATGCGTGTTACGAAAGTGGCGACTGCGGCGGCGAGGATCAGCAGAAGCATGTCCATGGAAAGCTGGTCTTGCATCTCAGCTCTCCGGTTCGCTGGCCGGCGTTAGGCCCGCATCTGGTTGCTGGAGTGGCATGACGGCGGCAACGACGATCCCGGCAATGGCGCCGATGCTGACATGCCAAGGCGAGCCGACAAGATGGTAGGCGAGCACTGCGCTGATCGCGCTTGCGGCCACGACGGGATAGAAGCCGACCTTGCGGCGAAAGCCGATGACGAGGCCGAGGAAGTAGATCGGTAGCAGGACATCAATCGCGAGCACCTGTGGGTCGCCCATCATTCGCCCGAAGAAGGCGCCGACGATGCTGAAGAAGACCCATGAGACATAAATGGCCAGGCCGAAGGCCATGTACCATTGGAAGCTGACGCCCTGGCCGCTTTCGCCGCGCTTGACGCTTTCGGCAAATTGCGGGTCGGTGAGCAGGAAGAAGGTCAGGAACTTCTGCACCGGCGTGAAGTGGCCGATAAAGCGCGTGAGCGCAGCCGAGTAGAGCACGTGGCGGAAGTTGACGGCGAGCACCGAAAGCACGACCAGCCAGGGCGCCACATGATGGCCGAAGAGCTCGATACCGACCAGCTGGCTCGCGCCTGCATAAACGGTGGCGCTCATCAATGCGGCTTCGGCAACAGACAGGCCATTATCCGAAGCAACCGCTCCGAACAGAACTGCGAAGGGCGCCGACGAGATGGCGATGATCAGGCCGCCCTTGAGGCCCTGCGAGATTTCGGTGCTGGTCATGCGGCATTTTCCTTTTGTCGTCGGCTTTAGAGCCACACATCAAAAGGCACAATCGAATTGGGCTGATGCAAGGATTGATTTAACTGAACTATCGGCGCCCGCTCGTCTGTGGGCTGATCAGTCGGCCAGAATGGCGCTGCTTGAAACAACGTCTATCCCTTTGGCTTGCATTTCCGCCAGAGCCTGCTTGACGCCTTCCGGGTCGATGCCGCGGCTGGCATCCTTGATCAACCGCACCCTGATGCCCGGCAGCATGTCGACTGCATCAAGCGCCGAAAATTTAACGCAGTAGTCGGTCGCGAGACCACAAATATCGAGCTCGGTAACCTGTTGAGCTGTCAAATAGCCTGCCAGTCCGGTTAACGCCGCCTGATCATTGTCGCGGAAGGCAGAATAGCTGTCGACGGCGGGATTCTCGCCCTTCTGCTGCACATAATCTATCGCGTCCGTGTTCAGGTCGGGATGGAATTCAGCATCCGCCGTTTCCTGCACGCAATGATCCGGCCACATGACTTGTGGTCGTCCGGAGAGCTCGCCCATCTCGAACGGCTTTGAGCCCGGATGCTGCGAGGCAAAGCTGCCGTGGTTGGCTGGATGCCAATCCTGCGATGCGACGATCACGTCATAGCCGCCTTCTTCAATGAGGCGGTTCGCTACGGGTACGATCTCGTCGCCATGGGGAACGGCCAGATTGCCGCCGGGGCAAAAACCGTTCTGGATGTCGACTAGCAGAAGGGCCTTCATCGCTCTCTCCTTTATGTCTCGCTGGAGAGGATGCCCAAGCTGGCCGTCCGGATCAAGCGCATTAACGGCCCTTCGACAAGCGAGGCAGGGGAGGACTGTGGGGGATCGGTCCTCAGCAGGCGTGGAGCAGGTTTCACATCGGCGGACCGGCTGAGCATCGATCTTTATTAGCTTCGGCTCGAATAAGTGATTCGCACCACGCCGCGCGCCGGGCCTGCTGGCTGCGTGGTGGAGTCGCTTTTAGCGTGCGGCTTTAACATTCGGAGCCACAATGCGCTGGCGGCGCACTGATATGTTAGTTAGCCGGCTATCTAATAAGGCGACGCAGCTTAGAATAAGATGCTGCAAATCAGCCTCACCTGACTCAAATGACGTATTAAAATTCCGTGTAGGGTTGAATAGTCGGGGATTTGTCGCTAAACAGCAACAGTCGGCGGGTTGACGTGCCTTAATCGCTACGCAGCAGGAACATCCTGCTGCCGCATTTCGGCTAAAGTTCCGACGGCATGCGCTTTTATGTGCACCACCGAAACGAAATCGGGGCGACGTAAAGACATTGGTTACCATAATCGTTCAATCTCATCAGCAGTCGAATGGCGGCAAAGAGCGGGCTTCATCTGCTTGCGACGTCCGCCTTGGTCTTGCGGGCAAGGCTGCAAAAGCTGGCTTTGCCGGTGTGAGTAACGGTTCGGGTAACGAGTGATGGCGCGTTCTTTGGAAGTTTCAGCCGCTGGCAAAAATACACGCAAGGCGCCGGTTCGTCGGAAGAAGTCGCGCTCGGTGCTCTTCAATGTCACCGTCGGGATCGGCCTGACCGCCGCAACCCTGATGGGTGCCTCCTTGCTGACCGTGGCGACGGCTGTAAAGTCCGCGTCGGACGTGAAGTTCGAAACCTCGCTTGTCACGGCGCCCGGTCTTGTTGCCGCTCCCGTCGTGGCTATGGCTGACCGCCATCTCGATGTGTCAAAATTCTCCCGCCTTCCCGGCAGTGCGTCCGCCAATCCCAAGGCTGGCCGGCTTGTCGGTGCCGAAGTCGCCGCACTGGCTGCGCGCCGTCCGGCGAGCGACAGCCTGCGCGACACGATGCATGTCGCCATGGCCAAGGCTGCCCGCCATTTTGAGCATGAACTGCAGTTTACTTCGCTTGAAAATATCCGCCCGGACGCCGCTGCGATCAAGGCCGTCCTCGGGCCAGCCATGGCGAGCCTCGTCGTAGTCGCTCCGCGCGGCGAAATGCCGGATCTGCTCCAGGATGTGGCGCCGGCCAACAGCGTGGCGGAACTGAAGGATATGAAGCCGGTTGAAATGGCCGCGCTCGAACAAACTGCACTGGAAGATGATACGGCAACGGAAGACGAACCGGCTGTTGCCATCGTCGAAGAGCCTGCCGCCGCCATTCAGGATTATTCCTTGCCGAAGGCTGGGCCGCTTCCGGTCATCCGCCCATCTGCCGGCACGGACGAAAAGCCCGCCAAGCCGAATGCGCTTGCTGCAATCGCCGCTGTGGCACCGCAGAAGCCAGGCAAGCCGATCGATGACGAGAAGCCGACCGTTCTCGCCTTCGCCAAGCCTGACAATCCGATGCGCCAGGAGCCTATGCGCCCCGTGCCTGCGCCGAACTGGCCGGGCCTTGGCACCAAGGTCGCGATCTACGACATCACCAACGGTGTCGTGCATATGCCGAACGGTACAAAGCTCGAGGCCCATTCGGGCATCGGCAAGATGCGCGACAACCCGTCTTTTACCCATGTCACCATGCGCGGTCCGACGCCTCCGGGCACCTATAAACTGTCGATGCGCGAATCGCTGTTTCATGGCGTTGCGGCCATTCGCCTGACGCCGATCGACGGCAAGGCGCCGCAGGGGCGTACTGGCCTTCTTGCGCATAGCTATCTGCTCCGCGTTCGGGGTGATAGCCATGGTTGCGTCGCCTTTGCGGAATATGACCGGTTCCTGAAGGCATTCCAGCGCGGCGAGATCACCCACATGGTGATTGTGCCGAAGTATGACGGCAAGCGTCCCGGCCGCGGCACCAATGGTGGCTTCTTGGCCAAACTGTTCGGGGACAAGGACGCCTGAGGCTCAGGGAGCCCACGCCACTGACATCTCTAAAGGTAAAAAGGCTGGCCCGGTTGCCAGCCTTTTCTCTTATCCGAGCACGTCGCGCGCTACACGGCTGAAGATCCTGGCGCCAATCGGAATCAGTTCATCCGGAAAATCGTAATTCGGATTATGAAGTGCCGGCAGGTTTTCGCCTGCGCCAATAAAGTACATTGCCGATTTTGACACGCTGCCAAACCGACCAAAATCCTCCGAGGCCCGCAGGGCCTCACCTGCCTCATGGGTAATGGCCTCGGCGTCCATGGCGTCGCGCAAAAGGGTGACGGCCTCCGGATGATTTTCGCAATGGCTGAAGACATCGTGATATTCCAGCGCGACCGACAGGCCAGATTCGCCGGCCACCCGCTGCACCATCGCTTCCGCAGCGTCCACTAAAGCCTGCATCTGCGCATCGGTCATGGTGCGCAGCGTCACCCATAGCTCCCCGGAGCCCGGTGCAATGCCGAAGGCCGGCTCGCCGATCACTGCATGCGTCACCGTCGCGAGGACCAGATCATCCGTGCCGATGCTGCCCCGGCTCAAGGCAGTCAGCGACGGCATCAGCATGGCGATCGCAGGCACGGGGCTGATGCCGGTTTCGGGCATGGAGGCATGGGCGGTGCGGCCGGTGAAGGTGATCTTCAAGCCGCGCGAGGCACAGTTGGCGGTTCCCGGCTTCAGCCAGACATGGCCGAGCGGCAGGCCCGGAAAATTGTGCAGCGAAAAGCTGTAGTCTGGGATGATCTCGTTGAACCGCCGGTCTGTAAGCACGGCCGCCGCACCGGCGCCGGTTTCTTCCGCAGGCTGGAAGAGTAGCACGACGCGGCCGCGGCTCGGCCGCTGCCGTCCGAACTGGCGCCCCAGCGCCGCGAGCGTGGCCATATGGCCTTCATGGCCGCACATATGGCTCTTGCCGGGGATCGTGGAACGATAATCCGGCGTGCCAGTCTCTTCGATCGGCAGGGCGTCGAGCTCGGATCGGAAGAGCAGGGTAGGGCCAGGCTTGCCGCTGTCATAGACAACGGCGACGCCGGTGCCGCCCAGTCCCTCGATGATGGCATCAGGCTCGGTCGCGGACATGAACCGCGCGACTTCCTTGGCGGTTTCGACCTCCTCGCCGGACACTTCCGGCATGGAATGCAGATGGCGCCGGAAAGCTGTGAGCTCGATGATGTCGTGATTGGTGAGATGCATCCAAAATCCCCCGCGTCTGAAACCCAAAACTAGCGCCAGGGTCGAAGCTCTGCAAGCAGGCGCGGGGTAGGAGACGATCAGACGGTGGGTCCGGCGAGCTCCAAGCGTTTCCGATGCACGAGGCCCGGAATTCCACCGCTCATCCTTTGGGCTGGTCTTGAACAGCGTCGGTGCGCAGCAGGTGCCACATGGAAATGCGTCGCTCGCTATTGAGAATTTCCGGCAACGCGGCATGCCATTCCTGCCGATAGGGGCGAGCCACCTGCACGGCGACCACCTCATCGTGATCCTGCCAGCTCTCATGCAGCATGAACCGGTTTTCGTTCTGCATGTCACAGTTCAAGGTCGCGCTGATGAACGTCGTTTCACCACGCATCGCATCGAGAACGTTGCTGAGCAGCGACAGAAACCGGTCCCGCTTTTCCGGCCGAACATCAAACTCGATCAGGTAGGTGACGCTCATCATCGCTCCCCTTCATACTTGCATATGAGAAACAGCCGGTGCTTGTGGTCCGCCGGTGGACCGAACGGCAGAGGATATGCCCTATCGCTACCTCTACCTCTACTCAAACCCGCTCCACGAACCCGTCCAGTACCCGTTTCTGGCCTGCCCGGTCGAACTCGATGGTCAGCTTATTGCCCTCGATCGAGGCAATATTGCCATTGCCGAACTTGATGTGGAAGACGCGGTCGCCGACCGAAAATTGTGACGGCGTTTCACTCGTTGATCTGGCCACCAACTCGCCTTCGATGGTTCTGCCGCGCGGGCCGCTTTCGCCATAGCCGATCCGCTCCACCGCATGGCCGGAGCGCGTGCCCCAATTGTCGCGGGTGGCGTCAGTCTTGTTGGCCTGGGCGCGTTTCCAGCCTGGTGTCGAATAGGTATTGGAGAAGGGATCAGCCTTGTCGAATCGAGACTGGCCGTAACCGCCCCTTCCGCCATAGCCGCCGTAATTGCTGTCGGACGCGGCGACGTCCACATGGGCGGCCGGCAATTCGTCCAGGAAGCGCGACGGCATGGTGGATTGCCAGAGCCCATGGATGCGGCGATTAGACACGAACCAGATATGGCATCGATGTTTGGCGCGGGTGAGCCCCACATAGGCGAGGCGACGTTCCTCTTCGAGGCCTGAACGGCCGCCTTCGTCGAGCGCCCTTTGGTGCGGAAACAGGCCTTCCTCCCAGCCGGGAAGAAAGACGGTGTCGAATTCCAGCCCCTTGGCGGAATGCAGCGTCATGATCGACACGGCGTCGAGATTCTCGTTCTTGTCGGCATCCATGACCAACGAAACGTGCTCAAGGAAGCCGCGCATGCTCTCGAATGCTTCCATGGAACGGACCAGTTCCTTGAGGTTGTCCAGCCGCCCGGGACCTTCCGCCGATTTATCGGCCTTCCACATGTCCGTGTAGCCGCTTTCTTCGAGGATCTGCTCGGCAAGCTCCATATGCGACGTGGTTTCAAGCTTTTGCTGCCAGTTCCTGAAACTTTGAATCACGTCGAACAGGGCCTTGCGCGCCTTCGGCTTCAACTCGTCTGTTTCGATGATGTCGGAGGCGGCGGCGAGCATGGGAATGTCGCGGGCACGTGCGTAGTCGTGGAGGTAGCGGACGGTCGTGTCGCCGAGACCGCGCTTGGGCGTATTGACGATCCGTTCGAAGGCCAGGTCGTCGGATGGCTGACAGACGAGCCGGAAATAGGCCATGGCATCGCGGATCTCGAGCCGCTCGTAGAAGCGCGGGCCGCCGATGACGCGGTAATTCAGGCCCAGCGTCACAAAGCGGTCTTCGAACTCGCGCATCTGGAAGGAGGCGCGCACCAGGATCGCCATGTCGTTGAGCGCGTGCTTTCGGCCGTCGGAACCGCCGCGCTGCAGCCGCTCGATTTCCTCGCCGACGGCGCGGGCTTCCTCTTCCGAATCCCAGGCCGCATGTACCTGCACCTTTTCGTCGTCCGGATCGACGCGGTCAGTAAACAGGGTCTTGCCGAGCCGGCCCTCGTTATGGGCAATGAGGTGGCCGGCGGCGCCGAGAATATGTTCGGTGGAGCGGTAATTGCGCTCCAGCTTGATCACCTTGGCGCCGAGGAAATCCTTTTCGAAGCGCAGGATATTGTCTACTTCGGCGCCGCGCCAGCCATAGATGGACTGGTCGTCGTCGCCGACGCAGCAGACGTTCTGGGGGATGTCCTTCGGCCGCTGGGCCAGGAGCCGCAGCCACATATATTGGGCGGTATTGGTGTCCTGGTATTCGTCCACCAGAATATACCGGAACTTGGCGTGATATTCCTTCAGGAGGTCCGGGTTCTTGCGGAAGATGGCGATCGGGTGCAGCAGCAGGTCACCGAAATCGCAGGCGTTCAGTGTTCTGAGCCGCGCCTGGTAGGCGGCATAGAGTTCGCGGCCGCGGCCATTGGCAAAAGCCCGGGCATCGCCTTCGGCAATATCGGGAGGCGTCAGGCCCTTGTTCTTCCAGCCATCAATCATGCCGGCGAACTGCTTTGCCGGCCAGCGCTTGTCGTCCAGTCCTTCGGCCTGGATCAGCTGCTTGATCAGCCGCACCACGTCATCGGTGTCGAGAATTGTGAAGTCGGAGCGCAGGCCCGCCAGTTCCGCATGGCGGCGCAAGAGTTTAACGCCGACCGAGTGGAAGGTCCCCATCCACGGCATGCCTTCCACGGCGCCGCCGACCAGCACGCCGACACGCTCCTTCATCTCGCGGGCCGCCTTGTTGGTGAAGGTGACGGCGAGGATCTGGCTTGGATAAGCGCGGCCGGTGGCCAAAATATGGGCGATGCGGGTGGTCAAAACGCGGGTTTTGCCGGTGCCGGCGCCTGCCAGCACGAGAACCGGACCGTCCAGCGTTTCGACCGCCTCGCGTTGCTCGGGGTTGAGGCCGGACAGGTAATCGACGACGGTGCGGTTCTGGTCGCGGGCCGCCATGGCGCGCGCGGCGATGCCGAGACCGCCGCCGGACGCCGGCGCAGCAGCCGGGGCAGGGGCCTTGCGGGGCGCGGGTTCGTCAGGGCTGCCGTCGTCGTCAAAGAACGGAATGTCGTCGAAGCTGTTCGTCATGCGGCCAATGTAGTGATTCGGACTCGAAAGGCCAGAACATGTTCTGCTTTCATTCCTAATCTGCCGGAGAGCGGCGGCCAAATTGTGGATGGCAGCGACAATCGACAACATGATTTCAGCACGCCGAGGCGCTGACAATGACGTGATATTACAAAACAGTAAGGTGGCTGCTCTCCTATTGATTGCAGCGCATTAAGAAGGGATACTTGCGCCGCCGCCGCAGGCATGTCGGCACCCAAACTTTCTTGGAGAACCCGGTGCGGATCTGGAAGCAGCTCTTGTTGTGTGTCGTGGCTCTATTCGGGGCCCTCTGTCTTTGGGTCTTCATGGTTCCTTCGGCTGGCGTTACGCTGATTGGCATGGGCGTGCCGGCGAAGGCTGTGGAACTGGTCAGCGGTGCTCCTGCAAAGACGGCTGGCGAGGCCGGCACCGGTCCCGCACGTGGCGGTAGCGAAGGGCAGCAGGCTGGCGCCGTAGACGGACGATCGGGGCAGGGCGAGCGACGCAATCAGAACGGCGCATCCGGTTCAGGCCGGGCGACGCTGGTCGCTGTCGAACCGGTGGCTGTAGGCACCGTTAATGATCGCTTGTCGGCGATCGGCAGTGGCGAGGCAATTCAGTCGGTCGTGGTCATGCCGCAGGCCACCGGCACAGTCGCGGAAATCCTCGTCAGCTCGGGGCAAAGAGTTACCAAAGGGCAGGTGCTGGCCCGGCTTGACGATGACGAGCAGGTGATCGAGCGCGACAAAGCGCAGGTTTCCTTGAAAAGCGCGGTGGAGAAATCGGCTTCCTACAAAAACCTGCAGTCAGTTGCGCGCCTAGATGTCCTGGATGCGCAGATCGCCGAGCAGTCCGCCAGGCTTGCCGTGTCTACCGCTAACCTCAACCTGAAGCGCCGCAACATCGTGGCCCCGATCGACGGCATAGCCGGCATTGTCGCGGTCAATGTGGGAGACAATGTCACCACCCAGACCAGTATCGTTACTCTTGACGATCGCTCATCAATTCTGGTCGACTTTTGGGCACCCGAGCGGTTCGCGACGGCCATCACGCCGGGCCTAGCGGTGGAAGCAACTTCGATTGCACGTCCAGGTCAGGTGTTCAAGGGGGCTGTGCAGGCGATCGACAACCGGATCGATGCCGCCAGCCGGACCATGCGCATCCGCGCCAAGGTGGAAAATACCGGCGACGAGTTGCGTGCAGGCATGTCCTTTGCCGTTTCTGTGCGCTTTGCCGGGGAAAGCTATCCGTCTGTTGATCCGCTCGCCGTCCAATGGGATGCGGAAGGATCTTATGTCTGGCAGATCAAGGATAATAAATCAGTGAAGACACGGGTGCGGATCATCCAGCGCAACCCCGATGCGGTACTCGTCGATGCATCCTTGAAGCAGGGCGACAATGTCGCCATCGAAGGCTTGCAGAGAGTTCGTGAAGGAGGGGCCGTGCGCCTGGCTGGATCTCAGAACGCGCCGGAGGTTGCTGCCCAATGAAGAAGGATAATCCTCTCCTCGGCCACACGACCGGCCACGCCCATAGCAAGGCCGGGCAAAGCTTCACGGCGCTGTTCGTACGTCGGCCCATTCTCGCGGCCGTCCTCAATACGCTGTTGGTGGTTGCCGGCATGGCCGCCTTTCTCGGTATTGAGGTTCGCGAACTCCCTGATGTCGATCAGCCGGTGGTTACCGTGCGCACCGTCTACGATGGCGCCTCGCCGCAGACCATGGACCAGGAAGTTACCCAGGTGATCGAAGGTGCGGTCGCGCGCGTCAGCGGGCTGAAGGCGCTTTCCTCCAGCTCGCAATTCGGCGCCAGCCGCGTCACCATGGAATTTACCGACACGGTCGACCTGTCGGAAGCGGCCAATGACGTGCGCGACGCAATCGGACGCATCGTCAGCCAGCTGCCGGACGAGGCGGACGAACCGCAGATCGTCAAGGCGGATGCGGATTCCGATGCCATCATGCGGCTTGCCGTCACCTCGACGACGCTGACCATGGACGACCTGACGCAGCTCGTGAACAATCAGATCGTCGACCGGCTGGCGGCCGTCGAAGGCGTTGCCGATGTTCAGCTTTACGGTGATCAGGAGAAGATTTTCCGTGTCGACGTCAATCAGGCGGCACTAGCCAGCCGCGGCATGACGGTAGCCGATGTTTCCAACGCGCTGGAAAGTGCCGCACTCGATGTGCCGGCAGGTTCGCTGGAAAGCACCCGGCAGGACATCGTGGTGCGCGCGACAGCCAGCCTGACCACGCCGCGCGATTTCGAAAACGTGCTGATCGGCCAAAACGTCCGGCTGCGCGACGTCGCCAGCGTGACGCTGGGGCCAGACAATGGCAATACGACCCTGCGCTCCAACGGCGTCCAGGGCGTCGGGCTCGGCATTATCCGCCAGGCGCAGTCGAACACGCTCAATATCTCGGCCGGCGTCAAGCAGGCCGTGGCGGAAATGCAATCGACGCTGCCGGAAGGCACTCGCGTTGCCGTTACCAGCGATGACGCCGTCTTCATCCAGGGCGCGCTGCACGAAGTGGAACTGGCGCTGATCTTGTCGGCCGCCATTGTCGTCGTGGTCATCTATCTCTTTCTTCGCGACTGGCGCGCCACGATCATCCCGGCCGTCACCATGCCGGTTGCCCTGATCGGAACGCTGGTGGCGGTTTATATGGCCGGCTTTTCCATCAATATCCTGACCTTGCTCGCCATCGTGTTGGCGACTGGACTTGTCGTCGACGATGCCATCGTCGTGCTCGAAAACATCGTGCGGCGCAGGACCGAGGGCATGGGGCCGCGCGCTGCGGCGGTTCTCGGCACGCAGGAAGTCTTCTTCGCGGTCCTGGCGACCACCGCCACGCTTGCGGCCGTCTTCATCCCGCTATCCTTCCTGCCGGGCCAGATCGGCGGCCTATTTCGCGAGTTCGGCTTCGTGCTCGCCTTCTCCGTCGGCCTGTCTTCGGTCACCGCGCTCACGCTCTGTCCCATGCTTGCCTCGCGCATGCTGACCAAGCCGATCGTCGAAAAGCATGGTATCCTCGGCGCGATCGGCGATGGCTTTGCAAGCCTATACGCCACCTGCCTGCGTGCCTGCCTCAATGCGCCGCTGATCGTCATCCTCGTTTCGGTCGGGTTTTCGTTTGCCGCTTACCAGGTCTTCGGCCTGGTCAAGAGCGAGTTGACGCCGCGCGAGGACCGGTCTTCGATCATGCTGCGCCTCAGCGCCCCGCAAGGCGTCAGCCTCGACTACACCCAGGACCAGATGCGGCGCGTGGAAGAGAACCTGCAGCCGCTGCGTGACAAGGGCGAAATCCGCAACATATTCTCGATCTCGGGCTTCGGCAGCAATATCAACAGCGGCTTCATGGTCCTAACGCTTGCCCCCTGGGACGAGCGTTCCCGCACCCAGGACCAGATCGTCGCCGACGTCAACCAGGCGGTCATGCGGGTGCCGGCCTTGCGCGGCTTTGCGCAGCAGGGCAATAGCCTGAAGATCCGCGGCGCCGGCAACGGCTTGCAGATGGCGCTGGTCGGCAACAGCAATGAGGAACTGACGGAAACGGCGCTCAAGGTCCTTACTGCCATGGAGCAGAGCCGCAATTTCGATACGCCGCGCCTGTCGAACGAACCGACCCAGGCGCAGCTTTCCGTTGCCATTGACCGCGAACGCGCTTCCGATCTCGGCATCGACATTACCGGCTTGTCTGCCGCGATGCAGTCCCTGCTCGAAGGTCGCTCCGTGGTAGATGTCTTCGTCAACGGCGAGGCGCTGTCTGTGAAGTTGACCTCGACAACGCGGCCGCTCGATGATCCGACTGATCTTGAAAACATCTTCCTGAAGACCGGTGACGGCAAAATCGTGCCCATGTCGACCATCGCCACCTTGAAGGAAAGCGCCGTCGCGCCGCAGCTTTCGCGCGAGCAGCAGCTTGCCTCCGTTGCCTTCCAGGCGAACCTGCCGGAAGGGGTGGCGCTGGGCGAAGCGGTCGCCGAAGTCGAGGCGATTGCAAAGCCGCTCATGCCACCAGGTGTAAGGCTAATCCCGCTGGCTGAAGCCAAGACGCTCGGTGAAAACTCAAATGCCATGCTGATGACCTTCGGATTTGCCATCGCCATCATCTTTCTGGTACTGGCGGCGCAGTTCGAAGGGGTCCTGTCCTCGATCATCATTATGTCCACTGTGCCACTGGGGCTCGCCTGCGCCGCCATCGCGCTCGTGGTCACCGGTTCCAGCCTCAATGTTTACAGCCAGATTGGGCTGGTGCTTCTGGTCGGGGTCATGGCCAAGAACGGCATCCTGATCGTCGAATTCGCCAACCAGCTTCGCGATCGGGGCGACGACGTCCGCCACGCGATCGAGACCGCCTGCCGGATGCGCCTGCGGCCGGTGATGATGACGATGATCGCAACCGTGGTCGGCGGCGTGCCGCTGGTGCTTGCCCATGGTGCGGGCGCGGAAGCGCGCGTGGCGCTCGGCTGGGTCATCGTCGGCGGGCTCGGCTTTGCCACGCTCGTGACGCTGTTCATCACCCCTGTCGCCTATCTCCTGATTGCCCGCTTCACCAAACCCCATGCCCATGAGGAAGAGCGCTTCCATCAAGAACTGGCCCATGCCTCCGGCACTAATGTCGAGGAAGACATGGAGAGGCCGCTACTGGCCGCGGAATAGGCGGAGACGGACGCTCACTCCTGAAGCAAAGTGATAGGTGAGAAAAATTCATGGACAAAGACCGCCTCGTTGATATCTACGGCGACTATATCGCTTGCCTCAACCGGCAGGAGTGGTCCAGGCTTGGGGAGTTCGTCAGCGACGACGCCGTTCACAACGGTCGGCAGTTAGGCATGTCCGGCTATCGTCAGATGCTGGAAAAGGACTTCGACGATATTCCGGATCTTTATTCGATGTCCGGATGGTGGTTTGCGATCCGCCCTTTATCGCCAGCCGCATATCGTTCGACTGCAGCCCGAGGGGCGAGTTTCTCAGCCTGCCGGTTAGCTCTCAGCTAGTGAAGTTTAGTCAGTTGACGTGAAGCTGTGCTTCGCTCACGGCCTGTTCGAAATGCTGCCGTGCTTCCTCGGGCGAGCGCCTGCCATCCAAGGCGGCGCGGCACACGCTGCGCGCTTTGACAAAATGCATGCCGCGCATATCCGGCCAACGATCGGTCAGAAGCACCAATGCCTCCGACGGGCTGTTGATCACTTCCATCCCGCGCGGGCCGAAGGCGACGCGCACTGGTTCCTGCCAATTTGGTTGTGGCATGTCTTCCTCCCTGAATACCAACCCTACCCAACGCCGAAGCCGCAGAACGGTTCCAGCGCCGCAAGAAAAGCACGCTCTTGGCGATAAGCCAATATGGAAAAAGCCGCCCAGCTTAAGGGGCGGCTTTCTCAACCTATAAGGTCAATGCTTAATCGATGACCTGCACGACAGTGTGGGTACGGGGATCGACGATAACGCGCTGCTGGTTGACAACCGCATAGGCGTAGGATGGCGATTCAGGCACCGGCGTCAGCACGACCTGCTGCGGAATCGGTTGGCCGACGACCACACGTTCCTGCACTACCACTGACTGCTGGACAGGCTGCTGTCGAACATAAGTGACGACCCGTTCCGGCGGTGGATCAATGGCAGTTCCGGCTGCGGCGCCAATGATGCCGCCCACGGCCGCACCAACCGGGCCTCCGACCACGGCTCCGGTGACTGCCCCGCCAACGGCACCGTTCACAGTGCTCTGCTGCGCAATGGCTCCGGTCGCCAGAAGCGCAACAGCGGTAGAGACGAAGATGAACTTTTTCATAGCCACTTCCTTTCGGTTTGAGTGGCCAGACAACGGAGAGGTCTAGTTTTCGTTCCAGCGAACTACAAATAGTTGAGATTGTAGATCTGCCTGCGTGTTCTGAGGCTTTTGGCAATATGGGTCAGCAGCCAAGGTCTGATTTTTAAAGGTGGAATATAGTGCTTGCTATTCTTGTTTCTATCAAAGATCAGATGAAGACCGGGAAACATCGATGAGGAGAGTAGCTTCGATTAAACGAGCATAGCTGCAACGGCATTCTCACCCATCCAGTGGTGGCCATGGGAAATATGGAGCCGGCGCCGTCTACCGGCAATCGACGCGTCATCAAGTTGGAGCGTATTTTCATAGGTCGCCACCTACCAAGTGGATTCAACCAGTCTTGGCGGCTTGCGGCACTCGCGAGACTGCATAGGTTGGAGCTTATTTGATTTACCAGCCACTCCGATGGCCGTCCCTTACCAAATGCCTGGCGTTAGTGCTGCTTCTTTTTGCGAAGCGCCCAGTATCCGACAGCCCCGCATAGCAGAACCAGAATAGCGGCCATGGCTACGAGGGGCAGGTTCATCGTTATCATTATTCGGCTCACGATCCTGAAACGGGAGATGGGTCGCCGGGCGTGAACTCGAAAAACCAGACCGCGGCAAGTACAAGGGCGATGACAAAGATCGTGCCGACGAACTTCAGCATGTTGGAGCTCGCTTTGCGATCCGTCTTATGAACTTCCGGTTCCTTCATCATGATCTGGAAACCGGGGATTTCAGAAGAAGTTCCGCCGCGTCTTGTAATGTGATCTGGCAAACCGCCCAAATGCCATCGGTCCCCAGGATCCTGCTGACATGCATTCCGACACGCTCCGGAACCTTAATGACGAACAACCGTTCATTCATCTCAGGTTCATGTTCGAGATGGAGTTGGAACATGTTTTTAAGTTCGTCGCATGCTGGCACTTCCTTCGAATTCGGTCGAGACCAAGGCACATCGTTTGGCAAACCTGCTATCGAGGCTGAACTGACCTACCTGTCCGGCCTGGACAGCAGCGACATCCAGGTTGAAGAGAGCGGACACTTCATCGTGCTTGAAGGCACGGTTCGTTCAAGCGCCGATCTTGCGCGCGTTACGCGTGTCGCCATGGAGATTGTCGGCAGGGACAAGGTGATCTGCCAACTGGCTGTTGTGCCAAGCACCAAGGCGCCTGGGCTTCTGCTGGCTTGAAATTACGGGCTTGTTTGATTTGGGTAGGTTCACCTTTCAGGTCATCCCTGCTCCGGGCTCGGAAGAGACCTTGGATATTGCTTAGCGCCTGAGACGGAGCTGATCCCATAGGACCTACCAGAAAATATCGGCGCATAGGCATCGCTCCAGGGGCAAGGTAGGGATCGCCGCAGTCCTTGTTCCGATGGAGCTCTGAGCGGCCTTCTGGCAAAGGGGCAAGCCGACCGTCAGCTTGGAATGCATACTCAACCACTCCGACTTCCAATAAGCTATCGCAGCCGGTTCACAAGTATCCGCATGCCTGCGGTCCTCAAGATGACGGGCACGCTGTCTCGCATGTCTTGACCGCCCGCTGTCGCCAACAGCGTCGGAAGCGGGATGGAAACTTTAGCTATGAGATCGTGTTCAGCGGGTGCGAACGACCCTTCACAACAGCCATTTCGGATGAATGGCTCCCCGGGCCGGATTCGAACCGGCGACCTGTCGATTAACAGTCGAATGCTCTACCGCTGAGCTACCAGGGAACAGACCGCTTGGGTCGCGGTGTGTGCGGCGGGTAATACAAACGCTTTGTCGGTTTGCCAAGCGCTTTTTGCAAAAAAAATGAACTTCCTTGTTTTATCCTCTTCTGTTTCCCATTTCGCCTGTCCAAGAAACCCGATCACTGGAGAGATTGAGCATTGGCGAAGCAGGAAAAGCAGAAATCCAAAAGGTTTGGCATTGATCCGGAAAGCGGACGGCTCGCGATTGCCGGCTGGCCGATGCCTATGCCTCGGTCCCGCGCCGGCCGCATCGGTGTCGGCTCGGCCTTGGTGCTTGGCGGGGTGTTTGGCTTTCTACCGATTCTGGGCTTCTGGATGGTGCCACTGGGCTTCGTGGTTCTGTCTCACGATCTCCCATTCGTCCGCCGTCAGCGCCGCCGCATCGGCTTGTGGTGGGCCCGCCGCCGGCGCAAGTCGTAAATCTCAAGTTGGCGCTAGCTGAAGAAGGAGGCGGCGCTTTGTCCGGCGCTGAACGCCAAGTAGGCGAGAGCTGCAAAATAGGCGATCGTGGCGAGGTTGAAGGCATAGCCGGCAGCAACGACCAGTCCATCCCGCTGGATCATTCCAGTGGAGAGCAGCAGGATCGCAATACCCGGCAATGTATTGGAAAAGGGGACGAAGCCGAGCGGGAACATCAACAGGACGCCCGCCAGAGCGATCGCCATCCCGTTCAATCTATTGGCGAATGCGCTTGATGTCAGACCAGTCATTCGCGGCTTGAGCAACCGATCAAGACGCGAAACGATCTGAACGCCACGCTCAAGCGCCGGAACAAGCTTGCCGGTATCCAACTGGCGATCAAGTATCTTTTTCGGCAGCCATGGCATTCGGTTGAGCATGATCGCCAGGCTGATCAGGATGATTGCCGCGCCGAACACGGTGCTGATCCCCGGAATAGACACGGGGATCAGGAAGGGCAGGGAGGCCACGGCGCAAATCAACAGCAGGCCCTGCTCGCCGACGCCATCCATTAGATCCCGCAAACTCACCGTCTGCTTTCCTCTGATGCCGTCGATGAGCTTCTTCAGCGTTTCGCTAAGCGAAGCGGCTGTGTCCTGAAATTGTGCACGTCCTTGCAAAGGTTCGCTCCATACCGCCAAACTGGGGGATGGATAGCAGCAACGGCCGCCTTAGCAAAGCCGCATCGCGACATGCTTCCTCTGCTTTTAGAGCCGCGCAGTCTACTGTCGCCGACGCCCCAAGCTTATTTGATCAGCCAGTGATCACAAGCGCCGCAAGCCAGCACAACCGCAAGAGTGGCGAGCACAGATGCGTCGACAACGCTGATAAACGTCAAATATTGCATGCTGGTCTCCTCCTACCGCATGTGTGTGACCTGGTGCTCCCACACCCGATGACGATGTTAATTTATCAAAGTTCCTGCAACTGCACCAGATAGGACCGTCCGACTCTGGCGCCTTATATCGCGAATCACTAAGCTACCTTCGGGGATTAAAGACGAGGGCATTATGGCTTTGAGACTGATAGAAGGTGGGCGCGTCGATGCGGCTTCCACCGCCGCGGATCATTACCTGCCAGGCAGGTTGAGTAACTGCATTCCGGACAAGTCGGACGTGAGGCGAGAGGCGGAGCGACGGCTGCAGGTGGTAGGCTATCCGAAATGGCACGACCGGCAGGCGGCGACCGGAATTTCCATGCCGCGCGAGATCAAGTATCTCGCCATGCAGATCGGCTATGTTGCAGAGGCGCTTTCGGCTCTGTCGACCATCCCGCTGGATTTTAGGTCGGATATTTATTGGCCAGCGTCCGAAGCGGCCGCCTGGGGACCTGCAATCAGAAGAGGGCCATGAACAAATGCCCGACATAAAGGATGCTTAGGAGCGACGCGACGGTCGCAAACGCCAGAACGGCGTCAGAAACGCTGAGCTTCATAGCGATTATCGCCGTCATGGCGATCCTTCTCATAAGGATAGTGACGGCAACATCGCCGTCGCCCCCGTTTTAAGAAGCAGGCCTTACCAAAAGGCTGATGTGATCGGTTAATTTTTCGTTTTGCAAACTAAGCGAGATCCAGGTCTGGATCTGGTCGTCTCACCTGGCCTAGACGCGATAGTTAGCCCGGTATCCTGGCTTCAATGCTAGCCAGTACAAACGTCTCGCAAACTCTCAAGATTGGCTGACGCTGCAGGAATGCTGCGCAGCACCTAAGCGCCTTGGACTAGCAAGTGCCGTCGCAGTCAGGCCAGCGTGACGTGAGATAGTCAAGTGCTTGCATTGGACTGGTCGCTCGACTTGGTCTGTGCTGAACGATCAGAAAGGAAAAGATATGTCCGAAGACAAGGTGGAGGCAGCCCTCGTGGAGGAGATCAAGCGTCAAGCCAACGAGCGACCGTCCGACCTTAAGCTCGAGCGGCGGGAAAGCCGCATCTTCATCGAAGGAGAGATTGACCTTGCGGCTCTGGCCATGGCTGTGGCCGTCTCGATCGCAGGCGGCCCATAACAAGCGGCGAAACTCTTGTGCCGAAGCTGTATTGGAGGTGTTACTGAAGGAGAGAATGGAGGCCTCGCCCGGAATCGAACCGGGGTGCAAGGATTTGCAGTCCTCTGCGTAACCACTCCGCCACGAGGCCGTCCGTACGCAATAAGAGCGAGTGGTGTCGGGGCGTTTAGAACGAATCGAATAAGCGTGCAAGCGGGTCCGGCTGGTTTGGCGCATTTTTCTGTTCAGCTGGCGAGGACTGCTCAACTTCAAAGGATGTGTTCCGGTCTCCGAAGCAAAATCCCGCGCTTATGGTTAATTTTTGCGTGTCCCCCCGAACCCTGAGGAACAGAAACACGGGCCCGACGCTTTAGCGTTCATACGGAGGGACACCATGATCAGCAAATTCATCATCGCATTGCGCAAGCGCGAAACCGGTCACGACGCCACCGGTACATTTGCAGATGGCGCTTTCCCGCTGACTATTCAGGATCAAGCGGCATTCCAGAGGGGCAGCAATCTGCGCAACTCCTATGGCCGGGACTATAATGCCGGCCGCAATATGGAAAAAGTGCCCGCTGTCTTCGCATAACCTGCCTGTCGATCTAGCCGGACTCTTGGTTTTTTGTGCCCAGGCGTTGCCAAGTCTTGAAAGCCTGCTGCGGGCGCAGTAACACGGCTCTACAAGAACGGCTTACCGGCCAGCGATTTGAGGCGTGAGATGATAGATTTCGAAGCAGCTCGTAGGAAGATGGTCGAGAACCAGATCCGAACCACGGATGTGACTGCACATTCCGTGCTGCAGGCCTTTCTAAGTGTCCCGCGCGAAATGTTTGTGCCGGAGAAAGCAAAGGTTCTGGCTTATACGGATGCCGCTATCGAACTGCCTTCCGGAAGGTTTGTCATGGAAGCGTCGCCGCTGGCAAAGCTCCTGCAACTCGCCGGCATAGGCAAGAGCGACAGCGTTTTGGAGATCGGTGCGGGGACGGGCTATGTTTCAGCGCTGCTGTCGGCCCTGGCAGGATCGGTCGTAGCATTGGAAGCCGACGAGGCACTGCAGGCACAGGCTGCCACCAATCTGTCCGCGCTCGGCTGCGAAAATGTCACTGTTGTGAAGGGGGAACTGGAGGCCGGCTGCGAGGCCCATGCTCCCTATGATCTGATTTTTTTCAACGGTTCCGTAGAGGAGGTGCCGAGCGCGCTCATCGACCAGTTGCGCGATGGCGGCCGGCTCGTGGTCGTCGTTGGCTACGGGAATGCCGCACAGGCACAACTGATCGTTTGTGAACAGGGCCTTGTTTCGCAGAGTTCCCACTTCAACACATCTGTGAAGCCGCTTCCCGGCTTTCGCAAGGCCAAGGAATTCGTGTTCTAGAGCCAGGACAGCGAGAGCAGAAAAAGGAGCCGGGCGGCTCCTTTTTTCTTTGCGGGTGTGACATCCGGGATTCACCTCTTCAACAAATCTGTGTATCGGTTAAACCATTGGAGCGCTTGTCATTGTGTCCCGGCTCCAGCTTCTTACACTGGCCTCGATTCGGGTTGCGCTTGTCGCGGCCGATCAGATGCCGGAAACAGCGGGGATGAAAATGGCTCAGTCCAGTGTAGCGCGTGAACCCTCCATGGAGGAAATCCTAGCCTCAATCCGGCGGATCATTGAAAGCAATGAACCAAACGGCGAGGCTTCGCTTTCGGCATCGCTGCCTCCGGTCTATGACGATGAGGAACTGGATGATGTCGAAGACGGGAGCTTTGTTCCCGACGTCGCGGCCAATGATCCGGGCCTTCCCTTGCGGACGGGGCAGCCCGTGAATTATTCGCTAGATCCTGTCTCGTCCGCCCCAGCCGGTGAGCGGGCGCTTTCGCTCGCAGATGTCGCTGCACGCGTCCGCGCCGCTTCCGCTCGTCAGCAGGAAATCCCGACCCTGCGTCCCACTGCCTTTTCCCCGTCTGCGGCTCCGTCTCCAGGCCAGCCGGAACTCGTGCCGCCACCGGTTGCAGCGCAGACCTTCACTCCGCATGTGGCTCCGACTCCGGCACCATCCATATTGCCGATGCCGGAACTGCGGCCGAGCCTTGCTCCGGTGACCTCCGCTGTCCCAATCCAGCCGCTCCAGCGCGAACATGCCGTGTTCGCTCCCACCGCCGACACGCGCCCTGCTATCGAGCCTGGACCGGAGCGGGTCCTTGCGGAGCCTCAGCCGGCACCCGCCGCGATTGCCGAGCCCGCCAGCCTGCCCGCCAAGATCGAAGAGGCCGCGACGCTTTTGTCAGCCGAGGCAGGCGCCCAGGTGGCGCAGTCATTCAATGAGCTCGCAGCCGTCTTCAACGGCCTGGAGCATCGGGCAGTTGAGGAAATGGCGCAGGAGATGTTGCGTCCCATGCTGCAGGAATGGCTGGATGACAATCTGCCGACGCTGGTCGAACGCCTGGTGCGCGAAGAGATCGAACGCGTCGCACGCGGTCCGCGCCGCTAATCGCTTTCAGTTATGCATCACAAAGCCGCTCCGGTAACCGGGCGGCTTTTTTATTGACTTGGAACACCCCATCCTATTTACACGCCCCATCCTCAGAGACGCAGAAACAGGCCAGGAAATGCTCGAAAAGACCTATGATTCCGCAGCCGTCGAACCGAAGATCGCGCAGGCCTGGGACGAGGCAGACGCATTCCGCGCAGGCGCAAACGCCAAGCCTGGCGCCAAAAGCTTTACCATCGTCATTCCCCCGCCGAACGTCACCGGTTCGCTGCATATGGGGCACGCGCTGAACAATACGCTGCAGGACATCATGATCCGCTTCGAGCGCATGCGCGGCAAGGACGTGCTGTGGCAGCCGGGCATGGACCATGCGGGGATCGCCACGCAGATGGTGGTCGAGCGCCAATTGATGGAGCGTCAGCTTCCCGGCCGCCGCGAGATGGGCCGTGAAGCCTTCATCGACAGAGTCTGGGAGTGGAAGGAAGAATCCGGCGGATTGATTTTCAATCAGCTGAAGCGTCTTGGCGCTTCCTGCGACTGGTCGCGCGAGCGGTTCACCATGGACGAGGGCCTGTCAAAGGCGGTGCTCGAGGTTTTCGTCACACTCTACAAGGAAGGCCTGATCTATCGCGGTAAGCGGTTGGTCAACTGGGATCCAAAGTTCGAGACGGCGATTTCGGATCTCGAGGTCGAGTCCAAGGACGTCGACGGCCACATGTGGCACTTCAAATATCCGCTGGCGGGCGGCGAGACCTATACCTATGTCGAGAAGGATGCCGACGGCAACGTCACCCTTCAGGAGGAGCGTAACTATATCTCGATCGCCACGACCCGGCCCGAGACCATGCTTGGCGACGGTGCCGTCGCCGTTCATCCGTCCGATGAACGCTATCAAGCGATCGTCGGTAAGCTTTGCGAAATTCCGGTCGGACCGAAGGAGCATCGCCGCCTGATCCCGATTATTGCCGACGAATATCCGGACAAGGATTTCGGTTCCGGCGCAGTCAAGATCACCGGGGCGCACGACTTCAACGACTACCAGGTTGCCAAGCGCAACAATATCCCGCTGTATCGCCTGATGGATACAACGGCCTCTATGCGGGAGGACGGCGAAGCCTATGCCGTCTGTGCCGCGAAAGCGCTGGAGATCGTTCGGTCCGGCGAGGTGCCGAGCGAATCGGACGTCGATGAGATCAACCTTGTCCCGGAGGAATATCGCGGCCTTGACCGTCTTGTTGCCCGCAAGAAGATCGTCGAGGCGATCAATGCAGAAGGTCTCAGCGTCACCGTCAAGGACGCGGAAGGCAACGACATTCCGTATGTCGAGAACAAGAAGATCACGCAGCCGTTCGGCGACCGTTCCGGCGTCGTCATCGAGCCGATGCTGACCGACCAGTGGTTCGCCGACGCCAAGACGTTGGCCGAGCCGGCGATCGCCTCGGTCCGCGAAGGCCGCACCAACTTCGTTCCGAAGAACTGGGACAAGACTTATTTCGATTGGATGGAAAACATCGAGCCGTGGTGCATTTCGCGCCAGCTCTGGTGGGGCCACCAGATCCCCGCCTGGTATGGCCCCGATGGCCAGTGCTTCGTCGAAAAGACTGAGGAAGAGGCGCTCGACGCCGCCGTTCAGCATTACCTCGCGCATGAAGGTCCGTGGAAGGCCTGGGTGCAGGAAAAGCTTGAAAACATGCGGCCGGGCGAGATCCTCACTCGTGACGAGGACGTCCTCGACACCTGGTTCTCGTCGGCGCTCTGGCCCTTTTCGACTCTCGGCTGGCCCGACAGCACCGCCGAGCTTGCGAGATATTATCCGACCAGCGTGCTGGTCACTGGATTCGACATCATCTTCTTCTGGGTCGCCCGGATGATGATGATGGGCCTGCACTTCATGAAGGATGAGGACGGCAATCCCGTCGAACCGTTCAAGACCGTCTATGTCCACGCGTTGGTGCGCGACAAGAACGGGCAGAAGATGTCGAAGTCGAAGGGCAACGTCATCGATCCGCTCGACCTGATCGACGAATACGGTGCCGATGCGCTGCGCTTCACGCTGGCGATCATGGCAGCGCAGGGACGCGACGTGAAGCTCGACCCGGCGCGTATCGCCGGCTACCGGAACTTCGGCACCAAGCTGTGGAACGCCACACGCTTTGCGGAAATGAACGGCGTCAAGCTGGACCCGCTATTTGCGCCGTCCACAGCCAAGCTTACGGTCAACCGCTGGATCCTCACGGAACTGTCGGCGACGATCCAAGACGTGACGGAAGCGATCGAGACGCAGCGCTTTAACGAAGCTGCCGCATCTCTTTACCGCTTCGTTTGGAATCAGGTCTGCGATTGGTATCTGGAACTGCTGAAGCCGATCTTTGCCGGTGATGAAGAGGCCGAGAAGGCGGAAGCCCAGGCCTGCGTCGCCTATGTCCTGAATGAAACCTATAAGCTCCTGCATCCCTTCATGCCGTTCATGACGGAAGAATTGTGGGCACATACGGGCATCCGAGGCAAACTTCTGTGCCATGCAGACTGGCCGGCACCCTCGTTCGCTGACGCTGAGGCTGCGGCCGAAATCAACTGGCTTGTGGATCTGGTGACCGGCTTGCGCTCGGCAAGGGCTGAAATGAACGTGCCGCCCTCGGCTGTTGCGCCACTGGTCATGGTTGGAGCGAATGAACTGAGCCAGCAGCGCATGGGCCGTCACGACGCAGCGATTCGAAGGCTCGCCCGGGTGGAGAACATTGAGCGCGCGGATGTGGCGCCGAAGGGTGCCGCCCAGATCATCATCGGCGAGGCGACCGCCTGCCTGCCGCTGGGCAATCTCATCGATCTGACGGCAGAAAAGGCCCGTATCGAGAAGGCTGTCGGCAAGACGGCCGCAGAGATGGATCGGATTGGCAAGAAGCTCGCCAATGAGCGGTTTGTCGCCAATGCCGACCCAGAGATTGTTGCGGCCGAACGCGAGCGGTTTGCCGAACTTGAGGTCCAGATGGCGAGCCTGAAGACGGCTATGCTGCGGGTCTCCGAAGCAGGCTGAATCCTTAGCGTTAAACGGAAAAAGCCGCGGGTCCAGCCGCGGCTTTTCTGTGTTGTCAGGAGGTTCCATTTGTGCACCTGCTCAAGGTGAGAAAGCCGCAATGTGGCCATCTTGCCACAACTTGCCGCTGCGGCAATATAAAATTCCAAAGATTGGCGCACAAGTTACCCCTAGTAGCATATTTTCGCGCTCAGACTGCCTAAACGGCCACTTGCTCACCTGATTACGTAAACTTTGAAGCTTTGTGCACCGCAAGGCTCGCAACAGCCGAAAGTTGTTATTCCGTGTGAAACATCTAGTGTGATTTACACTGCTTACCGGGGAGTGGGAGATAATATGGTAAGAACAAAATTAATCAGCGCTGCACTAGGCTTAACCGGGAGCTCGTTGCTATGTTCAACAGCACTGGCAGGAGGCATCGAGCGCGGCGGCTACAATATCGACCTGCTTTTCGATCCGTCGCGTGCAGCGGTGGAATCAACGGCAACTTTTGTGATGCCGCATCGCAAGTTGAAGAATGTGCAGGACACATCGCCTGGGGATGGTCCGCTTAACGCCTTCGGCTATTCTTCATCTGCAGATGAAACCGAGAACTATTGGTCGCCCCGCATCGGAATCAAGGGTGGCTACGAAAATGCCGACTGCATGTTCGACTACTCCCAGCCCTACGGCGCGCACACCAATCCAGGTGCAGACTGGGCCGGCGCTAATCAAAATATCGAAACCAAGATCAATAGTGACAATTACGCTTTGACTTGCTCCTACAGGTTCGATGCCGGCCCTGGTCAACTCCGTTTGATCGGCGGCGCGAACTACTTGGAGATGGACGGTTTCAAGGAGCGTTTGGTGGTAGCGCCGGAGCTATTCGGACTTCCGCCTTTGGCGCCGCTTGGTCTTACCGGCACCGGGGTTGGGCGGCTTGATCTAGAAGGCGACGGTTGGGGATGGCGTGCTGGTGTAGCATATGAAATCCCAGAATATGCTATGCGGGCAAGTCTCGTGTATTACAGCGAGGTAAAGCTCGACAACGTGACGGGCACTGTTGACCTTACCAATCTGCCGCCAGCGCTTGGTGTAATACCAGGACCTGGCGGAACTCCGCTAGTGCCAGGTGCTGGGACGCTTATACCAGTGTCCGGCTCGACCGCCATGCCGGATGCTCTAGAGCTGAAATTACAGTCTGGCATTGCACCTGAATGGCTTGCGTTTGGCTCGGTAAAATGGACCGACTGGAGCCAATTGGGAAGGATACCCTTCTACAGCAGCTCTGGCCGCGAAGTGACGTCGCTTGACCTGGGATATCGCGACGGATGGACCGTCAGCGCAGGTGTCGGCCACAAATTCAGCGAGCAATGGAGTGCGGCCACCAGTATTACCTGGGATCGTGGCACCTCACAGGAATACGGGTCAAACAGCGATACCTGGACGCTTAGCGCCGGGGTGTCCTATTCGCCTAACAAGAATGTCGAAGTTCGTTTCGGCGGCGTAATCGGCATTTTGACCGGCGGTGACTCCAGCGCTCAGGTGTTAGATGGCGTGACGATCGGTGACGAAGCTACATATGAATACGATGACGACCTCGTCGCGGCGCTATCGACATCGCTTAAGGTCAAGTTCTAAGCCTACAAGAACATCTATAAAAGGCCCGGTTTCTGCCGGGCTTTTTTGTGCCTGATGAACTATTGCTCATTTGCTCCTGCTACGGCTCGTGACGATTTCGCAACACATTTCTAAGACAATCATCGCAAGCTTGGAAGAGAGATGCTTTGTCCATTTCCCGCCACAAACAGGGCGCAGCGATAGATGAAGAAAAGGCGCGGACCGCGGGGGCGGGGCGCGTAATTTGGAGTACCATGGGCGGGTTTTTCAAGAAAAAGTGGGGCTTTCCATGCGCGGGAGAACGGCTACGGATGCCGTTGGTGCCCGGTATGCGCGCCACGGTGGCAAGTCCTAGTCTTGCCGAAATGGGCATCTACAGTTTCATCAGTCGACCGCTGGATGAAGCCTTCGGACAGGTCCGAAGACTTCATCAGATCGGCCAGAGAGCTCGGGCTGCGGTGAACAACCGTATGGCATCGCGGCAGAGTGAAAGAAACTGAACCATGCCGAAGTTTGACATGTTGTCCATGAGAGTATTGCTTCTTGGCGTGTCGCTGGCGTCGGTCCTTGCTGGACCGGTTGCCGCTTTCGATATCAAGTCGGGCGTTACGAAGGAATCGGGGCCTTTCGATCTCTTCAAGTTCGGCTTCAAAGCCTATAAAAACGGCCAGAAGGAAGATGCGGTCGAGGCCTATCGCTACGCGGCTGAAAAGGGCCATACGGGTTCACGCTGGGCGCTCGCCAACATGTATGCCTATGGCGATGGTGTCGCCAAGAACGATCTCGAGGCGTTTAAGATCTATAACGAAATAGCCTCTCAAGGCGTGGAGCCCGGATCCGAAGACACGGGCTTTTTCGTCAACGCCTTGCTGTCGCTTGCCAATTACTATCGGCGTGGCATTCCCGACACCGCCGTCAAGCCTGATCTTGCCCAGGCGCGCCAGCTCTATTTTCAGGTCGCATCGACTTTTGGCGTGGCGGAAGCGCAGTTCCAGCTGGCCAAGATGATCCTGGCGGGCGAGGGCGGTACGGCCAATCTGCAGCAGGCCAAGAAATGGCTGAACCAGGCTCGCAAGAACGGCCATGCCGGAGCGATGGCGGTATTCGGCAATGTTCTTTTCGATGAGGGGCAGACGGTCCGCGGCTTGGCATTCCTGACGGCCGCACTCGACAAGTGCAGCGCCAAGGACTGCATCTGGATGCAGCAGCTTCAGGAGCAGGCATTCTCTGTCGCAGGTGAAGAAGACCGGCGCGGCGCGATTGCTCTGTCGCACGAATTTGCAAGAGGTGTCGAATAAGGCTCCGGCTCAGCCGAAGTCGAATATGCCTGCCACGGGCACGTGATCTGAAGGCTTCTCCCATGCGCGGACATGCTTTTCGATTACCGTGGCCTTGAGCCTGTCGGCGGCTTCCGGCGAAAGCAGAAGGTGGTCGATGCGGATGCCGTTGTTCTTTTGCCAGGCGCCGGCCTGATAATCCCAGAATGAATAAAGCTTCGTGGCGTCGGTGGTGGCGCGAACCGCGTCGACCAGACCGAGGTTTTCGAGCTTTCGGAAGGCCGCGCGCGTCTGCGGCAGGAACAGCGCATCCGTCGTCCACACGGCCGGATCAAAGCAATCATGCGGCTCCGGAATAACGTTGTAGTCTCCGGCCAGGATAAGCGGCTCCTCGAGCAGAAGGCAGTTCTGTGCATGCCGGCGCAGGCGCTCCAGCCAGGCGAGCTTGTAGGGATATTTAACCGGATCGTTCGCAGGATTGCCATTCGGCAGGTAGATCGAAGCGACCCGAACAACGCCGCCGGGGATCGAAAATACGCCTTCGATATAACGGGACTGCTCGTCCACCTGGCCATCAGGACCTTCGCCGCCCGGCAGCCCGCGCAGGATTTCGTCCGGCCTTATCTTCGAGAGGAGAGCGACGCCATTGAAGCCCTTTTGACCATGCGTCTCGACATGATAGCCCAGCGCTTCGATCTCCAGGCGCGGAAACCCTTCGTCGACGGACTTGATCTCCTGGAGGCAGGCGATGTCCGGCGACGAATCGGAAAGCCACTGGCGCAGGCTGTCAATGCGCGCCTTCACGCCGTTGATGTTCCAGGTGGCAATCTTCATGGCAATGTCCTTCGCGCTGTCCGTTTCTCTTTTAGCGAAAGCAGAAGGCTTGGGAAGTGCTTGGACGCTGCTAGATCGAGAAGCTGGTGCCGCAGCCGCAACTGGCGACAGCGTTCGGGTTCTTGATCTGAAACGACTGGCCGAGCAGGTTATCGACGAAATCGATTTCCGAACCGGCCATGTAGACCAGCGAAAGACTGTCGATCAGAACCTTGGCCTCGCCATTGGCGACCACCACGTCGTCCTCCTGCGCCGCCTCGGCAAGATCGAATTTATACGAAAAACCTGAACAGCCGCCGCCTTCAACAGTCACCCGCAAAGCCTGTTTGCCCGCTTCATGAGCGACAATTTCTGCGATCCGCTTTGCCGCGGCATCCGAGAGCGTTACATCTGCATTCATGATCCATCTCCTGCCGGGTTCAAGGCCCGGTGAGTTCCGGGCACGCCCCGGAGATAAGTGTCACCGGCGTTGCGCACGGCGTCACTATAGGTATGAAGGCTTAAACGGCGCGTCAATGGGCGCCATGCGCGGGACGAAGAAACAGGTGAGTGCATGACGATCGATACGGGGGCGCTGGGATTTGGCAGCGGCGAGCGCGCGATATATGCGTCCAACCCTTGGGCGTCGCGGGGCAGGCTTTTTCCCGAGGCCGGCAGTCTGACGAGATCCGAGTTTCAGCGCGACCGCGACCGCATCGTTCATACGACCGCTTTTCGGCGGCTGAAGCACAAGACGCAGGTCTTCATCAGCCCGGATGGCGACCATTATCGAACCCGCCTGACGCATACGATTGAGGTGGCACAAGTTGCCCGCGCGCTTGCGCGCGCCTTGAAGCTTGACGAGGATCTGGCCGAAGGGGTGGCTCTCGTTCACGACTTCGGCCATACGCCGTTCGGCCATACGGGTGAGGATGCGCTGGATGACATGCTGCAGCCCTATGGCGGCTTTGATCACAATGCCCAGTCGCTGCGTATCGTCACCAAGCTCGAGCGGCGTTATGCCGACTTTGACGGCCTGAACCTGACCTGGGAAAGCCTCGAAGGGCTCGTCAAGCACAATGGACCGCTGCTCACCGTAACCGGCGAAGGCGCGCATGGACCGGTGCCCCAGCCGATCCGCGACTATTGCCAGCTGCATGATCTGGAACTGAGCAGTTATGCCAGCCTCGAAGCGCAGGTCGCAGCTATTTCCGACGACATCGCCTATAATACTCACGACATCGACGACGGTTTGCGTTCCGGTCTGCTGACATTCGAAATGCTGGAAGACGTGCCGTTTCTGGCGGGGCTCATGCATGAGGTTAAACAGCGTTATCCGCATCTTGAGCCGAGCCGCTTCGCTCATGAAATCATGCGCAGGCAGATTACTCACATGGTTGAGGACGTCATAGGCATCGCGCAAGTCAACCTCGCAACACTGAATCCGCAAAGCGCCTCCGATATTCGTGCTGCGGACCATGTCATTGCGACCTTTTCTCCGGAAATGGCCGCTACGGACCGCCAGATCAAGAAGCTGCTGTTTTCGCGAATCTATCGCCATCCCGACATTATGCGGATCCGTGCCGGCGCAGCGCAGATCGTATCTGACCTCTTCTCTGCCTATATGAACGACCCATCCTTGATGCGCAGCCATTACTGGGTCAACCACATTTCCGGCCTGGAGGATGGTGCCAAGGCCCGTCACGTTGCAGATTATCTGGCAGGCATGACGGATACCTACGCCATTCGTGCGCATGCCGAGTTGTTTGACCAGACTCCTGAATTGCGCTAGGCACCGGCCCATTACCAACGGCTTTTCAAGGGCCCGCGCAGGCATCTGAGCGGGTGAGTGATATGAACCTCTTTACCGACTTCGAAAACAGAATAAAGAACGCGCTCGAAACCATTGATCTGGTGAAAGAAAAGCGAAGCGAAGTCGATTTTGACCGTTTGACTGTCGAGCCGCCTCGAGATCAAAGCCACGGCGATGTGGCAACCAATGCTGCGATGGTATTGGCAAAGCCGCTCGGTACCAGTCCGCGGGCTTTAGCCGATGTAATTGCGGGTGCTTTGAAAAGCGATCCGGATATCACGGAGGTCTCGGTTGCCGGGCCGGGCTTCATCAATATCCGTCTGTCGAAAGGCTACTGGCAGCGGCTCCTCTCGGCCATGCTCCAGCAGGGAACGGGCTATGGCCGGTCGCAGGTCGGTGCCGGCCGCAAGGCAAACGTTGAATATGTGTCGGCCAATCCGACTGGTCCCATGCATGTGGGTCATTGCCGCGGTGCCGTGGTGGGTGATGCGCTTGCCAACCTGATGGGTTTCGCCGGCTACGAGGTCACCAAGGAATATTACATCAACGATGCGGGAAGCCAGATCGATGTGCTGGCCCGTTCGGTCTTCCTACGCTACCGCGAAGCGCTCGGAGAGGATGTCGGGGCCATTCCTTCCGGCCTTTACCCGGGTGATTACCTCGTTCCGGTGGGGCAAGCGCTGGCGGAGGAATATGGCACGCGGCTGCACAACATGCCGGACGAAGACTGGATGCCGATCGTCAAGGAGAAGGCCATCGACGCGATGATGGCAATGATCCGAGAGGATCTCGAGGCGCTTAATGTGCATCACGACGTCTTCTTCTCGGAGCGGACGCTGCATGTGAATGGCGCGCAGCGAATCCGCACCGCCATCAATGACCTGACTTTCAAGGGCCATGTCTATCGCGGCACGCTGCCTCCTCCGAAGGGACAGCTGCCGGAAGATTGGGAAGATCGCGAGCAGACGCTGTTCCGCTCCACCGAAGTCGGCGATGACATCGACCGTCCGCTGATCAAATCGGATGGCAGTTATACCTATTTTGCTGCCGACGTCGCCTATTTCAAGGACAAGTACGATCGCGGCTATGACGAGATGATCTATGTGCTCGGCGCCGACCACGGAGGCTATGTGAAGCGGCTGGAAGCGCTTGCCCGAGCCGTCTCCGAAGGTAAGGTCAAGCTCACGGTTCTTCTATGCCAGCTGGTCAAGCTTTACCGGAACGGCGAGCCGGTCAAGATGTCGAAGCGCTCGGGCGACTTCATCACACTGCGCGAAGTGGTGGACGAGGTGGGCTCCGATTCCGTCCGCTTCATGATGCTTTACCGCAAGAGCTCCGAGCCTTTGGACTTCGATTTTGCTAAGGTCACCGAGCAGTCGAAGGACAATCCGGTCTTCTATGTGCAATATGCCCATGCCCGGTGCATGTCGGTATTTCGGCAGGCGCGTGAAGCCTTCCCGGACATGGATACTGATTCGCTCGATCTTGCCGGAGCGGCAAGCCTGATCGAAGACCCGGCGGAGCTGCAATTGGTCGGCAAGCTTGCAGAATTCCCCAGAATCATCGAGGCTGCAGCACTGGCGCAGGAGCCGCATAGATTGGCTTTTTATATTTATGATTTGGCCAGTTTCTTCCACGCGCACTGGAATAAAGGCAAGGAACAACCGGAATTACGTTTTATTAACGATAAAAACCGAGAATTGAGCGTTGCCAGACTTGGGCTGGTGCGTGCCGTCGCCTCTGTATTGCAGTCCGGACTAGCTATCACGGGCACGGCCGCGCCAGAAGAAATGCGCTGAATCGCCACCATTTCCCCACATTGCGCTGGCAGACGCGTTGTAACGTAGGTGGGTGGACAAAGTAATGGCAGATCACAATCTTGCGCGTAGCCGGAACGATGCTCCGGGGCTCTTTGCCGACGATGATCCGCTGGCAGAGCTCGCCCGGATTGTCGGATACGATGAGCGGCTTGTTCCGACGCCGGAAAATCCGGTGCCTCAGGTTGCATCGCAAGGTCGCCGGGAGCCCGCCTTCAATCTCGAAGACGAGCTCCTACTCGAATTCGAACAGTATGATGCGCCGCGTCTGGAAGCTGCTAACGACACGGCTGTTCATACTCAGCAGCCTGCCGATTATGCTGAACTGCATGTGGACGTGCTCGAGCCGGTAGAACCGGAAGAATCCGCGTTTGTTCCAGAAGTTACCGGCGATCCGTCTGCAGCGATGCAGCCTCTCGCTGCCCAGCAGGACGTTTCGGAGCCCGTCGCTTACCATGATGAGCATGCTCATCTTCTGGAGCTGCAGAACTCCTTTGAGTCTGAGCCGGAAGCGGCGAGGGTGGAGCCGAGCTTCGACGCGGCCGACTACGGCAGCCTAATCGAGGACCTCCCAGCCCTCGAAAGAGTTGCGCCATCCTATGCGCCGGTGCTGTCTGAGGCGCCGGACCGCGCGGCAATCGAGCAGCAGGCTTATGCCTTTGACCTGGCATCCGAACTGGAGACGTCCATCGGCGCGGCTTCGGTTCCCGTCGTCGAGGCGCCTGCCAAGCCTGAATCGAAGCGGAAGGACGCTTATGTCCCCGGCTTCCGGATGCCGCTCGCCAATTTCAACCCGACCTCCGGCTTTGGTCCGGGTTCGCGTCCCGGCGCCGAGCGCGAAGTGGTGGAAGTCCCCAATGTAACGTCGCATGAAGTTCCGGCCTGGGATCTTGTCCTGCCGAAGCTTGAAGCGGGGCAGCCTGTGCTTGCCGCCGTCCCTGTTGCGAATGCCACTATCGCTGATGTCCCGGCGTCGCCGGGTGCTATCCAGCAGCCCGTTATTGCTGGCGTCGCTGCGAATGTAGTCACTGCAGTTTCGGAGCCTGTTTCTGCACAAGAGCCGGTGGTAGCCGATGCTCAATCGCCGGCTGCAGAGGCAGCGGAAGAGTTCGAGCTGGATCCGTTTGCCGACGAGGAGTTTGAGCTTGCGCTCGATGATCTCGAACTGGATCTGGCCGATGTCGTGGTCGAGGAGAACAGCAGGCGCTCGGCCGCTCAGCTCGTCATGGCTGCCCCTGCCGAGTCTCAGCCGATCTACACTCCGGCAACCGAGCAGGTTGTCGTGGCCGAACCGGTCTTTAATTTCGAAGAGGAGGTTGCGACCTCCGAACCGGAAGCCGACTTGCCGTTCGACCCTGCCTTGATTACGGAAGCTGAAGAGCGTCCCGAAGTTATTGCTGAACTCGACGTTCCGTCGCTTCCTGTGGAAGAGCCCGAGCACGAGCCTGCTTATCGCGCTGAATACGATATCGATATTGATGCCGAATTGGCGACGCTGCTGGCTTCGCCGGCGGCTTCTGCGCCAGCGGCCGCCCCGGAACCGCCAGTTGCTGCCGCAGCGCCAAAGGCATCCGAAGCGCCTGCCGAGCAGCGTTCGATCTATGCTGATCTCGACGAATTCGAGCGGGCCCTGGAAGAGGATTTCCGCCGCAGTCTTGCAACGCCTCTTGCGCTGGCTGAACGTTATCCAGACGGCAATGCCTATGCGCTCAGCGGTGGCGACGGCGAGCGTCGTGGCGCCTCGCGTATCTGGATCCTGCCGCTGGCCTTCGCAGGCGTTCTGGCCGTGGCTGGAGCCGGCGCTTATGCATGGCTCGGCGATGGCGTATCCGGAATGGTTGCGAGCGGCGAGCCGGTCATCATCACCGCCGACAAGGAGCCGATCAAGGTCGCTCCGGCAAATCCAGGCGGCAAGACGGTGCCGAACCAGGACAAGGCGGTTTATGACCGTGTTGCGGGAGCTGCGCCTGAAACACCCAAGCAGCAGACCCTGATTTCAAGCAATGAAGAGCCGGTCGACGTCGTGCAGAAGACCTTGATGCCGGATACGCTTCCCCTCGAAGGCGAGAACGACATCGAACCTACCGATGTCGGCGAAACCGAAGATCCGCGGCTTCTTCCGCAGGAGCAGCCACAACAGGCCTCCGCCCAGGATCCCGTCACTGTCACGCCGCGCAAGGTCAAGACGATGATCGTGCGCCCCGACGGCAAGCTGGTTGAGCAGGAAGTTACGGCTCCGGCACCCGCTGTTGCGGCAATCCAGAGCGAGAAGATGCCGGCGGCACCGGCAAAGTCACCGGAAATGGCCTCCATGCCGCGCGATCCGATCGCGGCTCCGGCAATGCAGCCGGCTGCTGCGCCTGCGCGGACACAGGCCTCTGGCATCGTACCGGTCTCCGCACCGATCACCCCGGCTTCCGAACCCGTCGCTGCCGTGAAAGCCCAAAGCCCAGCCGCGACGCCGGCATTGGCTCAGCCTGTTGCCACCGCGACGCCGGCAGCGAAGGCTCCGGTTCCGGCCATGCGTCCGGCGCAGCAGCCGGTCAATGTCGTTGCAGCGGTAACGGATCAGGGCAATGTACGTGCACCGAGCGCCGCCCCGCCTCCGGTTCCAGCGGCGACCGCAGCCAATCAGGTGGCTTCGCTCGGCGATGGTGGTTACGTCATCCAGATCGCGTCGCTGCCGTCTCAGGCTGAGGCGCAGAAATCCTACCAGAGCCTTTCGACGAAGTTCGGCAACGTCATCGCCGGCCGTGGCGTCGATATCAAGCAGGCGGAGATTGCCGGTAAGGGTACATTCTATCGCGTTCGCATCCCGGCGGGAAGCAAGCCGGAAGCTGTGGCCCTTTGCGAGCGCTACCGCTCTGCCGGCGGAACCTGCCTCGTCGCCAAATAAACCACTGTATTCCACGATGAGAGAAACGGGGCGTTCATCGCCCCGTTTTTTGTTTTGAGGCAATGGACTAGGATCAAGCCATGAGCGAATCAAAAGCAATGATCCTCGGCGCCATGGGCGCCGAACTCACCCCGGATGAAATGGCCCTTTATCGGGATGAGAGACCTTGGGGCTTCATCCTGTTTGCGCGCAACTGTTTGGAGCCAAACCAGATCACCGATCTTGTGGCATCAATGCGCGACAGCGTCGGTAGGCCGAACGCACCTGTCCTGATCGATCAGGAAGGCGGACGCGTTCAGCGCATCCGCCCGCCGATGATCGAGCGCTATCCTTCTGGGGCGGTGCTGGGAGATCTTTATCGTCAGGATAAGGAGATAGGCTTACGAGCGGCTTGGTTGATGTCGCGTCTGCATGCTTTCGATCTGATGAAATTTGGCATCAATGTCGATTGCCTGCCGGTCCTGGATGTGCCGGTCGAAGGCTCGAGCAATGTGATCGGCGATCGGGCTTACGGGTATGATGCGCAAACGGTGGCGGATATGGGCAAGGCGGCGTCCGAGGGACTGAAGGCCGGCGGCATGCTGCCCGTGATGAAGCATATGCCGGGGCATGGCCGGGGCATGGCCGATTCACATCACGAACTGCCGGTGGTGAACGCCAGCTTGACCGAACTCGAGGCGCATGATTTCCTGCCTTTCGTCGCCATGAAGGACGAGCTCATGGCGATGAGCGCTCACATCGTCTTCACGGCTGTCGATCCGGACGAACCCGCGACCACCTCGGCCAAGGTCATCGAGCAAGTAATCCGGAGCCACATCGGCTTCGACGGCCTGCTGCTCTCCGATGACACCTCCATGAATGCCCTCAAGGGCACGATAGGGGAACGGGCAGCGCGAATTGTCCGTGGCGGTTGCGATATCATCTTGCATTGCAACGGCATCATGAATGAAATGAAGGCTGTGGTGCAGGAAGCAATCCCATTATCCGGAAAGGCGCTGCGCCGGACGCAGGCCGTAGAGGCGGCTTTGGGTGCCGGCGACGGCGCGGACGAAGACGTGCTTCGTGCAGAGTTTCACAGACTGCTGGCAACTTCCTGAACGGGGCGGACAAGAACGAGGTTCGGATGGCCGGGACGACTTCGCAGAATGCCATTCCGATGGATAAGCTTTGGCAGGATGCTGCCGAGCGCGCGGCCGATGATCCGGCTCTGATGATCGACGTTGCCGGCTTTGAAGGTCCTCTCGATCTGCTGCTTCATCTCGCCCGCAGCCAAAAGGTCGATCTTTCGCGTATTTCGGTTCTGGCCCTTGCGGAGCAGTATCTGCGCTTCGTCGAGAGTGCCCGGCAGGTCCGCATTGAACTGGCCGCGGACTACCTCGTCATGGCAGCATGGCTGGCCTTCCTCAAATCGAAGCTGCTGATCCCCCAGCCAATAAAGGGCGATGACGGTCCAAGCGGCGAGGAAATGGCGGCAACGCTTGCCTTTCGCTTGAAGCGTCTGGAGGCCATGCGGGATGCAGCTACGCGGCTGGTCAACCGCAACAGGCTCGGCCGCGACATCTTTGCACGCGGGGCGCCGGAACATATCCCGCACCGCGTCGAATCAAAATATGACGCGACACTTTATGATATTCTGTCAGCCTATGCCAATCTGCGCCAGCGCACGGCCATCACGCATGTGACCATCGAGCGGCGCAAAGTCTGGTCGCTGGTGGATGCGCGAGAACTGCTGACCCGCATGCTGGGCGAAATGGGTGACTGGACGGCGCTGCAGTACTATCTGTTGCCATATCTTCCACCGGAGGATCGTGTCACGGCGACAGCCAGTGCTTTTGCGGCCTCTCTGGAATTGGTGCGCGAAGGCAAGCTGGAAATGCGCCAGGACGGCGCCTATCAGCCGATCTATCTGCGCAAAGGGCAAGGCACTTCGCGTGAAGCCGACGGCAGTTCCCGATCCGGAGGACAGGAGTGACGTCCGTCACCGAGGATGATCTTGCGGTTGCCGCCGAAGATGATCCGGCCTCGATTCCGCTGTCCATGACGGAGGTCGAGCGGATTGCCGAAGCACTGGTGTTTGCCTCAGCCGAGCCGGTCTCCGAAGCATTTCTGGCCGAGCGTTTGCCCCGCGGCGTCGATGTTAGCAGCGTCATGGCACGTCTTGTGGACTTGTACGCACTACGCGGTGTCAACCTGATCCGGACAGCTGATCGCTGGGCCTTCCGTACGGCAGCCGATCTGGCCTTCGTTATACATACTGACGAAAACGAGGTCAGGAAGCTTTCCCGCGCAGCTCTGGAAGTGCTTGCCATCATTGCCTATCACCAGCCGGTGACGCGTGCGGAAATCGAAGAAATTCGCGGCGTGCAGACTTCAAGAGGTACGCTGGATGTTCTGATGGAGGCGGGCTGGGTGCGTTTTCGCGGCCGCCGGCGTTCTCCCGGAAGACCCGTCACGCTTGGGACAACGACTGATTTCCTCGATCACTTCGGACTTGAGGAATTGCGCGATCTTCCTGGCCTCGAAGAGCTCAAGGGGGCAGGGCTCCTGTCTGGCCGGATACCGCCCGGCTTCAACATTCCCATGCCGCTCAGCGACGAGGATCTGGCGCAAGACGAGGATCCGATCACGCAACTCGATCTGGAAGAACTCGGCTTGTTGACGCCTGGAGGAGGCGAAGAGGAATAGCAATCATCAGCCTTGATCACGTCTTCGGTTGGGGCTGCCATTCCTTATTATACCTCCAGTGGAACCAGCTCCTACGTCCTTGTTTTTATGTCCGGTCAGTTACGATGGGCGTTTGTCATCAAGCTTTTGTGCAGGACATTTTGGTGTTTGAAAAAGCACCATAAAGAGCTTACATCGAGGATAAGGTTCTAATGGAGTTGGGCTATGGGTTCTTTTAGTGTGTGGCATTGGCTTATCGTCCTCGTGATCGTGCTCGTCCTATTTGGTCGCGGCAAGATCCCTGAACTGATGGGCGACGTCGCCAAGGGCATCAAGAGCTTCAAGAAGGGCATGTCCGACGACGACGCTCCTGAAACCGACGGTACTACTGCCACGACCACGGCAAAGACGGTTGACCACAAGCCGGACGAGGTCAAGGAAAGCAGCCGGTTGTAATTCGGCTGCGGGTTCCAGGAGCCTCATTGAATGTTCGATATCGGTTGGACCGAACTGCTTGTCATCGCCATCGTCTTGATCGTCGTGGTTGGTCCGAAGGACCTGCCGCCGATGCTCAGGGCGTTTGGAAAGATGACGTCTAATCTGCGAAAGATGGCGGGCGAATTCCGTTCGCAGTTCGACGAGGCTCTTCGCGAATCTGAGCTGGACGACGTGCGGCGGACGATTTCGGATGCGCAGCGCCTGAACCCGACCAACGCCCTGCGCGAAGCGATCAACCCGCTTCGCCAGATGGGCCAGGAAATCCGCAACGACCTGCAGAAATCAACCCAAGCGCCGTCCGCTCCCGAGATGACCAAGACCGACATCGAGGCACAGCAGGCTATCGAAGGGGCGGATGACCATCAGGCGCGCCCCGAAACGGCTGATATTTTTCCTTCCACAGCGAGCCCGCTGCCGGCGTCCCCGGTCGTGCCGGTAACGGCGCCGGCCCAGTCGCAGCCCGTCTCCGTTGAGCGCCAGGCATCTGCGCCTGTGGTGGAAAAGCCGAAGGCCGTTCGCAAGGCTCCTGCTAGGGCAAAACCGCCGGCCGAGGCTGCTGCGGCCGGCGAAACCGTTGCCAAGCGCCGGCGCAGCCCCGCCGTAAAATCCATGCCTGACGCGACAAATGGCGAGCTTGCGGCCCCGGCAATGCCGGCCCGCAAACCTGCGCCGAAAAAGACACAGACCCCGAGAGATGACGCATGAGCGGTGAAATCGAAGACAAGCCGCAGCCGCTCATCGAGCATTTGATGGAGCTGCGCACCCGGCTCATCTGGTCGATCGGCGCGTTTTTCCTGGCCTTCGTCATCTGCTTCTTCTTTGCCAAGCAGCTCTTCAATTTCCTGGTCGTTCCTTACAAATGGGCCGTGCTCTGGGCGCATCTGGATCTCGCCAAGTCTGAGCTGATCTATACGGCGCCGCAGGAATTCTTCTTCACCCAGGTCAAGGTGGCGATGTTCGGAGCGCTCGTCGTCGCCTTTCCGGTGATCGCGTCGCAGCTCTACAAGTTCGTCGCTCCCGGCCTTTACAAGAACGAGCGCGCCGCCTTCCTGCCGTTCCTGGTCGCGTCGCCGATCCTCTTCCTGTTGGGTGCAGCACTCGTCTACTTCTTCTTCACGCCCATGGTCATGTGGTTCTTCCTTGCCATGCAGCAGGCGCCAACCGAAGGCGAGGTGGGCATTTCGCTTCTGCCGCGCGTTTCGGAATATCTCAGCCTGATCATGACATTGGTCCTGTCGTTCGGCCTGGTCTTCCAGCTTCCGGTTGTTACCACGCTGCTTGCCCGCGTCGGATTACTCACCAGCGACTGGCTGAGGGAAAAGCGCAAATTCGCCATCGTCCTCGCTTTCGTCGTTGCTGCGGTGCTGACGCCGCCCGATCCCATGTCCCAGATCGGTCTTGCGCTGCCGACCATCCTTCTCTACGAGATTTCCATCTACGCCGCGCGACTCGTCGAGCGCAAACGTGCCGACGACGCTCTCGATGAGCAGGCCTCGTCGGATATTGCGGATGCGGATAAAGCTTAGGCTTTTCCTGTCCTTGCGCGAGTTTGCGGCGTTCCGCTTCAAAGGCTAGGAACGATGCTCGATATCAAGTGGATCCGTGAAAACGAAGCAGCTTTCGACGCGGCGCTGGCAAAGCGTGGCGCCGAACCAATGGCGGCAACGCTATTGGCATTGGACGACACGCGCCGTGCCGTGATCCAGAAGCTTCAGGACATGCAATCGCGCCGCAATTCCGCATCCAAGGAAATTGGCGCCGCAATGGCCCAAAAGAATCCCGAGCTGGCGGAAAAGCTCAAGGCCGAAATGGCGGAACTCAAGGAGACGATGCCGGCGACCGAGCAGCAAGAGCGCGAAGCCGTGGCCGCGCTCGACGATGCGCTGTCGCGCCTTCCCAACATCCCGCTCGACGATGTGCCGGTTGGTAAGGATGAGCACGACAATGTGGTTAAGCGCACGGTGGGCGAAAAGCCACGCTGGAATCACTCTGCCAGGGAGCATTTCGAGATCGGCGAAGCGCTCGGCTATATGGATTTCGAGCGCGCCTCGAAGCTTTCGGGTGCTCGCTTCACTGTCCTGACCGGCCCGCTTGCCAGGCTGGAACGGGCACTCGGCCAGTTCATGATCGACATGCATACGGGTGAGCACGGCTATACGGAAGTCTCGTCACCTTTAATGGTGCGCGACGAGGCCATGTATGGGACGGGGCAACTGCCGAAGTTCGCCGAAGACCTCTTCCGCACAACGGACGGCCGCTGGCTTATTCCCACCGCCGAGGTGACCCTTACCAATCTAGTATCGGCCGAGACGCTGGAGCAGGAAAAGCTGCCGCTGCGCTTCACCGCGCTGACGCCGTCCTTCCGTTCGGAAGCTGGTTCTGCCGGCCGCGATACCCGCGGCATGCTACGCCAGCACCAGTTCTGGAAATGCGAATTGGTCTCTATCACCGATCAGGAAAGCTCCATCGCCGAGCACGAACGCATGACCGAGTGTGCGGAAAACGTCCTGAAGCGGCTGGGTCTGCACTTCCGCACCATGACGTTGTGCACCGGCGACATGGGCTTCGGTGCCCGCAAAACCTACGATATCGAGGTATGGCTTCCAGGTCAGGACGCCTATCGGGAGATTTCCTCCTGCTCGGTCTGCGGCGACTTCCAGGGGCGTCGGATGAATGCCCGCTACCGCGTCAAAGACGAGAAGGCCCTTAAATTCGTCCACACGCTCAACGGGTCCGGCGTCGCAGTCGGGCGCTGCCTGATCGCGGTCATGGAAAACTACCTGAACGAGGATGGATCGATCAGTATTCCGGACGCGCTTCTTCCTTATATGGGCGGGTTGACGAAGCTTGAGCGAGCCGCTTGATGCGGATCCTGCTGACCAATGACGACGGAATCCACGCCGAGGGCCTAGCGGTCCTGGAGCGGATTGCCCGGCAGCTTTCCGATGATGTCTGGATCGTCGCTCCGGAAACCGATCAGAGCGGGCTTGCCCACTCGCTGACATTGTCCGAGCCGCTTCGGCTTCGCCAGCTTGGGGACAAGCGCTTCGCCTTGCGCGGCACACCGACCGACTGCATCATCATGGGCGTCAGCGAGGTTTTGCGCGGCAAGCCAGATCTGGTTCTGTCGGGCGTCAACGACGGTGCCAACATGGCCGACGACGTCACCTATTCGGGAACAGTGGCAGGCGCCATAGAAGGTACGCTTCAGGGCATCCGTTCCTTTGCCCTCAGCCAGGCCGTTCGGCGTGACAACGGCCGCGTCGCGCCTTGGGAAGTGGCCGAAACCTATGCCGCCAATCTGATCCGGAAGCTGAGCGATGTGGAGCTTCCGCCTGGGACCTTCCTCAACCTGAACTTCCCCAATTGTGAACCGCAGGACGTGCAAGGCGTGGAAGTCACCTCTCAGGGCAAGCTGGACTTCGGGCTTGAAATCGATGCACGAGAAGATGGTCGCGGCCGGCCCTATTACTGGCTGCGGTTCTCGGACCGGAAAAGTCAGTTCAAGGAAGGCACGGACATCCAGGCCCTCAAGGAGAACAAGATCTCCGTGACGCCGCTCAAGCTCGACATGACGGATTACTCGGTTCAAGATCGCATCGCGTCTGCCTTAGACTTGGGAGTGTCCGGTTGAAATCAGGCATGGTCGAGAAAGAGGGATTTGCCGCGCTTGTGCTGCGCCTTCGCTCAGAAGGGATTTCCGATCTCGATCTGCTGACGGCGGTCGAGCAGACGCCGCGATCGCAATTCGTGCCAGCTTCCCTGTCGGACGATGCCTATTCCAGCCGAACCGTGCCGATCGACTGCGGCGCCTTCATGGAAGGGGCTGACCTAAGTGTGCGGCTGCTACACCGGCTTCAAGTGAAGCCTGGGCATCGAGTGCTCGAGATCGGCACTGGCAGCGGGTTCACGGCCGCGGTGATGGGTAGGATTGCGGAGCGCGTCCTAACCGTCGAGCGCTACCGAACGCTGGTTGTCGCGGCGCAGGCCCGCATGGAGGCGCTCGGTCTGCGCAATGTCGTCGTCCGGCAGGCCGACGGCAGCAATGGCATGCCGGGTGACGGGACTTTCGACAGGATCTTCGTCACGACCGCCTTCGTTTCGCTGCCGCGCTTTTATGCCGAGCAGTTGACCCATGGCGGCTCCATGGTCGCACCCTTGATGACCGAAGGCGACACCTGCATGATGACGCGCCTGACCAAGACGGGCAGCCGGTTTGAGCGTGAAGATCTCTTCCCCGTGCCCTTCCTGCCGATCATTCCGCAGGTCGCTTCGGCCCTCTAGATGGTTCCTAGCCTGGGAAGCAGCTTTGCAGGTCATGGTTATCAATCTCTCAAAAAACTGATCGTCGCGGCCTCTCCTTAACCCTGCAGTAAGACTAACGCGCTTTAATGACTCCAACGATGGTTGCGTCATTTGTAGGTCGAGTCATGCGGATCAAGAGTTCTCCGAAGTTCGGAACATCAGTAGTTAAGTTCGCTGTTGCGGCCTTGTTGGCCAGTGTGGCGACAGGCTGCAGTTCGGATGCAAGCCGCTTCTCAGGTTTGTTTTCAAAAACGGACAACATGACCACTGCGTCTATCCCGCAGCGTCAGGTGAACGGAGCTTACGGGCAGGCTCCCACGCCTCGGGGAGATCTCAATTCTGCACAGGGTCTGCCCCCGGTTGCGCAGGGCGACTATGGCACGCGCTCTTCGGCGGTCAATCAGCCTTATCCTGGCAATTCCGGCTATAGCTCGCCGGTCCGCGCCGCGGTTGCTCCGGTTTCGGTTCAGCGCTCGGAGCTTTCCTCTCCGACGGCCTCGACGGCTCCGGTTGCCGCATCGCGCAGCATGCCCGTTGTCGAAGACGAGCCGATGAACCGCAAGCAGGCCATGGCGCAGCCCTTCCCGGGACGTTCGCCCGCCAGCCAGTCGTTGACTGTTCCGTCTGCCCAGTCCAAGGCTGACAGCGTCGTGACCGGCACGATTAAGCCGATGTCCGGCTGGTCGACGGTCAACGCGCCCAAGGTCACCATCCGACCCGGTGAGACTGCCGCGACGCTTTCGAAGCGCTATGGCGTGCCTGAAAAGGAAATACTGAAGGCCAATGGTGGCACTTTGTCGCCCGGCCAGTCGGTCATCATCCCGACCTTCGGTCCGGCCCGCAATTCCGCGAAGACCGCAGCCAGCGATATCGACCTGCAGAACAATGCACCTGCGCCGGCTCGCGAGCCCGAACAGAAAATTGCCGTCCTGCCGACGGCCAACCGTGACAAGGCGCTCGGCGAACCGGCCAGGCTCACGCCTCCCGGCGGCAAGCCTCTGGGTGGCAGCTATGTGGTCAAGCCTGGCGACAGCCTCGCAAAGATCGCTAAGGCGACCGGTACCCCGATCGATCAGCTGAAGGCAGCCAACGGCCTAACATCTGAGGGCGTTCGCGTCGGCCAGACCCTCAAGGTTGTATCGGATGCAGCATCAGCTGATCCGGTTAAGACGGCATCCATTCCGGAAAAGCCCGCCGCAGCGCCGAAACCCGTCGCTGCAGCCGCTCCGGTCGCCGCGCTCGCATCTGCCGCTCCGGTAACTGCGTCTGCTCCGGCAGCGGCCAAGCCGGCCGCCGAAACCGCTTCGCTCACCGATGTCGAGAAGAAGTCCGATGTTTCCGCCGCGGCTCCGCAATCGACTGGCATCGGCAAATATCGCTGGCCGGTCAGTGGCGCGGTGATTGCCGGCTACGGCGCGAATGTCGACGGTAATCGCAATGACGGCATCGATATCTCGGTTCCGGAAGGCACGCCGATCAAGGCAGCCGAAAATGGCGTGGTCATCTATGCCGGCAACGGGCTGAAGCAGCTCGGCAATACGGTTCTGGTGCGTCACGACGACGGCAAGGTCACCGTCTACGGCCACGCCGGCAATATCAGCGTTGCCCGCGGCCAGAAGGTTACACGCGGCCAGACGGTCGCCTCGTCCGGCATGAGTGGCGACGCCAAGCGCCCGCAGGTGCACTTCGAGGTCCGCAAGGACGCTACGCCGGTCAACCCGATCACTTTCCTTGAATAATGTAGTGCGTTTCAAGGGGGACGACGAAAAAGCCCGGCATTGCCGGGCTTTTTTGCATCTATGTCCTAGGTAAGCGGATGAAGATATTATTCGCGGTTGAGCGGTTTTCTCAGCCGACCCGCCAGATCCTGGATATACTGCCAAGCAACGCGTCCGGACCGCCCGCCGCGGGTTGTTGCCCATTCCAGAGCTTCATGGTGCAGCCTTTGACGAGCCAGATCGAGCTGAAAATGATCCGCATAGCCGTCGATCATCGTCAGATAATCGTGCTGGTTACATTTATGGAAGCCCAGCCAGAGGCCGAACCGATCCGATAAGGAAACCTTCTCCTCGACCGCTTCGGAAGGATTGATCGCTGTCGACTGCTCGTTTTCCATCATATGGCGCGGCAGAAGGTGACGGCGGTTGGATGTGGCATAGAAGAGGACGTTGTCGGGTCGCCCTTCGATACCGCCGTCGAGCGCCGCCTTCAGAGACTTGTAGGCGGTGTCGTCATGATCAAAGGAAAGGTCGTCACAAAAGACGATGATCCTCTGGCCCGATGACTTAAGTATATCGAGTAGGCCCGGCAGCGAGGCGATATCCTCGCGATGCACTTCAACAAGCTTCAAAGGCGTGCCGCTAGAGGCACGGACATCCGCATGTACGGCCTTGACCAGTGATGATTTCCCCATGCCGCGGGCACCCCATAGAAGCACATTGTTCGCAGCAAATCCTTCGGCGAAGCGCAGCGTGTTCTCGTGCAGTATATCGCGCACATGATCGACGCCGCGGATCAGCGTGAGTGCGACACGATTGGGTCGCGGCACGGGTTGCAGACGCTGGTTGGCCGGCACCCAAACAAAACAATCCGCAGCTTCCCAATCATTGACGGCCGGTGGCGGGCCGGCTAGCCGTTCCAGCGCAGTGGCAAGCCGGCGAATCTCTGTCAGAATCAGGGTGTTGATGTCTTCGCTCATGATCTTCTCCGCTCTGTTCGGGCGCTTGGGCTGAGGTAACATGGCAACCGGTGTACCAAAAGCCGCAGAGCCGTGGATTTGGTACGGCATCTGGCCGCTTTCTGTTGCATTCGCGCCCATCGCAACTATATTCCGGCGGCTTATCACGGGGGCCGCCGTCTCCGGTAATCTTAGGAGTTCTTGATGTTCATTACCGACGCATTCGCCCAGGCAGGCGCCGCCGCCCCGGCAGGATCCGGGACCGATTCCATCCTGCAGATGGTGATGCTTTTCGCCCCCCTGATGGTGGTCTGGTATTTCTTCCTGATCCGCCCACAGCGCGCCCAGGCGAAAAAGCGGCAGGACACCCTGTCGAATATCCGCCGCGGTGACCAAGTTGTGTTGGGTGGCGGTCTCGTTGGCAAGGTGACCAAGGTTATCGACGACAACGAGGTCGAAGTCGAGATTGCCGATGGGGTCAAAGTTCGTGCAATGCGCACCTATATCGCGGAAGTGCGGGTAAAGGGTGAGCCGGTGAAGGCCGAAGCGGCATCCTGATCGTCGCGGCCCGCTTCTGCGGGTCTTCTGTTATTTCGAAACTTACGGCCGAGCCGGCGAAGGGAAGTGACGATCATGGCAAAAGGGATCGAGATCCGCGAAGCCCATTTTCCTGGTCGCGCCCCCCTCGATGCTTATGGCAATGGCGGCTTTCGCTTTGCAGACATGTCCCATCGCGGTTCCCTTCTATGCCTCCCTTCAGGCATTCACGGTTGGGACATCGAGGAGGGGCAGGCGCTTACGGTTGCCACCTTCATGAAAGTCTTGGAGGAAGCCCAGCAGATCGAAGTGCTGCTGGTGGGGACAGGGTTGAACCTGCGCCCCATCCCGGCAGATGTCAGGGCTGCTCTCAAGGCCAGAGGCATAGCTTCCGACCCAATGGGAACGGGTGCCGCGGTGCGGACCTATAATATCATGCTGGCGGAATCGCGTGCCGTAGCAGCTGCTCTTATTGCGGTGTGACCATGGCAGAGGCCAATGCCACGCAGCAGGTTTGCCTCGAAACCCTGCGCGAAACGGATCGCGACCGTTATCTCGCCTGCCTTCTGTCTCCCGAAAACAAGCGCGGTGCGCTCGCCGCTCTCTACGCCTTCAACGCGGAAATTGCGCGGGTGAGGGACGTGGTGCGCGAACCCTTGCCCGGAGAAATCCGGCTGCAATGGTGGCGTGATCTTTTGGAGGGAGGAGCTCAAGGCGACCCCGGTGGCAATCCGGTTGCGGCCGGCCTTCTCGCTGCCATCGATGCGCATCATCTGCCGCACAAGACGCTGCTCGACATGATCGATGCCCGCATATTCGATCTTTATGACGACGTGCTGGAGGATCGCCATGCTTTGGAAGGCTATGCAGGTGAAACCGCGTCGGCCCTCATCCAGCTCGCAAGCCTCATCCTGTCGCCCAATGACGCGCCCCGTTCGGCGGAGGCGGCGGGGCATGCGGGCGTGGCGCAGGCGATAGCCGGGTCTATCCTCTTGCTGCCCATCCACCAACGCCGCGGGCAGCTCTATATCCCTCTCGATATTCTTGCAGCCACGGGGCTCGACCGCATTGCCTTTTTGTCGGGCGAAGACAAGCCTCGCATCGCTGCGGCAGTCGAGGCCTTCGCCGGCCTTGGAATGGAGCATCTGGCAAAGGCGCGCGGCGCCGGTCCCGTGCCGCCTGCCGTTTTTCCAGCCTTCCTGCCGCTCGCCTCGACCGAAGCCGTACTCAAACGCGCCAAGCGCATGGGTGCGGATACGCTAAGCCAAGGGATCAACAATGCCCAGTGGCGACGGCAGCTGCGGATGCTCCAGGCCGTAATGCGCAAGCGCTTCTAGCACTACATTCGCGCAAGCCTCGGCTGCTAGGCCTGCCGTGACCACAGCCCATGCCATTACAGGAGAAGCGGTGTGAGCCCTTACATTACCTGGTGCATTTTCATAGCCTTGATCCTGGCGCTTGCCTATTACTCCACGCGCGTGGCGCGGGCGAGCGATGAGGACGGGCTGCGCGATACTGGTATGGCCATCCTGCAATTCGGCCGCGCCTTTCCCGACGAAGCCATACGAAACCTTCACGTGACGGCCGACGGCAATGTGATCTTCGTTCGCCTGCATGACAACAAGGCCGGCTTCATGCGCAACAACAGCAATCACTTCGCCTGCTATCTCATCCGGCCCGGTCGGGTGCGGATCACGCCGCTGGCCAGCGCAAAGGGCTTCGACGCCGAATTCCTCGACGCTCCGAGCCAAAACGGCAGTTTTGTTTTCGCGAGCGAGAAAGAGGCCGCGGAGGTCTCCCTGTGGCTACTGGACAATTACGTCAGCGTGGCTGATCACACGACTTCGCAAATGGGCTCCATCAGCCGCGACCAAGCCAGTGAGAACAATCCTTGAGGGCACGAGCGGCAAGCAATTGCCGTTTCATGATCGTCTTGTCCTTACCCCGAAAACGCTTCATCCCTTCCGGCCTCACAATCGATCCGGGCTCGAGTTCCGGAAACAGTCCGAAATTGACGTTCATCGGCTGAAACGAGCGTTTTCCCGGTTCATCATTCGATACCAGATGGCCGCCGGTAATGTGGCTGAGAAGCGCGCCGAAGGCGGTGGTGGCAGGAGGCGCAACCGTGGGCTCGCCCCTTCGCTCCGCTGCCGCGAAACGGCCGGCGAGCAGGCCAATCGCAGCACTTTCCACATAGCCTTCGCATCCGGTGATCTGCCCGGCAAACCGGAGGCCTGGGCGGCTCTTCAGGGTCAGCGTCTTGTCAAGAAGAACGGGCGACTGGATATAGGTGTTGCGGTGCAATCCGCCGAGACGGGCGAACTCGGCATTCTGAAGGCCCGGTATCATCCGGAAGATCTCCGCCTGCGCGCCGTATTTCAGTTTCGTCTGAAAGCCGACCATGTTGTAAAGGGTGCCAAGGGCGTTGTCCTGCCGCAACTGCACCACGGCGTAAGCCTTGACGGTGGGAGCGTGGGCATTGGTCAGCCCCATCGGCTTCATCGGGCCGTGCCGCAGGGTTTCCCGTCCGCGCTCCGCCATGACTTCGATCGGCAGGCACCCGTCGAAATAGGGCGTGCCTTCCCACTCCTTAAAGCCGACCGTATCACCCTCAATCAAAGCGTCCACGAAAGCGTTATACTGCTGCTCATCCAGAGGGCAGTTGATATAGTCCTTACCCGTACCGCCCGGGCCGACCTTGTCATAGCGCGACTGGTACCAGCAGATATCCATGTCGATGGAGTCCCGGTGGACGATCGGCGCTATGGCATCGAAAAAGGCAAGATGCTCCTCACCGGTTTCCGCTTGGATGGCTTGCGCCAGGGCGGGAGACGTCAGGGGACCCGTTGCGACGACCGCAAGGTCCCACTCCTTCGGGGGAAGTCCCTGGACTTCCTCGCGAACTACCTCAATCAGCGGATGGCGCTCTATCGATTCGGTAACTGCCTGGGCAAAGCCCTCGCGGTCGACGGCGAGCGCGCCGCCAGCCGGAACCTGATTGCGATCGGCGCAGGCCATGATCAGCGAATTTGCGAGCCGCATCTCCGCATGGATGACGCCAACGGCATTGGCTGTCGCATCATCCGACCGGAAGGAATTGGAACAAACGAGCTCCGCCAGGCTATCGGTCTGGTGCGCGTCGGTGCCACGCACGCCACGCATCTCGTGGAGGATGACAGGGATGCCAGCCTGCGCGATCTGCCAAGCAGCTTCAGAGCCGGCCAGACCGCCGCCGACGATGTGAATGGGGGAAAAGAAGTTATTGTTCATGGGCGGCGTCCATATCACGGGGATGGCAGGACCGGAAACAAAAAGGCACCTCAGAGGGTGCCTTTGATCGTTCCTGCCGCCGCGCAGGATAGTCGTATGTTAATCCGCTGCAGCGGCTTCATGCCGCGCGCATCCGCCTTCGAAGGAGCGAATTAGCGGAAGGAGCGTGCGGCGATGTGACGGATGTCGTAGCGGGTCAAACCGATGTCGCTGAGGGCTTGGTTGGAAAGATTGCCAAGCTCATTCATCGTACGGCGGTAGCTGATCCAGTTCTTCGCGATGCGGATCGGGTTCATGGTCGTTTCCTCGAGATCTTGTCCTGGTGATCTTGTGTCACCAGCGATGGCGCTCCTATACATCCGCACAACAAGCATGTGCAGTGCAAAAAATGTGCGACTGCCATGCAAATGTGCAATGAGTTGGCGATTTTTTCGCCTGAGCCTTTAAAAGGGGCACCTGAACAGCGCTCAAAATCTGCCACGACCACAAACGAAAAACGCCTCCCGAGGGAGGCGTTTTTCGTCGTTGATATCAATGAAATTTTAGAAGCCGACCGCAGTCCGGGCAACGCGACGGATGTCGGCGCGGCCGATACCGAGGTCGCTGAGTTCGCGGTCGGTCATGCGGCCGAGCTCGGTAACGGTTTCGCGGTATTTGCGCCAGCTGCTGAGTTTCTTTGCAATGTTCATAACGGATCCCCTTCAAAGCCTGACCAGTGCCGCTTGGCTCCGGTCTAAATCTACTAATCGTTTTAAATGCTGCAGTGCGCTCTGAAAAGCGTGCTTTCGGTATGCCACCTATGCATTCGGCGCATCGCAAGCTTCTTGAGCAGCCTTGGCAAAGAGCATGTGGCTGAAAATTAAGCATCTAGGGGAGCCGTAATACGACAACGCCCACCGGAGGGAGGAGGTCCGGTGGGCGTCGTTTGATGCGACTGGCGATAGGGAGGAGGAGGACGCCAGTCCATCGGATCGCGCCGGGAGGAGGAGGGCGCTGTCCGAATGTCGTTCGCTAAGCCCGGAGAATGAGCCGGCCTTGACACCGCTGTGCTGCCAAACCCGCAACTGAGCGGGCCGGTTCTAAGCTATGCCGCCGCTTAAATTGTGCGGCGCAACAAAAATGCCTATTATGCGGCTGCTGCATGGCTACGTAGGTGCTGTACTTCATTCTAAACATTAGAATTAAATAAAACGTAAAGTGCCCAGTCCCGGCCGTTGCGGATCCGTGGGAACGCCGCTTTGTAGGGCTTATGGGCGCATGCCAAAAAAGCGTCATTTTCCCTTTGCGCCCGCTGAAACGGGTGATATAGAGACGCGCGCTCCGGAAGGCCCCCATGCGGGGATTTTCGAGCGGTTTGGGCGCGGGTATGGTGAAATTGGTAGACACGCCAGATTTAGGTTCTGGTGCCGCAAGGCGTGGGAGTTCAAGTCTCTCTACCCGCACCAGAGCCGCCGGGGGTGCTTGTTGCACCGGGTTCCTGGCAGGTTGATGCGCTCCAAGCCGCGGCTGGTCACTTTGAAGTTCCGGTGGTGTGCTCATTGAAACGAACGGCTGTCTGGGCACCGCCGCCACGATAGAAGGTATTAAAATGCAAGTTACCGAAACGCTCGCTGAAGGGCTGAAGCGCGAAATCAAAGTCGTCATTCCGAAGCAGGACATGGAGGCGCAGCTTAACGTTCGCCTCGCCGATGCAAAGGACAAGGTCCGCATCAACGGTTTCCGTCCTGGTAAAGTGCCGGTCGCCCATCTGAAGAAGATGTACGGCAAGTCCATCATGGCCGAACTCGTCAACGAGATCGTTCGTGAGCGTCCGACGCAAATCCTTTCCGAGCGCGGTGAAAAATCCGCAACTCAGCCTTCTGTCGGCATGACCGAGGACGAGGCCGAAGCCGAAAAGATCCTGAACGCACAGGCCGACTTCGAATTCACGCTGTCCTACGAAGTCATCCCGCCGATCGAACTGAAGTCGACCGATGGCCTCTCTGTGACCCGCGAAGTCGTTGAAGTGTCGGAAGACGAAGTCAACGAGCAGATCCTCAAGATCGCTGAAAGCGCGCGCAGCTTCGAAACCAAGGCTGGCGAAGCCGCTGACGGCGATCGCGTCACCATGAACTATCTCGGCAAGGTGGATGGCGAAGCCTTTGATGGCGGTGCAGCCGAGGATGCCGAACTTGTTATCGGTTCCGGCCGTTTCATTCCTGGCTTCGAAGACCAGTTGGTCGGCGTCAAGGCCGGCGATGAAAAGACGATTACCGTTACGTTCCCGAGCGAATATCCGGCTGCAAACCTGGCTGGCAAGGACGCGACCTTCGACATCACCGTCAAGGAAGTTGCCGCTCCGGCTTCGGTTGAGATCAATGACGAACTTGCTTCGAAGCTCGGCATCGAATCGGCAGATCGCCTGCGCGAAATCGTTCGGGGTCAGATCGAAAGCCAGTATGGCAATGTGACCCGCCAGAAGGTGAAGAGGCAGATCCTCGATCAGCTCGACGAGATGTACAAGTTCGACACGCCGCAGGGCCTGGTCGACGCCGAGTTCGAGAACATCTGGCGTCAGATCAACACGGACCTGCAGCAGTCGGGCAAGACTTTCGAAGACGAAGAAACCACCGAGGAAGAAGCTCGCGCGGAATACCGCAAGCTTGCCGAGCGTCGCGTTCGTCTGGGCCTGGTTCTTTCCGAGATCGGCGAAAAGGCCGGTGTCGAAGTAACCGAAGAAGAAATGCAGCGTGCGCTTTATGCCCAGTTGCAGCAGTTCCCGGGCCAGCAGAAGGAGATCCTCGATTTCTTCCGCAACACGCCTGGTGCATCGGCCTCGCTGCGCGCCCCGATATTCGAAGAAAAGGTCGTCGACCAGCTGCTTTCCGAGATCAATGTCACGGACAAGACCGTGACCAAGGAAGAGCTGATGGCGGAAGAGGAAGGCAATTCCGACAGCGCTACCAAGCCTGCCAAGAAGTCTGCTTCGAAGAAGAAGGCTGCCAAGGCCGAAACGGCGTCTGCCGAAGGCGCCGAAACGGCGGACGAGGCTGAAGAAGCCGCTGCTCCTAAGAAGAAGGCCGCTTCGAAGAAGAAGGCTGCTGAAGACAGCGCCGAATAAGCTTCGTAAAGACAAGTTAGAAAGCCGGATCGGCAACGATCCGGCTTTTTTGTTGTGATGAACCCACCGAAGTCCTGCGCCCATGATCCGTATCGAAAACATCAGCAAGTCGAACAGCCATCGCATCCTTTATATCGAGGCCTCTGCGGCCTTGAACCGTGGCGAGAAAGTCGGCCTTGTCGGCCCGAACGGTGCCGGCAAGACGACGCTCTTCCGGATGATTACCGGTGCGGACATACCGGACGAAGGGCAGGTCGCCGTCGAGAAGAATGTCTCCATCGGCTATTTCAACCAGGATGTCGGTGAGATGTCCGGGCGCAGTGCAGTGACGGAGGTCATGGATGGCGCAGGCCCGGTGAGCACGATTGCGGCAGAGCTGCGAGAGCTGGAAGCGGCCATGGTCGATCCGGACCGGATGGATGAGATGGACGCGATCATTGAGCGCTACGGCGAAGTCCAAGCCCGTTACGAAGAACTGGATGGCTACGGCCTCGAGGCGCGTGCTCGAGAAGTTCTCGCGGGCCTCAGCTTTAGCCAGGAGATGATGGACGGCGATGTCGGAAAACTTTCCGGCGGCTGGAAGATGCGCGTTGCGCTTGCCCGCATTCTCCTCATGCGTCCCGATGTCATGCTGCTCGACGAGCCCTCGAACCATCTGGATCTCGAAAGTCTGATCTGGCTGGAATCCTTCCTTAAGGGTTATGACGGCGCATTGCTGATGACCTCGCATGACCGGGAGTTCATGAACCGCATCGTTACCAAGATCATCGAGATCGACGCCGGCTCGCTCAACTCTTATTCGGGCGATTACGGCTTCTACGAGGAGCAGCGCGCGCTCAACGAAAGGCACCAGCAGTCCCAGTTCGAGCGCCAGCAGGCGATGCTCGCCAAGGAAATCAAATTCATCGAGCGTTTCAAGGCCCGCGCCAGCCACGCCTCGCAGGTGCAGAGCCGCGTCAAGAAACTCGACAAGATCGAGCGTGTCGAGCCGCCGAAGCGCCGCCAGACCGTGGCCTTCGAATTCCAGCCGCCACCGCGTTCGGGCGAAGACGTCGTCAATCTCAAGGGCGTGCACAAAAGCTACGGCAGCCGGACGATCTATGAAGACCTGGATTTCATGATCCGCCGCAAAGAACGCTGGTGCATCATGGGCATCAACGGCGCCGGCAAATCGACGCTTCTCAAACTGATCGCCGGCTCGACCGAGCCGGACCAGGGCCGCGTCGCACTTGGTGCCAGCGTCAAGATGGGCTATTTCGCGCAGCACGCCATGGATGTGCTGGATGGCGATCTGACCGTGTTCGAATGGCTGGAAGCGGAATTTCCGCGGGCGGGGCAGGGCTCTTTACGAGCGCTGGCCGGCTGTTTTGGTTTCTCCGGCGACGATATCGAGAAGAAATGCCGGGTTCTTTCAGGCGGCGAGAAGGCGCGGCTGGTGATGGCCGCCATGCTGTTCGATCCGCCAAATTTCCTCGTCCTCGACGAGCCGACCAACCATCTGGATCTCGACACCAAGGAAATGCTGATCAAGGCGCTGTCGGAATACGAAGGCACGATGCTGTTCGTCAGCCATGACCGGCATTTTCTCGCCGAGCTGTCGAACCGGGTGCTGGAGCTGACGCCGGAAGGCATTCATCGGTATGACGGCGGCTATCTAGAATATGTGGCGCGCACCGGCTACGAGGCACCTGGACTAGGTGCCTGACGAAGCCGGGGAAGAAAGCGAACGTTATCCGTATTGCAACTGATGGCCACGAGCGAGAACAGCCGGCTCATGGCCGGCTGTCAGAATTCATTCTGAGGACGATGTTTCAGCGGCAGACGCGGATCGACTCGATGTGCGAGCCGCCATCATAGGCATTGGCCACACGGCGGTCTTCAAACCAGCAGCGCGGCGGCGGCGGTGGTTCCTCTATGTAGCGAGGGCCGCTATTGGCAATGGCGCCTCCGATCAGCCCGCCGATCACGCCGGCTGCAAGTCCGCCTGCAATCACCGAGCCGTTGTCATGGTGGTGGTGCCGATCACGCGGCGGACCGCGGCGATCCCAACGCGGCGGTCCATCGCGATACTGGGCGAAAGCTTCGTTCACTGGCGCCATTGCCGCGGTCATGCCGGCGACAACAGCCAAGGCGGTAAGAGTAACTTTTCTCATGGCAGGGTTTCCGTAAGGAGGTGCCGATCATCAAAGAAGGACACCGATTCAAGTTCTGCCACAGAATGCCACCCATAGGCTTAATAGATATTGAACAGTCCCGCGGCGAAAGCGTCTTCCTGCCTGTCGCCACGGCTCCAGCTCAGCCAGCTCTCTGCAGTCCTGCCGCTGCCGCATCGTCTTTCTCTGCGGCTTGCAGGTAGGCGTCGCGCAAAGCCAGCCTGCCGAAATACTGCTCGAATGCGGGCCGCTTTTCGATCGAGCCAAACTGCAGCCCCCAACCGATCTGTGATCCGACATAGACATCGGCGGCCGTGAAATTGTCGCCGGCGATGTAGGAGTTGCTGCGCAACGCGAATTCCAGCGTGTCCATGACATCGGCGAATGTGCCATAACCGATCATCCGCTCCCGTCCTTCCGGCACCTCGAATCCGAGGGCCCGATTGCTGACCGCCGCCTCCAGTGGGCCGGCTGCGAAAAACATCCAGCGATAATAATCGGCGCGCTGGGCAGCTGCAGGCGCCAATCCGGCGGCAGGAAAGGCATCGGCAAGGTAAGCGCATATCGCGGCACATTCCGTGACCGTATTGCGCCCGTGAACTAGGGCCGGCACTTTGGCCATCGGGTTGACGGCCTTATAGGCACTGTCTTTCATCGTGGTACCGAAACCGAGGATTTCAGCGCGATAGGAAATGCCGACCTCTTCCAGCATCCAGCGGGCGATGCGGCCGCGCGACATTGGATTTGTGTAGAGAAAAAGCTCGTCCATCATATTGCCTCCTTGGCGTTCGCTTTATGTTCTAGGGCGGCCGTATGACAAGATCAAGACGCTAGATCTCGCCGCTCTTAAAGCGGCTTCCGGTATTGAATGAAACCGGCATTGACGGCAACTCGGTCATACAATCCTCTGGCTGCCGTGTTGCTTTCATGCGTCAACCAGTAGAGGCGACTGGCATTTCTCCCCCGCGCCAGAAGCGCAACAGCTTCGATCAGGGCCTCGCCCGTGCCCTTGCCGCGCTGACTGCCGTCCACATAAAGATCCTGCAGATAGCAGGTCCAGTCGGGAAGCCAACAGGAGCGGTGGAAGATCGCGTGCACGATGCCGACCAGCCCGTCGTTCTCGTCGAAAGCGCCGAGCGCGTGCATAGGCTCGGCGTCATCGAGAAACCGGTTCCAGGTCAGCTCGTAGATCTCGCCCGGTAGTTCAGTGTCATAGAAGCGCAGATAGGCTTCCCACAGGGGCGTCCAGGCGGCGCGATCGGATTGCTCGAGCGGGCGAATAGTGGTGGGCATGGCGACAGTCCTCCCAAACGAAAACGGCGGAAATTGCTCTCCGCCGTTTCATCCTTAACCGATTTTGCAGCTCAGGCAGCCATCGCCTTTTGAAGATTCTCGTCGATCTTGTCGAGGAAGGCAGTGGTCGACAGCCACGGCTGGTCCGGGCCGATCAGCAGGGCCAGGTCCTTGGTCATGAAGCCAGCTTCGACGGTATCGACGCAGACGGTTTCGAGCGTCGCGGCGAACTTTGCCAGTTCGGCATTGTCGTCCAGCTTGGCGCGGTGTGCGAGGCCACGGGTCCAGGCGAAGATCGAGGCGATCGAGTTCGTCGACGTTTCCTGGCCGTTCTGGTGCTGGCGGTAGTGACGTGTCACCGTACCGTGCGCGGCTTCCGCTTCGACCGTGCGACCGTCCGGCGACAGCAGGACCGAGGTCATCAGGCCGAGCGAACCGAAGCCCTGGGCAACCGTATCCGACTGCACGTCGCCGTCGTAGTTCTTGCACGCCCAGACGTAACCGCCGGACCACTTGAGAGCCGACGCGACCATGTCGTCGATCAGGCGGTGTTCATAGGTGATGCCGATCTCGTCGAACTGCGCCTTGAACTCAGTCTGATAGACTTCCTCAAAAATATCCTTGAAGCGGCCGTCATAGGCCTTGAGGATGGTGTTCTTGGTCGACAGGTAGACCGGCCATTTGCGCATCAGGCCGTACATCATCGAGGCACGGGCGAATTCGCGGATCGATTCATCAAGATTGTACATGGCCATCGCGACACCGGCGCCGGGCGCGTCGAACACGTCCTTCTCGATGACCTGGCCATCTTCACCGACGAACTTGATCGTCAGCTTGCCCTTGCCCGGGAATTTGAAGTCGGTCGCCTTGTACTGGTCGCCGAAGGCATGGCGGCCAACAACGATCGGCTTGGTCCAGCCCGGAACCAGCCTCGGCACGTTCTTGCAGATGATCGGCTCGCGGAAGATGACGCCGCCGAGGATGTTGCGGATCGTGCCGTTAGGGCTCTTCCACATCTGCTTCAGGCCGAATTCTTCGACGCGACCCTCGTCGGGCGTGATGGTTGCGCATTTGATGCCGACGCCGTGCTTCTTGATCGCATGTGCCGCGTCGACCGTAACCTGGTCGTTGGTCGCATCGCGATTCTCGACCGAAAGGTCATAATATTCGATATCCAGATCGAGATAGGGAAGGATCAGCTTGTCCTTGATCAACTGCCAGATGATACGGGTCATCTCGTCGCCGTCGAGATCGACAACCGGGTTTGCTACCTTGATCTTTTGCATGGAATTCCTCTTGGACGTGACGGGGTTTTCGGCCCCGACGGGTGGATGCCAGTGGGTGCGCTATAGCATCGCGCGGGCTGAACGCAAAGGCATTCGAGCCGCCGTAGGTGGCTTTTCAGGCGAGAAATCCCACGCCTTTGAACCGAGTGCTTGAATGCCCTTGCCAAACCACAAAGCGGGATTAATGTCCGGCCAAATCGCTCCAACATCCGGATTATCGCCATGCGGACCTTGCCGCTCGCTCTTGCTTTCTCCCTTCTTTCCAGCTTTGCCCTGGCGGCTGATCCCATGGATCCCGTCAAGGAGGTGATGAAGATTACCCAGGACAACTGGAACACGGTCGATAGCGACTGGAAATACATTTTTGATCCAGATCCGCTCGCACGGCTGTTCAGCAAGAAGTTCCAGACGGCCTATGCGGAAGCAGCCAAACATCCAGCCTATGAGACGGAAAATAATCAGCCGGGCGATCCTTTCGGCTATGATGTCATCACCAGCTCCCAGGATGGCTGCCCGCTGCAGGAGGTCGCGACCAAGACGGCGCCGGGTGCCAACGGCATCACCGACGTCACTGTCACCTTCAAGCAATGGACCTGTGTCGATGACGCCGAAGTCAAGAACAGTGTTTCGGAAGTGCATTTCGACGTGATCGACGAGAGCGGCAAGCCGGTGATCGACGACATCCATCGGGTGGGAGAAGGGGAGCGTGATTCGCTGCTGGAGGAAATGCAGTCCATCGCCAAGGGCGAGTAGCGTCGCGGTGAAGCCGACACCCTTGCCCATCTGTGCTTTGCCCGGTATTGCCGGCGCAAACATCATCGGAAGTACAAATGTCAGGCACCAATAGTGAGCGTGAGTTGATTGCCGAGGGCCCGGCGGTTATCCTGGTGGAGCCACAGCTGGGCGAGAATATCGGCATGGTAGCGCGAGCCATGGCCAATTTTGGCCTCGCCGAGCTGCGCCTCGTCAACCCGCGCGACGGCTGGCCAAGCGAGAAGGCGCGGTCGGCGGCGTCCAAGGCAGATCACGTCATCGACGCAACCAAGGTTTACGAGACCCTGGAGGAGGCGATCAACGATCTCAACTTCGTCTACGCGACCACGGCACGCGAACGTTACGGTTTCAAGCCTGTCCGCTCTCCGGTGACGGCTGCGGAGACATTGCGCAAGAAATTTGTTGAAGGCGCCAAGACGGGCATCCTCTTTGGGCGCGAACGCTGGGGCCTGACCAATGAGGAAGTGGCGCTCGCCGACGAAATCGTCACTTTTCCGGTCAATCCTGCCTTCGCCTCGCTCAATATCGCGCAGGCGGTGCTGCTCATGTCTTATGAGTGGATGAAGTCGGGCATGGCGGATCTGGGGCAGACCCCCTTCGATGCCGTGCAGCAGCGGCCTTCGACGAAGGAGCAGGTCCTTGGCCTATTCGAGCATGTGGAGGAAGCGCTCGACGCGCGTGGCTACTTCCATCCACCCGAGAAAAAGCCAAAAATGGTCGATAACCTTCGGGCGGTCTTGTCGCGGCGCAGTTTTTCCGAGCAGGAGATCAGCGTTTTTCGAGGCATCATCAGATCGTTGGACAAGTTCCCGCGGCGTTGGCCTCCGAAGGCGAAAACCGCCGAAGCAGGGGGCGTCGAGGAGCATGACGGGGACGAATGAGTTGAAGCCTGTGCTGATGTTCGATTCGGGCATCGGCGGGCTGACCGTTTTGCGCGAGGCGCGCGTTCTGATGCCGGAGCGCGGCTTCATCTATGTCGCCGATGATGCCGGCTTTCCTTATGGCGATTGGGAAGAGGCAGCACTTCGAGACCGCATCATCACGTTATTCGCCGACCTGCTTGATCGGTACGATCCGGAAGTCTGCGTCATATCATGCAATACTGCCTTCACCCTCGTCGGCGCAGACCTTCGGGCGGCGTTCCCTGACATGACTTTCGTTGGAACCGTGCCGGCCATCAAGCCGGCCGCCGAGCGCACCCGTTCCGGCCTCGTCTCGGTTCTGGCGACGCCGGGGACAGTAAAACGCGCTTATACGCGCGATCTCATTCAATCCTTTGCCAGCCAATGCCATGTTCAACTGGTCGGCTCCCCGAACCTCGCACGCATGGCGGAAGCCTATATTCGCGGGGAACCGCTCCCCGATGAAGCGGTTCTTGCCGAAATCGCCCCGTGTTTCACCGAGCAGGACGACCGAAAGACGGACATCGTCGTGCTAGCCTGCACCCATTACCCTTTCATGGCCAATGTATTCCGTCGGCTCGCGCCCTGGCCAGTCGACTGGCTGGATCCCGCCGAGGCAATCGCCCGGCAGGCTCGACGCAAGGTGCCGATGGTAGACGGAGCGAGGCATCCGGAGGAATACGACTTCGCTGTCTTCACATCCGGCACCCCTGATTTTGCCACGGCCCGCCTCATGCAAGGGTTTGGTCTACGCGCCAGCTGATATTGTTGCATTTCTGCATCGTCAGCACTCGATGCGCTGCAATTCGCGATTGTGCTCTTGTCGAGCCTTGAAGGCTGTGGCAGCTTACCGCCATCCGCAACTCGAACAGGAGGCGTATGATGATTTCGATATCCTTGCTCATGCGCCTGAATGGCGGATCGAGCCCGATGCATTATGGGCTTCGAACCTGGATGCCGCGTATCGCCGGCTAATTGGCCCTTAGGGCTACGAATCCGCCTTTTCTACCTTCCATTTGATCTGACGTCACCGGCTCCGACCCAGCACTTGCTGGCGTTTTCTCCGTTGCCGCTGCACGTCTCTCGACCTTAAAAGGACCTGGCTGTCGATAGCGCCGGGGCAGTACCATCATGTCTAAAGAGCAAGCATTAGTTGCAGCAGACCTGTCTGAAATCGTCGATGACCTGCACGGCAAGTTTGGAGCCAGGCGGATCATCTGGAATGTGATCGTCGCCGCATGGCGCAGCCGGTGGAGCCACAATAGCACATCTGGCCTGAGCAATCGCATGCGCCGGGATATCGGGCTGCAGGAGGAAGATGACGAGCGTCTGGCGCTCGCCTTTTTCCACTGGTGGAACCTCCGCCCTTAACAAATATAAGAGGAGTCCCGGCGAGTATCGCTGGGACTTCGTCGGCCCGGGTCAGTCTCTTATCGCCGCCGCGAAGAATTGAGTTGAGCACTGCATGTCCTGCCTGAGGCGTAAGGAAGGGATCAGGGATCAGCTCACTCCATGAACGGCAGCAGAAGCGCACCGCGGCCTGATTGCAAAGCCTGTGCATTTCCGATCTTGCCGGGCGAAACGGATCCGGTTCTCTGCTATGGATCGAGAGTCGCGGACTTCAGGTCACCGCGAAGAGACAGCATACGAGGTAAGTGCATTGCAAGTCGGCATCGATATGGGAATTGTGTCCGGCGGCGATCCGGCCAAGCTCGATATCGAGGAGCTTTTGGCTACCCGCCTGTTGGTGCAAGGGAACTCGGGCTCCGGGAAGTCCCATCTCCTGCGCCGACTGCTGGAGCAGTCCGCCCCTTGGGTACAGCAGGTAATCATCGATCCGGAAGGCGACTTCGTGACGCTGTCCGACAAGTTTGGTCATGTGGTGGTCGATGGTGAACGCACGGAAGCCGAGCTGGCCGGCATTGCCAACCGTATTCGCCAGCACCGCGTTTCCTGTGTGCTGACGCTGGAGGGCCTGGACCTCGAAGAGCAGATGCGCGCTGCGGCTGCCTTCCTCAACGGCATGTTCGATGCCGACCGTGAGCATTGGTATCCGGTCCTCGTTGTGGTCGACGAGGCACAGATGTTTGCCCCCTCGGTTGCCGGGGACGTGTCCGAAGACGCGAGAAAAGCGTCGCTCGGGGCCATGACCAATTTAATGTGCCGCGGCCGCAAGCGTGGATTGGCCGGAGTGATCGCCACGCAGCGCCTCGCAAAGCTTGCCAAGAACGTTGCGGCGGAAGCCTCGAACTTCCTGATGGGCCGTACTTTCCTCGACATCGACATGGCGCGTGCCGCCGATCTTCTTGGCATGGACAGGCGCCAGGCGGAGATGTTCCGCGATCTGAAGCGCGGGAATTTCGTTGCTCTCGGTCCAGCCCTGTCGCGTCGGCCACTGCCGATCGTCATCGGTGCGGTCGAGACATCGGCCCGCTCCTCAAGCCCGAAGCTGATGCCTTTGCCGGACGCGCCGCAGGACGTCGAAGACCTGATCTTCACGCCGGATCCGGAAGAGTTTGTTCGGCCGATGGTGCGCAGGGCGCCGCCGGCGCCGCGCCCAACGACGGATATTCTCGCCGAACTTTCGCGCTCCATGCCGGCCGCAGCTGCCGCCCCCCAAGAAACACGGGTTCCGCAGCCGGAACTGTCGCCGGAAGAGCGCGATGAGCGCTTGAATGCTGTTCTGTCGGAAATTCTGGACGATCCGCAGTCGGCATACAGAACCGACTCGGTGCTCTATCAAGACTTTCTGGTGCGTGCCCGCATGCGCCGTCTGCCCGGACCGCCACTGTCTCTCTCGGAATTCAGGCGGCGCACGGCGATCAGCCGCTCCGGAGTGGATGCGGAGACCGCATCAGGTGAGGCCTGGGCTACAGCTCTTTCGCTCTCGGTCAGGGTCTCGGACGATCTCCAGGGCGTATTCCTCCTGATTGCGAAGGCTGCGATCGGCGGCGAGCCTTGCCCATCCGATGCCCGCATTGCCCGGGCCTATGGCACGCATTCGGCTCGGCGCGCGCGCCGTCTGCTGGGCTATTTCGAGGAGCAGGGGCTGATCGTCGTCCGCACGGATTTTAGCGGAAAACGCATCGTTGCTTTTCCCGACCTGCAGGCCGAGACCGCGCCCGGCATTGCCGATGCTCCAGACCTGGGCGAGGCGCGGGCAGCGGCTGAATAAGCCGTCAGTGGATGTGGAAATGCGCTTCCACGGCGGCGGCGATGAAGGCGCAACGGGCCTCGACCGCATCTGACCGCCCGTGCAGGACGTCGTCGCAGATCTTCTCGGCTTTCCAGTACTGGCTTCCGTGATATATGGGCCAGGACCGGGCGAGCACGGTCTTGGCTTCGCGTATCGTCTTGACGGTCTGAACCAGGCCGGTATCGGGATTCTCGATCCTGACAGGGTTATTCCAGGTCTTGTGATTCATGATAATTACCTCCCATCCCTAGAAGATGGAGCAGGCGTGGCGGAGGTCAAAAAAGCCTGCGAATGGGCTTGATGAAAGGTTAAAGCCGCAAAACGGTTGACTTCTTCACGACATCCGCCTAAAGACCGCGCCAACGCCAAGCCGCAAGACTGGGTGTTTCACCGACATGTCCCGTGGTTTCTCCGGACGCTTTCGTGAGAAGCCTGTCAGAGTTCTTAAATCAGAGCTCAAAGGAGGGCGTGTTTCCTTGATCCGGTTTGGCAACAGACCGGTGTAACTTCCTGAAAGGAAATACGATGAGCAAGCGCGAATCGTCCAAGTACAAGATCGATCGCCGTATGGGCGAAAACATTTGGGGCCGCCCGAAGTCGCCGGTTAACCGCCGCGAATATGGCCCGGGCCAGCATGGCCAGCGCCGCAAGGGCAAGCTTTCGGACTTCGGCGTGCAGCTGCGCGCCAAGCAGAAGCTCAAGGGCTATTACGGCGATCTTCGCGAAAAGCAGTTCCGCGCCATCTACGACGAAGCCAACCGCCGCAAGGGCGATACTTCGGAGAACCTGATCGGTCTGCTGGAATCGCGCCTCGACGCGATCGTGTACCGCGCCAAGTTCGTTCCGACGCCTTTTGCTGCCCGTCAGTTCGTGAACCACGGCCACGTGACCGTCAATGGCGTCAAGGTCAACATCGGTTCCTACCGTTGCAAGGCTGGCGACGTCATCGAGGTCCGACAGAAGTCGAAGCAGATGGTGACACTCCTGGAATCCATCTCGCTCGCTGAGCGCGACGTTCCGGATTATATCGAGGTCGATCACAACAAGATGGTTGCGACCTTCGCTCGCGTGCCGACCCTGTCCGACGTGCCTTATGCCGTCATCATGGAACCGCAGCTGGTCGTCGAATTTTATTCGCGCTGATTGCTTGCCCCTCGGGCAGGTTCGTCAAAGGAAAAAGCCGCGTCATCGACGCGGCTTTTTTTATGGCATTCCTTGGCTTCTTCGCGAGCTCAGGACGAGGTGAACAACCAGCGCGCCGAGCCAGACCATCAACGCGACTGCGCCGAACGGCAGGGTGAGCAGGCTGAACCACCCGAGTACGGTCAGGAAATACAGCATCTCGCCGTAGTCGCTGCCGCCGATCTGGCACGGATGAACACTGCCTTCGTCGATCTGACAGCCGGCCAATTCGGCAACCGTCCCGGCACCGAGCACCGAGACAAGCGGGGAGACCGACAGAAGAAGGATAACGGCGAGGGCGACGCCGTAGGTCAAGGCTAGGCTGCGAGATCTTGTCGTCATTTCAACTCTTGCGGTCGGCTGCCTATTTCGCAGCTGCTTTCTTCTCGGATTTGACGCTCTCTTCGACCGTGGTCGACGTGCCGGTATCGGTGAGCTGCACGGTATCGGTTGCGATGTCTTTTGGTCTTTCGCCCATGCGGTTCCAGGCATCCAGGCCGGCAATCTTGTAGGCTTCGGCCAAGGTGGGGTAATTGAAGGTGTTTTCGACGAAATACTCGACGGTCCCCTTGAGGTTCAAGACCGCCTGCCCGATGTGAACGAGCTCGGTAGCGCCTTCGCCGACGATATGGACGCCCAGCAGGCGGCGTGTCTTCAGCGAGAAGATCAGCTTCAGCAGACCGCTTTCCAGGCCCATGATATGCCCGCGCGATGTTTCGCGGAAACGGGCAATCCCGCATTCATACGGAATGCCGCGCTCCTTCATCTCTTCCTCGGTGAGGCCGCAGGTAGAGATCTCCGGAACGGCATAGATGCCGTAGGGGAAGTATTTCTGCGGCTCCATGCCGATTGCGCCGACGGCCACGCGGGCCGCAATGCGCCCCTGTTCCATCGAGGTTGATGCTAGGCTCGGGAAACCGACCACGTCACCGGCTGCAAATATGTGCGGCACGGATGTCTGGAAGGTTTCCGGATTGACCTTGAGGCGGCCGCGGCTGTCAGCTTCCAGTCCTGCGGCAGCAAGATTGAGCGTATCCGTCGCGCCGATGCGGCCCGCCGCAAACAGAACCATGTCGGTGATGATCTTGCGCCCGGTATCCACCGTAACCGAGACCTTGCCGTCGGGCAGGCGCTCGACCTTCTCCGCCTTTTGGCCGAGCAGCAGCTTCATGTTGCGGTCGCGCAGCTGGTAGATGAAGTCTTCGACGATTTCCTTGTCGATGAAGTCCAGCATGGTCGATTTCGGATCGATGACCGTTACCGCTGTGTCGAGGGCGCTGAATATGGTCGCATACTCGATGCCGATGACGCCGGCGCCGATCACCACCATGGAGCGCGGTAACTGTTCAATCTCCAGCAGTTCGTCGCTGTCGAGAACCGTCTTGCCGTCGAAAGGCATGTAATCGGGCCGGAAAGGACGGGTGCCGACAGCAAGCAGGATGCTCTTGCCGACGACGTGGATCGTCTCGTTGTCGTCCCTCATGACCTGCATCGTATCGGGCGACACGAAGCTTGCCTTGCCACGCATGTGCTGGACGCGGTTGCGTGCGAACTGATGTTCGAGCACTTCGACCTCGTGATCAAGGGTGATCAGCAGGCGACGGCGCAGGTCCTCGGCGCTGATCTCCTGCTTCACACGGTAGGCCTTGCCGTAGAAGCCTCGCTCCCGCCAACCGGAGAGATTAAGTGCCGTTTCCCGCATCGTCTTGGAGGGGATGGTTCCGGTGTGAACGGAGACGCCGCCGACCCGGCGGCCCTGCTCGATGACGAGCACCTTCTTGTCCAGCTTGGCCGCTTGAATGGCTGCGCGCCGACCTGCCGGTCCGCTGCCGACGACGATGAGGTCGTACTCGTTCATGAGAATGCTCCGCTTCGAATCGAAAGCCATTAGGGAGGATGGCTGCTTCGCGCTTGTTCTATCAAACTATTCTAAATGTTTGATTGCGGTGGAGGCAATGCGCCTGCCGATGCCTAACTTTTGGGCTTCAAGTTAAAATGCTTAAAAAACATCTTGACGGCGTCGCGTAAATGTCATCCAACTGCACCAATCGTTAATTGGTGCAGCAAATGGTGCAGGACGTGGACATCGGCGCCAATGATAACTCGACCTACGCGCTGGCAAAGCTGCGTGAGCTCGTTGCGACAGGCCAGATTGGTTCCGACGGCCGGCTTCCGACCGAGCGCACCCTCGCGGAAACCCTGGATGTCGGTCGCCGCGCCGTTCGCCGGGCTCTCGAAGTGCTTGAGGCGGAAGGTCTGATCTGGCGTCGCCAGGGATCCGGGACTTTTATCGGCGAGAGGCCCGACCGTTGGCATGAGCATGTTGGCGATCTTGTGGCCGGTACCGACTTCATGGAGCTCATGGAGGTGCGGCTGCGCATCGAGCCCCAGCTGGCGCAACTGGCGGCGATGCGCGCCAAGCCGCGCGACATCGAGAAGATGCGCGATCTGGCGGCGAAGATTGGCGAAAGCACCGATGCCGATTCCAAGGAACTCTGGGACGGGGCCTTGCACCGGCAGATAGCTCAGGCGGCGGGTAACCAGCTTTTCCTTTCGATTTTCGACGTGGTCAATCGCGTACGTCAGGACAATGCCTGGCAGGCAATTCGCGAGCGCGCACGGGCAAGCGACCGCCGCCAGGGTACCATCCACATCCAGCATGCCGAGATCATCGACGCTATCGCCGCACGCGACCCGGTTCGGGCGGGCGAGGCCATGCGGGAACATCTGCTCGGCATTCAGGAGATCCTGATCCGGGCCACGTCCATGGGCCACGAGGATTTGGCAGCCAGTCCCAATGAGGGCGAGGCCCGACTGAAACAAGCAACAGCATGAGAAGCCGGCGCCAAGCCGGCCTTGCCACAGGAACCGAGACAAAGAGAGGAATGACTTCCATGACCCGACTTTCCAGACTGACCACGGCGCTGCTCTCAAGCGCGCTATTTGCCTTTCCGGCGCTTTCTGCTGAACTCCGCATCGGCCTCAACGACGATGCCGACGTTCTTGATCCAGCCCAGTCCCGTACCTTTGTCGGCCGCATCGTCTACACCGCCATGTGTGACAAGTTGGTCGATATTTCGCAGGACATGAAGATCGTGCCGCAACTCGCGACCGAATGGAACTGGTCCGAAGGCGGCAAGGTGCTGACCATGAAGCTGCGCCAGGGCGTCAAGTTCCACGACGAGACGCCGTTCAACGCGGAGGCGGTTGTCTATACAATTCAGCGCAATCTGACTTTGCCGGAATCGCGCCGCAAGAGCGAGCTTTCCTCCGTCGAGAAGGTGGAGGCCGTCGGCGATTACGAGGTGAAGTTCACGCTGAAATCGCCGGACGTGACGCTGCTGGCGCAACTGTCCGACCGCGCTGGCGTCATTGTTTCGCCGAAGGCCGCCAAGGAGCTCGGCGCCAATTTTGGCAGCCATCCGGTTTGCGCCGGTCCCTTCAAGTTCGTCGAGCGCATCCAACAGGATCGCATCGTACTGGAGAAGTTCGCCGACTACTGGGACAAGGACAAGATCCTGGTCGACAAGGTGACCTATCTTCCGATTCCCGACACGACCGTCAAGCTCGCCAACCTTCGCTCCGGTGACCTGGACATTGCTGAACGCATTTCTGCATCCGATGCGGAATCGGTCAAGAACGATCCCAATCTGACCTATGCCGACATTATCGGCCCGGGTTACATGGCCATGTATGTCAATCTTGCCAATGGTCCGCGTGCAGACAATCCGCTCGGCAAGGACAAGCGCCTGCGCCAGGCCTTCTCGCTGGCGATCGATCGTGAAGCCATTAGCCAGATCGTCTTCGAAGGCACTGCGATGGCCGGAAACCAGCCGTTCCCGCCCTCGAGCCCCTGGTTCGACAAGGATGTCCCTGTTCCAGCCCGCGACATCGAAAAAGCCAAGAAGCTGATGAAGGAAGCCGGCTACGAGAGCCTGGACATTGAACTTCAGCATGCCAACAGCACGACCCAGACGCAGATGATGCAGGTCATCCAGTCCATGGTGGCGGAAGCAGGCTTTAACGTCACTCTGAAGTCGACGGAATTTGCCACCCTGCTGTCCGAGCAGACGGCCGGCAACTACCAGCTCAGCCGCTCCGATTGGTCCGGCCGCATCGACCCGGATGGGAATATCCACCAGTTCGTCACCTGCAAGGGCGGCATCAACGACGTCAAGTATTGCAATCCGGAAGTGGACAAGCTGCTTAACGAGGCTCGGACCTCCACGGACGACGCCGTTCGCAAGCAGAAATATGACGATGCGGCGGTCATGCTGAACGAGGACATGCCGATCATCTATCTTGGCCACCAGCCATACGCCTATGCGATCTCGAAGAAGGTCGGCGGATTTACACCGTCGCCAGACGGCATGATCCGCCTTCTCGGCGTATCGAAGAAGTAGGCCAAACGTCCCTCGACCGCACGGGAGTCAGTCCCGTGCGGTTGTCTTGAAATCCAGAGGGCGATGTCATGCCTGTCTACATCGGCAAGCGACTGCTGGTCGCAATCCCGACGCTGCTGATCATATCGATCTTCGTGTTCTCGCTGCAGAAGCTGCTTCCCGGCGATCCGATCCTGGCCATGGCCGGTGAGGAGCGCGATCCGGCGACGCTGGAATTCCTGCGCCAGAAATATCATCTGAACGATCCCATCGTGACGCAGTATTTCTCCTGGCTCGGCGGCATTCTGACCGGCGACTTCGGCATTTCGCTCCGCACCAACCAGCCGGTTCTGGAACTGATCGGCCAGAAGCTGCCCGTGACGATCCAGCTCGCCGTCATGGCCATGTTCTTTGCCATAGTGATCGGCATTCCGATCGGCATCCTTGCGGCGGTCAAGAAAAATACCTGGATCGACTATCTCGCCAATATCGTCGCCCTGACTGGCCTCTCGATTCCGAATTTCTGGCTTGGCATCATGCTCATCCTGCTGGTCTCCGTGCAGCTCGGCTGGCTTCCAGCGTCAGGCTACGAATCCATATTCGTCGATCCGGTACGCTCCCTGCAGACTATGGTTATGCCCGCCTTTGTTCTCGGCAATGCGCTGGCGGCAACGCTGATGCGCCACACTCGTTCTGCGATGGTTGGAGTAATGAGCTCCGATTATATCCGCACGGCACGAGCTAAGGGGCTTTCGCCGCGCCAGATCGTCCTCAGCCACAGCTTCCGCAACGCGCTTCTGCCAGTCGTGACCTTGCTTGCGCTCCTGTTCGGTGAACTCCTGGCCGGTGCCGTCTTGACGGAGCAGATCTTCACCATCCCGGGCTTCGGAAAGATGACCGTGGATGCGGTCTTCAACCGGGACTATGCCGTCGTGCAAGGGATTGTTCTTTGCACCGCCGTCGGCTTCATCCTGATGAACCTGCTCGCCGACATCGCTTATGTGCTCCTCAATCCTCGCCTGAGGGCAACACTATGACCATTGTTGAACACGTCGCTCCCATTCCCGCCAAACGGGCGGAAAACCGTGCCTGGCGCAAGATGAAGCGGAACAGGAGCGCCCTGGCGGGCCTCTGCATCGTGCTCTTCTTCGCGTTTCTGGCAGTTGCCGCGCCGCTTCTGCCCATTCCTGATCCAATCGCCACCAGCTGGTCCGCGATCCGCAAGGCCCCGTCCGCCGCCCATTGGCTCGGAACCGACGATCTTGGGCGCGATATCCTGTCCCGCATGATCTGGGGCGCCCAGGCTTCGCTGATGGCAGGCGTCTTTTCTGTCGCCATAGCGATCGTTATTGGCGTCCCCTTCGGCCTTCTCGCCGGCTATTTCGGCGGCTGGGTCGATATGGTCATTTCGCGCGTTACCGAAGCGCTGCTGGCCATGCCCTTCCTGATCATGGCCATTGCGCTGGCAGCCTTTCTCGGCCCGAGCCTGACCAATGCGATGATTGCCATCGGCCTATCGGCCATGCCGCTTTTCGTCAGGCTCACGCGCGGCCAGGTACTGGCCGTCAAAACGGAGGATTACGTCGAGGGTGCACGCTCCGTCGGCCTCAATCACCTCGAAATTATGGTCCGCTACATCCTGCCGAATGTTCTGGCGCCGATCATCGTCCAGGCGACGCTGACGGTCGCCACCGCCATCATCGCCGAGGCAAGCCTTTCCTTCCTCGGCCTTGGTCAGCAGCCGCCGGCCCCCTCCTGGGGCTCCATGCTCAATGTAGCCAAGAATTTTCTCAGCCAGGCGCCTTGGATGGCGATGTGGCCGGGGATCGCGATCTTCCTCGTCGTCATCGGCTTCAATCTCCTCGGCGACGGGTTGCGTGACGCGCTCGATCCCCGAGAAGTCTAAGTTTATCAAGGAATTTGTGACATGACTGATTTCACCACGCGCCCCGAAATCCTTGGTAATTTCGGCGTCGTCACCTCCACCCATTGGATAGCTTCCGCCGTCGGCATGGCCATTCTGGAGAAGGGCGGCAACGCCTTCGACGCGGCGGTCGCAACAGGATTTGTGTTGCAGATCGTCGAGCCGCATCTTTGTGGACCGGGCGGAGACATGCCGGCCGTCTTCTATTCAAAGAACAAGGACAAGGTCGAAGTCATCTGCGCCCAGGGAGCGGCGCCGGCCGGTGCGACTATCGATCATTACACGGCTGAAGGCCTGAAGCTGATCCCTGGCGACGGCCTCCTCTCCACCGTCATTCCGGGCGCCTTCGACGGCTGGATGCTGATGTTGCGTGACTATGGTACGATGAGCGTGCGCGAGGTCCTGGAGCCGGCTATCTATTATGCCGAGCACGGTCATCCTGTGCTGGCGCGCGTTTCTGCGACGATCAAGGGGCTTGCCGGCTTCTTCGAAAAGGAATGGCCGACCTCCTACGACACCTGGCTGCCGGGTGGTGTTGCTCCGGAGGCGGAGGGAAATTTCAAGAACCTGGTTCTCGCCGAGACCTGGAAGCGGATCATTTCCGAATCGGAGGCAAAGACCGGCCGGGAGAACCAGGTCGAGGCGGCCCGAGACGCCTTTTATCGCGGCTTCGTGGCAGAGGCGATCGATACCTATCTGAAGACGGCCGAAGTCATGGATGCGAGTGGCCTCAAGCACAAGGGCGTGCTGACTGCGGACGACATGGCCAACTGGAGCGCAACAGTCGAAGTGCCGCAGACCTATGACTATCACGATTGGACGGTTGCCAAGACACCCGCCTGGGGGCAGGGGCCGGTTCTGCTGCAATCCCTGGCGCTGCTGAAAGGCTTCGATCTTGCCTCCATGGATCCGGCCGGACCGGATTTCGTGCATACGGTCGTGGAAGCCATGAAGCTCGCCTTTGCCGATCGGGAAGTCTATTACGGCGATCCGGAATTCGGGCAGATCCCGACGGAATACCTCCTTTCCGACGGTTATAATGACGAACGTCGCAAGCTGATCGGGCCGCAAGCCTCCATGGAGCTGCGGCCGGGAATTGTGCCGGGCTATGAGCGCCAGGTGGACGCGACCATGGCCATGCTGGCCGAGATGAGCGGCAAGGGCACGGTTTACGAGCCGACCATGTCGCACCTGACCGAAAAGCGCGGCGACACGGTTCATATCGATGTCATCGACCGCTGGGGCAATATGGTGTCGACGACGCCGTCGGGCGGCTGGCTGCAGTCGTCGCCGATCGTGCCGGGCCTGGGCTTCGCCTTGAACTCGCGTGCCCAGATGTTCTGGCTGAAGGAAGGACTGCCGACGTCGCTGGCGCCGGGGAAGCGCCCGCGCACCACGCTGACCCCGTCGCTTGCCTTGCATCAGGGACGCCCGACGCTGGCGTTCGGGACGCCCGGCGGCGACCAGCAGGATCAATGGCAGCTACCCTTCTTCCTGCGCTATGTACACCACAAGCAAAATCTGCAGGCGGCGATCGACATGCCGCTTTTCCACACCTCGCATTTTCCCGGCTCCTTTTATCCGCGCACCAGTTCGCCTGGCGAAATCATGGTCGAAAGCAATATCGGCGCGGACGTTCTGGAAGACCTGCGTCGCCGGGGCCATAAGGTCACCGTTGCCGATCCCTGGAGCGTCGGCAGGCTGACGGCCGCTCGTCGAGATGCGGACGGGCTGCTGCGTGCGGCGGCAACGCCGCGGCTGATGCAGGCCTATGCCGTGGGGCGATGACGATGGCGCAAAACCAGATTCTTTCGGTCCGGAACCTCACCACGTCCTTCCTCGTCGACGGCGAGTGGAAAAGCGTCGTAAGAAACGTCTCCTTCGATGTCGGTCCGGGAGAGACTGTCGCGATCGTTGGCGAGAGCGGTTCTGGCAAGAGCGTGACATCGCTCTCGGTTATGCGGCTGCTGGCGCCCGACTTCAGCCGCATCGAAGGCAGCGTCATGCTGGCGGGCAGGGATCTGCTTTCCATTTCCGAGAAGGAGATGCGTGGCGTACGAGGCAATGACGTCTCGATGATCTTCCAGGAGCCGATGACCTCGCTGAACCCGATCTTCACCATCGGCCGGCAGATCTCCGAAGTGCTCACCCGCCACAAGGGGATGTCGAACAGGCAAGCGCGTGCCGAAACGGTCAAGCTTCTGGAGAAGGTCCGCATCCCAAATGCGACTGCGCGCTTCGACGACTACCCGCACCAGTTTTCCGGCGGCATGCGCCAGCGCGTCATGATCGCCATGGCGCTGGCATCGAAGCCGAAGCTGCTGATCGCCGACGAGCCGACCACGGCACTCGATGTCACCATCCAGGGACAGATCCTGGACCTCATCAAGGTCTTGCAGGAAGAGGAGGGAATGTCCGTCCTCTTCATCACCCACGACATGGGCGTCGTAGCCGAGATCGCCGACCGCACCATTGTTATGTACCGTGGCGAGCAAGTCGAGAGCGGACCGACGGAAGAGATCTTCCACCGCGGCAAGCATCCGTATACGCGGGCGCTCCTGTCGGCGGTGCCGAAGCTCGGCTCCATGCAAGATCGTCACTGGCCGACACGTTTTCCCGTAGTGGATATCACCAATGGCGAGGCTGCCGAACCTGTGGAGGTGGCCAATACCGTCGACACCCGCAAAACGCCAGTTCTGTCCGTCAAGAACCTCGTCACCCGCTTCGGCGTTCATTCCGGGCTTCTCGCCCGCAAGACGGGCGCCGTGCACGCGGTCGAGAATGTTTCCTTCGAGCTCTTCCAGGGAGAAACGCTGTCATTGGTCGGTGAATCCGGCTGCGGCAAGTCGACGACGGGCAGGTCGATCATGCGGCTCATCGAGCCGACAAGCGGCGAAGTGGCACTGGACGGCTATGACGTTCTGCGGCTGGACCAGTTTGGTCTGCGCAACATGCGCAAGACCATCCAGATGATCTTCCAGGATCCCTTCTCTTCGCTCAACCCGCGCATGACAGTGGGAGCAGCGGTTTCCGAGCCCTTCATCAAGCATAGGCTCGGCACTGCCAAGCAGGCGAGGGAAAAAACGGCCGATCTATTGCGCAAGGTGGGACTGTCGCCCGACATGGCGGGCCGCTACCCTCACGAATTCTCCGGCGGTCAGCGCCAGCGAATTGCCATTGCCCGAGCGCTGTCGCTCGATCCCAAGGTGATCGTCGCCGACGAGAGCGTGTCGGCGCTCGACGTCTCCATCAAGGCGCAGGTCTGCAATCTCCTGCTCGACCTGCAGCAGAGCCTCAACCTGGCCTTTCTGTTTATTTCCCACGACATGGCGGTGGTGGAGCGGGTCAGCCATCGGGTGGCGGTGATGTATCTGGGCGAAATCGTCGAGATCGGCCCGCGCGCAGCAGTTTTTGACAACCCTCAGCATCCTTACACGAAAAAGCTCATGGCGGCGGTACCTGTGCCTGATCCAGCTCGCCGCGGGATCCGGCGGGGCATCTCCAACGACGAACTGAAAAGTCCTGTGCGCCCACTCGGTTATCAGCCGCCGCAGCGTCAATACCGGGAGGTATCGGCCGGCCATCTCGTGCAGGTGGAGTGATGGCTAGATCAACCTGAGCCCCTTCAGGCTGGCATGCCCGTCCTTGCCGATGATGATGTGGTCGTGAACCGCAATGCCGAGCGGCTTTGCCGTGTCGATGATCGTCTTGGTCATGTCGATATCCGCCCGCGATGGGGTGGGGTCGCCGCTCGGATGGTTGTGCACGAGGATGATCGCTGTCGCAGACAGTTCGAGAGCCCGCCGCACCACCTCTCGAGGGTAGACCGGTGTATGATCGACGGTGCCGCGCCCCTGCACCTCGTCTGCGATCAGGGCGTTGCGCTTGTCGAGAAAGAGGATGCGGAACTGTTCCCGCGATTCGTACGCCATGGCCGCGTGGCAATAGTCGATGACGGAGGACCAGGAGGACAGCACCTGTTTGCCGCGCAGTTCGCTCTTCAACATCCGGTGGCCCACTGTTGCCACCAGCTTCAGGTCGAGGGCTACGGCCTCACCGACGCCCTTCACCTCCTGCAGCAATCCGACCGAGGCGCCGAAAACGCCCGCGAGATTGCCGAACCGGTCGATCAACGCCTTGGCGATCGGCTTGGTGTCACGTCGCGGGATCAGCCGAAAAAGCAGCAGCTCGAGGATCTCGTAGTCGGCAAGTGCAGTGTCTCCTTGCTCCCGATAGCGCGCCCTCAGCCGTTCGCGATGTCCATAGTAATGCGCGGAGGCATCATCCTTTTCCATTGCCTTCTTGATCGCCTTCGGCTTCGAAAGCTGCTCGGCAAAAAAGCCGCGTTCGTCCTCCATGAAGGACGGCTGGTCACTTCGGGCGATCGGCGTCGGCGGAGCTGGACGCTTGGCCATGTTACCTCGAAAGCGGCGGCAGGCCCGGTCGGTCGAGCCCCGCGGGCGAAAGGGTGAAGATCTCGCAGCCTGTTGCCGTGACACCGACTGCATGCTCGTATTGTGCGGACAGAGACCGGTCGCGGGTAACGGCGGTCCAGCCATCGGAAAGCACCTTCACATGCGGCTTTCCGAGGTTGATCATTGGCTCGATCGTGAAGATCATTCCTTCCTTCATTTCCGGGCCTTCGTCGGCGCGACCGTAATGCAGGATGTTCGGCGAGTCGTGAAACAGCCGGCCGACGCCATGGCCGCAAAAATCTCGTACCACCGTGCAGCGCTCGGATTCCGCATAAGCCTGTATCGCCTCGCCGATCGCACCTGTCCGGGCGCCTGGACGCACGGCAGCAATACCGCGCAGGAGGCATTCATAGGTGACTTCCAGCAGCCGCTCGGCGGATCTTTTGAGCTGCCCGACCGGGTACATGCGGCTCGAATCGCCATGCCAGCCGTCGAGGATATAGGTGACGTCGATATTGACGATGTCGCCGTCCCGCAATGGCTTGTCGTCCGGCATGCCGTGGCAGACAACGTGATTGATCGAGGTGCAGACCGAGAATTTATAGCCGCGATAGTTCAAGGTGGCGGGCAGGGCGCCATGGTCCATGCCAAACTCGAAAACGAAGCGATCGAGCGCGCTTGTTGTGACGCCCGGCTTGACGATCGCCGCCAGTTCATCGAGGCAGCGTGCGGTAAGCAGGCAGGCTTTGCGCATGCCGGCAAAGTCTTCCGCCGTGTTGTAGAGGCGGATGGACCCCGTATTTTTAGGAGGGGCTGAGACCGCCTCAATATAATTTATCATAATCTCCCTCTCACAACTATTCCGTTCATAAAGCAGCGGAGCCCGGTTCGTCCATCTCTACAAGCCCGCAAGCGGCGATTTCCTCGGCCGAGACACGACAGCGAAGCGCATAGGTTTCGACGCCACGCGCTTTGGCCCGGTCAAAGGCCTGCGCATAAATGGGATCCAGATCGCGGCAGATCGAGAAGCGTTCGCAATCGTGGCGCTGGATCAGATAGATCATCACCGCCCGGTGACCGCCTTCAGCCATATCGCCTAGTTCTTCGAGATGCTTAGCGCCGCGTTTCGTCACCGTGTCCGGAAATTCAGCACGTCCGCTAACGCGACTGAAGTGAACGTTCTTTACTTCTACATAGGCATCCGGAAAGCCCTCGCCCGAGAGCAGGAAATCAATTCGGGAATTGCGTCCGTACCGCTGCTCACGCCGGATCGTCCGGTATCGGCTGAGGTTTGGAAAAAGGCCTGCTCGGATCGCTTCTTCGGCAAGCCGGTTCGGAAGCCCGGTATTGATGCCGATCACTTCACCTTCCACCTCCACCATCTCGAACATATGCCGGTATTTGCGGGTTGGGCTGTCGTGCAGCGACACCCAGATCTTGGAGCCGGGAGCAGTCAGGCCGCGCATGGAGCCGGTGTTCGGGCATGAGCCGGTAATCGTTGATCCGTCCTGCAAGACGGCGTCAAACAGGAAGCGCTTGTATCGCTGGAGGAGTGTGGCGGGAACGAGCGGCGGGTCAAAGCGCATGAAGACAGAGCTCAGACGCGCTGCAGCACATAGCTGCCCGGCGCATCGGCAATCGCGTTGAGCGCCGAGCCGCCGGGTTTTCGGGCAGCGACCCGTTCATCCTGCTTGGCCTCGACCCATTGATGCCAGTGCGGCCACCAGGAGCCCTTGGCTTCCGTCGCCTCGGCTGCCCAGTCATCAAAAGAAGCACCCGGCTTCTTCCCGGTCCAGTACTGGTACTTCTGCTTGTCCGGCGGGTTGACCACGCCGGCGATATGGCCCGAACCTGACATCACGAAATCCACCTGTCCGCCGAACAGCGAGGATCCGAGGAAAACGGATTTGGCCGGCGCGATATGGTCCTCGCGAGTGGCGAGATTATAAACCGGTATCGTGATATCTTTGAGAGATATAACCTTGCCGCCAAGCTCCATTTCACCCTTGCTCAGATTGTTGCTGAGGTAGCAGTTGCGCAGGTAGTAAGCGTGGTTGGCCGCCGCCATGCGCGTCGAGTCAGAGTTCCAGTACAGCAGATCGAAGGGTAGGGGCTGCTGGCCCTTGAGATAATTGCTCACCACATAAGGCCAGATCAGCTCGGAAGCGCGCAGCATGTTGAAGGCGCTCGCCATCCTTGAGCCATGCAGATAGCCGGTCGCGTTCATCTCCTTCTCGATGGCGTCGATCTGCTCCTCGTCGACAAACACCTTCAGGTCGCCAGCATGGGTGAAATCCACCTGGGTTGTCAGGAAGCTCGCCGAAACGATCCGGTCGTCGTTCGTCTGCGCATGATAGGCAAGGACTGCTGCCAGTAGCGTTCCGCCGACGCAATAACCTACAGCGTTGACTTGACGTTCTCCCGTGGCCTTCTGGATCGTGTCGAGCGCATAATCAACTCCCTCGCGCATATACGCTTCCCAGTCTTTTTCCGCATGCCGTGCATCCGGATTGACCCAGGAGATTACAAAGACTGAGTGCCCCTGATCGACGCACCACTTGATGAAGCTCTTTTCCGGATTGAGGTCGAGGATATAGAACTTATTGATCCATGGCGGGACGATCAGCAGCGGACGCTTCAATACGGTTTCGGTCGCAGGCTCGTATTGCAGCACCTCGCATAGGTCGTTCTGGGCGACGACCTTGCCGGGGGTCAGCGCCATATTGCGGCCGATCGCGAATTTGCTGGCATCCGTGTGGCGAAGTCGAAGCTCGCCGCCGCCCGCGGCAATGTCCTCCGCCAGCATTTTCATCCCTGCCACCAGGTTGGCGCCGCTGGTGGCAACCGTCTCGCGGTACACTTCGGGATTGGTCAGTGCAAAATTGGCCGGAGAAAGGGCTGCACTGATCTGCTTGACGTAGAAGGCAGCCTTGTGGCGCGTCTGATCGTCCAGCCCATCGGCTTCCGTGACCAATTTGTCTGCCCATGAACTGGTGACGGAATAGGTCTGCCGCAAAAAGGCGAAGAAAGGGTTCTTGGTCCAGTCTTCGTCTGAGAAACGTTTGTCTCTCGGGAACGTCTCCGGCTCCGGTTCTGGCGGCTGGCCCGAAACCTGATGAAGCGTTCTCGTCCAGATCCCGATATAGCTTGAAAAGAGCAGGGACTGCGCTTCCAAGGTCCGATGGGGATCAGAAACCCAGTATTCCACCACCTTGGACATGGTCGCAACCATGTCTGTGACGGGATTTGCAGCCGACTCGCTGATCTCGCCGCGTTCGCGAGGCTCCAGCCATTCGGATGCAGCCTTGCCGAGATTTTCCACCGCCCGTGCCAGGTTCATCGCAAGCGCCTGCGGATCCCTGACAAGATAGGGATCGACAGATTTGGGATCGAAGCCTGGAATCTCCCGGCCGCTCGTGTCCTTATCCCCGGTCTTCTCCGCCACGCGCCGGCTCCCTGCTGGTTGTCGGTTGTTTTCGTTTGTACATTGTGCCTGAAAGCGAATACAAGTGCCAGCAATTGGCATGTCACGTGGACATTGCCGGTGTTTGTAAATGGGTCACGGAAATGGAAAAACTGAGGCATCGGCTTGTTTGGCTGCCGCTTTTCATCGGCATGGGAGCATTGCCTGCCCTGACCGGCTGCAACAGCAAAAGCTTTGCGCTTGACGATGGCATCCCGAATACGGCGCCTCCGGCTGTCATCAGCCAGTCGCGGACCGCGCCGCCTCCGGGCCCGATCGTACAGCGCAAGACCGGCAACTATCCGACCTTCGATCGTACGCTCACGGCCGCCAACGAGCAGATCGAGGACGCGGACTACCAGAAGAGCGAGCCGCGGCTTGCCGCTCTTGCCCGTGCCCGCCGGACCGGCTCGATTTCCGAGGCCGAATATAATCGGCGCGTGACGGAATATCGCAAGCTAGCGGCCAACCACGGCAAGGACGCGCTCACCGACATCGCCAATTGAGCGGCGAAATTGCCCTTGCCTTTCGTAATATTTGGCCCCAAAGCACAAATCGCTTAAGATGCGCCACGAAGCAGTGCGATCCGGCCTGCTTTGCATCTATTTCGGGGAAAGCCATGGAAGAATTTCATAAAGTTCGGCGTCTGCCGCCCTACGTTTTCGAACAGGTCAACCGTTTGAAGGCAAGCGCGCGAGCGGGCGGCGCGGACATTATCGATCTTGGCATGGGCAATCCGGATCTCCCGACGCCGCAAGGCATTGTTGATAAGCTTTGCGAAGTCGTTCAGGACCCACGTACCCACCGTTATTCATCGTCCAAGGGTATTCCCGGGCTTCGCCGCGCTCAGGCTGCCTATTACGCACGCCGGTTTGGCGTAAAGCTCAACCCTGAGACCCAGGTCGTCGCGACGCTCGGGTCGAAGGAAGGCTTCGCCAATATGGCGCAGGCGATCACTGCACCGGGCGATGTCATCCTTTGCCCTAATCCCACCTATCCCATCCACGCCTTTGGCTTCCTGATGGCGGGCGGCGTTATCCGCTCGATGTCGGTCGAGCCGGATGAAAGCTTCTTTCCGCCGCTTGAGCGGGCGGTGAAGCATTCTATCCCGAAGCCGCTGGCGCTGATCATCAATTACCCGTCCAATCCGACGGCGCATGTCGCCAGCCTGGATTTTTACCGCGACGTCATCGCCTTCGCCAAGAAGCATGACCTGATCGTCCTGTCTGACCTCGCATACTCGGAGATTTATTTCGACGAGAACGCCCCACCGCCATCGGTCTTGCAGGTTCCAGGCGCGATGGACGTGGCGGTTGAATTCACGTCCATGTCGAAGACCTTCTCCATGCCCGGCTGGCGCATGGGCTTTGCGGTCGGCAACGAACGTCTGATTTCGGCACTGACGCGCGTCAAGTCCTACTTGGATTACGGCGCTTTCACTCCTATCCAGGTTGCTGCCACGCACGCGCTGAATGGCGATGGTTCAGACATTGCCGAAGTCCGCAATGTCTACAAGCGCCGCCGCGATGTGATGGTGGATACGTTCGGGAAGGCAGGGTTTGAAGTGCCGCCGCCGCCGGCCACTATGTTTGCTTGGGCGAAGATCCCGGAAAAATTCCGTCATCTCGGCTCGCTGGAATTTTCCAAGCTGCTTGTTGAAAAGGCCGATGTTGCCGTCGCTCCGGGGATCGGCTTCGGAGAACAGGGCGACGATTACGTCCGCCTCGCGCTGGTGGAAAACGAGCACCGCATCCGTCAGGCTGCCCGCAATATTAAAAAGTTTCTATCGACGGCGGATGACACCATGCACAATGTCATCTCGTTGAATACCCGCCGCTGATCAACCCGCCTTTTCGGCGGCCCGGGCGGCCGCCACCTCAACATACCAGGAAGTATAAGCATGGCAGACGCCCTCAAAGTTGGTATTGCGGGTCTTGGCACTGTGGGTGCCTCTCTCGTCCGGATCATCCAGAGCCGAGCGGACGAGCTCGCAACGACCTGCGGCCGTGCGATCGAGATCACTGCCGTCACGGCGCGTGACAAGAGCCGCGACCGCGGTTTGGATCTAAGTGGCATCTCATGGATCGATACGCCGGAAGCGCTCGCTTCCGAAGCAGATATCGATGTCTTTGTTGAGCTGATGGGCGGTGCGGAGGGCGCTGCTGCCAGATCGGTACGCACCGCGCTCGAAAGGGGTCTCCATGTGGTGACAGCCAACAAGGCTCTTTTGGCGGCGTCGGGCGTGGAACTCGCCAAGATTGCTGAAGAGAGGGGTGCGCTGCTCAACTTCGAGGCGGCGGTGGCTGGTGGCATCCCAGTCATCAAGGCTCTGCGGGAATCGCTTACCGGCAATACGGTTTCGCGCGTCTATGGCATCATGAACGGCACCTGCAATTACATCCTGACGCGGATGGAAAAGGAGGGGCTGTCGTTCGCCGACTGCCTAAAGGAGGCGCAGCGCTTGGGCTATGCCGAAGCCGATCCCGCCTTCGACATCGAGGGCAATGATACGGCCCACAAACTGGCGATCCTGACGACGCTCGCCTTCGGCACGCAGATCGCGCCGGACGAGATCTATCTGGAAGGCATTTCCAACATTTCCATCGAGGATATCCATGCGGCGGCCGACCTTGGCTACCGCATCAAGCTTTTGGGCGTCGCCCAAAGAACGGAAACGGGAATTGAGCAGCGCGTTCACCCGACCATGGTGCCGCGCGATTCTGTTATTGCGCAGGTGGATGGCGTCACCAATGCCGTGGCCGTCGAATCCGACATCCTCGGGGAGTTGCTGATGGTCGGTCCGGGTGCCGGCGGAAATGCCACTGCCTCGGCCGTTCTCGGCGACATTGCCGACATCGCTAAAAGCCAGCTGGGCACGCAGCGCGTGCCGGTGCTCGGAACGCCGGCCGTTGCTCTTGCTCCCTATAAGCGGGCGCAAATGCAAAGCCACGAAGGCGGCTACTTCATCCGCCTCACTGTGGCCGACCGCACCGGCGTCTTCGCCAGTATTGCCACCTGCATGGCAGAGAACGGCATTTCGCTGGAATCCATCGTGCAGCGTGGCAAGCCCGATGGCGCAGAGTCATCGAAGACGATCATCCTCGTCACCCATGCCACCATGGAGGATTCCGTTCGCAAGGCTGTTGATGCCATCAAGGCGGAAAGCTATCTGGCAGGCGAGCCGCAGGTCATCCGCATCGAACGCCCGCAGACTTTCTGAAGCTGACGCTTCGCGCCGACAGGCCTGATGGGCCATGGCGGAACGTCACGTCGAAGCCGGTCGAAGGCCATTCCTGTTTCTGCGTCGATGCGCTAGAAATGAGGGATGAACACCAGACTTACGCCTGCAATTCCCTTGACGACGTCACCTGTCGATCCGGTTCCGCGCGCCTTCCTGAACGTCGAACGATCAGCATCCGGACAGCGTTGGGTATCAAGGCTCGACCAGGCGGCGCAGAACCGTGCGCTGGCGATCACGCAGATCCATAGCATTCCCGAACTCGTTGCCCGCGTGCTTGCCGGCCGCGGCGTCGCCTTGGACGATGCGCCTGCCTTCCTCGATCCGACCATCCGCTCGTCCATGCCGGAGCCCTTCACATTGACAGATTGCGAGAAGGCTTCGCAAAGGCTGGCCAACGCGATCGATCGGCGCGAAAGGGTGGCGATCTTCGGCGACTACGACGTCGACGGCGCCTCCGCCTCGGCGCTTCTTTATCGTTTTCTGCACCATTTTGGCATCGATGCGGAAATCTATATTCCGGATCGTATCTTTGAAGGCTATGGGCCAAACCCTAATGCCATACGGCAGTTGATTGGCAAGGGTGCCCAGTTGATCGTCACCGTCGACTGCGGTTCCACTAGCCATGAAGCGCTGGCGGCGGCCCGCGACGAAGGCTGCGATGTCGTGGTCATCGATCATCACCAACTGGGCCATGAACTGCCGCCATGCCTGGCTCTCGTCAACCCGAACCGGGAGGACGACCTTTCGGGGCAGGGGCATCTCTGCGCCGCAGGCGTCGTCTTTATGGTGCTGGTGGCGACGGCCCGGCTCTTGCGCGAACGCGGCGACCCGCGATCACGAACGCTCGATCTGCTAGCCTGGCTCGACATCGTGGCATTGGCGACTGTCTGTGATGTGGTCCCGCTCAAGGGCCTTAATCGCGCCTACGTGGTCAAGGGCTTGTTGGCCGCCCGCCATATGGGCAATGTCGGGCTGGCAGCTCTGTTCAGAAAAGCCGGCCTCGGCGGCCCGGTCACGCCCTATCATCTTGGCTTCTTGGTTGGGCCGAGAATCAATGCCGGCGGACGCATCGGCGATGCGGCACTTGGCAGCCGGCTGTTGACGCTGGAGGATGCGGTGGAAGCCGAGGAAGTCGCAGGACAGCTGGACGATCTCAATCGCGAACGGCAGGCGATGGAGGCCGCTATGCTGGCGGAGGCGGAGGCGGAGGTGCTTGCGGAATACGGCGACGGAGAGGGAGCCTGCGTGCTGGTGACCGCGCGTGACAGCTGGCATCCGGGGATCGTCGGTCTGATTGCTGCCCGCCTGAAGGAGAAGTTCAAGCGTCCGGCCTTCGCCATTGCATTCGATGCTTCCGGCAAGGGCTCCGGCTCGGGCCGCTCGATCAACGGCTTCGACATGGGCCGCATGGTACGTGCCGCCGTAGATGCGGGCCTGCTGGTCAAGGGCGGTGGTCACGCCATGGCAGCAGGCCTGACCGTCGAACGTGGTAATCTTGGGCGCCTACGAGCCTTTTTCGAGGAGCAAGCCGGCCAAGGCGTTCCCTCACTGGTTGCCAATCACGTCATGAAGATCGATGGGGCGCTTGCCGCCTCCGGCGCGACCGTTGCCCTTTTCGACGAGCTCGAGCAGGCAGGCCCCTATGGCTCAGGCCACCCGCAGCCGATCTTTGCAATTCCGTCGCATCGCCTGAAAGATGCTCGGTTGGTCGGCGCGGCGCATGTCAAGGTGACGCTGGAGGCGCTCGATGGGTCACGACTTGAAGGCATAGCTTTCCGGGCGGCAGAAACGCCGCTTGGCAATCTGCTTCTCAATTCTCGCGGCGCGCAGATCCACGCGGCCGGTTGCTTGAGCGCCGACCAGTGGCAGGGCAACCGACGTATTCAGCTGCGCATACTGGATGCTGCGCTTTCGCCGTGAGGTGACGGAAATGGGTGGGAAGTGGCACGCCCTAGGGGAGTCGAACCCCTCTTACCAGAATGAAAATCTGGTGTCCTAACCGATAGACGAAGGGCGCGTACGCTTCGTGGCGCTCTTATAGAGAGGGCGTCGAATTGCTGCAAGTGCAATAAGAAGTTTTTTCGCTCCAATAATGCGGGGAAAAAACTGCGCCAAGCTCGATAATAAGTCGAGAATATTGTAAACGATAACAGGAAGTTGGGGAAGGGAAGTGGCACGCCCTAGGGGAGTCGAACCCCTCTTACCAGAATGAAAATCTGGTGTCCTAACCGATAGACGAAGGGCGCGTACGCTTCGTGGCGCCCTTATAATAACGGTGCATGATCGCCGCAAGCGCAAAAATGCACTTTTTGACAGAAAGACGACAAGAAAATCATCCGTGCAGCGGCTGCTGATGACACCGGATTGAACATATGAAACAACATGTTGAGGAAGAGAAGTGGCACGCCCTAGGGGAGTCGAACCCCTCTTACCAGAATGAAAATCTGGTGTCCTAACCGATAGACGAAGGGCGCGTACGCTTCGTGGCGACCTTATAATAAGGCAATTTCCTTCCCGCAAGCGCGGAATCAAGATTTCTACAAAATAATGACAGCGGCCGTTTGCTGACATTCTCATAGAAACTCTGGCGATATCAGCAGCTTACGTTGGTCCCTTGCGCGCTGGTGCCGCAAGCGGACGGCGGCAGCGGCTGACGTGGCGTGAAGACGCTGCCGGTGGCCGGGCTGATGCTCGCGCCAGACGGACTCGCACCGGCGCCGGAAGGGGCTGGCGCTGGCGTTGCGGAAGAAAAGATACTGACGCTGCCGGCGCGTACGCCGGTCGGCTGGGTCGCCAACCCGGCAATCGAAGGCGGCTGTTGCGGAGCAGGCGGAAAGCCGGCGGGTGCGCCATCGGGACCGGGTTGCTGGCCAGCTGGTGCCCGTGCCTGACTGTCTGACTGCTTCGTGGACACTATCGGATCGACGTAGCGATTGGAAGCTGTCGTGCCGCCTTTGGCCGTCGCCGGAGCTTCGCTACCAGCGGGCTCTGCAGCCTGCGTTGCCTCCGGTTCTGCCTCGGCCGTTGTCTTGGCGGTCATGCAACTAGTCAGCATGAGCATCGACAGGCAGGCGGCGCCCAGGCGGACCGTCAGCATGCGGAAGGAGAAAACCGATACGAGCACGTCATGTCCCTGGCTTAGCGTCGCCGCTCTCGATGCGCGAATCGACTGCCGCAGCATCTCGTGGAAGCGGGGACACGGCAAGAGGAGTTGCGGCGGCAAGGTCACCGCCGCGTCTTGTTTACCAACTGCCGATATTCGGCATGGAAGCCCAGGGCTCTGAAACCGGAAGGTTCTCGCCTTTTTGCAGGAGTTCGATGGAAATCCCATCCGGCGAACGCACAAAGGCCATCCGGCCCTCGCGCGGCGGCCGGTTGATGGTGATGCCGTTGTCCTGCAAATGCTTGCAGAAGTCGTAGATATGATCGACTTCATAGGCGAGGTGGCCGAAGTTGCGGCCACCGGAATAATCTTCCGTGTCCCAGTTATAGGTCAGTTCCACGCAGGGGGCGAGATGCTCCTTGGCATGCGCCAGATCATCGCCAGCAGCCAGGAAAACCAGCGTGAAGCGGCCCTGCTCGTTGTCGATCCTGCGGATCTCCTGGAGGCCGAAAACGGTCGTGTAGAAATGAAGCGAGGCGTCGAGGTCCTTCACTCGAACCATAGTATGAAGAAAGCGCATTTGAGAGGCTCCATGATATCCGGCTGAACTCGGTGCGGATATGGCGCAGGCGCCAGCCTGGAGCAAGCCACCCCCATTAGAAAGCTCGTTATAAGCAAGACGGGGACTTGCGCTGGACGGTTACCGCAATGTTAATCTATCCTCTCAAGAATCAGTTAACCGTCATGTCGTAACGCGTAATCGAGGGGCCGATAAGATATGGCAGACAGGATGTCATCGAAGGGCATTGCCAGTTTCGAGGAACTCCCGGGAGATCCGGTCGAGTTGATCGAAATCACGGGGGTCGTGAAGTGGTTTGACGTCGCCAAAGGCTTCGGCTTCATCGTTCCGGACAATGGAATGCAGGACGTTCTCCTGCACGTGACCTGCCTGCGCCGCGATGGCTACCAGACCATCCTTGAAGGCACTCGCATCGTCGCGATGATCCAGAAGCGGGACCGCGGCTACCAAGCCTTCCGCATTCTTTCCATGGATCAGTCGACAGCGGTGCATCCGTCCGACATGCCGCCGGTCCGCACCCATGTTCAGGTGACCCCGACGAGCGGGCTGGAGCGGGCACTGGTGAAATGGTTCAACCGCACCAAGGGTTTTGGCTTCCTGACTCGCGGCGAGGGGACCGAGGATATTTTCGTCCACATGGAAACGCTGCGCCGCTTCGGATTGACCGAACTGCGGCCCGGCCAAGTGGTACTGGTCCGCTTCGGACCGGGTGACAAGGGGCTAATGGCCGCCGAAATCCATCCCGATAACCCCAGTCCAGGCAATCGAGCCCATTGATGCGCAATTCACTTCCGAACCTTATCAAAGGCGCCCTTGCGGCGCTTTTTCTGTTATTGGCCGGTGCGGCCTCAGGCCAGCAGGTGACGTTTTCGCAGCAGGAGCTTCTGATCAAGAGCTCCGAAAAGACCCACAGGTTCACGGTGGAACTGGCGCTCAATGACAAGCAGCGCGCCCAGGGGCTGATGTTCCGCAAGGAGATGGCCCCTGACCACGGCATGCTGTTCGATTTCGACGAGGTGCGCCCGGTAGCCATGTGGATGGAAAATACCATTCTACCGCTGGATATGCTGTTTATCCAGAAGGACGGCACGATCTCGCACATCCACGCCGATGCCGTTCCTTACTCTCGCGACGTGATCGATTCGCGAGGTCCGGTCGCCTTCGTGCTGGAGCTCAATGCCGGACGCGCAAGGGCGCTCGGCATCAAGATTGGCGACAAGGTCGTCAGCAAGCAGATTGGCAATGCCGGCTGATCCGTTGTGCTTTTTCAGCGTCTTGAATAATTGCATTTTGCAGTTGCGGGGCTGCATTTAACCGTGTATCTCGCAATCACGTGAGTAACGGAGTGTAGCGCAGTCTGGTAGCGCATCTGGTTTGGGACCAGAGGGTCGGGAGTTCGAATCTCTCCACTCCGACCACGCTTTCAGCGGTGGCTCGCTCGCCAGGGTGATGGGGTGCTTCAGGCAATGGCTGCTAAGATCTTTCGTCCAGCAAAATCCGCGATGCAATCCGGCAAGGCAAAAACCCATCTCTGGGTGCTGGAATTCGATCAGGAAGAGTCGCGGCGTATCGATCCAATCCTTGGTTACACATCCTCTCGGGACATGAAGCAGCAGGTTCGCCTGACATTCGAGACGCAGGAACAGGCGGAAGCCTACGCCAAGCGGGAAGGCGTGGAATACCGCGTTGTGCCGCCGAAGGAAGTGGCACGCCAGGTGGTTTCTTACACGGACAATTTCCGCTTCAACCGCATCCAGCCCTGGACGCATTGAGTGAGCCTCGCGATGTGGCTTACATCATCGGGATTGGCCCCTTAGCTCAGCTGGATAGAGCACCTGCCTTCTAAGCAGGTTGTCGCAGGTTCGATTCCTGCAGGGGTCGCCATTCATCTATGCAGCGCCAGATACCTCTGGACTATCTCAAGAATTCCTGGACTCTGCGCCCTATACGTCTGGACTCCTCAGCATCTTCAGCGAACTGCCTCTGGCTTCAGTTGGCTCTGGTGTGGTTTTTGTATTTGCGGGCTCATTCCGCCGCAGGGCAGGCACCGCATAGTAATTATTGGGCTGCCATTGTATAGCCAAGCGCCAGTTTCAGCAGTGTCGACGGGAATGCCTTATTCCGTTTCAATCGATGTCACGTCGGGGATGACGGATCGGCTAACGCCGTGATCGCCTAAAAACAGGATGCAGAGTGGGCGACATACAGATGGCTCGCGTGGATGTACTCCGATAAGTAGCCGGTCTGCACTCATAAATAGGCGCGCTAATTGGTCTTAGTCATTATTGCAATACTATTGGCGTCCGTTCCTGTTTCTGCGCAGGACTGTAAGAAGAAATGCTGCCGCGGCTAGGAACTTCCTTGTTCGGTGGAAACAGCCTGCAGGAGAGCCTGTAAGCTTCTTCCATTTCAGGATTAGCCAGGGGACCTAGAAGCGGCATCGCTGGGCTTGTGAATCATGTGAGCCGCCCCCCTGTGGGGCGGCTTTTTCGTTCTCACCAAACAACACCACCATGACCGCGATGCGCAACAGCGCCGCGGCATGAGCTTCCACGTCTAAATCCAGCATCACCGGAGAACACCATGAACACGACCGTGCAGCTTCTGCGGCGGAGGCACCGCCATAATTTCAACGGCTTCAAGGGCGCTGCCAAGCGCATCGAGGATATCGATCTGCCGCGGCTAGGTGCTCAGATCGGCGTGGGTGAGGACGAGCTTCACGCCTTCACGGAGGCGGAGAATCGAGGGTCAGGCTTCGACATCCAAGGCCGGCCGCGCATCCTCTTCGAGCGCCACAAATTCTATAAGTACTGCCCCGAAGGGAAGCGTGCTGCCGCGGTTAAGGCTGGTCTCGCCAATCCCAAAGCTGGTGGCTACGGCAACGAGAGCGAACAGTACGGCAAGTTGGCCAACGCCATAGCGATGGACGAGAATGCGGCGCTACTGTCCTGCTCCTGGGGCCTAGCGCAGGTCATGGGCTTCAACCACGAGCTTACCGGCCATCCGACTGTCGAGGCGATGATCCTTGCCTTCAAGGATGATGAGGAAGCTCACCTGCAGGCAGCGGTCACCTTTATCAAGGAGTCAGGCCTTGCTGACGAGTTGCGGCGCCATGACTGGAAGGGTTTCGCCAAGGGCTACAATGGCACCGGCTATGCCGTGAATAAGTACGACCAGAAGCTCGCCGCTGCTTACGCCAAGTGGGCGAAGATCAAGGACACGCCATTTGAGGCTGCGGCCGCGCCGGTCGTGCCGGTCGCGCCGCCTCAGTCTGCGCCGACCGATGACAAGCTGATCGAGAAGGTGCAGCAGCTTCTCCGCAACAAAGGTTATCCAGAAGTCGGCAATGTCGACAACAAGCCAGGCAGCCGCACCCGGAACGCCATCCTCGCCTTCGAGGCTGATAATGGGATGCCGCTATCTGGCGCCGTGTCTGATGCCCTGCTCGTGGCGCTGATCAAGGCTCTGATCCGGCAGAATGCACCAGCGCGCGAGAACGCCACTGCCAAAGACCTGAAGGACGCGCCGAGCGTCAGATGGGCGACATGCTGAAGAAGCTCGGCGCTGGCGTGTTGGCTGCCAGCAGCCTTGGCAGCTTGGCTGAAGGTGCAGGCGACCTCAACCAGGTCGTCAGCGGTGTGAACAAGCTGAAGGCTGTTACGGACGTTCTGCTGTCAGTCTCGCCCTGGATCCTCGGTGCTGTCGCTGGCTCAGTGGCGATCTACTTCGGATCGAACTTCATCAAGGAGCAGGTGCAGGCAGTTCGTGATGGGAGGTCTTTTCCGGGGAACACTACCGATAGCCGGCACGTCTAAAGGAAAAGGGCCCGCCACTGCATCTGGCGAGCCCTTCCGTCAATCATCACGCTTAGGGGGCGTTTAGAATGCTCCAAGATTAGGCTTTATGATTAACGCCAAGTAAGTGTAATGCCACCGCCATCAAAGGCTTCGAATATCTTCTTTCGCGCGACGACTAGACATTCGAAGGTTGGGGCATTATCACAGCTGGCGTATGTAGTGTAGTTTTGTTGGAAATTGATCGGCTTAGAGATCGATTTCTTATTCAATCGGGCGTTTAAGCTGAATACGCCAGCCTCAAAATCCAATGTGATTGAATAGGCGGTTTATGCAATTGAAGTGAGTGCTTGCCGTTCTGTTCACATACAATTATGAGCGCATAATTGAGAAAAGTGGTTTATCTTCATGTCGGGACACATAAAACCGGCACCACATCAATTCAGTATTACTGCGCAAACAAGAAATTCTATTTAGGTGACAATGGTCTTAAGTTTATTGAAGTTGAGCTGACAGACCCAAAGACAGGCAATATAGAAAGTAATCCTAACAGTTTTTTGCTGGCGCATTACTTTCTTCGCGATGACCTCGTGACGGTTATGCGTTCGGTCGCGATTGATATCGAGACGTTTGAATCAAAGTGCTTCGAAACCGCGAAATCGGTCCAAGAGATCATTGAAAACACTCCCCACCGCCGATTGTTGATTAGTTCCGAGGCATTTTGTTTCGCGAGGACCGATGCTGAAAGGTCTGCTATTTCCGGTTTTTTTGAAAGATTGGATTGCGAAGTACGTCCGATCATCGTGCTTCGCTCACAAGCTCAGTGGAGAGAAAGCTTCAAAGCGGAATTGGCAAAAACAAAATATTCTATCCGAAATAGCGGTCTACCCGACTGTAACCGAGTCGACTCGGACTGGTATTTTGACCGCAAAGCGGTCGTCTCCTTTTGGTCGAGCTTCGGCTCTCCCATTGTTTTGAACTACGAAGAGGCGATGGTCTCGTATGGCTCAATCATTCCGTCGCTGCTCAAGGCGGTCGGGATAGAGGTGGCACCTGACAGTGAGTCTTATTTTCTCAACCGGCGGCAAACAGGGCGCTGAATCTAGGGCAAGTCCTCTGAACTAGGAACTGGAGGGGATTCCCATTTGGTTGAAATAATGATTCCCTGCCTGCGGTTGATTTGGCGGGAAGATAGGATGGCGCGAGCGCTGGGTGGTGATCTTCGCAGTCAGGTTTTGGCGGCGTTTGAGGGCGGTATGTCTGCACCGCAAAGGCGTGCGCGGATCTGCGTGCCGCTACTGCTCACTGACATCGCACGCGTCGTCGAACCTAATTATCTTTATTAAGTGAATATATCGATTTTTCCCATTTCTCGTACACGGTATCGTAAAGCCAAAGATCGAGACTCAGCCGCCTTTTAAGGGCCCGTTTCACAAGTGGATCTTTAATATCGATAGTCCGTACTGCTGCTGCCTTGTTTATCAGCTGATCAGGCGTCAAAAGAGGTATACCTAGTTCGCGAGACAGCATATTTATAAAGCCTGGAAGATCGTCATTGATGCCAATCGCAGCGAAATATTCGACCGCCTGAAGTGCCTGGTCACGCATGCCCAGATGAAGCGGGCGGTCACTCCCGATCCCTTCAAACCCATCCACAAAATAACGGGCTTGATTATTGTCAAAGTAGCGCAACCCGATCGCATCAAGATCTGTAAGAAACCGGTCGAGCTCTTCGGGATCGGAAAGATTGGTAGATCCGATTGTTTTAATGACGTGCTGGGTTGGCTCTTTGAACATATCGCGTTCTTCAAAAAACTGCGGCAGATTATAGTGATCCAGCCAGAGGATGTGCGATGCAAGTTGCTTAATTGGATCACGTATCAGTGTGAAGCGTCTCGGCGACCAGCCCCTCTGCTGCTCGACCTCAAGCCATCTGCTTAGGATAATGTGACCGGAGCGTAACGACACTGGTGCAGTAGTTGCTAGTCGCCCTGGCTCCTCGCAATGATCTAGAAAGCGGTTTCCTAATGCGGTACGCAAAGTTTCATTGACATAAGAACCTGCTGTCTTTGACACGTGCATAAAAAAGAATGCGTTGGATGGTAGATCCGATCGAAGGTTATCATTGTTGTCAGACATTTGAGCCGTGGCACCCGTGAGCTTTAGCTTGTGACTTATGGTGAAGCGCGTTTGCCAATACTTCGGAATATTTAAGTTAAAGGTCAACAGCGACGGCTTGGCTTTCGGTTTAGGACCTCGAATACATCCTCCGCCATGTCAGTGCACCTTCTGTCCGGCTATCTGCAACAAGGACTTGAGAACTCTTGCCAGGTCCGGTGGCTTGCCCCAATCCGTGTCTTGCGCGCAATGAGGGCAAGGCATGGCTGCAGCCCACACCTGCAGGCATGCATTCCCAACCCAGCTTGTTCGGGTGATCCTCGCAAAGCCACTTCGTGTCCCGGCAAGACCAGCAAGCCACAACCATAGCCACACCTTCTGTGCAGAATTTAATCAGAAGGAGTAATGGTAATCCTTACTCATATTCGCGACAACTTCGCGAACGCATTTTTTCCGCGGTGGAGCGAGTGGTGGGCGGCTAATTTGCTGATGGTCCTTGGCTTCGTTCTAACAAGCAATCCCGACTTGATGGCGAGCAGCAAGTCGAACGCCTACCAGCTGATGCTGATGATTTTCACGCAAGAGACCTGGTCGGCGGTGATGAAGGTCTTCGCCTTCTGCAGGCTTCTGGTCCTGCTGATCAACGGCGCCTGGCGCCGGAGCCCGCACCTACGGGCAACAGGAGCCTTCCTGAGTTGCTTCTTTTGGGTGCAGATCACCCTGTCTGTCGCTCACCGCCGGCTTTCTGTTTATATTCGCGGCCGGCGTTGTCGTCCTCGACTTCGTAAACTTCATCCGCGCCCTGAGAGACGCGCGGATCGTCGACTTTACCCATGCCATTGCGAGGAAGACTGAAGATGGACAAGTCTGAAATTCTGACGAACCTCGGCATCCTCGTTGCAGGGATCTTCGCGGGGTTGATCGCCTACTTCGGGAAGAAGCCACCTGCGCCTCCTCACCACCCGGACACCATTGTTGCTGGTGTCGGCATGGAGCCAGGCAACCGTCTTCAGATGAACCAGCTCATTGCCGAGACGAAGCGCTGCGCCGACAGCCTGGCTGTGCTTGCTGATCGAAAGCAGGCCTCGACGGAGGCGAAGCTCGATCTTGTGCTGCAGGAGCTGGCTGAGGCGGAAGAGGGGGACCTGGAGGCTAAAGCACGAAGGGCGCCACGAAGCCCACAACAGCGAAAGCCACGAACAGGAGGATGAGCGCAAGCAGCGCCCAGTTAGGCAGTAGGTCGCTTGGCCATGCAACAAAGTTCGGTTCTTACAGTTGTTATGGCTGATCCCTGGTGATGGAGATGTCAATGCCAACGACTGGACTATTGAGCTGCATTAAGCATCGTCGTAAATCTGGGGCTGCTCCTATAGTCGATCTACAACATTCTTCCTACGAGGAATGCTATGCAGCCTTGCTGGTCGATGCCGGTTTGCTAACCGATGAAGAGCGGACTAGTTACCTGTTGAGCGCGTTACTTGAGAAGCCTATTGCGCAGCATCCGCGACATTAAGGACCTCGTAGGCAAGCGAGATATCGTTTGCCTCGCTGCCTCTGCTGGGTGCAGCATGTTTCTCGGTCCTGTCGGTATTGCGGTTCCATCGCATCACACGTATCAGGTCGTTAGAACATAGAAATGTTAACTGACAGCTGAGGCGGTGCGGCATGCTCAAAACCATCAGGCGCTTGATCCTGATGCTGTTCTTTGGTCCGACTAAGGCCACAAGTCCTCCACCACTTAACGACGACCAACACTTTCAGCTTCAACAGTTCCAGATGGGGTTGATGTCGGAAGCTGATTGGCATGACCTCCTCGATCACGATCCAGTATTGTCAGCGCACTTCCGCTTCAATCATCCTGTCGTGGCAAGTCGTACCTAACGGCCTACACATCAGTTGCCTGGCTCCGCCGTCAGCTCATCAACAAGCGCCTTCGCGCGGTCGAGACACACGGTGTAGCCCTCCGCAACGGTCGCAACTGGTCGATGAGCGCCGAAGTCCATAACCGCATTGCCGCCAGGCGGCGTGATCACAGCGCAATGGTCGAGTAGACTGTAGATGGCTATCCGGTAGCCTTTAAACTCTTCGACATGGTTCGGCATCACCAGAAGACCCAAAGCCATGCCTGAAGAGCACCCAGCGATACGAGAGCGACGAGAGCCATGAAGATCGCAAGATGAATGCCGGTGGATATCATGCGACTCAATCTGTGCTGGAGATGCGACACGCTATCACGAGCGGTGCCCTCGGCAAGAAGACGTGTTCGGCTGGGCAGCACCGATGTCTTCTGGTGATCAGAGAGCATTTCTTGCAAAAGCATCGAGCAGCGATGTAAGCCTCACGCATCACTAAACTTAAGGATCTTGGCCCGCTTTCACTGAGTCGTCTTCGGGCGCCGCCTTGCAGCGAACGTAAAGCTCTATCTCGATAAGCGCGCCATGAGCACGCGCTGCGGCCTTTACGTCGTTCAGGCTAATAGATCGGTGTGGATCCTCCGCCAGCAGATCATTAACCAGCCAGTTGAACATATCGTCGCCTTTAATCAACATCCTCTCACCGGCCGAGCCTCTCGCCATAGGCCGCGTTTTTTGTCACCCATAGGTAAGTCTCATTTTCTGCTTGTCCCATAGATCCTCGACGACCTTAGCCGCTTCCGCCACTGTCGTCTCCCAGCCGGTGTTGGGCTGGTAAACTTTCCCCTTTTGGGTACTGGATCGCCCATCTCCATTTCCCCGCCTTCAGTGTCTGCTGGTCGAGGTAGATCCGGCCGATGTTCGTCTCGCCATCCCAGCCTATGAAGTCCTCGTGCAGCTTCCCGCCTAAGCCGGTCTCTTTGCCCGATATGCGCTGCCAGCGGTATTTCTTCTGCCAATCCATTCGACATGGGAATCCTTATATCCGGGCAGGGGTCAAGCGGTGAGGCGCGCAGTTAAATTTGCCAAGCAAATCAATCAGTACAAATTCGCCCTCACCTAGGCGCATATTCGTTGTTTTTATTGATTAATCCGCCACATATCGCAACCCTGCAGGGGTCGCCATTTCACCGGCCGCTATACCTTACCTTGCGAGAAAGCCGCCAAATATCACATTTGCAGGATATGCATATTGGCCGCGGTCAACGAAGCCGTAGCGGTATAGGCAGGCCCTCAACGCCGCATTGTAGCGCAGACTGTGATTGTTCAGGTCGCCATGGGGCGGGGTGGCGGATTCCGGTATGCAGGTCCTCAACGCCGAGTGATAGCGGGCTTCAATAACGGGATCTCCTGCGATGCGCAGCCCGCTATAGGTCTGATAGTTGGATGGCGATTCGGCGGCAGAAATGCAGGCGAGGCTAAGAGCCATTCCGACTACGACTTTTGCTTTCATGTCACACTCCATTTCGCTTGATTACGGTCGGCGGAAAACGGGGGCCTGAAGCCTTTGTTCCCGCAAAAGGCGATCTTCATGCCCCTGACCCCGCTGTTACTCGCCGATCACAGCTCCGCTCCAATAGCGGCTTTCGTCGGCGCCAACCAAACCGACCGCATTCCAGCCCCATTGCCGATTCCAAACGGCCGCATTCCCTGGCGATGCTGCTGTTCAGTTGTCTTGCGTCCCACCAGGGAAGGTCAACCGCGTCGAGCGGTCAGGGTTTGCAAAGCGTTTACAATGCATTGAAGTTGTTCTGCCGAGTGGTTCGGCCCGACGTTACGCGTTCGTTCAAATCCTTGGACGGGGATTATAGTGACAAGACTACTAAGGGCCGTTTCGGCCTCCTTCATTGCGATAGCCTGCGCCTCACAAAGCTGCGCTGAAGACAGGCCGCTGATCTGGCAGCCCAGCAAGGTTTCCGACACCAGCTATTCAGTCAAATTGGGCTTGAAACTGCCGATGAAACTTGAACCGGAGGCTGGTTTCGACCTCGGTGTGGATGCGTCCAAGGACGGCGCCGTGGTCGATGCTCCGCTAAAGTTCTGGGGTAGCTTGAAGGCCCAGTCCATCCAGCGGCCGGCCTATGAAATGAACCGCGACATCGGCCTTGATGTCGACGGCGTTGCTGGCAGCGCCGCCATCACCATGAACTACTACGAAAAGCACATTGCGACGTCGGCGATCGATGTGGAGCGTCAAAGCAGTTATTCCGTGCGCTATGACAGCGGGACGCAGCAATGGACGGGGATCGATGTCGCGCAGTCGGTAAAGGTATCACGCTCCGCCACTGGCACGGCCGTGGTTGTCAGAGCGACGGGAACCGATAACTTCAAGAAGGCCGAGGCCGGTCTCGCACTGGAGCAGAAGTTTGGCGACCATATAACTTTGAGCGGCTCTTTGGACAGGGCATCCAGTTCGTCTGATCCGATTAGCAGCATCAATGCCAGCTATGCCGTCAAATGGTGATGGCAGAAGGAGACGGCGCCGAGGCGCCGCCGTCGGCGCTGACGAACTAGTGTAGGATCTGGCTAAGGAAGAGCCTGGTCCGCTCGTGCTGCGGATTGTCGAAGAACTCGGCTGGCGAATTCTGCTCGACGATCTGACCCTGGTCCATGAAGATCACGCGGTTAGCAACCTGGCGGGCAAAGCCCATTTCGTGGGTGACGCACAGCATGGTCATGCCTTCTTCGGCCAGGCTCACCATTGTGTCGAGCACTTCTTTGACCATTTCCGGATCGAGCGCCGATGTCGGCTCGTCAAACAGCATGATCTTCGGCTTCATGCAGAGCGAGCGGGCGATCGCCACACGTTGCTGCTGGCCGCCCGACAACTGACCAGGATATTTATGGGCCTGTTCCGGGATCTTGACGCGCTTGAGGTAGTGCATAGCCACTTCCTCGGCCTCCTTCTTAGGCATCTTACGCACCCAGATCGGCGCCAGCGTACAGTTTTCCAGAATCGTCAGATGCGGAAAAAGATTGAAGTGCTGGAACACCATGCCAACCTCGCGGCGCACCTCATCAATCTTCTTCAGGTCGTTCGTGAGCTCGATATCGTCGACGAAAATGCTGCCGGATTGGTGCTCCTCGAGCCGGTTGATGCAGCGAATCATTGTTGATTTACCCGAGCCTGAAGGGCCAGCAATAACGATACGTTCGCCCTTCATCACTTTGAGGTTGATGTCGCGCAGCACGTGGAAGTCGCCATACCACTTGTTCATGCCGATGATCTCGACGGCGACGTCGGTGGAGGAGACGGTCAGTTTCTTGGGTTGGGCGTCAGCCATGAGTTTCCCTTTTTATCGTTTGTGGCCGGTATCAAGATGCCGTTCCATGAACGCGGAATAGCGCGACATGCTAAAGCAGAAAATCCAGTAGATGAGGCCTGCGAAAACCAGACCGGTCAACGGCGTCATCGGAGTGATCCAGGTTGTATCGGTGAAGTTGAGGCGGATGATGTTCAACAGATCGAACATGCCGATAATGGCAACCAGCGACGTGTCTTTGAACAAGCCGATGAAGGTGTTCACGATGCCCGGGATCACAAGCTTGATCGCCTGCGGCAGGATGATCAGTCGGGTCTTTTGCCAGTAGCTGAGGCCAAGAGAATCGGCGCCTTCGCCTTGTCCCTTGGGGATCGCCTGGAGACCGCCGCGGATGACTTCTGCCATGTAGGCGGAGGCGAAAAGCGACACACCCACCACGGCGCGCAGAAAGTTGTCGATGCTCCAGCCGGTCGGCAGGAACAAGGGCAACATGACGTTGGCCATGAAGAGAACCATGACCAGGGGCACGCCGCGAATGATCTCGATGAAGAGGATGCAGAAGGTTCTCAGCACCGGCATGGGTGAGCGTCTGCCCAGGGCCAGCAAAATGCCGACGGGGAAGGAGACGGCTATGCCGACGAAAGACAGGATCAGCGTCACCATCATGCCGCCCCACAGCGGTGTTTCGACCCGATCGAGGCCAAGCACGTTGCCGTGCAAGAGGAAGAAGGACACGACCGGATAAACGAGGAACAACAAGACGGCGTTGAGCGCCTTGTAGGGCAGTTTCGGCATGAGTAGGGGGACGAGCAGGACGATCAGCATGATGCCGACCAAGATCACACGCCAGCGCTCCTCAAGCGGATAGCGGCCGAACATGAACTGCTGGAAGCGGTCGCCGACGAAGGCCCAGCAGGCGCCTTTCCAGCCATCCGGACGGATGCCGCCCTGGACGACGGTGGCACAGACAGAGCGGTCGGCACCGAACCAGCTGGCCTGCACGAAGAGCCAATTGATGATGCCGGGAAGCGCGAGCGCCAGCAGCGCGAGCGCTAAAATGGTGAGAACCACATCCTTCGGCGTTGCTAGAAGATTGGTGCGAAGCCATCCGCCGATCGTCTTGGTGCTGATCGGTGGCGGTTCCGGCGCGATCATGTCGCGGCGAACATAGGAGAGATCTTTGGTCGACATTCTTATCTCTCCACCAAGGCCATCTTGGCATTGAACCAGTTCATGAACAGCGAGGTAGCGATGCTGATGCTCAAATAGATGGTAAGCATGATCGTGATCATTTCGATCGCCTGGCCGGTCTGATTAAGCGAGGTACTGCCCGTAGAGAAAAGTTCGGGAAAGCCTATGGCAACGCCGAGCGAAGAATTTTTAGTCAGGTTCAGATACTGGCTCGTCAGCGGCGGAATAATGATGCGGAAGGCCTGCGGGACGACCACGAGTCGAGTAATCTTCGACGGCTGAACGCCGAGTGCGGCTGCGGCTTCCGTCTGGCCTTTGCCAACGCCTCTGATGCCGGCCCGGATGATCTCCGCGATAAAGGCCGCGGTATAAAGCGACAGGGCTAGATAGAGGGCGACGAATTCGGGGCGAATGTTGGCGCCGCCGGACAGGTTGAAGCGGCCCTCAACCGGAAAATCGAAGGTCAACGGAGCACCGATGGCGAAAAAGAATAAAAGGGGTACGCCAATGATGATGGCAGCCGAGATCCAACCGTTCGGCAATTGCTGGCCGGTTGCCATCTGGCGTGTCATCGACCATTTGCGGAAGACGACCGCGATGACGATGGCCACTATGATTGCGATGGGCAGCATCCATGCGCCAGCGCCCCAGATCGTCGCGGGAAAGGTCAGGCCACGGTTGCTGAGAAAAGTCGAGAACGGCAGGTTGATCGCATCGCGTGGTTGCGGCAGAACGGCCAGCACCCCAGAATACCAGAAGAAGATGACCAGCAGCGGCGGGATGTTGCGGAAAATCTCGACGTAAACAGTACAGAGCTTGGCGATCAGCCAGTTCTTCGATAGGCGCCCGATGCCGATGATGAAGCCGACGATCGTGGCGGTGAAGATACCGGTGACGGCAACCATCAACGTGTTGAGAAAGCCTACGACGATGGCGCGGCCATAGGTCGAGTCGCTGGTATACGAAATGAGCGACTGGCCAATATCGAAGCCGGACCGGCCTGCCAGAAAGCCGAAGCCGGTCGCCGTGTTGCTGCGTGCAAGATTGCTGCTGACATTGTGGGCAATCCACAGGCCGGCGACCAGGATGATGACCACAGTGAGCACCTGGTAAAATATGCTGCGAACCTTCGGGTCGTAGATGAGTGACGCGGATGCCTGTTTGGTGGCAGGCGCATTTATGGCGTGGTCCGTCATGCTGTGCCAATCCCCTGTGCCCGGTGATAGGTCTCTTATTGTTTTTGGTTTTATCGGTTGGAGACAGTTCGCAGGGTGAGCGCCACCCTGCGAACTTCAGTCTATGCGATCAGCGGATCGGCGGTGCGAACTGCAGGCCGCCCTTGCTCCACAAGGCGTTCAGGCCGCGAGCAATCTTCAAAGGGCTGCCTGTGCCGATGTTGCGCTCGAAGACGTCGCCGTAATTGCCAACGCCCTTGACGATATTATAGGCCCATTCATTGGTGAGGCCGAGGTCTGTACCGATCTTGGTATCCTTCTCCACGCCGAGAAAGCGACGGACGTCAGGGTTGGTCGAATTCTTCATTTCGTCGACATTGGCCTGCGTGATGCCGAACTCTTCAGCCTGAACCAGAGCGTAGCCGGCCCAGGTGACGATGTCGAACCACTTGTCATCGCCTTGGCGGACGGCTGGGCCGAGCGGCTCCTTGGAAATGATTTCCGGCAGGATCACATGCTCGTCGGGATTCGAGAGTGCCAAACGCGTTGCGTAAAGGCCCGACTGGTCGGTCGTGTAGACGTCACAACGGCCGGCTTGATAGGCAGCGTTGACCTCTTCGAGCTTTTCGAAAACAACTGGATTGTATTGCAGATTGTTGGACTTGAAGTAGTCGGCGAGGTTGAGTTCGGTCGTGGTGCCGGACTGGACGCAGACAGCTGCACCGGAGAGCTCCAGCGCGGACTTCACGTTCAGGCTCTTCGGAACCATGAAGCCCTGGCCGTCGTAATAGTTGACGTAGCGGAAGTTGAAGCCCAGTGCAGTGTCGCGGCTGATGGTCCATGTGGTGTTACGCGCAAGAACGTCGACTTCGCCAGACTGGAGCGCGGTAAAGCGGCTCTGGGCAGTCGTCGGCGTAAACTTTACCTTGGTGGCATCGCCGAAAACGGCTGCAGCAATGGCCTTGCAGTAATCGACGTCAAAACCCTTCCATGCGCCGGAAGCGTCCGGCTGAGCAAAGCCGGCCAGGCCGGTGTTGACCCCGCACTGAACGAAGCCCTTCGCCTTGACGTCATCGAGCGTGGCAGCGGATGCGGCCGAGGCAAAGCCCAGCACCGCCGCGCCAATTGCAGCTGACAGATACGTCTTTTTCATTTTCCCAACCTTTTTCTATGGTTATCTGTGTTCGGTGACGCGGGCCGTTCCCCTGTTTTCGAATACGGCCGGCGGCCCGCTGGCCTCCCGGTGCGGGTGCCTATATCTCATTCACAAAAGCGGGCAGGGTCAAGTCTCGCTCGCCCAAATTGCGTTCAAACTGCGGTAAATTCGTTGGCGCCGCACATCAAGTACGCAAATGCTTATCAAGTATGCAGTTCGTGATCATTTTTGCGGCGAGCGTGTGGTCCATGCAGAGGTGTGACCCATAAGCTTAGGTAGGCTTGACCGGAATTGTTGCAGGCGGCAAAACTTCCGCAGTTCTCCAAGCGAAAGTATTTTCCCGAATGAAGAAGAACGACTTCCTGCGAGACGCCGGCAACAATACGCGGCTCGCCCACATAGGCAGTGAGCCGAGTGCCTACCACGGTTTCGTCAATCCGCCCGTTGTGCACGGATCGACCGTACTTTTTCCGGATATGGCGACGATGGAAGGGCGCAGCCAGAAATACACCTATGGCACACGCGCTACGCCGACGACGGATGCACTTTGCGATGCGCTCAATGAACTGGAAGGCGCTGTCGGTACGATCCTGGTGCCGTCGGGACTGGCGGCCATATCGGTTCCGTTTCTTGCCTATCTGTCAGCCGGTGATCATGCCTTGATCGTGGATTCTGTTTACACACCGTGCCGGAACTTCTGCGACACGATGCTGAAACGCCTTGGCGTCGAGGTGGAATATTACGATCCGGCACCCGGTGCCGGGATCGAGACCTTGATCAAGCCGAATACAAAGCTGGTTCACACCGAGGCGCCTGGTTCCAATACATTTGAAATGCAAGACATCAGGGCCATTGCCGAAGTGGCGCACAGACATGGTTGCGTCGTCACCATGGACAATACCTGGGCGACGCCGCTCTACTTCCGACCGCTAGATTTCGGAGTAGACGTGTCCATTCACGCCACGACGAAATATCCGTCAGGCCATTCGGACATCGTTATGGGATCGGTTTCGGCCAATGCGCAATACTGGCCGCAACTCGAGGAGGCTCGCATTCTGATGGGGATTTGCGGTGCGCCGGATGATTCCTACCAGATACTGCGCGGCTTGCGGACCATGGGAATCCGGCTGGAGCATCACCAGAAGAGCGCCTTGTCGATTGCGCAGTGGCTCGAAGGCCGCGGAGAAGTTGCCCGCGTCCTGCATCCGGCCTTGCCGAGCTTTCCTGGCCACGAGATATGGAAGCGGGACTTCAAGGGAGCAAGCGGCGTCTTTTCCTTCGTGCTGAAGACGGACGCCGCCAACGCAAGACGGAAATCGCATGCCTTCCTGGATGCGCTGACTTATTTCGGGCTGGGCTATTCCTGGGGCGGCTATGAAAGCCTGGCGGTCCTGGTCAGCCTCTCGGACCGTACGATATGCAAAGCGCCGTCCGACGGCGTGGTCATCCGCCTGCAGATCGGGCTTGAAGATGTGGTCGATCTTCAGGCAGACCTGGAGCGCGGCTTTGCTGCGGCAGCCGCTGCCTGAACGTCAAATAGGATGATAGCCGTAGAGCCAGTCCAGATCCGCCGCAAGAGATTGCGGCGGCCGCATAGATAGGACCAAGTCCCGGCCAAGCCGGACCGGTCCACGGGCATGATAGGCGAAGCGGTTAAAAGCCCCGCGTGCCCTGACTCTAGCGATCCGCACTTTTCGCTCCGTTTCAAAACTTGAAAGAGCCTCAGCGAGGGGCAGGGGGCCGGCAACCTTTGCGGCCAGAACAAATGCGTCTTCGATCGCCATTGCGGCGCCCTGGGCCGCAAACGGCATCATGGCATGTGCTGCATCGCCAATCAGAACGGTGTTGCCGCCGCTTTGCCAGCGGCCGGAGTCGAGCGAGTAAAGAGGCCAGAAGGTGGGCTGCTCGGCGCCTTCCAATACACTGACGATGCGGCGGTCCCATCGATGGAAGCGCTCGAGGAGCGCGTGTCGCTGCACTTGGCTGGCCTTTGCATCCCATGTTTCACCTGGGCTCACGCCTGAGGCTATGGCAACCACATTGATGCTGCCGACGTCGTTCAGGGGATAGGCGACCAGATGGGTTGAAGGGCCTAGAAAGGCCGTCACCTGCCCTGGCGAAAGCCAGGAGGGTGCTGCAGATTGCGGAAGCGTGAAACGCCACGCTACATTGCCGGAAAAATGCGGCGTCGGTGCGCTTGCAATGCAGGCACGCATGTTGGACCAGACACCGTCGGCTCCGACCACCAAGCCATAGGCAAGGCCGGATGCCGCATAGGCATTGCCGCGGACGGGAGAGCCGAGATGCAGGCGGCAAAGAGGATTTTGCTCGACAGCCGCAACCAGTACTTTCTGCAGCGTCGCGCGGTGCAGGACGCCGTAGGGAGCCCCCCAACGTTCACGCGCAAAATGCCCAGAAGGCACAGAGGCGATCAGTTTAAGAGTTGTCCCGGATGTCAGCGCGATCTGGTCCGGTTCCGTCCAAACCGCTTCAAGCGCCGGCAGGACGCCGAGTGCCGAAAGGATGCGCGAGGCGTTCGGCGAAATCTGAAGCCCTGCTCCCACCTCCAGAAGCGTCGACGCTTCCTCGAAGATATCGCTGGCGATGCCATGCCGGGCAAAGGATAGCGCGGCAGTCAAGCCGGCTATGCCGGCGCCGATAATCGCCACCTTTTCCAATGTCATCAGCAGATGCCGATCAAGCCGCCTTGATGTGGAAAACGCAGCCTGCGGGATCCGTCTGATCGGCCGCCAATGACGGGTTATAGCTGTAGAGGGTCGAGCAATAGGAGCAGACCTTTTCCACATCGTCGCCCATGTCGATGAAGATATGCGGATGATCGAAGGGCACGGAAGCGCCGGTGCACATGAATTCTTTCACGCCGATCTGGATCGCCCGATATCCGCCGTCGTTCTGGAAGTGAGGAATGCTGTGGCCAGCCATGATGATCTCCATGCTTGATAATGCGGCGGCTCAAGCCCCCCGCCCGATTTGCGGCGGACATTATCGCCCTGTGTTCGGATTGTGTAGTGGGAAAGCGTTTGTGCCGACCGATTCCGGCGTGGCGAGGGTTCAATCGCGCTGACTGATCGCCTATGTTCAGCCGCAAAAAAAGGATGCCAGTCATGAATCTCAACGCACCAGCCTTTTCCTCTTTTTCACATGACGGTCTGGATCTTGCGTATTTCGACGAGGGCAATCCGTCGGGTGATCCCGTTCTGCTGATCCATGGCTTCGCTTCCAGCGCCACTGTCAACTGGGTGCATCCTGGATGGCTGAAAACGCTGGGCGATGCGGGCTACCGGGTCATCGCCATGGACAATCGCGGCCACGGCGCCAGCGACAAGCCCCGTGATGCAGAAGCGTACCGGCCGTGGGTCATGGCGGAGGATTCCATTGCCCTTCTCGATCATCTTCGCATCCCCGAAGCTCACCTCTTTGGCTATTCCATGGGCGCACGGATCTCAGTTTTCGCAGCCCTTGCCCATCCTGATCGGGTCCGCTCCCTGGTGCTTGGTGGCCTCGGCATTGGCATGACCGACGGGGTCGGCGATTGGGATCCGATTGCCGACGCGCTTCTGGCGCCTGCTCTTGATGACGTCACCCACCAGCGCGGGCGGATGTTCCGCGCCTTTGCAGATCAAACCAAGAGTGACAGGCAGGCGCTGGCAGCCTGCATCCGCGGTTCGCGCGACCTTGTGGCGAGAGCAGACATGGCACGCATCCTCGCGCCGACCCTGATCGGCGTCGGTACGACCGATGACATCGCAGGCTCGGCCCAGGAACTGGCCGATCTCATGCCGCATGCACGCGCACTCGACATTCCTGGCCGGGATCACATGCTGGCTGTCGGCGACCGCGTCTTCAAGAAGGCGGTGCTGGAATTCTTGGCCGAGTTGTCCACGAGCCAGCAGGTTCTCTGATCCTAATGATCAACGCAATGCGATTTTGAGGCAGTTGGTTTTGGGGAAAACATATTCTATATATGATGGCTTGAACGGCATGCTTGAGCGCAGGCAAGGAGACGGCGATGGCCGCAAGAACTGAATTTCGCCAGCACGAAATGGTCCCCACGGTCGATCCGATATGGGACACGCTCCGGCAGGAGGCGCATGCCGCTGCGGAACACGATCCGCTGCTTGCCGCGTTTCTTTTCTCGACCATCCTAAACCACCGATCGCTTGAAGAAAGCGTGATTCACCGAATTTGCGAGCGTCTCGATCACGCGGATCTCCAGGCGGTGCTTCTGCGTCAGACGTTCCTGGAAATGCTCGCTGACTGGCCGGAATGGGGCACCATTCTGCGCGTTGATATACAGGCTTTCTATGATCGCGACCCTGCATGTCTGCGCTTCCTCGAGCCGGTTCTCTATTTCAAGGGCTTCCACGCTATCCAGACGCACCGACTTGCGCATTGGCTCTGGAACAACGGGCGGCGCGATTTCGCACTTTATCTCCAAAGCCGAGCTTCGAGCGTGTTCCAAACGGATATCAATCCGGCGGCGCGCATCGGCAAGGGGATCTTCCTTGACCACGCCACCGGTCTTGTGGTCGGCGAAACGGCGATGATTGGCGACAATGTGTCCATCCTGCACGGCGTAACACTCGGCGGCACCGGCAAGGAGGGGGCTGATCGGCATCCCAAGATCGGCAATGGTGTGTTGATCGGCGCCGGCGCCAAGATCCTCGGCAATATCGAGATCGGTTCCTGCTCGCGCGTGGCAGCCGGTTCTGTTGTTTTGAAGGCCGTTCCCCCGAAGTCGACAGTAGCCGGTGTTCCGGCGAAAGTGGTTGGCTCTGCCGGCTGCTCCGAACCGGCTCGCCTGATGGACCAGTTGCTGACTGGCCAGGACTGACGATGGATTGCGAGAGGGCAAACGCGTCTGAGCGGAGGGGTCGCGGCTTTACTTTCGCCTTTGTCCCGTGGCAAAAGCGCCGAACCGCGAACCGCTGACGGAGAAGAGTGTGAAACCGGACGAAATCAAGAAGATCGACGCTTATTTCAAGCGCCTTTTGAACCCGCAGATCATCGTCAAGGCGCGTCCCCGCAAGGACGATTCTGCCGAAGTCTATCTCGGCGAAGAGTTTCTCGGGGTGGTTTACGTCGACGACGAGGACGGCGAGCGCTCGTATAACTTCTCGATGGCGATTCTAGAGGTCGATCTCTAAGCAGATATGCAGTCGAAAAAGGCGGGCCTGCGGGCCCGCTTTGATTCCAGGCTACGGTTGGCAACCGTGTCGCCGGCCTTGACTTTCAGGCAGGGAATAGCCTTCTATAAGCATATACGAATACTTGTGCTTGGCGCGGCGTTATTGAGCGACTGTCAGAAGTGCGCGTCATAGCCATTCCGCCGGCCGTTAGAATGTCCCGATTGCAGCTCAAGTTGGTCGGGCGCTGATTCTTTTCGTAGCCGCGCGTGTGCCGTCAGCAACTTCCCGCGTTCGACCCACGCGCGAAAAAGCTGATTTTAAGCAGCGCACAGCGTGTGTTTAGCGGAATAGTGATTGCGTGACGGCGAAGGGGGCTTAAAATCGTTTTCTGATGAACTAAGTTATGTTGACTGAAGTTCGGCAAAGCGGACACGAAGCGAACCGGAGCCGGACGACTGAGGAATGAATGAAGATGATCGCACTGCCGATCTTGATGCAACGCGAAAAGGGCGGCGACGGAGACAACGGCAACCGCGGTACCTCTGTTATCACCCGCACCAAATCAAAGACCAAGAAACCCAATCTCTACCGCGTACTCCTGTTGAATGACGATTATACGCCGATGGAGTTCGTCATCCATATTCTGGAGCGTTTTTTTCAGAAAGACCGGGATGCGGCAACGCGTATCATGCTCCACGTGCACAACCATGGCGTGGGGGAATGCGGAATTTTTACCTACGAAGTAGCGGAAACCAAGGTGTCCCAAGTTATGGACTTCGCCCGGCAACACCAGCATCCGCTGCAATGTGTCATGGAAAAGAAGTGAGGAACCCGACGTGCCAACATTTTCGCCTAGTCTTGAAAAGGCGCTGCACCAGGCACTGACCTTTGCAAACGAGCGGCATCACGAATATGCCACGCTCGAACATCTGCTCTTGGCGTTGATCGACGACGCCGATGCAGCGGCGGTCATGGGCGCTTGTAACGTCAATCTAGAAACTCTGCGCAAAACCGTCATTGATTATGTGGATCACGAGCTGTCTAACCTCGTGACGGGCTACGATGAGGACTCAAAGCCCACATCCGGCTTCCAGCGCGTCATACAGCGCGCCGTGATCCACGTGCAGTCTTCGGGCCGGGAAGAAGTGACCGGTGCGAATGTACTGGTGGCGATCTTTGCGGAACGGGAAAGCCATGCGGCCTTCTTCCTGCAGGAGCAGGAGATGACCCGGTACGACGCCGTCAACTACATATCCCACGGTATCGGCAAGCGGCCGGGCGCCTCGCAGACCCGTGCGCCGCGCGGTATCGAGGAAAGCGACGCCGATGCCAAGCCATCGTCACGAGATCACGAGGAAAGCTCTGCCAAGAAGCCGCAGGATGCCCTGAAGGCCTATTGCGTCAACCTGAACGACAAGGCTCGTGATGGCCGTATTGATCCGCTGATCGGCCGCCATTCGGAAGTCAACCGGACGATTCAGGTCCTGTGCCGCCGCTCCAAGAACAACCCGCTCTATGTGGGTGACCCCGGCGTCGGCAAGACGGCGATTGCAGAGGGGCTTGCTAAGCGCATCATCGAGGGCAAGGTTCCGGAAGCACTTGCTGACGCTACCATCTTCTCGCTCGACATGGGTACGCTGCTGGCCGGCACGCGATATCGCGGCGACTTCGAGGAACGCCTGAAGCAGGTCGTCAAGGAACTGGAAGACTTCCCAGGTGCCGTGCTGTTCATCGATGAAATCCACACGGTTATTGGTGCCGGTGCGACATCGGGCGGCGCCATGGATGCGTCCAACCTGTTGAAGCCGGCTCTGTCCTCGGGTCAGATCCGCTGCATCGGCTCGACCACCTACAAGGAGTACCGCCAGTTCTTCGAGAAGGACCGGGCATTGGTTCGCCGTTTCCAGAAGATCGACGTCAATGAGCCGTCGATCGAGGACGCGATCGAGATCATGAAGGGTCTGAAGCCGTATTTCGAAGACTACCACAAGCTGCGCTACACCAATGAGGCGATTAAGTCGGCGGTGGAACTTTCGGCCCGCTACATTTCCGACCGCAAGCTGCCGGACAAGGCGATCGACGTTATCGACGAAACCGGTGCGGCGCAGATGCTCGTGCCAGCGTCCAAGCGTCGCAAGCTGATCACCGAGAAGGAGATCGAGGCAACGATCGCCACCATGGCGCGGATCCCGGCCAAGACCGTGTCCAAGGATGACGAGATGGTTCTCGCCAACTTGGAAAAGGAACTGCGCTCGGTCGTTTACGGTCAGGACGCGGCGATCGAAGCCTTGTCCACCGCCATCAAGCTGGCGCGTGCCGGCCTGCGCGAGCCGAACAAGCCGATCGGCTCCTACGTCTTTTCCGGCCCGACCGGCGTCGGCAAGACGGAGGTCGCCAAGCAGCTTGCCGCTTCGCTCGGCGTCGAGATGTTGCGCTTCGACATGTCGGAATACATGGAACGCCATACGGTCTCGAGACTGCTCGGCGCACCTCCCGGTTATGTCGGCTTCGACCAGGGCGGCCTCTTGACCGACGGCGTCGACCAGCATCCGCACAGCGTGGTTCTGCTCGACGAAATCGAGAAGGCGCATCCGGATATCTACAATATCCTGCTGCAGGTCATGGACCATGGTTCTCTGACCGACCACAACGGCAAGAAGATCGACTTCCGCAACGTCATCCTGATCATGACGACCAATGCGGGTGCGTCGGAAATGGCCAAGGCGGCGATCGGCTTCGGTTCGTCCAAGCGGACGGGCGAGGACGAAGAAGCGCTTAACCGGCTGTTCACACCGGAGTTTCGTAACCGTCTCGATGCAACGATTGCCTTCGCGCCGCTGCCAACTGGTGTCATTCATCAGGTCGTCCAGAAGTTCGTCATGCAGTTGGAAACCCAGCTGTCTGAACGCAACATCATCTTCGACCTGCACGAGGATGCGATCGCCTGGCTGGCCGACAAGGGTTACGACGAGAAGATGGGCGCCCGCCCGCTGTCTCGCGTCATCCAGGAGCACATCAAGAAGCCGCTTGCCAACGAGATCCTGTTCGGCAAGCTGCGCAAGGGTGGTGTGGTTCGCGTTACCGTCAGCAAGGACGAGGACGGCAAGGACAAGCTGGTCCTCGACTGCATCCCCGAAACCGTGCCGGTAAAGCCGAAGCCGGAGGCTGAGGTGGAGGAGGCTGCAGAGGAAGCTCATGCCAAGGTTACCAAGCCCAAGGCGCCCAGGAAGTCGGCTCCAAAGGACAAGGACAGAGGCCCGGCCGCTGCCATGACCGACGTCGATGTGATCGCAGCAGATGAGGTTCCGGCAGAAGCGCCGAAGCCGTCGCCCCGCAAAGGCAGCACGGTGCCGCGGGTGCCGAAGACGAAGTAAAGAACAGGGTGCTTTGGCACTTGCGTGAAAGAATAAACGCCGGGCTTGTCCCGGCGTTGTCGTTTCTGTAGGTGCCGAAGCTCAGCCTCAACCACCACAGTCACCAGGGAGACCAATGGCCACTGAGATCGACGAGCGGCGTCACCTTTCCTGGTTCCTTCAGGGCATGCGCGGCATTTTCTCGCTGCCGGCTCTCATCCTAATGGCGTCCTATGTGGGTTTCAGTGCCTTTGCCCTCGAATCCGGCCTTAGCCGCGGCGAGGCGGTGGTCATGACGCTGTCTGTCTGGGCTCTGCCCGCCCAAATGATCCTGATCGGGACAATGGTCGGCAAGGCTCATATAGCCGCTTCCTTTCTGGCCGTGACGCTGTCTTCGATCCGGATGATGCCGATGGTCGCCTCCATCATGCCGGAGATGCGGACGCAGAAGACGCCCGTCGGCGTACTCCTGTTCCTGTCTCACTTCATCGCCATTACGTCCTGGGTCTTTGCATCCCGACACCTGCGCGACGTGCCACGTCCGTACAGAGTTGCTTTTTTCGCCGGCTTCGGGATGACGTTGACATTCACCAATGCCGTCATCGTCGCGATCAGTTTCGGCGTCGTATCGCAATTCCCGCCGCTGGTCGCAGGCGCGCTTTTCATGCTGACGCCGGTCTATTTCATCTCCTCGATCTGGGCCAGCGCGCAGCAGCCGGTGGTGAAGCTGGCCTTCGTCATCGGGGTTATCCTGGGTCCGGTTCTAGCTGTTGTCACGCCGGACTTCGACGTTCTCTATGCCGGGATCGGTGGCGGCACCGCCGCCTACCTTATCGACAGGTTCCGTCGCAAACGCGCGCAGAGAAGTCTTAGGACAGCGCAGTGATGGAAGAGTGGTGGACTTATATCGTCATCATCGTGGCCGGCTTTCTGGCCACTGACATCTGGCGATGGCTGGGTGTGCTGGCCGGCAGCCGGCTGAACGAGGATTCCGAAGCGCTCTATTGGGTGAGGGCGGTCGCAACGGCTCTGGTCATGGCCGTCACCGCCAAGCTGATCGTTTTTCCGACCGGTACTTTGTCGCATTCACCTTTATGGCTAAGGCTGGGAGCTGCAGGGATAGGCTTTGGCCTGTTCCTGGCCAGCGGCCGGAAGGTGGGCGTCGGTGTCGCCGTACCGATCATTTTGTTGATCGCTGGCTTGTGGTGGCTCGGCTTCTGAGGAAGCCGATGCCGCTGAGCCGTCAGTTGCCCAGTTCACCGATGATTTTCTCAGCCTGCGTTGCGAGCAGTTCATTGTCTTCCATCTGGCCGGAATGAGGCTTGAGGGCTGCGCCTTCGTATCGCGGGACAATGTGAAAGTGCAGGTGGAAAACCGTCTGCCCGGCCGCCGGTTCGTTGAACTGTGTCACGGTGATGCCGTCAGCCTCGAAAGCCTCCTTGACCGCCTTGGCCAGTCGCTGGACGACCGGCATCAGTTTCGACAGCGTCCTCGGATCTGCATCGAGAATATTGCGGGAAGGCGCCTTCGGGATTACCAGCACATGGCCCGGAGACTGGGGCATGACATCCATGAAGGCAAGCGTATCATCATCTTCGTAGACCCGGTGGCAGGGGATCTCGCCACGCAGTATTTTGCCGAAAATATTGTTGTTGTCGTAGGCCTCGATGGTCATGCACGGATCCTCCACGTGTTGCTGTCAGTCTTCCTGCTGGCGCTCGCCCTTGCGGAACGGCGTGTGCTCGGACAGGTATTCGTTCATGTAATCCACTTCCTGGCGCTCGCGCTCGAGATAGTCTGCAACTGCGCCGCGCAGACCCGGATGCGCGATATAATGCATGGAGTGGGTGGTGACAGGCAGATAGCCGCGGGCCAGCTTGTGCTCGCCCTGGGCGCCTGCTTCGACCCGCTTCAGGCCCTTGGCCAGCGCGAAATCGATAGCTTGGTGATAGCACACTTCGAAATGTAGGAAGGGATGGTCCTCGATGCAGCCCCAGTGCCGGCCGTAAAGCGCGTCACCGCCGATGAAGTTGATCGCTCCGGCGACATATTTTCCCTCTCTCCTGGCCATGACCAGAAGAATGTCGTCCGGCATCCGCTCACCGATCAAGGAATAGAAGGTCCGGGTGAGGTAGGGCCGGCCCCATTTGCGGCTGCCGGTATCCATGTAGAAGGCGAAGAACTGATCCCAGATGTCTTCGGTCAGGTCGCTGCCCGTCAACCAGTCGATGGTAATGCCGTTTTCCAGCGCCGCGCGGCGTTCCTTCTTCAATGCCTTGCGCTTGCGGGAAGCGAGCGTTTCCAGAAAAGCGTTGTGGTCGGCATAGCCGTCATTGATGAAATGGAACTGCTTGTCGGTCCGATGCAGATAGTCCGCGTGTTCGAAGGCCGCCAGCTGATCGTCTGCAATGAAGGTGACATGCGCCGAGGAAAGACCGACCTGCCGTGTCACTTCCTGGAGACCTGCAGCAAGCGTCAGTTCCGTGGAGGCTCTGTCGCGGCCCGCCGAGACGAGAAGGCGCGGGCCCGTCGCCGGCGTGAAAGGCACGGCGCATTGGAGCTTCGGGTAATACTGGCCGCCGGCACGCTCGAAAGCGTCTGCCCAGCCGTGGTCGAAGACATATTCGCCCTGGCTATGGCTCTTGATATAGCCGGGAACGGCGCCGAGGAGGGCGCCCTGACTGTCCTCGAGGAGCAGGTGATGTCCGTGCCATCCGGTCTTGGCCGTTGCGGATCCCGACTCTTCCAAGGCCGAAAGGAAGGCGTGCGACAGGAAAGGATTGTACGGCGTCTCGACCGAAGATTTCGAGGCGCCCAAAAGGCGCGACCAGCTTGTCTCGCTGATCGCGCCGATCGACTTTTCGATGCGGATGGTGAGGTTTGCTGTCATGCCTACTTTACGCGGGATGAGTCGCCTTCGGGTCAAAACCTTCGAAGGTCATCTGGTCTGCGTATTTATAGGTCTGTTCAACGCCAATTCCATCCCTCACGGTCCAGGTAATAATGGGAATGCCGGCCTGTCTCTGCGCAGTGACAAACGTATTGGGCAGATGCGGCCAGTGGTAGGAGATGAAATCGAGCCCGAGCTGCATCGCTTCATCATGGGCGAAGAACTCTTCCGGCCTGTCGCCCATTGCCGTCAAGCCGATCGGGAAGGATGCGTCTGCCCTTCTCAGGTCGCGCAGGATGTGATGGTCGAAGCTCATCAGTGCGACAGTGCCCTCATACCCGTCCAGGACGTCAAGCACGGTTTCAACGAAACCGTCGTCCTCGCCTTCTCCGGGCCTTCCCTTGATCTCGATCACCAGCGGCACGCTGCCTTTGACGAGATCGAGCATCTGCTTCAGCGTCGGCATCTTGTCCTTGGTGCCGCCGATGGCGAGCATGCCGAGTTCCGAGGCTGTGCGCTCGCGCACGTCGCCCTTGATGCCGCAAAGGCGTTCGAGATCATGGTCATGGAAAACGACGGGCACGCTGTCGGCAGAAAGCTGGACATCGCATTCGATGGCAAAACCCGCTTCGGCAGCGCGCGCAAAGGCGGCAAGCGTGTTTTCCCAGATCTGCTGGTTCATGTCATGGTAGCCGCGGTGGGCGACCGGGAGTTCCTTGATCCAGGCGGCATCGATCATGCTTCGATCTCGATAATGGCTTCCACTTCCACCGAGGCGTTGAACGGCAGCGCCGCCATGCCGACTGCCGCGCGTGCATGCTTGCCGGCCTCACCGAGCACGTTGGCAAACAGGTTCGAAGCGCCGTTGGTGACCACATGCTGCTCGACGAAACCGGGAGCCGAGGCGACGAAACTTGTCAGCTTCACCACCCGCTTAATCCTGGCAAGGTCGCCGCCGAGAGCAGCTTTCGCCTGGGCGAGAATGTTGATCGCGCAGAGTTCCGCTGCACGGCTGGCAGCCGCCACGTCCACGTCGCTGCCGACCAGACCCGTCACGGCCACTTTGCCGTTCTCGTTCGGCAGCTGGCCGGAAATGAATAGCAGATTGCCCGTGATCACATAGGGCAGGTAATTGGCGGCTGGCGCAGCGGCGACGGGGAGGGTGATTCCTATTTCCTTCAGGCGGCCATCGATCGCTTCGGTCATTTTCGATTTCCCGTTTGTTGTAAATTCATCAAAAATCTTGCATCAAGGCCATAACCTCAACCCATGGCGTTCTTATAACACCTGGAATGAGTCCAACAGGAGAATGTGAATGTTGCGCATGAGCCTCGGGTTGATCCTTGCCGGTGGCGTCTGCGTCCCCAGCGCATTTGCCGCGGCGCCGAACGCAGACATTGCAGCGAGGCTTCTTGTGCCGCATCGCGCCGTCTACGACCTAAAGCTCAAGGATGCTTCCGAACGTTCTGGCATTGAGGGCATGTTCGGCCGCATGGTCTATGAGTTCACCGGTTCAGCCTGCACCGGATTTACCACCAATTTTCGCCTGGTGACCAAGATCGGCACGGGTGAGGAAACCAGGCTGAGCGATCAGCAGACCAATACGTTCGAGGATCTGTCGGCGCGTCAGTTCCATTTCGAAACAAAGTCTTTTACGGACGAAAAGCTTGATAAGGAACTGAGCGGTGATGCCAGCAAGGGTGAGCAGGGCGTCAAGGTCGAGCTCTCCGCACCCAACGCTAAAGAAATCGAACTGCCCGCCAGCGATTTCCCGACCGACCACATGCTGGAAGTCATCCACAACGCCAAGCAGGGCAAGCGTCTGTTCGAAGCTCGGGTCTTCGATGGCTCGGAAAATGGCGATCAGTCCCTGTTGACCACGACGGTGATCGGCAAGGCACAGCAGCCGGCAAAGGACGACGTAGACGCGGAACAGGCGGGCGAGTTTGCCAAAACCGCGTTCTGGCCGGTGACGATCGCTTATTTCAACGACAGCGCCCCGGGCGATCCGACGCCGGTCTACAATATGTCGTTCAAGCTGTACGAGAACGGCATCACCCGTGATCTTACCATGGATTATGGCGAATTCGTTCTGTCCGGCAGCCTCTCCAAGTTGGAACTTCTGGACAAGCAGGACTGCAAGTAAAGCAGAAACTGGCTCTATGGAACTGGATGAAAACTTAAGTCTTGATACCCATATCTGTGGCTAGGATCACAAGGCGCTATCGACGGTAAGGATCAGGTTCTGTGGCGACGAAGTCTCTCATTTATGCCGGGTTTGTTTTAGCCCTTTTCGCCGGCGAAGCCTCCTTAGGTCTGCTCCCTGTACAGGCTGCTGACTGCCGTGCTGACCCCAGACCCGGTCTCGATTGGGCGGGTTGCGGCAAGAAGAACCTCATGCTGAGCGGAAGCAATTTCTCCCGTGCCAAGTTGGTCGAGGCAGACCTCAGCTATACGGACTTGCGTGAATCCAATTTCACCGATGCTGATTTGACGAAAGCCAAGCTGGCACGAGCTTCATTGGCCGGTGCACATGCGGAAAAGGCTAATTTTCAGAAAGTCGAGGCATACCGCGCTGGATTTCAAAGTATTTTCGCCGAAGGTGCATCCTTTGCCGGCGCAGAATTGCAGCGTGCAAATTTCACCGGTGCCGATCTGAAGGGCGCGAATTTTGAAAAGGCCGAGTTAAGCAGGGTTATCTTCGATAAGGCGGTGCTGACCGGCACGAGCTTCGCGTCTGCCAATCTGGCACGGGCAGATCTGACTAAGGCCAGTTTCAAAGGGCCTTTGGATTTCAGTAGTGCCTTCCTTTCGTTGACGCGGCTGGAGGCTCTTGATCTGTCGGCATCGAAGGGTCTTGAGCAGCATCAGCTCGACATGGCCTGCGGAGATGAGAAGACCATACTCCCGTCCGGCCTGACGAAGCCGCAGTCCTGGCCTTGCGCAGACAAGGACTGAGCAATCATCTGATCTAGACGGCCGGTGGTGAAAGCTGTCCTGGGAGCAATATCGGCGGACGCCAGCAGCCGGACGATACACCTATCCCTTTTTGCCCTGCACGTCTTGCTTTTGGGCGCGATGGCATGTATGGGCACCACCATTCCACACGCAAGGCATGGGATGGTTCGGGAGAAATCCGGATTGTTCCGCCCGGTGGCATTTCTCGACGAGAGATGCTGTTCGCCTTGCGGGGGTTCAACCGGAAAAGGATAACTAGGCATGGCATTGCCCGATTTCTCTATGCGCCAGCTGCTTGAAGCAGGCGTCCACTTCGGTCACCAGACTCACCGCTGGAACCCGAAGATGAAGCCGTATATCTTCGGCGATCGTAATAACATTCACATTATCGACTTGGCCCAGACCGTGCCGATGTTGTCGCGCGCCCTGCAGGTCGTATCGGACACCGTTGCCCGTGGCGGTCGCGTTCTGTTCGTCGGCACCAAGCGTCAGGCTTCGGAGCTGATCGCTGACAGCGCAAAGCGTTCGGCCCAGTACTACGTCAACTCCCGCTGGCTCGGCGGCATGATGACCAACTGGAAGACCATTTCCAACTCGATCCAGCGCCTGCGCAAGCTCGACGAAATCCTGGCTTCGGAAGCTTCCGGCTTCACGAAAAAGGAGCGCCTGAACCTCGAGCGCGAGCGCGAAAAGCTCGACAAGGCGCTGGGCGGTATCCGTGACATGGGCGGCACCCCTGACCTGATGTTCATCATCGACACCAACAAGGAAAAGATCGCCATCGACGAAGCCAAGCGCCTGGGTATCCCGGTCGTTGCTATCATCGACTCCAATTGCGATCCGGACCTGATCGACTACCCGATCCCGGGTAACGACGACGCTTCGCGCGCCATCGCTCTCTACACGGACCTCATCGCTCGCGCGGCAATTGATGGTATCGCTCGCCAGCAGGGCGCTTCGGGCCGTGATGTCGGCGCCTCCGCCGAGGCCCCGATCGAGCCTGCTCTCGAAGGCGAAGCAGAAGCCCAAGCGGAAGCCTGAGGCAGCCGGGGAGTGGCTTGCCACTCCGCTATAAGTTTGACGGAGGCCAGAGATCCAAATCCCTGGCCTCCGTTGTTTAAGGTGATCGTTTCCGCAGGCCCATGTTTGATTGGTGCAGTCGTCGAGGCAATCATCTCGTGATGTGTTTCATCACGTTGTCATACTTCCGGGTACATTCGTCCCAAACTTTGGTCTCGCCGATGTCTTCCCGGCGATACCCAACTTGAACCGACAAGAGGCACGAAAATGGCTGAAATCACCGCTGCATTGGTTAAGGAACTGCGCGAAAAGTCCGGCGCAGGCATGATGGATTGCAAGAAGGCGCTTGCCGAAAACAATGGCGACATCGAAGCGGCGATCGACTGGTTGCGTGCCAAGGGCATTGCCAAGGCCGACAAGAAGTCCGGCCGTACCGCGGCTGAAGGCCTGATCGGCGTTGCCAGCGCCGGCACCAAGGCTGTCGTGGTTGAAATCAATTCGGAAACCGACTTCGTTGCCCGCAACGATGCGTTTCAGTCCATGGTTCGTGGCGTTGCCGACGTAGCGCTCGGGACAGGCGGCTCTGTTGAAGCCGTTGGCGCAGCCACCTATCCGGCTACCGGCAAGTCGGTCACCGACACGATCAAGGATGCCATCGCCACCATCGGCGAAAACATGAACCTGCGTCGTTCGGCTGCTCTCGAAGTCGAAGACGGCGTTGTCGCCACCTATATTCACAACGCTGCGGCCGACCGCCTCGGCAAGCTCGGCGTGCTCGTCGCCTTGAAGTCGACCGGCAACAAGGATGCATTGAACACCATCGGCCGTCAGGTCGCCATGCACATCGCCGCGACCGCGCCTTTGGCCATCCGTGCCGAGGAAGTGGATCCAGCCGTTGCCGAGCGTGAACGCAACGTCTTCATCGAGCAGTCCCGCGAGTCGGGCAAGCCGGAAGCCATCATCGAAAAGATGGTCGAAGGCCGCATGCGCAAGTTCTTTGAGGAAGTCGCACTGCTGTCGCAGGCTTTCGTCATCAATCCCGATTTGACGGTCGGCGCTGCCGTTAAGGCTGCCGAAAAAGAAGTCGGCGCGCCGATCGAGGTAACCGGCATGGCACGCCTGCTGCTCGGCGAAGGCGTCGAGAAGGAAGAAAGCGACTTTGCCGCGGAAGTCGCCGCAGTCGCCAAGGGCTGATACAGCTAACTGTTGAACACCGACAAAACGACGGGGCACCGGGTGACAAACCGGTGCCCTTCGTGTATCGGCAACCCGTTTGACCCCTCCGCAGCTGTTTAGATTCAAGGAGCCTCCATGTCCCCTCAGCCCGTCTATAAGCGCGTCCTCCTGAAGGCTTCCGGCGAGGCTTTGATGGGCAGTCAGGGTTTCGGCATCGATGTCGCTGTTGCCGGGCGGATTGCTTCCGACATCGCCGAAGCACGCGCCATGGGTGTCGAAGTCGGCGTCGTGGTGGGGGGCGGTAACATCTTCAGGGGCGTGGCCGTGGCTTCTAAGGGCGGCGACCGGGTGACTGGCGACCACATGGGCATGCTGGGTACCGTCATTAATGCACTGGCGCTCGCCACGTCGCTCCGCAAGCTAGACATCGATACCGTCGTTCTGTCGGCAATCTCCATGCCTGAGATCTGCGAGAGCTTTTCGCAGCGCCAGGCGCTGCATCACATGGCACAGGGCAGGGTGGTGATCTTTGCCGGCGGAACGGGCAATCCATTCTTCACGACGGACTCGGCCGCGGCGCTGCGCGCAGCCGAAATCGGCGCCGAGGCGATTTTCAAGGGAACGCAAGTGGACGGCATTTATTCCGCCGATCCGAAGAAGTTTCCGGATGCAACCCGGTTCGAGACGCTGACGCATAGCGAAGTTTTGGATAAGGGCTTGGCGGTGATGGACGTGGCGGCTGTTGCGCTCGCCCGCGAAAACAGCATTCCGATCATCGTGTTTTCCATCCACGAGAAGGGCGGCTTTGCCCAAATCTTGACCGGTGGCGGGCGCAAGACCATCGTATCCGACAACTGACATGCAGCTTTGCCGCTAAGAGCAACAAGGGAGTAAGAAGATGAGCGGATCAGTCGATCTCAACGATATCAAGCGACGCATGGAAGGCGCGGTAGCCGCGTTCAAAAGCGACATTGCCTCGCTGCGCACGGGCCGCGCATCGGCCAATATTCTCGATCCGATCACTGTCGAGGCCTATGGTTCGCGCGTGCCGCTGAACCAGGTTGCCAATATCACGGTTCCCGAGCCTCGCATGCTGGGCGTGTCCATCTGGGACAAGTCAATGGTGAGCGCCGTTGAGCGCTCAATCCGTGAATCGCATCTCGGCCTCAATCCGATTGTCGATGGTCAGAACCTGCGCATTCCTTTGCCGGAGCTCAATGAGGAGCGCCGCAAGTCCCTGGTCAAGGTCTCCCATGATTACGCCGAAAAGGCGAAGATCGCTGTTCGCAATGTGCGTCGTGACGGCATGGACGGACTGAAGAAGGCAGAGAAGGATGGCGTCATCGGACAGGACGACAGCCGCGCCCAATCTGAAAAAGTCCAGAAGATGACTGACGATACGATTTCCGAAGTCGACCGCTTGCTTGCTGAGAAAGAAAAGGAAATCATGCAGGTCTAATCGAGGCCGTACCGCCGCATGATCCGGCTGCGACAAGGAACGACGTAGAATATGCTGAACCCCGAACTTGCTATCATTCCTCGGCACGTTGCCATCATCATGGATGGTAACGGGCGCTGGGCTAACAAGCGCGGGCTTCCCCGGACCATCGGCCATAGCAAGGGTGTGGAGGCGGTGCGCGAGACGGTGAAGGCGGCGGCGGAAGCCGGCGTCGAATACCTGACCCTGTTTGCCTTCTCGTCTGAAAACTGGACCCGGCCGGAAACGGAGGTCAACGACCTTCTCGGCCTGTTGCGCAAGTTTATCCGTCGGGATCTCGCTGAGTTGCATCGGGAAAATGTCCGTATCCGCGTAATCGGCGAGCGGGAAAAGCTGCGCGGTGACATCTTGCCGCTTCTCCTTGAGGCGGAAGAAACGACGCGGCACAATACGGCTTTGACGCTCGTGATCGCCTTTAATTACGGGTCGAGGGATGAGATCGTTCGGGCCGTGGCCAAGCTCGCGCGCGATGTGCAGGCCGGTGTCATCAGCCCCGACGCGATCAGCGCCGAGGCGATCAGCCGTCGGCTGGATACCGCCGATATTCCCGATCCCGATTTGATTATCCGCACCAGCGGCGAAGAGCGCCTTTCGAACTTTCTGCTCTGGCAGGCCGCTTATTCCGAATTGTTGTTCATGCCGGAATACTGGCCGGATTTTGACCGCAAACTCTTCTTCGACGCCCTGAAGACCTATGCGTCCCGCGACCGCCGCTTCGGAGGCCTGTCGACCAAGACCGCCGCGGTTGCCAGCTGATGGGGTCCGAGCTCAAGCGGCGCATCGTCTCAGCTGCGGTTCTGGCGGTGGTGGTGCTTTACGCGACCTGGATGGGTGGTTTCGCCTTTCGCCTCGTCGCCGCCTTGATCGCCTTGCTGGTCTATTACGAGTGGTCGACCATAACTCGGCTCGGCGAGCGTGACTTCAAGTCAAATGCCTTTGGCTGGCTGATTGTCGGCCTCATCGCGTTCAATATCGTTTTGGGCGCGGACGAGTTCTTGGTACCTCTGCTCGGCGGTGGCGTCATCACTGCGGTTCTTCTTGCCCTGCTGCGCACGGGAGGCACATGGTGGCTGCCGGGCGGTATGCTTTATGCCGGCCTCAGTGGTATTTCGATGGCGGCGATCCGGGGCGATAACCAGGCAGGGCTGATCGCCACGCTGTTTATTTTCGCCGTCGTTTGGGGAACTGACATCCTTGCCTATTTCTTCGGAAGAGCCATTGGCGGTCCGAAGCTGGCGCCGAGGATCTCGCCTGGCAAGACTTGGTCGGGTGCGATCGGTGGAGCGCTTGCCGGCATTGCCGCAGCCTGTGCGCTGACTGCGGCAGTCTTTGCCCACTTCGCCTTGTGGACAGTCTTGATCGCTCTGCTGCTTTCGGTTGCAAGCCAGGTTGGCGATCTTTTCGAGTCTTTCATTAAGCGCCGGTTTGGCGTCAAGGATTCAAGTCGGCTCATTCCCGGTCATGGCGGGGTGATGGACCGGGTGGACGGCCTTGTATTCGCCTGTTTCGCGGCCTTTCTTCTAACACTTGTGCACGCGGCCCTGACGGGCCATCTTGATGAGACGGTCGCAGCTTATCTCTTTGGCTTGTAGGGATGCCGCTTTGACCAATGCAACGTTGAAGCGGAAACTGTGATGGCAATCCTTGGCTTTCTGACGGGCTACATCATCCCGTTCATTCTCGTCCTTTCCCTGCTCGTCTTTGTCCATGAAATGGGCCACTACCTGGTGGGACGATGGTGTGGAATCCGCTCCACCGCCTTTTCCGTCGGTTTCGGGCCCGAACTCATCGGCTTTACCGACCGGCATGGGACACGCTGGAAGATTTCCGCCATCCCGCTCGGCGGCTATGTCAAATTCTTCGGCGACGAGGATGCCGCCAGCATGCCGGATGCTAACAACCTTGCTCACATGAGCGAGGCGGAGAAGGCACAGACGCTTGCCGGCGCAAAGCTTTGGAAAAGAGCTGCGACCGTGGCTGCCGGCCCGATCGCCAATTTCATTCTGGCCATCGCGATATTCGCGATTCTTTTTGGTGTCTATGGCAAGGTAGTCGCCGATCCCGTCGTTGCCGAGGTCAAGGCCGAGAGTGCAGCGCAGCAGGCTGGTGTTCAGCCGGGCGACCGGCTGGTTGCGCTCGATGGCAGCCGCATCAAGACCTTTGACGATGTCAGGCGCTATGTCAGCGTCCGGCCGGAAACAGCAATTGTCGTCACTGTGGATCGGGGCGGGCAGGAGCTTGATCTGCCCATGGTCCCGAAACGCACTGAGATGACGGATCAGTTCGGCAACAAGATCGAGCTGGGGCTGATCGGCATCGTTACCAACGAGGAGCGAGGCAATTTCCGCGTCGAGACTTTCACCCCTCTCCAGGCCGTTGCCGAAGGCGTTACGGAAACCGGCAATATAGTCACCGGCACATTCCGCTATATCGGCAACCTTGTGACTGGTCGCATGAAGGCTGACCAGCTAGGGGGGCCGGTACGGGTCGCGCAGGCCTCCGGACAGATGGCGAGCCTGGGATTTGCAGCCGTCGTTCAATTGGCCGCTGTCCTGTCTGTCTCGATCGGACTATTGAACCTTATGCCGGTGCCGGTTCTTGACGGCGGCCATCTGGTTTTCTATGCGATCGAGGCTGTCCGCGGCAGACCGCTTGGGGCGGGCGCCCAGGAAATCGCCTTTCGCATCGGGCTTGCCATGGTGCTCAGCCTGATGGTTTTCGCGACTTTCAATGACATCAGCAATTTAATCGGATAGCGGCTGAAACAAGCTAAATAAACTGTTTATTCACTATAATTCGAGTGTTTCGTGGCCATTGGGTCACGCCTCAAAAGGAAGTAAATAGAAATTAACGCGATACCTTGCTTGTAGGGCAAAAGAAGGTAAAACGACACACGTGGCCGGAGTCGGGCTCCACCCGCCGAGGGACAACGGGAAAAGGTAAGAATTGAAAATGAAGGCTGGTTCAAAGTTTTTGAACGCAGTGTCGGCGTTTGCGCTGTCTGCTGGTGTTGTCGCGTCGGGCGCAGGTGTGCTGGTGCTTGCTTCCGCTCCTGTCGCCGAAGCGGCGACAGTCCGTAGCGTCCAGGTGCGTGGCGCTCAGCGTGCAGGCGAGGAAGCCGTCCGCTCAAACCTCACCATTCGGCCGGGGGTCGCGTTTTCGAATGCTGACATCGACGAGTCGGTGAAGCGGCTTTATTCGACCGGATATTTCTCTGACGTCCGCATTACGGTCGCCGGAAGCGCACTGGTCGTGACGGTGAGCGAGAACCAGCTGGTCAATCAGGTGGTCTTCAACGGCAACCGCAAGATCAAGGACGACAAGCTGCAGGGCGTCGTGCAGACGCAGCCGCTCGGCCCTTATAACCAGGCTCTGGTCAATTCTGACATCCAGCGCATCAAGGAAGCCTATTCGGCGATCGGTCGCAGCGATGTGGAAGTGACGACGCAGACGGCGTCGGTTGGCCAGGGTCGCGTCAATATCGCTTTCGTCGTCAACGAAGGCGAGCGCACCAAGATCGCTGACATCACGTTTGTCGGTAACCAAGCCTATGGCGATGGCCGCCTGAAGGCGGTGATTGCCACCAAGGAATCGGGTCCGCTGTCCTTCCTGACCCGCAAGGACGTTTACAGCGAAGACAAGCTTCGCGCCGACGAAGAAGCGCTGCGCCAGTTCTATTACAATCACGGCTATCCGGATTTCCGGGTTATCTCGTCGCAAGCCGTGCTCGATGAATCGACCAACAAGTACAATATCAGCTTCACGGTCGAAGAAGGCACTCAATACAATTTCGGCGAGATCAACGTTGAATCGACCGTTTCCGGGATCAGCGGCGAAGACCTGAAGGGTCTTGTCGAAACCCGCGCCGGCACGACCTATAATGCTCGTGAAATCCAGAAGACAATGGACGCAATCTCTGCGCGGGTTGCCTCGGCGGGCTATCCTTTCGCGCGTGTAACGCCCCGCGGCGACCGTAACTTCGAAAATCACACAGTTGGCGTCTCCTATCTCGTCGATCAGGGCGAGCGCGCTTATGTGGAACGGATCGAAGTTCGCGGCAACACCCGCACGCGTGACTATGTCATCCGCCGCGAATTTGACTTTAGTGAAGGCGACGCCTTCAACCAAGGCATGATCACGCGCGCCAAGCGTCGCCTGGAAGCGCTCGGATACTTCACGTCCGTCAACATCTCCACCAGCCAGGGCAGTGCTCCTGATCGTATTGTGGTGGTTGTGGATGTCGAGGATCAACCAACCGGTTCGTTCGGTATCGGTGCTGGCTATGCGGCCGGTGGCGACGGCTTCCTTGTGGAAGCTTCGATTGAAGAAAAGAACTTCCTGGGGCGCGGTCAATTCATCCGCGTCGCCGTGGGCGGCGGTCTGGACGATGCCCGGAGCTACAATCTTTCGTTCACTGAGCCCTATTTCCTGGGCTATCGTCTGGCGGCCGGTTTCGATCTGTTCAAGAGCCAGACGTCGTCCAATGATGACTATGAGTATAGCGAGCAAGGCATCACGCTTCGCGTGACGGCTCCGATCACTGACGATCTGGCGACGACTTTCCGCTATACGTACAAGCAGATCGACTATGACGATGACGGTGGTCTGGGCAGCGATGGTCTGGCATTCACGCCGGATGACAACGTTTCCGGTCCTTATGCTTACCTGATCGACAAGGGTGATTTTACCCAGTCGTCCGTTTCGCAGACGCTGACCTACAATACCCTCGACAGCCAGACATTGCCGCGCGAAGGCTTCTATATCACCGGCACGCATGAATTTGCTGGTCTGGGTGGAGATTCGGACTTCTACAAGATCTCAGCCCGTGCCCGGTACTTCCATCTCCTGTCGACCGAAGCCGACCTGATCGGCTCGATCGCGGTAGGCGGTGGTCATGTCTTTGCCACCGATGGCAATCTGAACGTGTTCGACCAGTTTACGATCGGCGGCAAGCAGATCCGCGGCTTCGAGAACGACGGTATTGGCCCGCGTACGGTTGACCACGAAGATCCTCTCGGCGGCACGACCTACTTCACCGCCTCGGCTGAAATGTCGATGCCGATGCCTGGTCTGCCTGAAGATATTGGTGTACGCGCTGCCGTGTTTGCGGATGCAGGCACGCTCTATGGCAATGACGTCAACCTTCGCGGTGACTCCGCGCAGGGAACCGGCATGTCCTTGCGGGCTTCCGTCGGCGCCGGCATCATGTGGGCATCTCCGTTCGGCAATATCCGCTTTGATTATGCCGAACCGATCGTCAAGGAAGACTTCGACGAGACCCAGGAATTCCGGTTCAGCATGTCGAACCAGTTCTGATAGTTTCCGGTTGCCACGGCGACCGGAAATCCGACCTGGAGCCCTGGTTTCATGGACCAAAACGAGTTCTTTCCGCTCCATGATGGCATAGGTTTGCGCGAGCTGGCTAGTCATCTTGGGGCCGAACTTCATGATGCTGCGACCGGAGAGCGGATCATTCGTTCGGTCGCGCCGGTGGCCCGGGCCAAGCCGGGGCAGATCTGCTATATGCTTTCCCGCAAGAGCCGTGACGAGCTCCAGAGCTGCCAGGCGTCGGCCATTCTGTGTGATCCCGCGCTTAGTCCCATCGTGCCGTCACATATTGCGGTTGTCTTGACCAAATCGCCGCATGCCGCTTTCGCCCGGGCGGGCGCGCTCCTTCATCCGAGTGCCATGCGCCCTGCGCTCGTCACCTCTCTGCCTCATCCGATTTCGCCTGCAGCTTTCATAGATCCCACAGCTCGGTTGGAGCCGGGTGTCGAAGTCGAGCCGATGGCGGTCATCGGTGCGCGTGCCGAGATTGGTGCCGGAACACGGATCGCCGCGGGCGCGGTGATCGGCGCGGATGTAAAAATCGGCCGCGACTGCACCATAGCTTCCGGCGCCAGCGTCATTGCGGCGCTGATCGGCAATAACGTCATTGTTCACAATGGGGTGCGCATAGGCCAGGACGGGTTTGGCTTCGCCCCAGGGCCACGGGGCATGCTGAAGATCGTCCAGATCGGACGCGTCATCATTCAGGACGATGTGGAGATCGGCGCCAATACCACTGTCGACCGCGGTGCGATGGACGATACGGTAATTGGTGAAGGCACCAAGATCGACAACCAGGTGCAGATCGCCCACAATGTTCGGATCGGCCGCCATTGTGGAATTGCGAGCGGAGCGGGAATAGCCGGATCTACGCGGATCGGCGACGGCGTCTTGATCGGCGGTGCTTCGGGCATCAACGGGCATATCGAGATCGGCGACGGCGTACAGATCGCTGCCATGAGTGGCGTTGTCGGAAACATTCCAGCGGGAGCCCGTTATGGTGGTATTCCGGCGCGGCCGATGAAGGATTTCCTGCGCGACTTGGCCGAAATCATGTCGCGCACCGACGAGCGGGCGAAGCGTAGAGGAGAAAAAAATGACTGATGAGACCAAGCCGGAACTCGGCGCGGCCGACATTCAGGAAATCATGAAGCTTTTGCCGCATCGCTACCCATTTTTGCTGGTCGACAAGATCATCGAGATCGACGGAGACGATACCGCCATCGGCATCAAGAACGTGACAGCGAACGAGCCGCATTTCACCGGCCATTTTCCGGAACGGCCTATCATGCCGGGTGTACTCATCGTCGAAGGCATGGCCCAGACAGCCGGCGCCATCTGCGCCCGAAAACAGGGTGAGGGCGGCAATCTGGTCTACTTCATGACCATAGACAACGCCCGCTTTCGCAAGCCGGTTGTGCCAGGCGACCGGGTAGAGTACCACGTCACCAAACAGAAGCAGCGCGGCAGCATCTGGAAGTTCCATTGCGACGCCAAAGTCGACGGCGTGCTTGTCGCCGAAGCCGATATCGGCGCGATGATTCGTAAGGAAAGCGAATGAGCAGGATTGCCGCCACCGCGCGCATCCATTCAACTGCGGTTGTCGACGAGGGTGCCGTCATCGGCGACAGTGTCGTGATCGGACCATTTTGCCATGTGGGGCCACGTGTGGTTCTCAAAGATAATGTTGAATTGATCTCCCATGCCGTGGTTTCCGGTAAGACGGAGATAGGCAAGGGCTGTCGCATATTCCCGATGGCGGTGATCGGCGGCGTCTCACAGAGCCTTCATGAGGCCGGGGAAGAATCGACTCTGGTGGTTGGCGACAACTGCACCATGCGTGAAGGTGTAACGATGAACACCGGCACGGTTGGCGGCGGCGGCAAGACCGTGATCGGCGACAACTGCCTGTTTCTGGCCAATTGCCACGTCGCGCACGATTGCCAATTGGGCAGCGATATCATCATGTCCAACAACGTGATGCTGGCGGGCCATGTGCATGTGGCGGACAAGGCAATTCTCGGCGGCGGCTGCGCTGTTCACCAATTCACGCGCATCGGCCGCCAAGCCTTCATCGGCGGCCTTTCAGCCGTCAACTACGACGTCATTCCCTATGGAATGCTGAATGGCAATCCGGGGCTTCTTGGCGGCCTGAACGTGGTGGGCATGACCCGTGCTGGCGTCGGGCGTGCGACCATCCGTGTTGTTCGCCGGGCTTACAAGCAGATCTTCGAAGGCGAAGGCAATGTTCGCAGCAATGCCGCTGCCATTCGCGACGACTACTCCGACTGCAGCCAGGTCATAGAAATCCTGGACTTTATTGCGGCTGGAGGCGACCGAGCCCTGTCTTCCCCCTTCCGCAGAAAGGGCTAATCCTCGTGGATCATGCTCCCAGCCTTTCCTCGAAGGGCCGGCTGGCGATCATTGCCGGGAAGGGCTTCCTGCCGCTCTACGTCGCGAAGGCCGCGCAGATGGCAGGCGAACAGCCCTTGATTATCGCGCTGCGCAATGAGGCCGATGGCGTTTTCGACGGCTTCGAGACAGTCACGACGGGTGTCGGTGATCTTGCGACGATAGAGGGGCTGCTTCGAGACAAGGGCGTCAAGCGGGTCATCCTATCCGGCGGCGTTGCCCGCCGACCGGACTGGCGTGACATACACCCGACGCTTCGCACCATCCTTAAAGTGCCCTCCGTTCTTCGAACGCTGTTGTCGGGTGGCGACGATTCCGTTCTGCAGATGGTGATAAAGCTGATCGAGGCAATGGGCTGCCAAGTGCTTGGCGCCCACGAAATCGTTCCCGACCTCTTAGCTAAGGTGGGACAGATCGGGGCGCATGCTCCCTCCGGTGATGATCTCCGCGATATCGAGAAGGCCTGCGAGGCCGCCCGGCGGCTGGGCGAACTGGATATTGGCCAAGGCGCCGTCAGCGTCGGGGGACGTCTTGTTGCGCTCGAAGGGGTGGAGGGCACAGACCGCATGTTGGAGCGCGTCGTCTCCTTGCGCGCCGAGGGCCGTATCTCCACCCGCCGAAAAGGCGTGCTGGTGAAGCTGTGCAAGCCGCAACAGGAAATGCGCGCAGATCTTCCGACTATCGGTCCTTCCACCGTCGAAAATGCTATCAAGGCAGGGCTTGCCGGCATCGCTGTGGAAGCGGGCAGGGCACTCGTTCTGGAGGAAGACAAGATGATTGCTCTTGCCGATGTGGCGGGACTGTTTGTCTGCGGACTTGATTCAGGGCTTCCGGCAGGAGGGCTTCGGTGACCAAGGTCTTGAAGGTCGGGGTCGTGGCAGGCGAAGTGTCCGGCGATCTCCTTGGCGGCGATCTTGTTGCGGCATTGAAGGCGGCGCACGGAGGGCCCGTTAAGCTGGTCGGCGTCGGCGGTGAGGCGCTGGAAGCGGAAGGGCTCGTTTCGCTTTTCGACTTTTCCGAACTGTCGATCATGGGCCTGACTCAGGTTCTGGCCCGCCTTCCGAACCTGCTCAGGCGGATCAACCAGACGGCTGATGCGATCGTCGCTGCCAGGCCTGATGTGCTTGTCATCATCGACAGCCCGGATTTTACACACCGGGTCGCAAGGAAGGTGAGGGCGAAGCTACCGGATCTGCCGATTGTCGATTATGTCTGCCCGAGCGTCTGGGCCTGGAAGGAATACCGCGCCAAGCAGATGCTCCACTATGTCGACCATGTTCTGGCGGTCCTGCCGTTCGAACCGGCTGCGATGAAAAGGCTCGGCGGACCGGAGACGACGTTTGTCGGCCACTGGCTGACCAGCGATGCAAGCCTTCTGAAAACACGTGGCATCCGCGCAAGCCGGCCGCCGAAGTCACGCGAGGAAGAAAAAACCATCATGCTTCTGCCGGGCTCCCGCTCAGCGGAAATTCGAGCGCTGCTGCCCTTGCTCGGCGAGGCCGCTCAGCAATTCGCTGAACGTAACGGCAGGACTCGTTTCCTGTTGCCGACCGTGCCGCGACGCGAGGCACTGGTTCGAGAGTTAACCGCCAGCTTTCCGGTTCAGGTAGAGATCAGCAGTTCCTCGGATGACAAATGGTCCGCATTTGCGCAAGCGGATGCGGCAATGGCTGCATCGGGCACCGTCATTCTGGAACTGTGCCTCGCGTCGGTGCCGGTGGTCTCGGCCTACAAAGCGGACTGGCTGATCACGATGATGTCGAAGCGGATCAAGATATGGTCGGCCGCGCTTCCCAATCTCGTGGCCGATTATCCCGTTGTTCCCGAATACATCAATCAGGCTGTCCGGCCCGGCAGCCTTTGCCGATGGGTCGAGATGCTTTCCACCAATACCCCGCAGCGACAAGCGATGATGGAAGGATTTGACCTCGTCTGGGAGCGGCTTCAAGTGCCGGTTCCGCCCGGGGAGGCCGCCGCCGGCATCGTTCTGGAAGTCATGGATAAAAAAAAGCCCGGTCGTCACTGACCGGGCTTTTTCGATAAAGCGGCTAGCGCTTAGCGCTTCGAAACCGGCACGTAATCACGCTGCGGCTCACCCGTGTAGAGCTGCCGAGGACGACCGATGCGCTGCTGCGGATCTTCGATCATCTCGGCCCACTGAGCGATCCAGCCGACGGTGCGAGCCAGTGCGAAGAGCACGGTGAACATGGTGGTGGGGAAGCCCATCGCCTTCAAAGTGATGCCCGAGTAGAAGTCGATATTCGGGTAAAGCTTCTTCTCAATGAAATATTCATCGGTCAGCGCGATACGCTCCAGCTCCATGGCAACCTGCAGCAGCGGGTCGTCCTTGTGGCCGAGTTCGCCAAGAACTTCATGCGTCGTCTTCTGCATGATCTTGGCACGCGGATCGTAGTTCTTGTAAACGCGGTGTCCGAAGCCCATCAGGCGGAAAGGATCGTTCTTGTCCTTGGCGCGCGCAATATATTCCGGAATGCGATCGACGGTGCCGATTTCCGTCAGCATGTTCAGAGCCGCTTCATTGGCGCCGCCATGTGCCGGGCCCCAGAGGCAGGCGATGCCGGCTGCAATGCAGGCAAATGGATTGGCGCCTGAAGAGCCCGCCAGGCGGACCGTGGACGTCGAAGCGTTCTGCTCATGGTCCGCGTGGAGGATGAAGATGCGGTCCATGGCGCGCGAAAGCACCGGGTTGACCTTGTATTCTTCGCACGGCACCGCAAAACACATGCGCAGGAAGTTTGACGCGTAATCGAGGTCGTTCTGCGGGTAAACGAACGGCTGGCCGATATGGTACTTATAGGCCATTGCCGCAAGCGTCGGCATCTTGGCGATCATCCGCAGGCTCGCCACCATCCGCTGGTGCGGATCGGTGATGTCTGTCGAGTCATGGTAGAATGCGGATAAAGCGCCGACGCAGCCGCACATCACGGCCATAGGATGGGCATCGCGGCGGAAGCCGGTAAAGAAGCGGCTCATCTGCTCATGCACCATCGTGTGCATGGTGACGCGATGGTCGAAATCCTTTTTTTGTGCTGCACTTGGCAGTTCGCCGTAAAGCAGCAGATAGCAGGTCTCCAGGAAGTCACCATGCTCGGCGAGCTGTTCGATCGGGTAGCCGCGGTGAAGCAAGATACCATTATCGCCGTCGATATAGGTGATCTTGGACTCGCAGGACGCTGTCGAGGTAAAGCCGGGGTCGTAGGTGAAGGTGCCGGTGTTCTTGTAAAGGGCGCCGATATCGATCACGTCGGGGCCGATCGACCCGGACTTGACCGGCAGGTCGACCTTCTTGTCACCCAATACCAAATTTGCGCTAATATCCGTCATGCTGATCCTCCAACCTTTTGGCGGCATGGCGCCTGAAAAGCGCCATAAGGGTTAAGCGTCCCACGTTTAGCTATATGATCCGATTGCTCATGCCAAGCTGTCCTGACGGCAATTTGTGCACCGCGGAAGTACCATGGGCGGCAGCCTGAAGGATGCCGTCCAACCTTTTGTTGCAGCACGATAGAAGCCCTGCGAAATCATCAACAAGTGCCGCCACTTGACAGTTCCCCGGCAAGCGTCAAAGTTGTGCTGTCTGCACTTTGACGAGTGGCGATCGGGATCTCGATGCAGGAGGAAATCGCCTTTTTCGGAAGGGGAAAAGACGGCGGCTCGGCGGCTCCGCCGTCAGCGCGGCAGCCCCTGCAACCGGCCTTACCGACGGGGCAAGATCAGGCCGACTTAAAGGGTTTCGCCGCCCCCAACCCGCCTGCGCTTTTCCGACGTCAAAAAAAAACCTGGACGCTACGGCACTGGGTGCCCGCTGTTCGCGAAACTATTCGGACCATGCTGGAGGAAGAGGCCACTCATGGCCATCTTTTCCTTTTCCTGCCTGTCCTGATCGGCGCAGGGGCGGTAAGCTGATTCGCCTTGCCTTACGATCCGCCCCTTTGGCCGCTGGTCCTGGCATTCGTGGTGCTTACCGCTATGGCTATCGCCACGCGTCACCGATCCGGTGCAGCCCATCTTACGCCTCTTGCTCTTGTTCTCTTCCTGGCGGGGATGCTGCTGGCAGAGCTGGAGACTTGGCGGCATGCGACGACGATCCTCGACACTTCTGTGACCACTCAGGTGACCGGCGTGGTTGAGCGACGGCAGCTCGATGCTGAAGGGAGGTGGCGCTACGTGGTTAGGGTTGAAGGAACAGATAATCCGCAGCTTGCGCGGCCGCCGACGCGGGTTTCTCTTCTAGCCAGAGCGAGGCACGAGCCGGCTGATATCGGCGACCGGATCAGCGGGCGCGTGCGGATTTCACCGCCCTCCGGACCAGCCCTTCCAGGCTTGAACGATTTTGCGTTCTCTTCCTATTTCGATGAGCAGGGCGCCGTTGGCTTCTTCTTCGGGACGCCGAGGACGAGCGAACCCTCTGAAGCTGCCGACGAACCGCTGCAGCTGGGAAACTGGCTGTTTAGTTTGCGCAGCCAGATTGCGGCCCGCATCCGTCACATTGTACCGGGTGACGCCGGGGCCTTCGCTGCGGCTATAGTCACCGATGAGCGGCGGGCGATATCGCAGGAGACGACGGATGCTCTTCGACTTTCCGGACTGGCGCATATCGTTGCTATCTCCGGTTTGAACATGGCCCTGGCAGCCGGTATCTTTTTCGTTGGCGTCCGCACGCTCCTGTCGGTGTTCACCGGCTTTGCCCAGATCTATCCGGTCAAGAAGATCGCAGCCTCCGGTGCCCTGCTCATGGTCACCGCCTATTACCTCATTTCAGGCTTCGGGGTCTCGGCCGAGCGCGCCTATATCATGATGACCGTGATTCTGGTGGCCGTCCTTCTGGACCGCCAGGCGCTCAGCCTGCGCAACGTGGCGCTTGCGGCTTTGCTCATTATCGCCATGGCGCCCTCTGAAATCCTTGGACCCAGCTTCCAGATGTCTTTTGCGGCAACGGTCGCCCTGGTTGCCGGCTATTCGCTTTGGAAGCGTCGCGAACGGGAGAAAGACTCAGAGCGGTCGATCTTCCGCCGGCCGGGTTTGGCGCCCATCCTCGCCGGCTGGAATTTTGTTGCAGGTGTTCTGGTGACCTCATTAATCGGAAGTGTCTCCACAGCGATCTTTTCGGTTGAGCATTTCCATCGGTTGGCGACCTACGGATTGGCGGCAAACCTTGCCGCCATGCCGCTCATCTCCTTTGTGGTTATGCCAGCAGGCTTAGTTGGAATGCTGTTGATGCCTTTCGGATTCGACGCACCTTTCCTCACACTGATGGGATATGGACTGGAGGGGGTGATCAGCATCGCCAAATACGTGGCGGCCTGGGGGGGCAATGTGGACATAGGACGCCAGCATGCATGGTTTCTGCCAGTGGCCTCAGCAGGTTTCCTGCTCTTGACGCTATTGAGAAGTCGGCTGCGGCTAGTCGGCATTCCGTTCCTCCTCCTGGCATTTGTCTTCGCTTGGCTGGAGGCTTCTAAGCCTCTTCCGGACATGTTGATATCTGAGGACGGCGCTATGGTCGCGCTCTTGAAGGAGGGCGCCGAGAGTACCACGCAAATGATCACCAACCGCAGCCGCTTGCCGGACTTCATCTATGATCAATGGAGCCGTGCATTGCCGCTGCCCCAACCGGTAAAGCCTCTGCTTATGGCGGCTCCTGAAAAGGCTGGAGTTCAGCGGGATAGACTGCCGGACCTGACGCCGGAGGACGTGCAGGCTGCGAAGCTGGCGATTGCCCAGGTGGGTACGGCTCGCTTCACCTGCCTGCCGCGCGCCTGGTGTGCCGCCAGGTCGGCCGAAGGAGTCGTCGTCGCCGTTGTAGAAGACGGGCGGTACACAGGAGCAGCCTGCGACGCTGCCGGATTGATCATTGCATCCCGCGCGCGCTTCGACCGCTGCCGCTCCGGCGCATTGCTGCTTAATGGCGCTACGTTACGGAAAACCGGCGCGATCGAGATCGTCACCAGCGGCATGACAAAGCCAGGAGAATGGCAGATCCGTACGGCAATGGCCGGTATTGACCGCCCTTGGACGTGGCATCGTCACTACGACTGGCGAAGCCGCAGCTTCAATAGGAGGCTGCCAGAGCCGGTCCGGCAACTGATCAATGATAGCGGCGAATGAGACCGACAAGCTTGCCCTGCACCTTGACCCGGTCCGGCGGAAAGATCCGAGTCTCATAGGCGGGATTGGCCGCTTCAAGTGCGATCGATGCTCCCTTGCGGCGGAAGCGCTTCAGAGTCGCTTCCTCGTCGTCGACCAGCGCCACGACGATGTCGCCGGGGCTGGCTGTGTTGGCGTTGCGGATGATCACCGTGTCGCCATCGAGAATGCCCGCCTCGATCATCGAATCGCCCTTGACCTCGAGAGCATAATGCTCGCCGGCACCCAGCATCTCGGCAGGAACGGCAATATCATGCGTGTTGTTTTGGATGGCCGAAATCGGCACGCCGGCCGCGATACGTCCCATCACCGGCACTGTGGTCGCATTGGACTGATCGTCATTGGCAGCCGACTTGGCTGGCGGCGGCACCACCAGTTGCGGCTTTCCGAGGCTGCCTTCGATCACGCTGGGCGAGAAGCCGCGGCGGGGCTGCAGGCTGGCCACATAGGCTTCCGGCAACTTGATAACCTCCAGCGCTCGCGCCCGGTTTGGGAGTCGGCGGATAAAGCCTCGCTCCTCAAGCGCCGTGATCAGCCGGTGGATGCCGGACTTAGAGGCCAGATCGAGAGCATCCTTCATCTCATCGAAGGAGGGCGGTACACCAGATTCCTTCATGCGCTCGTGAATGAACAGAAGCAATTCCTGCTGTTTGCGTGTTAGCATGACCGGCACATCCTGTGAGAGTCGGAAACAAATCAAGAACAGACACTATATGTTCCATATGTGTTCTGCAAGTGGCTAATTTCTGCGATGCATATTGAATTTAGTTGATGGTCAGGCGCACGCCTTTCATCTGCAGGCACTTGCAGCCAACGTGGATCTGCCCAATGTACTTGCGCAAATGGCTGTGGGGAACATGCGTGAGTATTAGACTGATCGATCATCTCGTGTTGCCTGTAAGTGAGCTTTCCGGCGCGCGCAAACGGCTTTCTGCGCTTGGTTTTACCGTGGCGCCAGACGCTTTCCATCCCTTCGGCACGAGCAATGCCTGCATCTTCTTCGGCGACGGAAGCTATCTTGAACCGCTCGCGATCGCCAATCGTCGCGTTGCCGGCGTTGCGGCCAAGCGCGGCAATGTCTTCACGACGCGGGATATCGCCTTCCGCAGGAGCCGCAACCGGGAAGGGCTTTCAGCCCTGGTTGCTGCTTCGGAAGATGCCGGCGCCGATCATGTTCGCTTCCAGGAAAACGGCGTGTCTGCAGGCGATATGTTGGAGTTTTCCCGGGCAATGGGCCTGCCGGATGGAAGCGAGGCAGAAGCATCGTTCCGGCTCGCATTTGCCTGTGATGAAAGGTCTGCGGATTTCTTTCTCTTCTGCTGTCAAAGGATCAAGGCTTTCGCGGGCGACCGGGGCGAGCTTGAACTGCATTCGAATGCCGTGACGGGCCTCAGTGAAATCATTTTTTCGGCGCCCGCGCCGGCGGATTTTGCCCAGCTTCTGGAGATGGTCTTCGAGGCCAAGGCGGATCGCAGCGAGACAGGTTTTCGGTTGGCTACGGGAAACGCCGGCATTCGCGTTTTGCACGAGGAGGAGCTTGCGGATGAATTTGCTCTGCGGGAGGATCCAAAGCTCACAGGTTTGACCGGGCGCGCCATCATTTTCAAGACGGCTGATCTTGCCGTGACAGAGATCACCCTTGCTGCTAATGACGTGGCCTTCATCCGCCGGGAGGGCCGCGTTCTCGTATCCGCCGCCCCCGGCCAAGGCGTGTTGTTCGGCTTCGAGGAATAGATCATGGACATTTCCCCAAATTCGCAGGTTTCTGTCGGCGAAGGGGAGGGCAAGGTGCTTTTCGCGCAGGACGCGCCTCTGTCTTTGATCGCCGGACCTTGCCAGATGGAAAGTCGCGACCATGCCTTCATGATGGCCGGTGCCCTGAAGGAGCTTTGCGACAGGCTCGGTATAGGTCTTGTTTACAAGTCGTCGTTCGATAAGGCGAACCGCACATCGATCTCGGGCCGGCGCGGTATCGGACTTGATGCCGCTATGGAAATCTTTGCCGACCTCAAGAAGGAGTTCGGCTTTCCGGTGCTGACCGACATCCATACGGAGGAGCAATGCGCATTGGTTGCCCCGACGGTCGATGTTTTGCAGATACCGGCTTTTCTGTCGCGCCAAACGGATCTTCTCGTTGCAGCAGCGAAAACCGGCCGCGCCATCAACGTCAAGAAGGGCCAGTTTCTGGCGCCATGGGATATGAAGAATGTCCAGGCGAAGTTTACCGCCAGCGGCAATCCCAACGTGCTGTTATGCGAGCGTGGCGCATCCTTCGGCTACAATACACTGGTCTCGGACATGCGCTCACTGCCGATCATGGCCTCGCTCGGATCGCCGGTGATTTTCGACGCCACCCATTCGGTGCAGCAGCCGGGGGGACAGGGCGGTTCGAGTGGCGGCCAGCGCGAATTCGTCGAGACGCTGGCGCGGGCCGCTGTCGCCGTCGGCGTTGCTGGGGTGTTCATCGAGACCCATGAAGATCCGGACCATGCTCCGTCGGACGGGCCTAACATGGTGCATCTCAAGGACATGCCGCGTCTTCTCGAAAAACTTGTGGCCCTCGACGCTGTGGCCAAAGCTGCCTGAGCCTCTGGCTCAGCTCGCCATTGCCAATAGCGATTGCTCGCGGCTTGCAAAATCGCCATCCAGTTTAAAGCGCGAAAGCAGGCGCTTCAGTTTCGCAGCCTCCTCGCCGAGCTCGTGGCAGGCTGCGCTGGTCTCTTCCACCATGGCGGCGTTCTGCTGGGTGACGCTGTCCATCCGGTTGATGGCGGTGTTGACCTCCTCAAGTGCGGTGGACTGCTCGCTCGACGAGCGCATGATCGAGCCGATCAGGTCGGTAACTTTGGCCACTTGCTCGTCGATGTCTCCCAATGCTTCTCCGGTGCGGTTAACAAGCGCTACGCCTGCCTTGACCTGATTGGCGGAGGTATCGGTCAGATGCTTGATCTCCTGCGCGAGCTTGGCTGAACGGCCTGCCAGCTCCCGAACTTCCTGTGCAACGACCGCAAAGCCCTTGCCGGCTTCTCCCGCACGAGCTGCCTCGACGCCTGCGTTAAGTGCCAGAAGATTGGTCTGGAAGGCGATCTCGTCGATGACGTTGATGATGTTGCCGATCTGGGCAGACGAGGTTTCGATTCGCTCCATGGCCACTACGGCTTCACCGACGATGCCTGCCGAATGTGCGGCACTTTTCTGAGCGGCGGTCATCATGACATTCGCTTCATGCGCGCGTCCCGAAGCATTCTTCATGGTTACGGTGATTTGGTCGAGAGCGGATGCGGCCTGCTCGAGAGAGGCAGCCTGTTGTTCTGTGCGCTGCGCAAGGTCGTCCGTGCTGCTGGCGATTTCACCGGAGCCCGTCTGGACGCTGCCCGTCAGGCCGGAAATCTCCTTGAGCACCGTCGACAGCGTCTGGACGCTGGAGTTGAATTCCGCACGGAGCTCTTCGTAGGAGGCTTCGAAGCTTTCGTTGATCTGCACGGTCAGGTCACCGTGCGAAAGCCGAGACAGTCCATTGCGGAGATGGGCGATGACCTGCTCGCGGGAAGCATCGCCGTGCGCTTTTTCAGTGCTTGAGGCATGCTCACGCTCGGCCTGCAAACGGCGCTCGGCATCTTCGCGGCGCTGGGCATTGTTGCGCTCTTCCGCCGAATGGCGAAACACGGTAACGGCCTGCGCCATTTCCCCGATCTCATCTCGCCGCTGGCTGAAAGGAACGTCCTGGGAATAATCGCCGGACGCCAGCACCGCCATGTAATCGCGCATCGCTGATAGCGGAACAATGGCGCGACGACGAAAGACAAAGAGGCCGCCAAGCAGGAGAAGGACCGAAAGCGCGGCGGCAGCCAAGGTAATGGCCGAAAGAAGCTCGGTCTGCTCGGCGGCATCCTTTTCGGCACCAGCCAGAAACTCATTGGCCATGGAGACGAGCTCATTGACGGCGAATTCGTGGATGTGGAATTGCTTCGCCAGCTGCTCGGACGCGGCCGTTGCAGTCGCCATATCGCCACCAAGAATGGCAGGAGCGAGCTTGTCGTTCGTGGTCTTCCAGAACTCGTCGCCCTTCACCAAGACATCGCTCAAGAGTTTCCGCTTAAGATCGGAACTTAACGTACTTTCCTGCCAATATTTCCGCCGGTCCTCATAGGCCGGCTTGAGAACGCCCGCGATCCGTTCGAGATTGGCCTTTGCCACGCTCGGCCGCTGCACCGCTTCAAGCGTCAGCATGTATGTTTCGACGAGGTAAAGGGGAGGCGGCAGGATATCTGCCACCAGATCCTTGCCGTATATGATCTGTTTATAGATCTCTCCGTTCACGCGCAGCTTGTTGAGGGCGTAATTTTGCGTGCCGATCGAAAGCGCAAGTCCCAGCGTGACAACCGCGGCGAAGATGGCCAGACTGCGTGCAATGTTCAGCTTCATTTTCCGCCCCATCCCTTGGCCGGGACAGGCTTTGCTGTCCTGTTTAGCCACCAATATCGTCGCAATGCGGATGTCAGGCCGCAGCAGAGGATGGCGTCATGCGCCGCGCCTTGTTCAAGCAGCGTCCCCTCCTTGTTAACCATAAGCGGCAATGGTTAACCGTCAGATAAGCTTGGTGTCTGCTGCCCTTGATCGCTGGCGTCCGGACCGCGTTCAACGCGCTGACATATTGCGCAGCTACGTCATGGATGAGCGCAAGGGGGCATCGGCATTGTAATTTGCCCACCTTCGATTAAGACAGTTCCCGATATTCCACCCAGAGCAGGAAGTACCATGACCGCCATCACCGATATCATCGCCCGTGAAATCCTCGACAGCCGCGGAAATCCGACTGTCGAGGTGGATGTCTATCTCGAAGACGGCTCCATGGGCCGGGCGGCCGTTCCATCGGGCGCCTCTACGGGCGCGCATGAAGCAGTAGAACTTCGCGATGGCGGTTCGCGCTACCATGGCAAGGGAGTCGAAAAGGCCGTTGAAGCTGTGAATACCGAAATCTTCGACGCCATCGGCGGTCTGGATGCGGAAAGCCAGATCCACATTGACCAGACCATGATCGCGCTCGACGGAACGCCAAACAAGTCGCGCCTCGGCGCCAATGCAATTCTTGGCGTTTCCCTGGCTGTGGCCAAGGCCGCTGCCGAGACGTCAGGCCTTCCGCTTTATCGCTATGTCGGCGGGCCGAATGCGCATGTCTTGCCGGTGCCGATGATGAACATCATCAATGGCGGCGCCCATGCGGATAACCCCATCGACTTCCAGGAATTCATGGTTCTGCCGGTCGGCGCCGAAACCTTGCGCGATGCCGTGCGGATCGGCTCGGAAATCTTCCACGTCCTCAAGAAGGAATTGGCAGCCCAGGGGCACAATACCAATGTCGGCGACGAGGGTGGCTTCGCGCCGGGTTTGAAAAGCGCACCTGAAGCGCTCGACTTCATCATGAAGTCGGTCGAAAAAGCCGGCTACAAGCCGGGCGATGATGTTTGCCTGGGTCTTGATTGCGCTTCCACCGAGTTCTTCAAGGACGGCAAATACGTTATGGAAGGCGAGGGCCGGACGCTGGAATCGGAAGCCATGGCCGAATACCTAGCCGAACTCGCCGGAAAATACCCGATCATCTCGATCGAAGACGGCATGGCCGAGGATGACTGGGCCGGCTGGAAAACGCTGACCGACAAGATCGGCAAGACGTGCCAGCTGGTGGGCGACGACCTTTTCGTCACCAATTCCGCCCGCCTTCGCGACGGTATCAGGCAAGGCGTCGCAAATTCGATCCTCGTCAAGGTGAACCAGATCGGTTCGCTGTCGGAAACGCTGGATGCCGTCGAGACTGCTCACAAGGCGGCCTACACCGCAGTAATGTCACATCGCTCCGGGGAAACGGAAGATTCGACCATCGCTGATCTGGCGGTTGCCACCAATTGCGGGCAGATCAAGACCGGCTCGCTGTCACGTTCGGACCGTCTGGCCAAATACAATCAGCTGATCCGCATCGAGGAAATGCTTGGACCGCAGGCGGTTTACGCAGGACGCTCGATCCTCAAGGCCTGAACGCTAAGGCTATAGATTAAGTCTCTGGGAAAGCCCGTGCCGACCGCGCGGGCTTTCTGCGTTGGCGCAGGGTCAACCATTGCTTAAGCAAGTTCTGCCATGTTCAGCACCATTGTATGGATCAAGCGATCCGGTAAGCGTGGCAGGCGTCGATCAGTATGTGGACCAAGCATCACAAGAAACGAAAATTTGGCCGCTTTGTCCTTCCTGCCATTGCGATCGCCTTCGTTTCTTATTTCGGCTACCATTGCGTTCACGGAGACCTCGGTCTCATTGCGACCGAAGAGTTCGAGCGCCAGCGCCTGGCACGGGCGGCCGAACTAGCGAAGCTGACGGAAAAGCGCCAGACCCTGGAGCGGCAGGTTTCTCTGATGAGCGACGGGTCGCTCGAAAAGGACATGTTGGACGAGATTGCCCGTTATCAACTGAATGTCTCGCGGACCAATGAGATCGTCATCTTCAACAACTATTTCTAAATTAACCGATTTCTAGTTAATTTGACATTTCGCTAGTCTTTTCATAAGCTTGTGCGGAATGTGAGCCATGCATTTATGGCATTGCTGGGGGTTGGTTTCTTCCCTATGGTACACGCCGAAACCGGAGTGGATTGTGGCGAGCATCAGTTTGGCACAATACCGCTCTAAAAGTGCAGCCCATAGGGAGGGATCAATGGCGCTACCTAATACCGCGTCTGTATCCGGCCGCAAATCCGCGGCAAAATCTGCTAACGCAATAGGTTCTAAGTTTGGTCCTGGTGATTTTACGGGCAAGAACAGCCTGGAATTCGGCAAGGACGAGGATCTTCACGCTTATCGCGAAATGCTGATGATTCGCCGCTTCGAGGAAAAGGCCGGCCAGCTTTACGGCATGGGCTTTATTGGTGGCTTCTGTCACCTTTACATCGGCCAGGAAGCGGTCGTCGTGGGCATGCAGATGGCCCAGAAGGAAGGCGATCAGGTTATCACCGCCTATCGCGATCACGGCCACATGCTCGCTTGCGGCATGAGTGCGCGTGGGGTCATGGCAGAACTGACGGGGCGTCGGGGTGGCTATTCCAAGGGGAAGGGCGGCTCCATGCACATGTTCTCCAAGGAAAAACATTTCTACGGCGGCCATGGCATCGTCGGTGCGCAAGTCTCGCTTGGGACAGGTCTGGCCTTTGCCAACAAATATCGCGGCAATGACAGTGTTTCCGTCGCCTATTTCGGCGACGGCGCGGCCAACCAGGGTCAGGTCTACGAGAGCTTCAACATGGCTGCCCTCTGGAAACTGCCTATCGTTTATATCGTCGAGAACAACCGCTACGCGATGGGCACGTCTACGGCCCGTGCGACGGCACAATCGAACTATTCGCTGCGCGGCTCGGGCTTCGGCATTCCCGGCATCCAGGTCGACGGCATGGATGTGCGCGCCGTCAAGGCCGCTGGCGACGAGGCTCTGGAACACTGCCGCTCGGGCAATGGTCCGATCATCCTCGAAATGCTGACCTACAGGTATCGCGGCCACTCCATGTCCGATCCGGCAAAATACCGGTCCAAGGACGAAGTGCAGAAGATGCGCTCGGAACACGATCCGATTGAGCAGGTGAAAGTCCGCTTGATGGAAAAGGGCTGGGCCAGCGAGGACGAGCTGAAAGCGATCGACAAGGATATCCGCGATGTCGTTTCGGACAGCGCCGACTTTGCCCAGGCCGATCCAGAGCCGGATGTGTCCGAGCTCTACACCGACATTCTGCTCTGATCGCGGGAGGGAACTTACATGCCGATCGATATCCTGATGCCCGCGCTTTCTCCGACTATGGAGGAAGGGACGCTTTCCAAGTGGCTGAAGAAAGAAGGTGACAAGGTCACCTCCGGCGACGTGATCGCTGAAATTGAAACCGACAAGGCGACCATGGAAGTGGAAGCCGTTGACGAAGGCGTCATCGGCAAGCTGTTGGTCGCGGCCGGCACCGAAAACGTCAAGGTCAATACCAAGATCGCCGTCCTGCTCGCCGATGGCGAGAGCGCCGACGACATGAACAGCGATCAAGGTGCTGCTGAAAAACCTGCCGCGCCGAAGGCCGATGCCGACACTCCGGCGGCGACCAGCAATGATGCGGGCGGCAAAGCGCGCGAATCATCCAATGAGCCGACCGCGCAGGGCGACAGCAAGGTACCCGCTCAGCCGAAGATTGAAACCGCTGCCGATCCGGACATTCCGGCCGGTACGGAAATGGTCATGACGACGGTCCGCGAAGCGCTCCGTGACGCCATGGCCGAAGAAATGCGCCGCGACGAAAACGTCTTCGTCATGGGCGAAGAAGTCGCTGAATACCAAGGCGCCTACAAGATCACGCAAGGGTTGCTGCAGGAATTCGGCGCCCGCCGCGTCGTCGATACGCCAATTACCGAGCATGGCTTTGCCGGCGTCGGCGTCGGTGCCGCCATGTCGGGCCTGAAGCCGATCGTCGAGTTCATGACTTTCAACTTCGCCATGCAGGCGATTGACCAGATCATCAACTCGGCCGCCAAGACGCTCTACATGTCCGGCGGTCAGATGGGCGCGCCGATCGTCTTCCGTGGCCCGAACGGTGCAGCTGCACGCGTTGGCGCGCAGCACAGCCAGGACTATGCTGCATGGTATAGCCAGATCCCCGGCCTCAAGGTCGTCATGCCCTATACGGCAGCCGACGCCAAGGGGCTGCTGAAGGCTGCCATCCGTGACCCGAACCCGGTCGTCTTCCTGGAGAACGAGATCCTTTACGGCCAGCAGTTCGAAGTGCCGAAGCTGGATGATTTCGTCCTGCCGATCGGCAAGGCGCGCATCCACAGGCAAGGCAAGGACGTCACCGTGGTTTCCTTCGGGATCGGCATGACCTATGCGGTCAAGGCGGTTGCCGAACTGGAAAAGGAAGGCATCGACGTCGAGCTGATCGACCTTCGCACCATCCGCCCGATGGATCTTCCGACTGTTATCGAATCGGTCAAGAAGACCGGCCGCCTCGTGACCGTCGAAGAAGGCTATCCGCAGAATTCGGTCGGCACCGAAATTGCCACCCGGGTCATGCAGCAGGCCTTCGACTACCTCGACGCGCCGATCCTGACCATCGCCGGCAAGGACGTGCCCATGCCTTATGCGGCCAACCTCGAAAAGCTTGCCCTGCCGAATGTCGGCGAGGTCGTTCAGGCGGTGAAGACCGTCTGCTACAAATAAGGGGAGGGTGTTCCGATGCCGATCAACATCACCATGCCTGCCCTGTCTCCGACCATGGAAGAGGGCAACCTCGCGAAATGGCTGGTCAAGGAAGGCGACACGGTCAAGTCCGGCGATGTGATCGCCGAGATCGAAACGGACAAGGCGACCATGGAAGTGGAAGCCGTCGATGAGGGCGTTGTTGCCAAGCTCGTTGTTCCCGCCGGCACCGAGGCCGTCAAGGTCAATGCCTTGATCGCCATCCTGGCTGCCGAGGGCGAGGACGTTACGGCTGCGGCTTCGTCGGGCGGAAGCGCTGCTTCTGCCCCCAAGGCAGAGGCAGCTCCGGCTCCTCAGGCAGAGACAAAGGCGGAAGCGGCTCCGGCTGGAACGGCCTCCGATCCGGTTCAGGCTGCGGCGCCCGTCACCGACAAGGCGCCTGCGCCCTCGACGCCGGCGCCGGCTGCCGATGGGAAGCGTGTCTTCTCGTCGCCGCTTGCCCGTCGCTTGGCCAAGGAAGCCGGCCTTGATTTGTCTGCCGTCACCGGCTCCGGCCCGCACGGCCGCGTCGTTAAGGCGGATGTCGAGAAAGCCGCCGCATCGGGTGGAGCCAAATCGCAAGCCGATGCGGCTCCGGCCACCGGCGCAGCCGCTCCGTCTCCGGCCCTCGCCAAGGGTCCGTCGGACGACAGCGTGCTGAAGCTGTTTGCAGAAGGCTCTTACGAGCTGCTGCCGCATGACGGCATGCGCAGGACGATCGCCTCGCGCCTGACAGAATCGACGCAGACCGTGCCGTCTTATACCGTGTCCATGGACTGCGAACTGGATGCCATGCTGAAGCTGCGCGCCGAAATCAATGCCTCGGCTCCAGTAAAGAAAACGGAAAAGGGCGAAGTCCCAACCTTCAAGCTGTCGGTCAACGATTTCATCATCAAGGCGATGGCACTGGCGCTACGCGACGTTCCGATGGCAAACGCCTCCTGGACCTCGACGGCTCGTGTTCTGCACAAGCATGCGGATGTCGGCGTCGCCGTCTCCATCCCGGACGGGCTGATCACGCCGATCGTCCGCAAGGCCGAAACCAAGACGCTATCTGCCATCTCCAACGAGGTGAAGGATCTGGCCAAGCGCGCCCGGGACAAGAAGCTGAAGCCGGAAGAATACCAGGGCGGGACGACCTCCGTGTCGAACCTCGGCATGTTCGGCGTCTCATCGTTCACCTCGATCGTCAACCTGCCGCAGGCATCGATCGTGTCGATCGGCGCCGGCGTCGAGAAGCCGGTTGTTCGCGGTGGCAAGATCGAAGTCGGCACGGTGATGACGGCGACCTTCGCCTTCGACCATCGCGTCATCGACGGTGCACTCGGTGCCGAGCTTGCTTCAGCGTTCAAGCGCTACATCGAAAACCCGATGGCGATGCTGGTCTAGTCAGGCTGCGGCCGTGGCGAAGGCCACGGCCGCTCCCACTTCTGGCTGCGTCCGATCCTGACTTTTGCTGCCGGCTCTCCATATAATGTGGAACGGAAAAAGGGTCTCGAAGGAGAGTATCTCGTGGCGAATGAACCAGAAGATATGATCATGCCGATGCTGCGCGAAATGCGCGGTGAGATGCGTGAGATGCGCAGCGAAATGCACGAGATGAAGCAGCAGTTGGACAAGCTGGAAAGCGGGCAGAAGACGATCCGGCAGGCGCTGACCGCGGATACGATGATGTCGAAATTCGTCACTGGCGATTTCGAAGAACGGATTTTCGAGTTGGAGCGCAAAGTGGAAGCGCTGAGCAAGGGCAATTAGCGGGATCTGAGATGATTGAGCCACGTACGGGCAGGGAATGATCAGCTTATGGGCCAGACGAAAACTGTTCTCTGCTTCGGCGATTCGCTCACCTGGGGCTATGACCCTGAAGGTCCTGGCCGGCTTGCGTTCGAAGACCGCTGGTCGAGCGTCCTGGGCGCTTCCCTTGGTCCGGACATAACTGTCATCACTGAAGGCCTGAACGGCCGCACCACTGGCTACGACGATCATCTCGCCGATTGCGACCGGAATGGCGTTAGAAACCTGCCGACAGTGCTGCATACCCATATGCCCCTCGATCTTGTCATCATCATGCTCGGCACTAATGACATGAAGCCGATGATCGCGGGAACGGCACATGCGGCACGAGCCGGCATTCAACGGCTGGTCGGCCTCGTGCGGCATCACGAATACGCCTTCGACTATGATGCGCCGGATATCCTGATCGTCTCGCCGCCGCCGCTCTGCGAAACAGCGAACCCGGTCACCGGCGCGCTGTTCCAAGGCGGTGTGGAGCAGTCTGCAATGCTCGCCTCGCTGTACCGCGATCTAGCCGATGAGCTTGGCTGCGGTTTCTTCGATGCGGGATCAGTGGCAAGAACGACCCCGATCGATGGCGTGCACCTGACAGCGGAAAATACCCGGGCGATTGGACGCGGCCTTGAGCCGATCGTCCGGATGATGCTCGGGTCGTAAATGGACAGTCCTTGAGGGCAGGCCGCGATCTGCTGGCGGCCCCTCAAGGAATTGAAAAGGAAAAGGCAGGAAGAACAATGGCCAATGCTTACGACCTCATCGTCATCGGCGCCGGACCGGGCGGTTATATCGCTGCCATCCGCGCTGCCCAGCTCGGCATGAAAGTCGCCGTCGTCGAGCGCGAGCACCTGGCCGGCATCTGCTCCAACTGGGGCTGTATCCCGACCAAGGCGCTGCTGCGTACCGCCGACGTCATGCACACCGCGCAGCACGCCAAGGATTACGGCCTGACGCTAGAAGGCACGATCAAGCCGGACGTCAAGGCCATTGTCGCCCGTTCCCGTGGGATCGCCGCACGCATGAACAATGGCGTCGGCTTCCTATTCAAGAAGAACAAGGTCGACATCATCTGGGGCGAAGCAAAGATCACCAAGCCCGGTGAAGTCGTGGTCGGCAAGATCACCAAAGAGATCGTTCAGCCGCAGGGGCCCGTTCCGAAAAACACGCTGGGCGAGGGCACCTATAACGCCAAGCATATCATTGTCGCCACCGGCGCCCGCCCGCGTGCGCTGCCGGGCATCGAGCCGGACGGCAAGCTGATCTGGACCTATTTCGAGGCCATGAAGCCGGAGGAACTGCCGAAATCGCTGCTCGTCATGGGCTCGGGCGCCATCGGCATCGAATTCGCTTCCTTCTACCGCACCATGGGCGTCGATGTCACCGTCGTCGAGATCATGAGCCAGGTCATGCCGGTCGAGGATGCAGAAATCTCCGCTTTCGCCAAGAAGCAGTTCGACCGCCAAGGCATCAAGATCCATCTGGAAACGAAGATCACCAGGGTCGAGAAGGGTGCAAATTCCGTCACCGCGACAATCGAGAAGAAGGACGGAACGACGGAGAGGATCACTGCTGATCGGATGATCTCGGCTGTCGGCGTACAGGCCAATATCGAGGGCATCGGTCTCGAAGAGATCGGGGTCAAGACCGATCGCGGCTTCATCGTCATCGACGGTTACGGCAAAAGCAGCGTGCCGGGCATCTACGCGATCGGCGATGTCGCCGGTCCGCCGCTTCTCGCCCACAAGGCAGAGCATGAGGCCGTCATCTGCGTGGAAAAAATCTCCGGCCTGCCGAACGTTCACCCGATGGACAAGCTGAAGATCCCGGGCTGCACCTATTGCAACCCGCAGGTCGCCTCCGTCGGTCTGACGGAAGCCAGGGCGAAAGAGCAGGGCCGCGACATCCGCGTCGGCCGCTTCTCCTTTGCCGCCAACGGCAAGGCGGTGGCGCTCGGCGAGGACCAGGGCATGGTGAAGACGATCTTCGACAAGAAGACGGGCGAACTTATCGGCGCGCACATGGTCGGCGCCGAAGTTACCGAACTCATCCAGGGCTTCGTGGTCGCGATGAACCTCGAGACGACCGAGGAAGACCTGATGCACACCATCTTCCCGCATCCGACCATTTCGGAAACGATGAAGGAAAGCGTGCTGGACGCCTATGGAAGGGTGCTCAACGCCTGATCATCGAGGCGCTCCGGCGGGATTGTGCCAAGGCGGAGCGCTTACCACATATGAGTTTTGGCGAAGGAATCTGGCATGGGCGTGGGTTGGTTAGCGGCGATCATCATCGGCGGACTGGCAGGCTGGCTGGCTGGCAAGCTGATGGATGTGCGCTTCGGCATTTTCATGAATATCGTCATTGGAATTGTTGGGGCAGTTCTCGCCAATGCGATCCTTTCGCGCGCAGGCATCTATGTCGCCAGCGGATGGCTAGGTTACCTGGTGACGGGTTTCATCGGCTCGTGCATTTTGTTATTTGTTGCCAAGCTCGTCAGGCGTTGACGGTTGCCGCCCAAGGCGGTTGAAAGCAGGTTTTTCATGGTCACCATCCTCGACCGGACGGCTCTTGTTGATGAGAAGCGCGTTCGCCATCCTGAAAAGGCGCATCGGCCCGATACGGAAGTGATGCGCAAGCCCGAATGGATACGCGTGCGCGCGCCCGTTTCCAGAGGCTATCAGGAGACTCGCTCAATCGTGAAGGAGCACAAGCTCGTGACGGTCTGTGAGGAAGCAGGCTGCCCGAATATCGGCGAGTGCTGGGACAAGAAGCACGCCACCTTCATGATCATGGGCGAGATCTGCACCCGTGCTTGCGCCTTCTGCAATGTTGCCACCGGCAAGCCGAATGCGCTTGATCCTTTCGAGCCGGAAAATGTCGCCAAGGCCGTCAAGCAGATGGGCTTGGAACATGTGGTCATCACCTCGGTCGACCGCGACGACCTGGAAGACGGCGGGGCCGAGCATTTCGAAAAGGTCATCTGGGCGATCCGCGACGCCTCGCCAAACACGACGATCGAGATCCTGACCCCGGATTTCCTCAAGAAGCCGGGCGCCCTCGAACGTGTCGTCGCCGCTAAGCCAGATGTCTTCAACCACAATATGGAAACGGTCCCCGGGAATTACCTGACCGTCCGCCCCGGCGCCCGCTACTTCCACTCGGTTCGGCTGCTGCAGCGGGTAAAGGAACTCGATCCGACCATGTTCACCAAGTCCGGCATCATGGTCGGCCTTGGTGAGGAGCGCAACGAAGTGCTGCAACTGATGGACGACCTGCGCACCGCCGATGTCGATTTCCTGACGATCGGCCAGTATCTGCAGCCGACCCGCAAACACCATGCCGTGATGAGCTTCGTGACCCCGGAGGAATTCAAGTCCTATGAGACCGTGGCTTACACGAAAGGGTTCCTGATGGTATCATCAAGCCCATTGACGCGTTCGTCGCATCATGCCGGCGATGACTTTGCTCGCCTTAAAGCCAACCGCGAAAAGAAGCTGCTGATCGCGGCCGAGTAATCCCGATCTTGTGCGGCGGCTATTCGGCCGCCTGCACCTTTTCATTCTTGTCCTGCCCTCGGCGTCTTTCACGTAGCGTAAAGCGGTGTCCGCGCGTTTCGGCCTTGGCCATTTCCACCAGGTAGGCAAGCATGGGAAGCTGGTTCATGTCGGCAAGCTGGCGCGCGGATTCGAGCAGCTTGATCATCTGAGTGAAATCATCCATCGGTATACGTCCAGCATGTCTGCAGAAATATTGCGGTGCACCATCATAGGCGCGATTGCTGTGTCGCGCTATTACAACTGTTTGGGCAAAGATTAAATCTTGTTAATCCGAAGAATTGCTTTCCGTCAAAGTATGGCGTCAAACGCTTGGCTCGGGCTTCCTGCTGTTGAAATTGGCAGCCTAAGCCAGTCCGATCCTTGATCTTATCGCAACGCACTATTAACTCCGTCGCATGCCGAAGTTTGAAAACCACCGTCCCGTCAGACACAGCGCTGAAGATATGTATGCGCTGGTCGCCGACGTCGAGAAATACCCGCAATTCCTGCCACTTTGCGAAGGCTTGGCGATCCGTTCCCGCAAGGAACGGGACGGCAAGGAGCTTCTGGTGGCGGATATGACCGTCGGTTACAAGGCGATCCGGGAGACATTTACCACCCAGGTTTTGCTGAACCCGGCGGAGCGGGTCATCGATGTCAAATACATCGAGGGACCCTTTAAATATCTCGATAACCGCTGGCGTTTCGAGCCGACTGGTACCGGGTGTACCGTGCACTTCTTTATCGATTACGAGTTCAAGAGCATGATTCTCGGGGCCTTGATGGGCTCTATGTTTGACCGCGCTTTCCGCATGTTTGCCGAAGCCTTCGAGGCAAGAGCGGACAAGATTTACGCCTGAGCAGCGATTTCGATCAGCATTTCCAGGGCGGTCTTCAGGGTCGCGAGTCGAATCTCGCTGCGGCCGAGGTCGCCGTATCGCATTTCCCGATGCAGGATAAGGCCAACCCGACCCTGCGCTGCGAGGTGAACGAGCCCCACCGGTTTTTCTACGGACCCACCATCCGGGCCGGCTATTCCCGTCACGGCAACGGCAACCGTGGCGCTGGAGCGGAAAAGCCCACCTTGGGCCATCTGGAGGGCGGTTTCCTTTGAAACCGCACCGTACTTGGCCAGAGTGGCAGGGGAGACGCCGAGCATGTCCATCTTGGCTTGGTTGGTATAGGTCACGAAGCCGCGGTCTACGACAGCCGAAGAGCCGGCAACCTCTGTCAGCGCGCCCGCGATCAGCCCGCCCGTGCAGGATTCGGCAGTGGATATTATCCAGCTGCGCGCCTTGAAGTCGGTGTAGACCTGCCTTGCAAGGTCCTCGATCTCTGCTGGGAAAACGCTCACGCTGCGGTCCCGCTAAAGACGACGGTCGCGGTTGCAATGGCCGCAATGCCTTCGCGGCGCCCGATGAAGCCGATCGTCTCGTTGGTGGTTGCTTTTACCGAGCAACGATCGAGCGATATTCCGAGAATCGCGGCGAGGTTTTCCCGCATCGTTTGACGATGCGGTGAAATCTTCGGTGCTTCTGCTATCAGGGAGATATCTGCATTCATGACCGTGCCGCCCCGTTCCCGCACGATCTTGACCGCATGGTCGAGAAAAATCTTGGATGGCGCTCCACGCCATTGCATGTCGGATGGCGGAAAGTGGTCACCAATATCGCCAGCGCCGCAGGTGGCAAGCAAAGCGTCGGTGAGGGCATGGAGCGCAACATCCGCATCCGAATGCCCGCTGAGCTTCTGGTCGTGCGGAATGAACACGCCGCACAGGGTGACGCCATCGCCTGTTACCAGCTGATGCACGTCGTAGCCGTTGCCGGTGCGCACATCCGGCAGGTTTGTTGCGGCTTCCGTCTGCGAAAGCTTGGCGTCGGCCATGGCAATGTCCCTGCTCACGGTAAGTTTGATGTTGTCAGCAGATCCCTCGATCACATGAACGGGAAGTCCCGCCCATTCTGCAATAGAGGCGTCGTCGGTGAAGTCGTCCCGGCGCAGTGCTGCAGCCTTTTCATGAGCAGTGCGGATAGCTGTAAGCAGAAAACTCTGAGGCGTTTGAGCGGCGTAAAGGCTAGCGCGAGGAACTGTTTCATGCGCCAGGCCATCCGCCCCGGCACGTTTCAGGGTATCTGTCACGGGCAGGGCGGGCAGCAATCCCTCATGCCCTTGCGCAAAACCCTGGGCAATCCGCTCAAGCAGGTCATGATCGAGGAATGGGCGAGCCGCGTCGTGGATCATCACATGCGTGGCTTCGGTCGGAACCAGCATTTTCAAGCCCTCCAGGACCGACTTCTGGCGGGTTTTGCCGCCAAAAGTGGTCATAACCTGTACCCCCGCGTGCAAGTCTTGGCTGGCCGCGGCAAAACGCATTTCGTCTTCCGGATGAATGACCACAACTACAGGCCCGCATTTCGGCCAGGTTAGAAAAGTTTCCAGCGTGCGGGTGATGACCGGGCGCCCGCCGATGAGCCGATATTGTTTAGGTCCTTCCGTAGATGCGCCCGCCCGCTCTCCACGGCCGGCGGCCACGATCACAACTCCAATTGTCATGGATTTGTCGTTCAAGCGCCTTACCCGTTCCGCTGCCCCAAGGATTGACAGGCGCAGAACTATAGACTCAAAAGCCGCATTTCCAGCAGGCCGCTCAAAAATAACGCAAACAGGAATTGCTCTTGGCAAACGCCTGCGACCTGAATAAAAATAGTGCAAAAAGCCCACCTGCCCGAAAGATCATCATTTGCATCTTCAAGATCTTGCTAAGCCTTTCCAGATCGGGCCAGTCATGGTTCGTAACCGCGTGGTCCTTGCGCCCATGTCGGGGGTCACCGATCTGCCGTTCCGAACTATTGCCTGGCGGTATGGCGCCGGGCTGGTGGTCACCGAAATGGTTGCCAGTCGCGAACTCGTCATGAACCGCGGTGAATCTTGGGCCCGATTGAAGGGCACGGGTATTTCACCGCACATGGTTCAGCTGGCCGGACGGGAAGCGCAATGGATGGCGGAGGCTGCCAGAATCGCTGCGGATAACGGTGCCGACATTATCGACATCAACATGGGGTGTCCCGCCAAGAAGGTGATCGGCGGCTATTCCGGCTCGGCGCTGATGCGTGATCCGGATCACGCCCTGTCGCTGATCGAAGCCACCGTCAATTCGGTGAAGGTGCCGGTGACACTCAAGATGCGGCTCGGATGGGACGAGAATTCCATCAATGCGCCACAGATTGCGCGGCGTGCTCAGGATGCCGGTGTCCAGTTGGTGACGATCCATGGTCGTACGCGAATGCAATTCTACGAGGGAAGAGCGGACTGGAATGCGATCCGTTCCGTGCGCGATGCGATCTCCATTCCACTGATTGCCAACGGAGACGTTAACACGCCGCAGGACGCAGCCGACATCCTCGACCGCTCCGGTGCCGATGCTGTCATGCTGGGGCGGGGGGCGCAGGGGCGGCCTTGGCATGTCGGCCATCTTGCCGGCCATGCGGCCCCTCGGCCCGCCGAGATCGCCGGCATCGTCACCGGACACTACGAGGCCATGCTGGAGCTTTACGGGCTGGAACCAGGTGTGAGGCACGCTCGCAAGCATCTGTGCTGGTATCTCGACCGCTTTGCCGCCCATCTGCCAAGCGAAGATAGAGCGGCCATTATGGTTTCTAAGGATCCAGCCGAGGTCTTGCGCCGCATGAGCTGCGCTCTTGCTGCAGATGCGGTGCAGGACGCCCCCAAGGAGGCTGCATGACGAAGTCGCCCGTTCAAGATACCCCGCAGGGTCAGGCCCTGGCCATGGCCGTGCTGAATTCGGTTCAGAATCCGGTGATTCTTGTGGATGCGGCCGGCAAAGTCGCTTTTGCCAACTGGGAAGCGGAAGCCTTCTTCGGGTCGAGCGCGTCGCATCTTGCCAAGAACAAGATTTCGACTTTCATTCCGTTCGGCAGTCCGCTTCTGGCGCTGATCGATCAGGTGCGCGAACGCAAAGCGCCCGTCAATGAGTACCGGGTGGACCTTTCCTCGCCGCGCCTTGGCCAGGAAAAGCTGGTGGACCTCTACGTAGCGCCCGTGGTCAGCGAACCAGGGTCCGTCGTAGTGGTCTTCCAGGAGCGATCCATGGCCGACAAAATCGACCGGCAGCTCACCCATCGTGCCGCCGCCCGTTCAGTGACGGGTCTCGCCTCGATGCTGGCCCATGAGATCAAGAACCCGCTATCCGGCATCCGTGGTGCGGCCCAGCTTCTGGAGACCTCCGTTCCCGACGAAGACCGTGCGCTGACGCGGCTGATCTGCGACGAGACAGACCGGATCGTCTCGCTTGTCGATCGCATGGAAGTCTTTTCGGACGAGCGCCCGGTGGACCGGGCGCCGCTCAATATTCACTCGGTGCTCGACCACGTGAAGGCGATCGCCCGGGCGGGCTTTGCGCGCAACATCAAGCTTGCCGAAATGTACGATCCGTCGCTGCCGCCGGTCTATGCCAACCGCGACCAGCTCGTGCAGGTGTTCCTGAACCTCATCAAGAATGCCGCAGAAGCGGTCGGCGACCAGCCTGACGGCGAGATCATGCTGACGACCGCCTACAGGCCGGGCATTAAGCTTTCGGTCGCCGGTACACGCGACAAAATCTCGCTGCCTCTGGAATTCTGTGTGATCGACAACGGTCCAGGGGTCCCGACCGATCTCCTGCCGCATCTCTTTGACCCTTTCATCACCACCAAGACCAACGGCTCCGGGCTAGGACTGGCGCTGGTGGCGAAGATCATCGGCGGACACGGCGGCATCGTCGAATGTGACAGCCAGACGCGCCGCACGACATTCCGGGTTCTCATGCCCATGCACAAGGAAGAGGCCGGCGATGGCCGTTTCTAAAAGCCTCCATAACTCCACAGGAAGCGTTCAATGACTGCCACGATCCTAGTCGCCGACGACGACGCGGCCATCCGCACCGTGCTCAACCAAGCCCTGACCAGGGCCGGCTACGAGGTGCGCATAACCTCCAATGCGGCCACGCTTTGGCGCTGGATTTCGGCCGGTGAAGGCGATCTGGTGGTGACCGATGTGGTCATGCCCGATGAGAACGCCTTTGATCTCCTGCCACGCATCAAGAAGGCAAGACCCGATCTCCCGGTGTTAGTCATGAGTGCCCAGAACACCTTCATGACCGCTATCAAGGCATCCGAAAAAGGTGCCTATGACTACCTGCCCAAGCCTTTCGACCTAACCGAGCTGATCGCCATTATCGGTCGCGCCCTGTCGGAGCCGAAGCGCAAGCCGGCTAAGCTTGACGATGACATGCAGGACGGCATGCCGCTGGTCGGCCGATCTGCCGCAATGCAGGAAATCTACCGCGTTCTGGCGCGTCTGATGCAGACCGACCTGACGCTGATGATTACCGGCGAATCGGGTACGGGCAAGGAACTCGTGGCCCGGGCGCTGCATGACTACGGCAAGCGCCGCAATGGTCCCTTTGTGGCGATCAACATGGCAGCCATCCCTCGCGACCTGATCGAGTCGGAACTGTTCGGCCATGAGAAGGGTGCCTTCACCGGCGCTCAAAGTCGGTCCACGGGCCGGTTCGAACAGGCGGAAGGCGGGACGCTCTTCCTCGATGAGATTGGCGACATGCCGATGGATGCGCAAACGCGTCTGCTGCGCGTGCTGCAGCAGGGCGAGTACACGACGGTTGGCGGCCGCACACCGATCCGCACCGATGTGCGGATCGTCGCTGCCACCAACAAGGACCTCAAGCATCTGATCAATCAGGGCCTGTTCCGGGAAGACCTTTATTACCGGCTGAACGTTGTGCCTCTGCGTCTGCCGCCGCTACGGGACCGTGCCGAGGATATCCCCGATCTGGTGCGGCATTTCATGCAGATGGCCGAGAAGGAAGGGCTTGATGCCAAGCGCTTCGACAGCGAAGCGCTCGACGCCATGAAATCCTATGCCTGGCCCGGGAATGTGCGCGAGCTGGAAAACCTCGTGCGGCGCCTGATGGCGCTTTATCCACAGGAAGTCATAGCTCGCGAAACCATCGAATCAGAACTGCGCTCGGACGTACCCGACAGCCCGATCGACAAGATGGGCGCGCGAAGCGGCTCGCTGACCATTTCCCAGGCGGTCGAAGAAAACATGCGCAGCTACTTCGCGAGCTTCGGCGACAATCTTCCTCCGCCCGGACTCTACGACCGCGTCCTGACCGAAATGGAATATCCGTTGATTCTTGCGGCTTTGACGGCAACGCGCGGCAACCAGATCAAGGCGGCAGATCTTTTAGGGTTGAACCGGAACACCCTGCGCAAGAAGATCCGGGAGCTTGGCGTTTCGGTATATCGGAGTTCCCGCGGCGCCTAAGCCATCGCGCATCCGCTTGACACACTTTGACGGTCGTTGCATTTTCGCCACAATGCGTCGCTTAAACAACACGCAGATTCCGGAACCTGAGGCAGTCGGGCGGCTTTCTTAGTGCAGCTGGAAACTCTTTGCAAAAGACCGACTGTTTGAGCCAGGCGCCTCGCCTTGCTGAAGGCCGTCGCACAAGTTCGGCCGGAGTGGATCCATGAGTGAGGGCGTAGCAACGCCGATGGCGGAGACTGATCCGGTTGTTCCGGTTCAGGATCGGCGCGTGTCCTTCGCCCTGCCGGGCCTGCTTCTGGCGGGCGGTGCACTGGTCTGCGCCACCCTTACGCTCTTTGTCCTGCTTGGCCTGACACCGATCGCACCCACGACCAATGTGGTCATTGCTTCCGCGGCTCTTAACTCGCTTTTCATCCTCGGGTTGATGTACCTGATCGGCCGCGAGGTCCTGCGGCTGGTCAAGGCGCGAAACCGCGGACGTGCAGCGGCGCGCCTGCATGTTCGCATCGTCGTCCTCTTTTCGATCGTGGCGATCACACCGGCCGTGCTGGTGGCGATCTTCGCCAGCTTGACGCTGAATGTCGGCCTCGATCGCTGGTTCTCCCTGCGTACCCAATCCATCGTGCAGTCGTCCCAGGATGTCGCTCGCGCCTATATGCTTGAAAATGCCAGCTATCTGCAGGGGCAGACCGTATCCATGTCGAACGACCTGGAACGTAACCGGGCCATGTTCTACCTCGACCGTGCGGGCTTTGTGGATCTGCTGACCCGCCAGGCGCGCGGTCGCGGGATGCTTGGCGCCTTCCTGGTTCAAGAGAATGGCCAGGCGATTGCCCAGGCCGATATCAAGACGGAAAAGCCGCTGCCGGCTATTCCTCAGGATGCGCTGAAGACGGCGGCAGCCGGCCAGCCGACCCTGATTCCGCCGGGCGTCACCAATCTCGTCGGCGCGGTGATCAAGATTGACACTATATCCGGCACCTTCCTGTACACGATCCGCGCAGTCGACCCGAAGGTCATGAACGCCATGCGGCTCATGGAGGAGAACACGGCCGAATACAAAGACATGGAAGCCGGCCGCATGTCGCTGCAGGTGGCGTTCGCTGTTCTTTATCTCGGCTTCGCCTTGATCGTGCTTTTGGCAGCCATCTGGGCAGCGATCGCGGTGGCTGACCGGATCGTCCGGCCGATCCGCTTGCTGATCAGTGCTGCTGACAGTGTGGCGACGGGCGATCTCAACGTGGTTGTTCCGGTGCGCGCCGCCGATGGCGATATGGGCAGCCTGTCGCGCACTTTCAACAAGATGATTTCTGAGATCCGAAGCCAGCGCGATGAGATTCTGGAGGCGAAGGACGAGGTCGATGACCGCCGGCGGTTCATTGAGGCTGTCTTGTCGGGCGTGACGGCTGCCGTGATCGGCGTCGAGGAAGATCGCCGCGTCACCATCGTCAATCCGAGTGCCGAAGACTTCCTCGGTGTTCCGGCGGATGCCCTTGTCGGGAAGACGCTGCAGGACGTGGCGCCGGAAATCGATCATGTGCTGACCGAAGCGACGGCACGCTCACGCGGCGACTTCCGCAAGCAGGTCAACCTGATGCGCGGCGGCAAGGAGCGGACACTGTCTGTTCAGGTGACGCGCGAGGAGCAACGTTCTTCGCAGGATTCTTACGTGATTACGCTCGATGACATCACCGATCTGGTGATCGCACAGCGCTCCACCGCATGGGCCGATGTAGCCCGGCGCATCGCTCACGAGATCAAGAACCCGCTCACCCCGATCCAACTCTCGGCCGAGCGTCTCAAGCGCCGCTACGGCAAGCAGATCGATGAAAGCGATCGCGCCGTTTTTGATCAGTGCACGGATACGATTGTACGCCAGGTGGGCGATATCGGCCGGATGGTCGATGAATTTTCATCATTTGCCAGGATGCCGAAACCTTCCAAGGAGGCGACGGATCTGCGCAGCATTCTGCGGGACGCCATCTTCCTTCGGGAAATGGGAGAAGCGCATGTGGATTTTGTGCGTGAGCTCGGCGACGTGCCGCTGGTCGGCTCCTTCGATGCACGCATGCTCGGCCAGGCCTTCGGCAACCTGATCAAGAACGCGGTCGAGGCGATCGAATCGGTGCCAAGCGATCAGGAGCGGGACGGTCGCAAGGTCATGGTGCGCTCCTCCTTCGATGGTGCACGCGACCTCTTTGTCGTCGACGTGATCGACAATGGCAGTGGGCTTCCCACGGAGAACCGCCACCGCATCCTCGAGCCTTACATGACCATGCGGGACAAGGGCACCGGATTGGGACTCGCAATCGTCAAGAAGATTATCGAAGAACACGGCGGGCAGCTCGAATTGCACGATGCGCCCATCGATTTCGATCATGGCAAGGGTGCCATGATCAGGGTGCTGCTACCGCATGTCCAGCGGATAACCTTGCCCGAAACAGGCAGTGACAAGGAATTGGCTTATGGCGTCTGATATTTTGGTTGTGGATGACGAGGCGGATATTCGCGATATCGTGTCCGGCATCCTTTCGGATGAAGGGCACGAGACGCGCACGGCGCATGACAGCGACAGTGCTCTTGCGGCCATTTCTGATCGTGTGCCGCGCCTGGTGTTTTTGGATATCTGGATGCAAGGGTCGAAGCTGGACGGGCTGGCACTGCTCGATGAGGTCAAGAGCCGTCATCCGGATCTTCCGGTCGTGATGATTTCGGGCCACGGCAATGTGGAAACGGCAGTCTCTGCAATTAAGCGTGGCGCCTTCGACTTCATTGAAAAGCCCTTCAAGGCTGACCGGCTGATCCTGATCGCTGAGCGCGCGCTGGAGAATTCTAAGCTGAAGCGCGAGGTCAGTGATCTTAAGCGTCGCACCGGCGACGCCGCGGAACTGATCGGCACGTCGGTTGCGGTCTCGCAACTGCGCCAGACGATCGAAAAGGTTTCTCCGACCAATAGCCGCATCATGATCCTCGGGCCCTCGGGCTCCGGCAAGGAGCTGGTCGCGCGGATGATCCACAAGAAGTCTTCGCGCGCGAATGGTCCTTTTGTGGCACTCAACGCTGCGACGATCACGCCTGACCGAATGGAGATCGCGCTGTTCGGCACCGAGGGTTCACCGGGGCAGGCGCGCAAGATCGGTGCTTTGGAAGAAGCACATCGCGGCATCCTTTATCTTGACGAGATCGGTGAGATGCCGCGTGAAACCCAGAACAAGATCCTGCGCGTCCTGGTCGACCAGCAGTTTGAACGTGTCGGCGGTTCCAAGCGCGTCAAGGTTGATGTGCGCATCATCTCGTCCACGGCCTACAACCTCGAAAGCCTGATTTCGGAAGGTGCATTTCGCGAGGATCTCTATCACCGCTTAGCCGTGGTTCCGGTTAAGGTGCCGGCGCTCGCCGAGCGTCGAGAGGATGTGCCATTTCTCGTCGACATGTTCATGCGGCAGGTTTCCGAGCAGGCCGGCATCCGCCCCCGCAAGATCGGTGACGACGCCATGGCGGTTCTCCAGGCGCATGATTGGCCGGGCAACATTCGCCAGCTGCGCAATAATATCGAGCGGCTGATGATCCTGGCACGCACCGACGGGCCGGATACGGCCATTTCTGCCGACATGCTGCCGACCGATCTTGGCGACATGCTGCCGAAAGTCTCTGCCAAAGGCGATTACCACATCATGACGCTGCCGCTGCGCGAAGCTCGGGAAATGTTCGAGCGCGATTATCTTGTTGCGCAGATCAATCGCTTCGGCGGCAATATTTCCCGCACCGCCGAATTCGTCGGCATGGAGCGCTCGGCACTCCACCGCAAGCTTAAGTCGCTGGGGGTTTGACGGGCGGACGGATTATTTGAAATCCGCTGTCGTCGCCCGCGCCACCTTTCCATACCTTTCGCCATCAACAACTGACAGCCGAAGGAACCCTGCATGTCGAGAATTGCCTATGTGAACGGCCAATATGTGGCCCATTCCGAAGCGGCCGTGCACGTGGAGGATCGGGGCTTCCAGTTCGCCGACGGTGTCTATGAAGTCTGCGAAGTGCGACAAGGCCAGATCATCGACCTCACCAGGCACCTGACGCGCCTGGACCGTTCGTTGAGCGAGCTGAAAATCGCATCCTCGATGAGCCGGACCGCCCTGACTTTGGTTGTTCGTGAAGTGCTTCGCCGCAACCGGGTCAAGAACGGCATCTTCTATATGCAGGTGACGCGCGGCGCGGCCCGCCGGGATCATTTCTTCCCCGCAGCCGATACGCCGCCGACGCTGGTCATCACCGCAAAGAGCACGGACCCATCTCTGATGGCGAAGAAATATGCCAGCGGCATCAGCGTCATCACAGTGCCGGAGAACCGCTGGGACCGCGTCGACATCAAGACGGTGGGACTGCTGCCGAACGTGCTGGCGAAACAGCAGGCGCGCGATGCGGGCGCCCAGGATGCGATCTTCGTTGACCGCAATGGCATCGTCATGGAAGGCGCATCGTCGAATGTCTGGATCGTCGCTGCTGACGGAACACTGGTCACCAGGCCCGCCGAACACGGCATCCTGAGGGGCGTGACCCGCACCACGCTTCTGGATGTGACGGAGATCCTCAACTTCAAGGTTGAGGAGCGCGAGTTCCAGATGGATGAGCTTCTGGCGGCCCGCGAAGTGTTCTTCACATCAGCGACAGGTAGCTGCGTTCCGATCGTTGCCGTGGATGGGAAACCTATCGCCAACGGTCATCCGGGCACCGTTTCCTCCAGCATCCGGAACGCTTTTTTCGACGTTGCGGAAAAGACGCCGATTTGATAACCAGACAAACGGAGGAAGGGAAACACGAGGGGGTTTCCACTCGTCTTTTTAATTATATTGATCATGATCCCGGTTTAAGCCGGCAAAAGAAAGAAGCGGCGCTATGGCGGAACGTTCTCAGAACCTTCAGGATTTATTTCTCAACACGGTTCGTAAGCAAAAGATTTCTCTCACTATCTTCCTGATCAACGGTGTCAAGCTGACGGGCGTGGTTACGTCCTTTGATAACTTCTGCGTGCTGCTGCGCCGTGACGGACACTCTCAACTCGTGTATAAGCACGCGATCTCCACCATCATGCCGGGTCAGCCTTTGCAGATGTTCGAGACGGAAGAACACGCGGCTTAACAGGACAGAAAAAATTTCCAATCGCGATACCTCGAATGAATCATTGGTTCCGGAGGCTGAAAAGCACCGGGACGACATGCGCGCCATCGTCATCGTGCCGGTTCTCAAGCAGACCAGGCCGCAGGCGGGGCAGGGTGACCCAAGCGTTTCCACGTCTCCGCGGCGCTCCAACGAAGCCCGACTCGAGGAGGCGATGGGGCTTGCCAGGGCCATCGACCTCACCGTCGTCCAAGGCCTGATCGTGCCGATCAGCCAGCCTAAACCCGGCACGCTGATGGGCAGCGGCAAGATCGAAGAGATCAAGGCACTGCTCGACGAGCATGATGCGGGTCTCGTCATCGTTGATCATCCGCTGACACCGGTGCAGCAGCGCAATCTCGAAAAGGACTGGAACGCCAAGGTCATCGACCGCACGGGCCTGATCCTTGAAATCTTCGGCCGCCGCGCGTCCACAAAAGAAGGAACGCTGCAGGTCGATCTTGCCCATCTGAACTACCAGAAGGGCCGTCTCGTGCGCAGCTGGACCCACCTTGAACGGCAGCGCGGTGGTGCGGGCTTCATGGGTGGACCGGGCGAAACACAAATCGAGGCCGACCGGCGATTGCTGCAGGATCGTATCGTCAAGCTGGAGCGCGAGCTGGAACAGGTGGTACGCACCCGCCAGCTTCACCGGGCCAAGCGCCGCAAGGTGCCGCATCCGATCGTTGCCCTGGTCGGCTATACCAATGCCGGCAAGTCGACGCTGTTTAATCGGATTACCGGCGCCGGCGTATTGGCCGAAAACATGCTGTTTGCGACGCTTGATCCGACGCTGCGCCGTATGAAGCTGCCGCATGGGCGCACGGTGATCATGTCCGACACCGTCGGCTTCATCTCCGACCTGCCGACGCATCTGGTTGCTGCCTTTCGCGCCACGCTGGAAGAGGTTCTGGAAGCGGACCTCATCCTGCATGTGCGCGATATGGCCGATCCTGACCATGCCGCCCAGGCGGGCGATGTTCTGCGCATCCTCGGCGATCTCGGCATTGACGAGAAAGAGCGGAGCAAGCGCCTCATCGAGATCTGGAACAAGGTCGACCTACTAGATCCGGAAGCGCATCAGTCCATCGCCGAAAGAGCCGCCGGACGAGACGATGTGATGGCAGTCTCCGCCGTGACAGGCGAGGGCCTCGACGCGCTGCTGGACGAGATTGCCAAGCGGCTCTCCGGGGTCATGACGGAAGCCTCCATCACCATTCCGCCTGAAAAGCTGGCCGTGGTGTCCTGGGTCTATAGCAACGCGGTCGTTGATCATCGCCAGGACAATGAAGACGGATCGGTGACGCTTGACGTCCGTATGTCGGAAGCCGAAGAAGCGGAGTTCGAGCGCCGGATCGGCAATGCAGCCAAGCCTGCCAAGGAAGACTGGGAGCGCTAGGCGCATCTTGCCGATTGCGTGCGACCGCTGTCTCAGCAGTCGTTCCTCTGCCTTGCCCCAAACACCGAAAGATCCGACATGCACGATTTCAAGATACGCGCAGGCGGGCTGCTGCTCATGGTCCTCGGGGCAATCGCGGCGTGGTTCTTTCTGCTAGGACCGTTGCGAGAAGCGCATGCTGGTGTTCCCGAAGTACGCTACCAGCTCAAGGCGTTTCTCCTCGTGCCTCTCTGCGTCGTGTTCGGCATTGCCTTCCTGCTTCGCGGCTCCGGCCTGAACTACCGCGACGTAGAACGCCGGCAACTCACCCTCACGGGATGGCTGCTCTTTGCTGTCATCGCTGTCTTGACAGCAGTCGGTTATTGGTGGCTGCAGCAGGAGTTTGCGGAGCTCGGGTACCGGTAGGCGCAGCAGACGGTCAGCGCCGAGTCGAAGCTTTGGGCGTGACGATGGGTTACCAACATCATTTACTTACGTGCGAGGCCCACAAAGCTTCTGTAGAGCACTGCCGCGGGCCAAGGCCGTCCGCATTTACCCCACGAAGGCGCGTTCGATGACGAATTCGCTGGGCTTGTTGTTGGCGCCTTCGGTCAAGCCTGCCTTTTCCAACAGTTCCTTGGTGTCCTTGATCATCGCGGTTGAGCCGCAGATCATGGCGCGATCGACCGTCGCGTCGAGCGGCGGCACGCCAAGATCGGTGAACAGCTTGCCGTTTTCAATGAGGTCAGTGATACGCCCACGGTAAGCGAAGTCTTCGCGGGTAACGGTCGGGTAATGCTTCAGCTTGTTTCCGACGACTTCGTGCAGAAATTCATGGTTGTTGATCTCATGCACTAGGTCCAGGCCATATTTCAGCTCAGCTAGGTCGCGGCAGGTATGGGTGAGAATGACCTCGTCGAATTTCTCATAGGTCTCGGGATCGCGGATCAGGCTTGCAAAGGGCGCAATTCCGGTGCCGGTCGAAAACATGTAAAGGCGCTTGCCCGGCGTCAGGGCATCAAGCACCAGCGTGCCGGTTGGCTTTTTGCGCATCAGCACCGTGTCACCCGGTTTGATGGCCTGAAGATGCGAGGTCAGCGGACCATCCGGCACCTTGATCGAGAAGAATTCGAGTTCCTCGTCCCAGGAGGGGCTGGCGATGGAATAAGCGCGGTATATCGGCTTTTCTCCGACCATCAGGCCGATCATGGCAAATTCGCCGGAGCGGAACCTGTATCCGGCCGGCCGGGTCATGCGGAAGCGGAACAGGCGATCCGTATAATGCTCCACGCTCAGAACCGTTTCGGCATAAACGCCGTCCGGTATCTTGGCAGCCACGAAATCTTCGGTCTTTGCTGGAGCGTTCATCTTGCTATCCGTCTTTTATCATCGTCTCGCCGAAGCGAAATATACCATCCGCGCCGCCATTTGAAGGCAGCCGATGTCTTTGTCGCCGTGCTTCAAGAAAATATGTGCGATAACTCTTCTTATCGTTTAAGCGGTCACCGTCCGCCGCCGCCAGCTGTAGCCGGGCCCTTGTTCCGCAGCCCGAGCCGTCGGCTGATAGTGCACTGCAATGCCCGGTAGACGGCCCTCTTCGAGGCGCTTGAGAGCGGTCGGGTTCTTTACTGCAAAGCTGTCTATGCCACAGCGCAGCATCAAGGGAATCTGGTCGATCAGCACGTCGCCGACCGCACGCAACTCATTCTTGTACGCCAATCGCTCGCGCAGCAGGGACGCGTGGCTGAAGGCACGACCATCGCTGAAAGCCGGGAAATCCACCGCGACAATCTCGATGCGATAAAGATAAGGCTCGAGCTTGCGGACGTCGTCAGCCGGCTTGATCAGGACGCCGAGGCCGACATCGTTGCTTTCCTCGGCCCTTGCGATCATCTCGTCGAGCGGTAGCAGGACCTTCAGTTCTTCTCCAGCTTTCACCTCATCCGTCTCGACGATCCAGGGATCGTTGTCGACGAAGCCGGTTTCCCGCCAGACTTTGCTCATATCGGTCATCTCTCTTACGCTGCCTCCGCCTTGGCATCGCCATAGAGTGCATCCTTGAAAGGCTGCGGCCCGACGCGGCGATAGGCGGCCAGGAAAGTTTCCTCCTTACCTTGGCGAAGTCCGAGATATGTGTTCACAATCGTCTCGATCGCATCCGTCACCTTGTTTGGTTCGAAGCCGCGACCGATGATTTCGCCGATCGAGGTGTGCTCGTCGCCTGAACCGCCCAGCGTGATCTGGTAGAGTTCGGCGCCCTTTTTCTCGACGCCCAGCAGGCCGATATGGCCGACATGATGGTGGCCGCAGGCATTGATGCAGCCGGAAATCTTGATCTTCAGCTCGCCGATCTCCGCTTGCCGCTCCGCCGCGCCAAATCGGGTGGAGATTTCCTGTGCAACCGGAATAGCTCGTGCATTGGCGAGCGCGCAGTAGTCCAAGCCGGGACAGGCGATGATGTCGGTGATCAAACCGGCATTGGCTGTTTCCAGCCCGTGTGCCGTCAGCGCACGGTAAAGCGGCTCCAGGTCGGCCAGTGCCACATGCGGCAAGATGACGTTCTGCTCATGGCTGATGCGGATCTCGTCGAAGGCAAATTCTTCTGCAAGGTCGGCAATAGCGTCCATCTGCACATCCGAGGCGTCACCGGGAATGCCGCCGATCGGTTTGAGCGAAATCGTTACCATTCCATAATCGGGATGCTTGTGCGGCTGGACGTTCTGGTCGACCCAACGGGCAAAGCCCTCATCGGACTTCTTCCAGCCAGCCAGCTGCGCCCAGCCTTCGGCGCGGTCGGGCAGGGCGGGGGGTGTGAAATAGGCGGCGATCGCCTGGATGTCTGCATCGGGCAGCTTGAGCTCCGTACCTTGCAGATGCGAAAACTCTTCCTCAACCTGACGAGCCAGTTCCTCTGCTCCGGTCTCGTGCACAAGGATCTTGATGCGCGCCTTGTACTTGTTGTCCCGGCGGCCGTGCAGGTTATACACGCGCATGATCGCCGTCGTGTAGGACAAGAGATCCTCCTCAGGCAGGAAGTCGCGGATCTTCTTGGCGATCATCGGGGTGCGGCCCTGGCCACCGCCGACATAGACCGCAAAGCCGATTGCGCCCTCGTCGTTCTTCTTGAGGTGCAGGCCGATGTCATGCACTTGGATCGCGGCGCGGTCGCGCTCGGCGCCGGTTACTGCGATCTTGAACTTGCGTGGCAGGAACGAGAATTCGGGATGAACCGAAGACCACTGGCGCAGGATTTCTGCGTAAGGACGAGGATCGGCGACCTCGTCGGCGGCGGCACCGGCAAAATGATCGGCCGTAACATTACGAATGCAGTTCCCCGACGTCTGCAGCGCATGCATTTCGACAGTCGCGAGCTCGGCCAGAATGTCCGGCGTATCCGACAGCTTCGGCCAGTTATACTGAATGTTCTGGCGGGTTGTGAAATGGCCATAGCCGCGGTCGTACTTGCGAGCAATATGCGCCAGCATCCGCATCTGCTTGCCATTCAATGTCCCATAGGGAATGGCAACGCGCAGCATATATGCATGCAGCTGCAGATAGACACCGTTCATCAGCCGCAACGGCTTGAAGGCATTCTCTTCCAGTTCGCCCGACAGACGTCGCTCGACCTGATCGCGGAACTGCTCCACGCGGGACGATACGAAGGCGTGGTCGAATTCATCGTAACGGTACATGACTTCCTCAGACTGCGATAAAGGCCGGGTCGGCGGGATGGTAGCCGGCAGCATATTCCATTGTCGGACCCTGGGCGCGAATGCGCTCGCGCAAACGCAGCGGCCAGAGCTTTCCGTCCACTTCCTGCACGTCGACGACGGCGACGTCAACGACGAGGTTGGCAGCAAAATCCCGTTTGCCGATCGCTTCCAGCGCATCGACCGCCTCCGCATGGCGCGCCACCAATGAAGCCTGAAGGTTTTCGACCCACTGGCCATTGGCGTCGAGCCAAACGGCGATTCCGTCCGAAAGTCGGTTAGCAGTCAGAACCTTGTCTGTCATCGATTAATGTCCTATTTCCTCGCGAACATTCTCCACCGGCCTGAAGGCGGAAAGCGGTTCGGATTTCTCGAAATTCGCACCGGCAACAGCTTCGCCGATGATCACCATGACCGGCCCGGCCAGATCGTCGCGGGTCTGCAATGCCGGCAATTCCTGCAAGACGCCATGGAAAAGCTTGCGGTCATTACGGCTGGCATTCTCTATTACCGCAACCGTCGTACCGCCGCTCATCCCGGCATCTATTAAACGTTCGGCGACCGAGGCTGCGACTGTGCGCCCCATATAGACGGCAATCGTTGCGCCGGAAATCGCAAGGCTCGCCCAGTCGGGCAGCACATCGCCGGTTAGGTCGTGGCCGGTGGTGAAGATCAGCGACGAGGCCACGCCGCGTAGGGTCAACGGAAGATCGAAATCGGCAGCGGCAGCAAAGGCAGAGGTAATGCCCGGAACGACTTCATAGGTCACGCCGGCTTCGCGCAGCGCCGCCATTTCCTCACCGGCCCGGCCATAGACCAGCGGATCGCCGGATTTCAGCCTGACGACTCGCTTGCCTTGGCGGCCAAGCTCAACCAACAGCCGGTTGATCTCGACCTGAGACTTAGAATGGCAGTTCTTGCGCTTTCCGACCGATAGGCGCTCCGCGTCACGGCGCCCCATGTCGACGATCGCTTTCGGCACCAATGCGTCATAAACAATGGCATCGGCTTCCATTAGTACCCTCTGTGCGCGTAGCGTCAGCAGGTCCTCAGCGCCGGGGCCGGCGCCGACCAGCCAGATCTTGCCTTCTGCGCGGCCGGACGTCGCCAACAGCGCATCAGCTGAACGACATGCTGCGGCGATATCATTGGCATCGACGGCGGTCGCGACATCGCCGGAAAAGAAGCAACGCCAAAAAATACGACGCGACACGCCGCGCGGCACGAGACATTCGGCCGCTTGACGATAATCGGCCGCGAGACGGGCGAGGAGCCCAAGCGAAGGCGATAGCATCTGGTCGATGCGGGCGCGGATCATTTGTGCCAAGACCGGGCCCGCACCCTCCGTGCCGATCGCGATTGCCACCGGGGCACGGTTGACCAGTGCAGGAGTGAAGAAATCGCAATGATCCGGCTGGTCTACAGCATTGGCGGGGATCTTCTCAGCCCGCGCAGCGGCGACGATTGCCTGATCCTGTAGGGCGTCGCCGGTTGCGGCGAACACGAGTACCGCACCCTTTACCTGGTCGGGCGAGAAGGTCGAAGAATATTGGCTAATACCCTCCGCTGCGAGATAGTTTGCGTAATCCTTCCCCGGATCATCAGCATAGGCCAGGATTACCGCGTCCGTGTTGCGCAGCAGCCGAACCTTGGCATAAGCCTCGTCACCATTACCGAACACCGCTACGCTTCTCCCGCGCACGCGAAAGAAGGCCGGAAAGACTGAAAGCCGTTCAGTTACATTCGATTTGGGCTGACGCATCATCATTGGGAGCAACTATCGCCGATCAAGGCCGACAAGTGAAGAAACAGATATGCGAATGCTGCTGCAACGCAGTATTTCTATTCCCGGCTGACCTGCTTCAGGAGCAAAAGCCAACTGTTAGCGGCTTTCCCCATCTTTTCCCGTGGCTTGAGCCTTTTCGCTTCCGGTATGAGACATCAGCTTTTAAGATCGGCATGTATCACCACGGATCATCCTCGCCATGACACTTGCAGCCCGGCTTCTCGACGTAATTGAGCACGATATCCTGCCATTGACCGAACGCGGCGTGGCCGATGGAAACAAGGTGTTCGGTGCCGCAATCCTCAGGAAATCCGACCTGTCGCTGGTGATCGCCGAAACCAATAACGAGACGGAAAATCCGCTTTGGCATGGCGAAATTCATACCCTGAAGCGGTTCTACGAAAACACTTCACGAACGTCGACTAAGGATCTGATTTTTCTGTCGACCCACGAGCCGTGCAGCATGTGCATGTCTGCAATTACCTGGGCCGGTTTTGACAATTTCTACTCTTTTTTCAGCCATCAGGATTCACGCGACGCCTTTGCCATTCCGCACGATCTTAAGATCCTCAAAGAGGTTTTTGGTCTGGAGCCCGGCGGCTATAGGCGGTCCAATGCCTTCTGGAACTCATACTTCATTTCCGAACTGGTAGAAGCGGAAGATGAGGCGACGCGTCAGGCGCTCAGTACGCAGACGGCGCGCATCAAGACAGCTTACCAGAAATTGTCTGACGCCTACCAATCCGGGAAATTCGACAACAGCATACCGCTGAATTGAGCGATGGATCAAAGCCATGCAAGCATCCAGGGACATTTCGCGGCTGGTCGAGATCATGGCGGCGTTGCGAACGCCGGTCACCGGCTGCCCATGGGATCTCGAACAGGATTTTTCTTCCATCAAGCCTTACACGATCGAGGAAGCCTATGAGGTGGCGGATGCGATCGAACGCAATGACATGGGTGACCTTTGTGAAGAGCTCGGTGACCTGCTGCTGCAGGTCGTCTTCCACGCCCGCATGGCCGAGGAGGCCGGCGCGTTTTCCTTTGGCGATGTGGTCGAGGCGATCACGAAGAAGATGATCCGCCGGCATCCGCATGTGTTCGGCGGCAGCGGCGCTGATACGCCGGAGGCGGTTAAGCTTCAATGGGACGATATCAAGCAGGAGGAGAAGCGCGAGCGGAATGAGCGTCGAGCCATGCGCGGCATCACGGAAGATTTCAAGGCCGGTTATCTTGGGGCGGTGCACCGCAGCCAGCCCGCACTGATTGAAGCGCTGAAGCTGCAGCAGAGGGCGGCAAGGGTTGGCTTCGACTGGTCGGAGCCGGAACCGATCCTCGACAAGATCGAGGAGGAGGTCCGGGAACTGCGCGAGGCACTGGCCGCCGGGCATCCGGAAAAGGTCGCAGACGAACTCGGCGACCTGATCTTCGCCATGGTCAATATTGGCCGTCATGTGAAGGCCGATCCGGAAGACGCTTTACGCGGCACGAACGCTAAGTTTCGGCGCAGGTTCAAGCACATAGAGACAGAGCTTGAGAGATCAGGCGAAACTCTGGAGGCCGCGACCCTTGACCGGATGGAGGAGCTTTGGCAGGCCGCTAAGGCAATCGAGCGGCAGCTCGGCTGATCTTTCTGCCGGTTATGACGCCTAGACTCGGCGCCGCGCGAAGCAAGGGTCGAGCGCGGAGATGGCTTATGGTTTTTCTGGAACGGTTGCCAGTCCCAGCTTTGCATGCGCGCCGGCATCAAGCTTCTGCCGCACCTGGTCTACGTGACCACGCACATAGAGGGAAAGGGGCTTGCCGCCGGCACTGACAATGGCCAGTGCGACAATCGATACGCCTTCTTCGAAGGTCGTGACATACAGAACCTGAGCAGGATTGATGAAAATGTCCTGATTGTGGGTATTCTTGAAACCGACAAGTGCCATGCGGATATCCTTTTTGCCGGGCGCGAAATACAACCATTCCTAATGTGCCGCAAGTTGCGCCAGAAGGTTTTCCAGATGTGCTTTTAATACCAATACCGCGGAGACGCGCCCGAATTCTGTCAGCGAGCCTCGCAAAAGGATTGACCTGATCCTTGTCAAAGTTCACCATGGTTTGGTAATGCGAGTTTCCAACAATCATCAACAAGGCCGGACGCCTCCCTCATCTACGAATCGTCCGGCCTTTTCCATTCCCCTTGAGCTCTTGCCTTGACGCGACACGGTCACGTTTCCTTCGTGCTCGGAGGAGCCCGCTCGGGCAAGTCCGGCTTTGCCGAAAGATTGGCTCTGGAAAGTGGACTGGATCGCCATTACGTCGCCACCGGTCAACCCTTCGACGATGAAATGCGGCTGCGCATCATGCAGCATCAGGCTGACCGCGGTGCAGGCTGGACCACCCATGAAACAGCTGTTGATTTGGCGCCGCTGCTCGGCCAGATCGATTCTCCCTCTCGGGTTATCGTGGTCGATTGTCTGACCTTGTGGGTCACCAATCTGATGATGGAGGAGATGGACATCGGACAGGCTACCGACGCGATCGTCCACGTCCTCTCCGGTTGCTCGGCAAGGCTTGTTCTTGTTTCCAACGAGGTCGGAATGGGGATCGTCCCGGACAACCGCATGGCGCGCGAATTTCGCGATCATGCGGGGAGACTGCATCAGCGGATCGCTGCGGAGGCGGACGAAGTCATCTTCATGGCGGCTGGACTGCCGCTGAAGATGAAGGGTTGATGGACGGATCTTGTCTCTAAAAACCGAGCAGGAGCCGCAAGGGGTGATTGGGATCGGCAACCAGCTTGGTGGCCAGCGCCAGGCAAGAAATGATCAGCAGCGGCTTGATGATCTTGGCGCCATTCTTCATGGCGAGCCTTGAGCCGATCTGGGCGCCGATGAACTGCCCGACGCCCATCAGCAGGCCGACCTTCCACAGAACGGACCCGGCCGCGGCAAAGACGACGAATGACCCGAAATTGGAGCCAAGATTGATGAGCTTGGTATGGGCTGTTGCCTTCAACATGCCGAAGCCCGCCACAAGCACGAAGCCGAGCATGTAGAAGGATCCGGCGCCCGGGCCGAACACGCCGTCATACAGGCCGACCAGCGGCACGACCGTCAGTCCGAAAACGAGGGGCGTCACCCGCGGGTGGCTGTCCAGGTCGGAAAGATTCGGCTTGATTGCAAAAAACAGCGCAATTGCGACCAGCAGAAACGGAATGGCCGCAGCGAGGAAATCTGCCGGCACGCTTGCGGCGAGGACGGCACCGATAGCGCCGCCTACAACGGCGGTCAGCGCCATGGGCATCTGCTTCCTGAGATCGACATGGCCGCGCCTCGCATAGGCGATCGTAGCGGATGCGGATCCGAACTGGGATTGCAGCTTGTTGGTGGCGATCGATTCGAGCGGCGGGATGCCAGCAATCAATAAAACCGGGATGGTGATAAGCCCGCCGCCGCCGGCGATCGAATCGACGAATCCGGCAAAGATGGCGGCAAGAAAAAGCAGCATGAGGAGTTGCACAGTGAGGTCGGTCAAGATGGATCTCGATGGGATTGGCTCTCGGGGTAAGGCGGCTTGTGGCATTGTAAGCTCCGCTCTGCAACACGCCAGCAGTCACATCGGCTCCGTTGCAAACCCGCTCGCTTCGGCGTTGCGCTATGTCCATTTGGAGCTATGGTGCCCGCAATGGAACAACCACCGAGTCAGGCATTGGAACGGCAAGCATGCAAAAGGTGATATTCGACACGGATCCCGGCGTGGACGACGCCATGGCCCTGCTTTTCCTGCACCGGCACCCGGACATCGACCTGATTGGCGTCACCACCGTTTTCGGCAATGCCTCGATCGAGAAGACAACGCGCAATGCGCAGTTTCTCCATCAGGCCTGGGGCATTGCTGCACCGATCGCAAAAGGTGCGGCAAGAGCCTTCGAACCGTCCCGCGCTGATGATCACCCGGCGGCCGTTGTTCATGGCGAAGATGGGCTTGGCAATATCGGCGTGCCGGCGAATATCGACTCGCCAGTGGATCCGCGTCCTGCCTTTCAGTTCATCATCGAAACGGTGCGGGCCAATCCAGGAGAGGTGACGCTGGTCGCCGTTGGTCGCATGACCAATCTTGCCTTGGCGCTGAAGGCCGATCCGGAGATTGCCGGGCTGGTCAAGGAAGTCGTCGTCATGGGCGGCGCCTTCGACGTCAACGGCAATGTAACGCCGGCTGCGGAAGCCAATATCTACGGCGATCCCGAGGCGGCCGATATGGTGTTCACTGCGTCCTGGAAGGTCACCATATTCGGTCTCGACGTGACAATGAAGACGCTGATGTCCTCAAGCTACCTAGTCGAAATGACGGCCGGTCAGGATCGGGCGCTTCGGCTGCTATCGGACCTTTCGCAGTTCTATATCGATTTCTACCGGCAGCGAGTCGGGCTCGATGGGATGGCTATCCACGACAGCTGCGCCTGCGTTTATCTCGCGGCGCCAGAGCTGTTCGATTACCGAAGCGGGCCTGTGCGCGTCATTTGTGGCGGGCTTGCCGATGGCAAGACCATCCAGTCGCCCGACAGTGGCCGTCGTTACGAGGGCAGTGCATGGGATGGCCAGCCTAGCCAATCGGTAGCCGTAGCCGTGCAGCCGGAGAAGGTACTCGAGGTCTTGCGGGCGACACTGACGGAGGGCCGGCAGGCTTGAAAAGAGCGCCAATCGCTGTTTGCGCAACAGTTGGCCTGCAAAATTTAAAGGCCGACTGACGAGGCCATTGGCATTTGGGTATGATTTCCCTATGTGGAACTTCGAATTTTCCTATTCTCAGAGGATCCGAGCGTGACCGCTACATTTGACAAAGTTGCTGACATTATCGCTGAAACCAGCGAAATCGATCGCGAGACGATCACGCCGGAAAGCCATACGATCGACGATCTTGGTATCGACAGCCTTGATTTCCTCGACATCGTTTTTGCGATCGATAAGGAATTCGGCATCAAGATTCCGCTCGAGCAGTGGACGCAGGACGTCAACGAAGGCAAGGTTTCGACCGAGGAATATTTCGTTCTCAAGAACCTCTGCGCCAAGATCGACGAGCTGAAGGCGGCGAAGGGCTGACCTTCGTCGAACAGCCTGATGCTGCTCGAATACTTCCAGATGATCGACAGGGTTGAGGCGGTTGACTTCAGCCAGAAGATCCTGAAGGCACGTTCCGTCGTGCCTTCCAACAGCCCGGTCTTTGAAGGTCATTTTCCAGGAATGCCTCTTGTTCCAGGCGTCCTGCTGATTGAAACCATGGCGCAAGCCTCGGGGTTCATGGTGCTGGCTGCGAGCAATTTCGCGGCCATGCCTTTCCTGATGTCGGTGGACGGTGCCAAAATGCGGACCTTCGTCGAGCCGGACGCTGTGCTCGACATCGAAGCGTTTCTGGAGCATGAGGGTTCCGGCTACGCCGTGACTCGAGCCAAGATTACATCGGGCGGCAAGAAGGTCTGCGACGCCCAGCTCAAGTTGCGCACCATGCCGTTTAGTGAGGTGCCGCTGGCGCCCATCGTGCGCAAGCGCGCCGAAGAGGTCGGTCTCCTCGCCGCGATGCAGGCTAGCGCTTGAGACGGCCGGTGCTTGATGCGCCCGGCAAAGAGGACAATGATGAAGTCTGACAATGATGTCGTGATTACCGGGATCGGAATCGTAACCTGCCAGGGCGTCGGTAAGGAGCCGCATATCGCGCTGCTGACGGGCTCACAAACCAGTGCCCCGAAAGTCGAAACCGAGCGTTTCAAGCCCTATCCCGTACACCCGATGCCGGAAATCGACTGGTCCACCCAGATCCCCAAGCGCGGCGATCAGCGGCAGATGGAGAATTGGCAGCGTCTCGGTGTCTTCGCAGCCGGGCTGGCGCTCGATGACGCCGGCCTGAAGTCGGATCCCGACGCCTGCGCTTCCATGGACATGATTGTCGCTGCCGGCGGCGGCGAGCGGGACATCAAGGTCGATTCGCTGATCGTTGACGAGGCCTTGAAGCGCAACGACCGCGAACAGCTTCTCAACGAGAAGCTGACGACGGAACTGAGGCCAACGCTTTTTCTGGCCCAGCTTTCAAATCTGATGGCCGGGAATATCTCGATCGTTCACAAGGTCACCGGATCCTCGCGCACGTTTATGGGTGAGGAGGCTGCCGGCATCACGGCCGTGGAAACGGCTTTTCATCGCATCAAGGCCGGCCAGTCTACCCATAGCTTGGTGGGCGGTGCCTTCGTGGCGGAGCGGTCCGACATCCTCCTGTTGGTGGAAGGCATTCGCGCTCACGCCACCGGCGAATGGCTCCCGCTTTGGTCGCGTTCGAGCGACAATGGCGGCGGCATGATCATGGGCTCCGTCGGTGCCTTTCTCGTGCTGGAATCGCGGGTTTATGCGCAACAGCGCGGCGCTCACATCTACGCCTGCATCGAAGGCATCGAAGGCGACCGAGGTGCCCGCGACGAAGGCAAGCTCGAGAGCCGCCTGACGCGCATGGCGAAAATTGCTTCCAGTGTTCCGGCCAGAGACACCGTCGTCTTCTCGGGTGCGAGCGGCGTCATCGATCTTGCTGCCCGCGAAAAATCCGTACTGGAAACGGTTCTGCCTGAGGCGACAATCCGCGGCTTTGGTGGAGTGACCGGCCATGCCATGGAAGCCCAGTTCCCGCTGGGCCTGGCGCTGGCGGCGCTGTCTCTGGATGGCGCAGCCAAGGTTCCGGCCTTTGATCCTCAGAACGAAAAGCCGATGACCGCTCCCGCGAAACATGCGGTGGTGACGACCGTTGGTTACACGCGTGGCGAGGGGCTGGCGGTCCTTTCGACCGAAGCGTGAAGGAGAGATAGTCATGAGCGAAATCCGCTTCAAAGATCATCTAGGCCGTCCCATCGTCGCCGTCACCGGCATGGGCGTCATCACGTCGCTCGGTCAGGGTCTGCAGGACAATTGGGCAGCGCTGACTTCCGGTCGGTCCGGTATCCATAAGATCAGCCGTTTTCCGACGGACAAGCTTTCGACCCGCATCAGCGGGACCGTGGATTTCATCGCTGTTCCGGCCAATAATTCGGTTGAGCGATCCTACGCCTTCGCCCGCGAAACGACGCGCGAGGCGCTGGCTCAGGCGGGGCTGTCGGGCGATTTTGGCGGTCCGCTGTTTCTGGCGGCGCCGCCGGTGGAGCCAGAATGGTCCGACCGCTTCGCACTGGCCGACCGTTCAGGACCGTCGCAGGTCGAGGGCGACGCCTATGACCGGTTCCTGGCGGCTATGCGGGAGAGGCCGGATGCTGCCTTCCTCGAGGCTGTCCAGTTCGGCTCTATCTCCGAAAGGCTGTCCGATACATTCGGCACGCGTGGGCTTCCCGTCACGCTTTCGACCGCCTGCGCTTCCGGCGCGACTGCAATCCAGCTCGGCGTCGAGGCGATTCGTCAGGGGCGGACTGACAAGGCGCTTGTAGCCGCGACCGATGGTTCCGTCAGTGCCGAGGCGCTGATCCGTTTCTCCTTGCTTTCTGCCCTCTCGACGCAGAACGATCCACCGGAAGGCGCATCCAAACCGTTCAGCAAGGACCGCGACGGCTTCGTCATTGCCGAAGGCGCTGCAACACTCGTGCTCGAATCGATCGAGGCTGCAATCGCTCGGGGTGCCAAGGTGCTCGGAGTCATCAAGGGTCTCGGCGAGAAGGCGGATCATTTCCATCGGACCCGCTCTTCTCCCGACGGCGGACCGGCAATCGCGACCATACGCGCCGCACTCGCGGATGCCGGCATGGAAGAGGCAGGTATCGGCTATGTCAACGCACATGGCACTTCGACGCCGGAAAACGACAAGATGGAATATGGCGCCATGCTGGCCGTCTTCGGCGAAGGTTTGAAGAGCATTCCGGTGTCGTCGAACAAGTCGATGATCGGCCACACGCTGACAGCAGCAGGTGCGGTGGAAGCCGTGTTTTCAATCCAAACCATGCTCACCGGCACGCTTCCGCCGACCATCAATTACAGCAATCCAGATCCTGCAATCGCGCTCGACGTGGTGCCGAATGCAAAGCGCGATGCGACAGTCGGCGCTGTGCTTTCCAACTCCTTCGGCTTTGGCGGGCAGAATGCCAGCCTTGTCATGACGCTGGAACCAGCCTAGAGACACCGCCCAAACACCGTTGACGACTGCAACGCCTCCGGGCGAAGGAAGACCTATATGCGCGCGCTGCAACTGATCGAAGACCGCAGGCTCGAAGCCGTGGACATTCCCGAGCCCGATGCACCGGGTCCGGGCGAGGTGACGCTGCGGGTGAAGGCCGTGGCGCTCAATCACATCGACGTTTGGGGATGGCGCGGCATGGCCTTTGCCAAGCGCAAGATGCCGCTGACGATCGGCGCCGAGGCCTCCGGCGTCGTAGAGGCTATCGGCCCCGGTGTCTCCAATGTCCTGCCGGGACAACTGGTGTCGATCTATGGCGCGCGCACTTGTGGCCTTTGCAAGCCCTGTCGCGAGAAACGCGATAATCTTTGCGAGCATGTTTCCGGCGTTCACGGATTTCACCTCGACGGCTTTGCGCAGGAGAAAGCCAACCTTCCGGCCCGACTTCTCGTACCGGCCCCGCCCGGCGTTGACGCTATCGGTGCGGCCCTCGCACCGGTCACATTCGGCACCGTCGAACATATGCTGTTCGACAATGCCAAGCTGCAGCCGGGCGAAACGATCCTCGTCCATGCAGGTGGCTCGGGTATCGGCACGGCGGCCATACAGCTTGCCCATAAATTGGGTTGCACAGTGATCACCACCGTCGGCTCGGACGACAAGATCGAGGGGGCAAAGGCCCTTGGCGCCGATCACGTCATCAACTATCGGACCGATCGCTTCGAGGGCGTGGTGCGCAAGCTGACGAAGAAGAAGGGTGTCGATGTCGTCTTCGAACATGTGGGCAAGGATACTTGGGCTGGCTCGATGCTCTGCATGAAGCGTGGCGGTCGGCTTGTCACCTGCGGCTCCACATCCGGCGTCTCCACCGAGATGAACCTGATGATGCTCTTCCAGCAGCAGCTGAAGCTGTTCGGTTCATTTGGCTGCCGAATGGAAAACATGGCCGATGCCATGCAGAAAATGGCGCAAGGTATCGTCCGTCCCGTGATCGATACGGAAGTGACGTTTGCGGATATCGACAAGGCGCTGTCGCGGATGGAGACCCGCCAGGTCTTCGGCAAGATCGTCCTTCGGATGGATTGAGGCTTCATCGTGAAGATGGTTCTGACCCGGATCGTGCTGACACTGCGCAAGTTCCAGCAATGGCTTGTGGCGCAGCTGACATTCGGGCTTCTCAACGCGCTGAAGATCTTTCCGGCCGACCCGGCTATTCGCTTTGCCGACCAGGCTGCCCGCCTAATTGGGCCGAAGCTCTGGCGCCACAAGTTGATGTTGACGAACCTGCGCAACGCCTTTCCGGAGAAGTCCGAGGCGGAGTGCCAGGATATCGCCGTTGCCAGCTGGGGGCATATGGGCCGATTGGCTGCGGAATATGTCTTTCTTGACCGGCTTTTCGACTTTCAGCCCGAACAGGTGAAGCCGGGCAGGGTGGAGGTGACGGGCATTCCGATCTTCGCCGACCTGCGCGACAATCCGCGGCCGTTCATCGTGTTCACGGCTCATACCGGCAATTTTGAGCTTTTACCCGTCGCAGGCAAGGCATTCGGACTGGAGGTGATGGTACTCTTCAGGCCGCCGAACAATCCTTACATCGCTGAAAAGGTATTCGCCTTCCGCAGTTCGCGTATGGGTCAACTGGTGCCATCACATGCGGGATCTTCGTTTGCCCTGGCACGTCGGCTCGAAGCCGGCGGTGGAGTTGGGGTGCTTGTCGATCAGAAGTTCCGGAAAGGTTTGCCGACGAACTTCTTCGGGCGCCCGGTCAAAACCAATCCACTGCTTGCCAAGCTGGTGCGGCAGTTCAATGCCGATGTTTATCCGGCCCGCTGCATCCGGCTGCCCGGCAATCGGTTTCGGCTCGAGATCGAACCGAAAATTGAGCTTCCTCGCGACGCAAAAGGCAATCTCGATGTGCAGGGGACAGCCCAGGTTCTCAACAACAAGGTCGAGTCCTGGGTGAGGGAATATCCGGAACAGTGGCTGTGGTATCACGATCGCTGGCACATCAAGAAGACCGTCGGCGAATGACGCGCGGCACCTAGTAAATCTTGGAATTGTTGGAGGCAGATTGCTGCGCTAAGTCATCTGGCAGAACTTGGGGAGCCATCTTGAGAAAACAATTAATCTCGTTCGGCTTAAATGGAACTGGATGCGCCGCAGCATAGGACTATCAGGCGCCTGTCGCACGTGGTGGAGGGCATTGTCGTGGAAGCTTTGATTGGCCTATTCTGGTCGAAATACGCCGATCTGCAGCATGCGATCGAAAGCGAAGACGACAACGCGACCGTTGCTCTCGACCGGGACCTCGATCCTCTCCTGCTTGCCATATTCGGCAGCGAGGAATGCGACGCTGCAAGCATCCAGTCTCAATTCCGTTTCGCCCTCGACCTCTTAAAGGAAGAAGCCGACGATCGCGGTTGTGTTCGTCGCAATGCACATCTGCTCCAGACGCTCGTGGAGCGTTATCTTGCTCCGCAACCAGGTTTCTCCATGGCGCGCCAGCCGGAGCCGGATGCGAGCGAAGCATCCATCATCGACGAAGCAACCGCCAGCGGGAGCCTCGACGATACTTTGCTGAACCGCATTTCGGATCGCATCGTGCTGGTGGCACCAGGCTACAGGATCCTCTATTCCAACGAAACCAATGCCCGCAGGCTGGAAATGCCGCGGGAGCAGCTTCTGGGCAGGCACCTGGCGGAATTTGTGGGCCTGCATCGGTTTCGCAACGAATTCGAGCCTAGCCTCAGCCGCTGCTTCGCCGGGGAGAGCATGTCGGTAACCTATGCAGAAGAGGTTGACGGGCAGACGGTTGTCCTACGGTGCCGTATGTCGCCTTTTGTGCGGGCATCGACATTGATTGGTGCCCTGGTCGTCATTCAGGAAACCGCCGATCGCCGTCGGCGCCCTGCCGCCTGACCTGTCTGTTCTAATCACGCTTTATCATTTATTTCCCTCGACAAGCGTCTTGAGCGTCTGCAGATCCTTCAGCACATGGGCGGCATCGGCTTCGAAGCCTTCTGCATCCAGGCCCGCGTGCCAGAACAGCGTGAAGATGAGTTCGGCGCCATTGCCGTTCGGCATGACCCGGAGGGGGTTGAAGACGGACGAGCCGTCTTCCATGGTGACCGTATGGTCGATGATGCCGAACTCGTTATCGGCTGCAAAACGGACCCTGACCTGACCGATCGGGCCGCCATCGACGATCCACTCCTCCCCCTCGCGGCTGATCCCGGTGGCCAGGCCGGACGCCCATTGCGGCAGGTTTTCTGGCGCCCGAGCAAAGGCGTAGACTTCTTTCCAGGGCTTTTCGATCGTGACATGGATCATGCGTGCGGACATGGTTTTCACTTCTGTGTCTCCGATCGTTTGATGACGTAGGTCTCTTCCTGCTGCCAGACATAAGCCAAGCCGTCTACACGGAATTGCGCCCGGTCTTCGCCTTGCCCGGCGCAAGATTGAGTGCCACAACAGCGACCGAAATCTTCAACTGGAGGCACATGCGTGGAACAGGCAGAAATCGGGCTCATCGGTCTTGGCGTCATGGGCGCTAACCTTGCACTCAACATAGCCGAAAAGGGCAACAAGATCGCCGTCTTCAACAGGACGGCCGAAGTGACGAAGAAGTTCTACGCCGAGGCGGGGGATCTGCAGTCGCAGATCATACCCTGCGTAACGCTTGAAGAGTTCGTGGCTGCCATACGTCCTCCACGGCCGATCATCATCATGATCAAGGCCGGCGACCCTGTCGACCAGCAGATGGAATTGCTGAAGCCTTATCTGTCTGGTGGCGACATCATGATCGATGCCGGCAATGCCAATTTCCGCGATACGATGCGCCGGTTCGACAACCTCAATGACAGCGACTTGACCTTCATCGGCATGGGCGTCTCCGGCGGCGAGGAGGGCGCCCGCCACGGACCGTCCATCATGGTCGGCGGCACAGAGGACAGCTGGAAGCGCGTCGAGAAGGTTCTGACCTCGATCTCGGCCAAGTTCAACGACGAGCCCTGCGTGGCGTGGCTGGGAGAAAACGGCGCAGGCCATTTCGTCAAGACGATCCATAACGGCATTGAATATGCCGATATGCAGATGATCGCCGAGATCTACGGCATCCTGCGGGACGGCCTCGGCATGAATGCAAGCGAGATCGGCGATGTCTTCGGCAAATGGAACACCGGCAGGCTGAATTCCTATCTGATCGAGATTTCGGAAAAGGTGCTGAAGGCGACCGACCCGATTTCCGGCCAGCCCATGGTCGATGTCATCGTCGATGCCGCAGGCCAGAAGGGGACCGGCAAGTGGTCGGTAATCGAAGCCCAGAATATGGGCGTGGCTGCAACTGCGATCGAGGCTGCCGTTTCCGGGCGGGTTCTTTCTTCCCAGATCGTGGAGCGGCGGGCCGCTGAAAAGATCTTCGGCCTTCCCCAGACCGTGCCAGCTCCGAAGGACGGAATGGCCTTCCTCGCCGATCTCGAGAGCGCGCTGCTGGCCGCCAAGATCGGCGCCTATGCCCAGGGCTTTGCGGTTATGGCCGCTGCCTCCAAGGAATATGGCTGGAACCTGCCGATGCCGGTGATCGCCAAGATCTGGCGGGCAGGCTGCATCATCCGCTCCGGCTTCCTGGACGAGATCACCTCGGCCTTCACCAAGGACCCGGATGTGGCCAACCTGATCGTAACGCCTGCGTTTGCGCAAATGGTCAAGGAGACGGACGGCGCCTTGCGGCGCGTGGTTTCCTATGCGGCGCTTTCCGGCCTTCCGGTTCCGGCGCTCTCGTCGGCCCTGTCCTATTTCGACGCCTATCGCCGCAGCCGTGGCACGGCGAACCTGATCCAGGCACAGCGCGATTTCTTCGGCGCCCATGGGTTTGACCGTCTCGACGGCGTGGACAAGCATCACGGCCCCTGGGGCAGTGGTCTGGCAACGCTCGCGTAAACAACATGAACAGCAGAAGGCCTGGCTTGATCGTCAGGCCTTCTGCTCAGTCTTTCGGAGCCGTCGCTCGCCAGACAGGCTTTGCAATGCTCTGCAGCGATTGGGGAGCAGCGCCGTTGATCCGCGCCATCAGCGCTTTCGCAAGTTCTCGTCCGGCCAGACGGATATCCTCTTTGACGGTATAGATCTCGGGGCGGATCCAGTTCAGGAATTCGGCCGACTGCTTTGACACGATATCGAGATCGGCGCCCAGTTTCTTGCCCGCCGCTTCCAGCCCGGCAATCAGCGCGACCGTTGCCGACCCGCTGATGGAGACGATCCCATCCGGCGGTTCGGCCGAGCGCATCAGCCTCTCGGCGTGGGTGCGAATGTCATCGAGCGGCGTCTCCGTCGTTATCCTGCCCATTGGCGCTTCGATAGCGCCGAAGTCGGCCAGTCCGCTTTCAAAGCCGATCCGGCTGTGGGTGTAGAAGGAAAATCGGCTATGGGGGGCGAGCAGCGCGATCCGCGAGCGCCCCAGCTCAACCATCTTACGCACCGCCTCATAGGCATAGGTCTCATTGTCGAAGTCATGATAGGGGTGCTCAATTCCCATGTCGCTGCGTCCATGCGTGGCGAAGGGAAGATTGCGCTCCGTCAGCAGTCGTATGCGGGGATCCTCAGGCTCGATACGTGAGATGATGACGCCGTCCGCCGACCCGGTATCGAGGATATACCGCACCGGACCCATCGCGTCCTTTTGGAAGGAGTGCGGCGTCACCACAAGGTGATATTGGGTGCCGGCCAGCGCTTCCGAAATGCCGTGCACCATCTGGCTCGTAAAGCCCATCAGTTCCTCGTCGATGCCAAGCACGAGCGCGATCACATTGGTCTTTCCCGTCCTCAACCTGACGCCGGCTCTGTTGGGCTGATATCCCAGCTGTTTTGCAATCAGGCGTACTCGCTCTTTGGTATCACTGCCGATATCAGGCGCGTCTTTTAGTGCCCGAGATACGGTGGTGATGCCGAGGCCGGTCATGTAGGCGATGGTTTTCAGGGTAGGGCGCTCCCGCGGTAGCCCGTCTGCAATATGTCTGCCGTCTTCGTCCATCTTGATCTTTCCGGCCTCGCAGTCTTGCGGTCAGCCACCTCTCGAAACATACATATACAGCAAAACCTGTAACGATACAGTACGACTACATAAGCAATTTTCCGGATCTCATTTCGTTTACACATCGTAAGGTTGTAATTGGCGGATCCAGAGTGAACTTTTTCAGCTGCGAGATCGTATCCTTATCTTTTTGCAGATCTCCGGGATCTACAGAGCAACTCGCAGCTTGGATCCGGTGACGGCTGCTGCTGTGTTTGCATCTGATGATTGAATATATCTCTGGCAATAAGAGGTTCGCGCATTTGTGGCTTGCTTGTCCGGCAGGATTGGCCTAGCTTTTTACTGCAACGTTTCAGTGAGGGAGGAGACTCAATGAATATTCGTGCAGTCGCAGCCGTATTGGCCGCAGCCGTCGCCATGCCGCTGGGAGCGGCCCAGGCGACGGATCTTGAAGTGACCCATTGGTGGACTTCCGGCGGAGAGGCCGCTGCAGTCGGAGAGTTTGCTAAAGCGTTCAACGCGACCGGCAACAAATGGGTCGATGGCGCTATTGCCGGCTCCGGCGGCACCGCCCGTCCCATCATGATCAGCCGCATCACCGGTGGCGACCCCATGGGCGCGACACAGTTTAATCACGGTCGTCAGGCCGAGGAACTGGTGCAGGAAGGCCTGATGCGCGATTTCACGGATCTGGCCCAGCAGCAGAAATGGGCAGAGATCGTCAAGCCGACCAGTCTTTTGAAGTCCTGCACTTTCGAAGGCAAGATCTATTGCGTGCCGATCAACATCCATTCCTGGCAGTGGCTGTGGCTCTCCAACGAGGCCTTCACCAAGGTCGGCGTGGCGGTTCCCAAGAACTGGGACGAGTTCGTGGCCGCCGCCCCGGCGCTGCAAAAGGCAGGCCTGGTGCCGCTGGCGATCGGCGGGCAGCCCTGGCAGGTCAACAACCTCTTCAGCGTGCTGGTGATCTCGATCGGTGGCAAGGACCTTTACCAGAAAGTATACGCCGACAAGGATGCCGCGGTGGCCGGCGGTCCGGAGATCGCCAAGATCTTCAAGGCGGCAGACGATGCCCGGCGCATGTCCAAGGGCAGCAATGTCCAGGACTGGAACCAGGCAACGAACATGGTCATCACCGGCAAGGCCGGCGGCCAAATCATGGGTGACTGGGCACAGGGCGAATTCCAGCTTGCCGGCAAGAAGGCGGGCGTCGATTACAGCTGCCTGCCGGGCCTCGGCCTCAATGAGGTGCTAACCACCGGCGGCGACGCGATCTACTTCCCGCTGCTGGAAGATGAAGCGAAGTCGAAGGCTCAGGAGGTGCTGGCATCCACGCTTCTCGACCCCAAGACCCAGGTCGCTTTCAACCTGAAGAAAGGCTCGCTGCCAGTGCGCGGTGACGTCGATCTCGAAGCTGCCAATGACTGCATGCGCAAGGGTCTCGACATCCTCGCCAAGGGCAATGTGACGACCAGCACCGACCAGCTGATCTCGCAGGACACCCAGAAGCAGCTTGAGGATCTCATGGCTCAATTCTTCGCCAGCCCGTCGATGACACCGGAAGCAGCGCAAAAGCGCTTCGCAGAAGTCATCGCCTCGGCGGATTGAGGACATCGCGCCCCGCCAGCCCAAGCATTGGCGGGGCGCCCTCCAACTCTAGTCGTGACGAGAGCTTCAAAGGCTTGCAGTGGTCGCTCGTACAAGCGGCTAGCTAAAAGTCTGCACGTCGCAATCTTCAACCGTTCTTCGCCCATGGGCGCAAGGAGGCGTTCGACGATGACACTTCCCATCAGTATTTCCGCCGCCCAAGGCGCGCAAGTGAAACGGCCAAGCCGCTACCTGCGAAACCTGAATTCGAAGATCGCCTCCATTCCCATGGTGCTAACCGCGGTCGTGGTCTTTCTCGGGGGCACGATCTGGACCATCCTTTATTCCTTCACCAATTCCAGGCTGCTGCCGCGGCTTTCCTTTGTCGGCATCGACCAGTATGAGAGGCTCTGGTCGACGGCACGCTGGATGGTGTCGATCCAGAACCTTGCCACCTACGGGATCCTGTCCCTGATCTTCAGCCTGACGATCGGCTTCCTTCTGGCGGCGCTGATGGACCAGAAGATCCGGTTCGAAAATACCTTCCGGACGATCTTTCTTTATCCCTTCGCCCTGTCCTTCATCGTCACCGGCCTCGTCTGGCAATGGATCCTCAATCCGGAATTCGGGGTCCAGGCGGTGGTGCGCTCGATGGGCTGGACGAGCTTTGCCTTCGATCCGCTCTATGATTCCGACATCGTCATCTACGGCATCCTGATTGCCGCCCTGTGGCAGGGGACGGGACTGGTCATGTGCCTGATGCTGGCGGGTCTGCGCGGCATAGACGAGGATATATGGAAGGCCTCCCGGGTGGACGGTATTCCCATGTGGCGGACCTATATCTTCATCGTCATTCCCATGATGCGGCCGGTGTTCGTCACCACGCTGGTGATCATCGCCAGCGGCATTGTTCGCATCTACGACCTCGTCGTGGCGCAGACCAGCGGCGGTCCCGGCATCGCGTCCGACGTGCCGGCGAAATATGTCTACGACTATATGTTCTTCGCCCAGAACCTCGGCCAGGGCTTTGCCGCATCCACCATGATGCTGCTGACGGTGGCGATCATCGTCGTACCCTGGGCCTATCTCGAATTTGGAGGGCGCAAGCGTGGATAAGTCTCTCACCGCGATGCCAAACCTTGCCGGCGCCGATCGGCTTTCTGCCGGGCCGCAGGGCAAGCGCCCGCGTAAGGTGCTTTCGGGCCGCAATATCATGGTCTATGGCGCCCTGACCTTTGCGGCAATCTATTACCTCCTGCCGCTCTATGTGATGGTCGTGACATCGCTCAAGGGCATGCCCGAAATCCGCATGGGCAATATCTTTTCGCCGCCGATGGAGATCACTTTCGAGCCCTGGGCCAAGGCCTGGGCCAGCGCCTGCACCGGCCTCAACTGCGACGGTCTTTCTCGCGGCTTCTGGAACTCGGTGAAGATCATGGTGCCGTCGGTGATCGTGTCGATCGCCATCGCTTCCGTGAACGGCTACGCGCTCGCCAATTGGAAGTTCAAGGGTGCCGAACTGTTCTTCACGATCCTGATCATCGGCGCCTTCATCCCTTATCAGGTGATGATCTACCCGATCGTCATCGTGCTGCGGGAACTGGGTCTCTACGGCACGATCTACGGGCTGATCCTGGTGCATTCGATCTTCGGCATGCCCATCCTGACACTGCTCTTCCGCAACTACTTCGTGTCGCTGCCGGAGGAACTGTTCAAGGCAGCCCGCATTGACGGGGCCGGATTCTGGCAGATCTATTTCCGGATCATGCTGCCTATGTCGCTCCCCATCTTCGTGGTGGCGATGATCCTGCAGGTCACCGGGATCTGGAACGACTTCCTGTTCGGCGTCGTATTTACCCGCCCGGAAACCTACCCGATGACGGTGCAGCTCAACAATATCGTCAACTCCGTCCAGGGCGTGAAGGAATACAACGTCAACATGGCGGCGACGCTGCTGACCGGTGCCATTCCGCTCATTGTCTATTTTGTTTCCGGCCGGCTTTTCGTCCGCGGTATCGCCGCCGGCGCAGTCAAAGGGTAAGCCATGATGCACAACACTGTTCCCCTTCGCTCCCAGTACAGCGTCTCGATCCGAGAACTCTCGCTCTCGTTTGGCGCGGTCAAGGTGCTGGAAAATCTCAACATCGATATCCATGACGGCGAATTTCTGGTGTTGCTCGGCTCTTCCGGCTGCGGCAAGTCCACGCTGCTCAACTGCATCGCCGGTCTTTTGGAGCCGACCGAAGGTCAGATCTTCATCAAGGACAAGAACGTCACTTGGGAAGAGCCGAAGGATCGCGGGATCGGCATGGTCTTCCAGTCCTATGCACTTTATCCGCAGATGACTGTGGAAAAGAACCTGTCCTTCGGCTTGCGCGTGGCGGGCGTTCCCAAGGACGAGATCGACCGCCGGCTGACCCGAGCTGCCGGGATTTTGCAGATCGAGCCGTTGATGAAGCGCAAACCGGCAGAGCTTTCGGGCGGTCAAAGGCAGCGCGTCGCGATCGGCCGGGCACTGGTGCGCGACGTCGACGTGTTTCTCTTCGACGAGCCGCTCTCGAACCTGGACGCCAAGCTCCGGTCTGAGCTGCGTGTAGAGATCAAGCGCCTGCACCAGTCGCTCAAGAATACGATGATCTACGTTACCCATGACCAGATCGAGGCGCTGACGCTCGCCGACCGTATCGCCATCATGAAGAGCGGAGTGATCCAGCAGCTCGATGATCCCGTGACGATCTACAATCGGCCGAAGAACCGCTTCGTTGCCGGCTTCATTGGCTCGCCGTCAATGAATTTCATGCAGGGCGTGCTGGCAGAGGAGGGCGGCCGCTTCCTCTTCCAGACCAACGGCGTCAGCTTCTCGCTCGAAGGCTATCAGGCGTCGGAGACGCTGATGCCGGGCCGCGCTGTCATCCTCGGCGCCAGACCGGAGCATATCAAGGTCGATGGTGATATCGTCGGCGGCGAAGTCCACGAAGCCATTGTCGATATCGAGGAGCCGATGGGGGCCGACAACCTGCTTTGGCTGAAGCATGCCGGACACACTATGTCGGTTCGAATCGGTGGCGCCCGGCGGTATGCGCCGGGGAGCAAAGTTCGGCTCGCCTTCGACATGACCATGGCATCGCTGTTCGACGCGACCACGGAGGAGCGGATCTGATGATCCGGCAGCGCACGGTTTGACCCATTCGCGGGCACCGCGCCACCATTTTGCATCCACAGGCTCAATTCCTGCCAGCGGCGGGTTGACGATTGATTTCAAGGGAGGATCATCATGACGAAACTTGGTTTTCAGCTTTACTGCGCGCGCAATTTTCCGCCGCTTGCCGAAGTTTTGAGGAAGGTGGCCGGAGCCGGCTATACGGAGGTCGAAGGATATGGTGGCATCTACGGCACCCTGGTCGAACTTTCGCTGAAGACACTGCGCTCCGATCTTGATGCCAACGGGCTGACCATGCCGACGGGCCATTTCGGCATCGATCTGCTTGAAAAGGAGCCGGAGCAGACCCTGCTGATCGCCAAAACACTCGGCATGGAAGCCATCTATTGCCCCCATCTTGCTGCCGACCAGCGGCCAAACGATGCCGCGGGATGGTTTGCTTTCGGCCAGCGGCTAGCGGAAGCGGGCAAGCCGTACCGCGATGCCGGCTATACGTTCGGCTGGCACAATCATGATTTCGAGTTCAAGCCGCTGGAAGACGGTTCGACGCCGCAGGAGCAGATCCTTGCCGGCGGCCCGGACCTTGCTTGGGAAATCGATGTGGCGTGGGTGATCCGGGGCGGGGGGGACGTCAATTCCTGGATCGAAAGCTACGGGAAGCGTATCACTGCCGTGCATGTCAAGGATATTGCACCGGCCGGCGAGAATGTGGACGAGGATGGCTGGACCGATGTCGGTCACGGCACCGTGGCCTGGCCGGAGCTGATGGCGGCGCTACGCAAGACGCCCGCCAAGCATTACGTGCTCGAACATGACAATCCCAAGGATCTCGACCGGCTTCTGTCACGCTCGATGGCTTCCTTCCAGACCTATTGATCACCGCAAATTTTGGAGTTCTCCATGTCCAAGGAACTTGGCGTCGGCATCATGGGATGCGGCAATATTTCCACCACCTATTTCAAGCTGGCGCCGCTTTTCAGGGGACTGAACGTGGTGGCCTGCGCCGACCTCAACGCGGAAGCCGCGGCCCTGCGCGCGGAGGAGTATGGGGTGAAGGCGCAGACCGTCGAGGAGCTGCTTGCCAATGACGAGGTTGACGTCATCGTCAATCTCACCATCCCAGCGGCGCATTTCACCGTCTCAAAAGCCATTCTCGAAGCAGGCAAGCACGTTTATTCGGAAAAGCCCCTAGCGATCACCTTGGAAGAAGGCAAGGCGCTGCAGGCGCTTGCAAAGGAAAAGGGGCTTGCCGTCGGCTGCGCGCCCGATACGTTCCTCGGCGGCTCCCATCAGCTGGCGCGCAAATACATCGACGTGGGCGGGGTAGGGCGCATCACTTCCGGTACCTGCCATGTGATGAGCCCGGGCATGGAAATGTGGCATCCCAATCCAGGCTTCTTTTTCGTGGAAGGCGGCGGCCCGATCCTTGATCTTGGACCCTATTATATCGCCAACCTGATCAACTTCCTCGGTCCGGTTCGGCGGGTCGCTGCGCTGACGTCCATGGCCAATCCGACCCGCACCGTCACCAGCGAGCCGCTCAACGGCCAGACGATCCCGGTCGAGACGCCGACCAATATTCACGCGCTGCTGGAATTCGTGAACGGCGCGACGATTACCCTGTCCGCCAGCTGGGATGTTTGGTCGCACCGCCATGCCAATATGGAACTCTACGGCACCGAAGGCTCGATCTTCGTGCCGGATCCGAACTTCTTCGGCGGGACCGTGGAAGCCAGCGGCCGCGACAAGGACATCCAGCCGCTGGAAGCCTGGGATCATCCCTTCGGCGTCGCGAACCAGGAACATCCGCAGGGGCCGCGCGCCAATTATCGTACCGCGGGACTTGCCGACATGGCTATCGCGATCATCGAAGGGCGCGATGCGCGATGCTCGCTGGATCGCACGCTTCATGCGGTGGACGTAATGACCTCCATCCTGAAATCCGGCAGCGAAGGTCGCTTCATCGAGATGACCACGACATGCACCCAGCCTGCCGCACTTGGCATAGATGAAGCTCTGGCGCTTCTGCGCTGATCCGCTATGACTCCGCCTGGCGCCGAGGTGCGCCAGGCTTTTCATTGGAGGAAATCAAACATGGCATGGCAACCCGCGCAAAACCGCTATGAGACCATGAAGTACAATCGCTGTGGTCAGTCGGGCCTCAAGCTGCCCGCAATCTCGCTCGGCCTTTGGCACAATTTCGGTGACGACACGGCGCATGAGCGCAAGGTCGCCATCTGCCGCAAGGCCTTCGACCTCGGCATTACCCATTTTGATCTCGCCAATAATTACGGCCCGAAGCCCGGCAGCGCCGAGACCGCTTTCGGCCAGATCCTGCGGGAGGATTTTCGAGGCTATCGAGACGAGCTGATCATCTCGTCGAAAGCCGGCTACAACATGTGGCCGGGTCCCTATGGCGAATGGGGCAGCCGCAAATATCTGATTTCGTCCTGCGACCAAAGCCTCAAGCGCATGGGGCTCGATTACGTCGACATCTTCTATTCGCACCGCTTCGATCCGGAAACGCCGCTGGAGGAAACCTGCAGCGCGCTTGACCAGATCGTCCGCTCGGGCAGGGCGCTCTATGTCGGCATCTCGTCTTACAATTCCAGGCGCACCAGCGAGGCGGTGGCGATCCTGAAGCAGCTGGGCACGCCCGTCCTCATCCACCAGCCGAGCTATTCCATGCTCAACCGCTGGGTCGAGGAGGACGGCCTGCTTGATACGCTGGAAGAAGCAGGGGTCGGCTCGATCGTCTTTTCGCCGCTGGCGCAGGGCATGCTGACGTCGAAATATCTGGGCGGAATTCCGGAAGACAGCCGCGCTGCACAGGGCAAGTCGCTGCGCCCGGCCTTCCTCAACGAGAAGAACGTCGAGAACCTGCGCGCCTTGAATGCCATTGCGGAAAAGCGTGGCCAGACCCTGGCGCAGATGGCGATTGCCTGGGTCCTGCGCGGCGGCCGCGTGACCACGGCCCTGATCGGTGCGAGCCGGCCGGAACAGGTGGAAGATTGCGTCAAGGCGCTCGAGCGGCCGGACTTTACCGCAGAAGAGCTGGCCGCGATCGACGTTCACGCCAAGGAGGCGGATATCAATATCTGGGCGGCCTCTGCCGAGCGTGAGGGGCCTTCCCGCAACAAGTAGCCACAGGGCCCGGCCGTCCATCTGCCGGGCCTTTTTTGCCTATCCATCTCGCATATCTACGGGAGAAGATATGATCCGCAACCCGATCCTGCCGGGCTTCAATCCCGATCCATCCATCTGCCGTGTTGGCGAAGATTATTTCATCGCCACTTCGACCTTCGAATGGTTTCCGGGCGTGCAGATCCATCACTCCCGCGACCTCGTCAACTGGACGCTGGTTCGACGGCCGCTCGATCGGCCGAGCCAGCTCGACATGCGCGGCAATCCCGACAGCTGCGGCATCTGGGCGCCCTGCCTTTCCTATGCCGACGGGCTGTTCTGGCTCGTCTACACGGACGTGAAACGCTATGACGGTAGCTTCAAGGATGCCCATAACTATATCGTCACCTCGCCGACGATCGAGGGTGACTGGTCGGATCCGGTCTACGTTAATTCGTCCGGGTTCGATCCGTCGCTCTTCCATGATGGTGACGGTCGTAAATGGTTTCTCAACATGCAGTGGAACCACCGTGGCGAAGGTTTTGGCGGTGCCGCGAAACATCCGGCTTTCGACGGGATTCTTCTGCAGGAATGGGATCCGCAGGCGAGGGCGCTGACCGGCCCGATCCGCAACATATTCGCCGGAAGCGCGCTTGGCCTTGTGGAGGGCCCCCATGTCTTCAAACGCAATGGCTGGTATTACCTGACCACGGCCGAGGGCGGCACGGGCTATGACCATGCCGTCACCATGGCGCGGGCGCGGACGATCGACGGCCCCTATGAGATGCATCCGCAAACGCATTTGATCACTTCCAAGGATCATCCCGAAGCGGAACTTCAACGCGCCGGCCATGGGCAATATGTGGAAACGCCGGAAGGCGAAGCTTATCACACCCATCTCTGCAGCCGCCCGCTGCCTCCGCACCGCCGCTCCTGCCTGGGTCGCGAAACGGCATTGCAGAAATGCATATGGCGGGACGACTGGCTTTATCTGGCCGAAGGCGGCGTCGTGCCGGAAACCGAAGTGGCGGCGCCTCGCCAGACAACCCGGAGCGAGCCGCCTGCGCGCATAGAGCGGCGCTTCGACCAGGCGCAATTGCCCGGCGAATTCCAGTGGCTGCGCAGTCCCTATCCGGAAAGGCTGTTCAACCTTTCGGACAGGCCGGGCTATCTGCGTCTTCATGGACGCGAAAGCCTCGGCTCCTGGTTCGAACAATCGCTGGTGGCCAGGCGGCAGGAGCACCATTCCTTCCGGGCCGAGACAGCGGTCGAATTCCTGCCCGACACCTATCAGCAGGCGGCCGGCCTCACCCATTACTATAACCGGCACAAGCTCCATGCCCTGGCCGTGACCCTGCATGAAAAGCTGGGGCGGGTGGTGACGGTGTTTTCCTGCCCAGGGGATTTCCCGCATGCGAAGATGACTTATCCGGCGGGCAGCGGCATGGCGGTTCCGGAAGGGCCGGTGCATCTGGCGATGGAAATCCGCGGCAATGACCTCGCCTTCTTCTGGCGCAGCTCCGCCGATCACGAATGGCAGCAGATCGGCCCGGCTCTCGATGCCGGCGTCGTCTCCGACGAGGGCGGACGCGGCGAGCACGGATCCTTCACCGGCGCCTTTGCCGGCATGTTTGCCTTCGACACGTCCGGCCGTGCGCAGCCCGCCGATTTCCAGTTCTTCAGCTATGAGGCGGTGGATAATGTGTAACTTTATAAAGGTTACGGATAACTATGATTTACAGGATAATATTTTGACGAATTATCCTGCGCCGGGGGGCGATCTTCATCAATCGCACCCCGGAAAGCTGTGTTACATCCCCTGGGACAGGCACTGCTTCATGGAGCTTGCCAGGCCGCGCATCAGCTCGAAATAGAGATCGGGCCCGGCCTTGAAGGTTGCGGCTTCCGGATCAAGCGTTCCGGAACGGGCCTTCGTTCCTTCCGTCACCACGGCCACCAGCTTTGGTTCAAACTGCGGTTCCGCAAAGACGCAGGTGGCGCCAAGCGACGTGACCTTCTTGTGGATCTGGCCGATGCGTTCGGCGCCCGGCATGGTTTCCGGGCTGACGGTGATCGAGCCGGCAATGGCCACGTCATAGCGATGCTCGAAATATTGGTAGGCGTCGTGGAAGACCACGAATGGCTTGTCCTTGACGGGCGCGAGCGTGGCCGTGATCTCGGCATCAAGGGCATCCACCTGCCTGATCAATGCGGCGCCGTTTGCCTGGTAGGCGGCTGCGTTGGCCGGGTCCGCCTGGACCAGTACCCTCTCGATTTCGACGGCCATGGCCTTGGCATTCATTGGGTCAAGCCAGAGATGCGTGTCGAAGCCCTCGTGATCATGATCGTCGTGATCGGCGTGTTGGCCGCCTTCCGCCTTGTCGTGGCCATGGGCATGTTCTTCGCCATGTTCATGTTCGCCGTGATCATGGGCTTCGAACGCGCCGCCCTCGCGGAAAGGAAGCTTGACCAGGCCGGGCACATCCTCGAGCGTCACTACCTTGGCATCAGATGCCAGCGCGGACAGCGGCTTTTCGAGGAAGGCTTCCATGCCGTGACCCACCCAGAACACGAGATCCGCCTTTTCCAGCGCCTTGGCATTGGAAGGCTTCATCGTGAATGTATGCGGTGAAGCCGCGCCATCGACGATCAGCTGCGGCTCGCCGACACCCTTCATGATCGATGCCACCAGGGAATGGATCGGCTTGATCGACACGACGACATCGGGCGCTGCAAAGGCGCTTGGCGCCATGGCGAATACGGCCGAGGACAGCAGGGCGAGGGAAGCAAATTTCATCGACGATCTCCTTGTTCTGCAATGTAATGTTATTACATCAATTGCGTTATGCTATAACGTGTGGCATGAGGGCTGACAACAGGGTGTTTGGAAAAAATGCTGATGAATGTGCGAGGCGGTGGCGACCGGGCTGAGGACCAGCTGGTATCGCTGAAGGGCACCGGCATCCGCCGCGACGGCAGATGGCTGGTGCGCGGCATCGATCTGTCCATCCGGCGCGGGGAAGTCGTCACGCTGATCGGACCAAACGGCGCCGGCAAGTCGACGACGGCAAAGCTCGCAATCGGCGTGCTGCGGCCGGACGAGGGCTCGGTCGCGCGGATGCGTGGCCTGCGGATTGGTTATGTACCCCAGAAGCTTGCTGTCGACTGGACCATGCCGCTATCTGTGCGGCGGCTGATGCGGCTGACGGCGCCGCTCGCCGACGCCGAAATCATGACGGCGCTGACGGCGACCGGCATTGCGCATCTGCTCGATGCGGAGGTGCGCCATCTGTCGGGCGGTGAGTTCCAGCGCGCCCTTCTGGCACGCGCCATTGCCCGCAAGCCCGATCTTTTGGTGCTCGACGAACCGGTCCAGGGCGTGGACTTTGCCGGCGAGGCTGCACTTTACGAGCTGATCCGCTCGATCCGCAACGCGACGGGATGTGGTATCCTGATGATCTCCCACGACCTTCACATGGTCATGGCCGGAACCGACACCGTGATCTGCCTGAACGGCCATGTCTGCTGCCGCGGCACGCCTGAAACGGTAAGCCAGAGTTCCGATTACATGAAGCTGTTTGGCGGCAGCGCCCGCTCGATCGCCGTCTACAACCATCATCACGACCATACCCATCTGCCGGACGGACGCGTGGAGCATAGCGACGGCTCGGTCACTGATCATTGCCACCCGCAGGACGGCCACCATCACGACAAGGGCGGCCACGATCATGAGGGGCATGATCACCCTCATAACGGCGATCATGCCCATCAACATGGCCATAACCACCACCAGTCCAGCCAGACGGGAGGAAGCGCACGTGCTTGACGACTTCTTTACCCGCGCCCTGCTTGCCGGTATTGGCGTTGCACTCACCGCCGGTCCGCTCGGCTGTTTCGTGGTCTGGCGCCGCATGGCCTATTTTGGGGACACGATGGCGCATTCGGCGCTGCTCGGCGTCGCGCTTTCCCTTTTCTTCCAGATCAATCTGCTGCTTGCCGTCTTTGGCGTGGCGGTGCTGGTGTCGCTACTCCTCCTCGTGCTGCAGCGCCGGCAATCGCTATCGGCCGATGCGCTGCTCGGCATTCTTTCCCATTCGACGCTCGCCATTGGCCTTGTTCTGGTCGCCTTCATGACCTGGGTGCGCATCGACCTGATCGCTTTCCTGTTCGGCGACATCCTGGCAGTCACTCCCGCCGATATTGCGCTGATATGGGGCGGCGGCATTGTCGTGGTTGCCGCGCTCGCCCTGCTTTGGCGACCGCTCATCGCCTCGACGGTCAGCGAGGAAGTGGCGGAAGCGGAGGGAATGAAGCCTGCCCAGACACGGCTTTTCTTCATGCTTTTGATGGCGCTCGTCATCGCCATTGCGATGAAGATCGTCGGCATCATGCTGATCACCTCGCTGCTGATCATTCCGGCAGCGACAGCCCGGCGCTTTTCGTCCAGCCCGGAATGGATGGCGGTGCTTGCCTCGCTCATCGGCGCGCTTGCCGTCATCGGGGGCCTGTTCGGCTCGCTGCAATACGATACGCCGTCGGGGCCTTCGATCGTGGTCGCGGCACTTGCGCTCTTCATTCTAAGCCTGCTGCCGGCGATGCGGAAGCATCCGGCCGGGCCGGCCGCCAGCCAGGGAGTGCGATGATGAACGCACCGATATCGCCGCCTGCATTGACCAAGAACCAGACGCTCGTCTTCGGCGTGCTGAGCGAGGCGGAAGCGCCGGTCAGTGCCTATACCATTCTCGACCGGCTCCGCGACCACGGCTTCCGGGCGCCGCTCCAGGTCTACCGCGCCCTCGACAAGCTTCTTGAATTCGGCATGGTGCACAGGCTCGAAAGCCTCAACGCCTTTGTCGCCTGTGCGCACCGAGAAAGCCAGTGCTGCGGCGCCGGCCACGGACATGGCACGGTTGCCTTTGCGATCTGCGAGAGCTGCGGGCAGGTGGCCGAATTCCACGATCACGAGGTCGATCATCGCCTCGAAGGCTGGGCCAGGCAGAAGGGGTTCAGGCCGGTGAAGACGGCCATCGAGATCCGTGGCCTGTGCAGCAGTTGCGCCGCCTAAAGCGGCCTAAGATCACGGGCAAAGCGCTTCCAGTTGTCGATATAGCGCAAGGCGGAAGCCTTCAGCTTAGCGACTGCGTCATCGTCCAGCGTCCGGACTGCCTTCGCCGGTGATCCGACGATCAGGCTATTGTCGGGGAATTGCTTGCCTTCGGTAACGAGCGAATTGGCGCCGACCAAGCAATTGGCGCCGATCCGGGCGCCGTTGAGGATCGTCGCACCCATGCCGACCAGCGAATTGTTGCCGATCGTGCAGCCATGGACGATGGCATGATGGCCGATGGTGCAGTGGGTTCCGATCGTGACCGGGAAGCCCGGATCCGTGTGGATCATCACACCCTCCTGGATATTGGAGCCGGCACCGACCGCGATCAGCTCGTTATCGCCGCGCAAGACCGCGCCGAACCATATGCCGACATCTTCGCCAAGTACCACCTGCCCGATGACGCTAGCATTCGGCGCCAGCCAGAAGCGGTCTGCGGCCGGCGTGGTCGGCGCAAGATCTCCAAGAGCGAAGAGCGGCATGGGATGGTCCTGATCTGGAGGTTCGATGACGGGCAAAGCGCCTGTATCTCTACTTGGCCAAATGGGCGCGCAGATTGTTATGAAAACCTTCGTAAAGCAGCTGTGCCGGTCCCGGCAGGGATGCCGGCGATTCCTCGATGTTAAGCGTGATGCCCATGGGCCAGCGCGAAAACAGCGGCTCGATATGCTGCTTGACTGCTTCCATCATCCTGTCGCCGGTCCTGGCGACGATCTGAGCCGAGCGACCCGGATTGATCCGGAGATTGATGTAGACGAAGCCGTAATCGCCTTTCCCGTCGCCTACCGCGAAATGGGCGGCCGGGAAGGCCATGACCCGCATACCGCCCGGTGGAAAGACCGCTTTGTCTTCGTCATCACGGATGCCGAGAACCGTATCCAGCAGCACGTGGCAAAGCGCGTCCATATCGGTATCGACGTTCGGCGTGTAGTGGATGGTGAGATGGGGCATCTGGCTCCTCGCTGGCGGGCGTTGATCCCTGCGTGGGTGCCATCCGTGGCTTCCGCTGTCAACGCGGTTGGCGGTTCATTCCCGAATGCCGAACAGGTGCCGGTTGAACAGGTGGCAGCGTTGCACCAAGCTGCGTCTCGATTTATGGCGTCGCATGCTGTATAGGCCACGTTCTCAAAAAACGCAGCCAGACCGATACCGGACAGCCTTCTCATGAACCATTACCAGACGGGCAAAATCTTTGCCGTTGCACCGATGATCGACTGGACGGATCGGCATTGTCGTTTCCTGCACCGTCAGCTGTCGAAAAAGGCGCTGCTCTACACGGAAATGGTGGTGGCGGATGCGATCATTCATGGACCGCGCGAAAGGCTGCTTTCCTTTTCTGAAGTCGAGCATCCGGTGGCACTGCAGCTGGGCGGCTCCGACGCAGGCAAGCTGGTGCAGGCGATCGAGATCGCCGCCGGCTATGGGTATGACGAAATCAATCTCAATGTCGGCTGCCCGTCCGATCGGGTTCAGTCCGGCACGTTCGGGGCCTGTCTGATGCGCGACCCCGCGCATGTGGCGCATCTCGTTGCCGCCATGAAGCGGGTGTCGACGGTTCCGGTGACGGTCAAGTGCCGCATCGGCGTCGACGATCAGGAGCCCCAGGAGGTTCTGCCGGAGTTTCTGGCACGGGTGATCGGCGCCGGAGCGGATGCGGTCTGGATCCATGCCCGCAAAGCCTGGTTGCAAGGGCTTTCGCCAAAGGAGAACCGGGAGGTTCCGCCGCTTGACTATCCGCTCGTCTACGCGATGAAGCGCGAAAATCCGGACGTCTTCATCGGCATCAACGGCGGCATTACGGATCTTGCTCAGGCGGCCAAACATCTGGAAGTCATGGACGGCGTCATGCTGGGGCGCGCGGCCTATTACAATACCGGCCTCCTGGCGGGGGTCGACGCCATGCTCAGCGGGGATGCGGATCCGAGCCCAGCAGAGCCTGATTGGTTGACCTTGCGCGATAGCATGATGGCCTATGCGGAGAGCGTGATCGGCACGGGCGGACGGCTGAACCATGTGACGCGCCACATGGTCGGGCTATTCCAGGGCTATGCCGGCGCACGCCGGTTCCGCCAGATCCTGTCTTCGGAAGCGACCCGTCCCGGTGCCGGTCCGGAAGTCATTGCCGCGGCTTTCGACGTCGTCGACATTCAGGCAGGGCAGAAGATGCTGGCCGGCTGACTTCCGCCACCACAGGATCGCCGAGCTGGAACAACCCTTGCTCTTCCCGGTTCGGGACGGAAGATGCAAGGAGACCCTATGGCAACCCAACTTCCGCTTGGCCCCCAAGACCTCGCCGCGATTTCTGAGACAGACGACGGAACTAAGGCGTTCGCGCCAGACCTTGCCTACCGGCGGCTATCCATCGTCAACGTCATCTTTTACGGCAAACCTTCCGGCAATGGCGAGTGGGTGTTGATCGACGCCGGCCTGCCGACCTCCGAAAGCACGATCGTCGAATGCGCCGAGAACCGCTTTGGCGAAAATACCCGGCCGGCCGCGATTGTGATGACCCACGGCCATTTCGATCACGTCGGCTCGCTCGAGAGCCTTTCCCGACGATGGGATGTTCCCGTCTATGCCCATTCTTTGGAACTGCCTTATCTTCGTGGGGAGGCCTCCTATCCGCCGGCCGATCCGCCGGTGGGCGGTGGAGCCATCGCGCTTCTGTCGCCGCTCTTTCCACGCTCGCCGGTCGATGTCGGAACCAGGCTGAAGGCGCTGCCCGAGGATGGAAGCGTTCCGGGCATGCCTGGCTGGAAATGGCTGCATACACCCGGTCACGCGCCGGGCCATATCTCGCTTTGGCGCGACAGCGACCGAACGCTAATTGCCGGCGACGCGATCGTCACGACGGGCCAGGAATCGGTCTACGAGGTTCTCACCCAAGAGGCAGAAATGCATGGTCCTCCGCGTTACCTGACGCCGGATTGGGAATCAGCCGAGCAGTCGGTTCGTTTGCTGGCTGCGCTTGAGCCAGACCTCATAATTTCGGGGCACGGAAAACCCGTTCAAGGAGCGCACATGCGTGCAACTCTCCACCGGTTGGCTGCCGAGTTCGGCGAGATCGCGGTTCCGCAGGGTCGGCACTATGATCGAAACCCGGCAAAGCCGGGCAAGAGTGGCAACGACGTCTACCGTTGACTTTGACACTTTGGAGTTGGACCTCCGCCCTTGGAGCGGAGGCCCGGTTTCGTTATTCAGCCGCTTCGGCGTAGTCTTCCATCGGCGGGCAGGTGCAGATCAGGTTGCGGTCGCCATAAACATTGTCGACGCGGTTGACCGGCGACCAGTATTTGTCGACGCGGAAGGCGCCCGGCGGGTAGCAGGCCTGTTCGCGGGAATAAGGACGATCCCATTCGCCGACCAGGTCTTCTACCGTGTGCGGGGCATTCTTGAGCGGGTTGTTCGTCCGGTCCATGCGACCTTCCTCGATGGCGCGGGCTTCCTCGCGGATTGCCAGCATGGCGTCGCAGAAGCGGTCAATCTCCGCCTTGGTCTCGCTCTCCGTCGGCTCGATCATCAGCGTGCCGGCGACCGGCCAGCTCATGGTCGGCGCGTGGAAACCGCAGTCGATCAGGCGCTTGGCGACATCGTCGACCGTGACACCGGCCGAGGCGTTGAGCGGACGCGTATCGATGATGCATTCATGGGCGACGCGGCCGGCCTCGGACTTGTAGAGCACGTCATAGGCGCCCTTCAGCCGGGCGGCAATGTAGTTGGCGTTGAGGATCGCAACCTTGGTTGCCTGGGTCAGGCCTTCGCCACCCATCATCAGGCAATAGGACCAGGAGATCGGCAGGATCGACGGCGAGCCAAATGGCGCTGCCGAGACCGCGCCTTCGCGGCCATCCCATTGAGGGTGGCCCGGCAGATGATCCGCAAGATGCGCCTTGACGCCGATCGGTCCCATGCCGGGACCGCCGCCGCCATGGGGAATGCAGAAGGTCTTGTGCAGGTTGAGATGAGAGACGTCGGAGCCGATGTCACCCGGGCGGGACAGGCCGACCATGGCGTTCATGTTGGCGCCGTCCAAATAGACCTGGCCACCATGCTGGTGCGTGATGTCGCAGATTTCCTTTACCGTCTCCTCGAACACGCCATGGGTGGACGGATAAGTGATCATGCAGCACGAGAGGTTGTCCCTGTACTGCACTGCTTTCGCTCGGAAATCCTCAAGATCGATGTCGCCGTTTTCGCGCACCCTGACGACCACGACCTTCATGCCGACCATTTGGGCCGAGGCCGGATTGGTGCCATGCGCCGAGGTCGGGATGAGGCAGACGTCGCGATGGGTGTCGCCATTGGCGATATGGTAGTTGCGGATCGTGAGGAGACCGGCATATTCCCCTTGCGCACCGGAATTCGGCTGCATGGAAAAGGCGTCATAGCCGGTGATCTGGCAGAGTTTTGCCGAAAGGTCGTCGATCATCTCCTTGTAGCCGAGCGCCTGGTTTTCCGGAACGAAGGGGTGGATGTCGGAAAATTCAGGCCAGGTGATCGGCAGCATTTCGGCCGTGGCGTTCAGTTTCATCGTGCAGGAGCCGAGCGGGATCATCGCCCGATCAAGTGCGAGGTCGCGGTCCGAGAGGCGGCGGATGTAGCGCGTCATCTCGCTTTCGGCGCGGTTCATATGGAAGATCGGATGCGTCATGTAATCCGATTTCCGCAGCAAGGCATTCGGCAGGCGATACTCCACCTCGAATTCGGAGACGGTGAAATTGCCGCCAAAAGCGCGCCAGACGGCTTCCAGCGTCGCCGGGCGCGTTCGCTCATCAAGCGACATGCCGATCCTGGTTTCCCCAACCTTGCGCAGGTTGACGCCTTCGGCAACGGCCGCCCGCAGGATGAGGCCCTGCATGTGCCCGACTTCGACGGTGATGGTATCAAAGAACGTATCCGGCTCGATCGTGTAGCCGAGCTTTTCCAGCCCCTTGGCCATGAGCACGGCCTTCTTGTGGACCTGCTGGGCAATCGCCTTCAGGCCCTGCGGACCATGGAAGACGCCGTACATGGAGGCCATGACGGCAAGCAGGACCTGGGCGGTGCAGATGTTGGACGTGGCCTTTTCGCGGCGGATATGCTGTTCACGGGTCTGCAGGCTGAGGCGATAGGCGCGGTTCCCGCGGGCATCGACGGAAACACCGACAAGACGGCCGGGCATTGCGCGCTTATGCGCATCCTTGACAGCCATGTAGGCGGCATGGGGACCACCATAGCCGACCGGAACGCCGAAGCGCTGCGAGGAGCCGATCGCGATATCGGCGCCCATTTCGCCCGGTGACTTCAGCAGCGTCAGAGCCAGGAGGTCGGCGGCGACGGCGGCAACCGCGCCGGTCTGGTGCAGGCGGGAGATCAGGCCGGTGAAGTCGCGTACCTGGCCGTGGGTGCCCGGATACTGGAAGATGGCGCCGAACACGTCGACCGGATCAAGATCGCTCATGGGATCGCCGACGATGACGGTCCAGCCGAGCGGTTCGGCGCGGGTCTGGATCAGCGCAATGGTCTGGGGATGGCATTCCGCATCGACGAAGAAGGCCGTGGCTTTGGACTTGGCCTGGCGCTGGCACAGCGCCATGGCTTCGGCGGCGGCAGTGGCTTCGTCGAGCAGCGAGGCATTGGCGACGTCGAGGCCCGTCAGGTCGCAGATCATCGTCTGGAAGTTCAAGAGCGCTTCGAGACGGCCCTGGCTGATTTCCGGCTGATAGGGCGTATAGGCCGTGTACCAGGCAGGGTTCTCTAGAATGTTGCGCTGGATGACGGGCGGCGTGATCGTGCCGTAATAGCCCTGACCGATCAGCGAGGTGAGGACCTGGTTCTTGTTGGCGGTTTCGCGCAGCTTGTCGAGCGCTTCCCGTTCGGTCAGGGCCGCGCCCCAGGCCAGCGGGGTCTGCTGACGGATGGAGGAGGGCACGGTCGCGTCGATCAGCGCGTCGAGGGACGGATAGCCGATCACCTTCAGCATGTCGGCCATTTCCGACGGCGAAGGGCCGATATGGCGCCGGTTGGCGAAGTCATAGGGCTGGTAGTCGGTGAAATGGAAATCGGTGCTGTCGGTCATCAGGCGATCAGCTCCTTATAGGCGGCTTCGTCCATCAGGCCGTCGGCATCGGCAACGTTTTTCAGTTTTAGCTTGAAGAACCAGGCCCCGCCCTGGGGATCGGAATTGACCAGGGAGGGATCGTCAACGATCGCTTGGTTGACTTCGGTGACTTCGCCGTCGAGTGGACAATAAACGTCGGAGGCGGCCTTGACGCTTTCGACGGTGGCGGCATTGCCGTCCTTGGTCAGCTCGGCGCCCACATCTGGCAGCTCCACGAAAACCAGGTCGCCGAGCTGGTCGGCTGCGTGCTGGGTAATGCCGACGGTGGCGACGCCGTCTTCGAGCTTCAGCCATTCGTGTTCAGCAGTGAATTTCAGCATGAGTTCTCTCCGGAGGATTTCTTAGCGTTTGTAGGTGGGAGTGATGAAGGGAAGGGCAGTCACAGTGAGGGGCAGGTATTTGCCGCGGACTTCCGCAAAGACCCGCGTGCCTGGTGCTGAAAGCGACGCCGGAACATAGCCCATGGCGACCGGGCCTTCCGCTGTCGGACCGAATGTGCCCGACGTTACTTCGCCAATCGGCGATTCGGGTGAGTCCTCGGCAAACAGGGCAGCATGCGCTCGCACGGGAGCCTTGCCTTCAGGTTTCAAGCCGACGCGACGCCGCACGGGTCCACTCTGCAGATCCTCCTCGACGCGGGCTGCGCCCGGATAGCCCCCGGCGCGCTCGCCGCCCGAGCGCCGCACCTTTTGGATCGCCCACTCGAGCGAGGCTTCGATCGGCGAAGTCGTGGCGTCGATATCGTTGCCATAGAGGCACAGCCCCGCTTCAAGCCGCAGCGAATCGCGGGCGCCGAGGCCGATCGGCTGGCAGTCGGGATGATCGAGAAGCGCCTTGGCCAAGGCTTCTGCCTTGTCCGCAGGAACGGAGATCTCGAACCCGTCTTCGCCGGAATAGCCGGAGCGCGAGACAATGCATTCCGCGTCGAGAATGGTTGCGTCACGGACATCCATGAATTTCATAGTGGTGACGTCGGGCCAGAGTTCGGCGAGCACGGCCTCGGCCCGAGGTCCCTGCAGTGCCAGAAGAGCGCGATCATCGAAGAGAGTGACGCTGCAGCCCGGCATATTTGCCTGCATATGGGCAAGATCGGCTTTCTTGCAGGAGGCGTTGACGACGACGAAAAGGTGGTCGCCGCGATTGGCGATCATCAGGTCATCAAGAATGCCGCCATTGTCGGCCGTGAAGAAGCCGTAGCGCTGGCGGCAGGGCTTGAGGCCGAGGATGTCCACGGGAACAAGGGCTTCCAGCGCAACCGCTGCATCCTCATAAGTGCCGGATGCGGCGGTTATCCGGACCTGGCCCATATGGGAAACGTCGAAGAGACCGGCGGCGGCGCGTGTATGAAGATGCTCTTTGAGGACACCGGCGGGATATTGTACCGGCATGTCATAACCGGCAAAGGGCACCATCTTTCCGGCGAGCGAAAGGTGCAGGGCGTGGAGAGGTGTTTGCTTGAGAGCGGAATGATCGTCCAAAAAGGCCTCCAGGTTCCGCGCGGATTCCGCGCTGCTCATTGTCCGGCACTGCCGCGCCGTGGTCTTTGAGCCCCCTCTGTCTTTGGCGCCTGAGATTGTTATCCCTTCGGCGAGCCTTCTTTTGGAAGACTTCTCTCCAGAGTCCTGTCAGTCACCCGCTGGTTCTTTTGCCTGAGAGTTTCCGGGGCGGTTGCTCCTTCGGCACCGCATCGAAGCGGCTTCTCCCATTGGGTCGGCTGCATTATCGGCTTGGCAGCCGGTTTGACAAGCCCCTAATGTCGCTGTTGGATTTAAAATCGTCGCATGATCAACAGGATGATCGATACGTTGACAGCTGGCTTATGCGCGGCAAGAACTTCGTATATGCACGGCAAGCGGTGGATTGGCTCAAACCAATCGTGTCAAGTCAAGGGCAGGAGACGGCAGATGAAGCTCATTGGTAAACTGGCGCGCGCAGGCGCTCTGACGGCAAGTCTGGCGGCTTTGCCTGGAGCGAATACCGGCCTGGTACACGCCGCTGCGACAAGCGCCGAAGCGACGCTCGGTGTTCCGGTCAAGGTCGGCAATCTTGAGATAACCGGTGCCTTCACCAAGGCCATGCTGCCCGGCCAGCCCGTCGGCGGGGGTTACCTGACCATCAAGAATAGCGGCACCGCGGATGATGTCCTCGTTTCCGCCTCTTCCCCTGCCGCCGCAGCGGTTGAATTACATGAAATGGCTATGCAGGGCGAAGTGATGAAGATGCGTAGGCTGGACGACGGCATCGTCATTCCCGCTGGCCAGACGGTGAAGCTTTCGCCGGGTGGGCTTCACCTGATGTTCCTGAAGGTCAAAGAACCTTTCAAGCAGGGCGCTATCGTTCCTGTAACGCTGACCTTCAGGGCAGCCGGCAATGTGGACGCAGCTTTTCCAGTAGAGGCCGCCGGACCGGGCCAGCCTGCCAGAAACTGAAATCGATCACGGCAAAGCCGGACCAGGTCTGACCCGGAACGGGCAGTGGCGCAGTCTCAGATGGCACTGTTCAGGAGCGACTTTCTATCGGCGCCGCGCCAAGCTGAACATTCTCCTGCCGCTGTCGCACATATTCTTCGCAGACCTCTATCAGTTCGTCGCGCGTGGTCTTGCCAGTTTTGTATGCTTCAAACATCAAACCAGCAGACTGATGACCGACAGGGCTGTCCACGTCTATCGACTGCTCCGCGCACCAGTCCCGGTGGGCGTCGCGGATCACGTTCATCTGTTGGAAGTCGAAGATTCCGCTGGCCGTATCGCTCATAATGCGTCCCTTGTTGAAGGCGTCGATGCGGCCAGTCACACTGCGTGCCGCGCCGTTTCGGGATAAGCGAGGTAAGGGCTCTTCAGTTCCCGCGGTGCACAGAATTCCTAGATACTTACGGGGGGCAGTCGTCCAGTTCTTGATAAGCGGCTTGAGCTTCCCGAATTGTCGCCTGCTGGTGGGGCTGCTGGCCGGTCGTCAGCAGATCGAGAGAGACATTGGCTGCCGGTATCATTATCTCGACGGCTTCTGTCTCGCCGGCATTCTCCGCACGCTGTGCATTGCGGTCGGCATCGGACTTGACGTCTGCGACGCGGTCCTTGACAGATAGCTGGCGCGGCACCTTGAGCACTTCCATGTTCAAAGCGGCAACGTTGGCCGAGACTGACAGTGTTCCCATTTGTGTCATGTGCATTACCATCCTGTAATCGAATAAGTATAGCCTGCGCACATGCAGGGGGTTTTAAACAAAAGGCCGGCATTTTAACGGACTTGCTTTATTCGAGACGCTATTCATGAACAATCTTGCTCTTGTTGCATTCGGCGGAGCTGCCGGCTCGGTTTGTCGCTATCTGGTCGGGCTCTGGACCCTGCGCCAATTCGGCGCCAATTTTCCCTGGGGCACTCTGGCGGTCAACGTTGTCGGCTCATTCGCTATTGGGGTTCTCGCTGAGCTGATCACCCGCCGGTTCGACGCTTCTCCGGAAATGCGCCTTTTGCTGATCACCGGCTTCTTAGGCGGGTTCACGACCTTTTCTGCCTTCTCCCTGGACGTCATCGCGCTTTTCGAACGGGGATCGGTGACTGCCGCCGGAGGCTATGTGGTCGCTAGTGTGGCGATCTCCCTCTGCGCCGTGTTTGCCGGGCTGGCGCTTGGTCGGGCAATGCTCTAAAGGGCAGGCTAGACCCAAGAAGAATTAGAAAGAGCTTTGATGGCAGGCATCGAGCATATCCTTGTCGAAGCGGACGAGGCGGGAATGCGTCTCGACCGTTGGTTCAAGATCCATTACCCGGGGCTCGGCTTCGGGCCTCTGCAGAAATTGCTGCGTTCCGGCCAGGTTCGCGTCGACGGTGGCCGCGTGAAGTCGGATGCACGGGTGCAGCCGGGACAGACGGTACGCATTCCCCCGCTGGAGGTCGACGCCAAGAAAGCCGGCCCGATTGCCGGCAAGGATCTCAAGCATTCGAGCGATTTCGAATTGCTGTCCCGCATGGTCTTGCATGAGGACGAGAAGGTCATCGTTCTCAACAAGCCGGCCGGTCTAGCCGTTCAGGGCGGATCGGGTGTTGCCCGGCACATCGACCAGATTCTCGACAGCTGGGTCAGTCCGAAGGGCGAAAAACCCCGGCTCGTGCATCGGCTCGACCGCGATACCTCGGGCGTCTTGGTGATCGCCCGCACGCGCGGCGCCGCTCAGAAGCTGACCGCCGCTTTTCGGGAGCGCCACACGAAAAAAACCTACTGGTCGCTCGTCAAGGGGACGCCGCGAAAGCAGGAGGACAAGATCTCGACTTGGCTCGTCAAGGAGCAGACGCCGGATGGCGATCGCATGCGGATCGCCAAGCATGGCGAAGACGGTGCAGATCATGCGGTGTCTTATTACCGTGTTTTGGAGACGGCGGCGCAGACGCTCGCCTGGCTGGAAATGGAGCCTTATACCGGCCGCACCCATCAGTTGCGTGTCCATGCCTTGCATATCGGCCATCCGATTATCGGCGATCCCAAATATTTCGACGACGACCACAACTGGCCTTTCCCGGGCGGCATCCAGAAAAAGCTGCACCTGCATGCCAGGCGCATCGACATTCCGCATCCGAATGGCGGCCGTCTCAAGATCACGGCGCCGCTGCCCCCGCATATGGTCCAGACCTGGAACCTTCTGGGCCTGGATATGGAAAACGGCCGCACGGATGATGATGAATGAAGCTTGTCCTGTTTGACTGTGATGGCACGCTTGTCGACAGCGCCGCGCTGATCCACGAGACCATGCGCCGCACCTTTTTGCATTTCGGTAAGCCGGAACCGCATCTGGACGATACTAAGGCTATCATCGGCCTGACCCTCGACATAGCGATTGCCCGCATGCAGGGTAAGCAGCATGCCGATGATGAGGCGGTCGAAATGATGGCTTACTACAAGTCGCTGTTTTCGACGGTCCGGACCGACCTCGATTATCATGATCCGCTGTTCGACGGGATCAATGACCTTCTTCACATGATCGGTCCGCGCAAGGACTTGGTCATCGGAGCAGTGACCGGAAAATCCCGCCGTGGCCTGGATACAATCTTGGAAACCCACGATTTTGGGCGCTACTTTGTCGTGTCGCGCACCGCCGATGATTGTCCTTCCAAGCCTCATCCGGCCATGGTCAACGAATGCTGCGAGGAGGCCGGTCTTCCAGCGGACCAAACCCTTGTCATCGGCGACGCGATTTACGATATGCAAATGGCGAAGGCTGCCGGCGCGACCGCGATCGGCGTCGCCTGGGGCTATGCTTCCGTGGACGAACTTCGACGGGCAGGCGCCGACGCCATTGTCCATCATCCCAGCGAGATACTGGCCCATATTGGCTGAGGTACTTGAATGCGTGAATTGTTTCCTGATCCCTCCCAGGCGCTGAGCCATGCCGATCCGACGCGGCGGGCGCAGATCCAGATGCAGAAACCGCTTCCGAAGCGCTTTTATACCGAAGTGTCCATAGATCGAGGCGAGGGTAGTTTTGCCATCCTCCTGGATGGCCGTCCGGTCAAAACCCCTGCGAAGAGTGCGCTTGCCGTGCCGACTTCGCAGCTGGCCGAGCTGATCCGCGATGAATGGGCGAGCCAAGTCGATGTCATCGACCCGCGCACCATGCCGATAACGCGGCTGGTCAATACGGCGATCGACGGGATTGCGGCGGATCCCCAAGCCGTATTCGAGGACATCCTCCGGTTTTCGGCTGGCGATATGCTTTGCTACCGGGCCGAGAGCCCAGAAAACTTGGTCGCGCGCCAGAGCGAGCAATGGGATCCGATACTCGATTGGGCCGCGGCTGCGCTTGGTGCGCGTTTCATCCTCATCGAGGGCGTCATGCCGCAGGAGCAGCCTCGCGAAACGATCGCTGCCTTCGCCGCGTCGCTTCGCCGCCACGACAGCCCGATCGCCCTTGCAGCGCTTCACACGATCACGACGCTGACCGGCTCGGCGATCCTGGCGCTTGCCTTTGCAGAAGGGCAGGTGACGGCTGACCAGGCCTGGCAGCTTGCTCATCTCGACGAAGACTGGACGATCGAGCATTGGGGCTCTGATGCCGAAGCGGAGCATCGCCGCGCCAAGCGACTGGAGGAAATGCAGGCTGCAGCCGCAGCTTTCCAGGCGCTGCAAGGCTCCGCTTAATGCTTCTCTAACCCTGTTGGGGGAACATGCGGAGACACTGTACTCCGGGTTCCTTCATGCTCCGCCGCTCGCTTCGCAACGCGCTGATCCTGTTTTTTGTTCTGCCGCTCGCGGCGTTTAGAATGCCGAGTTCCGACGGAAGCCGGCAAGGACTTATCTATGACGTGCGCGGTGCCTTCGTCACAGCCAAGCCCGATGTTCCCCGAGCGCTGGTGACCGAGGTCGACTCATTGGTGGATGTGGCCGTCCGCGCAACCATACGGTCTTCCATACTGCCGCGCACCATCCTGTGCGTGCGACTCAGCAACGTGTCCGGCACGGCCGTGCTTTTCGGCATGCGTCATTCGGCCAAGGTCACCGTGCAAGCCGTTTCGGTTGCGAGCGGTGAACCGGTCGCGGAAGGCAGCTTCACGACATCCGTCTTCGTATTTGATCGGACCGCAGCCGATCGTGCGCTTGCAGAAAAAGTGGCCGCACGCATCGCAGGCGAATTTCGACTAGACGCCGGCGCCCATGGCTCGCTGGCGAGTGCATTCGCAAAGTGATCCTCGGCGATCCCGGCCTTGTTCGTTCGCTCACAAGCTATATCAAGTAGATGTGAAACTCTGTCAGTATGCATAGCCCTGCAAGAATAGTAGGCGTCGCTGACGCTCTGGGGAATCGAGCGCATCTTAAGGGGTATCAAATGTTATTTTTTCAACGCCTGTCTCCATACCAGCCGCAAGCCTTAGCCGTTCTGCGGATCATGACGGCTCTCCTGTTCATCGAACACGGAACAATGAAGCTTTTCGCCTTTCCTGCGCAGGCTGGTGATGGCACGCTTTCCACACTTTCGCTGATCGCGGCTCTGCTCGAACTCTTCGGCGGGATCCTGATCCTTTTGGGCTTCCTGACGCGGCCGGTCGCCTTCATCCTGAGCGGTGAAATGGCTGTCGCCTACTTCATGGCCCATCACCCGAAGTCGTTTTTCCCGGTGCTGAACGGCGGCGATTCGGCTATTCTGTTCTGCTTTGTCTTCCTTTACCTGGTTTTTGCCGGTGCTGGAGCATGGTCGGTGGATAACCGTCGCGCGTAAGGCGCCTGCCAGAAACCGCATGACGCGACCTGGCTGATCCGGGTCGCGTCACCGTCCGCCCAGCGCGACAACCGCATTGACGGACGCGGCGACCAGGACGGTGTTGAAGAAGAACGAAACCACCGCATGCACCAGGTTGATCTTCCGCATGTCTGTCGTGGTGATGCTGACATCCGAAGTCTGTGCGGTCATGCCGATGATAAAAGCGAAATAAAGGAAGTCGTAGGCACCGGGACTGGCCGTTTCCGGGAAATCGAAACCGCCCCGCCTGGCCTCGCTTCCGTCCTTCTGGGCGCGTGGCCGCCAGTAGAGATGGGCATAGTGGAGAGCGAACATGGTGTGGATCGTGAGCCATCCCAGGACGACGGAGCCGAAGGCAAGGGCGACTTCCAGACCCGCTGGCCTGTCCCCATTGAGGGCGTCGAAGAGCGAGACGACCGCGGCAACCGCCGCCAGGATGGTCACTGCGAGTAATGCTATCGCCGGCTCATCCTCATTTTGACCGCGGTTTTTGAGTGTTGGCCCGTCCAGCCGCGGGATACGCAGCCCCATCATGACCAGATAGATCAGGAAGAACACGATAGCTGTGACGCCCGGCGCGAAGTGCGGCGCCCAATTCAGCATGACCGGAAGGCAGATCAGTGCGGCAATCGTGCCGATGAAAAATGGTCCGTGCCGATGATGCCGCAATCTTGTCCAAGCCGCTGGCATGCATGCCTCCCGTTTATGCGCCGGACTTGACACGGCGGCAGAGCCTGTCGAGCGTTTCCAGAAACTTCGAACGGTCACGTGGCGAAAAGGCGGCGTTGTAGCCCTTGCTCTCGCCGGTTTCGCGCAGGTGCGCTCCAAGATCCCGCATCGCGCTCGCCATGCCGATATTGCCCTGGTCAAAAATCCGGCCGGTTGGTCCCGTCACCTGCGCACCGGCAGCGACGCACCGGACGGCGAGCGGAACGTCGGCGGTGATGACGATATCTCCGGGGCTGGCACGTTCGGCAATCCAGTCGTCGGCCGCGTCGAAGCCGGAAGAAACGATGACGTTATGAATCATCGGATCGCGCGACGGCCGCAGGCCGGAATTGGCGACGAGCGTCACCTCGAAACCATGCCGTTCGGCGACCTTCAGGATCTCCGGCTTTACTGGACAAGCATCAGCGTCGACATAGATCATTGGGGCGACCTCAGCATGTCTACATGCGGGATGTCGTCCTCGAGATATTCATCGGATATCGGCGTGAAGCCGAGAGAGCCGTAGAACTTCTGCAGGTGGCTCTGGGCTGAAATCTCGATCACCATATCCGGGTAAGCGTTTTGGCATTCGAGAATCGCCTCGCGCATGACGGCTTCGCCCAGACGCTTGCCGCGATGATGCGGCGAGACCGCGACGCGGCCGATACGGGGACGATCTGCCGGCGTCGGGCGCCACAGGCGTGCGCAGGCGAGAAGATCACTACCGTACAGCAGGCGCAGATGCAGGCAGTGTGGGTCATTGCCGTCGATTTCCGGATAGGGGCATTTCTGCTCGACGACGAAAACATCGACCCGCAGTTTCAGCATGTCATGCAGTTCGATGGCGGAAAAGTCTTGCAGTCTACGCACATCGACTTTGTAGGTGGGCGTGGCCGTCAATACACCACCACCCCGCGGATGCTTTCGCCGTTGTGCATCAGTTCGAAGCCCTTATTGATGTCCTCGAGCGGCATGGTGTGGGTGATCATCGGATCGATCTGGATCTTGCCGGCCATGTACCAGTCCACGATCTTCGGCACGTCGGTGCGGCCCCGCGCGCCGCCGAAGGCCGTGCCCATCCAGTTGCGGCCCGTGACCAGCTGGAACGGGCGCGTCGAGATCTCCTGGCCGGCACCGGCCACCCCGATGATGATCGATTTGCCCCAGCCGCGATGCGAAGCTTCCAGCGCCTGACGCATGACCTTGGTATTGCCGGTGCAGTCGAAGGTGTAGTCGGCGCCGCCGATCAGGTCGTTGCCCCGCTTGGTAAGGTTGACGAGGTAAGGCACGATGTCATCGCCGACCTCCTTCGGATTGACGAAATGCGTCATCCCGAATTTTTCACCCCATTCCTTGCGATCGGGGTTGATGTCGACGCCGATGATCATGTCCGCCCCTGCTAGCCTCAGACCCTGAAGGACGTTGAGACCGATGCCGCCCAGGCCGAAGACGATCGCCGTCGAACCGATCTCGACTTTAGCAGTGTTGATGACGGCGCCGATGCCGGTCGTCACGCCGCAGCCGATATAGCAGATCTTGTCGAAGGGCGCGTCGGGATTGACCTTGGCGACGGCGATCTCCGGCAGGACCGTGAAATTGGCAAAGGTCGAGCAGCCCATGTAATGGTGGATCTTGTCCTTGCCGATGGAAAACCGGGACGTGCCGTCCGGCATCAGGCCTTGCCCTTGCGTGGAGCGGATGGCGGTGCACAGATTGGTCTTGCGGCTGAGGCAGGAATAGCATTCGCGGCATTCCGGCGTGTAGAGCGGGATGACATGGTCGCCCTTCTTCACCGAAGTGACGCCCGGTCCGACATCGACGACCACGCCGGCGCCTTCATGGCCGAGGATTGCGGGAAACAGGCCTTCCGGATCGGCGCCCGACAGGGTGAAGTCGTCCGTGTGGCAGATGCCGGTCGCCTTGACCTCGATCAGCACTTCGCCGGCCCGCGGCCCTTCCAACTGCACGGTCATCACTTCAAGCGGTTTGCCAGCCTGTACGGCAACGGCGGCGCGGACATCCATGATGTTTCTCCCTGATGCTTGGTTTTGAGTCGAGCGACCTTCGCACAGCCAGGCCTAAGGCCTCAAGCCGTCGTGAGCCATCCGCAGTCGCAATCTCGTCAGAACGCGCTAGGCTCGATCAATGGAATATGCGGTGATGCAGTTCGCGGCAACACGCCGCCCAACCGCGGATCGTCGATTATCTCGACCATGAACCGGTATGGGGTAAAGCCGGAGCGTTGGTAGAAGGGCAGCGCTGCCGGCGAATCGAAATGGCAGGTGTGCACCCAGAACCGCGTGATCGGCTTCGACCATGCCTTCGCGATCGCATTGCTCATCAAAAAACGTCCGGCACCCTTGCCGATCGCATCTTTGACGAGGCCGAAATAGCCAAGCTCGCACTCGCCCTCCTGCCGGAAGTCGAGTTCCAGCAGGCCGATCGGGCGGTCTCCATCGCGCAAAACATAAATTTCGACAGCGGGATTTCGGAGAATGGCATTGAGCGCCTCGTCCGACATCACGAGCCGGGATACCCACATCCAGTTTTCGCCGACAGCGCGGAAGATAGCACGGTAGGCTTCCAAGGAGGGCGATGCCCAATGATCCAACGCAAACCTGCTCTCGGTCTCGGGAGACGGTCTCGGTTTTGGTGGCGCGAACATCTGCAGGCAAGTCACCACGGTCGCGAGCTTGCCTGGAGGGACGCTGGAATAGCCATCCGGTAAAATAGGATTTTCTTTTTTCATGATGCTTTTCAAGCCGCCTGGCGCGGTCGTGTCAATGCCCATGCACCTTTGCGGCTCGCCTATGCAGCGCGGCCCTCCTGGCAGAACCGTGCCTGGTCACTGATCGAATAGCGCAAAGACGCTAGAGCGTCGTACGGGTGCGTCTGAGTCGCGACCTGCGCCATCAGTTCATTCCAGCCGGCATGATTGTGAAGCGGAGATGCAAGCATGTTAATCTCCACCAGAACTTCCGTCTCCCGGGGTGAAGCAACAAGTTGGCCGTGATGGACGACGCGGCGCAAGACGCGCCAAACATAGGCGAGATCATAAAGCGTGACGGCGTCTGCCGGTGGGCGACTTTCGGCATAGCCACACTGATCGGCGGCCAGGAGTGCATATCTGATCTGGTCCAGCGCGAAGGCCGACAGACGGTCCGGCACATCTGTCGCAACCTCCATGGCATGCAGCAGCAATTCCAGCTCCAGAGGCGTCGGAACGACACCGTCGCATGCCAGCAGGTCGATCAGCCAATCGGCCTTCGCGTCGTTAAACGCTCCTTTTGGGCTGATCTCATGAACGACGAAGGAAGTTAGTGATTCGACGAAATAGCGCTCCCACTCGGCACATGGGTTTTGGCAGGCGCGGTGGAGAGCCAGCAGGGCATCGGCATCGTCTGGACAGGCAATGCCATCTGGAAATGCGTATTTCCGCATCAGGATGACGTCTTCGCGGTCAATGTGCCCTTTGCCGACGATCAGACAGGCAGGGAAAGAAAAGCGGTACTCGCTCATCTTCGTATCTCCGTTTCATCATGAAACTGAGGGCGGACCATATGGTTCACCAGTTGAAGGAAAGACAAGAATGGCAGTTAAGACGGGTTTACCAGACGGCTCAGGCGAGAACTTCCTGCTTCGATCTGACACGTTCGCGCCAAATGATGAAAAGACCGGAGCCGACGATGATGCCTATGCCGAACCATTTCGATGCCGTCGGGAAATCTCCGAACAGCGCGTAACCGAGCACAGTGGCCGAGATGATCTCGAAATACTGAAAAGGTGCCAGCAATGAAAGCGGCGCCAGGCGAAAGGCGCGCACGACGAGAAGGTGCATGTACCCCGAAAGCGATCCCAGCAGGATCAGGAGGAAGAGGCCGGCCAGAGATGCCGGCAGCGATAGCTCGAAGTCCGTTGCACCCATGCCGCTGCCCGCCGCCAGGGCAGCGCCCATGAACAGAGTGCCGCCGAGTCCCGCCAAGGTCTGCATGACCAGGGGCGTGTCGGCATCACCGATGGCGCGATTGAGAAAGAGGTAGAGCGTGAAAAGAAATGCGCAGGCGATTGGCAGAAGTGCCGTCCAGCCGAAGATTGTATAGCTCGGCTGGATGACGATCATGGCACCACCAAATCCAATAGCAATCGCCAGCCACCTGCGCCATCCGACCTTTTCCCCGAGGAAGAGCGCAGACATCATGGTGAGCATGAACGGCTCCACGAAATAGATCGCGAAGACATCGGCGAGCGGCATGTATTTCACCGCAGCGAAGAACATCAGGCTGGCGGCCGCATGCAGTGCGCCGCGCAACAGGTTCATCCACGGCCGTCTTGCTTGGAAAAGGTTACGTGTGCTGACAATCGTCAATGGCAGGAGGCAGACCAGCTGGAAAAGAAACCGGTAAAATGTGACTTGCCCCGGCGACATGGCTTCAAAGGTTGCCATGTATTTCGCGATAGCGTCCATGACAGGCAGGACAATCATGCAGACGGCCATGATGGCCATGCCCTGCAAGGGGTTTTCGGTTGTCGAAGGGGAAGTCATGCGGGCACTTTCGAAGGATGACCCCTTCAATCACAGCGCCCGATGATGTTCAAGCAGCATGCTCTGGATCGGCTGCTTTCAGAGAGGATCTGTAAGAGACTCTGATCCATCTTTGGTCGCCCGTTCCGGCCAGAACTTAACTGATTGCGGAAGTAGCAATAGAACGTCGATCGGCCTGGCTGGCGCAAACTGCATCGTGCCGCGCCATGAGGATCTGGCAGTCGCACGATTATGCTTGTATGCTGACGTCTAGATACCCTCCTAGCGGAGAGAATGGTGCGGTCGAGAAGACTCGAACTTCCACGGGTTGCCCCACAGCGACCTCAACGCTGCGCGTCTACCAATTCCGCCACGACCGCATCGTGGTAGGCGCCGATTTTGCGTCGGCGGGGCAGCATGTAGCAAAAGGATTTGGGGTGCACAAGGGCGCCATGACAGATTTTTGAAGGATAAAAAAATCGCGTTTGGATCCCTATATCAAGCGCCAATAAACAGGCCTTGCCGCTGCATTTCCTTTTTGCAAGAAGACACCCATGCTGACACGAACAGAACTGCACGCTTCCATGTTGCCGCAGCCGGGCTCTCCCCCGGTGCGCTGGCGAATCTCCGACGATCCGGTCCCGTATGAGGAGGCGGTGGCGGAGATGGAGCGGCAGGTTGCGGCCATAGCCGATGGCGAAGCAGACGAACTGGTCTGGCTGGTCGAGCACCCGCCGCTTTACACGGCAGGCACGAGCGCTGATGTCGCAGACCTGATCGAGCCGGATCGCTTTCCGGTATTTTCGACCGGTCGCGGCGGAGAATATACCTATCACGGTCCAGGCCAGCGGGTCGTCTACGTGATGTTGGACCTGAAGCGGCGGCGCCAGGACGTACGGGCCTATGTGGCGGCGCTCGAGGACCTGGTAATCCGGACGCTGGACATGATGAACGTGCGCGGCGAGCGGCGTGAGGATCGCGTTGGCGTTTGGGTGAGGCGGCCAGAAAAGCTGCTTCGGCCGGATGGATCGATGGCGGAAGACAAGATTGCTGCGCTCGGCATCCGGCTGCGCCGCTGGGTGAGCTTCCACGGACTTTCCATCAACGTCGAGCCGGACTTGTCTCATTTTTCTGGCATCGTCCCCTGTGGGATCAGCACTTACGGTGTGACGAGCCTGGTGGATCTCGGTCTGCCGGTCATGATGGCGGATGTCGATATGCGCTTGCGGGAGGCATTCGAGGAGATATTCGGCCCGTCCCGGATGGAAGCCAAGGAAGTCTGAATCATGGTCGAGGTGAAGATCAAGACGCGGCCGATCGGCGCAACCGCTGCTGTCGGGCGTTTCGGCCATCCGCGAGTAACCAGTGATACGGGCGGCGAGGTGGGAATAGTCACGGGAGCCGCCGAACCCGGCTTTAACCCCCTTGACCTGATGTTCTCGTCGCTGGCCGGCTGTCTCGTGCTGAGCGGCCGCATCGCCGCGAGCAAACTCGGCTTGCTGGACAGGCTGAGCGAAGTGCGGGCACATGTGACGGGAGATAAGGCCCAAGAGGGACCTTCCCGGATTATGCATTTCAGGATTTCGCTGGCGGTAGACGGCGATCTGAGCATTCACGAAAAGGCGCAGATCTCCCATATGGCGGAAGAGATCTGCACCGTCAGCAACACCCTCAAAGCGCTGCCGACATTCTCGGTCGCTGCCAATTAGTCGTCATCGGGAATGCGGGTATCGACGCCGGCAAGCGTGAGGTTGTTGGTGACGGCACGGACACCGGCTATGCCCTGGATCGTTCTTCCGATCTTGCGGGCCGTCGACGCCTCGTCGACAGTGCCTTCGACGGTGACCTTGCCGTCTTCGACATGGACATCGATCAGGTCCATCTCGATAATCTCAAGTGCATCGAGGGCGTCGGTAATCCGCTCTTCAAGATCGTCGGCTTCTTCCAGCCCCTGGGTGGCCGGCACTGCGCTGTCGACAATACGTTCTTCCATGCCGTCAGCATCGACTTCGTCGACTCGGTAGCCCTTGTTTCGCTCCCTGTCGAAATTGGCTTCCGGATCTCCGTAAGCGGCGTTCTCGACCGGATCAGAGGTTGCGCCCGGCTGGTCGGCATAGGGCCAACCTTGGTCAATGTTGCGGGTATCGTAATCGCGATAGTCTTCCTCACGCGATATATCGTCTACCTTCCTTTCGGCCGTCATGGTGATCTCCTGTCTTCTTCCGGTTTACGGGCGGTCCGACCTGCTGATCGTCACGCGGTAGTCATAGAACCCGGTAGAACTTGGTCGGTTCCCTGAGAGAATGGAAAGCCTGCGGTGAATTCTGCAGCTGCCAGGAGCACCGGCTTCAATCCGACATGGCGATATCCTTTTCCCAGCGACGGACCAGACGATCCCGCTTCAGTCGCGACAGCCTCCGCAGCCAGAATAGGCCATCCAGCTGATCGATTTCGTGCTGCATGCAGATCGCGTAGAAACCCTCTGCCTCTTCCTCGTGCACCAGCCCGCTGAGATCCTGATAGCGGAAGTGGATCTTTCGAGGCCTTTCCACTTCGGCAGTAGCGCCGGGCATGGACACGCTTCCCTCCATGTGACGCATGGTTTCCGCTGAGGCGGAAAGGATCTGCGGGTTGACGTAGAAGCGCGATTCTCTGGCCGGCTCCAGTTGCAAGACCACGAGCCGTAAGAAGACACCGACATGGGCGGCTGTAATGCCGACCCCGGGCGCCGCCCGCATAGTTTCGAGAGGTCGTTCGCCAGCGTCACCAGGTCTGCGTCGAAGGTGGTCACCGGTCGGCAGGATGTGGAAAGACCAGGATCGGGATAACGCAGGATTTTCATGACGGTCATGTTGGCAGCCTCGCTGAACTTCGCGACCCGTCTGCACCTCTACCGAATTCGCAACGCGGCAGCAGACTGGACCCGCAGAGCCATTTGCTCTAGCAGACGGGCGGCGGCAAGAGCTGGACGTCAATGTCTACCTATCCGGTTGTTGACAATAAGTTTTCGACCGCCATTCTCCTGACGGTCAGGTGCAGGAAACGAGGGCGCAATGAGCGATATCGGCGAAGACAAGCGCGTCCGCACCAGAAGGGAAGAAGCCGGCGACGACATCTACGCTGAGGATGGCTCGATCCGTGCAGATTTTCTCGCCATGGTCGGAGCCTCCATCGCAGACCGTGACGTGCTTTTCCTGCGCAACCACGTTGCCCGCCTGCACGAATCAGAATTGGGTGACCTTCTGGAGTCCATTTTGCCAGACCAGAGACGAGCGCTCGTGCGCCTTCTCGGAAAGGATTTTGACCTCACGGCATTGACAGAGGTGGACGAGGCGATCCGCCTCGAGATCGTCGACCAGATGCCCAATGCGCAGATCGCCGCGGCGATCGGTGATCTCGATTCCGACGATGCCGTCTACATTCTGGAGGATCTCGATCAGGAGGACCGGGAAGAGATCCTCGCGCAGTTGCCGTTTACGGAGCGGGTACGGTTGCGTCGGGCGCTCGACTATCCGGAAAGTTCGGCCGGCCGTCGCATGCAAACGGAGTTCGTTGCAGTGCCGCCGTTCTGGACCGTTGGCCAGACCATCGACTACATGCGCGACGAAGAAGATCTGCCGGACAGTTTTACGCAGATCTTCGTCATCGACCCGACGTTCAAACTTCTCGGTGTTGTCGATCTCGATCGCATTCTCCGGACAAAGCGTCAGCTCAAGATCGAAACGATCATGCGGCAGACGAATTACCCCATCCCTGCCGATATGGACCAGGAAGAGGCAGCCCAGCTCTTCGAGCAATATGACCTGCTATCGGCCGCAGTGGTGGACGACAATGGACGGCTGGTCGGCGTGCTGACCATCGACGACGTCGTCGATGTGATCCAGGAGGAAGCGGAAGAAGACATTATGCGTCTCAGTGGCGTCGGCGACGAGGAGCTTTCCGATACGGTCGTGGACACTTCCCGGTCGCGCGTTCCCTGGCTGCTGGTCAATCTCGTGACCGCTTTCATTTCCGCTTCGGTCATCTCTCTCTTCGAGGCGACGATCGAGCAGGTTGTAGCACTTGCGATCCTCATGCCCATCGTTGCCGGAATGGGCGGCAATGCCGGCTCGCAGACGATGACGGTGACGGTGAGGGCCCTGGCCACCCGCAACCTCGACATCCACAATGCCTGGCGCGTCGCCCGGCGCGAGGCCGGCGTCGGCCTAATCAACGGCTGCCTCATCGGCTGTCTGGTAGGGTTGGTGGCTGGGTTGTGGTTTCACGACATCCATATTGGCGGGCTGATCGCGACCGCCATGCTGATCAACATGTTCGCCGCCGCCATGGCCGGCATCATGATCCCGCTGCTGCTCGACAGGGCAGGCGCTGATCCTGCCGTTTCCTCGGCCGTTTTCGTGACCGCAATCACGGATACGACGGGCTTTTTCTCCTTCCTCGGCCTTGCCACATGGTGGTTTGCGATCCGCTGAATGTCTCCGAAAATTGACTGTTACGTAAAAGTCAATTACGGTTCGGCTTAGACAGCAGGAAGCCATTGTGGACAAGTTTTATACGATCACGGAGCTGACGCGGGAATTCGGCGTTTCGACCCGCACCCTTCGCTTTTACGAGGATGAGGGGCTCATCCATCCAGAGCGGCGTGGCCGTACGCGGCTTTTCCGGATAGCGGATCGCCGCCTGATCCAAGAAATCCTGCGCGGTCGGCGCATCGGCTTCACCATCGCAGAAATCCGCGAGATCATTCAGATCTACAAGGAACCGCCAGGTGAAATGGGGCAGCTGAAGCTGCTGATGAAGCGCGTTGACGAGAAGCGCGACGAACTCCGCCAGAAGCGCAAGGATATCGACGATACGCTTTCCGAGCTTAATAATGTCGAGGAAGCCTGCCTGACGCGTTTGGCCGAGATCGGCGTCGGCACCTGACTTCACTCACGGCAGGGGCTCGCTAATCGAGCACTGCTCGGCGATCGTCTGAATGCGGTCGTCCTGCGCCGAGATCGCTCCGGTCTGCAACGGCGTCATCAATTGACCTGCGATCAAACGGTCTGCAGTGCAGCTGCAGAAATGCCGGCATAGAGGCTGGTCGCCGCCTGTCTGGCGGCAACTCATCTCACAGCTCAAAACATAATTCTGGCGCGGATCTGTTGGCGGAGCCGGGTGAACGAGCGATATCAGGTAGACGATGGCGATCAAGATGGGCTGGTGGACAAGGTAGATGATGAGGCTGTGCCGCCCGGCCTTTGAAAGCAGATTGGGTTTCGTTTGTACCGCCGCCAATCTAGGCAGCCATTGCTGCGCCAGAGCAAGGCGGGCAAGGGCAATGCCCAGCAGCAGGGCGGCAATCCACGGGAAAAGCGGCACATAATCATTGGAGCGGGGAGGGATCTCCGCAAATCCGATCCAGCTGAGAAAGCGCGTATTGAAGACGGGCAAGTCGAGCATGCCGGGCATCAGGCTGTAGTCGACGACCATGCCCAAGATGACCAGGAATGCCAAGGCTGCGGGAATGAAGATCGGCAACCGCAGGAAGGCGATGCCGATGAGACTGGATATGGCGATATTATGCAGGATGCCGAAATAGATCCATTCGCTCGGGAAGACGATCAGTGTGGCAAGGCTGATCGCGGTGGCCGCTCCAGCGACTACGGCGAACCGTTTCCAGAACCAACGCCAGCGGACATGCGGGTAATGTGCCAACACGAGGCTGATGCCTGCCAGGAAGAGGAAGGAACTCGCAATTGATCGGGCATAGATACGGAAAAACCCTTGCGTCGCCGTTCCCGGCTCCACGTAGCCGAAGAATTCCAGATCCCAGGTGAAGTGATAGGTCGCCATGGCGATCAGTGCCACGCCCCTTAATGTGTCTATGAGGGTAATGCGAGGCACGCGTGGTGATGGGGTCTGGCTATCGGAGGCGGTCACATTCAATCTTTCTGATCTATTCAGGATCGCGATCCATGATTGCCAGCCGCGCCTGCGAAAAATACTGGCGCCGGGTCAGCACGATGATGACCACCAGCGTCATGGCGATGAACATATAAGGGCCGACAAACCAGCCGAGATATCCGATCGACAAGAAGATCGCCCTGAGGCCCGCGTTGAAATTGGCGGCAGCGATTGTGTTCATCCGCACCACCTGATCCGCAGCCCGTTCAGCTGCGCGCCGGTCGCCGGCTGCCTCCGACATCATCGGCAGGCCGCCGAACAGGATCGTACAGTAGTTGAACAACCGGTAGGACCAGCCGAACTTGAAGAAGGCATAGCCGAACAGAAACGTCAGGCCAGCAACCTTGAGCTCAAAGGCGGTGCGGCCTCCATAGGCCACGAAGGGCAGATTGCCAAAAATGGCGTCCACCTTGTCGGTTGCGCCGAGGAGGGCAAAGCAGCCGCCGATCGCGAAGATCGATGTGGATGCGAAGAAAGCCGTGCCGTTCTGCAGCCCTGCCATGATCTGCGTGTCGATCATTTTGAGGTCGCGGTTCAGCGAATTGTAGATCCACCGCTTGCGTCGTTCGGCCATGGCGCGGTTGAGGCTGAGGCGCGGGAAGAGTTTGGCGCCACCACCTGCCGTCAGCCAGGAGTAGACCGCCCAAAGCAGGGCAAAGAGTGCAAGCGCAATATAGTCAGCGGCTGTCATTGGCTCACCGGGACTGGAGCTGTCTTCGTTGCTCCCCTCATGCTTTGTTTCCGTCATAACGGCAAGACGTGCTATAGTATTCTGGTTCGTTCCTATCTATCTCAAGGATGTCGCGCGCATCAAACAGGATGTCGGGCTGCCGCCCGAGGCCCGTTCTCGTTTGACTTAGGCTGGCCATGATCTTTCACTGTGCGTGTTTGTAATGTTTCTTTCCGTTTTCGACGTCTTCAAGATCGGCATTGGCCCATCGAGCTCCCACACGATGGGTCCGATGTCGGCCGCCAATCGGTTTCTGGCATTGGTCTTGTCCAATGAATGGCCGCGGCCGATCAGTGCGCGTGTCGCGGCGTTGAAAGTCAGCCTGCATGGCTCGTTGGCATACACCGGTATCGGCCATGGCACGGGCAGAGCCGTCATCCTGGGGCTGATGGGCGAGGAGCCGCATGCCGTCGATCCCGACCGGATGGACGAGATCATTGCTCTGGTGGAGCGAACCGGGCGTGTGACGCCGCCAGGGCATCCAACTTACGATTTCCAGCCAAAGACCGATCTGATCTTCGACAGAAAGCAGCCACTGCCCGGCCATGCCAACGGCATGAGCTTTTCCGCTTTCGATACCGATGGCCGCCTGCTCCTCAAGCGCATCTATTATTCCATCGGCGGTGGCTTCGTGGTGACGGATACCGAACTCGATACAATGCGCGGGTCAAGGAAATCTGACACCGACACCCGCGTTCCTTACCCCTTCTCGACCGCAAGGCAGATGCTGGAAATGGCCCGGGCGTCCGGTCTGACGATCGCCCAGATGAAGCGTGCCAACGAAGAAACCAAGATCAGCAGCACCGACCTCTATCAGGGGCTCGACCGGATCTGGGAAGCGATGACGACTTGCATCGACCGGGGCTTGAAGGTCGACGGCATCATGCCCGGCGGTTTGAAGGTCAAGCGGCGCGCGCGCGCCATCCATGACAAGCTCAACGAGGAGTGGCGCAGCAATCGTCTCAATCCCTTGCTCGCCAACGATTGGCTGAGCGTGTACGCCATGGCCGTCAACGAGGAAAACGCGGGGGGTGGCAGGGTCGTAACCGCGCCCACCAATGGCGCAGCAGGGGTCATTCCGGCAACGGTACGATATTACCTGCATTTTCACGAGGACGCGACGCGTGAGGACATCCACAATTTCCTGCTGACGGCAGCTGCCATTGGAGGTATCATCAAGCACAATGCATCGATTTCTGGAGCCGAAGTCGGCTGCCAGGGCGAAGTCGGTTCTGCTGCGGCCATGGCTGCGGCGGGCCTTGCTGCTGTCCTGGGAGGTTCGCCCGAGCAGATCGAAAACGCCGCTGAGATTGCCCTGGAACACCATCTGGGCATGACTTGCGATCCGATTGCCGGGCTGGTTCAGGTACCTTGCATTGAACGTAATGCGCTGGGGGCGGTGAAGGCTGTCACCGCGGCGTCGCTCGCCATCAAGGGAGACGGTACCCATTTTGTGCCGCTCGACGCCTGTATCGAGACCATGCGCCAGACGGGCAATGACATGAGCGAGAAATACAAGGAAACCTCGACCGGCGGCCTCGCCGTCAATGTGGTCGAATGCTGAGTGATACCGTGACTGTGGAGCACGGTCGCCAAAGCTTGACCTGCGGCGCCGACAGGTCTTGAAGAAGACATGGCTCTTCATTTGATCAAACTTTGCGTCGGCGCCGATTCAATCCAGGATCTGCAGGACTGGGTGTCCGAACGTGCCCTGAACGCGATCGCCGCCGGGCTTGAACCGCATAGCATCCATACCACGCGCATGGTGCCCAAACGCGTCGAGGAATTGCTGAGCGAGGGCTCGCTTTACTGGGTGATCAAAGGACAGGTCATGGCGCGTCAGAGCCTGCGTGACATCAGGACGGCGACCGGCGCTGATGGCATACAGAGATGCCAGCTCATTCTCGGCCCGGAAGTGATTGAGACCGTCCCTCAGCCACGCCGCCCTTTCCAGGGCTGGCGCTATCTTCAGGCGGAGGATGTGCCCGAGGATCTTGGGACGCTCGGTCAGGGCATGGCCCAGATGCCGGAAGACCTCAGGCGGGAGCTTGCCGCCTTGGGACTTCTCTAGATCAGCGTAGCCTGAGCCGCACGGGGGAGTGTCCGCCGCGTTTGCCAATGTGAAGATGGACGCTCGCCTCCGGCTGCGAGTGACGCCACGCGCGCGCCCCATGGCTCAGAAGCATAGCGACGAGATCCTTGGTCTTTTCCTTCGAGCGGTTGAGGCCAAGGCCTGCCAGCCGCATGGCTGCTTCATGAAGAGGGTTGAGGGCAACGCCCCTGGCCTTGCTCCTGGCACCCGACGCGAACGCCAGGTCAGCGCTGTTTTCATTCATTCCCATGGGAAACCCCGTTACGCATTACATTCGAGATTTCACCGCGCCGAACAAGGCGCGGTCACTAAGTCGACCGCTGACGGATGCTTACTGCATCGAGGCCCAGCAGCTGATGCCCTTCTTCTTTAGGATGCCGCAGGCATCGCTTGCCGTCTTCTGGTCATCGAAGCCGCCGAAGCGCGCGCGATAGACCTGGCCGCCACTGCTGCTGAACGCGACGGTGAAAGGTTTGGCGGAACGCAATACCTTGCCGCCTTTATCCTGCGCAGTCTGCAGGAGATCGAGAGCCAATTTCTCGCTCGGAGAAACGCCGATCTGGATAACCCAGCCGGAAGCCGCGCGAGATACAGACCTGGCGGGTTCGCCCGTGGAAGCGGTTGTTACCTGATCGACGGCGGCTTTTTCGCTGACGCTGTCGGCGACGACGATCGCCGCAGCGCGCTTGGGGAGGTATTCCGGAGCCGGCGTGGGCACAGCCGGGGAGTTCGCCATGGCTGCATTCAACACTTGGCTTGCGGTCTTCTTCTGCGACGATTCGCCGATATAGGCCGAAGCTGGTGCGACAGGCTGCTCCGTATAGCGGGCACCGGGAACCGGGCCGCTATTGGGAAGATCGAGCGCCGTCAGCTGCCGGGCATCGGAGGCCGAGGCGGCAACACGAGGCTGGGATACCACCGGCATGGTGGGGACGGGCGCCGCAACGCGGGCAGCCGGAGCCAGCGCGACAAGATTGCTGTCGCCGGCGCGGGATGCCTTAGGGAGATATTCAGCCACGAGCTTGCGCATGGTGGCATCACGGGCAGCACTGGAGCGACCACCGAGGACAACGGCGACGATGGAGCGGCCATCGAGCTGTGCCGAGGTCGCCAGATTGCTGCCGGCAGCGCGGGTATAGCCGGTCTTGATGCCGTCAACGCCCTTTACGGTTCCCACGAGACGGTTGTGGTTGCCGATGACCTGCTTGCCGAAATTGAAGGTACGGATCGAGAAGTAGCCGTAATACTGCGGGAAATGCTGACGCAGGGCGATACCAAGCCGCGCCTGGTCGCGGGCGGTGGTCATCTGTGCTGTGTTGGGCAAGCCGTTGGCATTGCGGTAGGTGGTGCGTGTCATGCCAAGCGCGCGTGCCTTGCTCGTCATCATCTGCGCGAAACGCTCTTCGGAGCCGCCAACATACTCGCCGAGCGCCGTAGCCATGTCATTGGCCGAACGGGTGACGAGTGCCCGAATTGCCTGATCCACGGTGATCGCGCCGCCGGGACGCACACCGAGCTTGGAGGGAGGCTCGGCCGCCGCATGTGCAGATACCGGAACCTGCGAATCAAGCGAAATGCGACCAGCCTCAAGCGCCTCGAAGGTAAGGTAGAGCGTCATCATCTTGGTGAGGGAAGCAGGATAACGCAGACCATCCGGATCTTCACCGTAAAGAACCTTCCCGGTCTTTGCGTCCACAACGATGCCGGCATATTTTGGCTCAGCATGCGCAGGCTGCGCAAAGAACGAAAACGCCAACGCGATTGTCAGGATATATCCGAGATACCGTCCCTGGACGGCCGCACGACCCTTGGGGAGGGAAGTGGAGAACATGCTTTTCGACACTGCCGCACTCATCGTTTGCATGAGGTATGTATTATTTCCGGACGCACCCCCGTCGCGACCGTTGCGGCCAATCTAGGGGAATAGCGTTACCAAGAGGTTTATGATGAACGGCGGCTTATGCCGGCCGCCGACATTTTAACGATCACTGCCCGCCACCGTTCGCGCTTCGGCAAGGCGGGTTTCGACAAATGATCCAACTGCGGCATCAATATGTTGCCAGTCCTTCAAAAGAGCGCTGGAAAAGCGGTAAAGCACAATCAAATCCTGTCCCAAACGGATGTCCCGCTGGCAGTCACCGCTGGTGGGTCTTTCGCCGGCAGCGGGAAGAATGCAGCGGACGACGTAGTCAGGTGCCGTGCCCCGCGAGGCCGTGAGGATCACCTCGCGGCCATAGCCGCTGTCTCCGCGCAAGTGATGGAGCGTCAGTCCGGCCACGGCTGGCTGCGGCGGTCCCTCAAAGAGATGGGTGTAGATCGGCTCCAGCCGGCCTGACATGTCGCGTGACATCGTGCTCTGCGAAAGCTGCAGAAAAATCAACGATTCGGGTCGCGAGACGTCATCGAACCTCGGCCTCAGGTCTTTGCTGTAGCCCTGCAGTTCCGGCCAGGCTAGGTAGAGGTCGATGCGTTCGGCGCTTCCCGAGTGGCGCTGCTCATGAAAGCGAATGGCGTTCGCTGGAAGCTTGAGATGGTCCTGCCCGGTCTCAACGAAATATTCTTGTCTGCTTTCGGTATGACCGCCAAGTGCAATCCTCTTGCCGAACCACTGTCCGCCGACGCTGATTGCTGTAGTCAGGAGCGCAAGTGCCGCGACTGCAGCCGTGAGCTTGTATATGAAGCGGCCGGAGATGAGGGCCTGTTCAGGCGCCTGAGAAGACGCTGGCTGTACGCTTGCCATGAGTGCTCCGTTCCCGCGTGAAATCCTAAACCCGTGCGCAGGATTGGAGCAGTCTCTCAAACTTGCCGGCGCGGGCGCGTCGGCAGTTTCCGTTTTACATGGTTAATTTCAGGTTAAGCGCATCAGCCGACGAGATTGCATGGAGAGACTGCATAGTTTCCTCGGCGGGCGACTTCGAGTGTTGTGGGGGTGTGGACGGGCGGTTTACTTGCCGACGCTGCCGACGGCGACGGCACGGCCGTCCTGGAGCTTGACCCAGCGCGCCGGGTCTTCGTTCGACTGGCGCTTCAGGAACGTATATTCCGTGTCCGACCACAACAGGACCTTGTTGCGCATGTTGTCGAGCACGAAATCTCCGCGGTCGGTGCGAACGGTGAGCACGGCATGGCCTTCGCCATTCGGCTGCAGAACCACCGTGATCAACAGGTCGGAGGCGTCAAAGCCCTTGGCCATCAGCATCTTGCGCTTGAGGAGGGCGAAGTCTTCGCAGTCGCCAACCGTACGAGGATAGGCCCAGCGCTCTTCGATGCCAAAGATTTCCTGGTCCGTCATCGGCTGGATCGCTGTGTTGACGCTGTAGTTGACGTCCAGAAGCGTCCGCCACTTCTCTTCCGTCAGGGCCGCAGGGCCGGCGTCTTTATAGGTCGTGGCGCATTCGCTGACATAGGTCTTGCAGAACTCGTAATGGCCGATCGGCGGGTTGGCCTGGCCGATGACGCGCATCGCGCCATTGGACATGCCGAAGGATGGCATTGTGGAAGAAACTGCGACGACTGCGGTTGCGATGGCGAGGCCAAGAGCCTTAAGACATTTCATTTTTCTGTCTCCCGTTCTTGGGATGACAGTGCCACACAGACTTTGAGCGACCGCAAAATAGCGTAGTAAAATCAAACGCTTATTATAATCAAACTTGTCTAAAACACGCGTAAAATACGCGCAAAATTTAGTTCAAATTGTACTGAAAATCAGCCAGCCGAGCGGTATATCGGATTTGCTTCCGGTCAAGTTAAAGCCTTGCGTCCAATGGCTTTTTAGCGCCGTCGGCTGGTTCTAACCGGATGTCATGACAAGCCTGACTGATATCGGTTGAGCCGGCCCTGGACCCGGCAAAGTCCTTCCGCCGCAGAAATCAGCTGGTCGGATAGGGGTTCACCCGCCAAAAAAAATTCCCAAAAAGATACAGAAAAATCCGCGGCCAGTCAGCGCAAGGTCACCTTCGGTAGGCAATGATATCGCGGGACGATATCGGGAATGCGCGTTAGCTCTGCACGAAGGCGGGGTTAGGCGTTGACGTGGCTCCAGGGCCGGGCAGTTACACTCATTCGTCCGTGCGCCGGAGGCCGAACACTTTTACAGATGGTGGTGGGTACGGGAGATTTGGGGAGAGTCGCGACGAGGCGCTTCCCTGGAACGGCCTGAAGGCCGTGACGGCGTTACAGGAATTCCGTCAGCGCTTCGCGAGACTGCACCGAGCTGAACTCGATGGCGACGCCTTCCATGAAGTGGCGGACGACCCGACCACGCATATTGCCGAGGCGCACCGGCGTGCCGAGGTCCGGTCGGATCTCGAGATCGACAGCTGCACCGGAGAGCGAAAGGTCCATGATCCGGCACTTGTAAAGGCGCCCGTCGTCGAGCGTAAGGTCGCACAGAGTGTTGCGCGGCGTCAAACGGTCGTGGCGGCGGTCTTCCGGCAGGCCGAGTTCATGTTTGTTGGCGATCCAGGTCAGCTGCGCCGCAAGCTTTTCCCGTTTACGGTCGGTCGCGTTGATCGTCATGGTGAAGCCTTGGTCGGTAACGGCAACAACCGTACCTTCGAGCCTTCCGATGTGATCCAGATAAGCAATGACGCGTTCGCCAGACCGGGGCCGGCCGATGCAGGCAAAATGTACATCGCCTGGCGACATATCAACGACCGAGCAAGGGAATTCCTCTTGGCTGGCCAGCATCAGTCGTCCGGAGACGTTGACCGAGACGCGCTGAAACGACCGCTGAGCGGGGACGTTCTGCGTCGACGGACTGGCGGCCGGCTGGAAGGAAAACATAAACAGCTTCTCTGAAGGGACCTGCGACGGAGACTATAGCGGCGGCCAGTTAACATAACGTTCCAGCCAAGAGTCGCGGTTCAGGGCAGGCGGTTGTGGCTGACGAAGGTAGCCGGAAGCGATCGCCAGAAGCGCGAGAAAGGACCGTCATCTCCGCCAGCCCCGTCCATCTGCGGCTCTCCACTATCGCTTCCGAGCAAGGTCCAGCTTTCAAGCGCAAGACCGACTGCCGGAAATGCTGTGTCTGGGACTGGCTCCTGCTGGGGCAGGAGCGCGCCAAGGACGCGGTCGCTGTGCGACCCTCCTGAACGAACGGGGAGCAGAAGCATCTCATAATGATATGCTTCCTCATCCTTTGCGACGTTGACTTGAAGCAAGGCCGGCTGCTCGTAATGGATGACGTTCTGAACGATCTCCAGAGATCGGCTGCTTTCCCCGTCCGTCCAGATGGCGCCGAAAGAACTGCCGCGAAACTCTCGGTCGAACAGGTCGCAGATACGTGTTCCTGCGAGGCGGAAGGAGAGCGTTTCTTGAGGGCCACTTTCGGCAATGAACAGATGCGGCAGAATGCGGCGCAAAGCCACGGGATCGATTTCCGTGCGCAGCGGTGCAGGGCGGCTGCCGCGCAGCTGGATCCAGTAGTCGAAGACCTGTCTGCTTGCCTGGTTTTGCATTCGGTATGCGTGCTCCATTCCAATACAGGTCACGCCACAGACGCGACCGGAAACTGAACTGCAGCGAAAATCGTGCCACGAGCAGGTGGCTATGGTTAAGGATTGGTAGCAGGTTCCGTTGTTGAGCATCTCCGCTACCGGTCTGCGGGAGTGACCTGCTTCCTTTTCAAAATGCCCTCCTGTAAGGCTGAAGCAATTACGGAAGGACAAGCATGGACGAGAAGCGCAATCTGGCTCCGGAAGAGGGTGAGAGGCAGGCTCAGGCGGTTGCTTCGCAGCCGATTTTCAACCTGCCGCGCAGCCTGGTTGCAACGCTATCCCTGCTGGTCGCAGTTTATGCTGTCTGGGCTTATTTTCTTAGCGAAGACATGCAGGCTTATGTGATCGTGCATTTCGGCTTTACGCCGTTGCGTTATGATTATCTGAGTTCCGGGCAGCCCCTGGAATGGCTCTGGACCCCGGTAACCTATTCGCTGCTGCATGGAAGCATCGAGCATATCGGGTTCAACGCCCTCTGGCTTGCCGCATTCGGAGCTCCTGTCGTTCGCCGGATCGGCACCGTCAGATATGTCCTTTTCTGGATCTTTTCGGCGGCAGCATCGGCGTTCTTTCACGCAGGTCTGCATTGGGGGGACGAGACGCTGCTGGTTGGGGCCTCTGGCGTTGTATCAGCCCTGATGGGTGCCGCATGCCGCTTCGCCTTCCCCGTGGGGCGGGGCTATGATCGGGTGTCGGGCCATCTTTACCCGCGCCAGCCGATCCTTGCCGCATTCCGCAACCGGACGGTCATGATCTTCATGGCCATGTGGCTGCTCGGCAATGTTCTGATTGCGCTGGGGCTTCCGCTCATGGGTGCGGAATCGGGTGAGATCGCATGGGATGCCCACATTGGCGGCTTCCTCTTCGGCTTCCTGCTTTTTGCTCTGTTCGACGTGAAGCGCCCGGCGCGTACCGTGATCACCACGCCTTGATCTCTTTGTAAGGCCGTTCTAAAGTTTCAGCCGCAGGAGGACTGCGCGCTTTTGGCGAGCTGGAGGGGTCGCCGAGTGCGAACTGATTGGTGAGGAGAGAGCCATGTCGACAACCGTCAAGACTATGCTGGACACCAAGGGGCGCGACGTCGTCACCGTTGATCCCGACCGGACTTTGCTCGAGGTGGCGCAGATCCTGAACGACAAGAAGATCGGCGCGGTCGTCATCACCGGAATGGAAGATCGAATTTCCGGCATCTTCACGGAACGAGACCTTGTGCGAGCCATCGCGGTGAATGGTGCTGATGTGCTGGCCCAACCTGTGAAGGCGACGATGACGACGAATGTCGAGCGTTGCCGCGAAGAGCAGAGCGTCGACGACCTCATGGGAATGATGAGCGCAGGTCGCTTCCGTCACGTGCCTGTCGAGCAGGATGGAAAACTGATCGGCATCATTTCCATCGGCGATGTGGTGAAGTCGCGGATCCGCGAGGTGGAACTGGAGGCCGAGCACATCAAGGCTTATATTGCAGGCTGACGGGGTGGCGGTATAGAGTCTGCGCTAGAGAGCGAAGACTTCCTGCATGCGCTTGAGCGCCGAGATCTGCGCCATTGTCTCGTCGTAGCCTCGCTGGATGGCGTCGCCGGCACGATGAAATTCCGACAGGCCGATGTCGCTCAGGCGGGGATGCAGGGCAAGGTCCGGTGGGTCGCCGGCGAGCCTGGCGCGCGATATGCGCTCCTGGATGATGTTGAAGGCTTGGACCATGGTTCCTGTGACGCCGACACGGACGTTGCCGGCTCGGTTGCGCTGCTCCATCTCGATCGGCTGGATGCTCGCGCTGTGTTTGACCACGGCTGAACGTCCAAAAATTTCATAGTTGAGGTTGACGGCAACCACAAGCGGCTGCTCGTAGGCACGGCAGACGGAAGTAGGGACGGGATTGACGAGTGCACCGTCGACCAGCGTGCGGTTGTTGCATTTCACCGGCTCGAAAATCCCCGGAAGCGCATAGGAAGCCCGCAGGCCCGTGATCAGTGAGCCGCTCGATATCCACACTTCATGACCCGTGTGGAGTTCGGTCGCGACGGCGACGAAGGGGCGTCCGAGATCCTCGATGGCCAGCCCCTCCACGTGCTCCTGCATCCGTTTGGTCAGCCGCATGCCGCCCAACAGACCGCCACCGCCAATGGTTAGGTCGAGCAAACCGGCGATGCGCCGCATGGTGAGCGAGCGGGCGAACTGTTCCAGTTCGTCCAGTTTACCGGCAAGGTAACAACCGCCAACCAGTGCCCCGATCGACGTGCCTGCGATCATTCCGACCTCAATGCCGGCCTCGTCGAGCGCCTTCAAGACGCCGATATGCGCCCAGCCGCGCGCTGCGCCACCGCCAAGTGCAAGTGCCAGTTTGGCCTTGCGGGGAGGTTCGATCTTGGCAGGGGGAAGCGGAGCCGATGCACGACCACCTCCGCCGTCGGCAGCGACAGTCTGCCGATCAGGGCGGTTCCAACTCCAGTTCAGCATCGACTAACACCCTTCCGGCCAATCGCCACGGCGACAACCAATTTAAACACTGGCAGGTTGCGAAACCGTTTATCAACGAAATGCGGCAGGAAGCGTGCGGCTCTACTCGGTGCTCTTGCTAGAATAGACCATTGTTGGATCAAAATGACGCTGATCGTCTCCGATTTCAAGCAGCGGTTGACCTTCGGTCACTTTGACCTTTCTATAAAAGCAGGAACGGCGACCTGTATGGCAGGCAGCATCATGACCGCTGACGGACACTTTCAGCCAAACCGTGTCTTGATCGCAATCGGTCCGTATTTCGTGGACAGTCTGCAGATTGCCGGACGTCTCCCCCTTTTTCCACAATTTGGCGCGCGAGCGGCTGTAATAGTGGGCGATCCCTGTTTCCAACGTCAGCCGCAGGGCTTCGGCATTCATATGGGCCACCATCAGCAGTTCGCCATCGCGGATATCGGTCACCACCGCGGTCACCAATCCAGCACCGTCGAATCGCGGAGTGAAGGCGCCGGCGCCTTCGAGCGCTGCCTTGTCGACGGGAGGCGGGGGAAATAGCACTGTCATAATCGGTCCAAGCGATCAGCGGTTTCGCGCGAGCGTAAAGAAGCGAGCCTGCTCGGCGGCATTGGTCTTGAACTCGCCGGTAAAGGTCGTCGTCAGCGTTGTCGAACCCTGCTTCTGCACGCCGCGCATCTCCATGCACATGTGCTGAGCCTCGATCACCACCGCGACACCGCGTGGCTGCAGCGTGTCTTGGATGGCAGCGGCGATCTGCGCCGTCATGTTCTCCTGCGTCTGCAGCCGGCGGCCGAAAATCTCGACCACGCGCGCAATCTTCGACAGGCCGAGAACCGGCCCCTTGGGAAGATAGGCGACTGTGGCTTTGCCGATGATCGGCAGCATGTGATGTTCGCAGTGGGAGAAGAATGGAATATCCCGCACCAGCACGATATCGTCGAAACCCGACATCTCCTCGAACGTGCGGCCGAGGACGTCTTCAGGCGCCTGATCATAGCCTGCGAATAGTTCCTGGTAGGCGGCAGCAACGCGCTTCGGCGTATCGAGAAGGCCTTCACGGCCAGGATCATCACCCGCCCAGCGCAAAAGGACTCGAACGGCTTCCTCCGCCTCCTGTTGCGTGGGGCGGACCTGTTCTCCCTTGGACGACGGGAAATTCTTCACAATGGCATCCATTTAACATCTCCCGATGCGGTTCAAGGCCACATCCGACCGACTAGCTGTAATATCAAACCAGTACATTCCGCTGGTCTCGGATCGACTGCCGCTTTTTGATCCGCGAACATCGGTTATTGCAAGGCATTCCGTTTCCATTACCGCAGGATTTCATGAAAACAATGTTTCCTTGATGATCGCCGCTTTCCACCACATATAAGAGCGAGATCATTTTTTCGATAGGCCGCCGCTGTGGATGATGTGTTCACTGCTCAGGGCTGCCAAGCGAGCGTCCATGGAAGACATTTATAATACCAAGATCCTTGAGTTCGCCGGCAATATTGCCCTCACCGGTGCCATGCCCAACGCCCAGGCCGTTGCCGAAAAGCATTCCAAGCTCTGCGGCTCGAAAGTGCGCGTCTACGTCAAAATGGATGAGGGCGTGGTGACGGATTTTTCCCATGAGGTGCGGGCCTGCGCGCTGGGCCAGGCTTCATCCTCCATCATGGCGCGACATGTGTTGGGAGCAAGCGCCGACGAGATCCGCAAGGCGCGCGACGAAATGGTCGCCATGCTCAAGGAGGGCGGTGAGGGCCCCACGGGACGGTTCGAGGAAATGCGCTACCTGAAGCCGGTTAAGGATTATAAGGCACGCCACCCGTCGACCATGCTAACCTTCGAAGCGGTCGTGGATGCAATTGCTCAGGTCGAAGCACAGAACGATACCGCGACTGCCACGGCCTAGTCATGTGTGAAAGCCATGACGCCAAGAACTCTACAATCTCAGGCAGGCGAAACCTGTCCCGCAACTGGTCGGGTGCCTTCGCGAAGACGCCGGGACGGCTCTTGGGCATGGCGTTGATCAGGTTCTACCAGCTGACTCTCTCCGGATTCGTGGGCAATTCGTGCCGGCACATCCCGACCTGTTCCGAATACGGTTATGAAGCGATTGCCCGTCACGGACTATGGCCCGGCGGATGGATGACGCTTTTCCGGGTGGCCCGCTGCGGCCCGGGTGGGACAAGCGGACTGGATCCCGTTCCTGGCGAGCTGACGCCCCGGCAGCACTGGTGGACGCCTTGGCGCTACCTGCGCTCCTGATGGTCCGCCAGCTTTACTAACGGGGCAAAACCCACTATCACGGCGCCCGTTAACGCCGGCCATTTCGCTCCGCCGGCCTATTGTCACCACCCGCATTCGTTGGCGGGACTGGACAGGAGATCGTCATGTCGCAATCCGTTTCCCTTACATTTCCCGATGGCTCCGTTCGCCAATTCGCCGCTGGAACGACCGGCCGGGACGTTGCCGAATCGATTTCGAAATCTCTGGTCAAAAAAGCCGTTGCCGTTGCAGTCGACGGTAGTCTTCGAGACCTTTCCGACCCGATCGTCGACGGAAGGATCGAGATTGTCACCCGCACTGACCCGCGCGCCGTGGAGCTTATCCGGCACGACGCGGCGCATGTGATGGCGGAAGCGGTACAAAGCCTGTGGCCGGGAACGCAGGTGACGATCGGCCCGGTCATTGAAAACGGCTTCTATTACGACTTCAAGCGCGTGCATCCTGAAAGCCAGGAGGATTGGCCCTTCACGCCGGACGATCTGCCGAAGATCGAGACGAAGATGAAGGAGATCATCGCGCGCAACGACGCCTTCACCAAGGAAATCTGGCCGCGCAACAAGGCCCGCGAGACCTTCGCCGATATGGGCGAAGCCTACAAGGTGGAACTGGTCGATGCGATTCCTGAAGATCAGGATCTGAAGATCTACCGGCAGGGCAAGTGGTTCGACCTTTGCCGCGGCCCGCATATGGCCTCAACGGGTCAGATCGGCACGGCGTTCAAGCTTATGAAGGTTGCCGGAGCCTATTGGCGCGGTGACTCCAACAACCCGATGCTGACGCGCATCTACGGGACTGCCTGGGCGACGCAGGAAGAGCTTGACCAATATCTGCATGTGCTGGCCGAAGCGGAGAAGCGTGACCACCGCAAGCTGGGCCGGGAAATGGACCTGTTTCATTTTCAGGAAGAGGGTCCGGGCGTCGTCTTCTGGCACGGCAAGGGGTGGCGTATTTTCCAGGCCCTGACATCCTATATGCGCCGTCGGCTGGCTGGAACCTATGAAGAGGTGAACGCGCCGCAGGTGTTGGACAAATCGCTTTGGGAAACCTCCGGTCACTGGGGCTGGTACAACGAAAACATGTTCGGGGTTAAGTCCGCGCATGCCTTCGTCAACCCGGACGACAAGGAGGCGGACCAGCGCGTCTTCGCCTTGAAGCCGATGAACTGCCCCGGCCACGTTCAGATATTCAAGCATGGGTTGAAGTCTTACCGTGAACTACCTATACGGCTTGCCGAATTCGGTCTGGTACATCGCTATGAAGCATCCGGCGCATTGCACGGATTGATGCGTGTCCGTGGCTTTACCCAGGATGATGCACATGTCTTCTGCACCGATGAACAGCTGGCAGGCGAGTGCCTGAGGATCAACGAGCTGATTCTGTCGGTTTACGAGGATTTTGGCTTCCATGAAGTCGTCGTGAAGCTCTCGACCCGGCCGGAAAAGCGGGTCGGCTCGGATGCGCTTTGGGATCGTGCTGAAGCGGTCATGATGGAAGTCCTCAAGACGATCGAGGAGCAGTCGGAAGGCCGTATCAAGACCGACATTCTGCCGGGCGAGGGGGCGTTTTATGGTCCCAAGTTTGAATACACGCTCAAGGACGCCATCGGTCGCGAATGGCAGTGCGGTACGACGCAGGTGGACTTCAACCTGCCGGAACGCTTTGGCGCATTCTACATCGACCAGAATTCTGAAAAGCAGCAGCCGGTGATGATCCACCGCGCCATCTGCGGCTCCATGGAGCGTTTTCTGGGCATTCTGATCGAGAACTTTGCCGGACATCTGCCTTTGTGGATGGCGCCGGTACAGGTGGTGGTCGCGACCATTACCTCCGAAGCCGACGACTACGGACGCGAAGTGGCTGAGGCGCTTCGGGACGCGGGTCTGCTTGTGGAGACCGACTTCCGCAACGAGAAGATCAACTACAAGGTCCGCGAGCATTCGGTCACCAAGGTGCCGGTCATCATCGTCTGCGGCAAGAAGGAGGCTGAAGAGCGCTCCGTCAACATCCGCCGCCTGGGATCCCAGGCACAGACGCCGATGCTACTCGACGAGGCAATCACCTCTCTGGTGGAGGAGGCAACGCCTCCGGACGTCCGCAGGCGCCAGCTGGCACGGCGCAAGGTGGCTTAAGCTACGTTGACAGCGCTCCTCATCAGGGGCGCTGTCAGAATCCTGTAACATGCTTGCCATATTCCAATTACATTGCGACAGGCACATGTGCCGCGGAGACTGGCTTGCGGTTCAAGGAACTTTCATACTCGAACGAAAAAGATCCGCGCTTCAAGCGCTGGTTCATCCGCTCTATCGAGGGCCTTTCCGGCCGTGACCGCTATGCCAGGCTCTACGATATCTGGCGCAGCGACATTGTCGGAAAAACGGATCGGGTCTTCGGCAAGATGCTGGATCTCATCGACGTCGATCTAGCAATCGACGGCACTTGGCCGCCCGCCATCGCCCCGGATCGGCCGCTGGTGATTGTCGCCAACCATCCATTCGGCATAGGCGATGGAATTGCGGTGCTGACGCTTGCAGAGCAGCTGGGCCGGCCGTTTCGAGTTCTGATCCATAACGAACTTCTGAAAGTGCCTGAAATGGGCGCTTATTCTCTGCCTGTCTCTTTCGACGAAACGAAGGAGGCGGTCGCACTCAATATGCAGACACGCCATGAAGCGCTGCGCCTCCTGAAAGAGGGTACGACGATCATCATCTTTCCGGCAGGTGGCGTTGCAACGGCCAAAAAAGGTTTTGGGCGGGCCGAGGATCTGCCGTGGAAAATCTTCCCGGCCAAACTCATCCAGGCTGCGCGTGCCAATGTGGTACCTATCTACTTCGAAGGGCAGAATGGCAGGCTGTTTCATATCGCCAGCCGCATATCGATGACCTTAAGACTTTCCCTGCTGATCCGCGAGTTCAAGCGCCTCTCCGGAAGCTCGATCCGTGCTCGGGTAGGCGAGATGATGACTTGGGAAGAAATGGCTGGGATACAGGACCGCAAGGATCTCTTAGCAATGCTCCATGATGCCGTCTTCGTCATGAGGCCGGCTCGCAAGCAACGCTTGCTGCAAAAGGCCGTCTGATCGATCAATCCTGCGGTTCGGCAGCATTTAAGTTGGATGCGGTCGTCTTTGCGTCACGCATCAGGACTTCGACATCCGCATTCAGACCCGCCTTCACGCTGAATTCGCGCTGGTAGATCTTGTCCTTGTTCCGCGCGATCGCCAGATAGCCGCCCTCGGACAGAACCATGGTGGGGAAAGCGCTAACGCTTTCGTTGACGATATCCCCGGCAGCGGTCAGCACCGACCAGGCCGTGTCTGCAATAGCCTCGCCGCCAGTCTGAGATACGAGCTTCAGGGTGATCTGCGCCGCCTTGTGCTGCAATACAGCCTGGGTGAGCTTGCCAGCCTCGACCTGGATGTCGGCCCGCACCACGGCGTTGATGTCGCCATATTCCGAGACAACGTGATAGGTGCCCGCAGCAAGCCGGACGATCGTATTCGGTTTGACCTCGGACATGACCAGGGCCCTGTCACCATTGTCGCGGACTTCCGACGAATAAACGGAAAAGCTTAACTGCGCCGGCGGAATGCGCTGATCCGATCCTGCCACGGCATTGAGGATGAAGCCGCCGGCATCGAGAATCAGGGTCTGCTTCTCGACGTTGCCCTCGGCCGGAACCGTGACCTTCTTGGTCACACCGGCGCGCCCGAAGGCAACATTGACGAAGTAGTCGCCAGGAGCGAGCTGGAAAGCCGCCGAACCACCGTCCGAACTGGCAACCAGCGGCAGCTTGCCATCCTGGCCCGCGAGCGGACTGAAGACGCGCCAGGCAAGACCGTCCTGCATCACGTCGCCATTGGCGGTCAGCTTGGCCTCGAAGCGCACATCTTTCGCAGCGACACCCGACAATCCGGGTGCTGCCGAAAAGGCGCTGAGCTTCGGCATTTTGCTTGTGCTGTTCAGCTGATGGAAGCTCTTGAAGGCGTCGTCCTCCGCCACAGCTTCCGCAGCCGCGCTGAGCGTCAGCAGCCCGGCGAGGATAAGGCAGTTTGCAGCGGGAATGCCTTGCATGGGATGTGGACCGGTTGACTCTTGTTTTATGAACCGCCACTTGAAGACCAAGCCCTAGGTAATTTCAAGACCTTCCGCACTTCAAGATCCAAATGAAAGCCTTCGACATGCGAAATGACGTCAAACTCATTGATTATCTCCGGGACAGACATTCGACGCCCGTCGCGCAGATCAAGGAGCCTGGCCCGACTCACGATGAGCTAGAAGGCATTCTCACCTCCGCCAGCCGGGTGCCGGATCACGGAAAGCTTGCGCCATGGCGGTTCATTGTCTACCGGGGTGACGTGCGTGCAAGCCTTGGCGAAGTGTTTTTGTCCTTGGCACTTGAGGCTGATCCGGATTTGGCGGACGCCGCCAGACTGGCTGAGCGGGCCCGCTTTACCCGCGCCCCTCTGGTTGTTGCCGTCGTCAGCACCGCGGCGCCGCATGTAAAGATCCCGGAATGGGAACAGGTTCTGTCGGCGGGAGCCGTCTGCCTCAACATGTTGATGGCTGCCAATGCGGCCGGCTACGTTGCCAATTGGCGCACCGAGTGGATTGCCTATGACGAAAGGGCAATGGCTGCCCTCGGCATTCAGCCGACCGAAAAGGTAGCGGGCTTCATCCATATCGGCTCAACCGACTTTCCTGCACCGGACCGGCCGCGGCCCAACCTTCAAGACGTGGTGACTTATGCCGGGGAAAGCATGGCTTGATGTTCTACCGCACGGACACCAATGCGCATGGTATGAAGCATGATCCTTTCAAGGCGATCGTGGCGCCGCGCCCGATCGGCTGGATCGGCACCAAAGGCCGCGACGGTTCGATCAATCTGTCTCCCTATTCCTTCTTCAATATCGTGTCCGACAGCCCGAAGATCGTCATGTTCGCGTCTTCGGGCCGCAAGCACAGCATGATGAATGTCGAGCAAACAGGCGTCTTCACCGCAAGCCTGGCGAGCCGACATCTGGCAGAACAGGTCAATGCGTCCTCGGCTCCAGTCGAATATGGCGTGAACGAGTTCGATCTGGCAGGTCTGACGGCGAAAGCCGCAGAGCTTGTGGATGCACCTTACGTAGCGGAAGCCAGTACGGCTTTGGAATGCCGCTTGACGGAGATCATTCGGCCTAAGGGGTTGGACGGGCAGGAAACTGATTCCTTTATGGTCTTCGGCCAGGTTATAGGTATCCATATCAGCCAGGACATCATCCGTGACGGGCGGATCGATATGAGCTTGTCCCGTCCGATCGGCCGCATGGGGTATCGAGACTACGCGGACGGTGGCGCAGACGTATTTGAGCTTGAGCGGCCTTCCGGTTGAACGGTGGCGGCAAAGGCATTGTTGATTGTTGCGACCTGATCTGGCCGAACCGAGAATTTGCCTGCAAAGCCGCTGTGATAAGCGTCCAGGCATTCATCCCTGAAAGCATCAGGATCGGTCGCCGCCGAGGTTGCGTCGATCGCCAGCGCTCCTGCTGCGCGTGCCGCCAGGATCAGTTGCGCTCGCGCAAATTGCGAAAAATGGCTTCGCCTATCAATGGGAGGCTGACCAGCCTGCAACGCCACGGCAGCCAGTCGGGAGCTGGAATGCCGAAAGCTCGCCGCGGCCAGTAGCCCTGCGTCGCTGAGCATCGCCACGATGGCGGTTTCACCCTTTAAGCCTATTCGCGCTTCTTCGACGCGCAGCAGAACGTCCAGCCTTTGAACCTCGGCACCATTTTCGGCTGCAGACAGGACCACGGCAGATGTTCGAAGTTGAAGGGCACGCGTAAGTGCCACCTGCGCATGGGGGGCGCTCCAGCAGGGGAGGAGGGCTGCCAGCCTTTGGCTCCCGCCAGTAAAACCATGTTCCGGAATTTCAGGAGCCTCCAGCGAGACCGAGTCCGGATCTGTCAGATCCACAACGATCCAGTCGGCCTCTTGTGGGCGTTTTTGGGCTAGTTCGCTGAGTGGCAAGATCAGCCAGGATCGGTGCCTCCAGCTCTGCAAAGCCTTGGCCGCCAAGGTTAATGAACGTGGTGAACCAATCTTAAACGTTTCCGCCATAGCTTAGGATCCAGCCGGTCGCAATGAGTCCCGGCAGGTGTAATCGAGGCGCGTGGTGATCGTACAGGCATTTCTTCGTTGGACGGAAACGGCAAAGGCAAGCGATCGGGCCAAGGCGGCGAATGCTTTGGGCCGCGCCTATCTGCATTCGCAGATGGGGGGCGATCAGCAACAGGCCGCAGCACTCGCTATGACCTACCTTCTCGACGATCCGTCTCCTCGCGTGCGGCTCGCGCTTGCGCAGGCGCTTTCCACTTCTCCCCACGCGCCACGCGCTATCGTTACGGCTCTTGCGGAGGATCAGCCGGAAATTGCCTGCACGGTCATTGCTGCATCTCCGGTCCTGACAGAAGCCGACCTCGTTGACCTCGTGGGCCGCGGCGATGGCTTGACCCGGGGCGTTATCGCGTCACGGTCCAACCTGTCACGGGGCGTGGCCGCGGCCATTGCCGAGATCGGCAGCGAGGGCGAGGTGATCCTGCTGCTTGAAAACGATGGTGCGGCCATCACCCGCTTTTCGCTTCGCCGCATGGCCGAGCGCCTGGGCCATTGCAGCACCATCCGCGATCTTCTTCTCGACCGCGACGATCTGCCGGCGGATGCCCGCCACTTGCTGGTAGGTCATGTTACTGCAGCCTTGGCAAATTCGGATCTGGTACGCGGCATGCTTGGCCAAAGACGTATTGATCGTGTGACCCGAGAAGCCGAAGAGGCCGCCGCCATTTCGATTGCAGGTGTGGTTTCTCAGGCAGAGATCCCGATTCTGATAGAGCACTTTCGCGCGGCAGGTCGGTTGACGCCGGCATTGCTGGTTCAGGCGCTCTGCACCGAAAAACTCGATTTCTTCACCGGCGCGGTCGTGGCACTGTCCGGTCTGGATCAGAAGCGTGTGAGGCCGATCCTCGCGACAGGCAGAATGCATGCTGTCCGTGCGCTGTTCGAATCCTGCGGCCTCGCACGAGAAGTCTCCGGCATCTTTGTTGAAGGTGTCTTCCTTTGGCGCCAGGCGGCAGCGGGCGGCCCTACGGGAAGCATCTGCGGCCTGCTCCTCAAGAAGCTGGCAATCCTGCAGCCAGACAATACGGCAGTGGATGAGATCATTGAGATCGTCGAAAAACTGCAGCGGTCCGAAACGCGGCTGACCGCTCGCGCCTGGGCAAGCGAAGCCGCGCTGGCTGCGTGATTCCTCAGCGCTGAAACCTGCGTGCTACCCAGGAATAACTGTCTTCCACGAGGCGCACAGGCTTGCCGACAAGCGACCGAACACCCTCTGTGGTCGGCAGCACATTGCGGACTCGCTGGATGGCGCTGCTGGCCAGCGATTGTTTTTCCTGTTCGGAAACTTCCGCCTGCAACGCATCCTCCGGCTCGTTCTGGCTTGGAACCAGTTGTTCCGGCGCTGGCTTTTGTTGAGGAATTGGGCCAGTGGCGGGAACAGCGATATTCGGCTGCTGGCAGACGGCGATAATAACGGGGTAGGGATGATTGGCATAGGAGGGCAGCTGATTTTCCGACACCGAATCGCACATTGCGACCGTGGGCCAGCGCTGATTGACGGTCGCGATGTAATGGCAGTCAGTGCCGCTATCGTTGCAGCCGAGGATGGTCATCACGACAAGCGCCGGGTTCATGCCTTCTCCTGAAATCGTTGTTGCCCAAAGCCGGTTGCTGCTTACTTGGGAGCGCCTTTTTCAAGTGATGTCAGGGGACAATAGGTCATAATGATGGCTATCGGAGCTCAGAACGCGGCGGGCGATAGCCTCGTTCGCCGCTCAAGCTTGGCCTCAAGCGGGGGCTCTCAGGGACCGGTGGCTTTCCGCGTGACGACCACGTCGGAAGGAACTGTAGGATCGGCTGCACCAGCGCCGCTGGCCTCTGTCTCCACCGTGTCCGCCAGCCGGACTTCCCGAATCCATTCCCGCCAGATTGAAACGATTAGCGCCATGAGCACCGGGCCGATGAACAGGCCAAGGAATCCCATGGTCTTCACGCCGCCGACAAGGCCGAAGAAGGTCGGCAGGAAGGGGAGCTTGATCGGACCGCCCACCAGGCGCGGGCGCACCGTCTTGTCGACGATGAAGAGTTCGACAGTGCCCCAGGCGAGGAGCCCGAAGCCGGCGACATAGGTGCCATTGGCAACGAGGTACAAGGACACCAATGTGAAAGACAGGGGCGCGCCGCCAGGAATAAGTGCCATGACGCCGGTAATGACGCCGAGCGTCACGGGCGAGGGTACGCCAGCAATCCAGTAGGCGACACCAAGAACGATGCCCTCGCCGATCGCGATCAGGGTCATGCCGGTCACAGTCGAACTGATGGTTGCCGGTACGACGCGGGAGATCCGCTCCCAGCGCGACGGCAAGATGCGCTCGCCGAGTAGGTCAATCTGGCGGGTAAAGGCAGCACCGTCGCGGTAAACAAAAAACAGGGCAATAAGCATGAACAGCATGGTGAGGATCAGGTGGAATGCACCATCCCCCACCGCGACCAGAGCCCGGTAGATATTGCCGATATTGGCGCCGCTGACGATCTGGATCAATTCTCCGATCGAACCAGGCGAGCCTACATGGCGAGCCCATTGTACGCCCAGCCATTCTCCTACACCGGGAAGCCCGGTAATCCAGGCCGGTGGCGGCGCGCCGAAGCGATTGACCTCGGCCGCCCAGACGATCCACTGACGCACTTCGCCGATCGTATAGCTGATCGCTATGCCGATCGGCACGATCAGGAATGTCAGGATCAAGATGATTGCGAGCGTTGCGCCGATGGTCGTATTGCCGCCAGTCCGGCGCAAAAGCTCCCGGTATAACGGCCAGCTTGCAAAGCCTATGACAAGCGCTGCCAACACAGGAACAAGAAAACCATGAAAGAAATAGATGCCTGCTGCCGCGATTAGAACCAGCAGCCAGCGCGCGGCCGAAATGGGTGGGATAAGGGCAATCCTGTTGGACGTGACCGGCCCAAGCCACCGTGGCTCTCTCGGCCCGCTGTGATCATTCTTTATCGTCACGTTTCGCTGCTGCTCCATACTTTTGTCCCGCATATGGTATATCAGGCATTCTGTCACAAGCCTAACGTACCTATATGAAAACTACGCTTAATGGCTTGCGGTACCTGGGAGATCCGATAAAAAAATGAAGACACCGAAAGCTGATGTCGTTCAACGCGCCCAGAGCACTTTTTCAACCTGTCTTGAAGGGCCAAATCAGATAGACCTTGAAGAAACGGAAGAGGTTCCTGCCGAACTCCCGGCCAAGGACCGCAAGGACGTACGTCATGCCCTATAAGGAAGCGGTCGACCTAACCAATTGCGACCGCGAGCCCATACATATTCCCGGCAGCATTCAGCCTCATGGTTGCCTGCTCGCGTCTGATCTTGCTGGAGCAGTGATACTGCACCATTCGGGAAATGCGCCGGAAATGCTGCAGGTGACAGGCGACATCAATGGTCAGCGGCTGGAGGACATAGTCGGCGGAGATACTGCCCACACCTTGCGAAACGCACTTGCGACTTCGGATGACCCAGCCCGGCCGGCCTTCCGGCATGGGCTGCGCCTGCCGTCCGGCAAGGCGTTCGATGTGTCGCTGCACCGGTTTGAGTCCAAGGTCATTATCGAATTCGAGCCGGCTTCGACCGATGGCGATCAGCCGCTTGAAGTCGCTCGCATGCTTATCAGCCGCATACGCAACATGACCAGCGTCGATCGCCTGGTTGAGAGTGCGGCTCGTCTCGTATTCGCCATGCTCGGCTATGACCGGGCCATGGTCTATCACTTCCAGGAAGACGGCTCGGGCAAAGTCGTTAGCGAGTATAAGCGGCGCGACCTGGAGAGCTTCAAAGGCCAATATTTTCCCGCCAGCGATATCCCGAAGCAGGCGAGGGAGCTCTATGTCCGCAATACGATACGTGTCATCTCCGATGCATCCGGCGAGCGGATCCCAATCCAGCCCGAACTGGACGAGGCTGGCCTGCCGCTCGACCTATCGTTTTCGCATCTGAGAAGCGTTTCGCCTATCCACTGCGAGTATCTGCGCAATATGGGCGTTGCCGCGTCCATGTCCGTGTCAATTGTGGTCGACGGAGAGTTGTGGGGCCTTATCGCCTGTCACCATTATGCGCCCAAGGTACTTTCGATGCCGCAGCGTGTCGCCGCTGAGACATTTGGCGAGTTCTTCTCGCTGCATCTCAGCGTGTTGAAGCAGAAGCAACTGCTCGATACGGCAAATCAGGCACGCCGCTCATTGGACCGCTTCTTGCAAGCTGCATCCAGCCATAGCGACATCAGCGGTCTGCTTCGCACATCGCTGGCGGATTTTGGGGCAATGATTCCCTGCGATGGTGTCGGTTTGTGGCTCGACGGCGTTTGGACCGCTACGGGATCGATACCGCCTCAGCACCAGATCCCTGGCTTAGCTACGCTGGTCGCCGGCCTTTCTTTGGGCAAGGTCTGGTCGTCGTTCGAGCTTTCGCGGTCCTTGCCCAATGCTGAAATCTCTCCCGATGACGCCTGCGGCGTGCTGGCTATTCCCTTATCACAACGACCGCGTGACTACCTGTTCTTCTTCCGCAAAGAAGTGGTGCAAACGCTGGACTGGGGTGGGAACCCTGACAAGTCATACCCGGTCGGCCCGCTAGGTGATCGTCTCACGCCCCGCAAGAGCTTCGCCATCTGGAAGGAAACGGTCCGCCTGAAGGCCCAGCCTTGGACGGAAAGCGATCGGGAGATCGCGGATGCAATCCGGGCCGTGCTGGTCGAGATCGTCCTGCATCATAATGAGATGCTGGCGGATGAGCGCGGCAAAGCAGATGTTCAGCAGCGCATGCTGAATGAAGAACTCAACCACCGCGTCAAGAATATACTGTCCGTCATCAAGGCGCTCGTGGGGTATCCGGTGGAGAGCGCCCGTAGCCTGCCCGATTATATTGCGACCTTGAAGGGGCGGATCCAGGCCCTGGCCTTCGCTCATGATCAGGTGGTGCGGGGCGGAGACGGAGGCGCACTCTCGGATCTCCTGGAAGCAGAATTGCGGCCCTATATGGGAGGACGCCGTGCTGTCAATTTTGGTGGCCCTGCCGTTTGGCTTGACAGCCGCTGCTTCTCCGTCATGGCGCTGGTCCTGCACGAGATGTCGACGAATGCCGCCAAATATGGCTCGCTGTCCATGCCCGCAGGTAAGCTTGATATTTCATGGCGCATCCGCGAAGGGGGAGATTGCGAACTGACCTGGGCGGAGAACGGCGGTCCCATCGTCACGCCGCCGTCCCGAAACGGTTTCGGTACGGTGCTGATCGCTCGCAGCCTACCCTTCGAACTGGAAGGCGAGGCGGCGATCGATTACAGCCGGGAAGGGTTGCGTGCCAAGTTCGTCATTCCCGCCAAGCATGTCCATTCGGACGATGATATGCCCGTAGCCGCAGTCACCGCGGACAGTGGCAAAGTCGAGCGCGACGATATGGCGTCCGGCCTTGGCGATCTGGAATTTCTGCTCGTCGAAGATCAGATGCTGATCGCTGCCGATCTTGAGGCTGTGCTTGCCGATCACGGCATCAGCAAGGTGACAACCACGCCTTCGGTATCAGACGCCATGCGGCGCTTGAGGGAATTCACACCCGACATTGCCATTCTCGACGTCAATCTCGGGTCGGCGACTTCGCTTCCGATTGCCGAAGAGCTTGTGCGCCGGCAGGTGCCGTTCGTGTTTGCGACTGGCTACAGCGACCGCTCTGTCATTCCCGCTAGCTTTTCAGCTCCCGTGGTGCGCAAGCCTTACGAGGTGGATGCACTGCTCGGCGCCGTCAGAAAGGTATTGGCGGCGGAAGGCTGAGACGACATCTGCAGTGCGTAAGCGGGTGGAAGATCACTTTCGCCTGCAGGTCAGATATCGAGATTTTCCGCAAAGGCTGCGCGATCCTGGATGAAGCGGAAGCGAGCGTCGGCCTTCGTTCCCATCAGATTGTCGACCGCTTCACGCGTGCCCTCAAAATCCACCTCATCGATCGCCACTCGCAGAAGGGTGCGGTGTGCGGGATCCATGGTGGTTTCCTTGAGCTGTGCCGGCATCATCTCGCCGAGCCCTTTGAAGCGGCCGATCTCCACCTTCTTGCCCTTGAAGACCGTCTGCATCAGTTCCGCCCGGTGCGCGTCGTCGCGCGCATAAACGGTCTTGGCGCCTTGCCGAATGACGTAGAGCGGAGGGACCGCGAGATACAGATGGTTGCCGCGAATCAGCTCCGGGATTTCCTGGTAGAAGAAGGTGATAAGCAACGATGCGATATGAGCGCCGTCCACGTCCGCGTCCGTCATGATGATGATGCGCTCATAGCGCAGGTCTTCTTCGCGATATTTGGAGCGGGTGCCGCAGCCGAGTGCCTGGATCAGGTCGGCTATCTGCTGGTTGGCAGACAGCTTTTCACGGCTGGCGCTGCCGACATTGAGGATCTTTCCGCGCAAAGGAAGAATCGCTTGGTTGGCGCGGTTGCGGCCCTGCTTTGCGGAGCCGCCAGCCGAATCGCCTTCGACGATAAAGAGTTCCGCTCCTTCAGCCGTATTCTGCGAGCAGTCGGCGAGCTTGCCGGGAAGACGCAGCTTGCGAACCGCCGTTTTCCGGTTGACTTCTTTTTCCTTGCGCCGGCGCAGGCGTTCCTCGGCCCGCTCGATCACCCAATCGAGCAGCTTGGCTGCCTCGTTCGGATTTCCAGCGAGATAATGATCGAAAGGATCGCGCAGGATGTTTTCGACAATGCGTTGCGCCTCCACGGTCGCAAGCTTGTCCTTCGTCTGCCCGACGAATTCGGGTTCCCGGATGAAGACCGACAGCATGCCGACCGCGGAGATCATCACGTCGTCCGTGGTGATCTGCGCTGCACGCTTGTTCTGCGTCAGCTCCGCGTAGTTCTTCAGGCCCTTGGTCAACGCAATGCGAAGGCCGGCTTCGTGCGTTCCGCCCTCCGGCGTCGGGATTGTATTGCAATAGGAATGAACCTGAGGATCGCCGCCATACCAGGTGATCGCCCATTCCATGGCACCATGGCCACCGGTCTTTTCGGTGCGTCCGGCGAATATCTCCCGGGTGACGGTGAAATCCTTCCCCAGTGTCGCAGCGAGATAATCCTTAAGGCCGCCCGGGAAGTGGAAGACCGCCTTTTCCGGTATCTCGCCGCCCGCCACGACCATGCCCGGATCGCAGCTCCAGCGGATTTCGACGCCACCGAAGAGATAGGCCTTGGAGCGCGCCATCCGGAAGATGCGGCCGGCATCGAACTTCGCATGCTCGCCGAAGATCTGCGGATCTGGATGGAAGCGGACCTTCGTGCCGCGGCGATTATGAACATCGCCGAGTTCTTCCAATCCGCCCTGCGGCACGCCACGCGAAAAGCGCTGGCGGTAAAGCTTGCGGTTACGCGCAACCTCGACTTCCAGATGATCAGACAAGGCGTTGACGACAGAAACGCCGACGCCATGCAGACCGCCGGAGGTCTCATAAGCCTTGCCATCAAACTTACCGCCTGCGTGGAGCTTGGTCATGATGACTTCAAGCGTCGACTTGCCCGGCACCTGTGGGTGGTTCTCGATGGGTATGCCGCGACCGTTATCGGTGACGGTCAGGAAGCCTTCGACGTCTAGGTGAACTTCAATGAAATTTGCATGACCGGCAACGGCCTCGTCCATCGAGTTGTCGATGACTTCTGCAAAGAGATGATGCAGCGCCTTTTCGTCGGTGCCGCCGATATACATGCCAGGCCGCATACGCACCGGCTCGAGACCTTCCAGCACCCGGATCGAGGAGGCGCCGTAATCGTCGCCGCTGGATTGCGGCGGAGCAGGACGTGGTGTCGAAGGCTCAGCTCGCACAGTGGCGGCCACCGGTTCGGCCGGAACCGGGACCACCGTCGAGGCCAGGTCACCAAAAAGGTCGTTGTTGTCATCCATCGGCTGCGCCGGTACTACCTGTCGGGGTGCGGAGGAGGAAGGCATGTCCATCTCGCTTGTTTCGAATCATGCGCAATAGTGCCAGAAACCAGGCTTTTTCGCGATGCGGCATTGAATGCCCTGTTTGACAAATGCTGGGCAATGCCAGGCATGGCAAGCACCAAACAACGAGGAAGCAGAGGAAACAAGCCATGTCCACAGTTCATTTAATGTTCTGCAGCTGGTTGGCGGTTTTGGCGGCGCTTGTACCTGCCAGTGCATACGCCCAGCAGGCGCAACTGAAACCCTTCAAGGACGAGCTTTTTTCCCGGCAAACGGTGCTTCAATCAACCGATGGCGATACCTACAAGGTCGTTGATTATCGAGAAATGCGAGATATCAATGGCAGGGATCGCGAGCCTGAACGCCGCGTCAAGGACACCTATGTAGAGCTCGGCGTGCGACGCGAGCAAGTCAACGAGACCCTTAATCTTGCAGGACGCCGGCTTGACGTCACCAGGGTGGGACAGGCGGAGCGCGCGGCCTTCACCGTCATCTTCATCCACGGTCGTGGTGGCGACAGGCGGCTCGGCGTCAACGACTACACGTTCGGCGGTAATTTCAACCGGCTGAAGAATCTCGTCGTGAGCAATGGAGGCACCTATTACTCTCCCAGCGTCACATCCTTCGATGTGAATGGCGTGGCGGATGTCGCGGCCCTGATTCGTTATTCCTCACATGAATCATCCGGGAAGCCGGTGATCCTCGCTTGTGCCTCCATGGGCAGCATCATCTGCCAGGGTGTGAGCCGGGATCAGACCGTTGTCGGAAACCTCAAAGGAATGGTTATCCTCGGCGGGGCTCCGGATCCAGACCTGCCGAAATCCGCGTTGGCCAAGCTGAAGCTGCCGATCTATTTTGCGCATGGCAGCGCCGACAGCGTCTACAAGGCGGAAGAGCAGGCTTCTGTTTATCGCAAGTTGAGATCCTTAGGCTACCCGACACGCTTCACCCTGTTCCAGACCGGCAGCCACGGCACGCCGATACGGATGGTGGATTGGCGTGAAGCTTTGAATTTCATCCTGACGGGCCGCTCGTAGTTTTATGCTGCTGGGGTCTCTCAATCGTTCAAACGATTGAAACGGCATCGTCCATTCGCCAACGATCGTATCCGTCAGCATTGATGCGGATAATGAGCGGCAAGCCCTTGAAGACAAGAGCTTTTTCAGCGTACCACTAGAACCAGCCTAGATGGGCGCGCAGACATCGCGCGTGGAGGTAACGGTCGATCAAGACCGAAGAGGAGAGGAATAAGCGACAGATGACCCCAGATGTCCGACCGCTTGTCGCGGGGAATTGGAAGATGAACGGCACCCGTCAGTCGCTGACAGAAATCAAGGCCATGGCCCAGGGCGTCCAGGGTCCGTTGTCGCAACACGTGGATGCGCTGATCTGCCCCCCCGCCACGCTTCTCTATGTCGCCACAGCACTCAGCACCGATACTCCGCTGATGATCGGCGGCCAGGACTGCCATTACAGCACTTGCGGCGCTCATACCGGCGACATCTCCGCCGAAATGATCGCCGACTGCTTCGGAACGCACGTCATCGTCGGCCACTCCGAGCGTCGCACCGACCATGCTGAAACAGACCAACAGGTTCGAGCCAAGGCCGACGCGGCCCATGCGGTCGATCTCACTGCGATCATCTGCGTCGGAGAAACAGCCGATGAACGCGATGCCTATCAAACGCTGGATGTCCTAAAGCGCCAGATATTCGGCTCGGTGCCTCAGACTGCGACGGCTGAGAACACGGTGATCGCCTATGAGCCCGTCTGGGCAATTGGTACCGGCGTTACGCCCACCAACAGCGATGTCGAGGTTGCGCACGCCTTCATGCGTGCGGAATTGGTTGCCCGGCTGGGTGCGGAAGGGAGCCGCATGCGCATCCTTTACGGCGGCTCGGTCAAGCCCAGCAATGCCCGCGAACTGATGAGCATCGACAATGTCGACGGCGCGCTGATCGGCGGCGCGAGCTTGAAAGCCGAAGACTTCCTTGCCATCTATTCGGTCTATGAGGGCCTGACGGCATAATCCTGTCAAACAAGGCTTGGAAAGCGCGCAGGCCTCATGTAAAGAGCCGCAAAACTTCTTCTATTGCCTCTTGTGTGGGGCAGGGACGTAATTCATGCAGACCGTTTTGATCGTCATCCATCTCATGATCGTGCTCGCGCTGGTCGGCGTCGTTCTGATCCAGCGCTCGGAAGGCGGTGGGCTTGGCGTCGGCGGCGGATCCGGCTTCATGTCGGCACGCGGCACCGCCAATGCGTTGACCCGCACGACTGCCATCCTCGCGACGCTCTTCTTCATCACGTCCCTAGGGCTCGGCATCCTGGCGCGCTATGAGTCTCGTCCGACCGACATTCTCGACCGCATACCCCAGAGCCAGCAGGGACAAGGCAGCGGTATTCTTGATCAGCTCGGACCGGCTCCAACACAGGCCCCAGCCAACAATGGCGTACCGTCTGAGTCGGGCGCGGCCGCGCCCGCTCCGGCGGCACCTGCAGCAGGTAGCGCCCCCGCGGCTCCTGCCACACCGGCAGCTCCGGCTTCGCCGACAGGTGTTCCGACCGGCCAGTAAGGCCTCTGGTCTGATTTCATGCTCCGGCAGGCCAAAAGCCTGCCGGTTTTCTTTTGTGAAGATTCCACAGGCGATTTGCCGATCGGGCATTTTCCGCTGGCGGAATCGCAAATGACAAGGTATCCGGTGACTCCCATGGCGCGATATGTATTCATCACAGGCGGCGTGGTTTCTTCCCTTGGGAAGGGAATTGCGGCCGCAGCACTTGGAGCATTGCTGCAAGCCCGGGGCTACCGGGTGCGGCTCAGGAAACTCGATCCCTACCTCAATGTCGATCCCGGGACGATGAGCCCGACCCAGCATGGCGAAGTCTTCGTAACCGACGATGGCGCCGAGACCGATCTCGATCTTGGCCATTACGAACGCTTTACCGGACGTTCCGCGACCAAGACCGACAACATCACCACAGGCCGGATCTATAAGAACATCATCGACAAGGAACGCCGCGGAGACTATCTCGGCGCGACCGTTCAGGTCATTCCCCACGTCACCAACGAGATCAAGGATTTCGTCACCGAAGGCAATGAGGACTACGATTTCGTTCTTTGCGAAGTCGGCGGCACGGTCGGCGATATCGAAGCGATGCCGTTCATGGAAGCGATCCGCCAGGTCAAGAATGACCTGCCGCGTGGCACCGCAATCTATCTGCATCTAACGCTGATGCCGTTCATTGCCGCAGCAGGCGAACTGAAGACCAAGCCGACCCAGCATTCCGTCAAGGAATTGCAGGCGATGGGCATCGCTCCGGACATTCTTCTGGTGCGCGCTGACCGCGAAATTCCGGAAGCGGAACGTCGCAAGCTGTCGCTGTTCTGCAATGTTCGCCCGTCTGCGGTCATCCAGGCCCTCGACGTCGCTAATATTTACGACGTGCCGACCGCCTATCACAAGGAAGGTCTCGATTCGGAAGTGCTCGCCGCTTTCGGCATCGAACCAGCTCCGAAGCCGCGCCTTGATGCGTGGGAAGAGGTCTGCAACCGGATCCACACGCCTGAGGGCGAAGTGACGATTGCGATCGTCGGCAAATATACCGGCCTCAAGGACGCCTATAAGTCACTGATCGAGGCGCTTCACCACGGCGGGATTGCCAATCACGTCAAGGTCAAGCTCGATTGGATCGAGTCGGAAGTATTCGAAAAGGAAGATCCGGCGCCGTGGCTCGAAAAGGTCCATGGCATTCTTGTGCCGGGCGGCTTTGGCGAGCGCGGTTCGCAGGGCAAGATCAATGCAGCGCGCTTTGCACGCGAGCGCCAGGTGCCGTACTTCGGCATCTGCTTCGGCATGCAGATGGCAGTGATCGAGGCCGCTCGCAATCTTGCCGGCATCAATGATGCTTCCTCGACCGAATTCGGCTCCACCCAAGAGCCCGTGGTTGGCCTGATGACGGAGTGGCTGAAGGGCAACGAGCTCGAAAAGCGGTCGCACAAGGGTGATCTCGGCGGAACCATGCGTCTTGGTGCCTATAAGGCAGCGCTCAAGAAGGACACCAAGATTGCCGACATCTACGGCTCGACAGAGATTTCGGAACGTCACCGCCATCGCTATGAGGTAAACCGGGACTACAAGGAAAAGCTTGAGAGCTGCGGCCTGGTGTTCTCCGGCATGTCGCCCGATGGCCTTCTCCCGGAAACCATCGAATATCCCGATCATCCCTGGTTCATCGGCGTGCAGTACCACCCGGAACTCAAGAGCCGGCCCCTCGATCCGCATCCGCTGTTTGCCAGCTTCATTGAAGCGGCCCTGGAACAGAGCCGCCTCGTCTAGGATCCAATAAGCCCCGCTAAGCGGGACTTGTTTTTTGCCCGTTAGGCTGCCTCGGGCATCGGTCCGACATAGACCGAGCGCGGGCGAATCAGCCGCCCCTGCTGCGCCTGTTCGCGTGCATGGGCAATCCAGCCGATGGTGCGACCAATGGCAAATATCCCGGTAAAAGCTTGGCGCGGAAATTTAAGCGCATCGAGCAGCAGAGCCGTATAGAATTCGACATTGACGTCGAGAGGCCGGGCCGGCTTGCGTTCCTTCAATATCGTCAACGCCGCTGTTTCCACGGCTTCCGCAAGCGAAATGCGATCCCGATCGACCTGGCCGGCGGCGATGAGCGGGGCGATTGCGCTTTTCAGCGCGTCCGCACGGGGGTCGCGGACCCGGTAGATGCGGTGGCCGAAGCCCATCAGCCTGTCGCCGCGTTCGAGCGCTGCTTCCAGCCAAGGCCTCGCATTTTTTTGGCTGCCGATGGCATCCAGCATGTCAAGCACAGGACCCGGGGCACCCCCATGCAATGGTCCTTTGAGCGCACTGATTGCCGCAAGGACCGACGAAACAAGCCCGGCCTTGGTGGAGGCGACCACCCGCGAAGCAAATGTCGAGGCGTTGAGACCATGATCTGAGATGGTAACCAGATAAGCGTCGAGTGCCGCGATCTGCTCCCGGCTCGGCATCGTCCCGTGGAGCATGGCAAGAATATCTCCAGATTGCGACAGGCCTGGATTGGGTGGAAGAGGTGACTGACCTTTCTGCAGCCTCAAGACGGCCGGCAGGAAGACGGCCGGAGCGGCAAGCAGCGACAATGCGGTGTCGAAGTCTTCCCCATCGGCAAGACGCGCCACCAGAGCCCGCATGGCATCGAAAGGCGGCAGCCTCAGCAGTGTCTCGTCCAATGCCTCCACATGCGCAAAGACGCCGACCCTAGCCTGCGCCAGTTGCGCCTTTATCTCGTGCGGGTTGACCGGCCTGTCCAACAGATCATCGAGAAGCAAAGCCGCGACGTCTTCGTAGGTGGCATGGCCGACGAGATGGTCCAGCGATTGGCCGCGGATGATCAACCGTCCGGCCTGCCCATCCACTTCCGAAAGAGAAGTTTCAGCGGCGACGACGTCTTCAAGTCCATTATTGCTCATGGGTGTTTCTCCTTTACGAAGGGTAGGATCAGACCTAGGTTGATTGACGTCAATCTTGATGCAATCGATCAACATGTCCTGGATCACTCGTGAAGAAGCCTTGGCTCGTCTTGGGACGAAGCCGCAGACCCTCTATGCCAATGTCAGTCGTGGCCGTATCCGCGCCAAGCCGGATCCTGCCGACCCGCGATGCAGTCTCTATCATGCCAGTGATGTGCGGCGGCTGGCAGAGCGCCATTCTGGTCGGCGCCAGTCATCGGCCGTCGCGGCCCAAGCCATAGGCTGGGGCGATCCCGTCCTGCCGACGACCATATCCACCATCTCCAATGGAAAGCTCTACTACCGCGGCCGGGACGCGGTTGAGCTCTCGGCGGGGGCGACGCTGGAAGAGGTGGCGGCGCTCCTTTGGGGAACGGACCACGGGCCGGTAGCAGAAGCTGCCGTGCAGCAAGGAGGCTTGTCAAGAATAGCTGGCGCCTTTGCCTGCCTAGCCGCGCGAGTGCCGACGGACTTGCCCGCACTGGGTCGCAATTTGTCCGTTCTTCGGCTTGAGGCGGCCGATGTCCTGATGACGGTGGCGTCGGCACTTGCACCCTGGGCCGGCGATCCTGCACCACTGCATCAACGGCTTGCGCTGGGCTGGCAGCGGCCGGATGCGGCGGAGCCCATCCGCAGGTCCTTAGTTCTGGCCGCGGAGCACGAACTGAACGTGTCGGCCTTTGCGGCACGTGTGACGGCATCGTCGGGTGCCTCGCTTTCCGCGGCTACCCTTTCCGGCCTCGCAACACTGACCGGCCCGCGCCACGGAGGCGCCTGGGTGAGCGTCGCGCGGCTCGCAGAGCAGGCAGCGAGTTCAAGTGTTCGGGACGCCATACGAGGTGCCTTGGCCAGCGAGGACGTTGTCCGCGCCTTCGGACATCGGCTCTATCCACAAGGTGATCCGCGGGCAGCGGCCATTATGCAAAGTTTCGAGGCGCCAGCCGTTTATGGTTCCCTGGCCGAGGCGGGAGAGGAGCTTCTCGGCGAGCCGCCCAATATCGATTTTGCCATATCGGCACTCGCGTCGGCCTTCGATCTGCCTGAGGAGGCGCCGCTCGTGATTTTCGCCTTGGCGCGCACGACCGGTTGGCTTGCTCATGCCATGGAGCAGATCGAAAGCGGCCAGATGATCCGCCCGCGCGCGCGATACAGCGAAACGAGCAAAAATCTCTAGCGGATGCTCCGATAAGCCGAAAGCGCCCGATCACGCGCAAAGCCGTGATCGATAATCGGCTTCGGATAATTTCTGCCGAGCTCCAACCCGGCTTTTTCCAGCACGTGCTGCGGCGCCTCGAACGGGCGGTGAATATATTTCCGCTCCAGTCGCGCGAGCTCCGGAACATGTTCGCGCACATAATCGCCGTCCGGATCGAATTTCTCGCCCTGAAGCACGGGATTGAAGATGCGGAAGAAAGGCGAGGCATCGGCGCCGGAGCCCGCGACCCACTGCCAATTGGCGGCATTGTTGGCGGGATCGGCGTCCACCAGCGTGTCGTTGAACCACTCTTCACCCTTTCTCCAGTCGATCATCAGATCCTTGATTAGGAAGGAAGCAGTGATCATCCGCACCCGATTGTGCATGAAGCCGTAACGCCAGAGCTGCCGCATCCCGGCATCGACGATCGGATATCCCGTCTGGCCTCTCGCCCAAGCCCGAAAATCCTCCTCGCGGTATTCCCATTGAAAGGCGTCGAACTTGCTGTCCCAGTTCTGGGAATTTAGCCCGGGGAACTCGATCAGCAGATTGTAGCAGAAGTCGCGCCAGGCAAGCTCACGGCGGAAATGCCCAACCTCCTCCGATGCATGGGCGGGTAGACTGCTGGTGGCGTGCCAGAGCCGAGCTGGAGATATTTCGCCATGCGCGAGATGAGCGGACAGCATGGATGTTGCCTCGACCGACGGCAGATCGCGGCCACGCTTGTAGTTGTGTAATTCCCGATCCACGAAGCCTGCGAGTTTGTCCTGAGCGGCTTCTTCGCCGGGCACCCAGACTTTTGAAAACTCAGAGGCCCAGTCGGGTTTGGTCGGCAGAAGTGCCCAGCTGTCGAGATCTTCCGAGTCCAATGCCGGGCCAGCGGAGATATGCGAGGGAGCGTCTAGTGGCGGATGCGGTTCACCGAGCTTCTGCATCGCGTTCCAGAATGGCGTGAACACCTTGAAACCCTTGCCCGCGCCAGTTCGCACCGCATCCGGCTCCTGCAGAAGCTGGCCATGGAAGGCCTGTATCAGGATGCCGGCCTGCTTCAGCGCTACCGCTATCTCTCGATCGACCGCTGTCCGCTCATAAGCCCGGTTGACGAAGATGGATCGAGCGCCGGTCTTGCGGGCCAGATCCACCAGAACCTGTTCTGCCCTGCCGGACGCCAGGAGCAGGTCTCCGCCCAGTGACTTCAGAGAGTTCTTGAGTGCAAGCAGCGAGTGGTGCAGCCACCACTCCTGAGCAGCACCCAGCGGACCGACATTGAGAAGTTTCGGTTCGCGAATATAGACCGCAACGATCGGTCCTCCGGCGTCGATGGCCGCATGAAGGGCACGGTTGTCATCGAGGCGGAGATCTTTCCGGAACCAGAGAATCGAGGGGGTCTGTTCTTGAGCGGACACCTGCTTCTCCGTGATGCGATTTGAAATTGAAGACGCTTTTTGAGCCGCCGTGGACGATCAGGCGAGGGGACGGATCAGCAATATGGGGCAGGGGGAGCCGCTTTGAAGCTCGGGATCATGCGGTGGGCGGACTATAAGCGCATCGGCATGCGCAAAGATTTTCATCATCGATGAATCCTGCTTGTCGAAGGGCTCCGCCAAAAGGCTTCCATCTGTCGTTTTTGTCAGCCTGGCTCTCAGGTAATCCTGCCGCTGGTCGTTGGGAGCCAGTGTCCTTGCCGAAAGCGCTACGGCCTCGCGGCTTTTCTCCGGTAAACGGGCGAGCCGCCGCAACAGCGGCTCCAGGAACAACATGCCCGTTACCAGGCTGGCGACCGGATTGCCCGGAAGCCCAAGAACCTGCATGTCGCCCAGCGCACCGACCATGAGCGGCTTGCCGGGCCGCATGGCGATCCGCCAGAAGTCCAGTTCCATCCCGAGGCCCTTTAGCGTCGACTGCACCAGGTCGTGGTCGCCGACCGATGCGCCACCCAGCGTCACAAGCACGTCCGCCTTGGCCGCACGCGCTTTCTCGACCGCCGCAGCAATGTCCGCCTGGCGATCCTTCACAATGCCCAGATCCAGGACCTCGCCGCCGTTATCACGCACCAGTGCAGCTATGCCGAATGTGTTCGACGCGATGATCTGCGCAGGACCAGGAGTGGTGCCGGGCTGGAGCAATTCGTCACCGGTGGCCAAAATGGCAACGCGCGGGCGACGATAAACGGCAAGCTGCGGGTGGTTCGTGGCTGCAGCCACGGTCAGATGCCCGAAATCCACCAGCGTACCGACTGACAGAACCGATTCGCCTTCGGCAAAATCCTGCCCGCGCGGGCGGACGTGCCGGCCGCTCGCGACCACGAACTTGGTGCGGATCCGGTTGTTGTCGAGCGCCTCGGCATCTTCCTGGATCAGAACCGAATCACTCCCTTCCGGCAGCGGTGCTCCGGTGAAAATGCGGACCGTCTCACCTTGCTTGACTGTACCGTCGAAAGCATGGCCTGCAGCCGCGCTGCCGATCACTGCGAGTTCGGCGCCGAGAACGGCCGCATCGGCAGCCTTCATCGCATAGCCATCCATGGCCGAGGCATTGAAGGGCGGCTGTGTGAGGCGGGCGATAAGATCGACAGCCAGAACACGGCCATTGGCATCCGCAAGCGGCACTATGTCCACGTCCTCGACCGGACGGGCGGCTGCAAGCAGCTGTGCTTTGGCCTCGGAAACAGGTAGAAGCGCCATAGCTAATCCTCCGCCCGAAAGATCCCGGACTTCCCGCCGCGTTTCTCGAGCAGCCTCACGCCGCCTACTTCCATACCCTTGTCAGCGGCTTTCGCCATGTCGTAGATCGTCAGGCAGGCGACCGACACGGCCGTCAGCGCCTCCATCTCCACGCCGGTCTTTCCGCTCAGCTTTGCCGTCGCCGTCACCCGCAGGCCCGGCAGCGCATCGTCTTCCGCAATATCCACCGATACCTTGGTCAGCATCAGAGGGTGACAGAGCGGAATGAGATCGGATGTCTTCTTGGCGGCCATGATGCCGGCCAACCGCGCCGTGCCGATCACATCGCCCTTCTTGGCATTGCCCTCACGGATCAGCGCCAAGGTTTCCGGCAACATGCGGACATAGCCGGTCGCGGTCGCCGACCGAATGGTTTCAATCTTGTCGCCGACATCGACCATATGCGCCTCGCCGGAAGCTGCAATATGCGTGAGCTCAGCCATTACTCGGCCGCCTGTTTGGAGCCCGCGCCGGTCAAGAGCATGCGGGTCGCGGCAGCCACATCCTCCTGCCGCATCAGGCTTTCGCCGACAAGGAAGGTGCCGATGCCGGCTGCCTTGAGGCGCAGGCAATCCCCATAGCTGAAAATCCCGCTTTCGCCGACCAGCAGACGGCCTTCATCGACGATGGGCGCCAGCTTTTCGCTGGTCTGCAGGTCCAGCTCGAAGGTCCGCAGATTGCGGTTGTTGATCCCGATCAATGGCGACGGAAGTTTAAGCGCCCGCTCCATTTCCTCCTCGTCATGGACCTCGACTAGCGAATCCATACCGAGTTCGCCCGCGACATCGTGAAGCTGACGAGCGTCGTCGTCGGTGAGAGAGGCCATGATGATAAGTATGCAGTCGGCGCCCCAGGCACGGGCTTCGTAAACCTGGTAGGGCTCGAACATAAAATCCTTGCGAAGAGCCGGCAGTGCGCAGGCCGCGCGAGCCGCGACAAGAAATTCCGGCGCGCCTTGGAAACTTGGAGCATCGGTCAGCACGGAGAGGCAGGTTGCACCGCCGGCCTCATATGCTGCTGCAAGGGCAGGCGGATCGAAATCCGGGCGTATCAGCCCCTTGGACGGACTGGCCTTCTTGATTTCGGCGATCAGGCCAAATGCGCCTGCCTGCTGCCGCGACCGGAGGGCTCGGTAGAAGCCGCGCGGAGCCGGTTGATCCGCAACACGCGCCTTCAACTCGACAAGCGGCACGGCGGCCTTGGCTGCCGCGATTTCTTCACGCTTATAGGCTTCGATTTTCCTCAGGATATCCGTCATCGCTCAATCCTTGTCGTTCGAAATAGCGACCAGACGATCGACCGCCGCCGCCGCCTGACCGCTATCGAGCGACTGTGTGGCAAGCTTCATGCCGTCGGCAATCGTTTCGGCCTTCCCAGCAATCATGAGGGAGGCCGCCGCGTTGCAAAGCGATATGTCGCGATAGGCGTTCTTCGCACCCCCGAGAACCGCGCGCAGAGCGGCCGCATTGGCCACACCGTCTCCGCCCTTGAGGTCCGCGATCGTTACAGGTTCTACGCCGAAGTCCCGAGGCGTTAAATTGAAGGAGCGAATTCGGCCACCTTCGAGAGCCGTTACCTGGGTTACGCCCGTTGTGGTGATTTCGTCCAAACCCTCACCATGCACGACCCAAACCGTTTCCGACCCAAGGTCACGCAGCACTTCCGCGATCGGCTGCAGCCAATTGGGCGAAAATACTCCCAGCAGTTGACGCTTTGCACCGGCGGGATTGGACAACGGACCCAGAAGATTGAAGATCGTCCGCGTGCCGAGTTCGACCCGGCTCGGCCCCACATGGCGCATGGCCGAGTGATGCATGGATGCAAACATGAAGCCGATCCCGGCTTCGCGGATGCAGCGGGCAATCAGCTCGGGGCCGATCTCGAGGTTGACGCCGAGTGCGGACAAGGCATCGGCCGTGCCCGACTTCGAGCTCAGCGCGCGATTGCCGTGCTTGGCCACAGGAACGCCTGCGCCGGCAGTGATGAAGGAGGCGAGGGTGGATATGTTGTAGGTTCCCGCCCCGTCACCGCCCGTGCCGACTATGTCGATCGCGTCCGCCGGCGCGATCACCGGCAGCATCTTCGAACGCATGGTCGCAACTGCGCCGGTCAGTTCAGCAACCGTCTCGCCGCGGACCCTCAGGGCCATAAGGAAGCCACCGATCTGCGAAGGCGTTGCTTCCCCCGACATCAGGATTTCGAACGCGTCGCGCGCCTCGTCACGGTTCAGGCTTTCGCCGTTCGCAACCTTGGCGATGAGAGGTTTCAACTCGGGCATGCTCACAGGGTCCGCTAGGGTTACTGGACGGTAGACTGGCGAACGACCGACTGGTTGATCGACACGCCGTAGCTGTTCTTCAAGCTGTTGACCATCTGGTCGAGCATGTCGTCGCCGGCCGACTCGGCCATCCGCTGCAATTGCTCGTCGCCCGAGAGTGCGTCGGCGGGAGATTGCTCGACGGCGGTTACCTTCATCAGCAGGCGGCTTTCGCCATCGGAACCGAGTGCGCTTGCGGTGGTGTCGACCGGTCCTGCAAATGCGGCAGCGATGGCCTCATTGCCGAAGATCGCATCTTCCGCATTGCGTCGCAGCCCCTGCTTCGTCTCGACGGCCAGACCGAACTCGCCGCCGATGGCCGCAAGCGTTTCGCCCTTGTCCAGTCTCGCCTTGAGCTCGGTGGCCTTGGCCGTCAATGCCTGGCGCTGCTGGTCTGCCGTCCAGTCTGCAACGACGCGATCGCGGACGTCGACCAGCGGCCGGTCGCGTTCGGCGACTACATTGCGAAGCTCGAACCAGACGTAACCATCATTGCCGAGGTTGACCGGCAGCGTATCGGCACCCGGTTCGGCGCGGAAAACTGCAGCCAACAGGGCATTCGATGCGGGGAGATCAGTGATCTTCTGCTCTTGCTCGTTCTGGCCGGATGCGTCGGCGGTGATTGTCACGGCCTTGAGGTTCAGTTCTTTTGCAGCGTCCTCGAGCGAGCTTCCGCCACTGCGAAGTTCTTCAAAACGATCATGGGTCGCGGTGACGTCCTGGGCCGCCGTCGATACCGCCAATTGCTGCCGCATCTCTTCCTTGACATCATCGAAGGACCGCACCGTCTCGGGACGGATATTGCTGACCCGAAGGATAACCGGGCCGAATGTGCCTTCCACGACCGGCGTCGTGCCGCCATTGGCGCCAACTTTGAAGGCGGCCTCGGCCAGTGTCTGATCCGGCATGCCTTCCTTGGTGAAGTCACCAAGTTTCACGTCGGCCGGCTTCCTGCCCTGATCGACGATGATCTGGTCGAATGTCGTGGTCCCGTCCTTCAGCTGGGTGGCTGCCGCGTCGGCCATCTCCTTGTTCGGGAAGGTCAGTTGCTCGATCGTGCGCGTTTCATGGGTTTTATAGCTGTCCTTGCGCTTTTCGTATTCGGCGCGCACCTGTTCCTCGATGATGGAGGCCGCGTCGGCGATGTCGGCGGGTTGCAGCTTCACATAAGCGAAGGTGCGATATTCCGGAGCGCGGTAGCGGCTTTTCACGCCTTCGAACCATTTTGCCAGAACATCGTCGGACGGCGCTTTGACCGGATCGATCGTGGCGTTCGACAGAAGCAGATATTCAACTGTCCGGTTCTCGTCGCGATACTGCTTGAGTGCATCGACAAGCACCTGCGGAGGTTTGAAGCCGTCAGACACGGCCTCAACAATCTGACTGCGCACGGCAACCTTGCTGCGCTCGGTGATGTAGTCATTCTCCCGCAAGCCGGCATTGCGCAGCCGCGAGCTGAAGAGCGTGCGGTCGAACTGCCCATTAACGCCCTTGAACGCCGGATCGTCGGCGATCAGGTTGGCCAGCCTGTCCTGCGAGAGGCTGAGGTTCATGTCATCCGACAGCTGATCGAGGGCTGCACCAGCGGCAAGCTGGGTGAACACCTCGTTCTCGACGCCGAAGGCGCGTGCCTGTTCGGGCGTCAGCTGCGTTCCGAACTGGCGGCCCAGAACGGCGATCTGCCGCTGATAAGCGAGGCGAAATTCCTCCGAAGAGATTTCCTGGTCTCCCACGGTCATCACCGTGTCGGCGCCTCCGGCCACCAGTGCGCTCGAAGCGCCCCAGATCGCGAACGAAGCGACCAGAAGCAGAAGCAGGGCTTTCGCAACCCAGGAGCGGGCCGCGTTTCTCAGAGAATCAAGCATCGAACTTACCTAACGAACTATCTTGCCGCCGGATCAGGCGGTATGAGCGACTGTCTCTAAATCAAACCGAGACGGAAATGAAGCTGTCGCTCAGGAAAAGCGAGAGGCAAGCGAGGTGGCGTCCGCCGGTGCACGTACTTTCGCGTCATTGTCGAAGTAAACATAGACGTCGCGACCATCGGATCGTAGCGGAGAGGGCGGCATGACCCGCGGCGCTCCTTCGGGGTCTTCGCCCCGCACCCAGGAGCGGATCAGGCTGGCCCAGTGATCAAGAGCTGGCTCGTCATATCCGCTGACATAGAGTTCCTGCGAACCATGGAGCCGGCAGTAAACGAAGTCGGCGGTCAGATTCATCAGCAGCGGCCAGTCCACCGTATCGGCGACCACAAGCCCGATCCGATAGCGGCGCAGGAGTTCGATGAATTCGTTGCAGCGGAAACTGTCGTGACGGATTTCTAGTGCGTGCCGGATGGGGAGGTTGCCGTCGATCTCCAGAAAGGAGCGGCCTGTCAGGCGGTCATCATGTCCCTGAGCCAGCACCAGGGCTTCTTCCATGGAAGAGGGTAGCAGCTTCAGGAAGGCCTCGAACCGCTCCCGGTTAAACCTGGTTTGTGGCGGAAACTGCCACAGGATCGGGCCGAGCTTGCGACCAAGCGCCAGAACACCCGAAGCAAAGAAATTGGCGAGCGGGGTCTCGATCTTGGTGAGCCGCAGCATATGCGTCAGGTAGCGTGAGCCTTTGACCGCAAACACGAAGTCCGGCGAGGTTATGTCGTACCAGGTCCGAAAATTCTTCGGATGCTGCAGGCCGTAAAAGGTGCCGTTGATTTCCACCGAACGGAAATGTTCAGCGGCATATTGAAGCTCTCGCTTCTGCGGCAGGCCCGGCGGATAGAAGACACCGCGCCATGGCTTGTAGGTCCAGCCGGATATGCCGATGCGGATATCGCCTGTTCTACTCATGCTTCACTCAACGCTAACGCAGGCTCCGCCTATCCAGAGCCACAGCATCGAACGTCGGGGCGGCGGCGGAGTTCCTGAAGCCGCTATTTGGTGAAGATGAAAAAGGCGCCGAGCGCAATGAAGCCGAAGCCGATGATCTGCTTCCAATGGATCGCTTCCCCGAGATAAAAGACTGAAAAAACGACGAAGACGGAAAGCGTGATGATTTCCTGGATGGTCTTCAACTGCGCGGCGTTGAAATAGCCATAGCCGATGCGATTGGCCGGCACCTGGGCGCAGTACTCAAACAGAGCTATTCCCCAGCTGACCAGGATGACGAGGTAGAGGGGCTTGCTCTCGAATTTTAGGTGGCCGTACCAGGCGAAGGTCATGAACACGTTGGAGAGGATCAAAAGCCCGATCGTGATAAACGGTGTAGCGGAAAAACCCATTGAACGACATCCGTGCAGTTAGGCCGGGCCTTTCGCCTCGGCATCTATCAAGTGACCAGCAGAACAAGATACAGGGCGACGGCCGTGAAAATCATTCCCCTGAAGGCATAGGAGAGGAACGTGTACTTCTGCCGGGTGATCAACGAGACGATGTCCGCATTGTCAAGATATTCGTGAAAGAGGTAGCCGACGTCGCTACACTAAGATGATCTGGAGAGGCAGCGCTCGCTTGCTCCTGCACTTTGCAAGCAGCTGCCTCCACTTGCCACTAGTGCAGTAAGGCGTTTCGGTGGGTATCAATAATTCGCGAGATGGGTGCTGAAGATGACCTATCGCGAACTAGTGGAAGGTCTCCGCGGTGAAGTCGCCTTCCATGATCCGAAGTGCTTCATAAAGCGCTTGCACCAGCACATCCGTCAGCTTGTCGACGTCATTTTCATGAAGGAACTGGGCAATGGCCTGTTCCGACGGCTGGCTCGCACATTCTATTTCGATCGACATATCATTGTCCCCTTCTGGTCCGGTTCATCCCGGCCAGGAGACACTAGGACGGCTTGCTTGCGCCGAACTGGAAGCCGGTCTGTCTCAAGTCCAGCTACCACGATATCGGCATCGGTCATTCAGATCGACTTCGGCGTCCCAAAACAGAAAAGGTCGGGGCATATGCCACCGACCTCCTCAACTGCTTCACCCTGCCAGTACATCCGTGGTCACGATGAGCATCTACTGCTGGAGGTAGGATGCTGCAGCCAGACGTCAAGTGCGTTGGTACAAGCAAGCCCGCTTCCATGTTGCGGCGCCGCCGTCGCCTCACATAAGGAAACCCTAATGCGCGTAACTGGTGCCAAGCTTATGTCTGCGCCAGGCCTTCAGTTTGACAAAATCGCAGGCGGGTTGAGCCAGATGACGGATCACTGATTGGGAATGATCACGTCGCGGGAGCCATCGTGGCGGTCACGACCCCAGCTGCTGCTATTAAACCGACCGCTGTCGCTAGGGCGATCCGGCCGCCCGTTGTCCCGATCGGGGCTTCCGTGATCTCGATCAGGTCTCCCGCGATCCCGGTCGGGACGGCCATGGTGCTCACGGTCACGGTGGCGATCTCGGTCCCGATTACGACGGTTCCAGTAGGTATCGGAGCGATCACTGCGGTCATAGACGCGGTTGTAGCTGGTATACGTGCCGCTTTCGCTTACGCAACCGGTCAGGGTGAGACAGGCAAAGCCAATAGCCGTGGCTACACGAATCGTTCTTTTAGACATGCTGGATGTTCCTTTGCAGCGGGTAGGGCAGTTGCCGCTTATGTGACTGCGGTGATATTTGAACAACGCCAGGCGAGGACAGTTCCGCACGTTATTTTTCGCCTCCGGAAGCCACAGCTTTCCAGGTCATGCTTGGCAATGAGCCTGCTTTGGATTAGCGGCAAGCGAGGATAGATCTGGCGGAAGAGGTGTCATCGATACCGGTTATTTCATATGATGCCACCAGATAATTTTTGGCGCTGTAATAACAATTGGATAGCCTTAGGTCATCTGCTGGTGACACGTTCTGGTATTGTCCGACATTTCCCCAGATGGCATGCTTAAAGTGGGCTTCCCAGTGGGCTCAAAAGTAGGCCTTGCTGAGGAGCACCTGATGGGTAGAACAACGAACAAGCTGACTGCTCGATCGGTAGAGACCATCAAAGAGCTAGGCCGCCACTCGGACGGCGGGGGCTTATATCTCAAAATAACTCCTGCTGGGCGCCGATGGGTATTCATGTACGCTTGGCGAGAAAAGCGGGTGGAGCTTGGCCTTGGAACGGCTGCTGACGTATCCCTGAAACAGGCTCGCGAGACGGCTCAGCGTTACCGGTCCATGCTGGCTCAAAAGCAAGATCCGCGGGAGGAGAGGGCGTCCGAGAAGGAAAAGCAGCTTACATTCGGCGAGTTCGCGCTCGACTTTGTGAAGACGCAGGAACCATCCTGGCGAAACGACAAGCACCGTGACCAATGGTTCTTCACGCTGTCGCTCAGGAAAGATGACGACGGGAGGTTCACCGATGAAGGCTACTGCACCGCCATCCGAGATTTGCCGATCGCAGAGGTAGATACCGAGCATGTGATCGGTGCGTTGAAGCCGATTTGGCAGACAAAGCCGGAGACAGCAAGCCGGCTGCGCGGCCGCATCGAGGCCGTGCTAAACGCTGCAAAGGTGATGAAGCTGCGGTCTGGAGAGAATCCCGCAGCCTGGCGTGGTCATCTATCGAATATCCTGACCAAGAAACAGCGGCTCACACGTGGCCATCATGCCGCCATGCCGTTCAAGGATGTCCCAAACTTTCTAAGCAAATTGCTGGCAGCACCTACTCCAAGCAACGCGGCGCTCGGTTTCACCATTCTGACAGCCGCCCGCAGCGGTGAAGCCATGGGCGCGACATGGCAGGAGATTGACCTCGAGGCGGCGCTTTGGCGCGTCCCTGCGGCGAGAATGAAGGGTGGTCGCGAACACCTCGTGCCGCTGTCGGACGGCGCTATTCAGATCCTGACTGTAATGCAGTCCATGCGCCCGGATGGAAACAACTTCGTCTTTCCGGGCCAGAGAGGGAAGGGGCTCTCGGTCATGGCTCTCACGATGGCTATGCGACGACTTGAGAAAGGGCAATACACCCCACACGGCTTCCGATCCGCGTTTCGGGATTGGGCCGGCGATGAAACCACCTTCGCACGTGATGATATCGAGCTCTGCCTCGCCCATGCGATCGCCAACAAAGTCGAGGCAGCTTATCGGAGAGGGCAGGCCTTAGAGAAGCGCCGCCTCATCATGAATACGTGGTGGAAATACCTCAGCGGAGACAGCAATAACGTTGTTCAGCTTGAAGCCTCGGCATAGGGTTCCTCAGCAACATGCGGAGGTGTTTTGAGATGAACGACAAGCCGATGACGTTTAGTCAGATGTGCGCTGTCTATCGCGCGGCGGGGGATATTTTAAAGGGCCATATCGAGGATGATGTTGTCCATATGGAACACTGCTGCAACATTGAAAACGCCGTATATGATGTGCGGATGCACGATGTCGTTGCTCGGATAATTCACTTCGCGGAAGTCGTCGGGTCGAATAAGCGAAAATAGCTAACCGTGGATGCCACTGTACAATGACAACATATCCTCCGCCGCCAGAGAACAAAACGGCCGTGAAAAGAGCGGGGAAAGCCATCTCCGAGGGACACGAGACACCGGCAGACGCGGATCTAGTTGACCGTTGGAGAGCCGCTCACGGATACGTAATCAACACCTTTCAGATCTGGCTTAAGCGTCATATTGCTCGGCAGTCGTTCGAAGTTGAGTTTGTTCAGCGGCTGAAACGCCGGACCACAGTATTTGACAAGCTCCGCCGGCGAAGCGCAGACGGCGCGGCCCTTATTGCAGATGTGTCGGCTATGCACGATTTCGCTGGCTGCAGGATGATCTTCAACACGGTAGCGGATCTCAAAACGTTCCGCGAATACATGCACTCGACTGGCGTGATGAAGAATGTGAACCACACGCTGCGGTACGGTCCAGACAAATACGATTACATCGAGCGACCAAAATCGACGGGCTATCGTGGCATTCATGACGTCTATCGACATCTGCCGCGAGGTAGCGAGCGTAGGCAGGAGCGGAAGCCATGGGATGGTCTCTTAGTCGAAATTCAGTACCGCACTCGTGCGCAGCACGCTTGGGCTACGGCTGTGGAGATTTCGGATCTCCTCGACGGTGAAAGAACAAAGTTTGAGCTCGACGCGACTAAACGTGGCAGATTTTTTGCCATAGCCAGCGAACTTATCGCGCGCCAGCAAGAGGGCATGAATCGAGCGTTCAGCGGCACGGCGACCATGGACCTCCAGGTAGAGCTCCAGAAGCTGGAGAACGAGCTCAAAATTCTTCAACGCCTATCGGTTCTTAAGCAGTTTACGGATGAGGAAAAAATACAACAGCACACCGTGTTGAACATATTCAGAGGAAACGATGGGACTCCCGACCTGGAAGTGCTGCCATTCAAGAGCGCCACGCTAGCTATCGAAAAGGCTACCGAATTAGAGAGGTCCGGCAGGAGCCTCAACGCGGTTTACGTGCGGTCTGATAATCCGAAACAATTGCGGTCTGCTTATCGGAACTACTTCAACGACCCGATCGATTTCGTGCAAATCCTTCAGGAGGAAGTCGAACTCTAGGATTGACCATGATTCGGCTCATGCTGCCCTTCTGAAGAGTCCGTCGAAAACCACCGGCGTCAGCGGCCGGAACTGAATGACCTCCGCGGGCTGGCGGGTGTTCCTTAGCCGTAGCTGGGCACGACAGACGTGGCTGCAGGTTGAGGCGCCGCGATGATTCTGAAAGCCCGTGCCGCAGATCGTGCATGTTAGCTCTGGCGCGGTCCGCTTTCGCTCCTCGTTGGCATGGAAGCCGCGGCACTTCTGGCTGCAGAAGCGAGCTTTGTTCCTTGCTTCGAAGCGTCAGTCGCAGACCTCGCACCGGAAATCCGTCATCTCCCAAGCCGCTAGTCGGCATTCCCGCGAGCAATGCCGTTGAGTTTTGCCGGCCGTCTGTCGGATGACAAAGGCCTTCTGGCAGTGGGCACACTGCCTCCGCCGCTCAGGATTGCGCTGCGCAGCACAAGAGCAGCTGTAACTGCAGAACTTCTGTTCCTCGAACGCGGAGCGGTACCCTTTACCGCACATTTGGCAGGGACGCTCAGGAGCTGCTGCCTTCGCGACTACATACCATGTCCGGATATAAGCGCGCCGGTTTGCGAGCTGATGGATGCCGGTGTTAAATTGAGCGGCGGACTGTCGGCAGATATCCGAGCAGAAACGGCCGCGGCTTTCGATTGTCTCCTCATCCAAGGCATCACCACACCGAATGCAGTTCTCCCGGGGAAGCAAGTATTCGGGCTGTCCTTCGATCCACGTCGGACGATCTGCTTTGCCAAGCTTCTTCAGCGCCGTTCCGAGCAAGGCAGCGGCCTCGTGGTCCGACTCGTTCCAACCGTTCCCCAGCTGGCAAAGAGCCGCCCTCAGCCCGGCCCGCGTCGAGCCTTCGTGCTCCCAAGGTGAGGAACGCCAATCGTCGAGCGTGTCCATGATCCTTTCGACGACGTGCTGCCGCCGCTGACCCTTGATGATTTTGCCGCCACTCATCAGCGCGGCGTTTCGAGCTTTCAACAAATGATCTAGATAAACCATGGGTCACCCAAAGATGGCGTCGAAACCGGCTGCGGTTAGGTCTGACGACGGCTGTCGGACTGTCGCACCGCCCGTGCCGTCGCGGCTGGCAAAGGCATGCTCTAGGTAAGTCCCGTCCATTGCCCGCAGGATTGAAACGTGGTGCGGCTCTGCCGGTATCCGGTAAAGCTCGAAATATGCCCGGATGTCGGAGAAGGCGAGCGGATCCGGCCCGTTCATGCCATAGCGCCGTGCGGCATGCAGATCGGAAAACCACGTCCACAAGATATCGCCGCCGGCCGGGAGTGCCGGACGTTTGCCCGTTCGAAGCGACACCCTCAACGCCTCGCAAAGCTGCTGTGCGCGCCGGTCCGTCATTTCGTGTTGCTCCGGCGACGGGGTTGACGCTCGATCGCCTGGACACGGCCCGGCAGATTGGCGTCATAACGCTTGACCCGTTTGTCGGCTTGTTTCGCCGAAGTCTTTTCGACATAGGCATGGAAGGTTCCGTCTTCTTCAAACCGAACCGCCACTTCGGAGGTCACATGGACTGCGGAAGCTCCGCCGGCCGCTGCCGGTGCAGAACGGGTCCGCTGCTTCGTGTGGTCGACAACGGTTTCCTGCGGGTGCACCAGCGCAAGCTGACCGCCCTTGCCGTCCAGTCCGCCACTGCGGGGACCGTCGCCGGTGTATCCACCGCCGTCGTAGCTGAAAATCTTGCTGAGCAGACCGCCAAGGCCTCCGAACAGACCGCCACCGCTTGTCCCTCCGGCGCCGGCGCCTTTGACCTGAAAAAGCGAGTCAAGCACTTGGTCGAGAAGAACATCAGCCACCTTTTGGAGGGCGTTGGTTAGAGCCTCCGCAGCGGACTTCCCGCTCATCAGATCGCTGATAAAGCCTTTCGTGACGCCTTTGCCGACGGAAGCAAACTCCTGAGCCGCGGCTTTGAGATCTTGCTGACTCTGAGCGAGGCGACGGGTTTTGTCCTCAGCGTCGGCCATTTCGCCAGCAAGTGTTTTGATGCTCGTGATTTGGTCTGGAGAAAGCTCGATGCCAGCTTGTCTCGCTTCATTGAGTAGTTGCTGCTCGTAGCGAAGAGCGGCCGCTGCACGTTCCGTCATGCTGAGGGCTTGGCCTTCCAAAGCCTGTTCCGCAGTGAATTCACGCGACTGCGCTACGAGGTCAGCATAGGCCTTGGCCCGCTCCATCGTTTCGGAGACCCGATCCTGCACGCCTTGCGGTGCGTCCGACAAGTAAAGGCCAGCCTCCTGCTTGCGGCGCCCTCGATTGATGCCACCATTGTCAGATCCGAGCCCGCTGATCGCCTGGCTGACGGTGCCAGCGTCGCCGGACTTGATGGCGGCAACAATCCGGTCCGGGAGGCTCCCATAGTTATAAGCGATGCTGGTCAGGGCAGCCTGCTGGTTTTCCGTAATGGCGCGAAAGGTGTCGGCGCCGACCTGGCGTTCGATCGTCGCCTGAAACTCGCCGATCCTGCGCTCCAGGTCGCGGTTCGCATCAGCCACGGAAACATTGATGCCAGCCGTGACGCGTTGAATGGAACCGTCCGACAGAGTGACTGTGTCGCTGCCGTACCCGGCGCGGAGAGCATTGACGTCGAAATACGGCGTGGAGCGGAAGCTTTCGAAGCCCTTGATCAGCTCTGCCGCAGAGGATCGAGAGACATTCGACTGCTCGGCGGTGATCTCAGACCTCGCCTGGATCACGGCGGCAGCCTTATCGAGGGAAACGCCGACCGCCTGCGCCGCCTTCAGGATAGCTTCCGCGCGCTGGTCGATCTGGCGGTCCAGCTCCGTCTTTCGGGCTTCAGCGTCTCGCTGGTTGAGGAAGCGCTGCTTCTCCCATGCTGCTTGGCGATCTGCCTGGTCAGCGGCCGGCGTGATGGTGCGGCCCGGTTGCACCTGCGGGCCGGCCGTCTCCTTTGCCACTTGCTGTTGGATGTCGGCCAGCTTCGCCAGTTCGCGGCGCTGCTCGCCTAGAGCTGCAGCCTTTGCCCGGGCGTTCAAGGTCTGGTCGGACTCTATTTCGGCAATCCGCTGCTCGATCGCTTGCCGCTGGGTTGCGATCGCCGCCCGTTCGCTATCGATCCTCGCCAACTCCCGGCGCTGCGCACCAAGGGCGGCCGCTTTGGCACGGGAATTCAACGAGGTGTCGTTCTCGATGTCGCGAAGCTTCTGCTCAGCTGCGACGCGGTCATTGGGATCAACGGCGATCGATGGAGCGGCAGCGCTGTTGATGAAGTCCATCCAGGCGGCAACAGCCTCAACGATCGCGCCCTTGACCTTGGTCGAAATCGTCGTTGCGATCGCGTCGAACTTCTGGTTGACCCGCTCAGCCTTGGCAATCATTTCATCGTCCAGGACGACGCCTAAATCGTTTGCCGCCTTGATTTGCTGCCGGATCCCTTGCTCACCCTTGCCGATCAACTGGACGAATTTTTCGCCGCCGGTTCCGCCGAACACTTCATCAGCGATTCGGATCTGAGCGGCCTTGTCGAGACGCTGCAGCTTGCCGATGATTTCAAGGAAGAGCTGGTCCGGCTGCTTGAGTTTCGTCGCAAGCGTCTGCGCATCGTACCCAAGTCGCTGAAATGCTTCGGCCGATGATCCCGCGCCAGTCTTGATGAACTCATCAGCACGCAAGGAAAGCTCTTTCAGACCGTCGGTCAGGCTATCGACATCGATGCGGTTTTGCTCGCTGACGAACTTCAATTCTTGAAATGCCCGGAAGGATAAGCCGGCGCGCTTGGCCTGATCCGACATCTCCAACACGGATTTTGTGCCCTCGACCGCCGCTTGCCTGATTCCTTCCAGAGCGCCGACGGCAGCACCAACGGCTAGGCCACCGACGAAGGCCTTGCCGAAGCTGCCGATCCGGGTGGATGTCTGCGCCAAGGCCTGGTTGATCCGCTGCGTCGAGCGGATCGTGTCTTGCTCCATCTGCTGCGTTGCGCTCCTCGACGAGCGCCGCATCCCTTGAAAGGACTGAGTTGTCGTCCTCTCGGCTTTTCTCATGTTCCTTTCGATGTCGGTGATTCTCGCCTCAACAGAGACGATCAGGCGTTCTTCGTCAGTTGCGGGCATATGAGCCTCCTTCAGGCATAGGCGAACTCTTCGAGATCACCGTCGAAATCGTCATAGGAAGAGCGGCCGCTGTCGCCGGCTGCGCAGCGCGCCACGGCCATCGCGGTGGCGACGGCGCCGTCGATGCGGTCTTTGCTTTTGCCTTTGTGAAACGACTTGTTGCCAGCCGTGTCTGTTCGGATAGCGATGTTATCGAAGTGCCATCTCAGAATCGGATTGCCGCCGTGGATGAAGCGCCGGGCGAGGATGGCGCGCTCCAGCTCGGCAATGGCCGGCGACATGCTGACCCATCCTTGGCGAAATTCGACCACCGGCAAGCCCTTATCCAGAAGATTGCTGATGCTGTTCCGGGCGAGCGCGGGGTCGAAAGCGATTTCTCGGACGTTGAAACGGGCGGCCAGCTCTTCGATCTGCGCCTCGACGAAGTGGTAGTCGACGACGTTGCCTTCTGTGAGGGTGATGAGCCCTTGCTCCTCCCAGGCCGGATAGTTGACGCCGTCGCGCCCGGCCTTGCGCTGGATATTGTCCTTCGGCAGGAAGAACCACGGGTGGACGGTATAGCCATTTTCGCGATCGCCCCAGGCCGCCACGACAGCCGTCAGGTCGTTCGTGCTGGATAGGTCGACGCCGAGATAGCAAGGTGTCTGGTTTGCCTCCGCATCCTCCAAAAACGAACCTAGTTCGGATTTGCCCTCGTCATAAATAGGCATCGCAACGAATGGGCTAGCGCTGTAGTCCAGCCAGCAATTGAGGTGGAACTGCCGGAAGTTATCTCGCTCAGTCGGCCGCTCTTTCGCCTCGCGCGCCATGGTGCGAAGGCCGTCGATATCGGGGTAGCCGTCAGCCAGTCCCGGGTTGACGAGGTGCCAGAGCGACTCGTCTTCCCAATCGTCGTCGGGATGTGTTTCGAACAGCACCGGCAGGAACGATGGATCTTCCACGGCGCCGCTCTGCACTTTTCGAGCATATGTGAGAAGCTCATATGCGAGGTTTTCCTGACCACGGCCCGCCTGCGTGATGATCACCAACAATGTGCCGGGCACCTTGTTTAGGCCTGTTCGAATCGCTGACCAGTTGCGGCGGGCGTTCTCGCCCTCCCAATTTATCAGTTCGTCAGCCAGAACAAAATTCGGGGTCTTGCCGAGCTTGCCTTTTCCGCCCGACGCCAGAGCGCGAAATGTCGCTTTGCTCTTCAGGTGCTCCAGGTAGAACAGAGACTCGGTCGGCTTCATGGCGCCCTGCAGCCACTCAGTTTCGGAGACGATCGAGACGGCCTCGTCATATGCGATGCGGGCGTCTTCCTCTGCCGATGCCGCAACCATAGCCTGGCCGGACGGCTGCCGTTCCCAGCCGACGGTGTGCAAGAGCGCGAGGCCAGCGCCCATGGTGGTCTTGCGAGCGCCGCGCGGGAGCAGGATGAAAACAGTCCGGACCTGGCGGCGCTTGTTCGGGAAGCACGGGCCGTAGATCCGGCGCACGATGCGCTCCCAGAACAGCGGCAGTTCAAAGTTGCCGGTCTGGCTTTTCGGGTGCTTCAGCCGGCGGAGGAAGTCGACAGCTCTTTCTCCGAAGCCGAAGGTGTCTTCGATCTCGCTGCCGTCGAAAATCCATTCGGGGCGGGTTGCCTTAGATGTCGAGCCCATCTGGCGCGCCTCCCGGCTTTTTCTCACCCTTTTGGAAGCCCTGCTTTGCCCGAGCGGCCGGCGTCAGGCCAAGCTCAGCACCTAGGCGAGCAACCATCTCCATCGCCTTAGCTTGCATTCCGGCGGCCGGGTTTGGCTTCCAGTGGCCGTGGGCACTGGTGACTAGCTCCCCATGCTGATCGATCGACTTCTGAAATGTCCGCACGTTCTTCAGCGCCATGACGTAAGTCGACAAGATGCCCGCCATCGATGCGGTCAGCAGCTTCCGCTGCGCGAGTTCTGCGGCAATGACCTGCCATTCCGCCACCATGTCGGCCGGGATCTCACCAGGCGGTGACGGGACGCCGGCAAGGCCGCCCTCGATCGCTTTCAATTCCGCTTTCCGGCCCTTCATTCGTCAACCTCGCAACGAAGCTCGAGTCCGCGGCGGCGGCCGATCTCCTTGACTTCTTTGATGTTGAAAGCACGGCCCTCGTGGCGCACACGGTCTGCTGTCGTCACACCGGCAAGCCAGCGCGTCCGGAAGATCACGACGGTCTCGGCTGTTGCGCCTTGGCCGGACAGATATTCTTCCGTGCTGGCCTGCACGAGCTGCGCACGCAGCGTGGCAAGGGGCGAGAAAGTTGGTGCCGGCGTGCCGTACTCATTCACGGCGCCGGCGTCGAAGCGGTCAATGCGGATGGTTCTGTCCAGCTTGCCAGCTCGCATTAGATCTCCTCCACGATGGCTTGGATGGTCATCACGCCGTGGCTGGTTTCGCCATCGGGATCTCGGAGGAAACGGGTGCTGGCGACGCGCCAATCCGCAATGTGGAATCCATCTTGTGCGTCCGAATTTCGGACGCGCAAAGCTGCTCGGATGGCGCCAGAGATGTCCTTCGCGCCCTCGAGCGACGGCTCCCGCTTCCACACATGGACGTCCGCAAAAACTGTGACGCGGGATCGGGCGATGGTTTCGCCGTCATCACGAGCGACTGCCTCGCCAAGGATGATCGATGGTGATGGTGCCGGCCGCTGGTTACGGTCAAGGATACTCGACGCCGGCACCAGCCCGGTGACCGCCGCTGTTGATATTAGGCGGGCTCGAATGGCTTTCTGCAGAGCAGCTTCAGGGCTCACTTCTTGGTCCCCCGAATAGCTTTGGCAACAGCTCGCTTGACGCGATTGGCGGCTCGCTTGCGGCCGAGTCGAAATCCAGGCCAGAAGAAGGGCTGAGCCGTGGTGTCGGCCGTGCCGAATTCGACCAGGTGCGGGTAACGAACCGTATGATCCCCGACGGTGATCAGCGCCTCCAGCTCGCCCGCGACTCGGCTCCCGCCCGGTTGAGAATATTTCGGAGTGCTGTGTCCTGGCGGCGTGACCTCGATTGATTCTTTCAACGCGCCCGTATCTTCGGGCGCAAGCTGCCGCTGCAGCGCTGCTATCTCGTCGGCACCTTTGACGATCGCCGGCACAACGGCATCACGGGCAGCTTGCGGGATGGCCCGCATACGCTTCTGGAATCGGGAAAGACCGCTGTCGTCAGCCATCGAAACTGTACTCCCGGAATTCCTGGACAATCTCGCGGACTCCGAAGGGGATCTCCTGACCGGTGACACCGACTAAGGTGGCCTCGCGGTTTTCAAACCAGTGGCAAGCCAGCAGACTCACCGCCTGCTGAAGCGCCGCCGGCACTTCGACCGGATATGTCATCTCGATCGCGTAACCGAGTTGACGTTCGACCAGACCCTGAGCGGCCGCAATCGTCCTGCCAATGAGAGCGTCATCACCGGTGCCCAAATCGTCGGAAAGGTTAAGCTGCTGCTTCAATTCATCGACTGAAACGATCACGGCTGATGCCTCATTTGTGCCCTTTGAAAACTAGAGCCATTTCGAAAGATTTTCGCACGATGGACCCGCCGCCGGTCCCCTTGAGAGGTGGAAAGTCTAAGACCACCCCCCGGTCAGGGTCACGACGCGCTGGCTTGCGTCCGGACGATGTTCGAGTTGATCCCGATGGACGCGTTCAACTTCATGATGTTATCGGCGCCGTCCAACTGCTCGGTCGCGGTCATCATCAGGCCAACAAACATTCTGGTGCTGTTCTTCGGACTGGCACCAATTGCAGGCGCGTCGGCAAACTCGATCTTGAAAGCATAATTGGCCTTTGTCTTCTCAGCGGCCAGCACTGCAAGCTGACCCGCGTCGGTCAGGTCCAGACCGGCGACCAGTTCGAGGTTGCCAGCGTTCCTGACACCTTTCGCCTTAAGCACGCGGCCGCGTCCGATGAAGGACGTTTCGATTGCGTTGGCTGCATCACCAAAAGTGCCGATGCTTTCGACATAGTCGATCTCCGTCCATATCTGATCGGCGAAGTCTGCGGCGACGAGATCTTCGTTACTGTCGTCCATCGCGGTCCCGATGAACACTTTGCTTCCTGCTGTTGCGAAAACGGGCATGGATCATTTCTCCTTCTGATCGCGCCGCTCAGCAGATTGCTTGGCGCTTGAATGACAGGGGGTGCACAGGGGTTGCCAGTTGGTGCGTCTCCAGAAGAGCTCCTGGTCGCCACGGTGAGGTTCTATGTGGTCGACTAGCGCGGCCCGCTGTCCGCAGCGGCGGCAGGATGGATAGACCGCCATGAACGCTTTGGACTCGCGCTCCCATTGGGCTGTGTACCCGCGCTGCCGTGCGGTCGGCCGCTTCTGGTCAAAGCGTGCCTTGCGCTCCCGATTCGCCTGCAGAGCGCGTTCGCATTTCACCCCTGCAGGATGAGCTTGATTGCAATACGTGCAGATGGCGGGAGCGCGGTAGGGCATGGTCAGGCCACCGGCTTATCTGCGGCGCCGCCCTTGATGGCGATGACGCTGACGAAGATCGAGGTGCCGCTTCCCTTGGTGAGGACCGGGCGGACATATCGCTTGAAGCCACGATATCCGAGCTTGGCGGTGCCGTTGGCTGCAAGGTTGCCGGCAACAGGCGCTTGGTAGTGGTCAGCATCCACCGCGGTGAAGGCGGCGTTGTCGTCGCTTTCCTCCAGGGTCAGGGTGAAGGCGCCTGAAGCGGTGCGAACGCCTGTCGTGGCGACGAAGGCCACGCTGTCGAAGCCGAGCAGGTCAACGGAGCTGCCGTTGGTGCTGGCGGCGATGTCGGCAGGCGCCAAGCTCTGCACGACGGCGATGTTGTGAACGATGTCACGCATGGGCGTTCTCCTTAGGCTGCAGCCATCTTGAGTTTGCGGAGGGCTTCGGTGAGTACCGGGCCACCACCGACGCGACGACGCGCGTGGAAGCGGACGAGGCCGCGGGTGGCCTGCGTGAAGGGATCGCGCATGATGCTCATCCCGACGCGGTCATAAATCCTGTAGCCGCGGTTGAAATCGCCATAGATGATGGGCTCAGCACCAGCGGTACCGATGTTAGGCATCTCGGGATCTTCGATTACAGGACGACCAAGCAACGTGGACGGCTGGCCCGCCTGAATGCTCGGCTGCCATAGATAATTGCCGTTCGCGTCCTTGAGGGTGCGGATGATCCCAAGTGTGGTGCCGTTCATCATCCAGGAGCCGATGTTGCGGTACTGCTGCGGCAGGTCGTACATCAGGCCGATTAGCTTATCGGCATTCACGTTCGCGGCGTGGCCATTGAGGACGGGCTTGATGTTGGCGCGCTGGATGCCAAGCGGCTTTTTCGAGCCGTCGCCATTCGAGAATGCAGCGCCTTCCTTCAACGCGAACTCCTGCGACAACTCGGAGGCGATCTCACTTTCGACGTTGATTGCCGAGTCTTCCAGAAGGCGGGTGGAGACATCGATGAAGCACGCGAGCTCGTGGACCGGGATTTCGAGCTGGCCGAACGTCATCGTCGTCTCGTCACGCTGTTCGTCTTCGCCGACCCAGCTTGCCGTTGGACGTCCTGTAAGCTTCGGCAGGACGACGGAGCCGGCACCGGTGGAGCCGACACGAACAGCCTGGCGGATTGGCGAGATCTCGACGATGCCGCGGATCACTTCGGCCTGGAATTCAGCCGGCGCCAAGTAACCGCCTTTGACGTCGTCGCCGACGATCAATGCGCGAACCTCTTCGACGTCCAGTGCTTCGCGGCCGCTGCGGAGGAAATTTCCGAAGGCGCGGCGCTCGAGCGAGATCTCGCCCGTGCCGTTGCCGCCGCCGTTACCTGGGCGGTTCATGCGGGTTTCGAGATCAGCAAGCTGGGTGCGGATCTCGGCGAGCCCGGCAAGCTGCTGTTCGGCGCCGGTGCGGAACTCGGTGAAGCCAGTTCGCAGCTCTTCCACTGCCTGGACGGCGCCGGCTAGCGGATCGTCTTCCGGCTCGGCGCGGGTTTCGAGGACAAAATGCTTGGTCATCTGTTCATTTCCCTTTGGTGGCGAGAGCGCGTTGTGCCTTCCGGCAAGCGTGAGTGAAGGCCGCCACGCTCTCGACAGAGCGGCCGTAGCTGCGGATTTGTGTGATGCGGGCGCGGCCGGCGGACGGCATGCCGACCAAGCTGATTTCGCGGACGTCAATCTCGGTCAGGATGCGAACACCGGACTGCCTGGTCTCGCCGCCCTTCGGCACTCTGAACCCGATCGACAGGCCATTGAGCGCGCCGGCCTTCAAAAGGTCATAGGCCTCGCGACCTCGTGCGGTACTGGTGACGAGCTGGCCGCGAACGAACAGACCTTTTTCGTCCTCGCGTGCCGCCGCCCAAACACCAATGATGCTGCTGGGATCGTGCGACCACAACATGACCGGGCGGGTGCCGGCAGCGCGATGCTCTTGCAGTGTTTTGCGGAAGGCGCCCGGCCGGACGATCTCGTTATGCGCGTTCCTCTCGTTCCAGATCACCGCGTGCCCGGAGAATTCACCGGCGTCCGTGGGAGCTTCGAATCGAAGGGCAAGGTCGAGGTGATCCATTACCGGTCCCCCCTGCGGCCAATGTCGAAAGCGGTCAGAATACCGACCAGCAGAACGAACGAAACAATCGCCACGAGCCGCAAAACCTGCGCGTCAGACATCGGCAGCCTCCGGCTTGAAGTTGGATCGATCGCCGGCAAAGGCATCGACCTGGGCTTGTATCCAGACACCGGCCTTCAGCACGCGAAGGACGTTCTTCTGGGTCATTGGCAACGGCTTGCCGTCCTCCTCGATTTCCATCAGCAGGCAGCATTTTGCCAAGCAGTTGAGGCGTGCGCGTTCGCGGTCGTCAGCTGAGACAGTGCCGTCCGGCCGGGCTAATTCGGCCAGTTCGTCCATCATTTCGATGCGGGCGCGGTGCTGGACTTCGCTGTCGGGGCCGGCAATCCGAAACTTGATTCCGGCGGGCTGGCCGGTCCAAGGGTCGACAATGACTAGCTCCCGGCCACGGTCCTGGTCGGCGACATTGCTGAGGACATCATCAAGCGTCATTGCCGGACTCCTGGTCTGCAGGTGCCGGCGGCGCGGCTTGCGCTTCGGGCGTTACAGCTGGCGTGGAGCCGGACTGGCTGGAGCCGGTGTGTGGATTCATGAACTCATCACCGCCGGCGTACGGCGCCAGGTCGAGCCAAGAGCGCGCCTCGTTGGGGTTGAGCACCTTGGCGCTGATCAAGCTGCTGATCGCGGTGGCGCGGGCGGTCAAATCGGCGCGGGTTAGATCGTCACGATCAAGCAAGATGCGGAACCGCTGACGTTCTTCGCGGGTAAGAAGCGCCCGGGCGAGCGAGGTTTCCAACGTACGGAGCCACGGCTCGAGGCAATAGATCAAGAATTCGCGGCCCATCTGCTCGCTATTCGACCAGGTGGCGCGATCCAACTCAAAAACCATGGACGGCGGCACACGGAAGGCCCTACAGATTTCTAAGATCTGGAACGTTCGGAGCTCAAGAAATTGGCTGTCAACGGAATTGAGCATCATCTGCTCAAAGGTGGCACCGTCCCACAAAATCGCGGTCTTGCCGGTCTTTTCAGCGCCGTCATGAGCGAGGCGCCATGCCTTGATCATCTTCTTGACGCCATCGTCGCCAAGGGGCTTTGGTGATTGGATCACGCCGCCTGGACGGGCACCGTTCTTGAAGAGGCTGGAGGCGTGGCTTTCCATCACACGGGCGGCGCCAATAGCTTCAGCGGCAAGAGTCAGCGGTGATCGATCGAAGGGGCCACGGACGTGCAGGATCTCCGATGACCGACGCGACATGCCTTCGATGCGATAGCGGGGCTCGCCGGTCTTGCTGTCGTATTCGACGCTGATCAAGGAGGCTTGGTAGCGGACGATCTCTCTGACCTCACCGCCGATCCGGTTTATAAAGGCCAAGCCGCCCCAGTCGCGGGTCAGAGCGTCGGCGGTCAGGTCGCGGATGAGGTCAAAGCCGGAGGTCCAGGGGTTGACGTCGCCGCGGAGCATGACGCCGATCGGATGATCGAGATCTTCCGCCTCGGTACCGTCGGCCGCTCGCTCCATGATCCTGACAGGTAGGGAAGCAGCAGCTTCGCTGATGACGCGGACGCAAGATGCAACGGCAGGAACACGAAGAGCAGCTGCACCGGAGATGGCAACGGAGCCGGTGGCCAAGCCAGACCACAAGGCAGCGAGGACGCCGTCTTCGTCAGCGACGTTGGCGTCTCGCTTCTCAATTGGTTCAGTGGGGGTAAAGGGCCAAAGCTTCATGGATCATGATATGCCTTGCCGGCGTGATCAAAATCCATCTGGCGACGTGCCGTTACTTCCGCTCCTTCCGGATATCAGCGTTATCCGGCTGCATCGACTTTCGTTATGGTCGGTGAGAAAAGAGAAAACGAACCGCGATATAGCCCATTCCAACGATCTGTAGAAAAGTCTCGACCGTGACAGCGGTGATGAACCATTGCATGTCAACGAAACTAAAAACGCCAGCTCCCACGCAAATCGTGAGGCCGGCGTTGAATAGGATAAGTGCAGAGATCCAAGATGCTATGTATCCAGACCAGTCTCTTCGAAGCGCGTAATATTGTTTGCGCCCGTCGATTTCCACCCGCGCCAGTTCAGCGTCTTGGATGCCCTCATTTTTCTGATCGTCTTCTTGATCGGCCGGCGCGGTGATGCCTTTTAGCGCCTCGTCACGACTAAGGATCACGAAACCCTCAAGCTCTTGAGGCGATTGAGGATGACATCTTCCGACACGGCGAAAATCCGAGCCAGTTCCCTGGTGCTAGCAAAGTCTTTGTAGGCCTTAAGCATCTTCTCAGGGACCAACAACTCCGCAGCGAAACAATCCGCTTCTTGTTCCTCGGGGGGCTTACGCACCGAATATTCATTTTGCCGCGGCATCACCCGATAATCGTTCGACTCCGCATATGGCTTATGCATCAAAAAATGAGCGAGCTCATGAGCGATTGTGAACGTCATCCGATTCGGATGTATCTCTTTGTTGACCACAATTTGAAGCGGGTCGAACTGAATGAATCCTGAAACCTTATCTTTGATGCCAGGGGAAAAATGCGCGTATACTACATCTACCCCCATAGCTTCAGCTATGGCCTCGGGATCAACCGGCGGCTTCGTTAGGCCATAGTTCTTTACAACGTCTGCGGCTTTCTGCTTCGCTTTCTTCCAATCGGCTCCCATTCAGAACCTCCAATACCCTTCGCGCTGATCAATGCAGCGTCTTATTGTCAAGTGCTTACACCAAAGATAGGTTGATTCTAGCTCGCAATCCACAGGTAGCTGTGGACAAGTTACCAAGCCCATGAATGTGCAATCACATTTGTTGGCAGGGGCAACTAATCACCCTCTTTCGACATCAGCCAGATCGTAATTTCACTTCTGGTACAAAAATATCTGCCTTCGACAACGCGAATTGGACAAGTTTTCGAGCGAGCGATCTTTCTGACGAAATCGTCGCTTACCCCAATGAAGCGGGCAATCGTTGAAGCGCCCCACAAAGCCTCAAATGCAAGACTGGGCTCGCGTCGCTCCAGCATTGCATCCACCCGTTGAGGAGTAAGGGGAGGGCGATGGCTCATTGCCTGCCCCTTGCTGTGTTATGAGCTGCATATCGCGCGATCCAGTCGAACCGGTTGAGCAGGCCTCCGTCGCGGCGATCCTCTTTCATCCGCAGGAGGTGATCCCGACGTTCGTCCGCTGTCATGTCGGACCTGTTGGGAGGGACGAACGGGTTATGTGTCCGGACACGGCACCGCGGGAGACGCCCAACGCTTTGGCGATAGCTGCGACTGTATGGCCGGCGATCCAAAGCGCTTCGGCCGTGAACTTCTGTTGCTCAGTCATCCGGCGGCCCTCCGCGCGGCTATGTCGACGATCTCCGCATCTAATTGAGGATGCGGCGTCAGGAGCGCCTGCCACAGACACTCGCGATCCCGATGCGCCCAGCGGTGGACGGCATGGATAACTTTGGCGGTCGGTCGGTTTGATGCCCAGACGAAGAGGTCGAGCTGTCCATCTTCAGTCATAGAACGGCTCCCAATTCGCGAGCGAAGCGGCTCTCGATCTCGCTCAAAGTACGCGGATACTGCTGCCACCATTCGGCAATTTCTTTCGCATCTGCTACGGAGATGCCCGGCTTTAGCTCCTGGATTTGCGTGACTCGGTCCCGAGGATTGGCCGGAGCACGTATGGTTTTCTCTTCCCTTTTCCCGAGATCATCCGAAGGCTGGCCGTGGCCTACTACAGTAGCCGGCTGTGCTAGATCGAGGGAAGAATGACCGAGATCTAGCGGAGGAGCGCATTGCGCGACGACATCAGCCGGCGGGCAACTCGGTAGGACTTGATCTTCAGTCTTGCTCATCCAGTCTAGTTCAGCAGTCTTGTTAGGCGGCAGATTCCCGTGTTCCTCACCACGAGAATCTGCCGGATATGAACACGAGAAACTGCCGGATACAGGCTCCCCTTTCTTCTCATCTTCAACACGAGAATCTGCCGGATACGGAACTTGCAGGGCATACAACAAAGAGGTGCTGAAGCCGCGTCGTTTTGTGGCGACGAACCCCTTATTCTTCAGCGTTAGAATGGCGTCCTGAATGGCACGAGTCGACAATCCGGTATGTTTGGATATGGCCGCGTAGCTCGGAAAGCACTCCAGCGTTTCGTTGTCAGCGAACACGTCCGACAAGCACAAGGCGACCTGAAAGCAGGCGCCGCTCATCCGGACTTGCAGAAGGCGCTTTCTGAAGGCGATCCGGAGATCGACCTTACGGGTCGTCTTGCCTTCCGCATCAGCGTCCGGTATCTTTTTTGTATCAGCACTGTGGTTACCGGTCGGAGCGGCGCGCAAACGCCCTCCGGCCTTTTCATTTTGCGCAAGCATGTTGGACCTCGTCGGCTTCGAAAATCTCCAGGGCGATCGAAATTCCGCGCAATACTTGCTCGGGATCGGCATCGTGAAAGAGACGCCAAAGATCGAAAACAATCTGGCGCTGGTCGCGCTCGCGTCTGCGCAGCATTATAAAGCGGGCAACTTCGGCAGCGCGGTCCGGTGCGGAGGTCATTGGCCAGCCCTCAGTTCGAACGCCTGCGCAGCGACGGCGCAAGCTTCGGACGCAGTCAAGCCGAACATCGTTGCGAGGGCGGGGATGACTGGACGCGGCGGCTCTGCCTGGCCGGCCAGCCAGATTGCAGCCACGTTGAGATGATCGGTCGATGGCGGTCGCGGAGCGGGTGAGGGGGCCTTCGCTGCTCGATCAACGTTTAGAGCTTCGAACGCAGCCTCGACTACACTGGCGCGCCAACGGACGCTGCGAGCACCAACACGCTCACCAGCGGGAAGCTTCCCAGCACGAATCAAACGATAAGCGGTATTCGCTGAGATCCCTCGTGCGTCGATGATCTGCCGGAGGGTTAGGAACTTTTCTGCCATGGTGTCACCTTCTCTGTGAAGGTGCCTCGGCAGCGGCAACCGGAAAACCTGATCCCGCTGCCGCGGGTTCGGTTTCCCCTATGTGCCACAATTGGCGGTCGGGACGCAGGCCAATCCTTGGATTGCCCAGCCGGTAAGGCTGTTTGCGCTTCGCTCAGAACCTGATGTGAAAGTAGTTGGCAGTTTCTGCAATGTCAACAGCAGGAGGCGATGCTCTGCTCCTGTCTAAGTGGGCCTCTAAGTGGGACCAGCTAAAGACATGTCCATAAATCTTGCATTGTAACAATGAGTTAAGGCAGAATACTGGCGGAAGAGGTGGGATTCGAACCCACGGTACGGTTTCCCGCACGCCGGTTTTCAAGACCGGTTCCTTAAACCACTCGGACACTCTTCCATCCAATCGAGAATGCCGGTACCGGTCCGCAAAACAAGCGTAAGAGGCAGAGGTAAGCAGTTCCTCGATCATCGCATGGCTGGCTTTTAGCAGTTTTGGTGGCAGCGTCAACGTGCTCGGCAGCAATAGCGGCCTGTCCTCGCGGCTCTATCGGATCAGGCGCTTTGGATTCTCCGACGATCAAGAAACTCGGCGGAGTGGCTGCAGTTTGTCGTGGCGCTGATTTAACCAAGAATAAAACATGGCTCACTATGTTAGCTGCAACCGGGGCAGGGCGCTTTGTCAGAATGGGGTGCCCCGATCGAGCCTTGATGTCCAGGTGGGGCAAACCAAGGCCAAATGACTCGGCAGAAGAGCAGGGATGGGGTCCAGATGAAGAACGTTTCGATTACCGGCAAATTTCTCGCGCTGCTCGCGTCGTTCGGGCTTTTTGCTTTGGTGTTGGCTTTCTATGCCGGGGACCGGATTATCGAGGTCGACGCCGGATACTCTGGTCTGCTGGCCGCCGAGGAGGACGCCTCGGTTTCACTTGCGCGGGCAAGCCGTACATTCCAGACGATCAGAGCCGCGATCAGCGATGTTCTCCTGACGTCGAACAAGGCGCAGGAAAAGAAGGCCTTCGATGAGATCGCCGCTGCGCGAATGGACTTTTCGGCTTTCATCGACAAGGCTGCAGCCGATCTCCCTAGGGATGCCAGCATTTCGGAGTTAAAGGCGAAAGCGGTCAACATCCTCGACCAGTCCTGCGCGACAACCCTGACGCTCGGCTCAAAGGCGCTGACCTATATCGATATCAAGAATGCCACCGAAGTCTTCTTTACCGAATGTCACCCGCACTTTCAGACAATGACGCAGGTGTTTGCCGACAAGGTCGGTGATATTGCCAACATCTCCCATCAGCGGAAGGCTGAACTTTCTGCCGCATCGAGCGGGATCTACTGGACGACCATTGGCGGGGTGCTGGTCGGCCTCGTGGTCATTACGTTGGTCAGCTTCATGATGATCAAGGTCTGGCTTGTGAAGCCGGTTCGTGCGCTCAGCGACGTCATGCGGCGCCTAGCCGATGGCGACCTGACGGCCGAGGTGGCCGGCGCAGATCGAAAGGACGAAGTGGGCGGCATGGCGCGTGCGGTGCAGGTCTTCAAGGACAACGGATTGCGCGGGCAGGAGCTCGAGCGCGAGTCATCAGCCCAGCGTCATCAGTCGGAAGAACAGCAGCGTCGTGCGGCCGAGCAGGATCGTGTTCGCGCCGAAGCCATGGCGCAGGCAACAAGCGGTCTCGCCGACGGCCTGAAGCAGCTGTCCGCTGGCAACCTCAGCTTCCAGCTCAGCCAGCCCTTCGCTGCCGATTTCGAAAGCCTGCGCGCCGACTTCAACACGGCCGTGGAACAGCTGCGCGGCACGCTCGGTGCCGTTTCCCAGGCGACCAGCTCGATCGACAGTGGTTCGCGCGAAGTCAGCCAGAGCGCCGACGACCTCGCCAAGCGCACCGAACAGCAGGCCGCCTCGCTCGAACAAACGGCAGCCGCTCTCGACGAGATCACCGCCAATGTCTCGAACTCCTCCAAGCGTGCCGAAGAAGCCCGCACGGTGGCCATCCAGGCCAATGAAAGCGCCCGTCATTCCGGTGCCGTGGTGGCCAATGCCGTCGATGCCATGGGCAAGATCGAGCAGTCCTCCAGCCAGATCTCCTCGATCATTTCGGTGATCGACGAGATTGCCTTCCAGACCAATCTCCTGGCACTGAATGCCGGCGTCGAAGCGGCGCGTGCAGGCGAAGCCGGCAAGGGCTTTGCGGTGGTTGCCCAGGAAGTGCGCGAACTGGCCCAGCGGTCCGCCAAGGCGGCGAAGGAAATCAAGGACCTGATCCGCAATTCCTCCGTCGACGTGGAAAGCGGCGTCAAGCTGGTCAGCGAGACCGGCGATGCCCTGAAGACGATCGAAGGCTATATCGTCACCATCAACCAGCATATGGACTCGATCGCCACCTCGGCGCGCGAGCAGTCGGTCGGCCTGTCGGAAGTCAACACCGCCGTCAACCAGATGGACCAGGTGACGCAGCAGAACGCCGCCATGGTCGAGGAAGCCAATGCCGCCGGGGCAACGCTTGCCAATGAAGCCGCCCGCCTGCGCGAACTGATCGGCCGGTTCGATCTCGGCGCCGGTGGACCTGTGTCGGTTCAGCCGGCTACGCGCCCCGCGTCTAGCAGGCCTATCGTTTCGCCAGTCACGCCGGTGAGGGCCGTTAATTCGTATACGCCGCCTGTCGCCTCTCCGGCACGCGGCATGGTCGGCAAGATCGCCCAGGCCTTCATGGGTAAGGGCAGCAGCGCAGCATCTTCGGCACCAGCTGCCGACAGCTGGGAAGAATTCTGATGATCCTCAAAGGCAGCCCGGCACTGGCTGCCTTTGGCTGCTATAGACTGATTAGCCGGTGTTGCCGTGACCAACTTGTTGCTCCAACCGGAGTGGCGGCGCTAGCGCCATCGTTCTCCGATCGCCTGCTGGCGGAAGTAGCAGGATCTCGACAGGCATGGGAGCTCAAGAAATGCTCACCTGAGATAGCTGTATTCTATTCGGACGAAGATGAGCTCTAGCGTCTACGCGCAAAACGTGCTTTGAGTCTCAGTAATCCAGAAGTATTAGAGCCAATATATTATCGTCGGGCATAATAGTGGACTTCGGTACGTTAACTTACTATTAACCATACAAGATAAAACTTTAAGTACTCTACAGTTATCGTTCGCATTTTCGCCACGAAGAAAGCAAAAATGCAAAGCGTCGATTTCGGCATACGAGGTGCCTCGATCGGTTCAATGCCTGTAACGGTAAGTGCTAGGGCGGTTGCTCAATTCCGTTTCAGAAAAGCAGCATGGGGCGGACGATTTTGTTTGTGAGTGGCGGCACGATTTCGCTGGGTGCGAGATTGCTTGGGGTAACGGTTGTGTGCGCGGCCATGGCATCTTGTGCCACGACGAGCCAGGCACCTCCAAAAAAGAACATCCGTAGCAAGGAATATTTCTCCGAAAAAGAATATGGCGTCAAAGCCAGCCCGCGCGTCGTCAGTGAGGGGCAGCCCGTGCCGAAAGGCGGCGGCCGCTTCATGGTCGGTCAGCCCTACCAGGTGCGGGGAAAGACCTACATTCCGAAAGAAGATCCCGACTACAACAGGAGCGGGTTGGCGTCCTGGTATGGTTCCGCCTTCCATGGCCGCTACACCGCCAATGGCGAAGTCTACGACTCGGCCAGCCTGACCGCCGCGCATCCGACTTTCCCGCTGCCCAGTTATGCCCGGGTCACCAATCTTCAAAACGGTTCGTCCGTGATTGTGCGCGTCAACGATCGTGGGCCTTATCATGAAGGTCGCATTCTCGATGTGTCGAGCAAGACGGCCGAGCTTCTCGACATCAAGAGAACCGGCACGGCCAAGGTCAATGTGCAATATGTCGGTCGCGCCCGTATGGACGGTCAGGATGCGCCCTTCCTGATGGCCTCGTATATCCGCAAGGGCGATCGCCTGCCGTCGTTCAATCCAGATGGCCAAATCGCAACCGGTGTCATGGTCGCATCGAACGAGCCGCTTGGCGATCAGTTGCAGGCCTACGGTTTGAGGCTGCCGGCTCCGGCAGTTGCGACGACCCGCACGTCGAAGCCGCAGGAAGCATCGCAGCGCGGTTTTGAGGCTTCTACCACTCAAGCTTCATCAGCGCCGATGCCTGCAGCGGCACCTCGCACAGCTGACCGCCCGGTCGCAACGGCGACGCGTCCTCCGGTTCAACAGCGGGCTATGGCTGCGCTGGCGCCAGCTCCGGCCCAGCAGTTGACACAGCCGCGTGCCCAGCAGGCTCAGGTTCGGCCGGCAGTGGTGCAGCCGGCTTCGTCCACCGAGACTGCCTATATTGCACCCCCAAAGGGTGTTCAGCCGCAGGTGATGTTCGGCAATATGTTGCTTCAAGACCCCGCACCGGCGCAAAAGCCGTCCCGTTGAGAATGACTGCGTTGCGGCGCAGCGTTTACGCTGCTACGCAGTGGTTCTGAACGCTTCTGGGGTCACGATGCATCGCCTTCCGCTACTGGTCTGCCTGGCTGTCTTGCCAGTTCTATCGCTTTGCGGAACAGCCTGGGCCGAAGAGGCCGCACCAGCCTTTGCGACCAAGGCCAAGCAGATCTACATGGTGGAAGCAAAGACTGGCACGGTCTTGCTTGCTTCCAACGAAAACCAGGCATTTCCTCCCGCGTCGCTTGCGAAGCTGATGACAATGGAACTGGTCTTCAGCGCGATCAAACGCGGGGAGATCACTCCTGAAACCATGTACTCCGTCAGCGAAAATGCCTGGCGCACCGGCGGTGCGCCATCCGGCACCACGACCATGTTCGCCGTGCTCAAGTCGCAGATGCGGGTCGATGATCTGGTCAAGGGCGTGGTTATCCAGAACGCCAATGATGCCTGTATCGTTCTGGCTGAAGGTATTTCGCGGACCGAAGGCGAGTTCGCATCCCGCCTGAGCGCGCGCGCCAAGGATCTTGGCCTGAGCCGCTCCGTCTTCGGCAACGCGACCGGTCTGCCAAGCGCCGAAAGCCGGAGCACCGTTCGCGACATGGTGGAACTGGCGCGTCATATTCATCGGGAATATCCGGAATATTACCCGTTCTACGCACAGCCCGATTTCCAGTGGAACAAGATCTTACAGCGCAACAAGAACCCGTTGCTTGGCCTCAACATCGGTGTTGACGGCCTCGGTGCGGGCTTTGCCGAAGGCTCGGGCTTTGCCCTGGTTGCCTCTGTCGAACGGCAAGGGACCCGGCTGTTCCTGGCCATGGCCGGGCTTGCCAGCGACAAAGAAAGGTCTGAGGAGGCCCGCAAAGCCTTGGAGTGGGGGCTTTCTGCCTTCCAAACGAGGCTTCTCTTCATTCAGGGGGCGCCCATCGGCCAGGCGAGTGTCTATGGCGGCAGCGCCACCCATGTCGATCTGGTGGCCAAGGAGCCCGTCGATATCTACCTGCCGACCAACAACCCCGAGCGCCTTTCCGGGCGGATCGTCTATCGCTGGCCCTTGCGAGCGCCGGTCAGTCAGGGTCAGGATGTCGGCGTGCTACGCATATCCTCGGGAGAACGTGTGGTACGGGAGGTGCCGCTTGTAGCTTCCGCGACCGTGGGAAAGGGCGGCCTCGTCAGTCAGGCCACCGATGCGCTCATGGAACTGATGTTCTTCTGGCTCTAGGGCATGTTTCGCACTATCTCGATATACAGTATAATCCTCTTTCGAAATGAGTGCGGAAACACGCGTGGCAAATCAGTCCGGATTGTTCATAACGTTCGAAGGCGGGGAGGGCGCAGGTAAATCCACCCAGATACGTCGGCTAGCGGACCAGCTTCGACGTCGGGGATATGATGTGCTGGTGACACGCGAACCTGGGGGATCCCCGGGCGCCGAGGCGGTTCGGCATGTTCTTCTGTCCGGTGCGGCGGAGAGGTTTGGAACCCGCATGGAAGCCATTTTATTTGCCGCCGCCCGAAACGATCATGTCGAAGAGGTGATACGGCCGGCTTTGGAAAGCGGTGCAATTGTTTTGTGCGACCGCTTTGTGGATTCTTCGCGTGTTTATCAGGGAGTGACCGGCAATCTGGAGCCGGAACTGATTGAGGCGCTCCAGCGGGTTGCGCTCAACGGCGTGGTCCCAGACTGCACCATCATCCTTGACCTGCCGGCGGAAACAGGCCTGCAAAGGGCGCGGCAGCGCGCTGCGAACGCGCCACCGGATCGTTTCGAGCGCGAAGAAATCGAAACCCACGAGAAAAGGCGTGAGGCCTATCTGGAAATCGCAGCCGCCGAGCCGGAACGCTGTCGCGTGGTGGATGGAGATCGTTTGCAAGACGCCATTGCCGACGACATCGCGGCGCTGGTGGAGCCGCTGACGCGTCGGCTTGCCTTGAGCGAGCCCAACCGTGCGGAAACGGTAGGATGAGCGACCAGCAGGATGCACATGTTCTGGAAGGCGCCCTAGCTCCCGCGCGCAATCCCAAACTCTTCGGCCACCACGCCGCCGAAGAGTTTCTGGCCCGAAGCTACCGCTCTGGCAAGAGCCATCACGCCATCCTTATCGAAGGGCCGCAAGGCATAGGCAAGGCTACCTTGGCCTTCCGTTTCGCCCATCACGTACTGTCCTATCCCGAGCCTACCGATGCTCCGGCCACTCTGGATGATCCTGATCCTGCGTCTCCGATTTCCCGGCAGATCGCTTCCGGCGCGTCCCATAACCTGTTGCATCTCGCGCGTCCGACCGATGAAAAGACCGGCAAGGTGAAATCCGCGATCACCATCGACGAGGTGCGAAGGGCAGGGCATTTCTTTTCGCAAACCTCAGGTACCGGTAATTGGCGGATCGTCATCATCGATCCGGCCGACGATCTCAATCGCAACGCCGCCAATGCCATTTTGAAATTGCTCGAGGAGCCGCCGCGCCGCGCCATGTTCCTGGTTCTGTCGCATGCGCCCGGCAAGCTTCTCCCGACGATCCGTTCGCGCTGCCAAGCCCTCAAGCTGTCACCGCTTGGCGATAAGGATCTGTCCTCCGCGTTATCCTTCCTCGGCCTGCCGCTCGATGGCGGCAAGACAGAGGAAATGGTTCTCGGCTTGTCGAAGGGCAGCGTATCGCAGGCGCTCAAACTTCTGAACTACGGCGGCACCGAAATCATTGCCGCCTTTGATGAGGTCATCGCCTCCGAAGGGCCGAAAGCCCGCAAGGCCATGCACAGGCTGGCAGACGTTCTCTCGGGCAAGGATAGCGAGGTCATTTTTGGCTTCTTCCTTGATCACCTCAGTGATCATCTGACAGGCCGGGCACGCCACGCCGCACTGGCCGGCGATCTTCACACCGCGGACCGACAGGCAAAGCTGGTGAGCGATATTGCCGAAAAGGTTGCGACCGCGCAGGCCTACAATCTCGACCGCAAGCAGACGATCCTGTCCATCCTCGACTCTGCGCGATAGAGCAACGGTCTTTCCGTGATGCGAGCTGGAAGTTTGGGTTTCGCATCCGCCTGACATACGTTAAGAGCGGCATGAACAAGTTCAGTGCCCGAGTGCTTCCATGTCCGATAAGACACCTTTCTATATCACTACCGCGATCTCATATCCGAACGGCAAGCCGCATATTGGTCATGCCTACGAATTGATTGCGACGGATGCCATGGCGCGTTTTCAGCGGCTGGACGGCAAGGACGTGTTTTTCCTCACCGGCACTGACGAGCACGGGCAGAAGATGCAGCAGACGGCACGCGCCGAGGGTATAACGCCCGAAGCCTTGGCCGAGCGCAATTCGGCCGAGTTTCGCCAGATGGGCCGGCTGCTGAACGCCTCCAACGATGATTTCATCCGGACTACCGAGCTTCGCCATCACGAGGCCTCGCAAGCCATCTGGAACCGGATGGCGGAGAGTGGCGATATCTACAAGGACAGCTATGCAGGCTGGTATTCGGTGCGGGACGAGGCTTATTACGCCGAGGACGAGACCGAAGTGCGCGACGGCACCCGTTACGGGCCGCAGGGAACGCCGGTCGAATGGGTCGAAGAATCGAGCTATTTCTTCAGGCTCTCGGCTTATCAGGACCGGCTGCTGAAGCTCTACGAGGAAAACCCGGATTTCGTCGGTCCGGCCGAGCGCCGCAACGAGGTAATGTCCTTCGTCAAATCCGGACTGCGCGATCTCTCCATATCCCGCACGACCTTTGACTGGGGTATCAAGGTACCGGACGATCCAGATCATGTCATGTATGTCTGGGTTGACGCACTGACCAATTATGTCACCGCCACCGGCTATCTTACCGACCCGCAGGGGCCGCGGGCGAAATACTGGCCGGCCGACGCCCATATCATCGGCAAGGATATCATCCGCTTCCACGCGGTCTATTGGCCCGCCTTCCTGATGTCGGCCAATCTGCCCTTGCCCAAACGCGTCTACGCGCACGGCTTCGTGCTGGCCAAGGGCGGTGAGAAAATGTCGAAATCGCTCGGCAATGTGCTTGATCCTTTCGAATTGATCGAGCACTTCGGGCTCGACCCGATCCGCTATTTCCTGTTGCGCGAAATCTCCTTCGGCCAGGACGGGTTCTGCAGCGAGGATGCAATCGGCATCCGCATCAATGCAGACCTTGCAAACGGTATCGGCAATCTCGCCAGCCGCTCGCTGTCGATGATCGTCAAGAACTGCGACGGGCAGATCCCAACGCCCGGCGAATTCAACGAGGCGGACCGCGAGATGCTGGCGTCCGCCGACGCGCTGATTGCCATCTGCCGCGAGGAAATGGGCAAGCAGATGCTCCACAAGGCGCTGGCCGCGATCATCGCCGTCGTCTCGGAAACCGACCGTTATTTCGCCGGCCAGGAACCATGGGCGCTGAAGAAGACCGATCCGGAGCGGATGGGAACGGTGCTCTACGTCACGGCCGAAGTGGTGCGTCAGATCGCCATCCTTCTGCAGCCTTTCATGCCGGAATCCTCCGCCAAGCTGCTGGACCTAGTAGCGGCAGGCCCGGATGCGCGTGACTTTGCAGCGCTTGGTGACGCCGGACGCCTGAAGGCGGGCACACCGCTTGAGGCGCCGAAGCCGGTCTTCCCGCGCTATGTCGCGCCGGAAGCCGGCGCCTAGGATCTTCCATGCTGATCGATACCCATTGCCATCTGGATTTTGCCGATTTCGCCGAGGAACGCGATGCCATAGTCGGGCGCGCCCATGCGGCTGGGGTTGCCCAGATGGTAACGATCTCGACCCGGGTGCGCAAACTGGACGGGCTGCTGGAGATTACGCAGAACTATCCGTCGGTCTTCTGCTCGGTCGGCACGCATCCCAACAATGCTGGCGAAGAGCTGGATATAGAGGCCGAGGACCTTGTGCGGCTTGCCAACCAGCACGAGAAGATCGTCGCCATCGGCGAGGCCGGGCTTGATTATCTCTATGATACCCAGACGCCGGACGACCAGAAGACGGGCTTGATCCGCCATATTGCAGCAGCACGCGAAACGGGCTTGCCGCTGGTCATCCACAGCCGCAACGCCGACGAAGACATGGCGCAGATCCTGAGGGAGGAAAGCGGGAAGGGGAGCTTCCCCTTCATTCTCCATTGCTTTTCGTCCGGCCAGGAGCTTGCCAGCACCGGCGTCGCGCTTGGGGGCTATGTTTCTTTTTCCGGTATACTGACCTTCCCGAAATCGGAAGAGCTGCGGGCTATTGCAAAAACCGTTCCGCTGGAGCGTCTGCTGGTTGAAACCGATGCGCCTTATCTCGCACCGAAGCGTTGGCGGGGCAAGCGCAACGAACCTTCTTATGTCGTCAACACGGCAGAGGTTCTCGCTGAATGCCACGGCGTAAGCTATGAAGACATGGCCAGGATCACCACAGAGAATGCGTTTCGCATCTTCTCACGCATGCCGAGGTTATAGCCGGTGGCTGCCTATCGACGCCGTTTTACCATTCTTGGCTGCGCATCGTCACCGGGCGTGCCGAGGCTGAACGGCGACTGGGGTGCCTGCGATCCCAACAACCCGAAAAACCGCCGCAGCCGTGCATCCTTCATGGTGGAACAGATCGCTCCGGATGGCGGCCGCACTGTCGTCGTGGTCGACACCGGTCCGGATTTCCGAGCCCAGATGATTGCGGCACAAGTGCCGCGCGTGGATGCCGTCCTTTATACCCATGCGCATGCGGATCATCTGCATGGCATAGACGACCTGCGCGGCTATTTCATTCTCCAGCATCACCGCATTCCGATCTACGCGGATGCCGCCACTATGGAACGGATCCGGCAGGGTTTCGGCTACTGCCTGGAAACGCCGGTCGGCGGGAACTATCCGCCGATCGTCAAGCCGATCCTGATCGAAAGCATGGATGATGCGATCACCATCGACGGCCTAGGCGGCGCCATACGGCTTTTTCCGCACAGGCAGCAGCATGGTGAAATCCAGTCGCTCGGCTTCAGGATCGGCAACGTGGCCTATTGCACAGATGTCAGCGACTTTCCCCTTGAGACCGTCAACCGGCTCGATGGGCTGGATGTGCTGATCATCGATACGCTGCAGTACCGGTATCATCCCAGCCATCTGTCGATGGAGCAGTCTCTGGATTGGATTTCGCGGCTGGCCCCGAAGCGCGCCATCCTGACGCATATGCATATCCCGTTGGACTATGAAACGGTGATGGCGGAGACGCCGGCAAATGTAGAGCCTGCCTATGACGGGCTGGCATTCGAGCTGGAGCTTCGGCAGGACGAGCTTTAGGACGTTGTTCAGCAGGATCAAACCATAAGCGGCTGGGAGTCCTGGCATATAGCTATGTTCCATAATCTATCTTATGTGATCTTAGTCTGTAGCCGCAAAGTTAAAATGTCCTGTTTCTGCAAAGTTAGAGTGTCACACTCCCCGCGTTAGGCAACGCGGAGACGAGCAGATGGGATTGATAGCGATGAGCGAGCGTGATCTGCAGCGGATCGAG